>NC_016642.1:0-920000 GCF_000236645.1 Pseudovibrio sp. FO-BEG1
GAAGCGGGTTATAGGCATATGAGCTGGTGCTGTCAACGAGGCTGAAGACAAAACTTCAAAATTTTCACAGGACTGGGGAAACTTTTTCAATAATCGCAAGTCCTGTATTTATATGGTGCGTAAAATCGCATTTTGAACGGCAAAATCATTATTTTCTCGCCAATTCGATTTTTTCTATAATTTTTCAGAGTATCAGCGACAAAATCCAGCCGTATTTTTCTTTCATCAGTTGTTCCCGTCTTCAGCATTGTCTATCAATCGTAACTATGTGATGCGGACATCTGCTGCAGATGGCCTCTCTGCCGATTTGGGGAAAGATAAGTAGCTCGATGAATTCTGGTAGGTTCCATACTAATGGAAGGCCTTCCGTCAATCTTGGCAATGAACCAGCCTTGATGGTGGATAGCCTTGCAAGTTCGTCTGACCAGCCTGCGCGCCTGAACGGTCGCTGGTTGATTGGAACGATCCTCACCGGCATGACATCTATGGTGTTAATGGGCGGCGCTCTGATGGCGGCTCTTGATGGCCAGTATACTTATAAGACAGCCAAAGCCCCCGCCAGCAATGCGGCAGACCTGACACCACAGCGTAATACCAGCGGAAAAGGCGACCGCCTGACCTCCGCAACCGACGGTTTCTCCAATCGCCAGATTATTGAAGTGAACACCGTGACCCGCAGCGAAGGCCGCGATCATGTGAAAGCCAAGCCGTATGCGCTCGTCAGCGCAAGCCTGGAGAGCTTCAAGAAACAGGAAACCGCCGCAGACATTCCGCCATTTGACCCGATCACTATGTATCAGGGCGAACAGGTGGCGCCGCTGCAGGTTGCCAGTGACGCGATCTATGGTGCGGACATTGAAGGCGAGGTCTCTATCTCCCAGCGCGACTTCCCTCTGGAAGCCATGAGCATGGTCGCTCTTCCAGATCATAAGGAAGAGGCTGTTCAGCAACAGGTCAAAAAAGCAGCGATGTTCATGCTGGATAACTCCACGGACATTGCGGCTATCCCGAGCGTGGAAGACATCAACGCCGGCTTTGCCCCTCTTTCAGAACAGTCATTTGAAAACATCGAAGTTCGTATTACCGAAGAAAACGTCTCCTTCCAGCCGAAATCCCGCAAAACCACTCAGGCCAATCAGATCGAAGAACGCATTGTTCCGATCCTGACCCAGACTGACTTTATTGACATTCTGCTGGATGGCGAAGCCTCCGAGACTGAAGCGGAAGGCTACATCAAGGCGTTTACAGATAACTTCGGCATCGACACCATTAAAGCCGGCCAGATTTTCCGCCTCTCTCTGAACACTGATCAGATCGAAGAGGACGATGGCATTCTCGTGCGCGTCAGCATCTATGAAGACCAGCGCCACGTCGGCACCATCGCACGAAACGATGAAGGCGAGTTTGTTGTTGCACCAGAGCCAACCACGCAGATGGCAGCAGATGCATTTAACTCGCAGCAGCAGAACTCAGTTGGCCCACGCGCCACTTATTATGACTCGATCTACCAGACCGGCCTTGATAACGAAGTTCCATCCTCTCTTATTAAAGAGCTGATCCGCATCTATTCTTATAGTGTGGACTTCAATGCCTCTGTGAAAAGCGGCGACGAGATGAGCGTCTTCTATGGTCTGGATGCAGACCAGACCACTGGCGCTTCAGAGATTCTCTATACCTCTATCACCGTGAATGGCCGCAGCCACCGTTTCTACCGCTTCCGTACACCGGATGATGGTGTTGTCGATTACTACGACGAGAACGGTCAAAGCGCGAAGCAGTTCCTGCTCCGCAAGCCAATTGCAGCTGGCCGCTTTACATCTGGCTTCGGTATGCGTCGTCACCCGGTTCTGAAAACCCGCCGTCTCCATACTGGAACGGACTGGGCAGCTCCACGCGGCACCGCAATCTTTGCAGCAGGCGATGGTGTTATTCAGAAAGCCGCATGGTCTGGCGGATACGGCAAACGCGTGGAGATCAAACACGCCAACGGTTACGTCACCACCTATAACCACATGACCCGCTTTGCCACTGGCATTCAAAAAGGCCAGCGCATCAGACAGGGTACGGTTATCGGTTACGTCGGCACCACCGGCCTCTCCACCGGCAACCACCTCCACTATGAGGTGAAGGTGAATGGCCGCTTTGTGAACTCACTGAAGATTAAGGTGCCACAGGGCCGTGTTCTCGAAGCGCAAGTGCTTGAAAACTTCAAGCGCGAACGGGACCGCATCAACGCTCTGATGGAAACTGGCCGTCCAAGCCAACGCGTTGCTTCACTGCGAAACTAGGTTTTGCAGTGAGCCACCTGCTCTAGGATCAACACCACCACATCAGCTGGCTGCTTATCAGAGATGTCGAGCGTCAGCTCATTCTCATGATTGGGTTTGAGCACGGTGGAGTTCCGCACCGCGTTCCGTGACCGTTCCGGATCCATGCTTTTCAAGCGCAGAGCCCGCTCCGGAGAAACCACGCGTTTGGCAATCTCATCTTCATTACAAAGCAGTCTGACCGGCAAAAACCGGGCCTTTCTCCGCTGAGCTGTTTCCCGAATGGCCTCATAAATCTGCCGATCACTGGCATCATCCTCAAAACCCTCATGCGTAAAGATGTAACTTGCATGAGGAGCACCAAGCGTGGCCACCGTCTCCAGCACAGCTTCTCGCACTTTATCGATCTGCCTCCAAACACCTTCCGGGTAAGGTGTCAGCCGATCATGGTCGAGCAATCCAAAAATCGGATTGTTGATCCATTGATTGTCGACGACTTTGGCACTCGTGGCCTCAGCCAGTGCCCGGGCAATTGTTAGCTTTCCGGTTCCGGCAAAGCCAACCAGATAAATAAGTACATTTTCCAAATTCAAATCCTCAGGCTCAAAAGCACAAACACATCAGCGAGAGGCTAAAACACTCCCAACCTTCTGACGCTTCTGCAGCAAAATCAAAACAAACCAAAGATAAGCACCGGTCTCCAAAACCCTTTGCAGCAGACCGCTCAAAGCAGTTTCCAGCATCAGGCTCAGGAACAATGCGAATAAAACCAATCCTGGAACAAACCAGTAAGACCGCCCTTCTTGTGCGCGGGCAAGCAAACAGAGCCCGACAACAGCACAAAAATAAGCAAATAGGCCAGCAGCGGAATGGATCAGCTGGCTTTGGCTCTGGTCAGCCATCCTGCATTCAAAATCACAGGGAAAGAACGCGGCAAGTCCAATGAAAAGCGGATAGCCTGCGAAAACCACCAGAGCGACACGTTCTGCCCTGCTCCGCATCAGATCACTAAAGCAGATGATGAAGCTCGGCAGCAGCAGAAGCTCAACCGCCAGGAAGCCCCAGAAGTTGACGGTTGGTCCGTGCGGAGCTCCCGTTGCACCAAGAACACTCATGAAATGAGAAATATGGCTGTACCCCGGATAGAACTGGGCGCCAATCGCCACCGTAGTCACGAGCCAGAGATAGCTCATCGCCACAAATAAGAGTGCAATATCAGCTTTTCTCATACCCGCCGCCCGCAAGTTGCCCGTCCTCATCCAGCAGAACTAAACACTAAAAACAGATATTCGAAAAGGTACGGATGTCATCCGCCAAGGTAGATAGCAAAAAGGGCCGGAAAATCCGGCCCTTGTCTTCAACTCACAGAAAGGCTCATCAAGCCCTGTCGAACACCAGTCGATCAGACCCGTTAGAGACTTTGATCGTCTGCCCGTCAGAAATGGAACCAGCCAACAGCATTTCTGCCAGTGGATCCTGTACCTGCTTCTGGATAACGCGTTTGAGCGGACGAGCACCATAAGTTGGGTCATAGCCCTTCTCGGCAAGCCAGCCCATTGCACCATCATCCAGATCCAGAACCATCTTCCGGTCATCCAACAGCTTTTGCAGACGCTTCAGCTGAATTTCGACAATCTTGGACATCTGAGTACGCTGCAAGCGGTGGAACAGGATGATTTCATCCAGACGGTTCAGGAACTCAGGACGGAAATGCGCTTTCACAGCATCCATCACCGGACCGCGAACAGCCTCAGCATCTTCACCCTCGCCCTGAGCTGCGAGGAACTCAGCACCAAGGTTGGAAGTCATGATGATCAGCGTATTGCGAAAGTCCACGGTACGGCCCTGCCCGTCTGTCAAACGGCCATCATCCAGTACCTGAAGCAGAACATTGAACACATCACCATGTGCTTTTTCAACTTCATCAAACAGCACGACCTGATATGGCCGGCGGCGAACCGCTTCTGTCAGTACACCACCTTCTTCATAGCCAACATAGCCTGGAGGTGCACCAATCAGACGCGCAACGCTGTGCTTTTCCATGAACTCGGACATGTCCACGCGCACCATTGCCGTCTCATCATCGAACAGATAGCTCGCAAGTGCCTTGGTCAGCTCGGTTTTACCAACACCGGTTGGGCCGAGGAACATGAACGAACCAATGGGTCTGTTTGGATCCTGCAAACCAGCACGGGACCGGCGGACAGCAGTGGAAACCGCATGAACAGCTTCCTGCTGGCCAACAACACGCTTGGCAAGTTCGTCTTCCATACGAAGCAGCTTTTCACGCTCACCTTCCAGCATCTTGTCGATCGGAATGCCGGTCCAGCGAGAAACAACCTGCGCAATGCTCTCACTACTGACGGTTTCGTTGAGCATGGTGTTGTCAACGTCCTCAGCAGTCTGAGCGTTCGCCAGTTTCTTCTCCAGATCAGGAATAACGCCGTAACTCAGCTCCCCTGCACGAGCCAGATTGCCAACACGTTGGGCCTGCTCCAGTTCAGTGCGGGCTTCATCCAACTGCTCTTTGATCTTCTGCTCACCGCTCAGCTTGTCTTTTTCAGCTTGCCAGCGCTGTGTCAGGGCATTGGATTCCTCTTCCAGATCAACCAGCTCTTTTTCAAGACGCTGCAATCGATCCTTCGTGGCTTCATCATCCTCTTTTTTCAGCGCTTCCCGCTCAATCTTCAGCTGAATAATCCGGCGGTCCAGCTCATCCAGCTCTTCCGGCTTGGAATCCACCTGCATGCGCAAGCGGCTGGCGGCCTCATCAACAAGGTCGATGGCCTTATCCGGCAAGAAGCGGTCTGTGATGTAGCGGTTCGACAGCGTTGCTGCGGAAACAATCGCACTATCGGAGATGCGCACACCATGGTGAAGCTCATACTTCTCCTTGATACCGCGCAGAATGGAGATGGTGTCTTCAACCGTTGGCTCACTCACAAACACAGGCTGGAAACGACGGGCCAGCGCCGCGTCTTTCTCAACGTGCTTGCGGTATTCATCCAACGTGGTCGCACCAACGCAGTGCAACTCACCGCGAGCCAGCGCAGGCTTGAGCAGGTTGGATGCGTCCATCGCTCCATCTGTTTTACCAGCGCCAACAAGCGTATGCATTTCGTCGATGAACAGGATGATCCCGCCATCAGCGGCCTGCACTTCATTCAAAACACCCTTCAGGCGCTCTTCAAACTCACCACGATATTTCGCGCCAGCAATCAGCGCACCCATATCAAGCGCAAGTAGCTGCTTGTCTTTCAGGCTTTCCGGCACATCGCCATTGACGATACGCAGTGCCAAGCCTTCCGCAATAGCGGTTTTACCAACACCCGGCTCACCAATCAGAACCGGATTGTTCTTGGTACGACGGGAAAGAACCTGAATGGCGCGGCGAATTTCTTCATCTCGACCAATCACCGGGTCGAGTTTGCCTTCGCGCGCGGCTTCCGTCAGATCCTGAGCGAACTTCTTCAGCGCATCAAACTGATTTTCAGCAGAAGCCGAGTCAGCTGTGCGGCCTTTACGAAGCTCGTTGATCACTTCATTCAGCGCATTTGGCGTAACACCAGCCTGCGACAGTGCTTTACCTGCCTTGCTGTCCTTATCCATGGCCAGCGCCAGAAGCAGCCGTTCCACGGTGACAAAGCTGTCGCCCGCTTTCTCCGCAATCTTCTGCGCTTGTTCAAAAAGACGAGCCGTTTCAGGCGCCAGATACAGCTGTCCGTTGCCACCACTTACTTTAGGAAGTGCGGCAAGGTCGGTCTCAATCTGTAGACGGACATCCTGCACACGTCCTCCGGCCCGTTCAATGAGACCAGCAGACATGCCCTCGCTGTCATCCAGCAAGACCTTCAAAATATGTGCGGGAGTAAACTGTTGATGCCCTTGTCCCAGAGCGTATGTTTGCGCAGACTGAATGAACCCACGCGCACGGTCGGTGTATTTTTCAAAGTCCATATATAACTCCTATGTGCCGTGTCACCCGAAGCATGACGAAGCATTTTGGGAGGATCCGAGCCTCATAAAGAGCACCCGAAGCAGGAGACTTCCTCCTGCACTCTTCATATAGTGGTTCAAACTGCCGACAAAAGAGGGCGCTCGCAAGATCTTGCCACAATCCTTTGTTTCTCATAGTTTCCACCAGCTTAAACAACGGAATTTAATATGACTTTTTCGCCTGCGCATATCACCACACTCGCAACACATCCTGTTAAAGGCCTCACGGCACACCCACTTCAGACCGCAACTGTAGAAGCTGGAGCTGTCTTCCCGCTGGATCGTGCCTACGCTATTGAAAACGGCCCATGCGGTTTTGATCCTGCAGCGCCAAAACACATTTCCAAAAGCAAATTCCTCGTGCTGGTTCGCTACGAAGACGTAGCCCAGGTCAAATGCACCTATGATCTGGAAAACAAAAGCATCACCCTGTCCAAGCCGGGTGAGGATGACGTCACCCTCTCGCTGGAATCCTCCGAAGGACAGGAAGCCCTCGCCGCTTACTTCACCGCGCACATGGGTGACAAAGCAGCCGGCCCACTGAAAGTCCGCCACGCAAACGACCACGCCTTTACCGACACTGCCGAAAACTTCGTGCATGTTGTGAACCTGGCCAGCGTCAAAGCTCTTTCCGAGACAATGGGCGTCGAGATCGACCCAAAACGCTTCCGCGCGAACATCTATGTGGAAGGCCTGCCAGCCTACGAAGAGTTCAACTGGGCCGATAAAAAGATCCGCTCCACCTCTGGCGTTGAGTTCAAGTTCGCCAAACGCACCCGCCGCTGCGCAGCTGTTGACGTAAACCCAACCACCGCAGAGCGCGACACTAACATCAACAAGACCCTCTACGACACTTTGGGCCACATGGACGTTGGCATCTATCTGGAAGTGCTCAACAACGGCACCCTCTCGGTCGGTGATACGCTGATCGTGGAATAAGACCACACAAGCTGGCCATATAGCAAAAAGAAAACCCCGCCTTGTGAGCGGGGTTTTTCGTAAATATCCGAAACCGGTAAAGGGACTAAAGCATCCTCCCAGATGCTTAGCTTTCACCGTCTCCGGTTGTTTCCAATGCCGCTGGAGCTGGTGCATCCTCTGCAGGAACACGAGCTGCGCGGGTGCGCTGCGTGCGAGCTGCGCGTGGAGTACGTGCACGAGGTGTACGGCGTGGCTTAGGAGCTGCCGTTTCATCCTCACCACCTTCAGTCGCTTCAGCAGGAGCTGCTGCATTTGCAGAAGAAGGCGTACGACGAACACCGCGACCACGAGTGCCACGAACGCGGCGACGTGGTTTGTCGTCTTCTTCATCACCTGCAGCAGGTGCCTCAGCAGCTTCAGCATTCTCTTCAGCCACTGGGGAAGCTTCGATAAACGGCTGAGGCGTATCAAGGCCAATCACAGGCTGAGTGCTTGCAACAGCAACATCCTGCTCTTCGCTTGCCGCCGCACCGTTTGGCGCTTCAACAACAGCTGGTGCAGCTTCTTCTTCTGCGCGAGCAGAAGGAGCAGCACTCTGAGAGTTCTGGGGTTGAGCAGCAGCGACGATACGCTGGTAATGCTCAGCATGCTGATAGTAGTTTTCGGAGGTTACACGGTCTCCGGAGGCCTGAGCATCACGCGCAAGTTGCTGGTACTTTTCAGCAATATGCAATGCGGTACCTCGGATTTTAACATCCGGTCCATTTGACTCATAAGTACGTGTCAATGGATTTGGAGCCTTACGCCCCCGCCCACGCATGCGCTTGTTATTCTGATTTCCTGGTCTCATTCTGCCGTTAACTTTCCGGAATAGCAATCGAACCTACAGCGAGGTTCATGGGAGTAAGTTCTCCCGGATTCCAAATGCCGTTAATAAGCCTGCATGTTGATTAAGCCAAAGGCCACCAACATCGAAATGCAATCGCATTCGATCATATAACTGCTTCAATGCGATATCCGACATCCGATAGCAGCAATACAAATGCATTGCTCTCTCAGTTCTACGATACGAGGGGTCGCTCAACTATCTGCTTTGAAACTATCAACCGACGTCTCTGCCAGGCTCGTCTCACTGTCAGTGAGTGCCCATCCCCATCGTTTTCAGCTGTTAGCTGGTATCGCTTGTCGGCGAGATGAAACTATCTCGTTCCGACGTATTTTCCAAGGGCTTTTTTCCAGATTATTGAATTCTTCGCCAATCATGGAAAAACTACAACAATGACCCTCGGTTGACCGGCCAGATCATGCTCACAACGAACCTCCAGCCCCACAAGTTCCCTTGCAAGAGTTGAAAGCTCCTCCGCTTGATCAAACCCGATCTCCATTAGGAGTCCACTATTTCTCTTAAGAACTCGTTTAGCGTTACCTATCAATTCTTTATAGGCAGTAAGTCCATCGTCTCCACCATCCAGTGCCAGCATCGGATCATGCTGTTTCACTTCATGGCTCAGCCCTTCAATCACAGCGCTGCGAATGTACGGCGGGTTACTCACAACAAAATCAAAAGTCCCGTTCAACGCATCCAGATAAGAACCCCGAACAGGGATAAAACGGCTTTCAAATCCGTTATTTGCTGCGTTTTGTCGCGCAGTCTTCAATGCCTCTTCGCTGATATCAACAGCAACACAAATGGCATTGGGCAACTCACTCAGTAGAGCAATCGCGATGGCACCGGTTCCAGTTCCGATATCCGCAAACACCCATGACCTATCAAAACCACCATTGGCCTGACAAAATGCCAATGTCGCCTCAACCAGCGTCTCTGTATCAGGACGCGGCTCCAGTGTTGCCTGTGAGAGAGAAAACTCAAGGCCCCAGAATTCACGCTTACCCAGAATGCGTCCAACCGGTTTTCCTGCCAGTCGCTCTTCTGCATATCGTGTCATAACCGCAAGCACTTCCGGCGAGGTCTCACGATCATATTCCAGAACCAGATTACGCGGCTCAATGCCAAGCACGTCAGCAGTCAGCACCCGCGCATCCAGATCAGCTTCCGCCAGATCTGCATCACGAAACAGGCTTCGCACCGCTAGGTACAAAGCCTGCACATTTTTGATTTCGAAGTTTTCGAAGAGCGCGGACATTAAAGTCCTTCTGCAGCGAGCAGGTTCGCCTGATGATCCATGGTCAGAGCATCAATAACTTCACCAGTCGCCTCGCCTGTCATCATCTGATCAAGCTTGTACAAGGTCAAACCAATACGGTGATCTGTCACGCGGCCCTGAGGGAAGTTATAGGTACGAATACGCTCGGAGCGATCACCGGAACCAACCTGAACACGGCGGGCTTCAGTTCGCTCGTTCGCAGCGCGCTCGCGCTCAACATCATAAATCTTTGCACGCAGCAACTTCATCGCGCGGTCTTTGTTCTTATGCTGAGAACGTTCATCCTGCACGGCTACCACGATACCAGTCGGGTTGTGGGTAATGCGAACAGCAGAGTCAGTGGTGTTCACGTGCTGACCACCCGCCCCAGATGCACGATAAGTATCAATGCGAAGATCTGCCGGATTAATGTCAACGTCCACTTCTTCAGCCTGCGGAAGAACAGCAACCGTCGCAGCAGAGGTGTGAATACGCCCGCCAGATTCAGTCTCAGGCACACGCTGCACGCGGTGAACGCCGGACTCAAACTTCAGCTTACCAAAGACTTCCTGACCAGTAACCGCAGCAACAATTTCCTTAAAGCCACCCATATCCCCTTCTGAAGAGGACATGACTTCAACTTTCCAACCGTTGTTGTCAGCAAAGCGCTGATACATGCGGAACAGGTCACCAGCAAAAAGCGCGGCTTCATCACCACCAGTACCGGCACGAACTTCAAGAATAACGTCGTGAGAGTCGGCTTTGTCTTTTGGCAAAAGCCCAATGCGCACTTTCTGGGTCAGTTCTTCAACAACACCAGTCAGCTCATCACGCTCAAGCTGTGCAAGCTCTTTCATCTCCGCATCACTGTCCGGATCAGAAAGCAAAGCTTCTGCGCCTTCCAGGTCACCTTCTGCTTTGCGCAGTTCCCGGATGGACATCACAATTGGTTCGAGTTCTGCGTAATCTCGCGAAAGCTTGATGTAAACATCCGGCGCAGGACCAGAGGCCATTTCAGCCTCAATGCCTTCAAAGCGTGCTAGCAGTGTATCTAGTTTTTCTGGTGCCAGCATTTCGCGGCAACTCCTCAAGCGTTAGACAGCTGGTACAAAAGCGCGACAGCCTCTCGGGTCTGCGGCAATCGTAACCTAAGCTGCTTATACCGGAATATTGTTTTCGGATGCAAAGTTCGAAAGGAACTCGCGAATATCTTCCGACCCTTTACCCGCTTCCAGCTGTTTCAGCAACTCTTCTGAAAGTGCTGATAGATCCAAAGAGCGTAACATCGCCTTAACAGGACCAATGGAAGCCGGAGACATGGAAAGGTTTCTATAGCCGATCGCCAACAGAGCCATCGCAGCAAGCGGCTGACCACCAAGTTCACCACACAGGGTCACTGGTGTATCCATCTTGTCGCCAACAACAACAATCTTGCGCAAGGCCCGCAGGAAGCTTGGAGACAGCGCTTCAAAACGCTCCGCCACCAGCGTGTTTCCGCGATCAACCGCATAGAAGAACTGGAACAGGTCGTTCGAACCAACGGAGACGAAGTCCACTTCCTTATAGATCTCTTCAAGCTGGTAAAGCAGTGCCGGAACTTCCAGCATCACACCAAGCTTCAGCTCTTTTGGCGTGTCGTGTCCATGCTGGCGAAGGTGCTTGAGCTCACGCTCAACATAATCCCGCGCCTGCTGGAACTCAGCAACATCCGCCACCATTGGGAACATAATGCGCAAGGAGCGCCCTGCCCCTGCATGCAGCATAGCTCTGATCTGGGTGCGCAGCAGGCCCGGACGATCCAGTCCGAAACGAATTGCGCGCCAACCCATGGCCGGGTTCTCTTCCTGCGCCAAACGCAGGTAAGGCAGAACCTTGTCACCACCAATATCCAGAGAACGGAATGTCACCGGCTTGTCACCAGCCGCATCCAGAACCTTGGAGTACAGTGAGTGCTGCTCCTGCATTCTTGGGAAGGCTGAAGCAACCATGAACTGAAGTTCGGTACGGAACAGGCCAACGCCATCAGCACCTGCATCTTCCATGCTTGGCAAATCAACAAGCAGACCAGCATTCAGCTGAAGCTTAACTTCTGTCCCGTCTTTCGTGATAGTCGGCTCTTCACGCAGCTGACGATAGATTTCCTGACGCTTGGAGCGCAGGCGAACCTTGTCTGCAAATGCCTGTTCAACATCGTTTGCCGGACGCAGGAAGATCTGACCGATCTCACCATCCACGATGATGGCATCACTTGCTTCCACCAGCGAAACAATGTCTTCCACCTGGCCAACAGTTGGAATGCCAAGAGCGCGGGCAACAATAGTCACGTGACTGGTCGGACCGCTCTCTTCCAGAACCAAACCACGAATGCGGTCGCGATCATAATCCAGCAGCTCAGCAGCGCCCATATTGCGGGCAATGATGATCGCGTCTTTTGGCAGATCGTCTTCGCCGCTGTGGTTCTTGCCCATCAGCTCGCGAATGAGGCGGTGCGCCAGATCATCCAGATCATGCAGGCGCTCACGCAAATAAGGGTCAGTCTGCCGGAGCATCTGAGCGCGTGTATCGCTCTGAACTTTCTCAACAGCAGCTTCCGCCGTCAAACCATTGCGGATCGCTTCATCAATCTTCCGGATCCAGCCACGGTCATAGGCAAACATCCGGTAAGCTTCCAGAACCTCGCGGTGTTCACCGTGCTGGGAAAACTCACCACTGGCCAACATGTGGTCCAGAGACTGACGCAGACGCGTGACGGATTCTTCAAGACGCTTCTTTTCAGTGTCCGCATCCTCAGCAATCAGATTGGTGATGACAACGCGTGGCTCATGCAGAACAACATGGCCAAGGCCAATACCATCAGCAAGGGCAACGCCCTTCAGATGCATCGGACGGATCACATCAATTGTTGTGCCTTGCTGCGCAATTGCTTCAAGCTCACCAGCCGCGACCATCTCAGCGATAACCATCGCAGTGGTCTGCAGAGCTTCCACTTCATCTTCGAAGTAGGTCCGGTGGTCTTTGTTCTGAACAACAAGCACGCCGAGCGTGCGTCCTGCACGCAGGATCGGCACACCAAGGAAGGAGTTGTAATTCTCTTCGCCCGTTTCAGGACGATAAGCAAACGCTGGGTGCGCCTGCGCATTTGGTAGGTTCAGCGGCCTGGCATCAGAGGAAATCAAACCAACAAGACCCTCACCGACCTTCAGAGAAGTCTGGTGAACCGCGTCCTTATTCAGGCCCTCTGTCGCATACAGCTCAAGAACCCCATCCGCGCGCAAGATGTACACGGAACACACTTCCGCAACCACATTTGCCGCGATCAGACGTACAATCTTGTCGAGCCGTTCCTGCGCATTAATCGGCTCCGCCATAACTTCACGAAGCTTACGGAGGAGTACGCGCGGTCCGGCCAAGCTGCTGCGCATGCTCCGCCCTACCTATAATTCTGCTGGCCTTTTTAATAGGCCACGTTGTGCCTTGGAAGTTGTCCAAGACACAACAATATTCTCGACAGTAGGAAACCTAGCCGTCAAGTCCGTATAGCGAATGGAGAGTACGAACCGCAAGTTCCGTATACGCGGAATCGATCAGAACAGAGATTTTAATCTCAGATGTCGTAATCGCGCGGATGTTAATCCCCTTCTCAGCCAAGCCTTCAAAACACTGGGCTGCAACACCGGCATGCGAACGCATACCCATGCCGATTACGGAAACTTTTACAACATCAGTAGCGCCTTCGATATTCTCGAAGCCAATTTCCTCGACGTTCTCCTCAATTACCTTGCGCGCACGCTCGTAATCGCTCTCTGGAACGGTAAAGGTGATATCGGTCGTCTTCCCATCTGGAGAGATGTTCTGAACGATCATGTCTACGTTGATGTTGCCTTCGGCCAACGGGCCAAACACTCTGGACGCGATGCCAGGTTTGTCAGCAACGTTGCGGATAGAAATCTGTGCTTCGTCTTTTGAGTAAGCGATGCCAGTGACGACTTGTTGTTCCAAAATCTCGTCCTCGTCGCAAATAAGTGTACCTACAGGTGTTCCGTCAGCGCTAATCTGCGGGGCATCCGGATCATCAAAGCTGGAACGTACAAACGTACGAACGCCGTGAACCATCGCCATCTCAACAGAACGGACCTGCAAAACCTTTGCACCAAGAGAAGCCATTTCCAGCATCTCTTCAAATGCAACACGTTCCAGACGCGTCGCCTTGGCCACCACACGCGGGTCAGTGGTATAAACACCGTCCACATCCGTATAGATGTCACAGCGATCTGCCTGAATAGCAGCAGCAATCGCCACCGCACTGGTGTCAGAGCCACCACGTCCAAGCGTCGCCAGCCTGTTGTCAGGCGCTACACCCTGGAAACCAGCGCAAACTGCAACCTGTCCACGCTCAAGGCGTTCAATGAGAGTTTGACCTTCAATACTCTCAATGCGCGCTGCGCCGTGGGCTTCATTCGTGCGGATAGGAATCTGCCATCCCTGCCAGGAACGTGCATCCACGCCCATATCTTGCAGCACAATCGCCAACAAGCCGGAAGTCACCTGCTCACCTGAGGCAACAACCGCATCATATTCACGCGCATCATGCAGCGCTGCGGCTTCTTTCGTGTAGCCAACCAGCGTGTTCGTCACACCAGCCATCGCGGATACAACAACGGCAACCTGGTTGCCTGCTTCCACTTCACGCTTCACGTGCCGCGCAACATTTCTGATACGCTCTAGGTCGGCAACGGAGGTGCCGCCAAACTTCATAACCAAACGGGCCATCGCTTCCCAAATTCCTCCGAGGGCCTTTGTGATGAACCGATCATCACTACAAACGGCGCTAATCCATACAACTAGCGCCCTTCTATCGCAACCAGCGGCTTGACAAAAACCGCGATTAGACCCACCAGTACCGGGATGAAAGTGGAGAGTTGAGCTATGAGCACCGCGCAAAAACCAAGCAACGCCGCCAAAAACCCGGCACAAACCACAATCGACCCGGCGGAAGTTGCGCATTTCTCATCAATTGCATCGGAATGGTGGGACCCTACTGGAAAATTCCGTCCTCTTCACAAATTCAGCCCAGTCCGCATCTCCTATATTAAAGAGTATGCCTGTGACCACTTTGGTCGGGACGAAACATCTCCTAAAGCCTTAGAAGGCCTACGTATTTTGGACATCGGCTGCGGCGGTGGCCTCCTCTCTGAACCGATGGCTCGCATGGGTGCAACTGTGGTCGGAGCAGACGCTTCCGAGACCAACATTAAAGTAGCCACACTTCATGCACAGCAGTCCGGCCTCGATATCGACTATCGCGCGCAAACAGCTGAATCTCTCGTAGAGGCAGGTGAGCAGTTCGACATCGTACTCAACATGGAAGTGGTAGAACATGTCGCAGACGTTCCACTGTTCATGAAGTCCTGTGCAGATCTTGTGCGTCCCGGTGGAATGATGTTCGTTGCAACTATCAACAGAACTCTGAAAGCCTACGCCCTCGCAATTGTCGCAGCAGAACGCGTTCTCCGCTGGCTGCCAAAAGGCACACACCAGTACGAAAAGCTGGTTCGCCCAGAAGAGCTGGAAGCACCACTCAATGAATCCGGCATGAGCATCTATGAGCGCTGCGGCGTCAGCTTCAATCCGCTGACCGACAGCTGGTCCAGAACGACCGATCTGGATGTAAACTACATGGTAATAGCTCGGAAGCCAGAGTAGCAGCTGGCATCCAATCAAAAAGGAGAATGAAAATGCCAGACACAGCAACAGCAGAAACTGTCGTTTTCATTCCCGGCCTGACCAGCACTGGCGCTTTGTTCGGACCTCAGATCAACTCTCTGAAAGAGCGCCCGATCATCATCGCCGAAACCTGCGGCATGGATTCCATTGAAGCCATGGCAAAAAGACTGCTGGACCACACACCTGAAAAGTTCGCTCTCCTCGGTATGTCCATGGGTGGTTACGTTGCCCTGGAGGTGATTCGACAGGCACCTGAACGTGTCAGCCGCCTTGCGCTGGTCAACACAAACGCCAGAGACGACACTGCGGCCCAGACGCAGCTTCGCCATACACAAATGGAAATTGCAAAGAAGGGAGGCTTTCACAAGATCGCCTCCATGCAATACCCGCAGCTCGTCCACCCTGCCCGCCATGACGATACCGCTCTCAGACAAGTGGTCTTCGATATGGCTGCCGAGATCGGTCCTGAGGATTTCCTGAAGCAGCAAACCGCCATCATCAATCGCCGCGATCAAAGGCCAAACCTCCCGGCAATCCAGTGCCCGACCATGATCATCGCTGGCGAAGAGGACAGCCTGCTCCCGCTCGACAGGTGCCGCGAAATGCATGATGCAATCGCAAACAGCAAACTGCACATCATCCCGGATTGCGGCCACATGTCGACGCTGGAACACCCAATTCATACAAGCGAACTCGTACAGGACTGGTTAGCTGCGTAGCAGAGCCGCAAGGTTAACGAGTCCTTCAGAAAAAAGCCGCTGAAATCCCTTAGAATCCAGAATATCCTTTTGCCAATATTAGCGCCTATAAACAGGAGGGTGTACGCGGCGTAAGTTACCGGCAAACGAGCTTCTTCCAAAATCCCTGATCGCTCGAAATTTATTGTCTCAAAACCTAAATCGCCGCCCGAGAACTTGATCGGAGTCCGGAGGAGACACGATGCTGAACATGGACAAAGAGATGAAGGAAGCAATGGACCGCTGGACTGTTGCTACAGATGGAATGCCTTGGCAAGGCTGGTTCTGGGCGCAGGGTGGAGATCAACTATCCAATACGGCTTTGGAGCATGCAATCTCCAACAACAAGGCCATGCTTGAAAGCTATCAGGCAATCATGGCTGCCAACATCGCTTTCTTCAACAAGCGTATGAAAGCCAACACCGATTACATTCAGGAGATCTGGGACTGCCCAACAGGCATTGAGCTTTCAAAACTCACCAGCGACTTCATGCAGCAAGCTTTCGAAGATTGCCGCCAGGAAGGCGCTCGCCAGATGAACCAGATGTCCTCAACAATGAAGGGCACAGTCTCCAAAACTCAAAAGGCAACTTCAGAAGCGCTCACCAGTATTGATGACCTCAAAGCTATGGCTCAGGCTGCGCCAACAAAGGTACCTGCCAAACCACGTCGCCGAGTGCCTCGTAAATCCACCAGCACCCGGACACGTGCAAAGAATGCGGACAAACCTTCCGCATCCCGAGCCCCGGGCAAAAAAGGCGTTTCAGCCTGATTGACCGAAAAATGAAAAAGGCGCCCTAAACGAGGCGCCTTTCGTTTGTCTGCTATTCAGTCTGCAGCAAATCAGTTGCGATCTTCCGGCAAAACAGGAAGTGGCATCAACTCAATACCCTCTTCCAAAAGCTCTTTTGCGTCGTCCGGTGTCGTTTCACCGTAAATCCCGCGCTTTTCGCTCTCGCCATAGTGGATCTTGCGCGCCTCTTCAGCAAACTTGTCGCCAACATATTCAGAGTTAGAAACGACCTGCTTGCGGAACTCCCGCAGAGCTTCCACCAACTCCTTCGCTTTTTCAGGAACTTTCTGCAGATCAACATTGGATGCTGACGTCGCTACAGCTTGTTCTGAACTCGCAGGAACGGCAGCAGCCGGCTGCTGTTCTTTCACAACCGCAGCTTCCGATGCTTTCGCCTGTGCAGCAGCAACAGCTTTCGCAGCCTGATGTTCAACCTGCGCCTTCTTCTGACTACGCGAGGTCGACACATTTGGCGCCATTAAGCGTTTATGGACTTCTGAACTGTCGCAGAACGGGCAGGTTACCAGCCCCATTTCTTTCTGCTTGTCGTAGTCGCCAGAATTCCGAAACCATCCATCAAACTCATGCCCATTGTCACAGGCGAGAGAGTAATTAATCACCTGACCATCTCCCCACTCAGGGAAACCGTGGCCACGGAAAAATCTCGTGCATTCTCAATTGCCGGAATACGGCGACGGGCTTCATCAACCTTTGCCATATCAAGCTCACCAAGCAATACACCCGGTTCATCATGATCCAACTCTGCAATCACACGGCCCCACGGATCCACCATCAGGCTGTGCCCGTAAGTTTGGCGATCATCTTCATACGTACCACCTTGTGCAGCGGTCACAACAAAAGCACCGTTTTCAATAGCACGCGATCTTTGCAGCACATGCCAATGCGCCTCACCTGTTTGCTTGGTAAAGGCAGCAGGTCCAGTCAACACTTGAGCTCCGGCTTTGGATTGCTCACGGAACAGGGCTGGCTGGCGAATATCATAGCAGATCGCCATACCAACTTTGGCAACACCAAGATCAACTACTGGAGACACATTGCCAGCACTATAGCTTTCAGATTCACGCCAGCTTTCACCATTCGGCAAGTCCACATCAAACATATGGATCTTGTCATAACGCGCTACGACCTCACCTCGCGGGGAAATCATAAAACCACGGTTGGCCAGCTTGTCATCTTCAAGTCGAATAGCCAGAGACCCGATATGAATCCAGATATTCAACTCATTCGCCAAAGTGCCCAGACGTTTCAGGAAGGGATCAGCCCCTTCAAAACTGGAGGCAGCGAGTTGTGCTTTGCGGCTACGTTCCAACACATTGGTCATCTCAGGCGTTTGCACATAAACCGCGCCTTCAGCAGCAGCTTCTCTAACCAACGCCTCACAGACATCAAGATTTTCGAGCGGGTTTCGTCCCGTTCTCATCTGGATACATGCAGCCACAAAACTTGTCATCAAATCTCACTTTCAAAGCGCAGTGTGTAATACGCTTCCTAAGCTTCTTTAAATATCAGCACTCAGCAGGCCATCCAAGTGGCCACGACGCTCCAGCGCAAACAGGTCATCACAACCACCAATATGCTCGGATCCAATGAAGATCTGCGGGAAGGTGTTCGCACCGTTCGCCTTGGAAATCATTTCCTTACGGATTGTAGGATCTTCGCTGTAGTTGAACTCTTTATAGTCAACACCCTTCTCATCAAGAAGTCTTTTTGCACGAGCACAGTAACCGCACATGTCACGGGTGTAGATAGTAACTTGAGCCATATTTTTGTCCTTTGGATACACAGCGAAGGCCAATAAAATTCAGCCATCAAAACTGAAGTCTATATGGCTCACAGCCAAATAAACCGCAAGTCCACCTCAACTCAAGTTGATCACTTGGTTATATCAAGCATACAAAACGCCGTTTCAACAGCAGCTAAGCATTATAGTCAGACAGTTTTTCAGGATCTACCAGCGCAAAAACCAGTACATCAACTTGCTTTGCACCCGCTGCTTTCAAAACACGCGTGCACTCTTCAACAGTTGCACCGGTTGTCAGCACATCATCAACCAACACCACATGCGCACCGGAAACCTTCGCAAGAAAATGCTCTGAAACTTCAAAGGCTCCTTTCACATTCGCTGTCCGTGCTCCCCGCTTAAGCCCCACCTGCTGATTGGTCTTGCGTGTGCGAACCAACCCATCCAGCAAACTCTGCCCACCAAGATGCTTCTGTATCTCGCGAGTAAGCAATGCAGACTGGTTATAAGTCCGCTCTCGTAATCGTGAGCTGTGTAATGGAACAGGGACTAGAAAACTCTCAGCTGAGACCAGTTCTGCCCCCGGGTTCAGCATGCAGCCCGCAAGAAACTTGGATAATCGGATCTCGCCATAGAACTTGAAGCGCTTCACCAGCTCTTGTGCCGGCCCATTATACAAAGCCGCAGCCCGCGCCCGCTCATAATCAGGTGGGTTCACAAGCGCAGCGGCACTCCAGGCATTCGGGCCAAGTTCATAATGTAAAGGCACCCCGAGCCGCTCGCAATATGGCGCCGAAATCAAATCAAGCTTCTGCCAACACGACAGGCACAAGCCTCCATCACCCTGCACCAGCTCGCTACAAACCGGGCAGCAGTGAGGAAACAACGCATCCAAAACGAAACTGAGGCTACGCTTCAAATAAGGAAGCAGCTTGAGATCTTTCAATCGGTGCTTGTCAGGCAGCTCTGCTCTTTCCACTGCATCAGGCAACCATTCCAGAGAAGAAAACTTGTCGCCCATCTATGCTCACCGTATATATCTGCAGATGAATTAGGCTAACAAAGCCTTCCATGGACATCACCCCATGTTCAATGGGGATATAACTTCCAATAGTGCGCACAGCACATTCTGGCCAAAGGCGCCCTCATGAGCGAACACACTCTCTTTGATCGTAACCTCATCGCAAAACGGCGCATGACTGCGTTAAAGAGAGCGCAAGACGGCGCAGACTTTCTAATGAAAGCAGCTGCTACAGATCTTCAGGACCGCCTGGACTTCATCAGCAGAGAGTTTGAAACCGGTATTGATCTAGGTGGACATACCGGACATGTGTTTGAGGTCTTGAAGAATTCTGGAAAGGTAAAACACCTTCTCCGCGCAGATCTCTTCGCCGCTGACCCGAACCTTTCAGAGCCAGACATGATCGTGGATGACGCAGTTCTGCCATTCGCACCAGAAAGCGTGGACCTGATTGTCTCCACTTTGAACCTACAGATGCTCGACGATCTGCCAGGCACACTCATTCAGATTAAACGAGCCTTGAAGCCTGACGGTCTTTTCCTCGGTCTTCTGTTGGGAACAGATACTCTGGCTGAGCTCCGGGACTGTCTCATGCGTGCTGAAATGGAAGTAAGCGAAGGTGTCTCCCCACGGGTGATCCCATTTGCAGATACCAGAGATCTGGGCGGTCTCCTCCAACGCGCAGGCTTCGCCCTTCCTGTGAGCGATGTTGACCGCCTCACTGTCAGATATGACACCATGTTCGATCTGATCAGAGATCTGCGCGCAATGGGTGCAACAAACCCTCTCAAAGAACGTCTGAAGACCCTAACAAGCAAGAAGGTGTTTATGAGAGCTGCGGAGATCTACGCTCAGGATTACTCAGACGCTGACGGCCGCATCCGCGCCACCTTCACCTTCGCATCCCTCTCCGGCTGGGCTCCACACGAATCCCAACAAAAACCATTAAAGCCAGGCTCTGCAAAACACAGCCTGGCCGAAGCATTGGGAACGAAAGAGATCAAATCCTGATTTAGCCGGATACAGCAGACAGCAGAGTGTCAGAAATGAACTGAAAGTTGTCGGAGATCGTGCTGCTGATTGCAGTCAGGCTTGCAACAATGGCAAGAACAATCAAACCGGCGAGAATGGCGTATTCAACAGCTGCGGCACCGCGCTCGTCTTCCGTCATATGAGCAATCGTAAAACCACTTTTTTGATTGTGATACGCTTTCTCATTTAACGCCATTACTGCCTCTTGTTCTCCGTGATCTCCCGCTAATAAGACACAAGGTCGATTAGATGCGGGATCAGCGGCTCATCTGCTGGTGGCATGTCATAATCACGTAAACGAACTGCCCGTACCCATTTCAGGTTTTGCCCCTCTGCCCCATGAGGTGTGCCCGACCATCGCCTACAAACGTAAAGTGGCATCAGCAGATGAAAATCTTCGTAAGTGTGGCTAGCGAAACTGAGGGGAGCAAGGCACTCTTTTTTAACCGTAATTCCGAGCTCCTCGGATAATTCACGGATCAGACAATCCTCTGGCGTTTCATTGCTTTCAATCTTACCGCCCGGAAACTCCCAGAATCCTGCCATTGACTTTCCCTCGGGACGCTGAGCAAGCAGAATGCGGTTGTCTTCATCAATGAGGGCACATGCCGCGACCATCACAATTTTCATTTATTTTCCCGTTTCACAAAGGACCACCCTGAAAACCTTTTGGAAACCATACCAAAGATCCCGAGTGAAATTTTACTGATTTTCTTAAGGCTGGACGTCTCTGCAGTAGTGATAGGCGTAGGCTTCCCGGTAGCCAAGGGAATCGTAGAGTTCTACTGCGGGCGTATTCTCAGTAACCACTTGCAGCCAAGCTGTCTCAGCCCCGCGTTCCGCCCCAAGACGTTGCACTTCACACATCAATGCATAAGCCAACCCCTGCCGACGAAACGCCTCAGCCGTGGCAACGCTGAAGATGCCAAGCATATCACCGTCGACAACACCAAGAAGAACTGCAGCGGGAATGCCATCATCGGTTTCCACGATCAGCGCTACCAGCTCAACAGCAACTCTTGAAAGCACATCATGGAGCGCTTGTACCGTAGCATCGAGTGGTGCGTCCGGCTGCGCGCCACCAACCAGCGCGTACTTCCTGATCCATTCATCAAGAGTGACTTGGCTGAGCTTGTAGCCCTTGGGCACATCAGTATCGCCCAGAACCCAGATGGATCGAGACAGCACAAGCGTTTCATCAAGCCGCGTGTAGTTTTGCTCAGTCAGAACCTGATCCACATCCGCTGGAACCAGCGGCGTCCAACGTACATGAAAAGCCACATCACGCTTTTTAAAGCGTTGACGGGCTGCAATAAGCCGCTCATCAGCATTATCGCCATCATTAACGTCATAAAAGTTCAGCGAGTTATTACGGCGAGCGCTTCCACCTGGTGAGAGCCGGGAAATCCAGCTCCCATCATGATGCGTCATTAGGCTTGGAAAGCAGTTCAGGTTCGCCTGCTCCAGCTTCAAAACTGTCTCAAGATCGCAGTTTGGTTGGCGAGGTTGAACCCGCTTAGCTTCTGTAGTCGCCATTGATTGCCACATACTCCTTGGTGAGATCGCATGTCCACACAGTCGCGCAGCCATTTCCAATGCCAAGATCAACCTTCAGGACGATCTCATCTTCTTTCATGACTGCGGAAGCTTCATCTTCGCTGTAGTCTGGATCTCGCTCACCATCAACTGCTACGCGGATGTCACCAAACCAGATCGCCAATCGATCACGATCTGCAGGCTCACCAGCTTTACCAACAGCCATAACGACGCGGCCCCAGTTCGCATCCTCACCGGCAAAAGCAGTCTTCATCAGTGGAGAGTTTGCAATCGCCATCGCAATCCGCTTGGCAGAGACATCGCTCTCAGCACCTTCCACCTTCACTTCAACAAACTTGGTTGCCCCTTCCCCATCACGCACGATCATCTGTGCCAGCTCAAGCATCATGCTGGAGAGAGCTTCGCGGAACTCAGTGAGACGTGGATCCGCAGCATCTTCAATCCATTCATCACTTGCAGAACCAGTAGCAGCAAGCAGCACGGTGTCCGAGGTGGATGTATCACTATCAACGGTGATGGAGTTAAAGGAGCCGCCTACACACTCAGAAAGCAAGCTCTGCAAGGCAGGTGCTTTGATTGGAGCGTCAGTGAACAGGAAGCCAAGCATGGTCGCCATGTCAGGTGCGATCATACCCGCGCCTTTCGCGATACCGTTCAAGGTCACTGTCGCCTCACCCAGCTTCACACTCCGGGCGCTCAGCTTTGGATAGGTGTCTGTGGTCATGATCGCTTTAGCAGCATCCATCCACTTGTCAGCAATAGCATCAGCCACAAGGCTATCTGCAACATCTGCAAACTTCTCAGCCGGAAGAGGCTCACCAATCACACCAGTAGAGGCAAGGTACAACTCATCAGCAGCAAAGCCCGTCGCCTTAGACAGGATATCTGCAGACAGCAGAACAGAGGCCAGCCCTTTCTTCCCAGTAAACGCATTCGCATTACCGGAGTTGACCATAATCGCACGAGCAACACCCTTGGAAAGGTTCTGCTTACACCAGTCCACCGGTGCACTGGTACACTTGGACTTTGTAAACACACCAGCAATCTGAGCAGGTTCATCAAACACTGCGAGAAGAACATCAGTACGTCCTTCGTACTTCAACCCAGCTGCAGCCGTCGCCATTCGAACGCCCTTAACTTCTGGAAGCTCAGGATAAGACTTGGGTGCGAGTGGAGAAATAGTCGCGGACATGAAAACCTCCCGAAGATAACAATGCCAATGCATCAAAAAAGTAGCCCCGGAAGGCCTAAGCCATCCGGGGCTACAAAAACAAGATGTTTTATTTCAATAATCAGCAGAGCTAATAAGCAGATGCCTATTACTTGCTTTCTTCAGCCTTCGCTTCATCAGCATCTGCGCCAATGATTTCCACAGTGTTCTTGGCTTTCAGTTCTTCAAGCACTTCACGGAATTTCGCGAGAACCAGCTCCTGACGGATCTGACCTTCAGCAGCTTCCAGAGTTGGCGCTGGCTGAGTGCGGGCTTCCTTGTTCAAAATGACGTGGTAACCGAACTGTGTTTGCACAGGCTCTTTTGTGAACTCACCCGGTTTCAGAGCAAAAGCAGCGGTTTCAAACTCAGGAACCATCTGGCCTTTACCGAAGAAACCAAGGTCACCACCATTAGGACCGGAAGGGCCGGTAGACTTTTCTTTTGCAAGCTCAGCAAAGTCCGCACCACCTTCAAGCTGCTTGATGATGTCCTTTGCTTCGTCTTCCTTTTCTACAAGGATATGAGCTGCATTGATCTCAGGCGCGCCCTGGTAGTTGGCATACTCAGCATCGTAAGCGGCCTTGACTTCGTCTTCAGTAACCGCGCTCTGAATGTACTTCTGGAAGTATGCATTACGCAGCGCACGAGTACGTTCAAATGCCATCAAGCGTTTAAAGTCGTCAGTTTCTGCGAGTTTTTCTTCCTCACCAGCCTCAGCCAGCAGTTTCATCTCCACCAGCACGTCGGTCAAAACCTTGCGCCATTCGGTTGGAGGAACACGCTGCAGCTGCTGCGCATAGTCCTGCGCGGCATAAGCAAGATCTGCTTCGGTAATAACGCTGTTTCCGACCTTGGCAACTGGCTTGTCCAGATCAGGTGCAGTGTCTGCATCCTGAGCCTGAGCAACATTCAGGCTAATGGCCAGTGCAGCAACTGCAACTGAGCTGCCGAGGATCCCTGTAAATTTACGAAGCATAAGATCTCTTTCTTTCCTGTTTATGGAGAGTTTAAAAAGAGTTGCAAAACAACAAAGCTTTATGTTGCGACGGCAACTGCCGTTGACAACCCTTGAGCCCACTCTTATCTCTCTGTCGCCTGCTTTTTTACGCGCAGGTGCTTAATATGCTGTGACTCATGTCAGAACCACAGAGTTTTGACTGGATAGATCACGAATGTGAAGTTTTTTAGGGCCCGGCCGCGACGTGAAACAACCGGCGCGCCCAACAGAGGAAGGACCGCCACATGGTGGGGCTCGGCGCACTCGCTCGAAAAATATTTGGTTCTGCTAACGACCGTCGGATCAAGACACTCAAGCCTAAAGTAGCTGCTATCAATGCTTTAGAGCCAGAAATGGAAGCTCTGACGGATGATCAGCTGAAAGCCAAAACAGACGAGTTCCGTGAGCAGCTTGCAAATGGCGCAAAGCTGGATGATCTCCTCGTCCCTGCTTTTGCTGTTGTGCGTGAAGCGTCTCGCCGTGTTCTTGGCCTTCGTCAGTACGATGTACAGCTCATCGGCGGCATGGTTCTCCATGCTGGTGAAATCACTGAAATGCGTACCGGTGAAGGTAAAACCCTTGTGGCAACCGCACCAGTATACCTTAACGCATTGAGCGGTAAGGGTGTTCACGTTGTAACCGTGAACGATTACCTCGCTTCTCGTGACGTTGAGTGGATGGGCCAGATCTATCGCTTCCTCGGCCTGACAACCGGTCTCATCGTTCACGGCATTTCCGATGAAGAACGTAAAGCAGCTTATGCCGCTGACGTGACTTACGGTACCAACAACGAATTCGGCTTCGATTACCTTCGTGACAACATGAAGTACGATCGTGAGTCCATGGTGCAGCGTCCGCACCACTTTGCAATCGTGGATGAGGTGGACTCCATTCTCGTCGACGAAGCACGTACACCGCTGATCATCTCCGGTCCTCTGGAAGATCGCACCGATTTCTACAATGCCATCGATGCCTTCATTCCTAAGCTTGTAGATGAAGACTTCGAGATTGATGAGAAAGCTCGCTCCGCTACCTTCACCGAAGCAGGTAACGAGAAGCTGGAGCAACTCTTGTCTGAAGCTGACCTCCTGAAGGGTGATTCGCTTTATGATGTGGAAAACGTCACGGCGGTACACCACCTGCAGCAGGGCCTGAAAGCTCACAAACTATTCCAGCGCGATAAAGACTACATCGTACGCAACGACGAAGTCGTCATCATCGACGAGTTCACCGGTCGTATGATGCCAGGTCGTCGTTTCTCTGAAGGCCTTCACCAGGCTCTGGAAGCAAAAGAAAAAGTTGCAATCCAGCCAGAGAACCAGACCCTCGCGTCCATTACATTCCAGAACTACTTCCGCATGTACGACAAGCTTGCTGGCATGACCGGTACAGCGATGACGGAAGCGGAAGAATTCATGGACATCTACAGCCTGGATGTTGTTGACATTCCAACCAACGTTCCTGTGCAGCGTATTGACGACGACGATGAGGTCTACCGCACCGTCGCTGAGAAATACAACGCGATCATGGAGCTGGTTGACGACTGTCACGAACGCGGTCAGCCGGTTCTGGTTGGCACCACATCCATCGAAAAGTCCGAGCTGTTGGCTGAGCTTCTCATGAAGCATGGGTACAAGCAGATCGACGTTTCTGATCCAAAGGCACTTGCTGACTACGCAAAGTCCGCTGGCAAGCAGAAAGTCTTCGCAGTTCTGAATGCGCGCTACCATGAGCAGGAAGCAAGCATCATCGCACAGGCAGGTGTGCCGGGTGCGGTGACCATCGCAACCAACATGGCAGGCCGTGGCACCGACATTCAGCTCGGTGGTAACGTTGAAATGCGCGTTGCGAATGAGCTTGGTGACATGCCTGAAGGCGCAGAACGCACCGCTAAAGAAGACGCCATCAAGAAAGAAGTTGATGAGCTCAAGCAAAAAGCTCTTCAGGCAGGTGGCCTCTACGTTGTTGCAACCGAGCGCCACGAAAGCCGCCGTATCGACAACCAGCTGCGCGGTCGTTCTGGCCGTCAGGGTGACCCTGGGCACTCCAAGTTCTTCCTGTCTCTGCAGGATGACCTGATGCGCATCTTTGGTTCTGAGCGCATGGATTCCATGCTTCAGAAGCTTGGTCTGCAGGAAGGCGAGGCAATCGTTCACCCTTGGATCAACAAGGCGCTCGAAAAAGCTCAGCAGAAAGTGGAAGCACGCAACTTCGACATTCGTAAGAACCTGCTGAAGTTCGATGACGTGATGAACGACCAGCGTAAAGTGGTCTTCGATCAGCGTCTCGAAATGATGGATCCTGAAGTTACTCAGGAAGCTGTTGCGGAAATGCGCGAAGAGTTCGTTGAAGATCTCGTTGCTGCACACATTCCGGAACGTGCCTACCCAGAACAGTGGGATACTGAAGGCCTGAAGGAAGAAGTCCGCACCAAGCTGAACCTCGATCTGCCAATCGTTGATTGGGCAAACGAGGAAGGCATCGCGGACGAAGAAGTGACCACTCGCCTGAAGAAAGAAGCCAACGAAGTGATGGCTGCAAAGGCTGCAAACTACGGTCCTGACATCATGCGTCAGATCGAGCGTGCAGTTCTGCTTCAGACCATTGATAACCTGTGGCGTGAGCACCTGGCGAACCTTGACCACCTGCGTTCAGCAGTTGGCCTGCGCGGTTACGCTCAGCGTGATCCTCTTCAGGAATACAAGACTGAGTCCTTCACTCTCTTTGAAAACATGCTGAGCACTCTGCGCCAGACCACAACAAGCCAGCTGATGCATGTTGAACTGGTTCAGCAGCAGGCTCCTGAGACACCTCAGATGCCTGCTCACATGGAAGCACATCACACCAATCCACTGACTGGTGAAGATGAAATGGCTGAAGCTGATCGCCAACTGGCAGATGCGCGCGCTGCATCTGCACCAGAAGGACGTGATTCAGAAGACCCTGAAACATGGGGTCGTGTAGGTCGCAACGAGCCTTGCCCATGTGGTTCTGGCAAAAAGTACAAGCATTGCCACGGCGCGCTCGTCTGATCTGGCAATCATTGATTTGAGAAAGGGCTGCTTCGGTGGCCCTTTTTTGTTGCCTCAAGCCACTCAATCTTGCTCCAAGGAAATCTGCACCAGAAAGGTGGGAGTATTCCAAACGCCTGAGAATGCTAATCTACGCGCCTCTCAGCACCAACTTGCAAGATGCGGCAACCATGAACACCACAAGCACGCTCGCCTTTAACAAGGTCCTCCGACAGCTCACTCCCAAAACCAAACTGGAAAAGACACGAGCATCGGTAGAGGAACACCTGGGGCAGCGCATTGAAGCGTTCTATGCGCCAGCCAAGAACAGCTATCTGGCTCAGCTTTGTGATGTCTACGGCAGCGACAAAGGCACCAACTGTCCGGAAACCACTCAGTTCAACTGGGAGCCTCACACCTACACTGACTTCTACAGCATGATCTTTGACCATTGCCGCGACAAGATCACAAACGTGCTGGAGTGCGGCATTGGCACCAACGACACCAGCTGCCTGTCCAACATGGGTAAAGAAGGAAAACCCGGCGCCTCCCTCCGCGTCTGGCGAGATTACTTCCCCAACGCTGAGATCACTGGTGTCGATATCGATGAGAAATGCCTGTTCACCGACAGTCGCATCCAGACCTATCAGGTGGATCAAACCAGTCCCGAAAGCATCGCCAGCTTCAAAAGCAATGCAAAGCCGGAACTTTTTGACCTGATCATTGATGATGGCCTGCATCATTTTGAGGCCGGGGCTGTCTTCTTTGAGAACATCATAGACCTTCTCGCAAGCAACGGTGTCTATATGATTGAAGATGTGAACCGGCACGACATCCATCGCTATGCTGAGTATTTCCAAAAGCGAGAGAACGAGTTCAACTGCCGCTGCCTCCTCCTCTATCGCCAACACGTGAGCCTCCGCGACAACATGCTAGTCATGGTCACCCGCAAACATTAGCAGCTTCCATCTAGCCTCATATCAAAAGCCTAAGATTGACGACTCGAGCACATATATTCTAGTACTAGAATATGATTTTATTCTAAGGCTAGAATAGTATGTCTGAGAGCCTCACTGACAGCGAACTTCTCGTCCTCGGTCTTGTCTCCGAAATGCCTCGCCACGGCTATGAGCTGGAACAGATTATCGAACAGCGCGGCATGCGCGAATGGACGCAAATCGGCTTCTCTTCCATCTACTTCGTTCTCGGCAAACTGGAAAAGAAAGGCCTCATTACGGCTGAAAAGCCAGCTGGTACGAAAGCGAAGAAGAGCTACCTCATGACAGAAGCTGGCCAACAAGCCCTCATCATCCAAACTCTCTCAGCTCTCACCACAGTCCGTCCAACATACTCATCCCTACTCATGGGCATGATCCACTGGCCTGCCCTGCAACGCGAGCAAGCTCTCGACGCCCTAAGCCAGCGCGGCAAGGCAATCCAGGAAGAAATCATCCGAATTGAAGGCATCCAACTAGACCAACAACCCTTGCCCGACCACGTCGATGCCCTCTTCGACTACTCCATCGCTCAGCTCAAATCAGAGGCCGACTGGCTTCAAAAAACTCTGGACTACATGACCTGCAAACCATGGAACACATGAGGACACAGCTATGACGACAACCGATTTCAGAGACAGGCTCTATGAACTATATCGCCCACCAAGCGACCATTTTACGTTTGTCGATGTCCCCGACATGCAGTTCGCCGTGATAGATGGTGATGGCACCCCTGAAGGCGAGGTCTATGCCAAGGCAATCAAATGGCTTTTCACAACAATCTATCCCATCAAACAGGATGCAAAGAAGCGGATGGGAAAACGCTTTGCGGAACCACCTCTGGAATGCTTGTGGTGGGCCGATGATATGAGTGACCTCATCCTTGGAAACAAAGATAAATTGAAATGGCGTTTGATGATCGTTTTACCTCATTGGACCGATGACGCCCTCTTCGCACAAGGCGTTGAAACCGCAGTCGGGAGACTGGGAGAAAAGCCCACAACACTGCGCAGAGAAATCATGACAGAAGGTCGCTCAGTCCAAATCCTGCACAAAGGCCCCTATGAGGAGCTGGAAGAGATCAACACCAAGCTATACCGGGATTTTCTGCCAGAACACGATCTGAAACCCAATGGCTTCCATCATCAGATCTATCTGGATGACCCCACTCGAACCGCCTCACGAAAGAGAAAGACCCTCATCAGACAGCCAGTAGTTTGAGGCACAAGCTCGGCGCAGAGCAGAAAACAACCAGTCAATCTCCCCTAAGAGCTTCAGTAGAACCGCACAACACAACTTAAGATTTCCTAGGCGAAACTTTGCTAGGCTCCTGCGAAAACAAAAGAATGGCAGCGTCCCCAACCGCAGCCATCAGGAGCAAGAGATGGCCCCAACTGTCTTAAAAAATGCATCCCGCCAGTTTCTAACACTCATGTTAGTGAGTGGGTTTTCAATAAGCGCACTCATTCTATCGGCTGCAGCTCAATCAGATACCTCAGATGATCAGGAGCAGGATCAGGTTCCTTCTTCCGACACGAGCTCAGACCAGTCCGGTACCGACCAATCCCAACAGGTCCATCCCGGTTACTACAGTCAGGTGGACCAAAGCCTCGGCGCCCTGCTCTCGATCTACGATGCGCCCTCTGAAGAAGCAGCAGTCATCGTGCAGTTGCCCGGCGATACAATCCTGAACTCCAGTGGTGAGGAAAAACAGATTGACGACACACGCTGGCAGCATGTCAGCATCGGAGAGATTGAAGGCTGGGTCCATGCAGACAAACTGAAAGCTGCGGTCCCCGTTCCATTCTCAGGCACAGATCTGCCTGTTCTCGGCGTATGCGGCGGGACAGAACCATCCTGGAGCATCGAGTGGAACTCCAATGTCGTAACCTACTCCAACATCATCGGCCTGCTCCACCGCGTCCCGTTCCAGTCTGTCACTGCAGAAAATGACAAAAACGCCACACTTTTAAAAGCAGGCGACAAAGGCATCGAGCTACAGATGACCATCACCGAAAAGCAGTGCACTTTCACGCCATTGGACTCATTCGTCTGGGGCGAAGCCGTTGCCACTGTTACACAGCCGGGACAAAAGCCCGTTACTCTCCAAGGCTGCTGTCGCCCCGTTTCAGATGGTTACAAGTAACCAAGTTAACCAGCCCAACAAAAAACCCGGGTCACCCCGGGTTTCATTCACTTCACATGTCACTCGTGATCAGTTCACGATAACCTTAGCGCCAATGTCCACCTGCTCATACAGGTAGGAAACATCTTCGTTGAACATACGGATGCAGCCTGAAGATACCGCGTGGCCGATGCTCCAATCTTCGGTAGTACCGTGAATACGATAGATCGTAGCGCCTAGGTAAAGCGCACGTGCACCCAGTGGATTGTCTGGACCACCCTTCATGTAACGCGGCAGAATGCGACCCTTTTTCGCTTCACGACGGCGCATTTCTTCTGGCGGAGTCCAGCCCGGCCACTTCGCTTTACGGGTGATACGCTCAGTACCATTCCACTCAAAACCTTCACGACCAACGCCGATGCCATAGCGCATCGCTTTGCCGTTGTCCTGTACGTGGTAGAGATAGCGCTTGTCGGTATCAATAATGATGGTACCTGGCTTCTCATTTGTGCGGTAGGTAATCAGCTTGCGCTTATATTTACGGCGCGCAGAGCTGGATGCCATGGCAGGAGTATCCGGGAAGATGTCCCATTGGCGTGTCTCTGGATTCCACAGCTTGCCCGCGCTTGCTGGTGCCACGAATACAAAGCTAACCAACGTACAAATGACAGCAAATATTCCCTTGCGAAGATGTCCTCGCATCGTCACCCCCTGAAATTGGCAGTAGTCCCTAACCCTGCGGGACTTGTCGAATTTTAAAAATGAATCAGCACCGAGAAAGAATAAACTCTACCAAAAATTTTCTCGGCCCTCTGAGCTTCCATATGTTTCAAACTGAGACTGATTATCAACATCTGATAATCGATATCCAAGCAAAACCTCATTTCCGCGGGTCAATTGTTTCACTTTTTTGAAATTTCGCGAGGCCGAGCAAAATTTTCATCCAAACTCATCAGTCCTTATGCTGATAAAAAAATCCTGCCTTAGCCTAAGTCACAGGTAAACCTCCGAATGAAAGGGGCATATAATACGCTTAATGGGAGGCCTTATATGAATATCGATAGTATCCAAGATGTAACCTGCCTGCCTTTCACGGCCTTTGGTCCTGAAAGCGCAGAACCAATTATTTTCATCCATGGCTTTGGCGGTGACGCCAGCACATGGCGCAATATTCAAGTCCAATTAGAAAACAAACGCCGCACGATAGCCTTCGATCTGCCGGCCCACGGTCGCGCACTTGCAGACTTTGAACCGTGTAACGCTGTTGGCTCTGCCAAAGCTGTCGTGAAGTCTCTTGATGCATTGAAGCTCGATCGTGTCCATTTGGTTGGCCATAGCATGGGCGGCGCAATCGCAGCGCTGATTGCTATGCGCAGTCCAGAACGCATCGCAAGCCTCACCCTATTGGCCCCAGGTGGTTTCGGTCCGGAAATCAACGCCAAACTTCTACGCCGCTACGCAGTCGGGCAAACCGAAGCAGAACAACAGGTGTTGCTGGAGCAGTTCGTTGGTCTTGAGTTCGAGCTTCCTAGAAAACTGGCCGATTACGTTGCCACCCAACGTTCAACTCCAGGCGCAGCTGAAGCACTGAAAGCGGTTTCCGGGCTTATTCTGGAAGGTGAAAGCCAAGGCGTACTGCCAACAGACAAGCTGGGCGAGCTACCGATGCCAATCAAAGTGGTGTGGGGCACACAGGACAAGATCCTGCCAACACGCCAATGCCACAAACTGCCAGGCCCAATCGCCTGCCACGTCTTCGATCGTGTTGGTCACATGGTCCATATGGAGATCCCTCAGGAAGTAATCCGGCTTATTCTGGAAAACACGCGCTAAAGCGCGTTCCGTTTGATTGAACTCAATCAAACGACAAGAGTTCGCTCAACTAATAAAGTTAGAGCATGATGAGTGAATGCGAATGAACGCGGGCATGCTCTAACAAAAAGCCCCCATTGAAGATGGAGGCTTCGCTCATCAATCAGCGTGCCGGAAAATCTCTGGCACGCTTTTCTGTTTCTGAACTCATGCAGGCGGAAGCAGGCCTTCCTTCCACTCCTGCCCAATCACGCGACGTGCCATCATATGTGAGCGTGGGTGATTGATGCTATCAACTGCAATCAGCTTGCCCTTCTCCAGATACGCCACATAGAAGCTGTCAGCACTGGTATCGCCAACCAGCACAGCCTCGTCATACCCATTGGAAAGACCAGCAATCTGCAGTTTAATGTGATGTTGATCGGACCAGAACCACGGCAGTGGATCATAATCATGGCTATGGTCATTTGCAGGATCCGTCAGGGCAACCGCAACAGCCTTCGCCTGATCAATCGCATTCTGCACGCTCTCCAGCCGAATGCTTCTACCATACCGCTCTGAGAAGAAGCGCACACAATCACCGCACGCATAAACATCTTCATGAGATGTCTGCCCTGCCCCATCAACGAGAATGCCATCATCCACATCAAGGCCAGCAGCAGCAGCAAGTTCAGAGTTTGGAACAGCACCGACGGCAGAAAGCACCAGATCACATGGCAGCTCGGTACCATCAGCAAGCTTTACACCTGTAACCTTGCCGTCTTCGCCTTCAATGCTGGTCACACCAGTTCCGCAATGCAGTTCAGCACCACGGCCGGCATGCAAGTTATGGAAGAAAGAGGATACATCCGGTGAAACCACACGCTTCAACAAACGCTCTTGCGCTTCCAGCACAACAACATCCAGCCCCATGCCTTTTGCAACAGCAGTTACTTCAAGGCCGATGTAACCACCGCCGATAACAACCAGTTTCTTACCAGGAACAAACAGCTTCTTAATCAGCTCAACATCACCGATGGAGCGCAGCGTCACAACGCCTTCCAGATCAGCACCCGGCAGAGGCAGGTCGCGAGCACGGGTTCCGGTTGCCAGTAGTAGCTTATCCCAGGTTACCGCTTCACCACTCGCCAGACTGACGCTCTTGTTTTCCAGATCAATACGATCAACCTGCGCATTCAGCTTCAGGTCAATGTTGTTCATCTCATAAAACGCTTCGGGGCGAATGAACAGCGCATCCGGCTCCACCTCACCACTCAGAAACTTCTTGGAAAGCGGCGGGCGTTGATAAGGTGGCTGCGGCTCGTTGCCAAGCATCACGAGCTCACCTTCATATCCCTTTTGTCGAAGAGTTTGCGCGGCCTGCACACCTGCCTGTCCAGCGCCCACCACAACAATCTTATTTATCATTCTCAAAACCCGTATTAGCCGCAGAAAGACAGCACCTCACAGTCGTGCTGCTTGCTTTTCTCAACAAACCCGTACCGCAACAGCAATGTGGCGCTTAGCTCCGGCAAACACCAGAGGCAAGCGCCACATTTAAAATGATAATTTGTGAAGATCTTTAGGCAGCACGCACTTTTTCAAGGAATGCACCAACAGTGTTGTTGATGTGGTCTGCCTGACGAGAAAGCGCATCCGCCAGATCAGAGACCGTACCGCCGGTGCTGCGTGCGTTATCAGAGGCATTTTCAACCATCTGCATCGCATTGGCACCTTGCTGAGAGCTCTGCGTCGCATTCGCCACATTCTCGGTGATCGCCTGAATAGCTGCATTCTGCTGTTCAACAGAAGCAGCAACCGCAGAAGCAATCTGGCTCATCTCATGAATAACATCACTCACATCACCAATTGCGCCTACAGCCTCCGTAGAGGCTTCCTGAATGGACCCAACCTGCTGTGCAATCTCTTCCGTTGCCTGTGAGGTCTGGTTCGCCAGCATCTTCACTTCAGAGGCCACCACCGCAAAGCCTTTGCCATGCTCACCTGCACGCGCCGCTTCAATGGTCGCATTAAGCGCGAGAAGGTTGGTCTGGTTTGCAATGTCACGAATAAGGCCAACTGCGTCACCAATACGGTTGGCCGCATCACTCAACAGACTCATAGTCTCAGCAGTTGCCTTGGAACCTTCAACAGCACGGTCTGCAACACGGGTCGACTGCTCAGCCTGCCCGGCAATCTCGTTGATGGACATAGCCAGTTCTTCAGTCGCAGCGGACGCACTGGAAACATTCTCCGCAGCATTTTCAACCGCACGACCAGCAGACTCAGCTTCCTTCGAAACATTGTCGGCAGCAGATCCCACATCATTAGAAGCTTCACCCAGACCATCAGCAGCGCTGTGCAAGCTGTTCAGGGCCTCAGCAACGGTCTGTTCAAAGCCCATAATGAGCGTATCAACCTGCTCGGCACGTGCCTGCTTTTCAGAGTTTTCATGATCCTGCTGCTCACGCAGCTTACGGCGTTCTTCGATATTGTCTCGGAACACCTGCAGCGTCTGCGCCATCGCAGAGATTTCCTTGCCGCCTTTATTGAGCGGAATAACAGCAGAAAGATCGTTCTTTGCCAACAACGCCATGGCATTACGCAGCGCATTCAGGTTGCGCAGAATGCCGAAAATCAGCAGCGAGCCGAGAATAAACAGCGTCAGCGCAATACCACCGACAGCCAGGCCCAGATAAAGGTTGGTCTGCTGGGTCGTCGCGGTCAGACGCGCCTGCGCATCACTGGCGCCCTGTACAGCAGAGTTCTTCAAATCATTCAGGCGCGGCGGCAGAAGATCGAACAGGTTCGCCAACAGCTCTGAGCTGGTTGCCCGCTTGTCATAAGCCTTGGTGTATGCCTCAAATGCCTTTTTATAGGCCGCCATGTTGGTTTTGACCTTCTCGGCCACAGCCGGGTCAATCTGCGCTCGGGGAATGGTGCGCTCATAGCGGGAGAACGCCACTTCAAAAGCGCCCTGAGAGTTCTGGCTCCCAGTGATCGCATAATCCAGCTGTGCACGTGCCAGATCACTAAACGTATGCATCAACTTCAGCGTATTGGGGTCTTTGCTGCGTCGATGTTTCTGTTTAACCGCGGCTTCTGCCTGTGAAAGGCTAGCGGAAAGTTCCTTTTGCAAACCTCGGTCTGCATCGTAGCCAAGCGTGGACTGATAGCCGTGCAGCATCTCAAATGCGCCGCTGATCGCATCAATCGTGTCGCGCGCATCAGAAATTTCAAGGAAGTAATCCATGGCAACAGGAAGTGCATTCAGCTCCTGCAGTTCTTTCTGCGCCTCACCTACGAGCTCGTCGAATCGGCTCTTCAGGCTATCGCTCGGCACATTTTCATAATCTTTTTGGGTGGATTGCAGGACGCCCGCCGTAATGGCAATTGCCTGACTCAACTCAGCAAGCTCGGTGTAATCCTTGGACTGCTGGAAGGCGGCTTCCGTTTGCTGCTGGCCCCAAAGATAAACCAGCCCAACACCACCGAAACCGATAAGTGTCAGAATACCCAGTGTAATTGCCCGAAACCGAATACTTGCATTCCGGGTGGACGAGAAAAATCTATTTCCCGTAGATGAAATAGCCCGCTTCCAATCTACTCGCATCGGAGACCCCTGTACCGATAAAATTACTAATAGTATTTTTAATTATTACTCACAGGTATAGGTTCAAATCGTTTAAAGATTACAAATAATGCATCGCACAAATGATTTTGTTGCTCATCCCACCCAGCGTCATGTGCCAAAGACGCTTAAAAATAAGACACACCATTGCTCTCATTCACTAAGCTAGTTCCCATTATTTTCGTTTTGCTCTGGTCGACGGGTTTCATCGGCGCACGCCTTGGTGCCCCTTATTCTGAGCCCTTTGCCTTTCTCAGCATGCGCTTTTTGTTGGTTTTGCCGCTGATGGGCATCATCGTCTGGCTCTCCGGCAGAAGCTTCGCCCTCACCCGCAGCCAGATCATCCACGCCGTCATCACCGGCATGTTAGTGCATGGCGCATATCTCTCTGGCGTATTCTGGGCCATCGACAATGGCATGCCAGCTGGCGTCACAGCGCTCATCACCGGCCTGCAACCCTTTATCACCGGCACCCTCGCTTATTTTCTGCTGAAGGAAGATGTCACCCCACGCCAATGGGCAGGCCTCGCCGCTGGTTTTGTTGGCATCGTGCTCGTCATCCTGCCAAAGCTGGGAAGCGGTGTCGCGCAAATCCCTCTCTGGACGGTTCCGGCAGCCTTCGCAGCCACCCTCGGCATTGCCTTCGGCACCACATGGCAGAAACGCCAGCCTATGAACACCGATCTAGTTACGGGCACTTTCTACCAGTACTTCGGTGCACTTCTCGTCACACTGCCACTTTCCATGACAGAGAGCTGGGAGATCACGTGGTCCGGAGATCTCATCTTCGCGCTGGCTTGGTTGGTGATCGTGCTCTCAGTAGGCGCTGTGCTGCTGCTCATGTACCTGCTCCAGCATGGTGCAGCCTCCACCACGGCAACTCTGTTCTATCTCACGCCTGTTGCAGCAGCTATTGAGAGCTACTTCCTCTTCGGAGAAACGCTCAACGCGATACAGTTGGTAGGTATGGCAATTGTCGTGGTCGCAATCGCGGTGTGTCGGCCAAAGCAGAAAGCTTAGTTCTCGTCCTCAAAGCAAGGACCACCCTCAACGCGCTGGTTCACACGACGCACCCGCATAAGAGCTGCATTGAACTCACCACCCAGAATAAAGATGACGGCTGTCAGATACATGAAGATGATAGCCGTCATGATACCAGCCAGACCGGCATACAAAGACACGTAGTTCGCCCACCGTGCCAGATAAGCACCGAATGCCGTACCTGCCACGATCCAGAGGATCATCGTCAAGGCAATCCCCGGCAACACTTCAAGGAAGCGGCGGCGACCAGCCGGCAGATACATATGCGCAGCCAGCAAGGCAAACAGCAGCAGTAAAGATGTGATACCATAGCGAACGATATTCGCCTTGTAGCTGAACTGCTCCATCACCGGCGCCAAATGCACGGCCCATTCCCACGCCAGAGGTCCGAAGACGATCAGGAAGGTGGAAACCATCAGAACAGCCGTACCAATTAGCACCGCGAGGATGGACTGTGTCCGGCAGAAAAACCAGCTGCGGTTATCTCGTACACGATAGGCACGGTTCAACCCAACCCGCATCGCTTCAACGCCGTTGGAGGAAAACCACAGCGTGACAACCACACCAAAGGTCAGCAAGTCCCCACGCGGCTGGGTCAGAACAGCTTTGATCTCACCAGACACCGGCCCTGCCACGCGCTCAGGCCATACATCAAAGATCAGCTCTGTCGCACTTTGTGCAACTGAGTTCAGTCCAAGAAAACCAGAGAACGCTGCGACAAAAATCAGGAAGGGAAACAGAGCCATCAAAGATGACAAAGCCACATGGCTGGCGACAGCATAGCCATCATCAGAGTTGAAATGCCCCAGAGCATCTGCAAGCACCTGATACGATTTTCCCCAAAGGCCGCGTTTCTTCATAAAACTGATCTGGTCTGTCTCTTCGTGAGTTTCAAGTTAGATAATAGGCCCGACTTCAAGAAATATTCATGAAGAAAGCTCCCACCTTTAGGGCATTGCACAAATACACATCCCATTTAAGTTTGCAGTGCACAATGACCGAATGGATTGAGGGAGGCAAGCTGTGTCGGAAACGGTGAATACACTAGAACAAGCAGACGCACCATCTAAAGAAACCCGTGCTCTGGCGCTTAAATCACTTGAAGCCCTGCTGGGTATCGCACGCAAAAACGTAAAACATCGCGTACTCAAAGATGGAAGAATTGCCTCCGCGCTCATGGAGCAGGAACAGCGCGCCACTCATGGTCTGGCATGGCTCGCAACCTACGTTGAAGCACTCAAGCAGCTCAACGCCTATGGGGAGCGACTGGCAACGGAAGGCACCTTCGGTGAAGTGGAAAGCCTGATCCTGCGCATCGGCTTTGCAGAATACACTGCTCAAGTCTTTGGCGGCCTGCCAATGAGCCAGGGCGAGATCCTGCGTTTGTCAGACCTCGGTATCAGCCGACAGGAAGCCAACAGTCATCACACAGATGCAGTGGAAGCCGTAATCGCAGACGGTTCACAACCAGCCCTGCGCACGCGTCTTGCTGAACTCATGCAGCACGCAGAAGGCAAGTCCACTATCGGAGCAACCGGTCTGGATGAGACCTACGAGCAAATTCGTGAGGAAATGCGCAAATTTGCTGAAGCTAAGGTCACCCCGTTTGCGCACGAATGGCATCTGAAAAACGAATACATCCCGCTCGAGATCATCAGCGAAATGGCTGAGATGGGCGTGTTTGGCCTCACCATTCCTGAAGAGTTCGGCGGCATGGGCCTCGGCAAAGAGTCTATGTGTGTGGTTTCAGAAGAGCTTTCCCGCGCCTACATCGGCGTCGGCTCTCTCGGCACCCGCTCCGAAATCGCGGCAGAACTCATTCTCGGCGGTGGTACTGAGGAGCAAAAAGCCAAGTGGCTGCCACGCATTGCATCCGGCGAAACCCTGCCAACAGCCGTGTTCACTGAACCAAACACAGGTTCCGACCTGGCATCACTCAAGACGCGTGCTGTGAAAGAAGGCGACACGTGGAAGGTCTACGGCAATAAAACCTGGATCACACACCCGGTCCGCGCCGACATCATGACTCTGCTCACCCGCACGAAACCCGAAGAGCCTGGCTACAAAGGCCTCTCCATGTTCATCGCCGAAAAGCCACGTGGGTCAGACGAAGAGCCATTCCCAGCAGAAGGCATGTCTGGCGGTGAGATCGAAGTGCTCGGCTATCGCGGCATGAAGGAATACGAAATCGCGTTCGACGGGTTCGAAGTTAAAGATGAGAACCTACTAGGTCAGGTGGAAGGTCAGGGCTTCAAGCAGCTCATGCAAACTTTCGAGTCCGCCCGCATTCAGACAGCTGCTCGCGCAATCGGCGTTGCTCAGTGCGCTTTGGATCTCGGCCTGCGATACGCTCAGGAGCGTATCCAGTTTGGCAAGTCTCTGATCAACTTCCCGCGTGTATCCGACAAGCTGGCCATCATCGCCTGCGAAACTATGATTGCTCGCCAGCTCACCTACTTCTCCGCTTGGGAGAAAGATAGTGGCCGACGTTGTGATTTGGAAGCAGGCATGGCGAAGCTGCTCGGCGCGCGCGTAGCCTGGGCAGCAGCAGACAATGCCCTGCAAATCCACGGCGGCAACGGCTTTGCACAGGAATACCCGATTTCTCGCGTACTCTGCGATGCACGTATTCTCTCAATCTTTGAGGGTGCAGCTGAAATTCAGGCGCAGGTCATCGCTCGTCGTCTGCTGGACGAAACTGAGCTGTAAGACCTGCTCTAACCAAATAGGGAAGCGCGATTATTTGCGTCGCGCTTCTTCATAAACAGAAAGTTCAAGGCGCTTATCCATGAGCGCCTTTCTTATTTCAAAACGCTCGTCACTTTTGGTCGTGGTTTTAAGCTGGTCTTCCAATGTGGAGATCTCACGACGCAGCGTCAATTCTCCCTGAATGCTACCACCAGCCCCATTCACAACACTCATTTGCGCACTACGAGCAAAGTTTGTCCCGGACCTTCTGGGGATTGGTTTTCCCTCACCTTCAAGGTGATCCATAGAACCATTCATCTGTGATCGGCGTATTTGTTGCTCGATTAGTCGATCTATTCCCATAAAACAGACCTCTATCCTTTGTTTTTATTAGAGCATTCTGTCCGAACACTGTGGCTGCAAAGTGGTCATTTGCAATTTTTCTTAATTTTATCGATGAATGCAATTAACTCACGGTCACACTAAATTATCGATTTTAACTTTATGGTAACAAATACACCATCCATAGTTGCATTATGCAATTTACACGCTACATTTTAGTTAAATTTTTATTTAATTTATATCGAAATGGAGAGCGCGATGTTGCGGCCTCTTATTGTTGCAGGTTGTTTCTTAGGGTCAGCATTAGTTTTAGCTGGCAGCACCTGGGCACTCACACAAACCCGTGCGACAGGCCCCGGCCTCACCCAGATCAGCGCCCCTTCTAAAAATGCATTGAAGCCGATTACGGGCGATAGCAAACTAAAACCCTATCCGGCCAAGTCTGCTTTGAAGCCACTGAAAGCTAAATCCAAGCTGGTGCGCTATGAGCCAAAATCCAAGCTCATCCGCTATCCAGTCAAAACAGTTAGTAAGACGATTCCGCCCCAACCGAAGTCACTGACCTACGCGCATGTGACAGGTGTTCTCAGCTATATTCCACGCGAGGAACTGGACGAGCTCCTAGCCTTCCTCAACAAGGACATCTACCAGCTCACACAAACACACTCAGCTGCAGGGCTGGTGCATCAGACCTCGTGGCGGCTGGAACAGCAAGGCGACCAGATGATGGAGAAGGTCTCCTCCTACCTGCCATAAACAGCTCATTTGCAGAGGCAAGCAACACCGGCACGCCTCTTCGCTTGTGCGCCAACTGCATCAAGCAGCCAGCGGATAGCTCTCCTCCACCAGATACGGTCCGCCACCCACTGCCGCTTTCGCGGAGTAGAGCACAAACCGCCCAGCGGTAAACGCAGGCGCAGAGAACTCACCACGCATCTCAAGCCAATGCGCCAGTTCTCCGGCTGAAGTTCCCCTCAATCGAGCCAAAGTCACATGCGGTGTGTACTTGCGACGTTCCGCTTGTAGGCCGAGACGTTGCAAAATACGCTCTTGCTCCGCTTGCAACTCTGCAAGTTCTTGAGTCGGCTCTACACGCGCCCAAAGTGCATGAGGCTTGCTTCCCCCAAACGTTCCAAGCCCGGTCAGCTTGATCGTCAGCGGTGCGCGATGAACCCGCGCCAGCTCATAGGCAACTTCATCGGCAATGCGATCATCGATGTCGCCAATAAATCGCAATGTGATGTGGTAGTTTTCGGGGTCGACCCAACGAGCGCCGCGCAGTCCTCCGCGCATGAGGCTCAACATCATCCCGGTGCTCGATGGCAGCTCAAGGCCAGTAAAAAGACGAGGCATATCAGGACCCTCCGCTAATGCAGATGATAAATTAGCTCACGTTTAGCGCCAGAGTACAAGCAGAAAATCACAGCTCTACGAACATCAGGGGATTTTCTATCCAACCCCATTCACAAAAAAGCCGGAGCCCCTCACAGGCTCCGGCTTCCTATTAATCGTCAGAGAGCGAAAGCAGTTGCCCTGCCCCTTATGGACAAGGGTTGGTGAACTGCAGGTGGATCTCGTTGATCCGCTTTTCCATCTCTTCTGTGATTTCAAAATCAGCAGCACCAATGTCTGTCGCCAGCTGTTCCATGTTGGTCGCACCAATAATCACGGAGGTCACGAAGGAACGGGAATGCGCAAACGCCAGCGCCATCACGGAAGGATCAATGCCCAGTTCCGCTGCCAGATCGCAATACGCATCAATCGCCTGCTGACCAAATGCATTCTCATAGCGACCAAGGCGCTTGAACAAAGTCTTGCGCGCACCAGCAGGCAGTGCACCATTGCGGTACTTACCAGTCAGATAACCCTGCGCCAGTGAGGAGTAAGCCAGCAGGCCAACGTTCTCACGATGGGCAATCTCAGCCCCACCCACTTCAAACAGGCGGTTCACCAGAGAGTAGGCATTCTGAATGGACTGAACGCGCGGAAGACCACGTGCTTCAGATTCCTGCACAAACTTCATAGTGCCCCATGGGCTTTCGTTGGAAAGACCCATGTGACGAACCTTACCGGCTTTCACCAGCTCCTGCAGAACCTCAAGGGTTTCATGGATTGCGTTTTCGTCTTCAGCCGGTTCCACAGCCTGCCAGATGTTACTGACAGAACCGAAACCGGAAACATTACGATCTGGCCAGTGCAGCTGGTACAGGTCGATGTAGTCTGTCTGCAAACGCTTCAGGCTGCCATCAACGGCTTCCATGATCTGCGCACGGGACAGCTGGCTGGTAGAACCATCCTTACGGTGCCAGTCCTGTACAGAACGACCAACAACCTTGGTTGCCAGAACGACTTTGTCACGGTTACCGGATTTCTTGAACCAGGTACCGATAATCTCTTCCGTACGACCCTTTGTCTCCGGCTTAGGCGGAACAGCATAAAGCTCTGCGGTGTCAAAGAAATTGATGCCCTTCTCCAGGGCATAATCCATCTGAGCGTGACCTTCAGCTTCGGTGTTCTGTTCACCCCATGTCATCGTACCAAGACAGATGCTGGAGACGTTGAGGTCTGTACGCCCCAATCTACGAAATTCCATATATTCCCCGTTTGCAGCCCAAGGCCGCTTCTTGTTTTTCACGCCCCTCTGCCGGGCGTAGAGGACATTGATCCCGCCTCGTCCAAAGACAAGAGATCACGCCCCGAATTCGCTGCTGAATCTGCCATTGGATGGAGGTCGGCAGAAAAAGAGGCTCAGCGGTCATCACCAAGCGCTCTTTGAAAAGTAGGCAGTGTTTTTCCGACAAGAAGGCGCTGTAAGTCAATACTTTAAAGCAGACTCTGCGTACCAGCATTAAGTCGGAGTGCTCTCAGCCTCTCAAGATTTAGTCTGGTCGATGAGCATTTCAACGGAAGGCAGGATCTTTTCGACAATGATCGAAACGCCCTCACCCGTCGGGTGCATGCCATCCCCAAGGTTCAGCTTTGGCTCTGCTGCCACACCATCCAGAAAGAACGGATAAAGCAGCGCATCATGCTTTTCAGCCAGATCACCGTAAATGGAGTTGAACTCCTGACCGTACTGATCCCCCAGATTAGGCGGCGCCATCATACCGGCGAGCAACACCGGAATATCGCGGGAACTCAAGCGAGCCAGCATTGCATCAAGGTTCTTGCGGGTTGTTGAGGGATCCAGACCACGCAGCGCATCATTAGCACCCAGTTCCAGGATCACACCATCAACATCATCACCGATGGACCAGTCCAACCGGGAAAGGCCGCCGGAGGTGGTATCACCAGAAACACCAGCGTTCACAATCGTGATGTTGTAGCCCCGCTCTTGCAACGCTTTTTCCAGTTTGACAGGGAAGGCATCTTCAGGTGGCAACTGATAGCCTGCGGTCAGACTATCGCCAAACGCAACCAACTTCACCGGCTCAGCTCCATCCTGCGCCATTCCGGCAGAAGCACTCGTAAGAGCAAGGCCCAGCGCAACAACGGCACCACTGAAAAAACGTAGCACACCAGATTTAGCTTCAACTTTTCGTGATCCAGACATTCAAATACCTTAGATTTTTTAAAACCGAGCTGGACGATGCAATCCACCCTACCCATATGCTTCCCAAGTGCGGCTGCGACAAGAGCAGCCAAGCAATTTATTATAAGATGTAATTCAGGGATTTGCATCGCCTGCACATCAAGGTGGAAGAATGACAGGTAATCCGGCACTAGACTTAAACGGCGTTCATCTTAGCCTGGGCCACGGCGCAGGCCGCACCCATATTCTTAAAGGCATTGATCTTTCTATCAACACCGGCGAAAGCGTTGGCCTCGTCGGCCCATCCGGCTCAGGCAAATCTACCCTGCTTATGGTGATGGCAGGCCTCGAGCGTGCTGACAAAGGCACCGTAAAGGCCGCCGGACAAGAACTTGGCACCATGAGCGAGGACGAGCTCGCCCGCTTCCGCGGCCAGAACGTTGGCATCATCTTCCAGTCCTTCCACCTGGTCCCGAACATGACCGCTCTGGAAAATGTTGCTGTTCCGCTTGAGCTTTCTGGCGACCCCAAAGCCTTTGAGCGTGCGAAAGAAGAGCTGGAAGCTGTTGGCCTTGGCCACCGCCTCAACCACTACCCAACCCAGCTTTCCGGTGGAGAACAGCAGCGCGTCGCCGTTGCCCGCGCCCTTGTTACCAACCCGGAAATCCTCATCGCCGATGAACCAACTGGCAACCTGGACGAAACAACGGGTGAACAGATCATCGAGCTGATGTTCAACGCGCAGGAACGCAAGAACACCACATTGGTCCTAGTCACCCACGATCCATCACTGGCAGACCGCTGCCAACGTAAGATCCGCGTACATTCCGGCACCATCGATGAAGAAACACCAGCCGTGCGAGAGGTGCGTGCGCGATGAGCCAAACCACCTCCAACGGCTATCAACCCGGCTTTGGCCTTGCAGCCCGCTTCGCCCTGCGCGAAATGCGGGGTGGCCTCAAAGGGTTCTACGTCTTCATCGCCTGTATCGCACTGGGTGTTGCCGCCATCGCTGGCGTTGCCTCCTTCTCCCGTGCATTGACGGAAGGCATCTCCGCAGAAGGTCAGGCTATTCTGGGCGGTGATCTCTCCTTCTCTCTGATCCACCGCGAAGCCACACCAGATCAGCTGGCTCACCTGAACAGACTGGGCACCACCTCCCAGATCTCTAGCCTGCGCGCCATGGCTCGCACAGATTCAGCGGGTAACCAGACTCTTGTAGAACTGAAGGCGGTTGATAATCCCTACCCTCTTATCGGCAATTTTGAGCTCACCTCCGGCAAAGAACTGCAAGAAACCATCAATGGCAGAACCGAGGGCCTGCGCAACGCAGTGGCAGAAGTTGCCCTCCTCGCACGCCTTGGTCTTGAAGTTGGCGACGAGATCTCCGTCGGCAAAACCAACTTCCGCATTGCAGACACCATTGAGCTGGAACCGGACAAACTCTCTTCCGGCATGACAGTAGGCCCACGCCTCCTCATCTCACAGGAAGCTTTGCAGGATACCGGCCTGGTCCAGCCCGGCTCGCTGATCCGCTACATTTACCGCGTCCGCATGGGCTACAACGTGCCGGAAGCACAATTGCAGCAAGCCATTGATCAGACAAACACTCTGTTCCCTGATGCCGGCTGGCGCATCCGCTCCAAACTGGAAGCAGCCCCTAGCCTGCAGCGTAACATCCAGCGCTTTGCTCAGTTCCTTACGCTCATCGGCATCACCTCCCTTGTGGTTGGAGGTGTTGGCGTGGCGAATGCTGTACGCAGCTACATGGACACCCGCCGTGAAGTTATCGCCAGCTTCAAATGCCTTGGCGCCTCAGGCGGCTTTGTCTTCAAGGTCTACCTCATTCAGATGATGGTCCTCGCCACCATCGGCATTGTGGTTGGAATGGCGCTGGGAGCCCTGATCCCGCTCGTCGCCATGGCAGCATTGCAGTCCATCCTGCCGATCAATGCAGTACAAGCAGTCTACCCGCTCCAACTGCTGCTTGGCATGGCATACGGTTACCTGACTGCCCTCGCCTTCGCGCTCTGGCCACTTGGCAGAGCCCACGATATCGCGCCAACAGTTCTGTTCCGCGATGAAGTAAGCACCCGCAGTCGCTATCCAAAGCCGCTCTACATCGCAGGTGCCGCGGTCACACTGGTTCTGCTGGCAGGCCTTGCGCTCGTCATGGCCTACGACAAAACCATCGCCCTCATCTTCATCGGTGCATGTACAGGCACTTATCTGCTGCTGCTGGTGGTTGCCCGCCTCATCATGGCAGCCGCTCGCAAGGTACCAACAGTCCGCTCAACCGAGCTGCGTCTGGCAATCACCAACATCTACCGCCCCGGCGCGTTGACACCTTCCGTCGTGCTCTCTCTCGGCCTTGGTCTGTCTCTGCTCGTTGCACTTGCCCTCATTGATGGCAACCTGCGCCGCGAGCTCAATCAGGCTGCGCAGGAACAGGCACCGAGCTTCTTCTTTGTAGACATTCAGAACCACGAAAAAGACGCCTTCCAGTCCCTGATTGCGGAAAAGGCAGCTGGCACAGAATTCAACGCTGTCCCAATGCTGCGCGGGCACATCGTCTCGCTGAAAGACATTCCGGCAGCTGACTACCCAGCTCCACCTGAAGCAGAATGGATCCTGCGCGGCGACCGGGGCATCACCTACTCCGAAACACTGCCAGAAAACTCAGTCATCACGGCTGGCGAATGGTGGCCGAAGGATTACACCGGCGAACCGCTGGTTTCCTTCTCTGATGACAATGCTCGCGAACTGGGCCTGAAGGTCGGCGATACGATCACCGTGAACGTCCTCGGACGCCAGATCACTGCGAAGATCGCCAACTTCCGCACGGTGGACTGGGAAAGCATGTCCATCAACTTCGTGATGATCTTCTCACCCAACACCTTTGCAGGCGCACCGCACACCCATCTGGCAACCGTCGGCTGGCCGGGTGAAGCTACCCTGCAACAGGAGCTGGATCTGCTGAAGGAAGTCACACAGGCCTTCCCAACTATCACCTCGATCCGGGTGAAAGACGCTATCGCACAGGTGAATGAGCTTGTCGGCCAGTTGGCATGGGCCATCCGCGGCGCATCTTCCATCACATTGCTCGCAAGTGTGCTCGTATTGGCTGGCGCATTGGCCGCAGGGCATCAGAGCCGCATCTATGATGCTGTCATCCTGAAAACACTGGGCGCCACACGTGGTCGTCTCATCAAGGCATATATTCTCGAATATCTGATCCTTGGTGGAACCACCGCCATTTTCGCCCTGTTTGCAGGTTCTTTGGCCGCTTACTTCATCATCACCGGCGTGATGGAAGGTACCTTCACCCTACTGCCGATCACCGCAATAGCGGCCATCATCGGCGCTCTCATCTTCACAGTTGGCTTCGGCTTACTGGGCACCTGGAGAGTGTTGGGAGAAAAACCTGCACCCGTTTTACGAAATCTGTAAAACTCCGTGGACTGCATCAAGTAAAAAAACGTTGATCGACGCAGATGCAGTCCACATCTCTCAGAATTATTTATTAACAGACCAACTCTTCTATTTTCCGGCTAAGGTCTTGCAGCACCTGCAACATTACAATCGGTTAATAATAGGGTCCGGTTTTACCAAGTTTATACCAAAAGACCTTGTCGTGAGGGCCAATTCTACAAAAATCAGTAGGGTGCACCCTTGTCTTACGCCCTTTTTCCTACCATATTTGCTGATATGTAACTCGGGTCAGTCACCCGTGCTGTTTGGTGCGTCCAACAGCGAATATGTGTTTAACAAGAGAGAGGATCCACATGGCGACCTTCGACCGCAATAATTCTACGCGGTATGGAATGGCTGGCTCTCATGCCAATGCAGCCGCATTTGACGCTGGTCTGCGCGCCTACATGCTTCGCGTTTACAACTACATGGCGATCGGTATCGCAATTACCGGCGTTGTAGCTTATGCAGCCTTCCAGATGGCTGTTTCTAACGGAGCACTGACAGAATTTGGTGTATTGCTGTTCACCAGCCCTCTGCGCTGGGTAGTAATGCTTGCTCCTCTTGGCTTCGTGTTCTTCCTGAGTGCACGTATCCATAAGATGAGCGCATCAGGTGCACAGCTTGCATTCTGGCTCTTTGCTGGCGCGATGGGTCTGTCCTTGTCGTCGATCTTCCTCGTCTACACTGGTAACTCCATTGCTCGTGTATTCTTCATCACCGCAGCTTCCTTTGGCGCGCTGAGCCTGTTCGGCTACACCACCAAGAAAGACCTCTCCGCATGGGGCTCCTTCTTGTTCATGGGCCTGATCGGCATCATCATCGCGTCTCTGGTCAACCTGTTCCTTGCTTCTTCTGCTCTGCAGTTCGCAATCTCCGTGGTTGGCGTTCTGGTGTTCGCAGGCCTTACCGCTTACGACACTCAGCAGATCAAGGAAATGTATGCTGCTGTTGATGACAGCGAAGTAGCAGGCAAGAAAGCCATTATGGGCGCGCTGCGTCTGTACCTGGACTTCATCAACCTGTTCATCATGCTTCTGTCCCTGTTCGGCAACCGCGAGTAATCGCAGCCGCTATCAGGCGTACACTTCAAAGAAAGCCCGCGGCACTCGCCCCGGGCTTTTTTCTTGGCCAAGAACCAACGCAGATATAGGCTTCAGCCACACGCCCTCCACTGCCCCACGCTGCAGGACACCAAATGTACGGACCGCTCTCACTCTTCTATTGGTACGAACGCAAAGTCTTCCAGTTCAGAGACTTCCACAAAGCCAACACGACCATCGCCGAGCGCTATTATATGATCGCGGTAATTCTGGCTGCCATCACAGTCATCACAATAGCCATCGTCATGCCCATCTACATGCCCCTATTGCTGCTACCTGCAGGAATTGCGTATATTTTGCAGTCACCATTTAGCTACATAATCAATCGGGCCAAAGAGAAACGAAACAGCGTTTACAACTCAGCTTTCCCGCGGAAGCGATGGTACAGTGGAGCAAATCACTGGAAACCTAACCAGCTACAATCCGCCTTGGTAAAAGCCGTATTCCCTGATTTATAGCCACTAAAATGCAGCCAACACGCACAGATAACCACAACGTAACCGCTTATTTTTCAGGGGTACAACCAAATTTCACTAGCCAAGATCAGTAAGAAGATTTATTTTCTTAACGTAGCGTATCATATGTTTTTCTAAGCAATTTTCTGCTTGTTCCAACAGCATTTGTAGGGGCAAAAAATGCCAAGACATTCGCCTTGTGCCATCGCCAATGAATTTTTAAGACGTCGTGGTAGTCCTACCTACCCTTCCCAGATGTACATTCAAAAGCTGGTGGCAATCGCGAACGGATGGAACCTCGCAATCAACGGCGAGCCACTGGTCAGCGAAGCACCGCAAGCATGGGTCAACGGCCCGGTCTTCAGGCAGATATGGGACTTTGTGAAGGAAGGCGGCTTCAAGGGGCCAAACAGCGAAATCGTTGACCCCATCACAGGCCAGATCATCACTTCAAAAATAAGCGGTAATGAGGAAGAAATCCTCGATCACGTTTGGAAGAAGTACCGCAACTACACACCACAGCAACTGTCAGATCTCACCCATCAGGCGAATTCTCCATGGGCCTATGCCTATTTTGAAAAGGGGAGAAACGCAGAAATCGATACAGAACGCACCCGGCAATACTACATCAAACTCGCCTTAGCAGGCCGCTCCAATGCAGAACAGGAGCAGGCGCTACAAACAGCGGGTCGGATCAATGCCGCCTAACGACACTTTCGACGACACGCTCGACAAACCTCTCACCGTTGATGACATCGACGCTGCAGCCCTCAAGCTGCCCATAGAGGTCGACCCTCCAGCCAAAATCGGCATGGAGCAGCTGCTGAAAGACCGGCAGGCCCTTTCTGACGACAACACCCAGCTGCAGAACGAACTCATGGAGCTCAAATCCAAACTCGCCACCAAACGCGAGCTGGACGCTCTTATCAAACCCTACGCAGGCAAAGCCTACTGGTTCATGTGCGTCTATTGCGGCACCGTCGCACTCATCCTCGTGCTCGCAGGCTTCAAGAACGTCTACGGCAACTCATTCATTCTGGCTGACAGCGTGCTGGAGTTCCTCGTAGGAAGCACAGCAACCACTGTCATCGGCCTTGTCGGCATGGTCCTCACCGGCATCTTTGTCGGCGCCAGAAAGTAGCGCCCCGCACCCAATCAGTGACCGGAAAGCACCAGCACCTTCACAGGGAAGGCAAGCGCCTGGAAGCGTAGGATCAGCGCATGCATGATCGAGGTGGCATCCACCATGTGGTAGTAGAGCCCACCCCAGAAGCCGAACTCACCCGCCGCAATCTGCTCACCATAATTGCTGTAAGCATTGGCAATGCATTTACTGCCCGGAGGGATACCCTTCGTATCATCCTCATAAAGCGGCTCCATGATCACCAACAGCGTACCGGGCCGTGAAACATCCTGCGCATCCACCAGCTGATCCGTCGGGCGGAACTGACCGGAGGAGATAAAGTCCTGCGTATCAACAACCACCATAGGAATAACTTCAAAAGGCCGCGACGCGCAGGTGATCTCCGCCGCCATTCCAACACGGATCACAGAGGCAGTAATCTGACCAAACCCAGCCTGAAAGCGCCCGCGCCCCGTTGAATCCGGCACAAGGATGCCAGCTGGGCGCAGAATAGGGCTGACAATGTCCCCCGGCTGCAAAATGAACTGGGTCACCACACCATCAACGCCAGCATAAACAAACTTCTTATGATAGGCGGACTCCGCCTGATGCAGTCTCGCAATCGCACTGGTCCGCTGTGCAGGCAGGCTCACCGTAATCTTCGTCTGTACGATATCTCGGTTGGCAACAGCTGCATCCAGCTGCCCTTTACGCACCACCACCTGGTTTTCGCGCGTATCAATTTCTTTCTGTGTCACCACATCAGAATTGCGCCGCTGCAGATCCAGCGTCCGCTCCAACTCGCTGACAGCCTGATTGTAGGCACCTTGCGCCTGAGAGATCATGGCTTCAGCACTGATCAGCTCAGAGTTTGCCAAAGCGATCTCGGCGTCAATCTCATCCACTTCACTCTGCGCCGTATCCACCTGCGCCTTCTCCGTGGAGGAATCCAGCGTAAACAGCAGCTGTCCGGCTTTCACATGCTGATTGTTCTCCACCATCACCAGATCAACCCGCCCGGCAGTTTCCGGAAGAATGGAAACGGTGCGATACAGAGACAGCACATTGGATGTGGTTGGGTGATAAAAGAAAACCAGCGTGATCAAAGCGATGGTCAACATCAACGCACCGGTAATCCCCCAGCGCAGCTCGTACCAGACCGTGAAAAACGTAATCTCATACCCAATCCGCTTGCCCTGCCGATAACGACGAAACAGATAGTCCGGCAGGATCGTAACAAGCGAGCAAAGAAGAAACTCAATCATCCTGTTTCTTCCCCTTTATCGTCTTGCGCAGAGACTGAGCGATGGTGTTCAGCGGCGTCTCATAATCTGGCAGGTTGATCGCAGCCAGCAACAGTGCAGCAATCCAGAAATAGTTGTTGTGCGTGAACAGCGCGAGCACCGCCAGTATGGCCACGATCTGCATGTGCGATCGCCCATACTTGTGCGCCATCTTCTCCGGCAAAGCATGAAGGGAAAAGTAAAAGACACCCGCCAGCAACACGGCGCCAATGGCGATGAAGATGGTCACCACCATCAAAACATCTGTGCTGCCCGGTGCAGTGATAAAGATTGGAAGATGCCCAGCAAACTGCTCATGTTCGCCACCAGAAGCCATAGCCAAGTCCGCTCGTCTCTCAGGGGTTTCATGACACCAGCGCAACTACACCGGCAGGATGGAGCATCTTTCATGCCCCATTCATGGTTACCCTGAGAGAAACGAGCGAGGAGAAACTCGGCGAAAATGGAAGGTTTCCGGCCTTAAGGTAAAAGCCCGCTAAGCGAAAACGGGCAAAATCAAATCAAACAGCAGCCAGCTCTTCCCGCGCTTTCATGAAGAGCGGCGCCAATGCTTGAGACAGAGCAAAACTCTTCTCAGCATCCGCTTCGGTGTAAGCGTGATCCGCATCCAGCAGGTTCACCGTGCCGATCACCTCACCCAACACCACCACAGGCAGGTTCAGCGTCGCACCAAGCCCCATGGCTGCAATCTTCTCGTGATCAGGAAAGTAATCCTTCACATCGTCAATGGTGTATCCCAGAAACGGCTTTTGCTGCACCAGAACCCGCTCATACCAGCCACCTTCTTTCTCAATAGGCTTGGTACCGGATGTCCCGTAGGAGTTCTCTGCACTGGAGTACAACCGCACCACATGGCTCCCGTCAGGATGCGTCACCGTTAGTGTAAATAGCTTGTAGCCGGGGAATTTGGAGAACAACTCACCCGCTTTTTTCGCGGCCTCCTGCAAGCTGGAGCTACCTGCCACAGCCTGCACAAACTCAATATGATCAACCACTTCAAATACCTGCAATCTTGAAATGCAGATAGTTTAGCGGCTCTCCCAGTGCCATCAAGTCAGAGAAACTCAACTAAGCTGTTGCCTTGGGTCAGTCCCGGCTCAGCACCTTGAAGTCCCCCTCATCCGCCGAGAACTTGTCGTCGATACAGCACTCTTCGCGCAACGTCTGCAGCACCTGATCCAACTGCTCATACTGCGCCACGCAGTAAAGCACGCGCCCTTCGCGGCGCTGCTTGATCAATCCGGCAGACGCCAAACCAGACAAATGGTGCGATAGTGTAGAGCCTGGAATTTCCAGTTCTTCCTGCAAAGTACCCACGGCCAGGCCTTTATAGCCAGCTTTCACAAGACGCTTGTAAATTGTTAGCCGCGTCACATGTCCCAACTCTTTCAGAGCCTTAGCCGTTTTTTCGATATCCATCTCGCTCACCAGCATTTCTTATATTTCGATATTACTAGAAATATCTTGACATGAAAAGCTTTCATCCTATTATTTCGATAAATCCGGAAATATAGTAATAAGGATCACACCCATGTCACTGTCCTCGGAAATGCTCATAAGCAGCCTGGAGATGTTCGCCTTCCTTGCTGTGGAACTAACCATCCTCTTTCTGGCGATCAGCTACTTCGTTGGCATCTTGCAGGAGTACATTCCACCAAGCCGCGTGCAGAAGATCCTCAGCAGTCAGAACGGCAAAGGCTACGTCACAGCAGCAGCACTCGGTGTCATCACCCCATTCTGCTCCTGCTCCACCATTCCGTTCCTGAAAGGCCTGCTCCGCGCCCGTGCGGGCTTCGGCACCATGATGGTCTTCCTGTTTGCCAGCCCACTGCTGAACCCAGTCATCATCGGCCTGTTCGCCATCACCTTCGGCGTTCAGGTAACAGTATTCTACTTCACCATCGCATTGGCAGTCTCCGTCATCGCGGGCTACACGCTGGAAAAGCTTGGCTTTGAAAAGTTCGTGAAAGAAGAAGCCTACGCGGCCCCATCCACCTCCTCATGCGGCAGCAGCTGCGGAGGCAGCGCGCCAGTACAGAGCAAGTGGGCAAGAGTTTGGAATTCAACTTGGACGGATTTCAAAAAGGTCCTGCCATACCTCATCGGCGGCATCGCCATCGGTTCCGTCATCTACGGCTTCATGCCAACAGACTTGGTATCCTCATGGGCAGGAAAAGATAACGTCTTCGCCATTCCAGTCGCAGCCGTCATCGGCATCCCGCTCTACATCCGCGCAGAGGCCGTCATTCCGCTCACCGCAGCACTGGCTGGCAAAGGCATGGGACTGGGCGCCATAATGGCCCTCATCATCGGCAGCGCAGGCGCCAGCCTGACAGAGGTGATCCTCCTCAAATCCCTCTTCAAAAACCAGATGATCGCCGCATTCCTCGTCGTGATCCTGGGCATGGCCGTCAGCGCAGGGGTGCTTTATTCGCTGATTTTCTAATCAAATGAGGCGTTCGTTTTCGATCAGTAGGAAGTCACCAGCACTCATGAGTTTATCTAGATCAAAAGACTTCTTAGCCTTCATATGGAAATGCGGAGGGTCAAGCTTACCATTGGGTCTTGGTGTATAGACAATACAAGGATAAGACACCTTCGTTTCCGAAAGCACGACTTGCGCAGCAAGGAAACGACCAAGACCTAACTCAATGGGCTGTTCAGTAAAAACCACAAAGGTTCGTTCGTTATTCTCGTCTACTGATAAACTATCAAAATCAGTAATTGTGAACTCGATCATAACCCGAACATCCCACTAATGTTTGCGTCAATTATGCGATGCATCAGCCAATAAGCTTCCAGAAAACATCAGAAACCCAATAACTTATGCAAATCAGACCCTACTAACAATCAGGTTAGTAGGGGCTGATTTTTAATCCCGAATGATCTCCAGAAAGGCCGGGCCGAAGCGTTCCAGTTTGGACTCGCCGACACCGGAGATTTCCAGCATCTCTTCCAACCGCTGTGGGCGTTCTACTGCCATTTCAATCAGGGTCTTATCGTTGAAGATCACATAAGGCGGTACGTTCCGTTCTCGCGCCAGCTCCATTCGCCGCGCACGAAGTTTCTCAAACAGCTCCTGATCCGCAATGTCTTCAATCTGAGCCTTTGCCGGTGCTTTCGCCCGCCGCTCCATCTTGGCTGAGTTGGCAAGCTGGTCCACTTTCAGCTCAATGGTCTGGCGCTCTTTCAAAAACGCCATGCCCATCGCTGTCATCTTCAACGCCCCATGGGCATCATGGTCCGCAAAGATAAGGCCTGCAGCCAACAGCTGACGGGTAATCGCATTCCATTGGATCTTGGTGAACTCACCGCCGATATCGAAGGTCGACAACTGGTCATGCCCACGGGAGATGATCCGCTCATTGGCATTACCCAGCAAAACATCAATCACATAGTTCGCCCCAAAACTCTGCCCGGTGCGCAAAATGCAGGAGAGCAGCTTCTGCGCGGCGATGGTCCCATCCATAGTCTTCGGCGGGTTCAGGCAGGTGTCACAGTTGCCACAAGGCTCGCACTCATCCCCAAAGTAACGTAGCAAAACAGAACGTCGACAGGTCGCCGTTTCACAGTAAGCCAAAAACGAGCGCAGCTTTTGCCGCTCAATCTGTTTCTGGTTCTCAGGCGCCTCGCTGCGGTCAATCATCTGGTTCAGCAGAACCACATCCTGCATGCCATAAATCATCCAGGCTTCAGACGGCAGACCATCACGCCCAGCGCGGCCTGTTTCCTGATAGTAAGCCTCAATGTTCTTCGGCAAATCCAGATGCGCCACAAACCGCACATTGGGCTTATCAATGCCCATACCAAACGCGACGGTTGCCACCATGATCAGGCCTTCTTCCTTGATGAAGCGATCCTGATTGGCCTCACGCACTGAGTTATCGAACCCTGCATGATAAGGCAGAGCATCAAACCCTTCTTCCACCAGCCAGGCAGCCGTCTCCTCCACCTTCTTGCGCGACAGGCAGTAGATGATGCCGCTCTCACCAGCTGGTCGTTCCTTCAGGAACCGGCGCAACTGCTGCTTCGGGTTATGCTTGATGCCCACGGTGTAGGTGATGTTAGGACGGTCAAATCCTGAGGAAATCAGACGCGGTAGATTGAGCCGTTCTTGAATGTCCTTCCGCGTCGGCTCATCCGCCGTCGCAGTCACCGCCAGACAAGGCACACCTTCGAGTTTCGCCCGCACATTGGTCAGCTCACGGTACTCAGGGCGGAAGTCATGGCCCCACTGGCTGATGCAATGCGCCTCATCAATGGCCAGCAGCGCAATCAAGCCCCGTTGGTTCAGCTCTTCCAGCAAACCAACAAACTCAGGCCGCACCAGCCGCTCTGGCGCCACATAAAGCAGATCCAACTCCCCAGCCCGCAAATCACGATAGGCAGCTTGAACTTCATCATAGGAAAGAGCGGAATTGATGGATGTCGCCCGCACGCCAAGCTCGCGCAGTGTCGCGATCTGGTCCTGCATCAGCGCAATCAGCGGCGAAACAACAATGCCCACCCCACGACGACACAAGGCAGGCACCTGATAACACAGAGACTTCCCCGCCCCTGTTGGCATCAAAACGCAGCAGCTCTCGCCAGCCATGACGCTATCAATCACAACCTGCTGATTGCCGCGAAACGCGTCGTAGCCGAATACTTTTTTCAGAACATCATTAGGCGAGGCAACAATATCTTGCGTGGGTGTCATGAGCAGCAGCACTTACCTGAAGGAAATGGAGAGGTAGCCTCTACCTCTACCCTTCTGACCCAACCACGCAAGAACTATCTGCCACTCGGGCACATAAACTTCGGGCCTCTGATCACCGGTACTTGGCTGCGGAGATGAACTCGCCAAAGGTTTCGCACCACACCAGCACGGTGTTGTACTTCTCGATATCAACGCCCTCCGGCACATCCAACAGGAAGCCGTCAAAGGTTTTCACATCACCAATCAGAACCGAGTTGTCTTTGACAGGCAGAAACTCGTCTTCGTGCTCAACAAACTCAGGAACCAGATAAACCTTGTAATCCGGCCCGGGAGCAAGACGGCCCTGATGCACGATCATGGTTGGAGAAACGCTTACCTTGCCCTCGCCCCAATGCAGGAAGTCATTGCCCCGCTGGTCGCGGTTGAACTCCGCTGTGTACTGCGCATTCTGAGCTTTCTGCTCCAGTACAGCAGTTTCAGGAGAATCCGGCGCTGTTAGGATCGGTAAGAAATAGACCCCAAGCGCAAAGCCAACAGCCAGCACTACGGTGTGCGAAACGAGCAATGCAACAAAACGGATCATAAGAGTTCTCTCAGTCTACAAGGTCAAAATCACTTGATCGCAAAAGCGATCACTTCAATTTGTCTAACAACCATGCGTTGGGAAGGCAACAAACCTACCCCTTTGTAAGCAATCCCAAAATCTCAAAACACTGTGAGATGACGTGATAGCACTGTTCTCACTCAAAAGACGGTCTCTTCACATCATTCAGGCAAACCACCACGCAGAAAAACCAAGCAAATACAAAAGCTTAAATTTCAGAGGCTCAACACAACAAGCCAGCTCACCACCCATTTCAGCCAAATATGCAGACTTAACATTTATCAAGTAGAAATACCTAAATCCTGTTTAATCTCAGCCTTTTAACCCCCTAGGACAAAAGGCCTAATTATGAGTAACAAGACTTTGTACGAACGCCTCGGCGGCTATGACGCAATTTCTGCGGTCGTCGACAACCTGCTCCCTCGCCTTCAAAGTGATGACCTCCTCGCACGGTTCTGGCAGAACCGCGGTGAAGATGGGATCGCACGCGAAAAGCAGCTGCTGATTGATTATCTCGCCAACAGCGCAGGCGGACCTCTCTATTACACCGGCCGCGACATGGTCCTCACCCACAAAGGCATGGGCATCACGGAAGCTGACTGGGAGGCCTTCCTCGGTCACCTCAAAGCCACACTGGAATCCTTCAGCCTGCCAGAGGCTGAGTTCAACGATACGGTTGGGTTCGTCAGCAGCCTGAAAGAAGAAATTTTGGTTTAACACGCCAGATCATAACCAAACCAAACACCTCAGCATCTCCCGGTACACAGCCTCATCAACCTCAACCGGGTGATGCCTTCTGCACATTTGACTTAGCGGCAGCTTTACCTCACTCTCTAAAGCAACTCATTTTCTGCTTATTGCGACACCCAAAAGTTTCATCATGCCGCTTTCATTGAGTGCCTATCTTATTCTCGGCCTTGCCATCGCAAGCGTCCCCTTCATCACCCAACCACGGGTGCCACTTGCTTTATTCGCGCTCTCTCTGATTTTAGCGGTGATCGCAGGCATACTAAACACAACAGGCCTGCTGCTCGTCCTCAGCTGGGCCGTGGTCAGTGCCTTCCTCTTCAAGCAAAAACACCCTGTCTGGCTCTACTATGTGATGGTCGCCCTGTTGCTGCTGGCAGGCCATCTCGTCATGAAGCACGAAGCCCCCGGCTTTCACAATCTGCAGGTTCTCTCTGATGTGAAGACCAGCCCGGATGCCGTGCCATACTCGCTGTATCTGAATTTCGATAAGGCCGCACTCGGCTTCCTGCTGTTCCTCTTCGCCGCCCCGCGCCTGCGCTCAGCAAAGGAATGGTTCCGCAGTCTGCGCATTACACTGCTGTTCTTCATCCCAACAGCAGCCGTCCTCATCGGCACAACCTACGCCGCCGGACTGGTGGTGTTTGATCCGAAACTCGTGTCCTTCCTGCCAGTCTGGATGTTCGCCAACTTGCTGTTCACCTGCGTGGCAGAAGAGGCGTTCTTCCGACAGTTCATCATGGGCCAGATCATGGAGAAGCTGGGCCGCAGCTTCTGGGCAGGTACTGCCGCCTTGGTAATCTCCTCCCTGCACTTCGCCTACTACCATTTGGAAGGCGGCCTGCCATACGCAGCCTTCTCCTTCGTTGCCGGCCTCTTCTACGGAGCCTCCTTCTGGAAATCAGGTCGTGTAGAAGCCGCAATCGCCGTCCACTTCCTCGTCAACCTCACCCACATCCTGTTCTTCACCTACCCCATGCTGGCAAAGTAAGGCAGGCCAAACACCACGATACCTTTTCCGTAAGGGAATGCTGCTAAGCAGTGTTGTGTAACGAGCTCGCCCCTCAAGGAGCAGAGCTATCTCGGCAAAGGGTTGTTGAATGTCCGGATCACAACAGAGACTGCCACCCCGCTCAATCATCGCAGCAGCGAGTGGCAATGTTCTGGAGTGGTACGACTTCACCGTCTACGGCTTTCTCACCGCCACACTGGCCACCCAGTTCTTCCCATTAGAAAACCGGGTTGCCTCCGTCCTCTCCACATTCGCCGTGCTGGCTGTCGGCTATGCCGCACGACCGATCGGCAGTGTCATATTCGGTCATATCGGAGATCGCATCGGCAGAAAGGCCGCCATGATGACCTCTGTCCTGTTGATGGGCGGAGGCTCCCTCGCCATTGCACTGCTACCCACATTTCATCAGATCGGCATCACCGCAGCAGTTCTTCTCGTCCTAATCAGGATCATCCAAGGCATAGCCGTGGCCGGAGAATACACCGCTTCCGGCGTCCTGCTGGTTGAACAGGCAGAACCGGAACGCCGAGCGCTCACAGGCGCATGGATCGCCTGCGCCATGATCTCCGGTTGCCTCATCGGCTCAGCAGTCCCCGCTGGCATCAGCCTCCTGCTCACCGCAGATCAGATGGCGGACTGGGGATGGCGCGTGGCTTTTGCATTCGGCACACTGGTAGCCCTCTTCAGCGCAATCATCAGGCGGCACATAACTGACACTGTGCTGGTCAAAAACCAGTCAGATCAAGGCTCACCAGTCTGGCAAAGCCTGCGAGATCATTCGGCTTTGATCGGGCAGATGATCTTGCTGCTCATCCCAACAGCGGTGATCTATTTCGTTATCTATGTCTATGCGGTGTCGTATCTGAGCGCTGATCCAAACTTTGGCTCATCAGCAGCGCTTAACGTCACAACGCTTAATCTGGTCGTGATGGCTCTGTTCATTCCTGTATGCGGACTTGCTGCTGACCGCTTCGGCTTACGGCCCGCCTTTCTGGCAGGAGCTGTCGCGACGTTCATTCTGGCAGGCCCATGCTGGTGGCTCATGCTCCGCCCAGACACGGCCTCAGTCTTTCTCGGTCAGTTCGGCCTCACCCTGACAAGCACTGTCGGCTGGGCACTCTCCATAACAGCCCTCACCCTCATGGCTCCGGACCACTTGCGTTGTAGTGTTGTTGCTCTGGGCTATAATCTGAGCATGGCCCTCTTTGGCGGTACCACCCCAATCGTTGCCACCTATCTGGTCAATCAGACCGGCAGGGATTACGCCCCCGTCTACTACATCCTCCTTGCCGTCCTCGTCTCCATCCCCATCATCTGGCGCCTCCCCAAACTCATCGCTACAACACGGCTGAAGAACGCTTTGGCATAACGTTCAGTATCTCGTGATTGAGCGAGCTGCCTATTGAGAAAACCAACGTGTTAAGCTGAAAATAGGCCGCTCATCAAAGGGATGCTTTCTCCTATTTGATAGGAAGATAGACAACTCTGTAACGCGTACATTACCATCACTGTAATGACCGTTGAGCCCCCCTCATAAAGGCCAGCATAAACAACATCTCGGTGCGGAACGCGCGCTGATACGATCCAATGGGAGATTCCGCATGACACAACGCACTTCACCAAACATGGGCGAGTTCCTGCATCTGCGCGGTCAGAACCTGTCTAAAGGTGAGCCGATTGCGTTACCTCTGGTGCAGAGCTCCATGTACCATCTTCCAGGATTACCCGAAGACTTCCCAAACTACGGTCGTGTCAGCAACCCAACATGGACCCAGCTGGAACATGCTCTTGCCCATCTCGAAGCAGCGCCTTGTCTTTGCTTTCCATCCGGCATGGCAGCAATTTCAGCAGCCCTCTTTGCGACGCTCAAAGCAGGTGATCGATTGCTCGTCCCGGCAGACGGCTACTATGTGACCCGCATCCTCTCCAGCCAGTTTCTGGCAAAGTTTGGCGTTGAGGTCGTTGAGCGGACCACCGCGGAATTCACGGAAGGCGGCTTTGATGGGTTTAGCGTTGTGTTTCTGGAAACGCCCTCAAATCCGGGCCTCGACCTACTGGATATGTCAGCAATAGCATCTGCCGTACGCGATGCAGGTGGCATCACAATCTGTGACAACACAACCCTGACGCCGCTTGGCCAGCGTCCACTGGATTACGGGGTCGATATCGTTGTTTCCTCAGACACCAAATCCATGGCCGGTCATTCAGACGCGCTGATGGGCCATGTCGCCACTCGAAATGCTGAGATCTTCACTGCTGTCGAAGAGTGGCGCAAGTTTTCCGGCTGCATTCCCGGCCCACAAGAAGCATGGCTGCTGCATCGTGGTCTGGAAACGCTGGATGTGCGGTATGATCGGATGTGCAATTCTGCGGCCCTACTTGCAGAACGCCTTGCAAAGCATCCTGCTGTCAAATCCATCCGCTTCCCGGGCCTTGAAACCGACCCAGCCCACGCATTGGCCAAAACCCAACAAATGCGTTTTGGCTTCCTGATCTCCTTCACACTCGAAACTGAAGCTCAGGCTGAAGAGTTCATCAACTCATGTGCACTCCTGCGCCCTGCCACTTCCTTTGGCGGAGTGCACAGCTCAGCAGAACGCCGCGCCCGCTGGGGAGATGCAGTAGACCCCGCCTTTATCCGTTTGTCCGTGGGGTGCGAGCCAGTAGAAGAACTCTGGCAAGCCTTCTCAGAAGCCCTTGAGCGGGTTTCAAAAGAGCCAACAGTCAGTTCATGACGTCAGCCTCTTAGGCTGCTCAAATACAATCTGGTCTTCGCTGTCAAACGAGCCACTCGTCAAAGACAGCGAAGAAACTTCCACTCCAGCAAATGCTAACTGGCAGAAATCAGCGCCTACCCATAATCCAAAGCGCGAATATCTGGTTGGCGCCAGAGGAGGAAGATGAGGCCCAGCGCGATGGCGAAGCAGGTGATGCCGGCGATGAACACGCCGTGAATGTTGGCTGTCATCAACGAGGCGCCGGCAATGGCAAGGATGAACTGGCCGCCTGTTGAGCTTGAAATGGTGATCCCCATAATCCAGCCCTGTTCGCTCTCATCAACGGCGGCAGAAAACAGAGAAAACATAAGCGGCAAGGTCAGTGCAAAGGCCGCAACGATGGGCACTGTCAGGAAATAAGACAGCCACGCCACGTCATTCACGGTAAAGACCAGCAGCCCGACACCCATCACAGTCACGCTCACAACAATAGTCGCCACCTTCGAAAATCGCTGAGAGATTGGCCCCACCAAAAGCGAACTGACAAGCGCCAGAACCGATCCGAATATGATCATGAGAATGCTGTTCTGCAGGGTATCGAACCCAAAGCGCAGCACCATGTAGTTGTTGAGGTAGATGTAAAAGGCACTCAGCCCCACCTCGACAAAGAGAAACACAGCACACAACTTCAGGATTGTTGGCCGTGAATGGGCTCGCCAAAGAACGAGAAACACCTCCGACAGGCCAAAATCTATCTTGCGCCGTGTCTGGTTTGTCTCCTCAAAGAAAATGATGATCAGAGCAATGTTGATCAGGATCAGCACCAGCGCTGCGTAAAAGGGTAGTTCCAGCGACGCATAACTGCCCATAATCGAGGGGTCACTGAGCGTACCTGCAAACAGCGGCCCGATGATCAAACCAAGGGCAATGGCCGCCGTCACATACCCCATATTCCGGTTTCTCTCGGCACTCGTGGTGCTGAGATCAACGAGCGCAGCCTGCGCAATTGGCTGATTGCCAGCAGAGAAACCAGTGATCGCACGCGCCAGCACCAGCAAAGCCAGATTGGACCAAAGCAGCGCAACAACAGCCAGCCCGTATCCGAACAAAGCGCCAAACAAGCAAACAAGAATGGCCTTCTTGCGCCCGATATAGTCTGAAAGCTTGGAGATATAGGCACCGCCAAAAAACCAGCTGATATAGAACGCCGCCGTCAGAAGGCTGAAATCAATCTCCCGGATAGCTAGGGAATCTCCACGGGGAACAAAGGTACTGCCCGGCACCATCACGAGGGTATTAACGATCGGAAAGATCATCCCTTGCCCCATAACATCCACGAGGACAAGGAGAAGCAATGCAAATCGAGACCAACCCATCGCTTCACGCCTTTCGCGCTTCACATCAGCAACTGCTCACCGGCGACACCAGCATCCTCAGGCAGCAGAACCGCCAGATCACTCCACCACACGCAGATGCTTTTTCTTCTCGAGCACTTTGAGCACGTTGGCCAGATCGTGGCCACGTTTGAGGATCATGCCGCCAGCGCCAACAACACAGTAGGCGCCTTGTTTGCGGGCAAGTTTGGGGTCTTTTTCAATTCGGTAAAGCGGCATTTCGCTGGAACGGCGGAAGATGGCGAAGATCGCCTTGTCTGTTCCGTGGCCGATGGCGTAATCGCGCCACTCACCACTGGCAACCATGCGCCCGTACAGCCTGAGGATCTGATCGAGTTCCGTTCGATGAAAAGCAACTATCGGTTTCGGGAGGTTCGGTTTTCGTTTAACGGCAGTGCTGTTTGAGCCACCATCAAGAGAGCGAACGCTCCCCGACACTATTGCAATATCATCCCCTTCACTCATGAAGGCCTCCCGCGTTCAGATCCTGTGGTCAGGCACCCGCTGGAAAGACGAAGCTCAGCTCCCTCATCCGCGTTTGCACCGGGGCAATCTGGTTGAGCACGCAGCGTGATTTTGGAAATCCGCGACACACTTCAAGCCATCAACAACCCCATTTTACCACATAATCCGTCCATCCTGCGGCAAAGCCTGAAAGAACGCAAGTCAGGCACTTTTTGTTGCCCGGCAAAGGTACCCCTCAGAATTAGGAGTACACGCTAAAATTGTCACAGTAGTTTCTCTATTTCGCCCCAATTGGGTCATTGAGGAGCCATGAATGCCAGCCAAATTATCGTTGTTGCCCAAGCAGGTTCGGTTCTGTGGAGCTGTGGTGATGACTCTCACCCCTACCCCCCATTGACCCACTCGTCACAGTGCTGAAGGAGAACCGAACCGCTTCCCCCTACAACTTATTGCTGCGAGAAATCGCTGGGTCTTAATCAGTGAGGCCGAGAGAAAGACCACCACCTCCAAGTAGTTTCGGCTGGCTTGTACAATCCCATATGCCCGCCAGAAGCCCGGCAGCATCGCGCGCCAGCTTGTTCGCATCCTTGGCAGAGCGCGCATCCACATAGCCGATGTGGCAAGTCTTGCCCTGCCCCAGCTGCGTGATCACCAGCACCTGCCCGCGATAAAACCCATCCGCATCCGCTTTTTCAGCACCAGCAACATCCGCCGGAATGTCCGTATGCCACCGCAAAATGGTCGCCACAGGCTCGCCGCCCTCCAGCACCCACTCGATAGTGGTGCCGAGCCGGTTCCACGGGCTCAGGCCCTGCGTGGCCGCGGGCTCGTCCTGCGCCGTATCACCAAAACTGACGAAGAACCGCAGGTCGCCTTCAGCCACATACACGGGGATACCGTTATACCCCTGACACATCCACACGGCAGAGCCTTCCACAGTATCAGAGGGCACTTCCTGAAGCTCGCAGGTCTCGTTCAAATCAAGGGTGGAATAAACACTCTCAGCCCAAGCCTGACTGCACATAAAAATTCCGGTCATGGCAACAATGAGGAACTGAAAATTCTTCAACATTAAGCACCCACTTATCCCAGAGTTATTCGTCAGAAATTACTTGGACGAATTACGCAAGCTCAACAGCGAAATATATCTTGCAAGACGCCGGTGCCCCTGTAATACAGGCAGCAAATGAAATTGGAGTATACATAAATGCGTATCGATCGTATTCCCGTCGGTAAGAACCCGCCTGAGGACATCAATGTAATTATTGAAGTTCCGGTTGGCGGTGAGCCGATCAAATACGAGATGGAAAAAGAATCCGGCGCAATGTACGTCGATCGCTTCCTCTACACCCCTATGCGTTACCCAGGCAACTACGGCTTCGTTCCACACACCCTGTGCGGTGATGGCGACCCAATCGACGTTGTTGTTGTGAACCAGCGTCCAATCGTTCCAGGCGCTGTCATGAGCTGCCGTCCGATCGGCGTTCTGATCATGGAAGACGAGTCCGGCCAGGATGAAAAGATCATTGCTGTCCCAAGCAGCAAGCTGACCCGCCGTTACGAGTCCGTACACACCATCGAAGACCTGCCTGAAATCACCATCAAGCAGATCGAGCACTTCTTCGAGCACTACAAAGATCTGGAGCCGAACAAGTGGGTGAAGATCACCGGCATTCACGGTGCTGAAGAGGCAAAGCGCCTCATCGTAGAAAGCATCGAGCGCTACGGTAAAGAAGAAGGCTAAGCCTTTCTCCTTTGAGACCTACAAAAAAGCCCGGGGTTGCGTAGAGCCCCGGGCTTTTTTCATATCATCAGAACGCTGAAGCTTACTGCTTGCGTGGCAGCACCAAACCGCACACGGCAATGATGCTCATGGCAGTCGCGTAGATCACGTTCAGGCCAGCAAACGACAGGCCGAAGATGCGGAACTGAGCAACAGAGCAGCTCACCACTTTGGTGGTTGCAAGGCTCTGCAGCATGTTCGCAGCAGATCCCAGCTCCATGCTGCCGCCAGCGGCACAGTCATTCGGGCCAAGCCAAAGTTCCCACTCCGCGCCAGCCTGGTAGAAGCCAACACCGCCGCCATACAGGAAGCCACCAGTAGCCCCCAGCAGCGCCAGCACGGAAACCCAACGCAGCTTCTCGGTACGGGTGAAGATCAGCGCCAGAATACCCAGCACCAGACCAGCGTAATAAGGGTTACGCTGAATGAGACACAGCGGGCATGGCTTGAAGCCGCCAATAAGCTCAAAACCCCATGCAGTTGCCAATGCAGTGGCACTTCCCAGTGTCACCAGCGCAGCACCAGAGGTGAGCGGGTCTTTCAGAAGCAGCGCAAAAAAGCGTCCTAGCATTTCCAGTTAACCTCTCCGGCGAGATTCCGGAAACCCTCTGTCTCCGGCAAACCCGCACGATCACAACGAACAAGGCGGCTGTTGCGTCTCACAAAAACGCCAGCGGCCTAGATAAACTTTATCAGAGCGAAGCCACCCAGCAGCAGCACCACAAACACAGTGAACACCAGCGCAAGCCGCTTCTCGATGAAATCCCGAATAGCCGGGCCAAACAGGTACAGCAGTCCTGCAACCACAAAGAAGCGGATACCGCGCGAGATGATGCTCGCCACGATGAACACTGGAAGATTCAGAGCAAAAACGCCACTCGCAATAGTAATTACTTTGTACGGAAATGGCGTCAAACCAGCGATAAACACAAACCACCAGCCCCAGTCATCAAAGATCTGCGCAAACTGGTCGAACTTATCCATGTAACCGTAGAACGCGAGGATGGGCTTAGCCACTTCCTCAAACAGCACGGCACCAATCAGATAGCCCAGCAAACCACCCAGCACGGAAGCAATAGTGCACAGCCCGGCATAAAACCATGCCCGCTGACGCTTGCTCACACACATCGGAATAAGCAGCAGATCCGGCGGCAGTGGAAAGACAGAGCTCTCAGCAAAAGCAACTGCGCTCAGCGCATGAGGGGCACGCGGTCCGGCAGCAAGAGAAAGGGTCCAGTCATAAAGGCGACGCAGCATAAGTCAGCAGTGCTCCAAACAATCAATCATTCAATCGAAGAATACAGTTCATTTCACCGTGCGGTAACATTCAATAACGGCCCCACGCTGGACTCCTACCCCAATCAACAGCAGCAATCACAGTAATATGGCTGGAAATGTGGCCTCGCCCTTTTTATCCCCCGTAAATATATATGATTACAGGAACACAAATGCTGTGGTTAGCTGAATCAAAATATTGACGCCATACCCTATCTCGATATATTTCGCCCTTACCAACCGTTGCCCCTGTGGCGGAACTGGTAGACGCGTCGGATTCAAAATCCGATTTCTTCGGAAGTGCCAGTTCGAGTCTGGCCAGGGGCACCACTCTTCTCTTCCCAAAAATTTCAGCAGCTTTCAACCAACGCTACACGCGCGTGTTCACTGACGTACTCACGCCAGCGGGTGGTGATCTTCTACCAGCTTTTGCAAGCGCTCTTCTAGGACGTGGGTGTAGATCTGGGTGGTGGAGATGTCTGCGTGGCCGAGCAGTTGTTGCACCACGCGAAGGTCAGCACCGTTCTGCAACAGATGCGACGCAAAGGCATGGCGCAGCACGTGCGGAGAAACCTTGTTGCGGTCAATGTCCGCTTCCAACGCAAGCGCCTTCAGATCACGCCCAAACGCCTGCCGCGTAAAATGCCCGCTCTCACCATGGGACGGAAACAGCCACACACTGTCCGCATACGCACCAACCGCAGCACGCAAACGCACATACTCAACCATGGCAGATTGCGCCCGGGGCGACAGCGGAACAGCACGCTCCTTCCCACCCTTGCCTTTCACGGTGATCAAACGACTATCACGGATCGCAGCAGAAACTGGCAGAGAAACAAGCTCCGAAACACGAAGCCCTGTGGCGTAAAGAACTTCCAGCAAAGTGTAGATGCGCGCAGCTCTGATCTGCTTAGCGTCACTATCATGCGTGATATTAGCTAACTCTTCAGCCTTACCAATCAGCCGATCCACCTCTTCCTCACTCAGAACATTCGGCAAAGCCGAGGCTTTTCGCGGAGAAGCAACGGTTCGCGTCGGATCATCATCCCGAATATCCTCTGCATAACAGAACTGATAGAACTGGCGCAGAGCAGAAAGACGACGCGCCTGAGAGGACGCTGCAAACCCACGATCTGTCAGATCAGAGAGGTAGGCACGCACATCCGTCACCTGCACAGCCAGCAGATCAACACCTTGCGTTGTCAGGAAACTATCAAAATCTTCCAGATCGGTTCGGTAGCTTTCCAGCGTGTTGAACGCACTGACGCGCTCAACGCTTAGCATTTCAAAAAAGCGTTCAGTCTCAAGAGTTCGACGCATAAAAAGCCTATTCGAAGCCTTCCTTTTGAATTTCAACAATGATTTCGCGTGGCTCCGGCTCAACATAGCTGACGAGCAGGTACATGCTCAGCACAGCGCCCGTAACGATCAAACCTATGATAGACAGCAATCGCGTCAATGTTGGCATGGCAGAACCGGATGCTCCCGTATAACTTGACCGCGCATCTCCGAAAAGTGGTCGCCGATTTTCGGATAAAGCTACGCGACACGATAAGGTTTTGAAGCATTTCACTCTCATGCTTCAAGTCACCCCGAAAGAGGTGGGGTGTAGCAGTATACTTTACAATCAAAAATAGACCGTTTCACTGTACAGGTTCAACCCAAAGGCACTTCGTGTACCGCCTATTTCGCGATATCCTCTCAGTGCATGGCCCACACCCCGCACATTCTGTAGAAAAGTAGCCGTTAAATCCTATCAAACACACTTAGCCTAGAACCTTGACAGGACACTGTGTGATAATGTCAAAGCGTAAGTAAGAGTAGATGAATCGGCGAGGGCGTGGCGTGACTGCAAACGACACAAAGTCAGACAAAAAACGTCAACGGCAGCAGAATATTTTGAAGCGCCTGGGCAATAAGCCGATTGTACTTGTTGGCATTATGGGATGTGGCAAATCCACCGTGGGGCGCCGTCTGGCACAATATCTCTCTCTCAACTTCGTTGATGCAGATACAGAGATTGAAAAAGCGGCAGATCGTTCTATCTCAGAGATATTCGCTGAACACGGTGAAAGCTATTTTCGGCAAGGTGAAAAGCGTGTCATCGCCCGTCTGCTGGACGAAGGGCCACAAGTCCTCGCAACAGGTGGCGGTGCCTTCATCAATGAAGAAACACGCTCCCGCATCAAAGAAAAGGGCATCTCCATCTGGATGAAGGCCGAGCTGCCTGTCATCATGACCCGCGTGCGCAAGCGCCCAACCCGGCCATTGCTGCAAACCGCGGATCCTGAGGCAACCATGCAAAAGCTGATGGATGAGCGCTATCCGATCTACGAAGAAGCGGACATGACAATCTGGTCACGCGATGTGACCCATGAAGCTGTGATGGAAGAAATCCTGATCGCTCTGGAAAAAGGACTACCGCCTCTGACCAATGAGGCATCCGATAATAATGAGGTTGGAAAGTGACAGAAGAGAATAAAGCCACAGTCGTCAATGTTGAACTCGGCGACCGTAGCTATCCAATCCTCATTGGCCGCAATCTGCTTGAACGCGCCGGAGAAGAAATCTCCAATCGCCTCCCCGGCTCCAAAACAGTCATCATCACGGATGAGACCGTAAAGAAGCTCCACCTCAAAACGCTGGAAGAAAGCTTTCAGGCGGCAGGTGTTGAGTACAGCACTCTTGTTGTACCAGCGGGTGAAAAAACCAAACGCTTCGAAATCTTCGAGCGCCTCTGTGATGACATCCTCGCTCTGCGTCTTGAGCGCGGCGATGCCGTTGTCGCCTTAGGCGGCGGTGTTGTGGGCGATCTCTCCGGCTTCGTCTCCGGCGTTGTCCGCCGTGGCATGAAGTTTGTGCAGATCCCAACCACCCTGCTCGCGCAGGTCGACAGCTCCGTTGGCGGCAAAACCGGCATCAACTCCCGCCATGGCAAAAACCTGCTTGGCGTCTTCCACCAGCCCGCTCTGGTGCTGGCGGACACGTCCGTTCTGGATACTCTGAGCCCACGTGATTTCCGCGCAGGCTACGCAGAAGTGGCCAAATACGGCCTGATCAATGATCCGGAGTTCTTCGAATGGCTGGAGAACAACTGGGAAGGCATCTTCTCTGGTGGGCCTGAGCGAGATCAGGCAGTCGCACATTCCTGCCGTGCCAAAGCAGCTGTTGTTGCAGCGGACGAACTGGAATCCGGCAACCGGGCACTGCTCAATCTCGGCCACACCTTCGGCCACTCGCTGGAAGGTGCTGTCGCCTATGAGACTGAACGACTGGTGCACGGAGAAGGCGTTTCCATCGGCATGGTACTGGCCCATGAGTTTTCTGAGCAGCTTGGCCTGTGCCCGGCAGAAGACACCAAACGTGTCATCGCGCACATGGAAGCTGTTGGCCTGCCAACCCGCATTGATCAAATCCCTGGGCAGTTACCGCCAATTGATACTTTTATGGACCTAATCGCACAGGACAAAAAAGTAAGTCGCGGTCAGCTCACTTTTATCCTTACAAAAGGGATCGGCACTTCCTATGTCGATAAAACTGTAAGCGCGGAACCCCTCCGCGCGTTTCTTGAGGAGAAACTCGGCAAATGACGGACTACGCTTTTTGGGCTTCCGTTGTCGCAATTGCAATTTTGCTCGTCCTATCGGGCTTTTTTTCCGGGTCGGAAACGGCCCTGACAGCTGCATCACGCGCACGCATGCATGCGCTGGTCAAATCCGGGAATAAAAGAGCGTCCATTGTTGCAGGACTGATCGAGTTCAGAGAGCGCCTCATCGGCGCTCTGCTGCTTGGCAACAACCTGGTCAATATTCTGGCCTCCGCACTGGCAACCTCCCTGTTCCTGAAACTCTTCGGTGACGCAGGTGTAGCTTACGCCACATTGGTCATGACCCTGATGGTTCTGATCTTTTCAGAAGTGCTGCCAAAAACATGGGCCATCGCCAACGCAGAAAAATTCGCACTCAACGTGGCTCCGGTCGTGCGTGTTCTGGTCGTTGTCTTCGGTCCGATTGTTGCTGCAATCGAGGTGATTGTTCGCCTCGTTCTGCGCATTTTCGGCATTCGCATTGATGAGTCCACCGCAGTGCTGTCCGCTCATGAAGAGCTGCGCGGCACGCTGGACCTTCAGCACAAAGAAGGCGGACTGATCAAAGCGGACAAAGACCGTATCGGTGGCCTGCTGGATCTGGCGGAACTTGAAGTCTCCGACGTCATGGTTCACCGCACCAAGCTGTTCGCGCTCAACGCTGACCTGCCACCGGAAGAGCTGGTGGAAGAAGTGCTGGCCAGCCCGTTCACCCGTATCCCGCTGTGGCGCGATGATCCGGACAACATGGTCGGCTTGCTCCACGCCAAAGACGTTCTGCGCGCAATCGCAAACCTCAAAGGCGACATGGCGCGGTTTGAGTTGGACAAGGTCATGAGCCCGCTGTGGTTCGTACCGGACACCACCAGCCTTCAGAACCAGCTCAACGCCTTCCTGAAGCGCAAAACTCACTTCGCTCTCGTGGTAGACGAGTACGGTGAAGTGATGGGCCTGGTCACGCTGGAAGACATTCTGGAAGAGATCGTCGGTGAAATCGCAGATGAACACGACATCGAACTGCCAGGCCTCAAGCCTCAGGCAGACGGTTCCGTCATCGTCGAAGGCTCAGTCCCGATTCGAGATCTCAACCGCGCAACCGACTGGAACCTTCCAGACGATGAAGCAACCACAATCGCTGGTCTGGTTATTCACGAAGCCAAGATGATCCCTGAAGAGCGTCAGATCTTCACCTTCCACGGCTTCCGCTTCACAGTTCTGAGCCGGGAAAAGAACCGTATCACGCGCCTGCGCATGATGGCGCTCAACCCACTTCAGGACGCGAAGAAAGCATCCAAATAAAATGGGCCCTGCGGGGCCCATTTCTGTCTCTGCGGTTCAATAAAAAACGCAGAAATAACGCAAAGCGCTCAAATCAACGCACATAACAACGCAAACGCGTGAAAGGCTAATGTCTACAACGTACTAGCCATTTGCCGCATTGATTTAGTGCCGCCAATATACCAAATATGACTTAGTGAGATTTGGCCTCAATGGCGAGCGCATGAATGCCTCCGGCGATCTCCTCAGCCACGCAATCGTTTACTGCACGATGCATAGCGACGCGGGACATACCCTCAAAGGCTGTGGATATGATCTTGATCCGGAAGTGGGTTTGTCCCCCTTCGCGCCAGCCGCCATGGCCGCGGTGACTCTCGGATTCGTCGGTGACTTCAAGAAGCTGCGGCTTGAACGCGGCTTCCAGTTTAGTGATCATGATGTCTCTTGTGCTCATGTTTTCTGTATCTCTCACGAAGGAAACCGTCGTCAAGGCCTTGCCTAACAGGGTCACTTTTTTCTATTTATACCGGCTACCTGCTTTAAAGCAGGTGCTGTTCCAATCGCAAGGCAACTGAAAACCGAAAAATGAAGCAAACTTCCTCCATTTTCGACAGCATTCGCGTTAAGTCAAATAAAGACCGCACTCAGAACACCGACGGGCCTAAGTGCGAATGGGACGGCTGTAACAAGCCTGGCACCCACAAAGCACCGAAAGGTCGCGACCGGGAAGGCCAATACTTTCACTTCTGCGTAGACCACGTAAAGGCCTACAACAAATCATATAATTACTTTTCTGGAATGGATGACGACAGCGTTCGCCAGTATCAGCGCGAGGGCATGACCGGACACCGTCCAACCTGGAAAATGGGTGTTAACTCCAAAGCAGACGCCGCCAACGCCCGCGATGGCAGCCGTTCCAGCATTGGTGGAGACAACGTCAACGACCCGCACGACTTCTTTGCCGGAGCCGCCGGAGGCCGCCGCCAACCACAAGAGCCGCAACGTAAGGTGCTGGCACTTGAGAAAAGGTCATTTGAAACTTTGAACCTTAGGGTAACTGCCCGTGGCGCCGAGATAAAAACCCGCTATAAAGAGCTGGTAAAGATTCATCACCCTGATGCCAACGGCGGAGACCGCTCCTCGGAAGACCGCCTACGCGAGATTATTCAGGCCTACAACGTGCTCAAGAAATCCGGTTACTGCTAGGTCATCCGTTCGACTAGTTCCCAGATCTCTTATGATTTTCTAGATTTTCATTACCCCGATTTCGACGTGGGGCCGCGGAGGAAAAATGATAGATACGATGCAGACCGCTCAAACCCTGCCGACCGAAACTATTTCTGTACGTGAAGTCTTTGGCATCGACAGCGACATGGAAGTGAAAGCATTCGCTGAACCAAATGAGCACGTCCCTGAAGTTGATCCGGACTACCTCTTTGATAAAGCGACAACTCTCGCAATTCTGGCAGGTTTCGCAAGAAACCGTCGCGTGATGGTCTCCGGTTACCACGGTACTGGTAAATCAACCCACATCGAGCAGGTCGCTGCCCGCCTTAACTGGCCTTGTGTGCGCGTAAACCTCGATAGCCATGTCTCTCGTATCGACCTGGTTGGTAAAGACGCCATCGTCGTAAAAGACGGCCACACCGTAACCGAGTTCAAAGACGGCATCCTGCCATGGGCGCTGCAGAACAACGTTGCTCTCGTCTTCGACGAATACGATGCAGGCCGCCCGGACGTGATGTTCGTGATCCAGCGCGTTCTTGAGGTTTCCGGTCGTTTGACCCTTCTCGACCAGAACCGTGTGATCCACCCTCACCCAGCTTTCCGCCTGTTCGCAACAGCAAACACTGTCGGCCTTGGCGATACATCCGGCCTCTACCACGGTACACAGCAGATCAACCAGGGCCAGATGGACCGCTGGTCTATCGTGACCACCCTGAACTACCTGCCTCACGACAACGAGGTAGAGATCGTTCTGGCGAAGTCTCCGCACTACAGCGGCGCAGAAGGCCGTTCCATCGTTTCCAAGATGGTCCGCGTGGCAGACATGACCCGCAGCGCCTTCATCAACGGGGAACTGTCTACCGTGATGAGCCCGCGTACAGTGATCACATGGTCAGAAAACGCTGAAATCTTTGGCGATATCGGCTTTGCCTTCCGCCTGACCTTCCTGAACAAGTGTGACGATACCGAGCAAGCGCTGGTTTCTGAGTTCTACCAGCGTTGTTTCGGGGAAGACCTTCCTGAATCAGCGGCAAACATCGTCATGAGCTAAGGGGAGTTATATGGCAGGTACCAGCAACTCCTCTAGTAAGAACAAACCTGCCAGCCAGCCATTCAAGCAAGCGATGGGCTCTACAGTCAGAGCCATCGCAGGCGAACCTGAGCTGGAGGTTGTTTTCTCACCGGATAAACCGGGCATGACCAGCGGGCGCGTACGCCTGCCGGAGCCATCCCGTACGATGACAAAGGAAGAAGTCGCGATCACCCGTGGTCTCGGCGATTCCATGGCGTTGCGCCTTGCTTGTCACGATCCGGCAGTGCACTCCAAGCACGTCCCTCAGGGCGAAAACGCACGCGCCATCTTTAACGCAGTCGAGCAGGCACGCGTTGAAGCTCTTGGCGCTGTCCGCATGCCGGGCGCTGGCGACAACATCGACGCCATGCTCGAAGATCGCTACTTCAAAGGCAACTTCGCTGAAATCACCGCCAAAGACGAAGCGCCGATGCAGGATGCGATCGCTCTGCTGGTGCGCGAACGCCTGACAGGACGCGAGGTGCCGAAAAGCGCTCAGCGTATGGTCGATCTCTGGCGTCCGTTCGTTGAGGAAAAGGCGGATCACGAGCTAAACAAACTCGTTACTCGCATGGATGATCAGATCGCATTTGCCAAGCAGATGCGCGATCTCCTCACTTCCCTCGACATGGCCGATGAGCTCGGCGAAGAGCCAGAGGACGACGACGAGAACAACGACGAAAGCCAGCAGGATCAGGAAGATCGCTCCGATACGTCCGGTGACATGCAGGAAGATCAGGGTGATCAGGAAGGCGCCCCTGAAGAGATGGAGCTTTCCGGCGAAGAGCAGGAAAGCGGCGAAACCGAAGGCGTCGACAGCGAGATGCAGGACATTTCCGAAGAGGATATGTCCGATCAGGCTGAAGAGCCGGGCGAACAGGAACGCCGGGATCATCCGTTCTCCAACCAGCCTTCTGCTGACGAGTACCGCGTCTTCACACAGGCATTCGATGAAATCATCGCCGCCGAAGATCTCTGCGATCAGGAAGAGCTGGATCGTCTCCGTGGTTTCCTAGATAAGCAGCTGGCATCCTTGTCTGGTGCTGTCTCACGTCTGGCAAACCGCCTGCAGCGTAAGCTCATGGCGCAGCAGAGCCGGTCCTGGGACTTCGATCTGGAAGAAGGCATCATCGACAGTGCCCGTCTCCATCGCGTCGTGATCGACCCATTGCAACCACTTGCGTTCAAATGGGAAAATGACACCGAGTTCCGTGATACCGTGGTGACACTGGTGCTGGATAACTCCGGTTCCATGCGTGGTCGCCCGATCACCGTTGCAGCCACGTGCGCAGATATTCTGGCGCGTACACTGGAACGTTGCGGTGTGAAAGTGGAGATCCTTGGCTTCACCACGAAGGCATGGAAAGGTGGTCAGTCCCGTGAGGCTTGGCTCAAGGATGGCAAACCATCCAACCCGGGCCGCTTGAACGACCTGCGCCACATCATCTACAAGTCCGCAGATGCTCCTTGGCGCCGCGCCAAGCGCAATCTGGGCCTGATGATGCGCGAGGGCCTTCTGAAGGAAAACATCGACGGTGAAGCTCTGGATTGGGCACACAAGCGTTTGCTTGCACGTCCGGAACGTCGCCGTATCCTGATGATGATCTCAGACGGCGCACCGGTAGATGACTGCACACTCTCTGTGAACCCAGGCAACTATCTGGAAAAGCACCTGCGCAATGTGATCGCCGAGATTGAAAACAGATCTCCAGTCGAACTGATCGCAATCGGCATTGGCCACGACGTGACCCGCTATTACAAACGTGCAGTCACAATCGTGGACGCTGAAGAGCTGGCAGGCGCAATGACAGATCAGCTTGCTGACCTGTTCGATGAGCACAGCAGCCAAGATCACGGCAGACGTCGCGGACGCCGATGAAGCTATCTCGACGTATATTTTTGACAGGAGCAGCGGCCGCAGCAACAACTGCAGCCGCTGCTTCTTTGCCTTTTAGCGAGAGTGAAGCCCAGCAAAGCGGTTTTCAGCCAATGAAAATCCGCTCCAAGGAGATCAAACGCTTCAAGTTCTCCGGTGGCCAATCAGAGCAATACGGCCCTCTCCTGTTTCTGGGCGGGCTTGAGCTGAGCAGCTCCAATGGACGTTTTGGCGGCTACTCCGGCCTACTGACACTCAACAACGGTACAGACATCATCGCTGTGTCTGATCGTGGGCACTGGCTGCGTGGCCAGCTCTCACAATCATCCCGAGGAAAGCCTATAAAGCTCCTCAACGCTGAAACAGCTACTTTGCTGGACAGCAAGGGCAGAAAACTCAAAAAGACCTCCAGAGCTGATACAGAAGGCCTGAGCATTGGCGGCTCCGCCAGCGCACCTCGCATCTTCGTTAGTCACGAAGGCAAGGGCGGCATCATGACGTATCCTCTGAACCTGAAAACAGGCGAAGAGCGCGCGAAACATCTGCTGATCCCGAAAGAGATCAGAGGCCTTGCCAGAAACAAAAGCCTTGAGTCCGTCGCAGTTGGCCCGCCAAACTCTCCTTTATCAGGATCGATTATCACCATCGCTGAACGTGGAAAGTCGCTGGATCACCACAGACCCGCATGGATCATCGGCGGCCCTAAGGAAGGCAAGTTCTGGATTAAAAAGCAAGGCAACTACGATGTCACGGACGCAGCATTCCTGCCCAACGGCGACCTGTTGATCCTTGAGCGCCTGTTCAACCTCTCAGAAGGCCTTGGGATGCGCATCAGGCAACTGGATGGCTCTAACCTGAGGCCGAACCACCTCCATACAGGAAAGACGCTCCTGACCGCTGATTTCAGCTATCAGATTGACAACATGGAGGCTCTGAGCGTTCACAAGAACGCCTTCGGAGAAACTGTTCTCTCCCTCATGTCAGATGACAACAGATCATTCCTGCAACGCACAGTCCTGCTGCGCTTTGTTCTGACAGACAATGACCCTTTCAGAGAACCGTTTGAACGCGCGCCCAAAGAAGCGAAGATCGTTCCTAAGCCCAAGTCCAAGCCAAGGTAAGTTGGCTTGAATGCCCCCCTGAAAACAAAAAAGGCACCGGAACCAATCCGATGCCTTCTTAAATTCTTTTAAAACGATCAGCTTATCCGCGCTGCGGAGCAGGTACCGCGCCGATTACTCCCAAAGCGATGCGGTAAGGAACAAGCATGCTCATCGCTACGAGGATCTTCACGCTGAAGTCGCCAACTGCCCAGGAAACCCAACGAGGAACTTCCAGAGCGAACACACCAAACAATGGCGCGACCTCAACCGCAAACGCATCGTGATAACCCAGAAACGCAAACTGTGTAGCAAAAGCAAGGCTAAAGAACAGCGCGGTATCTAGCATAGTGCCAAGCGTGGAAGAGACTACAGGAGCCTTCCACCAGCGACCATCACGAAGACGATGGAACACAGTCACGTCAAGCAACTGAGCAATCAGGAATGCACTTCCTGATGCAATTGCAATGCGCGGTGTTGCCAGAACGATAGAGAGAGCAACAGCAACAGCGAAGCCCGCATACACGACTTTGCGCGCAGCAGCAGGACCAAACTGTCGGTTAATCAAATCAGTTACAAGGAATGCCACCGGATATGTGAAAGCACCCCATGTAAGCAGGTCTGCCAGATTAACAGCCCCGAGCATTCCCTGAACAGGAAATTGAACGAGGTAGTTCGAAGCGACGACCACTGCGGTCATTGCCATAATGGCAAGAGCCAGTGGTCGAGCAGTATTCGACTTAGTCACGCTCAATCCCTTTCAAGAATGATGTGATTAAGCAGCTGCCTGACGACGCTTGATTTCGGTGCGCAGCAGACGTGCTTTTGGAGAAAGCTCAGCTTCTGCAGCTTTCATCAAGAATGCGTCCAGACCACCACGGTGCTCAACAGAACGAAGAGCGTGTGCAGAGATGCGCAGCTTGTAGGTTTCGCCGAGAGTATCGCTCATCAGAGAAACGTTGCAGAGGTTTGGCAAGAACCGACGACGGCTCTTGTTGTTTGCGTGAGACACGTTGTTGCCGGTCATCACGTCTTTACCGGTAAGTTCGCAGCGGCGTGCCATGAGGGTCACCCTTTTAATTTGTAGGCGCCCTCATTTTTGGGCGCATTCTGTTAAAACCGGCAGGTCGCGGACGACATAGTCACGCGGAACCACCTCCGGCCCTGTACGGAAAAGTTGGCTTGCTATAATTAGTACAGCAGAATTCGTCAAGGCTTTGCTGCCTATTTGCCTGTTCGAAGCCCATATTTCAATCAAAACTCGAACAAACTCACATCTCTTAACCACCGTGTTACCATGTTTAGGTAGTTTCATATTTCAATGACTTTGAATTTTTTGTTCAGTTTCCTGAGTTCTCAGGCTGTCAGGCGCCAATGTCTGCGGCTGCGGAGGTACAGTATCGTGCGAGTATCAGTTTCTAAGATTTGCAGTTTTGCAGGCAAATCGAGCGTAATAGCCGTCGCAGCACTTTCATTTGGCACACTATCCACAGCTGCTTTGGGGAAAACAGAACGCCTCGGCGGTGTCTACAATATTTCTTATGCAGGTTTCACTGTGGGAAAAGGGTCTTTCTCACTCATCCTCAGAGACAACGCCTACTCCGCAAAAGTCGGCATGGAGCCAGCAGGCATCGGAACTCTCTTCTCCACAGGCAAAGGTGGAGCGCAGGCCACAGGCTGGATGAAGGGCGGCAAAATTCTGCCAAGCACCTACACCATGGCCTCCCACGCATCTAACCGAGACTTCTATGTAAATCTCGGTCAGGGCTCTGGTCACGTCCGCACTACTCAGGTCACTCCGAAGTACAAACCTTCCAAGACCCGCGTTAAGGTTACCGGCCAGCACAAACTCAATGCGATGGACCCATTGAGCGCAGCGATCGTTCGCGCGCCGTCCCGCTCTAAAGTGCTTGATCCATCAGTATGTAATCGCAAACTGCCAATCTATGATGGCTGGGCACGCTTCAACATCAATATGAAGTTCAAGGAAGTACGTGAGGTCTCAGGCAACGGATACAACGGCCCTGTCGTTGTCTGCTCTGCACGCTGGGAGCCAATTGCCGGACACCGCCCGGAAAGAAAGTCTGTTCAGTATCTGGCCAACAACGCCAATATTGAGACATGGCTGGCGCCGATTGGAAACACCCGCGTTCTCATTCCTTATAAGGTCTCTATTCCAACTGCGACGGGCACACTCGTTCTGGAGGCTTCAAAGCTGAACATGCCGCAAACGTCAGGACTCCGCAAAAAAACAGCTTCCCGCTAGGATTTGCACTTTAATCCAAGATCTTCTTGTTTGAAGGGGTTCAAACACCCACATTTGTGCTGCAAAGCCTTGACAGATGACCCAGCTGTCGCCAGTGTCGCGCCAAAATTATAGCGCGGTCCAACGCCTTTTAGTCGGCGGGTCAAGCCCGCTGATTGTTACGAGTGAATATCCAATATGCGCAGTTACCTCGAATTCGAAAAACCAGTTGCTGACCTTGAAGGCAAAGTACAGGAATTGAAGATCCTGGCTGAAGGTGGGGAAGCGGTTGATGTGGAAGACGAGATTGCCCGTCTCCAGGAAAAAGCAGATCAGGCACTCAGCGACATCTACTCTCGCTTGACGCCTTGGCAGAAAACTCTGGTGGCCCGCCACCCAGACCGTCCACATTCACTGGACTACATCAACGCTCTGATCACAGACTTCACACCTCTTGCTGGTGACCGCAAATTCTCCGAGGATTGCGCAATTATTGCAGGCTTTGGTCGCTTCCGCGGTCAGTCCGTTGCAATTCTTGGCCAAGAAAAAGGTAACGACACCGAAAGCCGCCTGAAGCACAACTTCGGCATGGCTCGTCCGGAAGGTTACCGCAAAGCCGTCCGTATCATGGAACTGGCTGATCGCTTCAACATCCCTGTTGTCTCTTTCGTAGACACCGCAGGTGCATACCCAGGCATCGGCGCTGAAGAGCGCGGCCAGGCAGAAGCAATTGCTCGCTCTACCGATATGTGTCTCGGCCTTGGCGTTCCAAACATCTCCATCGTCATCGGTGAAGGCGGCTCCGGCGGCGCGATCGCAATCGCCACCACCAACCACGTGGCAATGCTGGAACACTCCATCTACTCTGTGATTTCTCCGGAAGCAGGCGCATCCATTCTGTGGCGCGACAGCACCCGGGCACAGGACGCAGCCACCAACATGAAGATCACCGCAGAAGACCTCTCCGGCTTCCGCATCATCGACGAGATCATCAAGGAACCAATCGGTGGTGCACACCGCGCAAAAGAGATCGTTATCGATCGCGCAGGATCCAGCATTGAGAACGCCCTGAGCAAGATGGCTGGTCAGTCTGCAGACGACCTTAAGAAGCAGCGTCGGGAGAAGTTCTTACGCATAGGTCGTGAACTCGGCTGATTCGAACCTACGATTTATTGTGGGTATCCACTAAATTTTTTATAAAAGGCATCAGATATACATCTGATGCCTTTTTTGTTTGATCCAATCAAACTCGGGGGAAAGTGCATCTTGGGGAATACCCCTCAATCTCAGAGAGAATGATCTGTGGTAAGATTCGATCAACCTTAACCCAGATAGTCTAAGTGTAGAGTCGAGATTGGGGTTCGGGCAAACTAGCCCCAGCATGGTGGGTCAAGCACATGATTAAAGTGTTTCAGGGAGAGTCTGGCAAGAACGTAAAGCGCGCCGCAGCGCTTGCGCTGGCACTAACGCTAGCCGCTTGTCAGGGAACAGAGTTTGGCGCTGAAAAGCACCAGCAGCCTGTCAGCAAAAGCCTTTCCAACCGCATGAAGTCCAAGGACATGGAGCTCAAGTCTCCAATCATGGTGCGACTGTTCAAGCAAGAGTCCGAGCTGGAAGTCTGGAAGCAGACCAAATCTGGCGAGTATGCACTGCTTGAAACATTCGATATCTGCAAATGGTCTGGTAAACTCGGCCCGAAATTCAAAGAAGGTGACCGACAGGCCCCTGAAGGCTTCTATGAAGTCACTCCGGGCCTGATGAACCCGTTCTCTTCTTACTATCTGTCATTCAACCTTGGCTTCCCAAACAAGTTTGACCGCGCACACGATCGCACTGGCTCAAACCTGATGGTCCATGGTGCCTGCTCTTCTCGTGGCTGTTACGCCATGACTGATGAGCAAATCGCCGATATCTACGCTCTTGGCCGCGACAGCTTCCTGGGTGGTCAGAGAAAGTTTCAGGTGCAGGCATTCCCGTTCCGCATGACACCAGAAAACATGGCAAAGAACGCAAGTTCCGAGCACTACGAGTTCTGGCGCATGTTGAAACGTGGTTACGACCACTTTGAGGTCACGAAACGCCCACCAGCCATTGAAGTCTGCGATAAGAAGTATGTCTTCAACGCGAAAGCAGACCGTCGTGGCACCAAGTTCAATTCCCGCGCAGCCTGCCCGACTTACACAGTGCCTGAACACATCGCAGTCGCAGTTGCTGAAAAGCAGGCCAGAGACGCGCGTGAGACAGCTGAAATCCAGATCGCAATGGAAAACAGCAAACGCCGCAAAGAGAAGATTGCAGCATTCTTTGGTGGCACCTCCACAACCGATGTTGCAAAGGCAGAAGCACCAAATGCAACACCTGTGAATGTTGAAGCCGCAAAAGTTCTGGCACTTGCAGCAGAAGAGCCATCCCCGGCTCCAAAGAAAGCATCTGAAACAGAGCGTGCCTTCAACTACTTCACATCCCTGTTCTCAAATAGCCGTATTGGTGAAGAGAACAAGGTTGTTGCAGAGGTCAAGGATCCGTTCCCGGCAGCCCCTGCCCCACGCATCAAACCGCAATTGTGACGCGGCGTTAATCGAAACCTAGCCTGGCTCATGTACGCTGATCTCAATGAAGATCAACAAGTCAGGTTAGGCAGATGCCAGGCTCAAAAACCTTCTTTGGCAAGTACCACAGCAAAGAGTACATCAACGAACGCCGCCACCTGCGCGGTCTTCTGGGCTATTACATCAAGTACATCCCCATGTCGTGGGGTGTCCGGCTTGGCCTCTCCTCCGGCATCCTGACCAGATATGGCGTTGAACTCACCCCCAACGTCTTCGATGCAACCTTCCGCATGTGCTGCGAAGGCGGTTACGGCACATTCCTCTCCAGCTATTTGGTAGACTACGAAAAGCCTTTCATCATGCTGGACATCGGTGCCAATCAGGGCCTCTTCAGCCTGCTTGCCGCTCAAAACACCAAATGCCAGCAAGTCTTAGCCTTTGAACCTGTTGCCACCACGTTTCAGCTGTTGGAACAGAACATCGAACTCAACCTTGCCACCTCTCGCATTAAGGCAGTGCAGGCAGCCGTATCTGACCATGCCGGACAAGCTCGGATCTTCCTCAGCAAAACCCACAGCGGCGGCGCCTCACTCAGCCAAAGCACAGTGCACTCCTCTGACAAAACAGAGGAGATCGAAACCGTATCAGCGCAGCAACTCAATGAGATGGTGACAGATGACGTTGATGTGGTGGTTAAGCTGAACGCAGAAGGCCACGAAGAAACCGTCGTCAAAGAACTCATCAAGACGAACTTCTTCCCGCAAGTTCAGGCAATCTTCTATGAAAGAGATGTTCGGTGGGCTGATCCCAACATGCTCAAAAACCTGTTGGAGGAACAAGGTTTCAAGAGCTTCAAACGCGTTGGTAAAGAACCGCGCCTCGATGTCCTCGCAAGCCGGGAACCCGACGAAACTTAAGCCCAGATGGCCATCCGCAACCCGCGCTCATCACGCCCGAAGTCAGTGGGAAATGGCTCCGCTTGCCCAGTCAACAACCGCTCTGCAATCACTGCATTAACAGCAGCATCCATAAGATCATCCCGCGCAACCCCTTTAGGTGGCTTCTGATCCAGAAAGCTGGCGGTATAGTCATACTGCACAAGCAAGTCCCGCCGTGCATCTAAGCCCGCAGGATAGCTGCTCCCCTTGACCTTCTTAGGGATCGCAATCGGTTCCTGACCGTTCAAACGCCAGAAGGCCACCTCGGGATGAACCTCAAACACCCGCTCTTCCAGCTCAGGTGTCATCAGCTGATCAATCTCGCGGATTTTCGGAAAGATATGGAATGCCTGTTTGGAGACCTTCTTCGGCGGTGTGGAATGCGCCAAGGCAGCTGAACATGCCTCGCGATAATCTTCGCAGTAAATCGCAGCTCGTGCGGGAATGGAAAACACCGTCGACTGCCGCATCCCAAGAAGTGGACGAACCGCCTTCTCCGGTCCACGCCCAACACTGCCAATCTGCCCAGGCAGTCCAATCGGCATATCGACTGCTATCTTTTGAGGCTTAAACTCTGAAGCCAGCAAATCAGCAAAATGCGGGAAGATTTTCACTTCAGAAGGTCTGTCAGAACCAACCCACCGGAAAACAGCAATCCACCCGGCTTTGCAACCATCAACACCAGCCACACAGGCTGGCGTAGATTGAGTTGTCTCAGGCACGCTCAGGCGCCTCAACCACGCGGCGACTATTCACCAAAGCCATAGGCTGGATCAGTGGATCCTGATGCTCAGAATAAAGCAAATCGTCCGAACCGACTTTTACAGAGCGAGCAACCAGCTCAAATGTTGAAGCAGTCGCTTTCTTCAGCGCCTCTTCATCACTCTGGCCACTCAAACTGCGCGCCAGATAAAGCGCTGCCAGCAAATCGCCAGTCCCATGCGGAGCGCCCTGCACTTCTGCATGCTCAATCGCCAGACTTCCGCGCGGGCCAACCAACAAGTTGGAAATGGAATTACGCCGGATCGCAGGAGAAGACGTCACAATCGTCCGCTCCACTTGCAGCGTACGCGCTGCCGCAACAGCTTCATTTTCCATCTCGGTACCAAACCCACTCAGCCACGCAAGCTCATAGCGGTTCGGCGTAATAACATCTGCCAAAGGCAACAGCTGATCGCGAATAGCTTCAGCGATAGGCTCAGCAACATAAAGCCCACCCTTATCACCGATCACCGGATCGCAGAGATAAACCGCATCATCGTTGCGGCTCTTCACCTCTTCCACGATCTTCGCCACCTCAGCGACCTGAGCGACGTTTGCCATATAACCAGAGATGACACCCTTAACGGAGCTTAGCCGGTCACTGGCACAAATCTGCTGGGCGATCTGCGTAAACGCTTCTTCACTGGCAGAAATCCGCTCACCTGCACCTTGTCCCGGATGCCAGGGCAGCAAAATAGTAGGCAACATCCAGACATTAAAGCCCATGCGCTCCAGTGCAAACACAGCGCTACGCGTGCCAACACAACCACTGACGACCTGCGAGGAGATCACCAGAACCGAAGGTTTTTCCTTCGGGGCATTGTCTCTGATTTTGTGCTCTACTTTTTTGACAAACCGCTCAAGCGACATCTAGGAAATCTCGTGTTCTGAAGAAACGCCGGTACCATAGCGCTTCTCGATATAATCCAGAACCATCGCTTTAAACTCATTAGCGATGTTCGGCCCACGCAGGGTAACAGTTTTAACACCGTCAACAAACACAGGTGCAGCAGGTGTTTCACCCGTACCCGGCAGGGAAATACCAATGTCAGCGTGCTTGGATTCACCCGGACCATTCACGATACAGCCCATAACCGCAACGTTGAGCTCTTCAACACCCGGATACTGCTCACGCCACTTCGGCATGCTCTCGCGAATATGCTCCTGAATGTCCTGCGCCAACTCCTGGAAGACGGTGGAAGTTGTACGACCACAGCCTGGACATGCCGCAACAATCGGCACAAAGTTGCGGAAGCCCATAGTCTGCAACAATTCCTGAGAAACCTGAACCTCACGGGTACGATCTCCACCCGGCTCTGGCGTCAAAGAAATACGAATAGTATCACCAATGCCCTGCTGCAGCAGAATGCCCATGGAGGCAGATGAAGCCACAATGCCCTTCGTTCCCATGCCAGCTTCAGTCAGGCCAAGGTGAAGCGCATAATCACAGCGCTGTGCCAGATCGGTGTAAACAGCAATTAGATCCTGAACCTGAGATACCTTCGCAGACAAGATGATCTTGTCTCGCCCAAGTCCCAGCTCTTCAGCACGTTGAGCAGATAGCAAACCAGACTGGCAAATCGCTTCGCGCATCACTTCCTGCGCAGTCAGCGGAGAGCCTTCCTCCTGGTTCTTGTCCATCAGATGGGTCAGCAGCTCCTGATCAAGGGAGCCCCAGTTCACGCCGATGCGCACAGGCTTATCGTGCTTCATCGCCATTTCGATGATCTGACCGAACTGCTTGTCCTTCTTGGTTTTGAAACCAACGTTCCCCGGATTGATCCGGTACTTGTCGAGCGCCTCAGCACAATCAGGATGATCTGCGAGTAGCTTGTGCCCTATGTAATGGAAGTCACCAACCAGCGGAACATTGACGCCAATACGCTGCAAACGCTCTTTAATGCGCGGCACAGCAGCAGCAGCTTCATCACGGTCAACCGTAATACGCACCAACTCCGAGCCAGCACGCGCCAATGCGGACACCTGCGCGACAGTGGAATCCACGTCTGCAGTATCGGTATTCGTCATGGACTGAACAACAACAGGCGCTTCACCGCCAACAATCACCCCGCCAACGTCGACAGCCACAGAACGACGGCGCGGAAACGGGGAAGAAATATAGGTTTGGCTCTTGTTAGTCATGATCATTCCACTGGGATAAATCTTTAGGCAAGCAAGTGCAGCATGCAGCCCGCCCTGTCAACTTTTTAGCGCACTCTCAACTCAGTTTGATGTCATCTTCAGACACCATCATGCTCCCCAAGATTTCACAGTAAACCTCTCTTCAGAATGATGCTAGGTCCTCAGCATCATTGGGAAACACAAAATGCCAGAGAGCTTTTGACGCAACGCACGCATCTCTAACCTTACATTAAGGACAAAAGACAGATTGGCGGTCACTTCTGACCTTTTTGCACTGCACGCTAGATAACTATGCTTTTTGCTAATGCAACCAGACTAAAAAGTGGCGCAAGCTCACACCAACTCATTTTTCAATACATTTGGTCAGGAGACTCAAAATGCTCTCAGGGAAAACCGCTGTAATCACTGGCTCCACTTCCGGCATCGGCCTTGCCTATGCCCGTGCAATGGCGGAGCAAGGCGCCAACATCATGATCAACGGCTTTGGGGACGCGGACGCAATCGAGAAAGAGCGCGCAGGTATCGAGTCCGATTTCGGCGTGAAATGCGTTTACTCTTCAGCAGATATGACCAAACCTGACGAAATTCACGCCATGATCCACGAGGCCCACAAAACCCTTGGCTCTGTCGATGTTCTCGTCAACAACGCAGGTATTCAGCACGTTGAAGCGATTGAACATTTCCCGGTCGAAAAATGGGACGCCATCATCGCGATCAACCTGTCTTCCGCATTCCACACCATCCGCACGGCAGTGCCTTACATGCGCGAAGCAGGCTGGGGCCGTATCATCAACACCGCCTCCGCACATGCTCTCGTCGCGTCTCCGTTCAAGGCAGCTTACGTCTCAGCCAAACACGGCATCGCAGGTCTGACCAAAACAGTTGCGCTGGAAGTGGCAGAAAACAACATCACAGTGAATGCCATCTGCCCGGGCTATGTCTGGACCCCTCTCGTCGAAAAGCAGATCCCAGACACTATGAAAGCACGCAATATGACTGAGGAGCAGGTGAAAAAGGAAGTCCTGCTGGCCGCTCAGCCAACCAAAGAGTTCGTAACAGTAGATCAGGTTGCTGGTCTTGCCGTGTTCTTGTGCTCTGATACGGCAGCTTCAATCACTGGCACATTGTTGCCAATCGATGGTGGCTGGACAGCTCAATAACCAAACCTACGATTTCCCAGCTGTTCTAATCTGGCGACCCACGGAGGTCCATATGGCAACGCCTCGGAAGACTGCGAAGAAAGAACGGAAGAAAATCAATCTGGCCTTACAAGGTGGAGGAGCCCATGGCGCCTTCACCTGGGGTGTTCTGGATTGGCTCCTGGAAAACGAAGACTGGGAAATCATCGGCATTTCGGGCACCAGCGCCGGAGCCATGAACGCCGTTGTAATGGCAGATGGCCTCGTAGAAGGTGGTCAGGAGGGTGCTCGCAAAGCCCTCACCCGCTTCTGGAAGTCTGTCAGCGCCGCGGGTGAAACCAGCCCGTTCCAGCGTAACCCGCTGGATGTGTTCATGGGAAACTGGAGCTTGGACAACTCCCCCATGTATCTTGCCTGGGATCTCGCTTCACGTGTTGTCTCGCCGTACCAACTCAATCCCATGAACTACAATCCGCTCCGAGACCTCGTCGAACAGCAGATCAACTTCGAACGTGTTCGTAGCTGTAAAGAAGTGGACGTCTACGTCGCCGCCACCAATGTGCGCACAGGTAAGATCAAAATCTTCGCTAATGAAGAGCTGACACTCGACGCTGTTATGGCCTCCTCTGCCCTGCCTCACATGTATCAGGCCGTCGAAATTGGAGACGAGGCATATTGGGATGGTGGTTTCATGGGCAACCCACCGCTCTTCCCTCTGTTCAAGCAAGGTGGACACACGGACGTTCTGCTCATCCAGATCAATCCGGTTGAAAGAAACGAACTGCCACACACCGCCCAGGAAATCTCGGAGCGCCTGAACGAGATCACATTCAACTCCACCTTATTACGCGAGCTGCGTGCGATCGAGTTTGTGACCCGACTGATTCAGGAAGGTCGTCTGGACACGGACCAATACACCCGCGTGTTTATGCATCGCATCGAAGCAACAAAGGATTTAGCCCCGTTTGGTGCCTCATCAAAATTAAATCCACAATGGGAATTTGTGGAATTGCTCCACGACATCGGCAGGCAGGCAGCTAAAAAATGGGCTCACGATAACTACGACCATATCGGCAAACAAAGCACGCTCAGCCTCGATCACGAGTTTAACTGAGCGTAAACGCAATGGTTAACACTCCCAAACCGCGTTGCAAATTGCGAAGCGGCAAAGGTAATCAAGCTGTAAAATTAACCTGCATTTTGGATGGAAACGACGCAGTCACCCCAGATCTTGTGCCAAATATTTCTCGCAAAACTGGCACAGCTTTTGCTCTTAAATAACCAGCTGATATCAAGGTACTGCGTAATCAGCTTTAGAGAATATAGAGAGGGTTTTTGAGCGTTCTTTCAAAGCCCTCTTTTTCTTTGGCCAATGCATCCACGCTACACACAGGCCTATTCGAAAAAAATCGTTTTATCCCTAAAAAACTCTTTCAAAAAAATCAGCGTGCCAACCTTTTGGCAAGATTTTGGCGTTAGGAAAGACACGCTGATTGTTGAGTTATGCGTATTCAGCGCTACGGCGGGAGAAGCAGGCGTTTGCGACCCGACTTGCTTCTTCCGCTCACAAGCCTTCAAGCACATCTCTTAGCCCTTGATTTAGTAAGGAACCCTCGCTCTAGCAAGGGCAAAGGGCCTTATTCGACGGATATCACACCACGATCCGCGTTGCACGTAAAGCGTGTTCACTATTTCACGATTACAATCTTGGCGTTTGAAGGCCCATTCGCCTGAATCAAACTGAACAGCCTCTTCGCATTTTTCGGGTGCAACCGAACACAGCCATGCGATGCAGGCGCTCCCAAACGCTTGACCACATCCGTCCCATGAATGGCATATCCCTTGTAGAAGAACACTGAGTAAGGCATCGGCGCACCGTTGTATTTCCGAGAGAAATAACGCTTGTGCATCCGGGTTGGCTTAAAGGTTCCCACGGGCGTCCTGTACCCACGCCGCGCAGTCGACACTGGCCATGAATGGCGCACCTTCCCATCGACAAAAATCCGCATGGTCTGTTCGGAGATATCAATTTTGGCCAGCACTTTGGAAGACGAAGCCTTCGCTGGAACCATAAGAAGTAAGCAAATAAACAGCAGTCCAGAAATAGTAATTATTGTACGCATACTGAAGCCCCCTCACTCAACGCAATACTCATCGTGAACTAACACGAGCCCTAACCTGAGTCTTTCATTAAGTTATTCTAAGGGGATTATTACCGACGGCGACAAAGCTGATACTTCAATAATAGGGTAATACAACTCTCAATATCAATACTTCATGCATGCTTATATTTTCATGAATATACACCCAGCTTCACTTCAAGCAGTGTTTTATTTTTAGTTAGCTAGATGAAAACTCACCACAAGCAGCAAAAACAAAAGCCCGGAACTGGATCCGGGCTTCTTTCATAAATCGATCTGTAAGCGCTAATCGCTCTAGAACATGTCCCAGGCAAAGCGATAGGTGGCGCCAAAACCAACGGACCACATATTGTCGTTCTGCGTGATCGGGCTATCCGCAGCCTCACCAATCAAACGATCATATCCACCCTGCAAGTGCAGGCCAATTGTGTCGGTAAGCGCATAACTTGCACGAACAACACCACCAATGCTCTTGAAACCACCTTCAGCGGTATAAGGGCCGGAAGGCCCACCAGCTGGAACACTGAAGTATGTGTTCATGTAAGAACCATCCGCAGCATCAACACGCGGACCAAACACAAACGTCAGTCGATCAGTAACCTCAGTGATCACATCAATACCGGCACGACCAACAAATCCGCGGTGACCGTTAAAGCCGTGGCGGACCTCAATAAAGGCACGGAACCAATCATGGCGGAAACCACCACCAAGACCAACTTCACCGGCCCAAGGCACACGGCTCGTGCCAGCCAAAGATCTGGAATCTGAAGGATTACGTTCGCCTACAAAGCCAAAGGACGGGTAGATAAAGACACCCTGCGTTTCCCCTTCCTTCACCTGACCAAATCCCGGCAGATAAAATCTAGAGAACGCAATCAACGGCAACGGGTAGATGATGTATTCATCGGCGCCGTCATATTTTGGATTAACAAATCCAGCAACGCCGATATCCATTACGTATCTCTTGCTGGCTTGCTCGTCAGTCAGGTCGCCCGGCGTGAAATTATCTTCTGCCAGCGCGTGACTGGAAACGGAAGCAAGCGCTAAGCCTGCAAGAATACGAAATGAGGCGGTCATAGGTGCAGCCTTGATCGGAAGAAACAATTACCACCTATGATATACGTTTTGCCCCGATTTGCAGACCTGTAGTTTCAGGAGTTTTCTACAGACTGTTGCGCATAGGCACCACAAAAATGAACCAGAGACAGTTTTTTCATCCCTTTTCACATTGGGTGAGTAAAACATGGTCATCAATTCCACGTGAAGCTAGCGTATTTTCTTCAATATCTTCAGTAAACACCCCGATAAAAAGCCCAGTTGAATCAACAGGCACACGATCTTTGCAGATATTTTCCTAGGCTTCTAGACAAACGCAACGTCAATTTCAAATATCGGGAAAAATAATCCGCTTGGTTTCAGAGCCTTTGCCGATTATTCCTAGAAAATTCAGTGATAGTGGCTGTTTCTCTATCCAACACGAAACAAAAACAAAGCCCCCAGCCATTTGAAAGGTGCCAAACACATGTTTCTCAGCGTCTTTGAAATTTTCAAGATCGGCATTGGTCCGTCATCATCCCATACCATGGGCCCGATGACTGCCGCTGCACGTTTTCTGGATGAACTGAGAGACGGTCGACGGATATGGCCCGGTGCCGGCGCACCAAAGCGCCTCCGCTGCACTCTTCACGGTTCCCTGGCATGGACCGGCAAAGGCCATGCGACCGACAGAGCCGTTGTACTAGGATTGGCAGGCTGCACCCCGGAAACATTGGATCCGGATGAGGCTGAAGCCCTTGAGAAGAAGATCGCCAAGGAAAAGAAAGTCCATCTGCCAGACCTACCCGAGCTGGACTTCGATCCGGACAAAGACGTGATCTTTGACTTCGAAAAGAACCTGCCCGGCCACGCAAATGGCATGGTGATCGAAGCGTACGATGCTCAGGATCGCCTCCACCTGCAGGAAACCTTCTACTCCATCGGCGGTGGTTTCGTTCTGACGGAAGAAGAGCTTGACCGCATGAAAGCAGCGGAAGCGGCTGGCAATGACGCTCCCGATGAAATCAAAGGCATGCCTTATCCGTTTGCTACAGCAAAAGAAATGCTGGAGATGGGTCAGAAATCCGGCAAGACCATCGCTCAGATGAAGCGCGCCAACGAGATCACTTCGCTCGACCCACAAGAGCTGGACAGCAAGCTCTGGCAGATCTGGGAAGTTATGGACGGCTGCATGGAGCGCGGCCTCAACACGGAAGGCGAGCTACCGGGTGGCCTGACTGTGAAACGCCGTGCAGCAGCTATCAAGCAGCAGTTGGAAGATGAACGCGGCAACAACATGAGCATGCCTCACGTCGCCAACGACTGGCTCTCCGTTTACGCCATGGCCGTAAATGAAGAAAACGCAGCAGGCGGCAAAGTTGTCACCGCACCAACAAACGGTGCAGCAGGCGTAATCCCGGCAACCGTCAAATATTATCGCGAGCATTGCCCAGGCAGCAACGACGAAGGTATCAAAACCTTCCTGCTCACCGCAGCAGCAGTCGGCGGCATCATCAAACACAACGCGTCTATTTCCGGCGCAGAAGTTGGTTGTCAGGGCGAAGTCGGCTCAGCGGCAGCTATGGCAGCAGCAGGTCTCTGCGCAGCTCTTGGCGGCACAAATGAGCAGATTGAAAACGCTGCTGAAATCGCGCTGGAGCATCACCTTGGCATGACCTGTGATCCAGTTGGAGGCCTCGTTCAGGTTCCATGCATTGAGCGCAATGGCCTTGGGGCCATCAAAGCAGTTTCAGCGGCCTCACTGGCACTGCGCGGCGACGGCTCTCACTACATGCCACTCGACAACTGCGTAGAAGCCATGCGCCAGACCGGCGTTGAAATGAACGACAAGTACAAAGAAACCAGTAAAGGCGGTCTGGCAGTCAACCTGCCAGAATGCTGATCAATCAGGCTTCGGTGGCGGCAGGTTTCTGCCCCACCATCATCTGGCGTTTGGTGCCATAGCCTTTGATGCGCTCAACATCAAAGCCCGCAGTCTGCAAATTCCGGCGCACCCATCCGGCAGCTGTGTAGGTGCCGAACGTGCCGCCAACAGCAGTTTTCTCACCAACAGCCAACATTAGATCTCGGCCCCAAAGCTCAGGGTTCCGTGCTGGATTGAACCCATCCAGGAACCAGGCATCCACCGGGAATGACAGCGTAGGCAGCAACTCGCGCGCATCACCAACACCCAGCAGCAACCGCACCCCATCGATGGTAATCGGATTCCAACCCGGCTGAGGGTTCCACGCGGCCAGCAGCTTGTCTTTGAGAGTTTTAAGCTCAGGCCATTGAGAAAGCGCTTTGTCAATCTCTGCCGCATCCATCGGATAGAGCTCAAACGAAACATAAGTCAGCTTCGTCCGCTCCGCCTCGGGCAAGCTCAACAAAAGCTCCAGAGTGGCCAGAAAATTCAGTCCGGTTCCAAATCCCAACTCAGCAATGGTAAATGACGGGGCACCCTTCCAGCGTTCTGGAAGCTTGTTACCCTGCAGAAATACGTAGCGCGTTTCGCCTAATCCACCGGCTTTGGAGTAATAAGTATCTCCAAACTGCGACGCATACGGCACATTCGCATCATCCCATTCCAATTTTGGGCGCTCTGTCATATGTCTAAGCCAAATCTCTAACGTACAAATCGGTTGGGCTTATACCCCAACCTGGGAAATAAAAAACATGACCTACGATATAGTTGTTGTTGGTGGGGGAATTTTCGGACTCAGCGTCGCTAAAGCCGCACTCGGAAAAGGCTTGAAAGTCGCACTTCTGGAAAAGAACACGATTGCTTCGGGTGCAAGTGCCGGTCTCGTCGGTGCTTTGATGCCTCACGTTCCTAGTCAATGGAACGAAAAAAAGCAGTTTCAACTGGACGCCCTGATCGAACTCTCCGATATCGTAGCAGAGCTTGAAGAAGCCACAGGCATGTCCGTCGGCTACAGCCGTGCAGGCCGATTGATCCCACTCTACACCGAACACAAGCTCGAACATGCCCTCTCCCGCGTTGAAGAAAGCAAGCAGCGCTGGAGAAGCGATGAAACCGGCTTCACCTTCAACGTTGTGAAAGAAACACCATTCAGCGAGTGGCTCACACCGGAAGCAGCACCGCTTGGCATCATCTGGGATACTCTGGCGGCACGCGCCAATCCACGCCTCGTTTCAGCTGGCCTCAAAGCTTTCCTCGAAACCCGTATCGATATCATGGAACACACTAAGTTCCTCAGCTTCGATGAGACCACCGGCACAGTCTCCCTCGGCAATGGCGAGACTCTAACAGCAGATCGCGTCGTTCATTCCGCAGGCTATGAAGGATTTGGGCCGCTCAGCGAAATGGCAGGCAAAACCATCGGCATGGGCGTAAAAGGACAATCCCTTCTGCTGGAATACAAAGCTGAAAAGCCTCTGCCGGTAATCTACGATGATGGTATCTACGTTGTCTCCCACGCCAATGGAACTGTCGCAATCGGCTCCACCTCTGAGCAGGAGTGGACAAGCAAAGAGCCTGTAGAAGCAGACATCCAGACCATGTTCAAAAAAGCAGTTGGCTTCTGCCCTTCTCTGAAAGGCGCTCCCATCATCACCCGGTGGGCCGGTATCCGTCCAAAATGCAAAAAACGTGATCCATTGGTTGGCCTCATTCCAGGCACTGAGAAAACATGGGTGGCAACCGGTGGCTTCAAAATTTCCTATGCCATCTCCCACCGCATCGCAGCTTGCTTGATGCAGGAAATGTTCCCGGAACAGGGCAAACCAATCCACCTGCCAGAGAGCTTCAAGCCTGCCTTCCACTTTGGCTAAAGCAAATCATTATAGCCCGGTAGCGGTTTCCCCCTCCATTTCAGAGGCATACCGCTACCGGCAATTGGCATTTTTTCACGGGCTCATTGCGGAAATTAGCTCTAAATATAGAAAAATGAGGCATACTGGATCTTGCAGGTGCCTCAGTTCAAAGTTACATGAAGAACAACTCTGTTTCCTGAGCTCTGTCTTAAAGGAAGCAAATTAGAAAGTTCATCTCCGCAAACTTGGAGTTTAACCAGTCCATGCGCGCTATTCTTGATGTCGTTTTCATCATCTTAAATCTTTACACGTGGGTCATTATTGCAAACGTGATCTTCTCGTGGCTCTACGCGTTCAACGTGGTGAACTCGCACAATCAGTTCATCGCAATGATCGGACAGACGCTCTACAATCTGACAGAGCCGCTCCTACGACCGATCCGCCGGCTCCTGCCTGCAATGGGTGGACTGGACCTTTCACCGATTGTGCTGCTGCTCGGCATCTTCCTTATCGAGCGCGTCATCGGCCTCTACATCTACCCCTACGTATTCTAAGTAGTGGCAGACGAACGCCCTTGGAAACTGCAGGCTGACGGAATTCTCATTACCGTCCGCCTCACCCCCAAATCCTCCAAAGATCAGATTGAGAAAATCGGCGCACAGTCTGACGGACGGCCGCTTGTTTTGGCGAGAGTTCGCGCAGTGCCGGAAAAGGGCGCAGCCAACAAAGCCGTTGCAGCCCTATTTGCAAAAGCACTCTCTGTTCCAAAATCTTCAGCTGAAGTGATTGCAGGCTCCACGGCCCGCATAAAAACTCTGCGTGTTCTGGGTGAACCACAGGATCTGGCAAAAAGGCTAGAAGATCATCTCTCCTAGCCTTTAATGCATTTAGTCTTCCAGCTTGCGCGCTTCTTCTTCCAACATGATCGGAATGCCGTTCCGAATTGGATAAGCCAGCTTAGCAGCGCGAGAAATCAACTCCTGGTTCTCAGCGTTGTACTCAAGCGTTGTCTTCGTAACAGGGCAGACCAACAACTCCAGAAGGCGTCGGTCCAGCTGCGGCGCTTCAAATTCGCTCATAGAGCCCTCATTCATCTCTTATCATTACCTGCATCACTGAAGAGTGCTGCCTGCACCACCGTTGCCACGTGCCAGCTCCACTTCAGCCAGCGCAATCAGCGTATCCGCACGCACTTTCAGATTCTCTGTCTCCAACAGAGCCTGCTTCTCTTTAGGTCCATAAGGACTCATCATGCACAGCGCATTGACCAATACCTCTGTCGAAGCAGAATTCACGCTATCCCAATCCGCTTCCAGATCATTCACGCTCAAATACTCCTTGAGCGTTGAAAGCAGCAGCTCACGATCCACATCGTCTTCACCAAGACCTGTCTTCAGATCACTGGCAAATCGGGTCGGATCCACATGCCCACGACGGAACGGCGCACGTTCTTCCAACTCACCACGAAGCTCAAAGCGGGAAACACCGGAAAGCGTAATCAGATAGCGGCCATCGCCACTCTCCTGGAAACCGGTAATACGCCCCATACAGCCAACGGTGCAAAGCTTTGGCCGTCCGGCCAACTCTTCATCGCTTGTATCAAACTGCGGCTGAATCACACCAATCATCCGATCAGTGCGCAAAGCACTGTCGATCATCGCGGTGTAGCGCGGCTCAAAAACATTGAGAGGCATATGGGAGCGCGGGAGCAAGATAGCTCCCGGCAAAACAAACAACGGTACAACCTGCGGCAGGTCATCCAGACCTGCGTAGGTCGCATTTCCAACAGTCATCGAGGCCACTTAAGTGCTCTCCGCTCTTATCATTAGGCCAAGATTACGAGAATAAAATTGAGGAGAGTTTACGGCGACCGTAAACAGCACCTGCATCTTTGAAGCCCCAGGCCTCAAAAAACTGCAGCAACTGCCTGCGTGCACCATCTTCATTCCACTCGCGGTCACGGCGAATAATTTCAATCAGCTCATCAACAGCACCGGTTTTGTCACCCTTACCACTCAATGCAAGCGCAAGGTCAAAACGGGCCTGATGATCATCTGCATTTGCTTCCACGCGCTCACGCAGCTCAGCAAGGTCGTCCAGTCCTTCAGACTGTTCAGCCAGTTCCAGCGCAGCCTTAGCCGCAATAAACTGCTGAGAATCCTGTTTGTCTTCTGGAACCATGTCGAGCATCTGCTTGGCATGTTCCTTCTCACCAAGAGCGAGATAACACATAGCAAGGCCGCTCAGTGCATGCACGTTGCCAGCATCAATGGAAAGCGCGCCACCGTAAAGCTGCGCAGCTTCCGGATAGCCTTCCGCATCACGAAGCTCATCAGCCTTCTCAAGCATCACTTCCAGATCGCTTGGACCAATCTTCACGCCGATACGGTCGAGGAACTTTTTAACTTCACCCTCAGTCTGCGCGCCCATGAAGCCATCAACAGGCTGGCCACCTTTAAACGCAAACACAGCCGGGATCGACTGAACACCCATCTGACCCGCAACTTCCGGGTACTCTTCGATGTTCATCTTCACCAGCTTAACAGCGCCATTGGCTTCCTTGACCACTTTCTCAAGCGTCGGAGTAAGCTGTTTACACGGACCACACCAAGGTGCCCAGAAATCAACGAGAACAACCTGATTACGGGAGCCCTCGATTACATCCTGCACAAAGGTCTGAGTGGTCGTATCTACAATCAAGTCAGCCGCAGCTGCAGGAGCAGCGGATGGGGAAGCCGCACCAGCCTGTGTGTTGGTCTGGTAACCACCGCCATATCCACCACCAAGGGAGCCTCCAAAGCTGCCACCTACGGAATAACCGGATCCACTCATTATCTTGACCCTTTACCTGAACTGGGAGCTGCTTTTATCAGCGCTCCGCATATCAAAATCTTTAACTGCTGCCTAAAATGGTCTTAGACGAGACCAATTACAATTGGCGATCACTCAGTTTTTATAGATCTTCAGTGACTTTCTGCGCCTCTGCAGACACCGCAAGCACTTTGGCATCATGCCCACACGCCTTTGCAAAAGCCATCAACCCATCTGCTGAAATCGCTGTCGAAGCGTTGTTCAGCAGAGGATGGAAGTTCAGAACTTCCTGCTCCATCATGTCCGCGTCAAACACAACAGAAACCCGCTGTGCCTCACGATCATTGATCAGAGAAAACGGCGTCACAGATCCCGGCGTTACACCCAGAACCTCTTCCAACAGATCAGCCTTACCAAAAGAAACGCGACCAGATGCACCAATGATGCTGGAGATCTTCTTCAGATCAATCGTAGCATCATGGAGCGCAACAACCAAAAAGAGATTCCCCTTCTTGTCTTTCAGAAAGAGGTTTTTGGTGTGCCCACCGGGAATACGGTCATGCAAGTCAGCAGACTCAGCAACCGTGAAAACCGGTTCATGATCAATGGTAGAAACCGGAATGTTCAGCTCTTCCAAAAAGGACATCAGTTGCGAACGGCTTGCTGGCATGTAGAAGAACCTCCCCCAAGTCTCTGAGATAAACCAAGTGTTTGCCACATAAATGCTGCACCGTTTTAAGGCACCCATAAAAAAAGGCAAGCAGTCCATAAGAACTGCCTGCCTTTCGCAAACCGGGGGCGAATAGTTTGCTTAGTGAGCCGTCATGACAGACGGATCAGGGAGTGGTGTAGAATCTGTCCGAACCGGAAGGATCGGATACTCAACAACCGGCTGCTCACCTGTAAGGGTCTTCAGGAATGCAGTGATCGCATCAATATCTTCATCAGTCAGTTCAGCACCCAGCTGAGAACTTGCCATAATGGCAACGGCCTGTTTCAGATCCCAAACTTTACCGGAATGGAAATAAGGGGCCGTCAGCTCGATGTTACGCAGTGGAGATGCACGGAAAACGTACTCTTCCTCAGCGGTTTGAGTGACAGCAAAGCGGCCTTTGTCGTTTACAGGCAGAACATCAGCACCAGGTTTCTCAACCACGCCGAATGGATAGTACCCTTCACCACCAATGTTCACGCCGCCATGACAAGCGGCACAGCCGGTGTCCATAAATGCCTGAAGTCCCTGCTTTTCCTGAGCACTGAGCGCGTTTTCATTGCCCTCAAGGAACAGGTCAAACTTGGACGCAGGCGTGATCAGAGTTGCCTCATAAGCTTCGATAGCCTTCGCCATATTGTCGAAGTTCGTCGCTTTTTCTTCACCGGGGAATGCTCTTGCAAACTGCTCGGTGTAGCCAGGCATACTGTTCAGCACAGCTTCAACCCGCTCTGGCGTACTGGCCATTTCAACACCAGCCTGCACAGGGCCTTTTGCCTGCTCCTTCAGGTCTTCAGCACGACCATCCCAGAACTGAGCAAGGTTGAACACAGCATTCAGAACGGTAGGCGCATTGCGCGGCCCCTTCTGCCATCCATGGCCGATGGATGTTTCCAGATTGTCATCCCCACCCATGCCAAGGTTGTGACAACTGTTGCACGACAACAAACCAGAGAGCGATAGCCGCGGATCAAAAAACAGCTTGCGCCCCAGATCGATTTTTTCGCGGGTGATTGTGTTGCCTTTTACAGCAGGTACAGCGTGCGGGATCGGCTTGAAGTAAGTGCGCGCCTCTTCCAACAACTCAGACTGAGCCAAGGCTCCTCCCTGAGCAGCCAAGCTGAGAACAGATGCGCCAATCAATGTCTTAATTATGGCTCGCATGAATTCCTCCATCATCACGAGATAATGGATTTTAGAATCGCTATAAACAAAAGCACATTGATACAACCGCTTGACATTTACTATAGGATTTTCAAAACTAAAAACCCCGCATAACGTTACCTAAGACGATCCAATATTTAGACTTATAAAAAATATTCAAAATATGAATTGAATATATACTCATAAATACTTCAATATTAGGAATATCTAATCATACAGCATGCGCAATTCATCTCTCTTTGGACTTAGAATAACTCTAATATAGTATTCTGATTGAGTACTCTCAAAACCTGCAACTTGCGTTTCCTAAGGGCAGCACTGGATCGCTGAAAAAGTTCTCAGCAAGTATACAAATCTGTATGTGCGACATACTGCCCCCACTTACAAAATGTGATCTCCTCCAATCAGCTACAGTTTTCTTAGCCATGATCTCACAGGTGATTTTTCCGATTGGACAAAAAATTTCCTGATCCCATTGAGATATATGAGAGAACTAATTTCTTTTTTGCAGCTCATCGCTTCAGTTTCCGACAAAATCACATAGGTTATTTTGCGCAGATGCAATTATTTCCACAACAGGAAAAACACCTTATAATTTCATATAAGCTATTGTATTTAAACACATTACAAGATCAGCTCAACAACAGTTACGTCCACAAGCACTTGGAAATCCCACAATGAATTTCAAATTCCTTGTTGCATTCACCCCGAGCTTTTGTCATATAGCTCCCACCTCACCGACGGGGCCGCAACAAACGGTCCTAGCGAAACAGAATGCGGGCGTAGCTCAGGGGTAGAGCATAACCTTGCCAAGGTTAGGGTCGTGAGTTCGAATCTCATCGCCCGCTCCAGTTTCTCTAAGAAGCTGAGTTTTCGCGAAGTTGGAATTTTTTGGATATGCGGGCGTAGCTCAGGGGTAGAGCATAACCTTGCCAAGGTTAGGGTCGGGCGTTCGAATCGCCTCGCCCGCTCCAAAAAAACAAAAGAACCGCCGCAAGGCGGTTTTTTGTTATCTGGACTTCTCTTTCCATACAAAACGTTACACGGTTTCTTCCTCTTCCAGCCAGGGAGGGAATGGCGTGTTCTCAGCAGACATAATGTTCATGAACTGCGATTGAAAATAATTCGTCCGTCCTAACACAGGCATGAACTTCTGCCGGAAAAGGCGAATAGCAGTATTGTTGGAAGCCAAAAACCGCGTCCCAGAATCCACCGTCTTCAAAACTTCTGCAGCAACTGGCCTCCGATCCAACATATATTGATGCGTAAGACCGGTAGAAACCTGCCAAGCAAGCCACGCAGCATCCTCGATCCCTAAGTTCATCCCTCGCCCACCAAATGGTGAGTGCACATGCGCTGCATCCCCAACCAGAAACACGCGGCCTTTCTGGTATAGGTTCACCAGCCTGTGCGAGATGCGGAAGGTTGATTTCCAGTTGACCTTATTGACCTTCAGGATCGGTGGCATGTTCTCCAACGGATCAACATGATCCGCAACAATCCTCGCCCGCGTTGCAGAAAACGGGATGACCCCAAAGATATTCGGCGACCGGTCAAACATAGTCGGCCCATCCATGGAAAGCGTCGGCTCTAGCTCCACATCTGCCAGCCCCCAATCCTGCGGGTAGGAGCTACCTGAGAAGGTTAATCCCATCTGTGAGCGCACAACAGAGTGAGCCCCATCAGCACCAATCACCATTGGCGGATGAAGCATTTCCTCTTTACCGCTGCTGGTTTCAAGCACAGCAGTAACCTTGTCATCTTGCTGCTCCAACCGCAGCAACTCACATTCCCGCTCAACCGGAACGCCTTGCTCAGTCAAATGCCGTTCTAAAATAGTCTCGGTCTCATACTGAGGCAGAGCCAGCATGAAGTTGAAAGGCCCACCCAACTCAGAAAGGTCAACTTCCAGAAGCTCATCACTCGGCCCACGAAAATGGACATGGTTCATCCGCCAACCCTTCTCCAGCAACCTGTCAGTCACACCAGAAGGCTTCAGAATTTGCATTGTCCTGGGGTTAATCGCGAGTGCGCGGGACTGTGCATGAGGACGCGAGTTCTTATCAATGATGCGGGGCGTGAACCCACGCCGCTTCAACTCAATTGCAGCAGTCAGCCCACTGGGCCCTGCTCCAACAATCAAAATGCGTCCTCTTTGCATTGCAATCCTACCGTACAGAAGGCTTTACGCGGCAAGCTTATGCAAAAGACGCTGTAGGAGCGTTGAACCAGTAGCACGAACTTTAATCACTCTCGGAGGAGCTTGTTTGCCCTTCTTGACCAGACGTAGGATTTAGCGTTTACCTGCGCCATCAAGCTCTCGAGCATGTTCTAAAGGATGGTAATTGATGACAACGCCCTGCCCGTGCCAATCAGGAAAAGACTTCGAAGTCTGCTGTCAGCCCTTTTTAGAAGGCAAAGCCATGCCTGAAACCGCAGAGCAACTAATGCGCTCCCGTTACAGCGCTTATGCGACACAGAACGTTGATTACCTGAAAGAAACACTCTGGCCGCGCTATCAGAAAGCCTTCAACCCTATCGAAATTGCCGAATATGCCCAACAAACCCAATGGGTTGGCCTCGATATTCTGGCAACCGAAAAGGGACAGGCAGATGACGCTAAAGGCAGTGTCTTGTTCTGCGCTAAATGTCTGGCCCATGGGCAGTTTGGAGAGCAGCGAGAACTCAGCCTCTTCAAAAAACGCAAAGGTCGCTGGTACTACGTTGAACCTTTAGAAGAAGGTGCTCGCCTCTAAAGGCACTTTTCTCATTCTATAGACGCAATTTCTGACGAAGACCCACTCTAAAACAAGGTCTTCGTTTTACTTGATGCAGATAGCTGGCTCCCATCAGCCAATGCCTCTCCCAGCACCAACTGAAATTCCAAAACTAGGCCCAAAGTGGAAGGCATGACCGAGGGTAATCCTCGCTTAATCAGGCCTACCCTGCCCATTTCAGCTCATTTCAGAGTGCATTTCCTAAGCCAGCTATGAGTTTCCCACACCTTTAGGTTGCACGCCTCAGCACCCTTCTTTTTCCGATAAACATACCTTTGCGTAACGACTTAGCAGAATCGCTACAAGGTTCGCACCAGCTCCACTGCATCCAATCTTATTAAAATTCGAAAAAAAACTATTTCAAAATATCAGATTCTATGTGTATGACGCACAAATACAAACACACACCGGACATCTTATAAATGAACGTGATTCACGCTAATAGAATGGAATTCATGAAGTGGAGATCATTAATACAAAGCACACCGAATACAGTAGGATCAGGATGTGAAATCTACGAGTCTACTAAAGAATTACATTTAAACGACGGCTCACTCGCTCTAATAAGTAAACCTAATCATGAATGCATAGAATTACTACAAAACTTTTCTCACAAAGAACTTACAGAAACTCAGTACCTTCAGTTCCGTGCCTACAAACTTGTCGAGACAGGTTTTGGAGGCCGCCGATTTTGGGCAGTTAAGATCGTCGCAGGCAAACATCCAAAAAATCCTGGCTTGCGATTGGCAACTGTTGGATGGGTCAAAGGCACCACAATGAAACGCGCGTTCACCGAAATAAAAAAAGTACTCAAAGGTGACGCACAAATCTGCAAAGACCCACGCCATTAAACATCAAAATAAGCTGGCAAATTGCCAATGCTGAACACATCACTCCAAATCACTGAAATGCACGCGCTAACATAACTTTCTTCAGCCTCAAGTCCGAAAGTTCCCTGCGAACGGCCCCCGACCACACCAAGCAACAAATCAAAATCGATGGTTCATAAAACAGGCTACGATCGCAGCACCTACCCTTTTAACTCCTTAGCAGGCAAACCAGCCACAAAGCTCATACTTAAAGAAATCCACTCCCGAAGCGCCACCTGATCACACACCTCAGCCGCAACAAACACCAGTCCACCCATTCGCCGACCACCAAGCTCCACAATCTCGGCCCCTTCACGCCCGAGAGCCTCTGCTTCATTGTCTTTGCCAACCCGAAACATGAAGCGAGGCTCTTCACTCTTAATCCGGTGTGCCCCAGCCAGCATGTTCCCATCCAGAAAGAAGCAAAGACCACCCATCATCCGCTTCTCCGAAATCCCCATGATCCCCTCCAACTCCACCTGAAGCCGATCACTAAGTTCCTCATCATAAGCCATGGAATCTCTACTCCTGAACCACAACAGGCTATCCTTCAGACGCCGCTCAAGAGAACAACCTGTATTACAAAATAACCCATCCCGAACTGGAGGGGATAAATCGCTAGTGGAAGTTTCGCCCTCGCGGCAAACTATGACGCGCCTTTTGGGCGAGGTCAGCATAATCTTTTGCCACTTCCGGAACGTCCTGCACCAACTTCGCTAATCCCCGCCCAGGCTGGATTTTCGCAGCTAACTCAATAACAGGACGACGCACTTCATCTGCATGAGCCAAACCGGCATCTGCAAACTCAGCAACTGACAACTGCCCAAGCAGATCTGTCATGTCTTCCAAATGCTCGGCGACCACATGGATGACACCTTCAGCACTCTGAAGCCGCCCTGTTACCTTGATAAAACGGGTGCCAAGTACCAGCGCACGATATTTTTCAAAACATTTTGGCCAGACGATCACGTTCGCAATACCGCTCTCGTCTTCCAGCGTCATGAAAATCACTCCCTTCGCAGATCCCGGCCTCTGCCTCACAAGAACAAGCCCAGCCACCGAAACTTTGCGTCCAGCACGCAAATCTTTCAAATCATCGCACAAAATAACGCAAGACTGCGCGAGAGACTTTCGCACGAACCCAACAGGGTGACCTTTCAGAGAAAGCGTTAAGCTTTGATAGTCTGCCATAACATGCTCGCCAGGCAACATTGGAGGCAAGTGAACATCTGGTTCTGGCCGCAATTCATGCAAGTTAGCTTGATCAAAAAGAGGTAGTCTTTCAGCCGCCCCACCAGCCTCCAAGCCTTGTGCAGCCCACAATGCTGCTCGCCGATCCAAACCAAGTGACCGAAACGCATCAGCTTCTGCAAGCTTGGCAATAACAGAACGTGACAATCCCGTTCTCAGCCAGAGGTCGCGAACAGAGTCATACCCACGACCACGCACAGCAACGAGTTTTTCCATATCAGCTTCAGCTAAACCTTTGACACTCCTGAATCCCAGCCGTACAGCATGGTCAGATTTAATCGTGCCCTGCATTTCCTTATGCCGAGGATGCAAGCGCCGCCACGCCTGCGCATCAGGCTCCAATACAGCATCCCAACTGGAGAGATTGATATCCACTTCCCGAACATCAACACCGTGCTCCCGCGCATCCCTCACCAGTTGCGCAGGGGCATAAAATCCCAGAGGTTGAGAATTAAGCATGGCAGCACAAAACACATCAGGATACCGTGCCTTTAGCCAGCAAGAGGCATAAACCAGCAGAGCAAAACTCGCTGCATGGCTTTCCGGGAACCCATATTCCCCAAACCCCTCAATCTGCTTAAAGCATCGTTCTGCAAACTCTTTTTCATATCCACGATCAACCATCCCATTAACCATTTTGTCTTGAAACGTCTTGATGGTTCCAACACGGCGGAAAGTCGCCATAGCACGCCGTAAACGATCAGCCTCACCGGGAGTAAATCCGGCGGCTACGATAGCAATCTTCATCGCCTGTTCTTGAAACAACGGAACTCCAAGTGTCTTACCCAGCACATCTCGAAGTTCTTCTTTAGGAAAGTTGACCGCTTCTTTCTTTTGCCGACGCCGCAAATACGGATGCACCATGTCACCCTGAATAGGGCCAGGCCGCACAATCGCAACTTCAATCACCAGATCATAAAAAGAACGCGGTCTTAACCTCGGCAACATGCTCATTTGAGCACGGCTCTCAATCTGAAACACCCCTAGCGTGTCAGCCCGGCAAATCATATCGTAAACTTCAGCTTCTTCCGCTGGTAAACTCGCAATCGTCAAGTCACGATCATAGTCTTTTCTTAATAATTCCAAAGCCTTACGAATAGCCGTCAACATCCCGAGAGCAAGCACATCAATCTTCAAAAGCCCAAGAGACTCCAGATCATCTTTGTCCCACTCAATCGTAGTACGGTCTTCCATCGCAGCATTCATCACCGGCACGACCTCATCCAATCGCCCCTGAGTAATGACAAAGCCACCGACATGCTGAGAGAGATGGCGAGGAAAGCCAATCAATTCCTTGGCATACTTAAGAACTTGAGCAACCACGGCTTCCTGAGGATCTAAACCGGCCTCTCGTACCTGCTCCGCATTCCCACCTCGAGAAGAACGTCCCCAAATCGTTCCCGACAAAGCCCCCGCGGCATCCTCTGACAGGCCAAACACCTTGGCAACTTCCCGCAGGGCGGAACGAGATCGATAGGTGATGACTGTCGCAGCGAGCCCTGCCCGCTCTCTTCCGTATTTCTGATAGATATACTGAATAACCTCTTCCCGCCGCTCATGTTCAAAATCGACATCAATATCGGGAGGCTCTTTACGTTCAGGAGAGATAAAGCGCTCAAACAGCAAACCAGCTCGTTTAGGGTCAACCTCTGTAATGCCAATGCAAAAGCAAACAACAGAGTTCGCTGCGGATCCACGCCCTTGGCACAAAATGTTTCTGGATCGCGCAAACCTAACAATGTCATACACTGTCAAAAAGTATGGAGCGTAGTCCAACTCTTCAATTAAGTTCAGCTCATAGGCGATCGACTCTCTTACACTTTCAGGAACCCCTTCAGGATATCTGATCTGCGCCCCTTCTTCCGCCAATCGAGCAAGTTCTTGTTGAGGAGATAAACCCGACGCTATTTCCTCCTGAGGATAGTCATATCGCAATTCTGAAAGGCTAAAATTTATCTCATCCAGAATTCTCAAGGATTCAGTCAATGCCTCAGGGCAATCATGAAATAACTGCTCCATCTCCTCATAAGTTTTCAGGTACCGCTCAGCATTAGCCTCTAGCTTACGCCCAGCACTTTCAAGTGTTTCATGCAGACGAATGCAGCTCACAATATCCTGCAATGGACGCCGCGCCGCTTCATGATAGAGCACGTCATTTACAGCCAGAATGTTGAGCCCACATGCATCCGCCAACTCCATCATTTGCAGCAGGAAGCGCCTATCACTAGCTCCATACGTCAAGGCAACAGCCAGACGCACCTGCTGTCCGAATACTGCAAGCAATGCTTCTAATGTCGTTTTGAGTGCTGAGAGGTTAGTTCTATTTTCCAAGCGGTTCGCAATTGGAGCTACAACAAATCCTGGTCCCTGTGCCAATAGGTCTTCAAGACGCAAATGACACTCTCCTTTAGGGGCCCGGCGATTACCAATTGTAAGCAATCTTGTCAGACGACCATAAGCTTCCCGATCAATGGGCCAACACAGAATTTCAGGAGAACCATCGACGAAGCAGAGTCGCACTCCAGTCACCATACGCAGCTCTGCAGTATCAGCAGCAACATGAGCACGCACAACGCCAGCAAGCGAATTGCGATCACAGACACCCAGTCCACTTAAACCAAGATTTTTCGCTGTAAAAACAATCTCCTCCGGCTGCGAAGCGCCCCGCAGAAATGAGAAGTTAGTTGCGCAGCAAAGCTCCGCATAACCGGAGCCGCGCATCAAAGGCGATCTCATGGTAGCTCCATTTGAAGTGTGCTTTTTCAAGCCGTGACTCAGGTCCGCATATATCAGGCATACAAGCCTTGCAGATACCAGCGAGGCACTTCATTTTGCCCCCCATACAAGCCTTCCCGATAGAGCCAGAAACGTCTGCCTTCCCGGTCCTCTACACGGTAATAATCACGAACACCTGCTGCACTGCGCCACCAGGGAGGAGCAATTCTTTGCGGCCCCTCGCTCGAGGAAATCTCGTAAGATGCCTTTCGCCAACGAAACCGTAATGGAGGCCCTTCAGGTACCATCGCCACAGCTTCGACAGGCTCTCCACGTGGTAACATTCTTAAGGGATGCTCCAAGGGAGCTTCCTCTTCTCGATCACCATCAACGTCAGCCCAATAAAGAGCGTTTTCACGAACGGTAGCGGCAGGTACCAATGCACTTTGCACTTCAGGTAAATGCTCATCACATGGCAGGAATCGACTGACTTGAGCCAAGCCCAAACGCGCACCTAGACGATCGACCAGCTCAGCTAAATCATCTTCATGATGACTATTACCTTCCAGATTCAATTGGGCAGCAGAACAACACTGTGCCTCAAGCACCGCCAAACGAATTAAGTCATAACCAAAACCAGCATCTAGCTCGTCACCAACTGTTTTCAGTCTCTCTCTGAAAAGCTGCAAAACAAGATTGGGTGCACGTATTGGACCACTGGTCCCTACTGCAAGGCGATTTACAACTCCGTCAACCCGAAACAACACCAACTCAAAGGCCCTGCCGCCTTCCTGGCGTTTCTCGAGCTCTTTCTGTAAGTTTTCTGAGAGGGACTGAATAACAGCAGCAACATCATCCTCTCGTGCAATTGGCTCAAAAAAGCGCCTTTCGACAACAAGAGCAGGCGTATAAAGCCTGGGAGAAATCGGTTCTCCCTCCATTCCCAAGGCCTGATCCAATCGCCTAACAAGATCCTCACCAAACCGGTTTGCCAAGGGGGCACGTGGCCTGTCTAGCAGATCACCAATCTCTGTGAGACCAACACGCATGAGGGAAGTTACAATATTCTCTTCAACCCTCAATAACTCAATGCTTAACGGCTCCAAAGCATCACGTTGTTCTCTGGGGGCAATAACACCACCATCACTTCTAGCGATAGCCCATGCAGCGCCAACAGTATCAGCAACTGCCCCAGACACGTGAAAGCCTTGCAGTTTAAGACGATTGAGGCAGTCATCGAGCATTGCCTTCTCACCGCCGAAAAGATGAGCACAGCCAGAGATATCCAGCAATAAAGTGTCATCACCAACAACAGCAACAAGTGGCGTATAACGGTCGCACCAATCAGCTAATGCAGCCAATAAGGATTCATTAGCTTCTGGAATATCCTCTTCAGATTGCACATCTGGTACGCGCGCCCGTGCATCACTCAGAGCCTCTCCTGGAGATAGACCCTCTTCTTTTGCCGCACCATTGACGCAGCTTAAACGGTAGGCATTTTTAACTTTGCGATAAACTATGATCGGCTTAACGGTATGCTCGCAAAGCCACGACTTGCCCAGTTCTCTCCGGCAAACTCGATCCGTTGCCAGTTCGGCGAACCATAGGCATAGAATGCGTTGGTGCTTCTTTGAAACAGCGTTTTGCATGGTTCCACTCCAAGTCACAGAAGCCTGGTCGGCCATCTCTGTTTTTCTCCAAGGTCACCCGCCATCCTGGATTACCAACAAAAGCACGAGAGGGCATGAACCTTCGTGCACGAACTGCCCCTGAAAAGCGTGAAGTTTTGGGTGCAATACGCCAACGACTTAAAGCAGCACTCGGATGTGCCTGCGCACCATGACGCGCAAGAAGCACCGGCACACCCGATTGCTCTGCACGTAAAACCAATCTCCGTGTAACCGTCAGATCAAAATTCCGAAAAGAACCAGCAATTTCCCCCACAACAGCACAAAGCGTAGAGCACTGTGCACCTTCCTCCATCGCCCATAAAACCTCTTCAGTTTTATTAGGTTGAACGAAAACAATTCGCGCTGGATCTACACCAAACTGCGCCAAGCCTGGAGGGTAAGGAATTCCGGTTTCTTGCTGCACAGTTCTGTCTGTAACCCAAAGTACCGCACCAGTTCGCTGCTTACTTATTAAGCTCAAAAGTGCGCATAAGAACCCAGACAATGCACCTGAAAGGCGCATCTCACTGGCATAAAACTCATGGAGCGATGCACAGTTAAGACCATCTCTGGCAAATAATCTGTCTAGCTTAGAGACACCAAGCACAATCTTTGAAGAGAGTTCATTGCTTTCTGATGCGCGCGTACATTGCACCTCGCCAAGAGGAGCCGGTCCCTGCTCAGTTTGGGCGGACGCAGGGACCGGCGCAAGCTGAACTGCTGAGGGGAGGCGTCCCTCTAACACCGCCAGGCGGTGGCGCAGCTCTGCAATTTGCGATGTTTTCGCGTTCATATCACTCTCGGCAACTTCATTTTGTTCTCTATATGTTCTCATATTGATTCCGCCAAATTGCGCAAGAGTCAAGCACCAAAAACCATCGAGATATCAGCATAAAAATTTCACAGTGCTACGACTTCAGCTAAGCCTCTGTTTTCATTTGGAGACAGATCGAGGCAGCAATCCCAACACTTCACATTCTGAAAATATTAATTTTCATACTAGTAATAATTGACCAGAAATAATTAGGGCATATCGCGTGCAAGAACTCCTCCTCAAATGGGCAGCGGTGCTTTTACCCCATAGCACCCAAGCAAAACTGCTGCCGATTCTGGACAAAATACTCAGTACTCTCTTCAGCAAAGGCGAAGCTGGAGGAGCACAGCGGTCTGCCTTACTCGTCTTTGCACTGCGTGTCGCCAGTGCTGCACTTGCCTACATCATGCAGGTCATTCTGGCCCGCTGGATGGGAGCTTCAGAGTACGGCATCTTCATTGTTGTCTGGACGGTTGTGATCATTCTGAGCGTCTTTTCAGGGCTTGGCTTCTCAGTCTCTCTCCTCCGGTTCATCCCGGAGTATCTGGAAAAGAAGCAATACGAACTCCTCAACGGCCTGCTCTTTAGCGCCCGCTTCCTTGTTCTGCTCAGCTCAACAACCATCGCTGTCATTGGCGTTGCGATTGCCTGGCTCTTCTCTGACTTCATCAGCAACAGTTACATCCTGCCGCTTTATCTGATCGCCATCTGCCTGCCCATGCACACCTACACAGGCATGTTGGAAGGCATTGCCAGAGCGCAAGATTGGCAACTCAAAGCCATGGTGCCAGACTTCATTGGACGCCCTTTGCTGGTGCTGGCCTTTATGCTGATTGCACTCTGGATGGATTACCCACCAACTGCGGTAACAGCTTGCATTGTCACCATCGCAGCTGTCTGGACCATCACCTTTGTCCAGACAATCATGATGGAAGTATCCCTGCATAAAGTCCGCCACCCTGCCCCACGCAAGTTGCAGATTAAATCGTGGCTGCTGGTGTCCGTGCCGATGCTAGCGGTAGATGGCTTCTTTCAGCTTATCACCAGCTCCGATGTAATCCTGATCGGCCTCTGGCTATCTCCGGATCAGGTCGGCATCTACTTTGCTGCATCCCGCACCCTCGCATTGATGCATTTTGTTTATTATGCCGTCCGCGCAGCCAGCGCTCCACGCATGGCGCGGCTCTACCATTCCAACGACAGGGCTGGTCTCAAAGACTTTGTAGGCAGCGCTGCCAAAATGACCTTCTGGCCAACACTGCTGATGGCTGGTTTCATCATGATTGTCGGGCCATTCCTCCTCTCCTTGTTTGGTGAGGATTTCGCCCAAGGCACACCAATTCTCTACATTCTCATTATCGGAGTGCTTGCTCGTGCAGCTGTCGGCCCCGTAGATGCATTGTTGACCCTCTCAGGTCATCAAAACACCTGCGCTAAGATCTATGCCACAGTCTTCGTTGTGAACTTCATTCTCAACTCTGCACTCATTCCGGTGCTAGGCCTTTACGGGGCTGCTCTGGCAACCACCCTGGTCATCATTTTTGAAGCATGTGTTCTTTACCGCAGCGCCTACAGACTTTTGGGCCTGCACACATTCATTTTGCCATTGAAGAGACGGGAAAACCCAGTCAATGAAGCAGGATAGCGCGACCATCAAACTGCTGATACCCGGCAAGGACAAAGCCGCAGACCATCTGTGGCAAAACCTCTCCCAACATGCGCTGGAGCCCAACCCGTTCTTCTCCAGAAGCTTCGTAACGGCCTTCAACAAACATAAGGCAAACCACTCTATCAAGCTGCTGTTGGCGCTGGACCCTTCCGGCACCAAAGCCCTTGCAGCTCTGCCGATCATGATGGTTAGGCGCGGCCTGCTCTTCAAACTACCCAGTACGCTGGCTGGAGATTATGGCCCACTGGGCACTCTGCTTCTCTCCGAAGAAGCAACACCAGCAATCCTGGGCAATTTACTTGAGGCAACCTGTAACCTAAGCCCAGCAAAAACACTGCTGCTGCCGTTCCATGGAACAAAGGGCGCTACCTATAAGCAGCTGCAGAGCACCCTGAGCATGCACGACTGGCAGCAACACGTTGCTACTCAGGAAACCCGCGCATTCCAGCCTGCTGGTCCTGAAGGACAAACCGCATTTGATGCTTTGAAAAAACGCTCTTCATGGAAGGGTGTTTTTAAAAACCAACGTCGACTGGAAAAGCAAGGCACACTCTCCTTCTCCATGCTGGAAACTACAGAGGATACTCAAAGAGGTCTTGAAGAGTTCCTCAAGCTGGAAGCAGCAGGATGGAAAGGCAAGCAAGGCACGGCCCTGCTCTCCAGAGAACCTGACGCAGCCTTCACGCGCGAGATGGTCATAAACTCAGGCAAATCTGATGGCATTCGCATTGGTCAGCTGCATCTGGATGACAAGCTAATCGCGACTAACATCCTGCTTCGCGAACAAGGCCGCATCTTTGGCTGGAAAACAACGTTCGACGAGAACCTCGCCAAGTTCTCTCCCGGGCAACTACTCATCTATTACAGCACACAGAAGCTCCTAGAGGACCCGGATTTCTCAGGTGCAGACTCCCTTTCGACACCAGACAACCAAATGGCCAACAAAGCCTGGACGGCAAGGTTCGCCTACACCACTCTCCTCATTGGCAAAGGCCCACTGGCCCGCTTTGCAATGTGGGAAGCAGAAACTGGTGCTCGCATAAAACAAGCATTGAAGAGCAAACTAAAGAAGCTGCTGGGCCGCAAATAAACGCTAGCCTTCAACCAACTCAGCTTCTTCCTGCGCTCTGCTGCGCAAAATCCGGCGAATAACCTTACCGCTGGTCGTCAAAGGCATCTCGGAGACAAACTCAATCTCGCGCGGATACTCGTGGGCAGAAAGGCTCACACGCACATACTGACGAATATCATCCACCAAGCCCTCGCTCGGCTCATAACCGTCTTTCAGCACAACATAGGCCTTCACGATCTCGGTGCGCACAGGATCCGGCTTGCCCACCACAGCGGCTAGTCCAACAGCCTCATGTTTGATCAGGCAGTCTTCAATCTCTGTCGGTCCAATACGGTATCCCGCAGAAGTGATCACATCATCATTGCGCCCGACAAAGTGGAAATAGCCGTCAGCATCAACGACGCCCTGATCACCTGTCAGCATCCAGTCACCCAGAAACTTCGTCTCATCCGCATCTGGGCGCTGCCAATAGCCGAGGAACATCACCGGTGTACCACGGCGAACCGCGATCTCACCCTGCTCTTCAGGCTCACAAATCGAACCATCCGGGCGAATGACAGCAACCTCATGCCCCGGCACCGGCTTGCCGATCGCGCCAGCACGAGACACGCCTAATCCAGCTCCGGAACCAAGAACGAGATTGCATTCCGTCTGGCCATACATCTCGTTTGGAGAGACACCAAGAGCTTCCTGACACCAGACAAACGCCTCGCGCCCCAAAGCTTCACCAGCCGAGCATACCGAACGCAATTGAAGCTTATCTGAGTACTTACGATGATCCACACTGCGCATCATCTTTAAGGCCGTCGGCGGAATAAACGCATTGCGAACACCGTGACGCACCATCAGGTCAAAGGCACCTTCCGGATCAAATTTATCGATCCGCGCCGTTAAAACAGGCACCCCAAACTTCAATGAGGGCAGAAGGGCATTCAACAAGCCACCAGCCCACGCCCAGTCAGCAGGCGTCCAGAACAAGTCACCAGACTGCGGCAGCATTTCATGGGCCATCTGGATGCCCGGAAGGTGTCCCAGCAGCACACGATGAGCGAGCAGAGCACCTTTCGGCTGTCCGGTCGTGCCTGAGGTATAGATCATCAATGCAGGATCATCAGGACTTGTCGCACAGCCCTCAAACTGATCAGAACCTCGCTCTAACAAGCTCCAGAACTCAAGAGCACCGTCACCAGCTCCATCAACGCAGAGCACGTGCTCAAGAAACGGCAGTTGCTCACGAAGCGCAGAGAGCTTTTCAAGCCCAGCCTTATTGGTGATCACCACCTTCGCACCAGCATTCTCTAACCGATACCGCAGCGCTTCTGGCCCAAACAAGGCAGCAAGCGGCACAGCAATCGCGCCAAGTCGATAAATGGCAAGATGAGAGACAGCTGTTTCAGGGGCCTGTGGCAGCAACAAAGCCACACGATCCTGCGAAGCGACGCCTAGAGACTTGAGCGCATTTGCAAGCTGACAGGAGTTTCTTTTAAGACGGCCATAACTCCACTCTTCCACATCGCCAGAAGGCAGCACATGCAGCAAAGCGGTGCGATCTGGCTCAACATCAGCCCAACGATCACACGCATCCTGAGCAATGTTGTAGCGCGCAGGAACGTTCCAACGAAACGCCGCGCGCAATTCCTCGTATGAAGTCAGTGGTGGCAGCACACCAGAATTCCTCTAGGCCCAAAATAAATAGTGAGGAGAGTGTACCGCTGCAGCGCACAATGAGAAACTGGCCTTTGGTCGTTCTTTTAGCAAGAACCCGAAAGGAGGTTAACGCGGTCCGGCGACAACCAAGCTCCAGAAAACCTTGTACTTTGAGCGCGGAGCATAAGCGGTCGCAATACCAATGCGAGTTCCCTCCGCATCCAACATCACCGCATTATGCTTTGGAGAGTCACGCCAACCAGAAAAAGCCTCTGCCCATCTGCGATAACCTGCACTCAGGTTATTGACCGCATGCTCATCACCCAGCCCGGCATTTTTCATCAAAACAGAAAGCTTCAGATCACCCTTACGGGCCGCATTCACGTCCTCAGTACGGGCCATGCCATCAGCCTGAGCCTGCGCAATTCGCATCAACTCAGGATCAACAGTGACAGGAGGAAGATCTTTTTGCGAGCGATAGCTGGAGATCATGGAAGCTACGGTACTGGCATCAATCTGGGCAGAATGGCTCTCCAGATTTTGATAGTAGCTAGGCGTTTCTTCGGTACTGACACAACCAGAAAGCGTCACACCAACGGCAAGAAAGAGAGCAATGCCCGCACCACGAAACATCTTCATGCAAAATCACTTTTCGGCAAAATTCGAATCTCAGAGCCACACTACCTACTAAATAAGGCAAACCAAGCTCAAACTAAAAACACACGCATAAGTGAATAAAAAAGGCCGGGCGAACCCGACCTTTTAAAACAAAAAGAGAGAATGCTTAGGAAGCTTCTTTCAAAGCATGAGGCTTGGCTGGCGCTTCCGCCTGCTCATCCTTGACTTTCTCTTCAGTGCCGTCATCCGCTTCCTCAGAATGCTCTTCTGGCGGCGTCAGCACACTGCCCATCTCTTCAGGGCTCAGAACACCCATGAGGCGTCCATCCTCGCACACAACAGGAACCGGATAATCCGCTTCCAGAGTGGTTGGTAATGCTTCTTCCAAAGTGCTTTCCAACTCCACTGCATTGCTGTCATCAGCAAAGGCATAAAGAGATGGACTATCACCAGGTTTAGCAACTTCCTCAGCGAGGGCTTCCTGCGTAACGATACCGCGGAACTCTTTGTTCTCAATCACATAGCCGAAGTCTTCATCATGGCGACGCATATCAGCCAGTGCTTTTTCCATGTTGTCATGGGTAATGCGCAAGGCTGGCGGCTGCATAACGGTATCGACTGTCAGCACCCGGGCACGGTTCACATCACGAACAAACGCACGCACATAATCATCGGCAGGCTCAAGCAGAATTTCAGGCGGCGTACCAACCTGAGACAAGACCCCATCTTTCAGGATCGCAATCTTGTCACCAATACGCAGCGCTTCATCCAGGTCATGCGTGATGAACACGATGGTCTTATGAAGCTTCTCCTGAAGCTCAACCAACTGGTCCTGCATCTGAGAGCGGATCAACGGATCTAGCGCGGAGAACGCCTCATCCATCAGCAAAATGTCAGCATCAGTGGCAAGTGCACGGGCAAGGCCCACACGTTGCTGCATGCCCCCAGAAAGCTGGCTTGGATACTGATCTTCAAAACCAGCAAGCCCTACCGTCTCAATCCATTCACGAGCAGTCTTCTCACGATCAGCTTTCGCAATGCCCTGCACTTCCAGACCATAAGCCACGTTCTGCACCACAGTACGGTGTGGCATCAGGCCAAAGCGCTGGAATACCATGGACATGCGATGGCGGCGGAAGTCTTCCAGCTCTTTCATGGAAAGGCCCATGACATCCATGCCATCAACCAGAATGTGCCCGTCAGTAGGCTCAATCAGGCGGTTGAAGTGGCGGATGAGCGTGGACTTACCAGAACCGGAAAGGCCCATGATCACAAAGATCTCGCCCTTCTCAATGCTGAGAGACACGTCATGCAAACCAAGTGTGTGGCCAGTTTCAGCAAGCAGCTGATCCTTGCCCATACCATCTTTGACTTTGGCAAGCTCTCTATCGGGAGCGCTACCAAAAATCTTGGTAATGTTTTGTACTTCGATCAATGCCATGTCAGCGCCTCACCCTGTTACCTTGCGATGCGCCTGCATCCGTTGTCCGGCAGACTGTGTGATACGGTCGAACACAACAGCAAGAACAACAATTGCCAAGCCACCGAGCAAACCCTGCCCTGCATCATTGCGCTGCAATCCAAGCAGAACGGTTTCACCGACGCCACGTGCACCAATCATGGACGCAATCACGACCATAGCCAACGCCATCATCATAGTCTGGTTAATGCCCTGCATGATGGATGGGAGCGCAAGTGGGATCTGAACACCCTTCAGGATCTGCCAACGCGTGGCACCAAAGGCCCGGCTCGCCTCAACAACCTCTGCATCAACATAGCGAATGCCAAGATCAGTCAGGCGGATAAGCGGCGGAGCGGCATAGATAACGGTCGCCAGAATTGCTGGAACCTTACCCAAACCAAACAACATCGCCGCCGGAATGAGATAAACAAAGCTCGGGATCGTCTGCATAAGATCCAGCACCGGATTGAGCAAAGCTCTGAAACGGTTTGAACGGGCGGAGATAACACCAAGCGGCACGCCGATAATTACGGAAATAAACACAGCAACCAGCAGAATTGCTACTGTCTGCATCGCCTTTTCCCAAAGGCCGAGCGTACCAATAAACCACATCGCAGCCACCATCACCGCGCTAAGCCCCCAACGGCGGCTAGCGGCAAAGGTGATCAGCCCGATGCACACCAGAATGATAACCGGGTCAGCCCCACGCAGGAGCCGCTCCAGCCTCACCAGCAAAAACAGGATGGAGTTGGAAAAGGCTTCAAATCCATCGCCGTAGTTCACGACGAGAAAGTCAACCAGATCGTTTGTGGAAGTTCGGATAGGCTTCCCAAAGTTGGGAAACACGTCGAAAGCCATGTGATCCTCTTATTCTTAGCAAGGATCACGGAACCTGGTCCCGTGATCGTTTTCTTATTCGCTAATTCTCAAAAAGCACTCAGGTCTCTTTGAAATTACAGAGCAGATTTCACACGCTCAGCGACATCAGCCGGAACCCAGCCTGTCCAGATTTCTTCGTTGTTTTTCAGGAACTCAACTGCAGCATCGTCAGTGGTGCCACCGGTGTCCTGCATGTAGGCAAGTGCCTTGGAAACGTCGTTACTGGTGGTCTCATAAGCAGTCAGGAACTCAACCAGTTTAGGCGCTTTCGTATGGAACTCGGTGTTTACAAAGACGTGCGTAGCAGAAAGCGGGTACGCAACAGCTTTGGTCACCTTGGATGGATCAGTCTCAGCAGAGAGCTCATCCCAGACTTCCTTGTTGTAGGCAGGCTCTTCCAGCTGGATCAGATCGTCAGCAACCTTACCCATCACCCAGGTTGGACCCCAGTAGTAGAACAGGATCGGCTTCTTACGGCGGATGTTGGATTCAATCGCGGCAGCCAGCGCAGCACCTGTACCCGGACGGAAGTTCACGAAAGTATCGTTCAGCTTGTAAGCATTCAGCTTCTTGGAGTTGATGACCTCACAGCCCCAACCAGCAATACAGTTGTAGAAGCGGCCCTTCTCTGGCTCTTCAGGATCAGAGAACACGTCTTTAAACTTTGGAAGATCAGCAACGGACTTCAGGCCCTTTGCAGGCGCATCATCACCCTCGACCAGATACTTCGGCACAAACCATGCCTGCGTTGCATCCGGGAAGTTCACGCCAAGATCAACAAACTGCTTCTTCGCCTGACCTTCAGCAAGTGCTTCAGTTACGTTGTCTGGCCAGATTTCCATGGTCACGTCGATATCGCCGCGTGCCATACCGTTCAGAAGCGGAATGGTGGAGCCTGGAATTACGTCAGTCTGGCAACCGTACCCCTTCTCAGCGATGAACTGAGCAACGGAGTTATGAAACGCATTGGAGTCCCAGTCCAAACCAGCAAAAACAATAGGACGGTCCAGTTCACAAACAGGATCTGCAGCTTCTGCTGATGACACAGCAAAAGGTAGTGCAACTACGCACGCAGCGAGAGCAGATTTAAAATTCAACACGGATGCCTCCAAACAACCAAAACATATTTTTTGTTCGGTCAGAGAGAAAAGCCGCCAAAGACAGCTTGTCGTTCTGGCCGTAATGCTAAGTCAAAAACTCAGCAATTGCAGGACACGCTAGGTTGAGCACATCAACTGCACGATTAAAAATAGATATATTCAAATTCCTGTCAACTTAGACATCTGCTCAAGATATTTTTGCAAAATAAATCAAAAAAGAAATACTTTATAAATACAACGAATATGAAGTTATAAACCTTATATAACGCCTTACTACCACCAATTAAAACGCAAAATAAGAGAAAAAAAATTTACCGAAGCAAAACAACTATTTTAAACTTTCTTTTACAGAAAATTCCCACGGAAAATTCAGGTAATTTCACAGTAAATCCAAATAAAAAAACGGCTCTGAATAGAACCGTTCAATCGCGCAAATTACAAAAAGAAAAACATAGAGAAATTCTACGCGGATTTGCTAATATTGAATGATCATTCAATAAAAAAATATAAGAGAGAAACTTATAAGAAAAAGGAAGTTGGCGGCACGCACACCCCAACTTCCTTTGTTAAGCCTGCTTAGCTTTGAGTGGCTTCCATAACATCCTCAAGAGAACGCAATCCAGTCTTAGGGGAACATACCAAAACCGACATGTTTCCTGGGGCGTGCTGGTTCTTCCACATTTTCATATGAGCCTGCGGAATCTGCTCCCATGAGAATACTTCACTCATGCAAGGGTCGATACGGCGATCAATCACGAACTTGTTCGCCTCACTCGCCTGCTTCAGGTGCGCGAAGTGAGAGCCCTGAATACGCTTTTGGCGCATCCACACGTAGCGCGCATCAAAGGTGATGTTAAAGCCGGTCGTACCCGCACAGAACACCACCATGCCGCCACGCTTCACCACCAATGCAGAAACTGGGAAGGTCGCCTCACCAGGGTGCTCAAACACCATATCCACGTCGTTACCCTTGCCGGTAATTTCCCAGATGGCCTTACCAAACTTACGGGCTTCCTTCGTCCAGGTATCAAACTCAGGCGAGTTCACCTTCGGCAACTGGCCCCAGCAATTGAAGTCTTTTCGGTTGATGACGGCCTTAGCGCCAAGCGACATCACATACTCGCGCTTGCTCTCATCCGATATCACCCCGATCGCATTTGCTCCTGCAGCTGCAATCAGCTGCACAGCAAACACACCAAGACCACCGGAAGCACCCCAAACCAGTACGTTCTGGCCCGGCTTCAGCTCATGCGGCGCATGGCCAAACAACATGCGGAAAGCAGTCGCCAGTGTCAGCGTATAACAAGCACTTTCTTCCCAGGTCAGATGCTTCGGACGATGCATCAACTGCTGAGACTGAACGCGTGCAAACTGCGCGAATGATCCATCAGGCGTCTCATAGCCCCAGATCCGCTGGGAGCTGGAGAACATTGGATCACCACCGTTACATTCCTCATCGTCGCCGTTGTCCTGGTTACAGTGAACAACAACTTCATCGCCGACTTTCCAGCGCGTTACCTTGGAACCAACGGCCCACACGATGCCAGAAGCATCAGATCCCGCAATGTGATACGGCGTTTTGTGAACGTTCAACGGAGAAATCGGCTCACCAAGAGCAGCCCAAACGCCGTTGTAGTTCACGCCAGCAGCCATCACCAGAATGAGTACTTCGTGGCTGTCCAACTCCCATGTTGGCACCACTTCTTTGACCATTGCTGTATCAGGGGAACCATGGCGATCCTGGCGAATGGCCCACGCCCACATGTTCTTTGGAACATGTCCCAGCGGTGGAATTTCACCAATCTCATAAAGGTCCTTGAACTCAGAGCCTCCCTCTGACCCAGCTTCGACAACCCGTGCAACGGAACTCATGATATTCTCCTCCAAGTTTGCGTTGCGCCCTTCCCTCATGAGAGTGAAAGCATGTCCTTCTGCTAACGCTTCCAATCCACTATTTGCTGCAACGCAAAACAATACAACCTGTCAATACCGGCTATTTGGGAATTATCATTACAAAGAACTCACAAAATATATACAACTATTGCTTAACTTGCGAAGAATACTTCTTCTAATGTTGCATTGCACCAACCACTAGAACCTATGCAAAGGTGTGGGCAGAATAGAGATCTTGTCCCTTATAAAATGCTGACAGGATCAGGGAGGCAATAGACTATGAGTACCGGTTCACCTAAAGGTGCAATTAAAGACCGTCCGTGGATGTTCCGCACATACGCAGGACACTCAAACGCTGCAGACAGCAACCGGCTCTACCGCACAAACCTGGCGAAAGGGCAGACGGGCCTCTCTGTCGCGTTCGATCTGCCGACACAGACAGGCTACGACCCAGACCACCCGCTTTCACGCGGTGAAGTCGGTAAAGTAGGCGTACCAGTCTCGCACCTAGGCGACATGCGCACGCTCTTCAATGAGATCCCGTTGGAGCGCATGAACACCTCCATGACGATCAATGCGACAGCGCCTTGGCTACTGGCGCTCTATGCTGCTGCCGCGGATGAACAGGGCGCAGACCGCTCCTTGCTTGCAGGCACCACGCAGAATGATCTGATCAAGGAGTATCTCTCCCGCGGCACTTACGTCTTCCCGCCTGCCCCGTCCATGCGTCTCACAACCGATGTGATTTCATGGACATACACGAATATGCCCAAATGGAACCCGATGAACGTGTGTTCCTACCACCTGCAGGAAGCAGGAGCGACACCAGTACAGGAACTCTCCTTCGCCCTCGCCACAGCAATCGCCATTCTGGATAACGTGCGTGCCTCTGGTGTGGTGTCCGAAAGCGATTTCCCTAAGCTCGTGGGCCGCATCTCCTTCTTCGTGAACGCAGGCATGCGCTTCATCACTGAGATGTGCAAAATGCGCGCGTTTACAGAACTTTGGGACGAAATCTGCCGCGAACGCTACGGCGTTGAAGAAGAGCGTTACCGCCGCTTCCGCTATGGCGTTCAGGTCAACTCACTGGGCCTGACAGAGCAGCAGCCGGAAAACAACGTCTACCGCATCCTCGTGGAGATGCTCGCCGTTGTGCTTTCCAAGAATGCCCGTGCCCGCGCTGTCCAGCTGCCGGCATGGAACGAAGCCCTCGGCCTGCCACGCCCATTCGACCAGCAATGGTCCCTGCGCATGCAGCAGATCATGGCCTACGAGACCGACCTGCTGGAATATGCAGACATCTTTGACGGCTCCAAAGAGATTGAAGCCAAAGTTGAACTGCTCAAAGAACAAGCCCGAGAAGAACTCGCGCGCATTGCAGAGATGGGCGGAGCTGTTGCAGCTGTCGAGTCCAGCTACATGAAACAAAAGCTTGTGGAGTCCAACTCCAAACGTCTGGCAGGCATCGAGTCTGGTGACCAGATCGTTGTCGGCGTCAACAAATGGACTGAAACCGAACCTTCACCACTTGCCTCAGATGAAGACGGCGGCATCCTCACTGTGCCTGAACATGTAGAAGAAGAAGCAATCCAGCGCATTCAGGCATGGCGTGAAGAGCGTGATGACAACGCGGTTCAGGCCGCACTTCAGGAGCTGCGCGCTGCTGCTTCATCCGACGACAACATCATGGAAGCCTCCATCAAAGCAGCTAAAGCTGGAGCAACCACAGGTGAATGGGGCGCAGCCCTGCGCGAAGTCTTCGGCGAATACCGTGCACCAACCGGCGTTGGCAAAGCAGCTCCTGATGACAACGAAAACCTCGCAGACGTTCAGCAGAAAGTCTCTGCTCTCTCAGAAAAGCTGGGCCGTCGTCTCAAGTTCCTTGTTGGTAAACCGGGTCTGGACGGCCACTCAAACGGTGCTGAGCAAATCGCGGTCCGCGCTCGTGATTGCGGCATGGAAGTTGTCTATGAGGGCATCCGCCTCACGCCAGCACAAATCGTCAACGCTGCTCTGGAAGAAGGCGTCCATGTCATTGGCCTGTCCATCCTGTCCGGTTCACATCTGGCACTGGTTCATGATGTGCTCGACAAGATGAAGGAAAACGGACTGGAAGACATCCCGATCATCCTGGGCGGCATCATTCCTTCTGAAGATGCGGAAGAGCTGAAAAAAGCAGGTGTTGCAGCCGTTTACACACCAAAGGACTTCCACCTGACAGAGATCATGTCAGACATCGTCCGCATTGTGGATGAACAGGTCAACGAAACCGTCTGACCCCAATGTAATCACGCAGGTTGGGCAAGCTGCACAGGCTTTTGCCCAACCAACCGGATGCCAGCCGCATCCTTGAACCGCTCTATCATCGCCTCAATAAAAATCTCTGCCTTCCGTGTCATCGCTTCGCGGGAAGGATAAACGAGATAGACCGGCTTTTCCTCGCATTGATAATCTGGAAGCAACCGCTGCAATTGGCCGGTTTCCTCATAATCCTGCATCATAAACAATGGCATGCGCGTAAAACCAACGGAGTTCAAAAGCGCCTGCACCATCACCTGCGGATGCCCAGCGACAAACTCGGAGTTCACACGCACCTCATGCCGCTTGCCATGCCTGAAAAGGTCGAGTGAATCGACAAGTTTCTCGTTTCGATACTGGATGTAATTGAGTGCAGAGAGAGCCTCTGGAGTTCGCGGCACACCATGCTTGGCAAGATAATCCGGGCTTGCCGCCAAACAGGTCTCAACAATCGCAATCTTTCGGGAAACGCCGGAGGTATCCCCCGTTGCGCCAGTGCGAATGGCCAGATCAATGCCATCCTCGACCACATCAATAAACTGGTCTTCCATCCTGATTGAGACCGTAAGATCAGGATACTGCTTTCGCAGATCAAAAATGAGCGGTGTAATGATATCGCCACCCATCGGTTGAGAAACAGAAACAACCAGCGATCCGCTCTCGGCAGCCACCTGTTCCTGAACAGCCTCAAACATCAGAGCACTCTGGCGCAGCATCTTCTGGGCATGCTCATAAACGATCTTACCCGCCACTGTTGGCTTCACACCCTTGTTCGTTCGAAAAACCAGCTCCTGCCCCACCTGCGCTTCCAGCAAGTTCAACTGCTGGCTCATGGCAGGCTGGCTGATATGGCGTTGACGCGCACCACCACTCAGCGATCCACTGTCGATAACGCGAACAAAACTCTCCAGTAAATTCAGAAGATCCATGATCTGCCCCATAAGCACTGCTTATATCCAAGATAAGGCTTGGCCCTCTGCACTTCCAGCATCAACCCAACAATATTGCTCCCATCGCTTGTAGATGAGGAGCCTTTCATGACACTTTCACGCCGATCTTTTTTATCCGCAGCCGCCTCTGTTGCAGGCGCAGGCGCAATTGCCCCTGCAATGTCGAGCATCGCATTGGCAGCAGCACCCAAAATTGGCGCACAAGTTCCTGGCATCTATCGTTTCTCGGTAGGAGACATTGAAGTAACGGCAATTCTTGACGGACACTTGGGATTAGATCCGTCATTGGTCGTGGGATTTGACCAGAAGGTAGCGGAAGAAACTCTAAAGCAGAACTTTCGTAGCCCCAATACAGGGGACATGTCTATCTCTGTAAACGGATATCTCATTAATACGGGGGAACATCTTGTCGTTGTCGATACCGGCACCGCAGACCTGATGGGCCCAACTCTGGGCCGCTTCCACCAAAACCTGAAGAACGCCGGATATGATGCCGCTGATGTGGACGCAGTCGTTCTGACCCACCTGCACATCGACCATATCGGTGGTCTTGTCTCCAAATCAGGAGAAAAACTCTTCCCCAACGCAGAGTTCATTGTCCATGAGATTGAACACACCTTCTGGAACGACGAAAACACACGCGCACGCTTCCCCAAAGACCTACAGAATTTCGTAGACCTCGCACAGAACGCTTCAAAACCTTACGACAACAACAAAACACTCATCAGCAAGGACGGTGAATTCATCAAAGGGCTGGACGCCGTTCTGCTGCCCGGCCATACACCGGGCCACATGGGCATCCGCATTCACTCCAACAATGAGGAAGTGCTGATCTGGGGCGATACAATCCACTCCTCAGCTCTCCAGTTCGCCAATCCTGATTGGACAATCGCCTTCGACATCGATCAGGACATGGCCCGAAAAACGCGCAGAACAATATTGGATCGCGTCTCAGCCGACAGAACCCCGGTAATTGGCATCCACCACGACTTCCCCGGCCTTGGCCACATCCGTAGAGATGGTGATGCCTTCGCCTATGTGGAAACCAGCTGGCAGCATAAGCTCTAAAAACAAAAGCTCACGAGACACCTCGTGAGCTTTTCCTCATTGAGCAGGCGATAACGGTGTTGCCGGTACAGATGGCGGCGCGATTGGTTGCGCTGGCGTCAGTGGAATAGACGGCGTGACTGGCGGAGCGATCGGTTGCGCTGGCGTTAAAGGAACAGCTGGCACTTCAATTGGCCGTGATGGCTGCAACGGATAAGCCGGGATCTCACGCCGTGGGTGTGGGTAAGGGCGCCAATGCGGATAGCGTGGATAGATCGGATACCGCCGATAGATAAACGGCAGCCCCACATAAGGCGCAACATATGGAAGGGTACGTGAGTAATGCGGTCCCTCTACGCCATAACGGATATACCGCGCAGAAACCCACCCCGGAGCACCACGGAAGGTTAGGTCACACCATGAGCCGTTCTTGGTGCAGTAGTTGATAAATACCACACCACCTGCCGGAATGGTCGTAATCACAGGATACTTGGTTCCCGGCCCAGTTCTCATGTTCACACCAGTTGTCGTGTAACCAGCATGACCACTCTGCGCAAAGGCAGCGTTGGAATAGATGATAACGGCCAGAAGAACGAGGCCAGCCAGCACCCAGGCTATAATCTTCATGATGACCCCTTCCTGTTGTTCTGAACAATCAACGGCCATAAGCCGGACCTCCATATGAAGGCCCTCCAAATCCCGGTCCAGTGGGTGCGCCACCAGCAGGCGGCAAACCAGTTATCGGCGGAGCGGGAGGCAACGGACCAGATGGCCCCGGTATTGGTGGTGGCAATGAGCCCGGACGCGCAGAACCCGCAGGATAAGCACCAGGAGGTGGATTGAATGACGGATGATCAGCACCTCGATCCGTCGGCAGATACGGCTGCGCCTGCCCTGGCCTCAGGCTATCACCCGGCTCAACGGGCCGGTCCAGAGGTTTGATGGGTGGGATGATGTTGCTGCGTTCACTGAACTGAACCTGCCGGAATCCCGGATAATCAACGGAACCCGAGCGTGTCGACAAACTGCTGGCACTCACAGATTGAGCCACCATACCCGCTGCAAGACAACAGCCTACGAACATTGCGTATTTCATTTGACCCTGATCCTAACTGCAGGCTGGCCAAAACTTACAGCCAGCATAATTAAGAGAAGAGTGCCACCAAGGGGCTAACAACGTGCCCTGACAAAACATCGGGTTTTAGAAGCAATTTATGTCTTGCCTTGAAGAATATAACGTGAACAAACTCACAGTTCATATCAGTTTTTCTGGCCAGAACCGCGCCTAACCCTTAGGTTTAGGCCATGATTCTCCAAAGCAGGTAAGAACGCCCCCATGACGAAGCGCCTCAAAATTGTAACGTGGAACATTAACTCAGTCCGTCTCCGTCTTCCGATCGTCGAGAAAATGTTACTGGACCACGCCCCGGATGTGTTGTGCCTGCAGGAAACAAAATGCCCGGATGGCAGCTTCCCGACAGCCGCGATCAACAAACTGGGTTACCGCCATGTAGAGGTGCACGGTCAAAAGGGTTACCATGGCGTTGCTCTGCTCTCACGCGTTCCGCTGGAAAACGTTGAACGCAAAGAGTTCTGCGAAATGGGCGACACCCGCCACATCGCAGCAGATGTTGCATTCAATGGCGGCAAAGTCCGCATCCATAACTTCTACGTCCCTGCTGGCGGTGATGTGCCGGACCCAGAGGTCAACGACAAGTTCGCCCACAAGCTCAAGTTCCTTGATGAGATGGAAAGCTGGTTTAAGGGCTTCGACGGCCAGTCCATCGTTGTTGGCGATCTGAACATCGCGCCTTACGAAAACGACGTATGGTCCCACAAGCAGCTCATCAAAGTCGTGTCCCATACTCCGTTGGAATGTCAGCGCCTTGAAGACGTGCGTGAAGCTGGCAACTACGTCGACACCATGCGCAAGCACATGCCGATGGATCAGAAGATCTACACTTGGTGGAGCTACCGTGCCAAAGACTGGTCCGCATCAGATAAAGGCCGCCGCCTTGATCACGTCTGGATGACACCGGAAACAGCGCAGCACACCAAAGACGTCCAGATCATGCGTGATGCCCGCGGCTGGGAAAAACCATCCGACCACGCCCCAGTCATGGCTGTTTTGGAAGCGTAATCTTCCAACACTCAATACGATGTGAGTAAGAAGCGGGAGCAACCTCCCGCTTTTTCTGTATCTGCGCTTTACGGAATAAGCAGAACTTTGCCCTTGGCTCTGCGACTGGAAATCTCCTCCAGACCAAGAGCGATATCCTCAAACGGATACTCCGCGTGGATATGCGGCTTCAACTTGCCCTCAGCCACCCATTGGAACAGCTGCTCACAATCTTTGTGATGCTCCTCAGGTTCCCGAACCACCGCATCTCCCCAAAACACACCGAGGATGTCACAGCCCTTCAGCAGCGCCAGATTTGCCGGGATCCTCTGAATAGTGCCAGACGCAAACCCAACAACCAAATAACGCCCGCGCCAGCCAGTGGCCCGCAAAGCATCATCCGCATAGTCACCGCCGATCACATCATAAACGACCTCAAGCCCTTTGCCGTCTGTCAGATCTTTCAGCTTCTGCTTCAATCCACCTTGGGAGTAATCAACTAGCTCATCAGCACCACAAGCTTTTGCATGGGCCAGCTTATCTTCAGAAGAAGCACAGGCGATCACGCGGCCACCCATCAGCTTGGCAACTTCAACAGCCGCTTGCCCGGCCCCACCAGAAGCACCCAGCACTGCAACACTTTCGCCCGGCTGCAAATGCGCCCTACTTCGCAGCCCATGGATCGCCGTACCATACGTGATCAAAAGACCAGCGGCATGCTTGAGCGAAACGGCTTCAGGCACCAGAACCACTTCATCCTCAGGAGCAACATACAGCTCACGCGCTGCCCCCCATTTCGCATAGGACGCCACACGATCCCCAACCTTGAAGCGGGTCACACCTTCACCCACGGCTTCAACGATACCGGCCATCTCACCTGATGGAGAAAACGGAAGCTCAGGCTTGAACTGGTATTTGCCTTGAATGATCAGCGTATCAAAATAATTGAGTGCCGCTGCCTTCACACGAACCAGCACCTCTCCCGGCCCTGCACTCGGATCTTCCAGTTCCCGAACAACCAGATCACTCGGCCCACCAAGTTTTTCGCAGATAACAGCTTTCATGAAATACAGCCCTCTCTCTTACCCGCAAAATTACACGCGCAATCACCAAACCTCAAAACCGCCATTGGTGTCACTTTATGATTAAAACACTCAAGGCCACCCGCAGGCTTGCAGGAACACCGTACTTGGAGGTATGAAGCGCACAACATCAACAACGAGAACAACTGGGCATGCGCGGTTATTTTGCTATTGGCTCTGAAGGGCTTTCCAAATCCATGAATGTTGGCACGCTGATGCGTACAGGTCATGCATTCGGAGCAAGTTACTTTTTTACAGTTGATGCGCACATCAAAGGGCTTGGATCAGCCATGAAGGCCGACACCTCCAAAAGCCCGGACCACCTGCCATACTTCGCCTGGAACTCGGTTGATGAAATGCAGTTCCCACGCGGCTGTAAACTCGTTGGTGTCGAACTCACCGACGATGCGATTGAGCTGCCAAGCTTCGGTCATCCTCTACAAGCAGCTTACATCCTTGGCCCTGAGCGCGGCTCCCTCTCCAAAGAGATGCAGGAACGCTGTGACTACATCGTCAAAATCCCAACCAAGTTCTGTTTGAACGTTGGCGTCGCTGCTGCTCTGGTTTTGTATGATCGCTACATGGCGCACGGAAAATACGCCGAACGCTCTATAACCGCTGGGGCACCTAAAGACCCGCTACTGGAACACGTTCATGGCGCTCCGATCTTCCGAACCGGTCGAAAAGTTCCGGGCTTCGATAGCAACTCTTGAGTGATTCGAGATCAGGTTGCCATTTCTGATATGCATTCTCGAATGGCAACCTTTAATTCTCACCATGGCAAATGCCTTGCGTAAATTTTTAAATTTTCGCGCTTGGCCCGACACAGCCTCTCCACATTACAAATTCGTAATTCTTAACGGCTCTTTGCTTCGCATTTTCTCTCAATCTGTGAACACTATGTGGAAAGGCGCCCATATTTTTTACTGGGTGAAATGCTGCCAATTAATTTGAAAAGACATCGGAAAATCTGAACTTTTAAAGGCAATTAGCGCTTATTTACTAGCGCGTTAAATACAGCAAATAATCAACTTGCATATCTACTGTCTTCCGTCACTTAAAACGGAAATTCATTAGTGGCTTTACGCTTGATATTATGGCTGTGCATGCCACACTCCCGCCAGATTTCTGTTGCCAGCATTCATGGAGCGGTTCAAAGGCAAATAATTTTTTGCCTCTGTAAAAACAGGGTATCAACCCTTTTGTAACCATCTTTAAAGTAACCCTAACATTAAGTTTTATGGGTTTTCGCACAGAATCTCAGATTTTGTCGTACGCAACGCGGTTTGGAGAAGATGCAAGCACGTATCCTGATAACTGCCTTAATGGCTCTTGGTATCTCGGGCGCGACTGCAAATGCGCAGTCTCCTGCCCTCTTGAAAGAAAACAAGGATTGGGCAACCTACACCTTCAACACCCAGAGCGGTGGTAAGGTGTGTTATGCTATTTCCGCACCAACACAATCACTGCCGACAGATAGAAACCACGGTGAAGTCTTCTTCTTCGTTTCTACCCGTCCAAGTGAAGGCGTATCCAATGAGCCAAGCTTTATAGTGGGTTATCCATTTAAAGAAGGCTCTCTGGTCACGACCAATGTTGATGGTCAGCAGTTCACCATGTTCACCAAAGGTGACGGCGCATGGGTTCAGAACGCTGCGGAAGAGAAGCGTTTGGTTGACGCTATGAAAGCAGGCAGTTCCATGTCTATTTCTGGCGAGTCCGCTCGCGGCACCAAAACTTCCTACAAGTTTTCCTTGAGCGGCATCACTGCTGCTGTAAGGGATGCTACCAGCGCCTGCCAGTAAGGCGCTGACACTCAGAATTGTTTGAAAGCATAGAGATCTCTTGCCTGCGCCAGCTTGCCGCCACGCAATTTGAGATCTGGGATTTTCAAACTACGCGATTTCGGCTATAAGCGTGCCGAATACGTAGGCGGTTGCTGCTGGCGACCGCCTCTTCGCATTTTTAGCAGCGAGCAATGGGCGCTCATATCCCGCTTTTTCCTGCTAAACCGTATTGCTGAAGAGTGAGGCACATTCTTCGGGATTGAATACGCAAAGAACATAAGCTTAAAGCCGAGCATCTAAGAACAACTGGTGAATGACCATGGCGGTATCGTTAGACATCGCGCACAAATCCGCTGATCCGGCGGCGACCAGCGCAGTAAAATCAACTCCTGCAACAGATCCGGTGCAGGAAGAAAAGCCATCCCTTATCGGCCTCAGCCGGGAAGAGTTGGGCAATGCCCTTGCTGCAGTAGGTGTCCCAGACCGTCAGATCCGCATGCGCGTGAACCAGCTGTGGCACTGGCTCTACGTTCGCGGCATCTCTGATTTCAGCAAGATGAGCAACGTTTCCAAAGACCTGCGCACCAAACTGGACTTCGCATTCACCATCGCCCGTCCGGAAATCGTCACCGAACAGATCTCCGTCGACGGCACCCGCAAATGGCTGTTCCGCTTCCCGTCTCGCGGTGCTGGTAAACCGGTTGAGGTAGAAACAGTCTACATCCCGGAAGAAGACCGCGGAACGCTCTGCATCTCCTCTCAGGTTGGCTGTACCCTCACCTGCACCTTCTGCCACACTGGCACGCAGAAAATGGTTCGCAACCTGACCGCTGAAGAGATCCTCGCACAGCTAATGCTCGCAAAGGATCGTCTAAATGACTTCCCGGATGCAGATGCACCGGAAGGTGGTCTGGACGCGTCCACATCCAATCGCCGCCGCATCACCAATATCGTGATGATGGGCATGGGCGAGCCGCTCTACAATTTCGAGAACGTCAAGAAAGCGCTTCTGATCGCTTCAGACGGTGATGGCCTGTCCCTTTCCAAGCGCCGCATCACTCTGTCAACATCTGGCGTAACTCCAGAAATTGCACGCACCGGTGACGAAATCGGCTGTATGCTGGCAATCTCCCTGCACGCAGTGAATGACGAGCTCCGTAACGTACTTGTTCCAATCAACAAGAAGTACAATCTGGAAACGCTGCTTCAGGCATGCCGTGACTATCCGGGCCTGTCCAACGCAAAGCGCATCACCTTCGAATACGTGATGCTGAAAGGCGTCAACGACAGCCTTGAAGATGCGAAGAAACTGGTACAGCTGCTCAAAGGCATTCCGGCAAAGATCAACCTGCTGCCGTTCAACCCATGGCCGGGCTCTCCATATGAGTGTTCTGATTGGGAGCAGATCGAAGAATTCGCAGATGTTGTGAACCGCGCAGGCTACGCTTCTCCAATCCGTACCCCACGTGGCCGCGATATTTTCGCTGCCTGTGGCCAGCTGAAGTCCGCTTCTGAGCGTCTCCGTAAATCAGAGCGTGAAGCTCTTGAAAAAGCGCAGACCCAGGGCGACGCCTAACCAAAGCTCAGCAATAATTACTCGAAAGGCCGGTGCTTGAGATAAGCGCCGGCCTTTTTCTTTGCGTTCACTCCATGTGCACGGACTTCAGATATCGTGGCCGTCAGGACAGATGCGATAACTGGACATCACCCCCATGACAGACAAAGCACATCCCTCTCAAAAGAACGCCACAACCACTGGCATGAAGGCCAAAGGGTTCTACAATAAGAACTCCGCCACGCAGCAAGCCACCATCGCCTATGTGTACCCATGGCTACACGAAGCCGTCGGCAACCTGCCAATACCAACAAACGGATCACCACTCCGATTTATCGATTACGGATGTTCTGAGGGAGCTAATTCCATGCAGATCATGGCTCAGCTCACTGAAGCCACAAGACAGCATGGCACCAATCCAGTTCAGGCAATCCATAGCGATCTGCCCAGCAACGATTACTCCACCCTGCTCGACGCCATCGGTAATCGCACTCAGCCTCCCTACACTGATCCAACTGTCTTTGGCGGCATCGTCGGCGGTTCTATGTTCAACCAGTTGCTACCTCCCGGCTCTGTGCATCTGGCAACATCTTTCAATGCAACGGTGTTCCTCTCAGAACGCCCGCTGGAACGCCTGCCCGACTACGTGATGCCCAACGGCCCAAGCCTCTCAACTGAGAGTGGTTCTATCTCAGCAAAAGATAAGGAAGTCTGCGAGAAACAAGCCGCCCATGATTTGGAAACATTTCTCACAGCACGAGCAAACGAACTCGAGCCAGGCGGCAAACTCCTGCTGCAAACTGTCGGCAGAAATGAACATGTCTCAACCGCAGACGGGATCGTAAACTTATTCAACCTGTCTCTGCTCGATCACGTCGCCAACGGCTCAATCTCTCAAGACACCTATGAGCGCTACTATCATCCTGTCTACATACGCAGCCTGGAACAGCTCACAGCGCCCGTAAAACCTGAGAGTGGGACACTGTCTCACCTGTTCACCATCGACAAAGCAGAATGCTACGAAACACCGGTTCCCTTCGTAGAGCAATACGAGCAAGACAACGATGCCTCCGCCTACGCTCGGCAAATGGTGAACTTCTATCGAGCTTTCACCGAAGCTCCCCTGAGAGCAGCCCTTTCACACCTCCCAAACACCACCGAGCTCCTCGACAGCATCTACGCCCGCGGCGAACACCGCGTCCGCGAAGCCCCTCACCTCTACGACTTCCACTTCATCAGCGTCGCCATGCTGCTGACGAGGACGGAGAACGGGTAATGTGATCGGTTGATTGCAAAGCACAGAGCAAACATGTGAGCACTGCTAACTCTCGCCATAGTCATGATGAATGGTTCTGGCCACTCTCATATCCTATTGGCCCCAATCATGTTTATTGCTCACTTGCCTGCTGGCTACCTACTGGGAAAGGCAGCTACGAAACGGCTGAATCTGAAGTCCCGGCAACTCGTCCTTTGGACCTCAATCGGCGGCATTCTCCCTGATGCTGACATGCTCTACTTCTATCTTGTAGACAGCCAGAGCACCCATCACAGGCACTACCTTTCTCATTGGCCAATAACCTGGCTCACGCTCCTTGCGCTATCAGCCATCCTGTTGTCGAGAAAATCCCGCTCGGGTGTTGCTTTGTTCGGAATAAGCATCGGCGGCCTGCTACACATGGCGCTGGACAGTGTTGCAGCACCTGTCTTCTGGCTTGCTCCATTCTCCAAACTCCAAGTGGAACTCATCAAGATCCCGGCTATCTACGAGAATTATATCTGGAGCTTCATCCTGCACTGGACATTTGCAATTGAAATCCTCATTTGCTCAATAGCTATTGGTGTATTCTTGAAAAGCAGAAGACCACCACATCAGACACAGATATAAAGGATTGCACAATGATCGACGGAACCAAGCTCTTTTTTCAGCTGCTCCGTATCGCCTTAGGCTTCTCATTGGCAATCATCGCAGCCGGTCTGTTTTTGTCCTGGGGCTTCTTTAGAACCCTGAGCGTGCATGGAGGACCTGAGGCCGACATCATTCAGCTCATCGCGATCACGTGGAGCACGATTATCTCCGCGAGCGTGATTGGAGCTCTGTCGCTCATCCCAAGCGGTTTCGCCATCGGCTTTGCTGAACTGATGAAATGGCGAGGCGTGATCTACCATGTTTCCGCAGGTGGCCTCATCGCCCTCGTCCTCTGGGGCATCGGCGGCACTCTCCCCGCGGACTTGTTCTACGCCTCAAACGAAGCAGGCAGCATCATCACCTACTCCACTCCCGGAACAGCAACGCCAACACCCCCTTCTGAAGGTTTCCGCCCCGGCTCATCCGTAGCAGCATCAGCAGGTTTTATCGCCGGCTTCATCTACTGGATCATTGCAGGCAGAGCTTCTGGAGATTGGCGAATTAGCAAGCCGCATTCTTCAGACACATCTCGTTAGGAGAGGCTTTCCCTCACTTTGGGGCAGTCGTCATCATGGCAAAACCCACTCCGAAAACTAAGTGGTTCAACATATAAAAAGACACCCACATAAGCCTTGCAGAGTGCAATTTAATAGATATAAAGCTAACTTCTTCAATCAAGAATTTGCACCCGCACGCCTGTGCAATTGAAAGGTGAGTTATGAACAAAGCAAATTACTTTATGCAGTTGAAAACGATCAGAGACAATGTTGCTGAAGACAAGCAGTCTGATTTTGACGTGATGTTTGCAGGTAAAGAAAAGAACCCAACCGTGGCTCTCGTACTTGGCCTGTTCCTCGGAAGTCTCGGCATCGACCGTTTCTACACCGGTCAGATCGGCCTTGGCATCCTGAAGCTTATCACTCTCGGTGCACTCGGCATCTGGACGCTGATCGACTGGTTCCTGATCATGGGTGCGGCCCGCAACAAAAACATTCAGCTTGCGACCGAAACCGCTCTCTACGTGAAGTAAAAAACACGAAAAAGCCGAGGCATTCGTCTCGGCTTTTCTTTTGCTACTCTGCGCGATCTTTCAGCAATCGTAGGGCGTTGGTCACCACGATCAGCGTAGCCCCCACATCCCCGAGGATCGCTGCCCAGAGGCTGGCGAAGCCGAGGGCGGTCAGGATCACCAGCAGGCCTTTCACGACAAACGCAAAAGCGATGTTCTGGTGGATGATCTGAAGCGTCCGCTTTGAATGGTGGATGAGCCACGGCAGACGGGAAAGGTCATCTTTCATCAACGCGATGTCAGCCGTCTCAATCGCGGCATCTGAGCCAATCGCGCCCATCGCCACACCAAAGCTCGCCCGGGCCATCGCAGGTGCATCGTTGACACCATCACCGATCATCGCCACAGTCTCATATTCATGAGAGAGCTGCTCAACAGCGGCAACCTTATCCTCCGGCAGCAACTCAGCGCGTACCTCGTCGATCCCAACTGAAGCCGCAACCCGCTCCGCCGTCGCCTTGTTGTCACCCGTCAGCATAACCAGCTTCTCAACGCCAGCTTTATGTAGCTGAGAAACCAGCTCCTCGGCAGTGTCACGAACAGTATCAGCCAGCGCGATCAGACCACAGACGTGGGCATCGGTGCCAACCGCAACCACGGTCTTGCCTTCAGCTTCCAGCTCACGTGCTTTGGCATCTGCTTCGCCAATGTCGAAGTCTTTTTCATTCAGGAACCGGCGAGACCCGAGCCAATAGCTCTTGCCATTACGCTGACCGGAAAGGCCACGCCCCGGTAACAGTTCAACATTCTCAGCAGGCTGATACGCAACGCCATCTTCCTTCGCACGTGTCAGGATCGCTTCTGCCAAAGGGTGGGAACTGCGGGCTTCCAAAGAAGCTGCTCGTACGAGAAGCTCTTCCACGCTATGGCCGGACAGCGGGTAAACATCTGTCACTGTTGGCAGACCATTGGTGATGGTCCCGGTCTTGTCAAAAGCCAGCGCTTTCAAGCGAGCAGGCAGTTCAAGGAACACACCGCCTTTGATCAGCACGCCATTGCGAGCGGCAGAGGTTAAACCAGCAACAATGGAGACAGGCGTGGAGATCACCAGCGCACAGGGGCAGGCAATGACCAGCAGAACCAACGCGCGATAGAACCAGTCCATCCAGGCCGCACCAAACAGCAACGGCGGAATAACAGCCAGCAACACAGCCAGAACCATCACAGCTGGCGTATAAACACGAGCAAACTTCTCAACCCACTGCTCAGCAGCAGCGCGACGTGCCTGCGCTTCGCTCACCATACGGATGATACGGGCCAGCATGGTGTCATCAGCGCCCTTGGTCGCCTCTACCTCAAAGCTGCCTTCACCATTGATGGTACCGGCATAAACATCATCACCGGCCTCTTTCATCACGGGGACGCTTTCACCCGTAATCGGAGCCTGATCGACACTGCCAACACCTTTGCGCACCACGCCATCCAGCGGAATGCGGTCACCGCCACGTACAACAAACAGTGCACCCGGCTTCACGCTGTTGGCGGCAACTTCCTCTTCGCCGCCATCGGGCTTGAGCAAGCGCACGACAGTTGGTGCAATATCCATAAGCGCGGCCACAGCCTTGCGAGCGCGCCCAACACTCCAGCTTTCCAGATAAAGTGAGAGAGAAAACAGGAAGGCAACCGTCGCCCCTTCAAACCACTCTCCGATGCCAATCGCGCCAGCAACGGCCACCAGCATCAGTAGGTTCATATCAGGTCGCAAAGTCCTCAGCGCATACCAGCCCTTTGGAGCAACCAGACGCAGACCTGCAACAATGGCCAGCATATACAGCACTTCAACCGGCCCGGAAGGAACGGAGTCAAAGACACTGAACACGTCTGTGGAACTTGTGCTTGAGAAGAACAGAGTTGCCTGAACAATAATGGCAGCCGCCCAGAACAGACCACTGGCAATGGTAAAAGTGCCCAATCGGCGATGTTGTTTTGCCCGCGCGTCAGCCGCTTCCTGCTCAATAAACAGAACGGCTTTCATCCCCGTGCTATCAACCGCCTTCATAATCTGCTCGTCTGTGACATCACGGGCGACAGGAGAAACAATCATCTTCCCGTTCAGCACATCAAACGCCAGATACTCAGGGTCGCCAACAACGGGCCCTACCACGCGGCGAAGAATACCCATCTCCTCCGCACAGCACAGTCCTTCAACGCGAAACGAACGCGCACCTTTCCAGTTGGTTACATCGGGGATAGCAACTTCATTTTTGCTGGCACAGCCACATCCAGTGTGTGTGTGGACATGCTTTGCCTCATGTTCCTTGGCAGAACCACAGCAATCATCCACGGGGGCTTCATTCTTGGAAGAACAACAAGAGCTTTCTTGCTCTTGCGCATCACCTTTTCCAGAACAGCAAGAACTCTCTGCCTTTGTAGGCTGCTCAGCCTGACTGGAGCAGCAACTTTTAGTGGCTTGGTTCTCTAACTCTTCTGGAGAGATGTTTTGGCTTCGATCTTCCGCGTTGGACATGATCAGCTCCATGCAATTTCATCATTGCAAGAGAAGATAAGACCTCTAGTCGCTGTAGCTTCAAGGGCAAAAATGCGATTTCTATGAATTTTCTTTTCGAAGACACGATCGGTTTTGATAAACCCGAGCACCTAAGGCTTCAGATCTCATGGCTTTCCATGTTTTGTCTGAACACTCTCCAGCATGCGTTCCAGCATCGGAAGCAACAGCTTCTGCTCGTCCTCAGTCAGGTCAGCCAGCAAAATCCCGTTCACATGCCTGTACATATCAATGAGGTGAGAGAGCCCCTGCCCTTTTTCCGTCAAATGGATTTTCACCGAGCGCTTATCATCCTCAACCGTCGACCGGCTCACCAACCCTTTGCTCTCCATCCGATCAAGCAAACGCGAAAGCGCAGCGGTTTTCTTGCCAGAGTAATCGGAAAGCTCCGAAACACTCAGTCCGTCACGACGCCACAGCGCAGAAAGCACCACCCATTGTGCCAGAGAAAGGTCATGAGGGCGCAGGTAGTCTTCAGCCAAGCTACAAGCCGCTTCTGACAATGTGTTGAGCAATCTGCCCATGGACGGCAGATATGAAATCGTCTCGGTCATCGAATTCCTGAAATTATTGCTTCTATTATATTATTGACATCTAATTTACATGTAAACTAAAATCAATCCATTCCTATCGCCAAAGGTAATTCTAATGTCTTCGCCACAAAAATATAGTCGCCCGACAATCATCCTGCACTGGCTGTTTGCCGCCACCATCATTGCTGTTTTCATTCTGGGCAAAGTCCTTGAAGGAACGGCTGTCTCACCTGAAAAGCTCAACATCTTCATGGCCCATGCAGGCCTTGGAGCTCTCACAGGGTTGTTTCTGATCTACCGCATCGTGCTGCTCATCAAACACGTACGGCCAAAACCAGATCCGGATTGGGGTATTGTGATGATCAGCCTGTCAAAGCTGGTTCACCTGCTGCTCTACCTCGCACCATTGGCACTGGTCATCTCCGGCATGAGCATGTCACTGTTTGCAGGCCTGATGGAACTTGCAATGGCAGGAGACTGGCAAGCATGGCCAGAAAACATCACCATCCCGCCAGCTGCAATCCATGGGACAGCAGCCCCGATCTTACTCGCTTCATTCGGCCTGCACGTCATCGCAGCGCTCTATCATCAGTTCGTGCTGAAGGATAATCTGGTCGCCAGAATGAAGACGGCTTAAGCAGGTCACAGCGTATCGCCGAAAAGTGGAAACCGGTTTTCGAATAAAGATATGCAAAGTCAAAGCCTAAAGCAGTTCATGTGTTTCAACGAAACCAAGAACTGCTTTACGGCATCTACAGCTTGTAGATGCCTTCCTTATCAGCGCAGGTTTCCAGCGCTTCAGCTGCCGTGCGTCCATCCAGCAAAGGTGCTTCCGGCCAGATCTCGGTCAGCGGAATAAGCACGAACGCACGCTCGCCCATGCGTGGGTGTGGAACCTGAAGTCCCTCTTCCTCAACGCTTGCGTGATCATAGATGAGCAGGTCGATATCGATCGTCCGCGGCCCCCAGCGCACATCACGCACACGGCCAAGCTGCTTTTCGATATCCAGACCCGCATTCAGCAGGTCACGCGGAGACAGAACCGTCTCCACGGTAATGCAACAGTTGCGGTAGTCATCCTGCGGCACAGGCCCCCACGGCGGTGTGCGATAGTCGGACGACTTTTTTAAAACAGATATTCCCTCGACAGCATTCAATGCGGCCACTGCACCGTCGATATTCGCTTTGGTATCGCCAAGATTTGAGCCCAAACCAAGTGCTGCAACAATCTTTTCTTGTGTCATTATTGGCTGCTGCCTAGTTCTTTCATTGCTTGGAAGATCCGCACAGCATCAGCATGCGGCTTCACATCATGCACTCGCAGAATTTGCGCTCCGTGTTGTAGCGAAAGCGTGTGGACTGCAAGCGATCCAGCCATACGCTCTGGCGCTTCATTATTCAACACATATCCAATCATACGTTTGCGAGATGCCCCCGCAAGGATTGGGCGGTTAAACTTACGAAGCTCAGAAAGCCGGTTCAGGATCTGATAGTTCTGCTGAAGGGTTTTGCCAAAGCCAAAGCCCGGATCGAGGATCTGATACTCTTCCGGAATGCCAGCATCTGTGGCCAGCTTGAGTGATTTTTCGAAGAAGCGCTCGATGTCAGCCATGATGTCCAGCTGCTCATCAACCTCGGTGCGGTTATGCATCATAATGACAGGCACACCAGCATCCGCCACCACACCAGCCATGTCAGGGTCTTTCTGCAAGCCCCAAACATCATTGACGATATGCGCGCCAGCCTTGCAGGCCGCTGCTGCAACCTTGGCCTTATAGGTGTCGATGGAAATCAGAACCGGCAGCTCTTTGATGAGATCCAGCACCGGCAGAACCCGCTCCAGCTCATCCAGCTCTTCAACCACAGTCGCACCGGGCCGCGTGCTTTCGCCGCCAACATCGATGATATCCGCCCCTTCGGCGATCATCTCAATCGCATGCGCAAGCGCAGCAGCGGGCGCATCGAACTGCCCACCATCAGAAAAGCTATCCGGGGTCACGTTCAAGATGCCCATGACAAGCGGCCGCTGAGAGCTTTCCAGCACTCGATGATCAAACTCTGCCATAAGGGTCCCTCCCACTTTCTGGTCCCTCATAGCCTCCCGCTGCATCCGTTTCCAGCAAAAATCGAGAGATCCGAGAACAGTTCACCATCCTCAGACCAATCGTTTGCCAGCAAAAGCGAAGAGTGATCGTTACCCCACCACTCAGTTCAGTGCTTTTTACAGAACTTCACGCCCGTAATAGGTGATCACCGGCGCATCTTGCATGAAGGAGAGCAACTGGCTCATGACGCCGTTCTCTGAGATGAACTGAATGTAGGCTTGGTGGTGTTCTTTAGACAGCCATTCTTCAAAGAGCATCAAATCCTGCTGCTCAGCATTATAAAAAACACCAACGCTCAGAGCGCCGGAAAACCCGCGTACATTGGGAAGGTTGGCCTGCAGAAATTGCTGCAGCTCCGCATAGCGCGCCTCTTTAACCTTCATTTGCAATGTAACAGTGATAGACATGTTTTTCTCCTTTAAAAACAAGGAGAAATTATCCATCTATCTCGTTCGCCTATACGCGCAAAACACCAAAAATGCCGTTTTCAGCTCACGAATTATCCGGCAAAACTATCTTGGTAGGACAGCCGCGCCTGCTTCGGCGTCTCATCATAACGCCCTTTGAAAGCTTTGATGAAATGAGAGGTGTTCGCAAAGCCAATCTGCATCGCAATCTCTGTCACGCTAAGCTTACCCTCAAAAACAAGCTCCCGTGCTTTTTCTAAACGAGTATCCAGCAACCACTTGCTCGGCGTCACACCATTGAGCCGTTTGAAGTCTCGGTTAAAGCTGGAAACTGACCGCCCCGATAATCTGGCAAAGTCTTTCACTGAGAGATTGTAGGCGTTCCCGTGCCGCATCAGATGCTTGATGTTTCGCCGTTTCCCGGCAGCGCTTGCCCCGATCAAAAAACTGAGCAAACGTTGCTCATGCCCTAGCAAATCCACCAGATACAGCAGTTCAAGCAGTTTCATGCGTACCAGATCCGAAGGTGCCTTATTGAGATCTTTATAGATAGACTTCAGGCCCGCCACGTACTCGCTTATGGAAGCATTGGCCGCAACTTTGAACGGCTGATGCGCTGCTGCCTTATCACCCTCTGTGATGCGCTTGCGCCTCAAGAACTCTGCAATAACAGCAGTATCAAAGAAAAAAAGGACAGCCTCCAAAGGCCCATCTTCATTGGTGAAGTCCGAAATCATATGAAGATCGCGCCCCATGAAGAGCATCTCACCATCATTCAAAACAAACTCTTCATGTTCAGCTGATGAAAAACTCTCCCGCCCTGAGATCACGAAAGCCAGACAAGGTGTGCTCGTAAAGAACTCGATATCCCGCATGTCCTCGCGGATAAACTTATGAAAAACAGAGGCCTTCCCATCCGACATGATCAAACGCGCATCGGCCATATCATGAAGCGATTCCGGAATGAGCAAAGTGTTGGCCGAGCAATATTCGGCGATCAGCTGGTTCATAATCATCTCATAAATTCAGCCAGTTACGAACTGACCGGCTCTTCCACGCTTCGTTTCTTAACCGGCAACACCAGCAAGAACAGCGCGATGAAGGCCATTCCCGGCATAACAACACCAAGCGCTGTCACAGGATCAGGCACCACAACCGCCGTGACAAGGCTGCCAAAGAACCCGCCCGCCATCTGAATGAAACCCATCAGAGCGGAAGCAGCACCGGCAATCTCAGGAAACGGCTCCATCCCCCGCATGGAAAGCGCAGGCATCGCCATGGACGCCCCAAAAGCAAACACCCCAATCGGGACCATGATGCTCAGAAAACTCAGATATTCAAGCTGAGTGACAACAAACAACGCCAGACCACCCAAACCGCAACAGATCAAAGCAGGCGCAAGCAGCGCTTCTGTGCTGAACCGCCGAAGCAGCAGCCGCGTCACCACTCCGCCCATGAAGAACGAGCCCGACTGCAGAACCATCCCCATGCCAAACTGCAAGGGCGTCAGGCCAATCCGCTCAATCAAAACAAACGGCAGCACCGTGGAGAGCGTATAGATCACCCCGATCGTGAACCCGAGGATCAGCGAGGGCTGCATAAACTCAAAGGAGCGCAGCAGCCTCCAATAAGACGCAAGGATCTGCTTCGGACGAATAAGGCGGGCATCCCGATAGGCGTTCGTCTCCGGCAAAATAGTCAGCGTCAGCAACAGGATGAAACCGGCATACGCCACCATCAAAACAAAGATCGCTTGCCAGCCAAACGCACTCAGCGTCAAAGCGCCAATGGTGGGCGAGATCGCGGGCCCAATACCAAGCATCACCGCCAGCAGGTTCATAATCCGCGCCCCTGCCTCACCGGAGAACTGGTCCCGAACAATCGCCCGCGCCACAGCAATTCCGCTGGATGCGCCAATCCCCTGAATCAATCGCCCCAGCAACAGCATCTCAATGTTAGGAGCCAACCAGGCAAGAAGACTGCCCAACAGATAACAACTGAAGAACCCGAGAATAATTGGTCGCCGCCCAAACGCATCCGAGAGCGGCCCGCAGAGCAGCTGAGCGAGCGTAAAGCCAGCGAAGTAAACCGTAAGCGTAAGCTTGGCGACGGCTTCCGTTGTTCCAAACACCTCAGCCAACGTCGGCAAGGCAGGCGTATACAGCGCCATGGAAAGCGGACCGATTGTAACCAGCAATGCCCCGAAAACCGCAGTCCGTCCTGCAGAAAGCTGCAGCTCTGTGGGTGTACCCGTTGCCTTTTTCATTCCCGAACCCCAAGGCAAGGCACGTTGCTAACCCGAATGCGCTTCACCAGTTTTCTTGAAAATCACGTGTTGAGCGGCAACTCTAGGGAAATTGCTTAGAACGCACAACGAAAAACAGGTGCCCGATTATCCACCGGGCACCTGTTCAAAATCAAAGAGCAATGACGCCAAGCCTTAGCCCACAACGCGAAACTTCGCTGCTTCCTGCGTTGGAGAGCTGCCGAAGAAGCGTTTGAACTCGCGGCTGAACTGAGACGGGCTTGCATAGCCAACCCGGTAAGCAGCCTGACTCGCACTCATGTTCTGGCTCAGCATCATGGAGCGCGCCTTATGCAGGCGGATCGATTTCACATACTGCAGCGGAGACAGGCCAGTTGCGCCCTTAAAGCCGGCATGGAAAGCAGAAATGCTCATGCATGCCATCTTCGCCATTTGGTCCACGCTCAGATTTGTTGAGAAATCCTCGTGCAAAACTTGAAGAACTCGCGCAATACCCTGGGACTTCTCACTGTTCTGGAAAAGCACGCGCAGGCTTGCACCGTACTCGGACTTGAGCACGTGATACAAAAACTCTCGATAATATCCATCAGCGAGAATTTTCGTTTGTTCTTCGCTATTTAGCGTCTGCATCAGACGACAAACGGAAAACAACGCTTCTTCAGAAAGGTGCGCTGGACGACCAAGCATTTCGCCATACTCAAACTCGAGTGGCTCTTGCTCAATCAGCAGCATCAGTTCTGCCAATACGTTGATATCAATCGCTAAATTGACCGCGTAGAGAGGTTTCTCCGGCGAAGCTTCGACGATCTCGATCTCAAGTGGAATCGGAGACACAAGTGCCGCATAGCTCTGCTGGGAATAAAGGAAACTCTGGCTACCCAAATGGCCTCTGACCAGACCCTGAAAAACGATACGAATGCTTGGTGAATACATAACAGCGCGAGGCTTTGTCGCGGTTGTCATGCGAATCACTTCTACACATTCATGTCTGGTTGCACTCACGCCCTCGCTTGGGGCGAGAGGGGCAAACCATTCTTCTAACCACTGTTGGGTTGCAAATTGCATTGGTTTTCCAACAACTTTTGGGATTACGCGCACAGGGGGTATTCTATTGTCTTATAATCACCCACCACGAATAAGTTGGTGTAAATATTGGGGATTGCAATACCCAATATTGCGATATTGAATGGTATTAGATTGCCATATTCCTTTTTGTAGTCAAGCGACTGTCTACTGATGGTCCCGACCCATAATTTATTAGTTAGCCGAAGGTCTAAATTAAAGGAGCACTGCTTGCTTTTACCTGAACTGTCTAACCTTGAACAACAGAAACAGGAGCTTCAAGCAAGCTTTCGCGAACGTGGATACGCATTTCACCACCAAATTGACACGCCCGGACGGATCTGGAGAAATCTGTTTGCGGAGGCAGAAGAGATTTTCGTCGCCCTGACACCTGGCATGTCTATAGGGATCAATGGTCAGTTTATCAATTTAGAGCCCTTCGAAGAATTCTATATTCCTGCAGGCAAGAGCTTCGATATCGTAGGCCGTTGCCCGGATGAGTGCCAATGGATGCACGCGTATGACCTTGCTGAGATCGATGTGCGCTCAAGATTGGTGAGAAAATCCGGCCTGCTTTCTATCGACGATTACAACTTCCTCAATGAAGAGTAAGTGATCTGGCACACTTTTGCGCCGAAAGCCGCAATAAACCTCATTTTTTGATGCCTCGGTGAGAACTTGTCAGCTTATCAGAAGCTGAATTGCGTTCTTTTTCCGGCAAAATCTATCGAACCAGCCAATCTGACCTAGAAAAAAGCGTGCTCGACTAAATACTTAGCAGTTTTTTGGCGAGATGGTTTGAAATGACACAAAAATAGGATAGAAGAGCGCATCTTTCATTAGAGAAAAACCAGATTGAAGGAATGGCGTGGATCGGGCACCTCATGATCCTCCCACACGCCGCGACTTCCTATGGCCAGACGGAGCCTCCATGAAACTTCGCAATATTGCGATCATCGCCCACGTTGACCACGGCAAGACAACCCTGATCGACGTCCTGTTGAAGCAGTCCGGCGTCTTCCGCGACAACCAGCGCACCGAAGAACGCATGATGGACTCCAACGATATCGAGCGTGAGCGCGGCATCACCATTCTGGCGAAGAACACTTCGCTTGTATGGAAAGACACCCGCATCAACATCGTTGACACCCCAGGCCACGCCGACTTCGGCGGTGAAGTTGAGCGTATCCTTCACATGGTTGACGGTGTTGTCCTGCTCGTTGACGCAGCTGAAGGCCCAATGCCGCAGACCAAGTTCGTACTTGGTAAAGCACTGAAGCTTGGCCTCAAGCCAATCGTCGCGATCAACAAGATCGACAAGCCTGAGCAGCGTGCTGACGAAGTGCTGGACGAAGTGTTCGACCTCTTCGCATCTCTGGATGCAAACGAAGAGCAGCTCGACTTCCCAGTCGTCTACGGTTCTGCAAAGCAGGAATGGATGTCACTTGAACCAGCAGGTCCTCAGGACTCCATGGCTCCACTGTTCGATATGATCCTCGACAAAGTGTCCGAGCCACAGGCTGAAGAAGGTGAATTCCGCCTCCTGGCAACCACCATCGAATCCGATCCGTTCCTCGGTCGCATCCTCACAGGCCGCATCGCTTCCGGCGTTGCGAAACCAAACATGGCTGTTAAAGCCCTGTCCCGTGATGGCAAGCTGATCGAAACCGGTCGTATTTCCAAGGTTCTCGCATTCCGTGGCCTTGAGCGTCAGGCAATTGACGAAGGTGAAGCAGGCGACATCGTTTCCGTAGCAGGCCTCACAAAGGCAACTGTTGCTGACACCATTGTTGACCCGCAGGTCACTGAGCCAATTCAGGCACAGCCAATCGATCCGCCAACCCTGTCCATGATGTTCCGCGTGAACGATGGTCCTCTGGCTGGCACCGAAGGCTCCAAGGTTCAGTCCCGCGTTATCCGCGAGCGTCTGCTGAAGGAAGCTGAAGGTAACGTTGCACTGCGCGTTGAAGAAACAGACGAACCAGATGCATTCATCGTTTCTGGCCGCGGCGAACTTCTGCTCGCAATCCTGATTGAAAACATGCGTCGTGAAGGCTTCGAGCTTTGCGTTGGTCGTCCACGCGTTGTTTATCAGGAAGATGAAGCAGGCAACCGCCTTGAGCCAATCGAAGAAGTTATCATCGACGTTGATGACGAGTTCTCCGGTGCTGTTGTTCAGAAGCTGACCGAGCGCAAAGCTGAACTGCTTGAAATGCGTCCGTCCGGCGGTGGTCGTACACGTCTCGTGTTCAACGCACCAACCCGTGGCCTCATCGGTTATCAGGCAGAACTGATGTCTGACACACGTGGTTCTGCAATCTTCAACCGCGTGTTCCACGAATACGCACCGTACAAAGGTCAGATCCAGGGTCGCCACACCGGCGTTCTGCTGTCCAACGGTCAGGGCGAAGCAGTTGCATACGCGCTGTTCAACCTGGAAGATCGCGGTCCAATGATGATCGATCCGGGCACCAAGGTGTATCAGGGCATGATCGTAGGTGAGCACACCCGCGGCAACGACCTTGAAGTGAACGTTCTGAAGGGCAAGCAGCTCACCAACATCCGGTCTGCTGGTAAGGACGATGCGGTTAAGCTGACCACCCCAATGAAGCTGAGCCTTGAAGGCGCGCTCTCTTACATCTCAGAGGATGAACTGGTGGAAGTTACTCCAGAATCCATCCGTCTGCGTAAAGCGCTGCTCTGCCCGCATGAGCGCAAACGCGCTGAGCGTGCTGCAAAAGCAAGCTAATCAGCTCGCAATTAGATTTCCAAAGGGAGGGCCTCGGCTCTCCCTTTTTTGTTGCGCTTCAAACGCTCACTCAGCTGGCTCAACGGCTTTGGCAGCCGGATCACCCTCACCGGTCGACAACCCGTCTTCCTGCGCCTTCAAACGCTCCTGTTTTCGCTTCCAGTTCGCTTTTGCCTTCTTCGTGGTCATACGAGACCCATCGGGCGTCCAGCCCGGCGTGCGGAACATGTAGCCATAAACATCTCTCAAAGAGCGCGCGGTCTTCAGGTCCTTCACCATCGCAATCCACTCATGGAACGCAACGATCAGCAGGTTGTTGGTTTCAAGGTTCTTGCCAATCCCATACCGCGGCGGGTCTTCAGCGACTTCCGGGCTGAACGTGCCAAACATCCGGTCCCAGATGATCAACGTCCCTGCGTAATTGGAGTCCAGATATCGCGGGTTCGTCGCATGATGCACACGGTGATGGCTGGGCGTATTGAAGATCCATTCCAGTGGCCCCATGCGATCCACCAGTTCTGTATGAATCCAGAACTGATAAAGCAGGTTCCACGCTGCAACGAAGAAGATCATCTCCGGCGGAAAGCCAAACAATGCAATCGGCAAGCCAAAGATGAAGGTTAGCGCAATGGTTCCCGTCCAAGTCTGCCGTAAAGCAGTCGAGAGATTGTAACGCTGCGAAGAATGGTGGTTCACATGGCTCGCCCAGAACCAGCGATACTCATGCCCAAACCGGTGCTGCCAATAATAGGCTAGATCATACAGCACAAAGCAGATCAGGATGGTCCACCAGTTGACCGGCACGTTTTCAATAAGGCGATGACTATAAACCCAGCTATGCGCCGCATAAGAAACAGCCGCCCCAAACACGATTTTTACGACAAGGCTCCCAATCCCCATCGCCAGACTGAAAAACGTGTCTTTGACGTCATACCCATCAATACCGCGCAGCTTCAAAGCCACGCCTTCAGCAATCATCAGAATAATAAAAAACGGCACCGCATACGAAATCGGATCAAAAAACTCCATTGAGATGGCCCTCCCCAACCAAACTCAATTGCCCGCAGCACTCCCAACACACACGAGCAACTTACCTTAACGGTAACATACTCCTGTATGTGTCATCAAACCCCGGCTAACGATCCCATAAAACGCCAGGAACACGCCTTTCGCAGCCCCTCTCTAAAAAACTTATCCCCCTTGCCGAAAACCTCCTTAAGCTTGATCTCGTGCCCACGCATTCGGGCAGGAGTGGACCGTCCGCTCCGTGGCGTGGGTGGGGTTGGGCTACTGACACGAGGTAACGTATCGTGTCGGGAGGTCCGGTGAAGCGCCATACCCTATTGAGACCACAGTGGTAGTAGGGAGCTTGGGGTCGTTCCGGAGGGCGTCCGGTGGTGACAGGAAACTGTCAAAGGCACAGCACGTGCCTGTCGCGTCTGTTCGAGAGGGAGCCCGCGTGTTCATGAGAAAAGGCCCGGGCGAGGCGAACAGCCAATGCCGAAGAAACACATTTAACAAGTAGCGCAGGCAGAGCCTGTTCGCCTTGCTCCACCCGTTTAAACGGGAACTTTCAGCACCAACACTGCATGGATTTCCATGCGGTGCTAAAACTACTTGGTGTCGCTCACTGGCTCTTCAGGATAGCTCTGGAAACCATCTGCATTTTGCGTCACAGGCACAATCACCCCACAGGCAATCCGTCCACCCGCATCACCCGTTGGCTGACTGTGATAGTCATCAGGGTCCGCATGCACAATCAGCGCCCTTCCCGGTCCGCCAATCAGACTGTCCGGATCATCAGGCGCAAGGTCGAGCCTCTCCGTAAAGTACTCCACCACCAGCTTCCCGTTTTCCGGCACATGCAGGTTCGGCAAATCACCCGCATGCGGCCCACCAGCAACGCCAACGCCATGCTCATTCCCTTCCGGCGCAAAGTGTCCACCAGCAGCTGAGAAGGTTGGCTCACAAAGGCCGGTCTCGTGCACATGGAAGCCGTGCACCCCAGGAGGAAGCCCATCAAACGAAGCAGTGATGTGAAGGATGTGGCTCGGCGTTTCTGTCAACACCACTCGGCCAACCTGCTTGCCATCTGCGTCTTTCATAACAGCAACAGCAGTTGGACCAGCAGGAACCTGATCCTCTTTCGAAGCCATCGCAGCAAAACTTGCAACAGCAAAACCAGCAGCAACAACGGCTGCCAATCCATTCAGTTTCATCAGATGAAAACTCCTGAAAGCGCTCTATTCACGCTCAGAGTATTCAGCAACTCACTAGACGCAAAGTATGCCTTGCAACCTCGGTAAACCAATGCATTCACGAAGATTAAGAAATCTAGCAAATCTTATTATCATTTAAAAAGAGGAGAACGGTCACAAATCAGCGAACTACAGCTCCAAGCTTCTCATATTACTATCAAAATCAGCATTCTCAACCAGAGTGTTCCCAGAAACTCCTTTATCCATGATAGCAGTAACCAACGGTTTTTCTGTACCAGCCAGCTGAATCAACCTAGTCCTGACAAACATCCAGGCAGGAATATTATTTTCAATGATACTTCCATTCGCAGGAGCAACGCCATAGTGAGAAGTATTGAGCTTCACAACTTCCCTCGGCAAACCGGGATTATCACTAATTGCCGCCTGAACCGCTTTAACGGCTTCTTTTGTTGTTTCAATTGGCTCCTGCCCGGTGAAGATAAAGACGTTATCTTTCCGAGCGTCATGCAGGTGATTACTCCAAAACCCTCCCAGTCGCTCACGACAGGTATCCTTCGAAACAGGAGAATACTCCCTTCTTGTTGTCCCATTCGGATTCTTGACCATCTTAGCGCTATTCAGATTTGCCGAGAGAATATGAGCCATCGCAGCAGCAATAGGCTTTCCGTTGGCATCTTTGTTCAACACATAAACAACCAGACAAGATCCCTGTCCACCTGTGAGAAAGCTGGTGTTCTCAAAGTTATCAGCATCTATCACACCATAAGTATTCGTAGCGATAATATTGTAAGGCACGTCTACTCTCCTTGTTCCATTCTGCTTTCTTTAGTTTTCAGGAAAGAGACGGTGAGCAATACTAACTGTGACCTCGCGATATTCTTTAAGCTAAACAAAGAGTTTACGTCTGCATTAAGAACCCTTGTGCAAACAAAAAAAGCAGGACACACAGCCCTGCTTTTCAGTGAGTTTTACAATATTAGTAAACGCTTACTCTGCTGGCTCGCCCTGCTCGTTCTCACGACCAAAGTTCGGAGCCGCAGATTCCTGACCAGCTTCAACCAGCTGATGGCGAATGCCTTTGGTGCGGGTGAACAGCTTGAACAGTGCATCCCCATCACTCCAGCGGATCGCACGTTGCAAGGCAGACAAGTCCTCGGAGAAGCGAGAAAGCATCTCCAGAATAGCCTCTTTGTTGTTCAGGCAAACATCCCGCCACATGGTCGGATCAGAAGACGCCAGACGGGTGAAGTCACGGAAACCAGAAGCGGAGTACTTGATCACCTCAGACTTGGTCACAGTCTCCAGATCATCTGCCGTTCCAACAATGTTGTAAGCGATGATGTGCGGAAGGTGAGACACAACAGCCAGCACCAGATCATGGTGCTCAGCATCCATGGTCTCGACCTGAGAGCCACACGCTTCCCAGAACGCAGTCAGGCGCTCTGTAGCACCCTGATCACAGTTCGGCACAGGCGTCAGAATGCACCAGCGGCTCTCAAAGAGAGAGGCAAAGCCCGCATCAGGACCAGAATACTCAGTACCTGCAATCGGGTGGCCCGGAACAAAATGCACATTATCCGGCAGATGCGGCTGCATCGCAGAAATAACGGAGGCCTTAACAGAACCCACATCCGTCACGATCGCACCATTCGCCAGATGCGGCGCAATGGTTTTCGCGACGGCTCCACATGCACCAACCGGTACACAAACGATGACAAGGTCTGCCCCTTTTACGGCTTCTGCTGCGTCCAGATAATATCGGTCCCCAAGCTTCAACTCTTCCGCACGCTTCAGAGTGACTTCTGAGCGCGTGGATACAACAATTTCACCCGCCAGCTTTTCGCGGCGCATGACATGCGAAAGAGAGGAGCCGATCAGACCGATACCAATCAGTGCGACCCGGCCAAACAAGGGTTCAGACATGGAGACCTTCTATTAGAACTACTTCAGAAATTCAGTGAGAGCAGCAACAACATCCTTGTTCGCTTCCTCACTGCCGATTGACATGCGTAGCGCATTATCAAATCCATAGGCTTTCACCTGCCGCAGCACACACCCGCGTTCCAGCAGGAAGGCATCAGCATCGACAGCCCGTTTGCCCTGTTCTTCAGGGAAATGGATCAAAATGAAATTGCCGACACTTGGCGTTACGTCAAGACCTAGTTTGGTCAGTTCGTTAACTACCCACGGCAACCATTCGTTATTGTGGCTAACTGCCTGCTCAATGAAAGCCTGGTCCCGCACAGCAGCAGCACCAGCCGCAATCGCAGCAGCATTCATGTTGAAAGGACCACGAATACGGTTCAGCGCATCAATAATGTGCTCAGGACCATACGCCCAGCCAACACGCAGCGCTGGCAAACCGTAAGCCTTGGAGAACGTCCGTGTCATCACCACGTTCTCGGAGTTCGCAACCAGCTCAATACCGGACTGGTAATCGTTACGACGAACATACTCAGCATACGCTGCATCAAGAACCAGAATGCAGTCCTTTGGCAGTCCGGCATGCAAGCGCTTCACTTCGTCAAACGGAATGTAAGTGCCGGTAGGATTGTTCGGGTTCGCTACAAAGACCATTTTGGTCTTCTCAGTCACGCGCTCCAGAATAGCGTCCACATCTGTGGTCAGATCTTTTTCTGGCGCAATAACAGGCGTTGCACCCGCAGCGTGGATCGCAATCTTATAAACAAGGAAGCCATGCGTGGTATAAATAGCTTCATCACCTTCACCCAGATAAGCATAGGCCAGCAGGCTCAGCACTTCATCAGAACCACACCCGCAAATGATGTGATCTGGGTTCAGTCCATAGACCTCACCAATCGCAGTGCGCAGCTCACCGGCACTGCCATCAGGGTAAAACTGAAGCTCAGAGATGGTACGATACGCTTCCAATGCTTTCGGGCTCGCACCTAAAGGAGATTCATTGGAAGAGAGCTTATGCAGTTTATGCCCACCGTTTGCCTTCGCCTTACCGGGTACATACGGATCAATCGCCAACACACCAGCACGAGGGACAGGGCGTACTACCTGCTCTTCCATCAACTCATTCCTTCATTCAAAAAACACGCAGTTTAACGGACTGCGTCTGCTTCACTATCAAATTCATCATCTAGGTCAAGCGGCGCGGGGTATCCACCGACATATCTAAGTTTATCCGGCGTCGCCTCAGCAATTTCAAAGAAAGTCGCCAGCTCTTGCTCGGATATATTCCCCGGAACAGCTAATAGCGCATCTACGCCCTCAAAACTGCGATAAAAACTCAACACTTCTATACCTTTGTGCATCAATGAGCCCGGTATAGCTCTGGTCCAGCACACATCGTAAACGCAGATATCCGGCTTCTCCGTCTCTGCGGTCTGCGCAGCAACAACAACAGCTGGCAAATCTGCCGGACGATCCTGAACCACCAGAAACGGGAGTCGTGCAATAATTGATGGGCCGTTTGAACCATCCTCACGCAACCCCAGACCACGCCACCAAGGAGTTTCCGCACGCTCATCCAGCGCAATCACACCCAGATCGACCTGTGAATAATCAACCTCTGCAAGCACAGCAGAAGGGTCGATCTCGCGCCGCTGCTCAACCGCATATCCAAAATAGAACCGTGCCAGCTCACTCATGGCGACTCGATCTGCGCTTCCATCAAGATGAACACGATAAGTTGTCTGGGCTTTGGTCAGCGAAGAGATTATCTCACGCCAGATATGTTCCAATGACATAATTGGCAGAACACCCCGGTGGTTCTCAACCAGCCGCCGCATAATGTCTGCTTCACGAGACGGACGAAAAACAGCATGCATAGAACCTTGTTCAGCTTTTGCCGCAACAATATGCTCAATCAGGTCTGCGCGTTCCATGAGCAGGATATGGAGTTTGTCATCAACTTCATCCAGTTTATCGCGGACTTGAGACAAGCTCATTTTAGTATCCGCAACTGATGAAGACCCAGACATTGCACTAACCCACTCGAATTATTGAACAGAACCTATGTAAATTCATAGGAAACAACGCGGATGAAAGCAAAAGAAAACGTTGACACACTGCCAATAGACACCTAGCAAAAACTCTCTTGCAATCCCTTAGAGGAACACCCAATTCGCTTTCACGTACCTTGGAAGAAAACATGACTGAGACTGCCAGCGCACAGCCGGAGAAAACTCCGATTACCTCGCCCTCAACACAAGCCAGTGTTGCAGCGGAGCAGATGGATATGCCTGCCAGCAAGCTCATGCGATTTGGACCTGAAAATCCTCTTCGACTGGATGAAGGCACAGAACTTGCACCTTGGCAGATCGCCTACGAAACATATGGCGAGCTCAACGCTGACAAAACCAACGCCATCCTCGTCTGCCACGCCCTCACCGGCGACCAGTACGTTGCCTCCGAAAATCCGGTAACAGGCAAGCCCGGCTGGTGGTCCATGATGGTTGGTCCGGGCCAACCAGTAGACACTGACAAGTACTTCGTCATTTGCGCGAACGTGCTCGGAGGCTGCCTCGGCACCACAGGCCCTGCATGTACCAATCCGGAAACTGATGAAGTCTACGGGCTGGACCTTCCCGTCGTCACAATCGGTGACATGGTGCGCTCTCAGGCAAAACTGGTTGAAGCACTCGGCATTGAAACCCTGTTTGCAGTGGTCGGCGGCTCCATGGGTGGCATGCAGGTGCTACAATGGGCTTCTGCTTATCCGGAAAAGGTGTTCGCAGCTGTTCCAATTGCAACTGGCCCACGCCATTCCAGTCAGAACATCGCTTTCCACGAAGTCGGTCGTCAGGCTGTCATGGCAGATCCGGACTGGTGCCACGGCCAGTACGCCAAAGAAGGCAAACGTCCTTTGAAGGGCTTGTCCGTTGCGCGTATGGCAGCGCACATCACCTACATGTCTGACGAGAGCCTGCACAACAAGTTTGGTCGCAATCTGCAAGACCGCTCCGCCATCACCTTTGGCTTTGATGCGGACTTCCAGATCGAGAGCTATCTGCGCCACCAGGGTATGACCTTCGTGGATCGCTTTGATGCAAACTCATACCTCTATGTGACCCGCGCGATGGACTACTTCGACCTCGCAGCAGCACATGGTGGCAAGCTGGCCAACGCGTTCTTGCACAGCGACACACGTTTCTGCGTCATGTCCTTCACCACCGACTGGCTTTTCCCAACCTCGGAGAGCAAGGATATTGTACGCGCCCTCAACGCAGCCGGAGCAAACGTCTCCTTCGTCGAGATCGAAAGCTCTCGCGGACACGATGCATTCCTTCTTGATGAACCTGAACTGTTCAAAACAATGCGTGGCTTCCTGACCGGAGCTGCCAAAGCCAGAGGCATCCCTGCCCCCGGCAATGGTGATTGACCGTAGTCTTGAACAACCAGCTTCATCAGAAAGCAGATCTATTATGACAAAACTTGATTTGAGCGATGTACGCGGCGACCACCGAATTCTCTGCGATTTTGTAGCACCGGGCTCTCGCGTACTGGATATCGGCTGCGGTACAGGCAACCTGCTTGAACTGCTGATCAACACCCGCGGTGTCGATGGACGTGGCTTCGACACCTCGCAAAAGGGTGTGAACGAAGCAGTGGCACGTGGCCTCTCCGTTGTTCAGGGCGATGCGGACAAAGACCTTTCCGCATATCCGGATGACGCTTTCGACTACGCCATCCTGAGCCATACGCTGCAGGCCACCATGGATCCGAAACAGGTTCTTGAACAGCTTCTGCGTATCGGCAAGAAAGTCGTCGTATCCTTCCCGAACTTCGGCCACTGGCGCAACCGCATGCAGCTGCTCTTCAAAGGCAGAATGCCGGTGACGGACTACCTGCCGTATCAGTGGTACGACACCCCAAACATCCACTTCTGCACCATCCGCGACTTCGTGGCACTTTCAGAAGAAGTCCACGCCAAAGTCATCAAGGCGGAGGCACTGGACGCCAGAGGCAAGCGAATAGCCTTCAACGCGCCATGGTGGGTCTGGAACCTGATCGGAGACCAGGCCGTCTTCCTACTGGAACGGAAATAATTGAGTAAATCTTATTGCCGGAAAGTGGAAACCGGTTTTCGGATAAGGATTGCAACAAGCAAAAGATTACAGCAATTTAAGTGAGCCGGATTAATGGCAGGCTGCTTTAAGTAACCAGAGATCAATTGGGGGGCGTCATGCTGCATTTTGTTACTGGTGCACCTTTGTGGGTTTGGCCCCTACTCGCTCTTTTGGTTTATTGGGGCATAAAATCTTCGAAGCAACGAACGATCTCGGCTAACTCAGCGTATCTACTGCCTTTCTTCGGTCTTATAACAATCAATGGAATTATTGCCCTGCCAAACCCTTCTCTCAGCTGGTCTGCATTTTTTATATTGTATGCACTCATAGCTGGGGCAACTTTCCAACTGCAAAAGCGCTGGATAATTGCGAGAGACGGAGATCAGGTCACACTTGCAGGCGAATGGTTCACTTTCTCTGTCCTCATGACCCAATTCATAATCAACTACATTGGCAGTGCAACACAGATAGCAAACCCTGACCTTTATGTGAGCCCGATATTCTTAACTCTCTTTGCATCTGTAATTGGAGCAACGTCAGGCACATTTCTGGGCCGGGCTTTATGCATTATTCGCAGCTAGAGCGCGCCTGAGCCCCTGCTGTCTTGCCATTTGGCAGAAACACCGGACGTAGGACCCGCGTCACATGGCTCGCTTTGAGCGGAATACCACGATAAATCTGCTTCTCGGCTTCCGTCACTAAAAGTCCGGCAAAAGCAGGCCAGGCCACAGCACCTAAACGCTCAAAGCTGCGCGCATTCTTCAGCACTAGCTTTGAGTTCGTCGGAGGGACGAACAAGGCTTCCTCCCGCGAAACAACCGAAAGATGATGATTACTCAGGAAGTTATCCAGCTGAGGCCGTGAGTAAGGCCGTCCATAACCAAACGGAGACACTTCAGACCGCGCCCACGCCCCACGGCGGTTAGGCACAATCACAATCACCCGGCCACCGGGCGATAAAACTCGATAGACCTCATCCAGCAACGCACCCGGCTGCCCTGCCATCTCTAGCGAGTGCACAAGCAAAATGCGGTCGATGCAGGAATCCGGAAACGGCAGTTGCCCATCTTCCATAAGGAAGGCCTTGTTCGGCACTTCCACTTCCCGCGGCCACTTCACCACACCTTGGGCAGCGGGCATGCCGGCAAACACACGATTGGTCTTTTTCAGATAGGGCCGCAGATACGGAGCAGCATAACCAATCCCCAGCAAGCTCTGACCACGCATTTCCGGCCACAGCATTTTCACGCGGCTTCCCACCAACACCCGGAGCATTCGTCCGAGTGGCAGATCGTAGAACTCTTTTAAGTGAGTAACATCAAGATACAACTGGTTCTCCGCGCGTTGCCTATTCTTATCATGGGGTGCCAAAGGCCCGGACGCAACGCTTCTTCAAGATGATTTGCAAGCTTAAATCAACCACTCCCAGAGTTTTGTGAGTTTGCAGTTGAATTTGACAGCGTGTCCTCCCATGATCCCACTAGGATTTATTGTGCGCTTGGGAGCTGGTTGATGATTGAAGTTGAAGTTCGGCAGTTTGTTTGTCTGAAAGATAATTTCGGCGTTCTCGTCCACCACCCAGACAGCGGCTGCACTGTTGCAATCGACGTTCCCGAAGCAGCCCCCTACTTACAGGTTCTTGAAGAAACGGGCTGGAATCTCACCGACATCCTGATCACCCACCACCACTGGGATCACGTCGGCGGCCTTGCGGAACTCGTTGAAAAGACCGGAGCCAAGGTCACCGGACCAGAACGCTCTCGCCAACACATCACAACCATGACCCGTTTCGTGGAAGACGGTGATGACATCCTCATCGGTCCAATCGCCGTCAAAGCTATCGGCACACCGGGCCATACACTTGATCATATCTCCTGGTGGTTCCAGGAAGCAGGCATCGCCCACACCGGCGACACCCTCTTCGCCCTCGGCTGTGGCCGGGTATTTGAAGGGGATGCCGAAATGATGTGGGCCTCCCTCAGCCATCTGGCAAATACGCTTCCACCAGAGACAACAATTTACTGCGGCCACGAATACACGCTTTCAAACGCTAAGTTCGCACTGACAATTGATCCCAACAACCAGGCTCTGCAGGAACGCACCAAACGCATCGAAGCCCTTCGCGAAGTCGGACGTCCGACCCTGCCAACTTCCATGGCAGCCGAGCTTTCAACAAACCCGTTCCTGCGCGTTCGCGACCCAGAAGTTCAGAAGAACCTCAATATGGTCAACGCAGAACCTGCTGACATCTTTGCCGAAATCCGCCGTCGCAAGGATAACTTCTGATGTCATTGGACCAAATTACGACAACAACAGCCGAAGAGATCATCGCCGAACTGCAGATGAAAGAGCATCCGGAAGGTGGCTATTACACCGAAACCTTCCGCGATACAGAAGGCCCGGAAGGTCGCGGATACTCAACCGCGATTTACTATCTGCTCAAGAAGGGTCAGAGATCTCACTGGCACCGCATCGATGCAATTGAGACTTGGCACTACTACGGCGGCGCTCCTCTCAAGCTCTCCATCAGCACCGCACAAGGCGAGCAAACAGACATCATACTCGGCGTGGATGTGCTAAATGGCCAACGCCCTCAAGGCATTGTTCCACGTGAAGCATGGCAGTCCGCACAAAGCCTCGGCGAGTGGACACTGGTCGGCTGCACCGTTGCCCCCGGCTTCCTGTTTGACGGCTTCGAACTCGCCCCACCCGACTGGAATCCTTGAGCCCAAATCATCGAATCGAGCCTGCTTCCCACGACTAAGCTTGACCAAAACTCAAAGAGAACCTCGCACAAGTTTAGACAAAAGACGCATAAGTCCTGCCGGGAAATCCTCGTAGATACAGGCACTTGTTGGTTAACAACGAACACCCGTTAAAATTTTCTGCGCATAAACTCTACGGTTTTTCCGCAGAAACAGTTGAGAGATAATGCAGTTTAGCAAGACCTTATACGCACCCAAAACGTGCAGATTTTTGAGTATCAGGACATGTCGTAGAGATCATTATCCTCGCGTTTTCAAAATCTTACCTACCTGACTATTGAGCTGAGCAGTAGCTTTCACCCACAGCACTACTCAAGACACCTGTAAGTAGCTCAACTATCCCGATTAATAACTCATCACTCAATCCTGAATCACCACTTGCGTTGCGCGCTCTGCTCGGTAGATTGCCCAGCGTAGGCGCTTTTATGCGCCCGAACACACATTTGGAAACTAATCTATGGCCCAAGGCGACATCAAAAAAGTTGTGCTTGCCTATTCTGGCGGGCTCGACACCTCGATTATTCTCAAGTGGTTGCAGGCGGAATACGGCTGCGAAGTTGTAACTTTCACTGCTGACTTAGGTCAGGGTGAAGAGTTGGAACCAGCACGACGAAAAGCTGAACTGCTTGGTATTCGAGAAATCTACATTGATGATCTCCGCGAAGAATTCATTCGGGACTTCGTTTTCCCGATGTTCCGGGCCAACGCAGTTTACGAAGGCGTTTACCTCCTCGGTACCTCTATCGCACGTCCGCTCATTTCCAAGCGTCTCATCGAGATCGCTGAAGAAACTGGCGCTGACGCAGTTGCACATGGCGCAACCGGTAAAGGCAACGACCAGGTACGCTTTGAGCTTGCTTGCTACGCACTGAACCCAGACATCAAGGTGATCGCACCTTGGCGTGACTGGACTCTAAAGTCCCGTACCGACCTGATCGAGTTCGCAGAACAGCATCAGATCCCGGTACCAAAGGACAAGCGCGGCGAAGCTCCATTCTCCGTTGACGCAAACATGCTGCATTCCTCTTCCGAAGGTAAAGTTCTGGAAGATCCGAATGAAGAAGCACCAGACTACGTCTTCCAGCGCACCGTTGATCCAATCAACGCGCCGGACGAAGTCACCGAGATCGAAATCGGCTTTGAAAAAGGCGATGCGTGCTCCATCAATGGCGTACACATGTCTCCGGCAACTCTGTTTGCCAAGCTGAACGACCTTGGCCGTGACAACGGCATCGGTCGTCTCGATCTGGTAGAAAACCGCTTCGTCGGCATGAAGTCTCGTGGCATCTACGAAACACCAGGCGGCACCATCCTCCTGTCAGCACACCGTGCGATGGAATCCATCACACTGGACCGTGACGCAGCTCACCTCAAAGACGAGTTGATGCCACGCTATGCAAAGCTGATCTACAACGGCTTCTGGTTCTCCCCTGAGCGCGAAATGCTTCAGGCGATGATCGACAAGTCTCAGGAGTTTGTGACCGGTACGGTTAAGCTGAAGCTCTACAAAGGCAACGTGATCGTTGTTGGTCGTGCGTCCCCTTACTCTCTCTACTCAGAAGAGCTGGTGACCTTCGAAGACGACCACGGCGCTTACGACCAGAAAGACGCTGCAGGCTTTATCCGCCTCAACGCTCTGCGTTTGCGTACGCTTGCAAAGCGTGACCAGATGAACAAAGCAAAAGAACTGACAGACGCCTGAAAGGGTAAAAGCTCTTAGGCTTTACGACAGGTTACCAACCCGCAGTGGAGACACTGCGGGTTTTCTGCATCTGCACAGATATAACTCATAAAAATCAGATAATTACTATAGCTGCATCCTTTTTGCTGCTAACAGAATGACTCACCGTTCCTTAATTTTTTCATGGCTCAATTATCCTAGTATTCAACGCTAAGGATACTGGCAGTCATGGATAACGATAAGAACGAAGAACAAACCAATCCACTCGAAGATATCCTCCGCCACTTCAAACTGTACGATCAGGCACTTGATCTGAAAGGGAGCAAGGAGTTCAACGCTGCCGCAGACCATCTGCTGAAAAGGTTGGAGCAAAACTCAGGAGAGGTTTCAGAGCAAGAACCAGAACTCTCTCTTTATGACACGCAGGCTGCAACATCTGAGAGTTTACCAGCCGATTATGTCTCAGCCTTATTTGATCAAAAAGCGGAGCTCTTTGACCTCAAGCTCATGGAGATCTTGAAGTACAGTGTCCCGCACAAAATACATCAGTCACTTCAGTCCAATAATCTTGGCCCCTTCAAGCGCCTCCTCGATCTAGGCTGCGGAACCGGCCTCGCCGCAGAAGCCCTACAAGAGCAAGTTTCTCACAAAACGGGTGTCGATATATCGAAGGAAATGCTCAAGCTTGCACAAGACAAGCACATCTACGATGAGTATCATCTGAGCGAAATCAACGCGTTTCTCTATCAAAATCACGCGGATAAATGGGACTTGGTCGTCGCGGCAGAGCTGTTTCCCTACTTCGGTGCACTTGAAGAAGTCTTTGAAGGTATCAAGCGTAACATAGAAGAAGACGGTATCTTTGTGTTCTCCGCAGAAGCACTGCTGGAGCACACAGAGGAAGCGCATGATTTTCACATGAGTGATACCCACCGCTTCTCTCATACAGAACATTACCTGCGTAACGTGCTGAAGCGATTTGGGTTCACGCCCGTAGAGTTCAGCCAGATCAACTTGCGCAACGAACAGGAAACCCCTGTTCCTGGGTACTTCGTCATCGCTCGCTATAAAACAACATAGCCCAATCAAAAGGCGGGGCTCAAAGCCCTGCCATCAACGTGATCAGCACCACCACCAGCATAAAGATTGTGGGATAGAACGTCAGCGCAAAGCCCGTTCCACGCCATGGAGCGCCTTTATCATAACTGACGAAAACAAAATGCACCCTAATGCAAAGAGCAATGCAGCCAGAGATGGTACGGACATGGTAGAGGCTGAGTTGCAAAGACGGCAATCAGATACATCTGTTATCACCCACCTCAATGTTCTACATCGGCGCACACATGCTAAGTAGAAAGCCTGACAAACATCCGAAAAGGTGAGTCAACTTTAAAACTGAAAAAGGGTTCTTCTTTTAAAACAGCGAATAAGGTAACTTGACATTTAAGAAATTAGAGCTATCGTGATGGAGAATTCGATGCCTATCGGCTCCGAATCAATCGAGGCTTCGGACGCTGAGCCAGCGTAGCAAATCAGCGTCCGCAATCATTAAGTAGTTACAATCCCCAATGATGCAGCTGTCCACCTTGGCGATGTTCTAATTTTAGAAATGCTATTATCTGCATTATAGCAAGTAATAAAATTAGCTTTCGGAGAACCATTTCTTTTCATTGATATAGAGATGATGACTACAAAGTCCCCATAAGCTATAGCCACACGTCTTTTAGGATTGTATTTACCACTTTTGCTATCATAGCCTTGATACCAATCAGCATTGGGATCTTGCAGCGTTGCTGTTATCCAATCCATTCGTTCTGCGCGAATCAGTGAAAAACTATCTTTTTGCCCATTCCGATTACTACTCTCAAAAAATGCGTGCTCAAATCTATTCTTTTTAAAATAGACGCGAATACCATCATGGGTAGTAATTTCACCTTGACATAGACTGCTCTCGTAATGTGAACGATATTCACTTTCATCGCTTAACTTCAACAGAGGTGGAGACAACTTAGCCACCTCTCATATTGAGTTGAAACACATTAAACTTTTGCTCCCACCAAGGAGATGCACAAATTTTCCGCTTACAAAAAAATAATTCTTCTATACGAGTAGCAATCTCATTTTTAGCCACTCCTGTTATTTCAGAATTATTGTATCTACTTTGAACAGCACCCAACAAAACATCAACAAGCTGAAGCAACACAACCTCTTTTGAGCGCAATGATTGTACGTTTGCGATCTCAGATTCTTTATTTGCATTGACCAAACAAGTCCTCAAATCCACTAATCGCCGATTAGATTTATTGGTTTTCAAGTCACAAAAGATTGAATATTTTTCTCTGCGCAGTATCCAATGATGTATCAATTGATAGTAAAATTTATAAAACCCAAGCTCATCATCGCCATCATGAAATAGTTCTGCGTCAACCTTTGAGCTATCAATTACTATACAACGAAATCTAATATTACTATTATAGGAATGAAATAGATTTACTAGCTCAAAATAAAAATCTCTGTTTGCTGGAGATATTTTTCTCCATTTCATTTCACCCCAAACACTATATTTTTTTCTTAAACCCGTTACATCTAATTTTATTCTTTCACGATGATCTGAAGCTACCCAAAGCCCTCCAATCAGCAAAAACCGAAATTGCGATTTTTGCGATTGCAGTAGATCAGGCATAGTTTCATCACAGTAAATTTCGTAGCTCATTCAATTTTGCCTGCAAAAACTGCATCATTTTATGCAGTAAGTTTACTTAAATTCTGTCATTACACTAAAATATTATCAGCCTCCTTCAAGCAAGAAAAGATTGCTTGATGCATACCCACTGTGAATGCAGTGCTTAAAGTCAGAATAGAAGGGACAGATTTCAAAGTCTAACTAATAGTCGACTTTAAAATGCCTATCTTTACGCCATCATACACCCGCCATCAGCGTAATCAGCACCACCACCAGCATGAAGATTGTAGGATAAAACGTCAGCGCAAAACCCGTTCCACGCCATGGAGCGCCTTTTTCGTAACTGGCTAAAAACAAAACGCGCCCCAATGCAAAGAGCAATGCAGCCAGAAGCGGTACGGACATAGTAGAGCCCGGCATGATGGCCACCCAGGCTATATAGACAAACCCAGCTAAAACGGCTTGCTCCAGCGTGTTTTGAAGGATGCTCTGCAGCATCTTGGCTTCTTCACTGCCATGGGTCAGCCCACCACCATCGATATCGTCAGCATGATAAAACCGACGCATTGCCAGACGGCCTATAGAGACCATCAGCAACAAGGCTGGCGAGAGGATTGAGACGGCAGCGACCCAAAGCCGCTCAGAGGCATTCCAATCCACGGCAAAGCCAAATGGATTAAGAAGCGCACCGAACAACAGAACGATTGCAGTCACCAAAGCACCAACAATCATCCGCTGAAACACACCCCGCTGTTTTTCTGCAAAGTCCAATACAACCTCCACTCAGAGAACATAATAGGAACAAACCCACAACTATCTGCTGCTAGTTGCTTGCGGCAAGGCGTTTGCTCTCCTAGCCTACGCACATCAGACGAAGCAGGAGAAGCTGATGACTATGGAAGCGCAGTTAGTTTTAAAAGTTGATAACGTCGCTGCGCGCCGCTTGTTTCTGAGCAAACACGCCCTTCTGGAAACGCCGACAGGCTCCTCAAAAGGCAGTGATCTCCTCAACCTCATTCACCGGATCGGCTTCGTGCAGGTGGACAGCATCAACACGGTTGAACGTGCCCACCACATGATCCTCTGGTCACGTCGTCAGAGTTATCGCCCCAAGCATCTGAAGAAACTCCTTGAGACCGACAGAAGCCTCTTTGAACACTGGACACACGATGCTTCAATCATTCCCACCGAGTTCTTCCCTTATTGGAACTACCGCTTCCAGAAGAGTGCAGAGAGCCTCCAGTCACGCTGGAAGGTCTGGCGCGGTGCGGAGTATCAGGAAAAGCTCAACCTTATCCTGCGCCATATTGAGAAAAACGGTCCCGCTGGCACCTCAGATGTCGGCAAGGATGAAAAACGCAGTAAAGGCGGTTGGTGGGAGTGGAACCCATCTAAGACAGCCCTTGAGTACCTCTGGCGTACCGGACAGACCTCTGTTTCTCGCCGCGAAAACTTCCAGAAACTCTATGACCTTACCGAGCGCGTTATTCCTTCTCAGCATCGCGCCTCCAAACCGTCAAAAGCTGAAACCATCGAGTGGGCCTGCAACTCTGCAATCGACCGCCTCGGATTCGCAACGCCCAGCGAAATCGCCGCCTATTGGGACAAGCTCGACCTTGCCGACGTGAAAGCATGGTGCGAGCACGCCCGGCAACGGGGTGAGCTGATCTCCGTTGAAATTGAAGCAGCCAATGATGGCAAACCCAAACTCTGTCTGGCGCGCCCACAAATCGAAGATGAGCTTGCATCGCTCGATGCCCCTTCACAACGCGTACGCATCCTCAGCCCATTTGATCCGGCCCTGAGAGATCGCAAACGCGCTGAGTTCCTCTTTAACTTCAATTACCGCATTGAAATCTTCGTTCCGGAACCAAAGAGACAATACGGCTATTATGTCTTCCCGGTGATGGAGGGGGACAAACTGATTGGCCGGATCGATATGAAACGCGAGAAAGCTTCCAATGCACTTGCAGTAAAGCGCTTCTGGCCTGAAGCCGGCATGCGTATGGGCAAAGGCCGCCAGCAGCGGCTGCAGGCAGAGCTGGAACGCTGCGCCCTGTTTGCAGGCTGCTCAGACCTTCAATATCTCAAAGCTTGGCAAGGATAGCCCGTTGGATGGCAGGGCTATCAGAAACACCAGCAAGCCCTAATACTGCTGTCAGGTTTCGCTTCTTCGTCAGCTTCATGAGAGCAAATGAGCCAACTCTCTCGAACTTTACTGCGTGTTCTGTTCTGCCTGTTGGCAATGCCCACTTCCGCTAGCATGGCTCAATCTCTTTCTGATCTGGACGACCGCTTCACCTTCAATCCGCAAGGCAAGTACCAGCCACGCCTCATCGGCCTGTTTGAGACAGACCGGAACAACACCTCTGGTGCTGCTGAAGTCATCACCCCCGTTTTTCAGGACAGTCAGGGCATGGCCTTCGCTGATGTCCGCGTGGGCAACTCATCTGAAGCAGTTTATCTCCTGAGTGCTGGTGGTGGCCTACGCCACTTCGTAAGCCCCAATCTGATCGGCAGTACCTACATCTTCATGAACTACAAGGAAGATTACAAACGCGGCCCGGAATCTGCGATCACCACAGGCATAGAGTTTCTCGCTCACGGCTATGAAGCCCGCTTTAACGCCCAGTTCCCAACAAGCAAGGTTCGCATTCTGGAACCAAAGCCCGGGAGCACAGAACAACGAGAGAGTGTTCCACTTCTCAATCTCTCCGGAGAAATCGGCTACGACCTGCCCGGAACCGAGGACTTAGGCTTTGGCTTACGCATCTACGCAGGTGGCTTTTACAGGACGGCCAACAACGTGGAAGAGATCAGCGGAGCACAAGGGCGCTTTGAAATCTCCCGGGCTGGCTGGTTCGGAGTACCCGGCCTGAAAACCACCTTTGTTGGGCAAATCCGATATCACAGCGACATCAACTATCCCCTTGGCGTCTTTCAACTCCGCGTCGGCCTGCCTCTGGTAAAGTACTGGAACGGGATCGCAGTCGATAACTACAACACCTTAAGCCCCATTGAACGCCGCATGACGGAGCGAGTACGCCGCCCCCTCACCATTCACAATCTCACGCGTCCTATTCCCTAGAACCCTGCTGAAAATGAAGGCACTAGAGTTCAAACCACTCGAAGCGTTACCCCTCCCGGTTTCAGGGCATCACAGACACCCAGCATTAGTGTTAATCTTTTCGGATAGGATACCGCTTCCAGCTCATCCGGGGACAACCACATGAGGACTATTCCACTCACGCTCATTCCATTCCTGCTGTACAACGCAGTGGCTTTTCGGTGGTTTGAAGATCTGGAGCCAGTGCTCGACCAAGGCTACAATGTTACGCCGTGGGCGGCTGTCCTCATCAACATCCCACTCCCATCAGGCCTTGTGGTTCCGCTGGACGTAGCAACCGTCCTGCTCGCAGCTTCTCTCATTCTGCTTTTCATCGAGATCATCAAGGCCACCCGCACCAGCACGCTCTCTCTGGTCGATCATAGCTTATCTCTGCTCATCCTTGTGGCCTATCTCATTGAGTTCCTCTCCGTTCAGGAAGCCGCCACCCCACTCTTCCTCCTGCTCATGACCATCACGTTTCTGGATGTCATTGCAGGCTTCATCATCACCTTGTCCGGTGCACGAAGAGACGTGGTCGTCGCCTCAGGCAACAGTTAGTCTTCAAGCTCCAGACGGAATACCGAAGAGAACCACCAGAGCGCACAACAAACCTGTTGCACCTGTAAACCAGAACATCCCTACCCGGTTTCGCATCCCTTTCAGTTGCCAAAGCGCTGTCAGAGCCACACAGCATTGAAGCATATAGAACAACGCAAAGGCTCTGGAAGACAGAGTGATGATATGCAGAATATCAGTACTCCAGATGAGGGTAACAGATACGAAGGTGATAAACGGATAGGCATGTCTTATCTTCACCCGCCTGTTGGTTACATCCTCCAGCAATCCAGCTGAGCCAATGGAATCCGCAACAGAAGCTCCAAACTGGCTGGCAACCGCTCCCAGTGTCAGCAGCAACGGCAACACAATCGCCACATGCCCCACCAACGTGATGATGCCAGAAACACTCTCATCATTCTTCAGCAGCGGAAACAGCACAGTCAGCAGCGCAAAGAAGCAGAGGTAAATCACGGCGGAGTACAGCTGCGCATTCCTCATCGTTTCAGCACGCATCTTGGGTGAGTACTCATCACCGATGAACTTCGAGGTCTCAAACCCTTGCACCACAATCAGCAGCCCCAGCATAATCTGAATCTTCTCCAGCCCAACAGACTTCAGACCATCCTTCACTTCCCATTCTCCACTGAAAGCAAGCTCACCATTGTAAAACAGCAGCCCCACCAGCAGACCGAAGATCACCGTCAGGTTCAGAGAAACCGCATATTTCTCCACCCGCTCCACCAGATGCAAACCACCGGAGAAGCCCACCAGCCCGATGAAGACCGTCAGCACAGTCCCGATCCAGTTGGCTATCTCCCGATGTTCATACCCAAAGCCCTTGAGCAGAAAGTTCCCAAGCAGCACAAGGTAGTAGGCAATCGAGATGAAATAGGCGAACGCCAGAGTTAGCTGTGAAAGCTTCTCCAGAGACGTGGTCAGTCGAATACGCCCTTCCTGTTGCTGCTGCTCCACAATCTGCTCGGTATACAGAATGTTGAACCGGATCACCGCTCCCACGCAGTACGCCGCCAGAATAAGCCCGCTGATGCCGATAATCGCCCAGTGTCCAATCTCCTTGGCGATAATCGGCACAGAGACCAAAAAACCACTCCCGATAATCGAAGCCAGCGGTGTGACGGTTGCCTGCCATTTCTCCGAGACCCGAACGCGATACGAGAACAGCACCAGCATTCCAAGCAGCATGACAACAAACACGACAACGGAGTTGAGCATGGTTCTCTCGCAGGCAGAGGCACAGCACCCAAACACCAAAAGCAAAAAAGGGCACCAGTTCAGGCGCCCTTTCTAAGTTCAGAAGCAAAATTTGCTCTTAAGCGGTCTGTTAGCCCTTTAAGCTTTCCAGCGCACGAGCAACATCTTCCAGCAGATCATCTGGATCTTCCAGACCAACAGAAAGACGAAGCGTCTTGTCTGTAATGCCCAGCTCCAGGCGCGCATCTTCCGCTACACTCTGGTGCGTTGTGGTTGCCGGATGGGTAATCAGGCTCTTCGCATCACCCAGGTTGTTGGAAAGGCTGACAATATCCAGCGCGTTGGAGAACTTGAACGCAGCCTCCTTACCGCCTGCCAGATCAAACGCCAGCATGGTGGACCCACCACGCATCTGCTTCGCCACAATATCTGCCTGCGGGTGATCCGCACGGCCCGGATAGATCAGACGAGACACCGCGGAATGATCCGCAAGGAACTCCGCCAGTTTACCGGCTGTCGCAGTCTGACGCTCCACGCGCAGAGACAGCGTCTCCAGACCTTTCAGCAAAACCCATGCATTGAACGGGCTCATTGCAGGACCGGTATGCTTGAACGGGTCATGGAATTCTTCCACGATCCACTTCTCATCAGAAAGCACGATACCACCCAGACATCGTCCTTGGCCATCAATGTGCTTGGTCGCAGAATAGATCACCACATCCGCGCCCAACTCCAATGGGCTCTGCCAGATAGCAGTCGCGAACACGTTGTCTACAATAAGCCGTCCACCCGCTTCGTGAACAATATCCGCCACAGCTGGAATATCGATCACTTCAAGCGTCGGGTTGGTTGGGCTCTCAAGAAACGCTGCTGTCGTGTTTGGACGAACCGCAGCTTTCCATTGCTCAATGTCGGTGCCATCAATCAGTGTGGATTCTACACCGTAGCGAGGCAGCAGCTTTTCGATGATGTAGCGGCAGGAGCCAAACAGCGCCTTTGGTGCAATCACGTGATCGCCAGCTTTCACGCAGGCCATGATCGCAGAATTAACAGCCGCCATACCGGAAGCAGTGCCGCGAGCAGCCTCAGCGCCTTCCAGCTCGCACATTCGCTGCTCGAACATTCCAACAGTCGGGTTTGCATACCGGGAATAGATATAGCCCGGATTTTCGCCAAGAAAGCGTGCTTCTGCCGCTTCTGAGCTGTCGTAAACATACCCTTGTGTAAGGAAGATAGCTTCGGATGTTTCACCAAAGCTGGAGCGCGTTGTGCCTCCATGAACAAGCCGAGTTGCTGGCTTCCAGTTCTTTGCGTCTGTCATCGCTCATTCCTGCCCGAAGAGATATTGCTCTACCCCTTCATTAAAAAACCCCGGCGCGGGCCGAGGTCTATACAAGAACCCGACCCTTTAGCTACTTGTTTAACGTGGTTGCAAGCCGGTCGACCAAATCACCACGGAATAGGCAGCGGTTTTACCGCGAAAATTCCATAGGGTCAATCAATCAGCTCTGGTTGCAGACTTGGCGTAGGATCAAACTTACGTTAATCAGTGTCAGAACGATTTGAGTACGAGTGGGGCGGGACCAACAATGACAGGCATTCTTCCGGCAAAAGCGATTGAAGCTATGTTTGCCAACAATGCAATTAAAGCAGACAGAGCGCCTGACGGGGACCAGATTCAGCCAGCAAGCCTCGACCTGCGATTGGGCGCAAAAGCATGGCGTGTCCGTGCCTCCTTCCTGCCCGGCCCGGATGCCAGGGTTGAAGAGAAGCTGGACAAGCTGATCCTGCACGAAATCGACCTCAGCAAAAGCGCCGTGCTAGAAACCAACTGCGTTTACATCGTCCAGCTTCAGGAAGCTCTCAACCTGCCAGACGACCTGTCGGCTACAGCAAACCCAAAGAGTTCCACGGGCCGCATCGACGTCTTCACACGTGTCATCACCGATCAAGGCAAAGCCTTCGACCGCGTTGAGGCAGGATACAACGGCCCGCTCTACGCAGAGATTTCGCCAAAGACCTTCCCGGTTCTGGTCCGCGAAGGCTCCCGGTTGTGCCAGATCCGCTTCCGCAATGGCGGTGGCTTCATTCCGGATGAGCACCTGCTGCACATCCACAAGGAGCACACCCTTGTCTCCGGCGGCAATGATGAGCACGCCATCAGCAACGGCGTTCAGGTCTCCATCGACCTGAAAGGCAACGGCAAAGACAGCCTCATCGGCTACCGCGCCAAACGCCACACCGGCGTGATCGATGTCGACCGCAAGGACGCACAGGACCCGGCAGACTTCTGGGAGCCAATCTACAATCGCGGTGACGCAACGCTGATCCTTGATCCAAACGAGTTCTACATCCTCGTCTCGCAGGAAGCTGTTCACGTCCCGCCAAACTACGCTGCGGAGATGGTGCCGTTTGATCCACTCGTCGGCGAGTTCCGCGTCCACTACGCAGGCTTCTTCGATCCCGGCTTTGGTCACTCCACCGTAGGCGGCACCGGCTCTCGCGCCGTTCTGGAAGTCCGCTCCCACGACGTGCCTTTCATCGTCGAACATGGCCAGACCGTTGGCCGTCTCGTCTATGAACACATGCAGGAAGTGCCGGAAACCCTCTATGGTGAAGGCATCGGCTCCAACTATCAGGGCCAAGCTCTCAAGCTCTCCAAGCACTTCAGAGCCACACAGACGGAAGAGGCATAAGATCCATGCCTCTCTTCACCGTAGAGCGCGAGTTTTATGCAGAGCTGGAGGAGAAGAAGTCTCGCTTCCTCGCCTTTCTGCTTCCGCATGCTGACTTTGCTGAGCGCCTCGCGCAGCTACGGGATGAGCACAAAAAAGCCAATCACCACGTCACCGCCTTCCGCCGCATGCTTCCCGAAGGCCGCATTGATGAAGGCGGCAAAGACGATGGCGAACCTGCCGGTACCTCCGGCATGCCGACGCTGAAAACTCTCATCGGCGCAGATCTGGTAGATGTAGGCGTCATCATCGTGCGCTACTTCGGCGGTACCAAGTTGGGCACCGGCGGTCTGGCACGGGCCTACTCCGGCGCCGCAAACCTCGCCATTCAGGAAGCTGAACTTGTGCCATGGCTGCGCACCAAAACCCGCTCAGTCTCCGCAAGCTTTGCCAGCAGTGCCGAACTGGAACGCCAGGTCATTCTGCTACAGCTGGAAATCCTCGAACGCACTTTCACAGAAGACGGTGTGACCCTTCTGGTGAGCGGACCTGAAGATCAGGTCGATCAACTATAACCCACTGCTGTTATAAAGCTTTCAGCCCTCCTCACCCGTTTATCTGCAGCCAGATAATTAAAATCCTAATAAAAACTTAAACGTTGGCACGCGCCTTGCGATGTGAATGTCAGGAAACGGCATTCGTCTCATTTTGAGACAGTCGGGGGAGTAAAGTCATGCGTGTCACCCGCACTGGAAAAGCGATTAACACTGGAACAGACGCTGATCGTCGCTATCGCGACATCGGTTCCCGCCGTCACGCCAAAATCACCGAGCAGCGGGCAGAAAGCGTCTCAAGACGAAACACCTACGGCAAAGCAGGCAAAGAGCTGCAAACCGCCGAAGATGTTACCAGCACACACACGCCCCACGATAACGACGCACAGTTCTACGATCTGCCAAAGCGCATCAACGTCTTCCGCTGCAACTCCGCGTTCCTCGCCCACCTCATCGGTATCAAGGAAAACGCCGCCCACCTGCGCGAACGCCGCCGCGTAGAACCCCAAGAAGGCGCCATCAGCTACACCACCACCGAAAAAGCCCCCCGCCTCATCGGCGAAGGCCGCATCATCGAATACAACGCGTAAGCTGACACCTCTTCACAAACACCAACAGCACCACATGACATCCCATGCAGTGGTGGAGCTAGAGTTCCCGTTAGTCGGGATGAGCAAGGCGGCAGACAATACCTGCGCTGTTTGTTAGTAATGAGTCTTCGGCATTGGCTACACGCCTTGCCCGGGCTTTCTTGGGATGAACAACGTCGCCTCTTTTGCCTATAAGGCACGATAGCCGGTTTCCCGGAAAGATGGTGGCTTATCCAGTCAGGTTTCCCTGCCCAAACAGTTCCTCCGTCTTTGACAGACACATCAGTAAAAGCAGGTTGTCCCTGCAGGTACATCAGCGTCCGTCACCGCGTGATACCCTATATTCCTGGGCCCTTCCCCTCAAACCATGCGGCCACGTTTGAAGTTCGGTTCACCGGACCACCGAAAGCTGCGTTACCTCTTCCGATAGCCCCGCCCAGCCTACGACACACTGACGGTCGCTCCGCCAGTAGCCCGTTACGTAGGCATACGATTAGTATGGGCATGGTTTCGAGAGAGGGGGATAAGTTTTTTTGCAACCCGGAACTTGCCCCACGGTGTCATCCCGGCCCCCGAGCCGGGACCCATACCCTCTTGCCTTGCTAGTTCACTAAGGCCTCAGCCAATCACTGATACCAGGGGTATGGGTCCCGGGTCTACGCTACGCTCCGCCCGGGATGACACCACAGGGTGCCATTACTGCCTACCCCCAATCAAACACCAGCGCTTAATAGCCCAGTGCACAGCCGTCTTTGCGGGGATCCGAGCCACCAATCAGACCGCCGCCGTTAGCGCGGTCGAACATGATAGCCTGACCGCCGCCGATTGGAGAAGCTACAATAGCCACCTCATGACCCAGCGCTTTCAGGGCTTCGACAGTTTCTGTCGGAACACTGGTTTCTGCCTGCAATGACAGGGACTTCTCGTCGATGAACATACGCGGACAATCAATCGCTTCCTGCATGTTCATACCGTAGTCCAGATGGTTGGAAAGCACGTGCACATGACCGCATGGCTGATAGCCGCCCCCCATCACACCAAAGCTCATGTAAGGCAGTCCATCTTTTAGCGCCATGGCCGGAATGATGGTGTGCATTGGCCGCTTGCCGCCAGCAATCTGGTTAGGATGGTCCGCTTCCAACGTGAAACACGCCCCACGGTTTTGAAGCAGCACGCCAGACTTTGGCGCAGCAATGCCAGAACCAAACCCGTGATAGATGGAGTTGATGAAGGAAACGGCCAGACCATTCTCATCAACCACACTCAGATAAACCGTATCGGACTTTGGCGAGAGCACGTCTTCTGGCTGACGAGGCAAGACAGCATCCGTGCGGATGAGTTTTGCCAAACCATCAATGTAATCAGGATCAAGGAAGGCCTGCGGATCATGCTCCATGAACTCCGGATCAGCCAGAAAACGATCCCGGCCTGAGTAAGCAAGCTTGGCAATCTCCATCTGAAGGTGGAAGCGCTCTGGCCCCATAGGGTCCAGATCAGCCCAGTCAAACCGCTTCATCAACTCCAGCATAACAAGCGCGATGATACCCTGGCCGTTCGGCGGCAACTCAGCAACCGTCACACCACGGTAGTCCGTTGTCACCGGCGTCAGATCAACAGCTTCATGCGCAACAAGGTCTTCAGCTGTCAGATATCCGCCCTTGGACTGGACAACCGCTGCAATCTCTTCAGCAATCGTCCCATGATAGAACGCATCGGCACCACCTTTGGCAACAGCTTCCAGCGTTTCTGCCAGCTGCGGATTCCGCATCACCTCACCAGCAACAGGGGCACGGCCATCCTTCAGGAACAGCTCCGTCGCACCCTCATCACGCTTGAGAAAATCAACCGCCTCTTTCCAGTCAAAGGCTGCACGTGGGCTGACGGCATATCCATCACGTGCATAGCCAATGGCCCGCTGAAGCACTTGCTCAAAGGAAAACTTGCCATGATCCTTGAGCATCTTCTCCCAGCCACGCAGAGCGCCAGGGACGGTGATGGCATGGACAGAATGTGGCTCAATATCCAGCAGACCATCCGCTATCAGTTTGTCAGCGCTTACGTTTTTAGGAGCACGTCCGGAAGAGTTCATGCCCGACAGCGTTCCATCCGGCTGCGCGACAATGGCAAAGCAATCTCCGCCAATACCCGTCATATGCGGCTCAGCCACCGCATAAACAGCCATCGCAGCAACCGCCGCATCAGCAGCGGTACCGCCCTCCCTTAAAATTTCGAGTGCTGCATTGGTAGCCAATGGATGGGATGTCGCTGCCATTGCATGCGGAGCATAAACAGCAGAGCGACCTGGAGCATGAAAATCTCTAAACACGAAAAATCCCTCTTTGTATTTTGGCAGAGTATTTCCGCTCCTCCAACGAAGAATACCCCGCATCATCATCCTCTGCTAAAACAGGGTGATTCAGCAAAAACTATCAGGAAATACTTATGACGCAATTCAATCTTGAGCATGCCCGCACAATCATCTCCGCAGCGCAGACAAAAGGAAGTGAGCTTGGCCTCAAACCTCTCACCGTCGCTGTACTGGATGCTGGCGGCCATCTGGTTGCTCTCGAACGTCAGGATGGTTCATCCATTTTGCGTCCACAAATCGCAATGGGCAAAGCCTACGGTGCAGTTGCCGTTGGTGCAGGGTCCCGTTGGCTCAACGAAAACGCCCAGAGCCGCCCTCACTTTGTGCAGGCCCTCAACGGCGTAGCAGGTGGCGGCATTGTGCCAGTCCCGGGCGGCGTGCTGGTGCGCAATGCTGAAGGTGACATCCTCGGCGCAGTTGGCATCACTGGAGACACCTCCGAGAATGACGAAGCATCAGCCATTGCAGGCATCGAAGCAGCAGGCTTCACCGCCGACGCAGGCTGACACAACATTACCGCAGTTGCTGGATTATATTGCCCCGGCAACTGCCCACGCTCTTAGGTTCACTTCTTTTCAGGTTGGTTCCCATGCCCATTCGCTTTGTTATTTTTGATATGGACAATGTCCTCTACGATTACGATCACCCTTACCGCCTCGGCGTCCTCTCACAAATGACAGGCAAACCGGCGCACGAGATTGACGCCATCGTCTTCAAAGGACCGGAAGAAAACGCAGCCGAGGCAGGCACACCTAACACCCCAGAGGAATATCTTTCGCAGTATCAAAAGCTTCTGGGCCATCCTATTTCACGTGAAACGTGGGTCAAAATCCGTCGCGATATGATGACCGAGTGGCCGGATATGCTTTCTCACGTCGAGGCCATCAAGCAGAACCACGAAGTCGCTCTGCTGACCAACAACGGCATGATGCTGAAAGACGCGCTCTACGAAGTCGCGCCGGCACTGGAGCCAATCTTCGGCGACCGTGGCCACGCTTCAGCAGAATTCGGCACCCGCAAGCCAGACCCGAACATCTACCTGACAGTTTGCGAAAAGTATGGCTTCCAACCGGAAGAAAGCCTCTTCGTGGATGATCGCCTCGACAACGTGGAAGGCGCCCGCGAAGCTGGCCTCACAGCGTATCAGTTCACCACAGAACCAGCTTTTGCCAGCTACATCCGCACTCTGGGCCTGATCAACTAGTCTTGTTCTGCAAATTAGAAATATCCCACTAACCGGGTATTCAGCAGCCGAGCAATCAGTTCGCCTCAAAGACGATTTCTCTCCTTAAGCTTGCAACTGTTGCGACACACGCAAACCAAGTTGGAGAGAAATCTGTACCTGCGTTTGATAATAAGCTCAGCGGTGCTGGCCATCTTCGTAGCACTGGCGATCATCCCATCCATCGCCTTCGCAGGCTCAACCCTGGCTTGGCCACGTGGCTGGATGATTGTGGCGCTGGTCTACTTCGCTCAGGTCGGCGTCGGCCTTTGGCTCGCTCGCATCAATCCGTGGCTGTTCAAAGAACGCACCACACTGCCCACCAAAAAGCTCAGAGCAGACAAACGCGCCACTGGCATTCTCTTCGGCGCCGTCTTCATCTACTTCTTCCTCGCAGCCTTAGATGCCCACGTCTGGCAGATCTTGCCGCAAACAGGAGATGTGAAGCCAATCCTGAGAGGCCTGTTCCTCTTCCTCTGTGGTGTCGCGCTTATCGTCTGGACGTTCAGCAAAAGCCCGTTCGCACAGCCCACACCTCATATCGAGATCAACAAACAGCAATGCTTTGACAGTTGCGGCCCTTACGCGCTGGTCCGCCACCCCATGTATCTCGGCATCATGTTCTGCATCGCAGGGCTTTCCATGATACTGGGCTCAAAGCTCTTCGCCCTGCTGGCCATCCCACTGGTCATCCTCGGTTTCCTACCCTTGATGAGACATGAAGAAAAAGCCCTCGCCGAAAATGTCGACGGCTACACCACCTACTCAGAAAATGTCCGCTGCCGCCTGTTCCCATGGATCTACTAAAAAAGCCGAAGGGGATCCTCCGGCTTCTGTAATCTTGCAATGATATCAGCAGATCAGGCGTCTTTTTTGGCCTCTGCAAGAGCTGCAATCTGCTTCTGCATTTCTGCCAGCTGCTCTTTTAGGTCAGAGATATCGCCACTGCTTGGCTGAGGTTCAGCCGGTTTCGGCGCTGTCTCTGGTTCAGGAGCCTTCTGCTGTGCTGCACCTTCTGCGCCCGCCGTCCCGTCAAACGGCAGAAACATCTTCATCGCACGATCAAACATATCCGCATTGCGCTTCACCTGATCTTCCAGCACTTCAAAAGCAGAACTACCAAAGTTCTGGCTCATCTGACTGCGCAGCTTCTCCTGCTCACGAGTAAGCGAAGACATGGAAAATTCCAGATAGCTTGGCACCAGGTTCTGCATACTGTCGCCATAAAAGCGGATCAGCTGCCGCAAGAAAGTGATCGGCAGCAGGTTCTGGCCCTTGCTTTCCTGCTCAAAGATAATCTGCGTCAGCACGGAACGAGTGATATCATCCCCCGACTTGGCGTCGATGACGACGAAGTCCTCTTCATCCTTCACCATCACCGCCAGATCCTCAAGAGTCACATAAGTGCTGGTTCCAGTATTATAGAGCCGCCTGTTGGCGTACTTCTTGATGATAGTGGCTTCGCTTGTCTTAGCCATCAGATTTGAGTACCTCAATGCGCTATTACGGCTGATCAGGAACACTATCCCAATTTGCTCCAACCAGCTCCCCCCTTATCCCATATTTTTTACATACGGGATTAACTAGTAAGCCGCAGAGTAAGCCATATCCCACCTTTCACGCCAGCAGTTTCATAGGTGAACTATGGTCTTAATTGGATTTATCGAATTCATCTGGCTTTACCCCCTACAAATTGAATAGTCTGCCCATTAGGTATTCTACGAGTTCGAAGGACGTCTTATGCTGCAATGCACCAGCATGGCTGCCCGCCCTGGTGATTTGCGTGAGAACAAGAAGTCCCGCATTGCACAAATATTGGAGAATTGCTCATGACCTCGCCTAATGATGTTGTAATTGTAAGCGCAACACGTACCCCAATCGGGTCCTTCAACGGTTCCTTCGCCAACACCCCTGCTCAGGATCTTGGCACCGCAGTTATCAAGTCAGCTCTTGATCAGGCAAAAGTGGAAGCAAACGACGTCAACGAAGTGATCTTCGGTCATGTGCTCACGTCTGGTCTTGGTCAGAACCCGGCTCGTCAGGCAGCACTCAACGCTGGCATGGCAGATGATTCGACTGCAATCGTTATCAACCAGGTTTGTGGCTCAGGCCTGCGCGCAGTTGCCATGGGCATGCAGCAGATCCAGTCCGGCGATGCAGACATCATCGTTGCAGGTGGTCAGGAAAACATGACCCTGTCCCCACACTGCCAGAGCCTGCGGGCGGGTGTGAAAATGGGCGACTATTCCATGACCGACACCATGCTCAAAGACGGCCTGATCGACGCGTTCCAAGGCTATCACATGGGTATCACTGCAGAAAACATCGCAGAAAAGTACCAGATCACCCGCGAAGCACAGGACGAGTTCGCTGTTTCATCTCAGAACAAAGCAGAAGCTGCGCTGAAGGCTGGCAAGTTCAAAGACGAAATCACTCCAATCACCGTGAAAGAGCGCAGAGCTGAGCGTGTGGTGGAAGATGATGAATATATCCGCGTAGGCGCCAACATTGAATCCATGCAGAAACTGCGTCCGGCATTCAAAAAGGAAGGTACCGTAACAGCAGCAAACGCATCCGGCATCAACGATGGTGCAGCAGCTCTGGTTCTGATGAGCGCAGAAGCAGCTGAAAAGCGTGGCCTCACCCCGCTGGCAACCATCAAGTCCTGGGCAACCGCTGGTGTTGATCCTGCATACATGGGTCTCGGCCCAATCCCAGCTTCCAAGAAGGCACTCGAAAAAGCTGGCTGGTCCATTGAAGACCTGGATCTGGTGGAAGCAAACGAAGCATTCGCTGCACAGGCACTGGCAGTTGGTCAGGAGCTGGGAATCGACTCAGACAAGCTCAACGTCAACGGCGGCGCAATAGCTCTGGGTCATCCTATCGGAGCATCCGGCGCACGTGTACTTGTTACTCTGCTACACGAAATGAAGCGTGAAGAGAAGAAAAAGGGCCTTGCAACTCTTTGCATTGGTGGTGGCATGGGTATCGCACTGTGTGTTGAGAGAAAATAACCTCAACATTGGTAGTAATGTCACCCAATTGGAATAATTGAGCTTTATGGTCCCTGCGTAAAGTTCAAGTCAATTCCCTAACTAATGACGGAGTTGTCTTTGCTCCGTCATTATTATTACCTGTAGAGGTGGGTTCCAATATTTTATTCCTAAGGCGGGGAGTATATCGATGAGCAGGGTAGCGATTGTAACCGGAGGAACGCGTGGCATCGGCGCAGCAATTTCCAAAGGGTTGAAGGATGCAGGTTACACAGTTGCAGCAACTTATGCAGGCAACACGGAAGCAGCTGAAAAATTCAGCGCAGAAACCGGCATCAGTGTTTTCAAATGGGATGTAGCGGACCCTAAAGCCTGTGAAGCAGGTATTGCTCAGGTGACAGAAGAACTCGGCCCGGTCGAGGTTCTTGTAAACAACGCGGGCATCACCCGTGATGGCTGGTTCCACAAAATGGATTACGACCAGTGGTCCGCAGTGATGAAAACCAATCTGGACTCCATGTTCACCATGAGCCGTCCGGTTCTGGATGGTATGCGCGAGCGTGGCGCAGGCCGCATCATCAACATTTCTTCCATCAATGGACAGAAAGGCCAGATCGGCCAGACCAACTATTCCGCAGCAAAAGCAGGCGTGATCGGCTTCACCAAAGCACTGGCGCAGGAAACCGCGCGCAAGGGCATCACAGTGAACTGCATCTGCCCAGGCTACATCGACACTGACATGGTGGCAGCTGTGCCTGAGAAGGTTCTGGAAAGCATTATTGGTCAGATCCCGGTTGGCCGTCTCGGCAAGGCAGAAGAGATCGCAGGCATGGTCTGCTACCTCGCCTCCTCCGCCGCAGCCTTCGTCACCGGCTCCGTCATGACCATCAACGGCGCCCAATACGTCGCCAACGGCTAAAACGGCAGCTGGAGAGCCCTCCCGCTCTCAAAGTATGAAAATTACAAAACCGCCTCTCCATGGGGCGGTTTTTTGTTTGAAACATCCTGACCAGCTCCAACATAATTGCTGCAATCAGGTAAATCCGATAAGACCCCTCGTTTGCATACCAACTGGGTGGATTCGCGATGCCAGATCTTTCAACGCTGCTTCTGTTCGCAGCAGCTTCTTTTGCTCTTACCGCAACGCCCGGCCCAGACATGCTGCTGATTGCTTCTCGCAGCGCAGCACAAGGCAGACGAGCTGGACTAGCTACCTTTGCGGGAATAGCCACTGGGACCTACATCCATGCGCTGGCAGCAGCATTGGGCCTTTCTCAGCTCTTCCTCACCATTCCCATTGCTTACGACACTGTCCGGTTCGTTGGCGCTGCCTATTTGCTGTTTCTTGCCTGGAAAGCATTCACCGCAAAGCCAGAGAGTGCCAGCACTCCTCTCGAAAGTAAGACGCAATCATCCGTTCAAATGTTCCGTCAGGGTCTTCTAACCAATCTGCTTAATCCGAAGATGGTTATCTTTATTCTGGCGTTGTTCCCTCAATTTGTGAAACCAGAAACTGGAAACGTCGCGATACAGATTATGATCCTCGCAACGGTCCTGAACACAGTCGGTTTCTTCATCAATGGAACAGTCATTGTCACCGCAAATCATATGATGCGAACGCTGGGGGGCAATGGAAAGCTTAAGTTTCTGGCAAACTATGTTTTGGGGGCGGTCTTTGCAGGCCTCGCCGCAAGACTGGCCTTTGAAAGCCAACGCTAACTCCAAAGCAAAAAGGCCGCCCTTTCACAGAGCGGCCTTTTTTGTATTTGATGAGACACCACAAAAAGAAAAAGCCGCCCCAAGGGACGGCCTGATCTTTAAATCGCGATGATCGCTTCAGTCTTAGACGTCGTCTTTAGCCTGAAGGATCTGACGACCCCGGTACATACCAGTTTTCAGGTCAACATGGTGCGGGCGACGCAGTTCGCCGGAATCCTTGTCTTCCACGTATGTTGGTTGTGCCAGAGCGTCAGCAGAACGGCGGAAGCCGCGCTTCATACGCGTAACCTTTTTCTTAGGAACAGCCATCGTAGCTCTCTCTCTCGTCACATACGCACGCGCCACTCAAGCGCGGCGTCAACGTGCGAAATACACAATCTGTCAGAATGGCGGGGGTTATACAGGCAAACCGAAGGATTTGCCAGTCATAAAACGAAAATAATTTCGCACTACCTCTCCGTCGCCGAAATACAGCTAAGTACATCGCCGGCCACCTGAGCTCGGCTACGGTTTATACCGGCCAGCCTGCGATGTCCAGAGCTAGGTTTTGCGGGATTTCTGGCAATCGGATTCGGAAGCGCTGTCGCCAGCAAAGAGGCCTGAGTCGCAGAAAGTTTTGCAGCACTTTTCCCAAAGAAAGTTCGCGATGCAGTTTCTGCTCCAAAAATCCCCGGACCCCATTCAGCTACGTTAAGATAGATCTCCAGCACCCGCCGCTTCGACAACACCGTGTCGAGCAGCATGGCCAGCGGAACCTCCAGCACCTTGCGCACATAATCCCGATCGTTCCAGAGAAACAGGTTTTTTGCAACCTGCATGGTGATCGTGCTGGCACCGCGCGGGCGTTTGCCCTCAAACAGTTTGCCCACCTGCCCACGCACCGCAGACCAGTCCACGCCGCCGTGTTTGCAGAAGGTAGCATCCTCTGACACAACCACAGATCGTTGTAAATTAACGGAAATTTCTTCCAGAGGAACCCATTCACGCCAAACGGGCTGTCCAGTCACAGTACGAAGCAGCATGAGACTGGAGTAAGGAGGAACCACCGTATACAGCAGTGTCAGCACCACTGGCAAAGCCACCAGCACTCCTAAAGTACGGAGCGCCCAACGCTTTATTCTGCGCTTGAATGGCTCTGGTTTCTCCTTTGATCGCGCTTTCTTCAAGCACTCTTCTCCGATACATCTTGAGGAACCGAGACGTCTCTTTGAGTTTCAACCATAAAGCGTTCCAGAGCCTTGCAAAGTAATTTTGCATTTCCTTCAAAAGAAGATTTGCGCCTCCAGACCATTCCAATCGTCCGGCGCGCTTTGGGATCGGCAATCTTGATCAGCTTCAAAGAGGTCCCGCGGTCGATATCTGCATCTACTGCAATACGTGGCACCAAAGTGACGCCAATACCGTTATCCACCATTTGCACAAGTGTTGATAAAGATGTGGCTTGTACATCCTCATTCGCGGTCAACATGCGTCCTCCCGCTGCGGCAAGCACATGGTTTCGCAAACAGTGGCCATCTTCCAGCAGCAACAACACCTCATTCGCAAGATCTTCCATCAGCACGTCACGCAGGCCCGCCAGCGGATGCGCACCCGGCACAGCCAGATAGAAAGCATCGCTTCCGATCTCCGCAGATTCAAACCCCGTAGTGTCATAGGGCAGTGCCATCAGCGCCGCATCAATACGCCCTTCCCGCAAAGCAATCATCAGATTGCGGGAGATGTCCTCGCGCAGGAACAACTGCAACTCAGGATAGAGCTCCCGCAGCTGAGGCAAAAACCGCGGCAACAGGAACGGAGCAACCGACGGGATCACGCCAAGCCGAAACCGACCACACAACGGCTTGTTCTGCGCCTGCACACCCTGAACGAGATCCTCCGCATCCCGCAAAAGCAGCGACGCCTTCTCCAGCACGCTCTCGCCTGCCTCGGTCAGCACCAGCGTGCGCCCGGAGCGATCCAGCAGCTCACATCCAAGAATGCCTTCCAACTGCTTGATTGAGGCAGAAAGCGTTGATTGCGTAATGAAACAAGCCTCCGCTGCCTTTGAAAAAGACAGGTGTTTGGCCAGCGTTTTGAAGTACTGAAGCTGTTTTAATGTGGGTAACATCGTGCGACCAGATGACACAGATCAAAGCCTGTAGATTAGAATTTCTCTAAGTTTTGGCGGAATTCGGCCAATCCCGAGAAAACTTAGCATGCCCATCGAAAAAATCGATCGACTTCTTCGTTATTATCGTTTTGACCGATCAAATCAAGAGTTGCATAAAGACCCCAACGAAGACGTGTTTTTCTAGGTCTTCATGAGAATCACTAATCGACGCGCTCTGGCGTCATTCCATATTTAGGAGAGTACCATGCTCGGTATCGGCGAAAAGCTTCCAGAATTTGAAGTAGTTGGCGTTAAGCCTGGTTTCAACAACCACGAAGAAAACGGCGAAAGCGCATTTGAAGCAATCACTGAAAAGAGCTTCGAAGGTAAGTGGAAAGTAATCTTCTTCTACCCAAAAGACTTCACTTTCGTTTGCCCAACTGAAATCGCTGAATTCGCTCGCCTCGCTGGTGAGTTCGAAGACCGTGACGCAGTTGTTCTCGGCGGTTCCTCCGACAACGAATTCTGTAAGCTGGCATGGCGCCGTGATCATCCAGATCTCGACAAGCTGCCAATCTGGGCATTCGCTGACACCAACGGTTCCCTGATCGACGGCCTCGGCGTTCGCGCTCCAGAAGGCGTTGCTTACCGCTACACCTTCATCGTCGACAACGAGAACACCATCCAGCACGTTTACGCAACCAACCTGAACGTTGGCCGTAACCCGAAAGACACCCTGCGTGTTCTCGACGCTCTGCAGACCGACGAACTCTGCCCTTGTAACCGTGAAGTAGGCGGCGACGTAATCGCAGCTTAATTCCGGAAGGATCAGGGCCGGAGCACATAAAGCGAAAAATCGCAGGCTCCGGCTTCTCTAACGTATTCCCGAAAAACATAAAAACAGACTTCGGAAAAGAATACGCGCCAAATAAGTCAAAACATCACTTTGCACGTGGCCCATTGCCAAAATCATTAGGAGAAGCATCATGTCCATCGATACCTTGAAATCCCGCCTTGGCGACTTCGCTAAAGACGTACGTTTGAATCTTGGTTCTATGGCAACTGATGAATCTCTGACTGCTCAACAGAAGTACGGCCTGATCGTTGCTTGCGCCATCGCCACCCGCAACAACGACGTAAAGAAGGCCCTGATCGCAGAAGCTGCTCCGCACCTGTCCCCAGAAGCGATGAGCGCTGCCAAAGCTGCTGTATCAATCATGAGCATGAACAACGTCTACTACCGCTTCGTACACCTCTCCTCGAATGACCAGTACGGCACAATGCCTGCCAAACTGCGCATGAACGTGATTGGTAAGCCTGGCGTAGACAAAGTTGATTTTGAATTGTGGTCGCTTGCTGTTTCCGCCATCAACGGCTGTGGCATGTGCATTGATAGCCATGAAGCTATCCTGCGCAAAGCCGGAGTAACTGCCGAGATGGTTCAAACAGCTGTTCGTTTCGCATCAATCATCCAATCTGCTGCAGTCGCCCTTGAAGCATCAGAACTGGAATTGGAAGCAGCTGAATAATCACAAGCGCCTCTCCTAAGTGTGTCGCCCGGTCTGATCCCCTCCCAGGATTGTTCGTGCCCCGAATGACGGGCGATACCAAACTCGCTCTATGAGCTCAGCCGAAGCCCCCCAGCTTCGGCTTTTTCTTTGCCAAAACCCTAGTGAACCTCATCATGGTCGGACGGCGTACTGAACACACCCACCAGAATAATCAGCAGATCAACCAGCGCCCAGGCAGACACAATCATCCCAAATCCCAGAGCCCCGCTGACAACCGCTAGCATCCCATTCGGCTCCAGTGTTTCGAGTTGGTTGAGGCCAGTGGCAATCAAAGCAAGCGTAATCAAAGAAAGAATAAGCATCACAGCGCCGCTGAGCGGCTTGCCCAGATAAAACCGATGCAGCCCGAAGCCACCCAGAAAAAGGGAGAGGAATACTGTCATACCCGCAGACTTATGCGGATTCTTGAGATAGAAAAAGCCTCTGTTGGCAGGCGAGATTGCGCTTCGATCGCTCATGACCACCTCAGCTGTGCTTCAGTCACACCCAAAGGCTGGCACGCCTTATCGATCAACACACCTCTCGATATTTAGGGCATCAATCTACCAGCTGAAACTTCTACCCAAGCAAAAGCATCAGGTCTTACAACCTTAAAAGCTCTCTCGCACAAGCAGCACGATCAGCACAATCAGATCCACGAACACCCATATGTTCGCGATCATTGCCATCCCAATGGCAACGCCGAAGCCGATCCATTCTCCAGTGGTGAGGCTTGTAATCAGATCACGCCCCTCCAGCCCCAGCAGAAGTGGGATGAGGATCAGGACAGCCGTGATGTTCAGGCAGTTGATGACAACGGCACTGCCCAGCTTGCGCAGATAAAACCGATGCGCTGCAAACTGCCCAAGCAAAAGCGCAAACAGAATGGCATAGGCCGTGGATTTACCCGGTTCGGAAAAGTTGAAAATGCCTTCTCGCCGCCTTTGCGAAGGCAATGGAATATCATCAAACACCAATGACCTGCTTTCACCCATGCATTTAAAACATGCGGAAAGTAGCCAATGATTTCAGCAGGAGCAATGATCCAACCCAAGAAACCCCGAAACTTCTTCCGGGGCCAGCTCTTGAAAGCATCGCAGCTTAAGCAGATTTTCTACGATCATCCCTATGAGAGATCATCGCCTGCTCATTGTCTCCAATGAAGTCTCGAATGATCGGCACAGCATCCCGCTCCTTGGAGAGGATGAGCTGGAACACCATCAACCGACCATGCAGGAAGTTCATTTCGCAACCTGACAGATAGAACTCCCACATTTTGCAGAAGCGCTCATCATACAGTTCTTTGATCTTGTCACGATTGCGCTCGAAGTTCAGACGCCAATCCCGCAGCGTGTAATAGTAATGAAGCCGCAGGATCTCATTGTCACAAACCCAAAGGCCCGTTTTTTCAATATCTGCAAATGTTTCGGAAAGTGCTGGACAATACCCGCCGGGGAAGATGTACTTGGTGAGGAATGGACCCGTCACACCCGGAGGCCCACTGCGACCAATCGAGTGGATGACCGCATAGCCATCCTGCTTCAGACAATCTCTGACCTTGGTGAAGTAGGCACCCAGATTGCCGTGACCCACATGCTCCATCATGCCAACGGAAACAACGCGGTCAAACTCGCCCTCAAACTCGTTGTAATCCAGACAGACAAACTCGACCTTGCCTTCAAGGCCTGCAGCTTTCACCCGTTCTTCAGCAATTTTGATCTGCTCGGTAGAAACATTAAGAGATGTCACCTGCGCGCCAGCTTGCGCCATGCGAATGGCCAGAGAGCCCCAGCCGCCACCGATTTCCAGCACAGTCATGCCCGGCTTCAGATCCAGCTTGGCAACAATATGATCCAGCTTGGCCTGTTGGGCTTCCTCAAGCGTATCTTCCGGCGTCCGGTAATAAGCACAGCTATAATTGAGCCCGTCATCAAGGAACAGACGATAGAGGTCGGTCGAAAGATCATAGTGATGGCGCACCTGAGCCTTGTTCTTCTTCAGGTTCAGGCCGAGACGTCGGCGTGTATGCCCATCTTTCATAAAGGTGAGAATTCGTTGAATGGGATGCTCTGTAAGCAGGCCATCATTCGCCATGAACACGGCGACCAGATCATTCAAAGTGTGACCCGGCTCCATGGTAATTAAGCCATCCATATAAGCTTCGGCGGCTTTCAGTTCAGGATCAATCAGAAGCGTATAGGGAAGCTTCTTGCTGTGAAAACGCAAAGCAGCTACGGGACCGCTGCCTTCGCTGCCAAACACAAACTTACGATCCTTTGCGTCATAAATTGTAAGTTGCCCTTTTTGGACAAAACTCGACAAAATCTTCGAGAGTGCACGCATTTCTATTCCCCTATCATCTCTTATGCTGACTTTTTAGGGCGCCTTGTTGCGAGGCTCTTATTATATGACCTTAGGTAACTTTGGATTTAACCTAATGAAAAAAACCGTCACAAAGCAACTCCGCAGGAAATCTCACCCCAATATTCAAAGGATGAAAAACTGCAGAGTCCTTACGTAAACTCGCCATTTTGCTTGACCTTTGGCAGTTTTCAGGACAAACGAACAAATTAATATCTGCCGCGTTGGTAAGCGCTTTCAATTTTGCTGTACTTTATTGCTCGTTTAGGATGGGGTTCTGTGTCTGTTGCTTTGAAATCGGTCATCACCGAAACCGCTCAGTCTCTTGAAGAAAAGCTCACCTCTCTTCTGGGAGAGAAAGTCCTTCCTCAGGAAGTAGCCCGCCCAAAACGTCTTCTGGAAGCGATGAACTACGCAGCCCTGTCCGGTGGCAAGCGCCTGCGCCCTGTTCTTATGGTCGAGGTAGCCCGCCTGTTTGGTCATGAGGATGAAGGCACACTGGTTGCCGCCTCTGCGCTGGAATGCATTCACTGCTACTCACTCGCCCATGATGATCTGCCGGCAATGGATGATGATGATCTGCGCCGTGGCCGCCCGACAACGCACAAAGCGTTCGATGAAGCCACCGCAATTCTGGCAGGCGACGCGCTGCTCACCATCGCATTTGATTTCATCGCAGATGAGCAGGTCCACCCGGACGCGGCAATCCGCCTGCGCCTCTCTCAGGAACTGGCACGTGCTTCTGGCATTGGCGGCATGGCAGGCGGCCAGATGCTTGATCTTGCCTCAGAACACCGCGACAGAACCGAAGCAGAGATCCGCCAGCTTCAGGCCATGAAAACTGGTGCTCTCATCCGCTATGCCTGCCGCGCAGGCGCAATTCTGGCGAATGCCTCTGAGGATGACATCGCCCGCCTCACCCGCTTTGGTGAAATCATTGGTCTGGCTTTCCAGCTGGCAGATGACCTGCTGGACCTGACCGGCGATGCTGAAGTGGTTGGTAAAGCAACGGGTAAAGATGCTGAAGCTGGCAAGGCAACCCTCGTCAGCCTGCTTGGTGAAAGCCACACCCGGCAGGAACTTTCACGCCTGATCAGCGAAGCAGATGAACTGCTGGCGCCATACGGTGCAAAGGCCAACACCCTGAAGACGTTGGCCCGCTACATCGCAGATCGCGAGAGTTAAGCAGTCTCAACCTGCACAAACTCAACCTCAGTTTCTGGCAGAGCAGCAATACTGCCCTCATACCCACCAAGATAGATCAGCGTGTTGTTGTGATGCTCTCTGATCTGCTTGCCTGTGGCATGGTCTTTGTCGTGCGTGGTGTGCGCATCACTCACCAGCCGCAGATTATAGCCAAGAGAAGCCGCACGGCGGAACGTAGTATCCACGCAAAACTCTGAGGCAAACCCACAGATCGTCAGATCCGTAATGCCGCACTCATCCAGCAAATCCTTCAGGTTGGTTTTGTAAAAGGAATCCGGCGCAGTTTTGCGCACCTTAAGATCACTTTCAGCCACAACCAGATCCTCCGGCAGCTTCCAGCCTTCAGCGCCATAAGCCAACGGATGATTTTCCCGCTCATGCTGAATAACGATGACCGGAACACCTGCTTTACGCGCTTTCGCACTCAGGCTGTTGATGCGCGTAATCGTCTCAGTCCGTTCAAACGGCTGAGGTTCCACATCAAACAGCAGTTTTTGAACGTCGATAATAATCAGCGCAGTGCTCATCGTTTCCTCATTATGCAAGGAGAGTAGTAGAGTTTTATGTTAGCCAAGGCTTGCGTACAAAGTGAACCTTCGCAAATTTCAACTAAGAGGCGGTATGCCTTCAGGTAGCATTGGCCACTTTTCTCCGCCTCGGAACTGCTTGTACCAATAGTCTCGGATATATGGGTCGTGCAACCGGTCAAACTCCCGAACGAGCACAGAAAGTTTAGCCCCAAGCTCGATGCTTCGTCCAAAAACAACACCAGATAGTTGACTTTGAATATCGTACAGACTGTCAAAATATTGCTCAGCACTATCTAGGTCTGGACTGTTTGAGATCAATACAATTAGCTCTGCACATCGCTGCTCATAAGCAGCTGCACATTTTCTGATTTGATCTAATGATTTGTCATATTTATCTAGACTTAGAGTTAACTCGTCTCGCAAATGGCTGTTTAGCATATGGCCCCAGTTATGACCTAAGAATAGTATTTCGACTGCGCTATGTAACCTCTGTTCAGTGGACCGGAATCCAAACTGAAAATCATAGACTATCATGAATCTTATGAAAACTATTGCAAAGAGCATATGCGCTTCGGCCCGTATGCCACTTTTTTCGTAGATATCTCGTGTCGGCTAATGTCTGCTGTTTGAAGCACTTATTAGTATGAAAGTATATTACACTCCCACTTCCCCTAAAAAATGCCCATGAATTAATCATAAGCATTTGTAATCAATAAGTATTTTCTTTGACCTTTGAGACCATCAAACGGATAGTCGATACCGAAGCAGACGGACAGGAGGTCACTTTATGGATCATGAAATGATGATGGAAGGCTTCGCCCTCTGGCAGGTCGTCATTATGATTGTCTGGATACTCGTTGTTGCCGTTCCACTGGCAAGGATCCTGAACCGACTCGGCTTTTCAAGGGTCTGGACCATTCTGGCCTTCGTTCCCCTGGTCAACCTGATCTTCCTCTGGATCCTCGCTTACACTCATTGGCCGATCGAAGACCGAATGTAGCCAGTTACTTCACGCAGATAACCTGATGCTCTCCCACAATGTCCGGCAGATTTCCGGGCATCATGAACACAGCATTCGGCGTGCCCGCAGCTGCCCACACTTCATCAAAGCCCAACAGATCCTCATCCACGTACACCGTCAGCTGCTGTTTATGGCCCAGCGGAGGAATGCCGCCGATGGAGAAGCCGGTGACGTTCCTCACGAACTTCGCATCAGGCCGCCCGATAGGTCCACCAACAAACGCTGAAATTGCCTCTTCATTCACGCGGTTGGTCCCGCTTGCCAGCACCAGAATAGCTTCTTCACTATCAAGCTTCTGAAACACCAGCGATTTGACGATCTGCTCCTGCGCGCAGCCCAGCGCCTGCGCCGCTTCCGCAGCAGAGCGGGAGGAGTCCGGCAGCTCAACCACCTTCAGGCCAAGACCACGTTCATCCAGAAAACTCTGAAACTGCTTCGCTCGCTTACTTTGCAACATCACACCCCTCCTCTGGCATCTGTTCTTTTAGATAGCCGACTGCGCCGAAATTCCAAACCGCTCTTTCAAAAACTTCAGCGCCATCGCCTGCGCCTCACCGTTGATGGAATGATCCAGCCCAGCCAGCTGATGCGCTTCCACATCAAACCCGGCATGAGCCAAAGCATCCTCCGCAGCACCCAGATAAGCCGCAGGCACCACGTCATCCTCACTGCCATGCAGCAGCATCACCGGAGGCCGAACCACCATCTGCTCCACCAGATGCGCCGGCCCACCCAGAACACCCGAAAAACTCAGCAATCCAGCCGCTTCAGAAAACCGACGTGGCCCAACATGCAGCGCAACCATAGCCCCTTGAGAGAAACCACCCAAAACCATATCCCGCTCCAGCAAGCCATAATGCTCCAGCTCAGCATCCAGCACCCGGTTGATCAATGGCGCAGCAGCCTGCACCCCAATCCAGACCTCCCGTGCATCAAACTCAGAAGCAGCGAACCATTGCCGTCCTTCCACCCAATGCGCGCAGGGTTCCGGGCCATTCAGGCACACCACAGCGGTTTCCGGCAGAGCATCACGCAACACCTGCGCCGTCGGCTCCATATCACCCGCATCCCCGCCATAGCCGTGCAGCAACACCACCAGCTTACGAACCGGCGCATGGCTAGGCTCCAGACGAATGCACTCAAGATCATGAGGCATAGGTATCTCCTTAAACCGGCAGGGTCTCACGCCCTTCTTTCATCACACGGTAATAGGACCAGAACAATCGCGCTGCTGTCCCACGGTGAGGAGACCACGCCTCGGCAATTTCGGCAAGCACCTTTCCTTTGGGGCGCTCTTCCAGATCAAACGCATGCTGCACAGCGGCTTGCAACGCCACATCTCCAACCGGAAACACATCCGGATGCCCAGCGCAAAACAGCAGGAAGATATCGGCAGACCATGGCCCAATGCCTTTGATCTCACAAAGCCGCTTGTGCGCCACCTCACCCGGCCAGTCCACCGCTTCGCTCAGGCACAGCCCAGCCTTCAGCTCTTCAGCTATCGCCTTCAGCGTGCGCAACTTGGCATTGGAGAGGCCAACACCCAACAGCTCTTCATCACTCTTGGAAAGCAGCACGTCCGGCTCAAACGGCACTACCAGCGCTTCCAGCCGAGCCCAGATGCTGGCGGCAGCGGCGACAGAAAGCAGCTGCGCCACAACAATATTGCAAAGCCCCGCAAAGTCCGCAGACCGGCGGCGCAAAGGCACCTCACCCGCAATGTCCACCACGCGAACCAACCGCTCATCCAGCTGCACAAGGGACGCCAACTCCCGCTCAATATCCTCAAGCGTATCTATGGGTTTCAACGCCCCCTCCTCAAGTCGGCAAAGATGCTCTAAAACAGGCTTTCCATATTCCAAGTAGAACCATTTCGCAAATGAACTTGCCTGTCTATCGCTTTGCTCCTTCTCCCAACGGCCACCTCCATCTCGGCCACGCCTATTCGGCTATCCTCAACGATGAAGCCGCAAAGCAAAACGGCGGAAGGTTCCTGCTGCGCATCGAGGATATCGACACCGTCCGCTGCACACCACAGCTGCAGGAAGATATGCTGGAAGACCTGAAATGGCTCGGCCTGCATTGGGAAACACCAGTCCGCAAGCAATCAGAACATTTCGGCAAGTACGCCAAGGCGCTGGAGAAGCTGCAGAGCATGGGCCTCGTTTACAAGGCCTACCTCACCCGCGCCCAGATCAAACGCTTCGTTGCAGAAAAAGACGCTTCAGCCACCCCATGGCCAAGAGACCCTGACGGTGCCCCGCTTTATCCCGGAGACAACAGCGTCCTCTCTAAACAAGAGCAAGAAGACCTGCAAAACTCGGATGCCCCCTACGCCCTGCGCCTCAACATGGCCAAAGCCATAGGGCTGGCAGGCACATCTCTCACCTGGGATGAGGCACATCACGGAGCAATACAGGCAGAGCCCGCCGCATGGGGCGATGTGGTGCTGGCCCGTAAAGACACGCCAACCAGCTATCACCTGTCAGTGGTCGTGGACGATGCCCTACAAGGCATCACCCATGTCTTACGCGGCAAAGACCTTTACCACGCCACCAGCGTCCACCGCCTGCTGCAAACCCTACTGGACTTGCCAGAACCTCACTACGAGCACCACGACCTCATCCTCGACAAAACAGGCCGCAAACTCGCCAAATCCGCCAAAGACACCTCCCTCCGCGAACTAAGAGCCAGCGACACCACACCAGCACAGATCAGAGAGAAATTAGGGCTTTAAGCTCAATACCCCTGCACCTGAATGAACCAAAGCCAGAAGCTGACTGTGAAAACGGAGATGGCGGTGGTGATGGCAATGCCGTTGGTGGACATGGCGTGGCCGGTGCCGAACTGGTTGGCTATGATGAAGGAAAACACGCCGGTCGGACACGCTGCGATCAGCGTCGCAACGCCCACCCAGACGGACGGCAACCCAATCACATGAGCGGCAACAACAAACACCACAAACGGCATCAGGATCGATTTGATAATCGCCAGAACGCCGCCAATTGCCAGATTACCGCGGATGCCATAGTTCACCATGCTCATCCCCACAGCAACCAGCGCAACTGGTGAGGCAGCTTTCGCCAATGGGGCCAAAACATCGTCTGCTAGCTTTGGTATGTCCAAACCCGACACATTCCAGAGCAACCCACACACAACCCCATAAAGGATCGGATTCGCCAGCAATCCCTTGCCGACAGCAATCAATAGCTCTTGCTTGGAGCGCGGTGCCTTGTGTCCATCAATCACCACAGCTCGTTCCATCAAAATTGAGGATGTGAGCGCAGTCAGCGGGGCGTGGAACACGATGAGCAACGAAATCAGCAGTGTGCCTTCAGACCCATAAACCGCATCAATCAAGGGAATGCCGACAAGCACGGTGTTGGAGAATGATGCCGTCAGCCCGGCAATCACCGCCGCACGTGCCTCACGCCCAAACCCAACGCGAACCAGCAAGCCACCGAGAAAGGCAACCACGATCATGGACCCGTAGTAAGTAGCCCAATACCCCCATGGAGAGATACCGTTGAGGTTTGCAGAGCCAAGACTACGAAACAGCAGGATCGGGATCAGCAGGTTCACACAGAACTTGCTGAGAATATCGCCAAGACCACGGTCCATATACCCAACACTGGCAACAACATAGCCAATGCCAACAAGGGCAAAGATCGGAAAGACGACAAAGAAGACCTGAACAATCATGGGAAACTCGAAAGAGATGGCAAGCCCCTCTTAGTAGCCCAGAAAGTTTAAGATCCAAAGCCAGAAGCTCATTGTGATTATTGAGAAAATGGTTGTCAGGCTGATGGAGTTTGCACTCATCGCATGTCCGGTTCCAAACTGGCTGGCATAAAGATACGCCACAACACCTGTCGGGCACGCTGCCGCCAAAGTCGCCACAGCCACCCAAAGCGGTGAAAGCGGAAACACATAAGCCCCCAGAACTAAGACCATTGCTGGCATCAGCACAATCTTCAAAACACTCAACACACTGCCAATGGCAATGTTACCCCGCACCCCGTAGTTCAGCAGCGTCATGCCAACCGAAAACAGCGCAACCGGGCTCGCTGCTTTTGCCAGCGGATGCAACACGCCATCCAGCAACACCGGCAGATCATAGCCTGAGAAGTTCCAGCCAACCCCCAGCAGAATAGCAATTACCAGCGGGCTCTTGATCAGCGTGTTGAACAGCGAGTGCATCACATCTTTGAAAGGCCGCGCCTCCTGATAGCCATCCACCACCACGGCCCGCTCCATAGCCAGCACAAACACCAGCGTTACAGACGGTGCGTGGATTGAGATGATCAGGGAAATCGGAACCAGTGCCTCCTGCCCAAAAGCAGAGGTGATCACCGGAATGCCAACCAGAGACATATTGGAGAATGCCGCGGAGAACCCGCCAATGCAGGCAGCCCTGGCTTCTCGCCCAAACACCTTGCGCACCATGTAGCCGCCCAGCACAGCACTGGTCGTAAGCGCGGTGTAATAGGTGCCCCACAGCGCCCAAGGGCTCAACCCGTCGAGATCAGCTGTTGCAAGTGTGCGGAAGATCAGAACCGGAATGAGCACGGTGATGCAGAAGGTACTCAGGTTATCGCCAACCTGCTTGCTCAGCAGGCCAATGTAGCCAAAGCCATAGCCCACACCCACTGTCGCAAAAATGGGAAACACCACTTGCAGCGTACTAAACAGCATTCCGTGTCCGCTCTCTTTCCACCTTACAGCACTATCCCAGAGCGCAAGCAGAAAGGCTTGCAGGCATCAAACAACAAAATCTCGGTGGATCCTTGCCAGAACTGGGCGAACTTTTACCGTCAGTGTTTTAGGCTCTTCTTCGAGGATTGATCAAGGAGTTATCTCATGCCTGCGCCCAAACCGGCCCCAAAGCAGGATATTGCGAGACTGGTGCACGACCTGAAAACACCGCTGTCCGCCATGAAAGCGGCTTCTGACCTGATTGCCCAGGAGCCGCTCAGCGATCAGCAGTACCATCACCTCAACACCCTGCAGAAAGCCATTGGCTCTCTGGAAGAGCTGACAGGCATCATCCTGCAAACGCATACAGAGCCAGAGACATACCAAACAGCTACACATCCAATTGAGCCGGAAGCCAAACCACTTCTGGAACAGCTCACCTACATCGTGGATCTGTTTTCACCACAGGCAGAAAGCTCAGGGCACACGCTCATCCATCGCTGGTCTCGTGATGCCATGTCGGCCTATCAAACGCACTCAGATGAGTTGCAACGCATTCTGGCAGTGCTGGTTGATAACGCTATCCTCTACAGCAACACCGGCACCATCACTCTCAGCGCTCACATCAAGTTCTCAAACCACGAACCCAACATTGTGGTCACACTCAAAGACGCTGGCCCGGGTCTTTCTTCTGAACAAGCCTCTCATCTGGATGCTGCTCCCACACCGAAACGGAAGTCCGACGGTCATGGCCTCGGCCTCTGGAGCGCACGGCATCTGGCTTGTGAAAATGGTGGCGACCTGCGGCTCATTACAAACTCCGAACATGAAGCCAGCTTCGAACTCATCTTGCCTATTCAGGAAGTTGAAAAGAACAGGCAGCAGGCCCCTGCCTCGCAGAACATCACCCGCTCAGCGCTATCCGGGTCTGTGCTGGTCGTGGATGACAATGAGCCGAACCGGGAACTGCTGGCAGCCATCTTCTCTTCATTCGGCCTGATGGTGCGCACTGCTGACAGCGGCAAACAAGCGCTGAAGATGCAGGAAGAAACACCGTCAGATCTCATCTTTCTCGATCTGAACATGCCAGAAATGAACGGCGCCGAAACCCTCACTCAGATGCAAACAAACGGTTACACCAGAGCAAAAGCTTGCTTTGCAATCACCGCCAGCATTGCACCGGAAGACCGCCCAGCCCTCTTCAAACAAGGCTTCGCGCAAATTCTGGAAAAACCCATAAACCCATCAGCACTCTACAGCCTGTTGGAAAGCACGCTTCACAGCAACGATTAGCCGATCCGCACGAAAGAGGCATCCAGCGCTTCATCAAGCCGGTCGTTGCCCCAATAAAGCTCACCCTTCTCAGTGATCATGCTCGGCGCCCCAAACACACCAAGAGCCTCAGCTTCCGCGACCGCAGCCCGCAAACCGATCTTCACTTCCGTGGTTTCTGCCTGCCGCATGATCTTATCTGCATCTAGATCCAGTTCCCGCAGCAACGCAATCATCAGCTCGGGCTTGGAGATGTCTTCATCCAGCGCAAAAGCCATATGGAACACAGCCCGGGTAAACGCCCCGATCCAAGGCTCCTTACGCCCGGCAAATGCGATGCGTGAAGCCAGCAAACTATGCTGCGGAAAGATACGCGGCTTCTTCCATGGCAATCCGAGATTGGCAGCAATGCGCGCCACATCCCGCCACATGTAAGCGCCCTTCTTCTGGTTCGCGACAAAGGGAGAGCTCTCAAATCCTTGTCTGCGGAAGATCGGACCCAGCAAAATCGGGCGCCAATCCACCTCAATCCCCCTGTCCTTCGCAAGCTGCTCAATACGCGCTGCAGTCAGGTAGGAGTATGGGCTGGCAAATTCATAATAAAACGCGAGCCGAGGCATTCTTTCTCTTTCTGATCCAACAGACCGTTAAGCTACAGCCTATGGCAATGGATGCAATTTGTAATTATCTCACAGGCCCCTATATGGGAGTTTGGCGATGCGAGACGTAATCTTGCTGAGCACCAATGGAATTTCAAGGCAGCACATTGGCGCAACGCTCAAAAACAAGTATACCGCCTTGTAACTCACAAGAGAGAACTCAGGAATTCCCGTGGTACAAGACGGCCCAAAGACTTCATTCTTTAAGAAGACCATCAATTTCTGCCGTGAACGACCTTTCACAGCAGTCCTGACCTACATTCTTATCGTCTCTGCGATATTTCTGATCTTCCCGGGGCTGGATGTCTGGGCTTCCAACTTCTTCTACAACGGCGAAGGCAGTTTCCCAGTCTCTAAAGATCCGTTCTGGCGCAGCGTACGTTACTTCGGCGTCTATCTCTTTCAGTGGGTCGCGGGCCTGTCGCTGCTGGTAATGCTGATCAAGCTGGCCTTCCCCAAAATCAAAGCCCTAATGGATCTGAGGCACCCGATTTTCGTGGTGTCCACGCTCATCCTCGGCCCAGGCCTTGTCGTCAACGCGTTCTTCAAGAACCTGTGGGGCCGCCCACGCCCACGGCAAACGGACATCTTTGGCGGAGACCTGCCATTCATCGGCGTATGGCAGCCTACTAACCATTGTGATAGTAACTGCTCTTTTGTATCCGGTGAGGCGTCAGCTTCTATCTGGCTGTTCTCGCTGGTCTTCATCGCCCCAAAAGCCTGGCGCACTCCACTGGCAACAGCAATCGGCGCATTGGTCTTCGTTCTTTCAGCCAACCGCGTAGCCTTCGGCGGACACTATTTCTCAGACACCCTGCTCTCCTGGGGCATCACCATGCTCGTGATCATTGGTGTCTATCACTACCTCTACCAGCGCACCCCAAACTGGGCGCAGCCGAATAATCTGGAAACCTCGTTCACCAACGGCGGCAACTGGCTACGCACTAAGATCGGCAGTGCAGCATGCTGGTGCGCACGCGGCACAAAGAGCTTCTTCCGCAAGTTCAAATAAGCAGCCCAAAACGAAAAAAGCTCCGCAACCGCCTGCGGAGCTTTTCTATATGACCTGAAGAGAAACCTAGATTTCTGTCGGCTCCATCTCCTCACGGATTTCCTGAAGCAGATTGTAGGTGCCGTCCCGCACCAGATCATACACCTCATCAAACCCTTCATTCGCACCGTAATATGGATCCGGCACATCCTTCTGTTCATCCTGCAGCAGCAAGCGAATATTCGCTGTGTGCAGATAAGGCGCTTTGGCCTGAATGTTGGATAGGTTGCTGGCATCCATCGCGATGATGTAGTGGAACTTCTCAAAGTCCTCATCTTCCAGCTGGCGCGCTTCCTGATTGGAAATATCAACGCCATGCTTCTGCGCTGTCTGGATGCTGCGGATATCCGGCTTCTTGCCAGTGTGCCAACTCGCGGTTCCAGCAGAATCCACATAGATCTGCTCTTCCAACCCAGCCTGCTTCACATGATGACGGAAAACGCCCTCTGCCAACGGGCTTCGACAAATATTGCCAAGACACACAAACAGTACACGACGCTGCAACAAGACCACTGCTCCCTCCAAATCTGACTGCCTGAATATTTATCCCAGCCGAAATCTTTGCTCCAGAATTTCGCGCGGGTCTACCCAAATATCCATGGATTTTGCGAGTCAGAAAAACCTACTAAATCTGAGACACCCCTTGCAACAAAACCAAAGGTGGTCTTGTGCCCGAGCTGCTGTCCTCTACCGCAAAAGAATTCGCCCTTGCAGAATTACCGCATTGGACCTTGTCCGAAGATGGCAACTCCATTGAGCGCACCTTCACCTTCCGGTCCTTTGCACGCGCGTTTGGCTTCATGTCCAGCGCCGCAATTCTGGCAGAAAAGCTGAACCATCACCCTACATGGACGAATACCTACAACAAAGTGGAAGTGTTACTTACCACCCATGATGCAGGTGGGCTCACGGAATTGGATTTCAAGCTCGCCCGCAAACTGGACAAGCTGTTCGAGGCCTAGCCCCGCAAGAGTAGAGCGCAATCAGCATTCAATCTTGAACTGACGCACGTCACCTACCATCTTACTCTCAATCAACACATGGCCGTCTTCCTGGCACATATGTGGAATATCGATTGCAGACATTGGATCCGTGGCTTTCACCACAAGCTGATCCCCCTTCGCCATCCGCTTAAGGTGCTTGCGCGTCTTCATCACCGGCAATGGGCAGTTAAGACCTCTCAGGTCCAGAATGTTTGAATCGTCCACCAATGTTCCACCAGGTACTTGAATGTGCCACTGTGTTTGTTGCTGGGCTAACGGAACTTTGCGCAACAGTAAAGCAAATATTGGGGAGTGAAGCATGGCACTAATGGAACTCGACGGAAAATCAGAGACCAGTAAAGCACTCGAAATTCTGGATTTCTGGTGGACCGCAGGCGGCCCCAAATGGTTCAACGGCGGCGAAGCATTCGATAAGGAAATCCGCGAGAAGTTTGAAGCCGACGTAGAGGCTGCCAATCACGGAGATTACGACGACTGGACACAAACCCCACACGGCACGCTGGCTCTCCTTTTGCTGCTCGACCAGTTCCCGCGCAACATCTATCGCGGCTCACCCAAAGCATTCGCTTCCGATCCGAAGGCCGTCAAAGTTGCCCTGGATTCCCTCAACAAGAACTTCCATACCGCCTTCCCGATGGGCTATCGTATGTTCTTCTTCCTGCCTTTCGAGCATTCAGAAGAAATGGACATGCAGGATCTGAGTGTGGATCTGTTCCGCGGTCTGGGTGATCAGGACACCTATCATTACGCGCTGATCCACATGGACGTCATCCGCCGCTTTGGCCGTTTCCCACACCGCAACGAAGTGCTTGGTCGCACCTCAACACCGGAAGAAATTGAGTTCCTGGCATCGGGTGGATTCAGGGCATAAACGACCTGATTAAAAATTAGACACGCATTTACAATGATTACAAAATAGGCAGAGTCAATTTATGGCTCTGCCTATTTTAGTGACAGCTACTTTCTGCGCATGTCCACCCGTGCCACTCTTCATCGAGAAAAATTAATTTCAATCAAGCCGCTGAATTTTCAAGATTATTCCAAAGCCTCTCACGCCCGAATTCTACGTAAAAATCGATATTTTCCAAAACTGGCACGCTCCTTGAAAGAGGAAGGGCAAGCGTGCCGGCCGGGCATACTGAGAAGGACCAGATAACTGGCATTTTCCCGGCCCCAAAGAGGTCTCCAGAACTCTTTGCGGCACACTCCATGAAAGAGGGGAACGGGAATCTGACATGAAAATCGTTATGGCAATCATCAAGCCCTTTAAACTGGATGAGGTGCGCGACGCACTCACCACTCTGGGCATTCAGGGGCTCACAGTCACCGAAGTCAAAGGCTATGGCCGCCAAAAGGGCCACACAGAAATCTACCGCGGCACAGAATACGCCGTCACCTTCCTCCCAAAACTAAAGGTCGAAGTCGCAGTTGCGTCCGACATGGCAGACAAAGTTGTCGAAGCCATCGGAAACGCAGCTCAGACTGGCCAGATCGGTGATGGCAAAATCTTCGTCTACTCCATTGATCAAGTCGTCCGCATTCGCACCGGCGAAGCAGACGCAGAAGCAATATAATCAAGTGAAGGGGATAGAGAATATGAAACGCACCTCCACCCTTGTTGCCGCAAGTTCGCTGCTGGCACTCTCCGCCGGCCCAGTCATGGCAGAAGAAAAATACGCTCTTGCTGTCGACACAGCTTACATCTTCAACACTCTGCTCTTCCTGATCGGCGGCTTTCTGGTGATGTGGATGGCAGCTGGCTTCGCCATGCTTGAAGCAGGCCTCGTCCGCACCAAAAATGTCTCCATGCAGTGCCTCAAAAACATCGCGCTGTACTCCATCGCTGGCCTGATGTTCTGGATCACCGGCTACAACCTCATGTACACCGGCGTCGACGGTGGCTTCATGGGGTCCATCGGGCCATACTCTTTTGACCCTGTAGGCGGTGACGCTCTGGATACAGGCTATTCAACGGCCTCCGACTGGTTCTTTCAGATGGTCTTCTGCGCAACCACAGCCTCCATCGTATCCGGCACCATGGCAGAGCGCATCAAGCTTTGGGCCTTCCTGATCTTCGTTGTTGTCCTCACCGGCGTGCTCTACCCAATCACCGGCTCCTGGCAGTGGGGCGCTGGCTGGCTCTCCGAAATGGGCTTTGCTGACTTTGCTGGTTCAACCCTCGTCCACTCCGTTGGTGGCTGGGCGGCCCTGTCTGGCGCGATCATCCTGGGTGCGCGTAAAGGCAAGTACGGTAAAAACGGTCAGGTCTTCGTAATGCCAGGCTCTTCCATGCCGCTGGCAACACTTGGCACCTTCATCCTGTGGCTCGGCTGGTTCGGCTTCAACGGCGCTTCTCAGCTGGCAATGGGCACCATTGGCGACGTCACAGACATCTCCCGCATTTTCGCCAACACCAACATGGCTGCTGCAGGTGGTGTGGTCGTAACGATTGCTCTGACACAGGCTCTCTATAAGAAGGTCGACGTCACCATGGCTCTCAACGGCGCACTGGCTGGCCTCGTTTCCATCACCGCAGAACCACTGGCGCCAAGCGTGCTCCAGTCCGTTCTCATCGGTGGTGTTGGGGGTGCCATTGTTGTCTTCGCAGTGCCAATGCTCGACAAACTGAAGATCGACGACGTGGTTGGCGCAATCCCGGTTCACCTGCTTTCCGGCATCTGGGGAACGCTAATCGTGCCACTGTCCAACTCAGACGCATCTTACGTCACCCAGTTCATCGGTGTAGCAGCCATCGGCATCTTCACCTTCGTTGCCTCCACCATTGTCTGGTACGCAATCCAGATGCTAGTTGGCCTGCGCGTGACCGAGGAAGACGAAGCCATGGGTCTCGACAAAGCAGAGATCGGCGTCGAAGCCTATCCTGAGTTCGGCACCGGCTCTCAGCGCCTCTGAATCTTGGCAAATCTGGGAGGATCAAATCCCCCTCCCAGAACTGAAAGATGAAATCACAAAGCCCGGCAACCACCGCCGGGCTTTTTCTTTAAGCGCAATTGCCAGCCTATCATTTTCCTTCAACAGATAGCTCTGTGCTCAAACGCTAAACACTACAAAATCAAAGCAACCCAAAAGCTTAGGAAAGTTGATACCCCAGCTTACTAGTCGGTTCAAATCCGCCTACCACATTTGAAAGACGGACTTCACCTTTCATAGGTGGTACTTTCAGGAATGCCCTATACGTCCATTTCTAATCAAGATTCGCTCTTCATCCTACGTCCAAACAAAGAGGCGCAAACGCCCGAGCTTTGGAGTCCGACGATGAACAGTGAATTGGAAGCAGCAGTGAAAGAAGCCAGTCAACAGTGGCAAAACGCGTTCAATGCGGGTGATGCTCAAGGCTGCGCCAACTGCTACGAAGCCAACGCTGTTATGGAGGCCAAACCCTTTGGCACCTACCATGGCCGAGCCGAGATTCTCGAGTTCTGGCAAATGCTCATTCGGGAAGGTTTCTCAGAGGTCGAATACCTCAACCCCAAAATCGTCGCTTCAGGCGAAAGCTCTGCCATCCTCTCTTCCGATTGGAAGATGAACAAAGCCCACGGCAACATCTCCAAGGAACTCTGGGTCTTGCAACCTGACGGCACCGCCCTTCTGAGAGAAGACTATTTCAGCGCAGCCTCCTGAGGCTCCGGCACCACAAACAAAAAGCCCGGCACGAGGCCGGACTTCATCAGGATATCGCTTAACAGTCGCGGTCGTAAAAATAGTCGAGGCGATCGGCGATATCATCCAGAGCGAACGAATACCCGTTCCAGTCCTCATCAATCCAGGCATCTTCCAGACGATCAACCGCGCGATCGAGCTTGCCGTCATCTTCCAGCTCAGCAAGCAAGCGTCCCACATCGATCAGATGGCCAAGAGCACCATCAACGTTGGAACCAGCCCGAACTCCGCCTTCAAAGAAAACCTCATCAGAGATATCATCGATGTCGATAATGGTCGCATTCAGCTCTGAGCAGCTCAGCTCACCCCATGCATAAGCTGCATTTGGAGCCGCCAGTCCAGCAAAGCCAAGTGAAGCAACAACAGCAAACGCCTTCAAACCACGCAACATCATACCAAACCCTTCTTCCATGAGCACATCTGCCATTGAGCAGGCAGACCTCTGTAATCCTCACATGGATATCAGCCCTACCAAGAGGCGCTGTTTCAACGAAGACAGGTATTGTGGTTTCTTTGAGGCTTCTGAGAGCCTACTGACGTCCGTCCGTCAGCCCTTTCACAAAGGCTTTCTGGCAGAAAACCACCAGCAGGATTGGTGGCAACATAGCAAGCACGGCCAGCGCCAACCCTTGCGGGCTAGTGCGACCAATCAGGCTCAACCCCTGCACCAGTGTCATCCTGGTCTCTTCGCTGGAAACCATCACCGGCCACAGATACTGGTTCCAACCTTGCACAAACATCAGCAGGCCGAGCGCTGCAATCATGGGCGCAGAAGCAGGAACCAGAATGTCCTTCAGAAACTTGATCGGCCCTGCCCCATCAATCCGCGCAGCCTCAGAAAGCTCTGTCGGCACACCAAGGAAAAACTGTCGGAAGAAGAACGTTCCAACAGCTGACGCAAGCAAAGGCAGCATCAGACCCGGATAGGAGTTCACCAGCCCCAGCTGACTGGTCACTGCATAAGTTGGCAGAAACCGGGATTCCAACGGTAGCAGCAAGCTGCACAAGATCACCCAGAAGAAGAACGTGCCGAAGCGAACGCGGAAATACACCAGCGCATAGGCCGCAAGCAGCGAGATGCCGACCTTAGCCAACGCAAACCCAGCTGCCAGATACAGAGAGTTCAGCGCCATGGTCAGGCCCGTCACTCCCCTCGAAAACCCACGCCCCTCAAACAAAGCCTTGCTGTAAACCTCAACGCCATACGGACCCGGAAGGAACTGCAGTCCATCCTGTCCAAGTGTTGCGCCAGAGTGTGTCGAGGAAAATGCAATGATCAGCACCGGCCCGACAATAACGAACACACCGATAAGCAGGATAAGATGATCGAGGTAATGAGAGCGGGGCATAATTATCTCTGAAACACAGCGCAGCCCCGAACCACAGCAAAAGCGAAGGATCACGCAACCAAACGAAAGGCAGCCTGTGTGGCCCTGGAAACAGGCAAACTGCACCGGGAGATCATCTCTGAAAAACGGCAGACGCCATCAGACCCAATCCCCATAGGAATTAAGGTGACACCGTAAAACTACGCAGATCAGGTTTCAAGCTCTGTAAGTGCCTATAAAACCACAATTCCTGAATGCTTGGCATGATTTTCCGGTTCCACGTGGATCGTCACACGTGCACCAGGCATTTTTTCTGCGATGCCTTCCTCAATGCGATCGCAAATCGCATGAGCATCCAGAACGCTCATTTCACCCGGCACCACCAGATGAAAATCAATGAAAGTCACGTGGCCTGCATGGCGCGTCCGCAGATCATGAGCTTCCAGCGCACCATCACCAAACTTGGAGATCAATGCGCGGATTTCTTCCTGCTCCTCTTCTGGAGCAGCCTCATCCATCAGACCTCCGACAGATTCACGCACCAGCTTCCAGCCAGACCACATGATGTTGACTGCAACGATACCAGCAAGGATCGGGTCAAACATCTGCCAGCCCGTCACCCACACAGCCGCGATACCAACCAGCACGCCAAGGGATGTATAGACATCGGTCATGATGTGCCGCGCATCCGCCTGCAAAGCCGGAGAGCGATGCGCCTTACCAATCCGCATCAGAGCAATCGCCCAGACACAATTGATCACGGAAGACAGCAGGTTCAAGCCAATACCCTGAATGTTCACATCAAGATCATACGGCTCAGTCAAACCCATATAGGCTTTGCGCAGAATGAGGATAGCTGCCAGAACAATCAGCACCCCTTCCAGAACAGCAGCAAAATACTCTGCTTTATAGTGGCCGTAAGGGTGGTTCTGATCAGCAGGTTTGCGCGCCAGATACAAAGCACCGGCAGCAGCAGAAGCACTCGCGATATTGATGGAGGTTTCAAGGGCGTCGGAATAGAACGCAATGGAGCCCGTCATCACAAAGGCAAAGTATTTGAGCGCAAATACCAATATGCCAATGACGATGCTGCCCAGCGCAAAGCGCATGCTCTGGTCCATGTGCCACATCCACCCTAATTCAAACTCGACGACTGCTTAGAAAGTTATCGTCCTCTATCAGGTTTCAGTGGCATATTAAACAATGGAACGCGCTCAAATAGCCAGTTTTTATGCTTATTTGCACGCAATGTTTGCAAATGAAAATCACTTGCAGAATATTGGCTATTTCTACTTGTCGTAAAAAGCGGCACCGATGATTTCACCCGGCATTTCGCCGGAGTTCGTCTGAACCAGAACAGCCCAGTTCTTGGAGTCGAACATCTTCAGCGCAGTGCGTGGCAGACGGAACACTTCAGCTGCACCAGACCACATGCCAATCGGCATAATGCTGCGCACAACGTTCTTGTAGGTCTGCGTCGTACCAGCGTTTTCACCGCGCTGGATTTCAACCACAGCTTCCTTGTCGATACCAAGAAGATAAACGTCCGCCTTCTTGCCCGGCTCTTTCAGGGAGCCAGAGAGCTGAACTTCGAGCGCACTGTCATCCAGCATCGCTTCCACCTGCACGGTCATACCGGAGGACTTGCGGATAGCATTTTTGACGGAGCGACGATCACTGCCAACCATATGCCCACGGCCATTCACGACAACCTGAGGCGTATAGATCTGCGCATCACCGCGGCTCTTGGCATAATCCTTCTGGCGCTGGGTGAACACAGGCGAACCAAGCGTGTCCTTCCAACCGAAGTAATCCCAGTAATCAACGTGATAGGAAAGTGTCACAACGTCTTTCTGGTCAGCAACAAGCTCTTCCAGAAATTGGTCTGCAGGTGGACATGACGAACAGCCCTGGCTGGTGAACAACTCAACCACGGCCTTTGGAGTTTGTGCCTGCGCAGAGAGTGAAGTCGCAAGACCCAGCCCTGCTGCGAGAACAACACCCGTCAATCTATTTAAAGAAAACCACCGCATTTCGGCCCTTCGCAATTGTTTAAGTCATCGCTGATGCAGCGCTAACCTAAACAATAACCAGATAACTGTAGAATCACATCCCAGTGAGCCCCTGAAAACCCAAGGAATCAGGGGCGCTGGTATTATTTGGATTCATTCAGCACTTTTTCAAGCTCTGGCAGGAAGACGTCCCGATAGCTGGCCTCACTCAATGGGCCAACAAATTTGTAGCGGATCTGAGCCTTCTCATCGACGATAAAAGTCTCAGGAACCCCGTAAACGCCCCATTCAATGCCTGCGCGGCCAGTGTCAAACCCAACGCGGTCATAAGGGTTGCCAAGCTCTGCGAGGAACCGGTTCGCCTTCACGTCCGTGTCCTTGTAGTTCAGGCCAGCGATCTCATAACGATCGTCCTTGGCCAGATCCATCAAGTATTTGTGTTCAGCACGGCAAGGCGCACACCAGGATGCGAAGATGTTCACAACGGTCACCTGACCAAGCAGATCACTACGCTTGAACCCAGGAACCTGCTTGCCGTCACGCTCCAGCCCATTCACGGGCGGCAGATCAAACTCAGGTGCAGGCTTGTCAATCAGGGCAGATGGCAACTCTTTGGAGTCATGACCAGAGAGCATCATGAAACCCATCAGAACCGCAAGAGCACCAAAAACAATCAGCGGAAGAAGAAAAAGCGGAGAAATGCCTGACTTCTTCTCTTCGTCTATTTCACTACTCATTCCTGTTAGCTCTCACTCTTATCGTCTGCTGAGGAGGAAACCACCTGACTGACGGAAGGACCAGGACGACGGGAAGAACGGCGACGAATGCCACTTGCTTCCAGTGCCTGCATCTCTTTTTCCAGTTGGGTTTTGTCCATACGCACCCAAACAATCAGGATACCGATGACCAGCGCAGCCATTGCATAGGCAGCAATCACATATTCAGCGTGACGACCAAACTCTGAAAAGTCCATGATCCTTACCTCGCACCTGCTGGAGCTGCTTTAGTCACTGTGCTGCTGGATGCAGCCGGTGCAACAGAAGCTGCACGCATTCGCATCGCTCTGATCCGACGGCGCATAATCTCGTTACGCATGCTCATCAGATGCAAAGTTACAAACAGAAGCACAAAGGCCAGAGCCATCAATCCAAGTGGAATGAGAATGGAAGAGTGAATAGCAGGACCACCGCTGCGGATAATGCTCGGCGGCTGGTGCAGCGTGTTCCACCATTCAACGGAAAACTTGATAATGACCACGTTGATCACACCAACCAGCGTGATGATCGCATTCACTTTTGCAGCCTTGATAGGATCTTCAATCGCCTTCCACAGTGCAATGATGCCCAGGTACATGATGAACAACACCAGGAAGGAGGTCAGTCTTGCGTCCCAGACCCAGAAAGTACCCCACATCGGCTTACCCCAGATCGCGCCGGAAAACAGCGCCAGAAAGGTAAATGCAGCACCGATTGGAGCGGAAGCTTTGGCCGAAACATCAGCCAGCGGGTGCTTCCAGACCAGAGAGCCAATCGAAGACAACGCCATCATCGCATAACACATCAATGCAAGCTGGGCAGCAGGCACGTGCACGAACATAATGCGCACTGTCTGGCCTTGCTGGTAATCTTCAGGCGCAACAAAAAACGCGAAGTACAAGCCAACTGCAAGTGCAGCGACCGTCGCAACGATAAGCCATGGAAGCAGAACTTTCACAAGCTTCAGGAACCGGGTTGGGTTTGCAAGATCGTATAAGGTCATAGAGCCGTTCTAAACTGAGAATGACGAAGCATCAATGTGTACATAGTGTCACGGACCTATCAAGGTCATTGATTACGCGCAATTTGACACTTCACTTCTTCGGGAATTCACCCATTTTAGACGATTTTACATAGACTTAACGCTTCAGGGAATTTCAGCGGCCATATAGCCGCATCCATCAGTCGCCTGAAACGCGAAGCGCTGCAGCTGCTGCAAGAGGTCCAACAACAAGACCAAAAAGTGTCAGAGCACACAAAAACAGGAACGGAACGAGGAAGTTATTGGAGTCGATCGCTCCCGCTGTCGCGGCACTCACACCAAAGATCAGAATTGGAATTGCCAGCGGAATAACCAGAATGGAGAGCAGCACCCCACCCCGCCGCATGGAAACAGTAACACCAGCACCAACTGCACCCACAAGGGTGAGAGCAGGCGCACCAACAAGCAAGGTCAGCGTCACCAGAACAATGCTCTGGAAGTCGAGACCCACGAACAAAGAAAGAACCGGCGTTGCCAACACCAGCGGAAGACCCGTCGCCGCCCAGTGCGCCGCACACTTGATTAGCACAACCAGCTCCAGCGAACGGCCTGACATCACCAGCAGCTCAAGGGAGCCATCTTCACGGTCAGCCTGAAACAGACGATCAAGCCCCAAAAGCGTCGCCAGCAAAGCACCAATCCAGAGGATCGCAGCACCAATGCGCGACAGCAGGATCATGTCCGGGCCAACACCAAACGGAAAGATCGTCACAACGGCCAGAAAGAACAGAACGCCAATCAACGCACCACCGCCAACGCGGTTCGCCAATTGATATTCGCGGACAAAAAGACACTTCATCCAGTTCATGATCAGCCCTCGTCCTGCTCGTCTTCGTCGAAATAGTCGTCCAGATCCTCACCCGCAAACATATGCTCGCTCTCTGTCGTCACTGGCGACAGGTTGAGGAACTTGGTGTTTGGCAGGTTCAGAGGCAGGTGGGTCGCGGCAATCACAACACCGCCAGCGTTAATGTGATCTGCAATCAGACCAAGCAATACTTCTTCAGAAGCCTTATCGAGCGCGGATGTTGGCTCATCAAGCAGCCAGATTGGGCGTGGAACCACCAGCAAGCGCGCCACGGAAAGGCGGCGGCGTTGTCCAGCACTGAGATAACCAGCAGGCAAGCTGGCCGTATGCGCGATACCCAGGGTCTCTAGCGCTTCCATCTCGCTCATGCTCTCACGCACTTTGCCATCGCCAAAGTCGGCAGGCTCAAAGAAGTTACGCCAGAAGCTGAGGTTCTCCAGCACAGTCTGCAGCGGCTTCAACGCATCAAGGTGCCCAAAGTAATGGGAGTGTTCGGCAACAGAGCGCTCAGCCATGCCACCTTCCAGCTCAAGCGAACCATGCGCTTTTGCCACCAGTCCGGCGATCACGCGCAGCAGACTGGATTTACCGACACCGTTGGGGCCTTGCACAATCAGAGCTTCACTGGAGCCAACTTCAAAGTCGACGTGGTTCAATACTCTGCGGCCACCACGATCACATGCAACGCCCTGGCAGACTAACTTCAATTGGTTCATCGCGCCCGAAACCACTACAGCAGCTCTCACTGCTTACCAAACTGACGGCGTATCCCGAAAAGTGGATCCGATTTCCGGATAAGATACGCTCCAACAAAGAATTAAAGCAGTTTGCATGATCCCGTCTTTGCGCAAACCACTTTATTCAGGAGGCCGTATCACATTCGGCAAATCCTTTGCTCCCATAAACACGGCTAGGATTCGCGTTGGCACCGTTCCGGTATTTTTGCCGAAGTGCCAGGTGTTGACGGCCTCAATAAACGCCTCGCCCTTTTTGAAGGTCAGAGGAGCCTCTTTCTCATAGGTGATCGTCAGCTCACCATCAAGTATATATCCGTAAAGAGGAATAGGGTGCATATGCTCTTTAACAGCCTCACCCGGTGCCAGTGTAATGACCAGTGAGGTCACCTGCGCCTGCCGTCCTTCCGGGTAAACCAACGGCTGCTTCGTGATCGTCGTTTCGCTCTTATCAAGCAGAACCTCAACATCAGAATATGCATTTCCGTTGTCCTGAGCCAGCGCACCAGCCGCAAATCCACCCAGAACCAGACAACACGTACCAACCAAAACTGCAGATTTCATAGGAATCGCCTTCCTGTTGTTTTCAGCTGTTCTCTGCGCACTTTTACGCCATACCCGGCAGTTATTCTCGTGCGAAGCAAACGCATCCTAACAGCGATCCCCTTCCGAGCCTTTAAAACCACACAGGGCCGGAAACATAGAATGGACATATTGTATACATCTGTATATAATATAATTCATACAAACCCCATCCCGCTTGATCGGGCGCCCTACTCCGGCCTAACCTCACCCATGGTAAATTATTAGCCTTCCGCTGCGGTTCAGCTGGAACCTGCGTCAGAAAGACGCTATAGGGTCGACAACTATAAGCTGATTGAATTTCAAGAAGCGCTTTTAATGCATTTGTTAAATGATCAAGCCAACGCCATGACGGCGAGCCACAAAACTCCGGGAGGAACTGGAGAGGTTCGTCAGTTCAAAGCTTAGTTTCCGGTTCTGAGCGGGAAACGAAATAAGGAGATCGCCGAATGACACAATCTCTAGACAGTTTTAAGGCCAAGCAAACGCTGCAAGTCGGCGGCAAGACCTACACTTATTTTTCCATTCCTGAAGCAGAAAAGAACGGCCTGACTGGCGTTTCCAAGCTTCCATTCTCATTGAAAGTCGTTCTGGAGAACCTGCTGCGCTTTGAAGATGGCCGCACGGTGACTGCGGATGACATCAAGGCCGTTGCAGAATGGCTGACCACCCGCACCTCCACCCACGAAATCGCCTACCGCCCTGCCCGCGTTCTCATGCAGGACTTCACCGGCGTGCCAGCCGTTGTTGACCTTGCCGCCATGCGCGATGCTGCCGTCAGCCTCGGCGGTGATCCGAAAAAGGTGAACCCGCTGGTTCCCGTTGATCTCGTCATCGACCACTCTGTGATGGTCGACTATTTCGGCACCACCTCCGCCTTCGCCCTTAACGTGGAACGCGAGTACGAGCGCAACAATGAGCGTTATGAGTTCCTACGCTGGGGCCAGTCCGCGTTTGATAACTTCCGCGCCGTACCTCCTGGCACCGGCATCTGTCACCAGGTGAACCTTGAGTACCTCGCCCAGACCGTCTGGACGAAGGAAGAAGACGGCGAAACCATCGCTTATCCGGATACCCTCGTCGGCACTGATTCCCACACCACCATGGTCAACGGCCTCGCCGTGCTTGGTTGGGGCGTAGGCGGCATTGAGGCGGAAGCGGCCATGCTCGGCCAGCCAATCTCCATGCTGATCCCGGAAGTCATCGGCTTCAAACTCACCGGCGAGCTGCAGGATGGCATCACCGCCACCGACCTTGTGCTCACCGTGGTTGAGATGCTGCGCAAGAAAGGCGTTGTCGGCAAGTTCGTGGAATTCTACGGCCCCGGCCTCGACAACATGTCTCTGGAAGACGCCGCCACCATCGCCAACATGGCACCTGAATACGGCGCCACCTGTGGCTTCTTCCCCGTGGACGACGACACGCTCCGCTATCTGAACGCCACAGGCCGCGACAAAGACCGCATCGCTCTGGTGGAAGCCTACTCCAAGGCGCAAGGCATGTACCGCGACACCCATACGGAGCCAACCTTCACCGACACGCTGGAGCTGGACATCTCCACCGTTGTGCCATCCATCGCCGGTCCAAAACGTCCGCAGGATCGTATCTCCCTTGCTGATGCGGCGGAAGGCTTTGCCAAAACCATGGCGGAGGAGTTCAAGAAGGCAGGCGAAGAAACGCGCCGCGCACCGGTGGAAGGCCGCGACCATGACCTTGGCAACGGTGATGTCGTCATCGCTGCGATCACCTCGTGCACCAACACCTCCAACCCGTCCGTGCTCATCGGCGCTGGCTTGGTGGCCCGCAAGGCCCGCGCCAAGGGCCTGCATGTGAAGCCTTGGGTGAAAACCTCACTGGCACCCGGCTCTCAGGTGGTGACGGATTATCTGGAGAAAGCTGGCGTTCAGGAAGATCTCGACGCGCTTGGCTTCAACCTCACCGGCTACGGCTGCACCACCTGTATTGGTAACTCAGGCCCTCTGCCGCCGGAAATCTCCAAGTCCATCAGTGACAACGACCTCGTGGCCTGCTCCGTCCTCTCCGGCAACCGCAACTTCGAGGGCCGCGTGAACCCGGATGTGCGCGCCAACTATCTGGCCTCCCCGCCACTGGTTGTCGCTTATGCCATCGCAGGCTCGCTCAACATCAACGTGGCCAAAGACCCACTCGGCAAGGATCAGGACGGCAACCCCGTCTACCTGAAGGACCTGTGGCCAACCACGGAAGAGATCACCGACCTCATCCGCTCCTCCATCACAGAAGAGATGTTTGAAGAGCGGTACGGCGATGTGTTCAAGGGCGACGAGCACTGGCAGAACATCAAGGTGGAAGGCGGCATGACCTACGGTTGGCCACCAGCTTCCACCTACGTGCAGAACCCGCCTTACTTTGAAGGCATGACCATGGAGCCAACACCCCTCACCGATATTGAGGGCGCGGCCGTCATGGGCTTGTTCCTGGATTCCATCACCACCGACCACATCTCCCCGGCAGGGGCGATTAAGGCAGACAGCCCGGCAGGCCAGTACCTGACCTCCCACGGCGTTGAGCGCAAAGACTTCAACTCCTACGGCTCCCGCCGTGGCAACCACGAAGTTATGATGCGCGGCACCTTCGGCAACATCCGCATCAAAAACCAGATGGTGCCGGGCGTGGAAGGTGGCTACACCACCAAGGACGGCGAGCAACGCTGGATCTACGACGCTTGCATGGAATACAAAGCCGCTGGCACCCCGCTTGTGGTGTTTGCTGGCAAGGAATACGGCACCGGCTCCTCCCGCGACTGGGCGGCAAAAGGCACCAAATTGCTCGGCGTGCGCGCTGTGATCGCTCAAAGCTTCGAGCGCATCCACCGCTCCAACCTCGTCGGCATGGGCGTCCTGCCCTTCACGTTTAAGGATGGAGAAAGCTGGCAGTCCCACGGCATCGATGGCACGGAAAAGGTCACCATCAAAGGCGTGGCAGACCTCAAGCCCCGCCAGATGGTCGACATTCAGGTCGAATTCGCCAATGGCGAAACCAAAACCATCGAAGCCCTCTGCCGCATCGATACCGAGGACGAACTCGAGTACATCAAAGCCGGCGGCATCCTGCACTACGTCCTGAGAAACTTGGTCTCCGGCTAAGACACCTCAACAAGCAGACTATTCAGTCCCCCACAACCACAAAACGGGCCCTCCAAGGCCCGTTTTTCTTTAGCAGCTCCACTTTCAGAGCCCACCACCTCCACCGAGGTCATCTCACACAAGCAATCCCCCTCCGACGTCATCCGGCACAAGCACCCACCTCTGATGTCATCCCGCACAAGCGCAGCGCGATGCGGGACCTAGAGCCACCTTCTCAGCTCTCAGCCACCACCCCACTGGATCCCGCATCAAGTGCGGGAAGACGGCGGGCGCTGTCGCATCGACAATTACGAACTCGCCACTTTCGCGCTTCCTGCTTTTGCAGTAGACAGGCCAGCGTCAATGTTGGTGCTGCATAAGTCTATGGTTATTGCTGATTTGTATTTCTGGTTCTTTATTTCATCAACTGCCTACATGGTCTTCACGTGGCAGATATCGTTCGGCTTACCGCCGGCCTACGTGTACCCAAGCTTGAAAGCAGACACGAAGTTATTTTACCACGCGCGCCTATCAATCTTTGCGGTAATGCCATGCATTGCAGGTTTGGCGATCACAAACGAGTTGGCCTTCTTCGTCCCTGCTGGTTTGGTTGCCCTATGGTCTGGCTGGCGTACCCGCACCCTGCTTCTACAAAGAACCCAAGGCCCGCTTCCGTTGCTCCTGATCCCCCTCACAGCAAAATGGCCGATGCTCATCTTCGATACCTGGACCATCGGCGGAGCACTTCTCATCCTGCAGCAATTTATTCGCTAGCAAAGGCCTCTATCCGAAAATTGGAAACTTTTTTCCGGATAAAAATATCTAAAAAAATAAAAAGCCACGTGTTTATAATTACTTGGACAAGATCAATAACAACACTAGCCCAAGTTAACACTGCCATATCAAGTCAGCTCTAACTGCCTTTTTTTTTGATATTCTGATGCTAACAGCGAGAGATCCAACGTATCATATCGTTCTGATTGTTGAATTGGATAAGTTGAATAAACCAAATCAATAAAGTCATTCCAATACAAACTAGATGTCTTATCTAATGTGAACTGAATTGCCTCTCGTTCACTATTGGAAAGTCTAGGTTTATAATTAGCATTCTTAAGTGCGATAACTTCTTTGGTTGCTCCGTGATGATTAATATCAGAAATTACTTCAAACAGATCATCTGATAAGGCTGTATCTGTCACATCTGAAACATAAGGGCCATAGTGATTAAACAACCACTTGATCTCACTAATTTGCTTTTTTCGAATCAGCATATGCTTCCAATCTGCCAAGTATATCAATTTGGTAACACGTGCTTTTGAAAGCTCTTCCTTATGAGGGTAAAACTTGCAGATGTAAGCTAAGATATCTCTAATTTGAGCCATTAGAAACCTACCTTTCCAGCTTCACTATGATTTCTAGAACTACCGAGTTTCAGCTTATCTAACTTATCGATAATTCCTGGAATCCGCACCGGATCTTGAAGAGTATCAGAAGAATATTCTTCAAAACGGTTCTCGTTTACACTTTCATAGACGAACACAGCGCGCGCTTCTTCTTTGGTATCACGCAACGTGAAAGCATAAAAATCCCTTGATTTCATTCGGATATCATCAAGGTCGGGGCGACTTAATCCGTAGTTTGCATCCATATACTTATAATATGCAGCCTTGCTTCTACGTGAACAAGGTATCTTTGAATCTCTGTATTCGCCATCGGCATCTGTACTCTGCCAAACTTTTGATAAAACTCCTTTATCAAAAGCGTATTTTTTATCTGGCTTTAATCTTCCATTTTCAGGATGCCGCGAAAAACGGCCTGCACATACAAAGTATCTGTTATCATTCACCTCTTCTACCTCTAGCTGATACACACTCACTCGATCACCACTATCTAGTTGCAAATCTGCACTGATCTCCCGAAGCGTGTCCTTGAGAGATTCTTGCCTCTCGGTAAAAAGAAGATTTTCGTACTTAGTTGTGAGTGATTTTTCTTTATTGATGTAGATGCTTTCAATACTTGGTGTCTGAGATGATACTGAAAATTCTACAACTATAATTAAAGCACCGAAGATCACCGTGAGAGGTATAGATACCCACCAAGCAATCAAAGTTTCTTCGTTAAATTCGGAAACAATACCAATAACAACTGTTGCAACGGTAAGAAAAGTAATTATCGGGCCCTTATAATATCTAAGCCACTTAATACGCCCAATATATCTCCATGAAAACAATATAATATCTTTCAAAAACTCTCTAACAGAGGTTTTGATCATTAAGGCGATTAAAAAAACACCGAATAAAACAAAATAAATCATGCTTTAACTTGAGTACCACCTCATATTGAGTGCTAAAATCAAATTTAGAGTACTTTTACTAAAACTCTTCTTATCCAACAGGTTATCTTCCATATCTCGATATGACTTCTCAAAAACAACTCAAATCACAGAGATTTTCTAATCTATTTCCATCCACACCCTCGTCAAAACCGACAATTTGACAACCTCAGGTTTTCATTCCACATTCATACGTGAGGCCTAGAAACCTCCTATAAGACAGCGGTTACCGCTCCCGTTAACTAGCGGATTTTTTGTGCCTGCTTTATAGGTAGCGCGCAAACCCTTTGCTATGAGCGGGAGGGCGGTGAATACAATACCTTCTTCGGAGGGGAATAAACTCGCCTGTCTGTCTTACAGGTTTCTAGCCTCCCGCTCGCCAGTGGGCCCTAGAAAGTCTAGCTGTCGCGCGGTTGTTCAACCCTGTAAAGACAAAGGGATTGAGAATGACCGACTCCGCATGTGCCTGTGGCACCACAAACACTTTCCAAAACGAAATAGACGAAGTCATCATCGCTGTCTCAGACCTGCAAAATCTCAGCTACATCCAGCACTTACTGCTGACTGAGAGACTGCAGCACAGCAGCGAACGCGATGCTTTGTTCACTCTGCATCATGCCTTCCGCGACCGACTGGAAGCACTACAAAAAAGCTGCGGAACTTTAGAGCGGGTCGCTCATCCGCAGCCGGTAAATATAAACATTCCGCTTCCTGATTAAGCCCGCCCAGCGCTCCACAAAGCAAGGGAACCTGCCCACGTGGAGCCGTGCTGGCCCCTGAGCATTTGGCAGTACGCCATCCGCTCCGGTGCCGGAAGCGAGAACGCAGCTACACCCCGCACCCTCGCCACGGCGCCCTGCTGGTCTGCGGAACATACCATCCCCCCGCAGGCCAGCATCTACTTGGCAGAACAGAACAGCGTCAGCACAGCATCCCACTCCGCCGCGGCATCAATCTCTTTAAGTTTGCCAGCTTGTTCATGCTGCGACTTCTGTTGCGCAACATTTACAAACCAAGACGGATGATAAGTTGGAGGCCCCTGACGACGCATCTCAGCACATGCCAATACGCGCGCCTCTTCAGCAAACTCTTTCCCATCGCGCTTGAACTGCTCTTTCTCAGCCTCAGTCATTTTCAGGAAAGTAAGCATTTGATAGAACATGGTCGCAGAACCAAGCGACGTGCCTTCAACGCGGCGCGTATCAAACTGCACCTTGATCAGCCCACTCAGAAAAATTGATAGTTTGCGCGAAGGATCACTGTGATTGGCACACTCAGAAACTGCAGCTGCAATCATCGGCAGCTCAACATCCGGCGTAATTTCTGACAATTCCTGGCATTCACGAGTAACGCGATTGCCATCAGCCTGCGCATTCTGAATTGCCAATGCAGCAACAAAAGCCAGCACAAGCGTCGTAATATATTGTTTTTGCTTCACTATTATCACCAGAGCTAGGATAAAGCCTACAAACCAGCTCTGGCTAATATCAAAGGCACCTTTCCCCCTCAAGCACGCTCAAGAGGAGGAAAAATCAAACACAATCCGCAGTTGGCACCTCAGCCTACTTGGCAGAACAGATGCCTGTTTTGGCGAGGGAAACCTGCCATGCGTCATTGGCGTCAAACGGTGTCACCAACCCGTCGCCACCCTCTTTCTTAAAGCCACCCATGCCATGGGCCACCATGTATTTGGGGTAATAGTCCGGCGCGCCTGAGGCCTGCAAGAAACTGCAAGCGCCGCTGATGCCATCCTTGCTGTACGCCTCCAGCGCTTTGCCAAAGGCTTCGCTCTGTTCCTTGCTCAGCTTCTGAAAGGTCACCAGTCGCAGAACGGAGATCGCCTGATGCGCGCTCTTGTCCTTCACCCGCAGCATATCAAAATACCCACGCGCAAACGCCATCACATAAAGATCAACGGCATTCTGGTATTGCTCTTTCTCAATGCAGGCAAAGATGGATTGATAAAGGTCTGCCGGTGTGTAGCTCGTCTTGGTCTCTTCGCGCGCCATACAGCCCACATTATGGGTCACCTCAAGGTTTCCCTCACTCTGGTAATGGGTGATGGTTCCCTGCGCTTGCGCACCACTGGCAACCATAAAAGCGCCCCCGAGAAGGCCGAGGGTCAGATACGAAAGTTTCAACGAAAACACCTCTCTGTAATCCGGAGGGTACACATCCCGGCACCTCACCACTGCATTCTGCAAGCCCCAGTCATACACCCAGCAAACCGCCCATCACTTGACCTTTGCAAAACACACACCCTCTTATCCGCCGCTTCAATCCGTGAAGAAGAAAGAGCGCCCCTCCTTCGTCTCCAACAGCCATTTGCGAAACTCATCCATAAACACACGGCTCCGCCGCGCCAGTTGCTTCTTGGAAGGGTAGAGCAGATAAAGCTTGGCAGAACCAAAGCTCCAGTCCGGTAAAACCCGCTCAACCGTTCCCCGTTCCAAGGCATCCCGCACAAGATACAAAGGCAAAAGCCCAATCCCCGAGCCAATCTCAACCATAGACAAAATACCCGATGGCGAGTTGGTCCGGCACATTGCCTGCAGCGAAATCGGCCTGCGCAGGCCCGTCTGGTCTGACAGAGAAAGCGAGTTGAGTGCAACATCCAGCGTATCAATGCCACGGTGATTTTTCAGGTCACTCACCAAAGCTGGGCGTCCATGCTCACTCAAATAATCACAGGAGGCATAAAGCTGAAACTCAACATCACATAAAACCCGTCCAATCATGGCTGAATCGGCAGGAATGCCAATGCGCAGTGCCACATCCACTTCATCTTCAATCAGGTCCAGCTTTTGATCATCCACCAGCAACTCAAGCTTTAAAGCCGGATACCGCCGCACAAAGCCTTTGAGAAACCGCGAAAGCACCCGCTGCATAAAATCCTGCGTGCACGTCACCCGCAACGTGCCGGAAAGCTCCTCCGCTCCTTGCTCAACAGAGGCAAGCGCATCCTGCGAAAGCTGCAACAATCCTTGCGCATGCGGCAACAACCGCTCGCCATCCGTCGTCAAACTCAGCTTACGGGTGGAGCGATGCAACACCCGCACGCCCAGCGCCTCCTCAAGCAAAGCCACCTGCTCGCTCACCTTGGCACGCCCCATGTTCAGCTTGCGCCCCGCTGCCGCAAATGAGCCCTGCTCCACCACACAGGCAAAGACAGCAAGCCGCCGGATATGTTTGAGCTCATTTTTCAAATTACCGATCCTTTTTTCGGAACAATATATATCAAATACAGCTCCTAATAAGGAAACAAAATCCACACCATATTGCTCTGAACAACACAAGGAGCACTCTCATGGAAACAATCTTCATCACCGGCGCAACAGGCACTCTGGCCACCGAAATCATCAGCCAGCTTGCAGAAAAGCCTGTCAAAGTTCTCGGCGGCAGTCGCCAGCCCAAACCAGATACCCCCTATGAAGCCGTTGAGTTTGACTACGCCCGCCCCGAAACGTTCACCAGTTTTAAGCGGGCAGACCGAGTTGTGATGATCCCACGCCCGGTAGATATGGAAGCGGATCAGGTCATGATCCCTGCAATTGAAGCGGCAAAGGCAAGTGGTGTGAAGCAAATCGTGCTGATCACCGGCATGGGCATCAATCACATCCCGCAAGCCCCGCTCTTCCTCGTGGAACAAGCTTTGATCACCAGCGGAGTGGATTACACCATCGTCCGCCCAAGCTTTTTCTACGACAACTTCACCAAGGCAGACGCCCAGACAATCGCCATTGGAAAGCTCTATACCCCGGCAGGTGATGGTCGCATCAACTTCATTTCCGCAAAAGATGTTGCAGCCGTTAGCATCGCAGCCCTGCTCAACTCACAAAACGCCAACAAAGCCTTCGACATCACCGGCAGCGAAGCACCAAACTACAGCGAAGTCGCAAAGGAGTTGAGCACAGCACTCGGCAAACCCGTGGCTTACGAAAACATCTCAGAGGAACAGTTCGCTCAGGGATTGAAAGCAGCAGGCTTTGCGGACACAGCTATCGCCTTCTTCCAACAAGTCTACATCTCGGTCCGTGCCGGACAAAACGCAGCCCTTACAAACGGCGTGGAAGCTGCAACAGGAAGCAAACCAGAAGGCCTGAAAGAGTTCATCAACCGCAATACCCAAGTGTGGGCTTAACGTCTCTGCCCCGTTGCCAGCGCACCTCGTCAGGCAACGGAGCATCTAAAAACTTATCCCCCTTGGCGAAAGATGGCCCCATACTCATTGCATGCCCACGTAACGGGCAGCTGGCGGGCCGTCCGTCGGCGTGTCGTGGGCTGGGTGGGGCTTTTGTGAGGGGTAACGCATCTTGCAAAGGTCCGGTGGCACCGATTTTCAGGCGTGACTGCATGGCCTGAGAGGAAGGGCCCAAGCCTGAAGGGCATCACGCAGTGGCATTTGTCGGTCAGAGAGATAAATGTCAGGGGCAATGGACCTATCAGAGCAAGGAAACCTGCTCAGATACAGCCATTGTCCTTCCGGGAAACCGGCTATCGTGTCTTTCAGGATAAGAGGCGATGTTGGCCATACCAAAATGCCCGGGCAAGGCGACTAGCCGATGCCGAAGACTCTATTTTAAATAAGTAGCGCAGGCACCGCCTGTTCGCCTTGCCCTCCCCGTACCGGGAGTTTCACGTGAAAACACCGCCGGAAATTTCCAGCGGTGCTAAAACTGCTTGCAGAACGGGATGAAGCGCGCCTCACGCCGCTGCCTTTCCCTTCATCATGTGAAGCCGGTCCGCATCTTCCCGCAAAAGCTTATAACCAAGCTGCTCAATGAACACCTTCGCCGGATGCGTCCTGATGGGATTGAACGTCCAATGGCTGAAGCCCTTTTTCCGGATATCTTCCTCCGTACGTTCAAGCAGATACTTCGCCAGTCCGTAGCGGCGAAAATCCGGATGCACATACACGTTGAAGATATGAGCGCCATCGTTCTGGAGCCCCCAATAGCAATAGCCTCTGATCTCATCGGCCATTTCAGCCGCAAAAGTACGCGCCAGAACCTCTTCCATCCGCTTGCGGTGCACGGCCTCACATGCCTTCCACCGCTCAAAGTTCTGCGGTTCCAACTCTGCCATGTAATGAGCCTCAAGCTCCAGCAAAGCCGGAAGATCCTTTGCTTCAGATACCCTGACTATGGGAACAACCATCTGCGATCCTCTTATGTCACCAGCGTTACCTTGCCCGTATCAAGGTCATACACCCCGCCAACAACCTTCAGCGTCCCCGCCTTGAAGTGCTTGTCCAATATGGGTGATGCCTGCTGCAAAGCGGTCGTCCCCCACTGCACATTCGCCTTGATCGCGTTGACGAGGATATCTCCCTTCTCCGCCTGCGCCTGCTGCACAGGAGGACGAAGAAGCTCAACAAGTGTCTGGATATGTCCGGGGAACTGGTTGCCACTCTGCACGGAGGAAATCGCCGCTTTCACCGCACCACACTTCTCGTGGCCCAGCACCATAATCAGCTGCGTGCCCAGCACATCAACACAGAATTCAAGGCTGGCAAGCCCTTCCGGCGTCACAACATTACCGGCTACGCGCACAACAAAGAGATCTCCGCGCCCCGTATCAAACGCCAGCTCCGGCGCCACGCGGGAATCTGCACACCCAAGGATCGCCGCAAACGGGTTCTGCCCAGCGGCCAATGCGGCACGTGTGCTTTGGAAATCAGCGGGAGAGATATTCCCTTCAACGTAGCGCTTGTTACCATCCATCAGACGCTTAAGCGCATCATCACCACCAATCTCGTTTTTAGGGATAGGCGGTTCCTGCGCCCCGGCAGAAGAAACGGCACCAACACCACCCGTTGCCAGGGCAGCACCAAATACACCTGCCGTTTTCAGGAACTTGCGACGCTCCGGTGATCCAACCAGACCCGCTTTTTCATTGCACATCCAACACATAGGCTTCTCCTGGCCAAACAAACAAAAGTTGCCGCCAGCCTAAAAGCCCATTCTGGACATTCTGTTGTTGAATTGAGGGAAACAGCCCTAAACGAAAAGAACTCGCAATCGCACCTAAATTTCTCTTTCCAGCCGCGGCCCAATTTCTCTGAATTCGTTATTAAGATAAAAACTCAGAGTGGTCTTCCAGGCTGGCTGATGCGGCGCCCCCACTTCTAAGTAAGGCCAGTCCATCTCCTGCCCCTTCAACACCGCATGCTGCAACAGGCACTTGCCAACACCGGCACACCTGCCAGAGGGCACAACGTAAAATTCAACGATCTCACCAAAGCGCCCACCAGCATAAATGGCCTTCTTCTCCGCCAGCGTAATCAACCCCAGCAGCTCCCCATGGGATCTGGCCAGATAAGCCCAGTAGCGGGAACCATCATCGGTCAGAATATCCTCCGCCGTACTGCGGAACTCCCTCACATCCAGCTCATCATCAGGCCAAAGCTCACTCTCCATCGCAAAGACAAGTTCCCCCAAGCGATGGGCATCTGCTTCTCTGGCAGGCTCAACGGTAATCTCATCGAATATCACGGACCAATCTCCCTGATCTCAAATCGCCAGCAAGAGCCTAGCAATTTTGGGAGAACCTACCCATTCTCAAAACTGGGAGAACCTGAACGCAAAATGGCATCACTTCAGGGAGGCCTGATCACTCCCCTCCACAATGATGTAGCTATAATCGAACGGATACTTGGACCAGTGATGATAAGGCGCTGCTTCTATATGGATCTCACTGGAAGGAAGTGGCTTCCCCTTCAACTTTTCATATAGCGCCTTCATATTGTCCGGCACAGCCTTCGTATGCCCCTTCCACAACACCGCAACAGGATAGGCATAGTTGATATCGATGCCGGAGTACTCAGGAATAGTCACCGCCCAGTTGGGTTTCAGATCTCCAATGTTACCGGCAATACTGTGCGAGGTCGTAAGCACACTGCGCACACCATACTGCGCAAGCGTATCAACAATAGCCTGCGACGGCAGCGAATGCGCACTCGGCTTCTTGAAGCTGCCATAGGCAAAGTTGAAAGGAATAAGCACAACGATCACCCCAGCCAGAATACAGGCTGTTCCCAGCACAATCTTTGCCTGTCGCATGGAAACATCCGCAAACAACCACAGTGAAGCAACGAGCGGTGCCAGAAACAGGATCGGCTGAAGCCACCTGTCCTTCACATTAGTCGCCCCACTGGCAATCACAGAGACCGCAGCAATAATCAGCCCAAACACCACCACAAGCGTCAGCAGTTTCCGGAGAGGTTCGTTCACATACTGATCATGCTGCTCCTCATCCTTCCAATAAAAACTCGTCGCCCATGCACAGAAGAACAGAACCACAGCAACAATAACAAACTGAAGCGCCGCATTAATCAGAGAGAAAAACCCAGTCAGGAAATGCCGCTCAACCTTATCAATCCCGAACTTATGAACGCGCGCATAAATCAGATCCTGATTATCAAACATCCAAAATACCGGCGGAACCAGCAGGATCAAAGCAACGCCAGCAGAAACGGCAATGTATTTGGAGCAAAGAAAGCACCGGCCTTGCTCAATGCAAAACCCCGCCGCAATCAAAGCTGCAAACAGGAAAAGGTAATTGTATTTGGAAAGCGCCCCAGCCGCGATCACCACTCCAAACACAACAGCCCGCCACCAACTCGGCTTTTGAATGCAGGAAATGAAAAGATAAACGGTCCACGCTGAACAGGCGAACATCAAAACCGAATGGCTCAACGCTCGCTGTGACTCCCAGGAGATCTGCGGTAAAAACAGCAACGCCGCCGTCCCAATCGCTGCCAACGTCTTGTCCGAGACTTTCCGGGCAGTCAGCCAAACGCCCAGATATCCAAGGAACAACAAGGAGTTCTTCAGCAACGCCGTCGCAAAAAGTCCTTTGCCAAACACCGAAAAGAAAATGATCGTCAACCACGTATAAAGCGGCGGCTGCGGCCCATACCCAAGCTGAAAACTCTGCGCCGCAATAATCTGCTCCGCCTCATCCAAGCCCAAGACGGGCGAAGCAATGTAACGAACGAGTGTCTGAGCAATGAAATACCCGGCAAGGAGCCAAACAAAATAGTCCGTAATGAACTCTGCCCACTTATCAGAAGCAATGGCACGTTGAAATCTTGGAAGGAAACCCTGATCTTGCAGCATCTGTACCATGCGCAGTTAACGACGCTTGAGCGCCTTGTTTTCTTTCCCTCCACCATAACCAACACAACTAAGCATTGCCTTTCGGCATTCATTAAAACCAACCGGCCAATAAAAAAGCCCTCGCAAGCATTACCTGCGAAGGCTCAGAGCAATCAGATTATGTCGCCTGTTAGTGGCGGAAGTGGCGCATTCCGGTGACGACCATCGCCAGACCTGCTTCATCAGCGGCTTTGATCACTTCATCATCACGCATGGAACCACCCGGCTGAATGACAGCCGTCGCACCAGCTTCAGCTGCAGACAGAAGACCATCAGCGAACGGGAAGAACGCATCAGACGCAACCACACAGCCTTTGGTAAGAGGCTCAGCAAGGCCAGCTGCTTCAGCCGCATCCTCAGCTTTGCGTGCTGCAATGCGAGCGCTATCCACGCGGCTCATCTGCCCTGCGCCGATACCGACTGTTGCGCCGTCTTTCACGTAAACGATCGCATTGGATTTCACATGCTTGCCAACTCGGAAGGCCATTTTCAGATCAGCCAGTTCCTGCTCGGATGGTGCGCGCTTGGTCACCACTTTCAGATCCAGATCATCAACAACACCGCTGTCGCGATCCTGAACCAACAAGCCGCCGGAAACAGTCTTCACATAGAGACCTTTGGCGCGTGGATCAGAAAGACCACCGGTCAGAAGCAGACGCAGGTTCTTCTTCTTGGCAACCAGCGCAATCGCTTCTTCTGTCGCATCAGGAGCGATAATCACCTCAGTGAAGATCTTGGTGATCTCAGCCGCAGCATCTGCATCCAGAGTTCCGTTCAGAGCAACAATGCCACCAAATGCAGAAATCGGATCACAAGCCAGTGCCTTCTCATAGGCTTCTTTCAGAGTAGGCGCTTCAGCGACACCACAAGGGTTTGCGTGTTTGATGATAGCAACAGCCGCTGTACGTGCAGGATCAAACTCGGAAACCAGCTCAAACGCGGCATCCGTATCATTGATGTTGTTATAAGAAAGCTGCTTACCCTGCACCTGACGAGCAGTTGCAACACCTGGGCGCTGCTCACCGGTTACATAGAAACCAGCTGCCTGATGCGGGTTCTCACCATAACGCATCACTTCGTTCAGCTTGCCACCAATCGCGCGATAATCAGGCGCAGCTTCATCAATCTGCTCTGCCATCCAGTTGGAAACGGCAGCGTCATAAGCAGCGGTACGGGCAAATGCCTTCTGCGCAAGCTTCTTACGAAGTGCAATTGGAGACTGACCGTTATGCGTATCCATCGCTACAATCACAGCAGCGTAGTCAGCTGGATCAACGACAGTGGTCACATATGCATGGTTCTTAGCCGCTGCACGGGTCATCGCCGGGCCGCCAATGTCGATGTTTTCGACACCATTTGCGTAATCAGCACCAGAAGCGACAGTGTCTTCAAATGGGTAAAGGTTCACACAAAGAAGGTCGATACCGGTAATGCCATGCTCGCCCATCGCAGCAACGTGCTCAGCATCATCACGAATGCTCAGCAGGCCGCCATGAACCATAGGATGCAGCGTCTTAACGCGGCCATCCATAATTTCAGGAAAACCAGTAACCTCTGAAATATCTTTAACTGGGAGGCCAGCCTCAGCGATGGTTTTGCGAGTTCCACCTGTTGAGATCAGTTCAACACCACGTTCGGAGAGAGCTTTTGCAAACTCAACAAGACCAGTTTTATCGGAGACAGAAAGAAGCGCACGCTTAACCGATACGAGTTCAGGTATCGGAACGCCTTTGGAGACAACGGCCATGGGTAAAAGCCTACTCTCTTAGAGAAAATGGAAGGGTTTTGACGCCCGCCAAATAACACTTATTCACAGCCGTGGGAACCCATTTAATAGGGTGCAAGCCGGGTTTGACGGGTAACCTTTAGGAGCAGTTTACATCCCCTAAAGGGCAGGAGAATAAATGACGTTAGGTCTTCCGCCGTCCCTTCGCAGATGCTGTCTTTCTCAACATCCACGTCACGCTCTGTGCTTCTTTCACACTAAGCGAAATCACAATCTGCTGTGTCTGGCGATGACCGAACACGTCAGACAGATAGATTGATTCTTCAACGGAGAACTCCAGCCCTTCAGCTGTAAACTCCCACGCCTCGCCATCTGCACACTGCAAAACAGCAGCATCACCCATCGGCAACATGGTGCAAGTGACCTGCGGATGAAGATGGAACCGAATGGTCACCGTCTCTTCCTCGGCCTTGTCAGATGTTGGTTTGAAGCGATCAATACCGTCCAGAACCGTACCATCGCGTGAAAGCGTCAGATCACGTTCGTGATTAATCCCGTAGCGATCAACATACCCATCATGGCTCGCAATCACACGGTCAGAAAGATCCGTATCCTGCCGCTCAGCAGAAACATCTTTCGGGCCGGATAGAACCGGATTTCCCAGCACCTTATCGAAACGCGATGATGTCAGGAAACGGCAAGAGGAAGCATCACCAATGCCGGCAGTGGAATGAGCAGCCGTAGAACGTGCCACCATCTTCCACGCAACCTGCTCACGCGTAGAGACACCACAGTTCACCACAATGCGGTTGCGCTTTGAGGAGAACTCGAAAGACAAACAGCCAGCATGTGTACTGTTAGAAAAGCGTGTCGGTGGCGGAGCACCAACATCCATCACCACCAGACTGTCACCACCAGTCAAGCGTTGATAGCCAGAATGAGGTGCACTCACTGGAGGCGTTCCACGAGCATCATCATAAGCAAGGATCGTTGCCACCACATCACCCGGCGTGGAGGCCATGCCGTTAAAGTGGGCGAAAGAACCATCACCATGACGGAAGAAACGGATCATCGGCATCATGCGGTCGATGGATTCCATCATCACCGGAGAAACCGTTTGTCCTTGCATCACGAGTGCCTGGCGGATCGGCAACAGATCAACAAGGATCTCGATGATAGCACCAGGATGCCGGGAGATATGTCCACCATCCGGAAGGATCTGTCGTTTCAGCTCCTGATCAAGCCGCTTCAACGCCTGCTTGATGTGTCGCCCCTGCCCGTCCATGGAAACAGTCGCACACGCGTTTGCCATAGCTACAGTTAAACGTGGCAGGCCATCTGGCGCTTTGTTCATGGTCTTGCGAAGGAATCGCACCTGCCGGAACAGCGAACGCATGAAGGCACGATAGAAATCAGCTTCGCATCCGGTCAGCAACAACGGAGATTGCGCCATCCAACTTAGAACACGGCGAGCAACAACTTCCTGCTTCCAGCCAATGTCATGCCAGCGACCACAGGTCTTGATCCAGTCTTCAACCAAAGCACGGGCATTTTGCTGTGCCATATTGGTTTCAGCAGCACGCAAATGACGGAGCCAGGAAAATCCATGCAGAGCTTTCGCCCATTGCAGATTCGGAGGCTCTACATCAAACGGAGACTGACCGCCAACCTCAACCAGATGCCCTGCAAACAGGAAGCGTCCGGCATAGATATCAGCGGCATTCGTAGCGTCTGCAGTGCGAAGATCCTGAGGAGCAATAAGAAGACGCGATGGCGCACTCCCGAACGAGAACATGCGGAACATTGATCCCCCACGTGCCCAGTTCAGGCTGTTTTGAGCCATGTTTTGTGTCAAAAGGCTAAGGATTCTGAGCCTTTCGGACACTGTTGCGCCCGTCATACCCCTTCAGCTCTCCGCTATAGCGTGTCCTCGAAAACCATAGGCTTTCAAATAAGGAAACGCGTAAAAACAAAGATTTAGAGCGTGATCTATAAATGCGTTTTGCAACCGCACGCTCTAAACCAAACTTAATAAATGGTTTGCGCCCAAGCTCTTTAAATCTCGTTAACCATGCTCAATTTGCGCAAATCCTTAGTGACATTCCACCAGCTCTTTTTACGAGATGCGCAAACGAGCAGCGAAGAAGCCGTCCAGTCCACCGGATGTTTTGCCAGAAGATGGGTTCTGACCCGGCATCGCACGGAAGTCACCTTGGGAGTTGATCGCCTCGGCAACACCGCCGAGTTCCTCTGCCGTCACAGGCACACGCTGCACCTCTGGATGCTCCAGCAGCAAACGTTGAATCTGCAGCTCACCCTCTTCCTGTTCGAGTGAACAGGTGCAGTAAACCAGCGTACCGCCCGGTTTCAGCCAACCCAATGCTTTCTCAAGCAGTTCGTACTGCAGATCAGCCAGCTTGAGCACATCATCTTCACGCTTCAGCCAAGCCACATCAGGGTGGCGGCGAATGGTTCCGGTGGCAGAACACGGCGCATCAAGAAGGATCGCATCAAACAGATCAATCGGCACAAATTCACGAAGATCAGAGACTTCAGTCTCAGCTTCCAAACCAACGCGCTTCAGATTCTGCGTGAGACGCTGCAAACGACGCGCTGAGATATCGACAGCGGTAACATCTGCGCCAGCTGCTGCCAGCTGCATGGTTTTACCGCCCGGTGCAGCACATAGATCAGCAACCACTTTGCCTTTGATGTCGCCCAGCAAACGAGCAGGAACAGCTGCCGCAGCATCCTGAACCCACCATTTACCGTCGTCAAAACCCTCAAGCTTTTCAATTGGTCCATCTGGCTGAAGGCGCACAGAGTAGCCAAGCTGCGCTTCACCGCCCAGCTTTTCTGCCCACGCTTCACGATCAGCAGGCACTGTCAGGTCCAGATACGGTTCAGTCATATGCGCAGCGGACATCGCGCGCGCGGCCTCTTCACCGTAAACTTCACACCAACGCGCAAACATCCACTCAGGCGCATTCAGCTTCTCAGCATCCTGCTCTGCAATGATAGCAGCACCTTCACGTGTTGCCCGGCGCAGAACCGCATTGACAAGGTTCTTGTATGGTTTCGCACGTCCATCACGACCTGCCAGCGTCACTGCGAGGGATACGGCTGCATGATCAGGCACAGACATAAAGAACAGCTGCGCCATAGCAACATGGAGAATATCGAGAACACGACCGGTTTTCTCAGGGATTGGGCGATCAAGGAAGCGATCAATCACATCCTGAATCTGACCACGACGACGCAGCGCTGTACCGATAATCGCACGAACAAGTGCCCGATCATTCGGCTCAAGACGCTTGTAGCCCGGATGGCCATTATTCAGATCAAGCTCACCGTCCAGCGGCATACGCTTGCTGAGCACTTTACCTAAAAGGTCCGTCGCTGCTTTACGCGCTGCATAACCGGGATCTTTGAAAGTGCCCTCTACGCTATCTGCTTCAGAAGCTTGGTCATTACCTTTTGGAGTCTTCGGTGCTCCAGAACGCTTTCTCCCCTTGAACTTGGAGTTTTTGTCCTGAGAAGATGTGTTCTTACGCTCTGCGCTCATCGTTGATCCATGTATTCCAGAATGTGTCGCCAGATCCTCGGCGCCAGCTATTCTTGTAAAGATGCATTCTTGCGTGAAAGGCTTCTGTCAGAAACCGGAGTGGACCATCTGGTTCCACTAGAAGTTTTGGCGGATTACTGCCAATTGTCACCATAGGAGAACTGTCAAATCCCGCTCGGCTAACCACAGAACCTTTAATATTGCAAAGACAATTTGGGAAGCTCGAATAGTTATTCAGGTAAACACGGCACAATCAACAAAGCAAATGCGGAAGACACCCCGCATTCGCAGTTTTCTCTTGCTTTTTGGCCTTCTGGCTTAACCCCAAGGCCCCTTAGGCTTGCGAGGTTCATCGCGGCCAGACTGCTCACCACCCCGGCGCTGTCCGGTGTTACCAGCAGAACCCCATGGACCACTTGGACGACGGGCATCACGCTGCGGCTGCGCATTGGATGTTTCACGAACACCAAAATGACCGCCACCAGCACTCCGCATATCAGAAAAACCACCTTCTGAAGCCATTTCACGAAGCGCAGCGATACGGTTATCCGTGTTCGGGTGGGTGGAGAACAGGTTGTCCATGTTCTGGCCTGAGAGCGGATTGATGATGAACATGTGCGCCGTTGCCGGGTTATGTTCTGCATCCTCATTCACCACACGTGCCGCACCACCTGCAATCTTGTGCAGAGCAGAAGCAAGCCACAGCGGGTTACCACAGATCTGTGCACCCATACGGTCAGCTGCATACTCACGCGTTCTGGAAATCGCCATCTGAACCAAAGCAGCCGCCATCGGCGCCAGGAACATCATCAGGATCGAGCCAATCAGACCAAGCGGGTTATTACGGTTTCCGCCAAAGAAGAACGTAAAGTTAGCCAGCATGGAGATCGCACCGGCAATCGTCGCTGTGATCGTCATGATCAGCGTGTCACGGTTTTTCACGTGCGCCAGCTCGTGCGCCATCACGCCAGCCACTTCTTCTTTTGTCAGGCTGTTCAGCAAACCAGTTGTCGCGGCCACCGCCGCATTTTCAGGGTTTCGACCCGTTGCAAACGCATTTGGCTGCGGGTTGTTGATCACATAAACCTTCGGCATCGGCAGTTCAGCACGTGCCGCCATGGTACGAACCATACCATAAAGCTCCGGTGCCTGCCGCTCATCCACCTCCTGCGCATGGTGCATGGCCAAAACCATGCGATCCGAATTCCAGTAGGAGAAGATGTTCATGCCACCGGCAATCAGAAGCGCAATCAGCATGCCGGTTTGGCCGCCAATCATGAAGCCAATACCCATAAACAAAGCGGTCATCGCCGCAAGCAGCATGCCGGTCCGTACATAGTTCATGGTTTCAACGCTCCAATCTGTTCTCTAATTCGCCAATTTCGGCAGTCGTCTATCAATGAACGCAGTGCCCATTGCAAAACACAGGCTCTCGCGCCTATATCTAAGCCTACGCGATCATTGTGAAACTACCACTACCTGCTTAAGTGGTAGCTCCAAATGGCAAACGCAAGCTTACAGAAGCGATAAGCGGCATCAGCCAACGGGGATTGAAATGGAAAAAGAGAACAAATCAGCCGTCGAAAACTTCAAAGCACAAGAAGTTGATATGTCTGAACAGGTCGAAGAAGCACCAAAAAAACGCCGGTTCGAAGACCTGCCCCCGGCAGCACAGCGCGCTCTGAAAGAAGCTGAAGAACGCCGCGCTGAAATCGACGCTGCACAAAAAGCAATGCCAAAAGAACTCAACGGCCGCGGTGGTCTGGATCCTGCCCGCTACAGCGATTGGGAAGTTAAAGGCATCACCAGCGATTTCTAAAACATCTTAAACCATCGGACGATCATAAACAGAACCAGTCCGATAAGAACCAGCAGTGCCGTGACCACTGTAAATGCAACAGGGTCATGGCTTCCGGGAATGCCCGCAACGTTAATGCCCAGCAATCCCGTAATGAAGCTGAGCGGCAGGAACACAACAGCAATCGCTGCCATCATCAACATGGAACGATTGGTTGTCTCAGAGCGTTTGAACATAATCTGGTCGTGAACAATTTCAGCACGTTCACGGATAGCATCCATCTCTTCAGCAATTCTAAGAGCACGATCACCCGCTTCACGCACGCGTCGTTTATTCACGCGATTAACCCAGCTGAAATTCTCAATTTCAAAGTTTCGAATGGTATCCAGAAACGCCAGCATGCTACGGCGAACGATTGTGGCGAACCGCCTCACCCGGGCCAACTCACTCTCCCACGGATGATCACCAGTTTCCAAAACCACATCTTCCAAATGATCAATCCGGTCTTGAAGTTCCTCAACCATGTCTTCTGCGCGCTCAGCAATAGCCAGAACCAATCGCGCCCAAAATTCCGCAGTACTTTCAGGCGGTACGCGCTTATTGAAGCTTTCAACCAGACTGCAAAACACCTCCAGCGGCTCATGCCAGACACAGATGATCCTGCGTTCATCAACCCAAACATGGGCATATTCCATGTCGCCGCTTTCCTGACTGGGCAACTCATTGAAGGAGTTGATCGCGATAAACACCCCTTTCGAACGCACATGACAATGCGGGCGCACCTCTCGTGCAAGCAACTCATCAATATCGCTGTGTTCTAACCCCGCCTCTTCAAGAAACTCTCTGTTCTGAGCGGCGACCCGTTGCAGATAAGCCCAATAAAATTCATCGGGCTCCAGCTCATAGTCACGTAGCTCTGCTAGTGTGAACCTGCGCATGCCTTTGGATTTGGAGAAAACAACAACAAACGAAGAATCCAGATGGATATGGCTTGCTTCAATGTTTTCTGTGGTTTGCGCCATTTCGACAAATCCCGGCCCAAGTTCGATCCTAACTCAGCCAGCACATCAAAACCCACACTTCTAAAAAATCAGATGACAAACCCCAGAAGAAACACCTATTCAGCTTAGCGCACAGTAAATTGGTTAACAGCCAATTTACCAAAAAACACTAGAGTTTTGGTGCTCTGAGCAATTGTTGTAAATCATTCCTGCGAGAATTCTTGTGTCCACGAAAGAAGTTGAAAAAAAATCTAGCGGAGGAAACCCGTTTCAGCGGCTGAATCAACAGCTCGCTGGCATCGAACCGGGTCTGGATCCAATCATCATGACCATCGGCGAACCGCGTCATGAACCTCCTAGCTACGTCATTGAAGTACTTGAAGAAAACAAGGATGGCTTCCGCAAGTACCCTGCTATCCGTGGCACAGATGAATTCCGCGCAGCTGTCGGCAAGTGGCTCAAAAACCGCTTCAGCCTGTCCGATGCCTTCAATCCGGATAAGAGCATTATTCCGCTCAACGGATCTCGCGAAGGCCTCGTATTCGGCTGCGTCTCCGCACGCGACTATCTGAAAAAAGACGGCAAACCGGCTGTTATTTTGCCGAACCCGTTCTACCAGTCCTACGGTGCTGGCGCTCATATTGCGGGCGCAGACGAAATTCTTTTGCCAGAACCAGCTGACGGAGTTCTGCCTGATCTGGATGCAATTGATCCGGATCTGCTGGACCGCACTGTCGCGTTCTATTTTGCCTCTCCTGCGAACCCTCAGGGTACTGTCGCACCAATGGAGTACTGGCAAAAGCTCATCAAGCTGGCACGCAAACACAACTTCATGCTCTTCGCGGATGAATGCTATTCCGAGATTTACCGCGAAACACCACCAACCGGCATCCTGGAAGCAGCTGAAGCGATTGATGGCACACTGAAAAACGTGGTGACCTTCAACTCCCTCTCCAAGCGCTCCAACCTGCCGGGCGCACGCTGCGGCTTTGCTGCTGGAGATCCTGAGTTCATCCAGTTCTTCACTGATTTCCGCAATGTTGCTGCCCCTCAGGTGCCAATGCCTGTTCAGGCACTGGCCGTGCGCGCATTTGGCGATGAAGAGCACGTGATCGAAAACCGCCGCCTCTACAATGAAAAGTACGATGCAGCTGAAGACATGCTCGCACCTCTCTTTGGTTCCGTACGCAAAGATGGCGGCTTCTTCCTCTGGCTAGACGTATCCCGCTGGGGTTCTGGTGCCGAAGTCGCTGAAAAGTTGTGGCGTGAAACCGGCGTCAAAGCTCTCCCGGGTGCTTACATCGCCTCAGACATGCCGGACGGTACCAACCCCGGTGACAAATACATCCGCCTCGCCCTCGTTGAATCTTTGGAAACCAGCAAGGAAGCGTTCCGAAGAATTTTGGACTCTCTGGAGTAATTGAATGCGTCAGGCTGCTGCAATGCAACGACCAAAAGCAAACTCTGTTTCACTGGCTGATACAGAGAGCCCGATAAAGCGCTTTATCAAAAGCAATCTGATCGTCATTGGCGGTGCGGTGATCCTTGTCATCGGCATCTGCGTGGCGGCAGCACTAGCAACATGGTCCACAGCCGACCCAAGCTTGAATCACGCAACCAATGCGGAGATCAACAACGCTTTGGGTCAAACTGGTGCCATTGTTGCTGATGTTTTGATGCAGACCATCGGGCTGGCAACAGCCGTGTTCTTGGTGCCCATCTTCATTTGGGGCTGGCGCCTGTCGCTCAAATACACCTCCGGCGTCACCCGCAAACGCTTCCTGACATGGTTTGTCGGAACAGTGCTGTTCGCGGGTGGACTGGCGGCAATTCCAGTCCCAACAAGCTGGCCACTACCAACTGGTCTTGGCGGCTTCCTTGGTGACTGGGTGTTCTCCATCCCATCCGCAATTCTGCCTGAGCTCTCAACGGGCTTGCGCACCCTCACCGGTGCAGTTGGACTCGGCCTGCCGTCCATTGCTCTGCTGGCACATGCTGCTGGACTGATCGGCAAAGAGTCTTCTCCAAAAGAGATCGCAGAAGACGAAGCGGTTGAAGACGAGTACACACCGCACGAAGCTCTTCCATTCTCTGAGGATTCCGAGGACGACTACGAAGGCGAAAACAACCGCTATTACGCAGTTATTGGTGCCCTCAGCCACTGGAAGCTGATGGCAACCAGCGCAATCCAGCGGACGCTCTTCAAGCGCAAACCTGCTGCTGAACAGAACTGGCAGGAAGAAGAGGAATACGCTCAGGCACCGCACGATCCAAACCAGCCACAACAGCAACAGGAATACTACGAGGACGACCAGTACGACCCACAAGCACCACAGCAGTGGGAAGAACAGGAAGCCTACGAAGAAGAGCCTGAGCAAAAAGGCGGGCTGGTTTCCCGTCTGAGACGCAAGGTGGCAGCGAAGCTGATGCCGGACGAAGACGACGGCCTCAACGATTATTATCAGCAGGAAGCTCAGCCTGCGCGCGATGATGTGCAGTTTGATCCGCAATACGACAACACACAGCAATACGCACCGCAGAATGAGCCTTACCCTGAAGAGCAGTGGGAAGCCGCACCAGCTGGCCAGCCTGCTTATGACGAGCAAGGCTACGAACTCGGACCTGACGAGTACTACGAGGACGAAGACCTCCACCGTGGACCTCAGCCAGAAGCTCCAGTCGGGCCAATTGGCATCGCCAGCCCGGACGAACCTGAGCCGCAAATGCAGCCGGTTCCGCAGCCACAGGCGCCACGCCCTGCACCGGGCCGCATGGTTCCACGCCCATTTGCGCAGGAAAAACAGTCTACTGCGATCGTCAAACAGAAACCGTTTGAACTACCAAGCATTGAGCTGCTGGCAGAACCGCAGGCAGATGGCAAGCAGCGCCTAAGCAAAGATGCACTGGAGCAAAACGCCCGCATTCTGGAAGGTGTTCTGGGCGACTTCGGTGTACGCGGTGAAATCATCGCAGTCCGTCCTGGCCCTGTTGTTACCCTTTACGAGCTGGAACCAGCACCGGGTATCAAGTCCTCCCGCGTGATCGGTCTGGCAGACGACATCGCCCGCTCCATGAGCGCGATCTCTGCACGCGTGGCCGTTATTCCGGGCAAGAACGCAATCGGTATCGAGCTGCCGAATGCCAAACGCGAAACCGTTTATCTTCGCGAACTGCTGGATTCTGAGGACTTTGATGAGTCCAAGGCGAAACTGGCCATGTCTCTCGGCAAAACCATTAATGGTGAAGCCGTCATCGCCGACCTTGCCCGTATGCCTCACCTGCTCGTGGCTGGTACAACCGGCTCTGGTAAGTCCGTCTCTGTAAACACGATGATCCTCTCCCTGCTCTACAGGCTCACCCCTGAGCAGTGTAAGATGATCATGATCGATCCTAAGATGCTTGAACTGTCCATCTACGACGGCATCCCACACCTTCTCACTCCAGTTGTGACTGATCCAAACAAAGCCGTTGTGGCTCTGAAGTGGACCGTTCGTGAGATGGAAGATCGCTACAAGAAAATGTCCAAAATGGGCGTGCGAAACATCGACGGGTACAACACCCGTGTTGAGCAGGCCATGAAGAAGGGCGAGAGCTTCACCCGTACAGTTCAGACCGGCTTCGATAAAAACACTGGCGAGCCAATCTTCGAAGAAGAAGAACTGCCAATGGAGAAAATGCCGTACATCGTCGTGATCGTCGATGAGATGGCTGACCTCATGATGGTTGCCGGTAAGGACATCGAAGGCGCAATCCAGCGTCTGGCACAGATGGCCCGTGCTGCTGGTATCCACCTGATCATGGCAACCCAGCGTCCATCCGTGGACGTGATCACCGGTACCATCAAGGCAAACTTCCCAACCCGTATCTCGTTCCAGGTAACGTCCAAAATCGACAGCCGCACGATCCTCGGCGAAATGGGCGCAGAGCAGCTGCTCGGCATGGGTGACATGCTCTACATGGCTGCTGGTGGTAAAACCCAGCGCGTTCACGGCCCATTCGTTTCAGATGATGAAGTGGAAGACATCGTAAAGCACCTGAAGGAACAGGGCACACCAACCTATCTTTCCGACGTGACAGAAGAAACCGAAGAAGCTGGTGGTTACGATGCACTGACACAGGGTTCCGGCAACGCAACCAACGACCTGTTCGATCAGGCGGTGGCCATCGTCGCCAGAGACCGCAAGGCCTCCACCTCTTACATCCAGCGTCGCCTCTCAATCGGCTACAACCGCGCTGCATCTCTCATTGAGCGGATGGAACAGGAAGGCATGATCAGCCCAGCAAACCACGCCGGTAAGCGCGAAATCCTGCTTCCGGACAATGATGAGCAGTTCTGATTGAGAGCAATCCCGAAAAGTTGATCAGCCTTTTCGGAGATCACAAGGCAAATTTATGGAATTTGGGGCATATGCCCCATCTTCGCCTTATGGTAACGATAGCCTCTCAAAATGAGGGTTCACAAACAACCGCCGGCTGAAGATTTAGAGAAGAGTTAATCAACTCGCCTTACGGTTGTTCTACGAGTTTTGACAGCGGAGTTTTATTTATGATTGCATCTCAGGCGATCTCTTTTGGTAGGATTGGCAAAAGCCTCGCAATTGCTGCAGCGCTTTTTATTGGTTCTGTCCCACTGACAGCGGAACACTCCGCCGCTCAAACAACCCAGCAGGCTCAACCAGTCGCACTCACCAACGTGCAAGCCATTGACGCGGTGAGCAAGTATTTCAACTCCGTTCGCAACATGCACGGCAAGTTCGTACAGTTCGGCCCAACAGGTGGCCGCGTTGAAGGCCAGTTCTTCATCAGCCGTCCGGGTAAAGTCCGCTTCTACTACAACAAGCCGTCCACGCTCGACATCATTGCTGACGGCAGCATGGTCTCCGTGAAGGACCGTAAGTTGCAGACGCAGGACATCTGGCCACTGTCTCAGACCCCGCTGCGCTTCCTGCTGGCTGATAAAATCGACCTGAAAACAGATGCAAACGTCACCAACGTGGTTGTTGAGCCAGACCTCATCACAATCACCATCGACGACAAAACCCGCTTCACTTCTGGCCGCCTGACGCTGATCTTCGATGCGCGCGACTACAAACTGAAGCAGTGGACCGTACGTGATGCACAGGGGTACGACACCTCTGTTGCCATCTACGATGTGGTCGAAAACGGCGCAACCAACCCGGATCTGTTCAAGATCGACTACATCGCAAATTCCCGTCAGCGACGCGGCAACAACTAAAGCGTTGATCCAAATTCTGATGTATGAAGAGGAGTGCTTCGGCGCTCCTTTTTTATTAGCTTGAGTATGTGAATGCAGTTTATCCCGGTTTCACCCGACCAGCCGAACCTCCCTCTAGCCCCACGCCTGCTTGCAGAGCTGTGCCAGGAGAAGGGCATCAAACTCGCCCTCGACAGCGAGTTCTTCTATTTCGGCTACATTGAAACGGAAGACGGCAAACGCTTTCCGATTAAAGGCGGCGCCTTCGCACTTAACAGCTACGCCGCTGGAGAGGCCGCCAAAGACAAAGACTTCTGTGGCCGCCTGCTCCAAGATGCGGACCTGCCAACCCCGGACTTCAAGTTGATCCACTCAGGCAAAGCCATCCGGCTGCTGAGCAGCGCAAATCCACATGTAGCGCAAAGTCTGAACACACTCACCAAAGCCCCTGCAATAGCTGAGGCCCTCGACTATCCGCTCTTCATCAAGCCCAACGAAGGCACGCAAGGTGTTGGAGTGCAAAAGATCTCAAATGAAGCAGAGCTGAACACACGCCTCACAGCCGCCCTACAAACCAATGATCGCATGTTGGTGCAGGAAGCTGTCTCAGGCCGCGATTACCGAGTTATCGTACTCGATGGAACCATTCTGGCAATCATCGAACGTCGCCCACTCTCCATTATTGGAGACGGCACCCAAACCATCGCAGAGCTTTTGTCAGAGAAGATCAAAACCCTCACCACCCGTAGCGGTGGGTACAAGGTAGAAAGCGACGATCCACGCATTCTCAAAGCCATTCAGGAAGCTGGCTATGATCTGACCAGTACTCTGAGAGACAGCGAACTCCTCCAGCTCCTCTCCAATGCCAACCTTTCAACCGGCGGCGAAGCTGTTGACGTCACCGATATCGCTTCACAAAGCTTCAAAGATCTGGCGGTGGAAGCAGCGCGCGTCTGTGGCCTGCGGTATGCCGGTGTCGATATTCTCTGCGAGGATCTGAGTATCAACGACGCTCCAGCTCATGTGCTTGAACTCAACGCAGGTCCCGGCCTCACCAACTTCTGGCAGGCCTCTCCTGAGCATCACCACCGTGTCCGCGCCATTTATCGGGGTGTACTGGAAGCCATGATCCAACAATCAGCTTGATTGTAATGTTATACTATTACAATAATGTCAGCATACCTCCATCCATCAGGAACCATAAGTATGCTGCTGAGCGAAACACTGACCAAAGAACAGGCTCGCAAACGACCAACAAGAGAAGACGCCGAAGCCGCTGTCAAAACGCTGATTGAATGGTCAGGCGATGATCCGGAGCGCGAGGGGCTACTTGATACCCCTGCCCGCGTTGCACGCGCCTACGAGGACTTCTTTGCCGGATATGAAACCGATCCCAAGCAACTGCTGACACAAACCTTCGAGGAAACGGACGGCTACGATGATCTCATCGTCCTGCGTAACATGCGTCTGGAATCCCACTGCGAACACCACATTGTGCCGATCATCGGCAAGGCCCACGTTGCCTATCTGCCCGCAGGACGCGTTGTGGGCATCAGCAAACTCGCACGTGTTGTAGAGGCCTACTCCAAACGCCTGCAAATTCAGGAAACACTCACCGCTCAAATCGGAGACGCCATCTGGGAGGCTCTTCAGCCCCGCGGTGTCGCTGTTATCGTGGAAGCAGCGCACATGTGCATGACCACGAGAGGCATTCGCAAGCCTGGCGTATCAATGGTCACTCGGTACTTTGAGGGAGATTTTAAAACCAACACTACAATGCGGCAGGAGTTTCTCTCACTGCTGCATGCCCCCTCAGGAAACTTTGGCTAACAAAGCAAGCCCATAACAAAAAGGCCTGCATCTCTGCAGGCCTTGAAACTTGTTGGCTTACCAAGCGCCGAGCTTAGTCTCTGGCGTATACTTTTCACCATCAACATGCTTGACTACAGCCTGACCGCAAATGGTGACGCCTCTGGTGGCATCGTAGGTCATGGTTGGAGAACCTTGCAGCTCCCAACCTTTATTGAGCGCTTCGGTCACGCGGTGACAAAACTTCGCGGAATCCGGTTCGGTGATGAGGCGGTAAAGGCGCATATCCATTCCCTTAGGTTCTTTAAATCTTGGCGGAACCTATCAGCCACACCAGACAGAAGCCAGAGCTTTAAACACGCGCACTGTTCAAAATTACGCGTTCACGTGCCGCTTGATAGCTTCCGCAATCGCGACGGTTTTCCGACCAATATCCGCATGCAGACGCTCAACCATCTTACCGTCCACCTGCACAGCACCCTTGTCCTGGTTCTCAGGCAGTTCAAACTCGGCAATTATCTTCTTTGCCCACGCAACCTCTTCAGAACTCGGCGCAAACGCAGAGTTACAAGCAGGCAGCTGTTTCGGATGGATCAGCGTCTTGCCATCCAATCCCATGTCTGCGCCTTGCTGACATTCTTCCGCAAAGCCCTCAAGATCAGAGAAGTTGTTGTAAACACCATCCAGAATGTCAGCCCCACCAACGCGAGCGGTCGCCAGGAATGTCATCAACCAAGGCATCAACGCTGCACGGCCTGGAAGGATCTTCGCACCACTCTCTTTGCTCAGATCGTTGGTGCCGATGATGAACACGTCGAGACGGTTATGCGGATCTTTCGCCGCTTCCGCGATCTCAGAGGCATTCAGGATTGCCCCCGGCGTTTCCAGCATGGCCCAGATGCGAACGCTCTCAGCGCCCTGCTCTGCCAGATAATCCGCAACCGGCTGAATGTCAGCAAGGCTCTCCACCTTCGGCAAAAGCACAGCATCCGGCTTGGCAGCAACAGCCGCTTTCAGATCGTCATGACCCCATGGGGTTTTCATGCCATTGATGCGGATAACAAGCTCGCGATGGCCATATCCACCACCGGCAACAGCCTCACACACCTGCACGCGTGCCATCTCTTTGGCATCTGGTGCAACAGCATCTTCCAAATCCAGCAGAAGCACATCCACATCCAGCCCTTTGGCCTTCTCCAATGCCCGTGCATTTGAACCTGGCATGTAAAGCGCACTACGACGCGGTCTGATGGTGTGAGCTTGCTCTGAGCTAGACATGGCACTTCCTGTTGCGTTGCAAAATCAAAGCAGAGTTTAGAACCAGCAATCCGCCTTAACTACTCACCATTCGGGCTAATTGCGAGTTTTGAACCGCCAAACACTAGGCCTTTGGCTGCAATTCGCCTTATGCTGCCCAGCAACATCAGCTTTTGCGGCAACGCAGAGATGCAGAGACAACCAGCACTCTCCCAATGAGCCAGCCACTGGAAAGAAGCATCCCACAAATTTCGCGGTCCTATAAGACTTTCGCACCTTGATTTTAAGGGATTTTTGGGGTCACTCTATAACGCAAAATCAAACGAAGGAACGGGAAGAGGTATAATGGCTGACCTTTCTTACAGAGCCTTAACACCCGCTGATGCGCCAGACTTGGCCCCTCTCATCGCAGAGAATGCACAAGCTTTGAAGCGCGGAGCTCCACGTCGTCCTGACGAAGTCTTCGCAGAGCGTCTGATCGAAGACAAGTCAATCGAGATCATCGGTGCATTTGAAGAGGACACGCTGGTCGGATTTGCCGCTTTCTTCGATATTCCAGATCTGATTTCCGGCCTGCGCATCGGCCAGCTGGATGATATCTACGTGATGCCGGACCACCGCCACAAAGGCATTGGCCGCACACTGGTAGAGCAGATCTCCAAGATCGGTAAAGAGCGCGACTGGCTTCATGTTCGCTGGCTCGTGCCAAACAAGAACAAGGTCGACAACAGCCTCTTTGAAAATCTGGCAGAACCAGACGACAAAGACAGCTTCATTGTCCCGATTGACCGTCTGGCACTTGCTTAAACCAAAAGCGGCTCTTACGAGCCGCTTTCTTTTATGATCAGCTGAGGCACTGGCCCCAGATCAAAGAAGGCGATACGGGCCCGCCCGTTCTCAATGGTCACTGGGATCTTGAGTGTCGGAACACCATTCACCGCACTTCCCTGCCCAATACTCATCGCAGTCTTCTGCAGTGATTCAAGCGTCTTGGAACCCTGCGGGAACAGTGGGCGCAACACATCTTCCAACTGATGAATGCCGGTAATCACCAAAGGCAGCGTGCCGTTCAAACGGCCCTGACGGTCAATCACCAGATCACCACCTGTCTTGACGGAAAACTCACCGCTTTTCAGATACAGATTGGAAACGTTGACCTTTAGCTCTTCATCAACCATCAAATCAGCAATATTGCGAACTTTGCCGTCCAGAAGCTTGGAACCCTCCGGCAACTGCATCACAAGGCTGATATCAAGCGGCACCTCGTCAGACACCTGACCCGCTGTCAGACCAGTCACCAGTAGTGATAGGTCCAGCGCATCTTCATTGCCTTCCACGCGGCGCATATGCGCTTCAGTCAGTTCCGCATCGAACTCAACGGACTGATCACCAATGGTGTAAGTCAGCTTTGGCTCTTTAAAGACAGCATCTAGTTTCGCAGGTTTGCTGTCTTTTGCAATTACGCTTGCCTGTGCCGTTTTCCAATGCGCGGAGTATGCCGGACCAGCCTGACCAAAAGTCGCCTCTGCCGGGCCAGTAGCTTCAAAGATCACATGAGTTGGGTTGTAGGCCAACGCAACACCGCGTAACTCATTGATAAAGTACCATTCTCCGTTCTTGTCCATGCGGAACGGAGTACAGGTCAACTCAAAGCGGAACGGGTAGCCACCCAGCTGCTGGTTGCCACACTCAAGGCTTCCACCATCTGCTTCAGCAACCTTCACACCATTGCGAATAACGTCCGAAACAATACCGCGTCCAACTGCCCAATAGGCGGACCAGCCGCCAATAATCAAGGCGACTAGGATCGCCAAAACGAAATACGCCGACTTTCTTGGAGGCCGGGATACTTTTGGTTCAGTCATCTACTCTCCGTTACCCTCACACGTCGCTGTGAGTTGCATGCTGATTACGAGCCTGATAGGCGTGTCACTCAAAGAATTCTACGAGAAAATAGTTATGCGAGATTTATGGATATTTGGCTACGGCTCACTAATTTGGCGTCCTGGCTTTACATATGAGCAAGCTGTCCCGGCAATTTTGCATGGTGTCCATAGATCTCTCTGTGTGTATTCGTGGGTTCATCGTGGGACTCAAGACAACCCTGGACTGGTATTTGGGCTGGATAAAGGCGGTGCCTGCATCGGCATGGCATTTCGGGTCGCGCCAGAAAACTGGCATCACACACTGGAATACCTCCGCGAGCGTGAACAGCAGACCATGGTGTATCTGGAAACCCACCGCCGCATCCGCTTGCTGGATGAAGACGGCACCAAAGTCCGCGCCGTGACATTCGTCGCCGATCAGAAACACGAGCAATATGCAGGTGCGTTACCGCTAGAAGACCAATTGCAGATTGTAAAGGGGGCTGTGGGGCAGTCTGGCGCAAATCCGGAGTATGTACTCAACACTCACGCGCACATGAAGGAAATGGGTATTAAAGACCAGAACGTTGAATGGCTGGCACGGCAGCTTTCTTTATAAAGCGCGGATCGGACTATTCGTCTTCCGGCTTGATATAAGAAAAGATCCCCGTACGCAGATCATTATGAGCGCGATCCCTCTCCGCGCTGTCTTCTGCCAAAAGATGTACGTATGCATCCTGCGAAGGTTTCAGCGCTGGCATCGGGGTCTTGTCATTCGACATACCCTGGTGGCCAAGCCAAAGAACCGCTTCGCTCTTCTTGTCTGTGATCAGAACCAGGTTCTCTGCGTAGTCAGCAACCTCTTCCGGAGAGATCCGGGTAAAGAGGTAACGATGGCCAGAGGCGCCAGACCAGTACTTGAACTGACTGCCCGCTCCTAACTCTTCTGACACCCGTGGAGACGTTCCACTCGGCAAGTGATCATCAAACAACGAGTACTGCAACGCACTCTCCTGATTTCTCCTGCTACTTCCCATAGTACTTTATAGAACAAACTGCGAACATATTACAAGTTGAGCCAGAGCATTGTCAAAAAAGAAGCCGCCTTTAAGGCAAAGGCGGCCTTCTTCCTTTGAAACATCTGATTTCCACGCAAAATCTTTATTTTTCTTATATTCTGCCTGTCGTGCACGGGCTTCTTTGATGATGATGTTATCTGGTGTCGCTTTTTCAGCCTCATCCAGCAAACGATCCGAAGCACCTTCGATGCGTTCCTGCAAAGTTTTGAAGAACTCATCCGGCTGCAAACCCGGCTGGATCGGCTCAAGAAACTCACCGGTGATCGTACCCGGGAAACGGAAGAACCGGCGACGCGGCCAATACACACCAGAGTTAAGCGCAACTGGAACAATCGGACAGTTCAGCGTCTTGTAAAGGTGCACAATGCCGTACTTGTACTGCGGCTCAGCCCCTGCAGGGCGGCGCGTACCTTCTGGATAGATGACGATGTTCCGGCCTTCAGCAATCGCCTCAGCAGCCTTCTTGGACATCTCTGAGAGCGCTTTGCCCTTCTTACCACGATCAACCGGGATCTGACGGAACTTCATCAGGTACCAACCGAAGAACGGGACGTAGCGCAGTTCCTTCTTCAGAATATAAGTTGGCTGACGGTAATACTCTGCAAGCGCAAAAGTTTCCCAGGCAGATTGGTGCTTGGAAACAATGATACAGCCTGTGTCAGGGATGTTCTCCAATCCCTTCACTTCAGACTTCACCCCCGCAACCCAACGCAGCAAGAACTTCTCTGTGCGCGCCCAGAACGGAATAAGCCACCAGCAATACCGCACAGGAAGCACAAACAGGAACATACATGCCAGCATGATGATCAAGGTGCTGATGTAAAACAGCACGTTGAAGAGAATAGAACGCAGGACGATCATAATACCTTCACAACCATATCCGCATGGCCCCCGCCAAAGCGAATTCAGAGTTTACTTTACGAAGTTAAGAGGAGTGTTTTACCGGAAAGACAGTATCCAGCTCAACCCGCAGCCGAACGAGGATATACTTCACATATTCGCGTAGGAGAAGCTTTGTTATCGAAGAACTTTCGTACCAACGCTCCAAATCCAGCTCTTTGTGGTAGACAGGACTTGGATAAAGATCAGCTTCTGGCAGGCGAACCTGCAATTCTGCCAATGCTCTAGGCATGTGATAGGCGCTGGTCACCACCAGCAGCGAGTTGAACTGATTTTTTCTGACCCAGCTCGCCGTTTCCTCGGCATTTCCGATCGTATTGAGCGCTTTCCGGTCCAGATCAACGCAACAATCAAACAGCCACATACGCTTGGAATTAAGCCGAGCAATCTGCTTCGCACTCGTCGACGGATGCACACCAGAGATCAAAAGCCGCTTCGCGCTGCCAGTCTCCAAAAGATCCAGACTCTGCGAAATCCGGTCACGACCACCCGTCAAAACAACAATGCCATCCGCATGTTTCGGCACAACAGCCTGAACAGCAGGCTGCAAAACTTCCACAAACCACAGGAAGCCTGCAGCAAATGCAACGGAGCAAATCAGAAACAACAGAAAGAAGAAACGGACTGCGCGCCGCACAAACGACTTCCGGCCAGAACGCTTTCCAGCGCTGGCTGATACCGGTTCTTGCTCACCGGGTGCTTTAAAATTGGCCGCAGTATCGCGCGTATTCAAAGAATGCTCCATGATGTGGCTACATGCTTATAGCCACAAACCTGAACGAATAATTTCCTGACTACATATCAGAACTGGCGAAAATGGGAAGAAAACGGCGCTTAATCCATATTTGCCAAATGTCTGTGGACAGCGAGACGGGATGTGAGCGCAGTCAACACCGCCACCAGAGCCACAACGGCAACAACACCAAGATAACCAATCGTGCCCACCTGAGCCGATCCAAACAGCGCCTGCACCTGGTTTCCGCTCACTGAGGTCACATCGGAACTTCCAAAGAAACCGATGATCAGGAAGCTGACAGCCGCAATCGTGCCGCCAATAATTCCGCCCTTAAGACCAAGCCACAGGAAGTGTCGCTGGAATTCAGAAGCAATAAAGCTGACCTCTGCCCCAACAAAGTGCAGAACTTCAACCACATCCTTATTGCCAGACATCGCTGCCTGCGTCGCAAAGATGACAGAGAGCACCATAGAAAACAGCACAAGCACCAGAATACCAAAGCCCACCAGAACCGCAGTATTCGCCATTGCAGAGAGCTGGCGGTTCCAGACACGGTGGTCATCAACAGACGCAGCCCGGATATCTTGCTCTATCTGCGCTTTCATCTCTGCCAGATCAAGCAGTTCAGGATCATTGATCTCAACCAGAACCAATCGCGGAACCGGCAGTTCCTCCAGCTCCAACCCAGCACCCAGCCACGGTTGAAGCAATCCTTTGGTTTCCTCATCAGAGAGCGCACGCGCTTCCCCGACCCCCGGAAACTCACGGACCAACGCCAACGTGCGATCAATCTCCTGCAGCATGTTCACGCCATCAGCAGGGCGAATCTGCACCGTCACCTCACGCACAAGATCATTGGTCCAGTCATTGGCTGCATCATTGACGATGGCCACAAAACCAACCGTCAGACACGCCAAGAAGCTCATGATCGCCACAACGAGCATAAGCGCCTGACCGGAAATTGCCTGCGGAGGAACAATAGGAGCTGGCTTTTCTCTGGATCGAAACCTCAGCACAGAAGGTTTGGCAACAGCAGCTTTCTTCTTAACAGGTCGCCCACCCTTGCCTTTACCTTTCGGCGGCCCTTTGCGCGGCGGTCCGGGTCTCTTCTGCCCGGCTGGCGCTCGCTTCGGACCTGACATAGGCGGCTCTCGTCTTTGCTGAGTATCAGTCATGAACAGCCAACCGCCCGTCGTTGAGAATAAGATGTCGAGCTTCCACCTGCTCCAGCAAGTGGAAATCGTGGGTCGCGATCACCACGGAGGTGCCAAGACGGTTCAACTCAATGAACAAACGCAGCAAACGACGCGCAAGTGGAGGATCCACGTTACCTGTCGGCTCATCCGCCAGCAGAACTTCAGGCCGCGTAATCAACGCTCGCGCAATCGCTGCACGTTGCTTTTCACCACCAGAAAGCACCGGTGGTAGCACATGCATACGATCACCCAGCCCCACCCACTTCAGCAGATCAATCACGTCAGGACGATACTCCGCCTCGGACTTCCCAGCCACACGATGCGGCAGCGCCACGTTTTCGTAGGTGGTCAGATGGTCCAGCAAGCGGAAATCCTGAAACACCACACCAATCCGGCGACGCATAGACGGCAGCTCAGACTTGGTGATTTTGGTGGTGTCCTTACCAAAAACGGAGATCAGCCCACGTGTGGGGCGCATGGAGAGAAACAGCAAACGCAGCAAACTGGTTTTGCCAGCACCTGAAGGACCGGTGAGAAACTGAAAAGATTGCGGCTCAATGGAAAAGGTCAAATCCCGAAGCACTTCAGGGCCCATTCCATACCGAAGTCCCACATTCTCAAAGCGTATCACCGAAAATTCCCCTAGCAGACGTGAGGTTCCGCCTTATCATTACAATGAGGCTAAACTCGTGCAAATCACTCTAAAAAATAATTTTCTCGCGTTCAATTTTAGAGTGAGATTACCCCTGCAAATTTATGCGAGCCTGTTCCTTTGGATATCCCTTGAATAAATTAACACTTCATTAAGCATATAAATGCCCTGATAGGTTCAAGAGAATTAGTTTAGGCACTCAATCCGGCTCCAAGCCCCTGTATTTAGGCTAGTCAAAGCCTGCCCTTTTGAGTACTTGTGAGTATATTGCATATCTGGTGGCTCTGAGACGTATTCCCCAACCTGCTCTGTTGTGAGAATACGCTAGAAAATGAAGGATTTAAGCGGTTTAGCCAATCCATATTAATGGCAAATCGCTTTGGACCACGCTCGATGAAAATTATCTGCCCTCAATGTAATACTGCCTATGAAATCCCCGCTGACAAGGTTGGAGACACTGGCCGCAAAGTAAAATGCGCCAGCTGCAACCACATCTGGCATGTCTCACGCGAGGAAGAAACAGCAAACGACTGGGCCCAAGCCCTGAGCGCACAGAGCGAAGTACACAACAATTCAACACCCGATGACGACCGCAAAGAACCCTCCTTTTCCGAAGAGTTTGATGAAACTGATTGGGCCGGTATCGGAGAGAAAGCGGAACGTCACGAAGCATTCTCTGAAGAAGATCTTGCCGTAAAACCCAAAGAAGACTCTTCAGATTCAAATGGTTCTAAGGGTGAGGACACCAGCGAAAACTCCGCAGCTGGTGCCAGCAGTTCCTATGAAGCCTCTGAAGATCCAGCAGGTTCTGACAAGGACAAAACAGAAGACAAGAAGAAATCTGAGGGCAAATCCCATAAGCCCAACAGAAGATCTAGAAAAAAAACCAAGTCATCCCGCAAATCAGGTGTTATAAGCGCGAAAGGCCTGCTGGGAGCGAGCCTTCTTGCTGCTTCACTCGCACTCTGTTTTGCAGCGGTGCAATACCGTGAATCTGTAGTAAGAACCTTCCCCGATTTGGCTGGTCTTTACCAGTTGGCTGGTATGACCGTAAATCTGCGTGGTCTTGTATTTAAGGATCTGAGAACCTTCCGTGAGGTAGAGGACGGCTCTGTCGTGCTTGTTGTGGAAGGCTCTGTAGAGAATATTACAAGAAGCGAGACGTATATTCCGGCGATCAAGCTGGCTTTACGCTCTCAGGACACGCAAGAGATACACTCCTGGATTGTTGAGCCAAGAGAAGACTGGCTTGCACCAGGCGATAAAACACGGTTCAGAGCTCGGTTGAATAATCCGCCAGAGCGAGCCGCCGACATTCAATTGCGCTTTGTTGAGCGCCAAAAGAAAAGAGCGAGCATTAGATGACCGGTAACCCGGAAATCCGCGTGCTGTTTGATGAAGAAGCTATTGCCGGCCGCGTAAAAGCGATCGCAGAAGCTATCGCACAGGACAAACCTCACAATCTCCTCCTCGTAGCAGTCTTGAAAGGGAGCTTCATTTTTGCAGCTGACCTTGCTCGTGCTTTGCACAGAGTAGGTTCCGTTCCGGAAATGGAATTTTTACACCTTTCAAGTTATGGAAGTGGGACGGTGTCGTCAGGAGAGATCAAAGTCCTCCGCGATATCCAAAGCGATGTAACCGGACGCGACGTCATTTTGATCGATGACATTCTCGAATCTGGTCGCACACTCAAGTTTGCACGCGACATGATCGCCGAACGTGGAGCCAAGTCTGTCCGGATAGCTGCATTCCTGGACAAGCCTGGTCACAGAAAAGCCGATATCCAATCGGATTACACGGGCTTCGATTGCCCGGACAAATTCGTTGTCGGCTATGGCATGGACATGGGGCATGCATGGAGACAGTTGCCATTCATCGGCTACGTGCCGCAGGAAGGTGACGACTAAACGAGGGGGGCTATAATGGCTCACATACTTCTGACGGAAGACGATGATGCGGTCCGCGCCTTTGTAAAACGTGCATTGGAGCTGGATGGGCACAAAGTGACAGCCGTGGAAGATGGCGCCGAAGCCGCTCTTGTGCTGCTGCAACAGCAGGGCAAGTTTGACCTTCTGCTCTCCGACATCAGAATGCCGGAGATGGATGGGATCGAACTTGCTATGCAAAGCAGCGCTCGCTATCCAGGCCTGCCAATCCTTTTGATGACCGGTTACGCAGACCAGCGTGAACGCTCAGAAGAAGTCGGCAAGTGCGTGAAGGACGTTCTGACCAAACCATTCTCATTGGTAGAGGTTAGAAAAGCCGTCACCACAGCTTTGGCAGGCGAGGAAGAAAGCTCTCCGCAATCCGCTTTTGCATAGCGCTGAAAAGCGTCATCCGGTTTTCGGATAAAGAGCCCAATAAAGTTTCTGAAACGCGATCCCTCCCCCGAGCGATCGCGTTTTGTGTATCTGGGCTTAGATTTGAGGCCAAAAGCTGTACAAATCTGCGGTTTCCTGATCTTCTATCTGCATACTTTATCTCTGATTTTGGGCGAGCTTTTCCATGGAAGATGCATCAGAAAATAGTGCAGAGCCTCCAATGTTGTCCCAGGCTCTAAAAGCATTGGATGACCCGACAGCGCCGATCTCACATGCCTTGAAGCACTACGCGGCAAGCCGGATTTATCAGGCCATTGAAAGCTGTTTTGCGCATTGGGAAAACGTTCCGGACCTGTGCAACGCTAATCTCTATTTTGACTACCTCAACGCCTTGGAAGAAGCGCAGGACCGACGGGATTTCCAACTAGCAACCCAAGGCTATCTGGCCCGCTTGCAAAACGCCCACACCCTCTTCATTGATCACACACTTCAAAAGAACGCCAGCTTTGGCTTCTGGGCCCGCCCTCTGCCAGTTTCAGCAGCAGAACCTCATAATCTGGTCTGGACAGTTTACAGCACCATAAGAGCAGATCTGCACCTCGGAGATGTGATCAAAGAGGTCAACGCACTCCCTGCAGATGAGTTCTTCTTGCACTACACAAAGTTCGTCAGTGCTTCAAAACCAGAAGCGGCCACCTATAATCTCTTGCGGGGGTACAGCTTTCTCTTTCCAGATCAGCTTGATCTCACCCTTGCTGATGGCAGAAAACTGCTGGTCTCCCGCAAAGGCGCAACAAATCCGTCCCTGCACCAGAACAAGGCTAAGCTCGACACCACAGCCGAGCATCCACGCCTGATAATCGGCAGCTTCGCAAAGCCGGAGTTTGAAGAGCAGGCCTTAACCTTCCTCAAACAGCTCGACAACCACTCGCCTCTGATCCTCGACCTGCGCGGCAATGGTGGTGGAGATACACCTATGAGGCTGATGAAGAAGCTTTGCCTTGAGCCAATCCCGATCTGGCAGGAACACACACCTCAGTTCACAGCACTACAGAAAGCACAGCAAAGCTTGGCTGCATTCCAAAACGGCAAACTCTCTGCACACCACAAACAGCCCAACGCCCAAACCACGACCATGAAGCAGTTCACAAACGGTGAAACCATCCCGGTCGATCCCGAGCCCTTCCAAGGACAACTGATTGTTTTGATTGATATTAGCAGCTGCTCAGCAACTGAGGATCTGTTGATCCCACTCAAACATTCCGGCCGCGCAACAATAATCGGTGAAGCCTCCGCAGGCTCAACCGGCCAGCCCTGCTTCGAAGCCCCTTTGCCCCACACTCAACTAATGGTCTCTACTAAACGAACAGCCTTTCCAGACGGCACCCAGTTCGAAGGCATCGGTATCCAGCCAGACCACCCAGTCATGCCCACCGCAGAAGATATCCAGCAAGGCAACGACCCAGCACTGGCACTTGCACAACAGCTATTGGGAAAAACCGTCCCCGCTTAACTCAGGTCCGTTGGTCGCTTCTCATAAAACTCGAGTGTATGCAGGCTCATGTCAGCGTATTCGAAGAGCATCTCGCGGGAGAAGCCACGGCGCACGAGCACGTAGAGCCCTTCAATGATCATCACGTAGAAAATCAGCAGCTTTTCGATGTCATCAGGGTCTCTCAGCTCGCTTTTCAAATCAACGAACTTCAGCCGGAAGTGCTTTACGCCTTCCTGATAATACATCGCGAACTTGGCCAGCAGCTCCTCGTCAAACAACGTCATGTTGTCCAGCACGCAGAACTTGTCAGCATGTCTGCTTTCGCGATGGTTTATGCAGATATCGATGAACTCATAAAGCACCGCCTCAACAGCAGCACGCAGGTTGGAATGCAGGGAGATGGTGCTCTTAAGCTCAGCAAACACGCTGTTAAGCCACCACATCAGCATCGCTGCACAAAAGTCATGCTTGGTGGTGAAATGCTCCTCCACATAGGCCCGATGCGGACCGCACGCCTGATAGAAGTCCTCCATGGAGCAAGCTTCCAGCCCCTTGAGCACAAACACCCGGATGCAGTCGTCCATCACGTCTTCGATGATGTGCGCCAGAACTTCAGGTTTGCATGGGTCTGTGCTCATGGAGCGAAGTATAGGAACTAAAGCGGGCACCACAATGAAGGAGCCGCCAAATGGCAAAGAAAACCAGAAGGACCAGCATCGAGGTCAATCCAGTTTTCTAAGCATTCATTAAAGCATCCCGAAGCCGCCGATCAGTAGCGTTTCATCAGCCGTTCCAGATACTCCAGCTCAAGCTGCGGGCGGTCAGGATCAGAAAGCCGACGACGCAGTTCTTCCAGAATACGCCGCGCCCGCTGAACCTCAATCTCATCAGGCACCTTCACCTGACTGCCAAACTCTGGCCCTTCTACACGGCGCATACGCCCCAGCGGGTCTTCGTTAAGCGGAGAGTTGGTTGCCTGCCCTCGTCCACCAGATTGTCCGGCAAGCTGCTCTGCAAGCTGCTGAGCGCCTTTGCGCAGGGATTCCAGAGCCTGACTCTGCTCAGAAACAGCCTCTTCAGCCTGTTGAGCTCCCAGCGCCTCTCCGGCATCCTCCATGGAGTTGCCAGCGCTATCCAGATCCTTGCTCGGCTTGGCACCACTATTGGCCATCTTATCGAGCAGTTTCTGCAGGTCATCAGAAAGGTTGCGCTGCTGTTGCTGCAAATCACGGAAGGCTTGCTGCGCCTCCTCATTGGTCATCTCACCACCCTGACCACGCTTGTTCTGCTGCTCATTGCGCTGACCGGGCCGACGCTGCTGGCTATCCGGATCAAACCGATGCGTCTCATCCATCAGATTGCGCTGCTTCTGGATCATCTCGCCAAGATCTTCCAGCGCCTGCAACATCTCCTGCTGCTGTTGGCTCGGGGCCTGTTGTTGCTGCTGCGCGTTCTGCATGTTCTCCAGCATCTGCTGCATTTGCGCCAGCAGCTCGCGCGCCGCTTCCAAAGAGCCAGTTTTCGCCAGCTCTTCCATGCGTCGCAGCATATCATCCAGATCGCGAGGCGTAATCTGCTGGGAGTTCTCATCCATTGGCATCTGGCCAAGCTGCTGCGGGTTCTCGCGCATCTGTTGAGCCATGGATTTCAGGTAATCATCCAGCGCCTTGCGCAAATCATTCATCAGCTCAGCAATTTCCTGCTCCGAAGCACCCTGCTCCAGAGCCCGCCGCAGTGCTTCCTGCGCCTCACGCAAAGCCCGCTCAGCGGCAGATAAGCCTCCATCCTCAATAGTCAGCGCCACATTCCAAAGCACGTCCAGCATGTCCGTCAGATGCTCATCCGTCTTGGCGGCAACCAACTCGGCATAGGCGAAGCGCAACGGCAGATAAGAACCTGCATCATCGATGAAACGCTCCGGCGCGATCATCAGCATGTCCAGCGCATCCACCACCTGAGGGTAGCTCTCAACGTTCATTGCCAGATTTCGGCGCTGCTCAACAACAGCACGGGCCAACGGCTTGTTGAACCGGCGCTCCGGCAGCTTGATGTAAACCGGCTGCGAACGGCCTTCCTGTTCAGCCTCATCCCGGGCAACCAACACAAGCGCCACTTCAGACCCGGCCCACGGATGCGCTGTCAGATCCTGAAAAGTCTGCCCAACCGCCATCTTAGAATCTTTAGGCGGCAGGCTCAGATTGAACCGCGGCGCCTCTACAAGAGAACGGCCCTGCGCTTCATCATCTCCGCGCTGAACCTTCTCCATGATCGCTTCGGCAGAGACCACGCGGTAATCATCCTGCACCAGATAGGTCAGCTTCAAACTGCCGGAAAGCTGTTCTTCGGGATCATCAAACAACCGAATGCGCGGTGGCAAATCCGGACGAATGGCGATCTTCCAGGAGTAAGTCGGCGAGTCATCCTGCAAAATCTGCAGACGTCCACTGGAGTTCAGCGGAAAGCGCCATTCCGTCGTTGTCAGCTCTTCAGAACCTTCACCAGCACCGGATTGCACCCGTTCCGGTTCCAAAACTTCATGACCACGAGAGGAGAAATAGATAACCGAGAAATCGCCCGTTCCCTGCGCCCGAACCAGCACCTCACTGCCACTGGCAATGGAAAGTGCGTCTCGGGAATCCCTCAGCTGATTGGCATCCCCACTTAGGAACACAGGCGCTTCACCCGTATAAGCCGGCGGCGTCACCCACGCATCGATACGCGCAGGCAGAACGCTGCCCACGCCCTGAGACTGGAACGGCGCCAACAGGCTGGACCAACGGTTCGCATCCGAAACAGAATAGCCAACCACCAGTAACATAACGGCAAAAACCCGCAGAGCGTAAGGATCTTTGGTAAAGCCACGCGGATTAACACCTCCAACGCGCAGGTTCTTCAATCGCTCACGCAGCCGCTTTTGATGGGCAGACCAAAGCGCCAGCGCTTCCTCGTCATCCATCCCGGTTGCCTGCTCATCTTTGTAGGAGAGCAAAGGTCGGTGCGGCAGATCACTGGCAAGCTCAACCTTGCGCAATCCCTCCGCCTCACTGGGCAGTCTGAGACGTAAAAGCGGGTAGCAACTCCAGATGAAAACAGCGAGAAACAGGATGGAAACAAAAGCAGAGCCATAAAACCCAAGCAGCTGCCACAGCCCTAAGAAGCTGACAGCCACATACAGACAGGCAACAATAAGCGGCATCTGAATGGCAGGCCAGAACCGCTCCCAAAACAAATAAAGCCGCGCTTTAAAAGCCAGCCTTTTCAATCGATAGGGTAATCTTTGAGAAAACAGGGACTGCCACAGGCCGGATGCCACGGAGCCATCGCCATAATGCTTCTTATGCTCTCGCAATTCACTTGCTGAAGCTATGGCATTCTTTAGGTTTTTATTGCCGCCATTCTCATTCTGATGGGTCACATAGGCCTCGCTAACCGCCGCCTGCTTTTTCTTTTAAGCATACGGCGATTAACGTAGATCAGCAATCTGGCAAACCTAAGGGGCTTTCAAACAGAGTTAAGCCTTTTCAACCCAGTTCGGCACAACGTCTTGATTTAGTAACTCATCGTAGCTCGGGCGCTGACGGATGATCGCAAACTTGTCGCCATCAACCAGAACTTCAGGCACCAGAAGACGCGTGTTGTACGTGCCAGATTGGGTCGCACCATAAGCACCGCAGGAATAAACCGCCAGAAGATCACCTTCCTCAAACTTCGGCAATTCCCGGTCACGAGCAATGTAGTCACCGGTTTCACAAACTGGCCCAACAACATCCGCCAGCATCTGCTCACCATTCTGGCGTTCTTCGCTCACTGCACCAATGTCATGGTGTGCCTCATAAAGAGTTGGGCGGATCAGATCGTTCATCGCAGCATCCACGATAACGAAATTCTTCGCTTCACCTTCTTTGCGGTAGATCGTTTCGGTTACGAGAATACCGGCGTTTCCTGCGATCAGGCGGCCAGGTTCGGTAATCAGCGTAACGCCAAGGCGCTCAATGTGTTTACGAACGATCTTTGCGTATTCGGTTGGCAGCGGCGCTTCAATTCCGCCTCCGTAAGGAATACCAAGACCACCCCCCACATCAAGGTGCTCAATCTCAATGCCATCTTCCTTCAGCATGCCAATCAGCACACCAAGACGTTCCAAAGCATCATCAAACGGACCTAACTCAGTGATCTGAGAACCGATATGCATGTCCATACCGGTCACTTTCAGGCCCGGCAGCTGCGCAGCTTCATTGTAAACAGCGCGCGCACGGTCCCAAGCAATGCCAAACTTGTTCGCAGCCAGACCGGTAGAGATCTTGGCATGGGTCTTCGCGTCAACATCCGGATTGATGCGCAGGGAAATTGGCGCAACCTTGCCCATCTCAGAAGCAACTTCAGAAAGACGCTTCAGCTCAGGCTCAGATTCCACGTTGAAGCACAGGATGCCCGCTTCCAGCGCAAAGCGCATTTCCTGACGGGTCTTGCCAACGCCAGAAAACACAATCTTGTTCGCAGGAATGCCCGCTTTCAGCGCACGGCGCAGTTCCCCTTCAGAAACAACGTCCGCACCAGCACCAAGCTTTGCCAGCACCGTCAGAATGGCGATGTTGGAATTCGCCTTCATTGCATAACAGGTCAGATGATCTATTCCATCAAACGCACCGTCAAAAACCTTGAAGTGACGCTCAAAGGTTGCGCGGGAGTAGCAGTAAAATGGGGTTCCAACTTCCGCTGCAATTTCAGTCAGCGCAACGTCTTCAGCGTGAAGCACGCCATCCTTGAACTCAAAGTAATGCAATGTAGGTCCTCTGCGCTGGCTCTGCCCAGACGGGCTTAGCGAACCAGTCTAAAAATTGAAGTCTGGATCATCTTCGTCCGCACCGATCAGCGGATCAAGAAACAGACTTTCGTCCTTCTCATCCGGAATCTGCGGCGCAGGAGCATCATTCAGGGGTGGCGGTGCACCATCTGCAGTCGCCCGAGCTTGGCTTGGCGTTTCCAAACTGCCTTTACGCCCACAAGCGGAAACACTCAGACCGAGTGCAACAATTGTGAGGCCAATCAAAAGTTTGGAACTACGGCTTTTTGTAATGTCTTTCATGCCTTGCGAGCTCATGTTTTCTCTGCTCCAATCTGGATGATCTTACCAAACCAGAAATTCGACCTAATGACTGACTCGGACGAACCCGAGCCCACTCTAAGTTTTATTTCTGCACCGTAACAACGGTGACTGCAAGATCATCCATGGAACAGACTTACTTTTCCGTCTTCTGCTCACGCTCAAGCTGCTTCAGCCAACGGCGGGATTGCTTGCGCACATTCACCGGGCTGGTGCCGCCGTAAGAGACACGGCTGCGAACAGATTTATCAACGGAAAGAACGCTGTAGACATCGTCAGTGATCTTCGGTTCAACGCTCTGCATCTCTTCCAATGTCAGGCGATGCAGGTCCACGCCCTTATCGACAGCCATCTTAACAAGTGCACCAGTCACATGGTGAGCGTCGCGGAATGGCATGCCAACCACACGCACACACCAGTCAGCCAGATCCGTCGCGGTGGAGTAGCCAGAACCAGCCGCTTTCTTCAGCGTTTTCACATTCGGCTCAAGGTCACGCATCATGCCGGTCATGGCTGCCAGCGCCAGAGACAGGTTTGGCAGAGCGTCAAACGCCTGCTCTTTGTCTTCCTGCATGTCCTTGGAGTAGGTCAGCGGCAAACCCTTCATCATCACGAGAAGAGAGTTCAGCGCACCATAAATGCGGCCAGTTTTCGCACGGATCAGCTCAGCCGCATCCGGGTTCTTCTTCTGAGGCATGATGGAAGAACCGGTCGAGAACTTGTCGGAAAGCTTGATGAAACCGAACTGAGCAGAACACCAGATCACGATTTCTTCTGCCAGACGAGACAGGTGCATCGCACAGATGGAAGCATCCGCCAGCGCTTCAATCGCGAAGTCACGGTCAGAAACACCATCCAGAGAGTTCGCTGTTGGGCGGTCAAAACCCAGAGAAGCAGCAGTCATCTCACGGTCGATCGGGAAGGATGTACCAGCCAGCGCCGCACAGCCCAGCGGGCTCTCGTTCATACGTGCACGCGCATCCTGCAGGCGGGAGCGGTCACGAGCAAACATTTCAACATAAGCCATCAGGTGATGGCCAAATGTCACCGGCTGCGCAGACTGCAAGTGAGTGAAGCCCGGCATCACAACGGCAGCGTGCTCTTCAGCCTTTTCAGCGAGCGCCTGCATCAGGTCTGTCACCTGTGCCTCAAGATCGTCCAAAGAGTCGCGTACCCAAAGACGGAAATCTGTGGCAACTTGGTCGTTACGTGAACGAGCTGTATGAAGACGGCCAGCGGTCGGGCCAATCAGTTCTGCCAGACGCGCTTCGATATTCATGTGAATGTCTTCAAGCGCACGAGAGAAGGTAAAGGTGCCTTCCTCGATCTCTGACAGAATTGTGTCTAGACCCTGAGCTATCTTTTCGGCATCTTCTGCGCTAACGATGCCCTGTGCAGCCAACATGCTAACATGAGCCTTGGATCCGGCTATGTCTTGTCGGTAGAGCTTACGATCAAAATCGATGGAAGCATTGATCTCTTCCATGATTGCATCTGGCCCTTCCGCAAAACGGCCCCCCCACATGCGGTTGCTCATGTCTAGCCTCATTATGATTTGGGTTTAATATGAAGAAACTGACAGTTACCGGAAAGTTCGGCCTCGGAAAAGGGCTTATTGCAGCATTAGCTGGATTTGTCGTCGTAGGCGGAGCTGTATGGGCGCTTAATCAGCAAAAAAGTGAGGATCCACAAGCCCTCGCCTGCTCTTCTTCAATGAATACCGCAAAAAATCTCAAGGGTTTGACCACAGGCGAAGTCGCCGCTTTTCTGCCTGCTGAGAAGCCTCTGAATCTGTCTGAGCTGAAATTCAACGATGCAGACGGCAACCTCATCACCATGGCGGATCTGAAGGGCACCAAACTGCTCAACCTCTGGGCCACATGGTGCGCCCCTTGCCGCAAAGAAATGCCTCACCTGGACAAACTGCAGCGTGAAGCCGGCAGCGAAGAGTTCAACGTTATCGCTGTGAACATGGACCGCGGTGAGAACAATCCAAAACCGCTGAAGTTCCTGAATGATATCGGCGTAAAGGATCTGGCTTACTTCTCAGACCACACCATGAAGACCTTCAACGACCTGCGCACCAAAGGCAAAGCACCGGGTCTGCCAAGCACAATCATGATCGGTGAAGACGGCTGCGAAATCGGCACCATGTTTGGCCCAGCGGACTGGGCAGCCCCAGAAGCCTTCACCTTGGTCAATGCTGCACTGGCCGGGCAAAAAGAACACAAAACTGCTCAAGCGAATTAAAAACAGAAGAGCCTGCCTCAAACTCTCTGAAGCAGGCTCAATTGCCTATCGCCAAAAGGCAGATATCGCTTTTCGGTTAGAGATACTAAGTCACGTTCGTCGTATCAGTCGCGCAGACCCGCAACCGATGCCCATCAGGATCGGTTGCAACAAACGTGTAGCCAAAATCCAGATCAGTGGGCTCCAGAACGATCGGAATACCCTTCTCTTTCCAAAGGCTATAAACCTGATCTACCTCTTCCCGGCTCACATCACTCAGTGACAGCTCGAACCCTCCAAAGGATGGTTGAGGTTTCGGATCAATCCCTTGCGCGGATTGCAGCCCGAGAGTGACATCGTCCCCCAAAGAAAACAGAGAGAACTCCTGAAACCTCTCAATCGGGCCACTTTGCAGAACGTCCGTATAAAACTCGGTGCTTTTCTCAACGTCATCGACATAGAGAATAACGCTATTGGGCTTAAACATGCTCACACCCCGTTATCTTGAAAATCAAAGAAACAAACAGATTGCTGCAACCTCAGAATAGCCTTTGCACCGAGCAATATCTTTGATCTTACCCCTTACCCGGCACCGGACGATCTCTCATCCGCATCAGGCCTTCCTGAACGGCGGAAGCCACCAGAACACCATCCCGCGTATAAAGGCTGCCACGACTGAAACCACGGCCACCAGCTGAGCGTGGGCTGTCCTGCGTGTAAAGCAGCCACTCATCAAAGCGGAAGTCGCTGTGGAACCACATAGCGTGATCCAAACTCGCCACCTGCAAATTTGGCACAAACACGTTGATGCCATGCGGGAACAGCGCCGTATCCAACAGTGTCATATCCGAAGCATACGCCAGCACGCACTGGTGAATACGCGGATCATCCGGCAGCTTAGAGGCCGCACGAACCCAAACATGCTGCACCGGTTCTTGCTTCTTGCGAGAGAAATACTGCCCCAGATCCAACGGACGCAACTCAATCGGGCGTTCGCGCTTCCAGTACTTCTGCACTGGCTCCGGTGCCTTGGAGATCAGCTCATCGGAGATTTCAGAGATCGGCATCAGATCTTCCGGCATCGGCACATCCGGCATCTCAATCTGATGCTCCATACCCGTCTCAACACGCTGGAAGGAAGCGGACATGGAGAAGATCGCATGGCCATGCTGGATCGCCACAACGCGCCGCGTGGTGAAGCTGCCACCATCGCGAATACGGTCCACCTCATAAATGATCGGCACCTTCGGATCGCCCGGACGCAGAAAATACCCGTGCAGCGAATTTGCCTGCCGCTCTGCGCCAACCGTTCGGGAGGCTGCAACGAGGGCCTGACCAATCACCTGTCCACCAAAAACGCGCTGCCAGCCGCTTTGTGGACTTGTCCCGCGAAACAGATTTTCCTCTAATTTCTCCAGATCCAAAAGGTCCAGTAGATTTTCAACAGCCTTCGTCATTGCAGACAAACCTATTTTTGTAGTGATTTCGATTGCATGTGAGTAGTGTGGCGCTATATCGATAGTGTCAACGATCAATTGGGCTAACCTAATGGTTATCGGGCAAACGATTACAGGAAACAGTTCTATGAGCAAGAAGCAAACCGCCACTGAAGAGCTTTATGACGTCACCATTGGCGGCGGCGGTTATGTTGGCCTCTCGCTTGCACTTGCTTTGAAGCAGTCAGAACCTTCCATGAAAGTCGCCCTCGTCGATCTTCGTCCACGCTCTGCAATTGAGAACGATCCACGCTCTTCCGCTATCGCGGCAGGTGCCGTTCGCATGCTCGATCAGCTCGGCATCTGGTATAAGCTGGAGGACGAAGCGCAACCAATCACCGAAATGATCGTCACAGACAGCAAGCTGCACGACAGCGTGCGCCCTGTGTTCCTGACCTTTGCAGGTGACGTTGATGAAGGCGAACCATTCGCTCACATGGTGCAGAACAACCACATGGTCGGCGCATTGCATGATGCAGCCACAGATGCTGGTGTTCACATCTTCGCGCCAGACAGCGTCAAAGACTTCGCCGTTGAACCTGCCCACGTCAACATCACACTCGGCAGCGGCAAAACCATCCAGTCCCGCCTCATCGTGGCAGCAGATGGTGTGCGCTCCAAACTCCGTGACCTGGCAGGCATCCACTGCAACCGCTGGAGCTACAATCAGAGTGGCATCGTCACCACCGTCGCTCATGAACGCCCCCACAATGGCCGCGCGGAAGAACACTTCCTACCATCCGGCCCATTCGCGATCCTGCCGCTGAAGGGCAACCGCTCTTCTATCGTCTGGACCGAAAAAACCAACGAAGCCAACCGTCTGGTCAATGGCGATGAGTTCACCTTCGAGATCGAACTGGAACGCCGTTTCGGTCATCATCTGGGTGAAATCAAACTGGACGGCCCACGTCAGGCCTTCCCACTCAACCTCGTGCTGGCCCGCTCCTTCGTCACCAACCGCTTCGCATTGGCAGGCGACGCTGCCCACGGCATCCACCCAATTGCAGGCCAGGGCCTCAACTTCGGCTTCAAGGACGTTGCAGCGCTTTCAGAGGTGCTTGTAGACGCCCACCGTCTCGGCCTCGATATCGGTGCAGCACACATTCTGGAACGCTACCAGAGCTGGCGCCGCTTCGACACATGGCAGATGGGCATGACCACCGATGTGCTGAACCGCCTGTTCTCCAACAACATCGATCCGGTCCGCGCTGTCCGCGATCTCGGCCTCGGTCTTGTTGAGCGGATGCCATTCCTGAAAAAGCACTTCATCGGCGAAGCAGCAGGCATGGCCGGCCCTTCCCCAAAACTGCTCCTCGGCAATCCGCTTTAATCCTGTTTTAGGTCGCACACGTGAAAGACAAACGCTCCATCCTCATCACCGGATGTTCCACCGGCATTGGCTATGCCGCCGCGCACATTTTGAGAGACAGAGGATGGCAGGTCTTTCCCACCTGTCGCAAACCCGAGGACGCAGAACGCCTGCGCTCAGAAGGCTTTGACGCCTTCCATCTGGATTATTGCGATACCGAATCTATTCAATCCGCCGTTGAGTCAATTCTGGAAATCACAGGAGATCGCCTGGATGCCCTCTTCAACAACGGCGCCTATGGCCTTCCCGGCGCGGTTGAGGATCTTCCAACAGATGCCCTGCGCCGACAGTTTGAAACCAACTTCTTCGGCTGGCACGAGCTGACACGCCTCGTCATTCCGATGATGCGCAAACAAGGCCATGGCCGCATCGTACAATGCTCTTCCATTCTTGGTCTCGTCGCAATGGACTACCGCGGCGCCTACAACGCCACCAAGTTCGCACTGGAAGGTTACACCGATACATTGCGGCTGGAACTGCATGGCTCAGGCATACAGGTTTCCTTGATCGAACCGGGTCCGATTCAATCTGAGTTCTCCAAAACCGCTGTTAAAATGTTCTTCAAGGAGATCGGCGAGGACGCTAAAAACGCCTCTCATTTCCGCGAAAGCTACAACCGCCGCCTCACCATGCTCGCCAAAGGCGGCACCACAAAGTTCAAGCTCCAACCCGATGCCGTAGTCAAAAAACTCACTCACGCCATCGAAGCCCCAAAGGCAAAGGCCCGCTACTACGTCACCACCCCAACCTACATCATGGCCTTCCTCCGCCGCATCCTGCCAACATCACTGGTAGACGTAATCTTAAGAAGCTCAGCTAAGTCGGAGGAATGAAACTCCTCGCCTGCTCTTCATTCCCCCCTGAACCGGCAGCTATTATCAAATCCTAAAATTGTAATTTCTGCTATTGTTTAAGCCACGCAGATTCGGGGGGAAGTATGCAATTGCGGCAGTTGAAGTTAGCTCTAGCAACTTTGGTCATCTTATTGCCCGGCCAAGCCATTCTCCCGGCCTATGCAGAGGACTTCAAAACCATCTCGGCATCCGCCGAGCAAGGTGACTTTCACTCCCAATACAAACTTGGAATTATCTACGAAGAGGCACAAGGTGTCCCTCAGGACTATGCCAAGGCAGCAAAATGGTTTCGCTCAGCTGCTGAGCAAGGTCACGTCGCCGCTCAATACCGCATTGCCAACTTGTATCACAAAGGACGAGGTGTCCCGCAAAGCTTCAAAGAAGCCGAAAAGTGGTATCAGCTCGCAGCTGACAAAGGACATCCAAAAGCACTAAGTGAGTTGGAGTACCTCTTCAATAAAGGACTAATAGGACCGCAAAGCGATGACAAAGTCGCAATGTGGACTTTGCATAAGGCCAAACAAGGTTATGCCTCGGCCCAATATAGACTTGCACTCCTGTATCACGACGGAAAAGGTGTACCAAAAGACTATAGTGAAGCTGAAAAATGGTACCGTCGCGCCGCATCAAATGGCCATAGCGGAGCACAGCTGGAACTTGGCTACATGTACGCTAATGGACAAGGTGTCCAACAAGACTATCAGGAAGCTGAAAAATGGTATCTCAAAGCAGCAAAACAGGGAAACGCTGACGCCCAACTTGAGCTGGGCCATATATATGCCGACGGAAGAGGAGTATCACGAGATTACGAAAAAGCCAAAGAATGGTACGTTCTAGCAGCCTCACAAGGGAATATGGGTGCACACCGAAGTCTGGACCAAATTTCCAATCTTGGCGAAGACCTTAAGCAGCACTACGCCGATATCGCGAAGGACTATCGTAAAGCTGCAGAGAAACACCTCGCCGGGTTCCATTATAGTCTGGGTCGCACCTTCACCAACGGCATAGGAACCCCGCAGAACCACCCCAAAGCTGCAGAAAAGTTTCGCCTGGCCGCAGAGCAAGGGCATGCCAACGCTCAGTTTAATCTCGGACGTATCTATGAAATCGGCTTAGGCGTAGATCAGGACTACAGCGAAGCTCTGAAGTGGTATATTCGCGCGGCTGAGCAAGGGGTGGCTGATGCGCAGTTTAATCTCGCAGTTATGTACGCCAATGGGACAGGAATATCCCAAGACCTGGTAGAAGCCGTAGCTTGGTACCACTTCGCCGCAAAGCAAGGCCACCCAGACGCACAGTATAACCTCGGGTTCCTTTATGCCACTGGACAAGGGGTAGAGCAGGACGAAGCCACAGCTGCAAGGTGGGTCCGTCTCGCCGCTAATCAAGGCCATGCAGAGGCTCAATATCGGATCGGGAGAGCCTACGAAGATGGAGTTGGTGTAGAGCAAAACCACACTGAAGCAGCAAACTGGTATTACCTCGCCGCAACGCAAAACCATGCCAAAGCACAGTTCACCTTAGGGAGAGTTTACGCCATCGGTCTGGGCGTACCACAGGACGAAGTTGAAGCTGCAAAATGGGTCTTGCATGCCGCAGAACGGGGCTATTTAGAAGCCCAGTATCGCATCGGTCTTGCTTTTTACAAAGGCAGCGGAGTTAAGCAAAACATTGAGCGCGCCTATATCTGGTTTTACATCGCAGCAGAGAACGGCAGCAAACCTGCACTCAAGGCCCAAAAAGAAGCAGCAGATCGCCTGAATGCAAATGAGATCGAACATGCCGAACGCAAAGCAAAAAAACTCATGAAGCAGCTCAAATCCAACACTCAATCAGACCCAACCAAAGCACCAATAAGGTTCAAATTCCTTCACGTCGTGCCCACTTAAACCGCAACTAAGAAAAAGACGGAGGAGTAAGAGCAACTACTCCCAAACACTTCGTCGATCTGTTTTCTTTTGAAAGCCGGAAGCAAAGGATTTCATTCGTGCTTTTAGAAGCACGTGGCGTCCCTCAGAACTGCGAGTGTAAACAAGGTCCGAACGACCCACGTTGTGCTCCCACCTCTGCGCAAAATACTCGGCATTCTTTTTTGATTGCCCGATCAGCTTGGGGACCGGATGATAATCCGTTCGGGAAAGGCCGAAAAGTCTGGATGGGCGAACAAGCAAATAGCGCGGATTATCTGACGGGCCCAGAACCTCCTGCATTGCCTCTAGAAACTGGCGGGTTTCCGATGTGGTGGCTCCCTCCAGCCGACAATATACAATCCCTGAGCCTTTCTGAACTGATTGAAAACGTAGGTGTTTGGGGTTGGTCCTCACGACGCCCATGAACCTCAAGGTCTCCAACACACTCTGCCCTACCTGCTCAACAGAGTTCTCAATTGTTCCATTTCGAACTGTGAGGCGAAGAGCCTTCATAAGCTCAGGACCAATATAATAGGCTAATAGTAATGCACCTACGATAAGCATCACTGGCAAGCTCATCCCATCTCGATACCCCGCCAAGATTTGAGCTATCAAGAATATAACAATCCAAAACGTTGAAAACAGCAGAAACCTTAGGGTATTCAGAAGCATAAAGCCTTCAGGCCCAGAGTTTGTGACTACATTCTCACGCATTTCAGGGCGTGGACTCGACCCAACAAGCGCTGCCTTCCATTTGTCATGAAGGGATGCTCTCGCCGCCGCCCTACTTAGCATTAGCTGATTAAGCTCATCGACTGAACCGGCGCGCCATTTTACCTTCGCAAGGTCGAGCCGCCGTACCCCATTTTCAATCACCGGGGGCTCACTGTAAGTCACCCCTTCAAAGGCACGAAATCGTCTCTTTAAGAGATTTATGTCTTCTCCCAGATCTTGTGACAGATCATCAAACGGGTCTGGAGCGTATTGCTTGGACGTTTCTTTATCTTCGTCGCTCAGATTGAGCTGCTCCCTCAAACTTTTCAGATCAACTGAAGCAAGGTGCCAGATATTTGCAGTTTTGTTTGGTTGTTTCGGATCAATACGAATTGCTCGCCCTCTCATCTGAGTAGAGAGCATGAATGATCCGACAAAGCTGGCAAGTATGAGCGCATTAACTGAGGGTGCATCCCATCCCTCACCTAGCAAGGCTTGTGTGCCCACAAGCGTCGTTATTCCACCAGCGTTGAACACCTCTGTTATCAAGTGGACGATGCGCTGTTTCTGTTCGCTTGAAATATGCACCTGAACGAAAGCCGTATCATGGGCTAACTCAGAAAACCGGATATGTGTAGGATCTATATGACTTTCCTGTGCCACTCTCTCCAATATTGAGGCGGCACTTTTCGGGATAATGATCAGGGACCCAGTCAACACACCAAGCTTGATCTTGGAAATTCCCTCACGCCGCAGGTACTCAAAAATCGGAACAACTCCGATTTTCTTAATCGGACGAATAGTTTCAGCGCTGGATGGAAGTTCAGCAGCCCGAATATAGTCCGCCAGAATAACCAATCGCAGATCATTCCCAAGACTGTCCGCTTCCGCTCGTGTGATCTTTTCTATGCCTTCCATCTTGCCCATACTTGAGGCAAGCAGCTTCTTAATTTCCTTGGTGTTGCTGATCCTGATCTTCTTGCGCTCAATAGCACCTAAGCTCTTCAGTTCTCGGCGCATTCCGGCCAACAGATCTTCGTATTCTGAAAAATCATCAGCGTGCGTGTAAAGAACGTTCGTGAGCAACACTTCCAGCCAAACATGATCGAACTCAGGGATATCGGAACTCTGTGCACCCAAAATCTGCAAGGCAGCATCAGGAGGTGGAAAACCGATCGCATTCAGGAAAATGATAATGGATGAGAAGTACTGCGGTTCTTCCAGAATATCGTCTACACATTGATCCGTATCGCGCACCCAAGGGTGCATAGAGATTGCTTCCAGAAAGCGTTTGCTGGTTACAAGCTTCCGATAAAACTCGGAGATACCTCGCTTGAACTCCCACAATTTGCGAGCTTCATTCTGTGTTGGCAGAGCAAAATAGACATAATCCTGATGGGGGCATAGATCGCCACGCTTAACTAGTTCAGGAACGGAGATTTCTGCATCGATTGGACCGCACAGTTCCTCATATTTTTGCCATTCCCTGTAGTCCACATCATAGGGAGGAGAAGCTGTTAGCGAGACTATCTTTGGTTTAGATAAAGCTCCTTTGAGCTTGATTAGCGCCTTCCACCATTCATTCCGCAAATGATGTGCTTCATCAAGCACCAGAACCTGAATGTTTTGTGCGGCAAGAAGAGCGTTTACATCAACAGACTTGGAGCGTTTGATCTGCGGTTTATCATCTGCTTCATCTTCAACATCCTGAAGCTCTTCATCAATGTCTTGGTTTGAAAATGCAGCGTGAAGCGCTTGATAGGTAATAACAGTCAGAAACCCAGGGTTCCTGATATCCTTAGAAATCCAACTTGGTTTCTCAGCACTGTCAGGCAAGAACATTGATGTCAGACGGTCTATCCATTGATTGCGGATAGTTATTGTTGGAGCGAGAATAATAGCAGGCTGTCCTATCCGCCTCATAACTTCTAAGCCAAGAACAGTTTTGCCTGATCCCGGTGCAGCAACAACATGCAAATGGTCATCATCCAGGTGAGTATCCAACTCAGCAAGAACACGCTCTTGATACTCACGCCATGATGCTTGGAATTTCAGTTCATTAAACGACATGTAATCAATTGAATTAAATCTAAAAACAAAGCGCCGCTTCCCCAGTCAGCTCAGCAATCTTGGCGCGGGCGCGTAGGTAACTTACACCAAATTTCTCGAAGGTATCTCCTTCAATCTGGAAACCGAGGCGTTGGTAGAATGAAGCGGCGTCTTTTCTTGCGTCGCACCAGATGTAATCTGCCTTTTGCAGCTCGGGTTGGCTTGCTGCGAAGCGGATGAGGTTGCTTCCGATGCCGCACCCTTGTTTTTCTGATAGCACGGCCAGTTTTCGCAGTCTCACGGACGGGAGATCGAAGAAGAAAGACCCGACGCCAATCAGGTTCTCCTCTTCAAAGGCACCGATATGAAGAGCCTGATGATCTTCCGGTACCATGACACGCTCAATCGGTGAATCGGGCCAAAGCACCTGCTGACGAAGCTGATAGGTGAGCTTTGCAGGGATACTTCGGAACCTAACCTCCATCGCTTGCATCTCGTCCCCCTCACCCACGCTTAATAAGTGACCGGCTCATAAACAGGCTCAGCACAAGTGCAGGAAGCATCAGCATGAAGCCACCCTGAATGCCAAGATGATCAGCCGCATAACCGATGACGAGCGGACCAACAAGGAAGCCTCCAAGCGCGATCTGAGTCATCAGGCCCACATTGGCGGCAGCAGAACGGCCCGGCTTTTCAGCAGCAGCGGTCACTGCCAGTGGGAAGCCACCGGAAACCCCAAGGCCAACCAGACCAAAACCAAGCAGAGACACAGCATAGTTCGGTGAAAACACCAGAATACCAACACCAATGAGCGCGAGAACAACAATGCCTGCGGCGGCAACCTGAACCTCAACACGGGACCGCAACCAGTCTCCCGTCAGACGGCCAAAGGTCAGCATCATCGCAAAGGTGCTGTAGGCAATACCCGCGTATCCTGCAGAAAGATCAAACAGATCAGTCACATAAATCGCAGACCAATCCGCAATCGCACCTTCGGTCATGGTGATGCCAAACGCAAAGAAGCACACAGCAACCAGCGCGCCACTTGGCATCTGGAAGCCATCCTCGGACTTTTCAGCGACATCAGGCTCCCGCCCTTCTGTCAGACTGCAGGAAGTAAACAGCGCAGGCAGCAACGCCATCCCGCTCACCATCAGGATGCTCTCAGACGGCCCATAGCCAACCCAGGAGAAACCGGAGCTGATCAGGCTACCCACCAACACGCCCAAGCTCCACAAGCCATGACAGCCAGACATAATCAGCTGCCCACTCTTCCGCTCCGTCTTATCCGCAATCACGTTCATGCAGAGCTCAACAAACGCCAGCGAACTGCCAACAACTGCCAAATACACGAAGAGCTCCAGAATGGAACTCGCATAAGTCGGTAGCGGCATCAGGCAGATGAATGCAAACAAGCCAATGATCAGAAGCTGACGTGCACCAAACTTCTCAGTCAACCGACCAGCAAACATCAGCATGATCAGAAGGCCCACCGGCATACCAACCAGAGCCAGCGCAAACTCCCCTTCGCTCACCTGAAGTCTTTGCTGAATTTCTGCGATACGTGGAAACCAGGCGCCAAGCGCTATAGGTTGAAGAAAGAAGACGCCGCGAATAAGATTCACATCGCGCGCACCGAGCACTGCTTGTTGTGTCATGGGGAAAGCTTTGAAGAGAGAGAAACGACTAATATAAATATCTAGCGTGATATTTTAGAAAAATGCAAGCTGTGTAGAGCACCTAATACATCGTTATGCTGCCCGCTGACGTAACAACGCAAACCACCGCGGAAATAAGCGTAAAAAACGCAATTTCGCACAAAACCTTTCAAAAGGAATATCCGTGCCCTTAAGCGACACCACAAAAGCCAAGTTAAAGAACAGAGTTGTCTGGAGTCGTCTCGTTGGATGGGGGCTTTTGTGTTACGCCACAGCAGCTTACGGCGGCATTGTCACCGCACCGGCCATTCCGGAGTGGTATGCCTCCCTCACCAAGCCATCCTTCAATCCGCCAGACTGGCTTTTCGCGCCGGTTTGGTCTGTTCTTTACACACTTCTTGCTATCAGCATCTGGCTGGCCACTGAGTTTCAACAGACTGGTACCAATGATGCAGCCCGGAAACCGGCAAAAACAAGCCTTCAGATAACTTTCGTTATTCTGTTGTTTTTAAACGGAATTTGGTCCTGGGCGTTCTTTGGGCAGCAAAACCCCACTTTAGGTCTCGTTGTCCTTATCATCTTGCTCGCGCTAAGTTTTTTCACTTTCCGCCTGTTTTATAGAGCGCAAATCTTTGCAGCATGGCTATATCTGCCCTATCTCCTTTGGGTTAGCTTTGCAGCCATCCTTAATGTCTCTATTGTGGTTCTGAATTAATCCGACGCCTCAACAGAGGTGTTCAATGATTGGAGATTTTAATGAGCGGTATTGTTGCCACTCTGGTTCCTATTGCCCTTCTCGCCGTCGCTCTGGTCCTCGCTCTCGGCCTCTGGAACATGATGCGCGGCGGAGATCCTAATCGCTCGCAAAAGCTGATGAGATATCGCGTTCTGCTGCAGTTTGCGGCTATCATATTGATTATGCTCTCTGTTTATCTGGCAAGCACATCCTGATTTTTTGGTTTGAAACGGTAGAAAATGGTCACCCTCAATAAGATCTATACAAAGACTGGCGATGACGGCACCACTGCTCTGGGCAGCGGCGAGCGCAGACAAAAGCACGATCTGCGTATCGAAGCCTATGGAACCGTTGACGAAACCAACTCTATTGTCGGCATTGTTCGCCTGCATGCATCCAAAGAGATGCCCGTGCTGGACGAACTGCTCGGCCGCATACAGAACGACCTGTTCGATCTCGGCGCCGATCTGGCAACCCCGGATACCGGCGAAGACCTCGGATACGAGCCGCTGCGCATTACAGAAAATCAGGTCAGCGCTCTTGAAGACGCAATTGACCAGATGAATGTTGAGCTTACCCCATTGAAGTCATTCGTCTTACCGGGTGGAACACCACTGGCGACATACCTGCATCAGGCCAGAACAGTGTCTCGCCGTGCAGAACGCCTTGTTGCCGCGCTCTACCAAAAAGAGAAGGTCAACAAGCAAGCCCTGCAATACCTCAATCGCCTCTCTGACCTCTTCTTTGTTGCGTCTCGCTACGCAAATTTGAAGGGAGAAGGCGATGTTTTGTGGGTGGCAGGCAAAAACAGATAGCGATTTTTTGATTAAAAAATCGACCAAAGGTGCTTGACGAATAGGTAAACTATCAACACTTATGGACAACTATCTTCATCTTAAGGCCACTAGGCCTTATACATTGGTTGAAACCCAATACCTATTTACCCTAGGCGATCGTTGACAGCCCCAAAATAGCTCATTACGGTCGCCGCAATTGCAATGCAATATGCATTCCCTTTTGGCTCTGGTAGCCCGGCGGAAAGAGTGTCTGAACAACTAGGTTACGACGCAAACTCCCCTGTTTTTCTAGTGGAGGTTCTAGGAACATGAAAATTCTCGTGCCCGTAAAACGGGTCGTTGACTATAACGTAAAAGTTCGCGTGAAGGCGGACGGCTCTGGCGTTGAACTGGCAAACGTCAAAATGTCCATGAACCCATTCGACGAAATCGCCGTTGAAGAGGCACTCCGACTAAAAGAAGCCGGCAAAGCAACTGAGATCATTGTTGTTTCCATCGGCCCTAAGCAGGCAACAGAAACCATCCGCACCGGCCTCGCAATGGGCGCCGACCGTGGTATTTTGGTTCAGACTGACGACACAGTTGAGCCGCTTGCAGTCGCAAAGGTTCTCAAAGGCATCGTTGAGGAAGAAGAGCCAGGCCTCGCCATCCTCGGCAAGCAGGCCATCGATGATGACTGCAACCAGACTGGTCAGATGCTTGCTGCACTTCTGGGCTGGGCACAGGGCACCTTCGCATCCAAGGTTGACCTGGGCGACAACACTGTAGACGTCACCCGCGAAATCGACGGCGGCCTGCAGACTGTTAAGCTGAACATGCCAGCAATCGTAACCACCGATCTGCGTCTGAACGAGCCTCGCTACGCTTCTCTGCCAAACATCATGAAGGCAAAGAAGAAGCCGATTGCTGAGAAAACTCTCGCAGACTTCGGTGTAGACGCAACCCCTCGCCTAAAGGTTCTGAACACTGCTGAACCTGAAGCACGTAAGGCAGGCGTCAAAGTAGGTTCCGTTGAAGAGCTGGTCGACAAGCTCAAAAACGAAGCTGGCGTTCTCTAAGTCAGGTCAAAGGAGTTAGTAATATGACCACGCTTCTTGTGGCTGAACATTCAAATTCTGCATTGAACGAAGCAACCGCTAAAGCGCTGACTGCAGCTGCTGAAATGGGCGGCGACGTTCACATCCTCGTTGCTGGTAAAGACTGTGGCGCAGCAGCTGAAGCTGCTTCCAAACTGTCCGGCGTTGCTAAAGTTCTCGTCGCTGACGATGCAGCTTACGAGCATCAGCTTGCTGAACCAGTTGGCGATCTGATTGTTGCTCTCGCAGGTGACTACGATGCAATCGTTTCTGCTGCGACAACCAATGGCAAGAACACTCTGCCACGCGTTGCTGCAAAGCTCGACGTAATGCAGATCTCTGACATCATCGCTGTTGAAGCTGCGGACACTTTCAAGCGTCCAATCTACGCAGGCAACGCGATCCAGACTGTACAGTCTGCTGATGCAAAGAAGGTTCTGACTGTTCGTACAGCATCCTTCGCTGCAACTGCTGAAGGTGGTTCAGCACCGGTTGAAGCTGCTGCAGCTTCCGCTGATCCGGCAATCTCCTCCTTCGTTGGTGAAGAAATCGCTGCTTCTGATCGTCCTGAACTGGCTGGTGCTAAGATCATCATCTCCGGTGGTCGTGCTCTCGGTTCTGAAGAGAAGTTCAACGAAGTCATCACTCCAGTTGCTGACAAGCTCGGCGCAGCAATCGGCGCATCCCGCGCTGCTGTTGATGCTGGTTACGCACCAAACGATTGGCAGGTTGGTCAGACCGGTAAGGTCGTCGCACCTGATCTTTACATTGCCTGTGGCATCTCCGGTGCAATTCAGCACCTCGCAGGTATGAAAGATTCCAAGATCATCGTCGCAATCAACAAAGACGAAGAAGCACCAATCTTCCAGGTTGCTGATTATGGACTGGTCGCAGACTTGTTCGAGGCTCTTCCTGAACTGGAAAAAGCCCTCTAATCATATTTGATTAGCTTTTCAGGAACCCCGGGATGTTAATATTTCATTCTGGGGTTCTTGCTGTTTGAAGCAAGACTTGCGATGTATGTTGTTACGAGAACGTCAAAGCACGTTTAGAGAGTGCTTGTAAGAATTTGGATCTGACAATGGTGGTCGAAGTAAAGAAAGTCGGTGTAATTGGCGCCGGTCAAATGGGCAATGGCATCGCACACGTTAGTGCTTTGGCTGGTTATGATGTAATCCTTCACGATATCGATCAGGATCGTATCGACAATGGTCTTGCCAGCATCAACGGCAATATGGCCCGTCAGATCTCTAAGGGTACCATCACAGAAGAAGAGCGTGACCTTGCTCTCACCCGCATCAAAACCTCTGAAGATGTCTCCGCTCTTAGCGATGCAGATCTCGTGGTTGAAGCGGTGAGCGAGAACGAGCAAATCAAACGCAAGGTTTATCAGAGCGTTTGTCCGGTTCTGAAACCAGATGCTATTCTTGGTTCAAACACCTCTTCCATTTCCATCACGCGTCTTGCATCCGCAACAGATCGTCCGGAAAAGTTCATCGGCATCCACTTCATGAACCCAGTTCCAGTGATGGAACTCGTAGAGCTCGTACGCGGTATTGCAACAAGCGATGAAACCTTTGAAATTTCCAAGGGCTACACCCTTGGCCTGAACAAGACCATTGCAGTTTCAGAAGACTTCCCAGCATTCATGGTGAACCGTATTCTGCTGCCAATGATCAACGAAGCGATCTACACCCTCTATGAAGGTGTTGGCTCTGTTGAAGCAATCGACACAGCAATGCGTCTGGGTGCAAATCACCCAATGGGTCCACTGCAGCTGGCTGACTTTATTGGCCTCGACACCTGCCTCTCCATCATGCAGGTGCTCTACGAAGGCCTGGCAGACACCAAGTACCGCCCATGCCCGCTTCTGGTGAAGTACGTTGAGGCTGGCTGGCTCGGTCGCAAAACCCAGCGTGGTTTCTACGACTACCGCGGTGAAGTGCCGGTCCCGACCCGCTAAAAGCGCACGATAGAAACACAAAAGCCCGCTAAGTGAGCGGGCTTTTTTATTAGGTCAAATCAGCAGCTTATTTAAACGTGCCGCTGAACCCGCCAATAGAAAGTGGATTGTCCATCATCGCAGTCTGGTCCGGCGTATCTGCGGCCACACCACCTGTGAAGGCATCAAACATCTTCTTTACAAAGCCCTCAGACAAGCCCTTAGTGATGAACACAAGACGCGTTCTATGATCCGCGTCAGGCCACTCAGCAAGCCGTGCAGGTGGATGAAACACATGCTGCACCCCATGGATCACCAAAGGCTGTTCCGGATGCTCTACGGTCTTTATAATTCCTTTAACACGCAACAACTTAGGGCCATGCGCAGAACGAAGTAGATCCAGAAACATCTCCAGCGCCGCATTCGAAACAGCACGATCCGTTTCCAGCGTAAACGCACGCACATCCTTGCCATGACGGTTCGGATCATGATGGTGGTCATGATCGTATCCGTCACCATGATGATGGTGATGACCGTGAGAGCTATGCTCTTCCTTATAAGCTTCTTCTTTCAACCACTTCTGCACATCAGGGATCTTGGTCTCAGGATTGTAAAGACCACAATTGACGAGGGCTGCCGCAGTTGCAGACCCATCCTGCGCTTTCAGCATAGTTGCACCCGGATTCAGATGCTTCAGCTCTGCTATCAACCCGTCAGAAGGCTCTTCTAAATCAGTCTTGGTGAGAACAATACGATCTGCAACAGCAACCTGCTTCACCGCCTCTTCGTGAGAGTGAATGGTATCAAGACCATTGACCGAATCCACAAGCGTTACTACCCCATCAAGGCGATATCGCATAACGAGATAAGGATGCAGCATTACAGTATGAAGCACCGGCGCAGGATCAGCCAGACCGGTGGTTTCAATAATCACACGGTCGATTTTCTTCATCCGGCCATTATCAATACGGCGTAGAATATCTTCCAGTGTGTTGATGAGATCACCACGAATAGTGCAGCACAAACAACCGGATGAAAGTTCAATGATGCCATCATCAATGGTATCGACCAGCAGATGGTCCAGCCCGATCTCACCAAACTCATTGATAATAACGGCAGTGTTCTCCAGAACTGGCTCTTTGAGAATACGGTTCAGAAGCGTTGTTTTGCCTGCTCCCAAAAAGCCGGTAATGACGCTCATTGGGATTGGTGTTGGCGGACTCCGCCTCTCTTTGGTACTAGCCATAATTCTGCACTGCCTGTAGCTACGGTTACTGCGTTTTACCGAAGACAGGCGTATTAGCATAGAGCCCACCCGGGCTGCCAAACAAATCTCGTTTAGAGCTGGACTTTAATGGCTGCAGCGAAGCCCCCTTACCCACTGGCACATTCAAAACAGGCTGCTGAATACCGCCAATCGGCTGCCTCTCCAAACTACCCTTTGATCCTGGCTTCGGCGTCGGCATAGGTACTGCATTGCCCATTTTCTTAAGCGCAACAACAGGGTGCTCATTGCCAATACGAACAGTCACCGGCGCATAAGATTTCAGCTGAGGCCCCAAAATCTCTTCAAATACCAAACCCCAGTTCACCTTCTTCTTCGAAAGACGAATGGATTTTCCTTTCGGGCTCGGGCTGCCGGCATCCGCATAGGCCATCATGCTTGCAGAACCACGATTACTGCCAAATCGATCCACCAACTGCTGAGCCGTTGGTTTGGCATTACGCTTGCAATATCTGTCTTTAGGCGGGGCTTGTTTACCGCTACCCCGGAAGACTCCAATGTTCGTTCCAACGGTCTTCTTAAAACCGGTATCAATTAGCTTCTTGGCAAAAGCTGACCGTTCCAGACTGGAAGCTGCCCCCAAAACAATCGCAATAACGGTCCTGCCATTCCGCGTGGCCGAGGTCGCAACATTGAAGCCGGAGTTACAGATATAGCCGGTTTTCATACCGTTCGCGCCAGCTGTCCGCAGCAGAAAATCTCTGTTCCCAGACCGAAACGTTCTGCGTCCAAAGCGAATTCCCGGATGGCTCATGTAAGAGCGATACTGCGGAAACTTGTTCCAAAGCTCTCGCGCAAGAATAGCCATATCCCGCGCAGTGGTGACCTGACGATTGTCCGGCAAACCATGTGGGTTCACAAAGTTGGTGTGCGACATGCCCATGCGTCGTGCGTTGGCATTCATCATGGCAATGAAGTTCTCTTCAGTCCCACCAACCCGCTCAGCTACAGCAACAGCTATATCATTGGCAGACTTCACAAGGATCATCTTCAACGCATTATCAAGCGTGATTGTAGTTCCTACTTTGAAGCCCATCTTACTCGGCGGCTGATTGAGTGCATTTTGAGAGACCATCACCATATCACTCATCGCCATATCCCCTCGGGAGATATGCTGAAAAGCCAAATAAGCAGTCATCATTTTGGTGAGAGAAGCAGGATACCAGCGATCGAAAGCGGCATTATGCTCAAGCACTTGGCCATTATCGGCATCCATCAGCAACCAAGCAGCAATATCAGCACGAGCCGTTGAGAGCACTGAGCCCAGAGCTACCGCGAAAACAGCAAAAAATCGAACCTTCTGCGCAATCCAATAAACTGAAAATTTCACGATATTGTCGCTCCACGCCTACCAGTATTTGCAGCAAGCACCCTTTGCATCGCTGACGTCGATAGCTTCGTTGCCAATTGAATTCCATGAACAGCCCAAGCTATCGATGGGCAACACCGTAACGGTAAACAATAAAAACTATGTCACCAGACACCGGGAATAGAATTAGGTGTCTCTCCTGAAATATTGGGGGTGACATTATCAGCAAAAGACCGCCATTTCCAAACATTTCAGAGGAATTTCTTCTGATGGTTATTTTATGAAATCAGGCTATCAAAGAGACACTGTAGCAATCACCCCTTCAGTTGTGAGGGGTAACCTATGCAGAGCGAGAGGAAAGCCATAAATTTCAGCCTAACTGTCAATCAACTGTCCGGATTAACTGCTTTTCCGTTCAAATCATCCGCCTTTATCCTCAAGTCTCAAACAACGAGGCTTCCCTTTTCGTCAAAGCCCGCCGATGATCAGGGAAATGAGGAGGATTTCATGTACAAAGTTATTGGACACCCGCAATCAAGAACCATGCGGGTTTTATGGCTCTTGGAAGAACTGGATCTGCCTTACGAGGTCGTTCCAAGTAAACCGCACCATGAAAATGTTTATGCCGTAAATCCTTCAGGCAAAATTCCTGCCCTGATCGTCGGCGATGAAACCATTTACGATTCAACAGCCATCTGCACATATCTGGCAGACAAACATTCAGGCCTTTCCTTCCCAGCTGGAACTCTGGAACGCGCCCAGCAAGACAGTTTCACAAACTTTGCACTGGATGAGATGGATTCAATCCTCTGGATGGCTGCAAAACACTCATTCATTCACCCGGAAGATCAGCGCGTCCCCGACATCAAACCAGCCTGTCGTTTCGAGTGGGCAAGATCGATGAAGCATCTTGAAGCCCGTTTGAAAGGTAAGACATGGGCGATGGGAGACACCTTCACCATTTCCGACATCATCATCGGACACTGCGCATTCTGGGCCAAAGTTTCCAAGTTTGAGTGGCCAGAAGGCCCAGTAAGCGACTATTTCTCAAGAGTTTTGGCGCGACCAGCTCTGGCAAAAGCTAATGAAAAAGCCCTTGCTCAACTCTGACTATCGCAAAACGGAGGGTGGATCTCACCCCCCTCTCCCAAAGCATTCAAAGGCTAATTCAAGTCACTAGCCCTTGATGCCTCCAGATATTTTCAATACATTTCTCAGATAAGAAATACTAAATCATGTGCACACCATATCTTATACAGGGTGTATTGATATGATTGAAGGAATTTACTTACCGGGTGTGCTTGCCGCCGGAATCGCCTCATATATTTTCGGTTCTATTTGGTACTATGTACTTTCATATTCATGGATGAAAGCTGTCGGCATCTCTGAAGAAGATGTTCAGATGTCACCATCTACCTACGTCGTCACATTTCTCTGCGAAATGATCATGGCCTTCGTACTGGCCGGAATTCTCGTTTATTCAGGATCAGTCACCATCATCAGCGGCATCACTGCAGCCATCGTGATTTGGGGCGGGTTTGTTCTGACTGGCCTTATCGTCAATCACAAGTTTCAACGCGCTTCATGGATGCTGACCTTTATTGACGCTGGCCATTGGCTTGGCGTTCTCATGGTTCAAGGCGCTGTTTACGCTCTGATTTCCGGCTAAAACATCACTTCGACTAATCGCCTATTGCTGAATTTTCGTAGGTCAAACGAACCTAGAGAGAACGGGACCTACGAAAGTTCGAAGCATAAGCGCTAGACGCCCCAACGGCAGCTGCCCATAATACGCCACAGGAGTTGGGTATGTGATTACCCGTGGAGGAAATGGGGAGATTGACCATGACTGGTGATGTGTATCCAGTACCGGCTGAGATTGCCGAAAACGCCCTGCTCAACAACGAGCAGTACTTGGAGATGTACAACAAGTCCGTTGAAGATCCCGACGGATTCTGGGGGGAGCACGGAAAGCGGATTGATTGGATCAAGCCCTACAAAACCGTCAAAAACACCTCCTACGACTATCACAATGTTTCCATCAAATGGTTTGAAGACGGCACGCTGAACGTAGCAGCAAACTGTATTGATCGTCATCTGGCAGAACGCGGCGATCAGCCTGCAATCATCTGGGAGGGTGATGAGCCGGATCAAAGCAAAACCATCACCTACAAGCAGCTTTCTGACGCCGTAAACCGCTTCGCAAACGTCTTGCTGGCCAATGGAGTCAAAAAAGGTGATCGCGTCACCGTCTACATGCCAATGATCCCTGAAGCAGCCTACGCAATGCTCGCTTGCGCCCGTATCGGCGCCGTGCATTCCGTTGTATTCGGCGGCTTCTCACCAGACAGCCTCGCAGGCCGTATCGAAGACTGTTCCTCTCGCTTCGTGATCACCGCTGACGAAGGCGTTCGCGGTGGCAGAACCGTGCCGCTTAAAGAAAACACCGACCGCGCGATCGAGAAATGCGGAAACGTCGACAAAGTGTTCGTCGTGAAACGCACCGGTGGCAACATCAACATGACTGAAGGCCGTGACCTTTGGTACCATGAAGAGATCGAGAAAGTCTCCGCAGACTGCCCACCAGCAGAAATGAATGCTGAAGACCCACTCTTCATCCTCTACACTTCCGGCTCCACAGGCCAGCCAAAAGGCGTCATGCACACCTCAGGCGGTTACCTCGTCTACGCATCCATGACGCACCAATACGTCTTCGACTATCATCCGGGCGAAGTCTACTGGTGTACAGCTGACGTTGGCTGGGTCACAGGCCACAGCTACATCCTCTACGGCCCACTCGCAAACGGCGCCACAACCCTGATGTTCGAAGGTGTGCCAACCTACCCAACTGCAGGTCGCTTCTGGGAAGTTTGTGACAAGCACAACGTCAACATCTTCTACACTGCCCCAACTGCAATTCGTGCACTGATGGGTGCAGGTGATGAGCACGTCACCAACACCTCCCGCAAATCGCTCCGTATTCTTGGCTCTGTCGGTGAACCGATCAATCCGGAAGCATGGATGTGGTATCACAACGTGGTTGGCGAACAGCGCTGCCCAATCGTGGACACATGGTGGCAGACAGAAACCGGCGGCATCCTCATCACACCACTGCCGGGTGCAACAGACCTCAAACCAGGCTCTGCAACCCGACCATTCTTTGGAATCCAACCTGCAATCGTTGATGCAGAAGGCAACTTCCAGGAAGGCGCCACCGAAGGTAACCTCGTCATCACAGACAGCTGGCCAGGCCAGATGCGTACGGTCTACGGAGATCACGAGCGCTTCGTCCAGACCTACTTCGCAACCTACAAAGGCCTGTACTTCACAGGTGACGGCTGCCGCCGTGACGAAGACGGTTACTATTGGATCACAGGCCGCGTGGATGACGTAATCAACGTTTCCGGCCACCGTATGGGCACCGCGGAAGTAGAAAGCGCTCTCGTCGCTCACCCAGACGTCTCAGAAGCCGCTGTAGTGGGCTACCCACACGACGTGAAGGGTCAGGGTATCTATGCTTATGTAACCCTCATGGAAGGCCTTGAGCCATCTGAAGAACTGAAGAAGAAACTGGTGAAGCACGTTCGCGCCGAAATCGGCCCAATTGCATCCCCTGACCTCATTCAGTTCGCCCCTGGCCTGCCGAAGACCCGCAGCGGTAAAATCATGCGCCGCATCCTCCGCAAAATCGCAGAGGACAGCTTCGAAAATCTCGGCGACACCTCAACCCTCGCCGACCCAACCGTAGTTGGCGACCTAATCGACAACCGCCAAAACCGAGCTGAAACGGTATAAGTTAGTCAGATAGCAGACTGAAAACACAAAACCCCGCCGAACTGGCGGGGTTTTTCGTTGCTGAATGAGCATCAAACTTTACTGAGACAGATAGATATTTTTAATATCGTTTGCAATCTTTTCAAACGCTTGGATCAACTCACTCTCATTGTCAGCTTTATAGAAAGTACTGCTGCTTGTTGCACAAGACTCCATCACTCGCTTGGCGGCATAAGAGCTTCCGAAATGAACAGAATATACAGTGATATTTTTGTCCTTCATATTCTTACAAATTTCTTTCGCTCTAGCAGATGAAGTGCCGTACTCTCCATATGATGATGAGTACCTCCAATCTATCTTATTGGCGAAAAACTCATGCTCATCCCTTGTAAACTTGTTTGAACCGTCAGGATTGGGACCTTCCGTCCAAGTGCCATTACGCTTTTTCTCAGCAATTTTTTCTTCACGTGCACGCTCGACACGATCATAGTTATAATTATCGCGATAATGCACGTTGAAATCGCCATCAGTCATAAACACTGCATATTTTCGAATATTAGGTGTGTCATATGAAAGAGGCTTGCTGTTTGTCGGCCAAAAACTCGACCATCTTGGAGAGATGGTGTACCAGCCCCAAGCAATCCCGATTTGACCTGCAGTACCCCCTCCTGCTGACAGCTGTCTAATCGAACTCTCAATCTTAGTCCTATCGGCTGTGAGAGGAACTATCTTTGCATTTCGAGGACAGTAACTATAGCCAGACCCAATATAATCTGTGTTACCTTCATCGTCTTCGAAATCATGAGGAACTTCGGTAGTAGCTTGGTTCATGATGCGTTCATGAACACAACCATAATAGCTAACATCAAACGTTGCTTTTTCTGCAAGTGTATTATCTAGCTTCACACCATTGCTATACGGAATAAAAGAGACACGGATGCGACTCTTTGCAATGTCAGTATCCTCAGGCAGTAGAGCATTAAGCAAACTAGTTGAAGCTCTTTTTAAGCGCACCAATGTGCGATCTCATCGATCCGGTTACATCGACAATTACTGAAACCTCTACATTGCTTCTTGGGAATCTTGCAGTTGAGCTACTACCAACTGCGAGATCGCTGGTTTCATCACTACTCCCACCTGTTAAGAGCCCGATCATTGGAGAAAAGCTATTACTTAGCTTTGCTGACGCACTAGCGGAAATAGTATCTCCACCAATCTCATATTTAACTATAGGTTTTGTTACTTCAACATCTTCGCCAATAGAGTCTTTGATGTTCGCTTCAAAGTACTCTTCAATCATTGCTTGAACTTCGGCTTTACTCATATCAGTCGTCGAAAGCTTATTAGCCACAGCCAATACAGCCGCATCCAAGGCTTGGTTAACTGCTCTTCGAGTGTTGAAGCCCATACCAAAATCAATGGCCATTCCGGCAAAAACGATCATCAGAACCATAAGAACGGCCACGAGCACTGCAACCATTCCATCTTCGGAGCGATTGAACTTCTTAAATAGATCGGAGAATTGCTTGAAGTAACCCATCGTGATGCCCACCATCGACGCCCATGTAATTATGCCTAGCATAATCTAAGGGAGGTATCGCGGGTATTAATCACTCAACTTTATCGAAAGTTTTGAGGCAGATGGCTAACAAACCATTAACTGCAATCACGGTTCCAGTTCGCTGTCCCAGTAAAGGAAATCCAGCCAGCTTTCGTGGAGGTAGTTTGGTGGGAAGAGGCGACCGTTGTTATGCAGGTCCTGAACGCGTGGGATGAATGGCATTTGCACAGGGCGCATGTTCATTTCCTGCCAGGATTTATTCGCTTTCCGTAGGTTACAGGGCGAACAGGCTGTTATGACATTATCCCACGTGGTCAGCCCGCCTTTGCTACGCGGAATAAGGTGATCGAACGTCAAATCTCTCTCAGATCCGCAATACTGGCACTGGAACTTATCTCTCAGAAACACGTTAAACCGCGTAAAGGCCGGATTTCTCTCAGTCTCAACAAATGACTTGAGCGCCACAACGCTTGGGAGCTGGAACTCGAAGCTTGGGCTTCGGACAACCTGATCATACTCTGAGACAATATTCACCCGGTCCAAAAACACAGCCTTCACCGCTTCCTGCCATCCCCAGAGAGACAAGGGATAGTAAGAGAGAGGTCGATAATCTGCATTCAACACAAGCGCCGGGAAAGCGCCTTCTGAAACGACTGCGTTCACAACATACTCCGGAGTTTCGTCTGGCTTAGAGTACCAAACGGAAATCATCTTGAGATGCTGTGATATTGTAGGCTCCAAATGACAGCTATGTGAAGTCTGACACTGCCTCTTACCCTAAGGAAATCAAAACGCGGCACCTAGCCACTCAGACAGATCATAACCAAATCAGCGTCTTAGCTCGGCAAATTCCATCAGGTCGCAGCCAATCCTGCAAATAAAAAAAGCGGGAATAGTCACCTACTCCCGCTTCTCTTTGAATTCTTAGCAGTGATTACTTCCAGTCGCGTACGTCAACAAAGTGACCTGCGATCGCTGCTGCGGCAGCCATGCCTGGAGAAACAAGGTGTGTACGGCCCTTGAAGCCCTGACGACCTTCGAAGTTTCGGTTGGATGTGGAAGCACAACGCTCACCCGGCTTCAGCTTGTCAGCGTTCATCGCCAGACACATGGAACAACCCGGTTCACGCCATTCAAAGCCTGCGTCCTTGAAGATCTCATCCAGACCTTCCGCTTCTGCCTGTGCTTTCACCAGACCGGAACCCGGCACGATCATCGCGCTCACGGTGTCAGCAACCTTCTTGCCCTTAACAACCTCTGCTGCTTCGCGCAGGTCTTCGATACGGCCATTGGTACAGGAACCAACGAACACACGATCAATCTTGATGTCGGTGATCTTCTGGCCAGCTTCAACGCCCATGTACTCCAGAGCACGCTCTTTAGAAGCACGACGGGTTTCGTCTTCAATGTCAGCTGGGTTTGGAACAACGCCAGTCACTGATGCAACGTCTTCAGGAGAAGAGCCCCAGGTCACGATTGGAGGCAGGTTCGCTGCGTCCAGAACGATTTCCTTATCGAACTCAGCACTCTCGTCAGTGAACAGAGTTTCCCAGTAAGAAACAGCCTGCTCCCATGCAGCGCCTTTAGGAGACTTCGGACGACCCTTCAGGTATTCATAGGTCTTTTCATCCGGAGCAATCAGACCAGCACGTGCGCCAGCTTCGATGGACATGTTACAAACGGTCATGCGACCTTCCATGGAAAGACCACGGATTGCTTCACCAGCATACTCGATCACGTAGCCAGTACCACCAGCAGTGCCCAGCTCGCCGATGATCGCCAGAACGATATCTTTCGCAGTAACACCTTCAGGCAGCTGACCATTTACAGTCACACGCAGGTTTTTCGCCTTCTTCTGGATCAGCGTTTGGGTCGCCAGAACATGCTCCACTTCAGAAGTACCGATACCGTGAGCAAGGGAGCCGAATGCACCGTGTGTGGACGTATGACTGTCACCACAAACGATGGTCATACCTGGCAGTGTAAAGCCCTGCTCCGGGCCAACGATGTGCACGACGCCCTGACGCTGGTCGAGCTCAGAGTAGTACTCAACGCCAAACTCAGCAGCGTTGTCTGCCAGCGTCTGAACCTGCAGCGCGCTCTCAGGATCATCAATGCCCTTGGAACGGTCAGTGGTTGGAACGTTGTGGTCAACAACAGCCAATGTGCGCTTAGGGTGACGAACCTGACGGCCAGCCATACGTAGGCCTTCAAACGCCTGCGGGCTTGTAACTTCGTGTACCAGGTGGCGGTCAATGTAAAGCAGGCAAGTACCGTCTTCTTGCGTGCTGACCACGTGGTGGTCCCAGATCTTATCGTAAAGAGTTTTGGCCTGCGACATTGCGCTTGTCTCCTGGAAACGATTGATCCTTGTTTTTCTCGCAGTTCTGATCGCACCTACCAAGCGCTCAAGATCCGCGAAAACAGGATCATTCACTTTTTACCTGCAGCTCTCTGCGGCCGCATAAATCTTGAAAATGCAAAGGCGTCACAACAGAAGCCTCCGCTATACTGGCTCTATTAATCCTCTCAGATCGCCAAAATATCAAGCTTCTTTGCCTTGAGATTCTCTCAAGACCAGGAGGTAATCATAGCAAATTGAAGGCCTTCAAAGGGTCCACCACATCGCCGCAATACATTGCAATCTAAGCATATATTTCTATGAGCAAAAGTTCCGGTGGGCACATAAATCGAATGGGAAGTCCAGAACATCCCAGACCACTGCTCACAATGAGAGTGCTTCCATTTTCCTCAAAAGCGCCCTTCGCGTACTTCCGGTCCAGACGCGATGGTATTGTCAAAGCGCCAATAAACGGCAAGCGAACCTGCCCCCCATGCGTATGCCCACTCAATGTCAAATCTACGGATTTCTTAGCTTCCAGGAAGATATCTGGCTCATGAGCCAACAGAATCCGCGGGGCCATGTCATCTTCAACCTGACTTAAGGCCACCTCAAGATCATCCCGCCGGCCTTTGCCATGCAGCTGACAAGCTTCTCCATACTGATCATCCAGTCCGATAATCCAGACATGGGAGTTCCCACGTGTCGACACGCGCTGTGCCTTATTCTCAAGAACAGTCACACCGGAGGCTTCCAGCGCCTCTCTGGCTTCCTCACCACCTTCCAGCCAATCGTGATTGCCCAGCACACCAAACACCCCCAGAGGGGCTTTTAAACGCTCCATAGGCTGCGCCCAGTCAGCAGCTGCTGCCAACCGCCTTGCAAAGGGAGGATGCATAGCGGTGTGAAAATCGCCCAAAAGCGTAATGAGATCAGGCTCCAGACTGTTCGCACGCTCAACGATGCGCTTAATCCGTTCTGGCCGCATCCATGGCCAGCAGGCATGCAGATCAGTCAGCACAGCAATCCGCAAAGGTTTCTGGCCAAGAGCATCAGGAGAGACAACAACTTTATGCCGCGTGATTTTGGGAGGGAGCCAAGGCTCAACGAAAACGGCATAGATGCCGAGTAACACGACGAAAAGGATGATGAGTGCAATCACCATTCTGTTTCAAATCCCCTGCTCAGCCATCAACCAAAACCAGCTTAACCCACGTTGATTAATTGTATTCTGACAGACACCTCGACTGCCTCCCCAAAAACTACGTGAAGTTCTCTGCAAACGGTTGGTTGAACACTATTAGAAACACCAATAGCACCACATGGCATCCCATGCAGTGGTGGAGCTGGAGTTCCCGATAAGCGGGATGAGCAAGGCGGCAGGCAATACCTGCGCTACTTATTGAAACTAATTCTTCGGCATCGACTACACGCCTTGCCCGGACGTTTTTGCAGGAGGCTAAAGCCAAGCTCCAAAAGACACTTGGAAGCGTTGCAGCTGTTGGAAAGCCTCAACGCTCAGTGTTGGCGCCCGTTGGTTTGGCCGGACATCCGCTATCCCTCAACACTGTTGGCGAAAGGGGAACCTCCACGGACCCGCCTGAAGATGCGTTAAGTCTTCAGATAGCCCCGCCCTGCCCACACCGTACCGACGGACGCTCCGCCAGCCGCCCGAATGCGCAGGCATGGCTTTAGTATGGGCATGGTTTCAAGCCAGGGGGATAAGTTTTTTGCGACCCGCCACCATTGCCCTCTGTGTCATCCCGGCCATCGAGCCGGGATCCATACTCCCAAGCCTTACTATTTAACTGAGGCCTTCGATCATTCTCCGGCACCGGGGTTATGGATCCCGGGTCTACGCAGCGCTTCGCCCGGGATGACACCGCAAGCGACTGAACCCAAAACCAATCAAACAACAAAACCCAAGAGCAACAGAGCAAAAGACCCAGCCTTAAATGCAAAAAACCCCGCCGATTTCTCAGCGGGGTTTTTGAAACCAGTAAGGTCCGAGAGTAAATCTTACTCTTCAGCACCTTTAGCTTCAGCAGCCTTTTCAGCAGCTTTTGCAGCTTTTGCTTCAGCAGCAGCAGCACGAGCTTCTTCGTTAAGGCGCTTTGCGCGTACGTTAGTTGCTTCAACGATACGTGCGGATTTACCGCGACGCTCACGCAGGTAGTAAAGCTTCGCACGACGGACTTTACCGCGACGTACTACTTCCACACCTTCAACCATTGGGCTGTAGATTGGGAATACACGCTCTACACCTTCGCCGTAAGAGATCTTACGAACGGTGAAGCTTTCGTTGATGCCGCCGCCGGAGCGTGCGATGCAAACGCCTTCATAAGCCTGCACACGAGTACGAGTACCTTCAGTAACGCGTACGAGAACACGTACGGTGTCACCTGGAGAGAACTCAGGAAGCGTACGCTTCTCTTCGATGCGCGCCATTTCTTCGGCGTTGAGCTGCTCAATGATATTCATGGCAGTTTCTTCCATTATACAATTGGTCAGAGCGTCCCTAATGGTCCAGCCACCGGTACGTATTCACCAAACCTTGGCATTATGCCGGGAAGTGAAGTGGAACTAAGACCCTAACGGTAAACGCCAGACAGAATCCACTCCAGTCGGCGCGGGTTTAGCCGATTTTTCTATGTTTGTCATGAAAAAAGTGTAGAAAACAGCCTATCCACGGATATTTTTTAAGTATTCCTGCCAGAGGTCTGGGCGACGTTCTTCAGTAATCTTTTCAGAGATCTCCAAACGCCACTGATCAATCAGTTTATGATTGCCGCTTTTAAGAACAGCAGGAATCTCTCGGCCTTCAAATTCTACCGGGCGCGTGTAATGCGGATGTTCCAATAAGCCATTCTCAAAGCTCTCGGTTTCACCGCTCTCTTTATTGCCCATTACACCAGGGATCAGGCGCACAATACTGTCCAGAACCACATGAGCAGCCACTTCGCCGCCAGAAAGGATGTAGTCGCCAATGGAGACTTCTTCGAGCTGACGACCTTCAATCACACGCTCGTCCACACCCTCAAAGCGACCACAGACGATAATAACACCCGGCCCATCAGCCAACTCACGCGCTTTTGCCTGAGTAAACGGCTTGCCCCGCGGGCTCATGAGCAGACGTGGACGGGTATCGCCCTCTTCCGTCACATCATCAATCGCTTTGCCAAGAATATCCGGACGCAGAACCATACCGGCTCCACCGCCCGCTGGCGTATCATCAACGGAGCGATGTTTATCGGTCGCATAGTCGCGAATGTTCTTCGCATCCAGAGACCAATCCCCACGCTCCATCGCACGCCCGGACATGCTCATACCCAGATTTCCCGGAAACATCTCGGGATACAGCGTCAAAATGGATGCACGAAAGCTCATGGTGGTCCTGCTATTGTTCTACTTATCGCGTCTGCATTAACTCAATTCGTCTTGGAAAAAAAGCAAACAAAACTTCAGACAGGAAGAATGAGCAGGGCCAAAACAGCAAATATGCAAAACGTTATTGCGGTGATAATCGCGAGCTTCCACATCCGAGTTCGCCAGCGTAGAAATTCATCATCACCACTCGCTGCTAGCATGCGATAACAGCTATAAACAACAAGTGATAAGAGCACTATTGTAGCGATTGCTTGTGCAGTTTCAAAAACGGATAGCATCGACAACCCTCTAATTCAAAATAGAGATTTCAGCAGTAGTACTTTGATAGGTTTTGCTTGTGTCTCCAAACACAAATACTACTCCAGCGAAACAGAGGCCAAGCACTAAGACATATGAAAAGCAACGGAGCGACTGACGAAGATTAGAAGTAAAATCACTCTTCGTTTTAGAGGCCCAGGCGTTTATCCAGAAAACACCAGTCATCATCAGAAAGAAGGACGCAATCGCGAAAATTATCGAAAGAAGGATAGTATACATCGAGGTATCCGAAAACATGCAACAGCTATTAAGCTAGCATGTTGAAACACTAGCTCAGCGTCAATTTATGAAATCAGATTTTAAACGCTAGTTAGTCCGGTGTGGAACCGTCTTCCGGCTCTTTCTCACCTTCCTCGTAAAAGCCTTCTGGAGCATGAACTTCCACGAAGCCTTCTTTAAGGTTGATGACAGGAACAACTGCTTTGGTGAACGGGAACAGTAGAGATTTGCCGCTCTTAGGTGCGATTTCGATGAGATCCCCAGCACCAAAGTCCAGAAGAGCCAGAACTGTACCAATCTGCTCTTTGTTCTCATCAAGCGCCTTCAGGCCGATAAGGTCAGAGTGGTAGAATTCATCCTCATCTTCCGTTTCAGGAAGACGCTCACGAGGAATGTAAAGCTTCAACCCATTCAGAGCTTCAGCTTCATTACGGTCATTCACGCCTTCAAACTTGGTCACCACCACGTTTTTCTGCACGCGTGCCCGCTTCACTTTAAATTTGCGACTACCGTCTTCGCTTTCCAGCTTGCCGTAATCGCCAAAAGAAAGCGGGTCATCACCAAATGGTTTGACCCGCACTTCTCCACGTATGCCGTGAGCAGCCCCGATCTGAGCCATTAGAATGCGGTCTTCAGGCGTGTTTGCCATAGCCGGCGTCTCCTTATCAGATCGGGTATGCTTATCTTATTCGGAAGCTTCTGCTGCTTCTGCCGCTGCTTCTTCAGCAGCTGCTTTTGCTTCAGCTTCTGCAGCAAGTTTCTCGTCAAGACGCTCCTGAGCTTTCTTGCCGAGTTTTGCTTTGTTAGGGTTGTTGCGTGGCTCACGCTTCAGCAGGCCAGCAGCGTCCAGGAAGCGGTGTACGCGGTCGGTTGGCTTCGCGCCGTGACCGAGCCAGTGCTTGATGCGCTCTTCGTTCAGCTCAACGCGGTTTTCAGCGTCTTTTGGCAGCATTGGGTTGTAGCGACCTACAACTTCAATGAAACGGCCGTCACGTGGGGAACGAACGTCTGCGATAACGATGCGGTAGAAAGGACGCTTTTTAGCACCACCGCGTGCCAGGCGAATTTTTGTAGCCATTGTTTAGTTACTCCTAGGTATTCAGTCTGTGCTGTGTTCAGCAGCAATAGCTTCATGATGCCGAATGACTTCCTTCACGATGAAGTTCAGGAACTTTTCAGCAAAGTCAGGATCAAGATTGGCTTCTGCCGCTAAGCGACGCAGACGCTCAATCTGAAGTTTTTCACGGGCCGGGTCAGCCGGTGGAAGACCATGGGTCGCTTTCAGCTCCCCAACAGCCTGTGTGCAGCGAAACCGTTCAGCCAACATGTGCACCAGAGCAGCGTCAATGTTGTCGATGCTGGAACGAAGTCCACCAAGGATCACCTTGGCTTCTTCTGTCTTATCGATCTCGCTCAATTACTTTTTCCCCTTGCCAAGCCCTGGCAAACCAGGCGCTCCACCAAGACCGGGCAATTTAGGGCCGCCAGCACCTGGCAATCCCCCGGGAAGCCCACCACCCGGTAATCCTTTAGGCAGTTCCATGCCGCCTGGCAGCTGACCAGACTTAGCCATCTGCTCCAGCGCTTTAGGGTCAATGTTCGGCATTCCGCCGCCCATGCCTGGCATGCCGCCACCCATGGCGCCCATCATCTTGCCAAGCATACCCTTGCCTTTGCCCTTACCCATGGCCTTCATCATGTCGGCCATCTGGCGGTGCATTTTCAAAAGCTTATTAACTTCAGCAACCTGTACACCAGAACCTGCAGCAATACGCTTCTTACGGCTTGCTTTCAGAAGATCCGGCTTCGCACGTTCCTGCGCAGTCATGGAAGAGATGATCGCCATCTGGCGCTTGAACATGTTCTCATCAAGGTTGGCCGCAGCAAGCTGCTTCTTCATTTTGCCAACACCCGGAAGCATGCCCATCATGCCGGACATTCCGCCCATCTTTTCCATCTGCTTCAGCTGTTCAGAAAGATCGTTCAGGTCAAAGTGACCCTTCTGCATCTTCCGAGCCATCTCTGCGGCTTTTTCCGCATCAATCGCTTCAGCAGCCTTTTCAACAAGGGAGACAATGTCACCCATGCCGAGGATGCGATCAGCAATACGCTTTGGATGGAAGTCTTCAAGAGCGTCAGATTTTTCACCGGTACCAATCAGCTTGATCGGCTTGCCGGTCACAGCACGCATGGAAAGAGCCGCACCACCGCGACCATCACCATCCATACGGGTCAGCATGATACCTGTGATGGAGCAACGCTCATCAAAGCTCTTCGCCAGATTAACAGCGTCCTGGCCAGTCAGAGCATCGGCAACAAGCAGAACTTCATGCGGGTTGGACGCAGCTTTGATCTGCTCCATCTCCACCATAAGAGGCTCATCAATGTGGCCGCGACCTGCGGTATCGAGCATGACAACGTCATAACCACCAAGCTTCGCTGCGTTCAGCGCGCGCTTGGCGATATCAACTGGCTGCTGTCCTTCAATGATAGGAAGTGTGTCAATTTCGTTCTGTTCACCCAGAACTTTCAGCTGCTCCTGCGCTGCCGGACGGCGCGTATCAAGAGAAGCCATCAAAACCTTGCGCTTGTCGCGCTGTGTCAGACGACGTGCAATCTTGCCGGTTGCGGTGGTTTTACCTGCCCCCTGCAGACCAACCATCATGATGCAAACCGGAGCCGGTGCATTCAGGTCGATCGGATGAGATTCCTCACCCAGCATTTCCACCAACTGGTCATGTACGATCTTAACGACCATCTGACCCGGCTTAATGGACTTAACAACCTCAGCACCAACAGCGCGGTGCTTCACCTTGTCGACAAAAGAACGCACGATCGGCAGCGCCACATCAGCCTCGATGAGCGCGCGGCGAACTTCGCGCAGCGCTTCACTAACATCGGATTCAGAAAGCGCACCACGTTTTGTGAGCTTATCTAGAATACCGCCTAGGCGATCTGACAGATTATCGAACATGTCGTTCCTTTAAAATCTCGTTTCGGCACAAGCACCTGAAGAAAAATCCTAGGTGCTGTACACTCGTTCCTCAATGAATTTGGTGTCACCGCAGCCAATTTGCCATGCCAAACCAAGTGCACATAGCAAAAAATCACCCGAGGGCGCATCGCGCTGTCGGGTGTTGACTTCTGGGATCTCTTTATACCTTTGCGGGTCCCAGTCAGTGGCTCCAAAATTCAAATCGAAGGAGTTAATTCGGGTATCTACGAGAAAGCAGGTGCCGAGTCAAGCAAAACTGCCATTTCCTAGAGATTGTATAAGCTTGGATAACAAGGAAAACTGACAGACACACTCCGTTTCCGGTCAGGCTGGCACTCAATCAGCGAAAAAAGAGGCGATGTAACGATGCTGTTCCGAAATAAGTATCTGTTTTTGTTGTCTCTTATCATCCTGATCGCCGGGTTTCTGGTCTACTGGACCAACACCTACGTTTCTCCCTCCATAACCTTCAACCCAAGCGACATTGGCGAAGACCCGGAAGCCTACATCGCGCGGGTGGAAAGCCGGTTTAAGGATATTAAGCCGGGTCTGGAGAAGCAAATCATCTGGCAGAATCCGGATACCAAAGCTAAAACCGACTACGCCGTCGTCTACATTCATGGCTTCTCCGCCAGTAAAGACGAAATCAGACCTGTCCCGGATCTGGTCGCCAGTTCCATTCAGGCCAACCTCTATTACACACGCCTGCCCGGCCACGCCCGCACTCCAGCGACAATGGGAGAGCCAGGAGTTGATGACTACTTCAATGCGCTGGCAGAAGCTCTGGCAATCGCAAAGGCCATTGGCAACAAAGTCATCATCATCAGCACCTCCTTCGGCGGCACACTGTCCGCCTGGACGGATCTGACAGACCACGCTCTCAAGGAGGACATTGAAGCCATCGTGCTGGTCTCTCCGGTCTTTGAGCTAGCGGCGGCTGGAACCTCACTGCTCACATATCCTCTCGCAGAGTTCTACACACCCATCATTGTAGGCAAGTACCGTGTCGCGGACCCTAATGCCAACTTTGAAGAGATCTACGCGTGGACCAACGCCTACCCATCAACCGCCCTGCTTCCACTAGCTGAAACAGTCAAGCTGGTCGGCAGTCTGGATGCTGCAAACGCGACCATTCCCACTATGTTCATCTACGATATTCGCGATGAAACTTCATATGAGAAAGCCACAGCCAGATTCTTTGATAACTGGGGCGCTCCAAAGCATCGCCTTCTCATCACAGAATCTTCGGGCAACCATCATGTCATCGCAGGCGACATCACCAATCCCGAAAATAATCTGCTGGTTTCCAACGGTATCATCGAATGGCTGGGTTCTCTGGGCGTGCCCACAATCTACTCGCAGTAACACCTTCAAAGTGCTCTGATTTGATATTTCAACCCAAGCTGGAATATGCTGGTGCCGTTAAGGAACAAAGGCACCCCATATGCTATTTCGTTATTTTATTTTTGTAGTGCTGATTTTGCTCGTCGGTGGCACTATTGCCTTCATGGTAGGCCCAAGAGAACCACGCGATACAGAGATCACCTTCAAGCCCGAAATTATGGGTGACGATCTCGAATTGTATCTGTCAGACAACGAAGCCAAATTTCAGGATATCCGTGCTGACACCGCCAAAGAAATCATCTGGTTCAATGGCGAGAAGAACAGCAAAACACCGCTTTCCATCATTTACATCCATGGCTTTTCCGCCAGCAAACATGAGATCCGCCCGGTTCCGGATCGCGTTGCCAACGAGATGGGTGCCAACCTCTTCTACACCCGCCTGACTGGTCACGGACGCTCCGGCAATGCAATGGCAGAGGCCACATTGAACGACTGGATCAATGATCTGGCAGAGGCCGTTGAGATTGGGCGCCGCATTGGTGAAAAGACAATCATCATGTCCACCTCAACAGGCGGCTCACTAGCAGCATGGCTGGCTATGCAAGACCATCCGCTGAAAGATGACATCGCCGCAATGGTGTTCGTCTCACCAAACTTCGGCGTCAAAGCTGCAGGCGGCTTCCTGCTCGATATGCCATATGCGCGGCACTATGTACCTCTGATCATTGGCAAAACCCGTTCATCCTCCAAAGCCCCTTCCAAGGAAGAGCAAATGGGCTGGACCATCAGCTATCCAAGCGTAGCCCTGCTGCCAATGGCAACCGCGATCTCTGTTCTGCAGGAGCAAGACCCGGCGAAGGCCAGCATCCCTGCTCTGTTCATCTACAGCGAGAAAGACGAGACCATCGACGCAGCGCTGACCAATGTCGCCTATGACAAATGGGGCGCCCCAAAACAGCGTCTGCTCATTGAAAGCTCAGGAGATGACAACAACCACGTCATCGCAGGCGATATAATCAGCCCGCAGAACAACGACCTCGTGGTCTCCACCACGGTAAAATGGCTGAGCGACCAACTGCTCTAAGCCAAAAAGCAAAACGGGCGAGAAGTCCCTCGCCCGTTCCAAAACTCAAAACTCTCTGAAAAGCTTACTGCGAATAATCGCGCGCACCAAACACGGCGGAACCAACACGCACGTGTGTCGCGCCATGTTGCACAGCGATTGGGTAGTCGGAAGACATACCCATGGAGAGCTTCTCAAGGCTGTTCCGCTTTGCGATTTTCTCAAGCAACGCGAAATGCATGCCCGGCGCTTCATCAACGGGTGGAATGCACATCAAACCTTCAATCTCCAGCCCATATTCATCACGGCATTTCGCGATAAACGCATCCGCTTCCTTTGGAGGAATGCCAGCCTTCTGGTCTTCTTCCCCGGTATTAACCTGAATGAACAGCTTTGGCGTCTTGCCTTGCTTATCCATCTCAGCTTTCAGCGCTTTAGCGATTTTATCGCGATCCACAGTATGGATCACGTCAAAGGTCTGAATAGCTTCTTTGGCCTTGTTGGATTGCAGTGGGCCAATCAGATGCAACTCAACACCTTCAAACTCTTCACGAAGTCCCGGCCATTTGCCCATAGCTTCCTGCACACGGTTTTCACCAAACACGCGCTGACCAGCTTCCAGAACCGGCTTAATCGCTGAAGCTTCAAAGGTTTTTGAAACTGCAATCAAAGTAACAGAACCATTTGGACGCTCAGCATCCTTCTCTGCTTTCCCGATGTTTTCCTTGACCTCTTTAAGGCGAAGTGCAGCAGCGTCGCTCATTCCTAACTCCAGCGAAAAATCCATATTCGAGACATGAAATGCGCTCCCTAAGGTCCAAAAGCAAGAGTAGTTGCACTTCATTGAGAAATTTCTGACAAATCTTCTCGGTTTTTCCTCTGTCTACCGCTTGACCAAACTGGCAATTTCTGGTGACAGTCCGAGCAAACCTAATTTGCTTGTTCAAGGCAAAAATCAAACACACGGCGGAATAAATGGCTACGGATAGGTATAATGCACGCGCTACGGAAGCGCGCTGGCAAAAAGTATGGGACGAAAAGAAGATCTTCGAGACGGACAACGATGATCCGCGCGAGAAGTACTATGTACTAGAGATGTTCCCTTACCCATCCGGTCGTCTACACATGGGGCACGTCCGCAACTATTCCATGGGTGACGTGGTTGCACGTTTCAAACGCGCACGCGGCTTCAACGTTCTGCACCCAATGGGCTGGGATGCATTCGGCATGCCTGCAGAAAACGCAGCGGCTGAAAAGAAGGTGCATCCAAAGGGCTGGACTTACGACAACATCGCAGCCATGCGCGGTCAGCTGAAGACAATCGGCCTGTCTTTTGACTGGAGCCGCGAATTCGCAACCTGCGATGAAAGTTATTACGCACAGCAGCAGGCGCTGTTCCTGGACTTCCTGGAAGCTGGCTTGGTTTACCGCAAAAACGCAAAGGTAAACTGGGATCCGGTCGATATGACCGTTCTGGCAAACGAACAGGTGATTGACGGCAAAGGCTGGCGCTCCGGCGCAGTTGTTGAGCAGAAAGACCTGACCCAGTGGTTCTTCAAGATCTCTGATCATTCTGAAGAGCTGTTGGAAGCAATCGACACACTGACCGAATGGCCTGAAAAAGTTCGTCTCATGCAGAAGAACTGGATCGGCAAGTCAGTTGGTCTGAAGGTCAACTTCGAGTTCACCGAAACCGCTCCAACCGGCGACGAAACTCTGGAGATCTTCACCACCCGCCCGGATACGCTGTATGGCGCGTCCTTCATGGGTCTATCTCCAGATCACCCGATCACGCAGAAACTGGCTGAAGACAACGCAGAACTGCAGGAGTTCATTGCTGAATGTCGCCGTATCGGCACCACAGCTGAAGCAATTGAAACCGCAGAAAAGCTCGGCTTCGACACTGGCCTGCGCGTGAAGCACCCGCTGGATCCGTCTTGGGAGCTGCCAGTTTACGTGGCAAACTTCATCCTGATGGACTACGGCACAGGCGCGATCTTCGCATGTCCTGCACACGATCAGCGCGATCTGGACTTCGCTCACAAGTACAAACTGCCAGTGAAAGCAGTTGTGCTGCCAGCAGGCGAAGATGCAGCAACTTTCGAAGTTGGCACAGAGGCTTACACCGGCGAAGGTTCCATCTTTAACTCTGACTTCATGAACGGCATGTCCATCGAAGATGCGAAGAATGCTGTTTCTGACAAGCTGGAAGCGCAGGAAGTTAAAGGCAAGCAACAGGCTCACCGCGAGACCAACTACCGTCTGCGCGACTGGGGCATTTCCCGTCAGCGTTACTGGGGTTGTCCGATCCCTGTCATCCACTGCGATGACTGTGGTGTTCAGCCTGCGCCAAAAGAAAGCCTGCCAATCGTTCTGCCGGAAGATGTCACTTTCGACCGTCCGGGCAACCCGCTGGATCGTCACCCAACATGGCGTGATGTGAAATGCCCATGCTGTGGCAAGGACGCTCAGCGTGAAACCGATACCATGGACACCTTCGTGGATTCTTCCTGGTACTTCGCACGCTTCACCGATCCGAAAAACAGCAACCCAACCGATCCAAAGGTTGCTTCCGAATGGCTGCCAGTAGATCAGTACATCGGCGGCATTGAGCATGCGATCCTGCACCTGCTCTACTCCCGCTTCTTTGCTCGTGCAATGCAGATCACCAAGCATCTGGACGTGAAAGAGCCATTCAAAGGCCTCTTTACGCAGGGCATGGTGAACCACGAGACCTACAAAGACGCAGATGGCAAATGGGTCACTCCAGCTGAGATCAACATCATCAGCACCGAAGGCGACAGAAAAGCGGTTCATGCAGAAACCGGCGCTCCAGTCACCATCGGTTCCATCGAGAAGATGTCCAAGTCGAAGAAGAACGTTGTTGACCCAACCGACATCATCGACACCTACGGCGCTGACACTGCACGTCTCTTCGTGCTCTCCGACAGCCCACCAGAGCGTGACATCATCTGGACTGAAGATGGCGTAATCGGCGCATGGCGTCACGTACAACGCGTATGGCGTATCATCGGCGAAGTCGCTGAGAAGACTGACGCAAACACTGCCCGTCCTGCTGAGTTCAGCGACGAAGCAGTTGCTCTGCGCCGCGTCTCTCACAAAACTCTGGCTGCGATCACCAAGGACTTTGACGGCCTCGGCTTCAACCGCGCTGTTGCTCGTCTTTATGAGTTCACCAACGCAATCAGCAAGGCGCTTCAGGCAGACCTCAGCAAACCGGATATGGCTTTTGCTCTGCGCGAAGCAGCTGGCTTCATTCTGCAGCTCATGGAACCAATCACACCTCACCTTTCTGAGGAATGCTGGTCCATGCTCGGCAACGAAGGACTGGTATCCACATCAAACTGGCCGGTTCTGGAAGAAGATCTGCTGGTAGAAAACACCATTACGCTTCCGATTCAAATCAACGGCAAGAAAAAAGGTGAGCTTTCTGTAGCAAGAGACTCTTCCAAAGAGCAGGTAGAAGAAGCTACTCTGGCTCATGAGGCTGTTCAGAAGGCTCTGGACGGCAAGGCCCCACGTAAAATCATCGTGGTACCTCAGAGGATTGTAAATGTCGTTGTTTGATCGCCCTGCTAAATCAGGTCGCCCTTCCCGCCGGGTTCTACTCGGCGGGGCAACAATTGTTGCAGGCGCCCTTCTTCTTTCTGGCTGCCAGTTCCGCCCGCTTTACGGGGTAAGCCCAACGCTCACCAGCGATGGCACGGAACAGACTCAGACCGTCCAGGCGCAAATGGCGGCAGTTTCTCTGAACTTTCCTTCCTATGGAGATTCAGGATCCATCAAGCGCATCAACCAGGTGCTGCGTAATCAGCTGATTTTCGCATTCACCCGTGGTGGCGACGCATTGCCTCCGAAGTACCGCCTGGAAATCCTGACAGACAGACGCCGCGCTGAGGTGGGTGTTGAGCAGCTGGCCGACGTGCCAACCGCATACAACATCACCATCAACACCAGCTTCGTTCTCTCTGACATCCAGAGCGATCGCACGCTCTACACTGGTCGCTCTTTTGCTTCTGCATCCTTTGACTTCTCCAGTCAGCGCTTTGCAAACCTGAGAGCGGAAAGAGACGCTGAAGACCGCGCTGCCAAGGTTGTCGCTGCAGACATCAACACCCGCATCGCAAGCTTCTTCGCAACGCATCCAGTCGAGCCTTTAGAATAGGACCACTATGGTAGCCCTCAAAGCTGCTGAAATTGACCGGTACATCGCCAACCCGCCAGACTCTGTAAACCTCATCCTTGTTTATGGACCAGACACCGGGTTGGTGAACGAGCGGGCTCAAGCCCTCATCTCAAAAGCAGCAGCTGAGAATGATGATCCATTCTCGCAAGTCAAACTCGACGCTGCTGACATCGCTGCAGATCCAAGCCGCCTTGTAGACGAAGCCCTCACCATTCCTCTCTTTGGTGGCCGGCGGACAATCTGGGTGCGTGAAAACGGCACCAAGAGCGTGCTTCCTGCAGTCGAACCTCTTCTGAAAAACAACGACTTCACGGCCTTCATCGTCATCGAAGCCGGAGATCTGAAAAAGACCTCAGGCCTGCGCAAGAAGATAGAAGCCAGCAAAACCGCTGTGGCGATCCCCTGCTTCGCTGACACTGCGCGCGATGTAGATCGTCTGATTGATGAAGAAACCCTCTCAGCGGGCCTGCAAATCAGCAAGGAAGCCCGTATGGCGCTTCACACTTTGTTGGGCGCAGACCGCATCGCCAGCCGTGGTGAGCTCAAAAAACTCTGCCTTTACGCGATGAATGACAATCGCATTGAGGTACACCATGTTGAAGAGATCATCGGTGATGCATCCGCCTTCGCTATGGATGAGTTGATCGATGCGGCAGCTTTGGGTGACACCGTCACACTGGATCATGGCCTGGAGCGCCTGTCAGCCTCAGGGATGGACGTAGGCGTCATTGCCTCTCAAGCCCTCAGACATTTTCAGATGCTCCACCTGTGTCGCTTAAAAGCCAATCAACGCATTGCTGTAGAAGATGTTATCGGTGGCATCCGCCCACCAATCTTCTGGAAGCGCCGCTCAAAGATTGTCCGGCAGGTTGAGATCTGGAATGAGGATTTCCTTGAACGCGCGCTGATCCGTCTCAATGACGCGGTCAAAGAAGCACGCTTTAATGCAAACCTCTCAACCGCAATCGTCTCACACACGCTGCTGGCAATTGCTCAGGTTGCAAAGGCCTCAAATCGTCGCCGTTAATAAACACCGGGAAGGTGGAATGCCACCTTCCTCTCAAGAACAACAATATTCGCACCAAGCGAAATCGCAGGCTAAAACGTCATGCTTAAATCATACGTGCTATGGGTCGCCCTGAAGTTCACCCAGCATGAACTCTGGGCCATCAACTTCGCCCTTCTCCGTCCTCAGCTTTCCCTCTTTGGAGCAGCTTCTCTGTGGGTCTGGATCTTCCCGCCTCTGATCAGCCTCGGGCTTGTGCTCGGCTATATGATGGAGAACTTCCCGACCGCAGGTTCTGCCGTGAACCTCGTTATAGGCCTCCCAAGTCTCCTAATTCTCACCTATTGGGTGTTCCGCTGGTACTTCATCTGCCTCGCTCTGATGTTCGGCCGCCGTACTATGGCAGAAAAGAAGAGAGCAGAAGTCAGCGCACGTATCCAGAAACTGCTGTCAGCCTAAGTCAGGTTCCTGCTGCTTGTAGTTTGTTTCTCTTCCGAATCTAATTCAGTTTCATATCCGAATCCAAAAAGGCCGCGCCTCAGTTAAGAGACGCGGCCTTTTGTTAATTCTGCGGCGTATTCCCGAAAAGCGGTTCCGGTTTTCGGACGAGAATACGCTATAAATGTTAGATCAGTTAGTTCTGAATGCCCAGCAAGCGACAGACTTCGTCAAGCTGCTCAACGTTCTTGTACTTGATCTTAAGCTCACCAGTGCCCTTTTCGGTCTTGTGAGCGATAGCCACCTTAAGACCCAAACCGTCTGTCAGACGCTTCTCCAGAGCCCGTGTATCCGCATCCTTTTCAGGCTTCGGAGCAGCTTCCTTTTTCTGGAACAGATCCGGGTTCTGAGCCAGACGTTCTGCATCACGAACAGTGAGCCCCTTCTCCACGATAAGCTCAGCAAGCGCAGCAGGATCTTCTGCGGTGATCAGCGCACGCGCATGACCAGCGGTGAGAAGGCCTTCCGCTAGATAATCCTTCACAGAGTTTGGCAGCTTCAACAGACGCAGCGTGTTCGCCACATGGCTACGGCTTTTACCAATCACCTTGGAGAGTTCGACCTGGCTGTAAGAGAACTCTTCGATCAGCTGATCATAACCCAGCGCTTCTTCAATCGGATTCAGATCTGCACGCTGAACATTCTCGATGATCGCAAGCTCAAGCGCTTCCTGATCAGTCACCTCACGGATAACAACAGGTGCCTCATGGAGACCAGCTTTCTGTGCAGCACGCCAACGACGTTCACCAGCAATAATCTCAAAATGACCCGGCTTGTTCGGACGAGGACGCACCAGAATTGGCTGCACAATCCCCTTCTCACGAACGGATTCGGTCAGGTTATTGAGATCATCTTCTACAAATGATTTCCGAGGGTTACGTGGGTTTGGCTGCAGGTACTCAATCGGCACCTTGCGCACATCACGGTTACGTTCTGGTGTGGAGACAACTGGCTCTGAGTTTACGTCACCCAACAGCGTTGCAAGGCCGCGCCCTAGTCGCTTATTGGTTCGCCCTGCTTCCTCAGTTTTCGCCATTTCAATTCCACCTATTCACATTCTTGGAGCGTCGGAGTCGGCAGCCCCTTCCCGCACGGTTGCGGGTCAAATAACAAAATTCTTGTCTTTAAGAAGCGACAGCCAGATCAGGCAGCCGCCATCCGCATGTCACGCTCACGCTGAATAATTTCGGAAGCGAGTCGTAAATAAGCCTGCGAGCCGGAACACTTCAAATCATAAAGCAAAGCTGGCTTACCATAAGATGGAGCCTCAGAAACACGAACGTTCCGTGGGATCACAGTTTCATAAACCGCATCACCCATGGTTTCACGCACGTCCTGCACAACCTGACTGGAGAGGTTGTTACGGCTGTCATACATGGTCAGCACAATACCGTGGATGCTCAGCTCTGGGTTCAGCGACTGCTTCACCTGCTCAACAGTGCTCAGCAGCTGGCTGAGACCTTCCAGAGCAAAGAACTCGCACTGCAATGGCACCAAAATGCTGTGAGATGCTGCCAAGGCATTGATAGTTAACAGGTTTAGAGATGGTGGACAATCCACCAACACGTAGGAATAACCCTGCGCTCTACCCATTTCAGCAGCCTGTGCCATACCAGAAATCGCGTTGCGAAGACGGAATGTACGATCAGGTGCGGATGAAATCTCCAGCTCTACCCCAAGCAAATCCATCGTTGATGGAGCGATCCATAAGCGCGGAACAGCTGTTTCAAGAACAGTCTGCTCAAGCGTGGAATCTCCGCTCAAAACATCATAGGTGGAATACTCGCGATCGACACGATCAATACCAAGACCAGTCGAGGCATTGCCTTGCGGATCAAGGTCAATAATCAGGACACGCTCGCCAATAGCGGCAAGTGCGGTGCCAAGATTAATGGCTGTTGTCGTTTTGCCTACGCCACCCTTCTGGTTAGCGATAGTCAAGACGCGAGGAGATTGCGGCAGTAAGCTCATCCGACAGCACCCTAGTTAGCGGTTTTCGGGTCAATTTTCGTAAGGACCAAAACGCGACTTAGCGGATCTACTAGACTTACTTTTTCTACCAGATCAATTGACCAGTCGGCAGATGCTTCTTCAATTTCGCGGCGAAAATCTTGGCCTTTGTGGAAAACAGCCGTCGCTCCACGCTGCACAAATTGCGAAGAAAACCCGCAAAGAACCTGCAAAGAAGCCAAAGCACGAGCAGAAACGCCCTCAATTGGAGCTTCCCAGCCTTTCGTAACGGCTTCGATTCTACCCGCATGAACTTTGACGTTACAGCCTGCTTCGCGCGCCACAGTGCGAAGGAACGCAGCCTTGCGCTGGTTGCTCTCAACCATATGCACGATGCCATCGTCCCCTTCCTGCTTCAGCAGCATGGCTGTCACAAGACCTGGAAAACCTGCACCACTTCCGAAATCAATCCAAGAGCGTGCATCCGGCAAACTGCGCTGAATCTGAATAGAATCGGCCACATGGCGCATCCAGATGTCATTCATGGTGGAAGGCGCGATCAGATTCTGTGCTGGCTGCCACTTGCCAACAAGGTCTACATAGATACTTAGACGTTCAAACGTTTCACGTGAAACATCCTCATACATACGCATGACAGGTGTAATCTGGCTGTAATCAGCCCTTTTTTCGAATGACATACTAAACAGCACCAGCAATGTTTTTGCCTGAGCGGCGAATATACGCAAGCAGCAAAGTCAGCGCAGCAGGAGTAATCCCGTCCATGCGCGAAGCCTGCCCGATGGTAGAAGGACGCACAGCTTCAAGCTTCTGGCGTACTTCGTTGGAAAGTCCGGTCAAAGCCGCATAGTCAATCCATTCAGGAATAACCAGGTCTTCGTCCCGTTTCAGAGCCTCAATGTCAGCTGCCTGCCGTTCCAGATAAACCGCGTACATCGCGTCAATTGAAACCTGCTCGGCAACCTTGAGATCAAGATCCTTCAGCTCATCAAAGATCCCCATGAGGTCTTTAAGAGTGATGTTTGGATACGCCAACAAATCAAAGGCAGAGCGCTTCACGCCATCCTGATTTATCGGCAACCCCTTCTTACGACCCTCGTTGGGTGTAATTTTGACGGACTGCATCAAATCCTTTGTTTTCCGCAGTTTTTCCATCTTCGTTTCGAAAGCGACTCGACGGTTCTCGCCAATACATCCCCACTCAATACCAAACGGTGTGAGGCGTTGGTCAGCATTGTCTGCACGTAGTGTGAGACGATACTCCGCGCGGGATGTGAACATGCGATACGGCTCAGAAACGCCCCGTGTGATGAGGTCATCCACCATCACACCGATGTACCCATCAGCACGTCCAACAGTCACCGGAGCGCCATCCTGAGCGGTTCTGGCGGCGTTAAGACCAGCAAGCAAACCTTGTGCTCCAGCCTCTTCATAACCCGTTGTACCGTTGATCTGACCCGCGAGGTAAAGGCCCTTCTGCTTTTTCACCTCAAGCGTGTTGGTCAGCTCAGTCGGATCGATGTGGTCATACTCTATCGCATAAGCCGGCTTGAAGTACTCAACCTTCTCCAGCCCAGGAATGGTTCGCAGGAACTCGATCTGCACATCTTCCGGCAGAGAGGTAGAAATCCCGTTTGGATAGACGGTCGGATCATCGAGCCCTTCCGGCTCAAGGAAGACCTGGTGGCCATCACGATCACCAAAGCGAACGATCTTATCTTCGATGGACGGACAATATCGAGGGCCCCTACCCTTGATCTCACCGGAGTACATCGCTGAGCGCTTGATGTTATCGCGAATGATCTTGTGCGTCTCAGGTGTGGTCCGCGTGATGTAACACGGCACCTGACGGATCTGGATTTCGTCAGTCAGCGTGGAGAATGGAATAGGCTCTTCATCACCTGGCTGCTCTTGCAGAATGTCCCAGTTGATCGTGCGACCATCCAGACGAGCTGGTGTACCGGTCTTCAATCGACCGAGGCGCAAACCGATCTCTTCCAGAGACACTGACAGTCCAAGCGCAGGAGCTTCCCCGTCACGACCTGCCGGAATCTGCTTGTCACCAATATGGATCAGACCACGCAGGAACGTACCGGTCGTGATAACAACAGCCTTAGCAGAAACCTGACGGCCATCACCAAGCACAACACCTTTCAGGATATCGCCCTCGCGGATCAGCTTGTCAGCCTCACCTTCAACCACTTCCAGATTAGCAATCGCCTTGATCTCAGCCTGCATCGCTTCACGGTAGAGCTTGCGGTCTGCCTGAGAACGCGGCCCCTGCACAGCTGGACCTTTACGACGGTTGAGCATGCGGAACTGGATACCAGAGGCATCAGCAACGCGGCCCATCAAACCGTCCAGTGCATCGATCTCTCGCACCAGGTGCCCCTTCCCCAAACCACCGATGGCCGGGTTACAAGACATCACACCAATGGTGTCGAAGCGATGCGTAATGAGCGCGGTATGTGCACCCATGCGCGCAGCCGCGGCTGCAGCTTCACAGCCTGCATGGCCGCCGCCAATTACGACAACGTCAAACTCAAGATCAAAATTATCAGACATTTCGGTCCTGCATTTCGCCCATCCAAATACAGAGAAAGCACAAGCCACACTCTCTGTGAGCCTCTGGACCATATGAAGGCCGCAGATAAAACTTGGGGGAATTAGAAGGGCAACTACCTATTTTCTTGGAGACTTGATACAACAGGTCACGCGCTGGGTCAAAGAAAACAGCGCAGTGAGTCGCCAATGCCGCAGCATTAGTTATCCACGGGACTCACGTATTTTTCCCCACTGACTCACGATTCCCAATAAATGTTTCACGTGAAACATGGGCATTCTACATCTTTTATTTACCTACGCAGAAGTCTCGGAAGATGACATCCAGCAAGTCCTCAACGTCGATTCGACCTGTGATACGACCCAGCTGATCCGCCGCCCGGCGCAGGTCTTCTCCCCTCAGCTCAATCGGAAAACCTTCTGCCTGAATGCCACGATCCAGATCTTCCACGCACTGGGTGAGATGAGAACGATGACGTTCACGGGTGATAAGCGGGTTTTCGATAAGTCCGATATTTCGTTCCGCAAACGACTCGAGGCTTGATAGCAGTGTGTTCATGCCACCCTCTTCGCGAACAGAAACGTTGATCTCTTCTGTCGTTTCGAAGGAGTCATGATCAGCAATCGGGCCGAGATCACTCTTGGTATTAAGACGCCAGATCTCCGCGCCACTCTGCAGCAAGCTCTCCGGCAACTCCTCTGCTTCCACATTGGGAGCATGGGTCCAGAGAATGAGGTCAGCCTTTTCAGCATGAACGAGAGCACGGCGAATACCCTCTTTCTCGATCATGCCAGCACTCTCACGAATGCCCGCGGTATCAATCAATGTCACCGGATAACCACCCAGATCCAGATGCACCTCCAGCACATCACGTGTGGTGCCAGCCTCAGGCGTAACGATCGCTACATCACGCTGAGCCAGCTTGTTCATCAAACTGGACTTGCCCGCATTAGGTGGCCCAAGCAGAACAACCTGCAGACCAGAACGCAGACGCTCCCCCCTCCGCGCATCGGAAAGGTGGGCAACAATCTGGTCCCGAAGCTTCGCCAGCTCCACCCAGATTTCATCGGCAACAGAATCTGGAATATCGTCTTCATCGGAGAAGTCGAGCTCAGCCTCAATCATCGCACGGCTGCGGATCAGCGTTTCGCGCCACTGCGAGTAGAGGTCACCAAGCGCCCCATCCATCTGACGCTGAGCCTGCCGACGCTGCGCATCGGTCTCTGCATCAATCAGATCAGCAAGACCTTCAACCTCAGTCAGGTCGAGTTTGTTATTATGAAAGGCCCGGCGTGTGAACTCACCTTGCTCTGCCGGACGTGTCTTTTCAAAGGTAGAAAGCGCCCGCAGCACCGCCGCCACAACAGCACGGCCACCATGGCAATGCAGTTCAACGGTGTCTTCACCGGTGAAACTGCCCGGTCCTTCGAACCACAAAATCAACGCATGATCGAGAACAGAACCATCTACAGGGTCCCATAATTTCTTAAGGCATGATTCACGTGAAACAGGGAATTTGCCCTTAATCAGCTTTCTCAGGATTGGCCCGGACTGAGGACCTGATAAACGGATAACAGCAACACCTGAAGGAAGTGCGCCGCTAGAAACTGCATAGATGGTTTCCTGTTGTGTATTCATTCCACGTCCGGTTCTTAATTCGCTATGTTATCACGCAGTGACTGCGTTAAACCTACCCTATTCGCCAAGCAATACCTTGAACTCAGGATCACCTCTTTATGAGCAGAAATCGCTTAACGAACGCTTCAAGCCCTTACCTTCTTCAACACCAAAACAACCCTGTCCACTGGTGGGAATGGAGCAAGGAAGCACTGGAAGAAGCACAAAAAACAAACAAGCCAATTCTGCTGTCTGTTGGCTACTCCGCCTGCCATTGGTGCCATGTGATGGCTCATGAAAGTTTTGAGGATGAAGCAACAGCCGCTCTCATGAATGAGCATTTCGTCAACATCAAGGTAGACCGCGAAGAACGCCCTGACATCGACCAGATCTATATGCAGGCTCTTCATATGCTTGGTCAACAGGGTGGTTGGCCGCTGACCATGTTCCTCACTCCGGAAGGCGACCCATTCTGGGGTGGCACCTATTTCCCGAATGAAGCACGACATGGCTCTCCTGCTTTCAAGGATATTCTGACTGCCATCTCCCAAAGCTTCATCGCTGATCGGGATACCATTGAAGAGAACCGACAGGCCATCAGTCAGGCTCTCAACAAACCACCATCGGAGGCCTCCCCTCTTTCAAGCTTCCTGATCACAGCCGCTGGCAAGCAACTCTTCAACATGCAAGACGATGTTGAAGGCGGCATGAAGGGTGCACCAAAGTTCCCTCAGGCCTCCGTTCAGGAGCTCATCTTCAGAACCTCCAAAGCGCAGAAGAACACCTTCATGCGTGACCAGTTTTTGAAAACCACAGCTGCCATTTCTCAGGGCGGTATCTATGATCATGTGGGAGGTGGTCTGGCTCGTTACGCAGTCGACTCTATTTGGCTGGTCCCTCATTTTGAAAAGATGCTCTACGACAATGCACAGTTCATCGAGCACCTGAGCTGGGCCTATCAGGAAACGGGCGATGAACTGTTTCACATCCGAATCCAAGAAACGGTCGATTGGCTTGAGCGGGACATGAAGTTGCCTGAAGGTGGCTTTGCCTCTTCCATGGATGCAGACAGCGAAGGCGTTGAAGGCAAGTACTATGTCTGGAGCTATGACGAACTGAAGAGTCTCCTCCCAGCAGAACACTTCGATCTGTTCATCACCACCTATGACGTCACACCCGATGGCAACTGGGAAGGCAAGGTCATCCTCAACCGACGTCACTCCCCTGCTCTGCTCAACTCTGCTGAAGAGGAAGCTCTGGCAACGTGCAGAGCGATCCTGCTTGAACACAGAGCAACACGCATTCCACCTCACAAAGACGACAAGGTGTTGGCCGACTGGAACGCCATGCTCATCTGTGCGCTGGTAAAAGCAAATGCTCTTGTTTCACGTGAATCTATGCGCACTTCTGCCAAGGCCGCTTTCGCCTTCATCACAGAGCATATGTTCGTGGATGGAAAGCTCAGCCATTCCTGGCGACAAGGCCAGCGACTGGAAGTCGGCTTCGCCTCTGACTACGCATGGGCCGCAAGAGCAGCGCTCGCCTTGTACAGATCGGAACCGAATCGTTCCGAGAAGCAGAATTATCTGAAGCAAGCCGAAGAGTTCCTGAGCATCTTGAAGGAGCGCTTTGCTCACTCCAATGGAGGCTTCTACATGACAGACAAGGATGCTGATGATCTCATCCTCCGTCCGTACCACGCATGAAGCAACACCAAACTACAACGCGGTGGCCGCCCTCGCCTTCTCAGAGCATTGGATTCTGGCAGGTGACGCATCTTCCCGCGATGTTGCGGATGGAACTTTGAACGCATTTGCGGCGGATGTTCCAAACAACATCTTCGGCACAGCCTCTCTGCTCACAGCACTTGATGCACGTACCCGCTTCAAGAAAGCACTTGTTGTTCTGGGAACCGGTTCGGACTCGAATCCAATGATGCAGGCCCTGCACTCACAAGCTGATCCTACCCTCTATGTGGATGTCATCCCAGCAGGTTCATCCAAACCTGTAGAGTTGGAAAACTCATCCTGGAACACAGATGAAACCACCGTCTTCATCTGCTCTGAAAAAGGATGCTCTCTGCCGGCTACAACACCTGAACAGGTGAAGGATCAGATTTAATCTGCAGATAAGTTAAACGCTGACTCACAGTTTCACGTGAGTCAGCGTTGCTATTTAGACTTCTGAAAGTATGGGTGATTCACGTGAAACATCACAGATTTCACAGGAAGCCTGTTTAAGCTTTCCCATCACTCCAGCTCTTGGATACGCTTTCAAAACGATCCTTGTTCAAGCGATAAAGCACATGTCGTAGCAAAGGGTGTCCCTCCTCCAGCATTGGATGATCAAAATCATCAGCAGGGTTTCTCTCCATACCCAGACGCTGCATCAGCTTTTGTGACCGCCAGTTCGTCTCGGTAGTGAAAGCAACAATTTCATCAGCCTCAAGAGTTTCGAATCCGAATCCAAGCCAGATCTTTGCAGCTTCCTGCGCCACGCCCTTCCCCCATGCATCAGGGATTAGTCGCCAGCCCATCTCAACGCATGGATCAAACGGAAGCGGCTTTGGATAGGTTGGGATGTTCAAACCACAAAAACCAAGAAACCGTTCTGATGCTCGGTCTTCTACAACTGGACATGCGAACCCCAACTCATCCTGCTTAGCCATCAAACGCTCAAGCATATGAGCACTCTCATCGCGAGACATCACATCCGGGAAGAATTCCATCACACGTGGATCAGAGTTCATCTCGACCAATCCGTCCAGATCCCGCTCTTCCCACTTCCGCAACACAAGTCGCTCAGTCTCAATGCGTGGGCACTTATCAATTAATGTCTCAACCATTTTCACGTTCCAAATACATCTTCTTTGAAAGCCGATACAAAACATGTCGGCATAACGGATGCTCAACAGGCACACCCGGAAAATCAAAATCCCCGGCTGGATCATAACCCATACCAAGCTTCTCCATCACACGCCGTGACTTGTGATTTTGAACAACAGTGAATGCCACAACTTCATCTAGCTGAAGAGTTTCGAACCCGAATCCAAACCAGAAATTTGCCGCTTCAACTGCAATCCCCTTCCCCCATGTCTCCGGGATCAGCTGCCAACCAATCTCGACACAAGGATCAAATGGCAACGGTCCGCCATAAGCAGGGATGGCTAAACCACAGAAGCCGAGGAAGGCACCAGTCTGTTTATCCTCAACAACGGGAAAACAAAACCCATCTTCTTCCTGCCTTTGAAGAGCACGCTTTAAAGCACTCTCACTTTCTTCAGCACTCGGAGTTTTGCGGAAGAACTCCAAAACTCTCGGATCAGTGTTCAGCTTGATCAACTCATCCAGATCACTCATTTCCCATTTGCGAAGAACAAGGCGCTTGGTTTCAACACGCGGACATTTATCTATCAGTGTCTCAACCATGTGCCTGCTCCCGGAACTGATCCTTTGAAAGGCGATACAAAACATGCGGCTTCAATGGATGCCCGTCCTCGATCAGCGGGTGATCAAAGTCCCCTAAAGCATCCCGCAACATGCCCAGCCTCTGCATAACTTTTTCAGAGCGCCAGTTGATGCGGGAAGTGAAGCTTACAACTTCATTGAGTTGGAGAGTTTCGAATCCGAATCTAAGCCAGATCCTTGCTGCTTCCTGAGCAACTCCCCTCCCCCATGCATCAGGTATCAAACGCCATCCAATCTCTACACAGGGGTCGAAGGGCAGCGGTTCTGGATAGGTTGGCACTCCAAGCCCACACAGTCCCAGAAACCTCCCTGTGACCTTCTCCTCAACCACAGGCGTACCAAAGCCAAACTTCTCCTGCTTGAATAAGAGACGCTCAAACATCCGCTCACTGTCCTGCCTGGACATCACTGCAGGAAAGAACTCCATGACCTTCGGATCTGCGTTCATCTCGATGAGCCCCTCCAGATCCCGAGACTCCCACTTCCGCAACACCAAACGCTCCGTCTCGATGCGTGGAGATTTGTCGATGACATCTTCAATCATGGCCCTGCCTCAAGTACCGTTGCCCTGTCATTTTGTAGAGCACTTGCCTTTTGAGCCTGTGCCCATCCTCAAGCATAGGATGTTCAAACTCTCCAACGCGCTCCATCCCAAGACGCTGCATTACCTTCTCAGAGCGATGGTTCTGTATGGGAGTGAAGCTGACAATCTCATTGAGCTGAAGAGTTTCGAGTCCGAATCCAAGCCACGTTTGTGCGGCTTCTGTCGCGATCCCTTTTCCCCACGCACTGTGCAGAAGCCGCCAACCAATTTCAACGCAAGGACCAAATGAGAGGTGATCCTGGTACCCGGGGACCTTCAATCCGCAATATCCCAGAAAGCGTTCACTCCCCTTTTCAGAGATAACCGAAAAGCAAAACCCATCCCGTTGCTGCGCATCCATATAACGCGCCAGCATACTCTCGCTCTCTGCATAAGACAGCACCGACGGGTAAAACTCCATCACCCGCAGATCAGCATTCATCTCAGCCACGCCATCCAGATCGCGCTTTTCCCATTTCCGCAAAACAAGTCGCTCTGTTGTAAGGCGCGGACAACAGTCAATCTCACCCTCAACCATTGGCTTGCGTCAGAAACTGTTCTGCAGAAATCCGATAAAGCGCATGCCGGCACAAGGGATCATCAACGGGCACATTGGGAAAATCGAAGTCCTCAGCAGGATCATGTTTCATGCCAAGCTTCTCCATCACCCGTCGCGACTTATGATTTTGAACGACAACGATGGCGACGATTTCATCTAGCTGAAGTGTTTCGAATCCGAATCCAAGCCAGAACCTTGCCGCTTCAACGGCAATGCCCTTTCCCCACACCTCAGGGATAAGTCGCCAGCCAATCTCAACACAAGGCCCACATGGAAGAGGATCACTGTAGCCCGGAACATTAAGACCACAGAACCCAAGGAAGGCACCCGTCTCTTTATCTTCCACCACGGGAAAGCAAAACCCATGCTTCTCTTGCTGCTGAATACTAATCTCAAGATACCGACGAGCTTCCTCCGGAGAATGCAGCGATGGAAAAAACTCCATCACCCTCGGATCCCCATTCATGCGGATCAACCCATCCAGATCCCGCTCCTCCCACTTCCGCAGAACAAGCCTCTCAGTCTCAGCCTGCGGGCACCTCTCTATCAATATCTGTGTCATTTAAATGCCTAAAATATTGCTCTTTAGAAAGCCGGTACAAAGCATGCCGACATAAGGGATCATCAGTCTCAACACCGGGAAAGTCAAAGTCTTCAGCTGGATCATGGATCATTCCAAGCTTCTCCATGACGCGCCGCGATCGGAGATTTTGAACAACAGTAAAGGAGACAACTTCTTCAAATTGCAGTGTTTCGAACCCGAATTTAAGCCAGATATTAGCCGCTTCTACTGCAATTCCCTTCCCCCAAGCTTCAGGGATAAGACACCAGCCCATTTCAATACATGGCTCAAAAAACAGAGGCTCTTGGTACAAAGGAACGTTAAACCCACAAAATCCAAGAAAAGCCCCTGTAGCCTTATCTTCGATCACAGGAAAACAGAAACCGTCTTTCTGTTGCTTCAGCAAATGGACTTCCAGCAGAAAAGGCGTTTCTTCCGGTGAGTTTAAGGTTCGGAAAAACTCTCCAACCTTTGGATCGGTATTAAGACGATAAAGACCGTCCAAGTCCCGCGGCTCCCACTTACGCAAAACAAGTCGATCAGTTTCAATACGCGGACATTTATCTAAAGCTGTTAGTTTCATATGGGTCTCATCTAACCTGGCTATCGAGGTTCTCAAATGAATGGCGTATCTCATTGAGAACAAAAATCTCATTTGCAGCAGATGTTAAGCTTCGTACCCTTCCCCGAAGTTGCAGCAGTTCGCTGGTAGATAATTTTATTCAAATACACTGATTTCAAAACGAAAAAAGCCCCGCTCACCGAATTGGCGAGCGGGGCCGATAAATTCGGTTTCCAATGAACTTATGTGTTCATGGAGTCGAAGAAATCATCGTTGGACTTTGTCTGACGCAGCTTGTCGAGCAGGAACTCAACGGCATCAACAGTACCCATCTGGCTGAGAATACGACGCAGAACGAAAGTCTTCTTGAGCTTATCAGCAGGAACAAGAAGTTCTTCCTTACGAGTACCGGAGCGCTGAATATCAACTGCTGGGAACACGCGCTTATCAGAGATCTTACGATCCAGGATAATTTCGGAGTTACCAGTACCTTTAAATTCTTCGAAGATAACCTCATCCATACGGCTGCCGGTATCGATCAGAGCCGTTGCGATGATGGTCAGAGAGCCACCCTCTTCAATGTTACGGGCAGCACCGAAGAAGCGCTTAGGACGCTGCAGGGCGTTTGCATCAACACCACCAGTCAGAACCTTACCGGAGGAAGGCACAACAGTGTTGTAAGCGCGGCCAAGACGCGTAATGGAGTCCAGAAGGATCACAACATCACGACCATGTTCGGTCAGACGTTTTGCCTTCTCAATCACCATTTCAGCAACCTGAACGTGACGCGAAGCTGGCTCATCAAAGGTAGAAGACACAACTTCACCATTCACGGTGCGCTGCATATCCGTCACCTCTTCCGGGCGTTCGTCGATCAGAAGAACGATCAGGTAACACTCTGGGTGATTGGTAGTAATGGAGTTCGCGATATTCTGCAGGAATACTGTCTTACCGGTACGAGGCGGCGCAGTAATCAGTGCGCGCTGACCTTTACCAAGCGGCGCAACCAGATCAATGATGCGAGCAGAGATATCTTTTGATGTGTTGTTTTCAATCTCAAGATTGAAACGTTCATCAGGGTAAAGCGGTGTGAGGTTGTCAAAATGAACTTTGTGACGCGCCTTTTCAGGGTCTTCAAAGTTGATTTTGTTGACCTTCAGAAGGGCGAAGTAACGCTCACCTTCTTTAGGACTACGGATCTGACCTTCTACAGTATCACCGGTACGCAGAGAAAAGCGTCGGATCTGTGAAGGAGAAACGTAAATATCATCGGGACCCGGCAAGTAGTTTGCATCTGGTGAACGGAGGAATCCAAATCCATCTTGGAGGACCTCTACGACACCTTCGCCGATGATTTCAATATCTTGTTCTGCAAGTCTTTTAAGAATGGCAAACAGAAGCTCCTGTTTACGCATGGTGCTTGCATTTTCAACTTCATGCTCCTCAGCGAATGCGAGGAGTTCAGTTGGGGTTTTGGATTTAAGGTCTCTGAGTTTCATTTCCCGCATCAATAGGGATCGTCTTTACTAAGGGTTCTAGACTTGCTTTAGCTTATCAGGCTGAAGAACTTTCGAACTCTAAACGTTAGGGGGGAATTGCAGCTCACCTGGATTCGAATTTAATCGACCTTCGATAATCACCAGGAGATCAGTGATCACTCAAGCTGCATCGTGAAGTTGCGGGGACAATAACTAATCGAATTCAATTCGGCAAGTGCTTATTGCCCACTAATTCTCCTAATTTTTCAATATTAGTTTCCGAAAGTTCGGATCACCTAGGGTTTAAATATCACTAGGAACACAATTGCAACCATTAATAGTGTCGGTATTTCATTAATAATTCTAAAGTAGCGTTCACTATTCTTATTTTGATCCTGCGCAAACTTGGTGACATGACGCGAAAGCATCACGTGATATATCGTCATCAGTATTACGAGCGAAAACTTCAGCATAAACCAAAGATCAAAATACGCATCGAGCAGATAAACCAGCCACAATCCGAAAATCCATGTGGCCATCATGGAAGGAGCCATGATCGCTTTAAGCAACCGGCGCTCCATGATTTTGAAGGTCTCGCTCTTATCAGAACCGATCTCAGCGGTCGTGTGATAAACAAAAAGGCGCGGCAGGTAGAACAAACCCGCCATCCAGGCGATCACAGAAATAATGTGTAGGGACTTCGCCCAGGAATATGCATCTTCCATAATCCGCGCCTCTAATTCTTCAGTGCTGCTTACAGGCCTTTAACCCGCTTTACCATCTCAGCAACATGTTCTGGCGGAGTTTGCGGAACAACGCCATGACCAAGGTTAAAGATGTGCGGACCATTACCAAGAACTTCGAGAGCGTGATCTATTCCAGTTTCAAGCGCACGTCCACCGGCAACAAGACGCATTGGATCCATATTTCCCTGAACAGGCACAATTTTCTGGATCTCTTGAGCAACTTCAGCCGGAACAGTCCAGTCCAGACCAACCGCATCAACGCCAGTGCCTTCAACATAACGCTTCAAACGAGCAGCTGATGCTTTCGGGAAACCAATGATCTTTGCGTTCGGACGCTGAGCCTTCACACCATCAACGATCTTGCGGGTCGGGCCAACAGACCACTGCTCAAATCCGATGTCATCCAGAACACCTGCCCAGGTGTCAAAGATCTGCAGCGCATCAGCACCGCCATCCAACTGAGCCACCAGATAAGTGATGGAAGCTTCGACGAGCTGATCAATGAAAGCAGTAAGCAGCGCAGGATCCTTATAGGAGCCGATACGAGCGGCAACTTGGTCCTGAGTGGTGTGACCTGCCACAGAATAGCAAGCAACCGTCCACGGGGCTCCGCAGAAGCCCAGAAGGGTGGTTTCGGTCGGTAGCTCCGCTCTCAGGCGCTCGACTGTGGCGATAACAGGAGCCAAATGCTCCATCGTCCTAGCTTGATCAAGCTTTTCAACCTGTTCGATAGAAAGTGGTTCGAGAACTGGTCCTCGACCCTCCTCAAAATTTACAGGGTAGCCAAGCGCATCTGGAACAACGAAGATGTCAGAAAATAGGATGGCAGCATCAAAGCCATACCGGCGAATTGGTTGGAGAGTAACCTCTGTTGCAAGATCGGTGTTGTAACAGAAGTCCAGAAAGTTCGGAGCCTTTGCGCGCTCGGCTCTGTACTCAGGCAAATAGCGGCCTGCTTGACGCATCATCCAGATTGGTGGGCGTTCAAGTTTCTCGCCTGCCAAAACGCGCATTACCGCTCTTTCATGAGATTCCATAAATCGCCTCTTTTTCCCAAGCCTGCTTAAAAAGAATCCTCTTTAGAGGAAGTTTCTATTTCTATTAGTGAGTGAATAGCAGGGATCAATTTCGTTCCACAATTCCTAACTGAGAAAACCCAAATAGGAAAAGTCAAAGATCAAATTCAACCAAGACTCTCAACAGGAGTCGAAAACAAATTGTTTTTTCTAAAGATTCAATGGGTTACAATCTGGAAAATAACCACAGATCACAGTTTATCCCGTAAGCTGTGCTGTGAATCTTTTGCGTGGGCAATGTGCAATCCCGTTTATCCAAGTCGTTTCGAAATCAGTATTCTCAAAATATGGAATTGTTGACGGATTAGGGTCAACGGGCATTAATTTGGAAGCACAGTGAGATTTGGGTAGTTATCCCTGATCTCTCAGGAATGTTGAGGATGATACCTTGGGTAACCACTCTAACTATTTCCATTTACACATGGTTTCGGATTCAACGGGCGAAACTTTGATGACAATTGTGCGTGCTGCGACCGCGCAATATGAGAATATTCAGCCTATTGAGCACGTTTATCCGCTGATCCGTCATGACAAACAGTTGAGTAGAGTCCTCGAAGAGATTGAATCTGCTCCCGGAATCGTACTCTACACACTTGTGGAACAATCCTATGCCCGCCGCTTGGAGCGTAAATGTCAGGATCTTGGCCTGCCATGCGTGAATGTTCTCAAACCCGTCTATCAGGTCTTCCATAGCTATCTGAACGTCACCGAAACATGGCGCGTTGGCGGTCAGCACGTGATGGATGAGGAATACTTCCAGCGGATGGAAGCTATGAACTACACCATGTTGCACGATGACGGCCAAATTGCTGGGGTTTTGGAAGAAGCAGACGTCATTCTCGTCGGCATCAGCCGAACCTCAAAGACGCCCACATCCATCTATCTGGCAAACCGAGGCATCAAAGCGGCCAATATTCCGCTTATTCCCAACATGCGCCCTCCCCGCCAGCTTCTGAAAGCCAGAAAACCCCTTGTGGTTGGCCTGATGGCCACCGCAGAACGAATTCGGGATATTCGTCAGAACCGTATTCTTTCCCTCGATGCCAAAACAGATAACGACACCTACGTCGATCGTAAATCAATCGCCAAGGAGATTGCGATGTCGAAACGGTTGTGCGCTGAAAATGGCTGGCCTCTGATCGATGTAACTCGCCGTTCTATTGAAGAAACGGCCGCAGAGATCATGGATTTGCTCCGAAAGCATAAAAATGAGCAAAAAGAGACAGAAGAATATTGAGAAGCATCGCGCTTTATCCCAATAAACAGCACAAGAAATCCTCAGATTGAGAAAGCAGAGTATGACTCGACTGGTATTAGCGAGCGGAAGTAAAATTCGCGCGACTCTCTTGGAAAATGCAGGCCTGATCTTTGATCGTATCCCGGCTAACGTTGATGAGCGTCAGATTGAAGAGCCATTGCTTTCCACTGGTGTGGATCCAGAGACCATTGCAGCCAAATTGTCCGTTGCGAAAGCGAAAGAAGTTTCTGCACGAAATCACGGTGCTTACGTAGTCGGAGCAGACCAGATCCTGGCTTTTGAAGGGAAACGCCTTGTTAAGCCGGAAGACCTGAAAGCGGCTCGCAAACAATTGGAAAGCTTTTCAGGCAAAAGCCACGCCCTCCACTCTGCAGCCTGTGTGGTGAAAGACGGCGAAGTTGTTTGGGAAGGCATTTCAACAGCGATCCTGCATGTACGTGAGCTTTCCGCTGATTTTCTGGATTGGTACATCGAGCAGACCGGAACCGAAATCCTCTCCAGCGTTGGCGCTTATCAGCTGGAAGCAGAAGGCGTTCAGCTCTTTGAAAAGATTGAAGGCGACTACTTCACAGTGCTCGGCCTCCCTCTCCTCAGCCTACTGTCCTTCCTTCGTGACATCGAGGTGCTGAAGAAATGAGGAACGCGGCAGTCACAGGCCACCCAATCGGTCACTCCAAATCTCCTTTGATCCACGGCTACTGGCTCAAGCAGCATGGTATTGAGGGCAGTTACATTGCACAGGACGTTCCTCCAGAGACTGCCGAAGGCTTCTACGGCTCTTTGGCGGAGCACGGCTTTGTCGGCTGCAACGTGACCATTCCCAACAAGGAACATGCCTACAACTCCGCTGAAAAACTTGATGATGCAGCCAAAATGATTGGCGCGGTCAACACACTTTGGCTGGATGAAGCAGGCGTTCTCAACGGTTCAAACACCGATGGGCTTGGGTTCCTGGGCAATCTCGATCAGATGCTGCCGAACTGGGATAACAATGGGAACAAAGCCATTGTTCTGGGGGCTGGTGGTGCTTCCCGGGCGATTATCTGGGCGCTGCTCTCCAGAGGATACACAGAAGTGTATATTGCCAACAGAACCTTGGAGAAAGCCCAGAAACTAGCCGATCATTTTGGTCCAAATACCATCGCAATCGCGTGGGATACTCTGGGGGAAAAGTTTGGAGAAGTCGATCTTCTGGTGAACACGACCTCACTTGGTATGACTGGACAGCCAGAACTAAATGTTGATCTTGATAACCTGTCGAAATCAGCAGTTGTGACGGATATAGTTTACTCTCCGTTACAAACAAAACTGCTTCGGGACTCTGCGGAACGTGGAAACCCGACTGTAGATGGTCTGGGTATGTTGCTTCATCAGGCAGTACCGGGATTTGAAAAATGGTTCGGAGTTCGCCCGGAAGTCACCGATGAACTTCGTGAGATCATACTGAAAGAAATGGGACTTGCCTGAATGGTTATTCTCGGTCTGACCGGCTCAATTGGAATGGGGAAATCAACCACCTCAAAGCTCTTCGCAGAGGCAGGAGCAGCTGTTTACGATGCAGACGCCGCCGTACATGCACTTTACGCCGGCAAAGCCGTAGAGCCTGTCGGCAAGGCTTTTCCAGGCACCGTGAAAGATGGCCGGATCGACCGGGAAGCCCTTGGCAAGATCGTTCTGAACGACAAAGCCAAGATGATGCTCCTCGAAAGCCTCATCCACCCGCTCGTTCAGGAAGTTGAAACCGCGTTTCTAGAGCAAGCCAAAAAAGATCGCCGCAAGGTCGTCGTTCTCGATGTCCCTCTCCTCTTCGAAGTCGGCAAACACAAGACCGTCGATGCTGTTGTCGTGGTTTCTGCACCACATGATGTGCAGCGCAAGCGTGTTCTTGAAAGAGCAGGCATGACAGAAGAGAAATTTGAGGCTATCAACGCGAAACAACTTAACGACGCAGAAAAACGCAAAAGAGCGCACTTTATTGTCGACACTGGCCGGGGTATCGAACCAGCCCGTCGCGCAGTGGGTGCCATCATGCGGGCTGTGTCCTCCATCGCTTCTAGAACGGTGTAATTATGCGCGAAATCTCCTTCGATACGGAAACCACAGGCCTGAATCCGCTTGATGGTGACAGGCTGGTTGAAATCGGTGGAGTGGAGCTCATCAACTTTATCCCGACTGGCCGCACCTGCCACCTCTACGTCAATCCGCAGCGCGACATGCCGGAAGAAGCCTTTCGCATCCACGGTCTTTCCGCTGAGTTCCTCTCAGACAAGCCTGTTTTTGCTGATGTTGCGGATGAATTTCTTGATTTTGTTGGTGATGCCCGCCTCGTCATTCACAACGCACCGTTTGATATGGGCTTCATCAACATGGAGCTCGCCCGCTGTAATAAGCCAAAGATTTCAAACACTCAGGTGTTGGATACGCTCAAACTGGCACGGCGCAAGTTCCCAACCGGCTCCGTATCCCTCGATGCACTCTGTTCCCGATACGGCATAGATAACTCCAAGCGTGTCTACCACGGCGCGCTTCTCGATGCCGAACTGCTGGCTGAAGTTTATTTGGAGATGAACGGCGGTAAGCAGAAAAACCTCGGCCTGATGCCTGATGACGAGGCAATCGACCTCGACAACATCGGCGATGATCAGCCAAAGCAACGCATCGCCGCCAAACAGCGCCCGGTTCCCCTCTCCCCTGCCCTGTCAGAGGAAGAGATCGAAGCTCATGCCAAGTTCATCGCAGGTATGAAAACCGACCCTGCATGGAACAAGTATCTGAAGTAAGGCACAAGCAATAAGCGCTCCAGAAATCTGAAGCGCTTCAATATCTTATCAGAGCATAGATGGCAGAACGCGATCCGGTGGACGGTGCCCGTCCATGAAGGCTTTGATATTGATGATAACCTTCTCACCCATATCAATACGCCCTTCAATGGTCGCAGACCCCATGTGAGGCAGTACGACAACCTTGTCGGAAGCAACCAGCTTCGGATTGATTGCTGGTTCATGTTCAAACACGTCCAGCGCCGCCCCTGCAAGCTCACCCGCTTCGATCTGACGGATCAGCGCATTCTCATCAACAATCTCACCACGAGCAGTGTTCACGATATACGCATCCGGCTTCATCAGCTTCAGACGACGTGCAGAAAGCAGGTGGTAAGTGCCCGGTGTATGCGGACAATGGATGGAAACAACATCCATACGCGCAAGCATCTGGTCGAGGCTCTCCCAGAAAGTGGCCTCCAGCTGCTCTTCAAGCTCCAGTGGCTCGCGAATTCGGTTGTGGTAATGGATAGACATACCAAACGCTTTTGCGCGTCTGGCGACCGCCTGACCGATCCTGCCCATGCCGATAATACCGAGGCGCTTGCCCCAGATACGGCGACCAAGCATCCAGGTCGGAGACCAGCCATCCCATTCCTTGTTCTCAATCTTCTTCATGCCTTCAGAAAGGCGACGAGGAACAGCAAGAATAAGCGCCATGGTCATGTCTGCGGTGTCTTCAGTCATCACACCAGCAGTGTTGGTCACAGCAATGCCGCGATTATTTGCGGAGATCACGTCGATATTGTCGACGCCATTGCCGAAGTTGGCGATCATTTTCAGATTAGGGCCAGCCTGAGCCAAAACCGAAGCGTCAATGCGATCTGTAACGGTGGGGACGAGTACATCAGCAATTTTGACGGCTTCTACGAGCTCAGCTTGGGTAAATGGCTTGTCATGCTCATTCAGGCGTGTGTCGAAAAGCTCGCGCATGCGGGTTTCAACAACATCCGGCAGCTTCCGCGTCACAACCACAATAGGCTTCTTTTTTGGCATCGTCCCCGCCTTCTGTCAAAAATTTGAAGTTTTTTAACCCTGCCTTATTCACCATATGAGTCAATGACTCAAAGGTCTTAGAGGCTGTCAAAGTTTCATTACCAAATGTTCCGGTGAAAACAAGACTTGTCAAACACGTCTACATCTAATAGCAGCCACTATCGGAAATCGCGAGATCTAAGGTATGATACTTGTGTCTCGATTTTAGTGAAAATTACGGATTAGCCTACGGGAAGTTTTGGTATCGCTATGAAAAATAAAAGTTTTCGTGCTCTTGGTGCCCTTGCAGCTGCTTTTCTATTATTCCTCTTTGTTTCCCCATCCGTAATTACTGCTCAGGCGCAGTCTGCGGGTTCTGGCGTGTCTGGTCTTCCTGTTCCACGTTTCGTGAGCCTCAAATCAGACCGTGTAAACGTCCGCAACGGCCCAAGCAGAAAACACGACATTGGTTGGACTTTTGTTCGCAGCAGGCTGCCGGTTGAAGTTGTACAGGAGTACGACGACTGGCGCCGCATTCGCGATTGGGAAGGCAAAGAAGGCTGGGTGTTCAAAACCCTTCTGACCGGTTACCGCTCCGCGCTGGTAACGCCATGGCTGGTAAATACCGTGGAAACCACCCCTCTTCGCAAGCGCCCTGGCCCAAATGAAGAGATCGTTGCGTTCCTTGAACCGCTTGTACTGGCAGGTGTTGTTGAATGCACAGACGGCTACTGCCGCATCTCCGGTAAGGAATTCGAAGGCTGGGTGGATCAAAGCAGATTGTTCGGTGTCTACAAAAACGAAACGATCAATAATTGATCTCGCCAGTTAAGCTAATCAAAGAAAAAGCCTCTGAGTTTCCTCAGAGGCTTTTTTGATATCTATTTGACTAATCAGGAGATGCTTAGACCGTCTCTTTTTCCCGGTTCATCTTTTCAGCTGTTTTCAGCTCTTCCAGACGTGGCATGGAAACGATGTTGTAACCGGAATCCACAAAGTGAACTTCACCAGTCACCCCACCAGACATTTCTGAAAGCAGATAAAGTGCGGAACCACCAAGCTGCTTGCTCGTGACTGTTTGCTTCAGTGGAGAGTTATTCTGCTGGAAGTTAAACATCAAACGAGCATCCGACACCCCAGCACCAGCAAGCGTACGAACCGGCCCTGCAGAGATCGCGTTCACGCGAATGCCCTGATCGCCAAAGTCCATCGCCAGATAGCGTACAGAAGCTTCCAGAGCCGCTTTAGCAACGCCCATGACGTTGTAATTCGGCATAACACTGGTTGCGCCGCCATAGGTCAGAGTCAGCATGGAGCCACCGTTCGGCATCAACTCCGCTGCACGCTTTGCAATCTCTGTAAATGAGAAACAGGAGATCTGCATGGTGCGGGCAAAGTTATCGCGGGAGGTATCGGCATAACGTCCTCGCAGCTCAGATTTGTCTGAGAACGCGATTGCGTGCACAAGGAAATCAATGGTCCCCCATTTTTCCTTGAGCTGAGCGAAGACGTTATCCACGCTATCAATATCTTCCACATCACATGGAACAAGCAGATCGCAGCCAATACTGTCGGCCAGCGGCTTTACGCGTCGGGCAAAGGCATCACCTTGATAGGTGAAGGCCATTTCAGCACCTTGTTCTGCAAGAGCTTTGGCAATGCTCCAGGCAATGCTGTGGTCATTGGCAACGCCCATAATCAGACCACGCTTGCCTTGCATAAGCTTGCTCATAGAAAACTCCTGTAATCGAAATCAAAGGAGCTGAGCAAGCCCAGCACCTCAAACTTAGTCTTTGTAGCGCTTAAACACGACAGTTGCGTTGGTACCGCCAAAGCCAAAGCCGTTAGACAGAACGCAGTTTAGCTCTGCATTATCTACGCGCTCTCTTACGATTGGCATATCCTCAAAATCCGGATCCAATTCTTCAATATGCGCAGAAGCAGCAATGAAATTGCCTTCCATCATAAGTAGAGAATAGATCGCTTCATGAACGCCAGCAGCACCCAGTGAGTGACCAGAAAGCGCTTTAGTCGCAGAAATTGGCGGAACCTTGTCACCGAATACGGCGCGGATTGCTTCGATTTCTTTGATGTCACCAACAGGTGTGGAAGTTGCGTGTGGGTTGATGTAATCAACGTCACAATCAACGTCCTTCAACGCAATCTTCATGCAGCGCGCTGCGCCTTCACCGCTTGGTGCAACCATGTCGTGACCATCAGAGGTCTGGCCGTAACCTACGATTTCTGCATAGATTTTCGCGCCACGTGCTTTTGCATGCTCAAGTTCTTCAAGAACCAGAACACCGCCGCCACCTGCAATAACAAAGCCATCACGGTTCTTGTCGTATGGACGAGAAGCCGTAGAAGGAGTGTCGTTGTACTTGGAAGACATTGCGCCCATCGCGTCGAACAGGTTGGAGAGTGTCCAATCCAGTTCTTCACCACCGCCAGCAAAAACCACGTCCTGTTTACCCCATTGGATCAGCTCGAAAGCATTACCAATACAGATATTGGTCGTCGCACAAGCTGCGGAAATGGAGTAGTTGACGCCGTGAATCTTGAACGGAGTTGCAAGTGTAGCGGAGTTCGTGGAGCTCATAGCTTTCGGAACTGCGGTTGGCCCGATACGACGTGGACCTTTTTCACGAGTGATATCCGCAGCTTCAACGATCGCTTTGGTAGAAGGACCACCAGAGCCCATGATCAGGCCAGTGCGTTCATTGGTGACCAGATCTTCGGAAAGACCCGCATCCTCAATCGCCTGCTCCATGGCCATGTAGTTCCATGCAGCGCCTGCGCCCATAAAACGAGCAGTACGGCGACCAAGTGCTTCTAAAGGATCCAGGTTAGGGGCACCGTGAACCTGACAGCGGAAGCCGAGCTTCTCATAGTCTTCAGCAGCAACAATGCCTGATTTACCTTCGTAAAGGCTTTGCTTGACCTCTTCAGCATTGTTGCCAAGAGGAGAAACAATACCCATACCAGTAACAACCACACGCCTCATCTAAGGTCTCCCGTGGGCTAAGCGGTCCAAACGGACCAAATTCCAAAAAAGGGTTCGTCATTCCGCATGACAAACCCTCGCATAATTTGATTACTTATTTTGCTTCGTCTTGAAACAGACCAACGCGCAGGTCTTTCGCAACAAAGATAGTCTCACCGTCAGCTTTCACCCAGCCATCAGCGATTGCCAGTTTCAGGCGGGAGCGCATAACGCGCTTCATATCAACGCCAAATTCCAGCATTTTTACGTCAGGAGTAACCTGACCTGTGAACTTTACTTCACCGGTAGAAAGCGCACGACCACGACCAGGCTCGCCCAACCAGCCAAGGTAGAAGCCTGTCATCTGCCACAGAGCGTCCAAGCCGAGACAGCCAGGCATTACAGGATCACCCTGGAAGTGACATTCAAAGAACCAGAGATCTGGATTAATGTCGAATTCTGAACGGATTACACCTTTGCCGTGCTCTCCACCTTCCTCGGAAATCTCAGTGATGCGATCAAACATCAGCATAGGAGGAAGTGGCAGCTGTGCATTGCCTTGGCCAAACAGCTCACCGCGACCACAGGCCAGCAGAGCTTCTTTATCGTAGCTTGAACGCTTCTCGTGCATTCTATTCCCGCATAATTTGTCGTTTGTGTTAGGCCAGAAAACGTAGGGTTCACCTTACCTAAACGTAACGATGGTTCTAAGTATTAACTGTTCGGGCCTTCCTAACACACGAACCCGAAGATCGAAAGAGCGATGTATGTGAGTTTGCGTGTGCTCAATGTACGCAGTTGTGTTAAACTTATACTATTCTTATTATTGTTATAAGCAGTCCGGTTATTCCTGCTTGTTTTTAGCTTGATGTATCAAGGGTTATGTTCCCTTATATTGAGAGTGCTTGGGTGCAGGTCAATAGGTTGCTTTTAATCTAATGCTGGTAGAATTGGTGCGTAGGTGTTAAAACATCAGCACCCTAAAGAACTAAAGTAGGAAAAAATGAGCTCGCAGATTGCTAACGATCATCAAGATGTAACAGGGATGCTAAGAGACGCAGGTCTACGCCCTACACGTCAGCGCGTTGCTCTGGCTGAGCTTCTTTATTCTCAGGGTAATCGCCACATTTCGGCGGAAGTCCTTCACGAAGAAGCTATCCTCGCAAACGTGCCTGTTTCCCTGGCAACAGTTTACAACACACTTCATCAGTTCACCGAAGTTGGTTTGCTGCGCGAAGTTGCTGTTGAAGGAACAAAGACTTACTTCGACACCAACACCTCTGAGCACCACCACTTCTTCCTGGAAGATGAAAACCGTGTGATTGATATTCCGGACAGTGGCCTGACATTGGACAACTTGCCAGTACCACCTGAAGGAATGGAAATTTCCCGCGTGGAAGTTGTTGTTCGCCTTCGCAAAAAGCAGACGCACTAAGCGCTTCTGCTTTTAGTCAGGCAGCATTTTTCAAAATTTTCTCTTTGCTCTTGCAAAGGTCATAGATGATGCAGCGGTCACAAGCCGGTTTGCGTGCCTTACAGATGTAACGGCCGTGCAAAATGAGCCAGTGATGCGCATGCTGCATGAAGTCCTGCGGTATCACCTTCTCGAGTTTTTTCTCGACATCCAGCGGTGTTTTGCCGGGGGCAAGGCCGAGCCTGTTCGCAATTCTGAAAAGATGTGTATCAACCGCGATTGTTGGCTGCCCAAAAGCAATATTCAGCACAACATTTGCGGTTTTCCGGCCAACGCCCGGTAATGCTTCCAGCTCTTCACGTGTCTGAGGAACCTGCCCACCATGCTGCTCAATCAGCATTTGCGAGAGCAGGAACGTGTTTTTCGCCTTGTTCTTGTAAAGCCCAATAGTCCGGATTTCTTCGCGGATCTTGTCCTCACCAAGTGCAACCATCTTCTCAGGCGTATCTGCAATCTGGAACAGATGCTTCGTCGCCTTGTTCACGCCAGCATCAGTCGCCTGAGCTGACAGTACAACGGCCACCAACAGTGTGAACTCATTGGAATGGTTGAGCTCTCCTTCCGGTTCCGGGTTGTCTTTTTCGAAGGTCGCAAAGATCTCGTAAATCTCGGCTTTAGAATACCTTGATCGGGAAATCGGCTTTTTGCGTGTACTGGAAGAAGATGCAACCTTCTTTGTTTTGGTGGCGTCAACCATAGGACTCTCGAAGGAAATAAGTGACTTTGCGTAGGCTCTGAAAGCTCTATACTCTGAAGAGATAAAGAGTAGCAATGAAACAGAGTGCGAAATAGCACCAATGCCCCATGATCTTCAAAAGCGGGAGCCTTATCCCCCTTTCTTTCAGGCTGTTCTAACCCCGCACCGCTCACTATCTCGCCGAGGCGTGAACATCGTTCTCTGGTGCGCAGGCCTGATTGTGGCTTTTTACTCGATTGTTCTGGTCCTCATGGGCCTCTGGCCCGCACCAATTCTGCTTTCCCTACCCATCTTATTCCTCTGGCTTGCCTTCCGGCACAACTTCGCAACCGCTGAAACCTATGAAGAAATCAGCGTTTCCCCGTTGGAAGTCAGGCTTAAGCACGTCACCTATAAAGGCGAAGTGCAAGAGTACGTGCTCAACCCGTTTCACATGAAACTCCATATTGAGCGGGACGATGATGTTGGCGTGACACGCATTCTGGTACGTTCTGACCAGCTGTTCCTCATCGTTGGCTCATTCCTGAATCCGGATGACAGAACCAGTTTCGCCGCAGCCTTCTCACAAGCTCTCCATTCGGCACGACACCGGGGCTTCGATAACGCTTAAAGCAAAGGCATACTCGCGTTTCGGGTGGCTCTTCCGCTAAGGATCATCTAGATTTCACGCAATCAGAATGAAATCTTTTGCGTATTGCCGAAAAGCGGACACCGGTTTTCGGATAAGATGCGCGAAGAAAGCTTAAGAGCCGAGACCTAAGATGTTTAAAGCAGCAAATCTCGCAGATGGTGCGTTTGTAGAAGACAGTTCTGCTCTTGAAGACTACCGCGTCGTTCAAAAAACCCTTCAGGGCATCTCGGAAAACTGGAGAGAACAGCCATCCTTGGAAGAACTCGCACATAGTGTTGGCCTGCAACCAATTCAGCTCCAACGTGTGTTCTCAAGATGGGCCGGCATCACTCCAAAACAGTTTCTGCAGGCAATCACCATCGATCACGCCCGCGGTCTCCTGCAAGATTCAGCAAGCATTCTCGAAGCCTCTCTTGAAGTTGGTCTTTCTGGTCCAGCACGCCTCCACGATCTGTTTGTAACCCATGAAGCTATGACACCCGGTGATTATAAGCGCCGTGGAGCCGGGGTGAAGATCAGTTGGGGCTTCCACCCCTGCCCGTTTGGCCTCGTACTCCTGATGGTCACTGAGCGCGGTCTGGCAGGCCTCGCTTTTGCAGATGCTGGTGAAGAGGCAAAAGCTCTCTCAGATATGTGTGAGCGTTGGCCCGCAGCTGAGTTTGAGGAAAACCAACAGCTCACCGCGCCTTATGTTTCGCGCATCTTTGAGCCGAATAAATGGAAAGAAGATCAACCACTTCGCGTTGTCTTCATCGGAACGGACTTTGAAATCCGCGTCTGGCAAACACTCCTGAAGATCCCGATGGGTAAAGCCACCACCTACTCGGAAATCGCCAGCAACCTCGGTAACCCAAAAGCCTCTCGTGCAGTGGGCACAGCCGTTGGCAAGAACCCGTTGTCCTTCGTTGTCCCATGCCACCGTGTGCTCGGTGCGAAGGGGAATATGTGCGGCTACCACTGGGGCATCACCCGCAAGCGCGCCATTCTTGGCTGGGAAGCCGGTGTCTCTGGCGTTCTTGATGGACTAGCCGCAACAGGCTGATCGTTTCACATCCGATTCAAACGGTACGAATAAAAAAGGCGAGCACTTGGCTCGCCTTTTATCATGAAATCATAAGAACTTACAGGTCAAAGCCGAGGAGCTTACCGACGGTGAAGACGTCCTTATCACCGCGACCACAAAGGTTCATAACGATGATTTGGTCTTTGTCCATCTGCGGCGCCATCTTGATAACCTGAGCCAGCGCGTGGCTTGGTTCCAGAGCCGGAATGATGCCTTCAACACGGGTCAGCATCTGGAATGCATCCAGAGCTTCTGTGTCAGTCGCAGGAACGTAGTTCACACGGCCAGTATCTTTCAGCCAGGAGTGCTCAGGGCCAATGCCTGGATAGTCCAGACCAGCAGAAACGGAGTGTCCTTCAAGGATCTGACCGTCATCATCCTGCAGCAGGTAAGTGCGATTGCCATGCAAAACGCCCGGCTTACCCGCATTCAAAGATGCGCAGTGTTCCTCACCTTCCAGACCTTTACCACCAGCTTCAACGCCGTAAATTTCAACGGAAGGATCATCAAGGAATGGATGGAACAGGCCAATCGCGTTGGAACCACCACCAACAGCAGCGACAAGTGCATCAGGAAGTCTGCCTTCCACTTCCATAAGCTGCTTTTTGGTCTCTTCACCAATCACTGACTGGAAGTCACGAACCATTTCTGGATAAGGATGCGGACCAGCAGCTGTACCGATCAGGTAATACGTGTCTTCCACGTTGGTCACCCAATCACGCAGCGCTTCGTTCATCGCATCTTTCAGTGTACCCGCTCCAGCAGTAACGGGAACAATTTCAGCGCCCAGAAGCTTCATGCGGAATACGTTTGGCTTCTGACGCTCAACGTCTGTTGCCCCCATGTAAACCACGCAAGGCAGACCAAAACGCGCGCAAACTGTAGCAGTTGCCACACCATGCTGACCGGCACCGGTCTCAGCAATAATGCGGGTTTTGCCCATACGCTTAGCCAGTAGGATCTGGCCAATACAGTTGTTGATCTTGTGCGATCCGGTGTGGTTCAGCTCATCGCGCTTGAAGTAGATCTTTGCGCCGCCCAGCTCTTCAGTCAGGCGTTCAGCAAAATACAGCGCAGATGGGCGACCGGTATAATGGGTGTTCAGGTTTTTCAGCTCTGCCGCATATGCCGGATCAGCCTTAGCTTCGTTGTAAGCCTTTTCCAGATCCAGGATCAAAGGCATGAGCGTTTCAGCGACGAAACGACCCCCAAAATCACCAAAGTGGCCGCGATCATCCGGACCGGAACGCAATGTGTTGGCTTGCTGGTTCATTAACTCTTCCCAAATTCACTCGGCAACGCTGCGCACTTCACGCACAAAAGCCTCAATCAACTCGATGTCTTTAACGCCCTTCTCGCGTTCTACGCCGGAAGACACATCGACATCACTCACACCGGAGATAGCCAGGGCTTCACGGACGTTTTCAGGGCTTAGGCCACCAGAAAGCATGATAGGCTTTCCAAGTTCTAGGCCTTGTAGCAGTTTCCAATCAAAGCTGACACCATTTCCTCCCGGAATTTCGGAATTTTTTGGTGGCTTCGCATCAAGCAGAAATCTGTCTACCTGCGGAATATAGGGCTTAAGTGCCTCAACGTCTTCTGCGGTGGAGATGCCGAAGGCCTTCATGACGGGAACACCAAAGGTTTCACGCACTTCCGCGCAGCGCTCAGGGCTCTCACTGCCATGCAGTTGCAGAACATCCGGCGCTATGTTGTCGACGATTTCCTTCAGTCCCGCATTATCCATATTCACGGTAAGCGCGACAATCTTCGTTTTGCCACGCACATGGTCTGCCAGCTCTTTCGCCTGCGCGATGGAAACATAACGCGGACTTTTCGGAAAAAAGACAAATCCGATCATATCGACTTGTTCTTTCGTAACCGCGTCCGCAGTTTCCTTTGTAGAGATGCCGCAGATTTTTATCGTAGCGGAAGAGACCATATTTGCACCGTGTTCAAGCAATACCAGAATGACCGTTAGACCAAAATAATCAGGGTTTGTCACCCTGTTCTGGTCATTATATGGAACCTGAAACGGACAGGACCAATGAGAAAATCTGGAGTTTATCGCGGTAGTCTAATGACTCTTGGTATATGTGGCGCGCTCGTTGCCTTTGCAAGCAGCCCCTCCGCGCAAACAGTTTACCAGCACCAACCGCAAGTGCCCATTGGATTTAATCAGGGATGTGCAGGTACCTATGCAGTTAAGCCTCTGAAATCAGGCGTGCTTAACCTTCGTACCGGTCCCGGAACCAACTACAATGTCGTTGGCCGCCTCATTTCCAACCAGGCAATCAACATCGTCGACTGCAAAGGCAACTGGCTTGGCATCCGTGACCCACAAACCTCCGAACAAATAGGCTGGGTCTACAAAGGCTACATGCGCCGCGTTTAAATGATAGAGTGAACAGTAGAATGCAATTCATTGAACTGTTCACTCTTTAAGAATCCCGAGTTATAGCGCTACCTGTTTCTCAAAATGGATAACTGGCAAGCGTGTTCCCGAAGACTTTATATGGTTGAGGCAGTATTCAACCGGGTCCATCTTCGTTGCTGCAGAACTGGTGCTGTTCACTAAATACCAGTCCCCCTCTTCCACTTGACGGAAAGCTACATAATGGCCGCCGATATTAATCACGAACCGGTCTTCACCAGAGTTGACAACATGACTGAGTAACTCACGGGCAATATCTTCTTCTGCGGGTGTTTTTGTGTGTTCAATGTAAGTAATTTGCGGGTCTGGCAGGCCAAGTTTTTGCTGCTGTGCCTTCAATAACTCTAGCCCCACATCTGCGATGCTGCCTTTGTTGCTGATATCCTGAAGAGGGTCAGTCTTGTAGAGTTTCTTATATTCTTCTGTCGCAACCTCGCGAGCGAGCTTTTTGGGGTCCTTCTGATGCTCTTGTCGCAGAGTTTTTACTTTGCGTTTAAGAACACCTGATGCGTACCGCAAGAACTCTTCATCGGTCTTGCTTTCATAAGCTTTCAGGTGATTGACGAGGCTTGCATCCAGCAAATCATTTTTGTCCGTTGCTTGGAAGCCGAGGCAGGCATTAATGGCGTGTTTCAAGCAAAACTGCCCTTCCTGCACCTCACAGAAAAACTGCGGATTTTCACCACTCGGCTTTTTGCGTGCATCTACATTATTGCGGATGCCCGGTGCACGATTGGAATATTTGACCTGAATCTGGCGGTTTTCATCCGCAAGCATTTGCAGCTCTGCCTTTGCTCGGCCCAGAGCTTTGAGGATCTCATCAATCTGGCTAGTCTGGCCCGTTTTTGCCATTTCTTTTAACTGTGCAATCGACAACCTGACAAAGTTTGCTTGCTCATCAAAGATCTTCAACTTAGCTGAGTCTTTCACGTATTTGCGCATTGCTGAAAGCTTCGAGGCGAGCTTCTCTGTATCCTTAAAGGAAACAGCGGGGGCAGCATCAAGTCGGGCCTGCTTAGCTGCTTCTTGCTCCTGTTTGCGTTTCGCAAGTGCTTCTGCGTTTTGTACTCGCGCACGATTTAGAATGGTATTTAACTGATCTCTGTGTTCTTCAAGAGATGCCATTACAATTGATAGCCCATCCAACTGGTCTGCATTGATGCATCTTTTTGCTTCTGGCATTGCGAATTCAAACAGAACTTTAATAGTTTGAAACTCAGCCAGCAGTTCTGGGTCTTTAATCAATAATTCTTGTCGCAAGAACACGCTCTTGCTAGCGTCCAAAGACTCATACTGCTTCAGATAGTCTTCACGCGTTTTGCTGACTTGGGCAATCTCAGGGGGTTGGCTTTGTTCATTTGGCTGTGCTCCCTGTTTCGCAAAATCCTCGATGTTTGCGACTACACTTTCGAGCTCAGATAGCCTGTTTTCAGCATCTTTAAGACGATTTTCTTGTATCAAATGCTCTGCTTGGCTACTGAGCTGCTCCCACACCATTTGGTAAGTCAAAAATGTATTTTGAAGAGACTGATCAGGTAATTGAGGGTTTCCTACCATGGCTTTGTTGTAGCGCCCGATCAACTTTTGCAGTTGGGCCTGGCAAGTATTCAACGAAGCTTCCAGAACCGGATCAAGTTCGGGTTGTCTGCCTTGTTTTCCTTCGGGCTGAGTAGCAGATGAGAAGGCATTCTGAGCACTGTCTTCCAAACTTTGGACGACATTCTCAAAGTCTTGTAATCTTGATTTCGCATCCGCTGCATTACCGCTGGCAATCAGTGCATCAATCTGACTCTCAAACTCCTCGGAAATGACTTTGAATGTCAGAAATTCATCGTGTTGAAATTCCTGCTGAAATTGAGGCTTTTGTGCTACAGCACTGGCTCGACGGGCTGCGAGTTGGTCCAGTAGCCTTTTACAATCTGCCAAGGCAGCTTTCTGTTCATCGTCACCAGCCTGGAAAGTGTCTAGCTCAATTTCAGAGACCTTGGATTCTTGCTGATGATCAGTAGAAACTTCATCTTGGTTTTCAGGTGTCGAGTGCGCAGATTCCAAGAACGCAATCATTGATTTAATTGCATCCTCACAGGTAGCAAGTTTGCCCCGTGCTTCTTGCAGTTTTTTATCCGCAACGTACTGCAGCCCTTCGGTTATATAGGTCTGAGCTGCGCTGCTATATTGGGCAAAGCTGCTTGCAAGAGCTGAGTCTTTTATTTCAGCTCCTGCCTTCAAAACTTCATTGAGGTTTGCTTGAGCCTCATCCAAAGATCCCATGCAGCCAGCAAGGGCTTTGTTTAACGCATTCTGGGCTGCATTTTTTGTGGCTGAGTCAGGACTTGACCGTTTTCCTTGAGTTGGATTAGCTGCTTGTTTTTCTGCCGCTTCTTTTGCGCTAACCACGCAATCTATCAGCGTTTCGGTCAAGTTCTTGAGCGTAGCTAAGTTGGCTGTAATTGCCTCCTCAGAAGAACGTCCATTCCCTTCAATTAGATCCTCTGTTTCTGCAAGTAAGTTGATTGCAACTTGATAGTTCTTTTCAAAATCCCGTTTGAGAGCTTTATCAGGAACTTCATTTACCTGCTGATAGCAAGACTGGATTTCAATCCGTGTCGTTTTCAATTCCCTGCTAAGGCTCGGATCAACGGGAATAAATTTGACGTAACTTTCTGCTTTCTCAACCAGATTACCGAGAACTTTCAACTCAGCCTGGCAGGCATCAAGTTCATGTCGTTTGAGTGAGCCTTCAATCTTCTTAATTTGCCCTTTTGCTTGCTTTGAAGAATCTGCGAATGCTTTTTGCTCTTGAGGGGATTTAATGGTCTTGCGAAGTCCATTGGCCTCTGAAAGACGGGTATTAGCGTCTTTAATCACCGTTTTGATACTCTCGGTTTCGCGAACAGTCTGCTTCTGCATTTCAAGCACTTGCTGCACGCCTTGTAACTGTGCTTCAGCATCAAACAGCCGCTGGTCAGCACCTGCCACATCGCCGTTTTTTACCAGACTGGTGACGTATGTCATTGTCGACGCAGCTTGCTTGAAGAGTTGATCAAATGAGGTCTTCTGGTCTTTTGAAACGAGGATCTTCCGCTCAGCCTTGTAGCCTTTCAACTTTGCAGAAAATTCCGTTGCTCGTTGTTGCAAAGCTTGAAGTGGATCAACATGCGGTGCTGCGTTTTCAGCGTTTTGCTTACCATCAACACCGTTTTTCTGCTGCTCTGTAGCCCTACTCTTTCCTACCAAAATTCCAACACCATCAACGAGTGCTGCGATGTCATCGAGCGTGCTGTCCGCATCAAGAAAGTTGCCTGCCTGCAAAAGATCATCTGCGTTTTTCATACGACTTTGAGTTTGATCACAAAGACTATCAAACGTCTGAACTTGAGCATCTGACTCTAGGGTATGTTTTAGTGCTTTGTAGCTTGTAAGTTCCGCTTTGTATTGAGCAGAACGACTTTTGCAGTGAGCCTCAATCGAAGCAGGTGTCGGGTCGCCGTCATACTCATCAAATGGCCATGAGTTGTGTTTGTAAAACTTCTGTGCCCATTGGTATTCAGCAACTTCGAGCGTACCCTTAGCCATAGATCGACTCCCAACTTCAGCCTTTTCCTGAGGCTATTCTTGTTGGGCCAACAATATCTATAAATATGGAGCCAGCTCGCATGCATTTGGGGGCACGGTGAAGAGAGATTTGAAGTCTTCAGGCGAATTTTTAAAGAGATGTAATTTCTAAAATTGTGATTTACAGGAAGTGTAGAACATTCAGTTGCTTAGGGAATAAAAAAGCGCCGCAGCAGCGACGCTTTTCTTGATCTCACAATTCCGTCAGACCTAGGTGATATTGTAGGCTGCAATAGCTGCCATGTTGAAGATCTCACTGTCCTTTGCACCCATAGGCACAATTTGAACCGGCTTATCCATACCCACCAGCAGTGGTCCAATAAGCGTTGAGCCACCAAGCTCTTCCAGCAGCTTTGTTGCGATGGAAGCAGAGTGGAATGCTGGCATGATCAACACGTTCGCCGGACCATTCAGACGGCAGAATGGATATGCCGCCATCTTCTCCATGTTGAGCGCGATATCTGCGCCCATTTCACCATCATACTCAAAGTCCACCCGGCGGCGATCAAGGATCTTCACTGCTTCCTGAAGGCGCTCTGTTCGCTCGCCCTTAGGATGGCCGAATGTGGAGTATGCCAGCATAGCCACACGCGGTTCAGAACCTAGACGGCGAGCAACGTGCGCTGCCTCTTCCGCAATATCCGCGAGTTCCTCAGAAGTTGGCATATCGTGAACAGCGGTATCAGCCACCAGAACGGTTTTACCCGGTGTCACAACAAGCGATACACCAATCACACGGTGCCCGGGCTTGGTGTCGATACAGCGACTGATGGTTTCCAGCGCAACGGAATAGTTTCGTGTCGTACCCGTTACGACACCATCTGCGTCCCCTCGCGCAACCATAATGGCTGCCCAATAGTTACGGTCATTGTTGACGAGGCGCTGGCAGTCGCGCTGCAGATAGCCTTTGCGCTGCAGACGAGAGTACAGGTACTCGGCATAATCTGCGTTGCGGGTGGAGGAACGTGCACTGTCCAGACGAATACCCGGACGGTTCACATCAATACCGGCAGATGTCGCGTTTGCGCGGATCTCATCCTCACGACCAACAAGGATCGCTTCACCCAACCCTTGAGCAACAAAGGCAGAGGCCGCACGAATAACCGCCGGTTCTTCACCTTCCGCGAAAACAATCCGTTTCGGGTTCTGGCGAACCTTGGAGATAATCCGCTGCAGCGTACCTGCAATCGGATCTCGACGACCCTGAAGTTGAGCGCCATAAGCATCCATGTCCACGATCGGGCGACGCGCCACACCGCTATCCATCGCCGCTTGCGCAACAGCCTGCGGAATGCGAGAAATCAGGCGCGGATCAAACGGTACCGGGATGATGTATTCGGGACCGAAACGAGGACGGCTACCGCGATAAGCTGCTGCAACTTCATCAGGAACATCCTCACGAGCCAGCTCTGCCAGTGCCTGCGCACATGCAATCTTCATCTCGTCATTGATGGTTGTCGCATGAACATCTAACGCGCCACGGAAGATGTAAGGGAAGCCGAGAACGTTGTTTACCTGGTTCGGATAATCAGAGCGTCCGGTTGCAACAATCGCATCAGGACGCACTTCCTTGGCTTCTTCCGGTGTAATCTCCGGGTCAGGGTTCGCCATCGCAAAGATGATTGGGTTCGGCGCCATGGACTTGACCATGTCAGGCGTCAGTGCACCCTTAACGGACACACCAAAGAACACGTCTGCCCCATCCAGCGCGTCTTCAAGCGTGCGCTTGTCGGTCTTTACAGCATGAGCGCTCTTCCACTGGTTCATGCCAGCTTCACGACCCTGATAAATCACGCCCTTTGTATCGCAAAGAAGAACGTTCTCATGTGGAACGCCCATCGCTTTCACCAGTTCAATACACGCGATACCCGCCGCGCCCGCGCCATTACAGACAACCTTCACGTCTTTAATGTCGCGATCCGTCATGTGAACCGCGTTGATCAGGCCAGCTGCTGCAATAATAGCGGTGCCGTGCTGATCATCGTGGAACACTGGAATATCCATGATCTCACGAAGGCGCTGCTCGATGATAAAACAATCCGGTGCCTTGATGTCCTCAAGGTTGATACCACCAAAAGAAGGGCCGAGGTGCTTAACGGAATCGATGAACTCTTCAACGTTCTGAGTATCCACCTCAAGGTCGATGGAATCCACGTCCGCAAAGCGCTTGAAGAGGACAGACTTACCTTCCATCACTGGCTTTGAGGCCAATGCGCCAAGATTACCAAGGCCAAGAATTGCGGTACCGTTGGAGATAACGGCAACCATGTTGCCTTTGGTGGTGTAATCGTAAGCCCGGCTTGGGTCTTCTGCGATTGCCAGCACAGGAACAGCAACGCCCGGGGAGTAGGCCAGGCTCAGATCGCGCTGAGTAGCCATTGGCTTGGTTGGCGAAATTTCAAGCTTGCCCGGTTTTCCTTCATTATGGAAGGCTAACGCGTCTTGGTCAGTAAAGCTGACCTGCGAGCTTGCTGTTTTATCAGTGGTTGGCATGCGAAAAATTCCTCACCCTCAAGCGCAGTGTTCTTTTCAAATATCACTGGACGACATTATCCCCGTAAATTCGCGTTCTCAAGCTGTGAACTAAACGGACACGGGTGAAACACATAGAACCATTTGCTAGTGTCTGCGCCATGACTACAGCAGATATTGAAAAGCCTTCCCCAGCAAAAGGCCGCGTCACACCCATGATGGCGCAATATATTGAGATCAAGACAGCCAATCCGGATAGCCTCCTGTTCTACAGAATGGGCGACTTTTACGAGCTGTTCTTTGAGGATGCGGAGATCGCATCTCAGTCCCTCGGAATTACGCTCACCAAGCGCGGCAAGCACAATGGTGACGATATTCCGATGTGTGGCGTTCCTGTGCATGCTGCTGACGACTATCTGCAAAAGCTGATTGGCCTTGGCCACCGTGTTTCTGTCTGTGAGCAGACGGAAGACCCGGCAGAAGCCAAGAAACGTGGTTCCAAATCTGTTGTTCGCCGCGATGTGGTGCGTCTTGTAACCCCGGGTACGATCACCGAAGATCGTCTGCTGGATGCAAAGCGCAACAACTTCCTCGCTTCCCTTGCCCGCGTCAAAGGCGGCAGTGCGGCAGACGGCAATCTTTACGGCCTCGCCTGGATCGACATGTCCACCGGCATGTTCCGAGTGGCCGAGAGTGATGATGTGCGCCTTGCTGCTGATTTGGCGCGTATTGACCCTTCCGAACTGGTGCTGGCAGATGCACTGCTGCAGGAAACAGAGTTGCGAGCGACAGTCGAAGGACTTGGCGCTGCCCTTTCTCCTGTTCCGCGCACGTTCTTTGATGGCGCAAATGCTCAGGATCGTCTCTCCACCTACTTCTCCGTGGGCACGCTGGATGGTTTCGCCAACTACACCCGTGCTGAGTTGATCGCCGCCAGTGGTATTCTGGCTTATATCGACAAGACCCAGCTGGGAGAGCGCCCTCCTCTGGATCCGCCAGTGAAGGAAGCTGCGGCTGGCCAGTTGCTGATCGACCCGGCAACCCGTGCCAACTTGGAACTGACCCGCACGCTTTCTGGCGAGCGTCGTGGCAGCCTGCTGTCTGCCATCGACAAAACCGTCACTGGGGCAGGTTCCCGCCTGTTGGCAAGCCGTCTGGCTGGTCCCCTTACGGATCCGGAACAAATCCGTCACCGTCAGGATACCATCGCGTTCTTCGCATCGGACACCATGCAACGCGAAGATATTCGCGGCCTGCTGAAGTCCGCGCCGGATATGTCCCGCGCCCTGTCCCGTCTTGCTGTGGACCGTGGTGGCCCGCGTGATCTGCAGTCCATCGCGTTTGCGATGAAGTCTGCACGTGAAATCGCTGGCTTGCTCGCATCCGGTGGTGCTTATCCGCAGGAAGTCGGCTTTGCCGTGCAAAAGTTGGAACAGGCGCCGCATGCTCTGGGCGAAAAGCTTGGCATCGCAATTGCTGAAGAGCCGCCGCTCCTCAAGCGTGATGGTGGCTTCGTCGCGCCGGGTTACAATCCGGACCTTGATGAGCTCAAAGCTCTGCGTGATCAAAGCCGTAAGGTTATCGCCCAGATGCAGGCTGATCTGGCAGAAGAGCTTGGCATCCGCTCCCTGAAGATCAAACACAACAACGTGCTTGGCTGGTTTATGGAAGCGCCGACTGCGCAGTGTGATCCGATGAAGGATGACCCTGCCCGCTTTATCCATCGCCAAACTATGGCCGGCGCTATGCGCTTCACCACCACCGAGCTGGCGGATCTGGAAAGCAAGATCGCTAGTGCTGGTGAACGCGCTCTGGCAATCGAGCTGGAAATCTTCAACGAGCTGACTAAAGCCGTCGTTGCTGCAGGTGGTCTCATCAAAGCCGCTGCAGAAGCGCTGGCTATTCTGGATGTGTCCACCTCGCTAGCCGTTCTGGCAGAGGCGGAAAATTACTCTCGCCCAACCGTTGATGGCTCACTGGCCTTCACCATCGAAGGTGGCCGTCATCCTGTTGTTGAGCAAGCTCTGCGCAAATCCGGCGAACCGTTTGTGGCCAACAATGCCAACCTTGGCCCGCAGGAAAACTACGAAAACGGCCAGATCTGGCTGATTACCGGTCCTAACATGGCCGGTAAATCCACCTTCTTGCGCCAGAACGCTCTGATTGCTGTGCTGGCGCAGATGGGTAGTTTCGTTCCTGCAACGAATGCGCACATCGGCGTGGTGGACCGCCTGTTTTCTCGTGTTGGTGCAGCTGATGACCTTGCAAGAGGCCGCTCAACCTTCATGGTTGAGATGGTGGAAACCGCTGCGATCCTCAATCAGGCAACCGACCGTTCGCTTGTTATTCTTGACGAAATCGGCCGCGGAACGGCAACGTTTGACGGTCTTTCCATCGCTTGGGCGGCCATTGAGCATCTACATGAAACCAACCGGTCCCGCTCACTCTTCGCGACCCACTATCATGAAATCACAGCGCTTTCGCAGCGTTTGGAGCGTCTCAACAACGCAACCGTTCGTGTGAAAGAGTGGAAGGGCGATGTTGTCTTCCTCCATGAGATCGTCGAGGGCGCCGCAGACCGGTCCTACGGTATTCAGGTGGCAAAGCTTGCTGGCCTGCCGAAAACCGTTGTCAGCCGTGCGCAAAAGATCCTGAAACAGCTGGAAGAGCAAGACACCAACAAGCCTTCTGAGAAGCTGTTGGATGACCTCCCGCTCTTTGCCTCTTTCTCCCAACCGCTGGAAACCATTCCGGAGCCGGAAGAAGAAGAGAGTTTTGTGTCCAATGAACTGGTGGAACTGCTGGATAGCTTTGATCCGGATGATATGACACCACGTCAGGCGCTGGAGGCGCTCTACGCGCTTAAGCAAAAGCAGAAAGAGCTGAGCTCGAATTAATTTCGGGCTTGAAAAGCACAAACAGCTTTAGCACCGCTGGAGATTTCCGGCGGTGTTTTCATGTGAAACCCGATAATCGGGGTGAGCAAGGCGGCAGGCAATACCTGCGCTGTTTGTTAAGTTAGTTTCTTCGGCATTGGCTACTCGCCTTGCCCGGGCTTTCTTGGGATGAACAACGTCGCCTCTTTTGCCTATAAGGCACGATAGCCGGTTTCCCGGAAAGATGGTGGCTTATCCAAACACGTTTCCATGCCCGAACAGTTCCTCCGTCTTTGACAGACACATCAGTAAAAGCAGGTTGTCCCTGCAGGTACATCAGCGTCCGTCACCGCGTGATACCCTATATTCCTGGGCCCTTCCCCTCAAACCATGCGGCCACGTTTGAAGTTCGGTTCACCGGACCACCGAAAGCTGCGTTACCTCTTCCGATAGCCCCGCCCAGCCTACGACAAACTGACGGTCGCTCCGCCAGCAGCCCGTTACGTAGGCATGGGTTTAGCATGGACACACTCTGAAGGCAGGAGGATAAGTTTTTGGGCAACCCGCCTCACTCCTCGGTGTCATCCCGGCCATCGAGCCGGGATCCATACTCTCTTGCCTTGCTAATTCACTAAGGCCTCAGTCAATCACTGATGGGTCCCGGGTCTGCGCTGCGTTTCGCACGGGATGACGCCGAGAGATGCACTTTACGCAATCTCTGCGCAGCTACCTGTTACGAAACCGAAATGCACTCATGCTGATGGAGCGGTAAGTGAAGCTCTCATGCAGTTTTTCGCCATAGGCATGCTCGCCCGCAGCGCCATAGGCCACCAGAAGCGGAAGGAAGTGCTCATCGGTTGGCAAGGCCTTCTGATAGTATTTGTGATTGCCGGAGGAAAGCAGAGCGCAGGTCTCCCCTTGTTCGACCAGCTCAGTGATCCAGTGGTCAAACTCCAGAGCCCAGTTCGGCGCGTCACCGCTGCCGCTAACCTCAGAGAAGTTATGCGTTAGCGCGCCACTACCGATGACAAGGATGCCCTCTTCCGCCAACGGAGCCAAAGCCCGCCCAAGATTGAAGCTTTCTTCGCTGCCATAGGAGTACGGCAGGGATACCTGAACTACGGGCACACCCACGTCAGGAAATGCCAGAGACAAAGGCACCCAGGCGCCGTGATCCAATCCCCACGTGTCATCTTCACGCACATTCAGGCCATAGCGCGTGATGGCCTCATGCACGCGGGAAACAAACCAGCTCTCAGCAGTCGCTTCGTACTGCATCTCATAGAGTTGGCGTGAGAAACCTCGGAAATCGTGAATGGTCTTCAGCGGCCCGGCAGCATTGATGCTCAACCGTTCTGTTTGCCAATGAGGTGAAATGACCAGTAGAGCCTTTGGCTTACCTTCTGATTTCTCTAGGTTTTTGAGAAACTGATGAGCTTCCAGCTCAGGTCTTATTGCGAGATCTGGTGCTCCATGTGGTAAAAAGAGAGGCGATTGTTTCATGTGAAACGCTTTTTGTTTCGGTTTGTTGATGAATATCCTGTTTCTTGCAGTGTATTACATCAATGAAACCTAACCAATCTCAGTAAGGCTGATAGGACTGTTCACTAAAACAAGCATTATCCATTCAGTCAGCCCAACGGAATTTCACGCGACCTCTGGAAGAAGCATGAAACACCTGCTAGATAGAGGAGCTTTTTATCAATGGGCCTCTTCATGACACGAACACTGAAAATTACGCGCCTTCCCCATAGCGAAGGATTGGAGCTTCCTGCTTACCAAAGCGCAGAAGCTGCCGGGCTGGATCTGCAGGCTGCCAATGAAGAGGCAATTACGCTGCAACCGGGCCAGCGCGCCATGGTGCCAACAGGCCTTTCTATCGCGCTGCCATCTGGCCATGAAGGTCAGGTTCGCCCTCGTTCCGGTCTTGCTGCCAAGCATGGCGTGACCGTTTTGAACACGCCCGGCACCGTTGATGCGGACTATCGCGGCGAAGTGAAGGTTATTCTCATCAATTTGGGTGAGGAAGCTTTTGTGATTGAGCGCGGCATGCGTATCGCGCAGATGGTTGTTGCGCCAGTGACTCAGGTGCAGATCGAAGAAGTGAAAGAGCTGGAAACCACCGAGCGTGGCGCTGGCGGATTTGGTTCTTCAGGCCTCTAAAGGAATACAGGGAAGTAATATGAAGCCGGAATTGGTGATTTTCGATTGTGATGGCGTTCTCGTCGACACCGAAACCATAGCGAATGAGGTCCTCTCCGGCTTCATGAAGGAAATCGGCCTCGATTTCTCGCCTTTGGATTGTCACCACCGCTTCACCGGCACCGCGATGGACACCATCAAGGAAGAAGCCGAACGCCTGAGCGGCAAAAAACTTCCCGATGATTGGGCTGCACAGGTGCGCAAAGCCGATCTGCTCGCATTTGAAGCTGGCATTGAGCCAATTCCGGGTATTCTGGATGTGGTCGCACACCTGAAGGCAGAAGGTATTCGGTTCTGTGTTGGCTCCTCAGGCCGCTACGAAAAGATGCAGATGACCCTTGGTTCCTCTGGTCTTTGGGAGACCTTCAAGGATGTCCTCTACTCCGCGCAAGACTGCAAGATGGGCAAACCCGCGCCGGATATCTTCCTCTACGCCGCTAAAGGCATGGGCTATAAGCCAGAGCAATGCGTGGTGATTGAAGATAGTATCGCAGGCATCAAGGCCGCAAAAGCCGCAGGAATGCGCGTCTTCAACTACACCGGCGATGCAAATGCAGACATCGAGCAAGCTAAAGCGCTTGGCGCGATCACCTTCGGTCACATGTCTGAATTGCCAGCGCTTCTGGGCCTCAAATCTCTGGATGAAACCGCAGTTTAAAGGCTGCGTGTTTCAAGCCACGTTCGATCCCTGCAAAAGACGATACTAATTCCGCAATCAACTAGAAACGAATTCTAAGAAATGCGGAATATTTATCTCTTGTTTCTACATCTGGCAGTTTTCGGGGTTTTTGAAACCTCGAAAACCCTCGATACACTTCCTACATTTCAGTGAGGATTTTGATGAGCCCGCCTTCGGGATTCTGACGGGGGGACAGGGCTCAATCTCACTGGATAATTGTATAAAGGGGATTTCGATGAGCACTTCCAAGCCGGGTCGTGGAAAAATTTACTCTTCCATCACTGAGACTATCGGAAACACACCAATCGTACGTCTGGATCGCTTGGCGAAAGCTCACGGCGTAAAAGGCAACCTGTTGGCCAAACTTGAGTTCTTCAACCCAATCTCCAGCGTGAAAGATCGCATCGGAGTTGCAATGGTTGAGGCGATGGAAACGGCAGGCAAAATCATTCCTGGCAAAACCACTCTGATCGAGCCAACATCAGGTAACACCGGTATCGCGCTGGCATTCGTCGCAGCTGCGAAAGGCTACCGCCTGATCCTCGTGATGCCAGAGACCATGTCCATCGAACGCCGCAAGATGCTGAAGCTTCTCGGCGCTGAGATCGACCTGACTGAAGGTCCAAAGGGTATGAAAGGTGCTGTTGCACGCGCTGAAGAGCTCCTGCAAGAGATCCCGGATGCCGTGATCCCACAGCAGTTTGAAAACCCGGCCAACCCTGAGATTCACCGCAACACCACTGCGGAAGAAATCTGGAACGACACTGACGGTAACGTTGATGTGTTCGTATCCGGCATCGGCACCGGCGGTACCATCACCGGTACCTCTCAAGTCCTGAAAGAGCGTAATCCAGCGCTTCACGTGGTTGCTGTTGAACCTGCCGACAGCCCGCTCCTGTCTGGTGGTCAGCCAGGTCCGCATAAAATTCAGGGCATCGGCGCTGGCTTCGTACCGGGCGTACTCGACACGGCTGTTTATGATGAAGTGGTCACCGTTTCCAACGAAGACTCCTTCGCACTCTCCCGTGAAGTTGCGAAGACGGAAGGTGTTCCGGTCGGCATCTCTTCTGGAGCAGCACTGAAAGCAGCAATAGAAGTTGGCAAGCGTGATGAGATGGCTGGCAAAAACATCGTCATCATCATCCCAAGCTTCGCAGAACGCTACCTCTCCACGGCTCTGTTCGAAGGTCTGGAAGCGTAAGTTCTGGCAACAGTCCGAAACAAGTTAAGGGAGGCATTGGCCTCCCTTTTTTGTAAGCTGCTTCGTATTGACTGCTGACAGAAACCCAATGAATATTGGTTCAATTCTGTTGATGCTACATTTGAGGAATGAGTTGGACTGCTTTAATGGAGTCAAAATGAAATGTTGAGTTTTTTTAAGACCTTATTGAAATCCGATACACAGCGAACTCTCGATGATATTCGTGTGACCATCGATATCTTAACAGAATTTGAGTCTGAAGATATGGGGCAGCTACTTTGTATTGCGACTGCCATGCGGAACAAGTACTCGCTAGAAATGGCACGTGGCCTCATAATTGATCCGGTAACGTTCAAAAAAGCGGCACCTAAAGATCGAACAAATGAGATGCTAAGAAAGACAAAACGCCTGCAAGATCAAGGTATGCTTTTGGACGCCGCCGCTGCCAAGATATGGCTGCATACCATGCAAACTTGCGATCACCCGGATTTATTGCCATTTGGCAAGCTGATGTGGAGCCAGATTAAAAGGGGTGTGCCATATGTTAACAGCGGATGGACGCAACTGATCTTACAGGATAGCTCGGTTTCAGATTGGAACTTGTCGGGTTTCGATTTAGTGCCGCTGTGCTTTCGTGATGAAGCAGTTTAGTATCACGAATTATGCTATTTGAAATTTCGCTAAAGAGCACTCTATGATTTATTTCGAGTCTGAATCGAATAAGTGTTACTCTGGCGGCGTGCCGTTTTTATCCAGCACTTCACCAGCAAGATAAAGTGAGCCGCCAAACAGAATGCGCGGCGCCTCTTCCTCATCCAATGACCGCCCGACAACCTCAGAGATTGCATCTTCCAGCGTCTCATGAGACGAGGCAGACAGACCTGCAGCCTGTGCAATCTCGGCCAGTTCTTCTGGAAAACGTCCCGCAGCCGTGGTCGTCAGCGGCACGCACATCACATGCTTCGCCAGTCCTTCAAACTGCTGAAAGAAACCTTCCGGATCCTTAGTATTCATCATGCCCATCACCAGAAAGGTCGGGCGCGAGGCCTTGTCAGTCAGGTCCGCAAGAAACGCCGAGATCACCTTCGCAGCGCCGGGGTTGTGTCCCCCATCCACCCAGATCTCTGTGTTCTCCGGCAGTCTCTCAAACAGCTTGCCTTCATAAAGCGGCTGCATCCGTGCTGGCCAGTTGATCGACCGCAGCGCTTTATCACAGGCCGCCCGCACCTCTTCACTCTCCAGCAAGCCCGCAGCGCGCAAAGCAGCCAAAGCAAGACCTGAGTTGGAAAGCTGATGGAACCCAGCAAGCTTTGGCGGAGAAAGGTCCAGCAGGCCAAACTCGTCCTGATAGACAAGCCGCCCGCCCTCTTCCCAGGCAGAAAACTCCTGCCCCTGGAACCAGATCGGCGCACGCACCCTGCCCGCCTTGTTCTCAATCACATCCCGAATAGTATCTGCCTGAGGCCCAACCACAACCGGACAACCCGGTTTGATAATACCGGCCTTTTCCAACGCAATGCCTTCAAGGCTGTCACCCAGAAAGTTCTCGTGATCTTTGGAAACTGGAGTAATGATGCTGACCAGCGGCTTTTCAATGACGTTGGTGGCATCCAGAACACCACCAAGACCAACCTCCAGAACCAGATAATCAGCCGGATTGTCAGCAAACAGGCAGAACGCAACAGCGGTCGTTGCTTCAAAGAACGTTAGCTCATGACCATCATTGGCCTTCTCCACCCGCTTAATCGCTTCCAGCAGTGGTTCATCTTCAACAAACCGACCTGTTGCTCCCAGCCGAACGCGCTCGTTAAAGCGAACCAGATGCGGGGAAGAGTAGACATGAACCGTCTTGCCCTGCGCCTCCAGAAGCGCACGAATGGACGCACCAGTAGAGCCTTTGCCGTTGGTACCTGCCACATGGAAAGTCGGTGGAATGCGCTTCTCTGGGTTTCCCAGCGCCTTGAGAACCCGATGCATGCGATCAAGGGACAAATCAATCTCGTCCGGATGAAGTTTCATCAAGCGATTAAGGGCAATATCGATCTTGTTCATAGGCTCTGCACCTGCTGGGAATTCAATAAAGAAAAAGCCCGGCACAGTATGCCGGACTTTTCAAAACAAGTCGTAAGTCCATAACCCGTAAGGATTTAGGAAGTCGCTGCAACCTCAGTACCTGCTTCTGGCTCTGCTGGCTTTTCATCAAGCACTGGCAACTGAGCGTCACGCTTCATCAGCAGGTTACATAGGTTGGATATGGTTTCTTTCAGCTCGTGACGGTGCACAACCATGTCGACCATGCCGTGATCACGCAGATATTCAGAGCGCTGGAAGCCTTCAGGAAGCTTCTCACGAATGGTCTGCTCAATCACACGCTGTCCAGCAAATCCGATCAGAGCATTTGGTTCGGCAATGTGTACATCACCCAGCATCGCGTAGGAAGCTGTTACACCACCGGTTGTCGGGTTGGTCAGCACCACGATGTAAGGCAAGCCAGCCTCACGAAGCATCTGCACGGTCACAGTTGTGCGCGGCAGCTGCATCAGGGAGAGAATGCCTTCCTGCATGCGCGCACCACCAGATGCAGCAAACATGACGAAAGGTGTTTTATGCTCAACAGCATATTCCATGCCGCGGATGATAGCTTCACCAGCTGCCATGCCTAGAGAACCACCCATGAAGGCGAAATCCTGCACTGCAGTGGTCATGTCATAGCCGTTCACCTTACCGTTCGCGACCACAACAGAGTCGGTCATGTCGGTCTTGGCTTTGGCGTCCTTCAGGCGGTCAACATATTTGCGCTGATCGCGGAACTTGAGAGGATCGACAGTAACTTCCGGAGTTTCGATCTTGGTGTACTCACCTTTGTCGAAGAAATACTCCAGGCGCTTCTTGCTGGAGATGCGCATGTGGAAGTTGGAGTTCGGCACGACCCACTGGTTTGCCTCAAGGTCGCGATGGAACACCATCTCGCCTGTTTCAGGGCACTTGATCCAAAGGTTTTCCGGTACTTCGCGCTTTTCGAGAAAGCTGCGGATTTTCGGCCGTACGACGTTGTTAATCCAGTTCACGGGCAGCCGCCTGTCTTTAATTTCGTTTTCGATTTTTAATGGCCATTAAACGGGCCATACGTAAAGCAATACTTATTTCCGAGCTTTTTCTACACCCACACGTAGTGAGCTCACAAGGTCGGTAACAGCAGCTTGTGTCTGATTTGTGGCTTTACCATTCTCATCAAGGCTCTTGCGAATTGCCTCAACAAGGATGGAGCCAACTACCACACCATCAGCGTGTTTGCCAATTTCCTCAGCCTGCTCAGCAGTTTTAATGCCGAAGCCAACGGCTACAGGAAGGTCTGTGTGGGATTTAATTCGTGTAACCGCCTGTGCAACGGCGGTTGTGTCTGCAGCAGCAGATCCGGTAACACCGGTAACGGACACGTAATAAACGAATCCAGAGGTGTTCGCCAGAACGGTTGGCAGGCGCTTGTCGTCAGTTGTTGGTGTGGTCAGGCGAATGAAGTTTACACCGCCCTCAATTGCCGGAATGCAGAGTTCATCATCTGCCTCAGCAGGCACATCAACAACAATCAGGCCATCAACGCCAGCTTCGCGCGCTTCTTTCACAAACGCTGCGCTGCCGCGTACATAGATCGGGTTGTAATAACCCATCAGAACGATTGGGGTGTCATTGTCCTTTTTACGGAACTCACGCACCATCTGAAGGGTCTTGTCCATGGTGTGACCATGCGCCAGAGAGCGCTGAGTCGCCAGCTGGATTGGAACACCTTCAGCCATCGGGTCGGAAAACGGCATGCCAAGCTCGATAACATCACTGCCTGCTTCCGGAAGAGCATCCAGAATAGCTTGTGAGGTGGCGAGGTCCGGGTCTCCAGCCGTAATAAAAGTTACGAGTGCAGGACGACCTTCAGCCTTGAGCTTTGCGAAGCGTCGATCAATACGAGTTTCAATCATTCATCCGACCATCTGATGTATTGGGGCAAGCCCCACCAATCAATCAGCAAGGATGTAGGGGTGCAACTAGCCCCATGTCAATAAACACAGCGCAAATAGAATGCGTTTCTGGCGATTTTTATGAGAAATAGACAACAGCTCCAGAGAATATCCAGCGATATAGACTCGTGAAGGCGGCGATTAACCATTACGTCAATCAAACTATTGCCTTTTCTGATCTTGTGAGTGCGCCAGTAGAAGCCGTCACAACACTCCGGAAAACAAAAAAGCCGCAGATGATCTGCGGCTTTCTGACAGCGTATCTCCGAAAAGTGGAAACCGGTTTTCGGATAAAGATACGTGAGAGTAAAAAATGAAAGCAGTTCAAATATGAACTGCTTTCATCTTGAAACTAAACGCAAATTAGGTGCGGCGGCTTTCAAGGAAGCCAACAATGCGGCGTACATCGTGCAGCACTGGCTCTGCGATTTCCGCAGCGCGCTCAGCACCATCACGAAGAACAGCATCAACGCTTGCAGGATCGTCCATGATCCGGCGCATTTCGTTGTTCATTGGCGCCAGTTTCTCAACCGCTAGCTCAGAAAGAGCAGGCTTGAACGCTGAGAATTGCTGACCGCCGAACTCGCCCAGAACCTCTGCTTTGGACTTGCCAGCAAGAGCCGCGTAAATGCCAACAAGGTTGTCAGCTTCCGCACGACCTTCCAGACCATCCACTTCACTTGGAAGAGCCTCAGGGTCTGTCTTTGCTTTTCTGATCTTCTTCGCAATGGTGTCCTGATCATCAGTCAGGTTGATGCGGGAAAGATCAGAAGGATCAGATTTAGACATCTTCTTGTTGCCGTCACGCAGGCTCATGATACGGGTCGCAGGACCGGTAATCATCGGCTCGGTGATCGGGAAGTACAGCTCATCTGGTGCTTCGTGAGAAGGCTCAGGGTTTGGAACACCCAGACCCAGCTCTTTGATGCGCTCTGCAAAGTCGTTGTTGAACTTCTGCGCGATATCTCGGGTCAGCTCAAGGTGCTGCTTCTGGTCATCGCCAACCGGAACGTGGGTTGCACGGTAAGCCAGAATGTCTGCTGCCATCAGGTTTGGATAAGCAAACAGACCAACGGAAGCGTTTTCCGCGTTCTTCCCTGCTTTGTCCTTGAACTGTGTCATACGCTTCAGCCAGCCCATACGAGCAATACAGTTGAAGATCCATGCCAGTTCAGCATGTTCTTTCACCTGACTCTGGTTAAAGATGATCGACTTCTTCGGATCAACACCGGCTGCGAGGTAAGCAGCTGTTACTTCGCGGGTCTGCTGCGTCAGCTCGGCAGGATCCTGCCAGACTGTGATCGCGTGCATGTCAACGATGGAGAAGATAGTCGGCATCTGGTCCTGAAGCGGAACAAAGCGGACAATCGCACCAAGGTAGTTACCGAGGTGGAGGTTTCCGGTTGGTTGTACACCGGAGAAAACGCGAGGCTGAAACGCCGTCATAACAAATATCCCTAGGCTTGGGCCTGTTGGAAGGGCCAGTGGGTTGCGCGAGCATAGATTGAATGGGTGACAAACAAACTAGGACAGCCCGCGCAGAGTAAGCCCGGTGGTTATGACTGCGCTTTTGCGTATGCGCAAGTGCTTTACAAAGCCGGAAAGCCGTTATCGCCGCAATTTCTGCAATTGTGCGCGAAAATCTACAGTGCCGGTCAGCTGTACCAGAATTCCAAAGGAAACCAGTCCGATAGCGACCAGAATGATAAGCTCACTGGCGCGTACCACAAACAGGTTGGAGGCTGATAGCGGTTCAAGAACAAGCGTGCCGCCATAAACCACAATGCCCATCAACGCGCTGGCAAAACCCAATAGAGGAATTCTCTTCATCAATGCGCTGTCGATGACGAAATGACCACGCCGCCAAAGTACAAACGCCAGCAAGCTGGTGTTGACCCACCCTGCAGCCGTCGTGCCGATTGCAATGCCGACGTGCTTGAAGGCAGGGAACAGCAGGATCGACAGGGCAACGTTCACCACCATACCCACGGCAGCAAAGTACATCGGTGTCTTGGTGTCTTCCCGTGCAAAGAAGCCCGGAGACAGCACCTTGTTCAGCACAAATGCTGGCAAACCAACGGAAAATGCCATCAACGCCAGAGCTGTTTGCTCAACAGCCGCATCAGTAAACTGACCACGTTGGAACAGCACTGCGATCACAGTGTCGGGAATAATCACGAGCGCAACAGCAGCCGGAAGCGTCAGCGCAAGAGCAAACTCCATGGATCGGTTTTGCGTATGATAAACCAGCTCTTCCTGCCCAGAGCGCAACTGGCGCGTCAGGCTTGGTAACAGCACCACGCCAATCGCAATGCCCACCACACCAAGAGGCAGCTGATAGATCCGGTCCGCGTAGTAAAGGTATGAATTGGCACTGCTTTCCAGCGATGCGATGATTGTGCCGACCGTAATGTTAATCTGGGTAATCCCCCCGGCAATCACACCGGGAACTCCCAGCACCAACAGGCGCTTAACACCGGGTGTCCAACGCGGCCGCATAATCGGAACGCTGAACCCAAGCCGCTTCATGCCAATGGCAACAACAGCCAGCTGAACAACGCCAGCAACTGCAACACCAACCACCAGCAACACACCGGTGGTCTGGTTCGGCTCCATGCCATAAAACCCGATGCCAGCCAACACCGCCATCATCACCACATTGAGCATGACGGGCGCCATCGCAGCAGCCAGAAATCGCTGAAATGTATTGAGAATTCCGCTGATAAAAGCGAGCAATGACATAAACAGCAAATACGGAAAAGCAATCCGTGACATCAAAACGGTGAGGTCAAACTTTGCCGGATCAGAATAGTAGCCCGGTGCCAGCAGATGCACGAGCAATGGCATAAACACTTCGGCCAGCGCGAGGATAACAACCAGCGTCCAGAACAGAGCTGCTGCGATTTCACCCGCAAACTGCCGTGCGCCGTGCTCGCCATCCTCCTCAACAGAGCGGCCAAACAGCGGTATGAAGGCTGAATTGAATGCACCTTCCGCGAACAAACGGCGGAACAGGTTCGGCAACCGAAAAGCCACTACAAAAGCATCCGCAACGGGGCCGGTGCCCACAAAGGCAGCCAACATCACGTCTCGCCCGAAGCCGCAAAGGCGGCTTAGCATCGTCGCGCCACCAACCGTGGCGAAGCTCTTGAAAAGGCTCATATAAAATTACTTACCTGTAAGTTTTTGCGGTCTACGGCGTGAGCTCATAGGTGCTTTTTGTGGCTTTTTACCGTCAAATGCATTTTTAAGTCTATCGCGAATAGATTCCTGACGGCCCACATTGTGAACTTTCTGGCCGGTCAGATCCGTCACATAAAATACGTCCACCGCCTTCTCCCCAAACGTTCCAACATGTGCGCTGGCAATGTTAAGGTTCAATGCGGAAATCTCGGTGGTCAGGTCAGAAAGCAAACCAGGCCGATCAAGACCGGTCACTTCAAGAACCGTGTAGTTTTCAGACCATGAATTGCTAACCAAAACAGTCGTTTGCAGGGAAAATGCCTTACTTCGTGCATTCGGCTTTTTTGCCAACCCCTTCACTTCCGGTACCGGTGCAGTTCCACGCAATGCCTCTTTGATCAGACAGCAAATCCGCTCCCCGCGACGATACTCATCATCATCTTCCGGCAGCTCACGACTGATATAGATCGTATCTAGCGCGAGGCCGTCCTTCGTGGTGTCGATATGCGCATCCACAATGTTGGCACCAGCTGCGAAACAGGCCTGCGCGATCGTGGAAAGAAGCCGCGGGTGATCAGGCGCCAGAACGGTAATTTCTGTAACACCTTCAAAGGCATGCGGCTTTACAGCAGTCGCCAGATGCTCTTCTTCCGCATCCGTCATTCGGATCAGGTTGGCATGGTTGATCTTACTCTTCAGATCAACGCGCAGCCAATAAGCCGGATAGTGACGGTTGAGGTAGTTATCAAGCTCCTCATCGGACCAACCTTCCAGCTTCTCAGCCAGCTCTTGTTTAGCAAAATCAACACGTTGCTGCTGACTCATGCGACCATGACCACCGCTGAGAATAGTCTCGCTCTCATAATAGAGCGTCCGCAGCAGCTGCCCTTTCCAGCCATTGAACACATTGGGACCTACAGCCCGGATGTCTGCAACGGTCAAAATCAGCAGCAGCTGTAAGCGCTCTAGACTCTGCACTTTGCGGCAGAAATCCTTGATGGTTTTAGGATCACTCAAGTCGCGAGACTGTGCGACGGTGCTCATCTCCAGATGCTGTTCAATGAGCCAGGCCACCGTATCGGTTTCTGCGGGAGAAAGCCCCAGACGCGGGCAAATCTTGCGCGCTATCTTCGCTCCAGCAATGGAGTGATCCTCAGGCCGCCCCTTCGCCACATCATGCAAAAGCATTGCAACATAAAGAACTTTTCGGCTGTGAACCGATTTGATCAGGTCTGTCGCCAAAGGATGACTATCCCCGCCCATCCCGCGCTCAATTTCAGAAAGCACACCGATGGATCGGATGAGATGTTCGTCAACGGTGTAGTGGTGATACATGTTGAACTGCATCATCGCCACGACCTTCCGGAACTCCGGCAGGAACTGTCCGAGAATGGATGACTCGTTCATCGCGCGCAGAACGGTTTCCGGATCGCTGCGACTGGTCAGGATTTTCAGGAACAGCCTGTTCGCCTGTTCATTCTTGCGGAAGTCAGCATTGATCAAACGGCGGGATCGACGAACTAATTTCAGCAATTCCGGATGCATATCCAGATTGGTTTTGTCGATCAGATAGAAAACACGGATCAGATTGACCGGGTCTTTTTCAAAGATATCCTCTTTCGCCGCAACGATACGTCCATTCTCGACGAGGAAGTCCCTGGTACCCTTGATAGATCGCCGTTTATGCTTGCTGCCCGGTACAAAACTCCCCAAAAACCGCGAGATACTCGGAGCAGACTTCACATGCTGCTCCTCCAGTGCCGCAGCGAAAATCCGGGTCAGATCACCAACGTCCTTTGCCACAAGGAAGTAATGCTTCATGAACCGCTCAACAGCACGCATGCCGGGGTGGTCCATATAGCCGAGCCGGTCAGCGATTTCTCGTTGCACATCAAAGCTTAAGCGCTCTTCAGGCCGGTTCGTGAGAAAATGCAGATGACAGCGCACAGCCCAGAGAAAGTCCTGACTCTTTCGGAACCGATTCAATACCCGCCGGGAGAAGACACCCTTCTCAACCAAACCTAAGCCATTGGGAACACGATAGAAATACTTGGCGATCCAGAACAGCGTGTTCAGATCACGCATCCCGCCCTTACCTTCTTTGACATTCGGCTCCACCAGATAGCGCGAAGCACCATGCCGCTCATGCCGATCATCCCTTTCAGCCAGCTTGGCTGCGATGAACTCCGGCCCGGAACCTGAAACGATTTCCTTATCGAAGCGCTTGGTAAGCTCTTGAAATAACTCAAGATCACCCCACACATACCGCGCTTCCAGAATGGCTGTTCGCACGGTCATATCTTCCCGGCACTGCTTGATGGTCTCATCAAGATTGCGGGTTGAGTGGCCGACTTTCAGGCCCATGTCCCAGAGCATGTAGAGGATGAACTCAACGACCTGATCACCCCAGGGCGTTTGCTTGTATGGCCAGAGGAAAAGCAGGTCCACATCTGAGTGCGGCGCCAATGTTCCACGACCATAACCACCAACGGCGATCACACTGATGCGTTCGGACTTCGTTGGATTTTCAACGGGATAGACATGTGTAACCGCAAAATCATAGATCACCTGAATGATCATATCCTGCACGCAGGAGAGGCGCTCAGAACAACGGCGTCCCTGCCCGTCATCCATCAGGAGTTTTTCGATTTCCTTGCGGGCTTCTTTGTGAGTGGATTTCAGTTTGGTCAGAACTTCACTGCGCAGCTTAAAGCTGCTGCCGTCGCCATCGTACTTTTCAACCAGCTTGTTCAGTTCGTTGAGAAGCGATTTGGGATCAACCAGTTGATCCACTTTGAGTTCTTCAGGCGTCATATCAGCAGTCCACTTCAAAAGTCAGCACACTGACTTTACAGAGCTTTGCCTGCTTAGACTACAGCGTATCTCCGAAAAGTGGGCATCGGTTTTTGGACAAAGATACGCAAAAAGCGAATCCTAAAGCAGTTCATTTTCGTCAGCTAAATACGAACTGCTTTAGATATTGTCGCGAGAGCTAACCACTCTTAACTGGTGAATGAGATGCTCAAGGGATTCTTCGGAAAGACCATTGATCTTGGAAGCCAGCATGTTGGTCAGCTCGGTCGCCCGAGGTGTTAGGCCACCTGTATCGATGGTGATCTTCGGGTTGGAAAGTTCCGCAAGCCGTTGAAGTTCCTCAGCTTCATCCCAGATCACATTGAAGTAAGTGATGATGCGCTGAACCATGTACCAGGTTGGGGTACCGCGCTTGCCGTGTTCAAGCGCGCTCAGGTAGGCTGAGGAAACTGAAAGGGCCTCCGCCATCTCCTTAAGGGTAATGTTCTGCTTTGCCCGCAGCTCCCTAACCTTGGCTCCAAAAGGTGTCATCCTGCTGAAATTCCTAAGCTATTTCTTGCGCTTGCGGATGCGAACGTAAAGCGCACCGCTGCCCCCATGCGAAACGTGAGCTTGGTCGAAGCCTACCACACAGCTGCGCATATCAGGAAGAGAAAGCCACTGCGGCACCATTCTGCGCAGAACACCACGATCGTCACCGTATGGACTATGTGAGTTATCCAGCCCCTTACCGGTGATCACCAGCACCAGTGAATAGCCCATGGCTTGCGATTGATAGATGAACGAGGTTAAGCGTTGGTGCGCCTGATATTGCGTCAGACCATGAAGGTCGATCCGCGCATCGATATAGCCCTTCCCTCCGCGAACAACTTTCTTGCGCTCTTTCTTGTTCAGCGGCGAAAGTGGAGGAATTGGTGGTACAACCGGCGTCGGTGGAGTGTAGTCTGGAGCCGTCTTCCCTTTGTAACCACGCGACTTTTTCGCCTGTGGCTTCGGCGGAGAGACAAGTTGCGGCTTCAGCTCCGGCTGAGGTGCTTCAGCGGTCTGTGCGTTGATAAGTGGTTGATCTGGTTCGGAAAGCTGCGTTGTGTCTTCCAGCAGGTCGGAAAGGCGCTCTTGATGCCACGGAGTCAGAGTGGCTTTCACCCTGTTCCACAAGCGCTTATCTGCTTCCGTCAGCTGCTTTGTCTTGGCTCGCTTTGTGCGATCACCATTCGTCATCTATCCGATCCGTCCACGATCATTTATTCTTTTGGAACAAGGAGATAGAATTCCGCACGGTGACGGATATTCCCGGCAATCGCACCTGCCTCTGCACCACTTCCAACATAGATATCGCCGCGCGCCGGGCCTTTGATAGCTGACCCGGTGTCCTGGGCAACCATCAGCTTGGCGAAGCGATCACCTGATTTGTCGTAGGTCCTTAACTCACTAGAGACAAAAATTAAACTGCCATATGTGTGCAGATCATCATCAATTGCCAGTGATCTCAGGTCCGTAAGCGCTGTTCCTGCACCTCCAATGGCAGCAACCTCAACGTTTTCCGGAGATTGTAACTCAAAGAAGATGTAGGATTTATTGTGCCGGAACACGTCTTTTTGCTGAGATGGGTTCGCGGATAACCATGCCCGAAGCGCATCCATGCCCATGTTTTCGCGGGTGATTTCGCCCCGCTCAATGAGGACACGGCCAATCGCGGTGTAATCATGGCCGGACTTGCCGGCAAACGCCAAGCGGCGCAGCTCGCCATTGGTCAGGCGAACCCGCGCAGAACCCTGAACAGCTGTAAAAAATGCATCTATCAGGTCTTTCACCCAAAGCACTTCAAGGCCCATTCCATCCAGTGCGCCATCCATAACATCCCCGCGCGTTGGCATCACTTTCAGGTTCTTCGGATAACCGTGAAGGGGGACAACATATTCGCCAGTGCGAACAAGCGAGCCTTCCAGCTCTGGCATATAATAGCCGGTCACAAATCCGTCGTCCTCAACGCGGCGGAACGTAAAGTACTGTTCCAGAAAGGCTTTTGCTTCTCGTCCGTCGTTTGCGTTGATTTTGCGCGATTTTGCGCAGATAGCGCGTAATTTTGCGTCGCTAATGCCAAACGCTTTGGTCGGCAGCGTTCGGCCCTCGCTTCCTTCACAATGCGCTACAAATGCGGAAAGGGCCGCAGAGTGATCATCTGCAGCCCATCCTTCGATTTCGTTGGGATCAAGTGGCCCGGAGAGCTTCGCGCTTCGCATGGTCCTATGGTCATTTCCTAGGGTAGCTGTAGCAGCAGAACTTATCCCCGCCGCGACGGTGAGAGTCATAATGAACCTCACTACGCCGCGAGAGAAAGAAAACGTCATGCAGATTCAGTTGCAACCAGTTTCCAGTTTGGATCGTTCACGCCAGTCACACGAGCGAAGGTCCAGATGTCGGTCAGCTCGCTCACCGCTGTTGGGTCACCATCTACGATACGGTTTTCAGAATCCCGTGTCGCGGTGATCAGCTGGCTCTTGAAGCGAACAGTCACTTCAGCAAGGCTATCTTTCTGGTTGAACACAGCTTCCACGATGTCAGCCTTGTCAATGCCCACGAAGGTGGACTCAACACGCTCATTGCGGCTTTCACGGTCATCAATCGCTGCGGAGAAACCGGTGAACACCTCTAGAGAAAGCAGGTCTTTGAGCGTACGGCGATCACCCTGAGCAAACGACATCAGAATGATCTCGTAAGCGCCACGGGCACCCTCAACGAACTCTTTTGGATTGAAAGACGGCTCAGCTTTCCAGATTTCACGCAGGCCGTGGTTCAGATCAGTGCCCTTCTTGGCAACTTTGTCGATCTCGGCCTCAATCTGTTCGCGAGCTTCACGCTCAGCGCGCTCAGGGTCATGGTGAACATGTTCACTGCCTGGAAGAGGAATAACATTGTCCTCATTCTCAGGTGCCTGAGTCTTTTGAGAGTCTTGTTTTTGCTGGGCAGAATACGGGTCAAAAGGTTGACGCTCGTTACCGGTGCGATTGCCCAAAACGGAGCGTAACCGCAGGAAAATAACAACTGCCGCAATAAGGAAGATGATGTTGTAGACGTCGAATATTTCGTTCATTCCGAGTACCGACCGGTCCTTTACTCGTTGGCTGCCAGGCGCCGATGATCAAATGCTTTAGATATCTAGATAAGGTGCTCTAACTCATTTTTACAGGCTCTGTCACTAATTTAAGGTTTCTATCAGCAACATCCAGCTATTTCGTGTTCATCCCAACGCCTTTTTAAGGTCTTAACACGCAAGTATAAGCTTAAATCAGTCATTGCAATTCTGCAGAAACAACCCACTATATGAAAGATCACTTCAAATTGAGGTGATCAACAAACACAATAGACCTGAACCAACGCGGACGCTATGCCACTCGGACTTATCATTCTTGCCTGTTTCATTCTGCTGCCAACTATTGAGATCTATCTCTTTATTGAAGTCGGAAGTGTCATCGGCGCAATCCCAACCATCCTGCTGACTGTAGCTTCCGCAGCTGCCGGCACGTATATGCTGCGCCAGCAAGGTCTGTCTTTGCTCATGCGCATGCGGGCCGAAATGGATGCTGGCCGGGTTCCAAGTCACGAGATGATGCATGGCGCCATGATCGTCTTTGCAGGCCTCATGTTGTTGATCCCAGGCTTCTTTACAGATGCGATCGGCCTTCTGCTGTTTATCCCGCCAGTGCGTGAGGTCATCGGCAACTATCTGGCGCGTCACGTGAAGGTGCAGAACATTCACGTCAATCCGGGCTACCGCCGTCAGGATGGAACTGTAGACCTGAATGAAGACGAGTGGAGCTCCTCTCGTCACGGTGAAGAGGACACCCCGTCCCGCCCTCGCTCAAATGATCCGGACCAGATCAGCCCATGGTCTGGTGATGACGACAAGCGTCGCTAATCAGCAAAGCTTACTGGAGAGCCGCCTGAACAGAGGCCGGGCTCTCCAACAGTGTCGCGACCAACGCCAGCAGATAAGTAATATTCAGCTCCTGCTCATCATTCCACGTGGTTGAAAAACACCAGCTGTTGCCGTCGTCATCTTCCAGCGCATACGTCATGTTGAGTACGCCGATCTCGCTACCGCCCTTATAAGCGTAGGCCACCCAGTTATCCGGCTCTGCAACGCCCGGGTTCACGAAAATCCCTTTGATATCCTTCACTTTCCTCACGATCTTGCAAAGCTCGCGATTGGAAATGTACCACTCGATACCTTCCGTCAAAGGCACGGAAACCTTGTTGATTGGGGGCAGCTGAGCAGGCAATGCCGCAAGAATGCGCGCCCGTTCTTCTGGTCCGGCCTGACGATAAGCCTCTGCGGTTTTCTCATCGGCTTTTAAGTGAAACAGCTGCTGCGTGGTCAGCGCCGGTGAGGTTTCTCCCGGCAGCATCACATTTTCCTGTCCCACCAGATCCATCAGCAAGTCGGTGGCGGTGTTGTCGGAGATCTCGATCATATTGCGGGCCACATCCAACAAAACGAACTTCTTGCCAACCGGCTCGTTCTGCATCGTTCCACCCGGATACGAGATATGCCGTTGTTCAAGTGTGATTTTCTCCTGCCAGCTCAGGTCTCCATCTCTTACCCGCTGTGCCAGCTGGTCCAACACATAAAGCTTGAAGGCAGATCCGACGGCGAGCCGGTCATCACTGTTATGCTCCGCATGCACCTTGTCGTTCTGCATCAGCAAAAAGCTCTGTTTAGGCGCTTGCTGCTTCATGTGGTCCAGCAAGTCTTCATGCTTCACGTCCTTCACCAGCGCAAACCGAAACAGCAGGCCCGTCAGTTGGCCATCCTTGTTCTGCTTCAAAAGCGTTGGGATTGTGTAGGATTTCGTCTCAACGAGAAACTTATGCGGATCTTGCGTTGGCGCCACATCAACTGCAGGACCATAAATCGAGCGCTGTTCTGAAAGAATGGAAACCAGCAGCTCTTTTGGGATCTTCTTGTAGACCTCCGGCGCAAAATCATCGGCGTCAAACTCAGGCCCATTCCAGACTTTCTTGAGTACGTCCACCGGGCTCTTCGCCTCTTGCGCACCAGCAGAACCCGAGGCCACCACAAGCACCAGTAGAGCGCATAACGCCTTAAAATAACTAAGCAATTGCATCTCCAGAATATCTACTCGAAGTATATGCATCCTAGGCACATAAAAACTAACATTACCTTAGGTGAAGAGGCGGCCAGTCACCCCGAAACAACTCCTCGTGCCCTCTCAAAGACCCTGCCGGTAACCAACAAATAAAGTTGAAGAGAACCACGCTAGTATTCACGACCCTTAAAACTTATAATTGCACGAATTAATTAGTGTATTTGTGGGCGGGATTACATGGCGGCGCATCAAACCTCCAGTCGAGTGGATTGGGTCGACTACGCGAAAGGCTTCTGTATCTTTCTCGTGGTGATGATGCATTCAACCCTTGGGGTTGGTAGCGCCATTGGCGAAATGGGCTTCATGGGTGACATCGTTGCTTTCGCTAAACCCTTCCGTATGCCGGACTTTTTCATGATCTCCGGCCTCTTCCTCGCCCTGACACTCGACCGGGACTGGCGCCTGTATCTGGACCGCAAAGTGGTCCACTTCTTCTACTTCTACATTCTCTGGCTCACCATCCAATTTGGAATGAAGGCACCGTCCTTTGCTGCCGAGTTCGGCTGGGATGGCGTGTTGATGCACTACGCACTCGCCTTTGTGCAGCCCTTTGGAACTCTATGGTTCATCTACGCTCTACCGGTCTTCTTCGTCATCACCAAGCTGCTGCATTCGCTAAAAGTGCCATGGCAGGTGACCATGCTGGTCGCTGCGGGCCTTCAGATCAGCCAGGTGCACACCGGTTCCGTGCTGATTGACGAAACCGCCTCCCGCTTCGTGTTCTTCTTCGCAGGCTATGTGTTCGCGCAAAAGATCTTCGTGATTGCTGATTGGGTGCGCGAGAACACCATGAAAGGCCTGGCCTTTGTCTTCGTCTGGGCCGTGGTCAATGGCCTCTTCGTCGGCTACGGCTACGCCGATCTGCCCTTTGCGTCTCTGGCACTCGGTGGACTGGGCGCACTAGCGGTGATCACCGTCTCAGCGCTTCTGTCCAAGGTCAAAGCGCTGGATCTGCTCCGCTACATGGGCAAGAACTCCATCGTGATCTATCTTTCCTTCTTCTTCCCAATGGCCGTGTCCCGTACCATCCTGCTGAAGCTGGGCATTATTGAAGATGCTGGCCTGATCTCGCTGATCGTCACCTGCACGGCGACCATTGCACCAATGATCCTGTTCTGGCTGATCAATAAACTCGGATACGGCCAGTTCCTGTTCAAACGACCAGCATGGGCCTACATCGCAGAAATGCCACGCGCCAAAAGCCCTGCACCCTCACCAACCTGAGCGCAGTGCTAAATGCTGATTTTGTGAGCCCTCGAAGCATCTGCTGTCGGGGGCTTTTCCTATCAAGCCGCAGCACGGCCAATTTTAGCGGTTGGGTTCAGAAGGTCTTTCCGGTCTTTGCTTAGTGTTTCCCGTGAAACAGCTATTCGCGTGACAAGATCAGGGAAGACACATCCATGAAACTCGGGGCTCTCAGGGTTCTGCCGCTACTTCTCATTTTGATCGCCATTGGCTGGCTGGAGCTGCGCCCCTTCCCGGCTGTTGCGCAAAAAGAGGACAAAGCCCGGCAAATCCTCCACGAGACCATCGAGAAGTTTCAAGATATCAAGCAGATGACGTTCACGGTCTATGCCAGTGAAGAGCGTATCTTCAAAGACATGGTGCCACTCAACTTCGTCTTCGAATACACGGTCAACATCCTTGGTCAGGGTGACCTTAAAATCGATCTCCCGCGCCCGAACGGGGTCAGCGAAATCTACCTCGACGACGGCATCATCACCTACTTCGACAAAACGCGGAACATCTACACGCAGGGCGACTTCAACGGCACCGCCTCAGAGTTGATCGAAGTCCTGCGTAATGACTTCCAGCTCACCCTGCCTGGCATAGATCTGGTCAACCCGGAACTGGATAAGATGGTCGATGAGCTGACAACCCGCTCCGTCTATGTGGGCCGCGAAGTCCTGCCAGAAGGCGTCGCCCATCATCTCGCCTTCTTTAACGACGAAGTAGATTGGCAGCTATGGGTCTACGAAGACACCGGCCTGCCCGGCTATCTTATTATCACCTATAAGGAAATCGGCGGGCTGCCTCAAACGCACCTGTCATATCGGGGATGGAACCTTGATCCCCAGTTGCAGCCGGAAGACTTCAGGTTCCTGGCACCAGAAGGTGCAGAACGCTTCAGCCTGCCCGCCCTTTCAGCAGTAGAAAACGGAGGGAACTCAAGATGAGTTGCTCCACCACCCATCTCTTCGGTCAGGCCTCCAGAACGCTGGCCATGCTGGCCCTTCTCTCCGGCTTCAGCTTCTCTGCAGCTCAGGCTCAGGAAACCCCACCTCCACCCAAACAGGCCACGCCTGCTGAGGTCGTTGAGTGTGAAGAAGACTTTATGAAGCGCGAGGGCAAGACGGATCTGGGCACTTCCCAATACCGCGACAAGATCCGCGATCTTTGCAACAAATCCGTCCTCGGCGCGCAAAAATCTGAGAACGGCAACGAACCCGCCACCAACGATTACTACTTCAGCGGCGATAACAGCGGCTTCGTCTATGACCTCAGCGACGAATGCCAGCAAGTGCGCATTCAGGATGAACTCATCTTCATCTGCCCGGAAGGCAAATACAAACCCACCATCCGCAACAACCGCACCGGATTCATGCCTTACACCGAGCCCACCGAACCCATCCGCCCCGGCGAAAAGCCGTGAGGAAAATCGCGGGTTAGCGCCCTCTTTGCTCGCTGTACTTGTCAGTCTGACCCAATGCCCAACTGCGAGGATGCCCCATCCTCTGTTTTGGACTTTTACGCCTGACAGAACGCTCTTCGTGTAGCCTTCAACATCATTCGTCGGGGCAAAATTGCTGATAAAATCAAAAGCATACGCTCTGTAGGCGTCGTAATTGTAAGACGGTGTGGAGGCTTGTCTGACATGCAAGCACGAACAACCAAATCTGCAAATCGCTCCGGGTCATTTCCGCTTTCTTCGCTTTTCGCCATGCTGTTAATCGCACGTGTTGTGGAAGGCTCATAGGGGTCGTTGTCGGATGGACTTCGCCGTCTCGCTGCACCAAAGTCAGTTTGATGATCTCCCGGTTCCACCAGCATAACGTGGAGCCCGAAAGGGGCGACCTCCATAGATAAGGCCGCCGCATAATTCGCAATCGCGGCTTTGGATGCGCTGTAAAGTGCTTGAAAAGGAATTGGGAGCCGTGATGCTATAGAGCCAATAATCACAATCGTTCCTGAACGCCTTTTTCGCATATCAGGAAGAAAGGCGCGTACCATTCTATCAACGCCGAGTAAGTTGGTATCGATCTGTCGAGCAGCTTCGGAAGCAGCTGTCATTTCGATAGGGCCAGCGATGCCAGAACCCGCATTCAATATCAAACAATCGGGGACAAGGTTGATGCGGTTGCGAAGTGCAATCACAGAATCTTCGTCGCACACATCAAGTTCTTCTAGGGTACCTCCATGGCGAGATGTACCAATCGCTTGCCACCCGTTTACTGTAAAAGCTTTTAGCATCGCGGCACCCAGCCCTTTGGAGGCACCGGAAATTAAAACAGAATTCATGAGTAATTCTCCAGACTTTAAATATGTTATCAATGGTAACATTGGTTGAGGTTATCTGGTCAAGTGGAAAGTTATCAATGGTAACATCGAGGCAAGAAAAACAAACTCCGGGCACATCAGAATATCATCACGGAGGACTGCGTGAGGCGCTTCTGGATGCTGTCGAAGCTCAGTTGCCTGAAAAGGGGCCTGAGGGTGTAAGTTTACGGGCTGCAGCCAAGCATGCAGGTGTCTCCTCTGCTGCAGCTTTCAGGCACTTTAAAGACAAACGGGCTGTGATGACGGCAGTTGCTGTCCGCGCACACCGCGGAATGGCGGAGCATATGGAAACGGCGGCCACTGAAGCGCGCAGTGCGGGGCTCTCGGCATTTTCCGCTAAGGGGCGGGCCTATCTGGACTTTGCTCTTTCTGAACCTGCCAAATTCAAAACAATGTTCCGCACGGCATTGCTGGATGAGACCGATGTGGATTTAGTCGAAGCAGAGGCCCGCATGACGCGCTTATTGCTGAACGGTGCTGGTGAAGATGAAAAACATGCTGAAATCCCAGCGAAATCCCTGCTTGCATGGGGAGCCGTGCACGGCCTGGCAATGCTCTCTATTGAGGGTGGACTACCAAACACAGCCACAAAGGATAATCGCTCAGCAATTCTGGAAGCATTAGAGCTGTTAGAACCGCAGGATGAGTGAGAGTAACTTCATTTTTGTGAGGTGGAAGGTGAGAGCCAGGTAGCCAGAGACTGCTCCAACCCCACCCTCCGCTAAAACATCATTGAAAAAGGGTTAATAGCCCTTTCTTTGTGCGCAATTGACGGGCATGATCCCGCTCATGTCGACACAATCCATTGCCCCAGCTCTCACAGAGAACGATCACCTCATCCTGATCGATGGCTCTACCTTCATTTTCCGCGCATATCACGCGCTGCCGCCGCTTACTCGCAAGCCCGACGGACTGCCCGTTGGCGCGGTTTCCGGCTTCTGCAACATGCTCTGGAAGATGATGCAGGAAGGCCCGACCAAGGAAGAAGGCGACGAGCCAACACACTTCGCCGTGATTTTCGATAAGTCCGGCAAAACCTTCCGCAACGATTTCTACCCGGAATACAAAGCCCACCGCCCGCCGCCGCCAGAAGACCTGCGCCCGCAGTTTGGCCTGATCCGTCAGGCAACGCGCGCATTCGGCGTGCCTGCCATTGAGCAGCAGGGCTATGAGGCCGACGATCTGATCGCCACCTATGCCCGTCAGGCAGAGGCACAAGGCGCTCGCGTCACCATCGTCTCCGGCGATAAAGACCTGATGCAGCTCGTCACCGATAAGATCGGCATGGTCGATACCATGAAGAACAAGATCATCGGCAAGCCTGAGGTTTTCGAGAAGTTTGGCGTTGGTCCGGAAAAGGTCGTCGAAGTGCAGTCGCTGGCAGGCGATAGCGTCGATAACGTGCCGGGCGTTCCAGGCATTGGCCTGAAAACCGCTGCTCTGCTCATCAATGAGTTCGGTGATCTGGATACCCTTCTGGAACAAGCCGAAACCATCAAGCAGAAGAAGCGCCGCGAGAACCTTATCGAGTTCGCTGAACAGGCTCGCATCTCCAAGCGCCTTGTACAGCTGGAAGAAGCCGTGCCGGTAGAAACGCCGGTTGAAGACTTCTCCGTTTGCGACGTTGATGGCGCGCAGGCCGTCGGCTTCCTCAAAGCCATGGGCTTCACCAGCCTCACCAAGAAAGTGGCAGATAAAACCGGCGCCGTGCTGGAAAACATCGAAGCTGCGGACGTTGTCATCGAGGGTTGGGAAAGCACTGCAAAACCGGCAGAACAAGCTGAGGATTCTGCGGGAGAACTTGAGGGTAAAGCATGGACCGCCGCCCCTCTGGCAGAGAAAGTTGCAGCTGAAATATCTGCGCTTCCTATAGATAATTCCGCTTACGAAACAGTTTCCACCGTCGAGCGCCTCAAAGAGTGGATAGCGGAAGCCTATGAAGTGGGCTACGTGGCTGTGGACACCGAGACGGATGCCCTCAACGCCATGGAAGCTGGCCTCGTCGGCGTCTCCCTCTCATGCACGCCGGGCAAGGCCTGCTACATCCCGCTGGCCCACGTGGACGGCGAAGGCGATCTCCTCGGCGGCGGCGCTCTACTGGAAGGCCAGATCCCGCTTAACGAAGCCATCGCCCTGCTCAAGCCAATGCTGGAAGATCCGGCAGTCCTCAAAATCGCGCAGAACATGAAGTACGACTGGCTCGTGCTCAAGCGCTACGGCGTGGAAATGGCGCCGTTTGATGACACCATGCTGCTCTCCTACGCGCTTGATGCGGGCATGGGCGGCAATGGCATGGACGAGCTCTCCCAGCGCTGGCTCAACCACACGCCAATCCCGTTCAAGGAAGTCTGCGGCTCCGGCAAATCGCAGATCTCCTTCGATAAGGTGCCACTGGACAAAGCCACCGCCTACGCGGCGGAAGATGCAGACGTTACCCTGCGCCTCTGGAAAATCCTCAAACCACGCCTCGCCGCTGAGGAAATGACAGTGGTCTATGAGCGTCTGGAACGCCCAATGGTGGCAACGCTGGCCAAAATGGAGCGCCGCGGCATCTCCATCGACCGTCAGATGCTCTCCCTGCTCTCCGGTGAGTTCGCCCAAGGCGCAGCGCGTCTGGAAAGTGAAATCCACGACGTCGCAGGCGAAATCTTCAACGTCGGTTCGCCAAAGCAGCTGGGTGAAATCCTGTTCGGCAAAATGGGCCTGCCTGGCGGCAAAAAAACCAAGACTGGCGCTTGGTCCACCTCCGCCTCCGTGCTGGATGATCTGGCCGCCCAGGGCCATGAGCTGCCAAGCAAAATCGTCGAGTGGCGCCAGCTGAGCAAGCTGAAATCCACCTACACCGACGCACTGCCAAGCTTCATCAATCAGGAGACGGGCCGCGTCCACACCTCGTTCTCGCTGGCGTCCACCTCCACGGGCCGTTTGTCCTCTTCTGAACCAAACATCCAGAACATCCCGATCAGAACCTCTGAGGGTCGCAAAATCCGTCAGGCGTTTATCGCGGAAAAGGGCAAGAAGCTCATTTCTGCCGATTACAGCCAGATCGAACTGCGCGTTCTCGCTCACATGGCCGATATTCCGCAGCTCAAACAGGCATTTGCTGATGGGCTCGACATTCACGCCATGACAGCAAGCGAGATGTTTGGTGTGCCGATTGAAGGCATGGACCCAATGGTCCGCCGCCGCGCCAAAGCGATCAACTTCGGCATCATCTACGGCATTTCCGCGTTCGGCCTCGCCAACCAGCTGGGCATCGCACGCGGTGAAGCGGGCGACTACATCAAAACGTATTTTGAACGCTTCCCGGGCATCAAAGACTACATGGAAGAAACCAAAAAGTTCGTCCATGCAAATGGTTACGTCGAAACCATCTTTGGCCGCCGCGCCCACTATCCGGATGTAAACACCAAGAACCCGAACATGCGCCAGTTCTACGAGCGCGCAGCCATCAACGCCCCAATTCAGGGTTCAGCGGCAGATATCATCCGCCGCGCTATGGTGCGTATGGATGAGGTTCTGGAAACGGCAAATATGGACGCGCAAATGCTGCTGCAGGTGCACGATGAATTGATCTTTGAACTGCCTGAGGATCAGGTGGAAGAGACCAAAAAACTCGTCATCGCCACCATGGAAAAAGCTACAGAACCAGCCCTCCAGCTCTCCGTCCCCCTCAAGGTGGAAGCAGAAGCCGCAGACAACTGGGAAGAGGCGCACTAGCGCCTCTTTTTCCTTTGGAGCAAGGCATTAGCCCCTGCGATCAGTGAGCCCCGGGTCAACAAACCACCACCCCGGGCCTCCCTAAGCCGCCCTCACAAAGCCCCCACCAGCACTCTCAACCGACCACGGCGCCTAAACCGCCAAGCCACACCCCTCGGCGTCATCCCGCACTCGATGCGGGACCCAGCAAACCTCACGCATTCTCCAGAAAACCCGCTGCCCGCAACCAAGAACCTTTCAACACCCCAGCGCCTCACCCACCGGCGTCATCCCGGCCTCTGAGCCGGGATCCATAGGCCATCCCCTCAAACTCAGCCGCTTTTGCGTCGGTATCCCTTCGAAACCAATTCATCAGCCCGGCTATCAAGGCTGTTCCGTGCTGCTCTGGATCCCGGATCACCGCTCCGCTCGTCCGGGATGACGTCAGAGAGTGACAACAGCCCATATCCCACCACCGTCATCCCGCACTTGATGCGGGACCCAGCAAACCTCACGCGTTTTCTAGAAAACCTGCTGCCCGCAACCAAGAATCTTCCAACAACCCAGCACCTCACTCGCCAGTGTCATCCCGGCCATCGAGCCGGGATCCATAGGCCGAAAAGACTGGTGTTGGTTATAAGAGAGGCACCCCGATGCCTCTCTTACTTAGGGATTGCTTTATAAATCGCAGGCTTCAACGAAACGCCCTGCTCCAATGGAGACCTCAACTCAAAGAACGATGATCCCTCTGAGAAGTTATAGACGCGAACAAGCACAAACCGCTCCGGCTCATCCTCGGAGAGCCTCAACTCATTCTCAGAAAGGTAAAACGGGGTCTCACGATTGCCATTCGTGGTTTTCACCTCAATAAGCCGCTCAGATCCATCAGGCTCATAAGACCGGATGTCATAACCTAGCCCATCGCCTTCTTCTCGAGAAACCCAACAGATTTTTTCCGCGAGATCTGGCCTTCCAGCGGCCTGAAGTCGTTGCTTTTCCAACTGAAACACATAGGCTTCGCCTTGCTGACCAAGCTTCCGATTGTTTGCATCCCGTTCCGCATAATCCAGCTTCTGCGCCCGGCGAACCGCACTGCGAGGTTTTGTCAGCTCAATCGTGGCAGCTTGAGACGGAGGCGGAGCAATGTATCCCTCTACCTCTTCATCAAGCTCAAGTCGTGTTTCTGGAAGTCCCTGTAAGCTTCCCTGCCCTCGGGCATCGAAATGGCGCTGGACTGCATCTTCAAGTGACCGCTGATAGTTCTTAGCTGGGCGTAGACCTGTAACCCATGGATGCTTACGCGCATCCAACACAGCGCTAACGTTCTGCTGTTTAAACTCAATGGATTTTTCTGAACGAGGAATAGAACGCGCTAGTTCTCTTCTCCGAGCAGCTTTGTTGAAGCTCCGCCCCTGAAGTTCCAACTTCAACATTTCAAAATAGTCAGCAACAAGAAGATCATTCTCCTCGTCAGTCCAATCATTCACACCCATAAAAAACTCAAATCAAACAATGTTTGAATCAAGATTATCATGTTCGATCTGCAACTTTAAGTAGGCTTTGTCGCGCTATCTCTCATCCCGCACATACAGCTGATGCGGAAGCTCTTCTTCGATGAAATTTTTGAGATAACGAAAGCCAGCGAGTTGGGAGCAGCGGATGGCGGAGGTGTTTTCTGGTCTGTGGCCAACGCAAAACAGCCTGTCTTCAGGGCTGACGAGCGGCTTAACGTGATCAATCGCTGCAGTTAGCATGGCAGACCCCAAGCGCTGGCCGAGAACGGCAGGATTACCGATGTAGTAATCAAAGCTAACGCCAGCGGTCAGGCCGATTGTATCGCGACCGTAATCAGGAAAACTTTGGTTGAGATACCATTGCAGATATCCAAAAGGAGTGCCCTCTTGCTCTGCAATCAAGCAATGGGTTGGGTGGTCACCGGAAACGCGGCAGACATAGCGCTCTGCCACTTGTTCAAGTGTGCTTGGTTCTCGCTCATAAAAGGGCCGCAGATGGGGCTGGTTGAGCCATCCATGCAGCAAAGGCATATCCGAAACAGCAAGTGGTCTAACCTGAACAGTTATGTTCTGTACCTCGCTCATATCCAAAGCCTCCGTTCCCTCAAAACAAAACAAACCCCGCCATGAAAGACGGGGTTTGATAATATCCGGCGGACTTGTAGGGCATCAAGGCCGGCAGGATTACCTTGCTGGTCTACCAGCCGCAGGATTTGCCTTTGTTCTGCTCATCCAGATAGGCTTTGAGCGGAGCAAAATACTCAAGAATAGCGGTCGCATCGGCCTCACGGCTACCGGTGAAGGCTTCCAGACTGTCCTGCCACGGCAGAGCGGAGCCCGTTTCCAGCATCGCATTGAATTTCTTGCCAACTTCCTTGTTGCCATAGATGGAACAGGCCGCCAGCGGCCCTTCCCACCCGGCAATGCGGCAGGCCTCACGGTAGAACTGGAACTGGAAGATATGCGCGAGGAAATAACGGGTGTACGGCACATTGTTTGGAATGTGGTACTTGGCACCCGGATCAAACGCATCCGCCGCACGCTCAACCGGTGCAGCAACACCTTGATATTTCTCACGAAGCTCCCACCAACCCTCATTGTAGGTGTCTGGTGTCAGCTCACCGTTGAACACCTTCCAGCGCCACTGATCCACCAGCAGGCCAAACGGAAGAAACGCGATCTTATCCAGCGCCTGCGCCATCAGAATGTTGGTGTTCACCTCCTCTGAAGCATCCAGAGGCAGAAGGCCGATCTGTTTCAGATACTTAGGCGTGATGGAAAGGCTCACCATATCACCAATTGCTTCATGGAACCCGTCATTCGGGTCATCCTGATACATGGGCGACTGGTGGTTATAGGCACGCTGGTAGAAGTTGTGCCCCAGCTCATGGTGAACGGTGTTGAAGTCCTCTCCCGTCACCTCAGTGCACATCTTGATGCGCAGGTCTTCTTTACCATCCACGTTCCAGGCGGATGCATGGCACTGCACATCCCGATCACGCGGCTCGGTGATCAAGGAGCGCTCGTAAAATGTCTCAGGCAGCGGATCAAAGCCAAGTGAGGTGAAGAATCCTTCTGCCGTCTGCACCATCTTCAGCGGCGTATAGTTCTGCTCTTCCAGAAGTTTGGTCAGGTCATACCCCTGATCGTCCCCTTCCGCCGCAACCAGCGGATAGATGTTGCCCCAGGATTGCGCCCACATATTACCCAGCAGATGCGCAGGGATTGGCCCATCCGCAGGCACTTTATCGGCACCGTAATGATCCACCAGCTTGCCGCGCACATAACAATGAAGGCTGTCGTAAAGCGGCTTCACCTCACCCCACAGGCGATCAACATCCTGCCGGAAATCATCTGGATCCATATCGTATTTGGACCGCCACATAGAGCCGGTGTCTTTGAAGCCAAGCTCGCTAGAACCCTGATTGGCGATGCCAACCATCTCCGCATACATGTCCTTCATGGGCGGAGAAACAGTGCGCCAGCCTTTCCAGACCTCCAGCAGTTTGTCGTAATCACGGCTGGTTGCCATGATGCGGCTCAACTTGGAAAGAGACAGCGCCTCACCATCAATCTCATACTTGCCGGTGCCATAGATGGTTTCCATCTCGGTATTGATCTGAGCAAGCTTCTTGATCTTGGCAGGGTCGTTTTCAGGCGCAGGCAGTGTCAGATTCAGCTTCAAAAGCTTCATCTTGCGGGCAAGGTCTGGCGGAAGAGCAAGCCCATCAAACTGCTTTGTCTGGTTGGCGAGTGAAACGTAAAGTTTCGTGGTCCGCTCAGACATCAAAGCGTTCAGCCAGTTGGTGTCATAAGTGATGAAGTTGGCATTCACCCACGCAATGCGGCCAGCTTCCTCTCCAATCTCCTGAATGGCTTTTTCTGAAGACTCGATGAATGCTTTCGCATCCTCAACCGTAACGGCCTTCTCTCCCTCAGCCTGTGCCGCACTCAATGGAATGAGCGCAAGCGAAAGTGCGGGCAACACAGATAAACAACGCTTCATGAGAGCCTCCCCCAACCATGGCGTACTTAAGAGATTTCAAATGTATTTCTTATGCATAATCTCTCTGTTATGCCGTTACGGTAAGGGTTTTATCCTGTAAGTCTAGCCCGTTTATCCGCGATATTTCTCCTATTTTGGCAATAAATTCGCAAAAATATTGCACGTGCATTAGCGGTAAATTGCAACCACTTAGTTCTCTTCAGCAGCTCTATGAATATTCCTGAAGCTGGCTAACTATTGCGGTTCAGCACATCGTTTCTGGTGCGCAATGGTCACCATCGTGAATCACCAAAAGCAAGCACTCTGTCACCCAGGTAAAAACGATCACGCAACGTTCACTTGCCTGCCTATATGTGCTGTGTTTAATCCCTCTCAGGATCACGATCCCTCTTAATCTGAGTTGAACATGACAGAGATCTCCAGACGACAGCTCCTGCTCTCCGCCGCTGCCTTTTCCGCTGCTCCCCTCTTCATCGGGCGCGCTCAGGCTACGGATACGGATGTGGTGGTCATCGGAGCTGGTGCCGCTGGCATCTCTACCGCTCGGGCATTGAAGAGCCGTGGCTACTCCGTCATCACCATAGAGGCATCGGGTCGTATCGGCGGAAGAATTCTGACTGATAACGAGAGTTTCGGTGTTCCCTTCGATATGGGCGCCTCTCGCCTTCACAACCGGGAAAACAACCCCTTTGCAGATTATGGCCTCGCCAACGGCTTTGATATCTACCGCGCACCTGATGAAACCCTCATGTATGTCGGTGATCGCCCGATAAATGACTCTGAACAAGCAGCGTTTTTTCAAGCACAGCGCAAAGCCCTCCGTGCCATGTGGCGTGCTGGCCGCGATGAACTGGACGTCTCTCCCGCTTCCGTCATTCCGGATCTGGGAGATTGGGGCCTGACCGTGGACTTCCTCATCGGTGCCTACGAAATCGCCAAGGATCTCGACAGCTTCTCCTGCGTGGATTGGTACACCGCAGCAGGCGGCAGCGACTTTTATTGCAGACAAGGCATCGGCACCCTGTTTCAGCATTCAGCGCGTGATGTTGCTGTACAAACCGATGTAACAGCAGAGAAAATCCGTTGGGGTGGGCAAGGTGTGACTGTCGAAACCAGCGAAGGCACCATCACAGCAAAGGCGGTTGTCGTCACCGTCTCAACAGGTGTGCTGGCCTCTGGAGATATTGAGTTCGATCCTCCGCTTCCGGTAAGAAAACAGGAAGCAATTCAAGAGCTTCCAATGGGCCACTATTTCCATGTGGGTCTGCAGATGAGCAAAAACATCTTCGGCACCGGAGCTGATGCCTACTTCAACTACAAAGTGGATGAAGAAGTTGACGGCTCTCCCAAAGCCTTCGGTGCGCTCACCAACGCAGGCGGCACAGATCTTTGCTATTTCGATATGGGCGGAGACTTCGCCAAACACCTGCTCGAAGCAGGCAACAACGCAGCCTATGACTTTGTCGTTTCAGAACTGAAACGGATGTTTGGCAACCACATCGAAAAATACATCGTAGAGTCCAACAGCTACGACTGGCTGCACGATCCTTACACCTACGGCTCCTATGCTGCAGCCAAGCCTGGTGGGTTCTGGGCAAGAGATGAGATGCGCGAAAACATAGCCGACCGCATCTGGTTCGCAGGTGAGGCCATGAGTGATGATGATTGGTCCACCATCGCTGGCGCCCACAAATCCGGCCTCATCGTTGCCGAGGAAATCTCAAAGGTTCTTTAGAGAGCTGACGGCCCAAGGCGATCTCATAGCCCCATAATCTCTGGATAGGATCAAACTACGGTTTTTGTAGTGTTGCAGGACTTGATGACCAGCTACTCAGCTATCGTTTCCTGTAGGAGCACGCATGACCAAAGTTCTGATCCTGTACTATTCCACCTACGGGCATATCGAAACGCTCGCCAACGCGATGGCTGAGGGTGTTGAAGCGGTTGGAGCAACGGCAACCATCAAACGTGTGCCAGAATTGACGCCGGAAGATGTCGCGCGGGCACACAACTTCAAACTGGATCAACCAGCTCCAATCGCTGAGCCAAATGAGCTCGCTGATTATGATGCCATCATCTTTGGCACCCCAACCCGCTTCGGCAACATGGCATCTCAGATGCGCAGCTTTCTGGATCAGACTGGCGGCCTATGGGTTCAGGGCAAACTGGCAGGCAAGGTTGGCAGCGTGTTTACATCCACCGGAACCGGCTCAGGCAACGAAACAACCATCAGCTCGTTCTGGACCACCCTCGCCCATCAGGGAATGGTCATCGTCGGATTGCCCTACACCTGCCCAGAAATCTCGGATATTTCGGAGGTGCTGGGTGGTTCGCCTTACGGAGCAGGAACTATTGCCGGGGGAGACGGGGCGCTGAAGCCAAAGGAAAAAGAGCTGAACATGGCTCGTTATCAAGGGAAACACGTCGCCGAAATCGCGAAAAAGCTCAGCGCCTGACACTCCCTCAAAGCCACCGCCGAGATACAAAACGAGGTATTGAGGCGCTTGTCCGCGAGTTGTGCCAAATCCTGAGTGATCTGCATTTCTGCTTCAAAAACTGATAAGATTTCTCGAAATTTGTCCTTGACCTCAACTTAACTTGAGGAGCTAGAACGCCCCAAAACACCAGCAAAAAACACAAGAATCCGCTGGTTTGATCGTTCTTGAAAGGAACTGAAATGCAGGAACCGGGCGCAAGCGCCAACAGCAGTTGGGCTGAACTATTTACGGGCAAGCAAGCTATTGCTTCATTGGTCCTTTCTGGTGGGATCGCGCTGCACGCTGTGAACACCTACATCTCCGCAACCATGCTCCCCTCCATCACCGCAGATATCGGCGGGCTGGACTATTATGCTTGGAACACCAGCCTCTTCATTCTCGCTGCAATCCTTAGCGCTGCCGTGGCAGGCAAGGTGCTGCAACGCATTGGCGCCCGGCATTCGTTCTTTCTGGCAGCTGTTGTGTTTATGACAGGCAGCGCACTGGCAGCTATCGCCCCCAATATGGGTGTAATGCTTCTGGGGCGGTCTGTTCAGGGGGCTGGCGGCGGTCTCATCTTCACCCTCTGTTATTCCATGATCGCATTCATGTATCCAGAGCGCCTCTGGTCCCGGGCCTTCGCGCTTCTTTCCGGCACATGGGGTATCACAACCCTGTTCGGCCCCGCCATTGGCGGCATTTTTGCTGAGCTTGGTGTCTGGCGTGCAGGTTTTGGTGTGCTGGTTCCGGTGACGATCCTTTACATCATGGCCACGCTCGCCCTTTTGCCAAAACATCAGGAAAACGGTAGCTCAGAGCACCCAATCCCGCTTGGTCAATTGGCGCTACTTGCAGGTTCCGTCCTCGTGCTCTCCATAACCAGCGTGTTTGAAGGCATCATCTGGAGCGTTCTCGGCTTCGCTCTTTCCATCGCAATGATCCTCACCCTGATGAAACGTGAGAAGAAGGCAGCCACTCGGCTTTTTCCCAAAGGAGCCTTGGAGTGGGGCTCGCCGTTGTTCTTTGTGTTTGCCAGTATGGCGCTCTTGATCCTCTGCGTGAACACGGAATTCTTCATGCCGTTCTATCTTCAGAAGCTGTTCGCTGTTTCTCCGTTATGGGCTGGATACATTGCAGCAACGGTTTCAATTGGGTGGGCGTCCATGGAGGTCTATAGCGCCCGCTTTACAGATCAGGCCATGCGCCGCGTCGTGAACATCGGCCCTGTTCTCATGGCCATTGGCTTGATGACACTGGCCGTTATTCTGCCGATTGGCACTGCAGGAAACCTGATGGCGCTGATGGTAATCACCCTCGCTCTCATCTGCATCGGTGCCGGCATTGGTATCGGCTGGCCACATCTGGGCGTATTCGCGCTTCACTTGACGCCGGATGACGACAAGGAAAATGCAGCCTCCGCACTCGCAACCGTGCAGACCTTCGCAGTCGCATTCGGAACAGCGCTCGCTGGCCTCATTGCCAACTCAACCGGCTTTAACAGTACGGTTGGCACTGCAGGCATCGCCAATTCAGCCTTCTGGCTCTTCTCCAGCTTTGCTGTTTTCGGTGTTCTCGGATTTTTCAGTGCGCGCAAGATCACCAAGTGGCACGCCAGTCATGGTATGGAAGAGCCGCAAACTCAGACTTAAGGCACTGAAGAGAAAGAGTTTTACGGCGTCATGAGCGTCCTTGTTTCACCTAAAGATCTAGCAATGCTTGCTTAAGGCAATCATTAGATTGCAGGTTACCGTAAACGTAAGTTGGCAATCTCACTGTGATACCACCCTCAGAACAATATGAGGAGAAGTGTCATGTTGAGGAAACTTGGCGCAGAATTTGTAGGAACCTTTGCTCTGGTCTCCGCGGTGTGCGGCGGGGCATTGGTTTCCTACGCACCGGTTGAATGGTATGGCGGATCTGGCCTGCTGGGTGTGGCTTTCGCTGTTGGTCTTTCAGTTGTTTGTATGGCCTACGCTTTTGGCAATGTCTCAGGTGCTCATTTCAATCCATCGGTGACCATCGGCCTCTGGGCCGCCAAGCGGTTCCCAACCGCAGATGTAATTCCCTACATCATCGCCCAGGTTATCGGTGGTACAGCCGCCGCCTTCGTGTTCTGGACCATTCTCGCCCACGGCCCCGGTGATCCTCCAGGCTTCGCCTCTAACGGCTATGGAGAACACTCCAACGGCGGCTTCTCTGAAATCGCAGTGGCAATTACGGAAATTACCGTGACGGCTATGTTCCTGATCGTGATCATCGGCGCGACGTCGAAGAAAGCGCCTGCAGCTCTTGCACCGCTCGCCATCGGCCTCATGCTGGCCTGCATGCACATCATCGCAATCCCGATTTCCGGCGCATCCTTGAACCCGGCTCGCTCCACCGCAACAGCTATCGTCAACGGTGGTTGGGCTCTCGAGCAGCTCTGGATGTTCTGGTTTGCCCCAATCGTTGGCGCTTTAGTCGGAGCAGCTGTCTGCTGGATCATCGGCACCTGCGGGCGTGAAGAGACCGATTAACCGACAGAATTTCCAGTATAATTCAGTCCTGCTCACGTTTGAAAAGATGTGAGCAGGGCCTATTACATTTGCTCATTCAATCCCCAGCTAGGGAAAACCCCTCAATTAAAACTTGACTATTATACTCATATTTATAAAACACAGCTAGAAACAACGTTTGCAAAATGCAGACTCAAGCTAGCTAAAGCAGCGTCTCAGCCAGCCACTCCCATACAAATTCAGACTGAGGCGATCATGTCTAATTCGCGCTACTCCCGTGCGGCCCTTCTGGCCAGCACGACCCTCTCGCTCGCCCTGATTTCTGCAGCTGTTTCAGCGCAGGAAGCCACACAATCGGCTGAAATTGAGAGCCCAGCAACAATGTTGGATGAAATCATCGTAAATGCAGGCAAGGAGAAGGTGGCAATTGATACGCCGCAATCCGTGTCTGCTGTGGGTCAGGAAGAAATTGACGCTGCTCAGGCTTCAACGCTGGGTGAAATCATTGATGCTTTACCTGGCGTGTCTGTTACCAATCCTGATGCAACGTTCGGGCAAGGCTTCAATATTCGCGGCATTGGTGGCGCTTTTGCTGCAGATGAAAGCAGAATTATCATTCAGGTCGATGGCGTCAAAAAGTACTTTGAACAGTACCGGATGGGATCTCTCTTCACTGACCCCGAGCTGATGAAGCGAGTTGAGGTGCTTCGCGGCCCGGCTTCTTCTACTCTGTATGGTGCAGGAGCAATTGCTGGTGTGATCGCCCTTGAAACAAAGGATGCGAGTGATTTTCTTGCGGGTGATGACAAATATGCGGTTCGCGCCAAAACTTCTTGGGAATCCAATGGTAACTCACCACTTGCTTCTATCATTACGGCTGTGAAACCGACAGAGGATCTCGAGTTTCTGGCCAACTTTCAGTATCGTAAGTCCGGCAATTACGATGCTGCAAAAGGCAAGGAACTTGAGAACGGTGACATCACCTCGCTATCAGGCCTGGCGAAGTTGGGCTATACTTTTGGCACAAACCGAGATCAGAAGATTGAAGCCAGTTATCAGCGCCTGTATGCTGATGGTGAAAACCTGCCATACGATCAGCTCACCTACAGCGATGCCTTCGGTCTGACAGATCGCATCGTCGATGACCAAACTGCGGTACTTGCTTACGAGAACACCTTTTATGGCAATGACCTGTTAGATATCGAAGCTCAGATCTCTTATTCTGATACTGAAGTTGATCAAAAACATCCCGGAAATATCTATTTCGGTGACCGGGCAAAGTACAGCTACACGACGTGGCAGGCCAACCTGCAGAACACGTCTCGCTTTGATCTTTCAGAAAATATCGAAACTTACTTCACATATGGTGGTGAGTACTTGAACAGAGAGCGTCTGAACCCACGTTACAGATCAGGCGGTGTTGTTCAGCCGGGTTCAGGGTCTCACCCGGAAGGAAGAACCGAGCTTGCTGGCATATTCGGTCAAGCTGAGATCATCGTTGGAGAAAAGCTCACGCTGACACCAGGCATGCGCATTGACTATACGCGCCTTAAGCCAGGTGATGGTGTCGCCAGTGATGAAGAGCTGAAGAAGTTTGCATATTCACCAAAGATTGCAGCGCTTTATAAGGTCAATGATTGGTTTGGTGTATTCGGCTCAATCGCCCACACAGAACGCCTGCCGACCGTGGATGAAACATTCAGCAATGGCAACATTGTTGACGGTAAGCTGCAACATCTGGATTTGGAAAAATCCAATAACTTTGAAGCAGGCTTCACGTTCTCGTTTGATGATACGCTGCAGCAAGATGATGCGATCCGCTTTAAAGCAACAGGGTTCTACAACATTATTGAGAACCACATTTCTACGGTGTTTGATGGAACCTTTGCCCGGACAGTTATCACTGAAGAAGCACTCCTTCGCGGTTTGGAGCTGGAAGCAGCCTATGACTCTCCAAACTGGTACGGCAGCTTCGGCTCCACAATTACACGTGGTAATGATACCTCTGGCGATAAAGACAAGTATCTTGAAAGCGTTGCCGCAGATAACGGCTTCTTGCGCGTCGGTTACAAGTACCAGCCGTGGAGCTTGGATGCATCCTGGCGTGTAGATGTCTATGCTCCGCAAAATCGCACGGAAGATCCAAACAACAAAACTCCAGGATACGCTCTGCATCAGGCCAACTTGAGCTGGAAGCCTCAGGAAGGCGCATTTGCAGGTGCTGAAGTACGAGCAAGTGTGACAAACATCTTTGATAAGAAGTTCCAATCTCACTTGAGCTCATCTGAAGGCAAAGGCCGTTCCTTCAAGCTTAGCTTGGCGAAAACATTCTAAGCCTCTTTTCGGCGCGCTGTGAGTGCGGTGTGTCTGGCAATGCTGGTGAGACAGATTTGCCTGAATGAGGCCAGGCCCTTTGTGGCGGAGGGCTGGAGACGGCGGGGAAGCAATTCTCCGCCGCTTTCTTTTTACAGCGTATCGCTGAAAAGTGAGGGGCGCTTTAAGCCGTGATGAGAGCTATTTAGCCGTGCTCCGTTTCCAGCATCTCGGTCCAGGTCTTTGGATTGTCGCCGTTAAGTGGGTTTTTCTTGGCGCGTTTGTATTTGATGGTCTCAAAATGCATGCTCAGGGTATCAGCCAGCAACATGCGCCCGATCAGGCCTTCTCCAAACCCAACAATCTCTTTAATCACCTCAAGAGCCTGAAGCGTACCGACAAGCCCGGTCAAGGCACCCAACACACCTGCTTCAGTACAGGTTGGGATGGAACCAGCTTCAGGGCGTTTCGGGAAAAGGCAGCGGTAGGTTGGGTTAATGTAGTTGCCATCCTCATCCTGCACGAAGGGCTTCAGCAGCGTAACGGATCCGTCAAACTGGCCCACAGCAGCAGTAACTAAAGGCCGTCCAGCATAAAAACACGCATCTGAAACGAGGTAGCGGGTGGCAAAGTTATCAGAGCCATCAACGACGATATGGTAGTCATTGATGAGCGCCATGGCGTTTTGTCCGTTGATGCGGGTTGGATGCGGAACGACGCGCACATTCGGGTTCAGGCGAGCAATCGCTTCAGCAGCACTGGCAACCTTTGGCTCTCCCAGTTTCTCAGTATCATGGATGATCTGACGCTGAAGGTTGGAGAGGGACACAACATCATCATCAACAATGCCGATGGTGCCAACACCCGCCGCTGCAAGGTATTGCAGAACCGGAGCTCCAAGTCCCCCTGCTCCAATCACCAGAACACGCGCAGCTTTTAGTTTTTGTTGTCCTGGGCCGCCAACATCGCGCAGGACGATATGACGAGCGTAACGTTCCAGTTCAGAAGCTGTAAGGGAAAGCAAGTGGGACTCCAATAGTTTAGCCGAGCAGGCGGCTCACCAGTCGGGCTGTGTAATCCACCATGGGAATGACACGCGCATAGTTGAGACGAGTCGGCCCGATAACACCAAGAACGCCCACAACGCGCTGTTCACTATCGCGGTATGGGGAAACGATCAAGGAAGAACCGGAAAGCGAGAACAGCTTGTTTTCCGAGCCGATAAAAATACGTACGCCTTCACCGCCCTTGGCAAGATCCAGCAACCGGATCAGCTCGCTCTTGTTTTCAAGGTCATCAAATAACAGACGAATGCGCTCCAGATCTTCCTTCGCGCCCACGTTTTCCAGCAGGTTGGAGCGTCCCCGCACGATAAGCGTACCGGGATCATTCTTGTCTCCACCCCAAACAGCAACACCTGCATCCACCACCTTAGAGGTGAGTGTATCCAGCTCTGCCTGAAATTCGTTTCGCTGCCGAACAAGCTCAGATTGCGCCTCGGCAAGGGTACGGTTTCGGATGATGGAGTTCAGATAGTTAGAAGCTTCTGTCAGAGCAGAAGGCGGCAGGCCAGCGGGCAGATCAACAACGCGGTTTTCAACCGATCCATCCTCGCTCACCAGCACGACGAGCGCTTTCAGCGGCTCAATCTGCACAAACTCGATGTGGCGAAGCGTTGTGTCGGTCTTGTTAGAAAGAACAACTCCTGCCCCACGGCTAAGGCCAGAGAGCATCTGGCTGGCTTCCGTCAGCACCTGTTCCGGTGTTTTATCTCCACCCTTGGCCTTCACCTGAACAGCAATCTGCTGGCGTTCTTCCTTAGTCAGGTCACCCACTTCAAGGAAGCCATCCACGAACAGGCGCAATCCCGACTGTGTTGGCAGGCGGCCTGCGCTGGTATGCGGGGAATAGAGCAGTCCGTGATGCTCCAGGTCTGCCATCACGTTGCGAATGGAGGCCGGAGAAAGGGGCTGGGAAAGGCCGCGTGCAAGATTGCGGGAGCCAAGCGGTTCACCGGTATCAAGGTAGTTCTCGACGATACGCCTGAAGATCTCGCGGGAACGCTCATCAAGATCCTCAAGAGGGACAGAAGGAGGAACGCTCGTCACGGTATCGGTACTCCACATCAACAGCAGGTTTCGGGCAAAGGCCTCCTTCAATCCCTAGCACAGGACAATTGAACAGCCAAAACGCAATTTTAGCAGAAAATCAGCTCCCAAACCAAAACCAGCCTTTGCGCTTGCGGCAATCCGCAGCTAAAAGATCCGCAATACCATTTGTGAGATTATAGCTATTAAGCAACCCGAGGGAGCTTACCTTGAACCGTCCATCCAAACGTACACCTGAAGAAATGCGTCCAGTCAGCCTGGAGCGCGGTGTTGCAAAGCATGCCGAAGGCTCTTGCCTGATCAAATTCGGCGATACCCACGTTCTGTGTACAGCAAGTTTGGAAGAGCGCGTTCCGCCGTGGCTCCGTGGTCAGAACCGTGGCTGGGTTACTGCAGAGTACGGCATGCTGCCACGCGCAACACATGATCGTATGCGCCGCGAGTCCTCCGCAGGCAAGCAATCTGGCCGTACTCAGGAAATCCAGCGTCTCATCGGCCGCTCTCTGCGCGCTGTTGTTGATCTGGGTGCGCTGGGTGAGCGTCAGATCACTGTTGACTGCGATGTCATTCAGGCAGACGGCGGCACCCGCACCGCGTCTATCACCGGCGCATGGGTTGCTCTGCATGATTGCCTGAAGTGGATGGAAGCGCGCGACATGGTCAAGACCGATAAGGTTCTGAAAGACCACATCGCAGCGATCTCCTGCGGCATTTACGAAGGCACTCCGGTTGCTGATCTGGACTACGCAGAAGACTCTTCCGCTGACACAGATGCGAACTTCGTCATGACTGGCAAGGGCGGCATCGTTGAAATTCAGGGCACTGCTGAAGGTGAGCCATTCTCTGAAGAAGAACTCGGCCAGCTCATGAGCCTTGCAAAACAGTCCATTTCTAAACTGGTTGAGCTGCAGAAGCTGACGGTGCTCTAATGCAGGCAGAAACAACAGAAAGTCGCCGCCTGGAACCTGGCAAGCTCGTGCTTGCCAGCCACAACAAAGGCAAACTGCGCGAAATTCAGGACATGCTTGCCCCGCACGGCTTCGAGGTTCTCTCTGCTGGTGATCTGAACCTGCCAGAGCCGGTTGAAGATGGCGATACCTTCGAAGCAAACGCGGCAATCAAAGCTCTGGCTGCAGCAACGGTTACAGGCCTGCCAGCTCTTGCAGATGACAGCGGTTTTTGTGTAAACGGCCTGAACGGCGATCCGGGCATCTATTCCGCACGCTGGGCAGGACCGGGCAAAGACTTTGGTGTTGCCATGCAGTCTGTGCAGGACAAGCTGACAGAAACTGGCGCAACAGATCGCACCGCTTACTTCGTGGCTGTGCTGTGCATGGCTTGGCCGGATGGTCATACCCAGTTCTATCGCGGTGAAATCCACGGCGAGCTGGCCTGGCCACCACGCGGTCTGGAAGGTTTCGGCTACGATCCAATGTTCGTACCAGAAAGGTTCGACAGAACCTTCGGCGAAATGGACAAACAAGAAAAACACACAACGAAGGAAGGCGAGGCCCTGTCTCATCGCGCCCGCGCCTTTGTTAAGTTTCAGAAAGAGTGCTTGCCGGCGTAATGCGCGTTCCCGAAAAGTGGCTTCCGGTTTTCGGATAAGAACTCGTACAGAAAAATCTTTGGCAAGTGCAAAGGAAAAAGAATGACTGTGTCACCGGCTGGCGGCTTTGGGATTTACGTGCATTGGCCATTTTGTCTGGCAAAATGCCCGTATTGCGACTTCAACTCCCACGTACGCCATCAGCCGGTCTCACAGGAGCATTATGCCAAAGCTCTGGCAACAGAGCTGGCACGCTATGCGGAGATGGTGCCGGGCCGCACGGTCGACTCCATCTTCTTTGGCGGCGGCACGCCTTCTCTCATGGAGCCAAAAATCGTTGAGACCATTCTCAATGAGGTCGCCCGCCTCTGGCATCTGCCGGATACAGCTGAAATCTCCATGGAAGCCAATCCAACCAGTGTGGAAGCGACCCGCTTTGCAGGTTACAGATCCGCTGGTGTAAACCGCCTGTCCGTCGGTATTCAGGCGTTGGATGACAAGGAACTGAAGATCCTTGGACGTCAGCATTCTGTTTCGGAAGCGATTCAAGCCGTTGAAATTGCGCGCAAAACATTCCCGCGTATTTCATTTGACCTGATCTACGCCCGCCCAAACCAAACTTTGAAGGCATGGGAGCAGGAGCTCAATCGCGCCATCGATCTGGCAGCTGACCACCTGTCCATGTATCAGCTCACCATCGAAAGCGGCACCATGTTCCAGCGCCTCTACGCAGCTGGAAAACTGGAAATGCTGGACCCTGATCTGGCCGCAGACATGTTTGACCTGACACAGGAAATCACTGCTGCCCGCGGTTTGCCGGCCTACGAGGTGTCCAACCACGCCGCGCCTGATGCTCAGTGCCTGCATAACCTAATTTACTGGCGCTATGGTGACTATGTCGGCGTTGGTCCAGGTGCTCATGGTCGTTTGACGTTGGAGGACGGCACCAAACTGGCCACGTCCACCGAAAAGCATCCGGAAACATGGCTGGGGCTGGTTGAAACCAAAGGCCACGGCGCTATTTCTGAAGATAGACTTGTTCGTGATGAGCAAGGTGATGAGCTATTGCTGATGGGTATGCGATTGCATGAAGGCATCGACGTGCCCCGTTATGAACAGCTCTCTGGTCGTCAGTTTAATCCGCAACGCCTGCTCAACTTGCAGGAAAACGGAATGGTGGAATGGGTGAGCAACACCCGCCTGCGTGCAACGCAAACAGGCTTTCCTCTACTGAATGCCGTAATTGCTGAGCTAGCTTCCGATTAGCATTACCAAATAAATTTCATTAGCAATTTCAACTTAGTGAAATAATTGCATTCGAATTACTCGATTCGATTGGGGTATTATTTTACATATTGTGCAATGCAACATGGTCGGTTACACTTACAACCACTTTGGCAGCGGTGAAGAACCTATTGATCTTCAATGCAAGTTAAGGTTGGTTTGTATTTCTCCATGAGTCTATGTTGCTGAAAAGGTATAGGGCTGCCTATACTTTTGCGGTGCAGCACTTCGGGCTAAAGTGTATTCGTGCTGCGGAAATCAAAAAACTACATGAACGAGAGTTGGCTGAAGCGAACGTCTGGGGAGGAAACATTCTGTGCTGTTCTACCATTTGTATGAAATGAACCATGCAGCGATGTCCCCTGTCCGGGCTGCAGCGGATATGACACGGTTGTATTTTCAAAATCCGCTGAACCCGATGGCGCACACGCAAGTTGGCCGCACAGTCGCCGCATCCTGTGAGATGCTGGAACGTGTGACCCGCCGCTATGGCAAGCCGGAGTTTGAGCTTTACACCACGGTTGTTGATGGCGAAGAAGTCGACATCACTGAGGAAGTCATCTGGTCCAAACCGTTTTGTGACCTGCTGCACTTCAAGCGGGATCTGCCGAAAAGCAGAAAAGACGACCCGAAAATCCTGATCGTCTCCCCTATGTCCGGTCACTACGCGACACTGCTGCGTGGTACTGTTGAGGCTCTTCTGCCAAATCTGGATGTTTACATCACAGATTGGGAAGATGCCCGTCAGGTGCCTATAGCGGATGGCCGCTTCGATCTGGACGACTACATCGAATACATCATGCAAATGCTGCATTATCTGGGGCCAAACACGCACGTTCTTGCTGTGTGTCAGCCATCAGTCCCAGTATATGCTGCCGTCTCTTTGATGGAAGAAAATGGAGATAAATGCGCTCCGGCAACCATGACGCTGATGGGTGGTCCAATCGACACCCGCGAAGCGCCAACTGCCGTGAATGATCTGGCCGTCGAAAAGGGCATCGACTGGTTCAAGCGCAATGTCATCATGGAAGTACCCTTCCCGCACAAAGGGTTCACTCGCCAGGTTTATCCGGGCTTCTTGCAGCTCTCCGGCTTCATGAGCATGAATTTGGACCGCCACATGGTCGCTCACCGTGATTTCTTCCAGCACCTGATTGAAGGTGATGGCGACAGCGCTGAAAAGCACCGTGATTTTTATGATGAGTATCTTGCTGTCATGGATCTGACCTCTGAATTTTATCTTCAGACAGTCGAGACCGTCTTTATCGAACATTCTCTGCCTAAGGGCGAGATGATGCATCGTGGCAAGATGGTCGATCCGAAAAAGATCACCGGCACCGCACTCTTCACCGTTGAGGGTGAAAACGACGATATTTCCGGCGTTGGCCAAACGCAGGCCGCGCAAAAACTGGCCGAAAACATTCCGTCCAGTCGCCGCTTACACTACATCCAACCGGGTGTGGGTCACTACGGGGTCTTCAACGGTTCAAAGTACCGCTCCGAAATTGCACCGCGCATCGTAAAGTTCATTCAGGACAATCCGATAAATGTTCGTGCAGAGCAAGCCACTAAACGTGCTGCTAAAAAAGCGCTTCGCGATAACCCCTCTGAGAAGTTTGCGGGAGATCCTCTGCGCGAAATCCTGCTGGCTGAGCCAAAAGGTGCCGCCGACGATTTGCAGCTGATCAGCGGTGTTGGGCCGAAACTGGAGCGTGCGCTGAACGGCGCTGGCATATTCCATTACTGGCAGATTGCAAACCTGACAGAAGATCAGGCAGCCGCTTTGGATGACCGTCTGGACATCCGTGGCCGCATGGTTCGCGACAATTGGGTTGAGCAGGCGCGTCGCCTCAATGATTCAGTGCATTCTAATTGAATGTAAGTGAATATAACCAATCGTCTAATAAAATTTCATTCTATATCTTGAAAAGAAAATAGAACCACCCCATCTCAAGTCTGTTGATTTGAGAAGGGGTGATTTTAATGAATGTAAATGCAATAAAACCCTCCTGGAATCCTCTAAGTATTGCACTTATGGTTCTGGGATTCGTAGTTTTCTGGCCTCTTGGTCTTGCTATGCTTGCCTACATCTTGTGGGGCGACAACTTTAATGGCTGGAAGCGTGAAGCTAAATGCCAGTGGAATCGTAGCAATCTGAAAAATGCGATGGATAATATGCAAACTGCGACCCGCAGCGGTAACGCTGCTTTTGACGACTACCGTGAAAAAGAACTGAACCGCCTGGAAGAAGAGCGCAGAAAGCTCGACAGCATGCGTCAGGAATTCGATGATTACATGAACGACCTGCGTCGGGCTAAAGATCAGGAAGAATTCGACCGGTTCATGAGAAACCGTCACAACCGCCCAAGCGAACCTTCAGCAGGTGAAGCAATCTAATGGGTCTTAAAGGTTCATAACAAGCATCCGGTGCTCTGTCTTGGCAGGGCACCCTTTTCTGCGTTTGAACTGTGTTGCAAGACTTCAGCGCACTAAAGTAAATGGCACTGGTTGACTTTCAAATCACCCTTTTCTCTGTAATAACGAGAGCAATCAGTGCAATTTTTGAGGTGACATGGGGTTCTTTGCGACAAAGGTTTTACCGGAGTTTATTGAGGTGGATCTGGGCCATAAGTCCCTGCAGATCCGCCTGAAACGAAACTCAAGAGCAAAGCGCTACATCCTCAGAATTCCACCGGGAGACCCAACCCCGGTTATTACCGTCCCAGCCCGAGGCAACCTGAAAACAGCGCAGGACTTCGCCAATCGGCAAGTGGATTGGCTCAAGCAGCGATTAGGCTCCCGCCCGGACTCCATAAAGTTTGAAGAACATGCCCGTATCCCGATCAGAGGCGTGCTGCATACCCTGCGCTCCTCAGGCAAATTGCGCGGTCTGGCCCAGCTTGAAATGGAAGAGGAAACCGAAGAGCCGCTGCTGCTTCTGCCCGGTGAAACGCAAAGCTTCCACCGCAAAACCAAAGACTTCCTGCGTAAACTGGCCAAGGATGATATTGAAGGCCATGTACGGCACTTCACCAAACAGCTCGGCCGCAACTATCACAGCATCACACTACGAGACACCAAAAGCCGCTGGGGCTCATGCTCCCACGATGGCAAGCTGTCCTTCTCATGGCGCCTTGTGATGGCTCCGCCGGATATTCTGGAATACGTGGCGGCTCATGAGGTCGCCCATCTTGTAAAGCTGGATCATTCACCGGAGTTCTGGCGCATTTGTGAGGAACTGGCTCCTCACACCAAGCAAGCCCAACGCTGGCTCAAAGAGCACGGCTCGCAGCTACACTTGTACGGGCAAGAGTAACTCTACCCACCTCCGAATAGTCTTCCAAGAAGATCCAAAGGGCTGGCGCTGTTGTTGTTTTGCCGAGGTGGAGCAGTTGTAGCCTGCACAGCTGGCCGCGGCGGCTGTGGCTGCTGAGGAGCAGTCACAAAGGTTGGCTGACGCCGAGCAGGTGCTGTACCCGGCTTCTGCAATGGAGATGTCTCCGCAAGGTTGATCGGCACGCCCGGCAACCGTGCAATCGGAATGTTCTGATGCTGCGTTTCCATTATCCATGCCCAGATCTCTGCCGGTAGCGTCCCTCCACTCACCTTCTTCATCGGCTTGTTGTTGTCATTTCCAAGCCAGACAGCAGTGGTCAGTGAACTCGTGTAACCAATGAACCAGGCGTCTTTATAACCTTGAGTGGTACCGGTTTTGCCGCCAGCAGGACGCCCCGCCAACAATGCCCGCTTACCTGTGCCGCCATAAATGGTTTGCGCCATCATACTGTTGATTTCGCTGAGCTTATCACCCCGAACAACACGCCCTGTCCCATCACCAGAACGCCGGTAAAGCACTTCACCCTTCTCGTTGCGGATCTGCCGAACCACATGCGGAACCACACCATATCCGCCATTGGAAAATGGCACATAAGCTGCTGCAATCTCCAATGGAGTAACCTCAGAGGTACCTAGTGCAATCGATGGATTAGACTTCAAAGAGGAAGTAATGCCCAAGCGCCGCGCAGTTCGCGCCACATTTGCAGGCCCGACCTCATGTGCCAGTTTGGCAGCAACCGTATTGATGGAAAATGCCAGTGCCTGTGTCAGTGTCACATCACCATAATAGCGCTTGGTGTAGTTCTTCGGGGTCCAGCCGCGATACGTCACGCGCGCATCACGGCGAATGGTATTCGGCCCAAGCCCGCGTTCCAGCGCTGCCAGATAAACAAACGGCTTAAAGGCAGAGCCAGGCTGTCGGCGCGCATAAACCGCACGGTTGAACTGGCTCTTCCGATAATCAACCCCGCCTACCAGAGCGCGGATTGCACCACTGCGATTGAGCGTAACCACAGCCCCCTGGGTCACGTTAAACTCTTGGCGCGACTCCGCAATACGTGAGGTAAGCGCTGTTTCTGCCGCCTGCTGCATGTCCCAGTCTATCGTCGTGTCGACGATGATGTCTTCACCGATAGACCCCACATAGCCCGGCAAGAGCTCCATCACATAATCAGCAACATAATTGCCACTGCTGCTGTTGTGGCTGGTGACCACATGTGCCGGATTAAACAGGGCATTTTTCGCGTCATCTGCCGTGATGAAACCCGCGCTATGCATAGCGGCAATCACCACCTGCGCGCGCCCTTCAGCCAACTGCGCGTTACGCGTTGGAGCATACTTACTCGGTGCCTTCAGCAGTCCTGCAATGGTCGCAGCCTCGGCTAGATTGATCAGTCGTGCTGATTTACCAAAGTAAACCCGAGCCGCCGCATCGACACCATAAGCACCAGCGCCGAGATAAACTCGGTTCAGGTACATCTCCAGAATTTCTTCTTTGCTGTAGTTCCACTCCAGCCACAGTGCCATCACCACTTCTTGCATTTTACGCTGCATGGTGCGTTCTGGCTTCAAAAACAGGTTCTTAGCCAGCTGCTGTGTGAGAGTGGACCCACCCTGAACGGTTCGCCCGCTGGTGTAGTTCACAAATGCTGCACGGGCGAGACCAATTGGATCGATCCCAAAATGATACTTGAACCGCCGGTCTTCAATCGCCATCACAGCATCAGGCAAGTACTTCGGCAGTTGCTCCAGCCGAACGGCCTCCCCCCCCGTGTCTCCACGGTTTGCGATCAAAGTGCCATTTGCAGAAACAATGCGCACATTTGGTGGCCGCTGCGGCACAGCCCACTCCGAGGCTGGCGGCAAATGCGCCGCGTAATAAGCAAGAATACCGCCGACAACAACGATGCCCCAGATGCCAAGCACTACGCTCCAGTACATGCAGAAGCGCAGTGACTTCCACATAAACCGCCGGAACTTACTTTGGCCTTTGGGCTTTCCAGAGGATGTTGCGGCATCCAGTGCTGCTAATGTCTGCTGCTTCGCCTTTTGGCTCGGCTTCTTCGCAGGCCGCTTGGTGGCGGTGTTTTGTGTTTGTCGTGGCCTCAGCGTCGCAGGTTTTCTGCTCGGTGCTGAGGGAGATTGTGGTGTAGGACGTGGTCGCGGGGACGCCTGTTTGTTCGTAGCCGCAACCCTGTTTGGACGGCGGATGTAATCCTCGTCGTCTTCAGGCCGCAGTGCTACGCCTTGCAAACGAGGACGCTGTGATTGTGGGGGACGTTTAGGCTGACCGGCACCGGGTTGCTGAGGTGGTCTGCCGGAAGGGCGTTGCCCGGGGCGCACAGGCCTCCGTTTTCTGCCATTTCCATTTTGGCCAGTCGCCATAACTCCAAATCACCCCGATACTAATCACTTATCTCAGGCGATGGCGATCAGATAAGACCGAGCATGCCTGAACAAACACAGGCCACAGACTGCTTGGGAGGGAGACTGTAACCTGGATACAAAACACGAACGATTTTAGGGAAACAGGCTTAATTCTGCGTTAAACCATTCACGCGAATTGCGAGGATCAGTGACCAAAACTGCAGAGCGTATATCGATATTGACGCAAACAATAAGGGCGGAAACCCGCCCTTCATTGAATGGGACGCTTTTGAGAACCTAGCTGGAATAACGACTAGCATCCTCGCCATAGTAATTCACGTAACGCGAGTTCAGCTTGGAAACCGGCATAATAATCAGCACATCAGTCGTGCCAAACTGGTGGTCAATCACAGCACCATCACCGATAAAGGCACCAAGGCGCAGATAACCCTTGATGAGCGGCGGTAATGAACGCAGCGCAGCTCGTTGATCTACCTGATCTTTAGGAATGCGGTTCATGTCCACATACTGGTCAGGAAGTGCTGAAACTCGCCACTCTTCTGGAGCTCCGGCAAAATGATGCAGGAAGGAAAGCTGTTCTGCAAGCAGATCAGGATCGGTGCCCTCAATCGAAGCACAACCAATCATCACATCTACATTATGCATCAACACATAAGACCAGATGCCATGCCATAGCAGTTCAACGGTCTTCTTGGTGCGATAAGGCTTCAGAACACAGGAGCGACCAAGCTCCATGAAATTCAGGTCGCTGTGACGATCCAAGATGCCCTGAATATCAAACTCGCCAGCCGTATAGAAACCGCCGTTCAACTCAGCCAGTTCCTGACGGAGAAGGCGATATGTGCCAACAATCTGGGGCTTCAGTTTGGAGAACGGTTTATTACGAACCTGACTGTTGTGATCCACTACCAGCAAATGATCGCAGATCTCGTCGTAACTGTCGCGATCAAGGCGGCTCAGCTGTGTTTGAGCATCTGCAATCGCAGACATCTCTTCGTAAAACACTTCGTAGCGCAAACGCTGAGACATCTTGAGTTCTTTAGCGCCATTGGAAAGGCGAACTTCAAGCGGTCCAATCTTACCGAGGCTTTGTCCTGCCTCCGGCATTTTTCCCAGCATTGCCTGTGGGATCCACCGCGGCGCAGGTCGCCCTGCAAGCTTGTTCGGTGTGATTTTTCTTAGGACTTTCATCGGGGAAAGATGTCCAGATCCAGCCATACTATAAATATCTCATATTGCTTAGGTGTTTAAAAAACATTGCAATAATGAGAACGCCTTTCTGAATTTGCACCAATCGAGTAACCCATGTCAATTTTGGGTAGTCAATCTCTGATATAAGCTCGTTTTAGGACAGTTGAGTGACATAACACCAACATTTATCCGCTTAAGCGTGCCCATATCTGCTAAACCATGCTGTCACCACAGTTAACCTGAGTATAACAACCGCCTCTTGATATTGAACAGGCTAAATATACCAAGTTACCCCTTAGCATACCGCTTTAGCACAGCTTCGAGATCCTGCTTTTTTAGGGGTTTGCTCAAAAATCCATCTGCACCAGCTTTTAGGGCCTCTTCTTTTGCCTCCGGCATAACATCTGCTGAAACAACATAAATTGGAACCTGATCCGCAGAACTATCCTCTCTGCCTCTAATTTGGGAAATCGCTTCCAGTCCATCAAGGCCTGGCATGTGCAGATCCATCAGAACCACATCAAATGTTCCGGTTGTGCTGAGAGTGACAGCCCTATGCCCATCTTCAGCGAGCTCCGCGTGGTGCCCCAGTTTGCTTAGTAGCGCCTTGACCAGCATCCAGTTGATCGGATTGTCTTCTGCCACAAGAACATTGAGATGAGGCACGCGCTCTTGCGGTTCTGTCGTCTGCTTGATCTCCTCTGGAAGCGCACTGCTTTGCTCATCCGTTTCTTCAACTTCGAGACCAAGCGCAATGACGCGCAACAAAGATGCGCGGCGTACAGGACGTGTCAGGTAGCCAGAAAACTCGCCAGTTTTGATATCGGCAATGCGAGCTCGTTCCTGAGGTTTGATGAACACGATGATCTCAGGAGCATGAGTAGAATGCTGCTGGTAGAAGTCGCGAATACGCTCAACATACTCTTCGCCAACCAACAGGCGATCAAGCTGTGCTCTAAGCAGATTTGCTTCTAAATCTTCTGGATCAAGCACTCGGGTATGAACAAAACCGTTGCTGATCAGAGTTCTCTGAACCAGATCAACTTCAATATGATTACTGGTCAGGATTGCAATGTGCTCTGAATGTTCTTCAATAGCCTCATCGACAATCTGATCGAGTGGCATTTCAAGAAGGAACGTCGAACCACATCCGAGCTGACTTTGAACAGTCAGCGAGCTGCCCATCAACTCTGCAAGTCTCTTGGAAATCGCCAGTCCCAATCCGGCACCATCAAACTTGCGGTCGCGTCCATATTCACCTTGTTCAAACTCCCGGAAGATGCGCGCTGCAGTCACGTCATCCATTCCAGGGCCAGTGTCTTTTACTGCAAACTCCAAAATATGATTGCCAGCGGAATCCTGCGACACCTGCAAGACCAGTGAAACACCGCCCTGCTCCGTGAACTTGATTGCGTTGCCGACCAGATTGTAGAGCACCTGCTGAAGCCGTGCTGGATCGCTCTGGATCGTCTCCGGGACTTCCGGTGCGATGTAAGAACCGATCTGAAGCCCTTTGGCATGAGCCTTGGGAGACAACAGTTCCACCACACGCTCGATCAACGGCGTCAGTTCTATCGTTCCGGTCTCCAATTCCAGTTTTCCGGCCTCGATCTTTGAGTAATCAAGGACCTCATCAATCAGCATCAGAAGCGTTGAGCCAGATGTTCTGATAGCGTTGATGTAGTTCTGCTGCTCGGCAGTTGTTGAAGTGTCGTCAAGCAAATCGGCCATGCCCAGCACGCCATTGAGCGGCGTTCGGATTTCATGACTAACCATTGCGAGAAACCGAGATTTAGCTTCACTGGCATTTGCGGCATGGTCCCGGTCTGCACGTAGCTTTTGCTCTGCGTGTCGCCGGTCTGTCACATCCGTGAGGATCCATTGGATAATCGGAGCACCACCGCTGCCGTCACGAATGCTCAAACGCAGCAGCGAATACCAACGAGTACCGTGCTTCGTGCGCAAGGCAACATCTTCCGTTGTTCCTGCGGCGCTTTCTTCAAGTTCTGGCGTGAAGTCTTCTGCATATGGCAAGTGAATGGCTTTGCCCACTTCAATGCCAAATCCAGCAGGAAAGTTCCGCTTCCCAGCATCGTTGATGGAGAGCGCAAGACCGCTGCTGTCACAGCGGATAACAATAGCGCCCAGCGCATCCAGAATGGAACGGTGCCGATCATCGGCTTCACGCAACTGCCAATCCGCATCACTTGCCAGTTCAGAAGGATCTTCCAGCTGCTCCACCTCACTTTGGATTTGGGCAGCTTTCCAGCTTTGTGCAATCACATCACTGGCAGGAAAACGGCGGAACAGAACAGCGCCGGCACCAAAGGCAAGCAGCACCACATAAAGGCTTTGCGCAGAGCGCCAATCCGTCAGAAGCAGCGCGATTGCAAGACAAACAACGCCAACGAAGATGGAAAGGCTCTTGAGAATAAACGAGGACTGCTCTGAGACTTCTGTTTGCTTGATAAGAGACACGCGAGCCTGAGTAACAACGTGGGTGCTCTCCTCGGTTTTTAGTCTCCGCTTCAACACTGCTTTTGCTCCAGCCGAATTATTTCGGAAAATCAGTAAAATTCAATTGGTAGGATATAACAGATTATGCTGCCGCCAAATAGGCCGAAGAGCGCTTGAAACTCAGCGCTTCAGCTAGGTGAATCCTTTGCACCTTATCCGAGCCATCCATATCTGCGATTGTGCGAGAGAGTTTTAAAACGCGATGATAGCCTCTCGCAGACAGTCCAAACTGAATGGAAGCCTGCTCAATCAACTCCTTACTGCCATTATCAAGTGCAACAATCTGTTCGATGATCCGTGCACTTGCATGAGCGTTTACCGTTATGTCCAGTCCCAGCGATGCATAACGTGCCTGCTGAATTGCTCGCGCTCTTGCCACGCGCTGGCCCACAGTCTCGGAGCTTTCCGAAGTTGTTGGACTGATCAGGTCCTTTGCTGAAACTGCTGGCACGTGCAGCTGCAAATCCATGCGGTCAAGGAAAGGTCCAGATACGCGTGACTGATAGGAACTGGCGCATTTATCTCCTCGTCGGCAGGTATGCCCGGGCTCGCCAGCATAACCGCAACGACATGGATTCATTGCTGCAACCACCTGAACTTTAGATGGGTAGCTGACGCGGTAGTTAGCGCGCACTATCGTTGCCACTCCGTTCTCGATTGGTTGCCGAAGGCTATCCAGAACGGAGCTGTCAAACTCCGGCAGCTCATCCAAAAACAGAACGCCGTTGTGAGCCAACGAGACTTCACCGGGCTTGGCTTTTATCCCTCCACCCACCAGAGAAGCCATGGAAGCTGAATGATGTGGGGCTCTGAAAGGGCGTTGATTGCTTAAAGCGCCATCTTCCAGCTCTCCTGAAATCGAAGCGATCATAGAAACTTCCAGCAGCTCACGAGCAGAAAGCGGTGGGAGCAACGAAGGCAATCTACTGGCCAATAAGGTTTTCCCGGAACCTGGGGGCCCAACCATCAGCAAGTTATGAGAGCCTGCGGCAGCAATCTCCAAAGCACGTTTTGCAGTCTCTTGCCCACGAATATCTGCAAGGTCCAAAGAACCAGCGGCAAGTGGTGAACTGCGCGGTTTCGGATCGGATAGTGTAATCTCCCCTTTGAGAGCACGATAAAGCTGAACCAGTGAGTTTGCTGCGATGATCTTCAGGTTTTCATCGGCCCATGCAGCCTCTGATCCGCAACTTGCCGGACAAATCAATCCCTTCTCATTGGCAACAGCTGCGATTGCGGCTGGCAGAGCCCCGTTGACGTGGGAGATACTGCCATCCAGCGCAAGTTCGCCAATAACAACAAAGCCTTCTACCGCCTCAGCAGGCAGAGCTCCCATGGCCACCAGAAGTCCCAGAGCAATCGGCAGGTCGTAGTGGGAGCCTTCCTTGGGAAGGTCTGCCGGCGCAAGGTTCACCGTCACGCGCTTGGCTGGTAGCGCCAATCCCGAGGCAATGAGTGCGGAGCGTACCCGTTCCTTGCTTTCTGCAATTGCTTTATCTGGCAGTCCAACGAGAGTGAAGTAGACAGAGCCGGGGCTGATCTGCACCTGCACATCAACATTGGCAGCATCGACGCCCTGAAAGGAAACGGTAGAGATGCGAGAAAACACCAGACACTCCTGCAGCCACAATTTATCAGAATTGCAGTAATTAAGCAGGAACGAAGGGGAAACACACAAGCCTTGAATACTCAGAAATACGAAAGCTTCCTTTAAAAGCTTCAGGTAATTTCTTGAGTTAAAGAAACGGCTGATCCAATAAAAATGAAAAGGCCCTGTCGTGAAACAGAGCCTTGATCTTGTTTAGCTTTCCAGCTTTCTTTCCAGCACATCCCAAACCCGGGCCGCTACATCAGGGCCGCCAAGTTTCTGAATGGCGCGAATACCCGTCGGTGCTGTCACGTTGATCTCGGTGAGGTTTCCGTCAATCACGTCGATACCAACGAGGATGAGGCCCTGCTCCTTCAGCGTTGGCCCAAGGCGAGCACAGATTTCTCTTTCTCGCTCTGTCAGATCGCTGTCCTTCGGAGAGCCACCACGAACCATATTGGAGCGCAGATCGCCTTCAGCAGGCACACGGTTCACTGCACCTGCAAACTCACCATCCACCAGCAGAATGCGCTTATCACCGTGCTTTACATTTGGCAGGAATTTCTGAATGACCCATGGCTCGCGGAAAGTCACGGAGAAGAAATCGTAGAGGGACCCATAGTTCAGATCGTCTTGTGTCACGCGGAACACCGCAGCACCGCCATGGCCAAACAGCGGTTTCATGACGATATCGCCATGTTCTTCGCGGAATGCATCGATTTCTTCGCGATCATGGGTGATCAGTGTTGGCGGCATCAGATCAGCGAACTGGGTCACAAACAGCTTTTCAGGCGCATTGCGCACGGAAATCGGATCGTTCACCACAAGCGTTGTCTTCGAGAGCTTCTCGAGAATGTGGGTTGCTGCAATGTAAGCCAGATCGAACGGAGGATCCTGACGCATCAGCACCACGTCCATTTCGGACATATCAACGCGCTGTGGTTCACCAAAGCTGAAGTGGTTGCCAGCTTCATCGCGCACCGTCACTGGTTCAACGCGGCACATCACCTTTTCACCCCAAAGCGCCAGCCGCTCCGGAGTGTAATGATACAGTTCGTAACCACGATCCTGCGCTTCCAGCATCAGGGCAAAAGCACTGTCGCCTGCAATGTTGATGGTGGAGATGTGGTCCATCTGAACCGCGACTTTAAGCGGCCGCTTGGCACCAGAAGTAGCTGCTTGGGGCATAGGCACTCCTAAAATAACGCAGGGGTAGAAATCCACGTAAATAATAATGGATGTTAGCCGCAGATATGTGGGTCAGAAAGCAATTTGTCTACATTTTTGCGATAAAATATTTGTTTCCTAAAAAATTTCAGCTTCGAAAAGATTAGGAAAATGCTGGGCTTCCCCGTGCTTTGGCAGAATAACCGCATCAAATCTCAAGGTTTTTCCCACCACTTCATGGTGGTGAGAAACCCATTCCCGCGCGGCATTGGCGATCCGTCGTTGAGAGCGTTGCGTGATTGCATATAAGCCATCATCCACACCCCGCCGTGCCTTCACCTCCACAAACACGATTGTCTGGTCCTGTTCGGCAATCAGATCTATCTCGCCCTGCTTGGTTTTGTAGCGTCTTTCCAGAATCTGCCAGCCCGCCTGACGAAGCAGCATCTCGGCCTTCAGCTCCGCTTGTAGCCCTTTGCGGTAAGCCGCTTGCTTCTTGAGAAGATTGCTCTTAGTCGCTCTCGGTGTCTTCTGCGGATCCTGCATTTTTCAGCTCCATCGCACGGGCATAAATCGTTTTTCGATCCACCCCGGTTGCTTTGGAGACTTTCTTCGCCGCTGCGCTCACTGGCATTTCTTTCAATGCCTCCAGCAGCAGCGCGTCTGCATCAACCTCGGTCAGTTCCTGCTCTTCAGGTGGTGAGACAAGGATAACAATTTCTCCCTTGGGGCGATCCCCCGAGAAGAAATCACTCAGTTCTGCAAGGGTTCCTCGCTGAAAGGTCTCAAATCGCTTAGTCAGCTCTCGTGCCACAACGGCCTGTCGCTTCCCGAGAATTTCATTCATGTCAGCAAGCGATGCCCCAACTCTGTGTGGGCTTTCATAAAACACCAGCGTTGCCGGAATATCCTTCAGCTCCTCAAGACGCTTCTTTCTGCCGTGGGTCTTGTTTGGCAAAAAACCGGCGAACAAAATCGTATCAGACGGGAGACCGGCGCCAACCAGACCACTTAGCATGGCAGAGGCACCAGGGATGGGAATTACTTTGTGCCCCTGCTCAACCACGTCACCCACAAGACGGAAGCCCGGATCAGAGATTAATGGTGTCCCGGCATCAGAAACCAGAGCCACCGCACGGCCCGCCTCAAGCGCTTCCATAATCTTCGGACGCTGCTTCTGGGCGTTGTGCTCGTGATAAGTCATCATCTGCGTGCGGATGCCGTAACGTTGCAGCAAAACACCCGTCACACGGGTATCTTCACAGGCAATAAGATCGCAGGCTGCAAGGGTTTCCAGCGCGCGAATGGTGATGTCTTGCAGATTGCCTATTGGCGTCGAGACGATGTGCAGGCCCGGTTCAATCCGTTTAGCGTTCAGCGAATGCTCGCCTATGTAGTATTTCCGCTCAGATGCAGCTTCGGAATGATCCATGGTCGCCTCATGAAAGCTCCAGAATGGAGCAAGTTTTGCACAGTAGAGAGTGCACATCTAACCAACAAACCGCAAAATGACTAATTACAACGGGGAGTTTTTGACAGAATCCTTAAAAAAATCGCGGATTTCCTTGGGTTGAGGCTGTATTAACTGCGGTGGATCTGTAGAAATAAACCAAATGACAGCCTCTCCCCGAAAAGTGGGAACCGGTTTTTGGATAGGGACGGCGCAAAACAATCGATTAGAGCTGAGTGCATGCGGGCATGTCGCCAACTCTAAATGTAAATTGCCGGATTTCATTCCTTGTTAAACGAAGGATTGATTTTACGGCCTTCGGAATAGATGGGGCATCCATGAGCTTAGGATCAGCCACACTGCGTGGAATGAGCTTCCGCAAACTTGTGACAGGGGCTGCACTTGGCATCTCGGTCCTGTTGGCTGGCTGTGTTAATTCACCTAACTTCTCATCGGTGAACACTCCTCTTCAGCCTGATTTAAACCCGAACGGGCAGCCGCAATTGGTCTCTGGTCGTGCTATCGGCAACGGTTCAGTACGTGTTGGTTTGCTTCTGCCGTACTCAGGCGAAGGCCAGTCCGCTGCTTCTGTGGCAACCCTCTTTGAAAATTCTGCCAAGCTGGCACTAGAAGATTTTCAGGGCGCTGACATTCAGCTCCTCGTAAAAGACACCGGCGGCACCGCTGAAGGCGCAAGCATCGCGGCACAGCAGGCAATCAGCGAAGGTGCTGAGCTGCTGATCGGCCCTGTCTTCGCGCCAGCTGTTCAGGGTGCAACAGCAGTTGCACGTCGTTCTGGTGTTCCAATCGTTGCATTCTCCTCTGATACCAACGCAGCCAAGCCGGGTACATATCTGCTCAGCTATCTGCCGGTTTCTGACGTAAACCGCATCGTTTCTTACGCAGCAGAGCAGGAACGTCGCTCCTACTCAGCCTTGCTTCCAAACAATGCCTACGGAGCAGTTGCTGAAGCAGCCTTCCGTCAGGCAGTTGGGCAAACGAATGGCCGCATCATCACCATTGAGCGCTACATTCCAGGCAATGCGGAAGATATTCGTGCCCGCGTTGCCAGCCTGAGCCGCTCCATTTCTCAGGTGGACACTCTGTTTGTGCCTGAAGGTGGCGGTGTTCCTCCGTTCGTGGTGCAGGTGATGACCGAGATGGGCGCCAACCTTGGCGAAGTGAAGATGATCGGCAGTGGTCAGTGGAACACGCCAGAAATCCTTCAGTCTCCAGTCATGGTCGGCAGCTGGTTCCCGGGTCCGGATAACCAGAGCTTCGAGCGTCTCGCAACCCGTTACCGCGAAACCTATGGTTCTCAGCCACCGCGCAATGCGTCGCTGGCATATGATGCAACCATTCTGGCCGCTGGGCTGGTGCGTTCCGCTGGGCCAGATCGCTTCTCTGACCGTGTGTTGACCAACCGTGATGGCTTCCTTGGCATTGATGGCATCTTCCGCTTCCAGCAGGATGGCCTGAACAATCGGGGTTTGGCTGTTTACGCTGTGACCGGCAAACGCGAAGCTGAGCCAATTGCTCCGGCACCGCGCAGCTTTGCAGGCCAGTTCTAAGCCTCGCAAAATCTGATGTTAAAGAGCCTCGCTCATCAGAGCGGGGCTTTTTTTATTGGCATTTTCAGATCCTTCTAATTGTGCTGGTCCTGTTGGCCCTACGGTGATTACTCTGGCTTAGGCTGGTTTTGTCTCATGCCGAACAAGGGCACACAGCGATGCAGGAACTACGCTTTCACCATGTTGGCATCCCAACCAGCGAAAAGCTGCCGGAAGCGGACCACAATGAAAAATTGAAGCTGACAGCCACCGGCTATTTTGATGGCCCCTACGCCATCGAGTGGATGAACTTTGACGATGACAATCCCCTTCCCGATGTAATCAAAACAACGCCCCACGTTGCCTATGTGGTTGATGACCTGCATGAAGCCCTGAAGGGCAAAAACGTTATTCTGCCCCCGCAAAGCCCGGCAGAGGGTGTCTGGGTTGCCTTCATTCAAGACGGTCGAAACCTCATTGAACTGATGCAATTTTACAGGCCCGAACAGGAAATCTGGCCCCATCCGGATAAGTTCAGGCTCTGATCCCGGATCTGCGCCACCGCGATTTACCCAATGGGACGAATAGCCTTTAGGAAACTAATGAAATCCGTAGGGAAAACGGATAGAACTAGCTCAGGAAATGAGTTGGTGGGTCTACGCCCGCGCAAAAGGTGGTTTTAATAATGCTTTCAGACAAGCGTATTCTTCTCATCATCACAGGCGGAATTGCGGCCTATAAATCGCTGGATCTGATCCGCCGCCTTCAGGAGCGTGGCGCAAAGGTTCGTGCGGTTCTCACCAATGGCGGCTCTCAGTTCATCACACCTCTCGCAGTTGGCGCCTTGACCGGCGACACCGTGTTCACCGAACTGTTTGATCGCGAAGCGGAGCATGATGTGGGCCACATTCGCCTTTCTCGCGAAGCTGACCTCGTCGTTGTTGCTCCTGCCACTGCAAACATCATGGCCAAGATGGCTCACGGACTGGCAGATGATTTGGCATCCTGTGTGCTTTTGGCAAACGACAAGCCGGTTCTCGTTGCTCCTGCCATGAACTCCAAAATGTGGAGCCACCCGGCAACCCAGCGAAACGTGGCACAACTGAAAGCTGATGGCCTTCACTTCGTTGGACCGAACGCGGGCGAAATGGCGGAAAAAGGCGAGGCTGGCTATGGCCGCATGTCAGAGCCGCTGGAAATTGTAGCTGCGATTGAAGACCTCCTTTCTCCCAAATCCCTGCCTTTGAAGGGTAAGCGTATCGTCATCACCGCTGGCCCAACGCATGAGCCCATTGATCCGGTACGTTACATTGCCAACCGCTCCTCCGGCAAACAAGGCTACGCCATTGCCGAAGCCGCTGCCGAAGCCGGGGCACAGGTGACACTGGTTTCCGGGCCTACAATTCTGGCGGACCCGAAGGGCGTGGAAACCATCCGCGTTGAATCCGCAAACGCCATGCTGGCCGCTGTAGAATGCGCCCTCCCCGCTGACATCGCGATTATGGCAGCTGCCGTTGCTGACTGGCGCGTGGCACATGACAGCAACCAGAAAATAAAGAAGGACGGCAGCGGATTACCACCAGCGCTCAACCTGGTTGAAAATCCGGATATCCTGAAAACAGTAGGTCACCTACAAGACAAACGCCCGAAACTGGTTGTTGGTTTTGCTGCCGAAACAAATGATCTCATCGCCAACGCGCGCGGAAAGCTAGAGCGTAAAGGCGCAGATATGATTGTAGCAAACGATGTCAGCCCCGAGAATAATGTGATGGGTGGTGACAACAATACGGTGCGGCTTGTGACACATGGCGGCGTCGAGGATTGGCCGAAAATGGGTAAGGACGAAGTGGCCCGCCAGCTCGTCCAGAAAATCGCAGAGCTTTCCTGAGAGCCCTGCGACTGAAATGATTTTTAAAAGGCCGGTGCAATCGTACCGGCCTTTTGTTGTTTAGGCAGACACCTGCTCGGTTTCGCGCTCAGCACCAAGCGGCTGTTTGCCCAGGATCATGTCGGATGCCTTCTCGGCAATCATGATTGTTGGCGCATTGGTGTTGCCGGAGATCAGGGAAGGCATGACAGAAGCATCAATCACGCGAAGCCCTTCAACCCCATGCACTTTAAGGTCAGGCCCAACCACGGACATCTCGTCCGTGCCCATCTTGCAAGTGCCAACCGGATGATAGATTGTCTCGGCCCGCTCCCGCACTGCTTGTTTGATGCTGTGCTCGTCGCGACCAAAATCGTGGATCATATCCTCCCGATACTCAGAGAGCTCGGGCCCTTCCAGGATATCCCGCGTCATGCGAATACCCTTTACCAGAACATCCAGATCTTCCTGATCCGCCAGATACTTCGGATCGATCCGTGGTGCATCCATAGGATCAGCTGAGTTCAGCCCCACTTCACCCGTTGATTTCGGACGCAAAACGCAAACGTGACAGCCAAATCCATAACCGCCATAGAGCTTGCGGCCATGATCATCGATGATGGAAATGACAAAATGCAGCTGAACATCCGGGCGATCCAGTTCAGGGCTGGTTTTCAGGAAGGCGCCACCTTCTGCCGCAGGTGAGGCAATCATGCCCGATCCATCTTTCCGCCAGCGCATAATCTCCTTGAACAGCTGAATACCCGGCTTCAGCCCCAACCCCAGCATATCCGTTTTGTTGGAGCGATAGCTGATGGTGTAATCCAGATGGTCCTGCAGGTTCTTGCCAACACCCGGCAGATCATGCAGCACCGGAATGTTGTGTTTCGCCAGCTCATCAGCAGGCCCAATGCCAGAAAGCATTAGCAGCTGAGGAGATTGGAAAGCGCCTGCAGAAACAATCGTTTCCCGCTTCGCCTTGACCACCGCCAACTTGCGTTTCTGCTTGTACTCAACACCAACGGCCTTCTTACCCTCAAACAACACCCGCGTGCTGCGAGCATGCGTGATAACGGTCAGGTTTGGCCGATCCATGACAGGATGAAGATAGGCCGCAGCCGCTGAGCAGCGTTCGCCTTTCTTGTCGTCTTGATGGAACTGCGTGACCTGATAAAGCCCAACGCCTTCCTGATCACCGCTGTTAAAGTCGTTGTTCCGTTTGATTTGCCGCCCTTCGGCGGCGGCAAGAAAGGCGTGAGAGATTGGCAGAGGAGAGCGTTGCTCAGAGACCTGCAAAGGTCCGTTAGCCCCATGCATGGAGCTTTCACCACGTTGGTTGCTCTCCGACTTTTTGAAGTAAGGCAGTACCTCATCAAATGACCAGCCGTCTGCGCCTTTCTCGACCCAGCCGTCGTAGTCTTCTTTTTGGCCGCGAATATAAAGCTGCGCATTGATCGCGCTGGAACCGCCCAGCGCCTTGCCGCGCGGATGGAATGTCGTGCGGTCATTCAGCTCGGTCTGCGGAACAGAATCGAAGGCCCAGTTGTTGATCGCAAACGGCTTTGCCGAAACCATTGCCGCGATACCAAGCGGCGCGCGCACCAGAACGGATTTGCCCTCTCCACCAGCCTCCAGCAGGCAAACAGAAATTGAAGGGTCTTCAGAAAGGCGAGCTGCTAGCACGCATCCCGCCGAGCCACCTCCAACAATCACATAATCAAAATCCATTGTGCCCCTCCCCAGAAACAAATACACACTTCCGAAAGCCCTCTCCTCCTTCGAAAATGCAGCAGCAAAAGTTGTCTTTGGCGTACTCCTGAGAAGTTCTCCCGGTTCTCAGTTGAGAACACGCCTCAAAACAAGAGCTTCGCACTCGCCTGAATGCGGCGAGCTGTTTTATTGTCTGATGTTAGTGAGCCTTTCCCTAAACGGAAACCTGAACATTCTGGTGAGTATGTAAGGCCTGCAACTTCTCGTAGTGTGTTCGCTGAAAAACTCATTGAAACACAGAGGCTTGCTGAATTTCTTCCCCAGCTTATCCCCGCCGCAGGTTTCTCTGGTTTGGATCAGTCAAATCATGCAGTCGGTTTGCAGCAGCTTGCGCAAATCGCAAAATCACGGCTTTGCGGGTGGCCGCTGAAAGCTTGTGCTCCGGCGCTTCGCGGATAATCTCAGCCATGTAATCATCCGCCAGAATGAACCCGGTCTCCTCCGGAAAGATCTCCTGCGGAACATCAGGGCTGGTCGCAAAGAACAGGCGATCGCAGTAATCGCGATACTCATGCCACTTGTTGTCGGTTTTGAAGTCCTCAATGGATGACTTGATCTCGATAATCCAGATCTCTGACTTCTTGCCAAGCACCACCAGATCAGCCCGCCGTCCCGATGCAAGCGTGACTTCAGGAAGGCTCGTATGACCCAGAACGCGCAAATATCGCTGCACCCCACGCTGGATTTTCAATGCGCGATCAGACTGACGACCATCGACCAGAGGATCATCAAGTTGAACGCGATTTGAGCCCTTCACAAATTCCATGAAATCGTTCCCACTTTGTTCTTTGTGATATTAGCAAGCTGTCAGACAAATTCAATCGGAGATTAGAGGGATCTTTAGTAAGGGGCAGGCACTGCGATATTCAACTGACCTGCTAATTCTCGCATGTTCTCGTCAAGCGGGAACAACCTGATGCAGTCTGCCATAACATCACGAGCTTCCGATGCTTGTCCGGCTTGCAGATACAGCTCCGCAGCTCGCATCAAAAACATCTTCCGCCAGCGCTTGGGAGCCGTCCTCATCACCGCATCTTCGTGAAGGGTATTATGCCACTCCCGAAGCAGATCCGCTCCTTCATGAGGCTTCCCATGTAAAGCAAGCCGCTCTGCCTCAAGCACCCCATATCCCGGATTGCTCCGCAATGCCTCTGAGGCTTCCAAAGAAGGAGCCTCACCACAGGCCAACGCATGTCCCAGCCGAGCAAATGTCTCGCAATCTGTAAGGCTTTGCGAATACAGCAGGTTCTTATCCGCAAGAAGCTCAGCCAGGTTCCGCTGGAATGTTTTGATCAGCTGGCGGATGGTGTTGAGCGAATAAAGCTGGTCATGCAGCGCGTGTGGCCCTGCAATCCCGTAACAGTTCAGGTTTCCGTTCTTGGCAAAGCGTTGAACCGCGAGGTAACCGCAGGTATCGACCCAATCAAACATCCCGAACAGCAGATGCACCGGATGCTTCAGATCTCCTGCTAAGCGATCCAGCAACTCCAGCTTTTCCGGTGCAGGCCGCGCTAGATACTCAGCGCTCTGCGTGCCTGTTGTGCCCAGTTCCAGCTCAGGCGAAAAGGCATAGATCTCGCCATCCTGCCGACGTAACCCCGTGATCAGCACTCCATAAGCCCCCATGGAAGCGCCGTAATAGATGATCCGTTCAGGTTGCTCCTGAGCGATAGTAAGGTCGATTGCCTGATCAATCTCTCGCTCCGCATCAAGGTACCATTGTGAAGCGGTATCATTCAGAAAAACGCAGGCATGCTGTGTCTTGGCAAACAGTCGCTCCAGTCCGAACTTGCCGGAAGGAATGCGAACTTGCGAGAACACCACCACCAGCACACCGCTGCGGCCACCGGATTGGAGTTTCACCTCCAACCCGCGTGAAGACACACCTGGTCGCTCAGCTAAGTCCAGCATCAGCGGATGGGCTTAGGACTTCTTACGCTTCAGGTAACCACCGGTGTCACCAGCCGGAGCAGATGCGTTGTCGGAAGACTTGCTCGGTGAACGACGAGGAGGAGACTTTTTGCCAGCAGGTTTGCCTTTCGGCTTCTGCGCAAACTTGCCACTGCCCGGCCCTTTACGTGGACCACTGCCCTTCGCACGCTTACCAGCCACCTGCGCATTGCTGCGCGCGCTTTTCGGCTCACGGTCAGACGGGAAGAAGGTGAAACCATCCATCTCCGCGATCTTCTTGCCAATCAGCTTCTGAATGGCACGCAGCATGCCGCGATCTTCCGGTAAGCAGAAGGTGATTGCCGTTCCGCTCTTGCCCGCACGCGCTGTACGGCCAATACGGTGAACGTAGTTCTCCGTCGCGTTCGGCATGTCGAAGTTGATCACGTGGGAAATGTCGGAAACATCAATCCCGCGAGCTGCAACATCGGTCGCCACAAGGGTCTTCAGCTTACCTCGCTTGAACTTGTCCAGCGTCTTCTGGCGTTCTGCCTGAGACATGTCGCCATGGATCGCCTCAGCAGGCACTCCATCTGCATTCAGGCGGGCCGCAAGGCGGGCACTGCCCTTCTTGGTCAGAGTAAACACCAGTGCGCGCTCGCACTCGTCCTTCTCCAGAAGCTCTTTCAGCAGCGGGAACTTGGCATCTTTCTCCAGATGCGCAATCTGCTGTGTCACAGTCTCAACCGTGGTCGCTGGTGGAGCGGTGGTCACCTCAACCGGGTTGGTCAAAAAGCGTTCTGACAGATCGCGGATCTCACGCGGCATGGTCGCGGAGAAGAACAGGGTCTGACGCTTCTTTGGCAGCAGATAAGCGATCTCTTCCAGCTCTGCGATAAAGCCCAAATCCAGCATCTGGTCTGCTTCATCCAGAACGAAGATTTCCAACTCATCAAAGCTGACACCGTTCTTGCGGTGCAGGTCCAGCAAACGGCCCGGCGTTGCCACCAGCACATCCAGACCACGCTGCAACGCGCGGAACTGCGGAGGAAACGGCACACCGCCCACAACACAGCTGGTGTACATCTTGGTGCGGCCCGCATAGGCCTTGATGTTCTTTGTAATCTGGTCCGCCAGCTCGCGGGTAGGCGTCAGAATAAGGCTGCGCACGCTCTTCGGCGCCGCGCGATACCGGCTCTCAAGCAAGCGCTGAAGAAGCGGCACTGCGAAAGCGGCGGTTTTACCCGTTCCGGTCTGAGCAAGGCCAAGCAGGTCCTTACCATCCAGAATGTAGGGAATTGCGTTTTCCTGAATAGGTGTTGGCTCGCTATAGCCTTTAGATTTCAGGGCGATCTGAAATGGTTTTGCAACACCAAGTTTGTCAAAATCGGTCAACGGTGATCTCTCAGATAAGCAGAGTATCCGTTTCCGGTTCTGCTGATTTCGTCATGTGCTTCCCGCAGTCCTCTGAAACGTGAAATCCGTTCCTCAATTAAGCAGATGCGTGAAACAAGCTTGAAGAAGTTTGCCTTCGAGAAATCCAGCACAGCAGCACGCTGTATCAGTTAATTTTACTGGAATAGTCTCTGGGGCGTGGTTTGATCGGGCTATTAACATAGACCCGCCACATTATGCTAGAATTATTGCCGGGGAGCATAATATTCTGGTTGTCCTGATAAGAAAAGGGCGACAATTCCGGTTAGAGCAGTCCAGCTACTTGCATGTTTCATGTTCTTCTTTATGTATGGGTACCAAGAAAAATGATGCTGCTTTTATGGCCATTATCCTAAAACTGGCCTGCTGCTAATAACATTAAAGATTAGGGTTCGAGCTTTGATTGATGCAAATTTTGAAGACTTAGAAGAAAACGCTGAGGAAGCTGCCCGGCTTCTTGCTAACATGGCGCATCCCAAGCGCCTGATGGTGTTGTGTCGACTTGTTCAGAGCGAATGTACTGTAGGTGAACTTGCAGAAGCTGTGAATCTAAGCCAGTCCGCACTTTCACAACATCTTGCCAAGATGCGTGCCAGCAATCTGGTCTCCACCCGTCGCAGTGCTCAGACAATCTATTATTCTCTGGCCAGCGCCGAAGTGGAATCCGTTCTGCAAACTCTTTACGGTCTTTACTGCGCTCCTCAGGAAGAAGCATAGCAGGGCCTGCCTTAAGGCCCCGCGATAACCACAGAGCTACCGTCCCACCTGCGTTTCTCTTCTGCATTTGGTAGCTGGTTGAACATATGAAGATCTACCGGAATTTCATCCTCGGACTTCAGACCTGAGAACTCACCAAACAGGCGGACGGTTTCTTCGTCCAGCGCGCCACCAATATACAGATGGGAAATGTCTCCGTTTACATCGGAGAGCTTGAAGCGTGTTTCCCAAAGCCAGAACACCTGCCGGTGGTCCTGATCGCTTTCGTAAACCATCGTCAGCGCAGGCAGGAATCCGGCATTGGTATGCGGTACTGGTGGCAGCTCGCCTGCTGGGGTTTCCCCTTTCAGGTATCCGGTCGCTGTCGGGAAGGACCATTCCGGTGCTTTCCGCCAACCAAGCTTGGTCAGCTCCTGCTCCAGCTGTTCCGGCGTGCCGGACCACTGCAGCGTAATCGGCTCTTCCAGCTCACCTGTAATGGAAACACGCTTGGCAGGCAGCAAGCGCCAATCCTGCATGCGCCAGCTGGATTTCTGGATCACAACGGACTCGCTGCGCGGCTCATAGGCCTCAGCTGCCGTCGAATAGTTCTGGCTGATGTGCCACGTGGAGGCGATCGCCAATGCGCACAGCGATATGATTGTCAGAGCCGTTCTGCCCACCTTCTCATTGTGAATGTGCCCAAAGACGAACGAGAAGAAAAATACGGTACCAGAGCCAAACAGCAGGCCTGCCAGCACATCTGAAAGCCAGTGCGCGCCCAGATAAACCCGTGAGAACCCGATCAGGATCGCGAAGGTTGCTGCAACAGAATAGATGATCGTCTTGCTCAGACGAGAGCGTTCATGGGCCACCAGAACAGCGATCACGCCAATCAGAACCGTATTGATGGTGGCGTGCCCGGATGGGAATGAGAACGCATCAGCGCCGGAATACAGCTCAATCGGACGATCCCGGCCAATCAACGCCTTGGTGATGACCACGAAGATCGAGGAGCTGACAATTGCAATCACAAAGCCCGTTGCGCGGCGCCATGCTTTGCGGCCAAACAGATAAATGCCCACGGCGAGCGTAACGGTCGCAGTCACCGTGCCATCACCCATCATGGTGATCATGACCATAATCTTATCGATGATTGGCGTCCGCGCGATCTGGAAGAAGTTACTGATTGCAAGGTCCGCTCGCGCCATCGGCATGCCCGGAGCGACTGCACCGGTAAACCAGATAAAGCCCGGCAGCGTCACCAGCAGGAAGAACGCAGAGACCAGCATGCCCACACTGCGTGGGTTCTCAGGATCGTATGTCCGCGCAACCCATTGGCTAAAGCGGTCAGGACGACGGCCAAACCAGTTGACGATTGCCTGATGCGAACCACCAACAATCGGCAGAATAAACATGATCAGCCAGCGGATAATCGCCACGGCGATCAGAAGAACCAGCAGCAATCCGCCAAGGATAATGGCGAGGCGGGTGTTGATCTCACCAATCGCAAACAGTGCGGAACCAGCCATCACGCCCGGCACCAGATGCAGTGCAGCCCAGGCAAACGCAGAGGTTACGTTGAAGAAGGTAAAGCGGCCAAAACTCATGTCCGCCATACCGGCAATGCCCGGCACAACAGATTTCACACCCGGCACAAAACGGCCAATAAAGATGCTCTTGCCGCCGTGTTTGGCAAAGTAATCTTCACCGCGCTTCAGCCAGTCCGGATAACGGCTCAAAGGCCAGATTCCCCGTACTTTGTCTTTGTAAAAGTAACCAAACCAGTAGGAAAACGCGTCGCCCGTTACGGCGCCTGCAGTCGTCCATAAAAAGATACTCAGAAATGGCAGTTCACCAAGGCCGATAAGCGTACCAGCCCCCACCAGAACAACCGTGCTCGGAAACACCAGCCCGATCAGAAAGAGCGCTTCACCCATTGCGACGATAAAACAGATAAGGCCAGCAAAAGCCGGATTTGCTGCAATGAAATCAACAATGTGGTTGAGGAATGTGGTGACGAAATCGACGTTCACTGAAAAGTCTCTAGCTCTTTCTTAAATTACTTAGATCGCTGGGTGACCACTGAAAATGTATACATCGTGCCAAGGTGACCAAAATATGGTGCGCATTCTGTTACATTTATATGCAGGCATCTGGCCCTTTGAAAGGGAAATAACAAGCCCTATTCCCTGCAAAAAGCATAATAGTCCCACTAATCAGACCCATACGTTAATTCTGGTGACGAAAAACATCGTTTAGCTCTTTAAGCAATAATACAGAATGGCTATTCTTGGCCCAAAGCCGAATGAGCAAAAATAACATTTTACGCCATGCCCCAGATGCGAAGGTCACTTGCATGTTTCAGTCTGCAAACATTCCTCAGACAGTCAGTAAAGAGCTGCTTCAGAAAAGACTGCCTGAACTCCGTGAGGAATTGTTGGAAGTTCAGCATAAGCTGAGAGAGAACAAAGCTTTCGCAACGATCATTCTGCTCGCTGGTGTAGACGGCTCGGGTAAAGGCGCGGCAATCTCCCGTTTATACGAGTGGATGGATACGCGTTACCTGTTCTGCAACGCTTATCATGAAGAGCGCAGCGAGTCTGAAAGCGCCCGACCAAACTACTGGCGTTACTGGCGGGATCTGCCTGCACGCGGTGAAACCTCCATTGTGTTTGGCTCCTGGTATCAGGAACCTCTGCGTGATGCGGTTATGGGCAAGATTGATGACGCAGAGCTGGAACGCCAGCTGTCTGCCATCAACCGCTTCGAAAAAATGCTCGCCTACGAGAACATTCTCCTTCTCAAGTTCTGGTTCACCCTGCCCAAGGCAGAGCAGCAGGAGCGCCTGCATGATATCGAAGCTAAAGGCAAAAAAGGCCGCAACTTCATTGAGGAATGGTCCGGTGCTGAACATTATCGCGCAGCTCAGACCGCAGGTGAAAAAGCTTCTTTGCAAACCAGCACCGGCTACGCGCCGTGGTTCGTGATCCCGTCACAGGATCCAGATGTTCGTGACCTTGCACTGGCAGAAACCATCGCCCAGTCCATGAAGAAGAAGCTGGAAAGCGGCAACGGCAAACCGGTTTCAGCCCCTGCCGTTGTCACCACCCTGTCTCAGGCCAATGCGGTGGATGCGATTGATCTGTCCGCGACCATCTCCAAGGAGGAGTACAAGGAAGAGCTTGAAGAGCTGCAGGACAAGATGGCGTACCTGACAGACCGCAAGCGCTTCAAAAAGTTCGGCTTTATCTCTGTCTTCCAGGGCAATGACGCAGCTGGCAAAGGGGGCTCCATTCGCCGCCTCACACGCTCCATGGACCCGCGGAACTACAAGGTGCACCCAATCGCAGCACCTTCTGTGGAAGAAAAGCTGCATCCATACCTCTGGCGTTTCTGGCGTCGCCTGCCGAAGAAGGGCCACAGCGCCATCTTCGACCGCTCCTGGTATGAGCGTGTGCTGGTTGAGCGCGTCGAGGGCTTCTGCTCTGAAGCTGACTGGATGCGCGCCTACAACGAAATCAATGCTTTCGAGAAAGAGCTGACAGATTCCGGCTTCATCCTCTGCAAGTTCTGGCTCGCGATCTCTGAAGAAGAGCAACTGCGCCGCTTCAAGGCTCGCGAAGAAACCGCCTACAAGAACTACAAGATCACCGAGGAAGACTGGCGCAATCGCCTCAAATGGAACGAATACGCCATCGCAGCCGGCGACATGGTGGACCGCACCTCAACCCGTTACGCCCCGTGGACGCTGATCTCCTCCGAGGACAAGCGCTACGCTCGCATTCAGGTGCTCAGAACCACCGTGAACGCCCTCGAAAAAGCGATGAAGAAGAAGGACAAGGACAAAGAGATCTAAGCCAGCTCTCTTTGCCCGCCTTTGTTAAATCACGTCCTGTCACACGCTGTTTTGTGACAGGACTTCAGCGGAAACCAGATCAACCTCCCGTCCACCGCGCCAGACGTCGATCACCGCTTCAATCTTCAGCGATTTTTTCACGCCTTCATACTCCGTGACCTGCTGCTGCATCTGTTCGTAGTCAGCGCTTTCAACGTCCGCAGCAATGTCTTTTTCCATGTAAGCCTGAATCCGCAAATCATCCGGCCCCGGCTTGCTGATATCAAACCGCATCTCCTGATGATTTGACATGCACATCACGGGACCAGATAACAGCGGAAATAACCCTTGATGACACACCGCGAAGACGGTGGCACGCTCCTGCGGTGAAAACTGATCGAAGAAGCTCATGTCATCGATTGGTTTGGAATCGAAGGTGAACGTGCGCTCCTGACGGCGTTTAAAGTCCTCCAGAAACTGGCGGCCTTGCTGCTCAGGTATTCTGACACCTTCCATCATGATGTCGTTTTTCAGGGTGCCTTCCACATTGTCTGGATCCGGGCTGCGCACATCAAACTCCAGTTTGAAATCCAACACGCTGTAGCTCTGAAAACGCGGACCGTCATAGACCTTGAAGTTCTCCTGAAAGTTCGCGCCAGCCATCTCACGCAGCTGCTCAAAGGCTTTAACCTTGTTCTGATCTGTCACGCTGGGGGAGTACAGATCAAACACCAGCTTCTTCGCATTGACGCGATCAGTGCCGCAAAACCAGTCGACAACCTTGTCCCAGAGCCGCGTCGCCGGATTGCCAATATGCTCCCGGTCAGATGCGCCTTTGATGCTCTGAAGATCGCCCGAAGAGATCTGCGGATGAATACGTGTCGTGTCCAAACCAACTGAAGATGACATGGTCCACCCTCCTTCACGTGGTCAACTGGTCATGCAGGGGCTTTGCCTCTACTCGTCAGACTGAAGGAAAATGCAGCGTTTTGCTGTTCTGAATGGCACTGGAGCGGGAAAATAAACACCAACAGCACCACATGGCATCCCATGCAGTGGTGAAGCTAGATTTCCCGAAAATCGGGAGGGGCAAGGCGGCAGGCAATACCTGCGCATTGAGTTAGTAATAGAGTCTTCGGCATTGGCTACGCGCCTTGCCCGGGCATTTTGGTATGGCCAACATCGCCTCTTATCCTGAAAGACACGATAGCCGGTTTCCCGGAAGGATAGCGGCTTTGCTCAGATAAGTTTCCGTATGCAAGCAGGTCCGCTACCCTTGGCATGTGCTGCTCTGACCAGCAAATGCCACTGCGTGATGCCCTTCAGGCTTGGGCCCTTCCTCTCAGACCATGCAGTCACGCCTGAAAATCGGTGCCACCGGACCGCCAGAAGATGCGTTACCTCTCCTGACAGCCCCACCCAGCCCACGACATGCTGACGGACGGTCCGCCAGCTGCCCGTCACGTGGGCATAGGATTAGTATGGGGCCATCTTTTGCCAAGGGGGATAAGTTTTTCCAGCTTTCAATGAGCCTGCCTAGGCATTCAGCCCTTTCATACCTTCAGGTGTGTACCGTTCGCCGACAACTGAAATGAGAGCAAGCTTGGCTTCCAGCGTCTCAACATCCTCTGAAGAAAGCGCAATCTCGGTCGCTGCAATGTTCTCTTCCAGATAGCGCAATCTCTTCGTTCCCGGAATAGGCACAATATCGTCTCCCTTCGCCATCAACCAAGCCAGAGAGAGCTGCGCAGGCGTACATTGCTTCTGAGCGGCAGCCTCTACAATAACCTTGGTGATCCCCTCATTCACCTGCAGCGCTTCTTTGGAGAACCTCGGTAGGTTTGCGCGGAAGTCACCTTCTTCAAACTGCGTACCAGAGTTGAAACTGCCTGTCAGAAAGCCTCTGCCCAGGGGCGAGTAAGGCACAAAGCCAATCCCAAGCTCGCGGCAAGTCGGCAGGATCGCCTCTTCCACATCACGAGACCAAAGAGAATACTCTGTCTGCACCGCTGAAATCGGATGAACGGCATGAGCCCGGCGAAGCGTCTTTTCACTAACTTCACAAAGCCCGATATTGCCGATCTTACCTTCCTCCACCAGCAACGAAAGCTCTTTCATCACATCCTCAACGGGCTGCTCCGGGTTCACGCGATGAACGTAGTAAAGGTCGATGTAATCAAGCCCCAGACGCTTCAGAGAAGCTTCACAAGCCTGTCTTGCATATTGCCGGCTATTCTCGATCGTTCGCTTGTACTCACCGGGTTTGCGATTGATGCCAAACTTCGTCGCGATTTTCAGCGGCGTCTTGGTTTCCTTCAAAAAGCGACCAATCAGCTCCTCATTATGATGAGGGCCGTACATGTCTGCTGTATCGAAAAAGTCGATGCCCAGCTCAACCGCTCGCGCCATCACGCGCAAGGATACGCTGTCATCATGTGAGCCATAGAACTCACTCATTCCCATGCAGCCCAGGCCGAGCATGGAAACATTGAGTTTGGAACCGAGTTGGCGAGTTTTCATCAGCATCTTCCTTGTGTTGCTGCTGATTACTTGCCATGTTTCAAAAATGGAAAATACGAGCAAAACTGGAAAGCAGATTTCCAAAAATGGAAATGGAATCCTGCGTGATCTTGTTTGGGATGACACCAAAGCCTTTCTGGCTGTTGCCAGAACTGGGACGCTCAGCGCTGCCGCTCATCGCTTAAGCATCGGTGTCGCGACACTCTCAAGAAAGATTGATCGCCTCGAAGAAACGCTGAAAATTCCGCTGTTTATCAGGCACCAGTCCGGCTACCAACTCACCGAGGATGGCCGCGATCTGCTGGCAAAAGCTGAAACGCTGGAAGCCGCCGCCACAGCATTCGCTTCCGGCGCAAAAGCACAGGCAGGCATCTCCGGCAAACTCCGCCTCGCAACTGCAGAAAACCTCGCCACCCACCTGATCCTGCCCGCATTGCCAGAGTTTCGTGCAAACTACCCGGAGCTGCACATTGAAATCCTGACCGACGTAAGCTCAGTCAACTTGCACCGACGAGATGCAGATCTTGCCATTCGCATGGTGAAACCAGAGAGCGGCAATGTCACCCTCCGCCGCCTCGGAACACTCGGCTTTGGCCTCTACGCCAGCAAAGACTATGCGCTCAAGCGAGCTAAATGGGCTGATAAGGAGAATTATGAGCAGGATGACTTCATTTCCTGGTGCGAAGCGCTCTCGCATCTGGTGAACGCAAAATGGATTGAACGAGCCCTCAAAGGCCGACAACCCGCTGTTCTGACATCATCACTGGCAACGCAAGTCGCAGCGACACAAGCCGGTCTCGGCCTCGCCGTCCTACCGCATTTCCTTGCATCGGATGCTGGTCTTGTCTGCGTGAATGCGGATATCGGTGTTGAACAACCAATCTATCTGGTCATGCACTCCGACCTCGCCCACTCCCCGCGAATGCGCGTCATGGCAGACTTCCTGGCCGACCTGATCATCCAAAACCGCAGCAAACTCAGTGGCCCACCTCAGCAGGCCACTTCCAGTTAAACCACGTTCCGCTCAATCAGCGGCTTGTTGGCAGCCAGACGTTCAACGCCGAGTTCAGAAAGGTCCAGCGTTTCATAACCGCCCGTCACGATATGCTCTGCAAGTGCGCGTCCCACGGCAGGGCTTTGTTGCAGTCCGTGGCCGGAAAAGCCTAGTGCGATGTAGAAGTCCTCGATGCCGGGCACGGGACCCATGAAGGCGTTGTGGTCGAACAGGTTAACATCATAATGCCCCGCCCACGCCGCGCCGGGTTTGATGGCTTCGAACGCAGGAACACGGTTTGCCAGTGTCGGCCACAGATGCTCCTCGAAGAAGGAGTAGTCCACCTCGTAGTCATAGCAATCCGGGTCCTGCTCTTCATCCGGTGAACTGCCACAGATAAAGCCGGTGCCCTCAGGGCGTACATAAGTTCCATTCGGATCAATCAGCAACGGCAGACCCGGAACCTCATCGCGGCATTCAAAAGTAAAGATCATCCGCTTTTTGGAGTGAACCGGCGCGTCAAATCCGGCTTCCAGACAGATCTGCGTGCCGCCGGAAGCTCCGGCCGCATTCACCACCACGCCAGCTTCCACCTGCTCGCCGTTGGAGAGCGTCAGAATCCAGCTGCCGCCCATGATCTTTTCAAGGTGAACCACCTGATATGGCTCATAAGGCACGTTCAGGGAGCGCGCTTTGCGGCGGAACGCCTGCATCAGCCCATATCCGTCAAACCAGCCTTCGCCGGAGAGACCATGACAGCCTGCGGAAAGATCAGAGGTATTGAGCCATGGAAACTTGGCTTTCAGCGCATCAGCTTCCAGAAAACCAATGTCCGCACCCATTTTCTGCTGAAGCGCGTGGTTTTCTTCCAGAATGCTGCGCTTATCCGGTGTGGCGAGGAACAGATAGCCGCCTTCAACCAGATCAATCCGCGGCTTATCGCCGTCAACTTCCAGAAGATCGCCAATATTGCGCAGGAAATCTATGCCATAGAGCGATATATCGATGTTCACAGCAGAGGAGAACTGTTGGCGAATAGAAGCGGCAGAAAGCGCCGAAGCACAATGTTGATAGGATGGATCTTTCTCAAAGACCGCAATGCTACCTTTGAAATCGTCGCGCTGTGCAAGATGGTACGCCACCGATGATCCGATGACAGCCCCCCCAATAATAGCAACATCAACTGAAGCTATCGCCATAGTTACACCTGAATACTGAGAAATGGAGAAAGTAAGAACCGACGCCCGAAATATTTAGGCGGGTATTCGCGAGCGTCGGCCTAAAAGAGAGACGAAACGCCTCCCAAGAGTTTAAGCGTATTCCTGAAAGATGCCTCCCAGCTTTCTCAGGAATGCGCTGTAGATCAGGGCTTAAAAGAAAGCCTGAAGGCCAGTCTGCGCACGACCCAGAATAAGGGCATGAACGTCATGCGTACCTTCGTAAGTATTGACGGTCTCAAGGTTCTGAGCATGGCGCATCACCATGAACTCCTCAGAGATGCCGTTACCACCGTGCATGTCACGTGCCTGACGAGCGATATCCAGTGCCTTACCGCAGTTGTTGCGCTTCACGATGGAAATCATCTCTGGAGCAACGCGGCCTTCGTCAAACAGACGACCAACACGCAGCGAAGCCTGAAGGCCGAGTGAAATCTCGGTCTGCATGTCTGCCAGCTTCTTCTGGAACAGCTGTGTCTGTGCCAGTGGGCGGTTGAACTGCTTACGGTCCATGCCGTACTGGCGAGCGCGCATCCAGCAGTCTTCCGCAGCGCCCAGCGCACCCCAGGAGATGCCGTAGCGAGCGCGGTTCAGACAGCCGAACGGGCCTTTCAGACCAGAAACGTTAGGCAGCAGAGCGTCTTCACCCACTTCCACGTTGTCCATCACGATTTCACCAGTGATGGAAGCACGCAGAGACAGCTTGCCCTCGATCTTAGGAGCGGAAAGACCTTCCATACCCTTTTCAAGAACGAAACCGCGGATCTGGTTGTCATGCGCTTCAGACTTCGCCCAAACCACAAACACGTCTGCGATTGGGGAGTTGGAGATCCACATCTTGGAACCAGTGATGCGGTATCCGCTCTCGGTCTTCACAGCGCGGGTGCGCATGCCAGCCGGGTCAGATCCTGCATCTGGCTCAGTTAGACCGAAACAGCCAACGTATTCACCAGAAGCAAGCTTCGGCAGATACTTCATGCGCTGCTCTTCAGAGCCGTAAGCGTAGATTGGGTACATCACCAGCGAGGACTGCACGCTCATCATGGAGCGGTAGCCGCTGTCGATGCGCTCAACTTCACGCGCAACCAGACCGTAAGCCACATAGGAAGCAGCAGAGCCACCATATTGCTCAGGAAGAGTTACGCCGAGGAGGCCCTGCTCGCCCATCTCGTTAAAGATGGAGCGATCAGTTTTCTCTTCGCGGTAAGCTTCCATCACGCGTGGCAGAAGCTTTTCCTGAGCGTACGCACGCGCGCTTTCCATGATGAGGACTTCGTCTTCATTCAGCTGGTCGCGCATCAGGAACGGGTCTTCCCAATTGAAGACGCCTCCGCCTGTTGGATCACTACTCATTCTCAAAATTCCTTATTCAACGTCAAACTTCACACCCTGCGCCAATGGGAGAGCGCCGGAGTAGTTGATGGTGTTGGTTGCGCGGCGCATGTATGCCTTCCAGGCATCAGAGCCAGCTTCACGGCCACCACCAGTTTCCTTCTCACCGCCGAATGCGCCGCCAATTTCAGCGCCGGACGGACCGATGTTGACGTTTGCAATGCCGCAATCAGAGCCAACAACAGAAACGAAGGTCTCAGCTTCACCCATGTCTTTGGTGAAGACGGAAGAAGACAGACCAGCACCAACACCGTTCTGAATTTCAATCGCATCATCAAAGTCGGTGTAGCGAATGACGTAAAGGATCGGAGCAAAGGTCTCTTCCAGAACAGGACCAACCTGACCTGGCATCTCAACGATCGCTGGCTGAACGTAGTAAGCATCCGGATATTCGTCAGCCATCACGCGCTGACCACCATGCACGGTGCCACCAGCCGCTTTCGCTGCTTCCAGAGACTTCTGCATGTTGTCGAATGCGTCTTTGTCGATGAGCGGACCGATCAGAGTGCCGTCTTGGGTTGGGATGCCAATCTTGACGGAGGAGTATGCTTTGATCAGGCGCGGGATCAGCGCGTCATACACGCTATCATGGGTGATCAGACGACGCAGTGTGGTGCAGCGTTGACCGCAGGTGCCCATAGCCGCAAACGCAACGCCGCGCAGGGTCAGATCCAGATCAGCAGATGGGGTCACGATCGCTGCGTTGTTGCCGCCCAGCTCAAGGATGGACTTGCCGAAGCGCTGTGCAACACGCGGGCCAACCTGGCGACCCATGCGGGTGGAGCCGGTTGCGGAGATAACTGGGACGCGCTTGTCATCAACCAGAGTTTCACCGATTTCACGACCACCCTGAATGACTTCCAGCAGGCCTTTTGGTGCATCATCACCAAACTTGGCAGCGGCACGCTCGTAAAGCGCCTGAACAGCCATTGCTGTCAGAGGAGACTTTTCAGATGGTTTCCAGACCACGGAGTCACCACAAACAAACGCCAGTGCTGCGTTCCAGGACCAGACTGCAACCGGGAAATTGAACGCGGAGATCACGCCAACAACGCCAGATGGATGCCAGGTTTCCATCATACGGTGACCCGGACGCTCGGTCGCGATGGTCAGGCCGTAAAGCTGACGGGAAAGTCCAACTGCGAAGTCGCAGATGTCGATCATTTCCTGAACTTCACCCAGACCTTCAGAGGTGATCTTACCTGCTTCCAGGCTCACCAGCTTGCCAAGGTCGTCTTTGTAGGTGCGAAGCTCTTCACCCAGCAGGCGAACCAGCTCACCGCGGCGCGGTGCAGGCAGCTTGCGCCACTCTTTGAAAGCGTCATGCGCACGACCAATCGCAGCGGAGGTTTCCTCAACGCTGTCTTCTTTGATCATGGCCAGTGTTTCACCGGTGTTTGGAGAGATTGCAGCCAGTGTGCCACCTTCCAAAGCAGAGCGGGCAACACCCATACGCTCCATGAGTTCAATTGTTTCTTCTGCGAATTTCACGGTATCCAGACCTACGGTCATTGAAGTCCCCAAACTGTGAGAGATGCTAAATTCGTTATTTGAACAGAGTGTCTCTTGTCCGGACCATCGGTAAAAGCTACGTCTTTTCCATTATTCATTCGCATATGGAATGACTGATAATTTCGTCTGGATCTTGCGTCAGGAAGAAAACTGCTTAAAATCAGTAGGATAATAATGGGTGCCGGCCTATTTGAGATTCTGTTTTATGAAGGAGATGATGCCAGATAGAACGAAATTTAATCGTGTTGGCTGTGCCTAACCTCGCGATTTCAGGAGTTTCGAGCTGTCCACGGCATCATGAGAGGTCAGGATGAAGCGTGGTTTTATCCCCCCGATTGATTGTTTGATTGCTTTTGAAAGCGCTGCGCGCCATGGCAGTTTCACCCGCGCCGCAGAAGAACTGTTCCTGACACAAGGTGCAGTGAGCAAACAGGTGCGCCTCTTGGAAGGCCGCTTGGGCGTGGAGCTGTTCAAACGGATTCGCCAACGCATTGTTCTGACGGATGCCGGTCGCATTTACCTGCACGACATCCGCGGCACGCTGGAAAAGATGACCAGCGCCACCCGTCAGGTGATGTCCTTTGCAGGTAGTGAGGATGTGCTCAACGTCGCCGTGCTCCCAACTTTCGGCACCCGCTGGCTCGCCCGCCGCCTCCCGCGCTTCCACGAGCGCTACCCGGAAGCCAGCTTCAACCTCTCCGTCCGCCTGCGTCCCTTTGATTTCTCGGTAGAGCCATTCGACGGAGCCATTCATTATGGCGAACCCGTCTGGGCCGGTGCCATTGCAGAGCCGCTGTTTCAGGAAGAGGTTATTCCGGTCGCTTCCAGAGCATTTCGTGACAGGCACAGCCTGCGGAAGCCAGAGGATCTGGTGGATGTCATGCGATTGCACCAGTCAACACGCCCGGATGCATGGCAAAAGTGGTTCTCTCTGGCCGGTGTCGAAACAGATGGCGCCTTCCAGGGCCCGCGCTTTGATCAGTTCACCATGATCTCACAGGCCGCAGCATCAGGCTTAGGCGTGGCACTGGTGCCAAAATTCTTTATCGAAGAAGAACTCGCCGCCGGCACGCTGGTCCGCCTCTTCGACATCAGCCTGAAACTCTCCTCAGCCTACCACTTCGTCTACCCCGAAAACCGTACCCTGCGCCCGGTCGTAAAGTCCTTCAAGGCCTGGCTACAAGAAGAAGCTCAGGAACAGCAGGTAGACCGGGAGACACTGCTGCCGCAATAAACAGGGGTCTATATGAGATGTGGTGCTGGACGCTGCCTCAGTGAGGTCTGTCTCGGTTGTCGGCTGAATGACGAGAAAAATGCCAAAATCTGCGTTTGGAAACGCACTCAGAAATTTTAGTGGAGCTGCTTCGCTTGTGGCTCCCTACCCCAACTCATAACTCGCAAAGCTATAGATTTTGTCCAGTGGCAGGTTGGGGTCTTGTCCCTTATACATTCTGGCGGTAGCGAACACGGGCGATAGTTCGTAGCGTTCTGCCAGTTCTACGGCTTGGTCGTTGGGTAAGGGCAGGTCGATGTTGATCATCTGGCCTTTTGCACTGCCAGCCAATGCGCGGAAGATGAGATCTGCGCCTTCAGGCGTTTCAGCTGCCATTGGGCCAATGCGGAAGCCATCTCGCGCCGCGCGGATAACGCCGTAACCCTGCACACTTCCGTTCTCAACCAGATAAACACCGCGCCGCATCGGGTTCATGGGCTCCAGCCACCGTTCCAGAAAGGCAGCGCGCTCTGCGGGGAAGTAGTTGCGGTCATACTCGATGATACTGGGCAGAATGCCCTTGCCGATAATGGAGATGCGCTGGTCCATCGGCATGGTGATGTTGGAAAGGCCGCAATACCGCATGTTCTGGTGAACGAGTTTGAAGCCGGACTTGGCATAGTTGTCCTGTTCCTCAACCACCCCATCAAGACCAATGGTCCGCCCTTCCAGACGTCGCATGGCTGCATTCCATATCAATGCACCCAGACCTTGCCTGCGAAACTCAGGGTGGCAAATGTAAAAGCCGAGAAAGCCAAAGGCCTCGCCGTACTTCACCGCAGAGACCATCGAAACCAGCTGATTGTTCAGATAACAGCCCAGATACCCTTCAGGATCCGCCGCATAATAGGAAGGAGCATCATCTTCACCCGGATTCCAGCCTTCAGATGCGGCCCAATCCAACATGGTCAGAATGCCATCCTCGTCCATAATGCGAATATCAGTATCTTGCGGAGCCATTGAGAGCCTCTTTCATCAACCCGGCATAGTTGAAGTGTAAACAGACACGGAAGATCAGCGTAGCGCATTATGGTTAAAGAGGAGATGAAGGGGTTTCATCTAAATCGACGAAGCGGAACCGGTCACCTGAAGAACTTTATGAGGAAAAGAAACCGGACGCGATAAATTGCAGATGGAGCCTTCGAAAAATCCGATAATCTGACGCACATATCGCTCACATGGGTAGGAGACGTCGCGATGAAGGTTCATGGTAAGGCATACCGTTCTATTTGGCCGCTGGAAGCTGGTAAAACAGTCGGGATCATCGACCAGACGCGCCTCCCCCATCGTTTTGTTGAGGTCGAGCTACGCACTCTGGAAGACGCAGCCGTCTCCATCAAAGATATGTGGGTCCGCGGTGCGCCGCTAATTGGTGCAACAGCTGCCTTTGGCGTGGCGCTGGAAATGGCAAGAGACCCAAGCGATGCGTCGCTGGACAATGCATGGGAGGTGCTGCACGCCACCCGCCCCACAGCAATCAACCTGCGCTGGGCGCTGAACGACATGCGCAGCCGCCTTTCTCAACTACCACTGGAGCAACGCGCAGACGCAGCGTGGCAGCGTGCCGTTGAGATCTCCGATGAAGATGTAGCCTGCAATGCGTCTATCGGCAAACACGGTCTCAAGCTCATCGAGGAGATCGCCGCGCAGAAGAACCCGGGCGACACCATCAACATCCTGACCCACTGCAACGCCGGTTGGCTGGCCACTGTAGACTGGGGTACCGCGACCTCTCCGATTTATCACGCCCATAACAAAGGCCTGAAAGTCCATGTTTGGGTCGATGAAACCCGCCCACGCAATCAGGGCGCTGGCCTCACCGCTTGGGAGCTGGGTGAGCACGGTGTGCCGCACACACTGCTGGTCGACAACGCTGGTGGCCACCTTATGCAGCACGGCATGGTGGACCTTTGCATCGTCGGCACCGACAGAACCACCGCACACGGAGACGTCTGCAACAAGATCGGCACCTACCTCAAAGCGCTCGCCGCCCACGACAACGGCGTACCGTTCTACGTGGCACTCCCTTCCTCCACCATCGACTGGACGGTCGCAGACGGTCTGAAGGAAATCCCGATCGAAGAACGTGGCGGTGAGGAAGTTGCATGGATCAGCGGTGAAACAGCTGCTGGTGACGTCGAGAAGGTGCGCATCTGCCCACCGGAAACTCCACTCTCCAACTTTGCTTTCGACGTAACGCCATCCAAGTACGTCACTGCTCTGATCACCGAACGCGGTGTCTGCGCGGCAAGCAAAGAAGGGCTTGCAGGGCTGTTCCCGGAGCGGGCGAACGCCACCGCCTGATAGAACTAAGACAAACGGCTACCTTGCCGCTAAGCCATCACTCTTCAATGTTAGGGCAGAAATCCAAGTTGATTTTATTGGGAGGGACATATGTCCTACGAGAATATTCTGGTTGAGACACGCGGCAAGGTTGGCCTGATTACGCTAAACCGCCCGAAAGTATTGAATGCGCTGAACAGCGATCTGATCGCTGAGCTTGATGAAGCGCTGAACGTGTTTGATCGCGATCCTGAAATTGGCGCGACCGTCATCACCGGCTCCGAAAAAGCATTTGCTGCGGGCGCTGACATTAAAGTGATGGCTGAGTACGACTATCCGCAGACCTATCTGATGGACTTCATCACCAGCTGGGACCAGATCGCGCAGAAGCGTAAGCCGATCATCGCAGCTGTTGCAGGCTTCGCGCTGGGCGGTGGCTGTGAGCTTGCTATGATGTGTGATTTCATTCTGGCAGCGGAATCTGCTCAGTTTGGCCAGCCAGAGATCAAACTTGGCGTTATGCCAGGTGCAGGTGGTACACAGAGATTAACAAGGCTTGTTGGCAAGTCCAAAGCAATGGAAATGTGCTTGACAGGCCGTATGATGGATGCAGCTGAAGCTGAGCGGTCCGGCCTTGTCTCTCGCGTTGTTGCAAATGACGATCTGGTCGAAGAAGCACTCAAAGCTGCTGAAAAGATTGCAAGTTTCTCGACTCCAATTGTTATGATGACGAAGGAAAGTGTAAACCGTTCTTACGAAGTAACCCTTGCAGAAGGTATTCGTTTTGAGCGTCGCTTGTTCCATTCTATGTTTGCAACCAGCGATCAAAAAGAAGGTATGAAGGCCTTCATCGAAAAGAGAAAACCTGAATTCGAAGACGGATAAGCCGATTTTGGGCAGGTCTACACCTTTTTTCATTGACGAGGCTAAGACTCCCAACTATAAGCGCTCCACAACCGGTGGCGGATTTTGTTCGTCACTGAATTCGTTTGACCGGGGCGGCTCTGGGCGGCCTCGTTCGCGATTTGAAAACAGTTCTTACTGACAGATCAGGACAGAGCCCATGGCCAACACTCCTTCGGCCAAGAAGGCGGCACGTAAAATTGCCCGCCAGACGGCCACTAATAAGGCTCGCCGTAGCCGCGTACGTACTTTCGTACGTAAAGTGGAAGAAGCAATTGTCGCGGGTGACCAGACAGCTGCTAACGAAGCATTCAAAGTTGCACAGCCTGAAATCATGCGTGCATCTACTAAAGGCGTTATCCATGCGAACACTGCGTCTCGCAAGGTATCCCGTCTGAATGCTCGTATTAAGGCACTCGGCGCCTAATCCAAGTTTTTTGGACTAAAAAAGCCCGGTCGTATGGCCGGGCTTTTTTGTTAGCTGGATAAGCTTACCCTAGGATAAAACTGGGGCATTTTCGCGGCGAATAGCCTGTGGAATAGTCTCGGAGCCTGTCAAGGAAAATCCTTAAAAAACAATAGGTTAGCTCTAGGTTAAAATTGTCGCAGCTGAAAAGAGCAGATTCTTGGCGAGTCAAGTGACGGCCGGATAATTTTTTTTATTCGCCTTAGCCGCCCGCCATTAACCAAGTGCATATGAAGAAAGTTGTTGAGTTCACTGCTTTTTGCCGAACTTAGCCGTTGACGACATATGGGCTTGACCTTGCGTCACAGAAAGGGCATTTGCGTTTTGTAAACTTTCCGCTATTGCGGGACCAAAATCGGCTGTGTATGGTCAAGAAGAAGTCGGGTTGCTACCCGATCCCAGCATACAAGTTAGAAGAATCGAACCAGGGTCGGGCAAAGCTGGTCAGAAGGCGTAAAGTCTAGGCGTTGCATTTTATAGTAATTGCAATCTAGGCTACTAGAGTTGTTGCGTCATTTTGCTGCTTTTATTGCTTCCCCCTTTTGATTTTTCTTGAAATTCGATTTTGAGTCTTTTTATAGTGGCCCACTCATTTGGGTGAGTTAACGGAATGCGTCTAGGTTAGTAAATGGAAGTATCTATGCATGAGGCCTATGCAGGCGATCGAAACGTAACGGATGTTTTCGAGAGCCTGAAAGCTGATAGTTCTGCAACTCTTGTAGATGTGAGAACCAACGCTGAATGGACCTTTGTAGGCATACCTGATCTTTCCATGTTGGGTAAGGAAGTCATCCTCGCTGAATGGCAGGGTTTCCCGTCCAACGGCCCTCACGAGGGCTTTGCGAGTCAACTTTCTGACCTTCTGGCGCAAAAAGGACTTGACCAAAACGCTGCAATCTACTTTTTGTGCCGCTCTGGAGTACGAAGTAAGGCCGCAGCGATTGCAATGACAGCCCTTGGCTATACAAACTGCTACAACGTGGCAGATGGCTTTGAAGGCGGTCATGATGCTGAAGGTCATCGAGGCTCGGTTTCTGGGTGGAAGGCGCAAGGCCTTCCGTGGAGCCAAGGATAGCTCCCAAGAAATATTAGAATTCAGCAACGGTGCGTTGGCGTCGCACCGATGTGATGTTTTTGTCTAATGACAACGAAATAAAAAGCGTCTGGTACAACAAAGCTCAAAATGAGCAAATTTGATTTAAAGGTTGGGTATCTGTGGCGGAATACCCAACGGCTGCAAGGAGGCGAGCATGCACGTTCAGGAAGCTCCAGGGCCGGAGCAATGGGATCGCGTTAAGAAGCGTCTACGTGCGGAACTTGGTGAAGACGTATTCACCAGCTGGTTTGCACGCGTTGATATGGAAGGGCACAACAACGGCACCGTCCGTCTGTCCGTTCCTACTCGGTTTCTAAAGCAATGGATCCAGTCTCATTATTCAGAGCGTCTGATGGGACTTTGGAAAAATGAATGCGACGACATTCATAAGATCGAACTCACCGTACGTGGTGCTGTTCGTCCACGTCCAGCAGCGGCTAAGCCAGCTGCACGCCCAGCACTGGGTGGCAAGGCAGCTGATATGCGCCCAATTCAGGTAAATGATCCTGTTGGTCTGCGCGCCGCATCCCCAGCACCTGCTATGATGGGTGGCCGGGCTGGTCGTTCCGACCTCTCCTCCAAAGACGTGCTCGAAGGTGCTTCCCTCGATCCAAAATACGTCTTCGATAGTTTTGTTGAAGGTGAATCCAACGTTCTCGCTCTTGCTGCAGCTAAGCAGGTTGCTGGCGGCGGTGTTGTAACCTTTAACCCACTTTACCTCCATGCTTCTGTAGGTCTTGGTAAGACCCACCTGATGCAGGCGATTGCAAATCAGGCCCGCATGGCTGGTCGCCGCGTTCTGTATCTCACTGCAGAGCATTTCATGTACCGCTTTGTTGCAGCGCTTCAGGCACAGTCTGCAATGTCCTTTAAGGAAACTTTGCGTTCTATCGATCTTCTTCTGATCGATGACATGCAGTTCCTTCACGGCAAGCAGGTGCAGCAGGAGTTCTGCCACACTCTTAATGCATTGATTGATGGTGCTCGTCAGGTTGTTGTTGCAGCTGACCGCGCTCCGGCTGAATTGGAAAGCCTGGATGATCGCGTTCGCTCCCGCCTGGCAGGTGGTCTGGTCGTAAATATCTCCGAGCCAGATTTCCAGCTCCGTCGCGCCATCATCGAAGACCGTATGCGCGCTCAGCAGCGCTCATACCCGAACTTCACTGTACCGGACGCTGTTTTGGACTACGTAGCGCGCAACGTCACCTCCTCCGGTCGTGACCTTGAAGGCGCTCTGAACCGTCTCGTTGCACACAATCAGCTGACCAATTCTCCGGTAACTCTGGAAATGGCTGAAATCACTCTGCGTGATCTCATCCGTGCAGCTGAGCCACGTCGCGTCAAAATCGAAGACATTCAGCGCGTCGTTTCCAAACATTATAACGTCACAAAAGCAGATCTGCTTTCTGCACGCCGTACCCGCACCATCGTGCGTCCGCGTCAGATAGCAATGTATCTCGCCAAGATGATGACCCCACGGTCTCTGCCAGAGATCGGTCGTCGCTTCGGCAACCGTGACCACACAACAGTGCTTCACGCAGTTCGTAAAATCGAAGAGCTCTCCAAGGCAGACAATGGTCTGGCTCAGGAGCTGGAGCTGCTGAAACGCATGCTGGACGCCTAAGCGCGTTCCATTTGATTGTTTTCAATCAAATGACAAGAATTCGCTCAGAAAGAAAATTTGAGCGCGATACGTGAATGCAAATGAACGTGACGTGCTCTAATTCGCGTTCCCTACATAGGAGTATATGGACTCCGTGCAGGATTTTGGTGATTATTGGGGCGCTGCTTGCAGCGCCCCTCTTGCATTTTGAGAGCTAAACGTGCAGTTTGAACGACCCCGCAGGAGGTCAAACTCGACGTAATGGGGCAGTGCAGACACAGCGGGGTTTGCATGGGCGCTGGAGCGCATTCTGTTTGATTGAATGCGGCAAGCTCTGAGCATTTTGTATTAGTAATTCGCGGAGTGCGCTGCACCGGCACGCAGCTCCGCCCAGAAGAATGGACGTTTCGCATGAAAGTGACACTTGAGCGGACCGAGCTTTTGAAGTCTCTGACCCACGTACACCGTGTGGTTGAACGGCGGAACACCATTCCGATCCTCTCCAACGTTATGCTGCAGGCTGAAGGTGGCAACCTGAAACTGAAAGCAACCGACTTGGATCTTGAGGTCGTGGAAAGCATCGCAGCAATGGTGGAAACACCTGGCGCGACCACCGTTCCGGCACACATGATCTACGAGATCGTGCGTAAACTGCCAGATGGCTCTCAGGTTGTTCTGGAAACCTCCGGTGATGACAGCACCATGGAAATCCGCGCAGGCCGTTCCCGCTTTGCGCTGCAGATCCTGCCAGTCACCGACTTCCCTGATCTGACTGCTGGTGAGTTCTCCCACAGCTTCACCATGACCGCTGGTGGCATCCGCAAGTTGATCGACAGCACTCAGTTCGCGATCTCTACGGAAGAAACCCGCTACTACCTCAACGGTATCTACATGCATTCTCTGGACATCGGTGAAGGCCTGCGTTTCCGCGCAGTTGCAACTGATGGTCACCGCCTCGCTCAGGCTGAGCTTGAGGCGCCAGAAGGTTCTGACGGCATGCCGGGCATCATCGTACCGCGCAAAACCGTTGGCGAAATTCAGAAGCTGCTGGACGATCCTGAAGTTGAAATCAAGGTCGAGATTTCCGAGACCAAGATCCGCTTCACCATTGGTGACATCATCCTCACCTCCAAGCTGATCGACGGCACCTTCCCGGATTATGAGCGCGTTATTCCGAAAGGAAACGACAAGGAACTGCGCGTTGACCGTGACGTCTTCAAAGAAGCTGTCGACCGCGTGTCCACCATCGCATCCGACCGTGGCCGTGCCGTGAAGATGGCGCTCAGCGAAGGCAAGATCGTCCTGACCGTGACCAACCCGGATTCCGGTACCGCGACTGAAGAAGTTGCAGTTGAGTACGACAACGAAGAATTCGAGATCGGCTTTAACTCCAAGTACCTGCTGGATATCGCAGCGCAGCTGGAAGCAGACACCGCGCTCTTCACTCTCGCAGACTCCGGTTCTCCGACCCTGATCCGCGATGAAGGCAGCGACGAAGCGATCTACGTTCTGATGCCAATGCGCGTATAAATCTTTCGCCCTCGGCTACCACAGCCGGGGGCATTTCTTTTCTTGGTATGCGTTCCCGAAAAAATGCCTTTCGAATTTCGGAAAACAGCATCTGCGAAACTTATTGAACCAAAGAGAGCCTGAATGTCGGATCCAGTGCCTGTGGCGCTTTCTCGCCTCGCGCTAACGGATTTTCGAAACTACAGCGCAGCAAGCGTTGAGTTGAACAGCCGAATGATCGCTTTCGTAGGCGACAACGGCGCAGGCAAAACCAACATCCTCGAAGCAATCTCCTTTCTGTCCGCAGGTCGTGGCCTCCGCCGCGCGACGCTTGGCGATATCGCACGCGCTGATGGGGGCGGTGGCTGGGCAGTAAGCGCCGTCTTGGATGGCGAGTATGGTGAAACGCGCATAGGCACCGGCCTGACAGCTGGTGAACCGGGTCGCCGCGTCCGCATTGATGGCGAAGAAGCACGCTCCTCGGAAGCCTTGCTGGAATACCTCCGCGTGCTGTGGCTGGTGCCATCCATGGATGGACTGTTCACCGGTTCCGCCTCTGATCGCCGCAAGTTTCTCGATCGCTTGGTGCTTTCGCTCAATCCATCTCATGGCCGAATGGTTGCCAGCTTTGAAAAAGCTCTGCGCCAGCGAAACCGCTTGCTTTCTGAAGGAGGAACACCTGAGTTCCTCGATGCCATCGAAGCACAGGTTGCCGAACTGGGCACCGCTGTTGCTCTGGCACGTAGTGAAACTGTGAGCTTGCTGGCCAAAACGCTGGAAACCCAAAAACAGCTCGGCCTTCCCTTCCCGTCTGCAGAAATCCATCTGCAAGGTGCTTTCGAAACAGCCACCATTGGCATGAGCGCCTCGGATCGCGAAGACTGCTACCGCGAGCTGTTGGTGGAAGGCCGCTTCCGTGATCGCGCTGCAGGCCGCACTTTGGACGGCCCGCACCGGTCAGATCTCTATGTGGTACACAGCGAAAAACAGATGCCAGCAGCTCAAGCCTCGACTGGCGAGCAAAAAGCCCTGCTGATCGGCCTGGTTCTGGCACATGCAGACCTCACCTCATCCATCTCTGGCATGACCCCAATCCTGCTGCTGGATGAAGTAGCTGCTCACCTTGATCCGGGCCGCCGCGAGGCTCTCTTCACGCGTCTGGAAGTGCTCGGCGGACAGGTCTTCATGACCGGCACCGACCAAAACCTCTTCAAAGACCTGCCAAGCGCAGCGCAGATTTTTGAAGTCGAAGGCGGTGGCATTAAGCTGAGCTGATGGGTTTGGTTGAGCTCACTTAAAGGCAATGTCCTTTTATCTCGCTTGTCAGCCTAATTTCCCTGTGTTTATTCTGAAGCGGTGTTCTCGGAAGGTGGAGATTACTTTTCGGGCAAGAAACACAAAGTGCTTCAAACCTTCTGTTTCAGAGCAATGTGATCCCCATGGACTTGCAAATTCTTCTCGTTTTCGGGGCAACCCTGTTTGTTGTTGCCATCACTCCGGGCCCTGCCATCACCGCACTGGTGTCACGCACGCTCGGGTTTGGTCTGCAAGGCACGCTCACGTTTGTCTCTGGTATGCTGATTGGTAGTATGTGCCTGTTTATTCTGGCAATCCTCGGTCTGGCGAAACTCGCAAGCACCTACGTTCTAGCGTTCACCGTGGTCAAATACGCAGGCGCTGCTTATCTGCTCTTTCTGGCCTGGAAACTCTGGCGCGCCAGCGGCTTGCAAACGCGCCAGATGGATGAGCTAGCAGCAACGCCACAAAACACCAGGGGCAGTGCGAAAACGCTGGTCTCTGGTATGTTGATTACGCTTTCCAATCCCAAAGGTCTGCTGTTTTATGCAGCGCTGATGCCAAGCGTGGTGCCGATGGAAACCATCACCACCATCGGGCTGGTGGAGCTGATGTTCGTCACGCTTACCGTATTGTCAGTGGTCTTCGCGATCTATATTGGAGTGACCGTACGGGCACGAAGCCTCCTGACCTCAGAAAAAGCCGTTGTCAGATTGAATAAGAGCGCGAGCGTTGCAATGTTTGGCGCCGCTGCTGCAATCGTCGCGAAGTAAGAAGAGCAATAAGATGGAACTGGCAGTTCTTTTGTTTTTTGCAGGAACCCTGTTTGCTGCAGCCATCACCCCCGGCCCCGGCATTGCGGCCCTGCTGGCCCGTATCTTCGGTCAGGGTATGCGCGGTACGCCGATGTTTGTGGTTGGCATGATCTGCGGCGATCTCTTCTGGTTTACGCTGGCGATTATGGGCCTTGCCGCCATCGCAACCAACTACGCCATTGTGTTTGTTGTCCTCAAATGGCTTGGTGCGGCTTATCTGCTTTATGTCGCTTGGGGCATGTGGAACTCCAAAGGTGTCACCCCAACGCAGGAGGGGGATGCAGCAGTAAAAGCAACATCCCGTCTGGCTGCTTTGCTGGCTGGCCTGTCTATGAACCTCTCCAATCCTAAGGTGGTGATCTTCTATATGGCGCTGATGCCGAACATCGTGCCCATGGATAAAATCGGGTTACTGGCCTATTGGGAACTCGCCGCGACAATGGCCTGCGTGCTGTTTATCGTCTTTGGCATCTATGCGTATCTGGCCGTTTCCGCAAAGAAACTCATGTCCTCGCAGCGCGCATTTAAGCGCCTCAACAGAGGGTCCAGCATGGTGATGGTTGGCGTAGCAGCAACCATGGTAACCCGCTAACGCATCAGCTCAGGAACAGCGCTTGCGAAAGCGCACGGCGCCGTATACTGAAGATGTTCGTCTTCAGGAAAGAACTGCTGCACTTCTATGGATGTAACGAGCCTTGCCCTGTTTGCCGGCACGCTTTTCACTCTTGCTGTCATCCCCGGCCCCGCCGTCTTTGCGATCATCGCCCGCGCCATGAGCTTTGGCAGCAGCGGAGCCATGCTGTTCTGCTTCGGGTTGCTGAGCGGTGATTTGCTGTGGTTCTCCATGGCCGCATTGGGTCTGGCCGCTATCGCAAGCAGCTTCACCGGCGCTTTCATTGTCCTGCAATGGCTTGGAGCAGCCTATCTCACCTATATCGCCTGGGGCATCTGGAAGAGCGCCAACGCAATGCCTTCCGAAGAACGGGAAGCTCCGGCAACGCCACAAACATCAGCCAGAACCTCCTTGTTTGCTGGGCTGCTGTTCAACCTCTCCAACCCCAAAGCGATCATGTTCTATCTCGCGCTCATGCCAAATTTGGTGAGCGTTGAAGAGATGAACCTGCTGGGTTTTGTTGAGTTGGCCTTGGTGCTGTCCGTCGTGCTGCTCACCATCAACGGTGTCTACTCATTTCTGGCTGTGAAATTCAGAGAACTGCTCAGCTCTGAAAAGACCATGTATCTGATTAACCGACTGGCAGCATTGGGTCTTCTGTGCATCGCAGCGCTGATGATTGCACGCTAGAAAAAACACCAGAAACTAGCTTCAATTTTCCGAAAATCAGAGGCGCTCCACCCAAATCTTGGCGTGTCGTTCGCGAATGCAAAACGCAGCGATGCACGCTAAGGAAATTATCCCCCCATAAAAACAGTGATTATGCAATATTTCCCTTGGTTTACGAGCGCTTAAACTCCCTGATTGCTTGAACCATTTGCCCAACCAATTATAACATGAACTTCAATGAAAACCGTTGTGTGAAGTGATTCGAATGAGCGAAACGTCGACCCCTGAAAATGGCGGACCTGAGCAGGCAAATGGCGCAGGTGAATACGGTGCAGATTCCATTAAAGTGCTGAAAGGCCTGGATGCTGTACGTAAGCGTCCTGGCATGTATATCGGTGATACCGATGATGGATCCGGCCTGCACCATATGGTCTATGAGGTTGTCGACAACTCCATCGATGAAGCGCTGGCTGGTCATGCCGACTATGTGACCGTAACGCTGAATGCTGATGGCTCTGTCACGGTGACCGATAACGGACGCGGTATCCCGGTTGATATTCACCCGGAAGAAGGCATTTCCGCAGCCGAAGTTATTATGACCCAGCTCCACGCTGGTGGTAAGTTTGACAGCAACTCCTACAAGGTATCCGGCGGTCTGCACGGTGTGGGTGTTTCTGTGGTGAACGCACTGTCCACCACTCTGGACCTGCGCATCTACCGCAATGACAAAGAGCACTTCATTCGCTTCCATCACGGCGAGTCTGCAGGTCCTCTGGAAGTCGTTGGTGACGCACCGGGTAAGTCTGGTACCGAGGTGACCTTCACCCCGTCTCCGGAAACCTTCACCAAAACCGAATTTGACTACGACACTCTGGAACACCGCCTGCGCGAGCTGGCGTTCCTGAACTCCGGTGCTCGTATCATTCTGACCGATAACCGTGGCGTCGAGCCTCACGTTGAAGAGCTCTACTACGAAGGCGGTCTGGAAGCATTCGTTCGTTATCTGGACCGTGCAAAGCATCCGCTCATCGAAGAACCAGTCACCATGATGGCCGAAAAAGACGGCATCACTGTTGAAGTGGCGATGTGGTGGAACTCCAGCTACCACGAAAACGTTCTGTGCTTCACAAACAACATCCCGCAGCGCGATGGTGGTACTCACCTCGCAGGTTTCCGCGCCGCACTGACCCGTCAGTTGACCGGCTACGCAGACACTTCCGGCCTGTTGAAGCGTGAGAAGGTGAGCCCAACCGGTGAAGACTGCCGCGAAGGCCTGTCCTGCGTGCTTTCCGTGAAAGTTCCGGATCCAAAGTTCTCCTCCCAGACCAAAGACAAGCTGGTTTCCTCAGAAGTCCGTCCGGTGGTTGAGAACCTCGTTGGTGAAGCGCTCTCCACATGGTTGGAAGAAAACCCTGCTCCGGCAAAGTCCATCGTCTCCAAAGTGGTGGAAGCTGCGAGTGCCCGCGAAGCGGCGCGTAAAGCACGCGAGCTGACCCGCCGCAAAGGCGCGCTGGATATCGCCTCCCTACCGGGTAAGTTGGCCGACTGTCAGGAGCGCGACGCTTCTAAAGCTGAACTCTTCATAGTGGAGGGTGATTCCGCGGGTGGCTCTGCCAAACAGGGCCGTGACAGATCCAACCAGGCTGTGCTGCCGCTGAAGGGTAAGATCCTGAACGTCGAACGCGCACGTTTCGACAAGATGATCTCCTCGCAGGAAATCGGCACGCTGATCACTGCGCTGGGAACCGGTATCGGTAACGAGGAGTTCAACCTCGAAAAGCTCCGCTACCACAAAATCATCATCATGACCGATGCGGACGTCGACGGTGCGCACATTCGTACGCTGCTGTTGACCTTCCTGTTCCGTCAGATGCCAGACCTGATCGAAAACGGTTACGTCTACATTGCGCAACCACCACTCTACAAGGTAACGCGCGGCAAGTCCGAGCAGTACCTGAAAGATGAGGCAGCCTTTGAAGAATACCTGATCGGCAGTGGTCTGGACGAAACCTCCCTTGCACTCGCAAACGGTGAAGTTCGTCTGGGTGAAGATCTGCGTTCAGTTGTTGAGGAAGCCCGTGAGGTTTCCGATATCCTCAACGGCCTGCATTCCCGCTACGACAAAGCAGTTGTTGAGCAGGCAGCCATCGCTGGCGCGCTGAACTCCGACAACCTGCACAACCACGAAAAAGCGCAGGAAGCTGCTGCTTACATCGCACGTCGTCTGGACATTCTGGCTGACGAGTTTGAGCGTGGTTGGGAAGGTGAAGCAACTGAAGAGGGTGATCTCATCTTCAGCCGTGTCGTGCGCGGCGTGAAAGAAGTCACCACCATCGACGCAGCTCTGCTCGGTTCCGCTGATGCGCGCCGTCTCGACAGCTACTTCAAGCATCTGGATGAGGTCTACCACAAGGCAGCTTCTCTGGTTCGCAAAGACAAGTCCGTCGAAATCCGCGGCCCTCAGGCACTTCTGGAAGCTGTATATGCGCAGGGCCGCAAAGGCATCTCCATGCAGCGCTATAAGGGTCTGGGCGAGATGAACCCAGAGCAGCTTTGGGAAACCACACTAGACCCGAATGTTCGCTCCCTGCTGCAGGTTAAGATCAAGGAAGCTGACGCGGCTGACGACATCTTCACCAAGCTGATGGGCGATGAAGTTGAGCCACGCCGTGACTTCATTCAGACCAACGCTCTGTCCGTTGCGAACCTCGACGTTTAAGCAACGCAAGACAGCGTAAGAAATCAGAAAAGCCGGATGCATCAGCACTCCGGCTTTTTTCATGCACGCATGGCAAGCGCGCCAAATCTCTGTTGTGATGGAGAGCCTTAAACGGAAAGGCTAAGGAAGGTGTGCTCGGACATCCAGCGATCAAACAGGAAGCTCACGTGCCCTCGAGCAGCGTTGGCAGCCTCTTCCGGGGTGCCGTTGCAGTGGGTCTCGATGATTGTGATGTGCTTCTCATGGATATCCGTACCGCACAGCGGGATGTCCCGATGAGAGAGCGTTACACGATGCATGTGAAGCGCACACCGCTCCAGAATTGGCTCCAGCCCACGCAAATTAGCCTGACTGAATAGCGTGGCATGGAACAGCCGGTCATAAGCGCTGCAGAGAAACACCTCGTTGGCATCTGCGGCCTGACACATGGCATCCAGAATTTCAAAGAGCCGATCCCGTGTCTCACTGGAAATGTTAGAGGCGATCATCCGCCCAGCCTGCTCTTCCAGTTGCATGCGGATCTTGACGATCTCGACAGCTTCCGCGCGGCTGATACCGGCAACCCGCGTACCTTTATAATCGTGGCGCACCACAAGGCCGGATTGCTGCAGCTTCAACATAGCCTCACGTACAGTTCCCTGCGCGCAGTCACAGGCATCTGCTACCTGCTGCTCGGCGATTGCTTCACCGGGCTTCAGGGCACCAACGATGATCTGTTCTTCCAGGTAATGATAGACAGCGTCACTTTTACGATTGCTGGAAGATGACCAAGGAGAAATTCCAAAACGAGAAATGAGGGAACGGTCCGAGATCGTGTGCAGCATGACAGAAGCGCTTTTTTTTGGATGAGGACGACTCCGAGAGCTCAATTCGGGCAAATAGCTTCGGATTTCTCATCACAGGAACACCATAAGCACGTATAGCGTGTAAACTATGTTATGTGCAATTGTTAAATATAGTTCCTTAGGGGGAGGGCGTATTGTTGCGCGCTTTGATGTGGCCCGAATTTAATCGAATAAAAAATTGTAGCTACAGAGCTATATGTTCCAATTTATTGGCAGTTTTGAAGAGTTTCAACCAGCGGAACACTAAAAGAAGCTACCGGAAATAAATTAATTTAGCCAGCTAATTTGTCCACAAAGGAAGGAGCACATAGAGGCGATTATGTGCTCCTAACCAGAACTGTTTGATCAAGATTCCGGTTTGATCATCACAGTTCCAGATGCGTAAGCAAAGATTTTGCCGTCTTCATCGAGGATTTCGCCGGCTGAGATGCCGGTCTGCCGCGTCATGCTGACAACACGGCCTTCCGCGTAAAGAACCTGCCCTACCTTAATGGGACGTATGAACTTGACGTTGAGTTCTGACGTGCCGCGAAAACTGAAAGCGTCTTTGAGTTTGGTCTGCACGGCTAGGGAAAGCACAGAATCCAGCGCTGTCGCTGCATAACCACCATGCACAGTGCCACCGGGGTTTAGGTGATCATTGGTCGGTATGCATTTGAAGCGAACAAGGCCGTCCTCAATGCAATCAATGTCTACATTCATGGTTTCTGCCATGGGCGGACGATTGCCCGCTTTTTGCATGGCTTTCAGGAACTCCAGTCCTGACATCACTTTTACGTCCATCTTTCCAATCCGTCCTATTGAAAATTTCTGAAATCAAAGCCGCGCCAGCAGCGCCTTGAGGTCGTCCCTCTCACGATCACTCAGCTCCGCAAGGAACCTGGCGTTTGCCTCTTCGGTTAAACTATCGAGAACTTCGGCAATCTCCTGCCCGCGCTCAGTGAGGAAAATGTGCTGAGTGCGCCGGTCGTCCGGGCTGGCTTTCCGCTCCAGATATCCGGCAGGGCAAAGTCGATCCAAAACACCGGTCAGCGTGGCATTATCGAGCTCAGCCGCTTTGCCAAGCTGAGACGTGGTGCAACCGTCCTGAACTGCCAATGCTTGCAAAACTATGGATTGAACCGGCGTAAGGCCGAGCTCTTCCAGCTGTTTCTTATAAAAACGCGCGCCGCTTCTGGCGCTTCGGGAAAGCAGATAAAAGATGCAATTATCAAGGCGCATCACCAGCACTCCATATACTTTGCATGCAAATAGTTTGCACACAAAATATATAAGCGCAATTGATCCTTAGGAGGGGGTGAAAGGAAGCTACAGCAGGTTGTAGCTCCCAATCAGGAAGGCTTTAAGCGACTTCGCGGGTCTCGGTCAGGATGACTTCAAAGCCTTCAAAGTGTGGGCCGCCCAGATAGAAATTCATGCGGGTGCCAGCGCCTTTATGAGCAGACGCGAAGGCCTCGGACTTGGTCCAGGCCTGAAAATTCTCGTAGGAATCCCAAAGGGTGTGGGAGGCGTAAAGCGTATGGTCTTCCACGGTTTCACCCTTGAGCATCCGAAACTCAATGTAACCAGGAACAGAGCTCAGATGACGCTCACGGTTTTTCCAAACGGTTTCAAACTCTTCTTCTTTGCCCCGCACCACGCGGAAACGGTTCATTGCGATGTACACGCCGGAACTCCTTAGCCAATTAGTACATGAGCCTTTCCTGTTAAAGGCCCAGCAAATTTTCAGGTCTTCAGAGCCACACTCTAAACACATACCACTACAGGATTAAGAAGGGCATGCGGAGGCTGGCTAGCGAATTAAACCGCTTGGCTGGCAAAATGGTCTTAACGACACGCCCATGGAGGCTGTCAATCCGGGTATGTATGAAAATATGAATTTAATAGTCAAGTATTATTTCGTATATTCACCTGACTTCCTGATCACTTTCATTTTTGACATTGACCCCCATTATAAATATGAGTATTCCACTCATGTTATTTTAAAAGATAGCGCTTTACTAGACGGGCGAATTTGGGAAGCCAAAAGCCACTCATGCCCGCAGGAATGAAATACCTCCTCGCAAATGGGTGCAGCTATGTGTCTTCTAACCAGAGCTCTCAAATCGTTTTCTCTTATGCTTCCTTATGCAGCCGCAGCGCTTCTCAGCCTGTTTTTCGGCATGTTCATTGGTCAGGTCCAAGCTGAAGATCTCCAAAAAGATCAGCGCATCATCTCGATTGGCTCATCCGTGACAGAAATCGTCTACGCTCTGGAAGCGCAGGACAGGATCGTCGCGGTCGACACAACAAGTCTTTACCCACCTGAAGCGCAAAAACTTCCGAACGTTGGCTACATGCGTGCCTTGAGTGCAGAGGGCGTGCTGGCCTCTAATCCGACCCACATTCTGATGATGGAAGGCTCAGGACCGCAAACCGCGGTGGATGTCCTGAAAGCAGCTTCCATCAAACTGACAGAAGTAAAAGAGGTCTATTCTCCGGAAGGCATCCTTGAAAAAATTGATGTCGTCGGCAACGCATTGCAGCTTCCAGAGGAAACCAAAGCACTCAAAGCCAAAGTCAAAGCGGATCTGGACGGCGCTCTGGCGTATGCGCAGAAGCAGGCCAAGCCACTCAAAGTCGTCTTTGTTATTTCTGAAGGGGGCGGCAAGCCACTTGTAGCCGGGCGAGAAACCGGTGCTCACGCTGTTATTGGCCTCGCTGGCGCAACTAACGTGTTTGCCAACCTGCGTGGTTACAAACCAGTGTCCAAGGAAGCGCTCATCGCAGCTGCTCCAGATGTCATAATGATGATGTCCCGTCCAGGCTCCAGCGGTCAGTCCAAAATCCTGAAAGAGCCGGGTTTCAATCTCACCCCAGCAGGTCTGAACGGCAATCTCATTGTCATGGATGGCGTCTACCTGCTCGGCTTTGGCCCACGCACAGCAGAAGCGATCCGTGATCTGAGTGACCGCTTCGTGAAAATCGCGGCAAAGACCACCCCGAAATCCTAAGGCGAGGCGGCTATGAGTGAGATGACACTGTCTGAGGCGTTCAAGTCACCAGTAACCCACGCAAGAACAAGCAGAGAATTCTGCCAGCACTATGCTCTCCGCGCTTTGACGGCCCTGCTGCTGGTGGTTTGCTTTGTCTCGCTGGCTGTTGGACCAACAGAGGTGTCAGTCTCACATATCTTCGGCGCGATCGATTATTGGCTTCTGGGCGATGAAACCGCGCTCACCTTAAGAGATAAAGTGGTGCTGATGGACATTCGCATGCCAAGAACGTTGCTTGGCTGTCTTGTCGGTGCCTCTCTCGCGGCTTCCGGGGCTATGATGCAAGGCCTGTTCCGCAACCCCCTCGCCGATCCCGGCTTGGTCGGCGTATCATCCGGTGCAGGCCTCGCTGCAGTTTGTGTAATCACCCTCTCTTCCGGTCTGCCTGCTTGGTTTCTGGACGACTACTCCGTCTATCTCCTGCCATGGGGTGCTTTTATCGGCGGTGCGGCGACAACCGCCCTGCTCTACAAGGTTGCCACCCGACGTGGCCAAACCTCCATCGCCACCATGCTGCTCGCAGGCATTGCCCTTGGCGCATTGGCTGGCGCAGTCACCGGTTTCCTTGTTTTCGGTAGTACAGACGCAGAGCTGCGGGACCTGACCTTCTGGGGCATGGGCGGACTGGGCAGCTCTACGTGGCCACGAGTGTGGTCCACGCTGCCATTCGCGCTTGCTGTCCTGATTTCCCTTCCGTTTATCGCAAAAGGTTTGAATGCGTTTCTGTTGGGTGAGGCTGAAGCCTTCCATCTGGGCTTCAACACGCAGCACCTCAAGCGCTTAATCATTATTCTGGTTGCCGGAGCAACCGGAGCTTCAGTTGCGGCGGCTGGTGCAATTGGCTTTGTTGGGATCGTTGTGCCCCACGTCTTAAGACTGGTAATTGGACCAGACCACCGCTTCCTCCTTCCATCTTGCGCTTTGCTTGGAGCATCTCTGCTCGTTGCAGCGGATGTTGTCGCAAGAACCGTCGTTGCGCCCGCAGAGCTGCCAATCGGCATTATCACCGCAGTGATCGGTGCACCGGTGTTCCTCTCCATCCTGCTTGGTCGCAAGAACCAGGTCCAACTCTGAGGAATGCAGATGCTTGAAGCGATCAACATCACCGTCCATGCAGGCCCAAAGAAGCTTCTGCGAGATGTCTACTTCCGCAGCTGTCCGCGAGAGCTGACCGTCATCATCGGCCCTAACGGCGCAGGCAAATCGACACTTCTGAAGTGCTTGACGGCCGATCTGACGCCAACCACTGGCACTGTGATGCTGGACGGCACCTCGATCCTGTCTGTCCCGGCGGTCGAGCTGGCAAGCCGCAGAGCCGTCCTGCCGCAAAGCTCGCAGCTTTCTTTCCCGTTCTCAGTTGAAGAAGTGGTGATGCTGGGGCTCGTCTCCGGCACACATGGCCTCTCTGCTAAGCAGTTGCGCCCGCGCGTGCTGGAAGCGCTCGACCGGGTTGGTCTCAGCTCTTACCTGCACAGGTACTATCAGGAGCTTTCAGGCGGCGAAAAGCAGCGCGTTCATCTGGCACGTGTGCTCTGTCAGGTATGGGAGCCTCGACAGGAAGGCCGGGCCAATTACTTGTTTCTGGATGAACCGACCGCCAGCCTCGATCTGAAGCACCAGATCGATGTGCTGGAAACAGGCCGCAAGTATGCCAATGAAGGCGGCGGTGTTATCGCCGTTCTGCATGATATCGATCTGGCCTGTGTTTATGCAGATAAGATCTTCGTGCTCAATCATGGCAATCTGGTCGCTCATGGCACACCGCAGGATGTGGTGACAACCGACCTGCTCCGCTCGGTCTACCAGCTTGATGATCGCATGCTGGAAACCAAGTGGGGTCATCTGGCGAAAGGCCAGAATCTCGGCAAGTCATGGTCAGAGCTGCGCCCATCCTGAGCAAAGACAGTTCGGCCTGCATGTTTACAGTAGTGATGCAGTCCATCTTCAGCCCTACCGGCAGCGAACCCACGCACTTCTCTTAGAGATCATCCCGTCGCTTCAGGCGTTCGCCCTCAATCTTCTCTTTTTCCTCTTTAATGAGATTGAGAGGATGGAGTGCAAACTCGCCTTTGATTGGCGCTTTGCGCTTCAGCACCCTGGAGCGTGCGGTCCACCTGTTCCTTACAGCCAGAAACAGCAGTGCAGCAGATAAAAAGCACAGAGCCAAAGCCATGCTTAGAGCGATAGTGGCCATAGCTTCCTCCCAGAATAAGCTAGTCGCCACTCTTATTTTGGGAGCAAATCAACATTGCTAAAATCATCAATGTATGCGGGTAGAATTTTAGGGATTGCTCAGACAGTTTGAGTCGGTCCCCAGATCGCATGTGGAGTACATGTGATATCCGCATAATACACAAGAATGTGTAGGTACATATCCTAAAGTAATACAAGCCAAATAAGGCAAATAAGGCAGCCCAAACGCCAATAAAATACCAAAGCTCTTTCTAAATCTCCAGAATCGTTAAACCACGGAAATACTGGACGAAAACAGAATCGTGAGAATCTGAAAGCGGTATTCTGTGATGTAAAACATTGAATCGAGGCGATTTTTTTAAATTCGTCCGTAATAAATACTCCATTTTTCTTTCGAAATTTGGCCCCAATTTCCAGAAAAATCACCCTCGTCGAACGCGGAAGCGATCACCGGTACTGCAAACTATGCGGCTGTTGGAAACGCAAAGAACAAAAATTGCAGTCAGATCGCATCAGCGTTCGTTTTTAACGAGAGAGGCTCAATGAGCCGTCTGGACTTTAGCAATTCGGCTAGCTCCTCTTATTTCGGAGTCGTCTGGAATCTCTCAATAAAAACTGAGGGAATACAATGGACTATCGTGGCACATATGACGAATTCCGTGACGCATTGCGGGCTTTCGAATCCGGTTGGGATCGCGAAAGATACAACGACGGCAGAATTCAGGATTGGCAGCTCAACGAATGGGCAGGCGGTCCGGTGCAAGACTTCTTTCCAGAGTATGACAGTTGGGGGGATCTGAACGACGACCAGTGGAGCGCAATGTCTTATCGCTCCATGAACTCACTTGGGTTTGTCGGATACCAGTTTGGTGAAGCCCTGCTTATTGACCTGGGCTATTATGATGATGACGTCTTCTACGGCAACGGCGCGGCCACCAACACATGGGATGGCCAGTGGACCGGCAAGAACGGCGTAACCTCACTTGAAGATTTCATGACTGCTGAAAAGCAGGAAGTCGCCATTCAGGAAGCGTTTGGCTACAATCTTCAGATTATCGAAAACGGACTGTCCAACAGTGGTCAGACACTGGATGACTTTATTGGACAGGAATTCACATACGAGCAGAACGGCCAAGAGGTTAGCGTAACCCTCACACTAACCGGTATTCTGGCTGCCGCTCACCTGCGTGGTGCGTACGGCACCCTTGCTCTCCTGCAGGGTGGCAACGTTTCTCAGGATGAGTACGGCACATCCATTCTTCAGTATGTTGAACAGTTTGGTGGCTTTGAGAGCCCATCTGTTGACGAAGCGATCGACTACTTCCAGGACCGTCTGACTGGTGATGAAGGCCTGAACGGCTCTCTGCCAGGCGTTGGCGTGCCAAAGGAAGATGCAGACGTGGTGGTCACATGGTCCTACGGTGAACAGGAAGTCGTGAACGACTTTGACACCGAAGATGGCGTGATCTTCGTGGACTGGATCAGCTCCGATCAGCTTAATGTGACTGAGACTGCCGATGGCGTTCTCTTCTCTATCCCTTCCAATGGTGGTCAGACCTTGCTCTTGGCCGGAGTTTCCCTCGCCGACCTGACTATGGCTAACTTCTCCATTCAGGATGCATCTGCAGCAGAGCTCATCAGAGATCTTGTTGGCGGCAACTCCCAGCCAGTGGATCCAACCGATCCAGTTGATCCGGTGGACCCTGTTGACCCAGTCGATCCGGTTGATCCTGTCGACCCAGTAGATCCAGTTGATCCGGGTGACGGAGATGACGGTCATGGTGGTCATCCAGGTGATGGCGACGACGGTCACGGCGGCCACACCGGCGACATGTACATGCTTGGTCTGGACAGTGAATCTCAGGTTGTTCCGGACTTTGATCCATCAACCGACATGATCCACATCCTGCAGGGTGTAACCGGTGAGCAGTTCGAGATCTTCGAAGAAAGTGGTGATGCACTTGGACAAACTGTCCGCATCGTGATTACCGATGAACTCGGCAACATCCTCTCCACCACCATCTTCCAGGGTGTAACGCTCTCCGATCTGTCATTGGCGAACTTCTCTGTCGCAGAACAGTCTGCGTTTAACGAAGTTGTCTCCGCAATCGGTGAGACAGTAGAACAGCCAAATCCGGGCCAGGGCGGCGGATACGAACTTGTCTATGACAATGACGGCTCCAACCCTCCTACCGTAACTGGCACAACAGACGAAGGCGGCTCCAAGTTCCGCGCAGATACCAACGCGGACGATATTGTTGGCTTCAATCCGGCCACGGATGAGCTGGACTTCGGCGGCACATCTGTGCACGGCCTAATCGTAACCAAGGCACCTTCTGGTGAAATCGTCATCGATAGCCCATGGAGCTCCGCGGCACAGATCGTTCAGGGAGTGACCTATCAGGATGTCGACATCTCAGACTTCGGAATCGTCGGGAACGAACACCTGCGTCAGGATCTGGGCGGTGTGGTCTCTTGGGAACAAGGCGTGGGTCCACGCGAAGACGACACAGTCTACATCCGGTCCCACGAGTACGGCGTACACGAAGTTATCTCTGACTTTGACCCAGCCACTATGAAAATCAGCTTCCTGTACTACGGTACACGTGAGCGTCTGAGTGTTGAAGAAACCGACGACGGTCTGCTGATTTCTACTCTGCCAAGTGGTCAGAGCTTCCTCTTCGAAGGCATCTCTCTTGATGATCTGGTTCCAGGTCAGCTTGAGTTCCACTTCGACCAGGTCATGGAAGATAACCTCGAAGTGCCATTCGGTTTCGACCAAAATGACGTGACCCTTGTTAGCCGTGAAGGTCTTCTGACCCCAGAGGCACCAGCAGGCGACACTACAGACGGTCACCAGACAAGACCAGGCGACTTCGGTCCAACTGACCCAGTCGATCCGGTTGATCCAACTGATCCGGATCCGGACCCAGTTGATCCTGTTGACCCAGTCGATCCGGTCGACCCAGTTGACCCGGGCACAGGTACTCCAGGTCAGGTTCCTGGCGACGGTGTGGTTGTGTTCACTTGGGCTTGGGGTGAGAACAGCGTTATCACCGACTTCAACCCTGCAGAACATAAGATCAGCATTGGCTGGATCAGTTCAGATCAGATCAGCTTCACTGAAAGCGAAGACGGTCTGGTGATTTCCCTGCCATCCAATGGCGGTCAGACCCTCCTGCTGGAAGGTGTGTTCCTTGAAGATCTGAATGCCGATAACTTCGACATCAAAGATCCTTCTACCCTGCAGGAAATCCGCGATCTGCTTGCTGGTGGCAGCACTCAGCCTCCGGTTGATCCAACTCCGGATCCAGATCCAACCCCAGACCCAGATCCGACCCCTGATCCAGATCCAACTCCAGATCCGGATCCTGTGGATCCAGTCGATCCGGTTGACCCAGTTGATCCGGGTGATGGTTCTCCTCGCGAGTTCACACTGGATTGGCAGTGGGGCAAGCAGGAAGAGGTACAGGACTTCAACCCAGCCCAGGATACCGTGAACATCGGTTGGATTGGCGGCGGTCAGTTCGAAGTTGAACAGACTGACGATGGCGTCCTCTTTACCCTGCCAGGTAATGGCGGACGGTCCCTGCTTCTGGTTGGTATTGTTGTCGCAGACCTGACAGCAAACAGCATCCTCGCAAATGATGCAGCCGCTCAGGCCAAGATTGAGGACTTCCTCGCAAATGCCGAAAATCTGGCAGATGTAGGAACTCAGTCTGAAGCTGAAAATGTAGACACAACCTACATTCCAGAAGCACCTGAAGCTCCATCCGCTCCTGAAGAAGCAGCCGCTTCCAGCAGCAGAGACGATGATGCAGTTGCAGCACCGGCTGAAGAAGCTGAACAGGAAGAAGGTCCTCGCGAAACACAGGATGCTCCGGAACCAGCTCTCGCAGCTGCAGCCAACAACGGCAACGGTGCAATCGGTGGCGATACCGTAGAAATCAATTGGGATTGGGCAGCAGAAGAAGTCATCACGAACTTCGACCCTGCAACCGACACCATCGATTTCGGCAACCTGAACGCATCTCAGGTTCAGATCACTGAAGAGAACAACAATGTTGTGATCGAAGTTCTGGACAATGGTGGTCACACCTACACCCTGAACGGCATCAGTGCTGATGATCTGACAGAGGCAAACTTTGAGGCAGATGACTTCAATACCATCGTAACGGAAGACGGCGGTGTTGTGGATCAGATCCACTCGATCAATCAGGACGACAACCTGATCTGATCAACAAAGTAACCTAGCGAACTGCTCCCTCCCGGCGAAAACCGGGAGGGGGTTTCTTGCTTTAATCCCCGAAGACAATTGGGAGAAAGCTTATGCCCGGCAGCCAACGACAAAAAGAATCTGTAATCACCCATGCATTCAGATCTCTAAGGTCCGCACTGCTTGGAATCGGCGGCGTCAGCATGCTGTTGAATATTTTGATGCTGACTGGCCCCCTTTTTATGCTGCAGGTCTATGACCGCGTCCTCGCAAGTGGATCAGTGCCAACACTGCTCGTTCTGGCAACACTTGTAGGCGTCCTCTTTCTTTTCTATGGCATTTTGGAAACGCTCCGCAGTCGTGTTCTTTCACGCCTCGGACAGCGTGTTGACGCTCAGCTCTCTGGCGTCTCCTACGAAATCTCAACAAGCTTGCCACTTATCCTTGGCCCGAAAGGCTCCAAGATGCGCCCGGTACAGGATCTGGATCAGGTGCGCAGCTTCCTCTCCGGCCCCGGCCCTTCCGCCATCTTTGACTTGCCCTGGATGCCGCTCTACTTCGCGATCGTGTATCTGTTCCACCCATATCTGGGCATGATGGCAATCGGTGGTGCGCTGGTGATCTGCGCGCTGGTAGGACTGAACGAGTTCTCCTCCCGCCGGCCATCCAGTGAAGCTGCCGCTGAAACCAACCGCCGCTCCGCTATCGTGGAAGCCAGCCGTGCCAATGCTGAAGTCATTCAGGCCATGGGCATGATGGAAACCATGAAGAACAGATGGCATCAGGGAAATGATGCCTACCTGATCAAACAGCGCAAAGCAGGCGACAGAGCAGCGTTCTTCGCAACGGCAGTTAAAACCTTCCGCTTCGTGCTCCAGTCCGCCATGCTCGGCATGGGTGCTTGGCTTGTTATTCAGCAGGAAGTCACCTCCGGTGTGATGATTGCGTCTTCAATTATGTCCTCCCGTGCGTTGGCTCCGGTTGAGCAGGCTGTTTCCCAATGGAAAGGTTTCCTCGCTGCCCGTCAGGGTCTGGCACGTTTGCGCCGTGTGATTGAAAACAAGACCGATGCCAACAATGTGATGGAACTGCCTCTCCCTCACCAGAAGATCGATTTGGATGGCGTGGCATGCGGTCCTGTTGGTATCCGCCAACCAATCGTGCAAGGCATCTCATTCAGCCTCGCAGCAGGTGAGGGTCTGGGCGTGATCGGTAAATCTGGTTCCGGTAAATCCACCCTGTCTCGTTCTATCGTGGGCATCACCAACGCCCTCACGGGCTCCATCCGCTTCGATGGTTCCGAGCTGGACCAATGGTCGTCCGACCGTATCGGCCAGTTCATCGGCTTCCTGCCTCAGGACATTCAGCTGTTTGACGGAACAGTCGCGGAAAACATCTCCCGCTTCAAGGAAGATGCGAACCCGGATGATGTCATCGAAGCTGCGAAAATTGCCAGCGTGCATGAGTTCATCACCGGCCTGCCTGATGGTTACAACACCGTCATCGGCACCGGCGGCTATGCCCTCTCCGGCGGACAACGCCAGCGGATCGCACTTGCTCGTGCCATGTACGGCGAGCCATTCCTGATCGTGCTGGATGAGCCGAACTCCAACCTCGATTCCGAAGGTGAAGCGTGCCTGACCCATGCGATCAAGCTCATGCGTGGTCGCGGCAAGATCGTCATTGTCATTGCTCACCGCCCAAGCGCAATTGCAGCAGTCGATAAGGTGCTCGTGCTGAACGAGGGCCGTCAGGCAGCGTTTGGGCCGCGCGATGAAGTGATGAAGCAACTCGTCACCCCGGTACAGACTCCGCAGGTAAAACCGAAACAACCAGCTAAGGCTCCGCAGAAACAGGGAGCAGCGTGATGCATAACCATTCTGAAAGCGACAAACAGCTGAAAGGCAGCATCCGGTTCCACCTGATCTGCGCTGGTCTTTTGGTCGTTATTCTCGTTGGAGGCGTCGGCCTCTGGGGAGGCCTGATGGAAATCCGCGGCGCGATCATCGCTCCCGGCACCATCGTTGTTGAAACCAACACCAAGAACGTTCAGCACATGGAAGGCGGCATTGTTCGCTCCATCATGGTGACGGACGGCGACACCGTAGATGCTGGCGACACTCTGCTTCGTCTTGATGATACGGTGACCAGAGCAAATCTTGCTGTCGTCACGAAGCAGCTGGACAACCTCTACTCTCAGGAAGCCCGCTTGATTGCAGAACGGGACGGTGAAGAGGAAATCCTGTTCCCGTCACGGGCTGCTGACGATGCGCATTCACAGGTTCTGAACACCATACAAGAAGGTCAGCGCCGCATGATGGTGGCAAAGACCAAGAACCTACGCGGTCGTCAGGACCAGATGCGGGCGCAGATTGAGCAGTACAAAAAGCAGATTGATGGTCTGTCTCAGCAACGAGATGCCAAGGAAATCGAAATTGGCCTGATCGATGGTGAGCTGGAAGACCTGCACAAGTTGCTCGCCAAGAAGCTGGTCACTGAGTCCCGTGTGACGGCTCTGAAGCGTGAAAAAACCAAGCTTCAGGGTGAATACGGCGACTTCATTGCTCAGATTGCTAAGACTGAAGAAGCCATCGCAGAACGCAATATCCAGATCATGCAGATCGAAGAAGACGTCATGACCAAGACGTTGGAACAGCTTCAGCAGGTACGGGCGGAAATCGCTCAGCTTGAAGAGAAAAAGATCGCAGCTCAGGACCAGTTAATGCGTATGGAAATCAAGTCACCGCAATCTGGCACAGTGCATGACCTCACCATTCACACCATCGGCGGTGTGATCGCTCCCGGTGAAGTGGTGATGCAAATCGTGCCACGAGAAGATGTGCTCGTGATTGAAGCGCAGGTTCAGCCAATTGATGTGGACCAGCTTACTCCAAATCAGGAAGCAACTGTCCGCCTGCCAAGCTTTGACCAGCGCACAACGCCGGAGCTGACGGCAGCTGTGAAAACCATCTCACCTGACTTGCTGGAAGATCCCAAAACCGGTCTCAGCTTCTATATGGCCGAGTTGACCATCTCTGAGGATGAAATGGATAAGTTGGGCGGCAAGAACCTGGTGCCAGGTATGCCGGTTGAGGCATTCATTCAGACAGAGAACCGCACGGTGATCTCGTACATCATGAAGCCAATGGTCGATCAGATCGCCCACGCTATGAGAGAATAGGGGCAAGTTCCCCTATTCTGCTTTTTCAAGAAGATGCTTGAGGCTGCTTACCAGCCAGCCTCAACATCACCCATCTCAACATAGATGCTCTTCACCTGAGAGTATTGATCCAGCGCCCATTGACCGTTCTCACGACCAATACCGGAATGCTTGAAGCCACCAAATGGCATCTCAACCGGGGTCAGATTGTAGTTGTTGATCCAGCAAGTACCTGCTTCCAACTGATCAATCACACGGTAAGCACGCTGGATGTCCTTGGTGAACACAGCAGCTGCCAAACCAAACTCGGTATTGTTAGCGCGACGGATCACATCAGCTTCATCATCAAAGTCCAGCACACACATCACAGGGCCAAAGATCTCTTCACACGCGATGCGCATGTCGTCTTTCACCTCGGTGAAGATGGTTGGCTCCACAAACAAGCCGCGGCCCAGACCATCCACCTGCGGACGACCACCACCAGCATACAGCACAGCACCTTCGCTCTGGCCAATCGCGATGTAATCCATCACTTTTTCCAGCTGAGCTTTGGAAACAAGCGGGCCAAGCTGCGTGTCTTCGTTGAGTGGATCACCAATCAGGATCTTCTCAGTACGTTCTTTCAGGCGCTTCAGGAACTCTTCTTTAATGGAAGAATGAACGAACACGCGTGTGCCGTTGGAGCAGATCTGGCCGGTGGAATAGAAGTTAGCATTCATCGCCGCAGCAACAGCATTGTCGATGTCACTATCTTCAAAAATCACGATCGGAGATTTGCCGCCCAGCTCAAGGCTCATATGCTTCAACTGAGAAGCCGCCTTTTCAGCAACCTTCATGCCTGTTGGTACAGAACCGGTCAGGGAAACCTTCGCGATTTCAGGATGTGCCACGAGAGCTGCCGCTGCCTCGCGGTCTGCCTGTACCACGTTGAACACACCATCAGGCAAACCAGCTTCACGGAAGATCTCAGCAAGCTTCAGCGCAGACAGGCAGGTCACTTCAGATGGCTTGAAGATCATCGCATTACCGGCAGCCAAAGCTGGCGCTGCTTTCCACGCTGCAATCTGGATCGGATAGTTCCACGCGCCAATGCCAAGGCAGATGCCCAGTGGCTCGCGCTTTGTCAGTGCATAAGACCCACCAAGGTCGATGTGCTCGCCGTTGGAAGTCGCAGCAACGCTCGCAAAGTATTCCAGCGCTTCCGCACCAGAAGCAGCGTCAGCAACCAGTGTTTCCTGCAGTGGCTTGCCGGTATCAAGGGTTTCCAGCTCGGAAAGCTCGCGGTTCCGCTCACGCATCAAATCAGCAGCCTTGCGCAGAACGCGGGAGCGCTCAGCAGGTGCCATGGAGCGCCAGATAGCAAAACCGGTGCGGGCAGAAGCAACCGCTTTGGTGATGATTGCAGGTGTTGCGGAATGAACGCGCGCAATCACCTCCTGCGTTGCTGGGTAAAGGCTCAGGATCTCCTCACCCATTGTATCTTCAACGTAAGTGCCGCCGATGAAGTGAGATCCACTAGGCTGCGCACGCAGGGATGCATTTGTCAGAGTATCTGTTTTCGTCATTTCTTAATCCAACACTTAACGTTGTTCGTTCTGCCAGTTCGGGTGTACCCACGCCTGCTTGTCACTGGCAGGAAGCATACCTTTTCCAAGAATATGGTCAGCTGCCTTCTCACCAACCATGATGGAAGGCGCGTTGAGGTTTCCGTTCGTAATCTGCGGGAAGATGGAGCTATCCGCAACGCGCAAACCGTCAACGCCAATCACACGACATTCGCTATCTACCACAGCAGTTTCGTCGGTCGCGTCACCCATCTTACAGGTGCCGCATGGATGGAACGCGCTTTCAACGTGCTCCTTGATGAACCCGTTCAGCTGTTCGTCTGTCTCAACGTCGCTGCCCGGCTGAATTTCTTTGCCGCGGAATGGGTCAAACGCATGTTGCGCAAAGAGCTCACGGGTCAGGCGGATACAAGCACGGAAGTCTTCCCAATCCTCTTCATGGCTCATGTAGTTGAACAGCACGTTTGGCTTCTCCATCGGATCAGCAGACTGCAAAGTCACTGCACCGCGAGACTTGGAGCGCATTGGCCCAACATGAACCTGATAGCCATGGCCTTCAGCCGCTGCTTGTCCGTCATAGCGAACCGCAAATGGCAGGAAGTGGAACTGAATGTCAGGATACTTCACACCCGCCTTGGAGCGAATGAAGCCACAGGTTTCAAAGTGATTTGAAGTGCCCAGACCAGACTTGATCAGCTGCCATTGTGCGCCAATCACCCCTTTTGAGAGCAGGTTCCAGTGCTTGTAAAGCGTAATCGGCTGCGTACAGGCCTGCTGGATGTAAAGCTCCAGATGGTCCTGCAAATTCGCGCCAACGCCTTTGCGGTCAGCAACCACATCAATACCCAGCGCAGAGAGAGCCGCCGCGTCACCAATGCCGGAATGCATCAGCAGCTTCGGTGAGTTGATGGAAGAGGCAGAAACAATCACTTCGCGGGTGCATTTCAGCTGATGCAGCTGTCCGCCACGCATGTACTCAACACCAACAGCACGCTTACCTTCCATGAGAACACGGTTCACATGTGCGCCGGAGATGATCTCAAGGTTTTCACGCCCTTTGATCGGCCAGAGATAGGCGTTGGAAGCGGACCAGCGACGGCCATCATGCACCGTCATTTCCATCTCGCCAAAGCCTTCCTGGCGATAACCGTTGTAATCCTCAGTACGCGCATAACCAGCTTCTTCACCAGCCTTCACAAAGGCTTCGTAAAGCGGGCTCCACAGCGATCCGCGAGAAACGTGCAACGGACCAGACCGGCCGCGCCATCCTTCATCACCAGAGGTCGCATTTTCAAGACGCTCGAAGTAAGGCAGAACATCTTGATAGCCCCAGCCTTTCGCACCCATCTCTTCCCAGGCGTCAAAGTCGCAGGCATTACCGCGCACATACACCATGCCGTTGATGGAGGAAGAGCCGCCAATCACCTTACCGCGTGGCAGCGCAAGCCGACGTCCGTCCAGATGCGGCTCAGGCGCACTCTCATAGCCCCAGTCGTAACGGGACATGTTCATCGGATAAGACAAAGCAGCAGGCATCTGGATGAACGGACCGATATCCGTGCCGCCAAATTCCAGCAAAACCACCTTGTTTTGGGGATTATCAGAAAGACGGTTTGCCAGGGCGCAACCAGCAGAGCCAGCGCCTACAATAATGAAATCTGCAGTCATTGTATTCTCTTGGGCTATAAGCCGTATTCCAGTTTTTATTGTGGGGTATCTGTCGTTTCAAAGCTGTCGAAACATTTCTTCACGTAGTCCTGAACCAGCATCGTTGCTGGTGATCCGTCAGGCCGGTTGGTCGTCAGCACGCATTGCAGCCACAGCCCATCAATCATCGCAGCAGTGCCCTCAGCTGCGGTAATTGCCGTCTGACGATCCGTAACGCGATGGTACTCGGCGGTGAGGTTCGAAATCAGCCGTCGATGATAAACTTGCAGCAAGCGACGCGTTGCAGGCTCGGTGCGCGCCACCACGTAAAACGCAAACCAGGCCGAGATAACCGAAGGCTGAAACTGCTCATCGCTGAAGTTGGTATGGATGATCGCATCGATCCGCTCCATAGGCGTCTTCGCTTTCAGCAGGCGGCTTCGTGATTGCTTGCTCAGATCCTTCAGCAGGAAGCTCATGGTCGCGTTGAACACAGCTGCTTTCGAGCCGAAATAGTGATGCGGCAGTCCTGTCGAGACGCCAGCATTCTTGGCGATATCCGCCATTGTGGTCGCAGCATACCCCTTTTCATGGATCGCTTTGATCGTCCCCATGATGATCGAGGTTTTGCGTTCCTCTTCCATTCCGACTTTAGGCATGCGCGCCGCACTCACTCCAAGATTATTTTTATTGAACGTTCAATCAATAAAAATAGTTCTTAGAACATTTTGGAGCTTTTGAAAAGTATTGCACTCCGATTTATCGTAATTAATATCTGGTGGAGAGGTTGCCTTTAGTCCATCGGGTCTTTATTAGCTTAGGTGAACGAAGGAATTTGAAAATTTAATTATCGGCTGAAGAGTGTTTGGGACATGTTTTCTACACAATTCTACGGCTCTATTAAATAAATACCGAAATTGGGGAGATTTACATGAGTGTTGCTAGTAGCTTGGTAAAGAAACTTTCTACTTCTGCTTCAGTACTATTACTGATCACTGGGTCAGCTCTCGCCGCAGAAGCGGAAGCCTGTAAAACCGTACGCTTCTCCGACGTGGGCTGGACAGACATCACCGCAACCACCGCAACAGCAACTTCTGTTCTGGATGCAATCGGTTACGAAACAGACGTAAAAGTACTTTCCGTGCCAGTAACTTACGCGTCTCTCGCAAATAATGATATCGATGTATTCCTTGGCAACTGGATGCCAACAATGGAAGCTGATATCGCGAAATATCGTGAAGCTGGCACCGTTGATACTGTTCAAACCAACCTGACTGGCGCCAAGTATACTTTGGCTGTTCCTAAGTATACCTACGACAAGGGTCTGAAGGACTTTGCCGACATCGCAAAATTCTCTGGTGACCTTGATGGCGAGATTTACGGCATCGAAGCAGGCAACGATGGTAACCGTCTTATCCTTGATATGATCGAGAAAAACGCATTCGGCCTGAAGGGATTCGAACTCGTCGAATCATCTGAAGCTGGCATGCTGTCTCAGGTCGCTCGTAAGACCCGTAAGGATCAGGACATCGTCTTCCTCGGCTGGGCTCCGCACCCAATGAACTCCAACTTTGAGCTGAAGTACCTCACCGGTGGTGATGAGTTCTTTGGTCCAAACTTCGGTGGTGCAGACGTTCTCACCAACACCCGCGCAGGTTACTCTGCAGAGTGCGCGAACATGGGCAAGTTCCTTCAGAACCTCACCTTCTCTCTTGAGATGGAAAATGAGATCATGAATGCGATCCTGAACGATGGTGAAGAGCCAACTGATGCTGCAAAGGCATGGATCAAGAAGAACCCAGAGTCTCTTGATAAATGGCTGAATGGCGTAACCACCTTCGACGGTAAAGACGGCCTAGCTGCTGCAAAGGCTGCGTTCGGCCTCTAAGCGTCATTACCGAGCATAATTTGAGAGGCGGATGCGATAAACTCGCACTCCGCCTCTTAGCGCGTTTTTCCGGAGCCTTCCGACAACCGGAATAATCAATGCGCAACTGGGGCAGGCTGCGTGTCGGTATCAAGCTTTTTGCATCTCGCCCGATTGATTTGAATTACGTTAACGCGTTGATATACAATAACAAAATCTGAGGTTTCCCGTGGAGTGGCTAACAGAGCATAAACTACCCATTGGCAAATGGGCCAAGTGGTACGTTGACTGGCTCACTGACAACGCAAGTGGCTTTTTCGATGCAATTTCTGTTGCAATTGAATGGCTGATCGACAGTGTACTATGGCTTTTGCAAGCCCCTCACCCGCTCGGCATTGTCGTTATTGCCACCGGTCTGGCCTTTGTGGTCAGAAGGTCCGTCATGTTCTCCGTGTTTGTTGCTCTGAGCTTGCTGCTCATCATCAATCAGGGCTACTGGGATGAAACCACAGAAACACTGGCGCTGATCCTCAGCTCCACATTCATCTGTATGTTGATTGGTATTCCTGTCGGCGTTTACTCCGCACACCATCCAAAGTTCTTCTCCTGGGTGCGTCCTGTGCTGGACTTGATGCAGACAATCCCGACATTCGTGTACCTGATCCCTGCCCTTATCCTGTTTGGTCTGGGTGTGGTTCCGGGTCTGATCTCTACCGTCGTTTTCGCTCTGCCAGCTTCAATCCGCCTGACCCAGATCGGCGTTGCTTCCACTCCAAAGCACCTGCTGGAAGCCGGTGAAGCCTTTGGGGCCACCTACTGGCAAAAGCTCTTCAAGATCGAGCTGCCATACGCCCTGCCAAACATCATGGCAGGCCTGACGCAAACCATCATGTTGTCCCTGTCCATGGTCGTGATCGCTGCCCTAGTTGGCGCGGATGGCCTTGGCGTTCCAACATTGCGTGCGCTGAACACAGTGAACATCGCAAAAGGGTTTGAAGTCGGCATTGCAATCGTTCTGGTTGCTATCGTGCTGGACCGCTTCTTCAAAAGCTCAGAAGATAAGGGCGGCAAGTAATGACCAATCCTGTTGTTTCCTTCAAAAACCTGTCCATCGTCTTCGGTGATAAGCCAGACGTGGCCCTGCCCCTGATTGATGCTGGTAAAACCCGCGCAGAAATTCAGGAAGAAACTGGCCAGCTGGTTGGTGTTGCCAACGCGACCTTCGATATCCAGCAGGGCGAACTTCTCGTTCTGATGGGCCTGTCCGGTTCCGGCAAATCCACCCTGCTCCGCGCCATCAACGGCCTCAATAAGGTTTGCCGCGGTGAAATTCTGGTGGCGGATGATGGCGAACAGGTCAACCCAACCACCTGCTCTGCTGCACGTCTGCGCAAACTGCGCCGCGAGCGCGTTGCTATGGTGTTCCAGCAGTTCGGCTTGTTGCCATGGCGCACCGTGCGCGACAACGTTGGCTTTGGTCTGGAACTCTCCGGTATCCCGAAATCTCAGCGTCTTGAACGCGTTGAGGAGCAGCTGGAACTCGTCGGCCTCGGCGGCTGGGGCGACAAATACGTGCATGAGCTTTCCGGCGGCATGCAGCAGCGTGTTGGTCTGGCCCGAGCCTTTGCCACCGATGCACCAATCCTGCTGATGGATGAACCATTCTCCGCTCTGGATCCTCTCATCCGCAGTCACTTGCAGGATGAGCTGCTGGACCTCCAAGAAAAGCTGCACAGAACCATCGTGTTTGTGAGCCACGACCTCGATGAAGCCGCCAAAATCGGCAACCGCATTGCCATCATGGAAGGTGGTCATGTGGTGCAGATTGGCACGCCGCAGGAGATCGTGAAGAACCCGGTCGATGAATACGTTGAGTCTTTCGTGGCCCACATGAACCCACTCAACGTTCTGCACGCAGAAGACATCATGACTAATCTGTCAGATGCAAGCGCAGACATCATCGTAAGCGTTGACGATATGCCGAGATGCACTGCCAAGCAGATGATCCGCGATGTGATTGAAATGAAGCGCAAACACGCTGGCCCAATCGCAGTTTTCCGCGGCGACCGCCCCGTCGGCATCATCCGCGAACAAGAAATCATGGACTGCTTCGTCTAAGCAAACCCAAATCATCGATTCCAAACAGGCGCACCCCCAAAGGTGCGCCTGTTTTGTTAGACTAAGAATTTCTCATGTATTCCTGGCCGTGAGGCCAAATTAGAATAATGTTGCTCACTCAACTTTCACGTGTTTGCATAATTTGACGAGTGGAACTACAGAGAAAGACGTTTTCTTAATTCATTTTGGATCACGCAATGACAATTGATATTGCAACAGCAACTCCGCCTGAAACCAAGCGCAGTTATGTCCTTTTCTCTGGGGGCTCATTCTTTGGCCGTGTCATCAAATGGGTGGCTCTGACGGTCGTCACCTTGGGCATCTACCGCTTTTGGGCCATGACAGGCCTGCGTCGCTCTTTGTGGTCGGCAACCCACGTTGAGGGTGATCATCTTCGCTACCATGGCACAGGGAAAGAACTGTTTATCGGCTTCCTGATTGCGTTGGCGATCCTGATCCCGTTCTATGCACTCGGCTTTGGCCTACAATTCATGGGTCCAATAGCAACGCTGGTTGGTTTCGCCATCATGTTCGTCGTTGGCTTCCTTCTCACGCCTTACGCCCTCTTCCGCCGCCGCAGATATCTTCTGACCCGCACCAGCTGGCGCGGCATCCGCTTCCACATGCAAGGCTCCGCATGGCGTTACGTAGGTGCCTGGCTGTTCTGGACGATCCTCTCTGTCATTACTCTGGGTATTGCTTTCCCATGGCGTCAGGCCAAACTAGACAGAATGCTGACGGAGGTTAGCTACTTCGGCAATCAGCAGTTCAGCTACTCTGCGACGGCAAAAGATTACTTTCAGGCGCTATTAATCGTCTATGTGATCTTTTTCTTCCCAGCGGCTATCTTGTTGTTGGCAGCGGTCTTTACTCAAGGGAAAGCCCTCGCCTTTTTGCCTGTAGCATTCCTACTTTCAATGGTACTTTGGCCGGTCGCATTCGCCGCAATTTTCCGGCTCCAGGTGCGCTCAACCAAGATTGGTGACACCAGCTTTGAAAGCAATATCAGTGCTTCGAAGTATTATGGGGCCTATATTATCCATGCTGTGATTGTTGGCGTTGGCGTTTCAATTGTTGGTGCTATTGCGGGCATTGCTGCGTTCAGCATGGCATCTTCAGGCTTGGATCAAGGTTTGGAAGGCTTTGAAAGCTCCATGTTTAGCATCACGTTCCTGCCAGTCTTTGCCCTCTACTACGGCGTTCTTCTCTTCGCGAACATGATGGTGTTGCAGGTCATGATGTTTGAATGGAAGATGAGCAGCATTGTCGTGTTTAATGCCCACAGCGTTAAAGATGCCATCGCCTCTGGTGATCTGGAGAATGCCGTTGGTATGGGGCTGGCCGATACGCTTGATGCTGGGTTTGAAGTGGTTTGACCATGAAGCAATTGCTTGGAACTGCAGAGTTTTTCGACGGTACATCCGCAGCTGTACGCAGTTGCCAGATCTGGTTCGACTATGATGAAATGGTCCTCACAGATCTGGCAGGTGATCAGGAGTATGTGCGTTGGTCTGCCGCGAAACTGCTTTGCGACTGGACCTCTCCAACGGTTATGCTGGTAGAGCAAAACACCCCCCGAAGCACCGCTTACATCAAGATCACTGAAGACGAACTCGCTAAAACCGTCGAGCGCAAAATCCGCTTGGTGGCAGGTCTTCCAAAGCGAGAGAACACCAAGAAAATAGTGTTCGGCAGTCTGGCCTCTATCGCTTTGATTGCCGTGGCGTTGATCTACTTCTTGCCCGCCTTCTCTAAATACGCCGTCCATAACGTCCCCAAATCTTGGGAAGAAAAGCTCGGCAAGAACGTGGAAGAAACACTGATCCCCGCGTTCAGCGAAGAGAAAATCTGCAAAGCCTCTTCAGGACAAGCCGCGCTTGAGCAAATGGCAAAGCGCCTCACAAACGGCATGGACCTGCCATTTGATCCGGTAATGACTGTTGTTGAGAGCAAGATACCCAACGCCTTCGCGCTGCCCGGCGGTCGGATTACGATCCTCTCAAAGACACTGGAAGTGGTTGATAGTCCAGATGAACTCGCTGCAGTGCTGGCGCACGAGCTTGGCCACGTTAAATACCGCCATTCCATGCAACAGCTCATCAACGTGGCTGGAACCGGTATTGTCTTTTCCATGTTCATCGGAGACTTCACCGGTGGCAGTATTGTCGCCAGTGTGGGTGAAGCGATGCTGGACAGCTCTTACTCTAGGGATATGGAACGCGAGGCAGACTTATTCGCGGTTCAGATGCTGGAAAATGCAGGCGTTGATCCGACAGGATTGGCGAGCTTCCTGGAGAAAATCTCGAAAGAGCATGAGCATGACAACGCGCTGACAGAAGCTCTTGGTTTCCTCTCCAGCCACCCGCCAACGAAAGAGCGCGTTGACACGCTCAATCAGGCCGTCAATCCGGATGCCAAAAGGGATCCGGTGCTGCCAGAATGGCAATGGAAAAGCTTGAAAAACATCTGCTCAGAAACTGCTGAACTGAACGCTTAAGTCAAAAAGGCTGGGGTGATGCCCCAGCCAAAGTCTATTTTAATCCAACAGCTTACCCAAACGAACCGCTGTCTTTCCAACCTGTAGACGACGGCTTGGCATAATCAAGACGCAGTTGTCGTGTGGTGTGACAACAGGCGTATCGCCATCCATCGCAAGCACCGTGCCTTGCTTGGCGATCACTTCCATTCCGCGATAATCTTCGTTGAAGCGGAAGTTTTCACTTTGAACCGTAACAGGCGCGACGATTTCTATAGTCTTTTGCGGCACTAATGGCTGCTGTTCCTCCAAAAACGCTTCACCAAAGTCAGCTGGTACGCACTCTGTTGCACGCAGGAAACGGATGCTCGCTGCAATCGCGCGAGGGCCTGCTGCTGCTTCCCAATGTTGTCCAGCTTCCAGCAGTAATGCAGCTTTTGGGCTAGAGGGCTCAGAGAACCCGTCATAATCACGCAGTCGCTTGCCTTCTGCATGCCCAGAGTCGCAAATAATCCATTCAGGATCAGCAACTTGTTTGGCGAGCGCCCGTCCTTTTTCCTGATCACCCGCCAGCATTAAAGGTGGGTTTTTGTGCTGCATGCTGTGCAGGTCCAGCAGATAATCAACACTCTCAATCACAGGCCGCACTTCGCGCGCCCGTTCCAGCTCGCGTGTTACCTCCGGGCCATCGAGGGAAGCTGATTGCCAGACGCGGTTGAAATCCTGATCCAGATAGCGTGATGCGGTTGGGTCATTGCGGTCAAAGGCGTTGTAGGCTGCCACGTTCATGAAAGCGAAGCTCAGTTTGCCGCGAATAGGGCGAACTTCCTGCTTGAACAACCAGTCCAGAGCAACGGCGCCACATGGTTCGTTACCATGCACCAGAGCTGAAATCATCACATGTGGCCCGGCAGCGCCGGAGTCGAATGTCGTGATCCAGTCCACGCCGGTGTTTCCGACTTTGTAGGGCAGGATATCGGGAAAATCGATTTCGATAGGGTAAGCTGTACTTTCAATAATCATGGCAATGGTCCTTGAAAAGTATAGGTCACACCAGCCCGAAAATGCATCTAGGCTGGTGTTGAATATGGGTCCTCAATCTCGAAGGCGCGCGTGAACTCAATGAATTTTCTGGCGATTGGAGTGCTGGGTGTCGTTGCAGGCAATATGAAGGCGTTGAGGTAGGAAATACGCGGCTTAAACGGTAGAAAAACCAGCGTTTCTGGATGGTTTCGCGCCACAGGAAACGGGTTGAGGACGCTGACACCAACACCTGCATGCACCAGCTCACTCACGGAGACGGCGGTAGAAGATTCGGCAACAATATTAGGCCGAATTCCCCGTTCCGCAAACATGCGCTCCAAAATAGCGCGCACCGGAAACCGGCGGGTGAGGGCGACGAAATCCTGCCCGTCAAAGTCCTCGGGCTCAATAAACGCTTTGCTGGCAAGGGGATGGTCCCGATGCAAAACCGCATGTGCAATGGCAGAGCGCAGCGGTTCCAGCGTCAATCCGGCATGCTTGGAAAGCCCATCCGTAATCCCAAGGTCCGCATGCCCTTCAGCCACATGATTGCGCACATCAGAGGATGTCCCAATCTCCAGCTCCACCTTCTGCCCCGGATAAGCCTTGATGAACTCCGCAATCACACCAAGCAGGAAGCGGTGTGAGATTGTTGGAGGTGCCGCAAGACGCAGCGGTTTACTGCTGTGCTGAGAAACGAATGTCTCGTTTTCAATGCCCGCTAACATCTCAAACACCGGCTCAAGCTTCTCATTCAGCGCCAGTGCATCAGAGGTCGGCACCAGTCGTCCGCTGTCGCGATTAAACAGCGTCTTGCCCAGTCGCTCTTCCAGATGCTTGATCGCGCGGCTCACCGCTGGCTGCGAAATACCAAGGCGGGCAGCGGCTGCAGTTGTTTTCCGAACGCTGATCACGGCGCGTAAAACTTCAAACTCTCGAAGGCTCAAGCGTGGACGGGTAGGGGTATCGGACATAGTTCTATGCGTTTTGATTATAAATTTTTGAATGACAATGTTGAAAACACATACTACGGTTTAAGTCAACCGCGAAGCTCTACCGGTGATTTGCCCTTGTGGCGAAGACACATCCAATAAAGAAGCAGCGGCATTGTTACTGGGCGAATGAATTTTAATCGCCAGAGGGAACGATAATTTCGAGGGGAGAGCAGCAATGATTAAGCTGCAGAAATGGCTTGCTGGAACAGCAAGTGCCATGTTGCTTTTGGGTGGAGTGGCTTCAGCTGAAGATCTGACCATCGGCTTGTCTTCAGAGCCAAGCGCGATTGACCCGCACTACCACAATCTGGGCCCGAACAATATGATCGCTTATCATATGTTCGACCGCCTTATTCACCAAAACGAGAAACAGCAGCTACAGCCCGGTTTGGCAACCAGCTGGAAGCCAATCAACGCCACCACATGGGAGTTGAAACTGCGTGAAGGCGTGGTGTTCCATGATGGCAATCCGTTCAATGCGGATGACGTGGTGTTCTCATTTGAGCGCGCACCAAATGTGCCAAACTCACCATCCAGTTTTGCCACATACACCAAAGGCAAAACGGTCAAAAAGATTGATGACTACACAATCCATATCACGACCGAAAAGCCTTATCCGCTTGTTCCGAATGACATTTCAACGGTCAGCATCATCTCTGTAGAAGCAGGCACAGATGCAACAACCGAGATGTACAACGCCGGTACAGCGACCGTCGGTTCAGGCCCATATAAGTTTGCTGAGTATGTGCCGGGCGACCGCATTGTGCTGGAAGCAAATGCTGACTACTGGGGCGCAAAACCGAAGTGGGATAAGGTAACCTTCAAGCCAATCAAATCCGGCCCATCTCGCGTGGCGGCTTTGCTGGCGGGTGATGTTGACCTGATCAACGGTGTCCCAACAACAGACATTGAAGTGCTTAGCGGCAACGACAAAGTCTCTCTGTGGCAAGGCCCGTCCAACCGCGTCATCTATCTGCATCTGGATCATGATCGTGATGACAGCCCATTCGTAAAAGCCATGGGTGGTGGAGCCATTAAAAACCCGCTGAAAGATCAGCGCGTTCGTGAGGCGATCTCCAAGGCAATCAGCCGTGATCTGATCGTTGAGCGCGTGATGGAAGGTGTTGCTGTCAAAGCAGGCCAGCTTCTGCCAGATGGGTTCTTCGGTGTTAGCGAAAACCTGAAGCCGGTTGAATATGATGCAAAGGGTGCAAAAGAGCTTCTGGCCGCTGCAGGCGTTGGTGATGGCTTTGAGCTGCGCATACACGGCCCGAATGACCGCTACATCAACGATGCCAAGATCGTGGAAGCCATCGCACAGATGCTCAACCGCGTCGGTATCAAAACCGATGTAGAAACCATGCCGCGCTCTGTTTACTTTAAACGTGCATCTCGCGGTGGTCCAAACAACACGCCAGAATTCTCAATGGTTCTCGTAGGGTGGGGCGCTGGCTCCGGTGAAGCATCGTCTCCGCTGCGCTCTCTCATCCATACCTACGACAAGGACAAGGGCTTTGGCTCCTCCAACCGTGGTCGCTACTCCAATGCTGAAGTAGACGCCATGATTGAGGAAGCTCTGGCCACCGTTGATGATGAAAAGCGTCAGGACTTGCTGGCCAAAGCAACTGAGATCGCCATCAACGATCAGGCGATCATTCCGCTGCACTATCAGGTGAACACATGGGCGACCCGCAAGGGCCTCCAGTACCTGCCACGCACGGATGAATACACCCTGTCCTGGGGCGTATCCGCTGAGTAATCGCACGCAATCAAAAGGCCGGCTTAGGTTCCATGCCGGCCTTTTTCTTATCTGAAGCCAGATTGACACCCCTGTAATTTCAATGGGTTGGCTTTACCTGCGAAAGATTTAGAGACATGTCTGTCTTCATTCTCAGACGCCTGATGCAAAGTGGTATAGTCATGATTGCTATGTCCGTCATTGTGTTCTTTGGCGTGAATGTGGTGGGTGATCCCATCGATATGCTGGTCGCACCGGATGCGGATCAGGCCGAGATTGAGCGCGTTATCCGCGACTTCGGCCTCGATAAGCCCGTGTGGCAGCAATACATGGTTTTTGTCAGCAACGCGTTTAAAGGCGACTTAGGCACCTCCTTTGTCTTCGGTGAGTCAGCCCTGAAACTCATCATAGAACGCATGCCCGCCACGCTGGAGCTCGCCTTTATGGCGCTCCTCATGGCGATTGTCATCGGCATCCCGCTGGGCCTTTACGCAGGCCTGCGCCCCAACGCCATTTCCTCACGCCTCATCATGAGCGGCTCAATTCTGGGCTTCTCGCTGCCCACATTCTGGGTTGGCATCATGATGATCATGCTCTTCGCAGTGATGCTCGACTGGGTGCCCGCCACAGGACGTGGAGAGACCATCTCAGTTCTCGGTTTGCAGGTGTCGTTCCTGACGGCCGATGGCTTCTCACACATCGTCCTTCCCGCAATAAACCTCGCGCTCCTGAAGATCTCGCTGGTTATCCGCCTGACGCGGGCAGGGGTGAGGGAAGTCATGCATATGGACTTCATCAAGTTCGCCCGCGCCAAAGGCCTGTCCGCCAACCGCATTGTCATGGTGCACCTGTTCAAGAACATCATGATCCCGGTGGTCACTGTCCTCGGTCTTGAGTTCGGCTCCCTCATCGCCTTTTCTGTGGTGACGGAAACCATCTTCGCGTGGCCCGGCATGGGCAAGCTGCTCATCGATGCCATTCAGCAGCTCGATCGGCCAATCATCGTGGCTTATCTGATGATCATCGTGGTGCTCTTCGTCGTCATCAACCTGATTGTTGACATCCTCTATTCCATTTTGGACCCGCGCGTGCGGCTTCAGGATGCGACAAGCTAAGGGGTGACCATGACCATAGAAACAAGCCTCAAACCGCCGCGAAAGAAGCTCTTTTCAGGCGAAACGCCTATGGGCCGTTTCCTTTCAGAGTTTGTTGAAAGCAAAGTCGCTGTCGTCGCAGCGCTTCTCCTTTTCACGATCATCATGGCGGCACTGTTCGCACCATGGATCACCCCGCAAAACCCATACGATCTGGCGCAAGTCAGCGTTCTGGATGCGCGCATGGAACCCGGTGCTGAAAGCTTCGACGGCTATACCTTCTGGCTGGGCACAGATGGGGCAGGGCGCGATCTCTTCTCCGCCATCCTCTACGGCCTGCGCATCTCACTCTCTGTCGGCGTCACCAGTGGCATCATCGCGCTCATCATCGGCATGTCCGTTGGCTTGATCGCAGCTTATGCCGGAGGGCGCACCGAAACCTTCATCATGCGCATTGTGGACCTGCAACTCTCCTTCCCAGCCTCTCTGGTTGCTTTGATGCTGCTGGCTTTGCTGGGCAAGGGAGTCGATAAAATCATCCTCGCTCTGGTCGTCGCGCAATGGGCCTATTACGCCCGAACGGTGAGGGGAACCGCTCTGGTCGAGCGCGGCAAGGAATACGTGGAAGCTGTCACGTGCCTTGGCCTCAGCCATGCCCGCGTGCTCTTCTTGCACATCATGCCCAACTGCTTGCCACCACTTATCGTGGTGGGAACCGTACAGACCGCCCACGCCATTGCGCTGGAAGCAACTCTGTCGTTCCTTGGCGTTGGCCTGCCGCAGACAGAACCATCCCTCGGCCTGCTCATCGCCAATGGCTTTGAGTATGTGATCAGCGGCAAATACTGGATCTCGTTCTTCCCCGGCATAGCCCTGCTCGTCACCGTGGTTTCCATCAATCTGGTGGGAGATCAGCTGCGCGATGTCCTCAACCCGCGACTGAGGAAGTGAGGACAACAATGAACACGCCAAACACACTCACAGTCAAAAACCTCAAAACCCACTTCTTCACCAAAGCAGGTGTGGTCAAAGCCGTTGATGATGTCAGTTTTTCCGTCAATTCCGGCGAGATCCTTGGCCTCGTCGGCGAAAGTGGCTCCGGTAAAACCGTCACCGGGTTCTCGTTGATTGGTCTGGTGGATGAACCGGGCAGGGTGGTCGGCGGCTCGATCCTCCTCAACGGAGATGATCTGGCCAGAAAAGACGAAAAACAGTGGCGCGAGCTGCGGGGCAAGAAGATCGCAATGATCTTTCAAGACCCCATGATGACCCTCAACCCAGTCCTGCGCATCGACACGCAGATGATTGAGGCCATTCAGGCCCATGAGGACATCTCCAAACAAGCAGCCAGAGAACGCTGCCGCGAAGCGCTCCTCCGCGTCGGCATCGCCTCACCTGATGAACGTCTCACCGCCTACCCGCACCAGTTCTCCGGCGGCATGCGCCAGCGCGTTGCCATCGCCATTGCACTGCTGCACGAGCCGGACCTGATCATCGCTGATGAACCAACAACCGCGCTCGATGTCACCATTCAGGCGCAAATCCTCTATGAGGTCCGCAAGCTGTGTTCCGAAACCGGCATGTCCCTCATCTGGGTCACGCATGATCTGGCTGTTATCAGCGGTTTGGCGGACAGGATCGCAGTTATGTACGCTGGGCGGATTGTAGAGCAGGGCAGCATCGATGAAGTGCTGGATGCCCCGCTGCACCCTTACACCAAGGGCCTGATTGAGTCCGTTCCGAGCCGCAATAAACGCGGAGCGAAGCTTTATCAAATCCCCGGCATGACACCGTCATTGCTCAACCTACCCGCAGGCTGCGCCTTCGCCAGTCGCTGTCCGGCAAAGCAGAGTGATTGTCTGGTCGCAGCACCGGAGATCACGCAATTGGGAGAGGAAAGGCACGTGCGTTGCTTCCATCCTGTAAAGCAGGAGGAAATGGCATGACGCTTCTGGAAACACCAGTCATCGAGTTGCAGGGCGTCTCCAAACGCTTCACCAAAAAGCTGGACCTTGCCGAAAAAACACTCCGCTTCTTCGGCTCCAACCTCAAGGAGCAAGTGGTTCATGCGGTGGATGATGTCTCGCTCAGCATTGCACCGGGCGAAGTGGTTGGCCTTGTTGGCGAAAGCGGCTGCGGAAAGTCCACTCTGGGCCGTGTCGTGGCAGGCATTCATGAAGCCAGTGATGGCACTGTTCATTTCCACGGAGACAACGTCAAACAACTTTCTGGAGCCGATGCCAAAAACGCCCAGCTCAAGGTGCAGATGATCTTCCAGGACCCCATGTCCTCCCTCAACCCACGCAAACGGGTGAGTGACATCATCGGCGAAGCGCCTCGCGTCCATGGCCTTGTCTCAAAAGCTGAGCTGTCCGATTACGTAGACCAGATGCTCCTCCGTGTGGGGCTCGATCCGGATTTCAAAACCCGCTATTCGCACCAGTTCTCCGGCGGACAGCGTCAACGTATCGGCATTGCCCGTGCTTTGGCGGTTAACCCTGAGTTCCTCGTGTGTGACGAGTCCATCGCTGCGCTCGATGTGTCCATTCAGGCGCAGGTCATTAATCTTTTCATGGACTTGCGCGCGGAGCTCGGCCTCACCTACCTGTTCATCAGTCATGATCTTGGTGTGGTGGAACACCTCTCGGATCGCGTGGTGATCATGTATCTGGGCCGTGTGGTTGAGATTGCAAAAACAGATGAACTCTTCGCCAAACCCAACCATCCATACACGCAGGCTTTGCTGCGTGAAGTCCCACGTATTGATGCCCGCAAGCAGGTGTATGAACCAAACAAAGGCGAGATCCCATCACCCCTGGCACCACCAAGCGGATGTCATTTCCATCCGCGCTGCCCATTTGCCACCAAACGCTGCGGTGAGAGCCAACCAGCCCTGAGGGAAATTGCTCCCGGCCATGTCTCTGCCTGTCACCTGAACGACGGCTGACGCGCACCCCCAAGCTATTTGAGAGAGATACATTGCCCCAATCCATTGAAAATGTGCTGAAAATCCATCGCCCAACGGAGCTGACAAGCCCTCTGGTGGTGGACTCTCCTCATTCCGGAGAGATCTATCCAGCCGACTTCCGCCCATGCGTCCCAGCCAGCCGCTACAAATGCGCAGAAGACAGATACGTCCACGAACTCTTCGAAAAAGCCGCTGAAACCGGCGGTGTTTACCTCGAGGCTCTGTTTCCACGCATCTACATCGACCCCAACCGTCGTGCGGACAACATCGATCCAGCCATCATCAAAGGCTGGACAAGAGAAGCAAAGCCGGACTTCCGCAGCGATCTGGGCAAAGGCCTCATCTGGACAGAAGCCCCGCCCAACAGTGGCCCTCTTTACGACCGAGAGCTGACGGCAGCAGAGATCGAAAACCGCATAGATGCCTATTACACGCCCTACTACGACGCCCTCACACACCTCATGGAACAAGCCCACACCCGCTTCGGCGTAGCCTATCATCTGGACTGCCACAGCATGCAGGCAGTCTCGACAGTGATGCACGAAACGGGCGCTGGCGAAAAACGTCCTGACATCACCTTAAGCGACCGGGAAGGCGCAACCTGCGATCCGGAGTACATCAACACGGCGAAGGATATTCTGGTCGATCTTGGATATGAAGTGAAGATCAACGAACCCTACAAAGGCGCTGAACTGGTCATCCACACAGGCCGCCCACAACAAGGCTGGCACTCCCTCCAGATCGAAGTCAGCCGCGGCCTCTACATGAGCGAAGTGACGCTTGAAAAATACCCGAACTTCGACAATCTCCAGCGCGATCTAGGCACCTTCGTGAATCGCCTGTCCGACTACACAAAACAAAAAATCACCGAACCCGCCTAACCACTCAAAGGCTGATCAGCTCTGGATTGGCTTTCAGTTAGACTCTCTGCACCTCCTCAGCCAGAGGTGCAGAGGCACAAACCTCACCTCAAAATTGTGCATCTGTGCGACGCTCTTTATCTCCGAGCTCTACGTGATACTACAGATAAAATTCCTTATTCATTTCAATAAGTAACGCGCGCTACGCATCAAGATAAAATCGTTCTCCATGCATAGTTGTCTCTAATAATAGATGAGCAGTATTCCTCTAATAAATTATCGACGATTAGATAAGAAATATATTTCACTGCTGGAAATATGTTGACCCTCTTTATTGTCTTCGCCATTTTTTCTTCACGAACTGATTTTTGTTCGCGTTCCGCTGGAGGAACTGGTCCTGATTATTCTGGTCTGGTGCGGAATACTAATCATTTAGATGGCTATGCATTTAGCTTTCTACCTTTTGGGAGGGGAATATGAAAAAGTTTATTGCCGGACTTGGTCTGGCTGCTGTTCTTGGGGCAACAGCACCAGCAACCGCAGGACAGGACAATCCATTCCAGTGTGAAGAAGGCGAAACCTACGTAATGAACGTGATGGTTTCCGGTGTTGAGTACTGGTTCCCGGTCTATGAAATGTTCAAGCAAGCGGCACAGCAGATGGGCTGTAAAACCGTCTACACCGGCACACCGGAATATGACGTCAACAAACAGCTCGCCAGCTTTGAGCAGGCTCTGGCAAAGCAGCCAGCAGGCATTTTGCTGCACCCAATGAACTCTGACCCGTTCATCGAGCCAATCAACCGCGCAACGGAAATGGGAATTCCGGTTGTGACGTTTGCTGCGGACTCTCCAAACTCCAAGCGTGTTTCCTACATCACCTCAAACAACGTCAGCGAAGGCAAGTACGCCGCTGATGCAGTTGCTGAGGCAATGGGTGGCAAAGGCAAATACGCTGTTTTGGAAAACCCAGGCCAGGACAACCACGACATCCGCGTAAAGAGCTTTATCGCTCGTATGGATGAAAAGTGGCCTGACATGAAGCTCGCCTCTCGCGCAGCTTCCAATCAGGACCCAACCAAAGCTTACAACGCCGTGCAGTCCATGGCGCAGGCTCACCCTGATCTTGGAGCGATCTTCATGCCAGAAGCAAACTCTGCTTTGGGTGCGGCTCAGGCAGCCAAAGAGCTCGGCGGCAAGATCAAGATCATGCATGCTGATGTGAACGCGAAGATGCTGGACCTCATCAAAGCAGGCGAAGTGTTCGGTGCAGTGAACCCGAACCAGGGCGTTCAGGGCTACATGGGCTTCATGATGCTGTGGCTCGCAAACCATAGCGACCTCATCGATCCGATGAACGACTACAAGTCCGCAGGCTTCAACCCAATGGGTGTGCCTTACCTCGACAACGGCTTCTCTATTGTGACAGCCGCCAATGCCGATGACTTCTACTGGGACAAGTACCTGAAGCGTCGCGGCACCAAAGGCATCAACGAGTAAGCCTGAAAGGAAGCCTCACGCTCATTGCGATACCGGAGTGTGAGGCTTCACACCAGTTCAACAACAGAGCTGGATCGGGGAGGGGAATATGAGCGAGCAGCCAATTCTGGAACTGCGCAACATCAGCAAATCATTCGGAGCGGTCAAAGCGTTGCAAGGCGTCTCGTTTGAACTGCGTAAGGGCGAAATCCACGCTCTTGCAGGTGAAAACGGAGCAGGCAAGTCCACCATGATGAACATCATTGATGGCATCCTGCAGCCCAGCAACGGCGAGATCATCCTGCGCGGCAAGAAAGTCACCATTGACGGCCCCGCTGATGCGCAAAAGCGCGGCATTGGGCTGGTTCATCAGGAAATTGCGCTGTGCCCGGATGTGTCCGTTGCCGAAAACATCTTCATGGCAGCCACAAACGCCCGCCGCTCGCTCTTTATGGATTATGCTGGTTTGAAGAAGAAAGCCGCCGAAATCCTCGCGCGCCTGTCTCCGATTGATCCAGCTGTAAACGTGGAGAAGATCTCTATCTCCAACCAACAGATCGTCGAGATTGCCAAGGCACTGACCCTGGACTGCGAAATCCTCATTCTCGACGAGCCGACTGCAGCACTGACGGAAACAGAAGCCGTCGCCCTCTTCAAAATCATGCAGAAGCTGAAAGAAGATGGCATCAGCATCATCTACATCAGCCACCGCATGGCGGAAATCTTCGAGCAATGTGATCGTGTCACCGTCCTGCGTGATGGCAAGTACATCTGCACCGATAATGTGGCTGATATCGCCCCGGATGACTTGATCGGCAAACTGGTCGGTCGTGATCTGGGCGATCTCTACCCACCCAAGGCCGAAGATATCGATATTACCGCAACGCCTTTGCTAAGGGTGAAAGACCTGACGGACCCGGAACGCTTCCGAAACATCAGTTTTGACCTGCGCCCCGGCGAAATCCTCGGCATCGGCGGCCTGATCGGCTCTGGCAGAAGCGAAATCCTGCAGGGCATCTGCGGCCTCTATCATCACGACTCTGGTGTAGTGGAACTGGGTGGTGAAACCTTCCGCATCAACTCCTATCAGGAGAGTATCAAAAAAGGCATCGTCTACCTCTCCGAAGACCGCAAAGGAGAGGGGGTCTTCCTCGATCTTTCGATCGCACAGAACGTTTCGGCTCTGGACGTAGATCAGGTCTCAACTGCAACAGGCGTTTTGGACCGCAAGGCAGAGCTGGAGCAGGCGAAGACACTGGGCGAACGCCTCAATCTCAAACATGGCGGATTGGACCTGCCGGTTTCCTCCCTCAGTGGCGGAAACCAGCAGAAAGTGGCCATTGCCAAGATGCTCTCGGTAAACCCGAAAATCATCCTCATGGATGAACCCACACGAGGCATTGATGTGGGCGCAAAAGTAGAGATCCACGCCCTGCTCCGCAGGCTGGCAGAGGAAGGCATCGGCCTTGTGGTTGTTTCCTCAGAACTCCCCGAGCTGATTGGCCTGTGTGACCGCATTCTCGTGATCTGCGAAGGCGAGCTCAGCGGTGAAGTTGGGCCAGATGAAATGACCGAAGAACGCATCATGGAACTGGCGTCTGGCCTTCACGCCAGCAAAAACGCCGCCTGATCCCCATTCGTCAGTTAATTGAAAGATTTAAGTATGACAGAGACAGCAACAACAGCAGGTGAGCAGCAGGTACTCAAAAGCCCAGCGCTCCGGCTCGGACACTTCAAGAACATGCGTGAAGCAGGTCTTCTCGCCATCATCATCACTCTTTGCATCGTGATGAGCTTCGCCTCGCCCTACTTTCTCACCTGGGCCAACATCAAAGCCATGCTGCTCTCCTTCTCCGTAGAAGGCATTGTGGTTGTCGGTATGACAATCCTGCTCATCGTAGGAGGCATCGACCTTTCTGTCGGTTCGGTCGTCTGCTTTGCAATGGTTGTTGGCGGCAAGCTGTTTCTGATGGGGATGGACCCATGGCTGGCAAGCGGTGTTGCCGTTGTCCTCTGTGCAGGCATCGGCATGCTCATGGGCCTGTGTGTTACCAAGATAGGCCTTCACCACTTCATAGCTTCGCTGGCCTTCATGGTGATTGTGCGCGGTATCTGTCTGGTCATCACTCAGGGCACCCCGCTGTCACTCTACACGCTCCCGGCAGAGTTCAAGTTCCTCGGGCAGGGCACGGTTTCAGGTATCCCGGTGGTGATCCTCATCTTCTTCGCCATCGTGCTCGCCTTCGACATCCTGCTCCGCAAGGCAACCCTGTTCCGCAAGGTGTTCTACACCGGCTCCAATGAGAAAGCTGCCGCTTACTCCGGCATCCGTACGGACAAGGTGAAGTTCTGGGTCACCGTCCTGTGTGCCACTCTCGCAGGCGTTGCCGGTGTCATCTACATGGCTCGCTTTGGAGCTGCGACACCAAACTTCGGCGTCGGCATGGAGCTCAACATCATCGCAGCAGCCGTTATCGGTGGTGCCAGCCTCAATGGTGGCTCAGGCACCATCCTCGGTGCAATCCTTGGCGTGGTTCTGCTCTCTGTGGTCTCAAGCTCCCTCATCTTGCTGGACGTATCTGTCTATTGGCAGGACTTGATCCGTGGCTGCATTCTGCTGGTGGCAGTCGCGCTTGATCATATCCTTCACAAGAAGCGCGCGTGAGGTAGCTATGCTGACAAAGATAGATCAGAGCGAACTGGACGCCACACGGCAAATCTACAAAGTCCTCGTCATGCACTTCATCGAAGGCAAGAGCCAGGCCGAGATTGCCAAGTTGATTGGCGTCTCACATCCAAAGGTCAACCGCATGATCAAACAGGGCCGCACAATGGGCATGGTGGATATCCAAATCCGCTCCCCCTTCCGCTCCCTGTTCGATCTGGAGCACGAAATCGCGGGCCTTGGTGGGTTGGACAGCGCCGTTGTCGCGGCAACAATCTCAGAGCAGGACGACGTCAACCTTGCATCCGTTGCCGAAGCTGCTGCCAAGTTGTTCCTTTCAAAACTCAAGGACGGCGACATAGTCACGGTCTCCGGCGGCAAGAGCATGTCCGCCTTTGTCGCTGCGCTGAAACCCGAGAAAACCTACAATGTGGTCGTGGTTCCAGCCACCGGCTGCTTGCAGGGCAACCACTTTATCGATGTAAACCACGTCACCGCCCAAATGGCCGAAGCGCTGGGCGGGCGTAGCTACCAGCTGCACGCGCCGATCTTCGCCGAAAGCACGCTGCAGCGCGATATGCTTAAGGAAATGCGTCAAAATGAGTTCGTTCTGGAAATGGCGCGTAGAGCAACAATCGCAGTCGTTGGCATTGGCTCAATTCTGACCAAAGACTCCAGCTACTACAGCCTGCACCCGACCAGTCAGGCAGATCGCAAAGCCATTTTGCAAAGCGGTGCCACTGGCGAGTTACTCGCTCACCTTATTGAAGAAGGCGGTCAGGCCTGTGGCTATGCCCTCAATGACCAGCTGGTGAGCCTGACACTGGATGAACTCAGAAAAATACCTTTCACCATTGGCGTTGCAGCAGGAAAGCAAAAGGTGCTGCCGATCCGCACAATCCTGAAAGGCGACTACATCAACGCTCTGGTGACAGACGAAAATACCTGTCGCACAGTTTTGCAGACAATGAACGAGGCCGAGAAATGACCACTTTAGCAACAAAGAGCAAAATGGAACTGCGCCCGATGGGCAAGTCCGGCATCGATGCCTCTGTCATCGGCCTTGGCACCTGGGCCATGGGCGGCTGGATGTGGGGAGGTGGTGATGACAAAGCCTCCATTGAGGCAGTGCGCGCCTCACTGGATGCAGGCGTCAGCCTGATCGATACCGCGCCGGCTTACGGCCTGGGTCGCTCCGAAAAGCTCGTCGGTGAGGCTATCAAGGGCCGCCGGGATGAAGTGGTGCTGGCAACCAAATGCGGCCTCGTCTGGCATACAGACAAAGGCACTCATTTCTTTGATGAGGAAGGCAAACCTGTTTACCGCTATCTGGGCAAGGACTCCATCATCTACGAAGCAGAGCAAAGCCTGCGCCGTTTACAGACAGACTATATCGACCTGTTCATCACCCACTGGCAGGACAGCACAACGCCAATTGCCGAGACAATGGACGCTCTGCTCACCCTCAAACAGCAAGGCAAGATCCGTGCAATCGGCATTTCCAATGCATCGCCTGAGGATTTGCAGGAATACGTTGCCGCTGGGCAGCTGGATGCCATACAGGAATGCTATTCCATGCTCGACAGAGGCATAGAGCAAACCCTGCTGCCGCTCTGCAAACAGCATAACGTGACAACACTCAGCTACTCCTCACTCGCACTCGGCTTGCTCTCAGGTAAAGTCGGACCGGACCGCGTGTTCGAAGGCGACGACCAGCGCCTCCAGAACCCGCGCTTCAGCGTTGAGAACCGTATCAAAATCCAGAACTTCACCAAAGAGATCGAGCCAGTCGCGAAAGCCCATGACATCTCAATCGCACAGACCGTGATTGCATGGACACTCGCCCAACCGGGCATCACCTACGCTCTGTGCGGCGCGCGCAATGTGAAGCAGGCAACCGAGAACGCTCATGCAGGGACTTTGCAGTTGGCAGGAGATGAAATTGCCATGATTTCTCAGGCAATTGATCGTCATCTCTCCGGGTTTGACGACAACTAAAACCCGCTCGGATTTCAAGGAATAACAGCGACCTCGGGGTAGTGAGGTCAGGCTGGACCGTCGATGAGATGGTCCGGCAACGGGAGTGCTTTGGCTATGGCCCATAATTTGCGGCATATGGAACGGGACGATATTTGGGGGCGTTTAAAACAAAACACCGCGCCAGATGTGCTTGTAATTGGCGCAGGCATCAATGGCATAAGCGTGTTTCGCGAGCTCGGGCTGGCTGGTGCAAACGTCATCCTCGTTGATGCGGCGGACTATTGCAGTGGCGCCAGTGCAGCCCTTTCCCGCATGGTTCATGGCGGCCTGCGCTATCTGGAAAATGGCGAGTTCCGTCTGGTGCAGGAATCTCTCATGGAACGCAACGCGTTGCTCGCCAACGCTCCGCACTACGTGAAGCCCTTGCCGACATCGATCCCCATTTCCAGCTACTTCGACGGTGTCATCGGCAGCACTCTACGCTTTTTCCGCCTGAGCCAGTCTCAACCGCGCCGTGGTGCCCTGATGATCAAAGCTGGCCTGACGTTCTATGATCTTTTCACGCGCAAGAACAAAGTCATGCCCAGCCACCAGTTCTTCGGTAAGGCAGCCACCAGACAGAAGTTCCCGCAATACCGCCCGGAAACCCTCTGCAGCGCAACCTATTACGATGCATCGGTAACCCAGCCCGAGCGCCTTGGCTTTGAAATCATTGAACAAACCCTTGCCGAAAACCCAGCAACACTGGCCCTCAACTATACCCATGCAACAGGCAGAGGCGACGGTGAGATCATCCTCAACGATGAACTGAGCGGCCAGCAAACGATCGTGAAGCCTAAGGCGATCATCAACGCCACAGGCGCCTGGATCGATTTCACCAATGATGCCCTCACAGATGAGGCATCGTCACTCAGGAAGCGCCTGATCGGCGGCACCAAAGGCTCGCATCTCATGATCGACAATGAGGAACTGCGCAAAGCCATTGGCGATCATATGGTCTACTTCGAAAACGAAGAAGGCCGAGTCTGTATCCTCTTTACCTATCAGGGCCTTGTGCTTGTCGGGTCCACAGACATCCGCGTCGAAAACCCAACCGGTATGATCTGCACACAGGAAGAGCAGGACTACATCCTCAAATCGCTGGAAGGCATCTTCCCAGACATCAAGATAGCCCCCGAGCAAATCCGCTTCACCTTCGCCGGTGTCCGCCCTCTGCCCCACAGCAACTCTGCTATCAACGGCCAGATCTCCCGGGATCACTCCTGCGTAGACCTCGGCCCACTGGCCGGAGGTTCAGCCCCGGTACGCTGCATGGTCGGCGGTAAATGGACCACCTTCCGCGCATTCGGTGAGCAAGTGGCAGACGCAGTGCTGGCAGACCTCGGCATGAAGCGCACCCACTCCACGTTGGATGCCCGCATCGGCGGAGGTGCCGCCTACCCGCAAACAGAAGCGCAAAGACGGCGCTGGTATCAGGCCGTTATGTCGGAAACAGGCGCCTCGCAGCAGCGTCTCAAAACCTTGCTGGAGCGATACGGTACCAAAGCCCGCGACGTTGCCTTCGCCTGTGCAGACCAGCCAGACCAGCCGCTGGCAGATGCCGAAACCTATACCCATGCGGAGATCGCGCATCTCATCAATGCCGAACATGTCGCCAACATGCTCGATCTGGTCTTGCGCAGAACCACCCTTGCTATCTCAGGCACGCTCACCACCGACACGTTGGAAGACATCTCCCGGATCTTCGCCAGTCAGCGTGGATGGGATGAGAACTTGCGGCAAGACCATACCACCGAAACCCGAAATTACCTCAGTGCCTATCACGGCATGAAACAACTCATTGAAGATCATATTGAAATGGAGACTTCCAATGTACCTTAGCAAAAAAGTGCGAATGAACCGCCTGTTCTCCGGCGGCAAATGTCTGGACGTCGCCATTGACCATGGTGTCTGTAACGAACCAACCTTCATGGATGGTTTGGAAGACATGGGCGGGGTTGTAAAAGCGCTGGTGGATGCCGGCCCGGATGCCATCCAGATGAACTACGGACAGTCCGATTTGCTGCAAACCATCGATGGCAAGAACAAGCCAGCATTGGTGATGCGCGTCGACATGGGCAACCCTTACAATGCAGAACGCCACCGCCACATGTGGGCGCTGATGCAGAACGAGGAAGAACCAATCCTCACAGCCCTGCGCATGGATGCTGCCTGTGTGGTCGTGAACCTGTTCATGCTGCCGGATGAGCCGGACCTGTTTAAGCAATGCGTCCAAAACATCTCTCGCCTCACCAACGCCTGCGAAAAGTATGGCATGCCGCTGATGATCGAACCGCTCGTCATGCAGCCAAACAGCGAGCGCGGCGGCTATCTGGTGGACGGCAACGCCGATAAGATCGTCACGCTGGTTCGTCTGGCGCGTGAGATGGGCGCAGATATCGTCAAAGCCGATCCAACCGATGATCCTGATGACTTCCACCGCGTGGTGGAAGCGGCCCGCTGCCCTGTTCTGGTGCGTGGTGGAGGCAAGGAAGACCTGCTGAAAGTCTTTGAAAAATCATCCCGCTTGATGCGTCAAGGGGCGCACGGCATGGTGTACGGTCGTAATATTTATCAGCATGACAATCCACGCGGCGTGGTTCAGGCTCTCATGGCGATGATCCATCAGGATGTCGATGCAGCAGAAGCCTGGGCGATCTATCAGTCAGCCTTCGAAGCTGCATAATTGGGAATTGGGGGGAACCATGGGCTCTTATCTACTCGGGCTTGATGCCGGTAACACGGTTATTAAGGCAGTCCTGTTTGATTTATCGGGCAGGATTGTATCCATGGCCGGGCGGGATGGCGTATCCTCTAGCCCAGCGCCCGGTCATGTTCTCCGAGATCTGGGAGAGCTCTGGTCCAACGCTGCCTCGGTCATCTCTAAAGTGATCGCCGAGGCAGGCATTTCTGCCAGTGAGATCATCGGTATCGGCTGTGCGGGCCATGGCAACGGTTTGTACCTGCTGGATAAACAAGAACAGCCACTGCTGGCCGTCCAGTCTCTGGACACCCGCGCCATTGAAACGGTGGAGCGCTACACAGCAGAAGGCAAAGGCGACCTGCTCTACAACATTTGTCTGCAAAAGCCATGGGTATCTCAAACCCCAACCCTGCTGCGCTGGGTGAAGGATCATAATCCTGAAACCTATGCCCAAATCGGCACGGTGTTTCTCTGCAAGGACTTCATCCTCCATCAACTCTCCGGCAAGCGTGTCAGCGATATCTCCGACATGAGCGGCTGCGGCCTGCTCAACATGCAAACCAATGCCTATGATGCCGAGCTAATGAGCCTCTACGGCCTTTCAGATGCCATGGAGCACTTGCCAGAACTGCTGGCACCTGAAGAATGCGCTGGCAAAGTCTCAGCCCAAGCCGCGAAAGCAACCGGACTTGCTGAAGGAACCCCCGTTGTCGCTGGCCTATTCGACGTCATCGCCAGCGCGTTGGGCTCTGGCGTGGTGAAGCAGGGGGAAGCCTCCATCGTCGCAGGCACCTGGAGCATCAACCAGATCATCACCGAAAAGCCGTTGTACGATCCGCGTGTCTTCATGGCCTCTAGCTTTGGGCAAAGCAAGGTTATGGAGATCGAAGCCAGTGCCACTTCCGCAGCTAATCTGGAATGGTATGTCCGCGAGTTCATTGAACACGTAAACCCAGCTCTGGAAGGCGCAGACGCGTTTGCGCTGTGCAACGAGATGGTCCAGAGCGTGACGCCATCTGAGGACCTGCCATTCGTCTTGCCGTTTCTTTATGGCTCTGGCCCGGAACCGAGAGCCCGCGCCAGCTTCATCGGTGTTGCTGGCTGGCATTCTCACGCTGATATGCTCTACGCGCTTTATGAAGGCGTTGCCTTCGAACATCGCCGCCATATCGAACAACTCAAAGCCGCTGGCGCAAGCTTTGAAACCGCAGTGCTTTCCGGAGGCGGTTCCAGAAGCCAGATCTGGCCGCAGATTTTTGCCGATACGCTCAACATTCCTCTGTCGATCTCCGAATGTCAGGAAACCGGAGCGCTGGGCGCGGCCATCGCAGCAGGTGTTGGGGCAGGGGTGTTCTATGAGTTTGAGGCTGGTGTCGAGGCCATGACCCGCCAAACCCGCCATTACACGCCACGAGAAGAACTTCGCGACCTCATGGATCGTCGCTACGCTAAGTTCTGCAAGTTAAGCCAGCGCTTTAGCCTGCCATTGGAAGAAGAGGAGCTGGCATGATGCCCATCCGTCCGTCTCTTGGAACCTACGATTACATCGTCATTGGTGCAGGTTCAGCTGGTTGCGTGCTGGCCAATCGCCTCAGTGCCAACCCGGTCAACAAGGTACTGCTGTTGGAAGCGGGAGGCTCGGACCTCTATCACTGGATCCACATACCCGTTGGCTACCTCTATTGCATCGGCAACCCAAGAACGGACTGGTGCTTCAGCACCGCCGCAGAAAAGGGCCTCAACGGCAGATCTCTCGCCTACCCACGTGGCAAAGTCCTAGGCGGCTGTTCATCCATCAATGGCATGATCTACATGCGCGGCCAGTCCGCTGATTATGACCACTGGGCCCAGCTCGGCAATGCCGGTTGGGGCTGGGATGATGTGCTGCCGTATTTCAAAAAGTCAGAGGACCACGCCTTCCGCAACAACGCTCTTCACCATCAGGGCGGTGAACTGCGCGTCGAAAAACAACGCCTCAACTGGGACATCCTCAACGCAGTGCAGGATGCGGCTGCAGAACTTGGAATTCCCGCTGCGGATGATCTCAATGACGGCAAAAATGAAGGAACGTCCTACTTCGAGGTCAACCAGAAAAGTGGCCTCCGCTGGAGCGCCGCCCGTGCCTTCCTCACTCCAGTCAAAAACCGCAGCAATCTCACCATCGTCACCCACGCGCAGGCAGAAAATCTGCTGCTGGAGGGAACGTGTGTTACTGGGTTGAACCTGACCGTCAAAGGAAAACCGATGACTGTTCAGGCAGGCAAAGAGGTCATCCTCTCTGCGGGCGCCATTGGCTCTCCGCAACTGCTCCAGCTTTCAGGCATCGGCCCGGCTGACCTGCTCAAATCCCATGGCATAGAGGTGCTGCACGAGCTGCAAGGTGTCGGCGCAAACCTGCAAGACCACTTGCAACTGCGCACAATCTTCAAGATACAGGGAGCGAAAACCCTCAACGAGATGCAACGCACGTTCTGGGGTAAGGCCAAAATCGCGGCCGAGTATGCGCTCACGCGCTCCGGTCCAATGGCCATGGCTCCAAGCCAGCTCGGCATCTTCACCAAGTCTTCAGAGCGCTACGCAACGCCAAACATCGAGTACCACGTCCAGCCACTCAGCCTCGAAAAGTTCGGTGATCCCCTGCATCCATTCCCGGCCATCACAGTATCAGTCTGCAATCTCCGCCCGGAAAGCCGCGGAACAGTCTCCATCCAATCCGCAGACTACCGCGATGCCCCCGTTATCGCACCAAACTACCTGAGCGCACAGGAAGACAAACAAGTCGCCATAGATTCAATCCGTCATGCCAGAAAACTCATGGCCACCAAAACTATGCAGCACTACAAAGCCACCGAAATCAAACCCGGTCTGGCCTATGAAAGCGATGAGGAACTGATTGAAGCTGCAGGCGATGTCGGCACAACCATCTTCCACCCCGTCGGCACCGCCAAAATGGGCTCAGACGAAAATGCGGTGGTTAGCTCAGACCTGAAAGTCCACGGCCTCCAAGGCCTCCGCATAGCAGACGCCTCCATTATGCCAACCCTCCCCTCCGGCAACACCCATGCCCCAGTCGTCATGATAGCCGAAAAAGCCGCAGACATGATTTTGGCGGATTGAGGCTATACGTAGAAACAATCATTCCTAAGCCTAGCGAAACCGGTAGTCTTGCAAATGGCGCTGGCAGCTCTTCTCTCTTTCTTTACTCGGAAAAATCTTGCAAGTTTGTATTGTTTGGTATACATCCGCATACAACAAACTTGCCCCGGTTTGACAGAAGATTCTGTGACCCGGCGTTCAAGCTACATCTAACACTAAATCGCCAGGATAATCATGAGCTTGTACACAGACTACCTGAATGAGATTGAAACGCGTAAAGGTGAGGGACTGAACCCGAAGCCGATTGAAGATGGTGCCCTTGTTGGTGAAATCATCGCGCAAATTAAAGATCTTAAGAACGAACACAGAGCAGAGTCGCTCAAGTTCTTCATTTACAACACGCTGCCAGGCACCACGAGCGCTGCTGGTGTGAAGGCTGCGTTCTTGAAAGAGATCATTCTCGGTGGCTCTGTTGTAGAAGAGATTACGCCTGCATTTGCATTCGAGCTGCTTTCTCACATGAAGGGCGGTCCTTCTGTTGAGGTTCTGCTCGATCTGGCACTGGGTGATGACGCTGCAATCGCTGCTCAGGCTGCAGACGTTCTGAAAACTCAGGTGTTCCTGTACGACGCTGACACGGATCGTCTTGCTGCTGCGTTTAAAGCAGGCAACGCTGTTGCGAAAGACATTCTGGAAAGCTACGCGAAGGCTGAGTTCTTCACCAAGCTTCCTGAAGTAGAAGAAGAGATCAAGGTTGTTACCTTCATCGCTGGTGAAGGCGATATCTCCACCGACCTTCTTTCTCCAGGCAATCAGGCGCACTCCCGTTCTGACCGTGAACTGCACGGCAAGTGCATGATTTCACCTGAAGCACAGGCGGAAATTCAGGAACTGCAGAAAGCAAACCCTGATGCTCGCGTGATGCTGATTGCTGAAAAAGGCACCATGGGTGTTGGTTCCTCCCGTATGTCCGGCGTAAACAACGTTGCGCTGTGGGCGGGTAAGCAGGCAAGCCCATACGTTCCTTTCGTGAACATCGCACCTGTTGTTGCAGGCACCAACGGCATTTCTCCAATCTTCCTGACCACTGTTGGCGTGACCGGCGGTATCGGTCTTGACCTGAAAAACTGGGTCAAGAAGCTGGATGCTGACGGCAATGCAGTGCTGGATGAAAATGGCGATCCGGTTCTTGAGCAGGCTTACTCTGTTGAGACTGGTAAGGTTCTGACCATCAACAGCAAGACCAAGAAGCTGTATGACGGCGACAAAGAGCTGGTCGATATTTCTTCTGCTTTCACACCTCAAAAAGTTGAGTTCATGAAAGCAGGCGGCTCCTACGCTGTTGTGTTCGGTAAAAAGCTGCAGACATTTGCATCTGAAACACTCGGCATTGAGCTGAAGTCCGCTTTCGCACCGTCCAAAGAGATCTCCGTTGAAGGTCAGGGCCTGACCGCTGTTGAGAAGATCTTCAACCGCAACGCAGTTGGCACCACTCCGGGCGCAACTCTGCACGCTGGTTCCGACGTTCGCGTGAAGGTGAACATCGTTGGTTCCCAGGACACCACTGGTCTGATGACCTCTCAGGAGCTGGAGTCCATGGCGGCAACCGTCATCTCTCCAACGGTTGATGGTGCGTACCAGTCTGGCTGTCACACTGCTTCTGTTTGGGATCTGAAGGCGCAGGCCAACATTCCTAAACTCATGAAGTTCATGAACAAGTTCGGCCTGATCACCGCGCGCGATCCTAAGGGCGTCTATCACTCCATGACAGACGTGATCCATAAGGTGCTGAACGACATCACCGTGGACGACTGGGACATCATCATCGGCGGCGACAGCCATACCCGAATGTCCAAAGGCGTGGCATTTGGTGCAGACTCCGGTACCGTTGCTCTGGCACTGGCAACCGGTGAAGCAACCATGCCGATCCCAGAATCCGTAAAGGTGACCTTCAAAGGTACCATGAAGGATCACATGGACTTCCGTGATGTTGTGCACGCAACACAGGCGCAGATGCTTAAGCAGCACGGCGACAACGTGTTCCAGGGCCGCATCATCGAAGTGCACATCGGAACTCTGCTGGCTGACCAGGCCTTCACATTCACCGACTGGACTGCAGAAATGAAGGCAAAAGCCTCTATTTGTATCTCCAACGATGAAACCCTGATCGGTTCTCTTGAGCTGGCCAAGCACCGCATCCAGATCATGATCGACAAAGGCATGGACAATGATGCGAAGGTTCTGGCTGGTCTGATCGCGAAAGCGGACAAGCGTATTGCTGAGATCAAGTCTGGTGAGAAATCTGCTCTGACCCCGGATGACAACGCGAAGTACTTCGCTGAAGTTGTTGTTGATCTGGACCAGATCGATGAGCCAATGATCGCTGACCCGGACGTGAACAACGACGACGTTTCCAAGCGTTACACCCACGACACCATCCGTCCTGTTTCCTACTACGGTGGCGACAAGAAGGTTGATCTGGGCTTCGTTGGCTCCTGTATGGTTCACAAGGGCGACATGAAGATCGTTGCTCAGATGCTCAAGAACCTTGAGAAGAGCGGCGGTAAGGTCGAGTTCAAGGCTCCACTCGTTGTTGCTGCGCCAACCTACAACATCATTGATGAGTTGAAGGAAGAGGGCGACTGGGAGATCCTGCAGAAGTACTCCGGTTTCGAGTTCGACGATCTGATGCCAAAAGCAAAAGCTCGTACCGAATACGAAAACATCATGTACCTGGAGCGTCCTGGCTGTAACCTTTGCATGGGTAACCAGGAAAAGGCTGCAAAAGGTGACACCGTTCTGGCAACCTCTACCCGCCTGTTCCAGGGCCGTGTGGTAGAAGATACTGCTGAGAAGAAGGGTGAATCTCTGCTGGCGTCCACTCCGGTTGTTGTTCTTTCCGCAATTCTGGGCAGAACACCAAGCATGGACGAATACAAGGCAGCGGTAGACGGCATCAACCTCACCAAATTCGCCCCACCACTCCAGAAGCCACTGGACTCCAAATCAGTTCACTTCTAAGAGCTGATTTCAGCGACTAAGTTTACAAAGCGGGCGGTACCCAACACCGCCCGCTTTCCTTTTGGGCAGCGTTCGATGTAGCGGGCATTCAGAAATCAAAGCCAATACCACACACGAGGCACACGCGCGGAAAATCACAAGCAAGCCTTCTGACTTGCGTAACAAACTTCAAATTTTATGAGAGAGTGGCGCACCCGAGAGGATTCGAACCTCTGGCCTCTGCCTTCGGAGGGTGCGGAACTAGGGCGTGTTTGAATTTATTTCGGTTCTTTTATATTCATAACCAATTGAAAACAATAGATATAGACATATATCAGTTTCGTTCGATTCCTCTCGTTTCTTGTTTTGGTGGTTACTATGTGGTTACCTTGTTGCCAATAACCGTCAAAACTTACGAGGGCAAATGGCTGTTAAGCTCACAAAAACAACAATCGATCGGGCTACCCCTCAAGAGAAGGATTATTTCATTTGGGATGCCGAGCTGAAGGGGTTCGGATTGAAAGTTGCCAAGGGAGGGCGAAAAACCTACGTGTGCAAGTATCGGCACGGTACTGGTCGCAGTGCGCCGACGCGCAGATACACAATTGGCCCTCATGGAACATGGACGCCGGATCAGGCTCGGCGGGAAGCTCAGCGTATTCTGGGTAAGGCCGCAAATGGGGAAGATCCAGCTAAACAGAAACAGGTAGACAACAGGCAGTTAACAGTCTCCCAACTCTGTGCAGACTATCTGCTACACGGTACCGGCACCAAAAAGGTTAGTACGCTGGCAACGGATAAAGGGCGCATAGAGCGTCACATCAAGCCCCTCATAGGAAACAAACGAGTTGACCTGCTTACCAAAGCCGATGTGAAACGGTTTATGCAAGACATTGCAGAAGGGCGCATTCCAGACATTGAGCGACGGGGTAAGGTACGGGCAATCGTAACTGGTGGCAAAGGTGCAGCAACGCGTAGTGTTGGTCTGCTAGGGGGGATTTATAGCTATGCCATCGAAAAAGGACTGGTTGCTGAAAATCCAGTACACGGCGTTAAGCGGTACGCCGACAAAAAGAACGAGCTATACCTTTCCGAAGATGAACTGATTGTCCTGGGCAAAGAGCTGGATGTCATGGCTGCAGATGGAGCGAACGCGTCGGCAGTTGCGATAATACAGTTATTGATTTTCACCGGCGCAAGACGTGGTGAAATTGAGCAACTGAAATGGTCTGAGGTAGATCTGCGGCTTGGTTATCTGCGCTTGGAAGATTCTAAAACTGGTCAGAAGAACATCCGCATCAATGCTGCGGCCTGCGAAATTATTGAAGGAATCCCAAAGTTGAAAGGGTGCCCCTATGTATTTCCCGCCCAACGAGGGGAGGGATATTATCAGGGAGCTCCAAAAGTGTGGCGTAAGCTTCGTGAGAAACTTGGCTTCAACGAAGTCCGCCTTCATGATTTGCGTCACAGTTTTGCAAGTTTAGCAATTTCACGCGGCGCTAGCTTGCCAATGATAGGCGCGCTTCTAGGCCATCGAGATTCAGCAACAACACAACGATACGCACATTTGCACGAAGACCCAATCAAGGCTGTCAGCGATGACGTCGGCCTTGCGCTGTCTGACGCGATGAAGAGGAAGTGACACTATAGCTGGGAGGGGAAATGAAAGAACTGGAGTTTGTGGAATACCCCATGGAGCGTGAGTTGGCTCAAATTCTTTCTGAATTGGAGCAAATGAGTTCTCAGCGTGCCGGTATTACAGATGCGGAAACTGCCCATCAGTTGGCTTTGCGGCGTTTGGGTCTAATAGCGCGATTGGTAAGGCTCACAATTCAGGGGGCCCATTTTGTTATTGCTGGCAAGGTTATATTGAACCACAACGCAGGCCTCCGCAGTTTTCTGAAAAAGGCGTATCCTCCTTGTGGCTTAATACCGGCTCAAATGTATGAGGCTGTTGGTACTCTCTACTTCCATAGCGTGAATTTCGTTGATCCTGATTCAGCAAAAATTCTTTGGCGATATGCGATTAGCGCAGGGTTTGAGGTGCCCTCTAGAAAAATGTTGGCGCTCTCAGAAAAGTTAGAACAGAAGGTGTGCCTTGCTGTGGTTAGGGCTGACTTGCGAGGGGAGGTGCCCTACTGGAAAGATCTTTTTCGTGGCATTTCTGCGTTGGAGGTTGGGCAGGTAGAGCCTCTCTTCCAGCCTCACAATAAACTTCACTCCAATACTCCTTACGATCTTCAGGAATGTCGAATTAAAGCCGTTTGTCTCGCCATGTTTCAGCATGGAAAGGGAACTTCGATCACAAAGGCGGTAGATGAAGTTGCTGAGAAACTGGGGTTAGAACCCGAAACGCTAAAGAAATGGAAAAAACGGTTATCCAAGAACAAAGACAACGCGCAATTGTTTGAGTACGCAATAATTGCAGGGCAAGTTTCCGGTGATGTCTTTCGCTCTGGTGCTGATTGTGTCCTTGAGCGAGATGTCCCAAATGTTGACTTGAATGGGATTGATTTGGATAGGCTTTTAAGCATTCACAGCGATCTCTCCAACGCTTCCGTGATGCTGTGGAAGGTCAAATATAAAGAGCTATCAGGCGGCATGTAACGCCAAAAGTTCAGGTCAAGGGACAAACAATGCCGTTGATTGTCCCCTGACTAGCTCAGGCTTCTATGGCTTCCTTTGGGTTGATCACGATGGATCTCAAAGGAGTTGAATAGATGACAATTGATCTAGAAAATGAGTTCCTTACCGCTCAACAGACAAGCGAGTTGCTAGGAGTGACTTGCGGCTCATTGGCTAAGTGGAGACTGTCCGGTGAAGGGCCTGTCTATGCGAAATTAGGGCGGCGTATCATTTATCTGAAACGTGATCTTCATGAGTGGATTGATGCGAACAGGCATCGTTCAACTTCCGACAGCAATTTTTAAGATCCCTTAGGAGCTTAAGACAAATGGCTGCCAAGCAGTGGTAGCGTGCGGAGAATTGGAGTTTTCCATGAAGGATAATGATAAGCAGAACCTGAGTGCACGGTTGCCCGATAAACTGCCTAAAACGGGATATCAGATCGTTTGGTTTGGAAAAGAGGAAATCGTAGGATCTGAGCACGATATCGTCGAGGGAGTTTTGCGGGCTGGCGAACTGTCTGTAATTTATGGTGAGTCAGGTGTTGGGAAGACATTTTTCGCCTTGGATGTCGTGTTGAGAATAGCTGCAGAGCTAGACTGGTTTGGGAGAGAAACTAAACAATGTGGTGTGTTTTACATTGCAGCTGAAGGGTATCCCGCGATCCAAAATCGTATTGCAGCATGGCGGTTGTCCCACCCTGACTTAGAGGACCTGCCCTTTGGACTGATTCCTAAAAGATTGGATATGCGGGAGAATATGGGCCGCATTTCGGAACTGGCAATTGATATCAGGGAGATGGCGGCAGAGCGAGGGATATCTAAAGTTGTTGTAGTCTTAGACACGTTGTCTGGAATGCTCAACGGGGGCGTAGATTCTCAACCTGTCGATATGGCCGCTTTCTTGCAAGCCGCGTCCATTTTTACCCAAGGCTTTGGATTCCATGTAATGGTTGTTCATCACTCAGGTAAAGATAAGTCCAAGGGCATGCGTGGTGTCACCTCTCTTAAGGCTGCGGCTGATACGGTTATTCTGGTTGAGAAAAACGGAGATCGGCTGCAAGCTCAGTTGGAGAAACAGAAGGATGGTCCAATAAGCGAGGCAATACCGTTTTGCATCAAGCCCATCTCTATAGATGTTGATGCTGGACTGTCGTCCTGTATCGTCGACGTAGCGCCTAACACACTGGACAAAACCGATCGGACATCTGGACTATCCCGCGTGCAATCGGTGGTAAGGAATGCGTTGCTCACCGAGTTGGCTAATACGGGGGAAGAAACAATCCCTCTTGATGTGTGGTTCAATGCTGCGAATACTTCAGATTTGTCGAAGAGCGATCAGCGGACTGCTAGAAGAAATGCATTTAATAGAGCTGTTGAAGCTTTGTCGCATAAGGAACTTGTTGTCGTTCGAGATGGGCGCGCATGGTCGAGACCGTAGTACATACATACACACACCTCCCCTTAGGGAGGTGTGTGTATGTATGGATGCTGGAAACGGGTAAGCGAAATTATTCTGTCGTTTTAGGCGCTGGGCGTTCTGTCAGTGATCTGAAGCAGTTACGTTCTTTGATGGGAACTTTCGCAAAGCTATTGGAGCATCGGATTTCGCGCTAGCAGATGGCCAACATGAAGGCCGATCGTTTCTCGGTCCATCGCTTTTGTATAGAGCTCGGCCATTTGCACGGTTTTCCAACCAAGAGCTGCACAGATTTGGTTGGTGGTCGCCCCTCCATGTGCGAGGCGGACTGCTGCAGCTTTGCGAAGACCATGTGGAGTGCCAGGAACGTCAGCGGCTTTACAGGCTTTCTTGAAAAAGCGCGAGAACGCTTTGGAATCTGGAAATGGCTCACACTTCTTAGGAAGTTGTAGGAAGGTGTCTTGCCCAACAGGGCCTGTTTCCAGAGCTTGTTGAAGTGAGGCCACAATCGGCAGACGGACACAGACCTGAGTTTTCTGAGTAACGTATCTGAGACTGCCTTCATGGATGTTGGTAGGCCCCAAACGGATGACATCGCCAACCCTCGCGCCGGTACAAGCAAGCAGCTCATATGCGAGACGCTCAGGAGTTCCAATTGGAAACGCTTTCTCGAAAGCCTGCATTTCGTCTGGTTGCCATGTATGGAAGCCTTCACGGTTTTTGGGGAAGTAATGCACCCCGATAGTTGGGTCCACATCCACGTACTCAATATGAATGGCCCATTTGATGAGGCTTTTTAGGGTTTTTAAGAACGCATTCGCTGCTTCCGGTGTTGTTTGAAATGCTTCCATATCAAGCTTGATTTGCTTGCTTGTGAGCTTGCTAAATCGCGTGTGCTCGTAAAGGGCGCTAATACGCTTGAAGGCGTAGCGTTGGTATTTCTGAGTTGAGGACGCAAGACGATTGAATTGGCTGCTGTCCATGTAAGTGCGGATCAGCCATCCGATAGAATGGGAGTTCATAGTCTTTCGTGGCACTGGTGAGATCACCTGACTGAGTTTAGCCATTGCAGCTCCATACGCCATCAGGAACTCTTGGCTTTCTGGGTCGTCAGGAAGACGAACTCGAGGGCCGCCACGATATCGACGTGCGTAATACAACACAGCGCCTGATGCCCGCTTCACGGTCTCCACATATCGAATGGTGTTTGGACGCATTGTCTTCCCCTTTATTACGCTGAAACTCAATGTTACCCTACGTAATTATGCCGATGATTGAAGTTGAAATGCAAGGCAAAGAGATGAGCAATAAGACGAGGCAAAAACGAGGTTTCATCCGGTTTTCAAAAGCCAAAGCGCGGCGGATTTGTGATCTCGTTTCCAAAGGTACGTCACTCAAGGCAATTGCGCGCCTTGGTTCGATGCCGAGCGTTGCGAGCATCTATAAATGGCGAAAAGCCCATCCTGATTTTGATATCGCAATGAAGGAAGCGCTGGCACAAAGTAGAACGAAATCACGATGCATTTCTAAACCGGCAAGCGAGCATTCTCCAAAGGGCCGATTAAGCGACTATAGTGATAGTATTGCAGACGCGATCTGTGAGCGTTTAAGCGCAGCTGAGAGCCTTCGCTCCATTTGCGAAGATGAGGCCATGCCGACTCGGAAAACTGTCTACAGTTGGCTTAAAACTCATCCTGAGTTCCAGTTTGCGTATGAGACGGCTCGCAGTTTTGCTGCTGATAGCCTCGTTGATGAGATGTTGGAGATTGCCGATGATGCTCGCAATGACTGGGTAGAGCGCATTACCAAAAATGAAACCACATTGGCTTTCAATGCAGAGAACGTTCAGCGGTCGCGCTTACGCATACAAACGCGCCAGTGGATTGCAGAGAAGCATTGCCCTTCCCGTTATGGTCAAAAGATAAAAAGCGAAGTCACTGGAAAGGACGGGGGTGCCCTGCAAACGGAAGTAACCGGGCTTGATATTCACGGAAAGAAGATGTCAGAGCTTGAAATTGCGCGTCGTGTTGCATTCCTTTTGCAAAAAGGCGCGCAGGCACATGATTGGCTATCAAATCAAACGTAGTTTGGTTTTCAATGGGCAGAAATAGATCCGCCCATTGATTTGATCTCTTGGGCTTAGTTACTCAGAGCGTGCTCGAAAGTAATCAATTGCTTCCGCGACTCTTGCTCGAATGGCTGCAGCGACGCGGTCATAACCCATTGCTCGGGCAATTGCATTGACCGGGTCCTCTTCTCGGAGCAAATGGGGCTGCTCATCAATGAGACCGGCGATTTCAGCAATTGGAATATCCGTTACAGAGCGCCTGTAATCTTTGTTGACTGCTGGCCTGAAGCCAATGAGTTGCGTTTTGCTATCTTTTTCCCAAACGAAGGTACCTGTTGTTTCCTCGTGAAGGTCAAAGTTCGCAAAGTGCTTCTCAATTTCACGCCGCAACACAGCACCAGTTCTACTCCAACCATGCGCTTTGGTAATGCGCTGCGCCAATGCTGTATCTTTGATTGGCCCTTCATCCGATACAATTTTTCTGATCATCTCCGACAGTGTTGGAGCATATTCAGAGTCATGAAATTTGTCTGGATCCGGTGAAAGGCCAGAAAGGTCTGTCCACTCATATGGCTTTGATGTTGGTGATGGCACATCTGATGCTGAAGTTACAGAGTGATTACCGCGCAATGGAGTGTTCTGTACTGGCTCATTCTTATCAGCCTTTGCCGTTTCCTTGACCTCTTCAAGAGATGTCTCTGGAATGCTTTCATCAAGTTGAGCTTCAAAAGCCAAGCTCTCTTCTTCAAGCTTTGCAGCCTCTGCTGCTTGCTCTTCCCTCAATTTATCTGCCGCACGGCTATCGGCTAACAGGTCTCGAAGCTTTTGATGGATCTCGTCTGCTACATGTTGAGAGTCGTACCACCAATCAGGAGACCAAATACGAAGGATTTCCCAACCTAGATTGCGCAGTACCTGCTCGCGTACTTTATCGCGATCCCGTGCCGTTGCTGAACTATGGTATGTTGCTCCATCGCATTCTACACCAGCAATAAACGCTCCCGGTTTATCTGGGTGTACAATGCCTAAATCTACTCTGAAGCCTGACACTCCGACCTGCGGAACGATTGTCCAGCCTCGCATCTGTAGTGCTTCGGAAACAGCTTCTTCGAATGGGCTATCATAGCCTCCTACAGAACCATCGTCTGAAGCTGCTAGTGCAATCGTGCCTTTTTCAGCAAAGCTCAGGAACTCCTTAAGATGCTTAACGCCGAGGGCTTTCGTCCGAGATGTATCAATAGCATCTGCCGTAACCGTACTGAAAATGAGTAGTTCTTCGCGTGCGCGGGTTACAGCAACGTTTAATCTGCGTTCCCCGCCATCTTTATTGATCGCGCCAAACGACATGGACATCTTGCCAGCAAGGTCAGGTGCAAACGTAATTGAGAACATCATTACATCGCGTTCATCACCCTGAACGTTCTCAAGGTTGCGGACGATAACTGGTTCAATACGTTCATCAGCAAAGAACCATTCCAACTCAGGATGATTACGCAACTCAGCGTCAAACAAGTCCTGAATCAAACTTTGTTGCTGTTGGTTGAAGGTTATTACGCCAAGTGTAGGGCGATCTTCTTCCGGCAGATCAATCCATTTGCGCAGGCGTTTAACCGCTTCTTTGACGATATTCTGGGCTTCTAGCTTATTGGTTCTGCTCTTGCCTCGATCATAAACTGCGTCCGGCGTGTGAACGAGTTTGACAGCACGGTCTGCCACGACAGGTGATGGGAATGTAATCAGCCTGTTTTCGTAGTAGTGCCAGTTGGAGAATGCGATGAGGGACTCGTGGCGACTGCGGTAGTGCCAGTTCAGTTGCAAGTTAGGCAAACCAGAGGCTTTTGCCTCTTCAAGGATACTTTCCAGATCCTTCTCGTAAGCTTCTAGCTCTTCATCATCATCTTGTTCTGAGCGACCAAAGAAGTTGGTTGGAGGCAGCTGCTTAGGATCCCCCACAATGATCGTTTGTGTACCACGTGCGATTGCGCCAACAGCATCCCATGTCGTGATCTGGGAAGCTTCATCGAAAATCACCACATCAAACTGGGATTGGCCTGCAGGAAGATACTGCGAAATTGACAGTGGAGACATAAGAAGGCAGGGAGCCAACTTGCTGAATGTCCCAGGCATAGCTGAGATTACGTCACGAATAGATTTGCTCGGGCGTTTCAAGTTCATCTGGTGACGAAGTGTTCCAAGTTCTGAGCTCTTGGGAACAGCATGCTGTGATGGCAGCTTATGGTTTAGGGCAGATTGTACTTTGTATGCCGCAGTAGCTCGCGCTTGGTCATCCAGTTTTCGGAACTGCTGCAGCATCTCTTCATGCTTGAAGCGCTTAAAACTGCGAAGAACATGAGTGTTATCGATGGCTTCTGGGAGCCACCAGTTTGCAAAAGCAACCGTAAAACGCTTCTCTAAGTCTTCATGAGGAATGAGTTGGTTCTCAATGGCCTCAATAAATGGCGTGAGGTCTTGATTTTCAGCAGTTGTTTTGACTTTCTGCCATTCGGTCCAGACTTGAAGCTGTTTTGAATTGTCGGTCAAGACTTGGAGATCATCCTGCAATCTATGTAAGATTGCAGTCCCTTCAAAATGATCTTTGTTAGAACCTGCTGCGTGGCAAAAACGGCCTAACCCGTCACGGAAGAGCTTCGCAGCTTCAATCAATTTTGCTGCCTGTAACCGTAACGGATCATCAGCACTTCCCTCAGATAGGCTAGTGCGGAGTTCTTCGCTTTCGAAGACTGTGGTATTGCTCAGGTGATTGATATGTCGGAAGGCCTTTGTGCTTTCCTCAGCTAAGTCAAAATATGAGCGAAGTTGGTCAATATCTGTTTGCGTAGCTTCCCATTTAGGTAGGGAGCGCCTATCTCTTTGTTTCGCGAGCGAACTTGTAAAGTCACAGAGTTGCGCAAACTTAACATGAAAATGTTCTTTTGCTTTGAGCAACTTTTGGGATTGTAAACGCAACGGATGATTGAACTCTCCACCCTCTAAGCAAGAACGTAACTGCTTATTCTTGAAGATGGTTGAGTTGCTGAGATGATCGATATGAACGAATACGGCTTTGACTTTCTCAGCTAAGTCAAAGTAAGAGCTGAATTTTTCAACATCTGTCTGCGTTCCATCCCAATTTGGGTAGAAACGTTGATCATCCTGTTTTTGAATTGCATTCAATGCATCTTGCATCTCTCGTAGCTGAAAAATTTCAGTTTCGGGATTTGCGCTACCATTTTTAGTATAGGTTTGTAGCAGTTTTCTTATTTTGCCTTTTGCAAAAGCGGAGAACGGCCACATTTTAGAACAAGCTTCACGCCAATTGTGGTCCAGAGAGTCTACCGGTAATCGCAAGATTGTTGCTTCATCATACGATGCACTTAGTTGTGCCTCTGCTGTCCTAAACCGGATTACATCTTTTTCTAGGTTTTGAGAGGTTGCCTTAATCTCGTCAAAGCGCTCTTCAAATACAACGCCTAACTGCGTTTCCTTTGTTGATTGAACCAGCTCGGCAAACGCACAAACTTCTTCAATATCTTGCAAGCTTAAGGTGTCACTAGCTTTAAAATCACTAAGCTGATTGAAGGTATCCAGTTGACTAAGAAGATCGCTTACAGCTGCTTTGATTTCATCAAAACGCTCTTCAAATACAACACCTGACTGCTTTCTCTGAGCTGATTGGACTAGCTCTGCTAGCGAGCAAATTTCCTCAATATCGCGTAAGATGAGGGTGTCATTTGCTGTAAAGTTTGAGAGACGATTGAAGGCCGTCAATTGATAGAGAAAACTGGATACAGACGCCTTGAGCTTATTGAAGCGCGCTTCAAAGACCTGATCCAGTTTCATATTTTGTGTTGATTGAATTAATTCTGCCAGCGAGCAGATCTCTTCAATATTCTGCAAGATGAGAGTGTCACTTGCTTTAAAATCAACAAGTTGATTGAAGGCATCTAGTTGATGGATCAACTTAGATGCAGACGCCTTGATCTCATCAAAGTGCTCTTCGAACACGATACTCAATGGAGTGTTTTGAGTTGATAAAACTTGCTCTGAAAATGAGCAAATATTTTCTATATCCTGCAGACTAAGTTGTGCCGTTGCCTTGAAATCAACAAGTTGATTGAAGGCATCTAATTGTTCTAGAAATTTGGATGTCACATTCGCAGTTGCTGAGATTACATCCAGTAAGTCATTTTGCCAGCGTACAGACCAATCTTGATGCTTAATAAGGTTAAGAGCGGGGATTGGTTGCACTTCGCGGTGCACGCTGGCGATTTCGCTTACAGTGTCCTGAAGCTGCGCTAGCGTTTCCTTTCCAATGGTCTTGTTGTTATCCCAATTGAGCTTAGGAGTGTAATCATTGGCATGTTTGACGGCTAATCCCAGAGCATCAAACACAGTAAGGCCACAGGCAGAAGGCGTATGAAGGGCATTAATGTAGTCGTTAAGATGATCTCGACGAACCTTAAGCTGCTCATTGATGCGTACCCATTCGCCCGTATCTGGCTTTGTACCTTGCTCCCATGAACTTTTGAGTTGTGCCAGAAACTGCTTGCGTTCTGCTTTGTTTGAATGCAGCTCCAAGCAAAACTCACCCAATCCATGTTCTCGCAAGCGACGATACACAACATCCAGAGCTGCAGTCTTTTCAGCAACAAACAAGACGCTTTTGTTATTAGCCAAACACTGAGCGATCATGTTTGTGATGGTCTGGCTTTTGCCCGTACCTGGAGGACCGACAAGGATAAAGTCCTGACCTTCTACAGCAGCCATGACTGCACTTAACTGAGAGGAGTCGGCAGGAAGAGGGGTGATGATGTCCTTGGGATCGTATTTTACGTCGATATCGCGTTCAGAAGGGAAAGCAGTTGAAACACCCGGCTCAAAAGCTTTGTCTGGATTGTCAATTAAGTGCTTTACGACGCGGTTCTTGCGCAGATCATCAGTACGCTCAACGAGATCCTTCCACATAAGGAACTTTGCAAAAGAGAAGGTTGAGAGTGCCGTCTCATCGACAACTTCAAAGCCCGGCACGTCACGCACTGCTTTCCGAACCATCTCAAATACGTAAGGAACGTCAATGCCGCTCTCATCGGTTGGCAACTTTGTATCGAATGCTGGAAGAGAGAGATTGTAGTCCTTCTTGAGGAACTCCATCAGAGTTGCGTTAAAGCGCACTTCGTCCTCATGGTGCTCCAAGTTGAAGCGGGATGCAGCACTCTTACGCGTGAGTTTGACCGGGATAAGCAGTAACGGTGCTTTATAGGCCTTTTCGTCATCAGCTGACTTCTTCCAGCGCAGGAAACCAACAGCAAGGAACAAGGTGTTGGAGCCGCCCTCGTTCAGATCATTTTTTGCACGCCTGAAGAGCTCCGTAAGGCGTTTGTCCAGTTCCCGCTTCTCAAGTGTCGAAGGAAGTTCATTTCTCGCGATTGCTTGTGCCGCAAACTCTTGATCCAGATCTTGTCCGGTCTTTTTGAGATGTAGATCCTCATCGCGCTCCCCATGAGGGTTCTCTTCCGGCAATGAGATGACACGAATTTTCTTCCTCTCAGCGAGGCGGTCTTCCAGCAGAGGAACGTCAGTGCATAAAAATGGTACCGTTTGCTTAGTCGGCTTAAAGTTCAACAGGCGGTTTCTCAACGACAGATCAAGCAGCTTGTTTTGCCAGCGTGCGATCCTATCCTTTGGAGTACTCGGAGATTCTTCAGCCTCGTCTGTTGGCAGTGCTTCGAAACTAGGGGCTTTGGGCAATGGCAGAGTTGTTGCTTCAAACTCTGGAGCCTCACTGTGATTTTCTGAGGTTACCGCTTGGTGTGAGGCCATGGGGCGGATTTGAGATGCTCTTGCGCGGGCAATATCAATCGCGCCCACGAACTTGGCTTCGTTTTCTTCGTTCGTGTAGCTCTTGGCGATTGCAATTGCTTTTTCAAATTGATCAGCTGGGCGATGAGTAATCCCAGTCGTTTCGAAAACAATAAGCTCGCGTGCAGCAAGTGCTTTTCTGATTTCAGTCGGATCTTGCTCAATGAGCGACGGAAGCGTTGTCTCTCTGAGCCAGAAACCGCAATAACTATGACCCTCAGTGATAAGCACAACAGGATTCAGACCAATTGCCTCGAGAGCAGATGCAAAGAAGAGCGTGCTATCAAAACATGTGGCTAGGCCCTGTTCTCGGATAGTTGATGGGCGCCGAACTTTTTGCCCGTGAACCTCAAAACTCTTGGGCGGCTCAGCGTAAAGCAAGCCCATACCCGCCACCGCTGACCAGAGTGCAGCGCCCAGCATGTAAACTCGTTTAGGGTCCTTACTCTGATATCCGTCCAGAGCTGGTGAATATCCGTATTTAGCAAGAACCTCTCCAGCATCGCGTTGAATCTGAGCGATTGCTGGATCGTTTGGCATAACAAACGCAGCCACAATGCTTGCCATGCCTGCAAAACCGCCCCATTCGTCGCGAGCTAGTAACCGCAATTCTTTTCTGTGCTCAGTGACAAGATCCCCATCAGCATTTCGTAGCTGGAATACGGCAACTCCTTTTTCAGCTTCATCCAGTCCTTGCAGGTAATCTGGGTCTAAAGTCACCTCAAGATTTGAAAGGCTGAGTGTCTCGTCAGCGGGTAAGCGATCAATCTTCCAGCTCTTGGCCTTAGCGAATGACGGAGTGAAGCTTAGCTCTAGCGTCAGATTGTTCTGTGCGTGATCTGCGGAGTTATGCAGTTCGACGAAAGAGAGGAGGGGAACTGAGTTCTGCCAACTCGCATAATTTACAACGCTGGAGATTTTAACGTCGAACGAGATACCGCAATCCGTCTGCTCAGAACGTGTTTCTTGGGTGATCTCCAGCATATTTGCCCCCTAATAAACGAAATGACTTTAAATCAAGCTTTAACGTTCCATTAACACATTGAGGGCCTACGACAACATCCTGAGAAGCCTCTCAGGACAAGGGACATATGAATTCTGAATATAAGTGAATTTTGCTCATTTAAAATCTGATGGAGTTACGCATTTACTATGTAAATGCTCGTATGTTTTTGCTTTTTGTGGTGCTAAGCTCTCAGCTTTACTTCCAAAGCCGGAAAAAACATGCATACACTTATTTTGTAAAGTGATTATTTTGCAGTTAGTTAGATGGAGCAGTTTACTGCTTTAGGTTATGCTATATGATGCTTTGTTGAATTGAGTTTTTGCACTTTGATTGCAGTATTGGGATGTTAATTGATGGACTATTGGCTTGTAGCAACTGTTATTTATTGCGCTTTAGCTATCATCAGCCTTTGGTCTACACTTCGTGCAATACTCGCACCTGTCAAATTGAACCCGGGAGGTATTTCATTTGATAAAACAGGTGCGTTCACAGATGAAGGGAGGCGAAAGTTATCTGAACACTATAGTAGAATTCAAGGAACTTTGGGATTCTGGAAAAGGCGTGCGGTCGCTTATACCAAGTTTCATTACTATTGTGTCTACTGGACGATAATTTCTGGCTGGGCTGTTCCGTTGTTAGGAGCTGTTATCCCCTTAGAAAGCGATACTTCTTCTAAATGGTTACTCGTCGCTATCTCATCGCATGTGGCTCTAGCGTTGAGCTTTCATCGAGGACTAAAAGTTGCAGAAGGAATGAAAGCTTTTAGGTTGGGTGAATCTGAGTTTTATGACACTTATCGGCGTTTGATGGACCGCCCAGATTCATTTGGTGAAACAGAGGAAAATCAAATTACCAAATATTTTATTGAGGTTGAGCGGATACGAAAGTTTATTCGGAATGCAGAAACAGAAACAATGCCATCGATATCCGAGAATGCAGAAGCTAAGTGAATGCTGTTTCAGATAGTTTTACTAAAAGAGCTCGTATTGTTTTTGCTGCTTGAACTTTGCGAACGGATCAAAAAAACGTGCTTCATTGGAGGCAAGATAGTTTTCTATGTTTAGAAAAAAGTCAGCCTGACTTATTGAGCTGATGTAGTTTGTTCTAAAGGAGCGGCGTTCGTATCCGAGTAAGTCAGTCCAGCTAACTCTATTAAAACTCTCGGCAATAAAAAGGGATAAGTCGCGCTCCCAGCGCATATCTTTATTGTAGGCGTATCTGAATGCTCGAACGATATTGCCAATTATGTTTGGGTTCTGCTCCAAGTTGACGTTAATCACTCGGTCGCTCAAGCGCTGAAAGTAATCGTCAGAAACATATAATTCTTTGTTTTCAATGTTGTAAATTATAGCGTCGCAATCAAAAAAAGTTGCCTTGCGCAAATCGTCAAAAGTTTCAATACAGCTATGTTGATGGATATGTGCCCAAGTTTCGGGTAATGACCAGACTTCGACCGACCATATGCCAGTGTCAAATGCATACCCGCCAAACCTGTTGCGTTTACCTTTTAGCTGGCGCGCCAAATCATGAAATTCTTCTGGATCTTTGGGGTTGATGACTAGATCAATATCGGAAGAAAATGCTCGATTTCCAGCAAGAGTTATGTCCCGCAACATTCCTCCAACGATTGCCAAGTCGCCAACCTTCTGAAGCTTGGTGATTGTGTCCAATGCCGGCTGCCGGTCTCTACGCCTGCCAGCCGACAAAAAGTACTCAATTTTTGATTTTAGCTTACTAGCTTGCTGTTGGTTGCATTTCGACATAGTGCTGTTTCAATTCACTGTGCAGATCCATGCAAAAACGATCTGTCATACCCGATATCATGTCTGTTAATAATAGCATTTCCCGGTATCGTACAGGGAGATCTTCGCCTTGATGGTATTGTTTTACAGTGCCTTCAAATAACCGCTTGTAATTCTTTGAAATACGGCTGTACACGTAACTCGCAAATGGATTTGAACGACGACTACCAAGTTCATTGTAATCTTCTCGCTGGCTGATGCCCATCCATAGAAAATCCATGAGTTCGTTAATTACATTGTACCCATTCAACTCCAATTGAAGTACAGATTTGTTACTAAAGGCGTTTTGAGCTGCGAAACCTTTCAAGGCTTCATACAAGTGACTGGCTTGTGAGCAGCTTGTTAGATCGCTGTTGAAACGATCCCCCATTATGCTTTCATAATTTTGCTCGAATGCATCAACAACAGCACAGACCATTATGTGTATTGCGTTAACTCTAAATCGCTGTGTTGCAACTTCATTGAGTTCAGACGGTTGGAGGTTATGTGTCGCCAGATCTTCGTGAGCTTTTTTTGCAGATTCGCAAAGATAAGTAATGATAGGATCTGCGGAGCGGGCATCTTTGGGAGTGTTGAGGTCTGTGGCAAGTTTTTGATTGTATCTTTCTAACCATTCAACTAAGTCGTTAAATGATACTAGGCTCTTTTTAATAGAATCTTCAACGTCGATCACTGAATAAGCAATGTCGTCACATGCTTCCATTATTAAGGCAAGTGGATGTCGAGTATTGCCGCTCAATCCCGTGTGCTTTCTCACTTGCTTGACAAGCTTTGCCTCTGCGGTGAAGTATCCAACCTTCTTTCGGGACTTCACATCCTTATCCAACTCGTTAGAGGGGCCAATGTACTTCATCAGCGATGAGAGAGTACCCAAGGTTAAGTTTAATCCTAGGTCATCCCCTAAAACGAGTAGCTTTGATAAAACTCGAAGGCCTTGAGCATTACCCTCGAAATGTAGAAAGTCCTTTTTATGCTGTTTGGTTAGAGAGTTTATGTCTTTAGCTTTCTCACAGTCTCCTTCGGACGCAAATAAGTTGTCTTGATTGCGCGCAAACCAAGCACGTATCGCGTTCTCACCCTGATGCCCAAATGGCGGGTTTCCAATGTCGTGAGCTAGGCCGACAGCTGCCAAAATTGCTGGTAGTTGTCGATTGATATCTTCAACGTCCAGTCCCTCAGCTTTAAATTGGTCTCTAAACTTAATAGCAATTTCGGAACCGATTGAACGAGCAAGGTTTGCAACCTCATAAGAATGTGTCAATCGAGTACGTACACTTTCGATACTTTCTAAAGGAAAGACTTGTGTTTTGTCTCCAAGGCGCCGGAATGGTGAGCAGAATAGAACGCGGTCATGATCTCTTTCCTGCGGTAGCCTAAACTGGTGGTCGCTTAAAAGATCTGGTTTGTTTTGAACTGTCCCAATAGACTGCTTTTTATAGATGTCGCCAAATCTTTCATCGCAAAGAAGTTTTTTCCAAGTCAGCATCGATGTTTACTCATAAATAAAAAGAACAACTTCTTGATATGAGATTCTCTTTATAAAGAGCAACAATTATCATTGCCATCGTGGATGATGTCGTCAGAGTAGCTCGAGTGGTTACTATGTGGTTCCTTTGCTGAAATCCACAGTCACACAAGTCTATCTAAGTTATTGAAAAATATGGCGCACCCGAGAGGATTCGAACCTCTGGCCTCTGCCTTCGGAGGGCAGCGCTCTATCCAACTGAGCTACGGGTGCCTGTATCGGGCGCAAGGGCCCTTGAGGTGCTGTAGTCTTTACCCGATCCTAGGCCGCGCTGCAATGCGCCAATTACAACAACCCTCGAAAATGTGGAAAGGCGCGGGAGAACCTATCCCTCCCGCAAGATACCCAGTGGTGTCAGGTGGTTATCCCAGCTGATGCCTGCGCTTTGGCTGATAATCTGGGCCACATCATCGTCGGTTCCACCAAAGCTGATGGCACCGTTTCCGTCAGTAATTGCAAAGCTTTCCTCGTCCAGCGGAGCCACACCGCAGCCATCGGCAACCTGGTGGAAGCCAATGAACGAACGCTCCGCTACATCCCAGTAGAGGATCTTGCCACCGCGTGGGCAGGAGGCGGCGATCACATCGCCGGTTCGGTTCATCTCCACGCTGCCAACGTAGTTCTGCAGGCCTTGTGTGATCTCCAGAGGCATCTCCAGTGCAGTGGCTGCCTTATCAAGCCCCAGATGCACCATCAATGGAGGTGTCGCATCCTTTGCGCCTTGGAACTGACCACCAACCCAAACGTCCCCATTGCCGTCAAAGCTCATGTGGCGCAGGGAAAGCTGATGCAGGTCAGAACCCAACGCCTGCTTGGCAAGCAGCTCACCGGTCGCGGTGTCAATGAAAGCCACGTTTGGCTGCATGCTGTCCAGATTGAGTTTCTCGCGCCCCTTATCAGGGTGGGTTTCAATCCCGCCATTGGCAACAACAAGCTGGGAGCCATCAGGCGACATCAGCAAGTCATGTGGACCAACGCCATAGCTTTCAAACTCACCAATCCGCTTTGGCTGGTCTCCGGAAAGATCATAGACACCGATCACACCGCGCACATTCTCAAAGTCGTTCTCAGGCGCATACGCCAGGCGACCGTCAGGCGAGAACACGCCGTGCCCGTAAAAGTGCCGGCCCTCGGGAGATGTGAACACGAGAGGCTCCCGCGCACCTGTCAGGTCCGCAAGCACCGCAAAGTTCTCGGGACGACGCGCAAAGGAGAGCAGGCGCATACTGTTGTGATCAAAGGAGATGGCATGACCACGATCCGGCAGGGCGGTTTGATAGAGGATCTCGCCGTCTTCACTGAACACAGCCAGCGCGTAGCTGCCAGTTGGCGTGCGCAGGGCACTGGCAAACAACTGCAGGTCTTCTGTTTCCGCAAATGGCAGACCATTGGCAAAGGACAGAGAGCTGCTGGCGCTGAGCGCAACGCCAGAGGCCGCCAGACCTGTCAGAAACTGCCGTCGGCTCAGAGCAAGGGGGTTAGTCGCCATCAAGCGCATTGAAGCCTCCGGCAAGGCCAAGGTAGCCAGCAAGATCTTCTGCCATCACCACCTTGATGCCATCGATGATGGTGATCAGGTAGCGCAGCTGTTCACGAACTTCAGGCTCTTTGCCTGTGTCCTGCAGCGGCTTCGGCAAGTTGGCAAGCACGCGCTGAGCATTGGAAAATTCAAAGTTGAGAGAGCTGTCCACCCAGTCCTGCTCATCTTCCAGAACCTTGGCATAGCCACCTGCATTTAAAGCACCTTGCAGACCAGCAAGGCTTGCGGAGAGATAAGTCACTGCATTGCCACTGCGGGCAAAAGGCGCCTTCTTCGGGTTGGCTTTTTTCTCGGTCTTGCCAAGCACAACAAGCAGATACTGATCTTTGTCGACAATCAGACCCGTGGTGATGGAGTTGAACACCATCTCCGCAGCTTCTTTGTGGGTGTGCACCACGCCGCCGTCTTTGCTTGGGTTCAGCAGAACCTCAGAGAACCCATCGGGAGAGGCCCATTCCGCTTCCAGCTCCAGTCCGGCACCCACCAGATTGATGCTGATGCTCTCGGCATAGTCACAAAGGAAGACAGCGTCTTTGCCGGTGCCAAGGGTTAGAGAACCATCACTGGCGTAGGAGATGCGCTCCAGCGCCGTCAGGCCCTGCAAGGCGACACTTTTTACGGAGAGCGCGGCAGGCTCACGGACTGTCGGATCCTGCTTGGCGACCACTTTATTGATCTGCCGGCGCACAACACCGCGGCTGTCTGGCAAAAAGGCAAGCCGTTGAGCAAGGTTGTCCTGCGCCATCGGGCCAAATCTCAGAAAATCAACACCTGCCAGTGCAGCAACGGATTTGCTGAAGGCTTCATTGAAGGCCGCAGAGTTGTCTGCATTGGGTGTGGTGCAAAGATCGCCTGTGCTTTTCTCAAGATCAGTAAGCGCGCTGACGAGCTGTTGGGCTGCTGGCCGGATGTACTGTTCAACGCTGGAGCGTGTAAACTGAGCATAGTCCGGAGTATCTGCCGCAAAAGAAGGGCTGGATACTGCGGTAATCGCGGCGAGGGCCAGACTAAAAGTGACAGCGCGCTTAAACTGCATCAAAGAGACTCCAGGAACCGGATCAGATTGGCTCGATCCTTAGCAGGCATTTCAACCACACGTGTTTTGGCAGCTTCTGCTTCACCACCGTGCCACAGCACCGCTTCCAGCAAACCGCGTGCACGTCCATCGTGCAGGAAGAACCTGTGATTATTGACAGTTTCAGTCAGTCCAATACCCCAAAGCGGCGGTGTTTTCCATTCATTTCCGCTCGCGGAACCTGTTGGACGACCATCAGACAAACCTTCGCCCATATCGTGCAACAGCAGGTCTGTATAAGGCCAGATCAGCTGGAACTGATGTTCTGGATTCTCCGCAGTGCGGCTGGTGACATATTTTGGTGTGTGGCAGCTTGCACAGCCTGCCTCATAAAATACCTTCTTACCAGCAAGCACTTGCGCATCACTCACGTCACGGCGGGCTGGCACCGCAAGGTTCTGGGAGTAGAAGGTGACCAGATCCAGTACAGGGTCTGGAGCCTCGGAAACACCAAGGTGTTCTTGCTCGCCATGAGCTTGCTCAAAGCAAACAGTCTGCGCTTCGGTGCAATCGCCGTAGTTGCGCGGATCATACGGAGTTGAAATGCCGATGTCGCCCACAAACGCGCCTGAAGACTGGGATTCGACCGTGGCATTGATTGCCTTCCAGCCAAAGCGGCCAATCTGCTTGGTGTCAGGGTCTGCCGGGTTCACCCAGCTGACGCGGCCAGAAATGCCGTCATTGTCAGCATCATCTGGATCAGCTTGAGAGGTGATGTCAGTTTCTGCAATCGCTTCCAGTAGGCCAAGGCCAATCATCGGCGGCGCAACGCGCGCAGAAATCAGCGCATGCTCAGACATCGGACCGTAAGCAAGGTTCTCGATAGAGTAGCTCGGTTTGCGCAGGGAAGCGACTTCGCCGTCGGAGAGATCCACTTTGATCTCTTCGTAGGTAATTTTCATTTCGCCTTCACCAGGCACACCCGGCACGCCAAAGTTCTGCAATTGGCCGCCATAGGTTGGTTCGGGAAGGAGAGGAACTTCACCGCTCTCGATCAGAGCCCGCTCTTCCGGCGTGGAAGGGGCAACTGAGAGGCGCATGAAGATGGAAACCGGGCGTTCGTCATCAATCGGTGGGCGGCCACGTCCGGCTTTCGGATGACAGCTCTCGCAGGCGCGCGCGTTAAACAGCGGGCCCAGACCATCAGAGGCACGTGTGGAACTTGGGGTAGAGACCCAAAACTTCTGGAAGAGACTTTCTCCAAGACGGAAGTCCTGATGCTTCTCAAAAGGCAGATTAGCACTTGGGAAAGTAAAGACAGCACGATTGAGCGGCTTCCGGGTCGTCGTTTTCCCCGCCTGCATCAATTCAAAGTTTTCAGCTTTAGAGAAATCAGTCGGCGCCTTCAAAACGCGGCTGACTTTTGCTTTATCCCCGGCACTAAGGTCGGTTCGTTGGTCCAGATCAACAGCAGAAGCAGAAGGGATAAGGATGCTGGTAAAAGCGGCGGCGGTAGTGGCTATCACTCCGGCACGGCGGCGAAGTGTGGCTGGAACCATTCCTGGCATATTGGGTGCCTGTATTACATAGGCCTTCACAAAAACGCCAAAACACGCAAACCAACGCAAATATCAACGCAAACAGAAGGCGAGGGGGATAAGTCCCGCATGAGTTGGCTCATGCGGGACTGGATTTCTTATTCGAATACTGCAGAAGGATTGTCGAGGCTGTCGGAGCCTTCGAACGCAATCTTTTCCAGTTTCAGAACCTGAACAGCACGCTGGATAGAAGCAGTCTGGTCAACAAGGCTATCAACCGCAGCCTGCACAACAGCATTACCTTCTGTGTTTCCTTCGCCGATCATCTGGTCGTAGGATTCAGTGGTTTCTGCGCGGGTCTTCATAGCTGTAAAGGTGCCGAGAGACGCGTTCAGCTTGCCTTCCAGTTCAGCGGAAACTGCAGAATCTGCCTTTGCAAGCAGGTCCTTAAGGGAAGCGCCCTCAACAACAGAACCGTCAACGCGGGTGTACTTGCCCTGGAATACGTTGTTGATGCCAACCACGTCGTTGTAGTGAGACATGTGGGTGTTGTCAGAGAAGCAGTCATGCTCTTCTTCAGGATCGTTCAGCATCAGGCCGAGCTTCATGCGCTCACCAGCCAGCTCGCCGTAAGAAAGGGAACCCATGCCGGTCAGGATGGTAGCAATGCCTGCAGCTTCGCCTTTGTCAGCCAGATCTTTACGTGCTGCGCCGTCAGCCTGCCATGCTGCAACCATCTCTTCCAGATCGGTGATAAGTAGCTTGGTTGCTGCCTGAAGGTACTGTACGCGGCGCTCACAGTTGCCGCCGGTGCAGTTTGCTGTGTCGAAGTCAGAAGCAGGACGGTTGCCAGCACCTTTCCCCGTTCCGTTCAAATCTTGTCCCCACAGCAGGAACTCAATTGCGTGGTAACCGGTCGCAACGTTTGCTTCCACTTCACCAGCTTCCTGAAGCTGATCAGCAAGCAGTGCTGGGGTGATTTCAGTTGCGTCGATTTCTTCGCCAGCAACGGTCACTTTCGCGTTCGCGATGATGTTTGCAGCGTAGTATGGGTTCTCTTCGGACTCATTGCCGTAAGCGCCATCAACGTAGTCGATCAGACCTTCGTCCAGCGGCCATGCGTTGACCTTGCCTTCCCAGTCATCAACGATCGCGTTACCAAAACGGTAAACTTCAGTCTGCTGGTATGGGTTACGAGCTGCAATCCATGCGCGGCGTGCGGCCTTCAAGTTGTCTTCAGTTGGCTCTGCGACAAGTGTGTCGATCGCACCTTGCAAGGTCTTTGCAGTTGTCAGAGAGTCTTCAAACGCTGCCTGGGCAATGTCGCCGTAGGTTGCAAGAACGTCAGAAGGAGTTGCAGCGACAGCAACAGTGGAAAGGCTGCCGAGTGCGACTGTACCGAGCAAAGCGCCACGGATAAAGCTCATTGTAATCCCCTTAAATGTGCAGTGAACTCGCCTCACGCTAAGCTTGGAAAATCCAGGCTGCACGAATTCAGTTAGCAAACGTATTCACGCTTTAAAGCGCGAGAAACTGCGGCTATTTCATATTCCTGACTTTTGTTGTCAAGTTTAAAAACAAGCACTTTCAGTAGTTTAGACTTTTTCTAAATATGAGTTTTAGTTGCAACTTATTGTCATTAAAAGCTTTTCCGCACTTTTGCAGTTGCAAATCATTCGCATAAATAAATGGGATAATATCGGGAAAATACGCGAATCCCCTGCTCAGTTGTTACCGTTTGTTTGGCATATCTTGACTTCGCTTCAGCCATACGCTCTTACGGAACCTTCTTCAGGTACATTTCAGGAAATTGGCATTAATCAGTCAGTCTGTCTGCACCAACAACGATAAGAACAGGCTATGGCGGCGCGATTACACACGCTTGCACAATTGATATTCCATGGTTGGAAAGCAAACGCGTTCCGTTTGCTGCTGGTCCACTACGCCTTTGTTTTCATCGGCGCGGTTGCAATCACACCCATCGTCGCTGGTCTCGGTAACTTCGTTATTGGCCTGTCAGGCAATGCGGTTCTGGCTGACTTTGAAATCGCTTCCTTCTTCCTGTCACCCATAGGCCTGTTCGGCGCTTTCGTCTTTGTCGTGGTCTTCATTGCCATGGCTCTGCTGGAGCAGGTGGCCATGCTGGCAGTGTTAGATAGGCAGGAAAGCGCGTTCCCAGCTGCACGTTATGCTCTGTTCTCAACACTCAGCATGTTCCCGCGTCTTGGCATGTTTACATGGCGACTGACGCAGCGACTGGTGATGGCCATGGTTCCCGGACTGGCCATTATCGCCTTGAGCGTGCTGATCTTTTTGCAAGAGCACGACATCAACTATTACCTCCAGTTTCAACCCGTTGAGTTCTGGATGGCTGCCTTCTTCATAGGAATTGGCGTAGCTCTGGTTATAGTTATGCCACTCTATGCAATCCTCGTCTGGGGTTTGTCTTTGCCGCTGGTGGTGCTGAGAGATCATCCTGTCGGCTCTGCTTTTGCACGAGCTCGCTTCCTTTCACGTGGCCTTCGTCCGGTCTTTGCAGGTGCAGTTTCTCTTTGGTTGCTGATCGATATCGCCATCCATGCGCTGTTCCTGATCTCTCTGGAACTTGTTGGCTCCTATGCCATCTCCTTTGGAGAGCAGTCTCCTGAGACACTGGCGGCGATCTTGGGAAGCCTTGTCGTGCTTCTGTTGGTCGGCAACACGCTTATCAGTGCGGTCATGTCTGGCAGTATGGCGTTGCTTTTCAAGGCAGCTTTGTTTGTAGCTGATGGAAAAGGGCACACATTCTCTGAGGTCCCGCACACACCAAAGCTGGAGAGTAAATGGGCTAACCCACTGACGCCTCTGCGCCTTGCTGCGCTGATTGGTGTTGTCGGAACCATTGTGGTGTTGACGGGAACCTATTGGGTCTCCGCTGACCTGCCGCAGAAGGATGTCCTGATCATCGCCCACCGCGGCGCTTCCTCTCACGCCCCGGAAAACACCATAGCGGCCATTGAACGAGCGCTGGAAGACAAAGCTGACTGGGTGGAGGTCGACGTTCAGGAGACTGCAGATGGCTTCGTGGTCATCGCCCACGACAGCGACTTCATGCGCCTGATCAGCAACCCAGCCAGCCCCTGGGATCTGACACTGGAGGAAATCCAGTCTCTCGATGTGGGCGGATGGTTCGATATGGAGTTCCAGGGTGAGCGCGTTCCAACGCTCCGTGAGGCTCTTGAGCTCGTGAAGGGAAAGGCAACTCTCCTCATTGAACTCAAATATTATCCCCGCAGCCGCAACGAAAATCTCGAAAACGAGGTCGCGCGCATCGTCACAGAAGCAAACATGGAAAACGACATAGCAATCATGTCGTTAGGCCGCCCAGCCCTCACCAGAATGCGAAAAATTGAGCCAAACTGGAACATCGGCCTTCTTACCGCCACATCTATCGGCAATTTCTCCGAACTCAAAGGAAACTTCGTAGCCGTCTCCTCCGCTTCCGCCTCTTTGAACTTCATCAGAAGAACACAAGAGACCGATAAGCAGGTTTTTGTTTGGACGGTTAACAATCCGTCTACCATGCTCCGCTACATATCCATGGGCGTAGACGGAATTATCACGGATGATCCTGCACTAGCGCGTAAGACATTGGAAGAATATAAAGAAATGAACCAGTTCGAGCGGTTATTACTTCATACTTCTGTCTTGTATAACCTGAGCTTGAACTAACGTTTCGACCGTAAGAATCTAGTATATGCCGTATTTTCTAGTAGTGCTTTTGGGCGCGTTGCTCACTGCCCTGTCCATGACCAATTCTGCGACGTCCAAGCCGCCAGTCTTGCTGCTCGGAGACCGCGATACTGTCAACGCGATTGTTGCTGAGGTTAATCTTCCCGATGACCGCCGTGGTCTTGTGCACGTCATTTTAGAAGATGCTCGTGTCAAAGCTGAGCGTCTGGATGGCGCAATTCTGCCAGTTTCTGCAAGCGCAGAGCCTCTGGTCGAGCTTCCGGCTGAGCAGTTTACTCTCGAACAATTGGATGCAGAAACGCGCGATGAGCTCGTCGAAGTTCTGGATGAAGACCAGATGAATGAGCTACACCGCGCGATCGGTGTGGTTTTGGCGAGTAATCAGATCGTTACCGTAGAATAATCTTCAACAACAATCTATCCTATTGAAGTAATAGGGCTATTCATCGTCATCTTCGTTATCGTCGGGAATAGCAAGATCAACCATTCCTCCTACGACACTTGTCCCAACCTTCGCAGTTGTTGTGACTGCTGTCGATGCAACAGACACGGCAGCGCCACCTACTGAAACGACAGCGCATCCGGATACTCCGAGTAATACTGCAAGAATACTGGCTGTTATCGCGACAAGTCTCATCTATTCCCCTCAAAAAACTGTCGTGAACCTCCTCGAAGGTCACCTATTTCAATCAAATTTGAAGGGTAGGAATTACTAATTCCCTACTTAATCCCCGCACGCATGAAGCTCTGCACAAATTGTCTTTGAAACAGCAGGAAAGCGATGAGCAGCGGGCCAGACGTCATCAGCGTTGCTGCATTGATCACGCTCCATTCCACACCACCATCCACTGCTGCAAATATTGAGAGCCCAACAGTCACTGGCCGCGTCTCAACGGAGTTCGTGATGATCAACGGCCATAGGAAATTGTTCCAGTGGTGGCTGACAGAAACAAGCCCGTAAGCAAGGTAGGTCGGGATTGCCAGCGGCACATATACCTTCCAGAGAACCAGTAGTGGACCAGCACCCTCCACTCGAGCGGCTTCATCCAGCTCTCGAGGAATGGTCTTAAACGTCTGCCGCAAAAGGAAGATCCCAAAGCCGGATGCCATGTATGGCAGGCCAATCGCCACAATGGTGTCTATCAGGCCAAGGTTCCGGATCATCTTGTAGTTCTCGACGATTAGGATGTCCGGCATCACCAGCAGCTGCAAAAGCACAAGTGTGAACAGGATGTTGGACCCTGGAAACTCAAAGCGTGCAAAGGCATAGGCTGCCAATGTGCAGAGCACGAACTGAGCAACCAGAATAAGCGTCACCAGCATGGTCGTGTTCAGGAAGTACTGAGCAAACGGGGCAGCTGACCACGCCTTGGTGAAGTTCTCCAGAGTAAGCGGAGCAAACAGCTCAAAGTTGGCCTCATAAGCTGCTGGATGGAAGGCCGTCCAGATCGCGTAAAGCAAAGGCAAGGCCCACAAGATCGCGAGCGTCCAGGCGCCGAACGTGTTGAGCGCTCGATCAAAATCAAACTGGCGCGGAGGAGCAGCTTCAACTGTTTTAGAAATAGATAAGTCACTCATCTGTAATGCACCCGACGATCCATGAAGAAGAATTGGCCGATCGCGATGATCGAGAGAAGAGCCAGCATCACGACGGTTAGCGTGGCGGCGTAAGAGGTCTGCCAGAACTTGAAGGCCACCTCGTAAATATAAAAGAGCAGCAAAGACGAGGCATTATCTGGCCCGCCGCCCGTCATGGTGAAGATGTGATCCACCAATCGGAAGGAGTTAATAACAGCGTTGATAGATACGAACAAAGTTGTTGGCATGAGCAGAGGCCACGTGATCTTCCAGAAGAACGTCCAGCGACTTGCCCCTTCAATATCAGCAGCTTCTTTATAGGAGGGTGGAATGGCCTGAAGTGCTGCGAGATAGAAGATCATGAAGAACCCTGCTTCCTTCCAGATGGTCACCACCATCATACAGATCAGCACGGTTTCCTGCTGGCCCAGCCAGGAATTTTCCGGAAGCCCAAAGACGCCCATTCGGATCTGATCGATCAGGCCAAAGCCCGGCGTGTAGAAAAACAGCCAGATGTTCGCCACTGCAATCAACGGCAAAACCGTGGGTGCAAAGAATGACATGCGAACAAGGCTGCGCCCCTTAAGCTTGTCATTCACCCAGATAGCCATAAGCAACGAGATTCCAATGGACGCGGGAATGGTTGCCATCGCATACCAAAGGTTATTGACCAGCACTTTCCAGAAGATTGGGTCCGCCATCAACTCTTCATAGTTCCGCAATCCAACAAACTTGGCTGGCCTGCGCCCCCGCGGAGTGGAGAAGAAACTATTGATGATGGTGGTGATGGCCGGGAAGTGGGTAAACGCGAACAACATAACCATTGCTGGAGTGAGCAACAGCCATGCGTAAATCCACTGCATACGTCTGGTCATCTGGCAACCTCTTGGAAAATGCTGGAGCGAGGCACAAAACAGCTGCGCCTCGCTGGATCACGAGAAATCAAAAGAGCTTAGCGATATTCGGAAAGAATACGGTCTGCTTCAGCTTGTGCACCCTTCAGAGCTTCTTCCGGTGTTTTCTTACCGGTGATTGCAGCATGCAAAGCGTCGTTGAACACGCGGGTAACGCGCTGGTTCTGGTAGGTTGAAAGTTCAGCAACAGCATGCTTCAACTGCTCACGAGCAACCAGTGCTGGTGGGAAGTCAGCTGCGTAGGCCTTCATCTCATCGGTTTCCCAGGCAGCAGGAGACGGAGCAACGTATCCGGTAGCCATGGACCATTTTGCTGCCTGTTTTGGAGCAGTGATCCACTTCACGAAGTCCACGGATGCTTTCTTCTGCTCATCGCTGGAGTCTTTGAAGATGTAGAAGTTACCGCCACCGGTAGGTGCTCCACGGCGCTTGTTCGCTGGCAGCATGGCAACGCCGAAGTCGAACGGAGCGTTGTTACGCACGTTGGTCAGGTTGCCAGTAGAGGTCCACATCATCGCGGTGTTGCCTTCGAAGAAGGCTTTCGGTGTTGCACCCCATTCGATGATACCAGGAGCCATCACACCATGTTTGCCGGAAAGGTCGACAAGGTACTGAAGGGCTTCAACAACCTTCGGATCGTCGAAGTTAGTTTTGTTGCCGTCAGAGTTTGCCAGAATAACGTCGTTCTCGGTGGTCAGCCCCTGGAACAGCCAGTATGGGAAGCCTGAAGACGGAATACGCACGCCCCACTGGGTCACGTTGCCAGATGCATCTTTCTTGACAAGCTTCTGGCCCATGGAAACCATTTCTTCCCATGTTGCAGGTGCTTTTTCTGGATCCAGACCAGCAGCCTTGAATGCTTCCTTGTTCCAGTACAGAACTGGAGTGGAGCGCTGGAACGGAATGCCGTAAGTCTTGCCACCAGTCTGAGAGTTCTCCATGAAGGCAGGATAGAAGCTGTTCAGCCACTTCTTGTCTTCTTCGGTGTTGGCGATCTCGTCAAATGCAATGATGACGTCTTCATCGATCAGGGTGAACATGTCGACTGACAGGATCACAGAGAGCTGCGGAGGGTTGCCGCCACGTGCAGCAGTCAGCGCTTTGGAAACAGTGTCCTGATAAGAACCGGCATAAACCGCATCAATGTTCACATCAGGATTTGCAGCTGCGTACTCCGCAGTCAGCTCTTCAATGGTTTGAGCAGCTTTACCGCCAACAGCTACAGGGAAATAAAATTGCAGATCAACCGCATGAGCGCTGATCGCAGTACCAAGGGATAGAGCAGCGGCAGAAGCTGCCAGACCTAAAGACTTGAAAATGGATTTCATAGGTTTATATCCTCAAATTGCCCTAGTTTTTGGGGCACTCCAATGCGCTGATGCGCGTTTTTCAAGCCGGCTCGAATTGCACCTCGACCGGCTTGAATTCTTCCCGACGCTTGCCGGTATCTCTCTGAAAACTTGCAGGAATTTCTTCATCCCAAGCCAGTCCAATATTCTGGCCCGGTTTCAACTCGGTGCTGCCCTTCACACGCACAAGCAGCTTTTCACCGCCGACTGAGCAACTCGCCAGCGTATCCGCTCCCATGTATTCAAGGCTCACAACTTGAGCCGGAACTCCGTTTTCACCAGTTAATCTGATGTCCTCTGGCCGTAGACCCAGCAGGCAACCTTCTGGCGCTTCAGGCAGCAAGGATTGAGCAGTCTCTGGCGTCACCGCACGAACCTTATCCAGCTCAACGATGTTCATGGGCGGCGTTCCGATAAAGCGTGCTGTAAACACGCTGGCTGGTCGCTCATAAATCACCTTCGGTGTTGCCACCTGTTCAACTTCCCCCTTGTTCATCAGCACCACCTGATCTGCCATGGTGATGGCCTCGGTCTGGTCGTGGGTTACGTAAACCATTGTCAGGCCAAGTTGCTGCTGCAAAGCGCGCAGCTCAACACGCATCTCCTGACGAAGCTTGGCATCAAGGTTAGAAAGCGGCTCATCCATCAGACAAACAGGTTTTTGTGAGACGATGGCACGCCCAAGAGCCACACGCTGCTGCTGACCGCCTGACAATTGCGATGGTTTCCGGTCTAGCAATTGAGAGATACCCAGAAGATCAGCTGCATTCTTTAGCCGTTCATCCCGCTCCGCTCTGCCAACCTTGCGCACCTTCAGGCCAAACAGAATGTTCTCAGCAACAGAGATGTGCGGAAAGAGCGCATAGTTCTGGAACACCATGGAAATGTCGCGCTGGGCGGGAGAGTGATAAGTCACATCTCTCCCGCCAATAATGATTTGCCCGGAAGTTGCCTCTTCCAACCCGGCAATCAAGCGCAACGTCGTGGACTTGCCGCATCCACTGGGCCCCAAAAGAACTGTAAAGCTTCCACCTTCCACTGACAGGTTCACGTTGTTGACTGCCGTTGTATCGCCCCATGACTTGGTCAGGTTCGTAAGTTCAAGGCGAGCTGGATGGTGCAGGCTGCTCATAGAGGTGGCTCCTGTTTGCAGATAACGAGTTCTGCAGATGACTTCTCAATTATTGAAAGGATTGAAGCAGGTGGCGTCTCTTCGCAGAAGATCCGGGTGACATCACTCAGGAAACCCGCACGCACGTGGGCGAGGCGGCCAAACTTGGAATGGTCCAGAACGAGGAACGACTGGCGACAGTTTGCTAAAATAGCCTGACGTGCTGCTGCTTCATCCTCATTGAAGTCCAGAAGCGTCCCGTCACTATCCACGCCAGCAACGCCAAAGATGCCGATGTCGAATTTGTAGCTCCTGAAAAAGCCTTCTGCACTGGAACCAAGAACGTCCAGATCCCCATGCCGCAACCGCCCGCCAGCAATCGTCACCTCACTCGAGGTGTTCCGAAGAGCCGCAATGGCAACGTTCATGTTGTTGGTGAAGACCTTCAGCCCCTCATGGGTCTCAAGCGCTTCTGCAACAATCTCTGGGGTCGTGCCGATGGAGAATGCAAGCGTTGCGCCGTCACCGATGTACTCAGCAACAGAATGCGCGATTGCATTTTTGGCTTCCAGATTGAGGATCTTCCTGGCTTTGTAGGTGATGTTCCCCCGATTGGCAGGAACTTCCACACCGCCATGCACACGCCTTAAAAGCCCCAGTTCACTCAACCGGTTGATGTCCCGGCGGATCGTTTGGGTGGTGACGGCAAACTGGTCGGACAACGAGTCTACGCTCGCGAAACCGCTGGATCGCACGAGAGAAATAATTTCTGACTGTCTGATAGTGAGCGTTGTTTCCATCACAAAGTCTGCTTCAATCCGCAAATATGCTGTTCATATGAACATCTACTATGTTCATATGAAACTTATGTGATATCTCAGACTAATAAAAGTGAAGCTTATTTGGGCTGGTTTTCTAGGTACTTATACCGACTCACTTAAACAAAAAGCGCGCTCTGATGGCAGAACGCGCTCCAAAACACCAAATTTTGGGGTGGATCAGGTCAGCTGAGTGAAGAACTTCAAGCGAGCCTTATGTGCCTCCGCAATGTGATGGCGGGCAGCTTTGTCAGCACGGTCACAGTCACGCTTGGAAATTGCATCCACGATCTCAGCATGCTCTTCAATCGCCAACCGCCGACGATCATCATCCGTCAGGGTTGTGCCTGCAAGCAGCAGCAGGGACAAACGCATATGATCGATCTGCTCAACCAGATAGCGGTTGTGTGAGGCAAGATAGAAACGCCGGTGGAACTCACGGTTGGTCTTGATCAGACGCTCGGCGTCAGCAAGGTTCTGCATGTCAGACTCAACCATCTCCTGCAGAATCTCTATCTCAGCCGTGGAAGCATGCTGCGCAGCCAGGCGGCCCGCAGTGCCTTCCAAGACTTCACGAAGATAGTAAAGTTCGCTGATCTGGTTATGGTCCAGACTAGGAATAACCATACCGCGGTTTGGCTCGTGAACAGCAAGTCCCTGGGCCTCAAGGCGCTTCAGGCCCTCGCGGATAGGGGTACGGCTTACGCCAAATTTCTCTGCCAGTTCAGCTTCCCGCAGGCGACTGCCGGGTTTCAGTTCACGGCTCTCAATCGCTTTAATGAGACGGCGGTAAATCTCAGCTCCGTTGGGTGAATTGGCAGTCACGTCTAGTTCCCGGGATTAGTAAAGGCTCGGTTTGTAGCAACTACATGCCAGCCTTTTAAAGGACGGGCAGGGCCACACATGCGGTCCTGCCAGTTTCTGCGATAAATTTCAATCAGGCATAGCACAGCCTAGTTAATAACTAGCATGCCTAAGTTGTTTAGGGCTTACGCACCACCTGCAGGCCATGGGCCATGGAAGCCGGAGCCTTCTTTGTCGGTACGCTCAAAGCCATGCTGACCGAAGAAGTCGCGCTGACCCTGAATAACATAGGCAGCAGTGCGCTTCTGGCGGATCATATCGAAGGAAGCAAGAGCTGCTGAAAGAGCAGGTGTTGGAACTCCGTTTGTGACGCACAGGCTCAGAACATCGCGCAGACCTGGAACTGCATCTTTCATGCGTTCGATAATTGCAGGGGCCAGATACAGAGACTTCAGTTCAGGATTCTCATCGTACGCTTGTGCAATCTCATCAAGGAACCGAGAACGGATAATGCAGCCCTGACGCCAGATGCGAGCGATATCGCCCATCGGCAGATCCCAGCCGTTTTCCTTGCCGCCTGCAGCTAGTACAGCAAAGCCTTCTGCGTAAGCAGAAATCTTACCAGCAATCAACGCACGTTCACACGCTGCAATGCCTTCCTGCTTTTCTTCCCAAGTCAGAATTGCATCTGACTGCGGGTAGATATCAGCAATTTCTTGGCGTAGTTCGCGTGCAGAAGAAAGGCAACGAGCAGCAACAGCTGCATCAATACCGGTTGCAGGAACACCCAACATGTGCGCTTCAACAGCAGACCAACGACCAGTGCCTTTCTGGCCAGCAGTATCCAGAATTACGTCAAGAATTGGCTTGCCGCTCTCTTCGTCAACCACACCCATCACATTCGCGGTGATTTCGATGAGGTAAGACGCCAGAGGGCCTTCGTTCCACTTGGAGAAGATCTCTGCCTGTTCCTGAATGCTCAGGCCTAAGGTAGAGGTCATCACTTCGTGCACTTCGGCGATCATCTGCATGTCAGCATATTCAATGCCGTTGTGCAGGGTCTTTACGAAGTGACCAGCACCTTCTGGGCCCATCAGAGCAACGCAAGGCTCATCATTGTGCTTCGCTGAGATTGCTTTCAGGATCGGCTCAATGCGCGCATATGCGGTTTCAGAAGCACCAACCATGATGGAAGGACCAAAGCGAGCGCCTTCTGCACCACCCGAAACGCCCATGCCAACAAAGGTGAATGGCGTATCAGCCAGTTCTTTGTAGCGGCGGTTGCTGTCGTGGAAGTCGCTGTTACCTGCGTCGATCAGGATGTCACCGTCTTTCAGGTGATCTTTCAGAACAGAAATCTGCTGATCAACAGGTGCGCCAGCCGGTACCATCAGAATGATAGGACGAGGGGCTTTGATGTTCGCTACCAGCTCTTCAGTGCTGTAGCATGGAATGAACATATCCTTGAGGTGACCAGCCTTTTCCATGAAAGCCTGGGTTCCCTCTGCAGTACGGTTGAATACCGCTACCTTATAGCCATTGTCTGCGATATTAAGAGCCAGATTAGCTCCCATGACGCCCAGCCCTACAAGGCCGATGTCCGCCTGTGTCATCAATACTCTCCGCGCTGCAAGTAGTGCACAAACACGCGCAAAAACCTAATCCAATAGCTAACTTGGCGATTGTATGCGCTTGTGCATCAGAAACTAGGTCTGTGGCATAGGTGAAAAACAGGAATTTGCCAAGGTGGGAATAAGAAAATTCCGCAAAAGCCTAATAAAACTGCCGAAATTATGCTTTTGCGGGACCTTCCTTATTTCAGGTGCTTGGAAAGCACTTCTTTTGCAGCTGTTTCCAGCGCAACTGCGGAGGCCTGCAACTGGCTGCGCTCCACTTCATCCAGACTCGGGAAGAGCGTCGCTTCAATGCCATCAGCACCCAGCACGCGTGGTACAGAAAGAGCTGTATCCTTCACGCCCACAATCTCTTCATTGACGATAGAAAGACTGATCACAGCGTGCTCGTTGGTCAGGATGGCTTTCACAATGCGGGAGAGGCCGGAGCCAATACCGTAGTTGGTCGCGCCTTTGCCTTCGATGATGGAGTAAGCCGCGTAACGAACACCATGATCAATGCGCTCACGCACTTCCTGTGTGATTGGCTTGTTGATCTGTTCTGCAAACGTAAACAGCGGCGTGTTACCAGCCTTCGCGCCAGACCACACCAGCACTTCACTGTCGCCATGCTCACCAAGAACGTCCGCATGCACGGATGTCGGCGTAATTCCCAGATGCTTGCCCAGCAGCGTACGGAAGCGCGCTGTATCCAAAATGGTACCGGACCCAATAACGCGGTTGCGTGGCAGGCCGGAGATCTCGGTCGCAACCTGAGTCATGATATCAACCGGATTGGTCGCAATTATTAGGATCGCGTTTGGTGCGTACTTCAGCACTTCCGGAATAACGCTTGCAAACACACCTGCGTTTCGCGCCAGCAGCTCAATGCGGGTCTCTCCCGGCTGCTGGTTCACGCCAGCTGCAATCACAACAACGGCCGCATCTTTCAGGTCGCTATAATCACCACCGATAATGCTCATAGGGCGTGCGAATGGGGTCGCGTGAAGAATGTCTTCTGCCTGAGCAATGGCGAGTTTTGGGTTGTAATCGACGAGAACGATTTCGTTGCCCACACCGTTTATGGCCATGGCATAAGCAGCAGTACTTCCAACCGCGCCAACACCAACTACACCGATTTTCATAGGGCTATCCTTTTCTCATCACTCGCTTCTTAAATATTATGCCTGTGTCCTAGACAGTTGCTCAAGGGAATGCAATTCCCTCAAGCGTGACATATCAGCTCGCATAATTATTTCTGGCACTTAGGGCAGAAGAAGGTTGAGCGCCCGTTCTGAACCTTGCGTTCAATAATGCCTGAACACTTCGGCGTTCGACAGGCTTCCCCTTCACGATCGTAGACCGAAAAGTTGTGCTGGAAGTACCCGAGAGATCCATCCGCTTGCCTGTGATCCTTCAAGGAAGAACCTCCGGATTCAATCGCCTCCTGCAGCACTTCCCGAATGTGATTGGAAAGCTCATCTGCCTTCTTGAGCGGTTTGCCGGACTTACCCGCAAGTGTGGATGCGCTGTTGAAAGGACTTAACCCCGTTCTCCAGAGTGCTTCACACACATAAATGTTACCCAACCCTGCGATGAACTTCTGATTGAGCAACGCCGCTTTCAGCGATGTTTTCCGGTTCTCAAACAACTTGGCAAGATAAGCTCCGTCCAGCTCATTGCCGAGCGGCTCAATGCCCATATCGACAAACATAGGGTGCGTCGCCAACTCACTGCGTGGAATGAGAACCATGAACCCAAAGCGTCGCGGATCGTTGTAAATGATCTTCACAATCGTCTCGCGATCAGCAGGGCGAACATGAAAGATTACATGATCATGCTGCGGATGCTTGCCTTTTGCATGATACATTTCAACGGCTTGCGTGGGTTCTGCATCTTCAGTCTCGATCCATCGAAACGATCCGGACATGCCAAGATGCATCACCAGAACGTCGCCGCTATCCAGATCAAGCAGCAGATACTTGGCACGGCGGCTGAAGGAAACGACCTGACGATTTTCCAATCGTGCTACAAAATCATCGCCGAATGGGAAGCGAAGATCAGGTCGGCGTTGTTCAACTCTGCAAATTGTTGCATTGTCAAAAAAAGGAGCTAGTCCGCGGCGGACTGTTTCAACCTCCGGTAATTCAGGCATAAGATATCCGTTGGTACAGTGGTTTGCTGCTGGGCAAAGATTGCGTTCTAGAATAGCGCTTTGTAACAAGCTGTACTATGTTCGCCCGCGAAATGGAGTGATTTGATTATGGCGCGTGAGTTCTCAACCCCTGAGCAGGCATCCGTAACAGACCCGACTGAAATGGCAACAAGCTTCGGGTTTCGCACAGTTCGCGAAGGTGAAAAGCAGGATCTGGTGGATGATGTTTTCCACAAAGTGGCATCCCGCTATGACCTGATGAACGACCTTATGTCTGGTGGACTGCATCGTCTCTGGAAAGACGCGATGGTTTCCAGCATGAACCCACCAAAGAATGGCGCCCGTGAATGGCGACATCTGGATGTGGCTGGCGGTACTGGAGACATTGCAACACGCGTAGTTGAGCGTTCCAACCGGACTATCAAATCAACCGTCTGCGATATCAATGGCTCCATGCTGGGCGTCGGCAAAGACCGTGCAAGCGCAGCTGGTCTTTCTGAAAACATCGAGTTCATTCAGGGCAACGCAGAAGAGCTGCCTTTCCCGGACAAGCATTTCGATGCTTATACAATCGCTTTCGGTATCCGTAACGTCCCGCAAATCGACAAAGCGCTGAAAGAAGCTCACCGCGTACTCAAGCGTGGCGGTCGCTTCATGTGCCTTGAGTTCTCTCAAGTAGATGTGCCTGCGCTGGATAAGGTCTATGACCTGTTTTCCTTCCATGCCATTCCAAAAATCGGGCAGGCAGTGACAGGTGATGGCGACCCCTACAGCTATCTCGTAGAATCTATCCGCAAGTTTCCAAATCAGGAACGTTTTGCGCAGATGATACGTGATGCAGGTTTTGAGCGTGTCACCTATCGAAACTACACCGGCGGTATCGCTGCACTTCACTCCGGCTGGAAAATCTAACCAGTTATGATCGCTAATATTGTGCCATTTATGCGTCTGATTTTCGCGGGTTATGTCATGGCCCGCGAAGGTGTGTTTGGACTTGTCTCTCTACCGGACCTGCCTCCCGGACCGCGCCTTGCCATCGGCATGGCTCGTATGGTTGAGCGCCGTGGAATTGAGAAGAAAGATGCAGCTGCCCGCCTGACCGATGCATTGAACCGCCTCGGCCCTTCTTACATCAAACTGGGCCAGTTCCTCGCAACACGTCCGGATGTAGTAGGTAAGGAAGCCGCTAAAGAACTTTCTGCTCTGCAAGACAATGTACCGCCATTCCTCACCGAATATGCGCGTAAAACGGTAGAAGAGCAGCTCGGCAAAACCGTTGAAGATCATTTCGAAGAGTTTGGTGAGCCGGTTGCAGCAGCGTCTATCGCTCAGGTGCACCCAGCGTACTTCAGAAATCGTGATGGTGAGCTGGAGAAAGTCGCGGTTAAAGTCCTGCGCCCCGGCGTAGAGCGCGGTTTCAAACGTGATCTGAAAAGCTTCTACCTTGCTGCACGTCTTGCAGAACGTTTCAGTCCGGCAAGTCGCCGTCTCCGTCCGCTTGCGACTGTTGAGACCTATGAGCGTGCTGTTATTTTGGAAATGGACCTGCGCATGGAAGCTGCAGCCCTTTCCGAAATGGGTGAAAACAGCAAGGACGATACAGATTTCCGCGTTCCAAGCGTAGATTGGCCACGCACCTCTCGCTCCGTGCTCACCATGGAGTGGGTTGACGGCGTAAAGCTCTCCAACCTGGAAGGCATCGAAGAAGCCGGTCACGATCTCGCTGAGCTTGGCAACAAGGTCATCCAGACCTTCCTGCGCCACGCAGTGCGCGATGGTTTCTTCCACGCGGATATGCACCAGGGCAACCTGTTCGTAGAACCTGATGGAACGCTAGTCGCAGTGGATCTGGGCATCACCGGACGCCTTGGCCTCTCAGAGCGCCGCTTCCTTGCTGAGATCCTCTACGGTTTCATCACCCGCAACTATCTCAGAGTGGCTGAAGTTCACTTTGAAGCAGGTTATGTGCCGGCTGACCAGGATGTTGATATCTTCGCTCAGGCGATCCGGGCAATTGGTGAGCCGATCCACGGACATGATGCCAGTGAGATCTCCATGGCGCGTCTGCTGACCCAACTGTTTGAAGTGACTGAGATGTTCAATATGCACACTCAGCCTCAGCTTATCTTACTGCAGAAAAACATGGTTCTGGCAGAAGGCGTTGCCCGTTCGCTGAACCCGCATCTGGATATGTGGAACACAGCTGACCCTGTGGTCACCAGCTGGATCCAGCGCAATCTGGGTCCAATGGGGCGCATTTCGGATCTCGCAACCGGCGTGACTGTTCTGGGACGTCTGGCCAGTGACCTGCCAATTATTGCAGATCGCGCGAGCAAGTTTTCCAATCAGCTTGAGTCGATGGCCAACAATGGCCTGAGATTTGATGAGGCAACAGCTGACGCCATTGGCAAGTCAGAGGCAAAGCACAGCCGCTCCGGTCGCATAGCGCTCTGGGTCATTGCGCTTGCCCTCTCAGCAATTGCCTATGGCATCCATCTCTAAGAATTTCTGAGTTGATACTATGAAAAACGGGAGTTGTTACGCTCCCGTTTTTTATTGGTTAGCCGGCTATTTCCTCAATAATCTAGAAATAATTAGATCATACTAAGTTACTGCATAATTTTATCTAAGATTTATATAGTCATTGCAATTGATGATATGAATTGTAGGCGGGTTGTAACCCAGTAAAACGTGCTAAAAGCAAGATAGCTTGAAAGAAGTATTTGAGATTTCTAAGGGACTACTCAGAGTCTTAGGGGAACTCTCGAAGCATTTGTAAAACTATCTTCCTGGAGGTGCCGCTGTGCCAGACAGTTCTGAACTGGGGACCCGTGAACGGTTACTTGATGCCGCTGAACGCTTGCTCGCTGAACATGGTCTTGCGGAAACTTCAGTGAGAATGATCACTGAAAAAGCAGACGCAAATGTTGCTGCCGTAAACTATCATTTTGGCAGTAAAGAAGACCTCGTCAGAGCTGTTTTCATGCGTCGTCTCCGTGAAATCGACGACATGCGCATGCAGCGCCTTGATGCTCTGGAAGTTGGCGGTCGCCAACCAGATGTAGAGGAAATCACACGAGCCTTTATGGAGCCTCTGATTGTTCAGGGTATCTCCAGAGACACAGGCAAGCTGGTCCCGTTCGTGGTCCTCATCCGGCAAGTCTTCTCAGATCCTGAATCCGGCCAGAAGATCATGCACTCTTGGGAGCCACCTAAGATCATCCTGCGCATCACCAAGGCACTGGCCAAGGCCACAGAGAGCGATATTCCGACAGGTCCTCGTGCACAGCTCCTCATGATGCTAATGCATAGTGCCACGCTTGAAGCGCTGTATGTTGTCACCGGTGCCTCAAAAGGCCCCTACGACGAAGAATTGGATCAGGACCAAATCGTGGAAGGTACCATTCGTTTCGTATCAAACGGAATCAAAGCCTTCTTCATGGCAGGCGCACTGGAAGAAGCCTAATCTACCAACTAGAACGGCGAGACACGGCGGAGTGTCAGGTTTAACCTGCCTCCGTCTTTGAGTAGGCTCGAACTTCCACCCAGTATGCGGTCAATTCCGTGATGGCAAAGCCGCGACTCTCCACCCAAAACCACCACATCTCCTGAATTCAACTTCAGTGACTGTGTCGGCCCACCACGCTTTACGCCACCAAGGCGGAACACAGCAGCATCTCCAAGACTGACGGAAACAACCGGCGCTTTAAACGTCTTTTCATCCCGGTCCTGATGCATGCCCATTTTTGCGGTTGCAGCGTAGTAATTAACGAGGCACGCCTCTGGTGCCACCTCACGCTCACCCACCTGCCTCCACAAGCTCAGCAAGACTTCAGGTATCTTCGGCCAGGGCTGACCGCTCTCAGGATGCTGAGGTTGATACCGATAGCCATTGCGATCAGAAACCCATCCTAAAGTGCCTAGGTTTGTCATACGAACAGAAAACGGCTTCCCAGTACGTGGCATCACTGGAGTGAAGAAGGGGGCTTCCTTCACGAGGTATCTGAGTGTTTCCACAAGCTCTTTCTGCTCCTCAAGAGAGAAATAGCCCGGCAGGTATTTGAACCCTTTAGGAAAGTCATCGCTCAACTGCATCAGAACACCTCATTTCATAACGGCTAATCTGCTGAAAAGTCCGCTTATAAAAACGGACAACTTGGAGAGATTTGCCGAAAGTGAATTTAACCCATATTCCTCAAAATAGTGGTTTCCCGGTTAAGGAGAACCACAAATGCACCTTCTTCCTCCGTTGCTCGCAGCTGTGCTGAATATTTTTGCAGCATTTGTCTCTCTTCTCATTCTGCTCACGCTCATTGCGGTAGTCGTTCTGTATGTAGTTGATCGACGACAGCATAAAGATGCGATCCGACATAACTTCCCCGTCGTTGGTCGTTTCCGAGCGCTCTTTTCGTATCTGGGTGAGTTCTTCCGCCAATACTTCTTCGCGATGGATCGCGAGGAAATGCCATTCAACCGAGCAGAGCGAAACTGGGTGGATCATGCCTCTAAGGCAGAAGGCAACACTATGGCCTTCGGATCAACGAAAAACCTGAGCACGCCGGGCACCGCACTCTTCGTCAACGCTCCCTTCGCGAAGCTGGAAAAAGAAATCGACGAGCCAGAACCTCTCCTGATCGGTCCATACGTCGAGAACCCTTATATCCCGCCTAGCTATTTCAATATCTCTGGTATGAGCTTTGGCGCGATATCCCGCCCAGCAGTCCTCGCTCTCTCCCGAGGTGCCAAGATGGCAAATTGCTGGATGAACACAGGCGAGGGCGGTCTTTCCCCTTATCATCTTGAGGGTGGTGCAGACATCGTCTTTCAGATCGGCACAGCAAAGTACGGCTGCCGAAATGAAGACAGCACGCTCAATGAAGATAAGCTGAAAGCGATCACGGACCATGCACAGGTCAAGATGGTCGAAATCAAGTTGGCGCAAGGGGCCAAGCCCGGCAAGGGCGGACTTCTTCCCGGCGGCAAGGTAACTCCAGAAATCGCTGAAATCCGGGGCATCAAAGTCGGCCAGCCCTCTCACTCTCCAAATCGTCACCCTGAGATCAGCAACACTGGTGAGCTACTTGACTTCATCAGCAGAGTCCGAGCTATCGCAAAGAAGCCAGTTGGCTTTAAGACGGTAATTGGGTCAGCTCACTGGATCGAAGAACTTTGCCACGAAATCAACCACCGCGGTATTGAGCACGCTCCTGATTTTATCACCATCGACTCTGCAGATGGCGGCACAGGCGCAGCACCAATGCCGCTCATGGACAACGTAGGCCTGCGTATCTCCGAATCCCTGCCGATTGTGGACCATGTTCTGAGAAAACATGACCTGCGGGACCGTATCCGCATCATCGTCTCAGGCAAACGCATCACCCCCTCAGCTGTCGCTCTGGCTTTGTGTGCAGGAGCCGACTTCACCGTAACAGCACGCGGCTTCCTGTTTTCATTGGGCTGCATTCAGGCCATGCGGTGCAATAAGAATACATGCCCAACCGGCATCACCACTCACAACGAAGCGCTGCAGGCTGGCCTCGATCCCACCGAGAAAAGCCACCGCGTTGCTGCCTACTGCCATAGCGTGCGTATGGAAGTGGACATGATCGCTCACGCATGCGGCGTAGATGCTGCAAGACAGCTTTCACGGGAGCACGTGCGCATCGTCCAGGAAAATGGGAACTCAGTCTCTCTCGAAGAACTCTATCCACAAACACCCTCTTAGAAATGGGGGTAACGCAGAAAAGCGGGATGCAATAGAGGTGTTTCTGGGTGGTTTTCCAAAGAAAATTTCGGTTTCTTAACTCAGAAAAAGGCTTCGGATAGGTCTTGTGTCGATATATCGGGTCCTGTCCCTTGCAGGGGCAAGGGACCCCTCTTATATAGCCAATTGAAGTTTTCTTGCGTGTTTGCGACAACTCACGCAAGTGCAATGTATTGGGGACCGGTTGGAAGCTGATCCGACATTATCCGAAGGCCTTCGGGGTTCGGGCGGTCTGCCGAAAGGAGAGTGAAAAACATGGCAAAGGTCATCGGTATCGACCTCGGCACGACAAATTCGTGCGTATCTGTAATGGACGGCAAAGACGCCAAGGTAATTGAAAACGCAGAAGGTGCGCGTACTACCCCTTCTATGGTTGCTTTTACTGATGATGGTGAGCGCCTTGTAGGCCAGCCAGCGAAGCGTCAGGCTGTAACCAACCCAACAGACACCCTGTTTGCTGTTAAGCGCCTCATCGGTCGTCGTTTTGATGATCCGACTGTTGCAAAAGATAAAAAGCTCGTCCCATACGAAATCGTAAAAGCCGACAACGGCGACGCATGGGTTGAAGCTGAGGGTGAGAAGTTCTCCCCATCCCAGATTTCTGCTTTCATCCTGCAGAAGATGAAAGAAACCGCTGAAAGCTTCCTTGGTGAAACCGTCACCCAGGCAGTTATCACCGTTCCTGCATACTTCAACGACGCTCAGCGCCAGGCAACCAAAGATGCCGGTAAGATCGCTGGTCTTGAAGTTCTGCGTATCATCAACGAACCAACTGCTGCTGCCCTTGCATACGGCATGGACAAAAACGATGGTAAGACCATCGCAGTTTACGACCTTGGTGGTGGTACCTTCGACGTTTCCATCCTGGAAATCGGTGACGGCGTATTTGAAGTGAAGTCCACCAACGGTGACACCTTCCTCGGTGGTGAAGACTTCGACATGCGTCTGGTTGATTACCTCGCAGACGAATTCAAAAAAGAACAGGGCATTGACCTGAAGAACGACAAGCTGGCTCTGCAGCGCTTGAAAGAAGCTGCTGAAAAAGCAAAGATCGAGCTGTCTTCTTCTTCCCAGACCGAAATCAACCTGCCGTTCATCACAGCAGACGCAACCGGTCCTAAGCACCTTACCCTGAAACTGACCCGTGCGAAGTTCGAGCAGCTCGTTGACGATCTGGTACAGCGTACCGTGAACCCAATGAAAGCAGCTCTGAAAGACGCAGGTCTGGCAGCTGGTGAAATCGACGAAATCGTTCTCGTCGGTGGTATGACCCGTATGCCTAAGGTTCAGGAAGTTGTTAAGCAGTTCTTCGGTAAAGAGCCGCACAAAGGCGTGAACCCGGACGAAGTTGTTGCAATGGGTGCGGCAATTCAGGCTGGCGTTCTGCAGGGCGACGTTAAAGACGTTCTGCTTCTCGACGTTACGCCTCTGTCCCTCGGCATCGAAACCCTTGGTGGCGTGTTCACACGTCTGATCGACCGCAACACCACAATCCCTACCAAGAAGGGCCAGGTGTTCTCTACAGCTGAAGACAATCAGACTGCAGTGACCATCCGCGTCTTCCAGGGTGAGCGTGAAATGGCTGCGGACAACAAGATCCTCGGTCAGTTCGATCTGGTTGGTATCCCACCAGCACCACGCGGTGTGCCACAGGTTGAAGTTACCTTCGACATCGACGCCAACGGTATTGTGAACGTATCCGCTAAGGATAAGGGCACCGGTAAAGAACAGCAGATCCGCATTCAGGCATCTGGTGGTCTGTCCGACAACGACATCGAGCAGATGGTGAAAGACGCTGAGTCCCACGCTGAAGAAGACAAGAAGCGTAAGGAACTGGTTGAAGCGAAAAACCAGGGTGAAGCTCTGCACCACTCCACTGAGAAGTCTCTGAAAGAGTACGGCGATAAGGTCTCTGAAGAAGACAAGTCTGCAATCGAAAGCGCTCTGGCAGCTCTGAAGCAGGCTCTCGAAGGTGAAGACCTCGAAGACATTCAGGCGAAGACACAGGCTCTTGCAGAAGCTTCCATGAAGCTTGGCGAAGCTATGTACAAAGACGCTCAGGCAGCTGAAGAAGCTGGCGAAGGCGCTGAAGACGATGGCGAGCCAAAGCCAGTTGACGATGTTGTTGATGCAGACTTCGAAGAAGTTCGCGACGACGACAAAAAGTCCAGCTAACTAATACTTTCACCTCGCAAGCTCCAACGGGCTTGCGAGGTGAACTTTATTGAAGTATTTCCCGACTGTATGGAAGATTTGAGTTAAACAGAACCTTTGGGGTGCAATTGCATTCGAAGGAACTGCTTCCTACATATGGGGTGCTGGGAATGTGTGCGCTGTGCTTGAAGCTGCACCAGATTGACCAGCTGAACAGTAAACAGTTTTGTTTTGAAGAAGAGTGCAGTCCGCGAGTGAATTCGCTGTAAGGCAAGAATGGCTTCGACTGCCACCAGTTACCTCAGACTGAGCTGACGTTCTCCTGAGGCTTCAAAACGCAGATAGACATCACGTCTTTGGAGCTTATTTCATAATGTCTAAACGCGACTACTACGAGGTGCTGGGGGTAGCACGGGAGGTCGACGAAAAGGCACTTAAGAGCGCTTATCGCAAACTTGCGATGAAATACCACCCGGACCGCAATCCTGGTGATGATGAAGCGGAAGCAAACTTTAAGGAAGTAAGCGAAGCTTACGAAACCCTGAAAGACCCGCAAAAGCGCGCAGCCTACGATCGATTTGGCCATGCAGCCTTTGAAAACGGCGGCTTTGGTGGTGGCGGTGGAGCAGGTCCGGGCGACTTTGCTTCTTCCATGGCAGACATTTTTGATGAGTTCTTCGGTGGTGGCGGTGGCCGTCGCGGTTCCGGTCGTGAACGCGGTGCTGACCTGCGCTACAATCTGGAAATCTCTCTTGAGGAAGCCTACGAAGGCAAGTCCGTCGAGATCGAGGTTCCAACTTCCGTAACATGTGAACCGTGCAGCGGCTCTGGTGCAAAATCCGGAACCCGTCCGTCCACCTGCCCAACCTGTGGCGGTGCAGGACGCGTAAGAGCGGCTCAGGGCTTCTTCACCATGGAACGCACCTGCCCAACCTGTCAGGGCCGTGGTGAGATCATCACCGATCCATGTGACAGCTGTGGCGGTACAGGCCGGACGACAAAAGAGCGCACGCTCTCTGTCAACATTCCATCAGGCATCGAGGATGGCACTCGTATTCGCTTGTCAGGTGAGGGTGAAGCAGGTGCTCGCGGCGGTCCAGCTGGCGATCTCTACATCTTCCTGTCCATCCGTCCGCACGAGTTCTTCCAGCGCGATGGCGCAGACATCTTCTGCCGCGTGCCGATTTCTATGACAACCGCTGCTCTGGGTGGTCAGTTTGAAGTTCCGGCACTGGATGGCAACACGGCTCGCGTAAAGGTCCCTGAAAGCACTCAGACCGGCAAACAGTTCCGTCTGCGTGGTAAAGGCATGCCGGTTATGCGGTCTAGCCAGAAGGGCGACATGTATATCCAGGTTGCCGTTGAGACACCAACAAACCTTACGAAGAGGCAGAAAGAGCTTCTCTCAGAATTTGAAGGTGAATCTTCTGGTGAAAACCATCCTGAATCTACGGGCTTTTTCGCGAAGGCCAAAGATTTTTTGGAAAATTTCAAAGCTTAGGACTTTAAAAGGCCATCAAGCAGTAATATCTCAGTAGTACCCTTTGTTGTTGCTACGGAGAGTTGAATGTTTCACGAAACGCGGTCCCGGGCTGAAAACGCCTTGAACAAATTTCGTGAACCTTCCAAGTTTCTTCGGGCGTGGGTGGAAGCACCACTCACGACCGGAGCAGTCGCTCCCTCCGGTCCCGTTCTCGCACAGAGAATGGCAGAGTTCGTTCCCGTCCAATCTCAAAATCCGGTTTTAGAACTCGGTCCTGGTACAGGCCCGGTGACGAAGGCTATTCTGGAAGCTGGCATTTCCAAAGAACGCCTGACCTGCCTGGAGTACAGCCCCGACTTCTGCGAGCATCTCAGCGAAAAATTTGAAGGCCTGAATGTTGTACAGGGTGACGCCTACAACATGCATCCGAGTCTGGGGCACATTGAGCCCAACTCGCTTTGTGCTGTTGTCTCCAGCCTTCCGTTGATCTCTCGTCCTATGGAGTTCCGCTTGAAGTGCATCCGTGATGCCTTTGCGTTGATGAGACCGGGTGCACCGTTCATTCAGTTTTCCTACTCTCTGGCCTCTCCGGTTTCGCTGAAATCCAAGATGTTCAGCTGGTCGAAAACCGGATGGATCGTGAAGAACATTCCGCCTGCGCGGGTCTGGATCTATCGCAAGCCCTTTTGATTTTCAGATAGAGCGCTTTAAGCGGGCAAACACCTAAAAACACATGTCTTCCATAAACCTTACGCTTGGGTAGTATGGGGTATTCTGCGTGCCGGATTTACCCGAGATCTTCCCACTCTTAAGCGCGAGAGTGCTGAGCCCTGTCGTGAGGATAGCCCTATGAAGCCAAAGATACTGGTGTTTTCAGGTTCAACCCGTAAAGGGTCCTACAACAAGATGTTGGCTGCACTGGTGGCAAAGCATCTGACAATCGCAAATGCAGACGTTACAACAATCAGCCTCGCTGACTATCCTCTCCCCATCTACGACGGTGATCTGGAAGACGAAACCGGTATCCCCGAGAACGCCTTCAAGCTGAGGAAGCTGATCGAAACCCACCATGGCATTTTCATTGCCAGCCCTGAATACAACTCCTCCATCACCCCACTGCTCAAAAACACTCTCGACTGGATCAGCCGCATCCAGCTGCCGGAAGAAGAGCCGCTCCAGCTCTTTCATACATCCGTTTATGCGGTTGGTGGTGCTTCCCCCGGAGCGCATGGCTCTTTGCGCGGACTAATGCATCTCAGAACGATCATGGAGGTCTCTTTGGGGTGTTTGGTTCTGCCCGATATGATCTCAATAAACTTTGCCGGCAAATCCTTTGATGAGAATGGTGACCTCACAAAAGACCACCAGATCAAGCGATTGCATAAGCTTATTGAACGCTTCGTGAGCGAGGCGAGCCACGTAAAGCTACAGGATAACTGAGTTTTTTTGGCTTGTCGCATTGGCAATGCGCAAAGGACTACATACATAATACCGCAGACACAAATTTGAAAATGAGTTGCGCGGGAGTTTGCTCCACTGCCAATTGAACTCTGGAGAAAAATGAATGAGTGAACCTGAACAGTGGCACGGCACAACCATCTTGACCGTGCGCAAAGGCGGCAAAGTCGTAATTGCTGGAGATGGTCAGGTATCTCTTGGATCAACGGTTATTAAAGGCACTGCTCGTAAGGTCCGCCCACTGGCTGGCGGCAAAGTCATTGCAGGCTTTGCTGGTGCCACTGCTGATGCATTCACGCTGTTTGAGCGCCTTGAAGCAAAGCTGGAACAATACCCGGACCAGCTGATGCGCGCTTGCGTGGAAATGGCAAAGGATTGGCGGACAGACCGCTACCTGCGCCGTCTGGAAGCTATGATGCTGGTTGCCGACAAAAAGCACTCTCTAGTGCTGACAGGTACCGGTGACGTACTTGAGCCAGAAAACGGCGTTATGGGCATCGGCTCCGGCGGAAACTTCGCCCTGTCTGCAGCTCGTGCGCTGGTTGATATGGATCTGACCGCAGAAGAGATTTGCCGCAAGTCCATGACAATCGCAGCAGACATCTGCGTCTACACAAACAGCAACGTCACAGTCGAAATACTCGACGAAGAGTAAGCGTTGTAAAAGAACCAGCTGGAGGTCAGTGATTTGGGATCTCCAGCCCGTTTTTCAGGACACTTTTAGATCAGCTTAAATTGCTAAGCCGAGGATACTTGAAGTCTTTACGTCCCATTTGGATTTGACGAGGATCTGATGATATCAAGAGCATCCCTTACCGGAGCCGTCTCCGCAGGAATTATCAGCGCAGATCAAGCTGATAAGCTCGTCTCCTATTTATCTCTTCAGGCCGCTAATATTCAAAAGCAGCAGGATCAGGAAAACACGCATGATCCCGAAGAGGTCCGTTTCACACGTGGCTTTCATGACATCTTCATCAGCCTCGGAATTCTGATTGTCTTCGCTGGCTATGGCATTGGCCTGGGCGAACCTTTGACACAAGGCGGCCTGCCAACTGCTGCTGTTGCCGGTGCTGGAGCAATCATCTCATGGGTGCTGGCTGAGTGGTTCACCAAGATCAAAAAACTCGCTCTGCCATCCATTCTGCTGACGGGAATTTTCGGCGGTGCCATCGCCCTTGTTGGCTTTGGCCTGTTTACGCCCTCTGTTTTGAACGATGAGTCTGAAGCTATTCAGGTTATCCTGAGTTCAATCTTCGCTCTCGGCGGTGCGTCACTATTCTACTGGCGCTTCAAAGTGCCCATCACGCTGACGGTGATTGTCGCTGGGATCATGGGCATGATCGTTGGTGTTCTGACCTATGTGACTGACACGCAAATCCTAGATTACCTCTCATGGGTATCTCTGGTCTGCGGCCTGTTCGCTTTCGCCTGTGCCATGTATTTCGATACCAAGGACACACGGCGCGAAACGCTTAATACGGACAAAGCCTTCTGGCTTCATCTGCTTGCAGCTCCACTCATCGTGCACTCAATCCTAAGCGGCATGTATTTTGAGGAGCTGACAGAAACCTACGCAGTGGTCTCTATCGCTGTTGTGCTGGCATTTGGCGCGGTTGCCCTTGTCATTGATCGCCGTGCAATGCTGGTTGCAGCGCTGAGTTATCTCGGCTTTGCATTAGCCTATTTGCTGGAGTCCGCTGACTTTTCAGCATCGCAGTTGACTGCTATCTCCCTTGTATTGCTTGGGAGTTTTGTATTGCTGCTCGGTTCGGGCTGGAACGTGGCGCGACGGATCGTCATGCGCCCTCTTGCAGGAACCACACTCACTACATATCTGCCACCTATCCGGAACTAGAAAGTAAGAAAATGACAAATTTCTCTCCACGGGAAATCGTTAGTGAACTTGATCGCTACATCATCGGCCAGCATGATGCGAAACGCGCCGTAGCAATTGCGCTGCGCAACAGATGGCGCCGTCAGCAACTGGATGAAGAACTGCGCGAAGAAGTTCAGCCAAAGAACATTCTCATGATTGGTCCAACCGGTGTTGGTAAGACTGAGATCTCCCGCCGTCTGGCTAAACTTGCGAATGCTCCTTTCACAAAAGTTGAAGCTACCAAGTTCACAGAGGTCGGCTACGTCGGTCGTGATGTAGAACAGATCATCCGCGATCTGGTGGAATCCGCTATCGCACTGGTCCGCGAGCAGAGCCGCAAAGACGTGGAAGCAAAAGCGCATGTTCTGGCGGAAGAGCGCGTTCTGGATGCGCTGGTCGGTGCCAATGCAAGCCCTGCTACACGCGACACATTCCGCAAGAAATTGCGTGAAGGTGATCTGGACGAGCGTGAAATCGAAATCGAAGTCCGCGCCAACCCACAAATGCCAAGCTTTGACATCCCTGGCATGCCAGGCAGCAGCGTAGGTGTCATGAACATCTCCGACATGCTGGGCAAGGCATTTGGTGGTCAGACCAAGCCAAAACGCACCAATGTCAAAGACAGCCACAAAGTGCTGTTGGCGGAAGAGTCCGATAAGCTGCTCGACGAAGAGAAGATCGTTCAGGAAGCAATCGCACTGGTTGAGAACTCCGGCATCGTGTTCCTCGACGAAATCGACAAGATTTGTGCGAAGGATGGCCGTAACGGCGGCGACGTATCCCGTGAAGGTGTTCAGCGCGACTTGCTGCCACTGATCGAAGGTACCGTTGTCTCCACCAAGCATGGTCCGGTGAAGACAGACCACGTTCTGTTCATCGCATCCGGTGCATTCCATGTATCCAAGCCATCTGACTTGCTGCCAGAGCTTCAGGGCCGTTTGCCAATCCGTGTTGAGCTGAAGGCACTGACGAAAGAAGACTTCGTCAAGATCCTGACAGACACAGAAGCAAGCCTCATCAAGCAGTATGTTGCTCTGATGAGTACAGAAAGTGTGACCATCGAGTTTACCGATGATGCGATCGACGAAATCGCAACCATCGCAGTGGATCTGAACGCGACCGTCGAGAACATCGGTGCTCGTCGTTTGCAGACAGTGATGGAGCGAGTGCTTGACGAGATTTCCTTCGCCGCACCAGATAAGTCTGGCGAACAGGTCACTATTGATGCTGCCTATGTGAAATCTAATGTCAGCGAACTGGCCAAGAACGTCGATTTGTCTCAGTTCATCCTCTAACTGACTCAAAAATCAGTCGGAAAAAGAAAACCTAGCGGAATGTGGCAAGGAAAAATACTTGCCGCATACCACCTCAAGTGGCAGCATGCCGACATGGTAGCTATTCGCAAAAGTAATGAAGAAGGTCACCACCGCAAATTTCTGGTCGTTGTCGATGACACGCCAGAATGTGGTCGAGCCATCGTTTATGCCGCAAAGCGTGCAGCCCGCACCGGCGGTATTGTTCTCTTGCTCTACGTTATTGCACCGGGAAATTTCCAGCATTGGCTAGGGGTTGAGGACATCATGCGTCAGGAAGCGCGTGATAATGCAGATACAATTCTGGCAAAAGCTGCTGAAAGAGTAAGAGCTGCGGCAAGAACAGAACCTGAGCTGGTTGTTCGCGAAGGCCATCAGTCAGATGAGATTATCGCCCTGATTGAAGAAGACGCAGACATTGCGATTCTCGTCTTGGCAGCAGGAACCAGCAAGGAAGGGCCAGGCCCTCTTGTTTCATCCATAGCGGGCAAATCGGCAGGTACATTCCCGATCCCGACAACCATCGTGCCAGGTAATTTGGACGATGATGCACTGGATGCTCTTGCCTGATCAGGTTTACCTATCATATAGAACTGAAAACAGTCATTGCTGAAGCGTGAAGTAGTGTAAACTGTGCTGCGACTGCTTAAGAATACTCTTTGGCATAAAAATCGGAAACAAAACCATGTTCATTCAGACCGAAGCGACACCAAACCCGGCAACCCTGAAGTTTTTGCCTGGCCGCGTAGTATTGCCGGAAGGCACGCGCGATTTCCGCTCGGCAGAAGAAGCCGCTATCTCGCCGCTGGCTGAGAAGCTTTTCTCTATTCCAGGTGTTGTTGGCATCTTCTTTGGACATGACTTTATCACCGTCACCAAGGATGAGACTGACTGGCAGCATATGCGCCCGGCTATTCTCGGTGCAATCATGGAAAACTTCATGGCCAACACCCCAATCCTCAAAGGTGAGGAAACTGGTGACGGCGACATTGGAGAAGAGTTCTTCGACGCAGAAGACGAAGAAACCGTAACCATGATCAAAGAGCTCCTCGAAACCCGTGTGCGCCCTGCCGTTGCTCAGGACGGTGGCGACATAACATTCCGGGGATATCGTGAGGGTATCGTTTATTTGAGCATGCGCGGCGCGTGTGCGGGTTGCCCATCCTCAACAGCAACATTGAGCCATGGCATCCAGAACCTCATGCGGCATTTCATCCCAGAAGTTCAAGAAGTTAGACAAATGTAGTTTTTGCTAATGTAATTCTTCTGAAACGGGGCAGCGCCAGCTGCCCTTTTTGTTGCAAGGCCTAAAAATACTCCGGGTGTTAAACGAATTGGTTGCTCGACAATCAGCTGCCCTAACGATAAGCCGAACTTATGAAGTTGCTTGCTATTGATACCGCACTAAGTACCTGTGCTGCCGCCGTTTTAACTGATGACGGCGCAACATCGGATATTGTCTCCCAATGCGAAGATCTCGGCCGGGGCCACGCCGAGCGCATCATGGGCATGGTTGCGAGTGTCATGACGGACTCCTCGACCACGTTCAACTCGCTGGATCGCATTGTCGTTAATGTTGGCCCTGGCAGTTTTACCGGTCTGCGTGTCGGCCTTTCCATCGCCCGCGGCTTTGGGCTGGTGCTTGAAAAGCCGGTGGTCTCCGTAACAACACTGGCCGCAATCGCACACGAAGCTCTGGACGCTGCTCCTGTCAGAAAACCAATTCTGGTGGTTCTCGATGCGCGTCGTGATGAAGTATATTGCCAGAATTTCGATGAAACCGGCGCGCCAATCGGCGAAGCTCGTGTTTCAATCGTAAAAGATCTTGCTCACTCGCTGGACGGCGAAACAATCCTCGCAGGCTCTGCTGCGCAGGCTGTTGCCAATGCTGCCGGGATTGATAAATCCCGTGTTTGCAACGATGCAGCTGCTGCATCGATTGACTACATCGCCAAGCTCGGTAAAGGTGCTAAGCGTCAGGACAAGGCGCCGATGCCACTTTATCTGCGTGCCCCTGACGCTGTTCCGGGTGAGAAAGGAAAGGTTCGTCGTCAATGAAGTCCTGGTGGACATCAGAAAAGCCTCCGGTAATCGAGCGCGCTGAGAAAGACGACCTGCCTAAATTGGCGAAACTTCATGCCGAGTGCTTCAAGCAAAACTGGGGCACAGCAGAACTCACCACAATCTTCGAGCAGAAGGGAGTTTTCTTCCTGTCTGCCCGCACATCCGGCGTAACTGGCAAAACCGATCTGGGGTTTGTCGTCATTCGCTCGATTGCTGGTGAAGCAGAAGTTTTGACCATCGCGGTGTCTCCCAAACAACAAAACAAGGGAATAGGGCGAAAACTTATGGAAGCTGCCATCTTCCAGCTCTACTCTGATCGTACCGAAGCACTGTTCTTGGAAGTGGATGACACCAACGACTCCGCGCTGAAACTCTACAAAAAACTGGGTTTCAAGCAGGTTGGAGAAAGAAAAGCATACTATGCGGCTAGCGAAGGCAGTGGAACAGCGCTTGTTATGCGTTGCGATCTCCTTTAAGCGACACTACGCATGTGAGACGAGGCTTTTAGCTCACGCTCAAAGCGCGCTACAGTGAAACTGGTTCTTTTCTCTCACAGTTTTGGGAGCTAGGATACCGAAGCAAACTGATATTGTGGTGCCTGCGTGATTTTGAGGAATATGGGGCAAATGACGGCAGAAGAAAAAATGACGCTGATTGAAATGTGTGCTCACAAAGGCATGCGAATGACAGAACAGCGCCGCGTGATTGCTGATGTAATTCAGTCTGCTGAAGATCACCCTGATGTGGAGGAGCTTTACAGAAGAGCTTCCCAGATCGATCCAAAGATCTCCATCTCAACTGTTTACCGCACAGTGAAGCTTTTCGAAGATTCCGGCATCATCGAACGTCACGATTTCCGCGACGGTCGCTCCAGATACGAAACCGTCTCTGATGAGCACCACGATCACCTGATCGATCTGCGCTCTGGTGATGTGATCGAGTTCCGCAGCGAAGAGATCGAAAAGATGCAGGAAGAAGTCGCGCGCAAGCTGGGCTTTAAACTGGTTGATCACCGTCTGGAGCTCTACGGCATTCCGATAGACGAAAAATAGAGGCCGAGCATGGCAACTGTCAGAGCAGTTTGCATAATCGCCGCACTAACGATCGTTACGCTGGCCCTCATTCCCCCTCAGTGGGTCGCAATGAAGCTAGGCTGGCCGGTCCAGCGGCAATTTCCTCTGCTCTGGCACAAAGCAGCCTCCCGCCTGATAGGCTTGCGTGTCCACCAACACGGACAAATGGCGTCTGAACGCCCTCTTCTCGTCACCGCCAATCACTGTTCCTGGCTGGACATCGTGGTTCTGGGCTGTACGAAACCCCTCAGTTTCATTGCAAAATCTGAAGTTGCCGGCTGGCCGATCTTTGGCCTCTTCGCCAAGCTCCAACGGACCGTATTTGTCAATCGTCAACGAAGATCCGACACAGGCCGTGTAGCTCAGGAAGTCGCTAAGCGCATGGCGCAGGGCGATGCCATGGTGTTGTTTGCGGAAGGAACCTCCAGCAACGGCAACGAGGTGCTGCCTTTCCGCTCTGCGCTTGTGGGAGCCGTTCACCACGCAATGAATGTGGGAGATGAGGAGGTTGCCTATGTGCAGCCGCTTTCCATCGCCTACACGCGCCTGCAGGGCATGCCAATGGGCCGCTTCTGGCGTGCCCATGTTGCCTGGTATGGAGACATGGAACTCGCAGGACATCTCTGGTCTGTCATCAAAGAAGGCGGACTGGACGTTGATTTGACGTGGGGTACACCTGTACCAATCGAAAAAGCGACTAATCGCAAGCGCTTAACGCGCGATTTGGAGGAGCAGGTCAGAGGAATGACCATTGAAGCATTGCAGGGAAATCTTCCCAAACAGCAAGAGCAGGTCCAAGCCTGATCAAGTCTAGGCTTCTCTTTCTGTGAAAAACAGAGTAAAGCTCTCCAAAATTCTGAAAATGACGAGCTGGCGCTGCTGATGAAAAGAGCAGATGCGCTCGAGTTGCCGGGCATTGCAAGAAGAAGATAACCCGGCTGCAGATCCACTCGAGGATTTAATGGATAACCTAGTAGACCACGAAAACCAGAGCCAATCCGACAACGCAACGGAGGCGCTCGAGAAAACCGAAGCGACCCGTAAGGTCTTCATCAAGACCTATGGCTGTCAGATGAACGTCTACGATTCCGATCGTATGAACGACGCCCTGAGCAACGATGGCTACGAAAAAACTGAAAATCCGGACGATGCGGATCTGGTTATCCTGAACACCTGCCATATTCGTGAGAAAGCGGCAGAGAAGGTTTATTCTGAACTGGGCCGAATTCGTAAGCTCAAGGAAGAGAAAGCCAAAGACGGCAAGCAGATGATGGTGTCTGTTGCTGGCTGTGTCGCACAGGCTGAAGGTGCGGAGATTTCCCGCCGTGCACCTGTTGTGGACCTCGTTGTTGGCCCTCAGTCCTACCACCGCCTTCCAGAGCTGCTGACACGTGCCTCCAATGGCTCAAAAGTCGTTGAGACCGAGTTCGACATTCAGGACAAGTTCAAACACCTCGCAACGCCTTCCAAGGAAGCTGTTCGCAAGCGCGGTGTTACTGCATTTGTGACCGTTCAGGAAGGGTGTGATAAGTTCTGCACCTTCTGCGTGGTACCTTACACCCGTGGTGCTGAAGTTTCCCGCAAGGTAGAACAGATCGTCATGGAAACCGAGCGCTTGGCAGCTGCTGGCGTCCGTGAAGTGACGCTGCTGGGTCAGAACGTCAACGCATGGCACGGCGAAGGCCCGGATGGCCGCGAATGGGGCCTTGGCGAACTCCTGTTCCGCTTAGCTAAAATCGACGGCATCAAGCGTCTGCGCTACACCACATCCCACCCACGGGATATGGAAGACAGCCTGATCGCTGCGCACCGCGACCTCGACATTCTGATGCCTTACCTGCACCTGCCAGTTCAGTCTGGTTCTGATGCAATTCTGAAGGCAATGAACCGCAAGCACACCCGTGATGATTACTTCCGTCTGATCGACCGCATTCGTGAAGCGCGCGATGATATTGCCCTTTCCGGTGACTTCATCGTTGGCTTCCCAGGTGAAACCGATCAGGATCACAAAGACACATTGGACCTGATCCGCCGTGTCACCTACGGTTCGGCATTCTCCTTCAAATACAGCCCACGTCCTGGCACTCCGGGTGCGACGCTGGAAGAGCAGGTTGAAGAGCGAGTGAAGTCAGAACGCCTGGCAGAACTACAAGAATTGCTCAGCACACAGCAAAAAGACTTCAATGCGTCATTGATTGGCAAAACAATTGATGTACTGTTTGAGAAGGAAGGCCGCAGAGAAGGCCAGCTTGCAGGTCGTTCACCTTGGCTCCAGCCAGTTCATGTAAATGCGCCGTTGGACCTGTATGGTGAAATCAGATCAGTAGAAATTGTCGCTGCCAGCGCAAATAGTCTGGAAGGTCGCCTTGTTTAAGTGCATGATGCTCCCAGATTCTCGCGTAAAGGCGAACGGAGGCATTATTTGAAGGGCAGAGCCCAGACAACGTCCGCTTCAAGGACGGCCATGCGCCCCATTGCGGCATCCGATATGATGCATGTGGTGTTGGCATTCGAAGACAACAGACTTGTGAGCGATCTGTTTGGTCAGTTTGACCAGAACCTTGCGCTGATCGAACAGCGCTTGGGCGTTGAAGCGGTCGCGCACGGCAATCAAGTCACCATTCGTGGCAATAAAACCTCAACAGAGCAGGCAAAGCTTGCTCTGGAGTCGCTCTACACGCGGCTTCAGGGTGGTCACGACATCACACCCGGCGATGTTGATGGGGCAATCCGTCTGGCAGAAGTTGCTGAAGCACAGCTCTCCTTGCCAACGATGGAACCTAAGTCCCGCATGGCATTTGCGCAGATTGCAACGCGCCGCAAAACGCTGGTTGCCAGAACAGCCGCTCAGGATGCTTATATCCGGGCCATGGACCGTTCTGATCTGACCTTTGGTGTTGGTCCGGCTGGTACGGGCAAAACCTTCCTCGCTGTTGCTTACGCTGCTGCATTGTTGGAGCGTGGCGAAATTGATCGTATGATCCTGTCTCGCCCAGCTGTTGAAGCTGGTGAGCGTCTCGGCTTTTTGCCGGGTGACATGAAGGACAAGGTCGATCCATACCTGCGTCCGCTCTACGACGGCCTCAACGAAATGATGGCTCCGGAAAAGCTGGAACGTGGCTTGGAAAGCGGCATGATCGAAGTGGCGCCGCTCGCCTTCATGCGTGGACGAACACTCTCTAATGCGATCGTTATTCTCGACGAAGCACAGAACACCACATCCATGCAGATGAAGATGTTCCTGACACGCTTGGGTGAGAATTCCAAGATGATCGTGACTGGTGACCCAAGCCAGGTCGATTTGCCTCCCGGCCAGATGTCTGGCCTGCGTGAAGCATTGAAGATCCTCGATGGTGTTGAAGGCATTTCTCGTGTGGACTTCACAGAGAGCGATGTTGTTCGTCATGAACTCGTGGCCCGCATCGTCGGTGCGTACGACAGCGAAAGCCGCCGTCGGCTGGAAGCCAAAGAACGCAGGCAAGCTGAAGAGGCTGCCAAAGAAAAAGAAGAGCAAGGCTCCAAAGAATGACAACGGCTTGCCCGGTACACATCGACCTGCTGATTGAAGCAGGTGATTGGGAAAGTGAAGAAACACTGGAAGCGATTGCCGAAAAGGCAATCGCCGCCGCTTTCGCAATAAGTGACCTCTCTGTAATAGAAAACACAGAAGTCTCCCTCGTTTTCACCGATGATGCTCATATTCAGGAACTGAATAAGATGTGGCGTCAGAAGGATAAACCAACGAACGTCTTGTCGTTTCCGGGAGATGATAGCGAAGAGCCACCATTTGGCCCGCTATTAGGTGATATTATTATTGCAAATGAGACAGTAAAGCGCGAAGCTGTAGAGCTTGGGATTCCATTCGAACACCATTTAATTCATCTTATTGTTCATGGAACCCTTCATCTTTTTGGATATGATCACCAGATAGATGAGGAAGCGGAGGAAATGGAAGCGGAAGAACGCCTGATTTTGGCAAGCTTACAAATCCCTGATCCATACAAAGATGCGCCACTATCGGCAGATAAATGATACCCCGGCACTCACAATGAATGCAGGGAACAACGAGAGAGAGATGAACCCGGAACCTCGAAGTACAGAAGGTGCAAGCACCTCAGTTCAGGCTGAAACTGCAGAGCCTGCAAGTAGTACCGGCACAGCCGTCGCCGAAGATACCTCTGAGCCACAAGCGATCAGGCCTGGTGTGTGGACCAGGCTGAAATCAAAACTGAATCCGTTTAGAGGTTTCCGTAAAAGCGCGGCCGTTTCATTGCGCGAAGACCTGGAAGATGAGCTCGCCCGTGACAGCGAAGGCGCTGATGCTGCCTTCACGAAGGAAGAGCGCGAGCTACTGACCAACATCCTCCAACTGCGCGAATCTCGTGTTGAAGATGTCATGATCCCGCGTGCCGACATTGAGGCCGTGGAAGACACCACCACAATCGGTGAAGTGATGGCCCTGTTCAAGGCCTCCGGTCACTCCCGTATGCCGGTGTATCATGACAATCTGGATGACCCTCGCGGCATGGTCCACATTAAGGACCTTATGTCCTACTTTGTTGAACTGGCTGTGAAAGCCAAGAAATCCGAAGTTCCGTTGACCTTGGTGAAGCCTGAGAAAAATGCCTCGGAAAAGACAGCGGAAGAAAAGTCTCTGCTGGATCTGTCCTGCGTTGATCTGTCTACGCCGCTCAACGTCACCGGTTTGATCCGCCCGTTGCACTTCGTTCCACCGTCCATGTCTTCCTCTGATCTGATGAAGAAGATGCAGGTCACCCGCGTCCAGATGGCACTGGTGATTGACGAGTATGGCGGAACAGACGGTCTCGTGTCCCTTGAGGATATCGTTGAGACCGTGGTTGGTGATATTGAAGACGAACATGATAAGGACGAAGAAGAACTTATCATGAATGTCAGCCCCGGCGTTTGGGTGGTTGATCCTCGAATTGATTTGGAAGATCTTCAGGAAGAGCTTGGAGCAGACTTCAAACTCGGCGAAGAGCAGACGGAAGAAGTGGACACCCTTGGTGGCCTCCTGTTCTCCATTCTGGATCGGGTGCCGGTTCGCGGTGAGTTGATCATCGACAGGAGCCTTCCGGCCTTTGAATTCGAAGTGATTGATGCCGACCTGCGCCGTATCAAGCGTCTGCGTATTTCCAAACGGAGAACAGACCAGCGTGTTGCGGTTCAAAGAATTCGTCCGCGTCGGCCTGAAGCTGCAGAATAAGCGTCGTATTGCTGATTTTATAATTTTGATTTTCGGGAGTGGGGAATGGTCTCTGCCATTGGTAACGCTCGAACTCTGATAAACAGTATTCGGGAATTATCAGGGTGGAGACGCGGATTACTGGCCTTCGTGGCCGGTTTGGTTTCAGCCTTTGCATTCCCTCCCTATGGTGCGTTTCCAGTTCTCTGGGTGACGCTGCCACTTCTGATCTTCCTTCTCGATGGTGCCAAAGAACGGGCAGCCGAACGCCGAAAAGCCCGCTTTGCGGCCTTCTTCCGCACTGCTTGGGCGTTCTTCTTCGGGTTCTTCTTAATCGGACTGTTCTGGATCGCAGAAGCTTTCCTCGTCGACGCCAAGAGCTACGGCTGGATGATCCCGTTCGCTCTGGTCATCCTGCCTGGTGGTCTGGCTCTAATCCCTGCTATTGTCATTGGCGCTGCGTCCCTGTTCTGGACGAGTGGTATCTCCCGCATTCTGGTGTTTGTAGTAGCCCTTGCGCTTTCCAATTGGCTGCGCGGACACATCCTGACAGGCTTTCCATGGAACGTCTGGGGCTATGCGTTTGCCGATAACCTGACGCTGATGCAGAGCTTCTCTGCTCTTGGCATCTACGGTGTTGGCTTCCTCGTTCTCCTCGTCTTTTCCATGCCTGTGGTCCTGTTCGATCAAGGGCGCAAAGCTGCCGCAGTCTATATCTCTGCGTGTGCGGTGGTGTGGGCTGGCGTGGTTGTATACGGAACGAATAGGTTGCAGGCCCCGCAACAGTCGGTTGAGGGGCTTCGGGTGCTCGTAATACAACCCAATGTACCTCAGGCGGACAAGTGGAAGCCCGAAAACCGACAAAGGCTTCTCCCTCTCTATCTGCAACAGACACAGCAGGCTCTGGCAGAGATGGAGCAGGTCGGTGAGACCCTGATCTTCTGGCCTGAATCGGCGTTCCCATTCCTTCTGGATGAGCAGCCAGGGGCTTTGGAGGCCATCGGAGCCACACTTCCCCAAAATACTATGTTGATTACGGGTGGTATTCGCAGAGAACTCTCAGGGAACCAGAATCGCTTTTTTAACAGTACTTTTGTTGTATCAGACGAAGGTGCACTCATAGATATCTATGACAAAGTGCGGCTTGTTCCCTTCGGAGAATATTTGCCGATGCGCTGGCTTTTGCAATCCATTGGTGTGGAGCGTCTGGTTCCTGCGCCAGCAGACTTCACAGCGGCAGCTCGGCACAAAAAAATAGATTTAAAAAATTCATTTAGTTTCCAGCCTCTGATTTGTTATGAGGCGATCTTCCCGCAAACGGTCCTCCCGGAATCCGAGCGGCCTAACTTGCTCGTAAATCTAACAAATGACGGATGGTTTGGCGAAACAGCTGGTCCGTATCAGCATTTGGCGCAGGCAAGAATTCGAGCAGTTGAACAAGGCGTGCCGTTAGTGCGAGCTGCAAATACTGGTATTTCCAGCCTAGTAGATTCCAATGGTAGAATACTCGCAGAAGTTGTTCTAAATAAAAAAGGTAGTTTCAATAGTGAATTGCCTGAAATACTAAGACCCACGCTTTACGTGAGGGTGGGTGATTCAATTTTTTGGGGAATTATTCTAGTAGTTGTTAGTCTCCTATTGGTGATGGAGAAATTATTACCTACCCGTAGAGATTGACGAATGCACGCAAATGTCGTCATCTAATACACGTAAAGGTTTTCACCATGATCGTCAGATCTGGCCTCAAAAAAACCTTATGGGCCTGCCACCGATGCCTCTGTGAGAGGTTGTTTTGGCAACTGTCGAAATGCAGGTTTGATGAATTGCGTTCTTGCGAGAGTCGCTGCATTGCGCTCCCGTTTAAATAAAAACCCACGGTAAGGCACCGTAAAAAACCAAAGAAGAGGGCCTTTGATAATGCCCAGCAAAAAAGCACCAAACCCTATCGATGTTCACGTCGGCAGCAGAGTACGCTTGCGCCGCATGATGCTTGGCATGAGTCAGGAAAAACTTGGCGAGAGCCTTGGCATTACCTTCCAGCAGATCCAGAAGTACGAAAAAGGGACAAACCGGATTGGTGCAAGCCGCTTGCAGCACATTGCGACCATTCTGAAAGTGCCTGTCGCCTTTTTCTTTGAAGATGCACCGGGTACCCCGGATGAGACCCCAGGCGTTGGTGATAACCCACAAACCACTTACGTCGTCGACTTTTTGTCATCTTCTGATGGTTTAGCTCTCAACAAGGCTTTCGTTCGCATTGAAAACCCGAAAGTCCGGAAAAAGGTTGTAGAGCTCGTGAAGAGTATTGCTGGGGATGAAGATTAAGTTTGTGATCCGTAAATTTTCGCAATTCTCTGGCAATTTTGATCTAAATCTCTTGACGTAATCGACATTCCTTGTTTGATGTAAAACCAGAAGCGACGGATATGCCGTCGCTTCAATTATATATTTCTTCCCAGAAGGACGTTTGCCAATGGCTCGTCAGAACTACGTGTTCACGTCGGAATCGGTTTCAGAAGGCCATCCCGACAAAGTCTGCGATCGCGTTTCAGATACGATCGTAGACGCATTTCTAAAGGAAATGCCAGAAGCCCGCGTGGCTTGTGAAACGCTTGCAACAACGAACAAGCTCGTTATCGCAGGTGAAACCCGCGGCCCGGCCACTCTCACAAAAGAGTATTTGGCTCACATCGCCCGCCTTGCTGTAAAGGACATCGGGTATGAGCAGGCCGGCTTTAACTGGAAAGACCTCGACATTCAGGTTCTTTTGCATGGCCAGTCCGCAGATATTGCTCAGGGCGTAGACGCCTCCAGCTCTAAGGACGAAGGCGCCGGCGACCAGGGCATCATGTTCGGTTACGCATGCCGCGAAACAGAAGAACTGATGCCAGCTCCGATCTTGTACTCTCACAAGATCCTGCGTTTGCTGGCAGATGCACGCAAATCCGGCAACGAGCCAATGCTTGGCCCGGACGCAAAGAGCCAGGTTTCTATCCGTTATGAAGATGGCAAACCAGTAGAGGCAACATCCATCGTGCTGTCCACTCAGCATCTGGATGAAACCATGACATCTGATGATGTGCGTGCCGTTGTTGAGCCTTACATCCGCGCAGCTCTGCCGCGTGACTGGGTAACCAACAACACCATCTGGCACATCAACCCAACCGGTAAGTTCGTAATCGGTGGTCCTGATGGCGATTGTGGTCTCACAGGCCGTAAGATCATCGTAGACACCTACGGCGGCGCAGCTCCTCACGGTGGCGGTGCGTTCTCCGGTAAGGATCCAACCAAGGTTGACCGCTCCGCAGCCTACGCTGCACGCTACCTCGCGAAAAACGTTGTGGCTGCTGATTTGGCTGACAAATGTACCATTCAGCTGTCCTACGCGATTGGTATTGCTGAGCCGCAGTCCGTATTCGTGAACCTGCATGGTACAGGCCGTGTTGAAAGCGAGCGCGTTGAAGCTGCGATCCGCGAAGTCATGAGCTTGACCCCGCGCGGCATCCGCGAGCACCTTAGCTTGAACAAGCCAATCTACGCACGTACAGCAGCCTACGGCCACTTCGGTCGCGAAGCTGAAATGGACGGCGGTTTCTCTTGGGAGAAAATCGACCTTGTCCATAACCTGCGTGATGCTGTAGAGAAAGCCTACGCTTAACCTCTAACGCTAGAGAATAAACAACTGGCCGGGGCAACCTCCGGCCAGTTTGTATTTATGAGAACGATGGTAGATCACTACAAAGGCTCCTTTTTCGGCCGCCGCGTCGGAAAGCCAGCAAGTCCGCGACAGTCGCAACTGCTTGAGGAGGTCCTGCCAACAGTGGCATTGGACCTGACACAGACGCCTCCTGAAAACTTGGCGGACCTGTTCCCCGTGCCAGTCAAAAGCGTTTGTCTGGAGATCGGGTTCGGTGGTTCCGAGCACCTCATTCACCGCGCCAGAGAAAATCCTGAGATCGGCTTCATCGGGTGCGAACCATTCAGCTCCGGCATCATCAAGGCTGTCACCAGCATCGAAGCGCATGGCCTCAAGAACATTCGCCTTTATGATGACGATGCAGGCAAGCTGCTCGACTGGCTCCCAGCTGCGTCTCTGGACATGGCCTACCAGCTCTATCCGGACCCATGGCCAAAGAAGAAGCACTGGAAGCGCCGCTTCGTGAACCAGATCAACCTGACGCGCATCGCGCGGGCGTTGAAGCCGGGATGCGAATATCGATTTGCCAGCGACATCGACACCTACGTGGACTGGACCCTGTCGCACTGCCGCAAGCACCCTGCTTTTGAATGGAGTGCTCAGTGTGCTGCCGATTGGCGCACCCCGTGGCAGAATTGGCCGGGAACACGTTATGAGCGCAAGGCACATCGTGAAGGCAGAATTGGCCGTTACCTGACATTTTTACGAGTTGAAGAGACGAAAACCTAAAAGCATCTTGCTTTTGTCTGCTCTCATCTTTGATTTTCTGTTGCATACAGTGGTCAAATGACTATATTGCAGAGCAAGAGTTCTCTATCGGCTCAGTTAAGAGCATTGAGGAGTGGGCCCCGAAAGGACCCGCTCTTTTTTATTAGCTAAGTCGGTATTGATGCCTGACTGTCGAAAATCAGGTATCCGAAAATAACTGCCAAAGACACGAAGTATGTCTTTGCATTAAGACGATAGGTACCAAGTGGACGAAACCGATCCCCGGATTGTAAAGGAAAAGGGTCTTGAGGCCCGCGTAGCTGAAATTGTCGAGCCGGTCATTGTTGATCTGGGCTATCGGCTGGTGCGCATCCGTGTAAACGGAAACAATGGCTGCACCCTTCAAATCATGGCAGAGCGCCCGGACGGGACGATGGCTGTTGAAGATTGTGAAGAAATCAGCCACGCAGTTTCCCCGGCGCTGGACGTGGACGATCCAATCTCCGGTGCCTATCATCTCGAAATTTCATCTCCAGGTATCGACCGCCCGCTCGTACGCGCTGGCGACTTCGAACGCTGGGCCGGACATGTTGTGAAAATCGAAATGTCTGTGCCGCAAGCTGGGCGTAAGAGATATCGTGGACACATCATTGGTGTGGAAGAGGGAAATGCTGTCATCAGAATGACCGACGTACAAGAAGGTCAGGACGAAGCAGCGCGTCTTCCGCTGGATGAGATCGGGTCAGCCGTATTGGTTCTGACCGATGAACTGATTGATGCGGCTCTAAAAGCCGACAAAGCCGCAAAAGCAGCCCGTGGGGAGCCTACGGACGACGACAGTTACCTCAATCACTGATTAGCTGTTTGTGTTGCGCAAGGGGTATGGGCGGTTCCGGTTTTAAGAGAGCCACCCTTTTGATTTTGATGTTCCTGCTGGTGTGAAGAAAGCAGGGCGTGGAAGGAGTTGACGAGGAATGGCTATCAGCGCAAACCGTTTGGAGCTGCTGCAGATCGCTGATGCGGTTGCCCGCGAAAAGTCGATCGACCGTAGCATCGTGATTGCTGCTCTTGAGGATGCAATCCAAAAAGCCGCTCGCTCCCGTTATGGCACCGAGACTGAAGTTCGTGCCGAGATTAATCCGAAAACCGGTGAAATCCGCCTCCAGCGTTTGCTGCAGGTTGTTGAGGTTGTCGAAAACATCTCCACCGAGATTGCTCTGGTTGATGCGCAGGAGCGCAACCCGGATGCGACCATCGGCGATTTCATGGCAGATCCACTGCCGCCACTGGACTTCGGTCGTATCGCTGCTCAGTCCGCGAAGCAGGTTATCGTGCAGAAAGTGCGCGAAGCAGAGCGTGACCAGCAGTACGATGAGTTCAAAGACCGCATCGGTGAAGTACTCAACGCAGTTGTTAAGCGCGTTGAATACGGCAATGTTGTTGTCGACACCGGCAAAGGCGAAGCTATCGTTCGTCGCGACGAGCTGATCCCACGCGAAATCTTCCGCAATGGCGATCGCATTCGCGCACTGATCTTTGACGTACGCCGCGAACAGCGCGGTCCGCAGGTCTTCCTGTCCCGTACACACCCTCAGTTCATGGCCAAACTGTTCGCGCAGGAAGTGCCAGAAATCTACGACGGTGTTATCGAGATCAAAGCAGTTGCTCGTGATCCTGGCTCCCGCGCTAAGATCGCTGTTCTGTCCAACGATGGTTCCATTGATCCGGTTGGCGCGTGTGTTGGTATGCGCGGTTCCCGTGTTCAGGCAGTTGTTGGCGAACTTCAGGGCGAAAAAATCGACATCATTCCTTGGAATGACGATGCAGCAACCTTTATCGTGAACGCACTGCAGCCTGCTGAAGTTGCTAAGGTTGTTCTCGACGAAGACTCCGAGCGTATCGAAGTTGTTGTTCCTAACGATCAGCTGTCTCTGGCAATCGGTCGTCGTGGTCAGAACGTGCGTCTGGCATCTCAGCTCACCGGCTGGGGCATCGACATCATGACCGAGGCTGAAGAGTCCGAGCGTCGTCAGAAAGAATTCCAGATCCGTTCCGATCTCTTCCAGAACACCCTGAATGTTGACGAGATGGTTTCTCAGCTTCTCGCATCAGAAGGCTTTACTTCTGTAGAAGAAGTCGCGTACGTTGACATCGACGAAATCTCGTCCATTGAAGGCTTCGACGAAGAAACAGCCGACGAAATCCAAGCTCGTGCACGTGAGTACCTGGAAGAACAGGAAGCTAAACTCGCAGAAGAGCGTCGTCAGCTTGGCGTTTCCGAAGAGCTGGTTCAGGTCCCTGGTCTTACATCTGCGATGCTGGTCGCACTGGGTAAAGACGAAATCAAAACCATGGAAGACCTTGCAGGTTGTGCAGCTGACGATCTCGTCGGTTGGACAGAGCGCAAGGATAAAGAAACCATTCGCGTGGAAGGTACTCTGAGCGGTTTTGATCTGTCTCGCGCTGATGCGGAAGCGATCGTCATGTCCGCCCGTGTTGCTGCTGGCTGGATCTCTCCGGAAGACCTTGTTGAGGTTTCCGAGGAAGAGCTGGAAGTCGAAGAAGGCGAATTTGAAGGCGACGAAGAATCCTTCGAAGCTGAAACAATTGACGAGACTGCGGTTGACGCAGACGAGGAATTGGCGCAAGAGAGCGGTGCAGAAGACGCAAAAGGCGAGCAGTCCTCTGAATAATCTGTAGCCGCTTGACTGCAGAAAAAAGTTTTATACGGGGGTGTGTTGAAATTGCAGCAGAAGCCTGCAGATTTCTACATCCCCGTAACTGAATGAAAAATAACAACAATAGTTGGGTTGGGAAAACGAAGTGCCGAGAAAAAATGAGCCGACAGAACGTACCTGCGCTGTAACGCGTGAAGTTCTACCGGTGACAGAGCTTCTCAGATTCGTTATGGCTCCTGACAAAACTGTTGTAGTTGATGTGAAAGGCACCCTCCCGGGACGTGGGGTTTGGGTGACCGCAAAGAAGTCTGTCTTGCAGGAAGCGATTAAAAAGCGCGCTTTCTCGAGAGGCTTTAAGGAGCAGGTTAACGCTGAAGAAGGTTTGGCCGACCACACTGACGAACTGCTGGAGCAGGCAGCTCTGGGCGCACTGTCCATGAGCCGAAAAGCTGGCAACCTGATTGTCGGCTATTCGAAAGTCGAGGCTTCTCTCAAGAAGGAGAGTGTTCTTGCTCTGGTGCACGCCACTGATGCCTCTGAAGATGGTGTGCGTAAGTTGGCGGCCGTAGCCGCTTCTAGATTTGGCAAGGTGGATCGTCTCAGCGTGATCCGCCTGTTTACCTCGGATCAGATGAGTACGCATCTGGATCGGGAAAACGTTATACATGCTGTACTGCTGGCCGGCGAGGCGGGCAGAAACTTCGTGAAGCACGCGCAACGCCTTGCGCAATTCCGGGATGTTTCTGCTGGGGCTGACGACGACGGTACAAAGGGTGCAGTGACGCAGGACTGAAGGCAATATGAGCGATACCAAAAACAACCACGACAATCCCGCCGGCGGGGAAAAGAAAACGCTGGGCCTCAAACGCGGAGGCAGTGTTGAGAAGGGCACTGTTAAGCAGAGCTTCTCCCACGGCCGCTCCAAGGCAGTCGTCGTGGAAAAGAAGAAGCGCCGTGTAGTTGTACCGGGCCAGGAAGGTTCCGCTGCATCTGCAACTCCTGCTTCTCCTGCGGCCTCCACAAGTCGCACTGAAAAGCGTCCAGCTCAGGATCGCGGTCCTCAGCAGGCACGTCGCGGTGCTGGCGATGCTCAGAAGCGTGGTGAAGCTGCTGGTCGCGGTGGCAACCGAAACAACAACCAGCGTGGCGGTCAGCGTCGTGGCGGCAATGGCGGCCAGGGCGGTGGTGCAGTCCTCAAAACCTTGACCAAGGGCGAAGCAGACGCACGTCTCGCAGCGCTGAAAATGGCGAAGGTTCGTGAGGTCGAAGACCAGAAGCGCCGCGTTGAAGAAGCTAAGCGTCAGGAAGAACTGGCACGTCAGCGCGCGATTGAAGCTGAAAAGCAGCGCGTAGAAGACGAAGCTCGTGCAAAGCGCGAAGCTGAAGAAGCTGCAGTGCGTGCAAAAGCTGAAGCAGAAGCGAAAGCAAAGGCTGAAGCGGAAGCAAAGGCAAAAGCTGCTGAAGCTCCAAAACCAGCTCAGCGTGAAGAGCGTCCAGCTCGCGGTGATCGTCCACAGCGCTCCGGCGACCGTGGTGATCGTCCTCAGCGTTCTGGTGACCGTCCGCATCGCGGTGGCGATCGTGGCCCTCGCCCTCAGGGTGAGCGCGGCCCTCGTCCAGGCGGTGATCGTGGTCCTCGCCCAGCTGGCGATCGTGGTCCACGCCCTCAGGGTGATCGTGGTCCGCGTCCAGGTGGTGATCGTGGTCCTCGTCCAGGTGGCGACCGTGGCCGTCCACCAATGCGTGATGGCAAGCCTCCACGTCTCGACGGTCCACGTCCAGGCGCTCGTCCGGGCGGTGCACGTCCAGGCGCAGCAGCTGCTCCAGCTGAGAGCATGGAGACTGGTAAGGCAAACACCAAGAAGATGGCTCTGAAGCCGGTAACCCGGAACAAGAAGCCAGAGGCTCCTAGCAAACCTAACCGTGGCGCAGGCGACGATCGTCGTAAGTCAAAACTGACAATCACCCGCGCAACCGGTGACAACGAGGGCCGCAGCCGTTCACTGGCTTCCATGCGCCGTCGTCGTGAGAAGGAAAAGCGTCAGGGTCAGCAGAAGGTCGTTCGCGAGAAGGTAGCACGTGAAGTAACACTGCCTGAAGCGATCACCATTCAGGAACTCGCACAGCGTATGTCTGAGCGTGCGGTTGACGTGATCAAACTGCTCATGAAGCAGGGCCAGATGATGAAGATCAACGACATCATCGACGCTGATACTGCGGAACTGATCGCAGAGGAAATGGGCCACACCGTTAAGCGTGTTTCTGAGGCGGATGTTGAAGAGGGTCTCTTCACCATTGAAGACGATGAAACAACACTGGTAAGCCGTCCTCCGGTTGTGACCATCATGGGTCACGTTGACCACGGTAAAACCTCGCTTCTCGATGCACTGCGTAAGGCAAACGTTGCTTCTGGCGAAGCTGGCGGCATTACACAGCACATCGGTGCATACCAGGTTGAGCAGAACGATCAGAAGGTCACCTTCATCGATACTCCTGGTCACGCCGCATTTACTCAGATGCGTGCACGTGGTGCCAAGTCCACTGACGTAGTCATCCTCGTGGTTGCTGCGGACGATGGTGTGATGCCACAGACCAAGGAAGCGATTGTTCACGCAAAAGCTGCTGGCGTTCCGCTGATCATCGCGATCAACAAAATGGACAAGCCAGGTGCTGATCCATCCCGCGTTCGCAACGATCTTCTCCGCGAAGACCTCGTTGTAGAATCCATGGGTGGTGACGTGATCGACGTGGAAGTTTCCGCGAAAGAAGGCACCAACCTCGACAAGCTGATCGAAATGATCCTGTTGCAGGCTGAAGTTCTTGAGCTGAAAGCGAACCCGAACCGTACAGCTGAAGGTACCGTAATCGAAGCCAAGCTCGACAAGGGCCGTGGTCCGGTTGCAACCGTTCTGGTTCAGAAGGGTACACTGAAGGTTGGCGACGTTGTCATCGCTGGTTCCGAATGGGGCCGCGTCCGTGCAATGCTCGACGAGAACGGCAAGCAGGTTAAGGAAGCTGGTCCTTCCAAGCCGGTTGAAGTTCTTGGCTTCCAGTCCACACCATCCGCTGGTGACATGGTTGCAGTTGTCGAAAACGAAGGTCGCGCTCGCGAGATCTCCGAATATCGTCAGCGCCAGAAACGCGATCAGATTGCAGCACGTATTGCTGGGTCTCGTGGTTCTCTGGAAGCAATGATGAAGGGCTTGCAGGAAGAAGGCAAAAAAGAATTCCCGCTCATCATCAAGTCCGATGTGCAGGGTTCTGCCGAAGCAATCCAGGGTGCTCTGGAAGAACTGGGCAACGACGAAGTCGGTGCACGTGTTGTTGCAGCATCCGTAGGCGGTATCACCGAGAGCGATATCACTCTGGCGATTGCCTCCAAAGCTCCGATCATGGCGTTCAACGTTCGTGCAAACAAACAGGCTCAGGAAGCTGCACGTCGCGAAGGCGTAGAAATCCGCTACTACAGCGTGATCTACGATCTCATCGACGATGTGAAGTCCACCATGTCTGGTATGCTTGCTCCAGAGCGTCGCGAAACCTTCCTCGGCTACGCAGACATCAAAGAAATCTTCAACATCACCAAAATTGGTCGTGTTGCAGGTTGTCTGGTCACCGAAGGTGTGGTTCAGCGCGGTGCACAGGTTCGCTTGCTGCGTGACAACGTTGTTGTTCACGAAGGTGAACTGGGCACACTGAAACGCTTCAAGGACGAAGTTAAAGAAGTTGAGTCCGGCGTTGAGTGCGGCATGAACTTCACCAACTACAAGGATATGCGCGTCGGTGACGTCATCGAGTGCTTCCAGGTAGAAGAGATTGCTCGCTCTCTCTGATAAGAGCTGAGTTCAATCTAAAAGCATTCAGTAGCGCCGGCGGGGTCAACTCCGTCGGCGCTCTGCTGTTACAAGAGCGAGTGACTGCAAGCGGCATGAAGGCGATCAGCGCGATGCAGTGCAACTCTGAAATAAAAAGAGAAAACAATGGCAAAAGCACGCGATGAATTTGCAGGCCAGCCGTCACAGCGCCAGTTGCGTGTAGGTGAGCTTGTCCGCAAAGAACTCTCAGACATCCTGACACGCGGTCAGGTAAGTGACCCGGATCTGGATGGTGTAATCATCACCGTTCCAGAAGTTCGGATGTCACCGGACCTGCGTTGGGCAGACGTTCTCGTCATGCCAATGGGTGGTCGCGACGTAGAGGTCGTTCTTGAAGCCCTCAAGCGCAACGCAAAGTACCTGCGTGGACAGGTCGCTCGCCGTGTCACCATGAAGTACACCTGCGACCTTCGCTTCGTTGCAGACACCCGTTTCGACGATGATGACCTCATCACTCGTCTGCTCCACGAGCCAAGCATCCGCAAAGACTTTGCTGATGGCGGCATTGATGACGAAGACGATCAGGGTGAAGGCGACCGCGATTAATCGCAGTCGTTCCCGCACAGATTTTACGAATAAGAGCTGAGAAGTATGGCGCGCAGACAGCAGCGACGTAGACCCCGTTTCCCGGTAAACGGATGGCTTGTTCTGGACAAACCTCTGAACCTGACTTCCAACGACGCGTTGGGCCAGCTGAAGAGAATTTTCCATCCTGAAAAGGTTGGACACGCAGGAACCCTTGACCCGCTCGCAACTGGCTGCCTGCCGATTGCCTTCGGTGAGGCGACCAAAACCGTTCCTTACATCATGGACGGCCGCAAGGTGTACCGCTTCGAGGTCACTTGGGGCACGCAAACCACCTCGGACGATGCGGAGGGTGAGCCGGTCAAAACCTCTGATGTTCGCCCGACACAGGACGAGATCCTCTCGATCCTGCCTGAGTTCCGTGGTCGGATTGAACAGGTTCCACCAATCTTCTCCGCAATCAAAGTCGACGGCAACCGTGCCTACGATCTGGCGCGTGATGGCGAAGATGTAAAGCTGGAAGCCCGCGTGATCGAAGTCCATCGTCTGGATCTCGTCGAATGCATCGATGAAAACCGCGCGGTGTTCGAAGCCGAATGTGGCAAGGGCACCTATGTGCGCTCTCTGGCCCGTGATCTCGGCGAGCGCCTCGGCACATGCGGTTACGTGACTGACCTGCGCCGCCTGCTGGTGGGACCATTCGGCGAAGAGCAGATGGTTACGCTGGATGAGCTGCGTGCAGCGAAAGAAGCGATGATGGTAGAGGTGGAAGAAGGCGAAGAGCCTCCTGTCCTCAACCCGCTCGAAAACGCTGAGCTGATTGGCTACATCAAGCCGGTTGAAACCGCTCTGCACCAGTTTGCAGAAGTGCGCATCACCGGCGATGCTGCCGCAAAAGTGAAGCGCGGTAATCCGGTTCTGCTGCGTGGCGCAGATGCACCGATCGGCCCGGAAGAGATCTATGTGGTCTCAGGCGGCAAACTGATCGCGTTTGGCGAAGTCTCCAAAGGCGAGTTCAAACCGAAGCGGGTTTTCAACCTTTAAGCTCGGGGCTTGATGGTTATGCCCGCAATTACAACAGAATATGACAGGTGATTGCGGGAAATTTTCCGTAATCACTGGCCGAAATCAGAAAATAACTCTCATTGGGTCTCTGGCTGCAACCATCTCAAGATTCTTCTGGTTTTTTGAGAGTTTTTCAGTCATAGTCCCGCCGCTGGGAAGCAGACGCTTGCCCGGCCAACATGTGTTGGCCTGACCCTGCTAGACGACATCTTGGCACGGCCCGAGTTCAGCACATCGCTCTGTAAGAGAGCACATTCAATAAGATGCAGCTTCGGCTGCCATTAGATAAGGAAAAATCGATGTCGATTACGCCTGAAAAAAAAGCAGAACTGATCAAGGAATTCGCTGTCAAAGAAGGCGACACCGGATCTCCAGAAGTACAGGTTGCTATCCTGACTCACCGCATCACTGTTCTGACTGAGCACTTCAAGGGTCACAAGAAAGACAACCACTCCCGTCGTGGTCTTCTGAAAATGGTTTCTCAGCGTCGTAAGCTGCTTGACTACGTCAAGGGCAAAGACGTTGCTCGTTACCAGTCCCTGATTGAGCGTCTGGGCATTCGTCGCTAAGACGAAGAATTTGAAGCGCGGCAGCGAAAGCTCGCCGCGTTTTGCTTACTCCCTCTTATTTCCGAGGTATCTCTGGAAAATGCGGGAGGTATAGTCTGGCGGAGGAAGGCCTCTTCCAGAATTTATGCAGGCGAATGGAGACCTGGCAGGATTGCCAGAAGCTCGCAGCGCTCCTCCGAAAAGTGAAAACCGGTTTTCGGATAAAGCACGCGCAACAAACACAGAGCTTCTTGCTGTCTTGCCTGCAATCGTTCGACCTGAAAAGGCATCGCGCCCTTGATACTCAAGGAGTTCGTGCGCGCATTGCTGGCAAATGACAGCCTCGAGCTTGATGACGACCATCAGGCACTGAGGCGAACGTTAGGATAAAGATATGTTTGATATACATCGCGTGGAAGTAGATTGGGGCGGACGTCCGCTCATCCTTGAAACCGGCAAGGTAGCCCGTCAGGCAGACGGCGCAGTCATCGCAACTTACGGCGAGACTAAAGTTCTTGCGACTGTTGTGTCTGCAAAAGACGCAAAGCCAGGTCAGGATTTCTTCCCACTCACCGTAAATTATCAGGAAAAGGCATACGCTGCTGGCCGCATTCCAGGTGGCTTCTTCAAGCGCGAAGGCCGTCCGTCCGAGCACGAGACCCTGACTTCCCGTCTGATTGACCGTCCGATCCGTCCGCTGTTCGTAGATGGCTACAAGAACGAAACTCAGGTTGTTCTGACCGTTCTGTCTCACGATCTGGAAAACGCTCCAGACGTTGTTGCAATGGTTGGCGCTTCTGCTGCTCTCACCATCTCCGGCGTTCCATTCATGGGCCCAATCGGTGGTGCACGTGTTGGCTACATCAACGGTGAATACGTTCTGAACCCAACAGTTGACCAGATGGAAGAAACCAATCTGGATCTGGTTGTTGCAGGTACCAACGACGCTGTTCTGATGGTTGAGTCCGAAGCTCAGGAACTTTCCGAAGAAGTGATGCTCGGCGCTGTGATGTTCGGTCACAAAGGCTTCCAGCCTGTTATCGACGCAATCATTCAGCTGGCTGAAAAAGCTGCGAAAGAGCCTCGTGAACTGAACCTGCCTGATCACTCCGACCTGTTCGGCAAAGTTCAGGAACTGGCAAACGAAGAGCTGGGCGCTGCTTACTCCATCACCGCGAAAACCGAGCGTAAAAACGCTGTTGACGCTGTGAAAGCGAAAGTGGTTGAAGCTCTCGTAACCGGTGAAGAAGGCGCTCCTGAAGCGAACGTCATCTCCGACCTGTTCAAAAAGGCTGAAGCTGCAATCGTTCGTGGCCGCATTCTGGACACCGGTTCCCGTATCGACGGTCGTGACCTGTCTACAGTGCGCTCCATCGTTTCTGAAGTTGGCATGCTGCCACGTGCACACGGTTCTTCCCTGTTCACCCGCGGTGAAACTCAGGCAATGGTTGTTGCAACACTGGGTACTGGTGAAGATGAGCAGTTCATCGACCTGCTGGAAGGCACCAAAAAAGCAACCTTCATGCTGCACTACAACTTCCCTCCATACTCTGTAGGTGAAGCTGGTCGCATGGGTTCCCCAGGACGTCGTGAAATCGGTCACGGTAAACTGGCATGGCGCGCTGTTAACCCAATGCTGCCTGCACACCATGACTTCCCATACACCGTTCGCGTTGTATCCGAAATCACCGAGTCCAACGGTTCCTCTTCCATGGCGTCCGTATGTGGTGCATCCCTGTCCCTGATGGACGCAGGTGTTCCGCTGAAAGCTCCAGTGGCTGGTATCGCAATGGGTCTCATCAAGGAAGGCGAGCGCTTCGCAGTTCTCTCCGACATCCTTGGCGACGAAGACCACCTCGGCGACATGGACTTTAAAGTAGCTGGTTCCGAAAACGGCATCACCGCGCTGCAGATGGACATCAAGATCGACGGTATCACCGAAGAGATCATGAAGGTCGCTCTGGAGCAGGCTAAAGGTGGCCGCGTTCACATCCTCGGCGAAATGGCGAAAGCAATCACCGAAGCTCGCTCCGAGCTCGGCGAACACGCTCCTCGCATCGAAGTCATCAAGATCCCAGTAGACAAGATCCGTGAAGTGATCGGTTCTGGTGGTAAGGTGATCCGTGAGATCGTTGAGAAGACCGGCGCGAAAGTGAACATCGAAGACGACGGCACCGTTAAGGTGGCTTCCTCCGATGGTAAAGCAATTAAAGCTGCTCTCAACTGGATCAACTCCATCGCTGCAGAGCCAGAAGTTGGCGTAATCTACGAAGGTACCGTTGTTAAGACTGTAGACTTCGGCGCATTCGTAAACTTCTTCGGCGCACGTGACGGTCTGGTTCACATCTCCCAGCTGGCTCCACGCAAAGTCGCAAAAGTGACCGACGTGATCAAAGAAGGCGACAAAGTCTTCGTTAAGCTGATGGGCTTCGATGAGCGCGGTAAAGTTCGTCTCTCCATGAAGGTTGTTGACCAGGAAACCGGTCAGGAAATCCCTCGCGAAGAGAAAAAAGACGAAAAGAAAGAAGAGAAAGCAAAGGACTAATCCCTAGCTTCTCGACTTGATTTAAGAAGACCGGCTCAGAAATGGGCCGGTCTTTTTTGTTTTGCCGAAAGCCGGAAACAGATTTTGGATAAGGATGTGGGAGAGTAATGAGTTGTCATCCCTACAAGCTATCCAAACAACCAAAACCAGCCTTTTGTGTTAAATCTTGTCTATGCCAAGAAGTTTCATTGCGTTCTTTGAGCCGATTTTCTCTTTTGTGGCTAGTGGTATGTCAGCTGCACGGAGCCAGTCGGCACCGACTTTTGCACTTGCCATAGGATAGTCTACAGAGAACATGACACGATCTTCGCCCATAGTTGCCAAAGCGAGATTTAACAGCTCATCACGGAAGAACGCACTGGTGGTGATCCAGAGGTTATCGTGGAAGTATTGCTGAACTGGTTTTTGCAGGCGCTTTTGAGCAATGCGATCCAAATCTTCCCCAACACGCCAGTAATAGAACGGTAGACCTTCACCCATGTGGCCAACGACAATCTGCAGGTTTGGATAGCGGTCAAACACACCACCGACAATCAAACGCAGGCATTGCACAGCGATTTCTTGGTGCCAACCATACCCTGGTCCACTGAGAATGCGGCTGGTTAAGTCATCACCAAGTCCGTCATAGTAGGCCTGCATTGCAGTAGGGGATGGCCAGTTAGGATGGATATAGATAGGTACGCCAAGGGCTTCAGCGCGCGCAAGTAGTGGTGCGTAGTCCGTATGATCAAGAAACTTTCCGTCAATTGGGCCATAGGTCATGGTGCCTACGAAGCCATACTCTCGTACGGAGCGTTCAAGTTCATCAGCTGCGGCCTCAGGTGAGCTAAGGGGGAGGGTAGCAAAAGCACGGAAGCGATTTGGATACGCTGCAATGACCTCCTCTGCAATCCAAGTGTTAAACTTGCGGGTGAACTCTACACCTTCAGCACCTGTTATTTTTGAAGCGCCCGGAGTTACTGTGGAGAGCACTTGAATGTCGATGCCCGCTTCATCCATGTCAGCGATCCGGCCTGCACCCACGTCAAGTAGCTCAGGCCGACTTCCGCCACCAGAAAAAAGCCTCTTATCGCCCGACGTATTTTTGCTTTGAAGTTCGGGTGTGGTGAAGTGTTCTTCCAAAGTGATAAGTGGAATATTTGAAGTATCAGGAACTGTTGCTTGCGCACCTCCTGCTGACAATTGCGCAGCAGCAGTTAACCCGACTCCCGCAGCAACTGATTTGCGAAGAAAGTCTCTCCGGCCCATCCCCTCATTATCCGGCGTTCTCTCGCATGACTCTTGGATTTTTGTCATTTGCTTCTCTTAGTTTCTCTTATAAATTCAAAGATGTATTCACATCTAGATTATCGCCCTCGGCAAAAACGCTATGGAGAGAAGCTGAAGGGAACCTGAAAAAGAAAATTGACAGAATGACGCAGGCCACTATCTGCGGTCACCTTGGATTGGGAAGTAACTCTTTATAATTAAATTGAATTTTCTTATATAGAACTCGCTGGAGACATCTGGAAGTGCTTCCAAACTTCGCCACGCATTGTCTTGTGGTTGTTATGTGAAGCAAACCGAGGTTACAAGCAGCGGTTTTATCATGTTCACTGTCAAAGCTGTATGGACAGAAGGATAGGTTCGATATTCTGCCTCAACCTTTGGTAGAGTAGCCTGAATGTCCGGTAATGGCCCACGTTTGCATTGATATGCGAGCGTATTTACCGGTGTGACCAAAGCGGACTGACCAGCATACATAGGTGATGAAGAAACTGTGTCTGTCGATTTGAAGCAAGAGGAAAGTATATACAGTAGAAAAATCATGAACATAAGTCAGATATATTTTAAAAGTGGAGCTATTGTGAGAACTAAAGTGTCAAATTGGATTTATCGGGTGTTTGTGGTTGTTCTCTTGATAGCTACTTTGAGATTTGCACACTACATGTACATTTTAGCAATGTATGGAGACGTGGCGGAACAGTCTGATTTAGGTGTTAAGCTGATTGCCCTATGGGGAAGTATGAATACTCCTCTTATGCTAGCTATCACAACTCTAGCCGTACTATGCCGGTCTGGAGCGTCCGTCTGGCTCATCGCTTTATTGTTTATTGAAGTCTCTGCACCTTTCTTTCTTGCAAACGCATCGACCGGATTAGACGGAGGTGTCGTCATTGTACTAATGTTTTTTTTGGTTGCAGCCTTTGGCGTTGCCAGCCTTATGTTTTTTTTAATTAAGCGTGGCGAAATTAGACTACCGTAGAGGCTGCATTAGTTTTTTTGACTCTAATTGCTTCCGGTCATAGTGACATTGAGAATACTGTTTTTTTTGCACCAACCCTCGATAGAAACACATGAAGGTCCGCAGTTGGCCCTCTGCGTCAGCAACGCCTGCGGTGTACCTACATTCTCGCACCCGCAGCGAATGATCGCTTTGTCCGCCAAGACACTCAGTGAGTTGATCTAAGAGAAATTGAAGCGTGATTGGTGCCATCCCAGTATGAGTGTTTGCAACTTGGCAAAGCGTACTCATAAAACTTATCCCCCTAGCCGAAAACCTAACTAAGCTTGATCTTGTGCCCACGCATTCGGGCAGGAGTGGACCGACCGCTCCGTGGCGTGGGCGGGGTTGGGCTACCGGCATGAGGTAACGTATCGTGTCGGGAGGTCCGGTGAAGCGCCATACCCTATTGAGACCACAGTGGTAGTAGGGAGCTTGGGGTCGTTCCGGAGGGCGTCCGGTGGTGACAGGAAACTGTCAAAGGCATGAAGCGCATCTATGATGCGCAAACGTGCCTGTCGCGTCTGTTCGAGAGGGAGCCCGCGTGTTCATGATAAAAGGCCCGGGCGAGGCGAACAGCCAATGCCGAAGAAACATTTCTAACAAGTAGCGCAGGCAGAGCCTGTTCGCCTTGCTCCACCCGTGAGAAACGGGAGACTTCAGTCCAACACCGCCTGGAAACCCACGCGGTGCTATAAGTGCTTCTAAGCCCGCTCCGCGGCTTCCTTGGAGGCCACAGCTTTGCGGGGTGAGTTCCCCATCAGGATATACAGTCCGCTCACTACAATGATCGCTGACCCTGCCAGCGTCATGGCATCAACGCTCTCGTCAAAGATGATAAAGCCCAACAGCAGACCGAAGAGCAAACGCGAATAGCGGAACGGTGTGACCACAGACACCATGCCGGTGCGCATGGCTACGGTGAGGGAGTAGTAGGCGCCAATGCCCACAAGAGTGCCAGCAGCGATGATCAGGCCGCTGTAAAGATCAGGCCAGACAAAACCGTCGGACCAGAATGCATAGAGCGCTCCGGTGGGGATCAACACCCCAAACCCATACACCCCAAGCTGCATGTTGGAGAGGGCAGGGGGAGCAGCTCTCGTCGCAAGATCCCGCCCTGCAAATCCAATCATGCCGATGATGGCAAGAATGGACGTCACCTGAAAGGCTTCAGAACTCGGCTGGATGATCATCAGCACACCAACAAACCCAATCAGAATGGCCAGCCAGCGTTGCCAGCTCACCCGCTCTCCAAAGAGCACCGCCGCCCCCAGTGTAACCGCAATCGGAGTGGCCTGCAGGATTGCAGAGGTGCTGGAAAGAGTATTCAGCGCCAGAGAAAGGAGGAAGAACAGGCGGCCAGTAATCTCAAAAATAGCCCGCGTAAACAGTGTGGCCTTCAAAGCTTCCGGCGCAAAGGCCCGCTCACCCCGTCTCCAGGTCAGCAACAGAAAGCCAAAAGTTCCACCTGCACCAAAAAGCATGAGCGTCTGCCCGACGGGCACAGCAGCCGTCGCAGTCTTGAGGAGTGTATCCTCAATGGCAAACCCCAACATAGCCAGCACCATCCAGGCGCTGCCGCGAATATTATCCATAGTAGAACCCAGAATGGGCGAGCTCTCAAAATCCCATTCTTCCGATGGGTTCCAGCGTAAAGTCAGCTCGCTGCAATAATGAAGACCTGCACAGACTAGGCAAAAATAGAGAGATGTCTATGTCATAGAAGGCGTGCCATCCGCATTTTCTATAAAGTGCAGGTTGAGAAAACCTCACAACCACGACTGGAGCTGCCTCTGGGGCCATATCGGTTTGAAACAATGCAAACTGCCTGCTATACCCACTCACACCTTAAGTTTGGAGGGGCTGTTGGCAGCTCGGGGGAATGAGATGAGTGATATGCGACTGGTTGTTGTCGGTGCCGCTGGCCGAATGGGCCGGACCTTGGTGCGCACCGTAAACGAAATGGACGGAGTGGTAGTCTCCGCAGCGATTGAACGCGAAAACTCAGAGTTCCTCGGTAAGGATGCAGGTGAGCTGGCCGAATGCGGCAAGCTTGGCGTTGCAATCACGTCCGACCTCGACGCAGCCTTCGCAGAAGCAGACGGTGTTCTGGACTTCACACTGCCTGAAGCAACCGTTGCCTTTGCAGACGCCGCAGCCCGTCATTCAATCGTGCATGTCATCGGCACCACCGGCATGACCTCCGCTCAATCGACTGAGCTGGCTCACGCCGCGACATCGGCCCGCATTGTAAAATCCGGCAACATGAGCCTAGGTGTGAACCTGCTGGCTGGCCTCGTAAAAAAGGCAGCAGCGGCCCTCGATGAAGATTTCGACATCGAAGTTCTGGAAATGCACCACAAACACAAGGTCGATGCTCCGTCTGGTACAGCATTGCTTCTCGGTGAAGCTGCAGCTGAAGGACGTGAAATTTCCTTGGAAACTCATAGTGTTCGCTCACGTGACGGCATCACAGGTGAGCGCAACAGAGGCGACATCGGCTTTGCAACACTGCGCGGCGGCTCAGTGGTAGGTGAACATACGGTGATGTTTGCAGGTGAAGGAGAGCGTATAGAACTCTCGCACATTGCAACAGACCGACAGATTTTTGCTCGCGGTGCTGTGAAAGCCGCCATTTGGGCGCACAAGCAGCAACCGGGCCTATACTCAATGGCTGATGTTCTCGGCCTGAACGACGAGTGATACACAGCGCATTCCCGGGGTTCTGGTACACAACGGGGTATGCGCAATGACCTTTGAAAACAGTCTTCCAAGACAACTGTTTTCAAGAACACATAACCTCTCCAGGAGAGTTTGATGGAACGCCTTTTGGTTCTCGTCCGTCACGGACAAAGCGAATGGAATTTGAAAAACCTGTTCACCGGCTGGAAAAACCCAGACCTGACAGAACAGGGTGTTGAAGAAGCAACAGCTGCGGGCAAGAAGCTCAAGGAAATGAACCTGACGTTTGATCTGGCGTTCACTTCTGACCTGCTGCGCGCTCAGCACACTCTCAAGCTGATCCTTGGCGAACTTGGTCAGGAAGACCTGCCAACCGCTCAGGACAAAGCTCTGAACGAACGTGACTACGGCGACATCACCGGCATGAACAAAGACGAAGCGCGTCAGAAGTTCGGTGAAGAGCAGGTTCACATCTGGCGTCGTTCTTTCGACGTGCCTCCTCCAGGCGGCGAAAGCCTGAAGATGACTGCAGAGCGTACCTTGCCTTACTACCGCTCTGACATTCTTCCAAAAGTTCTGGAAGGCAACCGCGTGATCGTTGCTGCACACGGCAACTCCCTGCGTTCCCTGATCATGGAACTTGAAGGTCTTTCACCTGAAGAAATCCTCAAGCGTGAACTCGGCACAGGTAAGCCAGTTGTTTATCGCCTGGATGAAGAAGGTAAGGTTCTTTCCGTTGAGGATCTGGCTGAAGTCTAAGCCAGCCCTACAACTCAGAATCATAAAAGCGGCTCCTGGAGCCGCTTTTTTATTTGCCCGCAGTTATTCCCCTCGCCAGTAGCTGAATTAGAATCTTAAAATATAAATATTATTCACACAAATAGACTTTGATTAAATACTAAGTCCGTGAAATGTAATGCATTGAAGATTATCAATAATAGATAATGATGCAGTGATTATTATTAAGCTTGCGCTACGTAATTTTAGGTGCAAGCCTCTTAATGCATACAGCAATTGTATGACCACATTAGTTATTTGATTGAGAGGACAACCTATGAAGTTTTCAGTAGCAAACGACGGTCGCCCAGCATCTGCACAAGCTAAGCCAGCAAAATTGAACGGTGGCCTGGCTCCTAAAGATGAAGAGAAAAAGCCAAAATAATTTAATGTGTGAGGCAGCTTAGTCTGCCTCGCTTCATTTTGCAGAGTGTATTGTCTGCGAGGGAATTTCCGTGAAGTTTGTAAGAATGGTTAAGTCTGCCCCCAACGTTGTAAAGGCAGATGGAACGAACCTTGGCATGATGCCCGCCCGGGCTATGAAGTATTGTGAACCCCTCATTACTGCTTCTCGTCAGGGATGGTATGTCTACCCGCCAGTTGATTTCTACCTGATGTGGACCGGATCAGAGGTCCTGTACCGACTTGGGGCAGATGGCGAGTGGACCTTGCTGGATCGGCTGTATCTTACAGACTTTGTGGAAGACTACAGGAATACCTGCCCGGAAGGCCTTGAGGACTATTATCCGCCGTTTCTGGATGTGTTTCCAGAAGGCGATATCGTCCAGATTGGCGCCGGGTACAGCCTTATCGGCGATGAAGGACAGTGCCACTGGGTTCGCGGACCAATCAACCTACCCTCCAACACGGCATATGATTGCTTTGAAGCGATGATTGACTCCAGCTGGTTCTGTTCTCCCCTCTTCATAAATGTGAAGCTCCGCAAGCAGGATGTGCCGATCAGCTTTCCACGCCATCGGCCTTTGCTTCAGGTGGTGCAGCTGCCCAACACTGTCTTGCCAAAGACCCCTGTGGTCCAACCTGAGATCATGGAAATGGAAAGCTCTTCAGAGGAGTTCTGGCAGGCATGGTCAAGAGGCTATGACAAGCGTAACGAAGGCCGCTCCGGCAGCTACGCAAGCGAACAGCGCCGCATCAACGTCCAGTACGCGGATGCTGACTAACTATCTCTCAAGCAGTTCCTGACCGATATGATCAAAGCCAAAAGACTGAACCGCAGATTCCGTCAGCACATTGAAGAACAGCAGATGTTCTTCGTGGCGACAGCCGCTGCAACGGGGCACATCAATCTGTCTCCCAAAGGCATGGACACGCTCCGGGTACTCAGTGATGAGCGGATTATCTGGCTAAATCTGACGGGCATCGGCAATGAAACAGCCACCCACGTTCAGGAAGATGGACGCATGACGTTGATGTTCTGCTCCTTCGGCGAACAACGCCTCACATTGCGCGTGTTTGGTCAGACAAGAGTCCTTCATCCAAGAGATGCTGATTGGGACAAGATGATCAGCCTCTTCCCTGATCTACCGGGATGCCGCCAGATCTTCGATCTTGATATCGAACTCATCCAGACTTCCTGCGGCTCAACAGTTCCTCGCATGGATCTGGTTGATACGCGTGTTGAGAAAGAGTTCCTGCCTTACTACGAAACGATGGATCGTGAAGAGCTGGAGAACTACTGGCGCAAGCACAACGCCACCAGCTTGGACGGCTTGCCCACGAACATTCTGGAACCTGCGTAAAATCACTGTGGGATGTTTCAACGAAAGTCGGGTTTAGGCCTGCAAATGAAACTATATAAGACACGCAGTAAGGAAGATCGACGAGGCGTGTCTTATGGGATTGTTGGTGTTGGTACGCCACGGGCAAAGCGAATGGAATGCTCGCAGAGTGTTCTCAGGGCAGGGCAATCCTGACCTGACACCCAAAGGCATTGAAGAAGCCAAAAGCGCGGGCCGCGCTCTAAAAGCCCATGCAATACAGTTTGACCTTGCATACTCCTCAGCCCTGACACGAGCACGCAAGACGCTGGAGCACATTCTGGAAGAAGCTGAACAGTCTCATTTGCATGTGATTGAAGATAAGCTTTTCAACGAACGTGCTTATGGTGAGCTAACCGGCAAAACAATCGAGGAAGTCTGCCAACAGCACGGTGTAGAACAAGTCTACCAATGGCGGCACTCATTGAATGCCGTTCCACCGGGCGGGGAGAGTTTGGAGATGACAGCGAACAGAGCGCTGGGAGTGTTCCGGCATCGCGTCCTGCCTCAGCTCTCAAATGGGAAAAATATCCTCATCTCGGCGCATCGTAATACAATCAGAGGACTGATCTCAAAGCTCTGTAAGCTCAGACAGGAAGAAACTGAGCGTCTGCATATCGCAACAGCACAGCCGCTCTTCTTTCAGGTCAACAATGCAGAAGATATTCAGCAGATCTACAAATAAAAAAGGCGGCCCGAGAGCCGCCTAGATCATCATCGCCCATTCTTAGGCTTCCAGAGTGAAACCACTCTGCTCTGCAATCTGGTTAAGAGGCTTTTCTGGGCGGGCGCCAACGTGGCTGATCACCTCACCCGCACACAAGCAGCCAAGCTCAGCGCAGTCGCTTAGACTGAAGTCACGTGCCAGACCAAACAGGAAGCCAGAGGCAAACAGGTCGCCAGCGCCGGTCAGGTCACGCACACCACCAACAATCGCTGTTGCCGGAACGTGTACGGTCTCTTCGCGAGAGATTGCCATCGCACCCTCAGAGCCGAGGGTCAGGGCGGTCAGCGTGCAGTCTTCACGAACCAGTGCAATCGCGGTTTCAATGTCGGACGTCTGATAGAGCGCTTTTAACTCGTGCTCATTAGCAAACAGAATGTCGACCTTGTCTTCGCGGATCAGCTCAAGGAACTCATCGCGGAAACGGTCAACACAGAAGCTATCGGAAAGAGAGAGAGAAACCAGTTTACCGGCTTCATGAGCAACGCGGGAAGCTTCAAGGAAGGCTTTCTTAGCTGCTTCTTCGTCCCACAGATACCCTTCCATGTAAGTGATCGCGGAGTTGGAAACCACTTCAGGATCGATATCAAGAGCTGTCAGCTTGGTTGCGGATCCCAGGTAAGTGTTCATGGTCCGCTCACCATCCGGGGTGATCAGGATCATTGAACGGCCAGATGCCAGATCATCACGAAGTGGACTGGTTTGGAAATGCGCACCAATGCTGTTCATGTCATGGCGATAAACTTCGCCAATCTCGTCATCAGCTACTTTGCCGATGAATGCAGGCGCGCCGCCAAGAGACGCAATACCTGCCGCAGTGTTGCCAGCACTGCCGCCGGAAATGCGGGTTGTTTGACCCATCAGGTCATACAGACGCAAAGCTTCGTCTGTATCGACCAAACGCATGGAGCCCTTTACCAAAGACTGATCAACGAGAAAGCTATCTTCTACATGAGAGAAGACGTCAGTGATTGCATTGCCGATGCACAATGCATCAAACTTGAATTCAGACATGTAAAGTCCTTGTAACTAGCCCGGCTCAGTACTGTCCGGATCGATACATAGGTGGCTCACCGCTGGAGCAGGCCTACAACTGTTATTTTCCCGGTGTAGGACGCAAGGCACGATTAGCCTCAGGTTCCCGAATTTTTTCGCGGAACGGACTAGCGTTGTACACCCCAAGAATATTCAGTTCAGTCGAATAAAACGCCAGCTCCTCAAGTGCAAGGGCTACGTTGGGTTCTTCTGGGTGTCCTTCAATATCTGCGTAAAACATTGAAGCGAAAAACTGGCCTTCAAGTTGATAGGATTCCAGCTTCGTCATGTTGACGTTGTTGGTCGCAAATCCGCCTAACCCTTTGTAAAGAGCAGCAGAAACGTTGCGGACACGGAAGATGAAAGTAGTGATGATCGGCTGGCCGGTATTGACGGCCTGCTTTTTCTCACGAGAGAGAATAACGAAGCGGGTGGTGTTATGTGCCGCATCTTCACAATCACGTGCGAGGATATCCAAACCATACACATCCGCAGCAAGTTCAGGAGCAAAAGCACCAACTGTCTTATCACCACCTTCCACAACCTGACGGGCTGAGCCTGCGGTGTCAGCACCGATGATCGGCTTAAGGCCATGATCACGAATGAAGTTTCGGCACTGGCCCAGACCCATGATGTGGCTCTGAACGCTCTTCAGATTTTCCAGTTTGGTGCCTTTGATACCCATCAGCTGGAAGCGAATCGGCATGAAGTACTCGCCGATAATATGCAGATTGCTGCGAGGAAGCAGGTGATGGATGTCCGCAACACGGCCCGCGACCGAGTTTTCGATCGGGATCATACCAAGCTCGGCGTCACCGGACTCGATCGCGTGAAAGCAGTCTTCAAAAGTCGGGCAAGGGATAGCTTGGTACTCTGGGTAAACGGCGTTACACGCCATGTGGGAGTTAGCTCCCACTTCTCCTTGAAACACGACTTTGCGCTGATCTGACATCACTACACTCACGGCAATCTTAAATCATGGTACATTTGAGGCTTCGCCAACTTTCGCGAAACAATCACTCTCACAAATTGCCCTAGATATGAGGGATTGCAAACTCTAATAATACTCAGAGGCGAAACATAAGGTGAAAAGACCTCAAGAATGGCGTTTGCCACGGGCTCATTTGGTCCTCCACTGTAAAATCCCCAGATGTGAAACAGTTTTGGTGTGATATTTTGTCGCATACACTTGAGCCCAGGTAAAATGGTTGTGCTGCGCCTTAAGGTGCAATCAAATTCGTGCTGAGCGGGATATCTATGAATAAATCAGTAGTTTATAGCGATTTTAAACTGCCGCTGCGCGGGAGGCGTTGTGTTCATTGGTTTTTTCAGATCGTAAAGATCAACCTCTGGTCCACATCACTTCAAAAGTCCTAGGAAAAACACTAATTAAATTATGGACAAGTGCCCGAAAATAACTGTAGTTTCCCAGCAAAATACACAGATCGAGTTAGGTGCCATGCCTGCTGCAATACGGCTAGCCTAACCAATATTCGGAGCGTGTGAGCTATGAACTCGTTTGAACTGAACAAAATTGCCGGCGCAATTCTGTTCGCTTTGGTTGCATTCATGGGCCTGAATGTTTTGTCAGACATTATTTTCGCGCCTCATGGAGACGAAAAACGCGGTTTTGAAATCGAAGTAGCTGGTGCCGACAACGGTGCAGGTGAAGAAGCTGCGGAAGAAACCAAGGTTGTCTCAATTGAGGAACTGCTCGCAACTGCTGATGCGGATGCTGGTGCAAAGCAAGCTAAGAAGTGTGCAGCGTGTCACACCTTTGATCAGAACGGCAAAAACAAAGTTGGCCCTGCTCTCTGGGGTATCGTAGGCCGCGCGCCTGCCTCTCACGGTGGTTTCTCTTACTCTGCAGCAATGCAGGAGTTCGCAGCAAACAATCCTGAGTGGACTTTCGAGCAGCTGAACGAGTTCATCAAAGCGCCTAAGAAACACGTTGCTGGTACTTCCATGGGTTACGCTGGTCTGAAAAAAGACAAGCCACGTGCTGATCTGATCGCTTACCTGCGTTCACTCTCAGACAACCCAGTGCCAATCAATTAAAATTGAATTGATATCCCTCCCACATATGTGAGGGTAGAATTGTCAAAGAGCCGGGATTTAATCCCGGCTTTTTTATTGTCTACTTTCTGGTGAATGCTAACCTTTTCCTCGTTTCTTCCAGTTAAATTTTTGTCATCTTGGCAAAAGACGTTGTCGCAGAAGTGTTTTCAGCCGTAATCTTAGTTTAAGTTTAGCTGAAAGCTGCAAGAAAAGCTCAATTTTCAGCGCGTGGTGACTTTTCTACGCTAGAACTACTGATTGTATTTATGGAGGAATGTTGTGCGTACCAAACTATATAGCTCACTAACAGGTTTGGCGCTTGCTCTCGCAAGCCTGACGTCCTCCGCAGCAATTGCTGAAACGAATGAACCTGAGTGGCGGTACGCGACCTCGCTCATCGGTGAGCCCAAAATGCCAGAGGGTTTCAAGCATTTCCCCTTTGTAAATCCTGAAGCTCCGAAGGGCGGCAAAGTTCGTATGGCGTGGACGGGGACCTTTGACAGTTTGAATATGGTTCCAAACAAAGGTGTCACAGCGGTAGGAATTGGCCTCATCTACGATACTCTCGTGACACCTTCAAGTGATGAGATCTCGACCGAATATGGTCTGGTTGCGAATGCCCTGAGGTACCCCGATGATTTCTCTTGGGTGGAATATCGGCTAAATCCTGAGGCTCGTTGGCACGATGGCAAACAGATCACCACCGAAGATGTCGCGTGGTCATTCGATCAGTTGCGGACCTTGAATCCGATCTACAAGAATTATTACAAGCATGTGACTGGCTATGAAGTTTTAAGTCCGACTGAGATTAGATTTAGTTTTGATCAGCCTGGTAACCGTGAAGCACCTCAGATCATAGGTCAGCTTGCAATTTTGCCAAAGCATTGGTGGACCGCGAATGACAAAGATGGCGATCCAAGGGATATCTCAAGAAGTACATTGGAGGTTCCTCTGGGTTCTGGCGCCTATCGTGTGAGCGATGTGGTTCCTGGACGTTCCATTACCTATGAACGTGTAGAGGATTACTGGGCTAAAGACCTGAATGTTAATGTTGGAAAAAACAACTTCGATCAGATCACTTTCGAGTTTTATCGGGATGAAACTGTCGAGTTGGAAGCCTTTAAGGCAGATCGTTTTGATTGGCGAACCGAAGCAATAGCTAAAAACTGGGCAACAGCCTATGACATTCCTGCGGTAAATCGGGGAGACATTGTAAAAGAGAAGTTCCCGCAAACTTATCGTGGTATCGGTTTGATGGCAGGCTTCATCCTCAATACCCGTAAAGCTGAATTTCAGGATCGGCGGGTTCGTAAGGCGCTAAACTATGCTCTTAATTTTGAGGAAATGAACCGTACGATCTTTTTCGATCAATACAACCGGATAACTAGCTTTTTTAATGGAACAAAACTAGCCTCGTCAGGGTTGCCAACAGGTCGCGAACTAGAAGTTCTCAAATCGCTGAAATCACCAGTCCCACAGGGAATTTTTACAGAGCCCTATGAAAATCCAGTTGCTGAAGATTCCCGCCAGGAGCGCTCTAATCTGAGGAAGGCAATTGGTCTTCTTAAAGAAGCTGGCTATGTGCGAAAGCAAGGCAAGCTCGTCAATGAAGAGACTGGTGAACCGTTCACAATCGAATATCTGATGAATGGTGGCAGCTTTGAGCGTGTAGCCCTTCGTTATAAAGCGTCGCTAAAGAAAATCGGTATCGATCTGCAGTTGCGTGTGGTCGACACCTCCCAATATGTGAACCGTGTGCGCAGCCGTGATTTTGGTATGATCTACAGCAGTTGGGTCCAGACCCTTTCGCCGGGCAATGAGCAGCGCGGTTACTGGGGCTCTGTGTCTGCTGATGATGAACTGTCGCGCAACTATGTGGGCATCAAAGAACCTGTAATTGATGAACTAATCGAAATTGTAATCAATGCGAAGGATCGGGAGGAGTTGACAGCGGCAACCAAGGCTCTGGATCGTATCCTCATGTGGAAGCAGTATGTTGTTCCAGGTTGGACACAGCCCTTCAGTCGCGTTGTTCGGTGGGACCGGTTCGCTCGCCCAGATCAACTTCCTGAATACGCAATTGATTTCCCAACTATCTGGTGGTGGGACGAAGAAAAAGCGAAGAAAATACAGGAGGCCAATTGATGACGCTAAGCCATATCAATAGACGTAGCTTCCTGCAGTTCAGTGCAGCCACAGCAGCAGCGTTCCTCGTTCCGGGGGGCGCGTTGCCTGTACAGGCTGGCACTTGGAGCCATGGTCTGTCGGTCTTTGGTGATCTGAAGTACCCAGCCGACTTCACGTCATTTGACTACGTCAACCCGGAAGCACCTGTTGGTGGCAAGATCGCCATGACGGCTCCAAGCTGGGGCTATAACCAGAACCCGCAAACCTTCAACACGTTCAATACCTTCATCCTCAAAGGGGATGCTCCACCACGTATGGAGCGCTGCTTCGACAGCCTGATGATCCGCGCCTATGATGAGCCGGATGCGGTGTACGGTTTGGTTGCTGAAAGTGCGATGGTCTCAGAAGACGGCAACTTTGTCACCTTCAAGATCCGCCCGGAAGCCCGCTTTCATGATGGCTCAGTGCTCAATGCGGAAGATGTAGTCTTCAGCTTGATGACCCTGAAGGAGAAGGGGCATCCGATCATCAGTCAGTCCATCAAGGAGATGGTCTCTGCAACTGCACCGGATGAACACACTGTCACTGTAGCTTTTTCGGGTAATCACAGTAGGCAACTTCCCCTTTTGATAGCAACTCTCCCTATCTTCTCGAAGAACTACTACACCCGCTATAACTTTGAGGCCTCAACGCTGACGCCGCCATTGTCTTCCGGGCCGTACATGGTGGGCCGCTACGAGATTGGTCGTTACATCGAGTACAAGAAGGTCGAGAACTACTGGGCAAAAGATCTCCCGGTAACAAAGGGCCACCACAACTTCGAGATCATTCGCCTCGACTTCTTCCGTGACCGTCAGGCAACCTTTGAGGCCTTCAAGAAGGGTCGATTGACCTTCCACGAGGAATTCTCCTCCAAGACATGGGCAACGGAATACAACTTCCCGGCGCTCACAGAAGGACGCGTTGTAAAGAAGGAGTTCGCCATCCGCCTCCCATCTGGAGCGCAGGGCTGGTTTCTGAACACGCGGAAAGAGAAATTCGCTAACCCGAAGGTTCGTGAGGCACTGGGCTACGCGTTCGACTTTGAATGGTCTAACTCAGCCTTGTTCTACGATCTTTACACCAGAACGCAGTCTTTCTTCGAAAACTCTGAGATGAAAGCAGTTGGCCAGCCAAGTGAAGCAGAGCTGGCCTTGCTGGAGCCTTTCAAGAAGGATTTGCCGCCAGAGGTCTTCGGTGAGGCGATCACCCAGCCGATTTCTAACGGTTCCGGTCAGGATCGCAAACTTCTCAGAGAAGCATCTCTCCTATTGAAGGAAGCTGGTTACTACAGGCGTGGCGAGCAACTTGTTGGTCCTGACGGAAAACAGTTGGTAATGGAGTTTCTTTCTAACTCGCCTGCTTTCGAACGAATTGTACTGCCATACGTCAAGAATCTCAGACTGTTAGGCATTGAAGCAAGTTTCCGGGTTGTCGATCCAGCACAGTTCCAGAAGCGTGTAGATGATTTTGATTATGACATTGTTGGGCACCGTTTCGCGTTGACGCCAACGCTTGGACCAAGCATCCGCAATTTCTGGACATCATCAGCTGCTGAAACCTTCGGATCTTACAATCTGTCAGGCATCAAGGTGCCAGCAGTCGATGATCTGGTGGAAAAAGCGCTTAATGCGTCGTCGCGTGAAGAAATGATAACCGCTGCCAGAGCATTGGATAGAGTTCTGCGAGCAGGCTTCTATTGGGTGCCACAGTGGTTCAAAGCCTTCCACACAGTCGCTGTCTGGGACATGTTCGGCATTCCGAATGACATGCCTGCCTACGACTTCCCCGTTGAAACAACGTGGTGGGTAGACTCGGAAAAAGCCGCTCGCATCGGCAAGGAAAGTTAGGGACAAAAGAAGCCCATGGGCGCCTATATTCTGCGTAGATTGCTTTTGATGATCCCGACCCTCATCGGCATCATGGCGATTAACTTTGTCATTATCCAATTTGCACCGGGTGGACCAATTGAACAGGTCATCGCGCAGTTGCAAGGGGATAGTGTATCAGCAACCAGCCGCATCTCAGGTGGTGGCAGTGATTTTGGTAGCTCAGCTGCCGCCAATCAGGGCAGCGGAGATAGTGCAGGATCGAAGTATCGCGGTGCTCAGGGGCTTGATCCTGAATTCATCAAAGAGCTCGAAGCTCAGTTTGGTTTCGACAAACCACCGCTAGAACGCTTTGGCCGGATGATTTTGGATTACGCCACCTTCAACTTCGGTGAGAGCTACTTCCGGGATATTGCTGTTGTTGATCTGATCGTCGAAAAACTCCCGGTTTCTATCTCGCTTGGCCTCTGGATGACGCTGATTTCCTACGGAATCTCCATCCCGCTGGGCATCCGAAAAGCAGTCAAGGATGGCACGTCATTTGATGTCTGGACCTCCAGCATCATCATTGTCGGCTATGCAATCCCGGGCTTCCTCTTTGCAATCATGCTGATTGTTCTGTTCGCAGGTGGCTCCTTCTGGGATTTCTTCCCGCTCAGAGGCCTCACTTCTGAAGGCTGGAGTGATATGTCGTGGCCGGAACGTATCCTCGATTACTTCTGGCATCTGGTGCTGCCGCTGACAGCAATGGCGCTCTCAGCATTCGCGACAACAACACTTTTGACCAAGAACTCCTTCCTGGATGAAATCAGAAAGCAGTATGTGCAGACCGCCCGTGCCAAGGGCCTGACAGAGCGTCAGGTGTTGTACGGTCATGTATTCCGCAATGCTATGCTCATCGTTGTTGCTGGCTTCCCAGGCGCGTTCATTTCGGCATTTTTTGCAGGTTCACTCCTCATCGAGACAATCTTCTCGCTGGATGGCCTCGGCCTGCTGGGTTTTGAATCTGCGCTCAATCGTGACTACGCAGTCATGTTTGCCACGCTCTATATCTTCTCGTTAATGGGCCTGATTGTGAACCTGATTTCAGATCTCACCTACACTTGGATTGATCCCCGGATCGATTTTGAAAGCCGGGAGGTGTGACGAGCAATGGACACGCAACTCGAAAAACGCCTTCAGGATCAGGGCTACGAAACAATCAATCCGCTGCCAGAGCAGACACAGCCGCCTGAAAAGCGGCAAAAGCTGTCTCCGCTCAATCAGCGACGCCTGCAAAACTTCAAAGCCAACAAGCGCGGATACTGGTCCCTCTGGATCTTCCTCGTCCTGTTTGTGCTAACACTCTGTGCCGAGTTCATCACGAATGATCGTCCGCTTTTGGTCTCCTATAAAGGCGAGTTGCTGTCACCGATCTTCGTGGACTACCCGGAAGAGAAGTTCGGTGGCTTCCTCGCAACCACTGACTACCGCGATCCGTTTATTCAGGAAGAGATTGAAGCCAATGGCTGGATGATCTGGCCGCCAATCCGCTACTCCTATCAAACGGTGAACAACGAGATCCCTGTTCCAGCACCAGCTCCTCCAAGTTGGATGATGGATAAGGAACAGCGCTGTGAGCGCTATCCGGATGGCGTGAACGATCCAAACTGTACCATCGGCAACTGGAACTGGCTCGGCACAGATGATCAGGGCCGCGATGTGCTCGCTCGTCTCGTCTACGGTTTCCGCATCTCCGTGCTCTTTGGTCTGGCTCTTACATTGGCCTCTTCTGTTATCGGCATCGGCGCTGGTGCAGTGCAGGGCTTCTACGGTGGTTGGGTTGACCTTGGCTTCCAGCGTTTCATTGAAATCTGGACCGCAATGCCGACGCTCTACCTCATTCTGATCATATCCTCGGTATTGACGCCGGGCTTCTGGATCCTGTTCTCGATCCTGCTTGCATTCTCATGGGTCGCATTGGTCGGTGTGGTCCGTGCAGAGTTCCTGCGAGGACGAAACTTTGAGTACATCTCCGCAGCACGTGCGCTGGGCGTCTCCAACGGGACGATCATGCGCCGTCACTTACTGCCAAATGCGATGGTAGCAACACTCACCTTCATGCCGTTTATCCTGAATGGGTCTATCTCCACGCTGACTGCGCTCGACTTCCTCGGCTTCGGTCTGCCTCCGGGATCAGCCTCACTGGGTGAACTGCTCAAGCAAGGCAAGAACAACCTTCAGGCACCATGGCTTGGCATGACAGGCTTCTTTGTTCTGTCCATCATGCTCAGCCTGCTGATCTTCATTGGTGAAGCCGTTCGCGACGCCTTTGATCCACGCAAAACGATGAACTGAAGAAGGGAGGATCGCATATGACCGATAATCAAACGCTCCTCTCTGTTGAGGATCTGTCCATCGCCTTCCATCAGGGCGAGAAAACAAACCTCGCCGTTGATCAGATCTCTTTTGAGATCAAGAAAGGCGAGACTGTTGCACTGGTGGGAGAGAGTGGCTCAGGCAAATCCGTGTCGGCTTTGTCAGTGCTTAAGCTTCTACCATACCCGTCTGCCAGCCATCCAACGGGCAAGATTGTCTATCAGGGTGAAGACCTGATTGCAGCGTCCGAAAGCGAAATGCGCCATGTACGCGGTAACAAGATCTCCATGATCTTTCAGGAGCCAATGAGCTCTCTGAACCCGCTACACACCATTGAGCAGCAGATTGCGGAGATCCTGAAGATCCACCGTGGTCTGGGCGATACAAACGCCAGAAAGCGCGTTCTGGAGCTCCTGCATCAGGTTGGCATCCCGAACCCGGAAGAGCGCCTGAAGTCCTATCCGCATCAGCTCTCTGGTGGTCAACGCCAGCGTGTCATGATCGCCATGGCACTGGCAAACGAGCCGGACTTGCTGATTGCGGATGAACCAACAACTGCACTTGATGTGACGGTTCAGGCACAAATTCTGCAGTTGCTGAAGGACTTGCAGAAGAGTACCGGCATGGCCATGCTCTTCATCACGCATGATCTGGGAATTGTGCGGCGGATCTCAGACCGCGTCTGCGTGATGACACAGGGCAAGATCGTAGAGCAGGGCAACACCGAAGATATTTTCGAGATCCCCAAACACGAGTATACTCAGCACCTGCTGGCTGCTGAACCTAAGGGCCACCCGCCTGCTGGCGATACCAGTCAGCCGATTATTGTCGAAGCGAAAGACCTGAAGGTCTGGTTCCCGGTCAAACGCGGCTTCCTGCGTAAAACCGTTAGCCACATCAAGGCTGTCGATGGCATCGACGTGACTGTGCGTGCCGGGCAGACACTTGGCATCGTGGGAGAGAGTGGATCGGGCAAAACCACGCTCGGCCTCGCGATCCTGCGCATGATCTCCTCAAATGGTCGCATCAGCTTCAACGGCTCGGACATTCAGGAACATTCCTGGACGCAAATGCGTCCGCTCCGCCGAGATATGCAGATTGTGTTCCAGGACCCGTTCGGCTCCCTGTCGCCGCGTATGTCGGTTTCTGAGATTGTTGGCGAAGGCCTCAAGATCCATATGCCGGATCTTTCTGCAAAAGAACGCGAAGCCAAAGTCGCTGCGGCATTGGAAGAGGTGGGGCTGGATGCTGCCACTCGTTTCCGTTACCCGCACGAGTTCTCCGGTGGTCAGCGCCAACGCATCTCCATCGCGCGCGCTATGGTGTTGGAGCCAAAGTTTGTGATGCTGGATGAGCCAACTTCAGCGCTGGACATGAGCGTGCAGGCACAGGTGGTGGATCTGCTGCGCGATCTTCAGAAAGCGCATGGTCTGGCCTACCTGTTCATCTCGCACGACCTCAAGGTCGTTCGCGCACTCGCCAACGACGTGGTGGTTATGCAGCATGGTAAGGTGATGGAGGCAGGCACGTCAGATGAAGTCTTCGATAACCCGCAGACGGATTACACCAAGGCCCTCATGGCTGCAGCGTTCCGCATGGAAGCCATCGAAGGTGGCGTGATCAGCACGTAAGTTGTGGGCTTAGAACACAGAACAAGTATCCATGGCCGAGCTCTCGGCCATGGTTTTTCGGATAGAATGCTTAGAAGCGGAACCTACAGCGTATCGCCGAAAAGTGGGAACCGGTTTTCGGATAAAGATACGCAAATACAATAACTAAAGCAGTTCCGGCGTTTCAGCTTCAACGCGATCTGCTTTAAGTTCTAACGACAATATCCTTGCCAACTTTAAGCGTAACCTTGCCACTCGCTTCCATCAGCTGAATGGGTGTCCGCTTAGCAGCTTCTTTGAGCGCTTTTGTAAAGCCGCCATCGCCCTTCAGAGACTCGGCCTTGAAGTTTTTGATTTTGGAGTCGTTGTTCACTTCATCCAGAAACTTGGTCTCGGCGCGCTTCTTCATCTGGTTCAGCTCTTTCATGAAAGCGTCTTCGGTCTTTTCGTCAACCTTGGCTTTCTTCAGCGCAGCTTTGATTTTGCTGGTTTCTTTGTAGACCTGATCGATATCATCGAACTTCATTAGCACGGCCATCAGGATCTCCCTCTTGTTGTTTTCTTGGATCAACGGCCAGTATCACGCTAGGGACACTACTTGCGCATTCTTACCATAGGGTAACAAAAGGGAGTGGAGGTTGAAGCATCTGCCTCGACAGCTGTCAGCTACATCCAGCGGCGGACGCTTGCTTTGTAATCCAGATAGTCTTTGCCGAAGTTCTCCTCCAAAATGGCTTCTTCCGGCTTGATCTGAAAGGCTGTGATGTAAGCCGCAAACCCCAGAGCAACCGGAATAGCAAATAGGTTGCCCTGAAAAACAGCCCAGCCCAGCAGAATGAACTGAAGGCCCAGATACATCGGGTTGCGGGTTTTGGAGTAAATACCGTCTGAAACGATGGCACTTGCATTTTCTGGATGAGATGGGCTGGTTGTCGTCCGGGCCCTGCGAAATTCGGAGAGGCCAGTTGCACCAAAATAGCCACCGGCTCCAATACCAATCACGAGAAACGCAGTCTCTGCACCATGCAGATTGATGTCTCCGGGTAGAAGCAGAGCGACCAGCCAAATAAGAACCGCAAAGCCAGCAAAAACCGCAACCGGCGGGAACCTGAGTTTTAGATTATCCATTGTGTTCCAGTAGTTTGTCTTTTCAGAGTTGCAGTTCGCTGTGTCAGCTCTCAGAGAGTGCCAGCTTCACACCAAGAGCGCCAAACGTAGCTGCAAAGCCCCGCTTAAGCCAAGCCATAACTTTTGGGCGGTTGATCACATAATCGCGCGCAAGGGATGCCATGGCTCCATAAGCAATGAAGACGATAAAGGTCAGCAGCATAAATACAAATGCATGAAGCAGCAGAGCGTAGGTCGCATTCTCACTGCCAGGAGAAACAAACTGAGGCAGGAATGCAAGGAAGAACAAGGAGAGTTTAGGGTTCAGCACATTGAGCAAAATGCCATCAAGAGCAGTGCGATACAGCGTCCGCTCACGTTTTTCTCCGTTGACTTCCAAAGCACCACCACTGCGCAAAATACTCCAAGACATGTAGAGCAAATAGGCAACGCCGAGATACTTGAGAACCTGATAGGCAAGCGCGCTGCTGTGAAAGATGGCTGCAAGGCCAACAATGCTTGCCAAGGCTGCTGGAACAATACCAAGCGTACAGCCAAAAGCAGCAGCAACACTCGGTTTCAGCCCTTTGCCGAGGCCAATAGCGATTGTGTAAAGAACGCCAGTACCAGGCAGCAGAACAACAATGAGGGAAGTCAGAAGATACTCAAGAGTCATAGGAAGGCTCGTAAATCGATAGGGGAGGCAATGAAGCTGCCAGTCTACCCGATAGTGTGAGCCTGTCCATTAAACTCAGTGAAATTTGTAGAAAACAGATAGGAACGGAAAGGCAACCTGCGCCTTTCCGAATCTTTTCTCTAGCTTAGTTCAGCTCGTCGTCTTTACCAGCAATCGCCGCAGCAAAGTCTTTTGCAGAGAATGGCTCAAGGTCATCCACGCCTTCACCGACGCCGATGAAGTGCACTGGGAGGCCATACTTGCGGGCAATAGCCACCAGAATGCCGCCGCGTGCTGTACCGTCCAACTTGGTCATCACCAAACCAGTCACGCCCGCAACCTTACCGAAGATCTCAACCTGAGATAGGGCATTCTGGCCGGTAGTAGCATCGAGGGTCAGCAGAGTGGTATGCGGCGCATCAGGAACACGCTTGCGGATCACGCGGATGATCTTCTCAAGCTCGTCCATCAGTTCAGCTTTGTTCTGCAAACGGCCAGCAGTATCGATCAACAATACGTCTGTGCCGTTGCTGAGAGCCGCATCAACAGCATCATAAGCAAGCCCAGCAGCGTCTGCGCCGGTATCACGAGCAACAACTTCAGCACCGGTGCGCTGGCCCCAAACCTTCAGCTGCTCAACGGCTGCCGCGCGGAAAGTATCACCCGCTGCAAGCATCACCTTCTTGCCCTGCTCATGAAGCAGAGAAGACAGCTTACCGATTGTGGTGGTTTTACCCGTGCCGTTCACACCCACCATCAGTACGATGTGTGGTTTGTGGCCGCTGTTGAGATCCAGTGGTTTGGCAACAGGCTCAAGAACGCTTTCAATCTCGTCAGCAAGAATAGCGCGAACTTCTTCGCCTGAAATTTCCTTGTCATAACGCCCGTCAGAAACGCGATCTGTAATCGCGATTGCAGTGTCGATGCCAAGATCTGCCTGAATAAGAATGTCTTCCAGCTCTTCAAGCGTATCAGCGTCCAGCTTGCGCTTGGTGAAGATAGAGCTGATGCCCTCTGTCAGCGCATTTGAGGAGCGGGAAAGCCCAGCTTTAAGACGCTGGAACCAGCTTTTCTTTACTGGAAGATCTTCGCCAGTTTCCTCAGTTCCCGGAGTTTCTCCAGTCTCTTCAGTCGCTCGGCTCTCTTCGATCTCTCGACCTTCTTCACCTGTTCCTGCGTCTCCGTGTTCCCGAACACTTTCAGAGCTTCCTGCTTCTTCAGGTCCTTCCTCTGTTCCTGATGCTTCAGTGATCTCATGTGTGAGAACCGGTCGTTCATCGGCAGTATCCTCAGCGACGGGCACAGCATCATCGCTGACCTTAGGGGAAAGTATATCTTGCTCGGGATGAGAGTCTGCTGAATTTTCCTCAGTCAGATCATCGGTGTCCAGATATGCAGTCTCTTCGAGGGCTTTGGTTTCGGCCTCATCCAAATCATGAGGCTTCTCAGAAGCTTCCTCTTCAACTGCTGCTTCAGGCTCTGAAGCAAGCTCTGGATTTTCCAGATCAAGAGTTTCATCTGCGACCGCTTCAGCCGTTTCTTCAAGGCCTTTTACAGGGTCAAGCGGAACGGATTGAACGCCTTCAAGAGACTCACGCAGCTCTGCACTGTCAGGTGCTTTCTGCTCCTGCTCGCTCTGTGTTTCTTCTGAAGAACCGCCAAACAGGCGACTGAAAAAACCGCGCTTCTTTTCGCTCATGCCGGAAAGATACCTTTGAAATGTAAAAGCTTAAGCTGCTTTGCCAATTGGTTCTGCAATCAGATGTCTCTCGGTATGCCCTGTAATGCGTGCGGAGACAAGACTTCCGGCAATATTCGCATCCAGTTCAACCTGAGTAAATTGCTCAGTACGACCAAGCCCTTCACGCTCAATCAAAATCTCGCGCTTCTTACCCACTTCTGCGCGCAGGTGCGCCAGCAGCGCTTCCTGTCCCTTGATACGAAGGCGAGCAGCACGCTCTTTGATGATCTTGCGATCAAGCTGAGGCATGCGTGCAGCAGGAGTGCCCGGGCGTGGAGAGAACGGGAACACATGCAGATGTGTCAGGCCACATTCGTCAACGATGCGCAGCGTGTTCTCAAACATCTCGTCGGTTTCGGTCGGGAAACCGGCAATGATGTCAGCACCAAACACAACATCAGGACGCATCTTGCGCACATCTTCGCAGAAGCGAATGGTGTCCTCGCGGGAGTGACGACGCTTCATGCGCTTCAGGATCATGTTGTCGCCAGCCTGCAGAGAAAGGTGCAGGTGTGACATCAGACGATTATCATGCGCGATCACTTCCATCAGCTCATCATCAGCTTCAATGCTGTCGATAGAAGACAGGCGCAAACGCTTGAGGTCTGGAACAAGCTTCAGGATTTTGGCACAGAGCGTGCCCAACTTCGGCTCGCCAGGCAGGTCTGCACCGTATGACGTGATATCAACGCCGGTTAGAACAATCTCACCATAACCATTGTCGACAAGGCGTTTGATCTGGTCGATTACCACACCCATTGGTACGGAACGAGAGTTTCCGCGGCCATAAGGGATGATGCAGAAGGTGCAGCGGTGGTCACAGCCGTTCTGAACCTGAACAAACGCACGGGAGCGTCCTTCCAGTCCATCAATCAGGTGACCAGCGGTCTCGCGCACGCTCATGATGTCGTTGACGCGAACCTTCTCAGTTTCTTCAATGCCAAACTGAGCGACACGGCCATAAGAGGCGCGCTCCAGTTTTTCGGAGTTTCCAAGAACCAGATCCACTTCGCCCATTTCAGCAAAGGTTTCCGCTTCAGTCTGTGCTGCACATCCGGTTACGATGATGCGCGCATTTGGATTCTCACGGCGTGTTTTACGAATAGTTTGTCGTGCTTGGCGGACAGCTTCGTTGGTCACGGCACAAGTGTTGATCAGCACAGCGTCTTTAAGGCCAGCAGCCTCCGCTTCGCTTTTCATCACTTCCGACTCATAAGCGTTCAGTCGGCAGCCGAATGTCACAACATCAATGCTCACTGCGTTGGCTCCATTGCCGCGTCCCCCGAAGCGGTCTTTGTGTAGGTGAGGGTGTCAAGATTGAGCGCACCCTCGAATTCAATTGCGGTTTCACCGGTCATCATGATGTGGTCGTTGTCCTCACGCCACTCAATACCCAGCGGTCCTCCCGGCAAGTGGATGGTGCACTTGCGTGCAGTCCGGCCAGTACGCGCTGCAGCAACACCAGTTGCGCAGGCTGCGGTGCCACAGGCTCGCGTCAAGCCAACACCACGTTCCCAGACCTTCAGGCGGATTTCGTTTTCGCCGATAATCTGAGCAAGGGAGATATTCGCCTTTTCAGGGAACATCGGATGACACTCAAGCAATGGTCCAAATCGCTCAAGGTCGTGGGCTTCAATATCATCCACCCAGAATATCGCATGCGGATTACCAACATTCACAACGCTTGGAGAATGTAGAACCGGCGCATCAATCGGCCCGATCTGCAACTCAATAGCGCGCGTATCAGTAAACTCTTCGGCAAGTGGAATCTGATCCCACTCAAGACGAGGAGTGCCCATGTCAACGCTCACAAGCGTTTCAGTGTCAGAAGCATGCGCAATCAGCAAACCAGCGTTGGTCTGAATGGTAACGCCTGGAGTTCCAGCTTCACCCATTAGCAGACGGCCAATGCAACGTGTTGCGTTACCGCAAGCATCTACTTCACTGCCATCGCGATTATGGATGCGCATAAAAGCATAAGCATCGGAACTTGCAGGCTCGACCGTAATCATCTGGTCAAAGCCGATACCCTTTTCACGGTCTCCGATAGCCGCGATTTGCGCCGGAGTTAAGACGACCTTTTTCTCGCGGCTGTCAAACACCACGAAGTCATTGCCTAAACCGTTCATTTTCAAAAAGGGAACCAGCGTATCCGCCATGAGCTTGCTTCCATTCATGCGTAATCCGTCAAGAAGGCACTATATGGAGTAAATTACTTTAGATTACTAGGGAAAATGCAGGGAAAAGCCTCCCCTGAGACAATTGAGAGGCCAGCTTTAAAGCCTCCCTAATCGAATCCTCTGGTTTTGCACTATTCCGCACAGACTTCGAGCATGTCGCCGGGCGCCATTTCTTTCAATATCTCTCGCATCACTTCAGGGTAAACGGCAACACACCCTTCCGTTGGCAGGAAGCCTTCACGCGCCACGTGAAAGAAGATCGCGCTGCCTTCGCCTTTCACTGCTGGATACATATTACAATCTAACACCACGACGATGTCATAGAGGCGATCATCCCGCCACATTTTCTCGTGGCTCGGCTCAAAGGGGAGGTCCACAGGACGATTGTACAGAGCATCCTCCGGAGAATCACACCACCCATCACTCTGAGATAGCGGCGAAACCGGCAAATAAGTCACTGGACAGGATCCGCGGTCCGCTCGGTAATACACATTCAGCAGTTCAAAACGTCCAATCGGCGTAGCGCCATCGCCCTCGCGTTTTGTGTGGGTCAAACCAGACCTTCCAAGTGCACACGCAAATGTTACCGCGCCCAAAGTCAACGTTCCTGTGTGGGGCTCGTTACCTGTATGCCGCACAAATAGGGTCTTTTGGGTCTTTTTAAGCAACTTTGCGGGTGGAGTGGGTACTGCGAGAGGAAGCATTGACGAACCTGTTGTCCTGCGGAAAACACCGGGAGAAACACTCCCAAATAAAGCGGGGGTCACTTACGCGTGAAGTAGATTTTACGAAAAACTTTGAGATTTACCACGTTTTTGCTCGCCTTTTTTTCGGCAACCCTTCATGTATTTATGTGAGATAAGTTTTAGGGCTAGCACCAAAGATTGGTGATTGGGTGAGAATATGACTGCACGTAAAATTCTGCTTGTAGATGACGATAATGATCTGCGCGAAGCTCTGGTTGAGCAGCTTTCGCTTTATGATGAATTTGAAACCACTCAAGCTGACAGTGCTGCTGCTGGCATCAAAAAAGCAAAAGAAGATCATTTTGACCTCGTTCTGATGGACGTTGGTCTGCCGGACATCGATGGCCGTGAAGCTGTAAAGCTGCTGCGCAAAGCAGGCTTTGGGGCTCCTGTCATCATGCTCACTGGTCATGACACAGACAGCGATACCATTCTTGGTCTGGAAGCTGGCGCAAACGACTACGTCACCAAGCCGTTCAAGTTTGCTGTTCTCCTCGCTCGTATCCGCGCACATCTGCGTCAGCACGAGCAGAGCGAAGACGCTGTGTTCACCATTGGCCGTTATTCCTTCCAGCCTGCTGCAAAGTCCATGCAGGACGAAAGCGGTGCGAAAGTTCGTCTGACCGAGAAAGAGACTTCCATCCTGAAGTTCCTCTACCGCGCAGGCGAAAAGCCAGTGACACGCGATGTACTGCTGCACGAAGTTTGGGGCTACAACTCCGGCGTCACCACACACACGTTGGAAACTCACATTTACCGTCTGCGTCAGAAAATCGAGCGTGATCCGTCCAATGCGGAGCTTCTGGTCACAGAAGCCGGTGGATATAAGCTTGTACCTTGAGGCATAAGCGGCTAATTCAAGAACTATGAGTCTAGCCCGCGACATCGAAATCTTAAGACGCGTTCCACTCCTCTCGCAGTTCACAGAGGACCAGCTGCGCCTGCTCGCCTTCAGTGCGGAAACAATGCAGGTGTCAAAAGGCGGAACCGTTTTTAATGAAGGTGAGCGGGCAGACGGCGGCATCGTGCTGACAATTGGCAAGGTGCAGCTTGAGACCGGGATGGGACGCGACTCGCGTCCCCGCGGCACTTATGGACCCGGTACTTTATTTGGCGAAAACGCTTTGATGGCTGAAGGCAAACGCCCGGCCCGTGCAGTTGCTCTCGAAAACTGCGAGTTGATCCGCATTCGCCGCGCACTCTTCTCCCGCATGCTTCAAGAATTTCCTGAAACAGCTCGCAAGCTTTACGTTGACAAAGCAAACGAGTTCACCACCGCAGCCGCTGCATTGGCGCGCGTTGGTCACAAGCTGGATGAAGTGGACGCTCTCAACGAGCGTCATAAGCAGGAAGTTGCGGCAAAGCGCAGCTAATACAACAGCCAGCTAAAGCGGCTTTTGCACTCTGCTCTCTTTGAAATCATAGACAATCGAGCTTTCAATCTTGGTGATGTAAGCCCGTTTCGTGAACTTCTCAAAGGCAAGGCTTTTCAGATGGTCGATATCGCGCACACGTAAATGCGCAATGATATCGTAAACCCCACTGATGAGTGTGACGGATTTCACTTCTGGCAACCCGACCACCTCCTGCATGAACTCCTCCACCAAAAGAGCCTCGTGCCGGTCCAGCTGAATGAAGAACATAGCCTCAAATCCAACACCGTAGGCCTTCGGGTCCACCAGTGCATGGCTGCTCTTTAAAATGCCACTGTCTTTCAATCGCTTAATGCGTTCGTGACAAGCCGATGGACTGAGATTGACCTCCGCTGCGACCTGTTTATTGGGTAGGAGTGCATTATTCTGCAAAATTTCCAATATAGCGAAGTCTGTTCGGTCTAACTGGGCGTATGAGTTCATTTTTCGGAATCTATTCGATATTCTGAAGATGGTAGCAGGAGTATATTCGGAGAAAATTTGGAATAAAACCCCCGCAAGAATTTACTCCCAATGGCAGCGAATACTCTCCTTTTTCTCATCACCATTCTCAGTCTGATCATTGTTCCTGGTCCGGATATGCTCTACGTGACCAGCCGCGCTCTCGCGAGCGGTCGCCCCGCCGCTTTGAAGGCATCTCTCGGTATCTCTGCCGGATACCTTGTGTTCACTGTGTTGGTTGCTGCCGGTTTTCAGTCCCTCTTCCTTGCAGAACCAAGGCTGTTTCAGGCAATCCGCTGGATGGGTCTGGCCTATCTTATGTATCTGGCTTATCGCTTGTTTTTTGCTAGCGGCATGTGGACCTCCGAAGAAGAACAGCAAGCTCCCACAGAGACCAACGATCTGAAGTTCGGCTTCCTGACCAGCCTGCTCAACCCAAAGGGTATGCTCTTCTACTTCTCTTTGCTGCCGCAGTTTTATGTGCCTGAGGTCATGCCATTCTGGGTCTATGCATTGATCTTCGGCATGGTTGCCAGCCTTCTCTGCCTGATTGTCTACTATGGCGTCGGCAGCCTCGTGTCCGGCCCTGCGCGTCTCTGGCTGGCCAACAGCAACAATGGCAAACGCGTCTCCATGCTCGCCAGTCTCTGCGTTTTCGCAGTTGGTATCTCCATGGTCGTTGCTGATATGGCCTAAAGCTATCTGCACGAACAAGTGAAAAGCACACGACCTATAAAGCCACAAGCTTGTGATATGACTGCATGATGCCCTCACGCAGTCATAGTTTGCTGCTTTGACTGAGATGGAACAGCTCGCTCAAAGAGGAAGCCCTTCGATGCCAAGCTCACTCACAAAAGCACTCGCAAGCTCCGCCTTGGCAATGCTGCTGACAGTTGCAGCTCCAAGCACCTCTGTTCTTGCGCAGAACACTTCACCAGGAGAGTTTTTTGCCGCGGTCAAAGCGAAAGATCTGAGGAAGCTGGATCAATTCGCTCAAGCTGGAAGCTCATTAGATCTTCGCAATGAGGAAGGCGATACAGCAATTATCATTGCTGCTCGGCGTGGTGACCTCGCAGTGCTTGAACATCTGGTTAAACTCGGAGCTGACATCAATCTACAAGATGCGAACAAACGTGATGTCCTAAACATCGCGATCACGACGAGAAACCCAGACTTAGCCCGACGTGCTCTGGATCTGGGCATCGATCCTGCGATGGTCACATCCGTCTATGAAGGATCAGCATTGATCTATGGCAGCCATCAGGGTGCAGTCGAGATTGTGTCCATGTTGATTGATGCCGGCGCACCTCTGGACCACGTCAACAACCTCGGTTGGACTGCCCTTCTGGAAGCAACCATCCTAGGTGATGGCAGCGAGCCCTATCAGGCGATCGTCGAAAAGCTGGTTGATGCCGGCGCCAGCAAAACCATCGCCGACCGCAATGGCAACCTCCCAATCGACCACGCCCGCAACAAAGGCCACACGGAGATTGTGGAGTTGCTGGAAGACTAGTGCGAGCTGAGGGAGACGTTATTGAAATGTCGGATTGCGCTGACTTTCTGCTTCCTGCAGTAGTCGCTCCCAACTTGCCCGCGCTTTGGAACTAGGCTTTTCCTTAGATATTCTTATAAGCAACTCCTGAAACCGTCTCTGTTTAGAAATCTCAAGAACTGATAAGGGATTTCCATCGACCTTGATCTCAGGACTGCCCTTGAAGTGTTCGATTGTATCTACATGAGCTTCTAAGCGTTGGGTCAGCTCTCTGATGGTTAGTCCGGTTGCTTTTTGTATAGCGATCCGAAAATCATCAACTGCTTCATGGGAGCGATCAAGGTGACTTTGAGCAATTCCGCGTTCCAAGTACAAAATAGCCAGCTTTTGCTCCTCAGAACTGACGAAGCTGTTCCAGAACTCTAGTTTAAGAGCAATATTGCAAGCACGAACCTTTCTTACTTCTGAGATCTCAGGCTTTCTACAGGTTCCTGCAAAAATGCTGGAAGTGAAACCTGCAATCCAGACTGACAGAAGCAAAATCACTAAGCCCAACGTGAGCGGCCATTTGAATGAGAAGCCTGTAGCGGTATCTTTGCTCACCTAACTCTCCGAGCCTGCCTTGTGAGCTATCCATATAGCAAGGGCGCCACGAGGGCGCCCTGAAAAATTTTGAAAACTTCTGATTTAATCAGTGCCAAGGATGGCTCAGTTCAAGCTTGTCTTCGTAGCTGTCGATGTGCTGGGTCTTCTCGAAAGTCTGACCAATGTCATCAAGGCCGTTCAGCAGGCAGTGCTTGCGGTGTGGGTCCAGATCGAACTTGATCGCGCCACCGTCTGGGCCGCGAACTTCCTGCTCTTCCAGATCAACAGTCAGGGTCGCGTTTGCACCGCGGGATGCATCGTCCATCAGCTTGTCGAGGTCTTCCTGGCTTACAATGATTGGCAGAATACCGTTCTTGAAGCAGTTGTTATAGAAGATGTCAGCAAAGCTGGTGGAGATCACACAGCGGATACCGAAGTCCAACAGCGCCCATGGAGCGTGCTCACGGGAAGAACCACAGCCGAAGTTATCGCCAGCAACGAGGATCTGAGCTTTCTCATAGCTTGGCTTGTTCAGCACGAACTCTTCGTTCTTGGAGCCGTCGTCGTTGGTGCGCATCTCATGGAAAAGTGCAGTGCCAAGGCCCGAACGCTTGATGGTTTTCAAAAACTGCTTCGGGATGATCATATCGGTGTCGATGTTGACCAACGGCAAAGGTGCAGCAACGCCTGTCAGTACTGTAAACTTTTCCATGGAATACTCTCCTCGGATCTCTGGAATTCTCTAATTTTTCTTAGGCAACAGCGAGGTCGATGCTCTCGTTCAGGCCCATCATAATATTCAGGTTTTGGACAGCTGCCCCAGAAGCGCCCTTACCAAGGTTGTCGTAGATAGCAACCAACAGAGCCTGGTGCCGATCGTCGTTGGCAAACACGTGCAACTGCATCTTGTTGGTGCCGTTGAACATCTCTGGGCTCAGGTCTTCGATCGCATTCACGCTCTCAAGCGGAGCTACTTCCACGTCGCCAGCAACGCTGGAGAAATGGTCTGCAAGCGCTGCATGCAGATCTTTACCTGTCGGCGCATTGCGAAGCTGCCCGAGCTGCAACGGCACAAATGTCATCATGCCCTGTGCGTAGTTGCCAACCGCAGGCTGGAACAAAGGTGCGTGAGCAAGGTCAGCGTAGAACTGCATCTCTGGCAGGTGCTTGTGACCGAACTGCAAACCATATGGCCAGTAAGAGGACGCCTTATCATTGCCTTCGTACTTTTCGATCATCTGACGACCACCTCCGGTGTATCCGGAAACTGCATTCACAGTGAACGCATGGGTGGACGGAATAAGGCCAGCTTCAAGCAACGGACGAATAGTTGCGATCACCCCCTGAGGGTAACAACCCGGGTTTGATACAAAGCGCGCCTTGGAGATGATCTCCGCCTGATCCTTTGTCATCTCAGGGAAGCCATAGGCCCACTCTGGATTAACACGATGCGCGGAAGACGCATCAATCACACGGGTGCTGTCGTTGGTAATGAGCGAGACGCTCTCCAGTGCAGCTGCATCAGGCAGGCACAGAATTGCAACATCAGCAGAATTCAAAAGCTCTGCACGTGCGTCCAGTTCCTTGCGGCGCTCTGGAGCGATGCTTAGGATTTCAATGTCACGGCGCCCAGCCAAACGCTCGCGGATCTGCAGACCCGTAGTTCCGGCTTCTCCATCAATGAACACGCGCACCGACATTTTTGACTCCTTGGAGCTTGTAGTTGGAATAGGTTCAGGGGTTGTACAACGTCCATCACCCATTGTCACAGAATAGGGCGCGTTTTTTTAGACCTCTGTCCTCAATTGGCAGTTGAGGGAGGCTCAAGCAACCAGAGGTTCGCTGGGCGGGCTTTTCGAATATTACAAGAATTCCCGTATGTCGCTCACATCCAAACACATTCTACTGAAATCGACGTTTTTACGGGGTTCTTATCTCGTTTCGCATTGAAATATTGAACAAATGCACCTTAATAGGTTTCAAAGGCATAGGCCGCGTCCATGTGGCATGTTCGCGCAGCCTGTGCCGACTATAATGTTGGATGAGGAACGCCTGAATGTCTGTAACGACAACCGAGGCTAAAGCTGGGCTTATTGCCGATACCTGTGCACTGCTGATTGACGAAAACGAAGACGAAGCAAGGTTTGCCGAAGACCTCTTCTCTCACGCCGATGCAGAAGATCTCCTGAACTACTCCCCATCAGAGCTTGCGGTTGTTTCGCAGGAAGCTTGGGCTGATTTCGCAAATCACCCACTGGGGACACATCGAATTCGTGTTTTCAATCCGCAGCCAAATGCTGACGGCAAGCAGCTCGAAGACATCACCGTCGTTGAAATCGTCAACGATAACATGGCCTTCCTCGTATCCTCCGTTATGGGGGCAATCCAGACAGCTGGTTACGAAGTTCGCCTCGTTCTGCACCCACTCTTCGTTGTCGAGCGTGATGACGACGGTGGCCTCCAGAAATTCCACGGCACCGTTGGTCTGGGAGGACCATCCGTTCGCCGCGAAAGTCTCATCCATATTCACCTGACCCGTCTGAACTCCGATGAGGACATCAAGCAACTCGAGGAAAACCTCGACCTTGTTCTCAATGATGTTCGTCAGGCCGTGAATGACTGGCGCCCGATGCGCGACAGAATTCAGCTGGCTGTTGAGGAATACCAGCAGGTCCGCGCGAAAGCCGACAACAAGCAGTTTGATGAAGCGATTGCCTTCCTCGAGTGGATGGCAGCCGACAACTTCACTCTTCTTGGTATTCGTGAGTTCATCTTCGACGATACCAGCGAAAACGGCGAACTTTCCCTGATCGAAGGTTCTGGTCTGGGTATCCTGACCGATCCTAACGTCCGCGTGCTGCGCAAAGGCTCCGAATTCGTTGTAATGACACCGGAAATCAGAGAGTTCCTGTTAAAGCCGGAACCGCTGATCATCGGTAAAGCTAATATCCGCAGCCGCGTGCACCGTCACGTGCATATGGATTACATCGGCGTGAAGCTGTTTGATGAAGAAGGCAAACTGCGCGGCGAGCTGCGTGTTGTCGGTCTCTTCACAGCAACAGCCTACACCCGTTCAACAAGCTCCATTCCTTACATTCGCCATAAGACCGCGAAGGTAATGAAGAACCACGGCTTTGATCCGGAAAGCCACAGCGGCCGTGCGCTTCGCAATATTCTGGAAGGCTATCCACGTGATGATCTGTTCCAGATTGACGTCGATACGCTCTCCAACTTCGCAGACGCAATTCTGCAGCTGAACGAACGCCCACGTGTCCGTGTTCTCTCCAGAACCGACAAGTTCGACCGTTTCGTTTCCATCATCACGTATATTCCGCGCGATCACTTCACCACGAGCATCCGTGAGCGTGTCGGCAAGTATCTGGCAAACGTCTACGAAGGCCGTCTGTCCGCTTGGTACGCAACGTTCCCGGAAGGCCCTCTGGTCCGTGTCCACTACATCGTAGGCCGTTATGTGGGTGATACGCCTCAGCCATCTCAGGCAGAGCTGGAAGCTTCCATTCAGGAAATCGTCCGCACATGGACAGACAGCCTGAGAGAAGCTCTGCGCTCCGTCTATGGCAATGCGATCTCTGGTGCGCTTCTCAAACGCTATGGTTCTGCGTTTGATGGTGCCTATACCTCCGCAACACCAGCAGCGACCGCAACCAAGGATATCCGCCGCATCGAGCAGCTCGGTGAGAAGCGTCCTCTGGTGATCAGCTTCTACAAGCGTGAGCGTGAAGGTAAGGGCCAGATTTCTCTGCGTGCATACCATCTCAACAAACCGATTCCGCTGTCCGCCCGTGTTCCGATGCTGGAAAACCTAGGTTTCCGAGTCATCAACGAGAGAACCTACCGGATTACGCCAGCGGATCGTGAGCTGAGCTACCTGCACGACACCACTCTGCATCTGGATGAGAACCGCTTCCGCAACTTCACAGAAGCGGATATCGAACGACTCGGTGCTCTGTTCCTCGCAGTCTGGAATAAACAGGCTGAAAACGATGGTTATAACGCCCTTGCACTGACCGCTGGATTGGCTTGGCGCGACATTGCGATGATCCGTGCGCTCTCCCGCTACCTGCGTCAGGCTGGAATCCTCTATTCTGAAGATTATATGTGGGGAACTCTTAACCGCTATCCACAGATCGCTCAGCAGCTGGTTCACCTGTTCCATACACGCTTCGATCCTACACTCGGAACGTTTGAACGTTCGGGTAAGGAGAGCCGTCTGATTGATGAGATTTCCGCAAGCCTGGACGAAGTTACGAGCCTGGATGACGATAGAATCCTCCGTCGTTTCCAGAACCTGATCCTCGCAACTCTACGCACCAATTTTTTCCAGTTGGATGATGCTGGCCAACCGAAAGCAACCTTTGCGTTCAAGCTGGACCCACACAAAGTGGAAGGTCTGCCAAAGCCTCTGCCGTACCGCGAGATCTTCGTATACAGCCCACGTGTGGAAGGTGTTCACATGCGCTTCGGCCCTGCAGCCCGTGGTGGTTTGCGTTGGTCTGATCGCGCACAGGATTACCGCACAGAAGTGCTCGGCCTCGTGAAAGCACAGCAGGTTAAGAACGCTGTGATTGTTCCGGTTGGTGCAAAAGGTGGCTTCCTGCCGAAACAGCTTCCAAAAACTGGCAGCCGTGATGAGTGGATCGCTGAAGGCACAGAAGCCTACAAGATCTTCATCTCTTCCCTGCTGGATCTGACAGATAACCTGGACGCTGACCTCATCCTGCCACCAGAGCTGATGGTGCGTCACGATCAGGATGATCCATACCTTGTTGTGGCCGCGGATAAAGGCACAGCAACCTTCTCAGACACCGCAAACGCGATCTCTGAAGACAAAGGCTTCTGGCTTGGTGATGCGTTCGCATCCGGTGGTTCCGCTGGTTATGACCATAAGAAGATGGGCATCACCGCACGTGGCGCTTGGGAAGCTGTGAAGCGTCACTTCCGTGAAATGGACCGCGATATCCAGAAAGAGCCATTCACCGCATGCGGTGTTGGCGATATGTCTGGTGACGTGTTCGGAAACGGCATGCTGCTCTCCAAAGCAACCAAGCTGGTCGCAGCCTTCGATCACCGCGATATCTTCCTCGACCCGAACCCGGATCCATCTGTGACCTGGGACGAGCGTAAGCGCATGTTTGATCTGGGCCGTTCTTCCTGGCAGGACTACAACAAGGAACTGATTTCCGAAGGCGGTGGCATCTACCCACGCTCTTCCAAGTCTATTCCTCTGTCTATTCAGGTTCAGAAGATGCTGGGCCTCAATAAGGCAAAAGCATCTCCTCAGGAGGTTATGACTGCCATCCTGAAGATGAAGGCAGACCTGCTGTGGTTCGGTGGCATCGGCACCTACATCCGCGCATCTGACGAAAGCAACATTGAAGTGGGTGATCGTGGTAACGACTCCATCCGCATCACGGCTGCTGAAGTTGGTGCAAAGGTTATCGGTGAAGGTGCAAACCTCGGCATCACCCAGAAAGCGCGTATCGAGTTTTCACGTGCCGGTGGGCGTTGTAACTCCGACGCGATCGACAACTCTGCTGGTGTGAACTCCTCCGATATGGAAGTGAACATCAAGATTGCGCTGGGCGCTGCAGTGAAGAAGGGTACTCTGACTACTCCAGACCGCAACGTCTTGCTGGCTGACATGACAGACGAAGTTGCACAGCTGGTGCTGCGTAACAACTACCTGCAAACACTGGCAATCTCTCTCTGTGATCGCCGTGGTCTGGAAGATCTTGGCTATCAGGTGCGCATGATGCGTCAGCTGGAATCTCAGGATCTGTTGGATCGTGCAGTAGAAGACCTGCCGGACGACGCAACCATCGAAGAGCGCGAGAAAGCTGGTCAGCACCTGTCCCGTCCAGAACTGGGCGTGCTTCTGGCCTACGCAAAACTCACTCTGCATGATGAGCTGCTTGAAAGCTCCGTGCCGGATGATGCGTACCTTGCGAAAGAGCTGTACCGCTACTTCCCGAAAGAGATGGCAGACACCTACTCTCAGGAAATAGAGAGCCACCGTCTGCGCCGCGAAATCATCGCGACCATGCTGGCAAACTCCATCATCAACCGTGGTGGCCCGGCATTCCTGACCCGCATCATCGACCAGACCGGCGCGTCTGTAGCTGATGTGGCGCGTGCATTCGCGGTCGTTCGTGATGCCTTCGGCCTGACACAGCTGAACGAAGAGATTGACCGTCTGGACAACACCATCTCTGGTGACCTGCAGCTGGAGCTCTACACTCTGGTTCAGGATCTGGTGCTCGGCATGGTCATCTGGTTCCTGCGCAATGTGTCCTTCGAGGATGGTCTGGAAGCAGCAATCAACCGCTTCCGCGATACCGTGAAGCGTCTGTCTCCGCGTCTGGAAACCTTCCTCTCAGAAGGTCGTGCAGAAATGCTCAAGGCGGAAACCAACCGTCTGGTAGAAGCTGGCGTTCCAATCATGATCGCAGCACGCATCGCTCGCCTGATCGGTGAAATGGTCATCCCGGATATCGTTCTGGTCTCCGAGAAAGCCAACCGTGACGTTGACGAAGTTGCAGCCTCTTACTTCCGTGTTGCTGAACACTTCAAGTTCGGTGCGATTGAAGAGCTGGCTCGTGAGTTTGTCATTCGTGACTACTACGACGGTCTGGCACTTGACCGCTCCCGTTCGATCCTTGCAAACGCACTGCGTGATCTGGCAGCTCAGGCTCTTGAAGATGAAAAAGGCTTCGATGGCTGGCTGGAGCGCAACGCAGGCAAAGCGGAAAGAACGCAGCAGGCAACCAGCGAAATTCTGGAGAAGAACCTGTCGGTTTCCAAGTTCTCCGTTGCAGCTGGCATGCTGGCAGAGTTGGCAAACTAAGCTTCGCAAAAAGCTCAAAACAAAACCCCGGTGCAGCGCTCTGCACCGGGGTTTTTCTTTACTGAAACCAGAGCACTCAGCTCTTGGCGTTTTTCTCTTTTTCCATGGCCAGACGCATCTCAAGGTCAGAGATATGCTTCATGGCTGCTTTCTTATCTTCTTCGGAAGAGGCTGCGCGGTACTTCTCGCGTGCTGCAGCTATATCGTGGGTCAATTGCACTTCACGAGGGGCAGCTGCGCGATCAAGTACACTCTTTTGAACGCCCTCGACGCGTTCTTCTTCGACCTTTGTTCCTGATTTCGAACGGAGCGCTTCCAACTGCGCTTTCAGTTCTTGTTGGGCGGCGGCGTTCTTGTTGTTTTTATTGAGGTCGAACATGCTGGTTCCTTCTTGAGTGTCAAAACATATCCTCCCGATAGATATGAATTTAAACCAGCGCCTCTGTCTATTGCGTCCCGAAAAGTGTGCTGAACCTGCCCTTAATGGAGCACACCTCTATCTAATCAATTCCAATCTTTCTGCTTCCAACTCTACTTGTAGATCAGCTTCGCAGTCACAATCGCTCCGACGGCGATAATGGAGATGACATTGCCGACAACAAGCGGCCAGGCAGCAGTCATGATGCCGTAGATAAACCAGAGCAACACAGTGCTCAGCACAAGAAGGTTAGCCGCCAGAGAGAGGTCTTTTGTCTCGCGCGTCTTCCATGTTTTCAACGTCTGCGGAAGCCAGCACAATGTACCGATAATGGCTGCGAGATAGCCAATGTAATCTGCATAAACAAGCATAGGAAATATCGCATTCAGAAGTGTATCAAGGAAAAACTTAGGTAGGTGCTGTTGAGACTAACACAGCAAAAAGGCAGGCGTAATAGGTCCTTTTGCGGCAAGTGCACGTACAAAAAAGCCCCGGGGGTGCCCGAGGCTTCATCATCTTGCAGACTGCGAAACCGCTGTTAGAACACCCGTGTCTCTTCACGCGCAATCAGCTCACTTAGGGTCTTGATGCGTGCGCCATCTTCTTTGAAGTTCGCAGGAGAAAGCCACTTCTCGAAAGAAGCACGAAGCACCGGCCATTCACTATCCAAAACAGAGAACCAAGCCGTATCAAGGTTTTTGCCTTTCACAACAGAAGCCTGACGCAATGTGCCTTCGTAGCTGAAACCAAGACGAACCGCAGCCTTACGGGAAACCTTGTTCAGGGCGTTACAGCGCCATTCATAGCGACGGTAGCCCCATTTATCGAACACTCGTTGCATCATCAAAAACATTGCTTCGGTACCGCCGCACTTGCGTTGCAGCAGAGGGGAGAAGTGAATGTGTCCAACTTCGATGCTACCAGTCTCCGGTACAATGTTCATGTAGCTGGCGATGCCAAGTGCTTTTCCGCCTTCCTGCTCAATGATGGCAAAGGCGAACGGATCGTTTCCTGTTGCAAGCTCTTTAACGTAGGCCTCAAAGCTCTCGAAGTCAGGAAATGGGCCTTCATCCAGATAAGTCCAGTTCCTGCCTTCAGTGTCCACGCTGAAGGCTTCATAAAGGTCTTCTGCATGCTTGGCTGGGTCCAGTCGCTCCAATCGGCAGAAGTGACCAACCATGGTCTCATCTGTCGGCTGCTTGGCTGAAGTCCAGTCAGACATATCATCACCGACAACCTGCCCCAGTTCGTTCTGGTTTTGAGAAGGATCTTTTTCAGCCTTCTCTACTGATTTCAGTGCAGCTAGATATGCAAGCATTTTAAAGCTCCTCGGAATGTCCCGGTCTGGAAAGTTTACAACACCAAAATGACAAGACCCCGACCTCTCGGTCAGGGTTTGTCATCAAGGTTGATTACAGGCGCTCAGAAGGATCGTTCTTTCTCACCAGAGAAGCAGATCCCTTCGTATCGTCATCATCGTCTCTCCTCGATGATGTAAACGCCCAGAAACTCCGTTTGATGTCACCTTTGGCAAAGCAGTCAAAAAAATCTCGCCGCCCGTACATCGAGTTCTTGCTACAGCCATATCCATACCAGTAGCAGGTGTCGCTCTTCTTCACCTCGATGTGGCCGTGGCGGTTCCGCTTGTCGCGATCGTAAACGCAGATGGAACCGTCTGGAGCGCGGTCTGGACTGCTGACACGCAAGCGCTTGAAGCCGTACTTAGGCAGCGCTTTGATCGCCATGTAAGCTGATCCACCTGGAATATAGGTATCGACAAGCCCTTCGGAAAGGAGGTGCTTCTTCACATAGCGGTAGCAGTAGGTCATGCCACGGCGACGGCGGGCAGAACGAACACCGCCAGAACTGGCTGCCAACACGGCGCTGGCATAGCCCATGTAGCTGTCTTCTTCGCTACCAGCAATTTTGTTGGCCTCATCGCGGCTCAGCGTAGCCACTTCAGTCAATGCGTATTTGGAAAAGTCTGCTTTGGAAACGTAAATATCAGAGGCAATGTCGCCGTCTTCTTCAGGCTGATCAACACCAAGGCGAACCAACTCACCCTTGGCAGCGTCTGTTGCCCAGTCAAGAACACTCAATTGAGCGCCAACGGGCAGGATCTGCTGAAGAGAAGCGCCAACGGTTCCGTCATCTGCCGCTGTCCAGCCCTTTGCAAGAATTGGTTTAGCGACACTGTAGTTGCCGGAGGTCGTCATCTTGTTTTGCGGAAGAGTATCTTCGCCGGAAACCAGTGAAACTGGCTCCTCTGGCAAGGATAGTTCACCAAAAGAAGCGTTTGGTCCTGCAGCCACTGCAGTCGTGAGAACCAGAAAACTAAACCCTGCATACGCGGATACTTTTGCAAGCTGTAGCATAATCCCTCCGAAAGCCTTTTTAGGCACAGCAGCACCGGTTCCCGCGCGCGTTGCAGCACGAGATTGCTGAAAGATGGCAATAGGAAACGGTCGAGGCGCTCACGCGCTTCGTGGTTCATGCCAGTCTGATGATGGTGCGCAGCTGTCGTTTTACTGACGCAAGCTCCTGCTGGGGGGCATCTCGCACGCCGGCAGGCAAAATGTCCGGCAAGCCTTCACAAGGAAAGCCCGCAGGCACTCAGCGCTCAAACAAATGCAATACAGGCTGGCGCCTGCCTCTTGGTGCCAGTCTGTCAGTCAGCAATGTAAGAGCGCGTTTGCTCGTTTAGATCTTGCGCAGCGCCACTGTTTCGATGCTGTGGTCTGTACCCTTTGTCAGGATCAGATCAGCGCGTGGTCGCGTCGGCAAGATGTTCTGGCGAAGGTTCTCCAGATTGATGTTTTGCCAAAGGTCCTTCGCGATCTCTTGCGCCTTATCATTCGAAATTGTGGAAAATTTATGGAAATATGAACCTGGATCGCGGAATGCGGTCTCACGCAGTCGCATGAAACGCTCCAGATACCAGCGTTGCAGCACTTGCTCTTCCGCATCAATGTAGATGGAAAAGTCAAAGAAATCAGAGACAAAGGGCACGGCCTTTGCCGCTTTCGGCTGGTGAGACGTCTGCAGAACGTTCAGCCCTTCGACAATCAAAATGTCTGGCTGTTCGACTGTGACATGCTGTCCCGGCATCACATCATAGAAGAAATGAGAGTAAATCGGGGCGCGTACTTCACGCTCCCCACCCTTGATGTCGGTCAGGAATTTCAGCAGGGCAGAACGGTCATAGCTCTCCGGAAAACCCTTCCGGCGCATCAGTCCTTCTGCTTCCAGAATAGAATTCGGGTACAGAAAGCCGTCTGTCGTAATCAGATCCACCTTCGGGCTGGCTGGCCAGCGTGACAGGAGTGCCTGCAAAAGACGGGCAGTTGTGGATTTTCCGACAGACACCGAACCCGCAATACCGATGATGAACGGCGTGCGGGTCAGCTGCATGCCCAAAAAGCGCTTCGTCGCAAACTGAAGGCTCTGGGAAGCTTCCACGTAATAGGCAAGCAGACGTGAAAGGGGCAGGTAAATGTTCTTCACCTGCTCCAGAGACACAAAGTCATTGAGCGATTGCAGGTCTTCAATTTCCTGCACGCTCAACGTCATTGGCGTGTCTGCACGTAAAGACGCCCATTCAGTCTCTGTAAACACAGAGTAGGGAGACAGATCCAGTTCCTGAACTGGAGCGAGTTCTTTATGCATAGCGTTAGCGCTCAAGGCCCGTCGTGCCTCCCACTTCGCATGACAAGAAGAAACCTAGCCGTCCGTACGGGAGGCTTTTTCTTCCAGTCCGGTTTGTCCGGTGCGTGCTGCAAGTTTTGCCAGAACTTCGTCCAGCGCCACATCGGAAACCTTCAAAACAACAAGTAGGTGATAAAGCAGGTCAGCTGCTTCAGAAGCAACGCCTTCCTTATCACGCTCTACAGCCGCAATCGCAGTTTCAACGGCTTCTTCTCCAAGCTTCTGTGCACACTTGGAAACGCCCTTGGAAATGAGCTTGCGGGTATAAGACAGTTCATCATCACTGTTCGCACGTGCAGCAATGATAGCCTCTAGGTCCGAAAGGGTAAAATTGGTCATTTGACTAGCCTTGTTGAGGCCGCTTCAGGATTACTTTCAATACCTGAGCGAAATTTACTTATCCAGACGCATAGGAATTCCAGCATCTGCCATGTGTTGCTTGGCTTCTTCAATACTGTAAGTCCCAAAATGGAAGATTGAAGCAGCAAGTACAGCAGTCGCGTGCCCGTCACGGACACCTTCAACCAGATGATCCAGAGTTCCAACCCCACCGGAAGCAATCACCGGTACATGTACAGCATCCGCAATTGCACGGGTAAGCGGCAAATTGTAGCCCTCTTGCGTACCATCACGATCCATGGAGGTCACCAGCAGCTCACCAGCGCCCAGATCGACGGCTTTCTTGGCAAACTCAACCGCATCAATGCCCGTTGGTGTGCGGCCACCATGGGTGAAGATTTCGAAGCGCTCAGGCTCCCCTTCAGCAGAAACACGCTTAGCGTCGATGCTGACAACAATGCACTGGCTGCCGAATTTCTGGGCTGCTTCCCGAATAAACTCAGGATTTTTCACCGCTGCAGTGTTGATTGAAACTTTGTCTGCACCTGCATTCAGCAGCTTGCGAATGTCTTCCACGGTGCGCACACCTCCGCCAACAGTCACCGGCATAAAGCAGGCTTCCGCGGTGCGTTGCACAACATCATAGATCGTATCGCGGTTATCGCTGGAGGCCGTGATGTCAAGGAATGTCAGCTCGTCAGCACCCGCCGCATCATAGGCTTTTGCTGCTTCAACCGGGTCACCAGCGTCGATCAGGTCAACAAAGTTGACGCCTTTCACGACACGACCATCCTTCACATCAAGGCATGGAATAATGCGTGCCTTCAGGGTCATGCGAGGCCCTCCCGGCTCTTCTTGATCAGATCAAGAGCTTCCGCAGGATCAAGGCGACCGTCATACAGCGCACGGCCAGAGATCGCACCTTCCAGAATATCGCAATCAGGCTGAATCAGACGCTCAATGTCCTTGATGTCTGCAAGGCCACCAGAAGCGATGATTGGAATGCTCACAGCATTAGCCAGTTCCAGGGTGCTCTCGATGTTCAGGCCCTTCAGAACGCCGTCACGATCAATGTCCGTGTAGATGATGGCTGCAACACCAGCATCTTCAAACTGTTTCGCCAGCTCAATCACGGTCAGCTCAGAAGTCTCTGCCCAGCCTTCAACTGCAACCTTGCCGCCTTTGGCGTCAATGCCTACGGCAATGCGATCTGGATACTTCTTACAAGCTTCCTTCACCAGCTCAGGGTCGCGCAGGGCAACGGTGCCGAGAATGACGCGTGCAACGCCTTTTGCCAGCCAGTTGTCGATGTGCTCCATGGTGCGGATACCACCACCCAGCTGAACCGGGTTGCTGGTATTGGCAAGGATCGCATCAACAGCTTCGCCGTTTTTGCTCTCACCTGCGAACGCACCGTCCAGATCAACAACGTGCAGCCATTCAAAGCCCTGATCCTGAAACGCCTTCGCCTGCGCACCTGGATCGTCGTTGAACACGGTTGCCTGATCCATGTCGCCCAGTTTTAAACGAACGCACTGGCCGCCTTTAAGGTCAATCGCTGGAAAAATAATCATAATTCTGTCCTTGGACTTGTCTGTGTCACTGAAAGCGGGCAGCCGTTACGGCGCCCAGCTCAGGAAATTGGAAATCAGGGAAAGGCCGAGCTTTTGGCTCTTTTCAGGGTGAAACTGCGTGCCGACGATGTTGTCTCGCCCCACCATCGCAGTGAACTCACCCGCATAGTCAAAGCTTGCCAAACGGTGCGCAGGGTTGGCTGTCGCAAAATGATAGGAATGCACGAAGTAAGCGTGCAGGCCATCACCTCCGGTTTTGATACCTTCAAGAACCGGGTGCTCATCACCAGTCACGTTGATGGTGTTCCAACCCATGTGAGGAATTTTCAGCTCAGGATTAGCTGGTTTCATCGCGGTCACATCACCGCTGATCCAGTCCAGCCCTTCAGCTTTCTCGAACTCAAGCCCGCGAGTCGCCAGCAGCTGCATGCCAACACAAATGCCCATGAATGGCTTGCCTTTGGTCAGCACAGCTTCTGCCAGTGCCTCTTCCATGCCATCAACAGCCTGCAGGCCGCGGCGACAATCCGCAAACGCACCAACGCCCGGCAGCACAATACGGTCAGCCTTGGCAACAACGGCTGGATCCGAAGTCACCGTCACCTCATGAGTATGATGATGGTTATGGGCTGCATGCTCAAACGCTTTTGCTGCGGAGCGCAAGTTGCCAGAACCATAATCAATAATTGCCACACTCATGAAGGAACTCCTGTTATCGCTTGAGTGTCATTCCAACGACATCTGTGTCGCTGGTTTGTGGAGCCTGAGGCCCCTGTGGAGGCCGAGCTTCGCCTTTGCGGCGGGAAACACGGTCGAAGAAACGGATTTCTGCCTCATCCAGATTGGAGGCAGTGATGAAGCTGACGGTCTGCCAGTTCTTGCGGCGCAGGCTCCAGCTTTTCAGGAACCCGGCTTCCATCGCAAAGAACAGTGTAGCAAGCACGGTGATAAAGCCGCCAGTGGTCGAGCCAAAGGCATTGGCGACAAACACCAATGCAATGATTGCTGCCAGATAGCCAAGGAAGACCAGCCACATGCGGTTATAGAGAGACCAGAGGAGGGGGAAGAGCATCGCCCACCACGAAAAGCCGTCTTTCACGAATTTGATGTTTCGTGCGTCCTCGTCCTTCAGGTGGTCAAGAGAAACCCCTGGTTCGGTCATGACATAATAGACAGCCAATTGCATTCTCCATAACTGGTAGAGCTGCGGGCCGAAAAAGGTTAGCCGCCAAGCTGACCTTTCGTCGTCGGCACGCGTCCACTCTGGCGTGGATCTGGTTCGATAGCTGTGCGTATTGTACGCGCAACCGCTTTAAAGCATGTTTCCGCAATATGATGGCAGTTGGTGCCATAAAGGTTTGCAATGTGCAGAGTAAAACCTGCATTCATGGCAAACGCACGGAAGAACTCTTCAAAAAGCTCAACATCAAACGTGCCAACCTTGTCCCGTGGGAAGTCCACCTGCCAGACAAGGAAAGGACGACCGGAAACATCCAGTGCCACACGGGTCAGGGCTTCATCCATCGCCAGATGCGTATCTGCATAGCGGGTGATGCCGCTCATGTCGCCAAGCGCTTCTTTAAACGCCTGTCCCAGAGCAATGCCCACATCCTCTGTGGTGTGGTGGTCGTCAATATGGGTGTCACCATCTGCGCGAATAGTCATGTCCACGAGCGAATGTCGGGAAAGCTGTTCCAACATATGATCAAAGAAACCAACACCGGTCTTGATGTCATACTTGCCTGTGCCATCCAGATTGATGGAAACAGAGATCGTCGTTTCTTTAGTGCCGCGGGCAATAGTGGCCTGACGCATGGGATGTCCCTTGATAAGTTTATAGCCCTTATACTCATGCAAAACCCCTGCACAAGCATTTAAAGACGCGCCGTTTTAACAGGCTAAGGGATCGCTGCAAATACCCAAAGATGAAAAAGCTAGGATCTGCTACTCCCTCTGGTATTTCTCGGCACAAACTGTTAGGAACTGAGCCGTTTATCTATCAGATATTTGGAGCCTCGCATGTCTTATCGCCCAGCAAATGCAGTCGATCGCTTGATCCTTCCTCTGGATGTTCCAACAGTTGATGAAGCGCGTGAGCTCGTCAAGAAGACACAAGGGCTTGTCGGCACTTACAAAATCGGCATGCAGCTCCAGTTCGCAGGTGGCCTTCAGTTCGCGGAAGAGCTGGCCAAAGAAGGGCACTCCATCTTCCTCGATGTAAAGCTGCTGGATATCGACAACACCATCACAAGCGCAGTGAAAAACGTCGCAAAAATGGGCATGAAGTTCATGACCATCCATGCGTACCCGAAAAACATGCGTGCAGCGGTGAAGGCACTGGAAGAAGTCGGCAACAAAGACCTCTGCCTGCTGGGTGTCACCGTCCTCACGTCCATGGACGAGCAGGACGTAAAAGACGCTGGCTATGTCGGCCCAACTGCAAACCTTGTCGAACAGCGCGCGCTTGATGCAGTTGAAGCTGGCGTTGGCGGTATTGTCTGCTCTCCGGTGGAATCTGCTGCAATGCGTGCAAAGGTTGGCGACAAGCTTTGCATCGTGACGCCGGGTGTCCGTCCGAAAGGCTCCGATGCTGGCGACCAGCGCCGCATCATGACCCCATACGATGCCATCAAAGCAGGGTCCGACTACCTCGTCATCGGCCGCCCAATCTACCGTGCAGAAGACCCCCGCGCCGCAGCCGAAGCTGTAGTCGCTGAAATCGAGAGCGCTTTGTAGGGGAGTGGCCTCATTACCTCGGTACATATGCAGATGTAAATCTCGGGGATTGCATCTGTGTATGAGCCTTTCATGATGCCTGTTGCTGGCATTTACGCTGGGCTCAAAGACAGAGGTGTTGGGATATGACTGAGGCAATGGCACGGCAGAAGCATGCTTACTGCGAAATGGAAAACACGAGCAACTACGATGCTACGATCATCGGAGCTTCCGCTTACAATGGATCCTTCGTGGAAACCATCTCGAAGATACCTGCTCACAGCAGTAAAAGTGCATTTAGCTTAGCCGGAGATTCAAACAACAAAATTCAAGCAATGATCCGATATCAGTTAGCTGATCAAGGTGAGTTTTGGGTCTGTGTAACAACCGCTGAACATGGATTAAATAATCGTCCTGTTGTTGTGAACTGGCTCAAGAACATAAATGTAGATGTTACGACCTGGAGTGGCGCCGACGATCTCTCCTTTACGGTGAAAATTGCATCTTAAGCATCGGTTTCAGACATACGATCTATATTATAGCGAGTTGTAAGAAGCTTGATCTGCTTGCAACTCGCTCCATCTGTCTTTGTCTCTTGAACAAAGACTTAAGCTGCTCCCGATACTGATGGTGGAACACAGTGAGAAGGAGCAGGCATCCCATGGACACCATTCTCATCACCGGCTTCGGCGCTTATGCCAACACGCCGACCAATCCCGCTGAAAAACTGGCACTGGCGTTGGATGGCGAAGAGATCGCAGGCGCAAAGATTGTCTCCCGCATTGTCTCCGGGGCGTATTTCCGCTGCATTGAAGAGACTGTCGCCGCCATGGAAGAGCTGAAACCCAGCGCTGTCCTCATGCTGGGCGAGTACGGTGGCCGCTCCATGATCACGCTGGAACGTCTAGCGCAAAACCTAAATGATTGTGCGCGTTACGACGTCACTGATACCGCAGGCGTCACGCTTCAAGGAGAACTGACGGTGCCTGATGGCCCGGTTGGTTACTACGCCACAGTTCCCCTTAGAGCCATGACACAGGCTATGCGGGATGCTGGAGTGCCAACGGATATCTCAGATTCAGCTGCCACCTTCTGCTGCAATCACCTCATGTATGGCATCCTGCACCACATTGCAGAAAACAAACTTCCCATCCGCGCAGGCTGGGTGCATCTGCCCCATCTGCCTGAAGTCGCCGCCATGATCCAAAATCTCGGTGCACCAAGCATGTCCGTGGATACGCTGGTAAAAGGCATGCGGGCTGGAATTGAGGCGTTACAGGCAAATCAGGAAGATCAGAACATCAACATCATCTCCAAGATGCTGATTTAAAAAGAGATACCTGCTCGAGGATATAAGGCGCCTTAGTAAGAAGCGGTGCCTTTCAACACTTATCCAAGCCATCTGACGGCGAGTTCAGCAGATGTGATCGCATCTGGTTGTGTTTTACGGCGTGCGCAACTTACCTAAGCGATTTCGAGGGGTGCCCTGATGCTGCGTCTTCACACCCACGTTATGAAGCAGGCACAAAGCACGTTCATTCAGTGCACTTCACGCCTTTGTGTCTCGTAGAGAACAGTTTCTGCCCACATTCCCGTTCATAGTGATCAATAGAACTTCCTGCCTCAAAAGCGGGGAGCTCTTAGGAGAATGTTCGACATTTTTCGCTATCATAGAAACAAAACGATGGGATGGTCAGTCTTGCAGAATATGACACCTCAAACACTCATGAATAAGATTGCATCTGATGGCGGCATGTATGCTCTCGTCTTTAACAAAGACGGCGAGTGTACGATGAACGCTGACGATATCGAGATCCACATGCGGGCCTGCGATAAGCGCCTGAAGATGATGGCCTATCTCTCAGAAGATACAGAAGTTCCGCAGCATCTCATGGTCCAAATGCTGCACGAAAACCATACTGCCAAGAACCGTTTTACCTTTATCCGTGTTGCCCTCGGCCAACCTGCCGTCGTGTCCTGCATCGCTCTGGATGAGCTTGATGCCACTGAGCTTCAGCTGTTTATCTCCGAGTTCAAAGAAGTCGTACGCGCGTGGAAGCCAAAGTTTGCCCCTGCCTCCCAGCGCCAGTGTGAGCGTAAGATGAAACGTGATGGCATTCGCCATACGCAAGAAAGCGCCCAGGCCAAGCTGGAACTGCACTAGCCGTTACATAAACGAGCGATCCATCCCCCACCGAAAAAGAAAAGGGCAGAAAACTGCCCTTCGATGGATCAATCCAGCTTTGCCAGCCAGCCCTGAATATCTGAGATGACTTGCGGAACCATACTTTCGCCCGCAGCGCTCTTAAAAGAATGCGTCATGTCAGCATAGGATTTGTAAGTGACGTTGGTCTTACCCAATTCATCCAGCTTCGCAATCTGCTCTTCAACAGCTTCCGGAGAGACACTCTGATCCTGCCCACCTTGCACAATCAGAACAGGAGTGTCGACTTGTGCGAGGATCTCCAGCTGATCTGATTTCAGCATACTGTTCCACCAGTTGTAGCCATGCCCACTCATGTTGAGTTCAAACGGCTCACTGGATGTCACTTGTTGGGCAAACCCTTTGAAACCCGCAGAAGCTTCTTTGAACGCTTCCTCCGGCATACCACTGGACTTCATGTTGTGCAGGATGTCATCAATGAAGTGACGCCCGCCACCATTCAGCGCAATGCTCGCAGTCACGAAATCCGCCTTCGCAGCAATCATGTTGGCAACCACAGCGCCCTCACTGCCACCCAGCAAAATCACGCGCTCATAAATGCCGCCTTCCTTCAACTGACTGATCACCTTGATGTAATCTGCAGTCCGGCGTTCCGGCGAGTCATTCTCAATATAAGCCGCTGGGCAATCTGCGCGCTCATCATTCCTGTCCCAGGAAAGGTCGGAAGTGATGCCGTACTTCTCAACCGTCAGCACATCCGCTTTCGGCAGAACCTGAGAGAACTCCTCGTTGATCAGCTTGTTATTGGCGACGCTGTTACAATCAGAGCCCTGAATAAGCACAAGAAGATCTGTCGCGTTCTTCGGGCTTTGTGACTTCAGATAGATTTCAATCTCGCTACCATCTTCTCGCACCAGATAAAGACCGGACGCAGCAGCAGCCTGCGCGCTGAGAAGAACCGAACACCCCACAACAACTTTAAGCAATGTAGATTTCATAAAATCCCCCAATGGCAAGCACATAGGCGCCCAAAGCAGCACAGAAAGGCGTATTCTCCTGAGGTTCACTCCCCAAAGTGATCTCAGAGGCTGGCGTGTTTGCCGGTAAATTGAAACTAGAAACACCGATGCGGTGCGCGAAAAAGTGTGTTGCAATCATAAGGCGAGAGTGTGGCACAAAAAATATATTATCGCAGGATTAGGCAAGCTAACTGAAACCATCTAATTCATTGCAAATAAACACACTTTAGGATAATCTAAATAATGCGGCGAAGACCAGCTGCAGCATCATAAAGGAGCGTAAAAACATGCCGGAAACCCTATCTCTCCCGGCCCCTCAATTGGTTGCCCCGCGCGAAGAGTTGTACTTCTACCACGTCAACTCCTTGAAGATACAAGAACACCCAACCGCGTTTGAGGTCTACAACGCCCTGTTCAGCAAACGTTCTGCTTGGCTTGGCGCTGCATTTTGGGTGAGGGACCAGATCTCAGCTTTGGCTGGAGTTACCAAAATCAAAGGCTTTGAGGGCAAGCGAAAGACCACGCTGCCAGAAGTCGGCGAGAAGCTCGATTTCTTTCTGGTTGAGCACATTGAGGACCGCGAACTGGTACTCACCTCAAGAGATAAACATCTCTCGGTCATGACCACGTTCAGCGTCGATGCAATTTCTGAAGGGGCGTTGGTGCGCATCACCTCTTCGGTCATCACACACAACTGGTTCGGCAAACTCTACATGCTGCCAGTCGGTCCAGCCCACAAGTTCATTGCGTGGAACATGCTACGTAACGTAAGTTCTGCTTTCTCTGTTTCGAAGTAAAACGCTTAATCAGGATGTATATAGGTTCATAGGTCGAGTCTTCGTGGCGAATCTCTATTTATAAATAGAGCCTTGCTTCGGTTGGTTGCTGTTCTGGTTAATCATTTTACTGATATTTTTGATGTTTCTTTTCTAAAGAATATGCGAAATAACTAAAATTTTTTGCCTGATTAACATCTCAACCCTATTTCCGGAAAACAAATTTCCGAACAAGGCTCTATCAAGAATGCAAAGAGCACACGTTTTGGAATGCTGCCCGCATACATGGAATCGGCCTCTTATCGTTAACTAGCCGTAAATAAACACGGGAAAATGCTTAGTTAGATTTCAGCGGACCGAATTATCATGTTTGCATATTTAGCTAAGCTCAAAATTGTTCATACCATCACACTGCTCTCAATTATTCCAAGTATTGCAGCCCTCGTTTTTCTCTATCAGCTCATTAAGGTCGACACCGAGGATGAGCAGAAACTGGCCGCCCTTTCACAGCTCACGCGCCTTTCCGTCAAAATCGGCAGTCTGGTGCATGAGCAGCAGAAAGAGCGCGGCGCCACAGCCTTATTCCTCGCCAGCAAAGGTCAGCAGTTTGAGGCTGACCTGAAGAGCCAGCGCAAGGCAACGGACACTGCCCGCATCGATTACCTGCAGTTCCTTGAGGGCTTTGACCTGTCCATCTATCAGCCAGCATTTGCCGCTGATCTGGAAGGCATCAATGCCGAGCTGCAAAAGACGCCCAGAATGCGCTCCAATGTTGATGCGCTGAATGTGCAGATGGCTGAGGCGGTTGCTTTTTACACCAGGTTGAACTCCGAAAAACTCGACATCATCGGCTCCATGAGTGAGCTCAGCCCCAATGCGGAAATTGTAGACCGCATCGTAAGCTATCACGCCTTCCTGCTGACTAAAGAGCGGGCAGGGCTAGAGCGGGCTGTGGGTGCCGCAGGCTTTGCAAGCAATGCGTTCCCACCTGCCGCCCTGCAAAAGTTCCAACGGCTTATCGTTGAACAAAATGCCTTCACGCACATTTTCCAAACCTACGCCACGCCTGAACTTTTTGCAGATTATGAGAAACTGCAGAACGGTGCAGCCAACACCAAGCTGAACACCTATCGCGATATCGCATTGGGCGGTGAGGAGACAGCAACTGCTCTGGAAACCATCAGTGGTCCTGAGTGGTTTGAAACCGCGTCCCAAAAAATCAACCAGCTCAAAGCCTTGGAAAACACCATCGCTGCCAGCCTGATTGAAGATACAGAACAACTGCAAGCAAGCGCCAACGGACGTCTCACCCTTCATATGGGCATTGCTGCTGTAGGCTTCCTGCTGGTGTTCCTGATGTCTTTCATCCTCATCAAGTCCATCCAGCGTTCCTTCGCTAAGATCATAGAAGCCATGGAGCAACTCGCCAGCGGCAACCTGAACATCAAGCTGCCAAAGCCGACGAAGAACGAAGTTGGCCAGATGATCAAAGCAGTCTCTGTCTTCCAGGAAAACATGATCCTCGCGCGTGATCTGAAGAAAGAGCAGGACACCCAGCACGCCTCTCAGTTGGAGCGTGGTAAGTTCCTTGAAGGCCGTATTGCAGACTTTGAGCAAGCTGTTTCCTATGTGCTTGAAACCATGGGCCGCAACTCGCAAACCATGCAGCTGTCCTCTCAGGAAATGTCGAGCATCTCCGAGCTTACCAGTAACCAATCCAAGGCAGTCGCCTCAGCAGCGGAAGAAGCCTCGCGCAGCGTGCAGTCTGTCGCCTCTGCCACAGAGGAGCTGGACTGCTCCGTCGCCGAAATAGGCAACCAGATGCAACACTGCCGAAAAGCCGCTTCAGAAGCGGTGGATCAGGTCCACAGCGCCAACTCTGATGCTGCAGAGCTGCGCAAAGCAGCGCAGAGCGTGGGAGATGTGGTTAGCATCATCACAGACATCGCTGAGCAAACCAATCTGCTTGCCCTCAACGCCACCATAGAAGCTGCTCGGGCAGGTGTAGCAGGCAAGGGCTTTGCAGTGGTCGCAAGTGAGGTGAAGTCACTGGCTGAGCAAACCTCTCAGGCCACAGAGCAAATCCGAAATGAGATTGCCGATATCCAACGCGCCACAGAGGGATCTCTCACCGCAATGGAAGACATCGACAAGATCATCCGTGAGATCGACCAACGCGCCAGTGCCGTCTCCAGCGCCATCAACGAGCAAAAGTTTGCCACTCAAGAAATCGCCAGCAATGTCAGCGAGGTCGCTGGCGGAACAGCTGAGGTCACGGAGAACATCGCCAAGGTCAACGAAGCCGCCATTCAAACTGGCGTCACCTCAAAGCAAGTCCTCATCGCCTCCGAGGAGCTCCGCACGGAAGCCGATCACCTCCGCAACGAAATCGACCAGTTCCTCGGTGATATCAAAGCGGCCTAGGCCCACCAAATCCCAATAAAAACAGCAGTCTGCACACCTATGCAGGCTGCCTTCCCGTAGCAGCTCTCATCACCTGCACAGAAACTGCACAAATCTGCACGAGATCTCATCGGTTTTGCCCAACTGCCTGCAAGGGGCACCGGTAGACCGTCGCCTGAGTTCATTCACTTAATGATTTCAGGGGCGAAATTGATGTTATCTAACTCTCGCATTCAGCCGGTGTCATGGATGCCTGCAATGGGCATTCAGGCCCGGTTTCTTCTTGGTTTGGGCTTATGCCTGCTTGCGGACTATTTGTTCTTTGGTCACAGGGCTGAAATTGGCTTCAGCCTGTTCATTGTAGCTGTTGCCTTTGCGATCATGCTGTTGGGCGGACACCGGGTGAGCCCCCGCCTTGCTTGGATCACGATGCTGACGGTGATCATTGGCGTTGTGCCAAGTATCCTCCAATGGGATTTTCTGAGCGGGTTGATCGCCATCCTCGCTCTGGCCATGTGTGCTCTCATTATGAACCGGCGCATCAATGCCTTTGACTTGAAGATGGTCAAAGTGCTGCTCATCTTCCTGCGCCGTTGGCCGCTGGGTTTTATCAAAGACATGTTTACGCTCAGCCGCGTCAAACGACGCAAGCGGCCATTGTCCAACTACGCCAAACTAGCGTTCACCTGGTTTCTGCCCCTCACCCTGTTCCCGATTTTCCTGTACCTGTTCAGTTCTTCAAACCCTGTCATCGAGCAATGGCTGCTCAGCATCAACCTGGGCAAGCTCTTTGAAAAACTGAACATGGCGCGCATCGTGTTCTGGTCCATCACTTTTGTTCTGATCTGGCCGTTCCTGCGCGTAAAATTCAGAAAAAAGCTGAAGAAAAAGATGGCTGTTGAATCCGCGGCTAAAACACCGGAGCAGGAAACGGTTCAAGCCTATCAATCCGTGATGGATGAAATCTTTGGCTACAAAGCTGTTGTCCGCTCGCTTGTGCTCTTCAATGGCCTCTTTGCTCTGCAAACTGTGCTGGATGCCTTTTACCTGTGGGGCTCTCAGGAACTCCCGGCAGGAACTACTTATGCCAACTACGCCCACAAAGGCGTCTACACCCTCATCATTGCCGCTCTGCTCGCCGCTATCTTTGTACTGTTCGCCAGCCGCTCCGGTGCCCCTACTGCTAAATCCAAACTGGTGAAGGTGCTGCTGCTCGCGTGGACCATCCAAACCGCTCTGCTCGTCGCCTCCTGCCTCGCACGCCTCGGCAATTATGTCGGCGTGTACTCAATGACTTATCTACGCCTCTACGCTCTGATCTGGGTGATACTGGTGCTCATCGGCGTACTCAGCATCATTGCCAAACTGGCTTTAGGACGAAACAACGGTTGGCTCGTTCGTGTGAACATGCTCGCAGTTGCGGGGATCCTCTACACGCTCAGCCTTACAAACACAGCCGCATTGATAGCAGACTACAACGTGACCTACGCCGATAACTCAAAGTTTGACCATTGGTATCTGATCAGCTTAGGACCACAGGCTATTCCGGCCATTGATGCAAAGATGAAAAGTGAATTGGAGCGAGGTGTTGCTGCTAATAACCGTGAGCTTTGGGAGCTATGGTCATCCCGCCAAAACTTGGCTCAAAAAGTGAGATATTGGGCGGATGACTGGCGCCTATGGAGCCTCAGAAATCAGTTGCTGCTCAATTACCTGCAAAAGAACGAGGCCCCGACAAAGCCGCAGTCTCCGGCAAAACCGCAGGCTCCGACACAACTGGAAACCCCGGCTAAGTTGCAAACCCTGGCCTCTGACAGTAGAACTCGTTATCGTGAAGATCCGGGCCTCTGAGAATGCAAAATATACTGGTAGTTGACGACGATGCGCACATTCGGGAAGTGATTACCTTCGCGATCGAAAAAGCCAACTACAACACAATCATAGCTGAAAACGGATTTGAGGCTGTTGCCTGCTTTAAGCAGCAGCCGGTGGACCTGATCATTCTGGACATCGGCATGCCGGAGATGGATGGCTTCGAAGTCTGCCGCGAGATCCGCAAGCACTCAGAAGTGCCTATTCTGTTCCTGTCTGCCCGCGATGAAGAGATTGACCGTATCCTCGGGCTGGAAATGGGGGGAGACGATTACGTCACCAAACCGTTCAGCCCACGAGAGCTGGTCGCCCGCATCGGCGCAATCCTGAAGCGCACCAATGGCCCTAAGATTACAGGTGAGGTCAAGCCGTCTCAGCTTCAGGCCGGAGGCGTACAGCTTGATCCTTCCTACCGCTCAGTGGCTTACAACGGCCAGCCCGTGGAGCTGACATCCATCGAATTTGAGATCCTGAAACTGTTTCTGGACCGCCCGCGCATGACGTTTTCCCGCGATAGGATCATCGATCTGGCATATCCGCCCAACATCCACGTCTCAGACCGGACAATCGACAGTCATATCCGCAATGTCCGCTCAAAGCTGGCAAATGCAGGGGCGCCGAACCTGATTGAGACGGTGCACGCTGTCGGCTTCAGACTGGCGGCAGTGCCGGTTCCCTCATGATCGCCGCGGCAACAAAAAAGAAGTGGCGCCCAACACTGGGCCTTGTGGTGGTTGCAGTGCTGCTCAGCGTGCTGCTGCTGCCGCTCGCCATCATTCTGTTCTTCCGCATCTTTGAGCATCAGATCTTCCAGCAAACGGAAAACGCCCTGATTGCTCAAAGTGCTGTCCTGTCAGCCGTCATGTCGCAAATGGTGGAAGAGCAGGAGCAGATCAGCCTTGATGACCTCGTGAGTGCAGAACGCAGCGTGAGCGTGGAGAACGGCCCCTACACGCCGATAGCGCCGCGCAACTACCTCTTTTCCGCCAAAACCTACCCACGCCGAGCAAAGGCTCGTGAAGCCGCTGAAGCACCCAGTGAGGTGATGCTGAACATCGGCAGTCGCCTGTCTCCGCTGCTAATGGAAACACAGAAGGTCACACTGGCTGGCTTCCGTGTGCTTGACCACAAAGGCAACGTCATCGCTGGGCGCAGCGAAGTCGGTCTCTCCCTGAGGCACGTGGAAGAAGTGCAAACGGCACTCTCTGGCCAATACCGTAGCGTCCTGCGTGAGCGGATTTCGGATGAACCGGCGCCAGCGTTGACTTCACTAAGCCGCGGAACATCAACGCGCATCTTCTCTGCAATGCCGGTTCTGGTGCAGGGCAAGGTGGTTGGGGTGATCTACGCCTCCCGCACGCCAAGCAACACCATGCGCCAGCTCTTCAAACAATGGCAGGTCGTGGCCATTGCCGCTGCCTTCACACTGCTTGTGACAACCGCTATCGGCTTTGTGTTCCTGCGGGTCATCACCAAACCAATCTATGAGCTGATCGACCGTACTCAGCGGATCAGCAGTGGCGATACGCAGGCAATCGCGCCTCTGAAGCACAATGGCACGCGTGAGTTTGCATCGCTGGCAGACAGTTTCCTCGCCATGGCCCGGAAAATCTCGGAGCGGGCAGACTACATCTCCACCTTCGCCTCTCACGCAGCACATGAGTTGAAATCGCCGGTCACAGCCACCAAAGGAGCAGTCGAACTCCTGCTGGAATCCGGGGACGACATGTCAAAGGACCAACGCACCAGATTCCTGAACAACATTTTGCAGGATTCCAACCGCCTGTCCGCACTGCTGGACCGCCTGCGCCATCTGGCTCGTGCGGACAACCCCAAGTCCTCTGGAACTCTGCATCTTGGTGAACTGCTCGATCACCTGCAAAGTCACTATGAGCAGCTGGTGATAGAGGTGGACTGCGAGAGAGACCAGATCCTGCCAATCACGCTGGAAAATGCGGAGATTATCTTCTCCAACCTGCTGGAAAACGCAGTGAACCACGGGGCGAGCAAGCTCACCATTAAGGTTGAGGAAACACCGGAAACCCTGCTGTTTTACACCAGCGACAACGGTAGCGGCATTTCTGAGGGCAATGCTGGGAAGATCTTCGACCTGTTCTTCACCACCAAGCGGGCAGAAGGCGGCACAGGCATGGGCCTTGGCATCGTGCAATCCATGGTCAAATCACACTACGGCACCGTGTCTTATCTGCCGGATAGAGCGGAAACCACATTCCTGGTTGAGCTGCCAAAGACCACGGCAAATTCGGGATAAAACCGAATCTCTCAGCAGTCGGGCACTGCTTCGCGCGCTGCGCTTACCTCAAAAAATCTTTCCCTGCTGTTCTTTATAGAACAGCTCATTTCATTGAAACGCGCAACACTCGTTGAATGCAGCTGGAAAAACAAAGCTGCTTCGCCAACTGCGGTATTGCAGCACTGCATTTGGCTGAAAAAAGGTGAGCGTCACCACTTCGGTCAGACAGCATATCCACCGAGTGGGCAAACCTCCCGAGGTCCTTGAAGTTGCCTCAACACAACAACACTTCAAGGGCATATAGCCGACCTGCGAACTCTGCCAAAACCGCGGGTCGGCTCCCCTAAATCAGTTTGAAGGTTCTAGCTGGAAACCGGCAAACTGAATAAGCGGTAGCACCCCCACAAGCTGACCCTGTGGGGGATGCTATTCAAAGGGGCTAGTAATCGCCCTTCATGATACGGTTGTCTGCCTGCACACGCTTGATCATCTTGGAGAAGCTCTTCGTACGAGAGCGGGATTGCGCAACAGTCTCGCTGTTGTACAGCTCCTCCCGTGCCAGCTTCTTCCAGCGTTTAAGCCGTGATGGATCCAGTTCCCCTTCTTCAATTGCAGCCTGAATGGCACAGCCTGGCTCGCTCTCATGACTGCAGTCGGAAAACCGGCAGTGCTCTGCCAGATCAACCAGATCCTGAAACACCGCAGCAACGCCCTCAGAAACATCGTAGAGCCGCAAAGCACGCATACCCGGCGTATCCATCAACCAGCGCCTATCGCCAACAGGATAGAGGCAGCGAGCCGTCGTAGTGTGCCGGCCTTTCGCATCATCCTCGCGAATGCCAGCAGTCTTGGCGGAAGAACCGCTTAGGCTGTTGAGGATTGTTGACTTGCCAACACCGGAAGAGCCCACCAATGCTGCAGTTTGCCCAGCCTTCCACCAGTCAAACAGCGGGGCAATCTGCTCTGGATCACGGGTATCAAGCGCGATCACCGGCAACAGCGGATCAATCTTCTGCACTTCGGCCTCAAACGCATAGGTGTCATCCACCAGATCAGCCTTCGTCAACAGAACGACGGGCTGAATGCCAGCCTGCTGAGCCACGACTAGATACCGCTCCAGCCGCGCGATGTTGAAGTCTTTGTTGCAGGAGGTGGTGATGAACAACACGTCCAGATTGGCCGCAATCAGCTGCGCACGGGCATCTTCACCCGCCGCGCGTCGTTCCACCAGCGTGAGCCGGTCCAATGCACGAACGACTTGAGCATGCACGTCGTAAACCACCCAGTCGCCAACCGCATAATCGCCGGTTGAACCATGGCCGGGAACGCTCAGGGTGAACTCTCCCTGATGACCGATACCAATCATCTGGTTACGGTGAACCTGCGTAACGCGGGCAACAGGAAGGGTTTGCAACTCATCATCCTGAAGCTGCATCATAAAGTGAGCGGACCAACCCAGCTCAATCAATTTATGGGACATTTATCTGCCTGAAATAGAACAGCACCATAGGGTCGCCGTAGCCAACGCATACGGACCCCAAAGTGGGTCAGGCAGGCAAGGCGTGTTGCCTATTTAAACGAACCTGCCTGAAGCACCTTTATCACAATCATAATGCACCCCCTTTGGTTACGTTTCGGATCATCACGCTCACGCGCAACGGGAATGAGCTTAGCGAGAGGCGGGAGGTTTGGCAAGCCGGATTACTATGCGGCATAAAAGCTAGAGCGCGTTCCGTTTGATTGAATTCAATCAAACGACAAGAACTCGTTTAAAATAAATAAGTTAGAGCATGAGGCGTGAATGTAAATGAGCGTAACATGCTCTAAGAGTGGGATTTGGCTTCAATCGCCAGATGGATCATCTTTGCCACATCCAGCACTTTGTCATCCAAAGCCTGCTCAACGAATTTGACGTCCACCGCCATATCCGTCAGCTCGCCAAAGTCATTGGTGTAAGGATTGTTCTTGTAATCCCGGCTGATCACAAAGGCGCAGGGCGCCCCAAGCTTCAGCTCGCAAACCTTCTTCTTCTTTTTCAGGCTGATGAAGAAACCGTGCCCCCAGTCATCAGTGAAGGGAAACACAATCTGCCCCCGCAGCTTGGTATTGCGATAAAGCTCAGCAGGTACTGTGGTGGTGCCATAGCAAAGATAGGTCCGGTCCAGCGCAGCACCGTCATACACCGCATGCACGTTCTTGATGCCTGCTAGGTTCTCGCGACACTTGTCATGCAGCTTCTCATGGGGCTCATCGAAGTAAACTGAGCCCTCCGGCCCAACCACATGAGCGATAACTGCGGTGAAGTACCCGAGACCAGAGCCGGACTCAAAAACGCTCATCCCCGGTTTGAGACCCGACCAGTTGAAAATCTGTGCCCAGAGCGAAGGCTGCCCGGTGTTGATGGAAGCCTCATGCACCAGCTCCACCAGCATGTCCTGATAGAGGTCTGCAGCATCCTGCAAAACAGCGCGGCGTCCATAGCCGGGCGTGGTTATGGCCACCTTCCAGGGAGGGGGGAACAGAAAGTCTTCTTTGCGGATATTGGCAAACGCATCCATCAGCAACGCGCGGTTCCCACCACGCAGGTTGTAGCAAACTTCTTGTGCGTATGCGTTTTCAGACATCGCAGAAAAACCGCTGCCTCAGGAAAGGAGATTGAGCATGTCTCATTTGGCCAGATACAACCAAATGCAAGGGTTCCGCTCAAATCAATTGTTAGAGCGCGACACGTGAAGGCCACGAACTCCGGGACAGACTAACTTTTCCCGAGAGCAATTGAAGACCAGTTGAAATGAGGGGCCAAACTTTAACTGAGCCTCATTGCGCGGAGCTGTTGGCGCCAGGACCGTCTTTTTTTTGATTTCGGCGTACGCCAGATCATCACCAGCGCATACAATGCAAACGGCAAATAGCCGGCCTTGGGAAGCCAGGGATGGGTGGCGACCAGCGCTTTAAGCTTCTCTGGCGTGACCAGATAAATGATCAGCATCCAATAAAGAACAACAGCGCCCCAGATGCAGAAATAGCGCATCAGGAAGCCAAACAAGCTGAGGCGTCTCGGCCATAAAAAGGCAGCCAGAACAAGGTACCCGCCAAGATGGATAGAGTTGCTGGCGAAGCTATCCTGAGCAGTGGCGTCAAACAGTTTGCTCACATACGGATAGGAGAGATAGAAGACAACAAAGCTGAGATACTTGCGTAAAAGACCAAAGCGCGTCAGCGGTATCAAATCTGGATCAAAGAGTTCCTGCTCTGAATGTTTATTGCTGTATTTCTTATAAAAGCTGAGGGCTTTGTTTTGCATAAGTGCGCCGTGCATAAAACGATTTCTCGTTTATTCGCATAGAGATACCTCCGGCGCAACCTGACGTCCACAGAGATCACACAGCAGAGCTGTTCGCCTCATCCTTCGTAGAAGGCGCGCGCCAGATCATGATGCCAGCGTAGATGGCTGGCGGCAGATACACTGCATGAATGATCCACGGGAAGGGCTGCAAAAAGGTGGCAAGCTCCTCGGTCGTCATCGTGAATGCAATCGGCACGAAAATCACTGCGCTGTACACCGCCGCAAAAAGAACGACCCCAAGATAGCGACCAATAAGCTCCAGCGCTTTCACCTCTCGTGGCCAGATGAAAACAGCAGCCACAACAAGCACACATGCAACGGCATAGTTGAAGATCAACAAATCCCGCATACTGGTGGCATAGCCACTCAGAAGGAAAGTGGAGGAGATATAGAACAGCAGGTAGCTCAGATACTTGCGGGTGACCCCAAGACGCGTCAGAGGCTTCGGAGTTTTCTTGTACGGATCCTTGCCGTGATACTTTTTGTAGTATTTCCGGTAGAAATTGGCGTCTTTGATCCGCATATCAGCCCCGTGCAACATCAGAATAAAGCGTATGTTGCACAGACCTGATCGAGGTGCAAATGCAGTTATAAGCACTACGGTTTCTGATAGAAATAAGAAGCGCAAAAGCCAGGTTGGCTTTCTAGCTCATCAGCGCTGTGAGGTGCTTCGTCACCGTCGAAGACATCAATCTCCAACTCTTCCTTACCTCGGTAGTTCAGCACGACGTACCCCACTTCTGTATGTGGCAAGCAAAACGTATTGTCGCGAAGTAGCTTGAGATCATTGGCATGAGTAAAGCGATAAAGATTAGGGACGTCACCTTTCACTGCTTCCAGCGGCAAAACGCTACCAGTGCTCATGGTAATGGCTGTAGGAGATAACTCGATATCGCCAGTAATGCTCATCGCGGTGTTACTCACTGCGATCCACTTCTCACCAGCATCTTCAGCATAAGCGAGCGGGCTCGCCAGAAGAGTGAAACCCAAACACACAGAAGCAAAGCCAACACCCTTGTTTAATCGTGCCATGCTGAGCGCCCCTATGACTTGTTGTAGGTAAACGAGCCGCAGAAACCAGCTTGTTGGTCTACGCCCTTGCCAGCGACAGGTGGCACATCCCCGCCGAACACGTCAATCACAAGAAAGTCTGGCTGTGACCGATCGATGACCATGAAGCCTTTGTCGACGCCCTTTTCGCAGAAGTATTTGCCTTCAGGCAAATTGAGCGAGGTGGCACCGCTGAAGGAGAACAGGTTTGGCGTATAGCCCTCAACGCCGGTAATCGTCAGAACACCAGCATTACCCATCTCGATTGTGCCGGGAGCCAGAATGATGTCGCCGGTAATTTGCTCTGCGGAGTAGCTGTAGGCGTGCCAGTCCTCAGGGCCAGCAATCTCTGGCTCTTCGTCCTGGGCAAGGGAGCCGACAGGTGTCATCAAAAGGGCAGCAATGCCCAGTGCGCCAGCAATATTCAAAAATCTTGGATGCCGCATTTTTAAGTCTCTTGAGGCCTCTATCTTTTGACTGCGGCAATCCTAGGTGGCGAAACTAAACATCTTCCTAGATCGAAATGTCGAATTGCAGGCAAAACAAAAGCCACGCTGGAATCCAGCGTGGCTTTGTCAAAGTACCGACAGTTGGCCGGAAACTTAAAATTCTTAGTTTGGCTTTGCTTCGCCATTGTCGCCAGCAGGTGCCTGCTGTGCTGCTGCAGCCTGTGCCAGGTTCTGGCGGTACAGAGCAGCAAAGTCGATTGGATCGAGCAGCAGTGGAGGGAAGCCGCCATTGCGTGTGGTGTCTGCAAGAATGTTGCGAGCAAACGGGAACAGCATGCGTGGGCACTCGATCAGGATGAACGGGTGCATATGCTCCTGAGGAACACCAGTGATCTGGAATACGCCACCGTAAACGAGTTCTACAGCAAACAGAACCTGCTCAGGAGTGTTCGCTTTTGCGTTCAGGGTAATAATTACTTCGAACTGGTCTTCGCCAATTGGATTTGCACCAACGTTTACGTTGATGTCCAGCTTAGGCTGTTCACCTGGCTGAAGAGACTTCGGAGAATTTGGGTTTTCAAAGGACAGATCTTTAATGTACTGAGCCAGGATGTTCATACCTGGAGCAGCTGCTTCACCCTGTTCGCCAGCAGTATTAGCTTCACTCATATCGTTTTTCCCGTGTCGCAATAACAATCACTGGTACAACTCACTGTCACTCTTAAGTGTTTGTTTGCTGTACCTGCGCAACTAGATGGTTGGCTAGCATGCCCCAGAGGCGGATACAAGGCTATGCTAACATTTCAGCGGCAAAACAGCATAGTTCTGCCACATAACCCATTGGCAAGTGGATCACCTGTGATTTATGAAGGGCTTTTATGACGTATTGGAGCAAGATTAAATGATAAGCACACCGGAAGGACAGTCGCGACTGTTAGACCCGCAGATCAAGCTGGATACGCTTGTCCGTCTGCGTTGGTTGGCGGTAGCCGGACAAACTGTCTCTCTGTTGGTTGTGCACTACTTGCTCAACTTCCCGCTGCCTATTGGCTACAGCTACGTTCTGGTCGCTGCCTCGGCTTGGCTCAATGTCATCCTGAAAATCCGCTGGCCATCGAGCACGCGCATCTCCAAAAACGCAGCAGCAGCGCAGCTGGCCTACGATATCATCCAGCTCGGTGGCTTGTTCTACCTCACAGGTGGACTGGGCAACCCGTTCTGTTTCCTCATTTTGGCGCCGGTTGTGGTCTCCGCAACCGCGCTGTCCTCCCGCAACACCATCATCCTTGGCGCGCTGGCTGGCGCAGTTGTCACGCTGCTCACCGCCTTCCACATGCCGCTGCCTTGGTACGATGGCACCCAGATCGATCTGCCACCGCTGTATCTCGTCGGCGTCTGGTTCTCGCTCATGTGCTCCATGTTCTTCATGGCCACGTACTCCCTGCGCGTCGCAGAAGAAGCTCGCCAGCTCTCCAACGCGCTGGCCGCCAGTGACATGGTTCTGGCTCACCAGAAGCACCTGTCCGCGCTGGATGGCCTTGCAACGGCCGCCGCGCACGAACTGGGAACCCCGCTGGGCACGATCTATCTGACCGCAAAAGAGCTCTCCACGGAATTTGAAAAGGGCGACCCTCTACGTGAAGATGCTGAGCTGGTTTATTCTCAGGCTGCCCGCTGCCGTGAGATCCTGAAGAAGCTCACCAGCCTCTCCAGTGACGCCGATCAGGTGTTCCAGCGCATGCCGATCTCCCTGCTGCTTTCGGACGTCTCAGAGCCTCACAGAGGCCTCGGTATCGAAATCAAGGTCAACGCAGAAGGCACTGGACCGGAGCCTGTCGGTGTCCGCGATGCGGCCATCAGCTACGGCCTCGGCAACCTGCTGGAAAACGCAGTAGACTTCGCGGAAACCACGGTTCTCTTTGAGGCTAAGTGGGATGAGAAGTTCGTCGAAATCTTCATTGTAGACGATGGCCCAGGCTTCGCACCGGAAGTTCTCGCTCGCATGGGTGAGCCTTACGTCTCCAAACGCTCAGCACCTGCAATCTCTGAGGATGGTGAAGAAGAGTTTATAGATGACGGCGAGCGCCAGTCCGGCGGTGGCCTTGGCCTCGGCTTCTTTATCGCCAAAACATTGCTGGAGCGCTCGGGCGGAAGAGTGAATTTTCATAATCGAAAAGATCCGGAGCACGGTGCTTTGGTCCATATTCGCTGGCTGCGTGAAACGATGGATCAGGGAGCGCAAACTCCAGAATCCTGAGAGTAAATCTCTAGGTATCCTAGTAAAAATACTTTAGCGAAATCTGGCTATAAAAGCCGTTGGGAACTTCCCTTAACTGAAAAATATACTAAAGTGGCCTGTGAATACCGTAGATTAATCGGACCTGCAAAATGACAGAACCAGAAGTTGCACCTCTTGGACGCCTTCTAATCGTTGATGACGATCGTGCTTTCCAGCAGCGCTTGGAACGTGCGATGCAGAAACGGGGTTTCCACACGGAAACCGCAGATGGTGTTAGAGAAGCGCTGAGTAAAGTTGCAGCACAGGCACCTGATTATGCTGTCGTAGACATGCGCCTTGAAGATGGCAGCGGTCTGGATGTGGTTGAAGCCATCCGCATGAAAAAGCCGGACGCGCGCGCAATCATCCTGACCGGCTATGGCAACATCGCAACCGCTGTAACCGCCGTAAAACTTGGCGCGATTGACTATCTCGCGAAACCAGCTGATGCCGATGATATTCTGGCAGCGCTGACCCGCCGTCCAAACGATAAAGCTCCACCACCAGAAAACCCAATGTCCGCTGACCGGGTTCGTTGGGAGCATATCCAGCGCGTTTACGAACTATGTGACCGCAACGTTTCAGAGACAGCCCGTCGCCTGAACATGCACCGCAGAACGCTGCAGCGCATCCTGGCAAAGCGCGCACCGCGCTAATCCGGAACTTACTGCTGAAAACACAAAAGCGCGGCCCAAACCGCGCTTTAATTTTGTCTGCATGTAGGAAGTTGAGAGAGCTTTAGCTCTTCTCTTCGCTCTCAAGGCTGTGCTTCTGGATCAGCGGCAACTGCATCATGGTGAAGACCATGGTGATCGGCATGAAGCCAAAGACCTTGAAGTCTACCCAGAAGTCCGTTGAGAAGTTGCGCCAGACAAACTCGTTGATCAGCGCCAGTACAAGGAAGAACACGCCCCAACGCATGGTCAGCTTCCGCCAGCCTTCCGCATCCAGCTTAAAGGCGCTGTCAAACACATAACCCAGCAGAGACTTACCGAAGAACAAGCCACCCAACAGGATGGATCCGAACAAGGTATTCACGATGGTTGGCTTGAGTTTGATGAACAGTTCATCCTGCAGATACAGCGTCAGCGCACCAAACACGAGCACCACCACACCGGAAACCAGCGGCATCACCGGCAGATGACGGGTGAGAATGTAGGAAACGGTAAGGGAGATGGAGATCGCAACCATAAAGGCAGCTGTCGCAATAAAAATCGGCTGCCCGAGAGAACCCAATGCAGGGAACAATTCTGCAAGCTGTTCGCCTCTGGAGTTGGCGATGAAGAAAACGCCCAATGGACCGAGCTCTAGGGCCAGCTTCAAGAGTGGAGAAGGTTCCTGGCGCTCAGTGGTTTGCGTAGAGCGTTCTGAATTCATCTGCAAAGGCTTCCTTTTGTTGCTTTTCTCCCGACCTGAGAGATTTAAGCAGCAATTTTGCTATTAAAAGGGCAATTAAGAGTGAAATTGCAAAATCGTCAAGTTTAATGGCACCGATTGGGCCGTTTTGAGGAAATTTGAAGCGTCATTGGTATTTAGAGAGCGTTTGTTGGGCGTACGCTAAGAGGTCTTTGGCATTTGGAAAAAGGGGCATCTCAGCTTTTTCTTCCATTGCCTCTTCAGTTTGCTTTAGGTGGGATACAGAAAGTACAACTGAGAAATCCTATCAATCTTTCACAGCGAAAATCTAAGTCATTGTACCGAGAGGATGCGCAGTTACCCGTGTATCCATCCTGTTTGCATGAGAAAAAGTTGATATTCTGAACGGTTTCTACTTTAGGATGCATTTGCAATGCATACAATTAAAAATTTATTTGATGGGCTCTCTTCTCTAGCGAGGTGGACGGGTGTCGCTCTCATTTCTGAAGCCATCGCCTGTACCCCATGTCAATCTAGGTGTTTAGAGAGAAATTGCAGGCTTATATTGTGTTTAGACGAGAATACTCATTATTTCACAAAATAAGAAGCAAGATAATTAGAGTTTAAATTTAATATTTATGGAGAAGTATTATGGCACTTGTTTGGAAAGATGGAGTTGGTACGCCTTATGTAAATGATCCTAACTTGCTTGCTGGTAGTGATTATATCGATTTGGACCCCAATGATGGGCCAATATACGGTTATGGTGGAAATGATCACATCGAAGCCACTGTCACAGATGCTGAACTCTATGGAGGTGACGGGAATGATAAGCTCGTCGGCAATATTGGTAATGATGACCTAAACGGTGGAGATGGTCGCGACATTATCGAAGGTGGTGATGGAGATGATCGCATTCACGGCGACGCTGGAAATGATACCCTTTGGGGTGATGCAGGTGATGATGAGATACATGGAGACTCGGGGGATGATCAAATCAAGGGAGGTGATGGCAGTGATAACCTGCTAGGAGGCTCTGGAAATGATACAATCAACGGTGATGATGGCAACGATGTCATAAATGGCGGTTCTGGGGATGATTATCTCAGCGGTGGTAACGGAAAAGACATCATCAATGGTGGTGCTGGTGATGATGAAATTCATGCAGATGGTTACCATAACGATCAGTTATTTGGTGGTGATGGCAACGACACCATTTTTGGAGCTTATGGCCAGGACTATATAGAGGGTGGCGATGGAAATGACATCGTCTATGGTGCTGGCGGAAAAGACACCATTCATGGCGGAGCTGGTAATGATGAGCTTTATGGTGGGAATGCTGACGATACAATCTTCGGTGATGCTGGTGATGACCTACTAGTTGGAGGTGACGGCGCGGATACTTTGCATGGTGGTGAAGGTAATGACATACTCGCTGGTGAGGCTGGCAACGATACCATCTACGGTGGTGGTGAAAATGACACTATTTATGGCGGTACAGGTGACGACACCCTTTATGGCGAAGATGGTGATGACACCATATATGCGAATGCTGGCAACGATCTCCTTATCGGCGGTGCAGGCGCAGATAAGCTCTATGGAGGAGAGGGCATAGATACGCTTTATGGTGAAGCCGGAGACGATATTTTTGTCAGCGGTACAGGTGATACAACCCATATGTTTGGTGGAGAGGGAAATGACACCTATATAAATACTGGTACAGCCAATACCATCATTTATGAGGCTTCTGGTGATCAGGACCTACTTCAACTTAATACAGTGAACATCTCTGACCTTATGTGGGCTCAGGATGGGAATAATCTCATTTTGTATAGCGCCAACGACATTGCTGATGGTTCTCTAGATAGTGCAGCGCTAATCTCAAATTATTTTTCTGGTGACGAATTTAAAGTGGAGTATATTGCAGATGCAAATATGGATGTTTACGATCTGGGTGCGTTAATTCCTGTAGTTTAACAACTGCTTCATTGAATGGCGCAGTGAAGCTGCGCCATTTCTTCGCCTATCAAGCCCAATGAGATGAAAAAATATCGTTCTGTCTTATACGCTTTTCATCCTCTGCGATTGATGTCTTATTGTTATCTATGATGCCTTGGACAAAATCTTTGTATCTGCCGTGAGCTCCTGATAGCTCTCGCTCCCATTTGGCGATCTCTCTTTTACGCTCGGCGATGTTCTGTCTTATACGTTTGTTATCTTCTTCATAGTTTTCGTGATATCGTCTCTTACCCTCCGCAAGGTGCTCCTCCAGCTCAGCGTTCAGTTCCAGCTCAGCTTCTTTACTCCTTTGCGCAATACCCTCCAGCCCTTCTTTGCCCAAACTCTGATTGAGCCCGTTTAGCTCCAAAAAATTCTCATAGGAAACATTACCTCGAAAGTTTGGGCCGGCAACTCGTGCATTTTCGGCGGATGCGCTGCTAATAGAACGTTGCTTTGTTGCGATTTCAGAAACCGAAGTACCAAAGACGTTTTCAGAGGACTGTGAGAACCGAGTGTAAGTATCAGTACTCGGTAGAGGATTCTGGCCTACATTACTAATCGACATCAAATAGTTCCTCAAAGCTGACTAATACAATTCAACAAATTCAATCACTTAATTCACGAACCCCGTCAGCCGCTGTCCAGAACTTCAATTGAAGAACTCAGTTCAACAATAAGGAACTTCAATGAACTCAACGCAGCTTCGTCGAGTTATGAGCCAATATGTGGCGCACATAATAAGAAGCAAAGCACGTGCCAGATGGAGTCCTCTCAAAGGCTCATAGTTTGCTCCAAAAACTATGGAATGAATGAGGGGTTAGGTAATTTCTGCCGCACGGTAAGAGTAAATCCGGCAGAACCTGCTTATGTTGAGGCTGGCTAAAAGAAGCAATAAAACGACGGAAACACTGGATCTACAGAGCTGAGCATGAACGTCTTTCAGCATCAACCACCTACCGCATCGCCAACATAATCCCGGCAATTCTAAACACTAGAATTTCATTTCGTCCGCAACTCCTGAATGAGTTATGCTCTGTGCAGGTGGGAAATCTGGAAACGATAATGTTTAAAGGTCTTTCTAAAATGGCTGTTATTGCAATTCTTCTGGTGGCTCTTGTGGTCGGTGTCACAGTAAAGCTTATCTGGCAAAACTCTAAGGTCCCGGAGTATGTCGGTGTGCATGATGGACAGTTTGCGCCGCTCCCGAATTCCCCCAATGCCGTCTCCTCTCAAGCGCAAGATGCCTCCCGCCATGTAGAGCCGCTGCCCATGCTCGCCACATTTGGCGCAACGCAGGCAGCACTCACCAACACGCTGGAGGAGATGGGCAAGAACAAGATCAGCAAGGTGGATGGACCTTACCTTCACGCCGTCTTTACAAGCGCTCAGATGGGCTACAACGACGATGTGGAGCTCTGGATCGATGAGCAGGACCGCGTTGTGCACTACCGCTCCCAGTCCCGTGTCGGCTACAGCGATATGGGCGCCAACCGAGCCCGTTACGACCGTTTCCGCAGCATTTACTCCACCTTTGCAGAGGGTGAGAATTGACTCAGAGGCAACTAACACACCTGTGAGTTTCGCAGAGTCAATATCTCCTTGAAATGACTCATGGTTTCACGAGTTAGGGCAGGGCAGAACTGACTCTGCGGGAGATAAACCGCAGAAACCCTAAGACTCACAAATCTGTAAGTTGCCAAAGAGTCTGAGGCAGCTTCAGTTCACCACTCACTTGCAGCAGTGGCTCTGGCATTTGAAGAAGATGAAATTGGGGTTCTTCAGCAGCTTCTCATAATGGACCGGAGATTTTTCCTTCATCTCAGCAGCTGGCATCCCTTCACGCAGGTCCACAACGCACATCCCGGCACTGGAAAGCCATCCAAACAGCATGGAGAGGGGGCGACGGTAAAAGCTCACCTTCACCGGCACGCCAATGGTGTTCCACTCCTCCGTCACATGCTCTTGGCGCAGATAACTGCCGCTTGGGGAGCACTGCGCATCAATCAGCGGATGGTGCGTTGAGAACACGAAATAGCCGCCCGGCTTTAACACCTTGCCAATGTCGGAAAAGAGCTTCCCCAGATCTTCAATGTAATGGATCATCAGCGGGCAAATCACGATATCAAACGTGCCCTCCAGCTTGTCCGGCAGTCCGTCGGAAAGGTCAGAGGTATAGCACTTCACGTTGTCGTCCAGCTTCTCTTTCACCAGCTTCAGCATTTGCTCGGATTCATCAATGCAGGTCACATCCGCGCCGTGGTCATACAAAAACTGCGCATACACCCCCGGCCCGCAGCCCAGGTCCAGAACCTTCAGCCCTTGCAGCGGAGGCAGCATGCCAAGCAGCGTCGGGCGCTCCAAAAGAGCATTGTAGATGTTCTCTTGAATGGCCTCATCATATTGCTCGGCAAAATCGCTATACAAACGAGATGTCATTCACGCACTCCGCATCAAACACATGTTCCCGAAACAGACCTCTGTTCATCACCTAGGAATATGCGACAAAACCATAATTAAAAGCAGCCGGAACCAACCGGAATAAAAGCAAATTCCCTTCAAAACCGCTTGTTTGCCATGCTGCCAGAGCGGCCTTGTATGAGTCTAACGCGAAAAATCTGTGTCGCGATCACGGCAAGCTCGGGCCAATATCACAACAATTGCGAGATGCCTGAGCCCCTGAAAAACGGCGAACTAGCGCTTTTCTCGCAGTAGCCAGATAAAGAAAATACCGCCCACAAGCCCGGTAATGATGCCAATCGGCATATCTTCCGGCTTCATCAAAGTTCGCGAAACCACATCCGCCAGCAATAGAAAGATCGCCCCGAACAAAGCCGAGACCGGGATCAGGCGCCGATAGTCACCACCCACAAACAACCGCACAATGTGAGGCACCATCAGCCCCACAAAGCCGATCATGCCAGAAAACGCCACCATCACCCCGGTAATCAGTGCGCTGATGACAAAGGTCTCCAACCGGAAGGAAGCCACGGAGATGCCCAGTGTTGTCGCGGTCTCATCGCCAATGGTCATGGCGTTGAAATGCCCGGCCCGCAGCCAAAGCCACGTCCCGCAAAATAGCAGAACCGCCAGCGGATAGAGAAGATGCGTCCACTGCGCCAGTCCCAGCCCGCCCAGCATCCAGTAAACCACGGTGTGCGTGGCCCGCGGGTCCGCCAGAAAGATGAGAATGTTCGCGCCCGCCATCAGCACAAAGCTCACCGCAACACCTGTCAGCACCAGCCGGTCAGCGCTGGTCGCACTGGTGAACTTGGCAACACCAACCACCAGCAGCGTTGCCCCAAGAGAACCGAGAAAAGCCAGCAACGGCACCGTAAGCAAGCCCAGAAACAGCCCCGTATGCAGCAGCGCCAACACCGCCCCAAACGCACCACCAGCAGAAATGCCAATCAGATGCGGGTCCGCCAGCGGGTTGCGGGTTACGGATTGCAGGCAGGCTCCAACGATGGAAAGTCCGGCCCCGACCATAATCGCCAGCAGTGCACGGGGCAGGCGGATCTGCCAGAGAATGTTCTCTCGGCCCAACGACCAGCTCGGCTCCACCAATCCCGGCACCAGTTTGTTGACGAGAACACCCCAGACCGTCTCCATGGACACAGAAACCGCGCCAACGGAGACAGCAAGGCAAACCGAAAGAACCAGCGCAGCCAATCCCACGCAACAGATCTGCAGCATATGAGGAGAACGGCCCTCAGGCGGGGCCACGACAACGCCGGTTCCTTCGCTCATTTTAGTTCCCCCAGAACGCAGCAGCGAGCTTCTTGATCGCCTTGATGTTCCGTGGTCCTGGCGTTGCCTCCGCATACTCCAATGTCACGAACCGGTCGTTCTTCACCGCATCCAGCTCCGCAAAGGCTGGGTTGTTCAGCATGAACTCACGCTTCTGCTCGGCAGTCACCTCGCCATAGTTGACGATCACGATCATCTCCGGGTTCGCCTCAACCACAGCTTCCCAGTTCACCCGCGCCCAGCTCTTTTCCAGCGTATCCAGCACGTTGGTGCCTCCGGCCGCTTCAATCATCGCAGTCGGCATGGCATAACGACCGGCAGTGAATGGAGAATCCTCGCCACTGTCATAAACAAACACGCGCAGCGGTGTGTCAGAGGTTTTCAGGCCAGCTTTGAACTGCGTCAGCTCATCACGATAAGACTGCACCAGCGCTTCCGCCCGCGCCTCAACACCAAAGATGCGGCCAAGGTTTAAAAGGTCATTGTACATGTCATCCATGGAAACCTTAGGCTTCTCACCGAGATGGATGCAGCTCTCGGTCAGCTCGTACACCTTGATGCCAAACGGCTCCAGCGTTTCTGGCGTTACCTCACCGCCAACCTTCATGCCGTAGTTCCAGCCCGCGAAGTAGAAGTCCGCATCAGCGCCGATCAGCACTTCCTTGCTTGGGTACTTCGGGGAGAGTTCTGGCAACACAGCCACTTTGTCGGTCAGCTCTGCATCCAGTGTCTTCCAGCCAGAAACGCCGGTGTAACCCACCATGTTGTCCTGCAGCCCCAGCGCCAGCATCATCTCTGTCAGGTTGGAGTCGTTGGAAACAGCCCGTTGCGGCACGCCATCAAACTCAACGGTGCGACTACAGCTTTGTACGGAAACCTCTGCCAAGGCAGCCGAAGAAGTAAGCAGCGCTACAGTCAGCGCCAAACCAAAGTTTTTCATGAAAACAGTCCTTATGAGTGAAGATCAAAAGTAAGGAGGGATTGTTGCCGGGCCATCAGCTGATCACGCGTGGTCCGCACGTGAAACGCCTGCGAAACAAGGGCAGGGGAGAGGATCTGCTCCGGAGCCCCAAAGCCCAGCATCTGCCCGTGATCCAGCAGCAGGATCTGATCGCACACCTGCGCCGCCATGTTCAGGTCGTGCAAACTGGTGATGATCGTCAGATCCAGCTCTTCAATCAGCTTCAGAATTTCCAGCTGATGGCGAATGTCTAAATGGTTGGTCGGTTCATCTAAAATGAGCAGCTCCGGCTCCTGCGCCAAAGCCCGTGCCACCATCACCCGCTGACGTTCCCCGCCAGAAAGCGTGCCGAACAACCGCCCGGCCAGCCCATCCAGCTGCAAAGCATGGATCGCACGATCCACCACCTGCCGGTCATGTTCACCGGAAGCCGCCAGCCCGCTGCGATAGGGTGTGCGCCCCAGCTCCACAATCTCGCGTACCCTGAGAGCAAAATCTGTCGGCTGCTCCTGCAGCACCGCTGCCACCCGCTGCGCTGTTGCCCGAGCTGAAAGAGACCAGATGTCATCGCTACCAATGCAAATCTGCCCGCTCATCGGCTTGTTGAAGCGATAAAGCAGCCGCAGCAGTGTCGATTTCCCAGCCCCGTTCGCCCCCACAACACCAAGGGTGTGCCCCGCCGCCAGCTCAAAGCTCAGCGGTTTCAGAACAAGCGCGCTCTTACGATCCGGCGCCCAGGAAACCTCGCGAACGGATACACAAGCCGCGCTCATGACAAAGCATCCTTGCGCCGTTCAGCCCTGATCGGACAGCCTAAGCCATTGAAATGAAAAGAAACAGGATCCAGCATTCAACCACCCCACCTGAGTGAAACGCTACATAATTATCGATGTAACGTTATAACGTAACATCAATTGTCGAATCCTGAAGTAAAAGTCAAGCGCACGCATGCGCAGACCATCAGCGGCTCGCAAAACGATCCGGGATAAAGTTTAGTTGGTGAGGAAAAAGGTCTCATAACGCCCTCCGCGCTGCAGCGGGGGCAAATAGAAACCGGATATGTGAGAGGCTTGCGCCAATGCAACCATTATGGCCTCCTTCCGGGACGCCCCGCCCGGGTTGAAGTGAAACATAATGGCAGGTCTCCTGACTCGCGGGTCCGTGCTCAGCCAGCCTTCCCGGATCTCTCCAGTGGCACGCTTGGCTTCGCTAACCGCTTACAGTTGCGGGGGCAGTCACGGAATTAGCGCCTGTTGGCTACACTTCACCGTGTTCCCTTTTAATCCCGAGGCCTTTCGCTCCCCAGAAACCATCAGCGCGCATACTGAGTTTTACCGCCCCCAATTGCAAGAGTTTTCGCGAAGGAACCTGAGGTGCTGTTGATAGCAGCCTCAACCACCCACCGTCATCCCGCACCCGATGCGGGACCCAGAGCCATGAGCACAGACCCAAACCACAGCTCAACCGCCTCACCAGGCGAGCGTAAACTCTGCCATCCACATCCCTGTAAAAACTGTCAGTTTGACAACCTCTGGTTTTCATTCAACATTCATACATGAGGCGTCGAAACCTCTCCAAACAGCGGTTACCGCTCCCGTCGACTAGCGGATTTTTTGTGCCTGCTTTATAGGTAGCGCGCAAACCCTTTGCTATGAGCGGGAGGGCGGTGAATACAATACCCCTTCGGGGGGAATAAACTCGCCTGTCTGTTTGCAGGTTTCGAACCTCCCGCTCGCCAGCGGGCCGTCGAAAGCCTTGTTGTCGCGCGGTTGTTCAACACCCTACAAACAGAGGGATTGAGAATGAACGACTCCGCATGCGCATGTAGCGCCACAAATACTTTCCAAAATGAAATTGACGAAGTCATCGTCGCTGTCTCGGATCTGCAGAACCTCTCGTATATTCAGCACCTTGTGCTGACAGAGAGAATGCAGCACTCCAGCGAGCGCGATGCCCTGTTCACTCTGCATCACGCCTTCCGCGATCGCCTCGAAGCACTGGAAAAGAGCTGCGGAATGTTAGAGCGGGTCGCTCATCCGCAGCCAATAAACACAAAAGTTCCGCTTCCTGATTAAGCCGTATTGCCCTTTGCTCGAGCGCTCAATCCTCAAAGCCCATCGCGTTCAAATGAGGAAACAGCCCGGCAGCAAAGAAAAGAGCCAGCCTCATTTTAGGGACTGGCTCAGGAAATGGCTTGATCGTGCAATGCGCTAAACGTGATCGGCAACCCTGACCACGCAAAGCGCGTGCAACATCACTGTGAATGGTAAATGGCACAAACTAGTGCCTCTTGCTCCGGTGCCAATGGCGAAACGCAAATACACCCCGCATCCTCGCCAATCGGTGCCCTGCTGGTCTGCGGCGATACCACCCGCCGCAGGTCAGCACCTCCCTAAAAATTACCAGTGCCACCCACACCACGTCCACTCCCTGAAAATAAGGGGTAGCATTCCCTCTGCCACCCCATTCACTGGATCCCGCATCAAGCGCGGGATGACGGAATTGAGGCAACCCCAACAACCTCACCACCCACCACCGTCATCCCGGACAAGCACAGCGCAGTTCCGGGATCTAGGGAGATTGATTGTGAAGTGTTCTGTACTTCAGTAATCAGCTTGAATGTCTTTGGTTTGATCAGCTGGACGTAGTGGAGCTGCTGATGCCATCAAGGCATTCAAGACCAAAGGCTAAAGCCTCTCTTTGGGGGTGAATTGTGGCGCAACAAAGTGGCTTTCACTGACCTTCACTAATCCGGTTTCTATGTCAACTTCCTGCGCATTTTCTGAGTTGCCTAGACGTTGCTTATTCTTTTTGGGGAGTTGAAACTCGTGTCCACAGTATCGGCAGACTTGAGCTCTTGCTTTTACGGTCTCCGCGCATCTTGGGCATGTTTTTCCGTTGAAGGAGTGTGCTGAGGGTTGTTTCAAATTAGGCAAACAGAAAAGTGGAAACATCATAAATGGAAATAGTCCGCATAAGATCAGCCATCCCACTTTTGTCCTTTGCTTATAATGAGCTGCAGTTGCTCCAACTATGGCCCCAATTGCAATGGTGATGAGGACGGAAATCAAGTATTGGAGCGGCGATAGTTCTGTTATGAAAGGATCAAGATACATAAAATTACCAAATTATTTTATAGGTTGAATATGATCTTGTAATGTAATTCAGAGTTGTATTAAAGCTTGCGAGGTGACGCTAATGCTAAATCTCCAACTCGCACTCACCCCAAATCAAACCGCTTACAAATCCGGTCTACCGGGGTGCCGTCAGAGAGTGGGATGGCTTCCAGCACTTTGTAGTCTTTGAAGCCGCGGGAGGTGTAGTAGGCGCGGCCGCCGGTGTTGTCGGCGCGGATGGTGGCGTTGATGGCGACGAGGCCTTTGCCCTCCAGATTAGCGAGGGTCGCTTTAAACAGCGCACTGCCAATGCCGCTTTTGTGCAGGCCCGGCTTCACAAAGGTGCCAATATCAACCCAGTCCGCGGGGATATCTCCGTAATGGCTGGCGATCTGAAAGCCAAGCGGCTCACCGGTTTCACGGTCAATCGCGCAAACAGTGCTTTCCAGAATGTCCGCTTCAAGAAACCAGTCGATGAACTCACCTTTGTTCAGCGGCTTCTCAATCGCAGTTGTCCCCCCGGCCTCAATAATCCGGTTGAGCAGGGCAAGCAGCTCGTTCACATCGTTGCGCTGGGTTTTGCGGATGAAAAACTCGATAGGTTTGGCGGAAGATGTGTCCATTTTTCAAAAATCCCAATCAGCGCAAAAAACACGCAAAGCTTTCAAATCAACGCACATAGCAACGCAAACGACTTATGCCACTGAAATCCTCGCATAAGTGCCGAGCAAGAAACCTGCTAAAACTTTGTTCTTGCTCGCAAAGCCTGCGCCAGAGTGCCTTCGTCAAGGTAGTCCAGTTCCCCACCAACCGGCACACCATGGGCAAGGCGGGTCACTTTCACATTCTCAAATCGCGCAAGCTGATCCGTAATGAAATGCGCTGTGGTCTGTCCTTCAACGGTGGCATTCACCGCGAGGATAACTTCGTTCACACCGCCGCTTTCAACACGCTCCATCAGCTTGGAAATATTGAGGTCATCCGGCCCAATTCCATCCAGCGGAGACAAGGTGCCACCGAGGACATGATAATGCGCGCTCACTGCCGATGCCCGCTCCAGCGCCCAAAGGTCAGAGACGTCCTCAACCACCACAATGGTGGAGCCATCCCGGCGCGGATCAGAGCAAATGGTGCAAGGATCACTGGTATCAACGGTGCCGCATTCTGAGCAGATGCCAACCTGATCAACAGCCACGCCCATGGCTTCCGCCAGAGGGATAAGTAACTGATCTTTCTTCTGAACCAGATGCAAAGCGGCGCGTCTGGCCGAGCGTGGACCAAGGCCGGGCAACTTGGCAAGCAGCTGAATCAGGCGTTCAATTTCGGGACCAGCAACCCTGCGTGTACTCATCGAAAATCTATGCTCTCTGCGAGAAAGAAAAGGCACCCGCAAAGCTGATTTGCGAGACAATGCCAGATAAACTATGCCCGCCTGAGGAGGCGGGCAAGAGGGAATAAATCCATTTCAGGCATGCCGCCAAATCTGCGCAGGGTCGCGGTGATTTGGCAACAGATTAAACCTGAAGAACTTAGGAGCCGAACGGGAGTTTCATGCCCGCTGGCAGGCCCATGCCGGACATCATGTCCTGCGTGCGCTCCTGAACCAGCGCCTCACCCTTCGCCTTAGCATCATTATGCGCAGCGAGGATAAGATCTTCTAGAATTTCAACTTCATCAGCGTTGATGAGAGATGGATCGATCTTCAATCCGGTCATTTCACCTTTACCATTCAAGGTAACGGTTACCATGCCTGCGCCTGAGGTGCCCTCAACAGAAAGCTCGTTCACAGTCTCCTGAAGCTCGCCCATTTTTTCCTGCATCTGCTTGGCTTGCTTCATCATTTTAAGAAAGTCCATCGACTCGCTCCTTAAACGTCTCTTGAGCGCATGTCGCGCTTCTCTTGTTCTGCTCGTTAGGTTTCATACCACAGAAACCTTAGAAATCTTGGGTGAAATCCATAGAGTCCATGTCTTCTATGTCGACAGGCTCGGACGCCGCTTCAAGGGGGAGATCTTCCTCCTGCTTCAAAATGCGCACGTCAACAACCTTAGCTCCGGGAAAGGCAGAAATAAGTTTCACCACTTCCGGATCAGAATGCGCATCAGAAACCAACTGTCTCTGGTTCGCTTCTTTCTCTTCATGCAAAGTCGGGCGGCCTTGCTCACGGCTAACCGCAACAATCCAGCGACGACCGGTCCACTCTGTTAGTTTTCGGCCCAGTTCACCGGCTGCATCAGGTGTTGCAATCTCTGTTGGCTGCACCTCAATGCGGCCCGGCTGGAAGTTGACAAGTCGCAGAGCGCGCTCAACGGAAACCTTGACCGGAATATCCTTCATGCGGCCCGCAAGCTGAGCAACCTCAGCCCAGGAACGAATGGCGATCCTCTCGTGAACCTCTTCCGCCTGCCGCATCTGTGGGGCTGTTTGTGGAGCAGCGCCAACGGCTTGTGCCATCGGCTGACCACCTGCAACAGCGCGCAGCTGAGGCGCAGAGCCACCGCCGGAAGGTGCGCCGCTTGCGCTCGGCCCACCACCGCCTTGCGGTGCGTTGCCTGCTGGTGCGCCGCCACCCGCCGGGGAGAACTTGCCGGACTTGAGTAGCTTCAGCGCCTCTTCCGGATCTGGCAGATCGGAGGCGTAGCACAAGCGCACCAGAACCATGTCAGCCGCGGCCAATGGCTTAGGTGCATTCTGCACTTCATTAATTCCCTTCAGCAGAATCTGCCATGTCCTGGAAAGAACACGCATGGAGAGCTTCTCAGCAAACTCCCGCCCACGCTGTCTTTCACTCTCTGTCACAGAGTTCTCTTCACCCGCCTTTGGCACCGCTTTCAGGCGAGTCACCAGATGGGTAAAGTCTGCAAGGTCAGAGAGGACAACTGCCGGATCTGCGCCCACATCATACTGGGCTTTGAGTTCGTCCAGAGCGCTGGCAATGTCGCCGCGCATTACGTGCTCAAACAAATCTATCACCCGGCTGCGGTCAGCAAGGCCGAGCATCTGCCGCACTTCGTCAGCTTCAATGCGGCCAGCACCATGCGCAATCGCTTGATCCAGAAGGGATAAACTGTCTCGGGCAGAACCTTCACCAGCGCGCGCAATCAGCGTCAGCGCTTCATCGGAGATTTCTATCCCCTCTTTGCCAGAGATCTCACGCAGCAGAGAAACAAGCGTAGAACTCTCAATCCGGCGCAGGTCAAACCGCTGACAACGGGAGAGGACAGTGACAGGAACCTTGCGGATTTCTGTCGTCGCAAAGATGAACTTCACATGCTCCGGTGGCTCTTCCAGCGTCTTCAACAAGCCGTTGAACGCCGCATTAGAAAGCATGTGCACCTCATCGATGATGTACACTTTGTACCGCGCATTCGCAGGCCGATACCGCGCCGCCTCGGTAATCTCGCGAATGTCACCAATACCCGTATGCGACGCCGCATCCATCTCGATCACGTCCACATGGCGACCTTCCATGATCGCCTGGCAGTGAACGCCTGGTTTGTCTAAGTGGATGGTAGGCTTATCAATTTCGCCCGGAATCTCATAGTTCAGGCCACGTGCCAGAATGCGTGCTGTGGTCGTTTTACCGACACCGCGAACACCAGTCAGCATCCATGCTTGTGCAATACGTCCAGTCTCAAATGCATTCTGCAGAGTCTGAACCATCGGCTCTTGACCATAAAGATCATCGAACGTGCTTGGTCGATACTTACGGGCGAGAACGCGATAAGCACCATCGCTGCTGGAAGATTTGTCTTCCGCGCCTGTTGTTGTCTGGTGCTCTTCTTGAAGGTCTATTCCGTCCATGTCGCCCAAATCCTCAGCCACTTCAAAGGCAAGGTAAAACTTATTCCCGGCCATTCAAGACGAAGACCGGCCGCTTGTCGAGTATGGGCGCGGGGAAAATAGGTGGGAGGCTGGCACGATGACCCGTGCCATGGACTCGTTAGGGCTGCTTCCTTCCGGACCTGACCCGGTTGGCGAGTGGCTCGTCCACCACCAACCTCCCGGTCGTGTATATGGGCGTTTTGCCTGAAATTTGCAAGCGTTCATTGATGTTTACCGCTCGCTACTGTGGACGAGACTGTGAATCTTCCGATCAATCTGATGAAACAGAAATCACAAAATGTCGTCGCGACATTGCAATTCAGCGGTATCTCGGGTTCACTTTGCATAATTTTATAATTTAAGGAATTCGAAATGCTGGCCGAAACAACTGAGGTGTATGACGCCTCTGCTGCTCTTTGCTATTCTGCCAATTCACTTAATCGCTGTGGGGAAAAACGTAAGGATACAGAATGGGTTAATTCACTCAAAGCTGCGCCGGAAACACGTTTTCTGATCCAGGCAAACGACAGTTTTATCTTTAATAAAGACGACGCCAATCAGCCTCTTCTCCATTCTGCAGAGGTGATCAACCTATTGGGCATCACTGATGCCACGACGATTTTCCTCGGCATTGATGAGAGCGACGGCAACCGCCCACACTTCGGCCTGCGTTACTCCACTGATCCGGAAACGATTGACGAAGAGCTTGAAAAAATCGGCCCATACGCTGCCTATGGCCTACGTGGTATTGCAATGAAGCACGCTGCAAGCCAGCAAGTGCTGGGCATGATGGCTCAGGCTGCCTCAATGGGCAAATGGCACTCAACCCATAAGATGTGCTCCCAGTGCGGTAAGCCAACAGAACTTGCTGAAGCTGGATATCGCCGTGATTGCCCGTCTTGCTCCGCGCAGCACTTCCCAAGAACGGACCCAGCGGTGATAATGTTGATCACCCACGGGGATAAATGCCTGATGGGGCGCCCGTACCATCTGATGGAAAATGTCTACACAACACTCGCAGGCTTTGTAGAGCCGGGGGAGACATTTGAAGGTGCTGTCCGCCGTGAAGTTTTTGAAGAAGCAGGTGTTAAAGTCGGCACCGTGAAATACGTCGCCAGCCAACCATGGCCTTTCCCATCAAATATTATGATCGGATTCCACGGTGAAGCGCTGACGACGGACTTGAATATCGACTATGAAGAAATGCAGGATTGTCAGTGGTTTTCCAAAGAGGAGACACTGAAGATGCTCCAAGGCGAAGCGGAGTCAGGATTAATTTGTCCCCCTGACATCTCTATCGCGCATCATTTGATCAAGAAATTTATCGAGGAACAATGACCCATGGTCGACTAGAGCCAGTGGTTGTTTAGCAGGTGCCTGATGGCACCGGGGAGGTGCCATGACTTACTGCATATATCTGACCCACCCAAACGTTTATATCGATCCGGCAACCCCGGTCCCGCACTGGGATTTGTCGGATAAAGGTCGGGAACGCTTAGAACAAGGCCTGCGCCAGCCGTGGCTTTTGGAGATCGACCACGTTATTGCCAGTCGCGAAAAGAAGGCCATTGAGACGGGCCAGATCATCGCGAACCATCTGGGGATCGAGCTCATAACAGCTCCGGGCCTTCATGAGAATGATCGCAGTTCAACCGGCTTCCTGGAGCCGGATGAGTTTGAAACGGTCGCCGATGAGTTCTTCTGCCGCCCCGCAGTCAGCGTACGCGGATGGGAGCGTGCACTGGATGCCCAGAGCCGTGTAGTGGACGCAATAAAAAAAGCGCTGACCACCATCCCAAGCGGCGAGCCTGTGCTCTTCTCCGGCCATGGCGGTGTAGGAACGCTGCTCAAGTGTCACCTCGCCAACAACGCAATCGACCGCGCATTTGATCAACCTGCAAATGTCGGAGGCGGTTGCTGGTTCCGATTTGATCCGGCAGACCTAGAGGCTTGCAAGGCTGACATTGAAAGCCTGAAGTGGCAGCTGATTGATGAGATGGAACTCGCCACTTAACTTTTGCGCCACCTTTAATCACGAAGCGACGCAGCCTGTTGATCTTGACGATTGGCAGGCTGCTTTAACAGCTCTGGCTCTTGTTGCTGCTAATTGAAATGCTTATCTAGTGCGTAACTCTGGAATGTGTTTGGGCATTTCAGATCCAAATACACTTAAAGCAACGACTTGGAGCGGGATGTGTGAGCGTACCGAGCTCTGAGTGCCATTTGTTTTCAAGAATTCGGCGCAAGAGATGTTATCGGCAGCAATCAAAGCATTTTCGCAGGTTTTCGAACCCCATTTCAGAAGCATATTTTTCAAGGCCTTAGGGCTCACTCTGCTTCTTCTCCTCGTAGCTTGGATCGCCATTCAGGGTTTGGTTGGGTACTTTATTGACCTTCCGGAGAATTGGCAGGACACAACAGTCAGTATCCTGACTGGCATCGGCGCCCTGATTGGTCTTGGTTACATCCTCGCCCCAGTCTCCGCGATGGTGGTCGCGTTTTATCAGGATCAGATCTCCGATCTCGTTGAAGAGCGCTCCTACCCGCATGACAAGCCGGGTAAGGCCCTACCTCTTGGCGAGTCCATTGTTACCGCTCTGCGTTTTGTCGGTGTTGTAATCATTGCAAACATCTTCGCCTTGATGCTGTTTTTTGTTCCAGGCATCGGCCAGATCGCATTCTTGCTGGTAAACGGCTATTTGCTTGGTCGCGAATACTTTGAGTTCGTAGCTATGCGGTTCATGCCAGTGCAGGAGGCAAAAGCTTTCCGCAGATCACAAGGCGGAACTGTGTTTGCAGCAGGCCTCATTGTTGCGTTCGTTCTGGCAATCCCGATCGTCAACCTCATCACGCCACTCTTCGCAACAATCTTTATGGTGCACGTCTTCAAGACGCTCCGTACGAAACGCAATTTATCCGTTTAGCGGCGAAGAATACTACAATTTTAAGAAATAACAGGAAACAGGTGTGTTTGCTATTAGAAGCTTTATTGCTGACGATCTAACCTGGACGCATGCTCTAAATGAGGAGCATGCTGTCGAGCTCTCCTCTTTGACACTGGATGGTTTCGCGGAGCTGATCGAAAAATCGACCTATGTGAAAGTCGCAGACAACGATGCTGGTCTGCTGATCACCTATGATCAGGACGGCGACTATTCTTCCATCAATTTCAGATGGTTCTGTGAGCACTATGACAACTTCCTCTATGTGGATCGCATCGTAATTTCCAAGGCTGCGCGTGGACAGGGCATTGCCAGAAAGCTCTATGATGACCTCTTTCAGTTCGCAAAAGCGAAGGGGTATGAGCGTGTCGTCTGCGAGGTAAACTCAGATCCTCCCAACCCAGCTTCTGACGCTTTCCATGCCTCTTTGGGTTTCAAAGTCGTCGGTAAGGCTGAATTGGAAGGAAAGGGGAAGACGGTGCAGTACATGGAAAAAGCACTCTGAAAACCGCTGTTTTATGAAAAATCAGGGAGTGTTGAACTGCTTGATTTGTTACTGCTGCGCCACAGCAGCTCGAAATCTCTACGCCATCGTCTCTTTAAAGTCTTGTCAGGTTGACCTGCCGAGAAATCTGTTTCAGCATAAGGTCAAGCAATGAGGAGGACTCTGTCAGTGAACAACTAAGGCAACCCAAATTCTAATTAGATGCACTGCTGCGTTCAGCGCGGCCGGTGTTCGTTGCCTATTTGTTTTGATGGAGTCTTTATGAGACGCGTTATTTATGACGTCGCCGTAAGTCGCGACGGTTTTATTGCTGGCCCAAACGGCGATGTTTCAATCTTCCCGCACACAGGTGAACACGTAGATGCCTATAATGAGCGTCTATCGACCTATGACACGGTGATCATGGGACGTCATACCTATGAGTTCGGTTATCAGTTTGGTCTTCCTGCTGGTGCAAAAGCTTACCCAAATATGCGCCATCTGATTTTCTCCGAGGGAATTCAGTTGCCCCAAGATGCGGAGGTGGAAACAGTCAGAGCCGACTTCGCTGCATGTGTCGATGAGCTGAAGAATGAGCGGGGCGGTGATATCTATCTGTGCGGTGGGGGGATGTTTGCTGGTCTGCTGGCCGAAAGCAATCTAATCGACGTCCTGCGCTTGAAAGTCGCTCCTGTCGTATGCGGAGGCGGCACACCGCTGTTCGCCAATGTCTCCCAACGGATTGACCTAACCTGCCTCTCCTCAAAGCTCTATGAGAGCGGCGTGGAGTACTGTGAGTTTGCTCTGTAGTAAGATGATAACTTCGGCGGAGCGGCTTTTTTCCTGCTCCGCCTTAGCTTGCAAACTTAGTCACGTGCCTCAACGAGCTTCCAACCCTTGTTCTGCCAGCCTTCAGCAGAGAGCTTGATCATATCGGAGGTGCGGATGAGATAGCCAGGTAGTTTGACACTGTTGCCTTTGCTGGTTCTGAACTCCAGATCCATGTTCAGCTTACCGCCAAGCTTCTTGATCAACGCAGATCCACCACCATCAATGCTACCTGATGAAATGTAGATGAAGTTAACCCGATCGCGGATCGCGACTGAGGCAGCAGCAAAGCTGATCATGTAGCCAAGACCTTGTCGTGTCGGGTTAGTGGTCATGTAGCCTTCCTGAGCCCATACGCCATCGGGCATCAAAATGTTCTCTCCCGGCTCATAAGCAATGTGGTCTGAGTAACAGACGCTGGACGTAAGTGAGGCATCACCATCAAAAATGCCTTCAAGACAATTACGCTGCTCATCCACCCGGAATGTATGCGTGTCTTTGGCCCATCTGTAGCTCATCATTGTCTCCTTTTCGGATGTTGTTTGTGGCGATTTAAACCATCGCTTGAAACGAAGACGCAGAATGGGCGTGCCTGTGAGATGGGGAGTGGATCAGAAGTGGCTCAGAAGGCAATTTTGATGGCTAAGCTGGATATCGAAACCAGTTGCTCTATTTCTTGCTGATGTGGGTTGTGTCAGCTCATTCACGTTAAATAAAGTTTACGTAAACGTAATTTGACTTTAAGTGATTTTCTGAAAAATTTTCGGTAATTTCAGTAAAATAAAATATGAGCCCAAAACTCAAGATAATAAATAGGCAGTTTCTTGTTACTTGATCACATAGAAACTAACAAAGTTTACACCGCAAAATCTAATCATTTCGGCCAATTTTGAGGGCAAACCTAGTAGAAAAAGCATTTAGTCGCATAGGATGCTTTGACGCACCCAGAAACTGAAGGTATTAGAACCTCATACAACGCCTTGTTTTGTTACGTTTACGTAAGCGTAACTTAAACTAGGGACGGGAGAGAGATTTATGGCGAACGCTGACCTCAAGGCCAACAGGCCATTGTCGCCCCATCTTCAGATCTATAAGCCGATCGTGACGATGGTGATGTCTATTTTGCATCGCATCACCGGTGCGGCGCTTTACTTCGGAACGATCCTGATGGCGTTCTGGCTTGTCTGTGCAGCAGCAGGCCCTGAATCCTATCAGTTCGCGATGGATGTATTCGGTTCCTTCCTGGGCCAACTCGTCCTCTTCGGATTCACCTGGGCTCTTGTGCACCACATGCTGGGCGGCTTGCGCCACTTTGTATGGGACATGGGTCATGGCTTTGACTTGTCTGCAGCGAACTGGATGGCTCGCGCAACAATCATTGGCTCCGTAAGCCTCACAGTGATCCTCTGGATCATTGGCTTTATCGTTGCTTAAAGGAGAAACCGATGTCCGATATGCGCACCCCCCTCGCTAAAGTACGCGGCCTTGGTTCTGCCAAAGATGGCACAACACACTTCTGGCGCCAGCGCGTAACCGCTGTAGCCAACGTATTTCTGATTTCCTTCTTTGTTATCCTCGTTATCGCCCTTCAGGGTGCTGATTATGCGAGTTTCACTGAAGCGCTTCAAAATCCGGTCATTTCCATCTTGCTGCTATTGGTAATCCTGGTGGGTTGCCTGCACATGAAGCTGGGTATGCAGGTTATCATCGAAGATTACATTCACTCCGAAGGCCTCAAACTCCTTCTGCTCATGGGTAACATCTTCTTCGTTTCTATTATTGCACTCAGCTCCGTAGTTGCAGTGCTTAAAATCAGCTTCGGAGGCTGATCTCAATGGTTGAACAAACCGGTGTAGCAACAGCGCCGAGCCAGAGCGGCAAGGCCTATGAGTTTGTAGACCACAAGTTTGACGTTGTGGTTGTTGGTGCTGGTGGCGCAGGCCTCCGTGCAACGCTCGGCATGGCTGAGCAGGGCTTGAAGACAGCTTGTATTTCCAAGGTGTTCCCAACCCGTTCCCACACTGTAGCAGCACAGGGTGGTATCGCAGCAAGCTTGAAGAACATGACGCCAGACTGCTGGCAGTGGCATATGTATGACACTGTGAAGGGCTCTGACTGGCTTGGCGACACTGATGCGATGGAATACCTCGCTCGTGAAGCCCCTAAAGCAGTTTATGAGCTTGAGCACTACGGTGTGCCATTCTCCCGTACGGAAGAAGGCAAGATCTACCAGCGCCCATTCGGCGGCCACATGCAGAACTACGGTGAAGGTCCTCCGGTACAGCGCACCTGTGCAGCTGCTGACCGTACAGGCCACGCAATCCTGCATACGCTTTATGGCCAGTCCCTGCGCCACAACGCAGACTTCTTCATCGAGTACTTCGCACTCGACCTGATCATGTCCGACGATGGCGTGTGTCAGGGCGTGATTGCATGGAACCTCGACGACGGCACCATTCACCGCTTCTCTGCGAAGATGGTTGTTCTGGCGACCGGCGGTTATGGCCGCGCATACTTCTCTGCAACATCCGCGCACACCTGTACTGGTGACGGCGGCGGCATGATCGCACGTGCGGGCCTGCCTCTGCAGGATATGGAGTTCGTTCAGTTCCACCCAACCGGCATCTACGGCTCAGGCTGTCTGATCACTGAAGGTGCTCGCGGTGAAGGTGGTTATCTCGTGAACTCCGAAGGTGAGCGCTTCATGGAGCGTTACGCACCTTCCGCAAAAGACCTTGCATCCCGCGATGTTGTTTCCCGTTGTATGACAATGGAAATCCGCGAAGGCCGTGGTGTTGGCAAAAACAAAGACCACATCTTCCTGCATCTGGATCACCTCGATCCTGACCTGCTGGCAGAGCGTCTTCCAGGCATCTCCGAGAGCGCACGCATCTTCGCAGGCGTTGATGTAACCAAGGCTCCAATTCCGGTTCTGCCAACCGTTCACTACAACATGGGTGGTATTCCAACCAACTATTGGGGTGAAGTGCTGAACCCAACCAAAGACGATCCAAACGCAGTTGCGCCGGGTCTGATGGCTGTTGGTGAAGCTGGCTGTGCATCCGTTCACGGTGCAAACCGCCTCGGTTCCAACTCCCTGATTGACCTTGTTGTGTTCGGTCGTGCGGCAGCAATTCGCGCTGGTGAAGTGATTGACCGCGAAGCTCCAATCCCAGAGCCAAACGAAGCAAGCAGCCAGAAGATCATGGCGCGCTTCGACAAGCTTCGCTTTGCGAAGGGTGGTACTCCAACCGCTGACCTGCGCCTGAAGATGCAGAAGACCATGCAGGAAGATGCTGCGGTGTTCCGTACTCAGGAAAGCCTGGAACAGGGTTGTGAGCGCATCTCCGCAATCTGGGGTGAACTGAGCGATCTGCACGTTTCCGATAGCTCTATGATCTGGAACTCTGATCTGGTCGAGACTCTCGAACTCGAAAACCTTATGGCCAACGCGATCACCACTGTTTACGGCGCTGAAGCCCGTAAAGAGAGCCGTGGCGCGCACGCTCGTGAAGACTACAAAGATGGTCCTCTGGGTGGTCGTAACGATGACGAGTGGCGCAAGCACACCATCTCCCATCTCTCCGAAGATGGTAAGGTGACGCTCAGCTATCGTCCGGTTGTTCTTGAGCCGCTGACCACCTACGAACAGGGTGGTATCGACATGAAGAAGATCGCACCGAAAGCCCGCGTCTACTAAGGCGCCGAAACCAGGAGTAACTGTTATGGCTGAATTCCAACTGCCAAAAAACTCCCGGATGGGAGAGGGCAAGGTCTGGCCGAAACCAGAAGGCGCCACCAACGTACGTGAGTACCGCATCTACCGCTGGTCTTCGGACGATGGTCGCAACCCGCGCATCGACACCTACTACGTTGATGCTGACGAGTGTGGCCCAATGGTTCTGGACGCGCTCATCTACATCAAGGACAAGGTCGATCCTACACTGACCTTCCGTCGTTCTTGTCGTGAGGGTATCTGTGGTTCCTGTGCGATGAACATCGACGGAACCAACACACTGGCATGTACAAAGGGTGCGGACGAATGTTCCCACGAGATCGTCAAGATCTACCCTCTGCCACACATGCCTGTTGTGAAGGACCTTGTACCGGATCTGACACGCTTCTACGCGCAGCACCGCTCCATCGAGCCATGGCTGAAAACCACCACACCTGAGCCTGAAAAAGAATGGCTGCAGTCCTACGAAGATCGCCAGAAACTGGATGGTCTTTATGAGTGCATTCTGTGTGCTTGCTGCTCCACATCTTGCCCAAGCTACTGGTGGAATGGCGACCGTTACCTCGGTCCAGCTATCCTGCTGCAGGCATACCGCTGGCTGATCGACAGCCGTGATGAGGCAACTGGTGAGCGTCTGGACAATCTGGAAGATCCATTCCGTCTGTACCGCTGCCACACCATCATGAACTGTTCTCAGGCATGCCCTAAGGGTTTGAACCCTGCAAAGGCAATTGCTGAGATTAAGAAGATGATGGTTGAGCGCCGCGTCTAATCAACGTTCAAGCGACCTATCAGAACATAAAAGCCGCCTCACTGAAATGAGGCGGCTTTTTTCATTTGAGACTCTGATAGCCTAGAACTTGTAGGAAACACCTAGCCGGATTGCATCGCTATCGATGTCTTCCTTGAAGCGCGTACCACCTACGGTGAAACTGCGGCCCGGGAATACGATGCGTTCATAGTCGAGGCGCACGATAATCCGCTCTGTGACAAACATCTCAAGACCGGCACCACCAACCCAGCCCAGCATCGTGTTGCTATCTGTACCGGGACCAAAGTTCGGATTTGAGGCGCGGAAGGTGGAAACCGCTGCGCCACCAGTCACATAGGCCATGAACCAGTCATAAGTCAGGCCAGCTCGGATCTTGGCTGCTGCGAAGTAATCGGAGCGCAAGGACATCTCGCCACGTGAACGCTCACCAAAGGCCCAATAGGCACCTTCACCTTCTACGCCGATCAGAATGTTCTGGTATGTGTAGTTGTAACCGCCATACAGGCCGACTGTACCGCCGTTGTATTGAGAGCCACTGTTGTTGAAGCGGTTTGTGCCATGCAGGCGAGCCCAGCCGCCCTGAACACCGAGATAAAAACCATCCCAGTCATACTCAGGCGGGGTGATCAACCCGTCGACAACTTCTTCCTCGTAAACTTCATAGGGTTCTTCCACCTCAACACCGGGTGGATATTCAACAGCATAGGAATGGCTGCTGAAGCCGAGCAATCCCAATACCGCAAACGCAAATACTCTTAAGCGACTCATTGGTTCCCCCAAAATACGCAAGAGGATGACACGGCTAAAAAATCAGACGTGATAGGTAACTTGATACAAATAAGTCTAGAACTGTGATCTTTATAAATGCTTGATTTTAAAAAGGAAAATTTGCGTTAATGCTTGTTTGAAATGACAAGTGCGCGCGTGCCGTTTTATCAATTACAAGGGAGAGAAATCTGCAATCCCTACGAAACAGTCAACGCCCTTGAATGCGGTTTACGAAAAATCAGCGACTCTCTAGCGCCGTTCAACGCCCTTCAGCACAAGCTTGATCACGCCAATGCACTCTTTACGCTGAATGTCATAGGGTTCCTGGCTGTGTAACTGAGGAAACCGGAACTTCATTGTGGCCGCGTGGATGTTCCGCGCAACCTGACTAACCTCACGCAGGTCAAACTCTTCAGCTAGGTTGCCGGAATGTAGGATCGTGTGCATCGGCTGACGCACAAGCCGGAACAACTCTTCAAAGTCTTCCGGTCGTTTGCGTTCAAGCACTTGCAGGCAGTCAGCCAATCCCTGATTAAGTTCCAGCAACCGGTATGTCTCTTCAAATTCCATCAAAAGGAACTTGCTCAGACGTGCAGACGCGCTGGCATTGGGATCTGTCGCAGTTTCAAGGCGTGCAACAAGCTTCACCACCTCAGCAGCAACCACTGCACAGGCAAGATCAATCTTGCTGGGATAGAAGTTATAGATGTGCGCCATCGAAATGCCTGAGGCATCAGCAATTTCGCTCACCGAGGTCTTCTTGTAGCCTTGGGAGAGGAATGCATCACGGGCAGCGCTGAGAAGATCAGCAGCACGGCCCTTTGCAGTCAGGATTTCTGCGATGGACATCTTAATTTCCGAAATGAAAAAACGAGAGTTCCTTCAGTAATCATAGCTGAGTAAAGATTGCAATGACGTTAGCGTCACATCAACAGGCAAATTATGTAAAAACACGAATGATATTAATACGCTATGCGTGATTTCTTTGATTTTTATCATTGTTGGGTTTCGGTGAATTATTAGTATTAGTAATATCTAATATAAAAGGAGTCGAAGCATGGCTGTAGAGAATTGGCAAGAATTTCTGAAACAAACCGACGGTCGCCTCGCTGAACTTCGCCCAGGCATTCCTGGCGTAATGAAGGGATTTGGCGAAATCGCGAAAAGCGCGATCGGAACTGGTGCTCTTGAGCCAAAGCAGAAAGAACTCATCGCAATCTCAATTGGTGTGGCTGCGCGCTGCGATGCATGTCTGGGCTACCACGCAAAAGCTTGCATCAAGTACGGCGTAACCCGCGAAGAGCTTATGGAAGCGCTTGGTGTAGCGGTTTACATGGGCGGCGGACCTTCCTTGATGTACGCTGCAGAGGCGCTGAGCGCATTTGATGCTCTTTTGGAAGAAGCGAAGTAAGACACCGCACATCTTCACAATGCCTCTCTGTTTTCCTAAAACTTAGAGAGCAAACTGCTCGTGCGCACTTGCCCTGAATTGCGTTCAAGGGTAAGTGCAACGAGGGGAAGCCTCTTAGATTTCAGGTAGGCAATATTGGTAGGTGCACCTTCACAGGTTGGTTCAGAAAGCTCTTCTGTATTTTTTGAGCTTGAAAAGAGCTTTCGTGATTTGGAAAACGAGAGAAATCTGCGTGTTCTGCACGCGGGTGATCTTTCGCACCTGTACCTCAATAAGAAGTCCGAAGACTACTACGCCAATTGCCGGTTCATCTATATTCGGTCAATTGAGCACTACCTCTCCCTTTTTCCTGCTGAAGATACGTTGGAAGTTGACGTAAACACACCAGCAAACGTGTCGGGATGGGATCTGAAGAAGACGCTGATCGCTCTGCTAAAGGGTAATCCTGAGCCTCTGGATTGGGTTCAGTTGAAAGATCCTTATGCAGGACACGATGAGTTCCCGAAATCTTTGGTTTCCTTTGCTCTTGAGTACTGCGACCCTGTCCGCTTCGCTCTCTACCACTACAACAGGCTGGAGCGCCAAAAACACAGGTTTGATGGTGTCTCGCTGACAGAGATCGTTCCTGAGCGGCTTTATGATCTCATTCGTTCCTCACTGGTCCTGCGTTGGTACAACCAGAATCGCTATCAAGGCGTTCCACCTTCACGCCTGATGGAAATCGCGGAAGCAACCTTCATCCGTCCAGTTCTTCGTGGTGAAATCGAAGAGTTGGTTGAGCGCAGTGAAGCTGGAATGATCAAAGATGTTGTTCGTCCAGCAGGTGCGATCAATGACCTGATTCTGTCAGAGCTTGAAGCCGGGCCCGCCTTGTTGGCTCGTCGCCGACGCGCGTTCACACAAGAAACAGCGTCTCAGGCAGATAGATTCTTCCTGAAGTGGGCAGTCGTCCCTAAAAACTAAAGGGGCTGATAAGGCCGCTTGTTTACTTCTCGCGATTACTGAGCTGCGGAAACTGCAGAACTGCGCCAGTTTGCGCAAGAAAGGTCTTTACCTTTCTCACAATACCTTGAAATCGCGGGGATTATGACCCTCAGCGCTTGCTGTTAAGACCACGCCGGAGACGTGAACAGCGCAACACAACAGACCAATCCTACGAACCAGACCAGAGAGCGCAAGGTCGCGCGGTTGAGCCAATAGCAGGCGATGTAAAGAAGACGCATCGCGATGAACAGGCCGCACAATCTTTCGATCCAGTCTGGGTTGCCGCCATAAGCAAGGGCAACGAGAACTGAAATTGCGAAAAGAGGAAATGCTTCGTAGCCGTTGACCTCAGCAGAGCGGGCGCGCAGGCGGAAACCTTCTTTCCAGTACTCAGGATCTCTTGGATTAGCATTGTCGAATTTGCGCGAAAATTTGGCAGGAAGAACAGATAGCCATGGCATCAGACCGGCAATCAAAATTGTCCATAAAGGGAAAGACATTGTGCAAGCTCCAAACAAGATCAAGAAAATCGGAGCCTTTATACAGGCGTAGAGAAGCAAAGTGAACTGAGTTCACTTAGGTTTGAAGTCAATATGGCGAATATTTCCGCGCCTTGGCTTCGCTCATTCCAAAATTAATCGCATTTATTTTAAGCGCACCGTTCGGTTGTCATCGATCCGAAGAAAAAGGGCACTATGAAGTGCTCGAACCGTATGACACCGAATGATTGGACAATGTCCGGCGCTCCAGTGGAGGCGTGCCTATGACCAAGGCAAATGTACTGTTTGTATGCGTAGATAACTCGTTTCTGAGCCTGGCCGCTGAGGCCTATTTGAATCACACATCCATGGGTGAGTTGCGTGCCTTCTCTGCAGGGCCCTTGCCTCGGGAAGAGATGGTATCTCTCACGCAGAAAGTCCTTTTCACCAATGGAATGGACGAGAGTGGCCTTCATCCCAAGCCGTGGACCATTTTTTCGCTGCCGCATGCACCCCAGCCCGATTATATAATAAGCCTTCAGACAAGCGTGCTTCTTGACAAGCAACCAATGTGGCCTGGGCAACCTGTGAAGATGAACTGGGACATCTGCCTAGATGAAAACACACCGCGGAACATAAAAGAGGCCACAGATGCATTCCGCAAAATTAAAGAATCTATAGATCTCGCAATCTCATCTAAGGTATTTTCTAGTGATTCTCTGAATTGGCGTGCCGCTTGTTAAGCTTCACTGGCCCAATGCTTTATCGTAGTTGTCAGATTTTCGCATATTTCCCCTAGGAAACAGGGGTTTCAGTGGGAAACTCACATTTTTTTGAGTGCTAAACCTTTCACCTGCCATGTTTTAGGGGCAGTTTCTTAAGGTCTTTATGGTTAATACGCCTTAATTCACAAGGCTGGGATGACACCACTATGAATCGTAGTTTGACGATTGCATTTGTTTCTGTAATTGCACTTTCCACTATGGCGTGCCAACGGACGACGTATACCCGTAGCTATGTCTCTCCGTTGCCTGCTTCCCCGATCTCACCAATCGAAGGCCAGACACTGTCGCCGATCACACCTGGTCAACCAGGCTCTGAAGGCCAGATCCTGGTTGATGGTCAGGACGCAAACGCTAACTCTCAGGTTGTTTCTGCACCACCTGCTCCAAACGTAAACGCAACAGGCGGCTCCGTAGGTCGGACTGACCTGCTAGGCGGCTGGAGTGTTTCATCAGGCGGCGACAACTGTAAGCTCTTCATGACTCTGACCAAATGGAGTGGTGGCTACCGCGCGAACACCCGCGGCTGTAGCGACGCAACACTCTCTCAGATCTCCGCATGGAATCTGAATGGCAATCAGGTTGTTCTGAAAGACGCTGGCGGCGGAAATGTAGCGACTCTTTCTGGTGGCGGAACCAACTTCTCCGGCCAGACAGCGAACGGCGCTCCAATCAACTTCGCCCGCTAATCATCAGTTGATGGTCTTATAAGTTTAGAAGCGTTGCGCTGGTATCAGGCGCAGCGCTTTTTGTGTTTGTGCAAGTGCGCCGTAGATTTTGATGAGATGTGAGGCATTGGTTTTACGAATAAACCCTATTGTACTTGCGTCTGGGTAGCGCTCTCCATTATGCCATGGGCAAATATGCCCAATAGGCCGGGTGATTTGCCCTTCAAAAAATCAGCTTAAGGAATGTGAGCTCCGTGCTTGAGAATACGTCTAACCTAACAACCGTCCTTGCCAACTATGAAGCAATGGTCGCGCGAGGCGATCTGGAAGCGGACCCAGCGCAGATTCAGGTGGCAAAATCTCTTGATGCTTTGACAGCCGAAATGGCGCAGCGAAAGCCGGAAGAGAAGAAGGGCCTGCTGGGGCGCTTGTTTAGCAAAGGCAAGGAAGAGCAAGAGTTCACCAAGGGGCTCTATGTTTGGGGTTCCGTTGGGCGCGGCAAGACCATGCTTATGGATCTGTTCTTCGATCTAAGCCCAGAGCCTAAGAAGCACCGCTCTCACTTTCACGAGTTCATGGAGGAGGTTCATGACCGCGTGTTTATCGTCCGAAAGCAGATCAGCGCTGGCACCATCAAGGATCGCGACCCAATCATCCCGATTGCCGAGCAGATCGCCAGCGAAACGCGCCTCCTTTGTTTTGACGAGTTCACTGTCACGGACATTGCTGACGCCATGTTGCTTGGTCGTCTGTTTGGCAAGTTGTTCGAAGCCGGTGTTGTTGTCGTGTGCACCTCAAACGTGGTGCCAGACGAGCTCTATAAGGACGGACTGAATAGAAATCACATTCTTCCATTCATCCGTTCTCTGAACGAGCGGATGAATATTCTGCACCTTGATGCGCCTACTGATTATCGCCTTGAAAAGCTCTCCGGCTCAGACACGTATCTGGAGCCGCTTGGTCCGGAAAGCCTGCAGCGCATGGAGAAGCTCTGGGATAGCATGACTTATGGCCTTCAATGCCACCTGGTTGAGCTTGAAAACAAGGGCCGGAAAATCCCGGTCAGCCGGACTTGTAGCGCGATTGCCTGGTTCACATTTCAGGAGCTCTGCTGCACCCCGCTGGGACCATCCGATTATCTGCGTATTGCACATGCTTTCAACACAGTTTTCCTCGAAGGTGTGCCCGTCCTGGACAAGACACGTCGGAATGAGGCTAAGCGATTCATTAATCTGATCGATACGCTATATGACAATCACGTCCATCTCGTGATTCAGGCAGGCGCAGAGCCGCAAGACCTCTATGTTGCCTCTTCTGGAACGGAGGCTTTTGAGTTCGATCGGACTGCTTCGCGGCTCATTGAAATGCGTTCGGAAGAGTACTTGATGCATGAGCAGAATACCTAAAACTGAAAAAAATTAAATATTTTCAGAAATGACGTATTGAGAGCTTATCCAAACTGCTAAAAAAACGTCATTTTACGGAAAATAACGCGGATGTGTGCTTCATTTGGGTTGCGCACATGCGTCAAAAACGCTACCCACTGCGACAAATAGGCACCATATATCATGGTTCTATGTTACGTAAAGGGGAGCTCCTCATGGCGCGCAACAAGATTGCTTTGATTGGATCTGGTCAGATTGGTGGCACACTTGCACACCTCGCTGGTCTGAAAGAACTGGGTGATATCGTTCTGTTCGATATCGCTGAAGGTATGCCTCAGGGTAAAGCTTTGGACCTGGCAGAATCTTCTCCGGTTGATGGCTTTGACTCAGGTCTGTCTGGCACCAACACCTATGAAGGTATCGAAGGCGCTGATGTCGTCATCGTGACCGCAGGTGTTCCTCGTAAACCTGGCATGAGCCGTGATGACCTGCTTGAAATCAACCTGAAGGTTATGGAGCAGGTTGGTGCTGGTATTAAGAAGTACGCACCAGACGCATTCGTTATCTGCATCACCAACCCACTCGACGCAATGGTTTGGGCTCTCCAGAAGTTCTCTGGTCTGCCAGCAAACAAAGTTGTCGGCATGGCTGGTGTTCTGGACAGCGCGCGCTTCCGCTACTTCCTCGCTGAAGAATTCAACGTATCCGTAGAAGACGTAACCGCATTCGTTCTTGGCGGTCACGGCGACACCATGGTTCCGCTGACTCGTTACTCCACCGTTGCAGGTGTGCCTCTGACCGATCTGGTTAAGATGGGCTGGCTCACTGCAGAGCGTCTGGAAGAAATCGTACAGCGCACCCGTGATGGTGGCGCAGAGATCGTAGGTCTGCTGAAAACTGGTTCCGCATTCTACGCACCAGCTGCTTCTGCTATCCAGATGGCTGAGAGCTACCTGAAAGATAAAAAGCGCGTTCTTCCATGTGCGGCTCATCTTGATGGTCAGTACGGTCAGAAAGATATGTACGTTGGCGTGCCAACCGTTATCGGCGCAAATGGCATCGAACGTATCATTGAAATCGATCTCAATAGCGATGAAAAAGCTATGTTCGACAAGTCCGTTGCTTCCGTAAACGGTCTCGTTGACGCTTGTAAGAAAATCCAGCCTGCTCTGGCATAAGCCAGGCAAACTTTGATCTGAAAGGCTGGCAGCAATTGTCGTTGCCAGTCTAGCTTCCTGCTCCGGCAGGGCCCTTAGAATGGGAAGTGCAGATGAACATTCATGAGTATCAGGCTAAAGCAGTCCTGAAAGAATACGGCGCACCGGTTGCTGAAGGTGTCGCAATTTTCTCCGCAGACGAAGCAAAAGCTGCGGCAGATAAACTTCCTGGCCCGCTTTGGGTTGTGAAGTCCCAGATCCACGCCGGTGGCCGTGGTAAAGGTAAGTTCAAGGAACTCGGCCCAGACGCAAAGGGCGGCGTTCGCTTGGCATTCAGCAAGGACGAAGTTGAGTCCCACGCGAATGAGATGCTTGGCAACACCCTCGTAACCGCTCAAACCGGTGACGCAGGCAAAGTTGTAAACCGTCTTTACATTGAAGACGGCGCAGACATCGATCGCGAACTGTATCTCTCCCTTCTGGTAGACCGTACTTGTGGTCAGGTTGCTTTCGTAGCATCCACCGAAGGCGGCATGGACATCGAAGAAGTTGCACACGCAACTCCTGAAAAGATCCTCACCCTGCCAATCAATCCATTGGAAGGTGTGACTGAAGAGAAGGCTTCTGCGCTTTGCGACACCCTCAAGCTTGAAGGTGAAGCACGCGAAGACGGCATGAAGCTGTTCCCGATCCTCTACAAAGCATTTGTAGAAAAGGATATGGCGCTTCTCGAAATCAACCCGCTGATCGTCATGGAAAACGGTCGTCTGCGCGTTCTGGATGCGAAAGTATCCTTCGACGGCAACGCACTGTTCCGCCACGAAGACATCGTTGCTCTGCGCGATAAAACCGAAGAAGACGAAAAAGAGATCGAAGCTTCCAAGCACGACCTCGCTTACGTTGCTCTTGACGGTAACATCGGCTGCATGGTGAACGGTGCTGGTCTCGCAATGGCGACCATGGACATCATTAAGCTGTATGGTGCTGAGCCTGCAAACTTCCTCGACGTTGGTGGCGGCGCTACCAAAGAGAAAGTAACCTCTGCGTTTAAGATCATCACATCTGATCCAAACGTACAGGGCATTCTGGTTAACATCTTCGGCGGCATCATGCGCTGTGACGTTATCGCAGAAGGCGTGCTGGCTGCTGTTAAAGAAGTTGGCCTGCAGGTTCCACTCGTTGTGCGTCTTGAAGGCACCAACGTTGAGCTTGGCAAAAAGATCATCAACGAGAGCGGCATGAATGTTATTCCTGCTGACGATCTCGATGACGCAGCTCAGAAAATCGTAGCTGCTGTGAAGGAGGTCGCATAATGTCCATCCTCGTAGATAAAGACACCAAAGTTATTGTTCAGGGTCTGACCGGTAAAACCGGCACATTCCACACTGAGCAGGCACTGGCATACTTCGGCACCAAAATGGTTGCTGGCGTACACCCTAAAAAAGGCGGCGAAACTTGGTCTTCTGGCCTCGATTCCGCAGCTGAACTGCCAATCTTCGCTTCCGTTAAAGAAGCTAAAGAGGCAACCGGTGCAAACGCTTCTGTAGTTTACGTTCCACCAGCAGGTGCAGCAGCTGCAATCATCGAAGCAATCGACGCAGAAATCCCATTCATCGTTTGTATCACTGAGGGTATCCCAGTTGCAGACATGGTGAAGGTGAAAGCTCGCCTCGATAACTCCAACAGCCGTCTGCTTGGCCCGAACTGCCCAGGCGTTCTGACCCCTGAAGAATGTAAAATCGGCATCATGCCTGGTTCTATCTTCAAAAAGGGTAATGTTGGCATCGTGTCCCGCTCAGGTACCCTGACTTATGAAGCTGTGTTCCAGACTTCTCAGGAAGGCCTCGGCCAGACCACTGCTGTTGGCATCGGTGGTGACCCAGTTAAGGGCACCGAGTTCATCGACATGCTGGACCTGTTCCTGGATGATCCAGAAACAGAATCCATCATCATGATCGGTGAGATCGGTGGTTCTGCTGAAGAAGAAGCTGCTGAGTGGCTGAAAGAACAGGCTGCTAAAGGCCGCAAGAAGCCAATGGTTGGCTTCATCGCAGGTCGTACAGCGCCTCCAGGCCGTACCATGGGTCACGCAGGTGCTGTGATCTCTGGCGGTAAAGGTGGTGCTGATGACAAGATCGCAGCAATGGAAGACGCGGGCATCCGTGTTTCTCCATCCCCTGCGAAGCTTGGCAAAACCCTTGTTGCTCTTCTCGAAGAATTGAAGCAAGGCGCTTAAAAATTACACCTCCTATACTATTTAGGAGGCATACTAAATCGACTGTCGGTGAATCACTTTCATCGACAGTCCTTGAGGAGGCAGTAAGTCCCCAGGCTTACTGTCAGTCGCGGGACCCAAGGGTATGTGGTGTGTGACACCCGCCCAAAGAAAGTAGGGCGGATCAAAAGTCCGCTTAAAAACGATGGCTCGGCAGGACGCGAACAACGTATTCGCGCTGACGTCGTTTCTATACGGCGCCAACGCTCCTTATATTGAAGAGCTCTATGCTCAATATCAGGAAAACCCGAATTCACTCGATCCCGAGTGGAAAGAATTCTTTTCTTCGCTTCAGGACAATCCAGAGGACGTAATCAAGGAAGCTCGCGGAGCGACCTGGAAGCGTTCTGACTGGCCAGTTCCAGCAAACGGTGAACTGGTTTCAGCTCTTGATGGCGATTGGCCTGCTGAGAAAGAAGTCAGCAAGAAGATCAAGTCCACAGCCAAGAAAAATGGCGTCGAGCTAACCGAAGATCAGGTGCTGCAGGCAACACGTGATAGTGTCCGCGCTATCATGATGATCCGTGCATACCGTATGCGCGGCCACTTGCATGCTGATCTTGACCCGCTCCGTCTGGCTGTTCCTGGTGACCACGAAGAGTTGCATCCCGCGACCTATGGCTTCTCTGAACAGGACTGGGATCGGAAGATCTTCCTGGACAACGTTCTGGGCATGGAATTCGCCACCATCCGTGAGATGTTGGACATTCTGAAACGGACCTATTGCTCCACCCTTGGTGTTGAGTTCATGCACATCTCTGATCCTGCTGCAAAAGCATGGCTTCAGGAGCGCATCGAAGGTCCGGACAAGCATGTTGCCTTCACACCGGAAGGTAAAAAGGCGATCCTCAACAAACTGGTTGAGGCTGAAGGCTTCGAGAAATTCCTCGACGTAAAATACACCGGTACCAAACGTTTTGGTCTGGACGGTGGTGAAGCGCTGATCCCTGCGCTGGAGCAGATCATCAAACGTGGTGGTGCTCTTGGCGTGCAGGACATCGTTCTGGGCATGGCACACCGTGGCCGCCTGAACGTTCTGTCTCAGGTGATGGGCAAGCCTCACCGGGCAATCTTCCATGAGTTCAAGGGCGGTTCCTACGCTCCTGATGATGTGGAAGGCTCCGGCGACGTGAAGTACCACCTCGGTGCATCTTCTGACCGTTCCTTTGACAACAACAACGTTCACCTGTCTTTGACTGCGAACCCGTCTCACCTTGAGATCGTAAACCCGGTTGTTCTGGGTAAGGTACGTGCGAAGCAGGACCAGCTGGCAGACTGGAAAGAAACAACGGAAGTTGAGCGTGACAACGTTCTTCCGCTGCTTCTGCACGGTGATGCTGCATTCGCTGGTCAGGGTGTTGTTGCTGAATGTTTCGGTCTGTCCGCACTGCGCGGTCACCGCACCGGTGGTTCTATCCACTTCATCATCAACAACCAGATCGGCTTCACAACCAATCCACGCTTCTCCCGCTCTTCTCCATATCCTTCTGATGTGGCGAAAGTGATTGAAGCGCCAATCTTCCACGTAAACGGCGACGATCCAGAAGCTGTTACCTACGCTGCGAAGATTGCGATTGAGTACCGTCAGAAGTTCGGTCGTCCGGTTGTGATCGACATGATCTGTTACCGTCGCTTCGGCCACAACGAAGGCGACGAGCCTGCGTTCACGCAGCCAATCATGTATCGCAAGATCCGTAAGCACGCGACAACTCTGCAGATCTATGCTGACAAGCTGGTCAAAGAAGGCCTGATGTCCGCTGAAGACGTTGAGAAGGCAAAAGCTGACTGGCGTGCGCATCTGGACCGTGAGTTCGAAACTGGCCAGACCTACAAGCCAAACAAGGCTGACTGGTTGGACGGTCGCTGGTCCAAGATGAAGGTCGCTAAGGAAGTCGATGAGCCACGCCGTGGTTCTACTGGCATGCCTTTCGAAGATCTGAAGGCTATCGGCGAGAAGCTCTCTTCCGTGCCGGACGACTTCAACGCACACCGCACCATCCGTCGCTTTATGAGCAACCGTGCCAAAATGATCGAAACCGGTGAAGGTATCGATTGGGCAATGGGTGAAGCGCTCGCATTCGGTTCTCTTCTGAAAGAAGGCCATTCCGTTCGTCTGTCCGGTCAGGACTGTGAGCGTGGTACTTTCTCTCAGCGTCACTCCGTTCTTTACGATCAGGAAGACGAAGGCCGCTACATCCCGCTGAACCACGTTGGTGAAAAGCAGGGCCGCTACGAAGTAATCAACTCCATGCTTTCTGAAGAAGCGGTGTTGGGCTTCGAATACGGTTACTCCTTGACTGAGCCAAACGCGCTGACCATGTGGGAAGCACAGTTCGGCGACTTCGCAAACGGCGCTCAGGTGCTGTTCGACCAGTTCATCTCTTCTGGTGAACGTAAATGGTTGCGTATGTCCGGTCTGGTTTGCTTGCTGCCACACGGCTACGAAGGCCAGGGCCCAGAGCACTCCTCTGCACGCCTTGAGCGCTTCTTGCAGATGTGCGCGGAAGACAACATGCAGGTTGCGAACTGTACAACGCCTGCAAACTACTTCCACATCCTTCGCCGTCAGCTGAAGCGTGACATTCGTAAGCCGCTCGTTCTGATGACACCGAAGTCTCTGCTCCGCCACAAGCGTGCAGTTTCCAAGCTGGAAGACTTTGGCGCAGACGAGAGCTTCCACCGTCTCCTTCACGATGACGCGCAAACGAACCCAGGTTCAACTGTTGAGCTGAAGAAGGATGAAGACATCCGTCGCGTGATCCTCTGTACTGGTAAGGTCTACTATGACCTGCTCGAAGAGCGTGAGAAGCGTAACATCAACGATGTTTACATCCTCCGCGTTGAGCAGCTCTACCCATTCCCTACCAAATCCCTATGTGTAGAGATGGCGCGCTTCAAGAATGCAGACGTAGTCTGGTGTCAGGAAGAGCCAAAGAACATGGGCTCCTGGTTCTTCATTCAGCAGTACATTGAATGGGTTCTGGAGCATGTGAATGCAAAAGTGCATCGCCCACGTTACGTTGGCCGTCCACCAGCTGCTGCAACAGCAACCGGCTTGATGTCAAAGCACTTGGCTCAGCTACAAGCTTTCCTCGACGATGCATTCGCCGAGTAAGTACCTCGTAATCAGGTAAAGTCCGAGAGGCCTTTCAGGGGCCCTGAAACGAAAAGAGATAGAGACAATGGCGACGGAAATTCGAGTACCCACTCTGGGTGAATCCGTAACCGAGGCAACAATCGCTCAATGGTTCAAAAAACCGGGCGATGCGGTGAATGCAGACGAACCAATCGTTGAGCTGGAAACAGACAAGGTAACTGTTGAAGTGCCTGCTCCTGTTGCTGGCAAGCTGGAAAGCATCGACGTGAAAGAAGGCGACACTGTAGAAGTTGGCGCACTTCTTGGCGCGATCGCTGAAGGCGCTGCTGGCGCAGCAGCTGCTCCAGCAGCTAAGGCTGAACCGGCTGCATCTGCAGCACCTGCTGCCGCTGCTGAGACAATTGAAGTTCTCGTACCTTCTGCTGGTGAAAGTGTCACCGAAGCTGAAGTTGGCGAGTGGTCCGTGAAGGTGGGTGATGTTGTCAAAGCAGACGACATTCTCGTTGAACTGGAAACTGACAAAGCTGCTCAGGAAGTACCTAGCCCAGTTGCTGGTACTGTTGTTGAGATTGCTCAGGCAACTGGCGCAACTGTTGAGCCAGGCAACCTGCTCTGCAAGATCGCTAAAGGCGAAGGCGCAGCAGTTGCTGCTGCAGCAGCTCAGGCTGCCGCTGCTCCTGCACCAGCAGTATCCGGTTCCAGCATGCCTCCTGCACCATCTGCAGCGAAAATGATGGCTGAAAAAGGCCTCTCCGCTGATCAGGTTGCAGGCTCCGGCAAGCGCGGTCAGGTTCTCAAAGGTGATGTTCTCGCAGCTGTAGCTGCTGGCGTAACCGCTGCTCCTGCAGCAGCTGCTGCACCGGCTCCTGTTGCTGTTCGCGCACCATCTGCTCCGGCTGATGAAGTTCGTGAAGAACGTGTTCGCATGACCAAGCTGCGCCAGACCATTGCGCGTCGCCTGAAAGATGCTCAAAACACCGCGGCTATGCTGACCACTTACAACGAAGTGGACATGAAGCCGATCATGGATCTGCGCAAGCAGTACAAGGACATCTTCGAGAAGAAGCACGGCGTTAAGCTCGGCTTTATGGGTTTCTTCACCAAAGCAGTGACCCACGCTCTCAAAGAAATCCCAGCTGTAAACGCTGAGATCGATGGCACCGACATCATCTACAAGAACTTCGCACACATCGGCGTTGCTGTTGGCACACCGAAGGGTCTCGTTGTTCCTGTGGTTCGCGATGCTGACCAGATGTCCATCGCTGAGATCGAAAAAGAGATTGGCAACCTCGGCCGCAAAGGTCGTGACGGCAAGCTCTCCATGGCAGACATGCAGGGTGGCACCTTCACCATCTCCAACGGTGGTGTTTACGGTTCCCTGATGTCCTCTCCAATCCTGAATGCACCGCAGTCCGGTATCCTCGGCATGCACAAAATTCAGGAGCGTCCGGTTGCAATCAACGGTCAGGTCGAAATCCGTCCGATGATGTACCTAGCTCTGTCCTACGATCACCGTATCGTTGACGGCAAAGAGGCAGTGACCTTCCTGGTTCGCGTTAAAGAGAGCCTTGAAGATCCACAGCGTCTGGTTCTGGACCTCTAATATAAGCGTGCCCGGCACTGTCCGGGCACATTTGCTTTAAAGGGTGATTGGCGCACTTATCTCGTCGCTGCCTTCCCCCGACTACTTACAGGGATTAGCAAATGTCCTACGATCTCGTTGTCATCGGAACAGGCCCAGGTGGTTATGTTTGTGCAATCAAGGCAGCTCAGCTCGGCATGAAAGTCGCCGTTGTTGAGAAGCGTAAGACCCATGGTGGTACTTGCCTGAACATCGGTTGTATTCCGTCCAAAGCCCTGCTGCATGCCTCTGAAATGTTTGAGGAAGCAAGCCACAGCTTTGAAACCCTCGGCATTAAAACTTCCAAGCCAAAAGTGGACTGGAAGGCAATGCAGGCACACAAAGACAAAGTCATCGATGGCAACGTAACCGGCATCGATTACCTCTTCAAAAAGAACAAGATCGACGTTCACAGTGGTGTTGGCCGTGTGCTCGGCGCTGGCCGCGTAGAAGTGAAAGCTGAAGATGGCTCCACTTCCATCGTTGAGACCAAGAACATCGTTATCGCAACCGGTTCTGACGTCATGCCTCTGCCAGGCATCGAGATCGATGAGAAGACCATCGTATCTTCAACCGGTGCTCTGTCTCTGGAAAAAGTGCCTAACCGCATGACCGTTGTTGGTGCAGGCGTTATCGGCCTCGAGCTCGGTTCTGTTTACGCACGTCTCGGCGCTGAAGTGACTGTTGTTGAGTTCATGGACAAGATCCTTGGCCCAATGGATGCAGACGTTTCCAAGCAGTTCATGCGCATGCTGAAAAAGCAGGGCCTGAAGTTCAAGCTGTCCTCCAAGGTAACAGCAGTTCAGAAAAAAGGTCGCTCTCTGGAAGTGACTGTAGAGCCTGCAGCTGGTGAAGCAGCAGCTGAAACTCTGGACGCTGATGTGGTTCTCGTTGCTATCGGTCGCCGTCCTTACACTGAAGGCCTCGGCCTTGCAGAAGCAGGTGTTGAACTGGACGAGCGCGGCCGCGTGAAGACAGACAACCACTACAAAACCAACGTTGATGGCATCTACGCGATCGGTGATGTGATTGCAGGTCCGATGCTTGCTCACAAAGCTGAAGACGAAGGTGTTGCAGTCGCTGAGATGCTCTCCGGTCAGGCTGGTCACGTAAACTACGACGTCATCCCAGGCGTTGTTTACACCTCTCCAGAGGTTGCCAGTGTTGGTAAGACCGAAGAAGAGCTGAAAGCTGAAGGCATCAAGTACAAGTCTGGCAAGTTCCCGTTCTCCGCAAACGGTCGTGCAAAAGCAATGCTGCACACCGACGGTTTCGTGAAAGTTCTGGCAGACGCAGAAACAGATCGTGTTCTCGGCGTTCACATCGTTGGCTTCGGTGCTGGCGAGATGATCCACGAAGCATGCGTTCTGATGGAATTCGGCGGATCTTCAGAAGATCTGGGTCGCACCTGTCATGCGCACCCAACAATGTCCGAAGCAGTGAAAGAAGCTGCTATGGCGACATTTGCAAAGCCAATTCATATGTAATTTGAGTTGATCAGATGAAGAGAAAGCCGCTTCAGGAAACTGAGGCGGCTTTTTTTATCGCTGTAAAGAAAGCAGCTTTACTGACGGATCAGGATGTAACTGCGCGTCTTGTTGGGAATGGTCGGGTCATGGTTCTCGGTCCGCACATAGGCCTGAATACGCTGACCCATTGGCCGTAGTTCAATATACTGGGCCTTAAAGAACCCACCGAACCGAAACGTCAAAACACCAGAGAAACTCAACTGCCCCGCAGCCCAGCCCCATTTGCAGTCTCGGGGAGAACAGCTTGTAAAAGCACGGGCGCGAACCACCAGTTGGTTATCAATGCACTCGCCTTCCACCTCAATCTGAGAAAGCTCTTTCAGCCGTGCCTTTGGGTTCTCCCATTTGCCGAGCTCTGCCATTTCAGATTTGCGGATTTCACAGGCGGTTTGGGCTTGTCCTTCAGAGACAAAGAAAGCGAATGTGCTGAACAGCGCACACACGAACGTTGTTTGACTAAGCTTCATGACGAACGGCCCCCCGCCAGAAACGCACCTCAGAGGAAAACACTGGTGATGCGTTTAAAACAAAAGCTTGGAGCGATTTGCATGAACTCAATGAATGCACCAAGCTTCAGTTCTCTCATATATCAATGTAGATGGGCTCTGTGAGGAGTAAATGCGTGTTTTATCCTATCACCCTAGGTCTTTTACGCTTTTGACGATTTCCTGAAGCTTGCGCGTAGCTTCTGCAGCACTGGGTGCCCCACAGATTGCTGAAATGACAGCAACACCATCAGCCCCAGCCTTGATCACCTGATCCGCATTGGCAAGAGAAATTCCGCCAATCCCAACAACAGGTAGCTGTGATTGAGCAGTTAAGTCAGCAAAGTTTTGCATGCCCACATCAGCTGCATCATCCTTGCTGTTGGTCGGGAAGCATGCGCCGATGCCGAGGTAATCACAGGCTGCAATGTCCGCAGCATCTAGCTCATCCTGAGTGCTCACCGAAAGACCGAGTAGCTTATCTGCCCCGATCAGTTCCCGTGCTTTGGTGGCGTCCATGTCATCTTGTCCAACATGAACTCCATCAGCATGAACGGCCAGGGCAACATCTACGCGGTCATTGACGATCAAAGGCACATTGAGCGGTTTAAGCGCCTGCATCAGCCGTTCTGCCAATTCAATCTGCTCTTTGGTACTGCCGGTTTTATCGCGCAATTGCACCACAGTAGAGCCGTTTTGAGAGGCTGCGACTGCGATGTCGACAGGGTCCTGGCCAGGGCAGTCTTGCGGCCCCAGCACCAGATATACGGAAAGATCAAGCAACGGCTTCATGCATCTCAACCTGAGCTGTTGTTTTGAGGATATCATCGTTCAGCTGATAGAGACCGTTGATGATATCCAGCTGCAAACTTGCTGGTCCTGCGGTATCTTTCGCAGCAATCTCACCAGTTACACCGAGGAAAACCATTGCATCGACTGCAGCATCAAACGGATCATCGCAAACTGCGAGCGTTGCGCCAGTGAGGGCCGTCGCTGTGCAACCAAGGCCGGTCACGTACGGCATCATCTTATCCCCGTTTGCGACTTCAGCCGTGCGTGTGCCGTCAGTGATGAAGTCGACCGGACCAGAGACAACAACCACAGCTCCAGTCTGCTTTGCCAGCTCTTTCGCACCAGCCAGAGCAGTCTCAGAGCTATCCGTGCTATCAACGCCTTTTCCGCCTGCACCCTGACCGGCAAGTGCCATGATTTCAGAGGCATTGCCGCGAATAACGCTCGGCTTATTCTCCAGCAGTTCAGCAGCAAGCTTAGTGCGGAAGGTGAGGGCGCCGACAGCCACCGGGTCCAGCACCCATGGACGATCTGCCTTGTGAGCCGCTGCTGTTGCCAACTTCATCGCCTCTGCTTGCGCAGGGGTGACTGTGCCCACGTTGACCACTAATGCCCCTGCAACACTTGCAAGTTCAGGAGCCTCTTCTGGTCCATCTACCATGGCAGGGGAAGCGCCAATCGCCAGCAAGGCGTTGGCTGTAGTGTTCGCCACCACGATGTTCGTCATGTTATGGACGAGTGGACTGTTTTCACGAATTGCGGAAAGAGTTGCGCAAGCGCTTTCGACACGACCCATTTTTATCCTCGGTCTTGTTGTGCGAAAGAGAGCTGGTGTCAGGGCCTTGGCATACTGCCAGAAGAAACTGTCCCCCAACACAGTGTGAGTGCTCCCTTCGCTGGAATTATCCAGATCAGGTTCATCGAGTATGATCTCAGCCACGACACAAGTGTCGGGCACCCCGTTTCACAGCTCTGAACCTAAGGGGTCTGCCGGAGGAGATCAAGGCGATGTGGAGGAGGGGGACAACCTATCAACGACGTGGATGTGCTTTGTCGTAGGCATCCAACAGCTGTGCACTGTTCACTTCCGTATAAATCTGCGTGGTAGAAAGGCTTGCGTGGCCCAGAAGCTCCTGAATGCTCCTCAAATCCCCGCCTTCAGACAGTAAATGCGTCGCAAAGGAATGGCGCAAAGCATGGGGAGTAGCCGTATCCGGAAGCCCGAGTGCACTGCGGATTTTTTGCATGGCCAGCTGGATCATGCGTGCGTTGAGCGCGCCGCCGCGAACACCGCGGAAGAGGGGCGAGTTCGCTGAAAGGTCATAGGGGCATTGATCTTTGTAAGCTTCGATAGCTTCAACGACCACAGGCAGAACTGGAACAAGCCGTTCCTTGTTGCCTTTGCCGCGCACTTTCAAAGACTTATCGCCTTCTTTCGGTGCCGTAGCAGGTGTCAGAGACAACGCTTCCGAGATACGAAGTCCGCAGCCGTACAGGAGAGTAAACACCGCAGCATTGCGCGCTTCAACCCAGGGCGTGTCCTCGAAAGCCAGATCGCTGCTGACAATCGCTTTGGCTTCCTCAACGGGGATAGGCTTGGGTAAGCTGCGGGGAAGTCTCGGCGTACGCACCGCTGCAGCACCGGCCGCATTCACCTCGCCGCGCTCCTCCAGAAACGAGAGGAACGAGCGAATACCAGCCAGACCGCGAGCAAGCGTCCGCGTCTGCGCGCCGTCTTTCCGACGCGTTGCCAGAAAGCCGCGAAAGTCTTTTGGTTTCAACGACTCCAGATGCCGCAGAGCAACTGGCTCACCCTCATAACTGGTCATGAAACGCAGGAACTGACGCGTGTCGCGCTCATACGCTTCCAGTGTCCGCTCAGCCAGTCGCCGTTCGGAGCCAAGATGATCAATCCAGTCTTCAATCGCTGCGGTAACATCTGGTTTGCAGATGATGAGTAAGTCTTCGCCGCTATCCAGGGAATTTGCCATTCGCCAAGTGTAAGCGCCAAATCTGGCTGAATGGTTACCAAAAGATAAACATTCACGCCTTTACGAAATGGCTGAGCAGATTTAGTCGATCACGATTGGTTCCCCGTGGTCGCTGATGATCCGGTCAATCTCCTGCCGTGCCGCCATCGCAAACCGTTTCTGGTTCTCCGTTGGGGCAACGGAATCCCCCAGAACAACGATATTCTCGTCATTAAACCGGTTCGCAGGGCCAGTGTAGTTGAAACTGCCAACAATCATGATGCTATCGTCAATCACCATAAGCTTATGATGCAGCTTGCCAATCCGGCTCGATCCGCGAACGAAGTGCAGATCAGCGCCAGCTTCTGCAAGAGGCTGCGTCGCGGCCCAATCCTGCCCGCCTTGCCGGGCGTCAAGAGCACCGCGCACCTGTCTTCCTGCTTCCATCAGCAGCAACATGGCATCATCAATGCCGGAGCTTTTGGAGAAGGTGAAGATCGCAAAGTCCACCCGTTCCTTAGCTTTCGTCATCTGTTTGGTGACTTCCATCTCCGGCGCATGGTCCGGCGCAAAGCAAACTTTCACGCGGATGTCGTCAACCACCACCTCTTTCGGTGTGTTTTCGGACTCATTCTCATCCACGCTGTAGCGGCCAAATCTTCCGCGTTTAATCTCCCTGAATTCCCGCTCAAAGATGTCAGCGACCTTCTCATCCTTGATGATAAGAAGATGGTTCAGATTGCGATGCGTGCCGGTCTCCGTGAAGTTTGTGGAGCCGGTCAGAACAGCATTGCCGTCACGAATGATGAATTTCTGATGGAATATCCGTGGGTTAAAATCCGTCCGTACCCACACTTTGGAACGCAGTAGCGCCGCATGAAGCTGGCGGTTCACCTCGTTCTCAACACGAGGGTCACTGGTATGCGGGTCATCCGCAGGCTCATCCACGCTTAGATAATCCGCCTCGGATACCACTCGCACCCGCACGCCGCGCCGTTTTGCGTTAATTATTGCGTTGGTTATGCGTTTATTGTCTATTTCTTGAATTGCTATGTCGAGACTTCGCACTGCAGCATCGATAAACGCAATAATCTCGCCCTCCAGATCATCCAGCGGATTATCCGGCAAATGATCGAGGACTGTTTTCGGACCAACGAGGAATTTCAGATTCTCGGTTTGAACTGCCATTGTACCCTCCCAGCGTCATAACATCTTACCCTAGGGTAGATGATGTGTCGGTACACAATTATGACGGTAGGAAGTGAAATTGATGGCGGGTTAGAAACCTACCGAGATAAGCGGGTTGGTGTTGCCCTGAATTTCCAAAATACGCGCATCTCGCAATTGCTCTTCTTCTGAGACTGGATCCTCAGCCATCCACTGGTTGAACATCTTCACCTCTGTCTCTGTCAACGGCATGCCATAGGTCTCCTGCATGTAGAGGTAGATCCGTGCGATATCCCCGCGTGTCTCAGCCATTGGCTCGGCAACTTTTCGTTCCCGGTCAATCTCAAAATCACAGGCGCCGTAAGTCCGATCTTCCCCTTCAATCACAGCGAGGCGGAAGTTGGAGCGATCACCATTCAACTCGCCAACCGCTGGGACCAGATTGTGCAGGTCGGCTTCCATGCGTTTGAACTCTTCATCCACCTTGGAACAGCATCGACGACCCTTGTAAGCCTTGCCCTTCTTGGTGGTGCAGGCCGGATCACCCTCTGTCCAACAAGCGCGCGTTTTGCCAAAGCGAGAGGCAGGAACGATGTGCTCCCACTCAATCCGCTTACCGCGCTTGGCATTCTTACGAGGCTCATACCCGCAGCTGTCTGCATCAACTTGCTTCTCTCCATTATAGGAGCAACCGCAATAGAAGGTCTCACGATACTCTTCTGATGGATAAATATGCTTTTCCAACAAGCGCTTGGCCTGAGAGAAACTGGTTGGTGGTGCAGCAAAAGCTGAAGCAGCCCAGAAGCAAGACAGCAGGGCAGCGAAGAGTACGATGAGTTTACGCATGAAGAGGTCTTTCGAGATCACCATCAGAAGCTGGCGCGGGAGCGTTAAGAAACTCCTGCCAACACTGTTTGACGCGGTGGATACTGGTTTGTGCCGTTCCACTTTGACCGAATGAATGGGTGTGAACCTTGCCGAGGGTGATGAAGGGGAGGGAAACAGTCCTTAGCGAAAATACAGAGCCTAAGGCTTTGCTTATGAGGCTTTTCGGGAAATACTAGCTGCTTCTTATTTTGAATAGGGAGCAATGACAGCTAAGTGAGGAAATACAAAGAATTTCTGCAGAAAATTATGTGGGAGAATAGCTTAGGGTCTCTTCCGCAGATTTATCACCACGTGCGCAACATCCCATACGGTTCAACTGGCAACCGAGACCCAGAGGCTGTTTATACAAGCAACGTTGGTTCCTGCTCGGGGAAACATATTCTGCTGAGAGACTTTCTCCGTGAAGCTGGGTATCAGGCCGAGATCATTACGATGTTCACCTACTTCAACGAGAGCACACCTATTCATGGAAGTTTTCCAGCAGAGCTCAAAGCAATCGCTGCTCGTGAGCGCGTGCCGGACTTTCACCACTATGTGCGGGTGTTAGAGCAGGGGAAATGGCTCAATCTGGATGCGACCTGGCATGATGAAGTTGCGAACTTCGGTTTTAAAGTGAATCAAGATTGGAGTGGCTCAAATCATACTACGCTTGCATCAGTTGCTGAGCGTGAATACCCGGCTACGGAGAACATAATTGATTTGAAAGCAGATCTTGTCTCGAACCTGCCTCAAGACCAGCGTGATTTACGCGCAAAGTACTTCCGGCTTATGACGGAATGGATTGCAACACATGCATCGTAGAGCGGAAAAGAGTGAGGCATCCGCGCTCTTAATTCCTTTGCCGAACATTTAGCGGCGCAACTGCTCGGCCAACTCATGGATCTGATGCTGAGCAAACACCTCAACGCCATGATGACGCAAAGCAGCAGTTACAACACCCATCCCGGAACGGGTTTGCCCATCGTGATGGCCACTATAGATGAATGAGCTCCCGCAGGATGGGCTGCCATCTGTCAGCAAGGCAAAACGGCAACCTGCTTCAACGGCGGTCTTTACAGCTAAGTCTGCTCCAAGCCGAAATTGCTCGGTGACATCACGCCCGGTATTTTCATAGATGCTGCCGTTCCCTGCAAATACATCTGTGCCCAGCTGACCAGCTTCGATTTCTGCTGGTGGGCGTGGAGTTTGAAAGCCCGCGGCGACTTCAGGACAAAGTGGCACCAGAATGCCAGCAGTCTTCCATTCAGAGAGCAGGGTGCTTTCAAGGGATAAGCCAGTGCCATTGTAGCGAACTGGTTGACCCAGCAAACACGCGCTTATCAGGATCTTCTCGGGCATATTATCGTAAGCTCGAACTTTGATGGGCTTGGCTGGTTTGCCTGCACCATAAAACAAAAAAAGCGCAGGCCGGAAGGCCTGCGCTTAATATCATCGCTACGTGCGAGGAATAAAGAGCTTAAACGATGCTCTGACCAGTTGCTGCCCAGTCTTTCATGAAAGCTTCCAGGCCTTTGTCTGTCAGTGGGTGCTTCACGAGGCCCTTCAGGGTCGCTGGTGGAATGGTAGCAACGTCAGCGCCGATCAGCGCACAGTCTTTCACGTGGTTTGCAGTACGGATAGAAGCTGCAAGAATTTCAGTGCCAAAGCCGTAGTTGTCGTAGATCTGACGGATTTCAGCGATCAGGTCCAGACCTTCAACATTGATGTCGTCCAGACGGCCGATGAATGGAGAAATGAAGGTTGCGCCAGCTTTTGCAGCCAGAAGAGCCTGGTTTGCAGAGAAGCACAGGGTCACGTTGGTCTGCACGCCTTTGTTCGCCAGTACGCGACAAGCCTTCAGGCCTTCCAGTGTCAGAGGCAGCTTGATGCAGATGTTGTCTGCAATTGCGATCAGCTCTTCAGCTTCTTTCAGCATGCCTTCTGCGTCTGTCGCAACAACTTCAGCAGAAACAGGGCCATCCACAAGCTCGCAGATCTCTGCGATGACTTCTTTCATTGGACGGCCGGATTTCATGATAAGAGATGGGTTGGTAGTAACACCATCGAGAAGACCGGTTGCGGCCAGCTCTTTAATGTCGTTGGTGTCAGCTGTATCAACGAAGAATTTCATGCCAAAAAGGCTCCTGATTTCGTAGCAGCCTCTCGTAGGGTAGCGGAGGCCTTGGGAGTGAATTCCGGTATGTGTTTAGCCCAGAGTGCATAGAAACAACAAGAGTAAAACCCGCTAAAGCGTATTCCCGAAGAGAGCACTTCAGTTTTAGGATAAGAATGCGCCACAAAACCAACTGGTGCTCAACAAGGCCCACCAATCTTTAACAAGGAATGGAGTTTCGTGACTCAGCAAGAGGAGTTTTTTGGCAACGACCAGATGTGTGAGTCAGAGGTGATTGTGCCGGTGCTGGTTCCCGTCGCCGTGGCAGGTGCATATTCTTATAAAGTACCAGCTGATATGGACGTTCGCCCCGGTTCCATCGTGCGTGTGCCTCTTGGTCCGCGCGAGGTGATTGGTGCTGTTTGGGATGGAGAGCCGGATACAAAGGTTAACCCCAAGAAGCTGAAAAGCATTCTGCATGTCTACGACACGCCTCCAATTGCTGAAGATCTTAGGAAATACATCGACTGGGTTGCTGCCTGGACGCTGGGCGCTCCGGGCATGGTGTTGCGCATGGTGCTGCGCTCCGAAGAAGCTCTGGAACCGGAACCGCTGCTCTCCGGTGTTCGATACATCGACGGTATGCAGCCAGACCGCATGACGCCAGCCCGTTCCAAGGTGATGGAGCTGGTCGAAAACGGCATGGCATGGACCCGTCCCGGTCTGGCCGGAGCCGCTGGCGTGAGCTCCTCGGTGATCGATGGGCTCAAAAAGCAGGGCGTGCTGGAAGAAGCCATGCTGCCTGCAACGCCGCCCTTGCCAGATCCTGACCCAACATTGCCAGGCCGAAAGCTGACAGATCTTCAGCAAGGCGCCGCGAATCAGTTGTGCGAAGCCATCGGCAAAGGGTTCAAGGCCTTTCTTATTGATGGAGTGACAGGATCGGGGAAAACCGAAGTCTACTTCGAAGCCGTCGCCGAGACCCTCAAAAACAATGAGCAGGCGCTGATCCTCATTCCGGAAATCGCGCTCACGACCCAATTTCTGAATCGATTTGAAGACCGATTTGGCGTCAGACCCGCCGAATGGCACTCCCAGGTGCCCCCAAAACGACGCGCAAGAACATGGCGCGGAGTCGCAAATGGTGAAGTGAAGGTCGTTGTCGGCGCGCGCTCGGCACTTTTCCTTCCTTTTCACAGGCTTGGTTTGCTCGTCGTGGATGAGGAGCACGATACAGCCTACAAGCAAGACGACCGCGTTCCCTACAACGCTAGGGATATGGCCGTTGTTAGAGGGCATATCTCTGGTTTTCCTGTGGTGCTTGCCAGTGCAACACCATCTGTGGAAAGTCAGGTAAATGCGAAACTGGGCAGATACACGAAAATCGTGCTCCCAGAGCGTGCTTCCGGTGCGGAAATGCCGACCATTAAAGGCATCGATATGCGATGTGATGGGCCTGAACGAGGCAAGTGGCTGGCTCCCGCATTGGTCAACGAAATCCAGCAAACGCTGACCAATGGTAATCAGGTTCTGCTGTTTCTGAACCGTAGGGGTTATGCCCCACTGACCCTGTGCAGAACCTGCGGCCATCGGTTCCATTGTGAAAACTGCTCAGCTTGGCTTGTAGAGCACCGCTTTAAGGGCAAGCTCGTATGCCATCACTGCGGCTATTCACAGCCTATTCCGGATAAATGTCCCGAATGTAGCAACTCCGATTCACTCGTTGCATGCGGTCCCGGAGTGGAGCGAATTGCTGAAGATGTCTCAGCGTTATTTCCCGAAGCGCGGGTGCTCGTTCTCTCCTCTGACTTACCGGGCGGCACAGAGCGTATAAATCGCGAAATGAAGCTCGTTGAAGAGGGCGAAGTCGACATTGTTATCGGCACCCAATTGGTCGCAAAAGGGCATAACTTTCCACTAATGACGCTTGTAGGGGTCGTTGATGCTGATTTGGGCCTCGCAAATGGCGATCCAAGAGCAGCAGAGCGCACCTTCCAGCTTCTTGCGCAGGTGACAGGACGTGCAGGCCGAATACACGGAAAAGGCCGCGGTTTGCTTCAGACTTACAACCCTGATCAGCCCGTTATTAAGGCACTTCTCTCCGGAAATCCCGAGGAATTTTACGCTGCGGAAATCGAGTCGCGTGAAAACGCTGGCTTGCCCCCGTTCGGCAGACTCGCTGCTTTGATTATTTCCGGCCCCGACAGATCGCTCACCGAAAAATTTTCTAAATCTCTTGCAGTAAATAGTCCTAGTTCAGAAGGCGTCCAAATCCTCGGTCCGGCAGAGGCTGCAATGGCTCTTGTGAGGGGCAGATATCGCTTCCGTTTGTTGGCAATCGCGCCCCGGAGTGTTGATTTACAAGGCTTTCTGAGAAACTGGTTGTCTGTTGCACCCAAGCCAACCGGCGGTATCAGAGTGCAGGTTGATGTTGACCCCCAAAGTTTCATGTAGTGCTGCGCAGAAAGTTTGGCACCTCAATGTATGCGTTGGAATACCTACGCCATGTTGCAAGGCGGTCACGCGTGTGCTATGCGAAGCGCGGCTTTATCGGCACAGTTATCTCAGATTGTGCCATTCAAATTGAATTAGACGCGACTTATCAAGGATTTGGATTTCCGGCGAGCCAGCCGCCAGAATCTTGAATGCGCGGGAGAGCACGGATCCAGTGACTGACAACGTATCTCTCATTTCAGGCGTGGCCTTGCGTTATGCTTCTGCGCTGTTGGACCTTGCTGAGGAGCAGGGTGCGACGGCAGAGGTGGAGAAGGGTCTCGACCAGTTTGAGGCACTCTTAAACGAGAGTGCTGATCTTGATCGTCTTATCAAGAGCCCCGTTTTTAGTGCAGACGCCCAAACAAAGGCGATCTCTGCTATTTTGGAAAAGGCCGGAATTTCTGGCCTGACCGCAAATTTTGTGAAGTTGGTTGCCCAAAACAGGCGCCTCTTCGCCGTTCCAGGCATGATCCAGGCTTTCCGTGCGCAGCTCGCTGCAAAACGTGGAGAAGTTACTGCTCAAGTAACCTCTGCAACGGAACTGACTGCTGAGCATGTCGCTGCTCTCCAAGAAGCACTCAACGCTTCTACGGGCAAGAACGTGAAGATTGTAGTGAAGGTGGACTCATCCATTCTAGGTGGTCTGATCGTGAAGATCGGCAGCCGGATGATTGATACGTCACTGCGTACCAAGCTTAACTCTCTTAAGTTCGCGATGAAAGAGGTCGGCTGATGGATATTCGGGCCGCGGAAATTTCCGCTATCCTCAAGGACCAGATCAAGAACTTCGGCCAAGAAGCTGAAGTGACTGAAGTTGGTCAAGTTCTGTCCGTAGGCGACGGCATTGCCCGCGTTTACGGTCTGGACAACGTCCAGGCAGGTGAAATGGTTGAATTCCCAGGTGGTATCCGGGGAATGGCATTGAACCTTGAAACTGACAATGTCGGTGTTGTTATCTTCGGTAACGACCGTGACATTAAAGAAGGCGACACGGTAAAACGTACCGGCGCTATTGTGGAAGTTCCAGTAGGTAAGGGTCTGCTGGGTCGCGTTGTCGATCCACTCGGTAACCCAATCGACGGCAAAGGTCCGATCGAAGCTACTGAACGTCGTCGCGTTGACGTGAAGGCACCAGGCATTCTGCCTCGTAAGTCCGTTCACGAGCCAATGTCCACGGGTCTGAAAGCGATTGACGCTTTGATCCCGATCGGACGTGGTCAGCGCGAATTGGTGATTGGTGACCGTCAGACCGGTAAAACCGCAATCATCCTCGACACCTTCCTGAACCAGAAGCCTTTGCACGCATCTGACAACGAGCACGACAAGCTGTACTGCATCTACGTTGCAGTTGGCCAGAAGCGCTCAACTGTTGCTCAGTTCGTTAAAGCTCTGGAAGACGCTGGTGCTCTGGAATACTCCATCGTTGTTGCTGCAACTGCATCCGATCCTGCACCTCTGCAGTATCTGGCGCCGTTCGCAGGTACCACAATGGGTGAGTACTTCCGCGATAACTCCATGCACGCTGTGATCGGTTACGATGACCTGTCCAAACAGGCTGTTGCTTACCGTCAGATGTCCCTGCTGCTCCGTCGTCCACCAGGACGTGAAGCGTACCCAGGTGACGTGTTCTACCTGCACTCCCGTCTGCTCGAGCGTTCTGCGAAGCTGAACGAAGACCACGGCCTCGGTTCTCTGACCGCGCTGCCAGTGATCGAAACTCAGGCAAACGACGTGTCCGCGTACATTCCGACCAACGTGATCTCCATCACCGACGGTCAGATCTTCCTTGAAACTGACCTGTTCTTCCAGGGCATCCGTCCTGCGGTTAACGTGGGTCTCTCAGTTTCTCGCGTGGGCTCTTCCGCTCAGGTTAAAGCTATGAAGCAGGTTGCTGGCCCGATTAAGGGTGAGCTGGCTCAGTACCGTGAAATGGCTGCGTTCGCGCAGTTCGGTTCTGATCTGGATGCAACCACTCAGAAGCTTCTGAACCGTGGTGCACGCCTGACCGAGCTGCTGAAACAGCCTCAGTTCTCCCCGCTTAAGACGGAAGAACAGGTTGCAGTTATCTTCGCAGGTGTGAACGGCTACCTGGACGACCGTCCAGTAAGCGACGTCCGCGAATTTGAAGCTGGCCTGCTGCGCTTCCTGCGTGCAGAACATGCTGACCTTCTCTCCACTATCTGGGAGAAGAAAGCACTCGACGCCGATTTGACTGACAAGCTGAAAGCTGCACTGGACGCTTACGTCAAGACCCTCGGTTAATTCGAAGCAACGGGATAAGGAACGAGAGCGCCCATGGCGAGCCTCAAGGACCTAAAAAACCGCATCGCTTCGGTCAAAGCGACGCAGAAAATCACCAAGGCCATGAAAATGGTGGCCGCGGCGAAACTGCGTCGTGCCCAGGATGCTGCAGAAGCCGGTCGTCCCTATGCTGAACGCATGGCGACAGTACTTGGCAATCTTGCAGCTGGGTTCGAAGGTCGAGATGATGCGCCGAAGCTGATGACGGGTACCGGACAGGATCAGACACATCTGCTCCTCGTCTGCACAGCAGAGCGTGGCCTCTGCGGTGGTTTCAACTCGTCAATCGCACGTCTGGCACGTGAACACGCTGATAAACTCCTTGCTGAAGGTAAGACGGTTAAGATCGTCACCGTTGGTAAGAAGGGCTATGACGCCCTGAAGCGTGGTTACAACCAGCACATTGTAGAGAATATCGAACTGCGCGGTCTGAAATCGATCGAGTACGGTGACGTCAAGCACATCGCTGACCTCGTTATGGAAATGTTCTATGACGAAAAATTCGATGTCTGCACACTGTTCTACGCGCAATTCCAATCGGTAATCAGTCAGGTTCCGACCGCAAAACAGCTTATTCCAGCTCAGTTCGACTCTGCTGGTGACGCTGATAACGGTTCCTCTGAGGATGCACTGTACGAATACGAGCCAGGTGAACAGGAGATCCTTGAGACTCTCTTGCCACGCAACATCGGTATTCAGATCTTCAGCGCAATCCTTGAAAACGGTGCCTCCGAGCAGGGCGCGCGTATGGCCGCAATGGACAACGCAACGCGCAACGCCGGCGAGATGATCGACAAACTGACAACGACATACAACCGTCAGCGTCAGGCACAGATCACGACGGAACTGATTGAAATTATTGCGGGCGCGGAAGCGCTCTGACCGAGTTGAGACGAGGATTTAAGTGATGGCTGACACGAAAGTCGGACAGATCACGCAGGTAATCGGCGCTGTTGTCGACGTTCACTTCGATGGTGAACTCCCTGCAATTCTGAACGCTCTGGAAACTGACAACGGCGGTAACCGTCTGGTTCTCGAAGTTGCTCAGCACCTGGGCGAAAACACAGTACGTACAATCTGCATGGACGCTTCCGAAGGTCTCGTCCGTGGTCAGGAAGTACGTGACACTGGCGAACCTATCGCAGTTCCAGTTGGTGACGGCACTCTGGGCCGCATCATGAACGTGATTGGTGAGCCTGTTGATGAAGCTGGTCCAATTGAACATGATGCCAAGCGCGGCATCCACCAGGAAGCTCCTGCTTTCGTAGAGCAGTCTACAGAAGCTGAGATCCTTCCAACCGGTATTAAGGTTGTTGACCTTATCGCTCCTTACGCAAAGGGTGGTAAGATCGGCCTGTTCGGTGGTGCGGGTGTTGGTAAAACAGTTCTCATCATGGAATTGATCAACAACGTTGCTAAAGCGCACGGCGGTTACTCTGTATTCGCTGGTGTTGGTGAGCGTACTCGTGAAGGTAACGACCTTTACTGGGAAATGATCGAGTCCGGCGTTAACAAGGAAAAAGGCGGCGAAGGTTCTAAAGCTGCTCTTGTTTACGGTCAGATGAACGAACCTCCAGGAGCACGTGCACGTGTTGCTCTGACTGGTCTGACCATCGCGGAAGACTTCCGTGATAAAGGCCAGGACGTTCTGTTCTTCGTGGACAACATCTTCCGCTTTACCCAGGCTGGTGCTGAGGTGTCCGCACTTCTCGGACGTATTCCTTCTGCTGTGGGCTACCAGCCTACACTTGCTACCGACATGGGCGGCATGCAGGAGCGTATTACGACCACTTCCAAGGGTTCTATCACCTCCGTACAGGCCGTTTACGTGCCTGCGGATGACTTGACTGACCCTGCACCTGCTTCCACATTTGCTCACTTGGACGCGACAACGGTTCTTAACCGTGCGATCGCTGAAAAAGGCATCTACCCTGCTGTGGATCCACTGGACTCTTCCTCTCGTATGCTTGACCCGCGCATTATCGGTGACGAGCACTACGAAGTTGCGACAGCTGTTCAGGAAACACTTCAGCGCTACAAGTCTCTTCAGGACATCATCGCCATCCTTGGTATGGACGAACTTTCTGAAGAAGATAAGCTGGTTGTTGCTCGCGCACGTAAGATCGAGCGCTTCATGTCCCAGCCGTTCTTTGTTGCTGAGGTCTTCACTGGTTCCCCAGGTAAACTGGTTGCGCTCGAAGACACCATCAAAGGCTTTAAAGGCCTTGTTGCTGGTGAATACGACCACCTGCCAGAAGCTGCATTCTACATGGTTGGCTCTATGGATGAGGCAATCGAGAAAGCTGCGAAACTGGCTGAGGACGCTGCTTAATCTCGGTTCTTTTGAACCGGTGACTTCTTTGGGTGACGCATAACCTGCGTCACTCTTAGAAACGGATAGAGGATGAGCTAAATGGCTGAAGCATTTCAGTTTGAGCTGGTATCACCAGAGCGCCTTCTGCTCTCAGCGAAGGTTACCGATGTAACCGTACCTGGTTCTGAAGGTGAGTTTGGTGTTGGCGCTGGTCACTCGCCGTTCTTGTCAACCATGCGTCCGGGTGTTGTTAAAGCGCTCAGCGAAGATGGTTCCAAGCACGATTACTTCGTGCGGGGTGGTTTTGCTGACGTTTCCGCGTCTGGCATGACTGTTCTGGCGGAACAGGCGATCCCGATGGCCGATCTTGATGCAGGTTACATCGCACAGCAGATTCAAGATGCGAGTGAAGATGTAGCTGATGCAAAGGACGAAGATGCACGTCAGGCTGCACGGCTGGTACTTTCCCAGCTGCAGGAGCTGCAGGCAGCCCTCAAAGCTTCCTGATTGCATTTCCTATGCCAAGAAAAACAAAAGCCTCGGCAGTGCCGAGGCTTTTTTGTATCTGCAGTGCAGATTAAACAGGGCCTGCGATTTATAGCAAAATGCCTAAGGGCGCAGGGAAGGGGTACACAGCCCAGTTGATTAGGCTGCGATCCGCTTTTTATTAGCTGCCGCATTTGCTGCGCGCATTTCCTCAGCACGTGCTTTACGCTGCTCAGGTGTTTCATAAACAATCGTGCGATGATACTCGCAGTAGGAGCCATTCTCAGCGCGGTTGGTGCATGGGAAAGTGTAACTTCCGCTGTCGCCTTCAGTCCACTTGCACTGGCCCGCTTTCGGCATAACTGGTGCTTTCATCTACCTACCCTTGTTCTTTGGAGCCATAGATCAAAGCCTGCATGCACGCGGGAGGAGCGTGAAAGCCATGCTCGCCGTTGGATCAATGGAACCATTTTTGATTATGGGATCACCGGAATTTTCTTTTGCTGCATTAAAAGCAGACAAATTTACCGGACGGGAAAAAGATTATCTCTCCCCTTTCCAAATAGCCAGATATTTTTAGCTGTGTAAAAATGCTTACACAAGAAAATCTGGATAGAAAATTTTTCTGATTTTGAAATTTGCAAGTAAAACAATCAGATAGCAAATGGCATGTGTATGCACCAATATTAACCACCGCGAGAGTTCTACGGAAACATTGTGGTTTCTGGGCCAAATTGATTCATCAATTGTGGCGAATTATGGCTTTTCGGAGTGTTTGCCTAGTATGCCACCTGCACTGTGAAGTGCCTCCGGGTCATCCAAATCACGCCGCGCTGCTTCGCCAACTTCTACGGTGTAAACCACAGAAGGGTTCTGCTGGATGATCGGCTTGCCGCCAATATCTCCGCGCAGGCACAACAAATCCTCAAAGAAGGCCCGATCCCACAGCACCGGATTGCCACGCTTTCCTTGCGTTGTTGAAACGCCAATCAGCTGATCCTGCGTCACACTTCTGCTCTGCAACAGCGTATTGATGTCCTCAGTCGAGATAAACGGCATGTCACCAAGCAGGATGAGTGCAGAATTTGACTGCTCAGCCACGCCTTCAATGCCCTTCTTGATGGAGGATGAAATGCCCTCATCGAAGTCAGCGTTATGGCGGAATTGGATAGGGAGGCCGGAAAGTGCTTCTTCCACCTTGGAAGCCATCGCCCCAGTCACCACAATCAATTCGCTCAAATCACTGGCAAGCGCGTGTTCTGCAACATGTCTCACCACCGGCTTCCCATCAATCAAAGCCAGCAGCTTGTTGTGCTGTCCCATGCGAGAGGAGTTACCCGCTGCAAGCAACACGCCGCTGCAGACGGTTTTATCCGGATCTTCAGAGAGCGGATGGTCTCTCGGCTGCGGACGACTATGGATCTCTTTCAGAAGCCCACCCACGCCCATAGACATGATGTCCCGGCGTGTAACGCTGATATCAGCCAGCAACCGCTGCAGGATCCAGTCGAAGCCATTCTCTTGCGGACTACGCGCGCACCCTGGTGCACCAATCACCGGCGTGCCACTAAGATCGCCAAGCACAAGCAGATTGCCCGGATCAACCGGCATCCCGAAGTGAACCAGCTCTCCCCCAGCTGCCTGAATAGCCGCCGGGATAACATCTCCCTGATCCACCACAGCGGAAGCACCAAACACAACCACCAGATCCGCATCCCGAACCTGCTCCGTGTTCAACACGTTGATCAAAGCCGCCTCATCATGAGGCACACGAAGATCAGCAGAGATTGTGCTGTCTGCAATGTCCAGCCGCTCCTGCAACACACGCAGGCTCTTCGTGATCGTCGTCTCTTTCAGATGCGGCAGCGTCGTTGAAATTACGGCAACCGACTTCGGAGAATACGCAGCGACTGAAATCGCAGCAGAGATCTTCTCCGCCGCTTCTTGTGCCAAGCGCTGATCCACCGCCAGCGGAATGATCTTTGCCGTCGCCAGCATCCTTCCTTCGCGCACTTCTGTAAAAGGCGGTAGGCAAGCAAAGGTGATGGCTGGGTCAATCAGGTTGGCTTCCGTCACCTTATCCGCATCGACCTTCAACACACCACTATGGGTGGCGTAAAGGTTTGCACGTCCGGTAAACGGGGTAGAAGCAGAAACTGCATCCCCGCAAGCATGGTTTGCCAGCAATGCCGCAGCCTCATCTTCATGCAGGTCCGTGTCCTCTACCTGAGCAACAGTTACGTCAGCAAACCCAGTTGCAATCAGCTGGTCCACGTCCTCCGCAGTCAGTTGGTGTCCCTTGGAGAAGGAAAGGCCATTATGTTTGATGGAGTGGGCGAGGTAACACCCAATGCTCTCTTCGGCTGCTCTACTTCCAAATTTCACGTCAGCCCGCCTTCTTCTGCTCTGCTTTGGTACCGCGCAAGGTCACGATAATCTCCGCCAGCACAGCCACGGCAATCTCGGCAGGGTTCGCTGCCCCAATATCAAGCCCAATCGGCGCCTTGATGCGGGTAAGATCATCTTCACTCAGGCCAGCCGCCAGAAAACGCTCACACCGCTTTGCATGGGTCTTCCGGCTCCCAAGAGCACCCACATAGAAGCAGCCTGCTTTGATCGCTTCCATCAGCGGTAGATCATCAATCTTCGGATCATGGGTGACAGCGGCGACCGCCGTGAAAGGATCCAGCTTCAACTGGTCCATGACCTCTTCCGGCCACTCTGCCAACAACGGCACATGCGGGAACCGCTCTTCAGAGGCGAAAGCAGTGCGTGGGTCAACAATAGTGATGTCAAACCCGGCTGTCTGCGCAATCGGAACCAGCGCCTGCGTGATATGAACAGCACCGACAACCACAATACGCGTCGCCGGCACCTGCATGCTCAGGAAGTACTCCTCACCGACTGCCGATTGTACCTGACCGGACTTGCCACTGCGAACACCACTTTCAAAAGCATCCGCAAGCGCAGAATCCTCCGCATCATCTCCGTAAAGCATCACAGAGGACAATCCGGTTTCCAGGTTGGTCAGCAGCGCAACGGGCTGGCGCTGCGCTTTGGAGGCGTTCAGCAGGCGAATATGACCATGATCAGCTTCAGACGTCAGCGGTTGCAGATAAACACCAATCTTACCACCGCAGGAAAGCCCCACACGCCATGCCGTCTCATCGGCAACGCCAAACTCAATCTTGCGTGCTTTGCCTTCTTCCAGCACTTCCATGGCTTCAGCCACCACAGCGCCTTCCACACAGCCGCCTGAAACAGAGCCCTCAAACTCACCATTGCCGTCAATGATGAGATGACTGCCCACCGGACGCGGTGCAGAGCCCCAGGTTTCAATAACCGTGGCGAGAACCAACTGGCGACCTTCATCCTGCCAGCGTTCAGCAACGCCAAGGACATCGAGATTTTGGGCTAGTTCTTGAGGCAGGGTAGCAACAGACATGGCAGGCTCGCGAATAATTAGGGTCTCTCGACGCATTCCGGGAAAGGGAAAACTGATTTCCCACTAGAATACGTCTTAATAGAGTGAGGAGCCTAGCCTGCTTCTTCAAGGGGATGCAACAACAGAACAGTGTTCATTAAAACAAAAAAAGCGCCGGAACTTTCGCTCCAGCGCTCCTTCGGGGGATTGATGCCGATTACTCAGCAGCAATCTTGGTAATTGGACCTGCATTCAGAACCAGATCATCAACGTGATCCTGGAAGATCTGGAAGTTCGCAGCGAACATGTCGACCAGCTTCGCAGCCTGAACGTCATACTCGGATGGATTGCTCCAGGTGCTCCGTGGATCAAGAATGCTGGTATCAACGCCTGGGACTGCAACAGGAACCATAAAGCCGAAGTTTTCGTCCTTACGGAACTGGGCAGCGTTCAAAGAGCCGTCCAATGCAGCGCGAAGCAGTGCACGGGTCTCTTTGATTGGCATACGGTGACCAACACCGTACGCGCCGCCGGTCCAGCCGGTGTTTACAAGCCAGCAGTCAACATCGTGCTCACGGATCAGATCCTTCAGCAGAGCACCATATTCAGATGGATGACGCGGCATGAACGGCGCACCGAAACAGGTGGAGAATGTCGCCTGCGGTTCAGTCACACCACGTTCTGTGCCAGCAACCTTCGCGGTGTAACCGGAAAGGAAGTGGTACATCGCCTGCGCGCCGGAAAGCTTTGCGATTGGAGGCAGAACACCAAACGCATCAGCAGTCAGCATGATGATGTTTTTCGGATGTGCTGCGCGGCCAGTCTCACTTGCATTCGGGATGAAGTGGATAGGGTAGGAGCAGCGGGTGTTTTCGGTCTTGGAGCCATCATCAAAGTCAGGAACACGAGCTTCATCCAGTACAACATTCTCAAGAATGGTGCCGAAGCGCTGCGTGGTCGCAAAAATCTCTGGTTCAGCTTCTGCAGAAAGACGAATGGTCTTCGCGTAGCAGCCACCTTCAAAGTTGAAGATGCCATCCGGACCCCAGCCATGCTCATCATCACCGATCAGCGTGCGGGACGGATCAGCGGAAAGCGTGGTCTTACCGGTGCCGGAAAGGCCGAAGAAGACAGCTGCATCATCGTTATCGCCAACGTTCGCGGAGCAATGCATCGGCATCACACCATCCTCTGGCAACATGTAGTTCAGCATGGAGAAGACAGACTTCTTCATTTCACCAGCGTAAGCAGTGCCGGCGATCAGAACGATCTTGTTGGTCAGATCACAGGCAATAACCGTTTCACTCCGGCAACCATGACGCTCTGGATCAGCCTTGAAGCTTGGCAGATCGATGATGGTCATCTCTGCTTCAAAGCTCTTCAGGTCTTCGCGGGACGGGCGAAGAAGCATGTTGCGGATAAAGTGGTTGTGCCAAGCCAGCTCGTTATAAACGCGAACGTTCAGCTGATGCGCAGGGTCAGCGCCTCCATAAAGGTCCTGAACATACAGCTCCATGCCTTCAGCATGGGCCAGCATGTCGTTCAAAAGCACGTCGAAGTGCTCGGTGCTCATTGCACCGCTGTTGTCCCACCAGATCGTATCTTCGGTCTTGGCGTCGCGAACAACAAACTTGTCTTTAGGAGAACGTCCTGTGTGAGTACCTGTTTCTGCACAAAGTGCGCCGCCCGCGGCGATCTGTGCTTCACCATTCCTGATAGCATGCTCATAAAGTTCAGCTTCGGTCAGGTTCCAATACACACTCTTGAGGCCCTTCAGTCCGAAGGTGTCACACCCAAACGCGGAATTCCGTAGTCCGAACTCTTTCATGTTCAGTAGTCCTTAATCGGCTCACAATTTACCTTGCGTCATTCAATGGCATCGCGCCAGTGAATTTAGCGATAACGCCCCTTGGATGGGGCAGTCATACTTAGAAAAGCAAGACCAGAAATCCTGCGTTTTTCTATTAAACCGATTGAAATAAGACCTTTTGCTGGCATAGATTTATTTTGCTTATAAAAATAAACTCGCGGCAAACTTGGTTTTCACTTTTAAGCGTTTAACGATACACTTCATGAAGAACACGTGGCACTTGGCAGGCGAAACTTTGTCAAAAGTGGCGCTAAATAAGGAAATTTTCCAAATACCTTGCTATAACAGGGTTTTGCCGCATTTCAGGATTAGGGATCGCGCAAGTTAATCTCAAATCCAAACAATGTAGCGAAGCGTGCAAGAGAGGAATAAGGTCTCTGATATGCCAACGATTGCTCTGGTCGATGATGACCGTAACATTTTGACATCCGTCTCGATTGCGTTGGAAGCCGAAGGATATCGGGTCCAAACCTATACGGATGGAACAGTAGCACTGGAAGGGCTCCAGGCTGATCCACCGGACCTTGCCATTTTTGATATCAAAATGCCTCGCATGGACGGTATGGAGCTGCTGCGCCGTTTCCGTCAGATGTCTGATCTGCCAGTAATCTTCCTCACATCCAAAGATGATGAGATTGATGAGCTGTTTGGCCTGAAGATGGGCGCAGACGACTTTATCCGTAAGCCATTCTCTCAGCGTTTGCTGGTTGAGCGCGTAAAAGCAGTTCTGCGCCGCGCCGCTCCACGCGATGCTGCAAGTGCTGCCACCGAAACCTCCAAGCTGCTGGAGCGTGGCAACCTGGTGATGGATAAAGAGCGTCACACCTGCACATGGCTCGCCAAGCCGGTCACTCTGACTGTGACCGAGTTCCTGATTCTCTTTGCTCTTGCTCAGCGTCCGGGCGTTGTGAAAAGCCGTAATGCTCTCATGGATGCGGCCTATGACGATCAGGTCTATGTTGACGATCGCACCATCGACAGCCATATCAAGCGTCTTCGCAAGAAGTTCAAAGTGGTTGATGATGACTTTGATATGATCGAAACACTCTACGGTGTAGGTTATCGCTTCCGCGAAAACTAATCGTACGCAGCCCGTTGGTCGGGCTGTCTCAGAGTTGGAAAAAGCTCAAGAGCAAGCGTTCCTGAGAATTCGATAAGAGCGAATGTCGGACAAAAAAGAAGAACAAGAGCGGGAAGACATCGAAGCTGCAGAAGCTTCTGAAACTCTTGATCCGCAACACACAGGTGCGTTCCGATGGTTGGGACGCAGGCAAGTGCGCCAACGCGTCTTCACGCGCTGGATCTCGCTTGCTGGCACCTATGTCTTCTCTTCTTTGACTCGCCGTATTCTGGTGCTCAACCTCGTCGGTCTTCTGGCGATGGTGATCTCCATTCTATATCTGAACCAGTTTCAGGCCGGACTGATTGATGCACGCGTTCAGTCACTGTTGGTTCAGGGTGAGATCATTGCAGGCGCCATTGCGGCTTCAACGACAAGTGACGGTGATTCTCTCATGGTCGATCCGGAGCAGCTGCTGCGTCTGGAAGCCGGAGAATCAACCAGTGCCCGCTCTACGCTCGGAAGCCTCGACTTTCCAATCAACCCTGAGATTGTAGGGCCAATCCTCAGGCGACTGATATCGCCCACAAAAACACGAGCGCGGATCTACGACCCTGAGGGCATGTTGATGCTGGATTCACGCCAGCTCCACGCCCAAAATCAGATTTTCCGCTTCGATCTGCCACCACCGGATGAGAGCACCGATCCCTTCTTCCAGAAGATGTGGGAGGAGCTGAAGCTCTGGATCCGTCGTGGCGAATACCCGCCTTATAAAGAAGTAGGCCGCACCGAAGGCCGCGAGTACCCTGAAGTAGAGGCAGCCTTGGCTGGCTCACCGGCTTCTGTGGTGCGCGTTGGTGCCAAAGGTGAGATGGTTGTCGCCGTTGCCGTACCAATTCAGCGCTTCCGCGGTGTTCTGGGCGCGCTCCTCCTGTCGACGCAGGGCGGGGACATCGACGACATCGTCGCCGCAGAGCGCAACGCGATCCTGAAGATCTTTATCGTTGCTGCCGTTGTGGTGATGATCCTCTCCGTTCTGCTCGCAGGCACTATTGCTGGCCCGGTTCGCCGTCTGTCAGAAGCCGCGCAGAAGGTGCAGTCCGCCATCAACACGCGTGAAGAGATCCCGGAATTCGAAGATCGCTACGACGAAATCGGACATTTGGCGCGTGCACTGCGAAACATGACCAAGGCTCTGTATGGCCGTATGGATGCCATTGAGAGCTTCGCGGCAGACGTTGCCCATGAGCTGAAGAACCCGCTCACCTCGCTCCGAAGTGCAGTTGAAACACTGCCGCTGGCGAAAACAGAACAATCCCGCGAACGCTTGCTGGACGTCATCCAGCATGACGTGAAGCGGCTGGACCGCCTCATCACCGATATCTCCGAGGCCTCTCGTATCGATGCCGAGATGTCCCGCGCAGAATCTCATGATGTAGACATCGCGACCTTGCTGAATGCCGTTGTCTCCATCGCCAACGAACGCGCATGTGATGAAGTTGCCCATGTGGACCTGAAGTTTGATCCTGCCAAGCCAGAGAACAAGTTCCAGATCCACGGCAATGATCAGCGCCTCGGCCAGGTCATCAATAACCTGATCGACAACGCCCGTTCCTTCGCACCAGAAGGTACGCCGGTCACGATCACAGCCAAGCGCAAGAGCAACCAGATCATCATCTGGGTTGAAGATTGCGGCCCTGGAATCAAGGAAGAGCTCCGCGAACGTGTGTTCGAGCGCTTTTATACGGACAGGCCTGAAAACGAAGGCTTCGGCAATAATTCCGGTCTGGGGCTTTCAATTTGCCGCCAGATCATCGAAGCTCACAGAGGTGAGATCTCGGTGATGAACCGAACCTCTGAGGAAGCAGGGCAGGAGCAGAAAGTGCTTGGCGCCCGCTTCGTAATCAAGCTGAGGGCGAAAACAACCTCATGACCACACTGGATCAGAAGCAAAGTGTACAAGCAGCAGAAGGTCAGGCGATACACGCCACCTGTCTGGTGGTTGGCACGAAAGGCATACTGATCCGTGGCCCATCAGCAACCGGTAAGTCCGCTTTGGCGCTGGAACTGATACAGCGCGCCCACCTGAAAGGTAGCTTTGCAGCCCTTGTTGCAGATGATCGCGTCTACATTGCTGAGAAAAATGGCCGCTTAATAGGCTCTTGCCCAAATTCAATTAAGGGAAAGGCCGAGCTGCGCGGTTTCGGCATTGTCGAAGTTCCCTATCTTGATACGGCAGTAATCCATATGGTTTTGGATCTGGAAGCCCGAGAGGAAATCGACAGGTTGCCGGAGGAGCAGGCGCTAACCTGTGAACTTTGCTCAGTCAAATTAATTCGACAGCAAGTACCAAAGGAAGATCATTTAGCGGCTCTTCGGCTCGCAAATGCACTTATTTTTACTAATCCAGTGCACAACTATTAGCCCTCTGTGTATGAGCATGCTGATTTTTCTTGCACTGCAGCGTGTCCTTCAACAAAGTAGGATTGGAATAACCATAGAGTAGACACTCTGTTAGTTCGCGGGAAATATATGATTGGTCTAGTTCTTGTCACCCATGGTCGGTTGGCAGAAGAGTTCAAATCGGCTCTTGAGCATGTTGTAGGTCCACAGGACCGGGTAGCAACCATCTGCATCGGCCCCGATGACGATATGGAACAACGTCGTCAGGATATCCTGCGTTCAGTAGAGGCTGTCAACGATGGCTCTGGCGTCGTCCTTCTTACCGACATGTTTGGCGGTACACCTTCTAATCTCGCTATCTCTGTAATGGATGGTGGTAGCGTAGAGGTCGTAGCTGGTGTAAACCTGCCGATGCTCATAAAACTGGCAAGCGTTCGCAACGAGAAATCGCTTGCCGAAGCGGTAGAAGAAGCCCGCAGCGCAGGACAGAAGTACATCTCCGTAGCTTCGCAGGTTCTGTCCGGGCAAGGCTAAGAAAATATGGATGAATGCACAGTGCTAGCTCGCGACCTGACCATCGTGAACACCCGTGGTTTGCACGCGCGCGCCTCAGCCAAGCTGGTCAAGCTGGTTGAGACTTTTGATGCCGATGTTAAAGTCTCCAAAGACGGACAGACAGTAGGTGGAACTTCCATCATGGGCCTGATGATGCTTGCAGCCAGCCCTGGATGCTCCATCCACGTTGTTGTCACCGGCAATCAGAAAGAAGAAGCCCTCTCCGCGATAACGCATCTGGTAGAAGACGGCTTCGGCGAGAGAGACTAATCTAGCTTTTTACTGTGTGGTGTATCGCAGAGACTAGTTTCAGATATTGCCCCTGCGATACATTTAGCATTAGCGAATTTTTCGAAGTGCTGATGCTAGTTTCTCGCCGGGGTAAGTTCGGGCGGAAGTGTAATCCAGATTGCCATTCTCATTGATGTAAACATTTAAAACTGCAAGGTTTATTAGGCATTTAGCTCCGGTCCCAGAGCAGGATGCGGTGCTATTGTTAGGGAATTTTACGGAAATGTCGCCTGAAGCTTTAGTGTGAATCGTCATTGAAGCTTCACTGCTAGCATCCTTTATAATGGTTATTTTTTCTGAGTTTGCGATGATAGGGTGCACTGTGAGAACCATCTTGAACCGCTTAGGATCAGATTTGATTGTATCAATGTGCCAAGCCTTCATCCTATCTCGTCCGGATAGCTCAAGCGTCTTGTAAGCTTTAGAGATAGCGGTATAAATATTTTTATTCTTTACTCTGGATGCATTCTCAAGCGTAAGTTCTACGTTATTCTTCACAGCAGCTTTTACTTCAGCGCTAACGATCTTTATGAGGTCAGCCTTTCCTTCCAGTTCGATGCCTGAAATCTGCTTTGCCGCTCTACCTTCAAGTGGGCCGGGAGGGCCTGATTCCAGTTCGATGTCAGCCTGAAGGTCTGTCAATGTATTCTCTTTTGTGTCCCAGAGAAAAAGAGTTCCTTCGTTCAGTAAGCCGGAGTTTCTATAACCAGCAGAAGTGTGAGCATAATCCAAGTTGATGTTTACGGTACTTGCAGGTGGAGTGGAAGTGTTAGAGGTGTGGCTACACGCACCTAACGATAAAGCAGAAAGTAACAGGAGAGCGAATCGCATTTTGTGTCCATATCTTGATGTCAATAAATAAATAATTATTTGTCAGTAATGCTTATTCAATGGTGATAATTAAGTAATCCCCAGTCACATTACGTAGGTGTATGTGTGTGTAGTGCTTATGTCTTTGGTTTTCTACTTGTTTAACATGGGCTAACAATTGGGTTTGGAGAAATTGAATGAAAAAACGTCCAGCCGCACGTCTGTTGGTAGTTGATCCTCAAAATCGAATTCTGCTCTTCAATTTCAAGTTCGATAAAGGCCCTCTCAAAGGGCAGGACTATTGGGCCACCGTTGGCGGTGGCATTGAGCCGGGCGAGAGCTTTGAAGAAGCCGCCCGTCGTGAGCTTCTGGAAGAGACCGGAATCACCGAGCCTGTTACTGAGAGAATTCACATCGGAAGAGCCATCTTCCAGACACCATCCGGTGAAACTGTCGATGCCGAAGAGCATTTCTTCCTCGTCACAGTACCCCACTCCAAAATCGACTATTCCAATCATACTGAGTTGGAAACACAGGTGATGAGAAACCATCGCTGGTGGACACGCGAAGAGCTGGGAACCACCACTCTGACTGTATTCCCTGAAAATATCCTGGAAATTCTAGAGCCTTATCTTCCTGTGAAGGTTTGAGCCTCTCTGCTCATCTGCAGGATGCTTGTATTTTAGTCGGATATAAAGAAACCTTTATATCTTTATTGCTTTCTACTTCCTCTGTGATGTATAACTGCGTGCAGTGATCGCTTATTTTGCGAGCGCTCATCAACCATGCGGGAGGGGACTATGGGCCCGGGCATTCAGGAAGATTTAATGACTGCGTCTAAAGATTATTACGTCAAAGACATCTCACTTGCAGAGTGGGGTCGTACTGAAATTGAAATTGCCGAAACCGAGATGCCAGGCCTGATGGCTTGCCGCGAGGAGTTTGGTGCAAGCAAGCCCCTCAAAGGCGCACGCATCGCTGGCTCCCTGCATATGACCATTCAGACAGCGGTTCTGATTGAAACCCTCGTTGCACTGGGTGCAGAAGTCCGCTGGGCGTCTTGTAACATCTTCTCCACGCAGGATCAGGCCGCAGCTGCAATCGCTGCTGCTGGTATTCCTGTCTTCGCTGAAAAAGGCGAAACCCTCGACGAATACTGGTCCTATGCCGACAAGATCTTCGACTGGGGCAACGGCGAAACCGCAAACCTCATCCTTGATGATGGTGGCGACGCAACTCTGATGATTCTTCTCGGAGCAAAAGCTGAGAAAGACCCATCTGTTCTCGACAACCCGTCGAATGAAGAAGAAACCGCGCTCTTCGCAGCGATCAAGCGCCGCCTTGAAAGAGACCCGGGCTTCTACTCCAAGGTAAAAGCCAACATCCGCGGTGTTTCTGAAGAAACCACCACAGGCGTTCTGCGTCTTTACGAAATGCAGAAGAAGGGCGACCTGCCATTCCCTGCGATCAACGTGAACGACTCCGTCACCAAATCCAAGTTCGACAACCGCTATGGCTGCCGTGAATCACTGGTAGACGGCATCCGCCGCGGTACCGATGTGATGATGGCAGGTAAAGTGGCTGTTGTCGCTGGTTACGGCGACGTTGGTAAAGGCTCTGCTCAGTCCCTATCTGGCGCGGGTGCCCGCGTGATCGTGACTGAAATCGACCCAATCTGCGCGCTGCAGGCTGCTATGGATGGCTTTGAAGTCAAAACCATGGAGCAGGCCATTGGCGAAGGCGACATCTTTGTAACCACCACCGGCAACAAAGACGTCATCACCGCTGACCACATGCGCGACATGAAGGACATGGCGATCGTCTGTAACATCGGTCACTTCGACAACGAGATTCAGGTTGCTGCACTGCGTAACTTCAAATGGCGCAATGTGAAGCCTCAGGTCGACATGATCGAGTATCCAGATGGCAAACGCCTGATCCTTCTCTCTGAAGGTCGTCTGGTAAACCTGGGCAATGCTACTGGTCACCCATCCTTCGTGATGTCCGCCAGCTTCACCAACCAGGTTCTGGCGCAGATTGAGCTGCACACCAAAGGTGAAGACTACAAGAACGAAGTTTACGTTCTGCCGAAGCATCTGGATGAGAAAGTTGCTCGCCTGCACCTCAAGAAACTCGGTGCAACCCTGTCTGAGCTGACCGATGATCAGGCCAACTACCTTGGCATCGACAAAACTGGCCCATTCAAGGCAGAGCACTACAAGTACTGATTCAGACAGTTCGCATTTGCTGTTAACGCTAAGGGACTTAGCGTTAACAACTCCATGAATTCTACTAGGCCCAGTGAGCTCACTTTCAATATATTGGGGGTGCGCTTGCTGGGCTTACTATAAATTGTAGTGGATGATTATTTCGCCCACAGAATTTGTTTACTTTTTGTAAAGATCCTCTTCTTCCGAAAATTCAATCAGGTTACATTGATTGTCGAATCAGTCGTTAAGTTAGGCAGTTGAGCGACTTGTTCGCGATTCGTGACACCAATGCGGCGTGTGTCATGAATCTGAGGCGGCGAAGAAAGGGGCACAACATGCCAGCATCCTGGCATAAACACGCGCGTGTTAGCGTGCAGTGGCGGAGAAGGTTTAGGCTCGTGCTGAACCTGCTGGGCGTTGCTGTGTTTGCTCTTCTGGGTGCCGCTGGTTTTTCTCAGGCTATGGATATTCTACCAGCTCTTTCAGGTAGTTCGGTTGACGCCTTCAAGGTTGTCTGGGTCGCGGCAACGGCCGGTATCGCCTTGTACGCTGTCGCAGCCTCCGTCGTGCTCGTTCGCATTCGCAGAAATGACTCATTGTCCATACTGCAACTTCGCCAGGACAGAGCCGACGCAATGGCGCGCATCGATCGCCTCGAAAGCTTGCTAGAAACCGAAGATAGCCTGCTACTGGTCTGGGATGGTGAGGCCAAACATCCCGGCGTTGCCGGACATCTGCCAGAAAATCTGGAACTCTCAGGCGGTCTTTCGCAACTGGTCGAGTTCGAAACCTGGCTTGATGTCAAATCTGCTGAGGCCCTGCGCGCTTTTCTCGAGCATTTGCGCGGCCACGGCGAAGTCTTCCGGTTAACCTTAACAACCATAGATGGGGTTTATCTGGAAGCATCCGGTCACACAGCTGGTGGATTGGCAGTCCTCCGTCTGCGTGACCTCACAGGAGATCGCCAACTCAGCGCGCGCCTTTCGGAGCAGAACAAAGAGCTGCGCGAACAGATCTCCTCGCTTCACAGCCTGTTGGACGCACTGCCGGGGCCTGCATGGCAGCGTGACCACCATGGCCAGCTTGTCTGGGTCAACACTGCTTATGTGGATGCCGTCGAGGCCGAAAGCACCCGCACAGTGGTTGATGACCAGATTGAACTGCTGGAAGCAAAAGGTCGTAACAAACTCAACATGATGCGCCAGACAGATGGTGTCTATCACTCACCAATGCCAGTTGTGGCAGCGGGCGAGCGGCGTGTGTTTGAGTTGACCGACGTAAACTCTGAGCACGGCAATGCCGGCCTTGCTCAGGATATTTCCGAGCTTGAACGCGTACAGGGCCAGCTTCGCCGCACACTTGAGTCCCATACGCGTACGCTCGATCAGCTTCAAACACCTGTGGCCGTGTTTGGCGCTGATCATCGTCTCCAGTTCTACAACGCAGCCTATCGATCCCTCTGGGATATCGATCAGAGCTTCCTGGAGACCAAGCCGGAAGAAGGCGAGCTGCTCGACGCCCTTCGCGCAGCTCGCAAACTGCCAGAGCAGGCTGACTATCGCGGTTGGAGAACCAAACACCTGGAATGCTACCAGGCCTTGGATGCGCAGGCTTTCTGGTGGCACCTGCCGGATGGACGGACCCTCCGCGTGATCGCCAGCCCGCATCCGCAAGGTGGTGTGACGTACTTCTACGAGAATGTCACCGAGCAGCTTGATCTGGAAAGCCGCTTTAACGCGCTCACCCGCGTCCAGCGTGAAACGCTCGACCACCTGACCGAAGCTGTCGCCGTGTTCGGCTCCAATGGACGCATGCGCCTCTCCAACCCGGCCTTTGCTGAGATTTGGGGACTCTCTCAGGAGTTCTTGGAGGGTGCCCCACACGTCAATGACCTGCTGGACAATTGCAGAGAGTTGATGGGTGATTCCGATCGCTGGCAGGAGCTTGCGCGCGGTGTGACAGGTCTTTCTGACAATCGCACCAGCGTCTCGGGCCGGATGGAACGCATTGATGGCTCTGTCATCGACTACGTCACCGTACCACTGCCAGACGGCGGCACACTGCTCACCTTCGTGAACGTCACCGACACCGTCAACGTAGAGCGCGCCCTGCATGCCACCAACGACGCGCTGCAGGAAGCTGACCAGCTCAAGAACGCGTTCATTCAGCACGTGTCCTACGAGCTGCGCTCTCCTCTGACTACCATCATTGGCTTTGCACAGTTGCTGGGTGATGCCAAGTTCGGCGATCTGTCTCCAAAGCAGGAAGAATACACCGACTACATCCTGTCGTCGTCTTCCGCTCTGCTGCACATCATCAACGACATCCTTGATCTGGCGACCGTTGATGCAGGCATCATGGAGCTGGAGATCTCCGAGGTGGATGTGGCGCAGACCGTGTCTGAAGCGGTTGAAGGCCTGAAAGATCGTCTGGTCGAGTCTGACATCACTCTGCGCACACACATGCCGGATGACATTGGCATCCTCAAAGCCGATGAGCGCCGCCTCCGTCAGGTTCTCTTCAACCTGCTCTCCAACGCGATCCGTTACTCCGACAAAGGCGGTCTGGTCGACATCAGCTGTCAGCGTGAAGAGAACGAAATCCGCTTCCGCATCAAAGACCACGGTGCTGGCATCCCTCAGGAAATGCTGGAACAGGTCTTCTCCCGCTTTGTAGGCCGCGGAGCAGGCGGAAACCGTCAGGGCGTAGGCCTCGGCCTGTCTATTGTGAAGAGCTTCGTTGAGCTGCACGGTGGCACGGTTGATATCACCTCTGAGGAAGGGCAGGGCACCACAGTGGATTGCACCTTCCCACTGGAGCCGCACATCCATTCGCTGGAAGCGGCGGAATAACTCATCCTTCAGTTTTCAGAAAGATAAAGGCCTCTGGGGCTTGAGTTCCCTTGCTGGTTTTGGCAAGTGCTTACTCTTGAAGAATTCCGGATGCGTCTCGCCTTTTCAGTAGGGCGCAGTGCATTCTATCAGATGACTACGTAATCTTGAGAGGTCAGCGCTAAAGCTCACTCAGGTGCATGCGTAAAGATAAAGGGTGAGAGCAGCCTGCGTGAACGTGATTGCTGCAGCTGCTCGTGAGGCGAACTGAATGAAGGTACTTCTCGAAGACCAGAGAGCGACTGAGCTTTTTGCTGCGGATCTGGCTGAACTGCTGAAAGAGGGAGACGTGCTCGCTCTTTCCGGAGATCTGGGCACAGGCAAATCCACGCTCAGCAGGGCACTCCTGCGCCATCTGGCAGCTGATCCTCATCTGGAAGTCCCAAGCCCAACCTTCACGCTGGTCCAAACCTACGACCTCACCAGAATGCCTGTCGCGCATTTTGACCTCTACCGCATCGAAGAGCCGGAAGAGCTGGAAGAGCTGGGCCTCGATGAATATCTGGAAACCGGCGTCGCGTTGATTGAATGGCCTGAGATGGGAGATCCGTCCTACTGGCCAGAAGCACTGGACCTGAAGCTGATCGAAGGCACTGAGCCGGACACACGCGAAATCACCCTCACAGCCAACTCAGAAAGCTGGCAGAACCGCCTTGATCGCCTCGCTGCCCGCCGTGCCCTGCTGAAAGACGCAGGCTGGATCGATGCTGAGCGCGAGCATGTACAGGGCGATGCCTCCATGCGCACCTATTTTCGCCTTCACAAAGAGGGTGAGACAGTCGTCTTTATGGATAGTCCGCCAACTGGGCCAGAGCCGCTTCTGCCCTCCGGAAAAACATACGGTGAAACCGTGCACCGCGCCAAGGATGTGACCGCATTCTTCGCCATTGGCAACGCCTTGGCCGAGCAAGGGTTTCGCGTTCCAAAGCGTCTGGCAGCTGATCCGGAAAATGGTCTGGCACTGCTGGAAGACTTTGGCGACCAGATCATCACCGAAAACGGTGAAGCCGTAAAAGAACGCTACGAACTGGCCATCGACGACATCGCACGCCTACATAGCTGCGATTGGAACACCGAACTGCACGCTGACGGCAAAACCCATCAGCTGAAGCCCTGCGACTTTGAAGTGCTGATCACCGAAGCAGACCTTTATCTGCAATGGTATCTGCCCTTTGCCAACGGCAAACCGGCAACGGAGCAGGAAAGCAAAGACTACGTGGAAGCGTGGAAGGAGCTACTCGAGCCTGTCCTCCAAAGTGAGCCAACATTGCTTCTGCGGGATTACCACAGCCCGAATATCATGTGGTTGCCAGAAGAAACCGGGCTCAATAAGCTAGGTTTAATTGACTACCAAGATGCAATGGTAGGTCCAGCCGCCTACGACGTTGCTTCTCTTGTATACGACGCCCGCGTTGATATGCCGGAGGACCTTCAGGAGCATTTGCTGCAACGATATTGCGACTTGGCAAGAAAGAATAAACCCATTTTTGATGAAATGGCGTTTCGGAATGCTGTTGCTGTGTTGGCCTTGCAGCGCAATGCCAAAATCCTCGGGGCTTTTGTACGTCTTGATAAGCAGCTCGGAAAACCTAAATACATGGAGATGCTTCCTCGCATCCGCAATTACGTGCGGCAGTGCTTTGCACAATTAGGGGAGGTAAGCCTCAAACCAATGTTCAACGTCATACTCTCGTCAAATGAGACGAGGCAAAGTGACAGCTGATACAAGAGAACAAAACGACAGAGACAACTCGATGCCTAAAGAAATCTCCTTCCATCCTAAAGCGGCTATGGTTTTGTCCGCAGGGCTGGGCAAACGCATGCGGCCCCTGACGGCGACCACACCAAAACCCCTCATCGAGGTGGACGGTAAGTCGATGTTTGCGCGCGCAGCATCCCGTTTGAAGGAAGCTGGCCTCGAAACATGCGTTGTCAACGTGCACTACCTGGCAGATCTGGTTGAAAGCCACGCCCGCAAGTTCGAAGGGCTGGACGTCAAGATCTCCGACGAGCGCGATGAGCTACTGGACACTGGCGGCGGCATCAAAAAAGCCCTGCCAATGCTCGGAACCGATCCGTTCATCCTCAAAAACTCCGACAGCTTCTGGCTGGAAGGCGTTAAGCCAAATCTCGACCTGCTGGTGGAGACATGGGATGACGAAAACATGGATATGCTGATGCTGCTTGCTCCAACAGTGAATGCTGTTGGCTATGACGGCAAAGGCGACTTCCTGATGGACAACGAAGGCAGACTGGAACGCCGCGATGAGCGCTCCGTAGCGCCATTTATCTACTCGGGCACCGCCATGATCCATCCGCGCCTCTTCAAAAACACGCCGGAAGGCCCATTCTCCCTCAATGTGCTGTTCGATAAGGCAATTGAGAGTGGACGCCTGTTTGGTGTTGAAGGCGATGGCCTCTGGTTGCACGTTGGAACGCCTCAAGGTCTGGACGACGCTGAACGCGCAATCGCAAACAGCGCAAACTAACCTCAATACAGGATAGGCCCGCAACCCCACGCGGGCCGCCTCAGCTCACTTCCCAAAAACTGAAGCGCAAAAGCACCGCATGGCCTGCCATGCAGGGAGGGTGCGATGCGTCCCCGATACGGGCATGCGAAACGCTGCGGCTCAGTCATCCAAACCACAGCGCATGCATTCAAAACGACAGGACACCGCGAAACGGGCAGTATCCTTCGTTATCAAGCAAAGACTGTCAGATCCTGCGCCAACATCATTGCGTTTCCGTCTGGATCGTAGAAGGTCGCAATGCTGACCATGCCTTCGATGGTCTCAGTAGGGCCATCGAACTTAACGCCAGCACCTTCCATGGCTCCGCGTGCGCTTTCAATATCAGCAACGCCAAACACTGGCACAGTGTTGCCCGGCTTCGGCTCGGTCTGCTCACCAAGACCCAGTGTCACGCCTGGGGTTTTGGTATGCATTTCGCTCCAGCCAGCTTCGTCAATGTGGTGCTTCAGCTCAAAACCAAGCATGGAGCTGTACCATTCCGCGCTTGCGTGGCGGTCACGCACAGAGATTGACAATGTGATCGTATTTTCCAAAGAAACAAGCGACATGAAACTTCCCTTTCAGTAAAAAATAAAGTAACTATACTTTATGGACATTACGACGCTTGTCAAGCTCACATCTCGGGCTTGGTCTCTAAATATTCTAGCTCACTTGCACGCTGGTGTTCCCGGCAGGCAGGCTCCGCTGCTGGCTGCATCAGGGGCAAGCCGTACATCGTTCGCTGCAAGTCTGGAGCATCTTGTGGAACTCGGCCTGCTGGAGCGAAACCCCGGCCATGGCCACCCGTTGCGCCCGGAGTTTCGCCTGACGCCAAAAGGTGTTCGCGCCGCTGAAATTGCCAGCAGGATCGTGAACGCCGTCCCCAATGACAATGAGTTCTCCCTGCTGCGCAAAAGCTGGACAGTGCCAATTCTGGCCCTGACAGCCACACCGCAACGCTTCTCATCAATCCGGTCAGATCTGGCGACGATCACTGACCGCGCACTGTCAGCTTCACTGGTCAGGCTGGAAGAGCGGGAATGGATCAGGCGGGACATCAACACAACCCAACGCGTCCCATTCCCCACCTACTGCGCCGCCAACACGGGCATCCAAATCAACAGAGCAATTGATTTGCGGGTGTGAGTGAGGCGGGGATATAAAATCTCACTGCGCTATCGTTGTCCGCCACGCACCATGCCCCTCATCGGAGACATAAATGATCTTGATCCTGAGTTCCGATGATGCACCCCATTTTCTGTCTCAGCTGTGCGATTGGTTTGCTCAGGAATGGGGGGAGATGGACCCGGTTGACCTCAGGCTGAACGGTCTTGAAGCTCCAGCCCCCTTACTGGCAATAAGCGAGGAGGGGAAGCTCATCGGTGGACTGGCGTTTACAATAGCCCCGAAACCTCAGAGCACGACGAACTCTATCTGGATCAATGCGTTGCTGGTTGCTCCAGAACACCGGGGGAAAGGCGTTGCTTCAAAACTGATTAGGCAGCCGAAAAGGCAGCTGTTTTGAAGAACATAACCAAGCTGTTTGTTTATACAGAATATGCAACCCTTTACACCGGCTGTTCCTGGGAACTTCTCGAAACAAAGGAAGGCAACTCAGTTCTGAGCAAAGCATTGGAGCCACCAGGTTTATCACCAATCTCGCGGGGATATAAAAACTCACCACGCTTTTTGCTGTGTGCTCCGTGAAAAACTCTATTAAAAAGGAGCATTCGGTTCTGTTCAGGAGGCTCCGGTGGCGGCCACCCCAAATATTTTCAGCGTTTCTCCTTCTACGCCATTTCTGCAGGCAACCGTGGAAGCGTTGCTTTCAGGCCAGCTGATCCCGGGTTTTCAGGCGGATGATGATCCGATGGCGCTGGCCGATGTCACCATCTATGTGCCCACACGCCGTGCTGCCAGAACCCTGCCGGATGTCCTGCGCAAAGCGTTGGGTTCCAAAGCGGCCTTGTTGCCTAAGATCCTGCCACTCGGTGATGTAGACGAAGAAGAGCACATCCTGAAAGGTCATGGGGACGGCGAAGCGTTGCCACCCGCAATGTCCACCATGGAACGCAAGCTCGCGATGACGCGTCTTGTATGGGCATGGAAGGGCCAGCTCCGCCGCCAGATCCTGCAGCTCAAAGAAGATGACCCAGCCCGTGTGCCAGCGTCCTCCGCGGATGCAGCATGGCTTGCAGGTAATCTACTGACGCTTATGGATGAGGTGCAGACAGAAGAAGCAAGCTGGGCAGAACTGGGCAGCCTCGTACCGGAAGATCATGCCGAGTACTGGAAGATCACGCTAGAATTTCTGAAGATCGTCACCGACTTGTGGCCTGAGCACCTGAAGACCATCGGCATGATGGACCCGAAGGAACGCCGCTCAGCCCTCATTCGAGCAGAAGCTGCCCGCCTGCGCACCACCTCGCCACGCGGTCCGGTGATCGTAGCAGGGGCAACCGGTTCCTTCCCGGCTACTGCTGAGCTGATGAAAGCCGTGCTCAGCCTTGAAAATGGTGCACTGGTGCTGCCAGCGCTGGATAGGGGTATGGATGCAGAAAGCTGGGAAGCACTTGGCAGCCCGTCAGAACCACAACGCGTGCCGGGACATCCGCAATATAGCCTCCGCCAGTTGCTGCTGGCGCTGGGCGTAAAGCGGGAAGACGTCACCCAGCTTGGTGCGCCGGAAAGCGAAGCTCTTCGATTGCGTTGCGAGATCGTCAACGAAGCACTCCGCCCGGCTGAAACAACCGAAGAATGGCAGAACTTCTTCACGTCAGAACTGGCAGAGCACCGTGAAGCCGCCTTCGCAGGGACGCAGCTGATCACAGCGCGCAACGAAGCGGAAGAAGCGCTCTCCATTGCCCTGCTGCTGCGTGAAGCGGTGGAAGCAGGCAAAACCACAGCGCTAATCTCGCCAGACAGAACACTGGCGCGCCGCGTGGCATCCGAGCTGACCCGTTGGGGCATCATCGTAGATGACACCGCAGGTCGCCCGCTGGAACAAACACCGCCCATGGTGCTTGCCATCCTCACGGCAAAGCTGGCTTTGCAGGGGCTCGATCCGGTCAATCTGCTAGCCCTGCTCAAATACCCGCTCGCCTTCCTCGGCATGAAAGCCAAAGAAGTACGCTCCGCCGCCCGTGCACTGGAACGCGGCGTACTGCGTGGCCCTCATCCAAGGCCGGGCCTGAGCGGTCTGCGTGAAGCGGTTGAAGCCGCTCACGATCAGGCTATGGAGAAAGCTGACAGACCCGTCGCCCGCTGGCGCAAACTGGTGGAGGAAGACTGGGACGCCATCAATACCTTGCTGGACCGTCTGGAACAAGCCCTCGGCCCACTGGAAGCTCTGCTGCAAAATCCAAATGAGATCCCCGTTGAAGAGCTGATCAAAACCCACGTGGATGCCGTCCTGCTCCTCGGTGCGGATGAAAACGGCTCTACCGAAGAGCTGTTCCGTGGTGAAAACGGTAAGGCACTGGCCGAAACTCTGACAGCCCTGCTGGAGGCTGATGCCGCTGGCCTCTGCGTGCCTGCCAACGAATGGCCTGGCGTGTTCGGCGCGCTGATCACCGGCGGAGCCGTCCGCTCCCGCACACCTGCTGATCCACGCATCCACCTGCTCGGCCCCATGGAAGCCCGCCTCCAGCGTTACGACCTCGTCGTGCTTGGTGGACTGAACGAAGGCACATGGCCACAGCGCACTCGCAATGATCCATGGCTCAACCGCCCCATGAAAGGCCAGATCGGCCTTGACCCGCCAGAGCGTAAAATCGGCACCTCCGCCCACGATTTCCTCTGGAACCTTGGCGCGCCGGAAGTGGTGCTCTCCCGTTCAGAGCGTGTCGACGGCTCCCCAACTGTAGCTTCCCGCTGGCTCCAGCGCATCGTGACGCTGGCTGGTCAGAGCGTTGAGCAGCAGATGCGCGCCAAAGGCAAACGCTACACGGAAATGGCCCACGTGCTGGACCGCTCCGAAACACCCGTGCGCCCAGCCAAACGCCCGGAACCAATGCCGCCAGTAGAAGCCCGTCCGGTACAGCTCTCTGTAACAGCCATCGAAAACCTGATCCGCGACCCATATCTCATCTACGCCAGGCACGTGCTCAAGCTGGATGAGGTGGACCCGATTGGTGGAGAACCGGGCGCTGCCGACAAAGGCAACATCATCCACGATGCATTGGCAAACTTCCTTGAGGATTGGGACGGTCAGTTTGATGAAAAAGCCGTCCGTGCCCTGCTGACCGAGGGAGGCCGCCTGTTTCGCCCGCTGGATGCGTTCCCAGCCATCCGCGCCCTGTGGTGGCCGCGCTTTGAGCGCATCGCGGAAGAGTTCGTGGCGTACGAAGGCGAAGTCGCACCCAAGATCTATGATCGCTTTCTGGAAGAGTACGGAAAAGTAGAAATGCCGCGCCCGGAACGTAACTTCACCCTCACAGGCCGTGCGGACCGTATCGATCAGATGAAAGACAACACCCTGCGCGTCGTGGATTACAAAACCGGCCAGCCGCCATCTGCCAAACAGGTGGAAGCGCTGCTCTCACCGCAGTTGCCGCTGGAAGTGGCCATGATCCGCCGCAAGGGCTTTGAGGATCTTCCCCACGACATGCCAATCTCCGACATGCTCTACATCCAGCTCAAAGGTGGCAGCGATGCTGTGAAGCTGGAAAGCCGCGTGCCAAAGGAAAGCACCGCCGAAGAACTCTCAGAAGAAGCATGGAAACGCTTGGAACAGCTGGTTGCCGCCTATGAAAACCCACGTAAAGGCTACCTCTCCAGAGCGCGTGTGCTGAAGGAAAGGGAATGGGCCGCCTCCTATGATCACCTCGCCCGCGTACAGGAATGGTCCCTTGGGGAAGATGGGGAGGATGCATAATGGATATCCCAGCAAAAACCCTCGATAGCCAACAACGCGCAGCGCATCCTGAAAACTCAGCATGGGTGAGTGCAAATGCAGGCTCCGGCAAAACATTCGTGCTTGCCCGCCGCGTGGTCCGCTTGCTGCTGTCCGGTACAGACCCCTCCCGCATCCTCTGCCTCACCTTCACCAAGGCAGCAGCGGCGGAGATGGCAACCCGCGTGTTCGATTCCCTCGCCAAGTGGACACAGCTAAGCGATGCAGAGCTGGCTGCTGAGATTGAGGATATCGAAGGTTGCCCAACCTCGCCCAAGCAACTGGCCAACGCCCGCCGTCTCTTCGCCAAAGCACTGGAAACACCGGGTGGCCTGAAAATCCAGACCATCCATGCGTTCTGTGAAGCGCTGCTGCACCAGTTCCCGCTGGAAGCGAATGTTGCTGGCCACTTTTCCGTGCTGGATGACCGCTTGGCCGAAGAGCTGCTCAACGAAGCCCGCGCCAGCATTCTGCACCGCGCAGAGATTAAGCCTGAGTCCGATATCGGGTCAGCTCTGTCCCAGCTTATCGAGCTATTACCGGATTCAGGCGTCGAGAAAGCCCTCTCAGAGCTGATCAGCCGCCGCGATGCGTTCTACCGTTGGGTTGCTCCTTATGGGGACCTGGAAAGCGCCATTTCCGCGCTATACGCTGATTTCTCCGTCATACCGGAGGATGATATATCTGACTTTGCATCTGCGTTGCGACGGAAATGTTCTCTCACTGACGACGAAGTAAAAGCGTTTGCAGAAGCCTTACGCGTCGGCTCCAAGACAGATCAGGACCGCGCCAATGCTCTGGATCAGGCAATCACGCTCAAAAGCGACGAAGCCTGGCGCATTGCATGGCTGAAGATCTTCCTCACAGGCACCCTCGGCCCTCGCAAATCCCTCGCCACCAAGAAGGTGCAAACCGCCTTCCCAGAAGTTGTCGAGCGTTTGTTCGCTGAGCAACTGCGTGTGCTGGAAGCTTTGCAACACCAGAACGCCGTCATAACGGTATCCGGCACCAAAGCGATCCTCATCCTCTCAGATGCGGTTTTGCGCTACTACGAGACGGAAAAACTCCGTCGCGGTTACCTCGACTTTGAGGACTTGGTGGTGAAATCTGCGCAGCTCCTGTCCCGTGCAGAAGCTGCTCAATGGGTGCAGTACAAGCTGGACCAAGGCCTCGACCACATCCTCGTGGATGAAGCGCAGGACACCAGCCCCCGCCAGTGGGAGGTGATCCGCGCACTGGCAGAAGAATTCTTCGCGGGTGATGGCGCACGAGAGAAAGTCCGCACCATCTTCGCGGTAGGCGACGAGAAGCAGTCCATCTACTCCTTCCAGGGCGCCGTCCCAGCCTATTTCGCCGAAATGCGCAAGTTCTTTGCCCGCCGTGCTGAAGAAGCACAGAAGAACTTCGAGGGCATCGAGCTCAACCTCTCCTTCCGCTCCACACCGGATGTGCTGGGCGCGGTCGATAAGGTCTTCGACACGCCGGAAACCTACAAAGGCCTGTCTCAGGACAACGTTGCGCCCGTGCACGAAGCCATCCGCCACAACGATCCGGGCCGCGTCGAAATCTGGCCACTGGAAGAAGCCGTTGAAACGCTGGAACCGGACGACTGGACCCAGCCAATCGATGCCATCGGCACCGGCAATCCCATGCTGCGCCTCGCCACCCGCATTGCGGAGCAGATCAAGGATTGGGATGAGCGCAACATCGCTGGGCCGGGAGATGTTCTCGTCCTCGTCCGCAAGCGTGGCCCGTTTGTGGAAGCACTCAACCGCGAACTCAAACGCTTGGATGTGCCTGCCGCTGGCTCTGACCGTCTTGTCCTCACAGACCACATCGCGGTCAAAGACCTTGTTGCGCTGGGCCGCTTTATCCTGCTGCCAGAAGATGATCTGTCTCTTGCCTGCGTTCTCAAAAGCCCACTGTTCGGCCTGCTGGATGACGACCTCTTCGAGATCGCCCATGAAACACCGGGTGTTCCAAGGCCGGGTACCCTCTGGCATGAGCTGCTGAGAAAATCAGAAAACAGCGAGAAGTGGCAACTCGTCCGCAAGCAGCTGGAAGTCTGGCGAGACCGCGCCGACTTCGTGCCGCCGTTCGAGTTCTACGCCAAAATCATGGGCACAGACGGCTACCGCCAGAAGTTCCGCGAACGCCTCGGCACTGAAGTCGATGACGTGCTTGATGAGTTCCTTTCATTGACGCTCACTTATGAGAAGAGTGGTACACCGGGCATGGAAGGCTTCCTTGCATGGCTGGCGGAAGCGCCGACCGAGATCAAGCGAGAGCTGAACGCCGCCAAAGGCATGGTCCGCATCATGACGGTCCACGGCTCCAAAGGTCTGGAAGCGCCCTACGTTATCCTCGCTGATGGCTGTAACGCCCCAGTCTCCAGCCTGCACGCGCCGGTGATGGTTGAAAAGCAGCGGGCAGGGGATACGGAAGCAGCACCCGCTCTCGTCTGGCTGCCCAACAAGGCACAGCGCACCGAATGGCATGAAGAAGCGCTGGAACTGCTGGCCGATGAGCAGAAAGAAGAATACCGCCGCTTGCTCTATGTGGCCCTTACCCGCGCAAAAGACCGCCTCGTCGTCTGCGGTTGGTCGCCTAAGCGCGGCCCTCATGATGAATGTTGGTACACACTCACTCGCAACGGATTGATTGAGGAAGCGCGCGAGCAAACAGACGCCAATGGTGAAGTATCCGCATGGATCTGGACCAAGGGTGGCATTGAAAAGCCAGAACCGGTCCTGCCACAGTCCGAAAAGGCTGAAAGCCAGCAACAGGCAGCAATGCCCGACTGGATTTCCAAAAACGTCAGCACCCCGGAACGTATCCGCCGCCTGAAGCCATCTGCCGCTTTTGAGGAGATGGAAGCAAAGGAAAGCATCGAGCAGCAAGATCCGAAAGATGCTCTCGAAGCGGCGCGCCAACCAGAAGACTGGCCTCTGGTCCGTGGCCGCATCGTCCACCGCCTGCTGGAGTTTCTGCCTGACCTGCCAGAAGACCAGCGCATGGTGTCTGCTGAAAGGTTCCTCGCCAGTTCTCTGCCAGAGTGCTTTGCGGACAAAAGAGACCGCCTGCTGGATGATGTCTTCAATACGCTGGGCAACCCAGAGTTTGCAGAGCTGTTCAGTGCCAACGGCAGAGCTGAAGTTCCAATTCAGGGCATGCTCACTGGAGAGGACGGCAAACCAGTCGAAGTCTTCGGCCTGATTGACCGATTGCTGGTCAATGACGAAGAAGTGATCATTCTCGACTTCAAGACGAATGCTTATGTGCCACGAAGCGTGCACGATGTCTCCGAAACGTATGTTGCGCAGCTAGCTGTTTATAGAAAACTGCTTTCTGAGCTTTATCCGGATAAGAGAATAAGAGCGCTGCTCCTCTATACGTCAGGTCCCCATTTGGTAGAAATACCAGTGGAACTGATGAAATCTTTTAAATTCTAGTCGAATGTTGAGAATTCGTTCGCTTGACGCTCGGCACTTGCGTTCTTACTTTCAGGGCAACAGAGTTTGCTCAGTTGGGGGCGACTCAAACTGAATTACGAAAAGAGGCAAAAATGGCCACTGTGAATGTTGAAGACGGTAACTTCGAAGCTGAAGTACTTCAGAGCTCTACCCCTGTTCTCGTAGATTTCTGGGCGACCTGGTGTGGTCCTTGTAAGATGATTGCGCCTTCTCTGGAAGAAATCTCCGAAGAGATGGCTGGTCAGGTTAAGATTGCTAAGCTGGACATCGACAGCAACCAGCAGAGCGCTATGAACTACGGCGTTCGTTCAATCCCAACCATGATCCTGTTCAAGGATGGTCAGCCTGCAGCAACCCTCGTTGGCGCACAGCCAAAGGGCAAAATTGCTGATTGGATCAAGCAGTACTCATAATTTTGAGGGTATCTGCAACGAAATGCTGAGTAAAATCGGGCATTCTGAGGATCTCCGGTCACTGATGTGGCCGGAGGTCTTTTGTTTTTGGCAAACAGTGACTAAATAAGGACCGAATAAAGTTTTGGCACGGGCGCCTGTTGGCAGCCCTGCTTTGCTCTTCGGTGAATAAGAGCAAGTTTGAAAGACGGGATGACGATGAGCGATCAAGACAAAACTCCGCAGGCAGAAGAGCAGATGAATCCGGAAGCTGTGGTTGAGGAAGCTGCGAGTGCCAATGGCGCAGAGCAGGCAGAAGCTGCTGTGGAAGTAGATCCAATCGAAGCACTGCAGGCTGAAAACGCTGCCCTAAAAGACCGCGCTCTGCGCACCATGGCGGAAATGGAAAACCTGCGCCGCCGGACTGAAAAAGAAGTCAAAGACGCAAAAGCATACGCAGTGGCAAGCTTTGCTCGCGACATGCTGGTTGTAAACGACAACCTTGGCCGTGCAATCGAAGCACTGCCTGATGATGCGCGTGAGAATGACGATAACCTGAAGGCGCTGGTTGAAGGCGTTGAGTTGGTAGAGCGCGAAATGCTCAACCACCTGGAAAAGCACGGCGTGAAGCGTCTGTCTCCAGAAGGTGAAAAGTTCAACCCACACTTCCATCAGGCGATGTTTGAAGTGCCAAACACCGAAGTTCCAAACAACACCGTTGTTCAGGTTGTTCAGGCTGGCTACGTCATAGGCGAGCGCGTCCTGCGCCCGGCAATGGTCGGCGTTTCCAAAGGCGGCCCAAAAATCGCTCCAGTTGCCGACAAAGCAGCTGAGCCAGGCTCCACAATCGACAAAGAAGCCTAAAAAAGAAAGCCCTCACACAAATGAGGGCTTCTCAAAAGAATTCCAAAACGGAGGTCGACAATCGGCCTCCGTTTTTTGTAAGGACCTGCTTATAGCTTCACCTTCTGGCGAGTGTACACGAGATGACCGTTGTCGTTGGAACCGGTTGTCTCAACCATGATTTCGCGGCTGCCATCTATACGCTGAAACTCTACAAAGCCAACTTCACTGCGAACGCCGTTTGCACAACCTGTCTTCCATGCAACCAGACCGTCACTGCGTGCTTCTGAAAATCCTTCAAGTCGTTTATCTTGGCATAATGTGCCAACAAGCTTCCGGACCTGAGCTGAACTAAAGCCCGCTGGATTATAAACGCCGCTCAGCGCTCCATCACGTTCTTTAGCGCCAAAATAATCAGGATTTCTCTTTGAAATTCCCGCACTGCCAGAACAGCCAACCAATGCAAACCCAACCACAAGTGGGATAATAACTCGAGCAACCATAATATGACCCGCTATTCTCATAACTATATTATTTCTATGTACAAATGCAGGCCACTAGAGATGTGAGTACCTACCTCGCACTAAGCTCTGTCTTATGCACGCAGAGGATATGAAGCAATCTAAAGTTGAAAAAAACTATTCAGGTATGCGCTGTTGCTCGGTTCTAATTACGAGATCGTTCTACCTAGGAGGGTAATCAAACGACCTGTGATCGCTATGTTCTTAAGGGAAGAGTGCTTGATTACTGCCTGAAAACTCCTAAATAAATAACACAACTATTTGTAATTGAATGTATATTTGTGCGTGGTGATCTATGTGGAAATGGCCTGTTTTATTCTGGCTCGCAGTTGTTGCTTCCGTGTACTGGCTAGGTCCGGTCTTTGTAGATCATGTTATTATTGAAACCTACTCTCCGATGCAGGCTCGAGGCGACAAACTGTTCTATCTGCGCCAAACGGCAGTGATCGTACCAATCCTTGCAGGTGTTGTAATGTTTGCCGTCTGGCTATGGCGGCGACCACTTGCACCTCTTATCTACAAGAGCGGGCTATTGGTATTTGCCTTAGTGGCTCTTTCTCCATTCCTTCCTCGAGTTGAAACGGACTTTCGGCAGATTTATTGGATAGGTCAGGCTAGATATGAAATCCCATGGCAATACGCGCCATCCAAAGGAAGTATCCGTCCGGGAGGAGGGTTCTTCGAAGTGCGTGTCTCTATTCCTGATATGACACCACAATACGAGAGCAATCAAAAAACACTTGCTATCGGAAAAGCTTCTTATTTTCAGACTAGTTATAACCTCCCCGGGCCCGCCGAACTGTGTAAACCCTTCTTTGGAAAGCTACAGTGTCAGTGGTTACGTGGGGATGTCGTATACAGTGCAACTGGTCATAAAGATCTATTCCCGGATGATCTCGGTAATTTGATGACTTCTGCGGAAGAGCTGCTTGATAGTTTTCAAGTTTCGACCTCACAGGAGTAACTGCTTTTGTGACTGTCTAGGTCAATATTGGCCTGGCTGAAAAGTTCAGTTCGGATACTCCTTCAAGGAGTGCTTCCGAGAGGGATACCGAACGGAGGCCATCGAACGGCCTCCGTTTTTTGTTGCGTCAATGACAGCTCAGTTGGCCTTGAAGAAGGTATCAACGCGGTCGATGACCGGATCGACGTACTGGTCGATGTCATAAAGGTCGAAGTGCTCGGCACCTTCTACCACCATCAGCTCTTTAGGCTCAGCTGCATTTGGGTAGAACAGATCAGTCAGCGGGCCGGTGATGGCTGCGTCTGATCCGCGGATGAACAGCTTTGGCAAGGTCAGCTGGTCTCCATAAGGGGAGTGGTTCAGCGCCGGGTCGATTGGCAGCTGGAAGGCTGGCAGCATGTTGGAGTAGTTTGGTGCATGCTCCAGTGCGCCGCGGGATGTCATGTAATAATCAACGGCATCGGCGTAATAGCGCGGTGTACCCTCTGGAATCTCACCCGGTTTCATGGCGCCAAGGACGGGATATCGATCCACCTCTCCAGTCTGCAGGTATTTCTCCATCGCCAGATTTGCGCCAAGGATTGCTTGACCGCGCGTTTCCTCATCCATCATCTGCTCAAAGGCTGTTGCACAATCAAAGTATGCGGACATGGTGGCGATGGCTTTCAGGCGCTTATCAAGGAAGGCAAGGCGAGTGATGTAGGCACCACCCATGCAAAGCCCCATGCCGTAAATCCGGTTTTCATCAATGCAATCCAGATGACGCAGTACGGTGATGCCGTCCGTCAGCACAGCAATGATGTTCTCGGTGTTCTCGTAATTGCGGATTTCACCTTCACTCTCACCAAAGCCAATGTGATCCACGGCCAACAGAGCATAGCCACGGGCAGACATCTTCTCACCGTAGACAACGCTGGCCTGTTCCTTCACCTGCGTTGCCGGACGGGCAAAGATGATGGCTGGGCAAGGGGCAGTCTCAAAACCCTCTGGCAGGTAAAGATCTGCAGCAATCCGGTAGCCCTTTGTTGTGAAGCTGATTGAGTTCTTACCGGGCTTAAACGCGCTCTGGTCAATCGTGATCATCTGGTCTCTCCATTCTTTCGTGGTTCATAACGGCCTGTCGGGACGTACTTAGATTTAGTAATCATGTGCTTACATCGTTGACAGAAAAGTAAGCGATGGATTACTTTAGAGTCAAGAATAAATGTAAGCGGTGGCTTACAATGGCCGGAGCGATCTGAATGTCCCAGAATAAACAAAGAGATGCTGCACAAACCAAAGACCGCATCCTGCAAGCAGCGGGCGCTAAGTTCTCGCAAAAGGGCTATGATGGTGCTGGAACAAGAGAGATCGCGGACCTTGCAGAAGCCAACATCGCTTTGGTGACGCGCTACTTTGGCTCCAAGGAAAACCTGTTCCGCGAAGCCGTGCTGCCAGGCATGACCATGGCGCCGCTGATGATCGGCGATATGGAAAACATCCCCGCCCGTATCGCCCACTACATGACCACCAAGAACCTCGATGGCCCGATGACGCTGGACCCGACACAGGCGATCCTGCGGTCCATGGGCAACGAGACCGTGGCCCCCATGATACGCGAAGCTCTGGGCGATAAGGTGGTCGATGAACTTAGCGACAGCATCAAAGGTGACGACGCGAAACTTCGCTCAATCCTCGTCATCGCTTTCCTGTTCGGCCTTGATGCCATGATGCGCGTAATGCACCTCTCTCCTGAAGAGAAGGATGAAAAGCAGGCTATGGAGAAGCTGATCAAGGAGACGCTGGAAGGCCTGATGCTGCCGGAAGCTCTGCAAGAAACGCAGGGCTGATCTGAAGTTCTCGGCGCTGTCCCCAAAACCTTCACAGGATCTCGGGCTATTTAAATCCAACAAATGAAGTAGTGTAGTTCTCCGGTTGCTTTTTTAAGATGGCTGACTAAAACCACCAATCTTGAAACCAACGAATTTGCGGACAAGACGTAGATGCATTCTGAGATCTGGCAGTATCTGGACTTTTTGGGCGTGGCCGTATTCGCTGTGACGGGCGGACTGGTCGCTGCACGTCTGCGTCAGGATTTTATCGCGTTTCTGTTCTTCTGCTCCCTAACGGGCATCGGTGGTGGAACCCTGCGCGATACGCTTCTGGATGTGCCAGTTTTCTGGATCGAAGACGAGAGCTACCTCTATGTCTGCCTTATCGTCTCGATCGGCATGTGGTTTTTTGCGCATAGAGTTGAAGCATGGGGCCGTCCTTTGCGTTGGCTTGATGCGGTTGGTGTTGCCGCCTACTCTGTGATGGGCGCTGCGAAGGCAATCTCACTGGGTGATACGGCTGCGATCGCTGTTCTCATGGGGGTCGCGAGCGCGACATTCGGCGGAATTCTGCGAGATATCATCGCCGGCCAGCCCTCAGCTCTCCTGCAAAGAGAGATCTATCTCGCAGCTGCCCTGGCAGGCGCGACCACGTACACGGCTGTGCTCATGGTAACAGGAGGCAGCAATCTTGCAGCTGCTCTTGGCTTTGCCGTTGCGATGATATTGCGTGGTGGTGCTATCGCGAGAGACTGGCACCTGCCGAGCTACGCACCGCCAAGAAAGAAAGATCTTGAGGATCTCGACTAAGCTCCAGCAGCTAAATCCGGATTAAACGCGAAGATAAACGTGCCCCGCAGCGGCAAGATCAGCCAGTGCGGTGCCCGTGGATTTGAACAGCGTGATCTGTTCGTAAAAGCGACGACCCGCCCGGTCTCCCTGACACAGCTCCGCCAGATCAGACGCAATGTCTTGCAGGCTCAACACCCCATCCGCCAGCGGCTCCTTCAGCTCTCCGGCAGTCGTCGGTGTCGTGTCATAGCTGTCGAGGAACAGCCGCGCCTGCGAGATCACCTCATTATCGCACTCCCGCTGATCCGCATGAGTTGAACCCACCAGATCCAGATGCGTGCCTTCCTGAAGCCATTCGCCTTTGATGAGCGGCCTATGCGTACTCGTGGCGCAGCAAACAATATCAGCCCCGCGAACAGCCCCACCCAGATCTGTTGTGGCTGAAATCGTAAAGGCTTGGCCCTGCATGGCCTCTACCAATTGCTGAGCCCCGGCTGGGCTCCGGTTCCACACCAGAATCTCCTTGATAGGCCGCACAGAGGCATGCGCTTCAATCAAATACGGCGCAAGACTGCCAGCCCCCACCATCAGTAGGCGGGAGGAATCTTCGCGAGAAAGGTAGGAGGAAGCCAGCGCCGATGTGGCCGCCGTGCGCCAGTTCACCAGCGCTTTGCCATCGAGCAACGCAAGCGGTGTCCCGGTCTTGCCGGACTGCAAGAGGTAAACACCTGCCACACTGGGGGATTGATGTTCCTGAGAGCCCGGAAGCGAGCTTTCGATCCGCGTCCCAATAAACCCGCGCTCAATGGTGTCTTGAGCTGCAAAGTCATGCCATGCGGAAGAAATGGTGAGAGAGCCGTCGCCGAGGCCGGTAGGACGTGCAATTCTTTGTGTGAGCGGGGAAGGGGCCACCGCACCAACACGAAAAGCACGTCTCAGCGTTTCAAGAAGATCACGAAAGTTCATCACCTCCTCAATTTCCTGAGCAGTGATGATCCGCATTCGCAATCCCCGTTTTCAGCGTTCAGGGCAGAGTAATAAAGCGGTTAGGCTGCCTTTTTATGGTCTGGTGATGGCAGGCCAGGTGCAATGTCACCCTGTGCCACCTTACGCAGTGAATCCGCTTCATGTTTAAGCTGGTTCGCTTCCCGCCGCTGTACGCGAGCTTCCTTGCGGAAACGGCCTTGTCGCATCCAGGTCGCCACACCGCCGAGCACCACGCCCAGTCCAACAGCGCCAAACAGTAACCAGAACACCGGGATGTTGAAGGTCAACATCGGATCCTCTGGATTAAAGGGGTTAAGCGAAATCAGCGTGGAATGCCGGTTCGCAACCGCGAGTACAACAAGTAGAGCTGCTATAGGGATAAGCAGCAGGTTCCGAAGGAAACGAGCCAATTTATTACTCCAGGATCAGTCTTCGCCGTGATCCGTGCCGTCGTTCAGCCGTTCGCGCATTTCTTTGCCGGTTTTGAAGAACGGAACGAACTTTTCGCCAACTTCAACTTTCTGGCCAGTTCTTGGATTGCGTCCCACGCGCGCAGGGCGGTTCTTCACGGAGAACGCACCAAAGCCACGCAGCTCAACGCGGTCACCGCGCATCAGCGCTTCGGTAACTTCATCAAGAATGGCGTTTACGATATTCTCTACATCACGCTGATAGAGATGCGGATTACGCTCCGCGATAGTCTGAACTAATTCCGATTTAATCATGCTTTGCCCCCCCAAGTGCTGAGACTGTTGCCGCATCCGGAGCCTGCCAAACAGACACGAGACCGTCAAGCGGTAGGCTTGAATCTACGACACTTTTTGCTGTTTTGAGAAGTGAGTGTATCAAATTCTGGTTCTCACTACCCAAAAAGCCTAATAAATTTGCAGGGAACGGGAGTGTCCGTTCGTCTGATTCTGGTTTCCAGTCGATAATTTTCAAATCACTGGAAAGCCCTTTTTTCTCAATAAGCCACTGATGCGCAGCCTGTTCGCCACCAATCTCGTCGATCAGCTCCAGCCCTTTTGCCTGATGTCCGGTGTAAACCTGACCATTGGCAAGCTGAAGCGCACGCTCCTGGGAAAGGCCTCTGCGTTCTGCAACAAGCCCAACGAACCACATATAGGTATCGTCGATGATGTCTTGCAAGGCTGCCTTCACTTCTGGCGTGGCTGGCTCATAAAAGTTTGGTTCAGCTTTCAATGGTGCACTTTTGATCGCGTCCATCTCAACACCAATCTTGTCGAGCAGGCCCTTCGCATTACCGTATTGGAAGAGAACACCAATTGAGCCGGTCAAAGAGGTGTATTGAGCAACAAGGTGGTCACTGGCGATAGCAGAAAGATAAGCAGCAGATGCGCCAAGCGTCGTGATGGACGCTGTCACAGGCTTCTTCTCGGCAATCTTGCGCAGCGCGTTGTACAGCGCTTCACCGCCGGATGTAGTGCCACCTGGGGAATTAATGGAAACGATGACGCCCTGCACGGTGTCATCCTTGGCAATTGCTTCAAGCATTTCCAGCTGGCGGCGATCATAGGTGATCGGTCCGCTGATTTCGATGCGAGCAATATGTTTTTCGGATCGGGCGAGCTCTCCAAGGCCGGTTGCCTCGGCGCCACCCCACAACAGCAATGCTGCCAGTGCTAAAAAACTAACGACACGCCAGAATGAAACTTTACGTCTCAGGCGCCTACGATCAATAAGAACGTCACTGTCTAGACTCATGGGGTCTTCCCGGTCAAACTCAATTAAGCGACTATAGGGAAACAATACCTAAGCTTTTGAATAAGCCAAGTGTTCTTTCTCTGCAGGCGGTAAAAACACGACCATAAATTAGGCTTTGTCACTGCCAAACGGTTAATTTGGGGGACACAGCCTGTCAAATCTCCGAAATTTCTGGTTGCAATGCTAATCGACTAAGATGCCAGAGAAAATGGCGATACTATGTTATTTTACGTTTTCCTCTGCTTCCATCAGGTCTTCTTCGTGCGCAATCGCACTTTCCATCAGGTGTCGCCACATCGTCTCGTAGGTTTTCTCGTTCAGTCCGGCTTCGCGGGCATGCGCCTTCACATTGCTGGCCACCTCTTCAACGCGGCTTTCAATGCGGGCAGCAAGGCCAATCGGTTTTTTGATTTCCGCAGCGCGGGTAATGTACGTCCAGCGCTCTGCAAACAGGGTGATAAGCTCTGAATCCAGGCGATCAATTTCAGCGCGGATCTGAGCCATGTTCTGACATTCACGAGCAGAGGTTTTCATTAGTTTTTTGCTGCCTATCGAATTGAATGAAGCGGCTGGGAGATGCCACCTTTTGAAATGTCATACCCGAAACAATTGCCGGGTCGCAACCGGCATATGATTATCGCATAAAAAATCCGTTCCGTTCATCAGGAGGTGGGGGGGAGCTGAGAACGGAACGGGATCTTATCGGCCATGGGGCCAGTTGGACTTTTCGTCTTTTTTGGGCCACTGTTTCATCGGTTGCTCTGAAAACCGACAGGTTCAGTGATCTTAATTCTTGACGCGAGAACTAGGGGCATAGTTCATCGCGCGCTGTTGGAAACCCAAAGCCGATTGCTGCAAGGACGGCGTAAAACGGGTTTCCAGTTAGCCCTGCGGTTTCGGGCGGACCGCGAGGGCATTCCGAAGTCCTGAACCAGAACGGACCTTATTATTGTTATTGGTCTCGCTCGTGTTCCAAGACAAACAGCACAGTAGAGTTTGAGAGAATGGGATACTCTCTTGCTCGCTGTGTAAAGTAATATACAGACGTTACTTGAAGATAAATAGAAATCAGAAATAGAAAATTTCGAAATATGACTCGATCTTAGGTGGTATATAGCAAATTAAAAGTTGATACTAAAAATACCCATCAATTTACTATTGCTTATCTATTATATTTATTTTGATTAAAGTGAATTCATATTTACATTAATTAAAATTGAAGGCATGTAAATGCTGTAGATCACAGAATTTGCTTTATTCTTACCTTAGGGGAATGCGTTGTCTCATTAAAAAAGGGGCGTTTCCGCCCCTCTCTGGTCTCGCTGATTTAAGACCTTCCTGCTTAATCATCGCAAAGTCAGCCTCCGCAAAATGCGAAGCCAGCCCTGACAAAATTATCCAACCTAGATTGAACGCGTAATTCCGCCATCAATGCGGATATTTTGTCCTGTCATGTAGCTGGAGGTGTCTCCGGCAAGGAAAGAAATCAGATCTGCCACTTCCTGAGAGGTGCCATAGCGGCCCATTGGAATGCGATTCCGGCGCTCTTCTTTCTCTGGCAAACTATCAATGAAGCCCGGCAGCACGTTGTTCATGCGGATGTTTGAAGCCGCATACTTGTCTGCAAACAGCTTCGTGAAGGCAGCAAGGCCCGCTCTGAACACGCCAGAGGTTGGGAACAGTTCTTCAGGCTCAAACAGCGCATAGGTGGAAATGTTGACAAAGCTGCCTTTGCCCTGCGCTTCCATGATTGGCGTCACAAGGCGGGTGATGCGGACAACGTTCATCAGATAGAAGTCCATGCCTCTGGCCCAGTCTTCATCTGTCAGCTCAAGGATCGGTCCTTTAGGGCCATGGCCAGCACTGCTCACAACAGTATCGATGCGGCCCCATTTTTCCATGGCCGCATCAACAAGGCGCTGCAGGTCAGCTGTTTCAAGATTGGAGCCGGTTACGCCAACGCCGCCCAGCTCTTCAGCCAGCTTCTCGCCTTTGCCTGAGGACGAGAGGATAGCAACCTTGTATCCGTCCTCTGCCAGCTTGCGTGCAGCCGCAGCACCCATGCCACTGCCACCAGCAACAACAAGCGCGACTTTCAAATCACTCATGAAACCCTCCTGAATTCATTCAGGACCATTCCATTTTCTGCGGGGCAAGAAATCAAGTGACGATTTGTCATCACCCTGAGAGAAACCGGGCGAAGGGTATAGTAATTCTGTCATTTGCGTTCCTAACGGAAACGTGAGGAACTCAATTGCTCTGATTTCAATAAAATACTTCTACTTTTAACTGGTTGAAAATAACTATGTATAAAAATCGCGAGTACAGGCACGTGCCGTGAGATTCAGTGATTTAGAGCCTATCGCCGAAAACTGGACACGGGTTTTCGGATGAAGCTACGCAAACTGCTTAAATTAAGTCGTTTAAAGCATCGGTAAGGGAGAAATTTGTTGCAGGCAGATGTTGTCACATCGGAAGAGCTTGCTGCTGTAAAGCAAAGCTCAGCAACAAAAGCACTCCAGAACCCATCGGTGCGCGTGCTGCAGTCTCCTGTAGAAGTCGCTGACATCCAGCAGCACTGGCGCAAGCTGGAGCAATCCGCCAAGGGCAATCCGGTCTTCCAAAGCTATGCCTGGACCATGGCGACGCTTGAAAATCCATCAGCAGTTCAATCCGCCAAGATCTTCGTGGTCTATGATCAACAAAGCCTGATCGCGGTATTGCCGCTGCGCATTGAAAAGCAAAAATCCCTGAAAGCGCTGACAGGCCTGGGAGAACCCTTCCAACAGTACTCCGAGATGCTGCTGGAACCCGGCTACAAACCAGCCGAGGTGCTCAACCTCTTGAAGCCACATCTGCAAAAGGCCGGAGCGGATATTATCCACCTGCGCCAGATCAGAGAAAGCGGCGCTCTCTATGACTACGCCAGCGCACAGTTTACGGAAGTTGGAGAAACAGACGGCGCGCCATGGCTGGAGCTGAACCATTGGGACAGCTTCGAGGAGTATCTCAAGTCCATCTCCGCCCGGTCCCGCAAAACCATCCGCAACCAGCGCAACCGCCTGCACAAATCAGCAGGCCTGACGCACCGAGTGATCCGTCAGGGAGACCCTGAACTGGAAACTATGGTTCTGCGCACTCTGAAAGGTCGTGAGAACTGGGTCGAAGCCATGGGGTACGCCTCCCGCGCTCTGGAAGGTGACGGCCTGCAGCAACTCCTGCTGTCATTGAGCAATGGCCCAGCAAAAGGCTGCGAACTCATCGCTTTCGAGCTGAAACACGGTGATCTCCCAATCTCAACCGAATGGGGCTTCCTGTTCGAAGGCTGCTACTCCGCTTACATGGCAGACTGGAATCCGGACTACGAACAATCCAGCCCCGGTAAACTTCACCAGATGGATGTCATCGAAGCCTGCTTTGCGCTTGGGATTGATAAAATCGACTTCCTCAAGCCAGCCTCCCGCTACAAGATGACATGGACCTCAGAAGTCGCCAGCGTCTTCGATGCCGTCAGCCCGCTCTCCTTCAAAGGCCAACTCTACGCCAGCCTCTGGCTCAAGAACCTACGCCCTCTGGCAAAACGCATCGTCCTCGCCTTGCCAAAAGGCCCACGAGCCCTCCTGATGAGCACCGTCAAGAAAATCATCGGCTAACGCTGCCGCTGGATCGGTTGTTGGCCGCCACTCTCAATTTCCCAAGAGCTGTGATAATGCAAAGCCGGATTATCCTCGCAGGCTGGAGATTTGAACGTGAGCAAGATAGAGAGCTTTCAGGAACGCGTAGCCCCATGGCTATTGGAGTGCTTCGGCAAGGAAATTGCCACGGATAAGACAGAACGCAACCATCGCTTTTTGGAAGAGGCTCTCGAACTGGTCCAGTCCGCAGGCTGCAGCGCCAGCGAAGCGCATCAGCTTGTCGACTTCGTCTTCAATCGGGAAGCTGGAGAGCTCAAACAGGAAGCCGGTGGTGTCATGGTAACACTCGCCGCCCTCTGCCTCGCCCATCACATCGACATGCACGATTGCGGTGAAGTGGAGCTGGAAGAAATCTGGACCAAGGTGGACGCCATTCGCGCCAAACAGGCAGCGAAGCCGAAATATGCACCACTCCCGTAATCTGAGCAGGTTTAGGGCGCTTCCCTGACATAAGCGCGCAAAAAAACACGAAGTAACGCAAACGAACGCATTCATAAGCGCAACAAAAAAGCCCGCTCAAATGAGCGGGCTTCTTCGCAAAATCTATTGCTAGATCTTATTCGTCGTCGGACTGCTTCTTCATAGCTGCAGCGAGGATGTCGCCGAGAGAAGAGGAAGCGTCGGAAGAGCCGTACTGTGCAACTGCTTCTTTTTCTTCAGCAATTTCCAGTGCCTTGATGGATACACCAACGCGGCGGGTCTTCTTGTCGAACTGAGTAACGCGAGCTTCGATTACGTCGCCAACGTTAAAGCGTGTTGGATCCTGCTCACCGCGTTCACGGGACAGGTCAGCGCGACGGATGAATGCAGAGAGGTCGCCGTCTACGAGTTTAACGTCGAGACCACCGTCTTTGATTTCAGTCACTTCACACTTAACGATTGCGCCCTTGCGAACGTCGCCAGCGGATTCAAACGGATCAGCGTCGAGCTGTTTGATGCCGAGAGAGATGCGCTCTTTCTCAACGTCAACGTCAAGAACGACTGCTTTAACAACGTCGCCCTTCTTGTACTCTTCGATGACCTGCTCGCCCGGACGGTTCCAGTCCAGATCGGACAGGTGAACCATGCCGTCAACATCGCCTTCGAGACCGATGAACAGACCGAATTCGGTCTTGTTCTTAACTTCACCTTCAACGGTTGCGTTAATTGGGTACTGCTGAGCGAATGCTTCCCATGGGTTCTGCAGAGTCTGCTTGAGGCCCAGGGAGATACGGCGCTTAGAAGCGTCAACTTCCAGGATAACCACTTCAACTTCCTGAGAAGTAGAAACGATCTTGCCTGGGTGTACGTTCTTCTTGGTCCAGGACATTTCGGAGACGTGGATCAGGCCTTCGATACCTGGCTCCAGTTCTACGAATGCACCGTAGTCGGTGATGTTGGTAACACGACCGGAGAACTTCGCGTCCAGTGGGTACTTGGCTTCGATGCCATCCCATGGATCGGTTTCCAGCTGCTTCATGCCGAGGCTGATGCGGTGTGTTTCCTGGTTCACACGAACGATCTGTACCTTCACGGTCTGACCGATGGTCAGTACTTCGCTTGGGTGGTTGATACGACGCCATGCGATGTCGGTAACGTGCAGGAGGCCGTCGATGCCGCCCAGGTCAACGAATGCACCGTAGTCAGTGATGTTCTTAACAACACCCTCAACGGTCTGACCTTCTTCCAGGCTCTGAACGAGTTCAGAACGCTGTTCTGCGCGTGTTTCTTCCAGAACGGTACGGCGAGATACAACGATGTTGCCACGGCGCTTGTCCATTTTCAGGATCTGGAAAGGCTGTGGAGTGTGCATCAGAGGAGTAACGTCGCGTACTGGACGGATGTCTACCTGAGAGCGTGGCAGGAATGCTACTGCGCCATCCAGATCGACGGTGAAACCACCTTTGACCTGGTTGAAGATCTGACCAGTAACTTTTTCGCCAGCTTCGAAAGCTACTTCCAGGCGAACCCAGCTTTCTTCGCGGCGTGCTTTGTCGCGGGACAGAACAGCTTCACCCATCGCGTTTTCAACGCGCTCAAGGTAAACTTCTACTTCGTCACCAACGGACATTTCGCCGTCACGGCCTTTAGCGCCGAATTCCTTCAGAGGAACGCGACCTTCAACCTTCAGACCTACGTCGATAACTGCGAGGTCTTTTTCGATAGCAACAACGGTGCCTTTTACAACGGTGCCTTCGTAAAGGTCGGAAGTCGCAAAAGATTCTTCCAACAGAGCTGCAAAGTCTTCAGCAGCAAAGTTCTGATTTTCCATGAAATCTCCTGGTGCCATAAGAATGGCGCTCGCCGGCGGGTTTGTGTTAACACTAAAGGACAAGAGCTTCCGGTTCTCAACTCGCGTTGAAAAACAACCACTTACAAGTAAGTGGGCCGGCGAAAGCGGTCGCACTTGTCCAAATTCGGTATCATGACAGTCGCTAGAAACGACAAACGCGAACTCCGATGGCTGTTATGAAACAGCCGTTTTCCGGGCGCGTTCGACGATATCCACAGCCGCACGAAATGCGGAGTCTATATCCATTTCTGTCGTATCAAGCAAGTGTGCATTTTTAGCGGGTTTTAATGGGCTGTCTTTGCGGGTGCTGTCACGCTCGTCGCGGCGCTCCAGATCCACTAGGATTTCATTAAAATCAGCTGGAATTCCCTTGCCGTTCAACTCGTCCGTACGGCGCTTTGCTCGCGCTGCCGGAGAGGCTGTTACAAACAGTTTTGCAGTCGCATCCGGGCACACAACAGTGCCGATGTCACGGCCATCCAGAACAGCGCCTGGTTCCTGCTCAGCAAACGCACGCTGAAGGCGCACCAGTTCCTCACGCAGACCAGAAAGAACAGCAATGCGAGACGCCGCTTCTCCAATTTCATGCGCAGAGAGCTGATTGCGGTCCAGATTGCCCAGATCAAGGTTCTGAGCAACGGAGATGGCAACAGCTTCATCACCAAGTGGCAGGCCGCGCGCAAGCAGCGCAGCGGCAACAGCACGATACGTCAAACCGGTATCCAGATGGCGAAGTCCAAAATGCTCAGCGAGCTGGCGTGCGAGTGTTCCCTTGCCAGATGCCGCTGGTCCATCCAGAGCAATAATCATGCAGCTTCCTCATTCTTATTTTCAAGCTTGCCACCCAGCTCGCCAAACATGGAGAGGAAGGTCGGGAAGCTTGTTGCGATTGGTGCTGCATCATCAACTTGAACCGGCTTGTGAGCAGCGAGCCCCAGAATAAGGAAGCTCATTGCGATCCGGTGATCCAGATGTGTAGCAACAGTACCACCGCCAATATTGTTAGCACCACCAGTAACAGTCAGACTGTCCTGTTTTTCAACGCACGGAATACCGTTTGCTTCCAGACCACGTGCAACAGCAGCCAGACGATCTGACTCCTTCACGCGCAGCTCTTCAAGACCGAGCATAACGGTCTCACCTTGAGCAAAGGCAGCGGCAACAGACAGAATTGGATATTCGTCGATCATGGAAGGTGCACGGTCCGCTGGAACCGTAATACCCTTCAGTTTCGAATACTTGGCGCGAATGTCGCCAATCTTCTCTCCACCACTTTCCCGTTCATTCGAGATGGTAATATCAGCGCCCATTTCAAGCAGACTAGTAATAAGTCCAATACGATGCTCGTTCAGAAGCACGCCTTCAACGGTCACATCAGAACCCGGTGTGATCAGTGCTGCAACAATCGGGAAGGCAGCTGAGGATGGATCGCCAGGAACAGTGATGTCCTGCGGCTGCAGCTTTGGCTGACCCTGCAGGGTGATCACGCGCTCACCGCTTTCATTGATCTCAACGTTCAGCTCTGCACCAAAACCAACAAGCATCTTCTCGGTGTGGTCACGAGTTGCCACAGGCTCGATAACGGTTGTTGTACCAGCAGTGTTCAAACCAGCCAGTAGTACTGCAGACTTAACCTGTGCAGAGGCCATTGGCACACGATATGTGATCGGAATAGGAGTGTCGCTGCCGCGGATAGACGCTGGCAGGCGATCGCCATTACGTGCCACAACCTGAACACCCATCTCGCGTAGTGGGTTAAGGACGCGGCCCATTGGGCGCCCTGACAGGGAGGCATCACCAGTCATGGTGACAGCAATAGGATGGCTCGCAAAGATGCCCATTGCCAAACGTACACCAGTACCCGCATTTCCGAAGTCGATTGGAGCTTCCGGCTCCAACAGGCTACCCAGTCCAACGCCATCAACCGTCCACGTGCCATCTTCCTGGCGAACACACTTGGCACCGACTGCATTCATTGCGTTTGCAGTACCAATCACATCTTCTGATTCGAGTAGACCAGAGATGGTGGTTTTGCCGAGTGCCAATGCACCAAACATGAGGGAACGGTGGGAGATAGACTTGTCACCTGGAACTTTGATCTGGCCGTTAAGCGGAGAGCCACTGTGAGCGGTCACAATTTGCGGTGACGAATTATGGGACATGTTCATTTCCGGGGTTGCGAGACTGAAAAAACTAGTTCCTCCTAGCACGGAAGAAAAAGACAGTCACCCTAGGGCGCATTGAACTATTGCGAAATTTCGGCAGTGAATGTACGACTTCGGGTAGATTTCTAAGATTTATCTTTGACATGATGGCCAACCTGAGGCTAAGGGGGCCGTCAACGAGATACAAACAAAGGTGAGAACCGTGGCAAGACCGGAACTCGGAACCAAGCGCCTGTGCGCGGCGTGTGGCGCTAAATACTATGATTTGAACCGTGACCCAATCATCTGCCCTAAGTGTGGCGATATGTTTGATCTGGGCATGACAGCGAAGACTGCAAAAGCTGTAAAAGCTGTTCAGAAAGAAGAAGCTGAGGACGCATTGGTAAAAGACGATGCAGAATTGGTATCTCTGGAAGAAGCTGATGCAGAAGCAGCTGGTGAAGATATTCCTGATCTGGACGAAGATGGCATCAGCGATGACATCGGTGGCGATGACTCCGACGTATTCCTGGATGATGAAGACGACGAAGACTCTTCCGTTCCGGGCATTGTTGTGAGCCGCGACGACGACGAAAGCTAAAATTTCCACAGCCTGTGAAACCGCAGGCTGTTATGAGAGTATTCTCTTGAAATGTGGGGGCGGCCCATCTATGTTCCGCCTCCATCAGCACAAAAACTTCATTGAAGTATCGGTGCTTAGAAGAATAACGGGGCCTTAGCTCAGCTGGGAGAGCGCTTCGCTGGCAGCGAAGAGGTCAGGGGTTCGATCCCCCTAGGCTCCACCAAAACCACTTTTGCAAGAAATGGCTATCTTCTTCCCAAATCAGACATGCCATTTGTCTGATAAAGATGGGGCCTTAGCTCAGCTGGGAGAGCGCTTCGCTGGCAGCGAAGAGGTCAGGGGTTCGATCCCCCTAGGCTCCACCAATTACCCTTTCGCTAGAAATAGCTGACTTCTCCCAAAATTATCGATTTCGGAAGCTTCGCCTCCAGTATCTCATGCTATGAGAGAATTGAAATTCTGCAGCCATTGATACGCAAGGAAATTGCTATACATCTGCCGCAACTGTTTCTTTTGCGCAGAGGTCGTCGATGTCAGCATCCATCGTAATCCATTGGTTCCGTCAGGATCTTCGCCTGAGCGACAATCCTGCGCTCTCTGCGGCTTGCGATGTAGGAGAGGTTATCCCTCTCTATATTCTGAATGATAAAGAGTACGGTGCTCGAAAACTCGGCGGTGCGACCAAAAACTGGCTGCACTATTCTTTAAAAGCTCTCAATGAAAGCTTGAAAGGGCAACTGTTGATAATGCGCGGTGACCCCGCCGTGATTATCAACTCGCTCATTCAGGAGACTGGTGCAGCTGGTGTTTTCTGGAACCGATGCTATGAGCCATGGCGTGTAGAGCATGATGCTCAGCTGAAAACTGACCTTGAAGAAAACGGCATAGCAGCCAAGAGCTTCAATGGCTCACTCCTCTGGGAACCCTGGCAAGTGGGTAAACGGGATGGCAGCCCGTATAAGGTGTTCACTCCCTTCTATCGGAAAGGCTGTCTTCAAGCTCAGGAACCCAGAAAGCCTTTGCCTGTTCCTGATCAATTGCGCATTCATTCTTTTAGTGCAGAAGGGGCTCTCGCAATAGATGAGCTCAACTTGCTTGAGGATCGGCCATGGTCAGCTCAAGTGAGCAGTCACTGGGAGCATGGCGAAAAAGCTGCCCAAAACCGTTTCTATGCATTTTTTGAAGATGGGCTCTCCGATTACAAAGATGGCCGAAACTTCCCAGCTCTGACACATACTTCCCGCCTGTCGCCTCATCTGCACTTTGGTGAGATCTCTCCCAACCAAATCTGGTGGGCATTAGGCTCACATGAAGAAACACGAGATATCGACCATTTCCGCAGTGAACTGGGCTGGCGTGAGTTCTCATATTCTCTGCTATTCAACAACCCGAGTCTTCCAAAGAGTAATCTGAACGAAAAGTTCGACAACTTTCCTTGGCTCTCAGATGATCAGCGCCTTTCTGCATGGCAAAAAGGTCAAACAGGCATTCCGATTGTCGATGCAGGTATGCGAGAACTTTGGCAAACCGGGTACATGCACAATCGCCTGCGCATGATCGTAGGATCGTTCCTCGTCAAAAACTTGCTGCTGGACTGGCGATTGGGAGAGGAGTGGTTTTGGGACTGTCTGGTCGATGCTGATCTCGCCAACAACAGCGCCAGTTGGCAATGGATCGCCGGATGTGGTGCAGATGCAGCTCCTTACTTTCGCATCTTCAATCCAATCCTGCAGGGCGAAAAGTTTGATGCTCATGGCGAATATACACGCCGTTTCTTGCCTGAACTAAAGGATCTGCCGGATAAGTATCTCTTCAGGCCTTGGGAAGCCCCTAAAGACATTCTGCAAGGTGCTGGTGTCACGCTGGGAGAAAACTACCCGCTTCCAATCGTGAATCTCAAGAAATCTCGAGATGAAGCGCTGCGTGCCTTTGAGGAGATAAAATAAAATTCGCACTCAGGTGATCTGCCTTCAGACCTGATCAGTATAAGGCTTTGTGCGCGGCAGTCTGTCGCAGTCAATCCTTATGTAATTCCCTCGTTACATCTCTGGGGAGTGGAGGCTTCTATGCGTTTATCTATGATTTCACTTGTAAGTTCACTCGTTCTTGCTGGCTCAGTAAGTGCAAATGCAGGAACTATTGTAGAAGTAGCTCAAGGGGCAGGGCAGTTTAACACGCTTATCGCTGCCGCTCAGGCTGCGGGCTTGGACGGAGCTCTGGCAAGTGGTGAGAACCTCACCGTGTTCGCTCCTACCGATGAAGCCTTTGCCGAGCTTCCGGACGGAACTGTTGAAACGCTCCTGAAGCCAGAGAACAAAGATCAGCTCGTTGCCGTACTCAGTTATCACGTGCTCCCACGCAAACTGGCATCCACCGATCTGCCGGGCCGCACCATTCACGTGAAGACGATTAAGGGATCAGGAGATAACACGCTCTCCGTTTCGAAAAACACGTCTGGTGTGACTGTAGATAATGCAAACGTCATCAGCGCGGACATTCCAGCTGACAACGGGATCATTCATGTCGTCGATAAAGTGTTGCTGCCCTCAAACTAAACGGGGAGCGACATAAGTCATTATGAGTTTCTGCCAGAGGGCGTGGAGCATCCGTTCTACGCCCTTTGAGCTGTCATAAAACGGAGTCGGGTGACTCTATTTGATTGAAATGAATGCATTTCAGCTGCTCAAGAATGCAAGTTTTTGCATTAGAAGTTGTATTTCGAGAGTTGCACACAGTGCGCCTGTGGATAAGTTTAGGCCTGTTTTGTCTTCGAAAATTTGCGCGCGCAAGCATTAAGACAGCTCATCAGGATAAACGTGCAAGGTGCAAAATTTGAATTTGTTCGCCGTCTAGGTATTTCCCCGATATATCAAGTGATTAGCCGCCAAATCTTTCTGTAATTCTCAATGTTCGTATTATTTCGTATCGAATTTTTCCGAAACAAAACTTCCAATTTTAGACACTTCAACCATGCTGAAAGGTCGAAAATTTGGCATAAAAAACAGTCTGCTTAGGCGGGTTTCGTTTTTCCGAAACATGACAATCTCATGATAATTATGAAAAAAAACGAAGATCCAATTGCAATTCATCGAAACTTCAAGAAACTGTCATCCTAGTGTGAAACACCTAAGTGATATCGCAGATGAGGCGTAGGGGATGGATCGCCAAGGCGATGGATTAGGTGTTCACTCCGCTTCGCATGTTAGATTTTTTCAACTTTCCCACTGGGGGGCAACAAAAATGACTCTTCGTAAAGCAGCTGGTGTAGCAACCTTTGCAGCACTCGCAATGTCTTCAACAGCGTCTTTCGCTGCGACAGAAATCAACTGGTGGCACGCAATGGGCGGCCGTCTGGGTGAAGTTGTCAACGAAATCTCCACCAAATACAATGCATCTCAGGATGTCTGTAACCTGACCCCGGTTTACAAAGGTAACTACGAAGAAACCTTGACCGCAGGTATCGCAGCATTCCGCGCTGGCGAACAGCCAAACATCTTGCAGGTATTTGATGCAGGTTCCGCTACCATCATCGGTGCAAAGGGCGCAGTTGTTCCAGCTGAAGACCTTCTGAAAGATGCAGGTGTTGAGTTCAACATCGAAGACTACATTGCTGGCGTACGCTACTTCTACGCAGATGCAGCTGGCAAAATGATCGGCATGCCGTTCAACTCCTCTACTCCAATCCTCTACTACAACGTAGAAGCACTGGCGAAAGCAGGCGTTGAAGCTCCTAAGACTTGGGAAGAGTTCGAAGCAGTCGCGCCTAAGCTGAAAGCAGCTGGTTATGTTCCTCTGGCACAGTCTCACCTGCCATGGATCTTCACCGAAAACTTCATGTCCCGCCACAACCTGCCATTCGCAACCAACAACAACGGTTACGACGGCGCGAAAGGCACTAAGATCCTCGTAAACAACGATGCGATCAAAATGCACTTCACAAAGGTTAAAGGCTGGCTTGATGCTGAGCTGTTCGGCTACTACGGCACTGGCTGGGGTGACAATCAGAAGGTATTCCAGGACGGTTCCGCTGCAATGTGGCTCGGTTCCTCAGGTTCCTTCGGTGGTCTGATGAAGTCCACAGACTTCAAATTCTCCGCAACCAACCTGCCTTACTGGGCTTCTGTTAATGAAACCGGTACCAACACCTTCATCGGTGGTGCAGCGCTCTTCGCAATGGCTGGCAAGCCAAAAGGCGAAAACGACTGTGTTGCAAACTTCTACTCCTTCCTGACTTCCTCTGAGATGCAGTACTACTGGCACAAAGAAACTGGTTATGTGCCAATCACCAACGCTGCATACGACCTTGCGAAGAAAGATGGCCACTACGACCGTCTTCCAGCAGCTGAAGTTGGAATTAAGCAGCTGACACTGCCAGGTGGCGACAACACCAAAGGTTACCGCATGGGCTTCTATGTTCAGGTGCGTGACGTAATGAACCGTGAATACGGCAAAATCTTCTCCGGTGAGAAGTCTGTAGACGACGCGTTCCAGACCATCGAAGACGAAGCAAACAAGCTTCTGGCTCGTTTTGCTAAGACTGCTAACTAAGACTTAGCACTTAGATTTTCGCTAGGGCCGGAGACGCTATCAAGTGCCTCCGGTCTCAGGTTGTTTTAGAAATAAAATGTTCCCGAACGGCAGATTGTTCGAGCAGCATTTTTAAAACAAGCGGTCAGGCTTGCTAGGCAACCGGCCACCACAACGAAAACAGCGACTAGGCCAGTCCATGAAACGAGTTCAATTCTCACATCCATTGATGCCCTACATGCTGCTGCTCCCGCAGCTGCTGATTGTTGGCGTCTTCTTTCTGTGGCCAGCGGCAGAAGCAATCAGAGCGTCTTTCTACCTTGAAGACCCGTTTGGTTTCGGCTCGACATTTGTTGGCTTGGATAACTTCAAAGATGTTGTCACTGCGAGTGAATACGGCAGAACTGCGTGGTTCACGCTCATCTTCTCCGCTGCAGTTACTTTCTTTTCTCTCAGCATCGCACTTCTGCTGGCAGTAAAAGCCGATAACGTCATCAAAGGTGCCTCCACTTACCGCACTTTGCTGATGTGGGTTTATGCGATCGCCCCTCCCGTCGCAGGCCTCGTAGGCGTTATGCTGTTTGACCAGCACATTGGTCCACTCAACGATCTGGCACATGCCCTTGGCTGGAACATGCAGATCGGTGTGAACTACTTTGATACTGCATTTGCTATGACCGTGATCGCGGTCTGGAAGCAAATCCCAATCAACTTCATCTTCTTCCTTTCTGGTCTCCAGAGTGTTCCGAAATCCGTTCAGGAAGCAGCTGCGGTTGATTGTAGATCTTCATCCCGTCGTTTCTGGACTGTAACGTTCCCACTGCTGGCTCCAACCAGCTTCTTCCTGCTGATCATCAACATCACTTATGCGCTCTTCGATACCTTCGGTATTATCGATCTGGTGCTTAAGGGTGAGCCAGGCAACAACCCTGTAACGCTCGTTTACAAGGTGTTCCTCGATGGCTTCCGCGGAAACGACCTTGGTGGGTCTTCAGCACAGTCTGTGATCCTTATGATCCTCGTGTTCGCTCTTACGGTCTTCCAGTTCCGTATGATTGAACGTCGTGTGCACTACAGTTAAGGAGGGATCAATGAAACGCTCACAGTTTTGGGATCATACGATCCTCGTCCTCGGCGCTCTCTTCATGCTGGTGCCAGTCGTTTACGCTCTCATGACCTCCAGTCATGATGCGGTGTCCATTTACAAGCATGGTCTTCAGTTGACCCCGGGCGGTCACTTCACAGACACCTATAAGCAGGTTCTGACTGAAGCTGGTGGTTTCACCAAGTCCGTGACGGGCCTGACCATGCTGTGGAACTCCTTGATCCTCGGCCTTGGCTTCGCCATTGGTAAGATCGTAATTTCCATGCTGGCAGCTTACGCAATCGTGTACTTCCGCTTCCCGCTTGGAACGTTCTTCTTCTGGATCATTTTCTCCACGCTCCTGCTTCCTCTGGAAGTACGTATTCTGCCATCCTACGAGATCGTGCAGGGACTGGGCATGGCGAACACCTACACCGGTTTGATCGTTCCGCTGATTGCGTCTGCAACAGGCACTTTCTACTTCCGTCAGTTCTTCAAGTCCGTACCGGATGAACTGGTTGAAGCAGCGCGTATCGATGGTGCAGGACCGCTGAAGTTCTTCATCGACATTCTTGTTCCACTCTCCAAAACCATGATTGCTGCAATCTTCATCATCATGTTTGTTTTCGGTTGGAACCAATACCTCTGGCCAACACTCATCACCACAGATGAAAGCCTCTTCACGCTGGTGCGTGGTATGAAGCAGATTCTTCAGGTGTGGATTGGTGCTCAGATCCCGGATACGAACCAGGCAATGGCGCTTGCGGTTCTCGCAATGCTCCCACCGGTTCTCATCGTGGTGATCTTCCAGTCTTGGTTTGTAAAAGGGCTCGTGGAAAGCGAGAAATAAAAATGGCAGGCATTAAACTTAACACCCTTCGCAAGATCTACGCGGGCAACGTAGAAGCGGTTAAAGGCATCTCCATCGACATTCAGGATGGTGAGTTCATTGTTCTCGTCGGCCCTTCCGGTTGCGGTAAGTCTACTCTGCTGCGCATGGTGGCTGGTCTCGAAACCATCACCGACGGTGAGCTGTTCATCGGCGACCGCCTTGTAAACAACGTAGAGCCAGCAGACCGTGACATCGCAATGGTGTTCCAGAACTACGCGCTCTACCCGCACATGAGTGTTTACAACAACCTCGCGTACGGCTTGAAGAACCGCAACATCCCTAAGGATGAGATTGAAAAGCGCGTTCGCAAAGCTGCTGAGATCCTTGAGATCGGCGACTTCCTCGACCGTAAGCCACGTCAGCTGTCCGGTGGTCAGCGTCAGCGTGTTGCAATGGGTCGTGCGATCGTTCGCGAACCTGCTGCGTTCCTGTTCGATGAGCCTCTGTCCAACCTCGATGCAAAACTGCGTGTGCAGATGCGCATGGAGATCAAGAAGCTTCAGAAAGAACTGGGCACCACCAGCCTTTATGTGACCCACGATCAGCTGGAAGCGATGACACTGGCAGACCGCCTGGTCGTTCTCAGCGGTGGTGAAGTAGAGCAGATCGGTTCTCCGATTGACGTCTACGAGAAGCCAGCATCCACCTTCGTTGCAACCTTCATCGGTTCTCCTGCAATGAACCTGCTGCCACTGACCAAACAGGGCAGCGACTGGAAACTCGACAACGGTGCAACTGTTGACGTGAAGCTGAACACCGATCTGTCTGATCTGATCCTCGGCGTGCGTCCGGAAGATCTGGTGATCGAAGAGCTCAGCGAGAAGTTCGACACCGGCCTTCACACAGCTCTGACCGTAAATGTCGTGGAGCCTGTAGGTGCTGAGAGTTATGTTCACGGCACCATTGGTGAAGGCAGCGTAGACGTTGTTGTACGCGCGCCTGGCAAGCTGCACTTCGAACCAGGCCAGATCCTGAAAGTGACTGCAAAGCCTGAGAAACTGCATACGTTTGACACCAAAACCGGCAAACGTATTGAAGTGCAGGGTGCACTTGAAGCAGCTTAAAGCCTGCTCTGACAAAGCTTTAGAAGGCCCGGCATTGCCGGGCCTTTTTTGTTGGAACTGTGCACGGATGCAGTCCAAAAGCTGTGCCATTTTATCGCAGCTACGCAATCAACCCTTCCCAAGATTTAAACTTGATGTAAATACTCATATTTAGCCAGCGCACAGCAAGCCAACCACGAATTCAAAACTAGGTTGACCGATGCAAGCAGCAGCGCTGGAGCAATTCTTCGCTCAGGAAACAGATGATCCCCTCCGTTACGCTTTTCAGCGACGGGGCGCACATATGCCCGGATCAGCTGGAGAAGCTGTCGCTGAAGATGCTCAACAGCAGGTCTGGCAAGAAATCCAGCGATCCGATCGTTCAGGTATGGCGGTCATGTACTTGCATGTTCCATTCTGCGCCAATCATTGCCTGTTCTGCGGTTTCTATCGCAACAAGTGGCAAGAAGAGCATTCCGCTCCTTATGCGGATGCACTGATCAAAGAGTTGGAGCTGGAAGCATCTTCCCCTGCTTCCCAAAGTGCACCAATCAACGCAGTTTATTTCGGCGGCGGCACTCCAACAGCGCTTCACGCAAACGACCTTGCCCGCGTCATCCGTCGCATCCGTGAGCTATATCCGCTCTCAGCTGATTGCGAGATCACTGTCGAAGGCCGCATCTTCCATTTCGATGATGAAAAGATTGATGCCTGTCTGGATGTCGGTGCGAACCGCTTATCAACCGGAGTCCAGTCCTTCAACACCAAAGTCCGCAAACGGCAGGGGCGCAAAGCAACCGGTGAAGAAGCCGTTCGCTTCTTTGAAGGGCTTCGAGATAGAAACCGCGCTGCTATTGTCTGTGATCTGATATTGGGCTTGCCATATCAAAGCGAAGACGTCTGGCGGCAAGATCTCAAAACCGTGGTGGATCTGGAGCTCGATGGCGTCGATCTTTACACGCTCGCCGTGTTTCCCGGCAGTCTCCTCTCAAAAGCTATCGCAAAAGGCTCCTGCGACCCCGCAGCGCCGCTTCCGCAACAAGGAGGCATGTATGGCGAGGGATTGGAATACATGCGTCAGTACGGCTGGAAACAGATCTCTTCCAGTCACTGGGGCCGACAAACCCGTGAGCGTAATCTTTACAACACGCTGATTAAGTCCGGCGCAGACTGTCTGGCCTTTGGGTCTGGGGCAGGCGGAAACATCAATGGTTATTCCTACGGCATCCATGGAGGAATCGTGGACTACATGAGATGCCTAGAGGATGGGGAGAAGCCTCTGTCGCGGTTACACAGAACCGACCCATTGTCTTCTCCCCTCAATTTTCTGGCAGCCGGCATTGAGGAGATGCGCCTCGACCTCGCGCGTCTGGAGCGTGCTGATCCCCAAGCAAACGGATTCCGCAGCTCAATCGACCCACTTTTAAGCAACTGGCGCAGAACGGGCCTGATTGCGGGTGAAGAGATCATCTCGCTCACTATGGCAGGCCGTTTCTGGCACCAGACCCTGCTCACTTATCTCAAGGCTGCCTTTAAGCTGCATTCCGCCAGCTTGCAGCCAGTATCCTGAAACCATCAAGAAGAGACAGCATGACCGCACAAATTACAGAGCTGAAAGAGAAACTTGCAGAAAACCCAGCAGGCATTCTGGAGAGCATTGCCAAGGAGCATGGTCTCTCAATGGCTGATACAATCCGTTGCCTGCCTGAAGAAATGTGGCGTGAGCATTCTGGTGAGCGTTTTGATGAGGTGATCAAAGCGATCCCGGCATGGGGCAACGTCACCAGCATCGCAAACACTGGCGACATGATCTTCGAAGTGAAAGGGCCATTCCCGGAAGGTTCTTACGCGCGTGGTTTCTATAACCTAAAGCAGACAGAGGGTGGTTTCTCTGGTCACATCAAAGCGGATGCGTGCCATTCCATCCTGTTCCTGAAGCGTCCATTCTTCTCCAAGCTGGCAGTTTCCATCAACTTCCTGAATGCGGATGGCGATTGCTACCTGAAGATCTTCCTTGGCCGTGATGAGGAAGGGCAGATCAAAGAGGATCAGCTTGAAAAATTTGATGAGCTCGCGAGCTGGTGAACCTGCGAGACATCCAAGTCATAGGTCCACGACTTCTCTCACTGTGAGCCTATGAAAAGCAGAAGCCGGGGCATCGCTCCGGCTTTTCTGATTACACAAACATCGCGACCACCAGATAGCTCGCCATTCCATACAAGCACAGCAAACTCAGGCTCATGAACAGGCCCCGCAATCCGGTTTGTGCAGAAAGGTAGCTGTAGGTGTAGCCAAGGCGTGAAACTGCAAAGCCAACAATCCAGGCCTGTGCCATCAGCGCGGCTGGTGAAACCACTGCAATAACAGCAGCCAGAAGCATAAAGTAGATGGAGTTCTCGGTCGTGTTCCGATGTGCATTGTGCCGCCGCTCCAACGCATCACGAGCTTCCTGAGCAATAGATTGAGGACGCCCACCTTTCTCATCCCACTCTTCAGGTGTCGCTGCCAGATCATGCTTGGCCCGCGTAAGTTCGGTCACAGTCATCAGCCAACTGTGATTTCCGAGAAGCAACACCGCAGCAATGATCAATGCATCAACGACTTCAGGAGAGGGTAGCGCAATGACAAGTGGCTCAACACCAAAGACGAGTAGATTGATGAGCAAACTGAAACAGACCAACGCAAAGGGGTAGGCTTTCACCATCAACGTTGCCCACGAGTTATTCACCTCAGCAATGTCCATAGTATCGCTCCCCCTAGCGCATTCCCTGAAAGTTACCCGAGGGCAAACGCTACGATTTTTGAGGGAAACCGTAAACCTGTCATTCCCATCACGTGGTGATAGGTTGGACTGCAATGGCGGACTGTTGAAAATTCTGCGGGTTTACCACCCCTGCTTGTTTTGAGATCTGCAAAACTTGTCAGTACCCGAGAGAATTAATTGAGTATCATTAAGTTAACTTGAAACCTTCGCCGCTAACCGCCATATTCCAGAGGAAAGACCGAGGGCGAGATGCCCTCCCACCGGATGCCTATTGAGGGTCTGGAGCTGGGTCGCTTTGAAGAAGGACTTGGATTATGACGCGAGTATCTGCGTTTTCGAGCCCATTTATGTTGGGTTTCGATGATATCGAGCGTGTATTGGATAGGGTGAGCAAAGCAGCCAACGACGGCTACCCGCCCTACAATATCGAACGCTTAGCTGCCACCGACGAAAAAGGTGAAGTCATCCGCATTACGCTCGCCGTAGCGGGTTTCACACGTGATCAACTGGATGTTTCTGTTGAGGAAAGCCAGCTGGTAATTCGTGGCCGCCAACAAGAAGACAAAACTCGCCAATACCTTCACAGGGGTATAGCTGCACGTCAGTTCCAACGCGCTTTTGTTTTGGCTGAGGGCATTGAGATTTTGGGGGCAGACCTGCGTGATGGTCTGTTGTCTATTGATCTTGCTCGTCCAGAGCCAGAGCGCATCGTTCGCCGAATTGAAATCTCGGCGGGGGACTGAGGTAAAGGAACATTCCAACCTTCGCGCTGATCTGAATATTGAAGCGTATCGCTGAAATCTGACCTCTCAGCTTTCAGGTAAAGATGCGTGATAAAATAAAGACTTAGAGCCTGATACGTGATTGTAAAAGATCGTGGCATGCTCTGATAACTTCCAAGGAGAAGGCGATGACACGCGCCCCTTCTGTGCTGGCCGACGACCCGTACGAAAATTTTGAAGAGCTTGGAGCTGGCGAAGTCGCTTATGTAAGGCGCGTTTCTCCAAACGATCTTAAGAAGATGTTCCCGGATGCTGAGCTGCAGGATGCTGATTTGCCAGCATGGGCACTGCTCGCTGCAGATGGAACACCGCTGGTTCTGACAGATACCCGCAACGCTGCAATTGCAAACGCGATTGAGAACGATCTGGAAGCTCTTAGCGTCCACTAACCTTGTTTCTGCACTCACCGCAGGGTGAGATCAAAAGAAGAGACATACGCGCAGAAGCTGCTGCTGCAGCGCATAGAAACACTCTTCAAAACCAGTCAATTAGGCAAAGAAAAAGCCTGGATTGGAATGCGTCCGATCCAGGCTTTTCTGTTTTTAAGAGCCAACCGGCCTCAAGCTGCGCTTGGCGAAGCCTGTGGGTGGGTCAGAATAGAGTAAATTGCAGCAGCATCTGTTGTCGCGCGCAGCTTGCTCGCAACATCAGCATCTCTCAGAAGTCGCGCAACACGTGCCAGAGCTTTCAGATGGTCTGCTCCAGCGCCTTCCGGTGCCAGCAATACAAAGATCAGATCAACAGGCTGGTCATCCAAGCTGTCGAACTCGATCGGTTTGTCCAGTCGCGCAAACAAACCGTGCAACCCGTCCAGGTTCACGATTTTTCCATGCGGAATTGCAATGCCGTTTCCGACACCTGTAGAGCCGAGACGTTCGCGTTGCAGCAGCGTATCAAAGATATCGCGCTCAGTTTCTCCGCAAATCTCAGAGGCCCGTTCTGCAAGTTCCTGCAGGGCTTGTTTCTTGCTGTTTGCCTTGAGATTGGCAATGACAGCTTCAGGACGAAGAAGTTCGTTCAGATCCATTCCTTGATCCGTGTTCATGCAAAATACAAAGCCGGTTAACACCGGCTTTGTACAGGGTCACGATGACCATGATTATTAGTTAGGGGCAGCCCCGTTGGTAAGATTTGGATCAATCCAGCCAACGTTTCCATCGTGACGACGGAATACGACATTTACCTCACCATTACCAGCGTTGCGGAACACTACAACGGGAGCTTCACTTAAATCTAGCTCCATAACTGCCATACCAACAGTCAGTGTTTTCACCTTCGCTTCGGTTTCTGCAACCACAAGTGGGCTGTAGTCGGCGGGTACCTCTTCTTCCTGCTCAGGATCAGCAAGAACATACGATGTTGCACCGTACGTTTCCCACTCTGCAGGGAGACCATTTGTGTGGTGGTCGTTTAACTTTCTGTTATAGCGCCTTAGCCTTTTCTCAATGCGTTCGGCTGCTTTGTCGAAACTTTGGCGTGGATCCTGGCTATCACCCGAAACCTGAAGCACCACACCTGTACTGAGGTGGACTGTGCATTCGGAACGGAAGCCAGAGCCTTCGCGCGCGATTGTCACATGACCCGTATATGCGCCTGGGAAATATTTATCCAGTGCATCGGAAATCCGGTCTTCAACGTGAGTTCTGGTTGCATCACCAATGTCCACGTTCCTCCCCGAAATTCTAATTGTCATGGGAACCTCTTATGTTGTGTCGACTTAATCGCTGACAGGTTCTTCAGCTAAAGAGCAAAGAACCCTTCAACACATGTAGTTTGGACCAGCTAAGTTTAAAGTGCTACTGTTTTCGAGTTCTTAGAAAAATCTATGAGAACAGAAAAACATCCTATAGAGGTTATTAACCGATACGGACCCTATTATCTCTCTTTGAAACTATGAGAAATATCAGTGGTTTAGGTGAGGCTTTTCTTTTCTCTGCGTCGCTGCACGGAGCTGGGAATCCTTAATGCTTCCCGATACTTAGCTACAGTTCGTCGCGCTATATCCACACCGTCATCTTTCAGAATTTTCACAAGAGCGTCATCTGAGAGAATCTTCTTAGGATCTTCGGCATCAATCAGCTGCTTTATCCGGTAGCGTACTGATTCCGCTGAGTGCGATTCACCACCTTCAGAAGACGCAATTGCGGCAGAAAAGAAGTACTTAAGCTCAAAAATTCCGCGCGGTGTGGCGATGTATTTATTGGAGGTCACACGGCTCACAGTGGATTCATGCATACCAATGGCGTCTGCGACCACACGCAGATTCATCGGACGCAGATGTTGTACACCATAAGTGAGAAAACCATCCTGCTGCCGCACAATTTCAGAAGAGACCTTCAGGATTGTCCGTGCGCGCTGATCCAGGCTCTTCACAAGCCAGTTCGCGGTCTGCAGGCTATCCGTGAAGTATGCCAGCTCCTTATCCTTCTTGGAGCTCTGGGAGATCTCGGAGTAATAGCTCTGGTTTACCAGAACCTTCGGCAAGCTCTCGGTGTTAAGTTCAACAGTCCAGCCGCCATCAGAAGCTGGGCGAACAAACGCATCAGGAACAATTGGCTGTGCAACTTCAGTGTTGAACGCTGCACCGGGTTTGGGATTGAGCTCTTTAATCTCAAGGATCATGTCCTTGAGATCCTCATCATCTACCCTACAAAGCCGCTTCAGCTTTGTCAGATCATGTAGTGCCAGCAACTCGATGTTCTCGACCAGAGCCTGCATGGCAGGATCATACCGGTCTTTTTCTTTGAGCTGCAGTTTCAGACACTCAGAAAGGTCGCGTGCAAATACCCCAACAGGATCAAGACCTTGCAATGCGAGAATAACCCGTTCCAGATCTTGCTCAGTCACACCCAGGCGCGCAGACATTTCTTCTGCATCAATGCGCAGATATCCGCTCTCATCGAGGCAATCGATAAGCTGTTGCGCGATCAAAATGTCAGTAGGGCTGGAAATAGCAAAACCCAGTTGCTCTTGCAGATGCTCGCTGAGTGAAACTTCTGCTGCAACAAAGGCTTCCAGATTGTAGTCAGAAGCGCCTGAAGACGCATTGTGGCTAGGCGCTTGCCAGTTGTCGGCCTTCTGCTGAACAGGGTCAACGGACTGGCTCTCGCCATTGTCATCAGGAAAGACATTGGAGAGCTCAGAGTCCAGATTGCTTGAAATGGCTTCAGGTGTTGTCTCAAGCTCATTGTTGAGCCAATCACCTTCCTGCATCTCAGCAGAACCACTCTCGTTATCAGAGGAGTTGTCAGGAGTGGAGGCTTCAGCGGTTGGGCCAGCTCCATCCGGGCTGTCATCCCGTTCCAAAAACGGGTTACTTTCCAACTCACTATTGATATGTGCAATGAGGTCCACATTCGACAGCTGCAACAGCTTGATCGCCTGCATCAGTTGCGGCGTCATGACAAGCTGTTGGCTTTGTCTGAATTCTAATTTTGGACCGATTGCCATAGAGTTATTTCATCCTCCAAGTGCCGCAAGCTAACTTGCAACACTCTTCTACGCAATTCGGCATAGGTTGGAAATCAAAGAGTGAACTGTTCCCCGAGATACAAACGCCTTACATCCGGATCTGCAACGATCTGATGCGGTTTGCCTTCCGTCAGAACTTCACCCGCCGCGATAATGTACGCGCGGTCAATCAGGCCTAGTGTTTCGCGCACGTTATGGTCCGTGATGAGGACACCAATGCCACGCTGTGTCAGGTGACGCACAAGCTGCTGAATGTCACCCACAGCAATCGGGTCAATACCCGCAAATGGTTCATCGAGCAGCATAAAGGAAGGACGAGACGCAAGCGCACGCGCAATCTCCACGCGGCGACGTTCACCACCACTGAGCGCGATACTTGGTGATTTGCGCAGGTGCGTAACACCAAACTCTGTCAGCAGAGAATCCAGATCCTCTTCACGACGCTTCTTGTTTGGCTCCACCACCTCCAGCACGGCACGAATGTTGTCTTCAACAGACAGGCCGCGGAAAATGGAAGCTTCCTGAGGAAGATAGCCAACGCCCAAACGTGCACGGCGATACATTGGCAGCTGTGTCATATCGAAGTTATCGAGACGAATAGCGCCATGATCCGGACGGATGAGGCCCGTGATCATGTAAAAGCAGGTGGTCTTACCAGCACCGTTTGGTCCCAGCAGTCCAACAGCTTCGCCGCGACGCACATTCAGGCTGACGTGTTTTACAACCTGACGACGTCCATAACTTTTGCCGATGCCATCAACTTCCAGCACCGCTTCGGAAGGATCAGCATACTTGATGCCTTCTGGTTGATGCGTTGGGATCTGAGGATCAATTGGGTGTGCACTCAAGGGCGTGGCCTATTTTGCTTTAGTTCTTATTTTCAAGGCTGTTTGGCTGCAAAAGCATCCGCACACGACCAGTGTTGCCGCCGGTTCCACTGGAATCCAGATTTGCTTTGCCGGTTTCCAAGTTGATCACAAGGCGCTTACCTACAATCACGTTTGGTCCCTGGCTCAGGGTCACGCGTTTACCGGTCATCACAACGACCTGCTTTTCCATGTCAAAGCTGGCATCATCGCCAGTGGCAACCTGATCCTTGGAGGAAACAAGCACATCGCCTTTAGCTTCAAGGCGGGAGATCGACTGCTGAACAGGCTGTCCGTCTGCGTTGCCATTAGCCATGGAGCCGCTGTAAAACACGATCAAACGCTGAGCTTCCAACTTCGCTTCACCCTGGGTGACGACAACATTGCCGCTGAAAATAGCGCTTTTGTCTTTGTCACGAACCTGAAGGTTAGTAGCTTCAATCTCGATAGGTTCTTTATTATCAGAACCGAAACCTGCAAATGAATCGGAGAACGTTTGCGCATGGGCCATACCAGCCAGCCCGAGTGCCATAATACAAGATAGAGAGAATATCCTCATCCGGTTAATCATTGACCGTTCTCCAGTGCCCAGGGCAGAAGCTTCATCTTTACGCCCCGGCGAAAATTCAAAACATTGTTTTTCTGATCAAATTCCATAGATCCAGCATCGATATAGCCACCTTCAGATGTGACATCAACTGTATCGTTGGTCTGGATTGTACCTGTCTTCATATCGATATCGAGATACTCAAATTCTGCGGAATAACCTTTGCTGTATGCGACCGTGATCCCGTTGGTCAAATTCAGGGTTTCCATTTCTGTATCGAACGTCCCGTTTCGGGAGGTGATACTAACAGTTTCCCCGGGAGCTATTGTGATTTCGGCCACAATATTCTCCAAATCAATCACTTGCGGGTTCGTAATGCGCTGAATAGCCCGGTCTGCCTGAACGTTGTATGAACGATCACCATCGTTACCCGACAGGTGCGGGTTGGACATCACAAGTCCTTCGGTGGTCAGGCTGATATCCCCGATGCTCAGGCCGGCAAGAATATTCTGGAAAACAACCATGGCAATCACGCCGGCGGCGATCAGCAGTCCGCCGGCTGGAAGTGCAAACCGTAGCAAACGAACAAGAATGGAATGTCGACGCGCAGCTTTACGCGCTTTCTCCAGCCGTGTTTGCGCTTCACTCGCAAACTCTTTTGGCATGTTCTCCATTGTTGTCATTCGTAGTCCTGGAACATTCTGGAAGCGATACACATGGGGGATCGCAATCCGGTTGCCATTTTCCGGTCTGTCTCACAGTGAGTAACCAGTATCTTAAAGGCACAAACCGCTTCCGTTGATACGCAAATTTTCAGGTAAAACCTGAAAAGGAAGCGGTAAGCACACACTAGCTGCCTAAATGGGGGTGCTTCAACAAATTACAAATGTTGAAGCACAATAAACCGCAAATACTGGTAGAAAACTCGAGTTTTCGCTTAAGAATGTGCGAAAATGTCAGTTTCAGGCCATCCTGCAAGGTCAAGCTGCGCACGTGTAGGCAGAAAATCGAAGCACTTCTGCGCAATCTCGGTACGCTCTTCGCGCTCAAGCATAAATTCAAGACGCTCTTTAAGCTTATGAAGATGAAGAACATCTGATGCAGCGTAGGCAAGCTGTGCATCTGTCAGTTTTTCAGCTGCCCAATCAGAGCTTTGCTGCTGTTTGGAAAGGTCAACACCAATCAACTCGCGGCAAATATCTTTAAGTCCGTGACGATCCGTATAGGTGCGCACAAGCTTGGACGCAATTTTAGTGCACCAGACCGGCGAAACGGAGATGTCCAGATACTCTTTCAATATGGCAACATCAAAGCGGGCAAAGTGAAAAATCTTTGGCTTGCTTGCGTCTTCAAACAGCGCTTGCAGGTTAGGTGCAGCCAGCTGGCCGCGCTCAATCTGCACAACATCAGCAGAACCATCACCGGAAGAAAGCTGTACAACGCACAACCGATCACGGTGTGGGTTCAGACCTAAAGTTTCAGTGTCCACCGCAACTGCATCAGCAGAAGAGTAGTTGGAAAGGTCCGGAAGATCGTTTTTGTGATATCTGATTGTCATTGTTGCTCTCGAAGAAGTATACGCGCGGTTTGGTATATGAGACGTGTTTTGTCGCGTCTACACCAACCGGTCAAGTTACTCTGCAATTTTTAGGGAGAGCTTTGTGAAGAAAAGATGGTGCCCAGAAGAGGACTCGAACCTCCACGCCCATGCGGGCACTAGCACCTGAAGCTAGCGCGTCTACCAATTCCGCCATCTGGGCACATATTCATCTTTTTCTTTCAGAGGGTTGCTGCTTGGCAGCGCTGCTCTGTGAGGAGGGGTTCTAGTGATCTGGACGGGGATTGTCAATCACACATTTGCAAAGAGTTTTAATTTCTCCACAGAGCGCCTTCACAACCCCAAACCTTGGGCGTATTAACGTCCCATGAATTATAGCTTTTTTGAGGGTTATGCGCACTAATACGCGTACCTGCAAAAATTTGGCAAAGGTGGATGAAAATGGCGCAAGCGCTTAACGGGAAACTTATAACCGTTTTCGGCGGGTCAGGATTTATTGGTCGTCACGTCATCAGGATCTTAGCAGAACGTGGATACAGCATCCGCGCTGCTGTACGTCGTCCTGAACTCGCGGAGCATTTGCAGCCGCTGGGGGCTGTCGGCCAGATCATGCCCGTGGCAGCAAGCGTGCGAAACAAAAAATCTGTAGAGCGCGCCGTAGAAGGCGCATGTGCAGTCATCAACCTTGTGGGTATCCTTTACGAAACGGGCACTCAGAAGTTTGACAGTGTGCAGGCAAAAGGTCCCGGTGTTGTTGCTGAAGTCTGCAAAGAAAAGGGCATCGACACATTTGTGCATGTTTCTGCAATTGGTGCAGATGCAAACAGCCCGGCTGTTTATGCGAAAACCAAAGCTGCTGGTGAAAAAGCTGTTTTGGACGCGATGCCAAACGCAGTGATCTTCCGCCCATCCATCGTATTCGGTCCTGAAGATGATTTCTTCAACCGCTTCGGAAGCATGGCTCAGCTCTTCCCGGCTCTGCCACTCATCGGTGGTGGTCACACCAAGTTCCAGCCTGTTTATGTCGGTGATGTTGCGCTTGCTATTGCAAACGCTGCTGAAAACAAAGTTGAAACCGGCAAAATCTACGAGCTCGGCGGACCTCAGGTTGCGACCTTCAAAGAATGTTTGCAGCTGATGATGAATGTCATTCTCCGCAGGCGCATGCTGGTCTCCCTGCCATTCTTGATGGCTCGTATTCAGGCTAAGTTCCTGCAGATGCTGCCAAAGCCAATGCTGACTGTTGACCAGGTCAACCTGCTCAAGAGCGACAACGTCGTGAGCAAGGAAGCTCAGGCTGAAAAGCGGACATTCGAAGGTCTGGGCATCGAGCCGCATTCAATGGAAGCGATCCTGCCGACCTATCTCGATAAGTTCCGCCCGCGTGGACAGTACGATTCTCAAAAGTCAGCGAAGTCATAACCTCTTCGCGTTTTTGAGAGACAAAGCCCCGCTTCTGGCGGGGTTTTTTGTATCTAAAGCTCCTATGCAATCCAGTGCAATGGATTGTCGGAAACGCTCGTTCAAGTTTGATCTAAGCTCCGTTGCTTTGCATAAGCATATATTCACCACCAGTTTTAAAAGCCCTCCTACCTTCATCAGAGTAACGCATAATACGCGATAATGAGGCGTCCCCGTGGAAGCTGAGCCTTCAAGACTGGAATGAGACCATGCCGCTGACCGACTTGACCAAAGAAGAGCACCAATGGGCAGACGATATGCTCAAGCTCCTGCACATCAGTGCAGATGGGAAAGAGGGGGCTGAAAACGGAACTGCATCAGCTGGAACGCCCGCGGATTTCACGCATCTTGAGCAATCTATTTCAGAGCTCAATGCCAAAAGTGACATTCTGAGAAATTACAAGACTCTTAGCTCAAGCTTCAAAAAAATTGAAAAGGCGACACAATCAGCGCTCAAGGCAGCCCTTGCAGCGATCCATGAAAAGAATGAGCAAGCCGTTGGTTCAACCGTTTCCGCTTTGCAAAAGTGCACGTCAGAGCATGCTGGTCTCATCAACGATGCCGAAAGAACGCTTACAGAGCTCTCAGAGGACGTTAGGGGACTGCGGGAAGAGTACAAAGAGCATACCGCCCGCAAAGCAGAGTTTGTGAAGCGTGCGTATTTCAGCAAAGCCAACGCGAAGAAACTCAACAAGTACACATCCGCCTGCGAGGACGTGGACAAGGAACTGAATCAGGCTGAGGCGAGCGTGCAGGCACGTAATATCGATGATGTGAACAAAGCCCTAAAATCCAGCACCAAGAGCCTTCAGAAACTTCGCAAGGAAATGGATTGGTTGGATTCATCTGAAGCCAGCAAACCCCAAAGCAAACGCATGGGCGATGAAAAGCTTCAAGGTGTCCTAACTGCAGATTATGAGAAGAAGAAAGAAAGCTGGCGCCCGCAGGTTTGCTACAATGCAGCGATGAAAGTTGGTGTTATCGAAGGTAACCTACCCGAGTTTATGCGCACCAGCTTGATGGGTGAAACCAAAGTCAATGGATATCCGGAAGGCTACCCTGAGTTGATGGGTGTCTCTTCCAAAACGGTCAAGAAAGAGTTTGATCACACCAAGATCGAGGAATCTGGCATACTCAATTTCTGGGATGATAAAACTGGCCATATTTCTCATACGGCTTATCTACAAAAGACAGATAAGGGCTCTGTCGAGCTTTATCACACCAACTGTCAAACACTGGATATGGCCCTGCTGCGTAAGGATCAGGCCCTTCCTACATCTGGACTTGTTACCCATTACGAGCTCAGCGATCCCGACACACAGACCAAGTTTCAGGAATGGTTGAACAAAGGGTACAGCTTCAAGCACACCCCAGCCTCTGACCTAAAGTAAAAAAGCGCCGCATGACTGCGACGCTTAAAAGATGACCTGTGCGCTTTGCTGATTAGCTCTGTGTCAGGATCAGGCCCAGCAGCCCGAGCCCACCAACAATGATGCGCCACCAACCGAACAGGGCAAAGCCGTGCTTGGAGACGTAATCCAGCAAGCTGCGCACCACAAAGAAGCCCGCAATGAAGGAAGACACCAACCCGATGATGATCAGGGTCCAGTCATCCTGCCCCAACGCGTCTTTGTTCTTCAGGAAGTCAAAAACAAACGCCCCAACCATGGTTGGCATAGCGAGGAAGAATGAGAACTCCGCCGCGGATCGTTTGTCTGTTCCCATCAGCAACGAAGCAACGATCGTTGCGCCGCTGCGGGAAACGCCTGGGATCATGGCCATGCACTGGGCAAAACCAATCTTGATGTAAAGCGACAGCGGATAGTCTTCCACGTTGGTGTAGCGTGCTTGCAAAGGCATTTTGTCAACCAGCAGCATAATGATGCCGCCAAAGATGAGCGTGACACAAACGAGGGCTGGGGTTTCAAACAACACAGCCTTGATGAAATCATAGGCCAGTGCGCCAATCGCTGCTGCAGGCAGGAAGGCAAGCAAAACGCCAATCGTGAAATGCCGCGCTTTTGCACTTGTGGGAAGTGCGACCGCAATTCTGGTGAGCCGTGTGAAGTAGACACTCAGGATCGCGGCAATAGCTCCAAGCTGGATCATCACCTCAAAGGCGCGACCCTCACTCTTAAATCCGATGAAATGCCCGATTAGCAGCAGGTGGCCCGTTGAGGAAACTGGAATAAATTCAGTCAGGCCTTCAATGATGCCGAGCACGAGAGCGCCGACGATACTATCAGTTGTCATTAAACAGTTGTCTCCACGAATTTTCCCCAGATGTCATTGGTGAGGTTGTCCCCGTGTTTTCGTATGGTTTACGGTCTCAAGACTCTTTTGAGACAAATTACATTCCTATAGCAACCTTTTGGTTACAGGTTTGCTCATAAATCAGAACAATGCTCAAGCTCTATCATCATCCTTTCTCTCCTGAATCGCGCTTCGTTCGCTTGGCGCTCGGAGAATATGGAACCCCGTTTGAAACCCAGACGGAGTACCCTTGGGCACGCCGCCATGACTTCCTTATGATGAACCCAGCGGGCACACTCCCCGTTCTGAAGGAAAATGATGGCCCTGCTGTGTGCGGAGCCACCGTTATCATGGAATACTTGGACGAAACTCGCGGCTATGCGATCCCCAACAACCGTTTGCTACCGGATCATCCCGAAGCACGTGCAGAAACTCGTCGTCTCGTCTCTTGGTTTTTGCAAAAATTCCTCTCTGAGGTTATTGGCTACATCGTGCAAGAACGCATTTACAAACAGGAGATGCCGGATAGCCAGGGTGGCGGACAGCCAGACTCAAGCATCCTTCGGGTCGCTCGTGCCAATATGCTGAACCACATGCGCTACATCGGATACCTTGCTGCCACACGAAAGTGGCTGGCTGGTGATCGGCTCACATTCGCTGATCTGGCCGCGGCAAGTCTTCTCTCCTGTGCAGACTATCTTGGTGAAGTTCCATGGTCCGAGGACGAAAACGTGAAGAGCTGGTACGCGCGGATGAAATCTCGTCCGAGCTTCCGCCCAATTCTGACGGACAAGATGCTCGGCATGCCAGCGGCGAAGACCTACGCGGATCTCGACTTCTAAAACCTCACTCTGACACACAGTTGACGGAAAAACAGGCTGCGCGCGTTAAGGCAGATCTGATCAAACGCGCGCGTGCAATCGGGTTTGATGACATCCGCATCACCACAGCGGATGCAATCCCGCTGGCACCAGAACGCTTGCACCACTTCATCGAACAAGGCTACCACGCCACCATGGAGTGGATGCCTGAAACAGAAGTCCGGCGCTCAAGTCCGTTGGAACTCTGGCCGGAAGCCCGGTCTGTCGTCATGCTGGCCATGAACTACGGGCCGGATATCGACCCAATGGAGATGCGTGAAAAGCCAGACAAGGCGCACATTTCTGTCTACGCCCGCAATCGCGATTATCACGACATCATGAAAGGTAAGATGAAGGAACTTGCCAGTCTGCTGGTGTCTAAAGGTGGCGGTGATGTAAAGGTGTTTGTCGACACTGCCCCGGTAATGGAAAAGCCATTGGCTTACTCGGCTGGGCTGGGATGGCAGGGCAAACACTCCAATCTTGTGTCCCGTGAACTCGGCTCCTGGTTCTTTCTTGCTGCAATCTTCTCTACATTGGACCTGCCGCTAGATGAGCCGGAAGTAGATCATTGTGGCAACTGCAAACGTTGCCTCACAGTCTGCCCGACCAAAGCGTTTCCAGCTCCCTATCAGGTGGACGCAAATCGCTGCATCTCCTACTTGACCATTGAGCATCATGGCCCAATTCCGCTTGAGTTCCGCAAGCCAATGGGCAACCGCATCTATGGCTGCGACGACTGTCTCTCTGTATGCCCATGGAACAAGTTTGCCCAATCTGCCAGCGAAGCCAAGCTGCAGGCGCGAGAAGAGCTGATGGAACCAGCCCTTGCAGACCTGTTGCAAATGGATGATCCGACCTTCCGCAAATTCTTCTCAGGATCCCCGGTAAAACGCATTGGCCGCAACCGCTTCATCCGCAACTGCCTCATTGCAGCAGGCAACAGTGCAGAAGAAAAGCTCATTCCTTGTGTGCTCGAACACTTGCGAGATGAAGACGAAACCGTCCGCGCCACCGCTGTTTGGGCCTTGGCTCAACTCGTCTCTGAAGCTGACTTCGAAATGCACAAATCAGCAGCGTTCAAAAATGAGCAGAGCGAAGTGGTACGCACTGAATGGGAGCAGGGCACCTCATCTTAAGGTGCCCGCCAATCAGGCTGCTTTTTCTGTTTGCGGATACTGAAAGCCAGTCAGCTCTTCAGAAATAGCCCAAAGCTTCTCTTGAACGCCCTCATCAACTGCCAACCCGGAAAGTTTGATCGGGCTTGGATTGCCCCAAATGCCAAAGCGTGGCCCCAGGAAGGAGCAGGCCGGCAGGCTTGTATCTGTCGCTGCCATCATCTGTGGGCGGGCACCAAACTCGACCGGTCGTGCCATCGCGCGAGACAGCCAGCCACCAATGCCGATAGACTGCTGCCGCTCCGTCGCCGCAAGGCCGGGATGGGCTGACATGGACTTAGCGGAAGAGCCAGCATCATCAAACCTGCGCTGCAAGGCGAACATAAACAGCAGGTTTGCAAGCTTACTCTCAGCATAGCTGCCGACGCGGGCATACGGGCGCTTTTCCCAATGTAAGTCATCAAAGTTCATCTTTGCAGCTTTGTAAGCGCCACTGGAAACTGTCACCACTCGAGCATCTGGCGTTGCCACCAGTGTTTCAAACAGGAGACCGGTCAAAAGAAAATGCCCCAGATGGTTGGTTGCCATATGCATTTCCCAACCTTCTTTGGTGCGTGCCAGCTCCTTCAGGTTCACCACACCAGCATTGTTGAGAAGAATATCCAGATGCTGATGCTTTGCCGTAAAGCTCAGAGCAAACCGGTGAATGCTGTCGCGGTCAGTCAGATCCAGCGGGAGTACCTCCAGCGATGCAGAGTTAACCTGTTGACGCATACGTGCCATCGCGGCTTCACCCTTCTCGATGGTTCGGCAGGCAATCACCACGTGCGCGCCACGCTGCGCCAGTTCCAGCGTAGACTGGAAACCAAGGCCGATGTTTCCGCCTGTAACCACAGCCGTTTTTCCTGCAAGGTCTTGACTGTTTTTATTATTTGGCTGCTGTTGCAAAGCATCTCTCCTGAGATTGTCAAAATAACAGAACGGCGGTAGTTTATTTGCAGGTTTCTGGGGAGTCAATAACCGACTAGCGGTCGTTTATGTGATGCGCGGAAAGGTGAGAAGAGATATGAGCGAAAAAACAAAAGCTTATCAGCGTGCGAGAACCGCAGAACATTTTGCGGAGCGCGAAAAGATGATCCTGACCGCCACGCGAACACTGATGGATAGGGAAGGTATTGAAAACACGAGTCTTTCCGCCGTCGCGCGCGAAGTTGGCCTCGCAAAATCCAGCCTCTACCGATACTACGAAAGCCGGGAGCAAATCTTAGTCGCTCTACTGCTGGAAGATGCCGATCATATGCTCGCAAGCCTCCAGAAAGCTTTAGGCACACTGAACGGCGACACAGACTTGAAGACTATTGCAGGCATCTGGGCAAAGGTCTGTTGCGATCATCCGCGCCTCTGCCTTTTGGTCAGTCAGCTCTCACCTATTCTGGAACATAACCTCTCAACCGAACGCATTGTTGAGGCCAAGCAGGAGTTTTTACGCCGTCACCGAAAAATGGCAGGGATATTGGGCGCTGTGTTACCCAAGCTAAGCGAAGCTGGCGCGCTTACAGCTGTTCAGTTCGTATTCACGGTGGTTGCTGGGCTTTGGCCGATGAAGGCGGAAAGAAAAAACACGCTGGCAGCTCTAGAACATCCTGATCTCAGCCATCTGAAGGTGAACTTCGAAGACAGTCTGGCAGGCTCAATCGAGCTCTGCCTGCTGGGTGTTCTGGCAAAAGAGCAGAACTGGGTGCCTGAGCTGAAATAGCAGCAGCAATTAATGCCGCCTGCCCATCCGCTTTTCGATCTGACGTTTCTCCCAGTCATCGCCAAACGGATTGAATATCTCAAACACGCTCAGGCCATGGCCGACGACACCAATACCCCAACCTGCGGCAACCCAGAGAAACCAGAGATACCCCGGCGAGGTGAACAGGTTCAGTACCGCCAAAGCTGAAATCATGACGGCATACTGGATCAGGTGCATGTAGAACGAGCGGATGTCCCGCACGTACTCCATGGCCTCCTGCTCTTTCTGGGAGAGTTGCGGCAAAATCCCGTGTGTTCCTGATGGCATGTCCTGGTCCTTCCTGAGATCACCAAAATCCGTGTCCAGAGCAGAGGCAATGCATTTCAGAGTTTCAGGGCTTGCATTCGCACCACGTTCAATGCGCTGTAATGTGCGTGTGCTAATCCCAGCCATATGCGCGAGCTGCTCCTGAGAAAGCCCTTTTTCAATGCGTAGTTTTCTGACAATCACGGACAAATTCCTGTTTTTCAATAGGAAGCAATCTGGAAGTTTCTTAAATAAAACACCACGACAGCAAGCCGACACCGGCACGACATCGCCGTGACAGGCCAGCCAATCAACCGGATAAACGCCGGAACTTCAGTCAGAGTAGCGCCTCTAGCGTGTTTAGCAAAGCATCGCACTCTTCTGTCGTTCCGATGGAAATACGTAGCCAATTACGGATACGCTCTTTCTTGAAATGCCGAACCAGAATGCCTTTCTCCCGAAGCCCAGCCAACAGTTGCTCTGCAGGAACGCTCTCATGAGAGGCAAAGATGAAGTTGGTAGAGGACGGTAGTACCGTAAACCCAAGTCCCTGCATCCTTTCAGTAAGCCGCTCGCGATCAGCCACAATCTGCTCACGCGTTTTCTCAAACCACGCTGTATCGTCCCAAGCGGCTAGAGCCCCAGCCAAAGAGAGGCGCCCAAGCGGATAGGAGTTAAAACTATCTTTGACGCGGTTCAGCCCCTCAATCAGATGCGGCTGCCCAACAGCAAAGCCCACACGCATCCCTGCGAGACTACGGGATTTGGAAAAGGTCTGCACCACCAGCAAGTTGTCACTTTGCGGCACCAGTGCAACGGCACTCTCAGCACCAAAATCGACATAAGCCTCATCAACCAGAACCACCACATCGGGGTTGGCTTTCAGAACGCGCTCAATATCCTGAAGCGGCAGCGCGATGCCGGTCGGCGCATTCGGGTTGGCAATGATAACACCACCGCAAGGCCCCTGAAGCTGATCAAGATTGATGCGGAAATCATCTGTCAGCGCCACCATCCGATGCTCAATAGAATAGAGCTTGCAGTAGGTTGGGTAGAACGCATAGGTGATCTCGGGAAACAGCACCGGGTCTTTGCCGCAGAAGAAGGCATTGAACGCATGCGCCAGCACTTCATCACTGCCATTGCCTGCGAAGATGTGGTCCGCACTCAGCTGGAAGGTAGAGGCAATGCTTTCCCGAAGATCAGAAGCAATAGGGTCCGGATAGAGCCGCAGGGCATCACCCGAAGCATCCTTGATCGCTTCCAGCGCGCGTGGAGAAGGCCCCCATGGGTTCTCATTGGTATTCAGCTTGATAAAGGATTGATGCTTTGGCTGCTCACCCGGTGTGTATGGCTCCAACGCGTGGACAATAGGGCTCCAAAACCTGCTCATTTCTCAATCCAATCTCATGCAAAAAACAACGGCAATCGCTAAAGAGCGAACCTATGACCGTTTAGCCAATGCGTCATTCAGCACGCATTGCATACGGTAGTAAGTCTCAACTTCTTCGTCAGAAAATGACTGCGCGAACTCTTCTACCTTGTTCATCTCAGCGGTGCGAACTTTTTTGATCAGCGTTTTGCCACCAGGTGTCAGGCGATAAAACACGGAGCGTTTGTGCCGAGGGTTGCTCAGCTGCTCCACCATCTTCTTGTCCAGCAATTCTTTGAGCATCTTGGCCACAAACTGCCGCTTCAACTGCAGAAAGTCGGTCAATTCGGGTGCTGTTGCCTGTTCAAGCACCAAAGCTGCTTCCATCACAGCGCGTTGCCCGAGTGTAAGATCCGTGCCTTCCAGATCTGCTTCTACACGCATACTGATCGTCCGCAGCAACGGCCGTGTCATCTGAATGCCCGCATAGAGCAGCTCGGTCTTTGATTCTGGTTTCTTAAGCATATGATTTATCTTGCTTAATATCTACATTTGTCAATTATATTGACAAATTAAAGGTCATCATTTAGGCCTAACCTACACTTTTTCAGTCAGCCCGACAGAAAAATAGGGTGAGAACAATGAGTTTTAAAAGTCTTGCTGAGCGTCAGATCCTGAAAGCACAAGCTGAGGGGCAGATGAGCAATCTGGAAGGGGAAGGCAAACCACTTCCAGCCCGTGCTCCGGGTGCCTATGACACGGCAGCCGGCATGCGGATCATGGCAGACGCTGGCGCTGTTCCGAAAGAGATTGAGCTGAAGAAGGAAATCGACATTCAGCGTAAGGTGGTTCAGGAAGCTGAAGGTACGTCGAACTGGAAAAAAGAAATGGCGAAGCTTGCAGACCTGCAACTCCGCCATGCCATTGAGCAAGAAGCCAGAAGACGGTTCTTCACCTGATCGCGACTACGACTGCAACCGCTAAAACCCGCGTTAAGCCGTAAACTCAGAAAACGCCTCAACCACATCAACATAAACCTGATGCTTGAAGGGTATCACCAGTCCTGGCAAGTTTTCTGCCTTCTCCCAGCGCCATTCACAAAACTCCTGCGCATGGCCATCCGGAGGAGTGAGAATGTTGATCTCACTGTCGTCTCCATCAAAGCGGAAGGCAAACCAGCGTTGGGTCTGGCCGCGATACTTCGCCTTGCGCACCTTGCGTTGAATCTCATCGGGAAAATCATAGGAGAACCAGTCCGGCGCTTCCGCCAGCAGGCTGATGGAGTTGACGGAGGTCTCTTCAAAAAGCTCGCGTTTGGCAGCCTCTAATGGGTCTTCACCCTTATCCAGTCCACCCTGCGGCATCTGCCAAGCATACTCTTCAGGAATAGGCTGCTTATCGCCATAACGTTTGCCGGCCCAGACAAGCCCATCCCGATTGATAAGCATGATGCCAACGCAAGGGCGAAAAGGAAGAGAACTATAATCAGTCATGTCCGGTCCAATGTGCGAATATCTTTAGGCTGCCCCCAGGTGCAGACGGTGCACGCAAGTAGAGACTGCTTGATGAAGGATGAGCATAAACCACGTTCAGGCCTCAGCGCGGCCTGCTCGATGATGTATCCCCGAAAAGTGATCTTGGTTTGCTGTGCTCACTCAAAGCTGTGTTTGAAGGAGCAACAACGCTGCAGATTTAACGTGTTGAATTGATGGCAGAGCTAACTGGAACGAGAGACAGTCCACGCTCTTCCAGCCGTTGAGACCACGCTTCCAACGCATTCAATGTCACCGGAAAGGCCGTCGCAGTCGCAACAGCAATGCCCCGCTGGCGTGCGATGGTTTCCAACTCCAGCAGCTGAGTGCCAATGGCTTCAGCGCTCAGGTTTTGGTCCAGCACAAGATCAGCCTGCACAAACGGCACTTTCTGCGTTCCAGCCACTTGGCCAGCTTTGGAACGAGGGGAGGAGCCATCGTCAACATACATGAGGCCTCGGTCCCGCACCTTGCTCAAAAACTCGTTCATGCGAGTCTCATTCGAGGTGAAGCGATCGCCCATGAAATTCACAAGCCCAACATAGTTGCTGGTTTGCCCAAGAACCCAGGAAAGGCGCTCATCATTCTGCTTCTGATCCAGATTGGTCAGCAGGCTCTGCGGTCCGGCATCATTATCCGGGTAATCAAAGGGCTCCATCGGTGCCTGAAGCAGCACTTCATGGCCGGAAAGGCGTGCAGATTCCATCCAGCTGTTGACGTCGTCCCCATAAGGAGAGAGCCCCAGCGAGATGTCAGCAGGAAGATCCTCAATGGCCTTGATCGTCATATCGGAGTTAAGACCGATACCGTTGATCAGAATAGCAATCCGCGCCTGCGTCAGCGTCGCCGGATTAGGCCGCCGCGCATAAGCATCCAGCGGACGCACCCCTTCAGGAGAAATCTTAGGAAGTGATCCGAACTTGTTCGGCTCAAGAAGCTGTTCAATCGGTTCGGTAGAAAGCGACTCGCTGGAGAAGCCGCCATCCAGCCCCTCATAATCAACGCGGCGTGCTAGGTCGACAAGCGATGTCGGCCCACTGGCCTGATCTTTCAGAGCAGATCCAAGCTGGCGGGAAGGGCGGTAGCTGCCGTCAGGGCCAACACCATTGGCGTCAAACTGTTCCGCTTCAATCAGATCCAGCTGAGAACCATCAGGAAGGTCAACAATTTCAATGTCGCTGGGAGCAACGCCGTCAAGTGCGCTGGAAAGTTCGATGGTTGCCATTGGCTCGCCGCCATTGGGGTCATCAACAATGCCAATCCAGATGAAGCCGGTGGTGAAAATGACAGTCATGATGGCGACGCCAATCAGGCCGAGCGGCAATCGCCCGATGCTCCGACGCTTGTTCATTCCAAGCGGAGCTGTCAAATCGCTCCTAACCATTGGTGCCCCCACCCTGTCATAAAATTCCGCCGCGCCAAACGAAGGTTCAGCGCGGCGTACAATATCACTTTATAGCATATCCCTGAAATGTAGCTACCGGTTTTCGGAGCGGCATATGCCTGAAATCAAACAGTTAGGCCCCGAGCAATTCAGATGAACTGCCCGGGGCTCTAAATCATTTAGATGTGTTAGCTGCACTATCTGCACTTGGTGGGAAGGCTGCATCAGTCTTCTCACCGCGGAGCAGGGCTTTCGCCAGATTCAGCTGCACGTCTTTGTCTTTGTCCTGTGGCACGTAAGCCTGGCTACCAGAACCTTCATCGCCTTCTTCAGCCTGAAGGTGGCCACGAAGACCAGCTTCGCCTTTGGTTTCTGCACGGCCCTTCAGCTCATCTGGCAGTTCCTGCAAGGAGACAATGTCAGGGCGGATACCCTTCGCCTGAATGGAGTTGCCGGAAGGCGTGTAGTAGCGTGCAGTTGTCAGGCGGATAGCGCCATTCGCACCCAGTGGAATAATGGTCTGAACAGAACCCTTACCGAAGGAACGTGTGCCAAGAATGGTCGCACGGCGATGATCCTGCAATGCACCAGCCACAATCTCGGAGGCTGAAGCAGAACCGCCGTTCACCAGAACGATCACAGGCGCACCTTCAGTCAGGTCACCATTGCGAGCATTGTAGCGCTGGGTTTCCTCAGCATTACGGCCACGGGTAGAAACGATTTCACCGCGGTTCAGGAACGCGTCAGAAACAGCAATTGCCTGATCCAGCAGACCACCCGGATTGTTGCGCAGATCCAGCACAAAGCCCTTCAGGTTGTCCTCGCCGATTTCAGCGGTCAGCTCATCAACAGCGGTTTCCAGACCGTCAAAGGTCTGTTCGTTGAACTGGGTGATGCGGATGTAACCGATGTCTTCCTCTTTGTTCCAGCGAACAGAGCGAATGCGGATCACATCACGGGTGATTGTAATATCGGTCGGCTCGTTCAGGCCTTCACGACGAACGGTGATGGTAATGTCTGTATTAACCAGCCCGCGCATCTTCTCGACAGCTTCGTTCAAGGTAAGGCCCATAACCTGTTCCCCATCAAGATGGGTAATCAGGTCACCTGCCTGAACGCCAGCTTTAAATGCCGGAGTGTCATCAATTGGAGCGACAACTTTCACAAGGCCGTCTTCCATGGTCACTTCAATGCCAAGCCCGCCAAACTCACCGCGGGTCTGTACCTGCATATCGCGGAAGCTCTTTGGTGGCAGATAGCTGGAATGCGGATCAAGGCTTGTGAGCATGCCGTTGATGGCGGTTTCGATCAGTTTGGAGTCTGCTGGCTCCTCAACATAATCAGAGCGTACACGCTCAAATACATCGCCAAACAGATTAAGCTGATTGTACGTATCAGCAGACGCAGCTGAAGCTGGTTCAGTAAATCTGAATGGGGCCTGAGAGTATGTTACGACCGCCGTAGCCCCCATGACCACGCCAACCAGCAAAAGCGATGCTTTCCGTATCATCCGCGAACCTTTTCGTTTTCGGCGCGTGACCACCATGGGTTGGGGTCGATTGCAGTGCCGTCTTTCCTGAATTCTACATATAAAACCGGCTGGTCCAAACTAAAATTAAGGTTATTAGCGCTCGCAAGGCGCGTTTCTCCCATTTTAGCGATTGGCTCTCCAGCTAGAATAAACTGCCCTAACTCCACCATGACGTTGTCCAGACCGGACAAAAGCACATGGTATCCGCCGCCTGCATTAACAATTACCATCTGCCCGTATGAGCGGAAATCCCCTGCATACACCACCCAACCATCAGTGGGGGAGGTGACCTGGGCATTCGGGCGTGTCGCAATGGATTGGCCAGTGGTTACGTTACCAAATCCATCTGCAACCCCAAAGTCTTGCAGGAGCGTGCCGGAAACCGGATCAGGCAACAGCCCAAGGGTCTCCGAAAAAGCAACAGCCGGTTTCAACCGGCTCGGATCAGCAAACGGATCTCCGGAAGCAATCCGGTTCTGCCGCTCAATGTCCGCAAGCCGCGCTGCTTCTGCTGCCCGGCGGCTGCTTTCCACTTCTCGCTCAAGGTTAGCAAGCAACTCTTTCAAAGAGGTTGCCTTTTCGGCAAGTTCCCTGGCGCGAGCCTTCTCGGCTTCCAGCGCTGCAAGGCTTTCCTGCCGTGCTGCCTTCTTCTTTTCTAAAAGCAATTCAACACGATGGCGCTCCTCCGCCATCTGTATTGCACCACTTCGAACCCTGTTGCGCTCTGCTTCAATTTTTGCTCGAAGCCGAGACAATTCAGCAAGATCACTTGCCAGTGCTTCCGCCTCAATCCGCACTTCCGGCATGATTGAGTTCAGCAGGATCGCACTGCGCACCGCGCCAAGAGCATCCTGAGGACGAACGACCATGGCTGGCGGCGGGCGATGCCCGATCCTTTGCAAAGCACTTAAAACTTCAGCTAAAACATCTTTACGTTCATTCAATGACGCACGTACAGATTGTTCATTTTTTCTATGGCGACCCAACCGGGCTTCGGTGGCTTCCAGCTGATTTTCCAGCTTCTTCATGCGCTCACCGGTGCGGATCAGCTCACCGCTCAGGCTCTCACCATCCCGCTCCAACGCACGAATAGACCGTTGAATTTCCTCCCGCTTCTCTTTGGAAAGCGAGATGTTCTGGTTCAGATCACGAAGCTCTTTCTCTCGTGCCTGCTTCTGGCGCAATGCCTCAGCAGCCGGATCTTCAGGATCAATCGCATCCTTCTCAATTTTAAAGGAGACGTTCGTCAGTTTTTGCGCAGTACTTTGCAGCGGCAACGCAAAGGCAGCCACAAAAAACAAGGCAAAGCTTGTCAGCAATTGGAGGAGCAGATTTCCCCTAAAACGCAACAACTGAACTCCCAAAGTGCAGCGCTGAGCAAAACGCTGACTTTCTTCAATACTATGGCGTATTCCCGATAGGTGGTCCCGGTTTTCGGGCAAGAATACGCTTTAACAAAGTGTTAGAGCATGATGCGCGTACGCAGCTTGCTCTAAACGTCGACGCAGACCAATCCTGTAGAAAAACAGGCACACGGCCTCAAAGTTAACGCCGAGGATAATGCTCCACACAGCGTTAAGGAAGTGTCAACCACGTTGCAGGCTTAGCGACTTCCAGTAAAAACATCAATATCCACGATGCGCAAACAGCCCAGCCACCCGGAATGGGCAAGCAGAAAACACAGTTGGTCGATGATCTTGGAAAAAGAAAGGCAACCCCCACGCCAATCACGCGCGGTGGTAGGGATGTCCAGTTAAAATTGTGATGGCGCGGTAGATTTGCTCGCCGCACATGATGCGGACCAGCTGGTGGGGCCATGTCATGGAGCCGAGGGCCAGCTTCAGGTCGGCGCGTTGCAGCAGCGCCTGTCCGTGCCCGTCTGCACCGCCAATGGCGAGAACCACGTCAGAGATGCCCTGATCAGCCCAGCCGCCAACCTTTTTGGCAAAGGCCTCACTGGAAAGTGCCTTGCCGTGCTCATCCAGTGCAATAAGGATCGCGCCGGAAGGAAGCGCATTGAGCAGAAGTTGCGCCTCTTCGTCTTTTCTGTCTTGCGTGCGGGATGCCCGGCTCTCTGAAAATTCAACCACGGACACGGAGGTGATGCCAACGGAACGGCCAGCTTTTCGAGCCCGGTCCAGATAGCGTTCGTACATGTCCTTTTCCGCGCCAGCTTTCATTTTGCCAACGCAGGCAATCGTGACTTTCATAAAGTCTCCGGGTTTAGTTCAGAGTTGCCCGCAAGAAGATCTCATGCAGATGGTTCAACACCTGCATCAGCGGCAATTGTCCAGACTCCCTCATTCCCTGAAAGGGCAGAGAAACTGGATACTGCAATACTCAGTGCTTCAAAGAAGCACTGATACTATCCGATGAACTGCGTTGGTGCAGAGCTATCCGCAGACCACATCTTTTCTACATTGTAGAAACTGCGGACTTCTGGGCGGAAAATGTGAATGATTGCATCACCGATATCGATGAGCACCCAGTCACAATGCGGCATACCCTCTACGCGAGCGTTACCGTAGCCAGCATTTTTCAGATCACGGAGCAAGTGGTCAGCAACAGCGCCCACATGGCGGTGAGAGCGGCCAGAAGCCACAACCATGTGATCAGCCAATGCAGACTTGCCAGCCAGATCGAGTGATACGATGTCCTCAGCCTTGGAATCTTCCAGACTGTTGAGGATCAGTGCAAGCACATCCCCATCCTTGGTGGGATCGTGCGATTGAAGAGGAGCGATGGTGTCCGTCCCTTCATGTTGAGTTGTCATGGTCAGCTTAAGAGCCCTCGCCATGGTTAGAGAAAGCAGTAGTCTGCTGTTAGAGAAAGCTTGAAATGCACAAACTCAAGCCTTCCGTCAAGAAGAATACTCAGGTCCCTATGGCATTTTCAAGACACTAGTTTCCGCAAAAAGCGCAAAGTTACCCTGGGGTGTGTCCTCTATTCCTCAGTAGAGTGGAAGAGGTTTCGTCCAGCGGACCGCGTAAAATAGTCCAGCACGGGGCTTTGCACTCAGGCAGTTGGTCTGCACTTTTTTCTTTTAGTTGAGCAAAGGCATACCGTTGGCAAACTTGAGCGGAAAGCGACGAAAGGGTCGCTTTGGGCCGGTCAACAATTGCCACCGGCACCCCTTCTATAATGCTCTGCCAGTTTTGCCAATGGTGAAAATTGGAGAGATTGTCCGCACCCATCAGCCAGACAAACTTGAGATGCGGGCGCCGCACCTGCAGTTGCTGAACAGTGCTTGCAGTGTAGGAGGTGCCCAGCACTTTTTCAAAGGCGGTCACCTTCATCTGTGGGTGCCGCGCAAGGTCTTTAACCGCAGCAACGCGCTCTTCTAAGGGTGCTAAATCACGATGAGATTTGAGCGGGTTGCCCGGAGTAACCAGCCACCAGACCTGATGCAGCTTCAAGCGCCGCAGAGCAGTTTCCGCCACAAGCAAGTGGCCGGGATGCGGGGGATTGAACGACCCTCCAAACAAACCAATGCGATTTCCATCAGCCGCATAGGGAAGGCGCATCCAGTCCGGCTGCACGTTCCCCAACTTGCCCCAAAGCTTACCGTGATTTTCTATCGCGTGCGGTTTGGTGTTCGTCATGGACGTGTTTGGCCGTTCCCGCGAACAACGTATTTGAAGCTGGTCAGCTGCTCAACACCAACCGGACCACGCGCATGCATGCGGCCTGTTGCGATGCCAATTTCAGCACCCATGCCAAACTCACCGCCATCGGCAAACTGTGTGGATGCATTGTGAAGAACAATCGCTGAATCCACCTGAGCGAAGAATTTGCGGGCTGCAATCTGATCTTCAGTGATGATGCAGTCGGTGTGGTTGGAACCATAGGTACCGATATGCTCGATCGCTTCTTCCAGACCACCAACAATCTTCACTGAGATGATTGCGTCCAGATACTCGGTTGACCAGTCGTCCTCTGTCGCCTCAGAAGCGGTCGGGCACAGCATCATGACTTCTTCATCACCGCGGATCTGGCAGCCCATCTGCTGAAGGGCTGCAAGAATTGGCGGCAGAATGGTTGCCGCGACAGCTTCATCAACGAGAAGGGTCTCAGCAGCGCCGCAGATACCTGTTCGGCGCATCTTGGAATTGACGACAATGTCGATCGCCTTATCCAGATCGGCCTTCTTGTCGATGAAGATGTGAACCAGACCCTCAAGGTGCGCAAACACTGGCACGCGGGCTTCATCCTGAACGCGGGCAACAAGGCTCTTGCCACCACGTGGAATGATCACGTCCAGATTACCATCCAGCCCCTTCAGCATCTCACCAACAGCCGCACGGTCTTTCACCGGCACAATCTGGATCGCATCAACTGGCAATCCAGCATCCGCAAGGCCATCCTGCAAGGCTTTGTAGATTGCGAGGTTGGAGTTGATGGTGTCAGAACCGCCACGCAGCACAACCGCATTACCTGCTTTAAGGCACAGAGCACCAGCATCTGCAGTCACGTTCGGGCGGCTTTCATAAATCACGCCAATCACACCAAGAGGCGTGCGCACGCGGGAAATGTCCAGACCATTTGGACGCTGCCACTCAGCAATGGTGGAGCCAACAGGATCGTCCAGCTTTACAATGTCTTCCAGCGCGCAGGCGATTGCCTCAATGCGCTCTTCATTCAGCGTACCGCGATCAATGAACGAAGCCAGCTGGCCATTGGCCTTCATGCTCTCCAGATCAACAGCATTCGCTTTCAGGATGTCCGGGGTTGCAGCGCGAACGGCAGCAGCCATCGCTTCCAGGCCTTTGTTCTTCTGGCTTGTGGGGGCAATTGCAAGAACACGTGCAGCAGCGCGCGCTTTCTTGCCAATGGTTGCCATCAGGTCGCGAACATTGGTGTTGTCCGCATTTGCCACTTCAGAAGTATTCAGCATCTGCAAAACCCTTAAGTCATCACTGGTTGAACTTGCTCAACCTAAACAGTTTCTATGAATTGTCCAAATCAGATGTAGAGAGCACAAGGTCGTCCGTATGGATCATCTCAGCGCGTCCCGGGTAGCCAACAATGGCTTCAATTTCCTTGCTGTTGCGTCCAATGATGAGAGAGGCCTCACCATAATCGTAGGCAACAAGGCCGCGCCCCACATCATGGCCGTCCGCATCAACAATGCGCACCGCATCACCACGGGTGAAAGTGCCTTCCACCTTGGTCACACCAGCTGGCAACAAGCTCTTGCCAGCCTTCACGGCCTTCAGTGCACCTGCATCCAGTTGGATGGTGCCATGCGGCTTCAGGTGGCCGCTGATCCACGTCTTGCGAGCGCGGGATGGAGAAGATGGGGCAGGGAACCATGTGGCTCGTGCGCCGTTCTCAATCGCATCCAGCGGGTTCAGCGTCTTGCCGCTGGCAATGATCATCGTGGTGCCTGCGCTCTGCGCAATCTTGGCCGCGTCGATCTTGGTCTTCATGCCGCCGGATGAAAACGCCGAGCCAGGTGCACCAGCCATCGCCTCAATCTCCTGCGTCACCTGAGGGACCTCAGGCAGGAAAATAGCATTCGGATCAGTCTGCGGAGCGGCAGTGTAAAGCCCGTCCACGTCAGAAAGCAGCACCAGCAGGTCCGCACTTGCCATGGTCGCCACACGGGCGCCCAGACGGTCGTTGTCACCATACCGGATTTCAGAGGTCGCGACGCTGTCGTTCTCGTTGATGATCGGCACAGCACCCATCTTGAGCAGAGTGCTGATTGTCTCACGTGCATTGAGATAACGGCGGCGCTCTTCTGTGTCGCCAAGGGTTAGCAGGATCTGACCAGCCGTCAAACCACGCGCACCGAGGATTTCAGAGTAAGCCTGAGCAAGTGCAATCTGGCCCACGGAAGCAGCGGCTTGCGCCTGCTCCAGCTTCAAGGGGCCAGCGGGCAAACCAAGCACACCACGACCAAGAGCAATAGAACCGGAGGAAACCACCAGAACTTCTTTTCCAGCTTCGGAAAGAGCCTGCAGATCATCCGCCAAAGATTCCAGCCACTCCCACTTCAACCGGCCATTTTCTACCAGTAGGGCAGAACCGATTTTTACGGTGATGCGCTTATAGTCGCTCAGACTTCGGGCCATTATGGGCGCCACTCCTCGATTCCATCAGAAGGAACGGAATTAGCCTCTTCTTGCTTATCCTTGTCAATGGCACGAATGATCATTCGCTGCGCAGTGTCGATGTTCTCACCACTGGCCGAAGAAATAATCAATGGTTTCTGCCCGCAAGCCTCTTCCAGTGACTTAAAGCGCTCCTCACGAAGCTCATCAGTAAGCGCATCTGCTTTGGAAAGGCAAACAATTTCAGGCTTCTCGTCCAGGCCATGGCCATAAGCTTCCAGCTCACCGCGAATGGTGCGGTATGCATCGCCCGGATCTTCCTCGCCAGAGCCGTCCACCAGATGCAGCAGTACGCGGGTACGTTCCACGTGACCAAGGAAGCGGTCGCCCAGACCATGCCCTTCATGAGCACCACGGATAAGACCCGGAATGTCAGCCAGCACAAAGCCGCGACCGTCCAGCTCACAAACACCAAGGTTTGGATGCAGCGTAGTGAACGGATAGTCCGCAATCTTCGGACGGGCCGCAGATACAGCAGAAAGGAAGGTAGACTTACCCGCGTTCGGTAGACCAACAAGGCCAGCATCCGCAATCAGCTTCAGGCGCAGCCAGATCCACTTCTCTTCGCCTTCCTGACCAGGGTTCGCGTGACGCGGTGCCTGGTTGGTAGAGGTTTTGAAGTGCGCGTTACCAAAACCGCCGTTACCACCGCGCATAAGCAGCAGGCGCTGACCTTTCTCGGTCAAATCAGCAACAACGGTTTCGTTGTCTTCTTCCAGAATTTGGGTGCCCACTGGCACGCGCAGCACAACATCGTCGCCTTTAGCGCCGGTTCTGTTGCGGCCCATGCCGTGCATGCCGATTTTCGCTTTGTAGTGCTGCGCATAGCGATAGTCGATCAGCGTGTTGAGGCCTTCAACGCACTCAACCCACACATCACCACCACGGCCACCATCACCACCGTCGGGTCCACCTTCGGCAACATATTTCTCTCGGCGGAAGCTGACGCTACCCGCGCCACCATCGCCAGACTTTACAAAGATCTTTGCCTGATCGAGGAATTTCATTTTATTCTCTTTCGTCCACCTGTGACGTTCTTTGGAGGACGTCATAAAGCCCTATTGCGCTCCCGCCAAGGGTGGAACAGCAAATCTGGCTAATTTTGTTGCTCTGCGTACCCCCGAAAAGTGTCTTGCGGTTTTCGGACAAGAGTACGCAACTTGAAAAAGCGTACTCCCGAAAAGTGCTTCGCGGCTTCCGGGTTACTGTACGCTGGGTGTTTCAAAGTACGCGCTGAAACAGCCAAAAGGCTCGCGAACATCAATTCACGAGCCTTTCGAAATGAAGATAAGCTGAGATGGGAGAGTTTTAGGCTGCAATCGCCTGCATGGATGCCCATCTGTCCCGGGTCAGTGTGACCGTCGTATAATCCATTTCGATGTCGCCGCGTGCGCGGTTCTTTTCTTTGGTCTCTCCGGTAACCTCAAACCCGTTCTTCTGAAGCACATTCAGAGACTTCGGGTTGATGGTGAACAGACCGGTGTTCATTGCACCCGCTTTCAGCTGGTTGAACACATAATCACAAACCAGATTGGTTGCTTCACTGGCATAGCCCTTGCCCCAGTGAGACTTCGCCAACCAGTAACCGAGGTGAGGCACTGTCGAAACATTGCGAATGCCGATCACGCCGACCAGACCTTCACCGTTGTCGATGACCCAGTTGATTTCTTCGCTATGCGGTGTGGTGCGGCAGTGGTCAAACCACCAGTCGCCATCATCCTTGGTGTAAGGATGCGGAACCACGGTCAGCATCTTGCTCACGTCGAAATCGTTCAGAAACTCGTTATGAATATCAAAATCACCCTCGCGAAAATCGCGTAGGATCAAGCGCTCGGATTGCAACTCCGGGAACATGACAAACTCTTCTTATTCTTCTTGGAGCGCTTGGCTTATTTTTGCTGGCGCTCTTAGTTCAAGTACACGAAGATAGCGTCAAGCCCGTCAGTCCACATGCCTGCAACGCGCCGGTGCTATCCAAACCACGCTTCAAGTTCCTGAATTTCAAATCTCTGAGTGCGATACGCAGCCAAAAAACTGGTGGATGATCAATCAGATGGACGAGGGAGCAAAAGGCTGTTGCCGCAACCTTGCTCAAGACCCTTATCCTGCCATCTGCTGAAAGTCGCGGAACGCATAAACTGTCGCGCCAGCCAGTACAGAATGAGCAAGACCCATCTTCAATCTCCCTGATCCACATAGAACCAGCAGGAACATGAAGGTGATCAGCACCTGCGCTTCGCTTCATACTGAAGGAAACCGGCCAGGTAACAGTATCTTGGAGATTTCAAAATCCGAGAGGAACTTTAAAAGCTTGGGGGCGGTCAGTATCTCGGACAGAACCCGATTGCAAGCACTTAGAACGTGTTTTTGGAAATTTTTTCACTGAGTGAGGATTATTTGAGTATGCCGATGCGCATCCCTGCATCTCTCAAAGAAGAAAAACCGCCTACAGGCCTTGTGTGTGAAGATCAAGACCTTAGTGAAAACCCCAAAGAAAATCTTAGGAAAGAGTTCAGCACACCCACATTGTGCGTATGAAAAATGCGTGAGCTTCGCTCTTTATGAAATGCCGGGCTTTACTTGAGGGTAAATATATGGAATGCCCTCTGTACGTTAAGACTATCGACTCCCTGTCTCCTTATGGCGTCAGTGCACTCGATTTTGCCCTGACGCTAAAGCTGCTTGCATGTCGCAACAGCATATCCAACAGGAGATATCACGATGGCTAAAGGCACCGTGAAATGGTTCAACACCACCAAAGGTTTCGGTTTCATCGCACCTGAAGATGGAAGCAAAGACGTATTCGTTCACATCTCAGCTGTAGAGCGCTCCGGTCTTTCCACTTTGGCAGACGGCCAGGAAGTGACCTTTGAACTGGAAACAGGCCGTGACGGCCGCCAGAGCGCTGTAAACCTCGAAACCGTATAATTCGAGCGACACAGTTTCCAAAAAGAGAGCGTAGCAATACGCTCTCTTTTTTGTTTGGAGTTCACTCCGAACTTTGGGAACCGATCTTGAGAGTATCGATTGAGCTACTCACGAGTTCCCAACCTGCCCACTTCGTTTCTTCTTGCCAATCCACTCAGAAGCTAGTGTAAGGTACGGTATCGTACTTGTCTGAGAGTTGGAAGCATTGCATGGAAACGGAAAAAAAGGTGTCACGTGGCGAGAAGCGCAGAAATGAGCTTCTGGAAATAGCAACTGACACGATTATCGAACTTGGCTATGCCAACACCTCGATGGATGAGATCGTCAGGCGTGCCCGCGCCTCCAAAACTACGGTCTACAGACACTTCAAAAACAAAGAAGCAATGCTGGCAGAGATTGTCAGCAACCTGTCGGAAGGGCCAGTCCTCTCGATCAAGCCTCTGGATTCTCATGCTGATGGCGGATCTCTTCAGGAGCTGGAAGAGACCCTCTTTGTCTTTGGTAAAGCAGTGTTGACTCTCATCTATGATGACAGAACCTTAGGACTTTGGCGCATGCTCATTGGAGAGGGCAGTCGCGCGCAGCATATCACGAAGTCCTTCTTCCAGCTGGGCCCCAAGCGCGCAAGCTCCAGCATCGCACAGCAACTGCAACTCGCCAATGAGCTTGGAATTATCTCAGTTGAACACGCCGAAAAAGCAGCAAGCATTTTCATGGGCATGCTGCGCGAAGACACGCACCTTGCGTTGCTATTGGGCGTTCAGTCAGCACCGAGTGATGAAGAAATTTCATCTCATGTTCGCCAATGCGTACGCGACTTCATGAAAGCTCACAAGGCCTAGCTGCACCCACGTGGAGGCAGCTCGAAACTTGCGAAGCTTGACGAAAGCGATTTTTATCTGATAAGTGTACGATACAGTATCGTACACTTATGGAGGTAGAGATGCTTGACAATAACACTGTTGCACATTCCATCGTAACTCGCGCCGAGGCCATGCCAACGCCGCAGCACATCAGCCTGAACAAAGTCAGAAAGTCAAAAGACGGTCTGGAGCTTGAGGTTGATTTCATCGCTGAGCTCACAGGCGATGGCCTGGTCAAGAGTGGCGTGGTGCAGCCCAACGTTCCCGGTTTCGGCGCTTTTGAACTCCTCTGCGACGAAGGCTCATCCATCGGTGGAGCTGACACCGCTCCCGCTCCGCTATCTTATCTCGCAGCTGGTATAGGCTTCTGTTTGCTGACCCATGTGCATGGGCTGGCCCAGTCCCGGAAGCTGAACATCTCCTCCATCAAGCTGGAGCAGAAGATGAAGTTCCAATCCAAAATTCCGGGAATGACGGCTGAAGAGGGCTCGGAAATGCTTGGTGTCTCGAAAGGTATCGAGACCGTCATCATTATCGAGTCGCAAGAAGATCCATCGCTGATCGCTTTACTCGTGGAGGCAAGCGAGAAGGCCTGCATGGCACTTCAAACTGTCGTAAACGCAATTCCGTCATCGACCACAATCATCAACAATGGCCAGAAACTCTGAGCCAGACCTGATGTGCAGGGCTGCCTGTAAACTGAAATAGCTTAAGAGGCAGCCCTCTACTCCAACTCACCTTCTTAACATTGAAGCAGAGAAGGGCGAGGGAAACACAATGATGTCCTCGAAAAATCCCACCTACTATCCCACTATGTTCCGTAACCAGCTGATGGCGACAATTGTCTGGGCCCAGCTCTTCGTTCTCTATTGCATCGCGCTTCTGGCTTTCAGCACGCAGAATGAAAGCCATATGTTCTGGGCTGATCCATTTATCAAGATCATACCAATCTACGCCTCAACCTGGCTTGTCATTTTCATGTCTCTGATTTTGGGCTGGTATTGCTTCAAAAAGCTAGGCTGGGCAGGTTTGAAAAGGCACACACCTGTCACGCAGATTATTGCCGGAGCAGGCACAGCGGTCATCGTGACTTGCATAATTTGGAGCATCTTCGGAAGCAAACTGCCGGACTTTGTTCCAGCCGAGGAAAGCTCACGCCCCGGTTTCCTCTTTGGTATGGTTGCCGGATACGGTGAGGAACTATTGTTCCGCATGCTGATCAGTGCACCTGTCTTCTTTGGCATGTTCAGGCTGCTGGCAGGTGTAAAGCACATCTATCGTGTGTTTTGGTCGGCATTAACTGCGGTTCTTATCGCTGCGATTGCCTTTGTTATCTTTCACGAGCTAGGTGAAACAGATCACACATTGATGTGGAACTTAATTGCCACCCGCATGCTTGTGCCCGGACTGATTATGGGGAGCCTGTTTTTCTTGCTTGGGCCGGGTTTTGTTATTTTTATGCATGCCTCAATGCACATAATGATACCGCTGCTGTTTAACTGATTGTTTCACTATCAGTTATTCCATTGAGCAAGTGAAGCGACCTGTCGCGTGCATGCTTTGATACGCGACAGGCCAAGAGACATCAAACAGCCACAGCCCGCATGGCTTCCCACAGGTCGCGGGTGAGTTCTACGTTGATCAGGGTGATGTCTTCCTCACCACGGGCGCGGCTTTTTTCTGGTTGAGTGCCGACGGTCTGGAAGCCGTTTTTGGCCAGCACGTTCAGCGAGCCATCATTTTCCTCAAAAGCACCGGATGTAACTTTGGTGACACCAAGCGTCTCAAAGCAGTAGTCTACCACGGCCTCGGTCGCTTCGCTCATGTAGCCCTTGCCCCAGAACGGTTGGCCCAACCAGTAGCCGATGAGTGGGAAACCGCTTTCGCCAATGCGGATGGTAATAACACCCGCAAATCCGAGCTCAGATTCAATAGCCCAGTTGGTCTCTTTAGTCAGAGGCGTCTCGTTGATGTGGTTGAGCCACCATTCGCCATCTGCCTTGGTGTAAGGGTAAGGAACCACAGTCAGCATTTTACTGACTTCAAAGTTATTTATGTTCTCACAAATCGGCTCCAGATCATCCTGCCGAAACTGGCGAAGGGTGAGGCGACTGGTGTTGAGTTCAGGAAACATTTTTTGTCCAATTTCTTGTATTTAGGAGCGCTTGGTCATTCGATCTCAAACACTCTGGAATTTCGTTGGTTACTGACGCTTTCAAGCAATCGTAAGCCGTTCAGCCCACTGCTCTTTTGTCAAGCTGAGAGAAACATTCGGCAGTGTTTCACCTTCGCGAGATCGTGGTGTCGAAAAGCCTCTGCCGACTTCACGAAAACCCAGCTTGTTCAGAACACGTAAGCTGGTAGGGTTTTCTTCAAGCGCGGAGGTATAGATCGTCGGCAACTTGAGCGTTTCAAAGCCATATGCCGTGACAGCTTCAGCCGCCTCTCTCATATAGCCTTTGCCCCACAGATGCTCTGCAAGCCAGTACCCCAGAATAGGTTTTCCGCTTTGCAGCTTCATCAGCGTGATCGCACCAGAAAACCCTGCAGGTCCCTCAACAACCCAGGCAATCTTTTCAGAGAGGGGAGTGGTGCGGCAAAAGTTGATCCACCATTTCCCATCTGCTTTGGTGTACGGGTAGGGCACCATGGCCAGCGTTTTCACGACCGCAAAATTATTGATGTGCGTACAAAGCGGCTCCAGATCCGTGTGCTTGAACTGGCGCAATGTTAGCCTGTCTGTTTTAAGTTCAGGAAACATCTTAAATACTCATGTGTTCGCGTCTGTGCTGGTCAGGCGAAGAAAGTCATTGCGGGTTATCTGAAGTTGGATCTCATCCAGCTCTGCATTGTCTCGTGCACGGCAAACATGTTTGGCCTCTCCGGTGATTTTGAAGCCATGTTTGGTCAGCACGCGCATTGAGGCCGGGTTTTCTTTAAACACTCCGGTGCGCACCACATGAAGCGCCCGCCCTTCAAAAAGATAAGCAAGAACAACCTGCAAGGCTTCGCTCATCAAGCCTTTGCCCCAATGCTCCCGCCCAAGCCAGTATCCAACACTCGCAGCCCCTTGCAGTTCTTTGGCTTTAAAACCACCACAGAACTGCCCATCAAGCTCAATCGCCCAGGTCACATTCTCAGCAGTATTGTTCGCAAGCGCTTGCCCAATGTAATCCCGCCCATCCTCTTCAGAAAACGGATGCGGCTGACTGCTCAGTGATTTAGAGACCTCAAAGTCCCCTAAATACGCACAGAGCCTCTCAAGATCTCCTGCCCGCATCTCCCGCAACACAAGTCGGTCGCTGCGGAGAACAGGAAAAGTATTTTGGGTCTTCATGACGATCAGCTTCCTGCTTCTGCAAGATTCACGAAATCGGCGAAGGGCAAGGCAAGCCGGATATGAGGAACCATCGTATCACCACGTCCTTTGGAGGGGATAGATTCTTCTCCAACTTTGCTGAAGCCCATTTTATCCAACAAGTGAGAAGAGGCAGGATTGTCTGCAAAGACACCAGCCTCAAAGCGTGTCACAGCGCGGTGTTCAAACCCAAAACGTAAAACCGTACGCAGAGCTTCACTCATGTAGCCACGGCCCCAATAGGGCTCACCCATCCAGTAACCGGTCCAGCCTGTGCCATCCTCAAACTTTGCCCAGATACAGCCAATCAGACCGGTTCCATCATCAATCGCCCACAACACCACACTGGCAGGATCATTGGTCCGGCCACGACTGATGTAAAACCTGCCAGTTTCCTCCGTAAACGGGTGCGGCATGCCTGAAAGCATGCTCGCAATCGCGTAGGAGTTTGCCAGTTGAACAAGGCGATCGAGATCACCGTCATCGATCATGCGCAATCGGAGACGGTCTGTTTTCAACTCTGGAAAAACCACTTTATCTTATCCCCGCCACAGCAAGTTGTGGTTGCTCCACCGCCTGACCCAGATTGAGTTCGAAGTTCTGTGTCTCCACCTCATCAGTTCCTCTGGAGACGCAGGAGTGCGTGCAAACGGAAGTCGGAACGAAGCCATTTTTCAAAAGAACGCGAAATGACGCAGGATTCTCCAAAAAAACGCAAGCATCAACGTTTTCAACGTTACGCTCATTTTGCAGATAGTTTACAACGGCTTGCACCGCTTCACTCATATAGCCCCGCCGCCAGTAGTATTTTCCAAGCGCATAGCCCAGAGACGCGGATTCTCCAATCCGGTGCGCACCAATGGACCCAATGAAGCCGGTACCATTATCAATTGCCCAAACCACATCCGTCTTCAGATCAAAAGAATGGCTACGACTGATAAACTCATGCGCCCACTCATCTGTGATCGGGTGCGGAAAACTGGCCGTCATCCGTGCTACGTCATAGTCAGAGAACAGAAACCGCAGCCGAGGAAAATCGTCTGGCTGAAGTGCTCTTAAAATCAACCGGTTGGTCTGTAGTTCCGGGAAGATCATTGTGCTGCCTCCTGCACTCTGAGCTGTTGTACTGCAATGAAATCTCTAGGGGATATGCGGAACTCTTCTGTAGGATAATTTCCGGCAAGACGGGCGCGGCTACGCCCCTCATTCCGCCCCGTATGGACAAAACCAAGCTTCCTCAGCAGGGCCTGTGAGCCAGCATTGTCGCTGAAGGCATCTGCGCAAATGGAAGGGACTTCGCGTTCCAGCAAAAGGTAGTTGAGCGCTGCACTAACTGCCTCATACATAACGCCTTTCTTCCACTTTTCTTCGGCAAGCCAGAAAGCGAGATCTGGTGTGTGCTGCAGATAACCGACACCCACTCCCCCAATCACGACCCCTTGAAGCTCGACGGCCCAGTTTACGGCATGACCTAAATCACCGGGCATAAACCTCTGCAGAAACACCTCAGCGTCTGCCTTTGTGAAAGGGTGGGGCTGCGATGCCAGCATGCGCGTAATGTTCTGATTTTGCAGCAGTTCCACAAGGCGCGGCGCATCCGTCTCTCTCCATTCCCGAAGTGTCAGGCTTGCTGTTCTCAAACGAGGGAAAGTGGTCATTGTGCTGCCTCCTGCACTCTGAGCTGTTGTGCTGCAATGAAATCCAGCGGGGATATGGCGAACTCTTCTGTAGGATAATCTCCGGCCAGACGCGCCACGCTGCTCCCCATTCCTTGCCCGGTATGAACAAAGCCAAGCTTACGCATCAGCGCTTGCGATCCCATGTTATCGCTGAATGCATCCGCAACGATTTTGGGGAGTTCACGTTCAAGAAGAAGGTAGCGCAAGGCTTCGCTAACAGCCTCAAACATAATGCCTTTTCTCCAGTGCTCCTCGGCCAGCCACCATCCGATGCCAGGTGTGTCATGCAAAGGCCGGGCACCAACGCCGCCGATCACTTCTCCCTGAAGTTCAACGGCCCAGTTCACAGCCTCGTTCAGATCACCAGGGATTGCCGTCTGCAGAAAAGCCTCCGCATCCGCCTTGGTAAAGGGATGTGGTTTCGAAGTTAGCATGCGCGTAATGCTATGATTTTGAAAGAGTTTCAGTGCACGTGGTGCATCTGTTTCTCTCCACTCCCGCAGTGTCAGGCTGGTCGTTCTCAAACGAGGAAAAGTGGTCATAGCGCAGCTCCCATCATCACATGCGCATCACCATGCAATGCCTCAAACCGATCCCGCGGCAGATGCATGATGATATTCTCAACGTCTTGTTGCAGAGGTTTAGAGTAGCGAAGGCAAACACCAGCTGGCTCAAAGCCTAGCTTTTTCAAGGTCTTCTGAGAGGAGTAGTTCGTAGCAAACGCACGAGCGGCAAACACATCACATGCCTCGCGCGAAAAGCCCCAGTGGAGCGCGGCAACACATGCTTCAACCATAAAGCCTTGCCCTTGAGCTTTCTGAGAAAGCCAGTAGCCAATGGTTGGCAGCTCCGGGAACTCCTTGAGATCACCGGGCTTTTCAATTTCAACACCGCCAACGAGTTGGCCGTCAAACTCGATGGCAAACGGAAACGAGTCCGTTTTTGGATTTGCTGCACTGGCCTTTTCGATAAAGGCTTCAGCCTCCATCATAATTGGAGGCCACGTTAACCCGGTAAGCCAGCGTGCAATTTCATAATCAGAGTGGCCGATCTCCCAAAATCGGGCGAGATCGTCAGATTGGAATGGGCGCAGCTGCAGCCTTTGAGTATCTAAAGTTGTGGTGAGCATCGTAAAAGGCCTTGTAAATCAAACGCATATTTCTCTGGTCGTTATTTGAAATGGATAAGTGAAGGTAAAACGCAGCAGCCCCCGATGACCCGGAATGCAGACATGACGAATGCATCAGGATCAGAAGGATCGCTGGTTTGTGTGGTTGAAGGTATGCCGTTACAGGCAAACAACAATCACGCTGCCGGAAGCAGGTTGCTTTTGCTGCAACCTGCTGATCTGGCATCACTTAACCAGCAGATCCCCATCGCGTATTCGCGATCCATTGGGTGCGGGTCAGTGTAAAGCGTGTGGCATCCACCACGGCCATAGCGCCGAGAGAATGCAGCTTTGTTGTTCCATCCTGCTTAAAGCCGCACTTGGTCAGCACGCGGTGCGAGGCAGGGTTGCTCACGCGGCAGGAAGCGGAGAGCTCCTTAACGCCGTTGGCAAAAGCAAATTCGATAACAGACTGAACAGCTTCTGTCGCATATCCCTGGTTCCAGAATGGCTCGCCTACCCAATAACCCAGGTGAACAGCACCAAAGTCTTCGGCAAGCGGATTGAAACCGATAGCGCCAATAAAGCGGCCAGTGTTCTTCATGCGGATCGCGAATGTCGCTTGAGACGGTAACTGAACGTCACACCGCTTTACGAGCGCTTTAGCGTCTTCGTACGTGAAGGGATGCGGCATGTTCGTCAGTTTCTCAGCGATCCGACGGTTGTTGGCCAAAAACAGGATGTCAGCCAAATCATCCTTGCGCGCTCGGTCGATGACGAGACGCGCGGTGTCCTGCGGCGACCCGGCCGCAAAGCAACTGCTTTCTTCTGGGATCTCTTCGTATTCAACTACCATGGTTTCTACTCCGGTCTTGCTGCCCGTCCCACAGGGCAAAGAAAAAGGGGAAGACGGTGTCCCATCTACCCCTTAATCTTGATCTTTTTGATCTTGACCGGATTTTCCTAAATCCGCCGGGGTCTTGATGAGACGCCGACGATTTGGATTTCCACGTCAGCGTTACTCAGCGGCGAGCGCCACTGGCATCACATTAATAAATGTTCGGCCGTTGCGTTTTTCTTCAAACGCAACTTTGCCTTCTACGGTCGCAAAGATAGTATGGTCTTTACCCATGCCTACACCTGCGCCTGGGTGCCACTTAGTGCCACGCTGACGTGCAATGATGTTGCCAGGTACGACAGCTTCGCCACCGTATTTTTTGATGCCAAGGCGGCGACCAGCTGAATCGCGACCGTTGCGGGATGAACCGCCAGCTTTTTTATGAGCCATAACGAAGTACTCCTCGTTTAATCTCTAGGATAGCAACTGCGCGAATTACTTCGCTGCGAGTTCCTTAGCCTGTTCAACCCAGTTATCGCGTTCAAAACGGCCTTTCAGACCAGCTTCTTCTTCAACGCGGGCGATATCTTCAGCGGAGAAAGCTGCGATCTGTGCGAAGGTGGAAACACCTGCTGCATTCAGCTTTTTCTCGATTGCTGGGCCAAGACCCTGCAACTTCTTCAGATCGTCGGAACCTTCAGCAGCTGGTGCAGCAGCAGCTTTCTTAGGAGCCGCAGCTTTTTTAGCTGGCTTCGCGCCACCGGTCAGGATGTCAGTGATTTTCACAGTAGTGAATGCCTGACGGTGACCGTTGCGACGACGCGAGTTCTGACGACGACGCTTTTTGAAGACGATGATCTTACGATCACGACCCTGCTCAACAACTTCAGCTACAACAGATGCGCCTTCAACGGTTGGTGCGCCGATGATGGTTTCAGCATCTGAACCAACCATGAGAACTTCGTCGAAAGTTACTGTTTCACCAGCTTCAGCAGAAACTTTTTCGATCTTCAGGAGATCGTCAGCAGCAACAGTGTACTGTTTACCGCCTGTTTTGATGACTGCGAACATGCGCATGTCCTTCTTATCTAAGCGCACCCTTCGGCGTCGCAGGTTTCTGCGAACTTGTTCGACCGTTTCCCTAATTGCTCTGGGAACGTCCCTCTGTGGGGAGATCGACCGCAAACTCTGGAAAAACCAGAAGGCGATTTCGATGTCTTGCCTCGGACAGCGCGGAAAAGCGGGATTACCCGCAATTTATTGAGCTGCTGGAATATACGCAGGCATTCTGGAATGTCAACGCAGAATCTCGCCAAAAATATTAGAAATACGAGTGGTGAGATCTATGTCACATAAGATCAACTTTCAAAGAACGCTCCAGTGCCGGAGTGATTCGCGCTATGGTTGCGCAAACAGATTTATACCTACGATCTAATTGTTACGTCCAAATACCTATTCCGCTGCGTTTAAACGCCCATTCTACGATTGGTTTAAGGATCGATAAACCTTCGCCAGCCAACAATAGGGCAACGCGATTTGTGCATGTTCCATACAAGTGCTAGGGGAGGATTGGGCGCTCAATATGGAATGACTGTGACAATCTCGCGATCATTATCATCCAATGAATTAAACCGCATACGTGCGGGGGGCATAAAATGCGCATTCCAAAGTTCGCCTGGATATATTCCGTCGTAACGAGAGTTACGGCCCTTGGATTACTGCCGATACTTGTGCTGGGTGGGGCACTGATTTCCCTCTCCCAAATGAATAGTCAAAATGATGAGTTCCAAAAAAACACGCAGACCTACAATCAACTGATGCAAAACGCTCAGGCGATTAGTGCTGCGGTTGACCGTATGCGCGCAATTGGGGGAGAGTTTTTGCTTCACCCAAAAGCAGAGGCCGCTGATATTGCTGCAGAGGCCCGCGAGCGCGTTGTTGTATTGGTTGAAGAAACACGCGAGCTGAACGTTCCGGGCATCGAAGATGAGCTCTACGACAATCTGGAAGGCTATGCCTACGGGTTCTCTGAGACATTCGGTGCCGTTGTAGAAGCGACGCTGGAGCGTGGTACTAACTCTGACGGAGGCCTCATTTCAGTCCTCCAAGGTGCAAGCTCCACAATGCAGCTGGAAATCAACAAGGCACGCCGCCAGCTGAACGTCAGCAAAGATACACACCGTGTTGCGGGCTTGCTGAAAGACCTTCAGGCGATGGAGTGGACCATTGGCGTTGATGGCTACGAAATTGAAAAGAGCACCTTCAAGAGCCGTATCGAGCAGTTTGGCATGGTTATCCAAACCGCGAAGATGCCAGAAGAAACATCTGCCAAGGTCAATGAACTCTGGGCCACTTACACTGAAACACTAGAAGAAATCGAAACCCTGAATGCGGACATTCAGGAAGAAATGGTGTTCGCGCTGGAACAGCTGGATGAGATGATCCCGGCAGCGCAGCAGCTCAACGATTTCGGTGTTGCAGGAGAACAAGAAGCAACAGCACTGCACCATGAAGCTTCCGCTGCCAGCATGCAGCGCTTTTTGTTGCAGGCCGGCGCAATGGGCGTCATCGGTCTGATGATCGCTGGTTACATTGCATGGCGTATTTCTCGTCCGCTGGCTAATCTGCATCAGGCCATGAGCGTACTGGCAAAGGGGGATGTCTCAATCGATATTGAAGGCACCAATGGCCGCGACGAGTTCGCCAAGATGGCAAAGATCCTCGAAGTGTTCCGTGCCAATGCCATTGAGCGCAATCAGCTCAACGATGAGCGGGATGAAGACAACAACCGTCGTCAGGAGCGTGAGCAAAAAGTGGCCATGCTGGTGCGTGAGTTTGAAAGAGCAGCAACAGCTGCGGGCGACGGTTTCAACTCAGCAATCCAGTCACTGCATGAAGCTTCCTTTGCATTGAACGTCACCGTTGAAAGTGTCTCTGACAAAGCAGGCAAGGCTGGAGAAGCCGTCAGTCATGCCTCTTCTTCTGTTGCAACGGTGGCGTCCGCCAGTGAGGAAATGTCTCTCTCCATCAAAGAAGTGGCTTCTGAAGCTGTAAACTCCAAAGATGTTGCGGATGAAGTTGGTAGTCTTGTCATCAACACCTCCAAGACAATTCAGGAGCTTGCAGAGTCTGCGTCTCGCATTGGCCAGGTCGTCAACCTCATTAAGGATATTGCCGACCAGACCAACCTTCTTGCACTCAACGCGACTATTGAAGCGGCTCGTGCAGGTGAGATGGGCAAAGGCTTTGCAGTTGTGGCATCTGAGGTGAAGCATTTGGCAAACCAGACCACTACTGCGACTGAGGAGATCTCTCAGCAGATCCATGCAATCCAGCAGGTGTCTACAGATGCGGTTGGTTCCATTGAAAAGGTAACCAGCATGATGGAAAAGTTGTCCACCAGCTCTTCTGCCGTAGCTGCAGCCGTAGAACAGCAGTCTGTAACCGTGGGTGAAATTGCCCGCTCTGTGACAGACGCATCTGATCAATCCCGCATTGGCGAGTCTGAAATGGTTGAAGTTGCCAACACCATCGAAAACTCCACCAAAACGGCTGAGGACATCAACAATCAGGCCGACAACATCTCGGAAGAGGCTGATCAGTTTAATCGCTCGATCAAAGCATTCCTTGAGGATGTTCAGGCAGCCTAAGCCTCTTAAAATTTGCAATTATTTCAACGCAGTGGGCTCGCTCACTGCGTTTTTTGTGCCTGAGTAAGGTCAGCTGTGAGTTATCTGCGGCATAGAAGCCGCAGGGCTTGCCCAAGGGAAAGCTTCTTTATAAGGTCCTGCAATCCTCAAAGAGAGGATCAAGCTGGAGAGTTGCCGGAGTGGTCGAACGGGGCGGTCTCGAAAACCGTTGAGCACGCAAGTGTTCCGAGGGTTCGAATCCCTCACTCTCCGCCATTGTGTTTATTAATTATCTGATTTTTATGTATTATTTTGATTGGTGTGATTGCTGATCCCCCAATTGATCCCCCACTGCAAAAGCTGTGTATGAGTTAAGTGACGCATTCCCAAAGGACGTACTACTTCCTCCGGAACTTCACCGCTAGAATGAAAACTTAGGCTCTTCATTGATCCTAGGTGTGCTTGTTGGCATCTATTGAAAACTCTGTGCTCTACGGCAATTCGCTCTTTCTGCAAAGCCGCCGCGCCCTTACAGTCCCGCTCAATCTATAGTGCATTCAGGAAATCTCCATGTCAGCTGCGCGTGTTTCGCAAGATCAGATCAACAAGGCCGCCTGGGGGGCTTGTGATACCTTCCGGGGGGTGGTCGATCCCTCCATCTACAAGGACTACGTCCTGACCATGCTGTTCCTCAAGTACATCTCGGATGTGTGGCAGGATCATTATGATGGGTTCCAGCAGCAATATGGGGATGAGCCTGAGCTGATTGCGGAGATGATGAAGAGCGAGGCTTTTGTCCTGCCCGAAGATGCTGGCTTTTATGCCCTTTATGAAAAGCGGCACCAGCCCGGCAACGGCGAGCGCATTGATGTGGCGCTCACAGCCATTGAAGAGGCCAACGGTGCCAAGCTGCGCGATGTGTTTCAGGATATTTCGTTCAATTCCAACAAGCTGGGAGATGAGCAGCAGAAGAATGACATTCTGCGCCATGTGCTGGAGGACTTTGCCAAGGACGAGATGAACCTGCGCCCGAGCCGTGTGGGCAATCTGGACGTTATTGGCGGGGCCTATGAATACCTGATCTCCCGTTTTGCGGCGACCGCTGGCAAAAAGGCCGGTGAGTTTTATACCCCGGCGGAGGTCTCCGAGTTGATGGCGGAGCTGGTCACCCCGCAGGAGGGCGACGAGATTTGTGATCCTACCTGTGGCTCTGGCTCCCTGCTGATGAAGTGCGGACGCCAGATCAGCAGCAGGACCGGCAAGAAGACCTACGCCCTGTTTGGTCAGGAGGCCATTGGCTCCACCTGGGCGCTTGCCAAGATGAACATGTTCCTGCACGGCGAGACCAACCACCAGATTGAATGGGGCGATACCATCCGCAACCCCAAACTGCGCACCCGTGAGGATGCCCTGCGCAAGTTTGACGTGGTGGTCGCCAATCCACCGTTCAGCCTCGATAAATGGGGCATAGAACAGGCAGAAAAAGACGCCTTCGGACGTTTCAGCCGTGGACTGCCCCCAAAAACCAAGGGCGATTATGCCTTTATCTCCCACATGGTGGAGACCCTGAAGGATAACACAGGCCGCATGGCGGTGGTTGTGCCCCATGGCGTGTTGTTCCGGGGCTCCAGCGAAGGCAAAATCCGCAAGGCTCTGATTGAAGAAAACCTGCTGGACGCTGTGATTGGTCTGCCGGAAAAACTGTTCTTCGGCACCGGCATTCCAGCAGCTATTTTAGTCTTCAAAAAGGGCAAGGGGGATAACTCCGTGCTGTTCATTGATGCTTCCCGCGAATACGTGGAGGGCACCAACCAGAACCAGCTCAACGAGTCCCACATCGCCAGGATCGTCAAGACCTACACGGCACGGCAGACTGCGGAGAAATACGCCTATGTGGCAGGGCTGGACGAGGTGAAGGACAACGATTTCAACCTCAACATCCCGCGCTATGTGGACACCTTTGAGGAAGAAGAAGAGATCGACCTCATGGCCGTGCGCGCCGAGCGCGAACAGCTGAAGGCAGAGATGAGCGAGCTGGAAGCCAAAATGGACGCCTACCTGAAGGAGCTGGGTTATGGTGCCTGAGGGTTGGAGATTGTCAACACTGGGTTCTTTGCTATCTAGCCCTTTGAAAAATGGATACTCACCAATTGCACCGGAGCAACCTACAGGTATCTGGGTACTTGCGCTTAATGCACTCACGGGTAGTGGCTTTGATGGGGCCGCAGTCAAGGCAGCTCCTGACAACGGAGAGGTGCAACGAGCCATGTTGCAAAAGGGAGACTTCCTTATCAGCCGAGCAAATACACCGGAACGGGTAGGTTACTCTGCAATGTTTCGAGATGAGGTGGAGAACTGTTCGTATCCTGATTTGATGATGCGCTTTCGACCAGATGAAACGATAGCGTATCCTGAGTACCTTGAACAAAAATTATGGTCTCAGCCAGTTAAGTCTCAACTAAGGTCTGCTGCCGCAGGGACCAGCAAGTCCATGGTAAAGCTAAACAAGGCCGCAATCGAGAAAACAAAGTTGTTGCTCCCACCCCTCCCAGAGCAAAAGAAGATCGCGGAGATACTGGGGACGTGGGATCGGGCCATTGAGGTTGCCGAGAAGCAACTGAAGAACGCTGAAGCCCAAAAACGCGCCCTCATGCAACACCTACTCACCGGCACCCACCGCCTCAAGGGCTTCGAGGGCAGCGAGTGGAAGACTGTGAAGCTGGGGGATGTGTGCGACATATTAGTAGGTCATCCGTTCAATAGCAGTGGATTTTCAGAAAGCGGCGTAAAGCTCGTTCGTGGATCAAACGTAAAACGTGGCCGCCTTGATTGGTCACAGAATATAACGAGGTGTTGGTCTGACACTAAAGGGTTCGAACGTTATCTAATTGAAAAGGATGACATCCTAATTGCCATGGACGGTGCTTTAGTGGGAAGTAGTCACGCATTTGTTGACTGTGTGCAGGATAACCCGATGTTGCTAGTACAGCGTGTCGCTAGGCTCCGTGCAAAGCCTAACGCCTGTCCGAGCTTCTTGTATGCGTTGATTGAAAGCCCTCAGTTCCAAAAGCACGTAGAAGCGACAAAGACAGTCACAGCGATCCCGCACATTAGCAACAAGGACATTCAAAACTACCATGTTTTAAATCCGAGTGCTGATGAGCAGTTGCAGATTGGGGATGCCTTTAAAAATGCGCGCTTGCAGATACTAATACTTACAGGGAAACTCAACCACCTCCGCACCGAAAAACGCGCCCTCATGCAGCAGTTGCTGACGGGCAAGAAGCGGGTGAAGGTGGAAGAGGCTGCTTGAGCTTTTGACTGTGTGAGTGGGGCATGTTGGCAGTCTCTGGTCCTTTTCATAGGTGCGGGGCAGTCGTTTTGTCCGTGAGGACTGCGTGTTTCGCTCTGGTTCCCGGATAAGCGCTAGGCTTTTCCGGGATGGCGGCGGTGGAGACGGTAAATCTGCCCCGCCGTGACAGCGGTGTGGCAGGTGAACACCTTGCCCCATCGCCCCAGCATCTTAGCGCTACATTTAGCAATGACCGTCCCCCTTTCTGCCGTGCGTTTAGCGATGACCGTGCCTCCCTCTCCACCGTCATCCCTGACTTGATCAGGGACCCAGAGCACCTTGCTCCTGCGTCTCTGGTTCTCGTTCTGAACGCGGTACGACGGTAGTGGTGCAATGGCAGCGCAAGCAGTAAGAACACCGCGTGGCCTCCCATGCAGTGTTGTGATTAGGATCTCCCGAAGAACGGGATGGGCAAGGCACACAGGCAATACCTGCGCTACTTGTTAAAAAATGTTTCTTCGGCATTGGCTGGTGCCTTGCCCGGGCGTTTTTGCAGGAGGCTAAAGCCAGGGTCCAAAAGACACTTGGAAGACTTAAGGCCGTTGGAAAGCCTCAGGTCTCAGTGCTGGCGCCCTCTGGTCTGGCCGGACATCCGCTATCCCTCAACACTGTTGGCGAAAGGGGAACCTCCACGGACCTGCCAGATGATGCGTTACTTCATCCGGTAGCCCCGCCCTGCCCACGCCGCACTGACGGTCGGTCCGCCAGCTGCCCGAATGCGTGAACATGTACTTAGTATGCGGCAGCTTGTACGCGGCGGGGATAAGTTTTTGTGTCTGCATACAAACGCGCAGGTCATCAAAGCTGTGCGTGTGCTTATTTCATGTTACAACTCAAGCAATTGATTTGCCTGATTTGGGACCAACATGAACCAGATGCCGCCGCTTTCTTCCCGCCCGGACACCCGTGAAGATGCGTCCTCCAAGATCCCGGCGCTTGCGCTGATGATGAATATGGGCTGGACCTATATCAGCCCCGAGGTGTGTACGCGCCGCCGTGGTTCGCTTCGTGCTGTTCTGCTGGAAGATACCATTGCGAAGCATTTGGAGGCTTATCGAACGGCAGAGGGCTATGCTCTGAGTGTCAGCGCCAAGGTCCAGGTTCTCAAGGTGCTGAAGAACCTCGGCATCAACGAGGGCCTGCTTGCTGCAAATGAAAGGCTCTACAAGCATCTGCTTTACGGCGTCACGGTTAGCGAGGTGCGTGAGGGTAAAAAGCTCAGCCTCACGGTTCCGCTGGTAAACTGGGAGAATGTGGCAGCAAACACGTTTGAAGTCACCACAGAGATGAGTGTAGAGCGAGAAGGGAGTAGCCAGACCTATCGCCCTGATATCGTCGGTTTCCTCAATGGCATTCCCGTTGCTGTGATTGAAGCCAAGCGCCCCGTTGGCTCCAAAGACGATAAGATGGTTGAGGAGGGCATCAGCCAGCACCTGCGCAATCAACAACAAGACGGTATTCTGTCCCTCTATGCTTACGCCCAGCTCCTGCTGTCCATTGCCGACACCGCTGGGCGCTACGGCACCACAAACACACCACTGAAATTCTGGAGTGCGTGGCGAGAGGACAAAATCAGTGATGAGCAAATCCATCACGTTAAGAACCTGAAACTGTCCGAAGATGCTTGTAGATCGCTCCTGAAGGATGCAGATGCAAAAGCAAAAGACCACTTCACAAAGCTCTGGTCGCAGGACGTGAGTGTTACAGAGCAAGACAGGCTCCTAATGGGGCTGCTTCAGCCAGAGCGACTGCTGGACTTCCTGCGCTACTTCATTCTGTTTGACAAAAAAGCCGGAAAGATCGCTGCCAGATACCAGCAGGTTTTCGGCGTCAAAGCGATGCTGGAAACCGTTGGAGATAGGAAGCCTGAAGGAGGGCGAGAGGGCGGCGTCATCTGGCACACCACAGGCTCCGGCAAGTCTTACACCATGGTGCTGTTGTGTCGCGCTTTACTCCTCAACCCGGAAACAGCCAACTGCCGCGTTATCGTCATAACGGACAGGACGGATCTGGAGAAACAGCTTTCTGCAACGTTCTTGTCTGGCGGTGCGTTTGGGTCTGCCGTTGCAGCCAAAAAGGATGGGGCTCGCGCGCGAGCTGGGTCTGGTAAGGATTTAGCCCTGAAGATCGGCAAGGGTGATGAACGCATCATGTTCACCCTGCTGCAAAAGTTCAACTCCGCCGCCAAACTGCCGGAATGCAAGAACGAGAGCGAAGACCTGATCGTGCTAGTGGATGAAGGGCATCGAAGCCAGGGCGGTGAAAACCATGAACGCATGCGTCTGGCGCTACCCAATGCAGCTTATATCGCTTTCACAGGCACTCCGCTGCTCAAAGAAGACAAGACCCGCAACAAGTTCGGCAAAATCCTTCACGCTTATACCATGCAGCGGGCTGTTGAAGATGGTACGGTCACGCCTTTGCTCTATGAAGAACGGCGCCCTGAGGTGGACATCAATGATGCCGCTGTCGATAACCAGTTCGACGACATCACCGATGGCATGACAGATGCCCAGAAGGCTGACTTCAAGCGCAAGAACTCCAGCAAAGGCTTGGTTTATGGCTCTGAGCGCCGCATCGCTCTCATTGCACGCGACCTTTCCAAACACTTCTCCGATAACTTCAAGGATCTGGGGCTTAAGGCACAGCTTGCCACGGATAGTAAGCTCTCTGCGATCCGTTACAAGCGAGAACTGGACCGGATCGGTAAAGTCACCTCAGCCATTGTTATCTCGCCTCCAGACACGCGAGAAGGCCATGAAGATACTAATGCCGCCAACGCGCCGGAAGTACAGCGGTGGTGGAGGGAAAACGTGGGAGCTGATGCCGAGACCTACGAAAACGGGGTAATTGAGGACTTCGGGACAGAAGGCGCTCCGCATGTGCTCATCGTTGTCGACAAGCTGCTAACAGGCTTTGATGAGCCTAAAAACGCGGTGCTTTACATCGACAAGAACATCAAGGAGCACAACCTGCTTCAGGCTATTGCCCGTGTGAACCGTCTCCATGAGGACAAACAGTTCGGCTATCTGGTGGACTATCGTGGCATTCTGAAAGAGCTGGATACCTCCTTACAAGACTATCAGGAGCTGGAAGCCAAGACCGTTCAAGGGTATGACCCTGAGGATTTAGAGGGAACATACAGCCGCGTTGATGTGGAGTATAAGCGTCTGCCAGATTTGCATAGAAAGCTCTGGGCAATCTTCTCTGATGTTAAAAATAAGCACGACCGTGAGGCCTTCCGTCAAGTGCTTATCCCTCGCATGGTGGCAGATGAGGCTGGTGTTTCCTATGACCAGTCCCAGAAAATCCGCGACGACTTTTATGAGGCACTCACCAGTTTTGGGATGTGCTTAAAGATGGCCCTTTCAACTTCTTGGTTCTTCAAAGACCCTACATTTCCAGATGCTAAGGTCGACAGCTACAAGAAGGATTTGAAGTTCTTCACCGAGATCCGTGCGCAAGCCCGATTGGATGCTCAGGAGACCGTGGACTATTCAGCCTACGAAAAACAAATTCGGGATCTGGTGGATCGGGAAGTTACAGGTGTCAAAGTTCATGACCCTGAAGGTATTCTCGACGTCAATAAGATGGGTGAAGTTCCAGAGGATGGCGACGACCCCAAAGACTGGAGTGACGAGAGAGCACAAAACGAGGCCGATACGATCTCCAGCAGGCTCCGCAAAACCATTGAAGAAGACCTTGACGATGATCCATATGCTCAGGCTGTCTTCTCCGAACTGCTGCGTAAAGCCATCGAAGAAGCGAAGGCGAGCTTTGAACACCCGCATCTACAATATGATCTCTTCAAAGATCTGGAAGACACAGTCAACCAAGGTGCTGCTCCGGACACTCCTGAAGCTATCAGAAGCAACAAGCATCAACGTGCCTACTACGGTATCTTTAGGATTGCTGTCGCAGACCATGGGCTGGAGGATCATGGTGAAGATCACTTCATCAAAGATGCAATGCACATAGACACCATCGTGAACGAAGCTGTTGCTGCAAACACCTTGTCACAGGAAGCGATCTATCAGCAAATAAAGCAAAAGCTGCTGCCCCACTTCTTCAAGCAGTATGGCGGACTGGAAATGGCGAATACCCTCATAGATAAGATCATCGACAAAACCCGGAAAGGCGTTAGCCGCGATGACTTCCGATGATGCCCAGAATGTTTTTGTATATGGGGCTGAGCGCATTCCCTATTCGGTGCAGGCATCGAAGGGGAAGAAGCGGAAAGTAGCGATCCATGTTGAACCAGATGGCAAGGTGATTGTTGAAGCTCCACCAGAAGCTTCTCAGGCCTCAATAGAAGCTGCTGTTAAGCGGCGGGGGCGATGGGTCTACGAACATGTGAAAGAGTCTCTGCGACGCCAAGAGCACGTTCTGGAGCGCAACTATGTAAGCGGTGAGGCTGCGTTCTATCTGGGGCGCAGATACAAACTTAAGGTGCTCGAAGTTCCGAAAGCGGACCGCAGCGTGAAACTGCGCGGTGGTTGCATTGAAGTAAGGTCAGAAAATACGAACCCTCAGGTGATCAGAGGTCGCCTCCGGGGGTGGTATAAGGTTCGTGCTCAGACGTATCTTGGTAAAAGGCTGGAAGTTATTGGTGAACGCCTGCCTTGGATTGCCCAGCGTCCGCAGTTTTATTTCATGGATACTGAGAAGCGATGGGGGGGATGTTCAGTGGATGGTACCGTTCAGCTTAACCCTTTCCTCGTGAAAGCCCCTCGGGATTGCATCGACTATGTGCTTCTTCATGAGCTATGTCACCACAAAGAGCACAATCACAGTCCTGCATTCTATGCGTTGCTGGATCGATATGATCCGAGTTGGAAGGCGACCAAGCTTAAGTTAGACGATATGGCGGAACTGCTGCTGAATGAGTGAACCTTTTGCTCCTGAGAACTAGCGGACAGTTTTGCTCCGCTCTGAATGACTGGTTTGGGTCAAGGCGACTTGCTGCACCCGCAAATGCCAGTCTACCATTGAAGGTCAGCAAATGGGCTCTTCAGTATCAAATTTTATTACTCCCCACACCAAGGTTGCCAGGCGGTTTTCAATAGACTTGTCAAGAAATTCGCGAACCAAGGGTTGTCGTAACAGACAAGTTGCGCAGCTACATCAAGCCGCTCAAAACTCTGGCCCCTGATGCAGATCATCGTGCTCAAAAGGGATTAAATAAAAGTATCGAAAATTCCCACCGAGCGACAAGAAAGCGGGAGAAAATAATGGGACAGTTCAAGTCACTCTGGCAAGCGTAGCGGTTCCTCTCTAGCCACGACCAGATCAACATCATCTACCGTCCCCGCCGTTACAAACTTGCCTCTCATTCTTATCGTCATACAAGATCCGATGCCATTGGGCTTTGATCTCACTATGTAGCTGAAATGACTGCATAAAATCGCCCATAAAAGCGATCTGGAAACCTAACTCAGTTAATTTGGCAATGCCGCCTAACTTCATTTGACTATGGACAGTCGGGTTAAAGATTGCCGTTGGCCAGAGCATTGCCTTTTGCAAATAAAATAAATCGCTCAGCAAGAGGGTTTAGGTTTTTCTTATTCCAGAAAATGCACATTTTCATTTCTGGCAACGGTGGATCTGTCGGGATTGAACAAACGTCAGATCCGAGTTCCGTTGTATTTGGCACCACCATACAAGCCCCTGCTCCGGATGCGGCCAAACTGATTTGGGATATCACATTGGTCACAGCAGACGGGTAAATCTGAGGAGTGGCACCAACTTCTTTCAGTGCCTCAATTTGAAAATTGTATTGAGCCGAATGTGGTTTTTTCGGCAAAAGGATGAGAGGCAACTGGGAAACGTCTTGTGCAGTGAGTACGGTTTTCGATGCCATTTCGTGAGATTTTGAAAGGCATAGTTCATATGGGGCAGACCAGAACACAAGAGTTTCCAAATTTTTGGGTAGTTCCAATGGGGTTGGCTGCGACATAAAAGCGATATCAAGCTTTCTGTTAGCAAGTTCCTCACACATCTCAACGGCTGTTAGTTCAATCAGATGCGTAAAAATGCTTGGATACGCTTTTTTGAAACCCTTTAGCAGTTCATCAATTTGCTTGTAATTTTGATAACTTGGAATTCCAACTCGCAACTCTTGTTGATGCGCTTTTGTTTGTATGTTTTCCAGGCCTTCACATGTGCTTTTGATCAGGGATTGAATCAGGTGCAGGCATTGTTGCCCTTCTGTCGTTATTTTAAATCCCGTCGTTGATCTGGAAAGTAAAGATAACTCAAGGTTTTGTTCTAACTGTGCAATTTGCTGGCTTAGTGTTGGCTGACTTATTCCCAAACTTTCAGCGGCCATTCGAAAATTCATGAAACGGCAAAGTTCGCAGTAATACAGCAATTGCCGAAAATTAAGACGGCGGATTATACCAATTAATCTGCTGTCAATTTTGCTTATGTTTTTGGCGTCATGGTTCATGATTCTACTTAGCCTTATTGATTTTAATTGATCCATTAACTCATAGAAAGTTTCTATGGGCAATAAAATACTCGTATTATTCTCAGTGCTGAAAACGAGTTAGCCTTCCTGAATAACAAACCGACGCAGCGTTATAAGTTAATGCGGCGCTGTCGTTGGAATAATGGGAGGCAACATTGCCAAAAAACAATACCGCGACACTTGCAGACCGCCCTTACGATATTGCTGATTTAAGCTTGGCCCCAGAAGGAACTAAACGAATTAAATGGGCTAAATCTCATATGCCTATAATGAGCAGCATTATTGAACGGATGGAAGAACAGAAGCCATTTGAAGGCTTGACTATTAGTATCTGTCTGCACGTTGAAGCAAAAACCGGTGTCTGGATGGAGGCTTTGACCAAGGGCGGCGCAAAGATTGCGCTTACTGGTTCCCCAGGTTCAACTCAGGATGAAACCGCTGCAGCTTTGGTAAAGGACTATGGCGTTCATGTCTTCTCACGCAGAGAGGAAACATTTGAAGATCATACAGAATACTGCAAACAGACTTTGCGTTTTGACCCTGACATCATTGCAGACAATGGCGCTGATCTGCATGAGCTGATTTTCACAGACAAAGAATTTGCAGGCCTGCAATTAAAGCTGCTAGGCGCAACGGAAGAAACCACGACCGGCGCAAACCGTTTGCGTGAGAATTTCAACTCTGACAAATGGAGCACGCTCATCATCAACGATACGCAGTCAAAGCGTATTATTGAAAACCGTTTCGGCGTTGGGTCATCCGTGGTTGATGGCATCATGCGAGCTACAAACGTAATGCTGCATGGTAAAAAGGTTGTTGTTATCGGCTACGGGTATTGTGGGGCTGGCACTGCGCAGCGCTTGCGCGGTATGGGGGCACATGTCACCGTTGTTGAAAGCAACTCTCTGGTACGTCTGGAAGCTCATATGGAAGGCTTTTACACGTCCAGCCTGGAAGACGCGCTGTTAGATGCAGATATGGTCGTTACCGTTACTGGCCGTGATAATGTTCTGCGCAAAGAGCACTTCCAGCTAATGCGTGACAAAACCATTATTGCCAATGCTGGCCATTTCCAGCGTGAGATTGATGTTCCGGCTCTGGTGGAATTCAGTTCATCTCAAGAGCAGATCCGGCCACACGTCACCGCTTATCAAATTTCCGAATACGGTAAAGAGCTATTCCTTCTATCTGATGCCAACCTTGTAAATCTTTCGGCTGGCGATGGTAATCCAATAGAGATTATGGACCTCGGTTTGGCTCTGCAAACACTTAGCCTGGAACGCATTGCTATGGCTAGTTCCCTGCTGAGCAAAGAACCGCAGCCGGTGCCTTACGATATCGAAATGAAGGTTGCTGAGCTGGCCTGTGAAAACTGGATCAATCACTAGCTTGATACGTTTTCAAAAATCAATGACATGAAGTTATAAGGAATTTGGACATGCAGCCTATTTTCAGTCTGCTTGGCATGATGGCCTTGCTAGGTATCGGCTACGCCTTTTCCATGAACCGTAAAGATATCAAACTTAGAGTGGTTCTTGGGGCATTTCTTATCCAGTTTTTCATCGGGGCTTTTGTTTTGTTTGTTCCGATTGGGAAAGACGTTCTGCAGTTCGTTTCAAACGGTGTGAATGCGGTTCTTGGTTTTTCCAAGGATGGTATTGCCTTCCTGTTTGGCGGGCTGGTTGATGACAAGATGTTTGAACTTTTCGGAGGCGGCGGTTTCGTCTTCGCATTTAGAGTTCTGCCGGTGATTGTCTTCTTCTCGGCGTTAGTTTCTGTGCTCTACTACATTGGCGTTATGCAGATCTTTATCCGCGCGCTTGGCGGTGGCCTGCAGAAACTTCTTGGCACCAGTAAATATGAATCAATGTCAGCGACCGCAAATATTTTTGTGGGCCAGACAGAAGCGCCGCTGGTGATTGCACCTTTCATTAAAAGCCTTACACGCTCTGAATTGTTTGCGGTGATGTGTGGTGGTCTTGCATCCATCGCCGGGACCGTTCTTGGTGGCTTTGCTGCTATGGGCGTGAACATGGAATACCTGATCGCCGCGTCCTTTATGGCCGCTCCAGGTGGTCTGTTGTTTGCAAAGATCCTGCTTCCGGAAACTCAGGATATGGAAGCGCTGGAAAAAGAGCGTTACAGCGAAGGTGGATCTGCTGTTAGCATTGAAAAGCCAAGCAACATTATTGATGCGGCTGCAGACGGTGCATCAAATGGCGTGAAGCTGGCAATCAACGTTGGCGGTATGCTTATTGCCTTCATTGCTTTGATTGCTCTGGTTAACGGTATCCTGGGTTTGTTTGGCGGTTTTGTTGGTCTACCAACGCTGTCTCTTGAAATGATCTTGGGCTATGTCTTCTCTCCGATTGCCCTGATTATCGGTATTCCGTTTGAAGAAGCGATGACCGCTGCAACCTTTATCGGACAAAAGCTCGTGCTTAACGAGTTCGTAGCTTACGTCAACTTCACACAATACCTGGATTCAAACGCGCTTTCTGAAAGATCTATTGGGATTATCACCTTTGCATTGTGTGGTTTTGCCAATTTCTCTGCAGCGGCAATGCTGCTTGGTGGTCTTGGTGCGATGGCCAAAAGCCGCCGTTCAGAAATTTCTCAGCTCTGCCTTTATGCCGTCCTGGCGGGCACGCTTTCAAATCTTATGAGTGCAACTATTGCTGGTTTCTTCTTAGCCTTTTAGAGCCAGCAACGCCCCTCCAAACGCCAAGCAAACTTTGGAGGGGCAGCCAATGGGAGTGAACATGAAAAATATGAAACTAATGTTGCCTGTTATTTTGGGACTGACAGCAACAAATGCAATCGCGGCTGACGATGTTAAATTGCGGTTGATTGGAACTGCAGACGTACACGGCTATATCAGCGACTTTGATTATTACGCTAACCAGAAATCAAAAAAATATGGTCTGGTAGGCCTGGTTGCTGAAATTGAAAAGTATCGCTCTGAAGCTAAAAACGCAGTGCTTGCAGATGCCGGTGATTTGCTGTCTGGCAATCCTCACGGTGATTACCTGGCCAAAACAACTTCAGTTGAAAATGATACACGTGCGCCGATTATGTGCGCGGTAAACTCACTGAATTATGATGTTGCAGTACCAGGCAATCATGAATTTGATAACGGCCTGGAATACCTGAATTTCAACTATGACAAAGGCAATTTCCCAACGATCTTGTCTAACGTTTATCACGCCGGAACCAAGAATCCGTATTTCAAACCGTATGTGATTATTCCTAAAACAGTCGTTTCTGAAACCGGCGAATCCTACACGCTGAATATTGGTTACATTGGCATTACTCCAGTGCAGACGATGGACCTAAACAAAAAATGGCTTGAAGGGAAAATTGATATTGTTGATCCGCTGCCGGAGGCTATCTGGTGGACTATGGAAGCACGGGACAAAGGCGCGGATATTGTTATTGCGCTGTCTCACTCTGGCCTGAAAGATGACGAATACATCGAGGGCATGGAAGACATGACATGGCATTTGGCGCACGAGGCTGGCGTTGATGCAATCCTTTTCGGCCACACTCACAAAGTGTTCCCAAGCAAGAAATACGCAAAGACAAAAAATGTCGATCTTGAGAAAGGAACCGTTCACGGCGTTCCAGCTTCACAGGCTGGTAAGTGGGGCGACCATCTCAGCGTCATCGACCTGGATCTAACTTACGATAATGGCTGGACTGTTAAGGGCGGCACTGGTTACGCAGTACCAAGCTCTGAGATTGCAGAAACCCCTCAACAGCTTGCAAAAATCAATCAGTGCATTGAGGCCGATCACGCTAAAATTGTTGCTGAGTTTGATAAAACGGTAGGTAAAACTGACACTGATCTAAGCAACGATTTCAATTTGTTGGCCAATGATACTGTTTATCAGATCGTGGGCGACTCTCAGTTGGCATATGCGAAAAACCATATTGAGACAGATCTACCTATCCTCACTTCTGCGCCGGTCGCAGTCCATCGCAATGACCCAATGCATTTTGTGTCTATTGCTAAGGGCGATGTGAACATGCGCGATGTGGGCGCTATGGTTTATTCATCCACTTTGGCAGCTAAAGAAATTTCTGGCGCTGAAATTAAGGAATGGCTGGAAATTTCCGCGTCTATGTACGCTGAGCCTGACGCAGATTATGAGGCTATTATTAAGCCAGACCATCTGACTTTCCTGTATTACACCATCCCGAATCTTGAATACAAAATCGATCTGACGAAACCATCCACCCATAATTCCTTTGGTTTTAAGGTAGATGACGGAGAGGGCCGCGTTCAAGATATCCGGTATCAGGGCAAGCTTATTCAGGATGATGATCGCTTTGTCATTATCGCCAGCAGCTATAATCCGTTCTTTGCAAAGAAGATGAAAGCCGGAGAAGCTTTCATTGACATTGGCAATCCAAATGCCAGGGACGTACTGAAGGATTACATGGCGGGCACTTTTGGCGCTCCTGAGACAAAGGTGAAAAACAGTTGGTCTTTGGTGCTGGATGAAAACAAATCCTATACCTACACAGTCAAAAACAATGCTGAAGCCCTGCCTGCATTCAAATCCTTCTCAGGTTTTGATATCGCACTTGAAAGCCAGTCTGGTTCCAAAAATGTGTACCGGATAAAATGACCTGCTAAGGGTGAGTAATATTCGAACACGCCTGCCTGTCAGTACATCCGCCCCTCGCGTGGCAGGCAGTTTAGTCAATTGAAACTCTGTTGCTTCAGTTGACTGCAAGTGTGCCTATCTGTCGGGAACTCACCCACCTCCGAGGCAGATAGGCACCATTGTTAGTTTTCTCTAACTGAAAGAGCTTTCTAGGTCGCATTAAAAACTGCCCTCCCCTACTGGGCTTTGTCAGGTTACTTCAACTTACATAGGCGTTGTTGCATAAAGGTGTCTTTGGCATTTATGTAGAGGCAAAATTTTGTGAACTAAGCTGCTACTATGCCATTCAAACACAATGTTTCTCGGCGGGACAAATTTCCGAAGGCGGCGTGTCGGGTCAACAACTGGCCGGAGCATAATGAAAGCCTGCGCCGTCGCGGCTATGTGACGATTTGGGTTGCTAATGACGTTGCCAGGGCCTGGTTCGCCCCACGCAGCAATGCCCTTTGTAGGGGCGTATGAATCGGATCAGCGACCCAAGTCGCTGTTCGCTGGACGGCGGCCCTGTGCAAATATTGCTTTGTGTCAATTAAAAAATGATAGCAATTGATAGCGTTAGCTACAGATAGCTAACGATGCTTAGCCCTATCACGCCAAAGTTTCGAGATCCATTCAAAGCCTTTGTTGGTGAATAGGCTTTGGTTATAGGACCGACTTGCGCGGGGCACGGCTTTAACTTTGAACCGTCCAGCGGTGATGTGTATTTTCTTCGGCATTAGCACGCGGTTAGCCCCTCTGAACATAATCCCGGTCGAAACCAGCCAGTTTATAAAATACCGTTCGTTTGCTTCCAGTAGCTTTGCAGTGTCCCGGATGTTGATCAGGCCACTTGATGAAACGTACGTGTCTACAAACTTCACGCTTTGGGCGGATTCCTCTACGACTTCTTCCAGCATTTCAACTTGCTGTTTGGTTTCCTGAAGCTCTTTCTTCTGCGCAAGGAAGGCTTGCCCCTGTTCTACGGCGTAGCGGGCCATAGCGTCCGGGTCATTGAAATCCAGCGGGGCAGGGGCTTTAGCTTCCAGTTCGGCAAGTCGCGTCACTATGGCGTGTCTGAGGGGCACTGAGTAGCCGCTGATTAAAGTCATGACCAAATCACGGGGCAGTTTGTAGCACTGCTGAGCGCGTCCGTAAGCGTCGTGATAGATGTATCCAAAACTGGATAGATCTACGTCGGGCAGGTCATCAATCATGCTTTCAATGTCCCTGCGTATGTGGTGGTGCTTCTTATTGCACAGACGGGCAATCTCCAAGCTTGTCATTGTGATTTCGTCTTGGTGACTGGTTCCAAGGGTGAGGGGGAGGTTGAAACCGTGTTCCATGTCATTACCCTTACGTTAACCGGATTAGTTTCCTGTTTTCGGTCAGCTAGGTGTATGGCAGTATGATCAATCGCCTATGGAAGTTGGTGGGGCGTCTTTGCTTGCTTGTGGGGCAGATCTCAATCAAACTCCAATGTCCTCTTTTAATCAGGGCCTTTGCATCGCTCCACATTTTGCTAATATTGCAAAAGGGGAGGAGGAGATGGATCAAAAAAAGCGGGGCCGTCCATGTTTCATAATCACTGAGGAGTTATGTCAGCGGGTGAGGGAACTAGCTGCTCAGGGCCTTTCAGAGCGTCAGGTTGCGTCTGTATTGGGCGTTCACCAATCTACCCTCATCCGAAAGAAAAAGCAGCACAGCTCATTCTTGAATGCCATTGAGCGGGGGAAAGCAGAAGGTGTCGCTCAAGTCAGCAATGCATTGTTCCGCAAGGCCTTGGACGGTAATGTTACTGCGCAAATGTTCTTTCTGAAAACGAGGGACCCAGAGAACTGGGCTGACCGTAAGGAAACTCGCGAGTCCGAGCTAGTAAGCTCATTACCGAGGGAGAAGGCTGAACATTCGGACCTAGAGTTTGCTCGCCGAGTGGCATTTTTACTTCATAAAGGGATCATGCAGCAGTCATCTTAGGTGCAGCCTGATCAGGTGGCTTGTCTTTGATGATTGTAGACTACAGCGAGGTCATTTTCTGTTGCGACCCATACGGACTTACAATCTCGGCCCTGTCGTAATTCTGGCTGAAGCTCTACTGGTAGGGTATGAATGCGTTGTGACCAGAACGGATCATTTTCCTCAATAAAATAGAGATTATCAATCTTGGCGAGACGCTGAAGATTTGCAGTGAACTCAGCAGGTCTTGTTTGTGCATTGTCTTTTGCTTTGCTTTTGTAGGTTTTAAGGAGATCTCCACAGACCCTAGGGTAGGGTCTGCTTGGACCTAGGTTAGTGTCTGTATAGACCCCAGTCTGGGGTTTCGGGAAACAACATAAGTATCTTTTGGTTCCCACCTGATTGATAACTTCGATTGGTTTAATGAAACCGCCTGCTTTTAATTTCCGAATGCATCTCTTAACTACAGGAAGACTCCTTTTACTTTTGGATGCGAGTGTTGGCTGAGTGGGGAATGCACAACCGGTTTCTGCGTTAAAGAAGTCCGCCAACACGCTCGCAACCATGAACTCGCTGGGCGTCAATCCAGCCATATCAATCACTTGTTCCTTCCATTTGCGGATCACCGAGTAGCTGTAAGGGTACGTCTTTTTTGGCATGGTAAACCGTTCACGAACATAAGATATCATTCGCATACGGCGCTTCGTATGCGTTGATTATCGGCCCATTTGTCATCAAAGATTAACGCGGAGCGTTTGCTGCCGCGCGAGTATCCGCCCAAGCGAGTATTTCGCTTTTACGCCATCGAACTGTACGTCCGATTAGTTTTATAGGGGGAGGAAAGTCCCCATTTGCAAGGAGTTTATAAATTGTTGATCGCGATAGCCCAAGGATGGACTCGACTTCTCGCCGCGCAATATAGCGATCATGGAACTCAGACATGAGTCTTCCTTTCCAAGTAATTGGGGTTGAGTTTTACGGAAAGAAAGAAAATCTGATCCAATCAGCGTTATTAGTTTACGTTACGTAATTTATACAGTCAAGGAAGACCTAAGAACAGTACGAACATAATTTAAAATCCAACAGAGCCTTGAATTTCGAATGAGAGACCACGTTGGTGGTGTGTGGAAACCAAAAGTACCGCTCTAACTCAACGCGATAATCTTTGCGCCTCTTTGGCATATATAAGCCTCCCACCTCTCCATCAGATCACGCCGCTTCTCAAGCAGATCTGAGCGTGCATAGGCAGCTTCAGCTTTGTCCTTAATTGTATGGGCTAGAGCTTTCTCTACGACCTCACGGGCAATATTTGTCCGCTCCTGTGCCCATGTTCGAAATGTAGTTCTGAAGCCATGTACATGCACATCAAACCCCAGTTCCTTGACTAGTTTAGACATCGTCATATCGGAGAAAGGCTTGCCTTCCTTTGCTCCCGGAAAAATTAATCCGGTATCGCCGAATAATTCCTTCGCCTGCTGAAGAATTGAAACCATACGCGGAGTTAAAGGAATTTTATGTTCTTGTTTTGCCTTCATGCGTGATGCTGGGATGGTCCAAACTTTAAGCGTTAGGTCAACTTCCTCCCAAACAGCTAAACGCACCTCCCCACTTCGACATGCAGTGAGAATGGTCAGTTCAAGGGCAAGCTTGACCGAACGGCTTGCCGCTGATTGGTCAAGTACGGAGAGAAAATTGCGGATGTTAGAATAGGGCAACGCCTTGTGGTGAGCTTTGGTCTTTTCTTGTTTGGGAAGCGCTTGCGCGATTGCATCTATAGGATTGTCTTGTCGCCAGCCTTTTGCAATTGCCCATTTCAAGACGAGGCCAATACGTTGCTTGATACGTCGTGCCGTTTCCGCCTTCTTCAACCAAATAGGTGAAAGGACTGCCAGAATATCAGCAGAACTGACGTCAGAGACCTTTATTTTTCCGATCTTTGGAAAAACATAGGTTTCCAGCGTACTGATAAATTGCTTGCCATGTTTTTCGTTGCGCCATGTGGGAAGGTTCACTTTATGGACTTCTCGCGCAGCTGCTTCAAAAGTCAAAATGGCTTTTTGCCTCCTGCGGGCTGTCAGAGGGTCATCCCCTCTTAGTGCTTTGCGTTTATTCTCATACGCACGGTCTCTCGCCTCTGCTAATGTCGTTAAAGGATAAGAACCTAAACCGATTTCACAGCGTTTACTGCGAATTGTTATGCGTTGTATCCATTGCTTTGCTCCGCTGGCCTTTACAAGAAGGTACAATCCGTTGCCGTCGAAATACTTGCCCGGCACAATTGCATTTTTTGCGGCTAATGCTGTCAACTGTTTATGCGGTTTACGAATGCTTCTCATACGGATTTCCTCGCCTCTGATCCCCCATTTGATCCCCCACTTCAAGCAAGGAACGCAGAGGACGACGACGGACCAATACGGTATGAGAAAATAAAAAATCTATCAATATCAATAATTTAAAAGAACATTGGCGGACATCCTAGGAACGCCGCGGACTGTGGAAATGCGGACTCACTCTCCGCCATCATTTCTTTGCCTCATCAGCCTTTCTTCCCAATGATCATCGTCAGCCACTTCTCATCCTTACTGTAAGGCTTATTGCTCTGTGTGATACGAGCATCTTGCAGCTCTAAGCTGGGAACATCCGTGAGAATGGCTTTGAAGCGGTCTTCGGTCATCATGGAGAAGCGGCGACCATCATCTCGTGAGATTTCTCCGTCTCCCAGCTTGAAGGATGCGAAGAGGGTGCCGTCGTCTTTGAGTGCATTGCTGAGGTTGGTGAGTGCCAGAGGAAGTTCGGCATAGGGAACGTGAAGCAGAGAAGCATATGCCCAGATTGCATCGTAGATTGGGGGACTGTTGAACGTCTGGAATGTATTTTGTTGAACCTCAATCCCTACGAGTTTGCTCGCAGACTTGGCCATTTCGCTTGAGGCGTCAAAAGCATCCACTTCAAAACCCATCTGCTTGAAAGCGTGAGCATCGCGGCCCGAGCCACAACCTGCATCGAGAACGCGGCCACCTGCAGGAACTCTACTTAGAAAACGCTGATAATGCTCAGTCATATCCAGATGCAAGGTGCGGGCGATGAAGCTCTCGGCATTCTCCTCGTAGTAAGCTTGAGTAGTCTCTTGTGTGTTTGACATGAGAATTCGTGTCCTCGCCTCAGTTTGCAGCAAATCACATGCAGATTTTGAGATAGTTTCCCTGAAAACACCATCACTTTTGCGAAAGACCATTTGCAATTGAAGATCACACACCTAATGATCCTACAGGCTCTGGTAGTGTTGAGGCGCTATTGGATGTTTGAGAGCTTAGGAAATGTGGAGAATGCATAATGACCGTTGAAGCAGCTGAATCACAAAAAGTTTTAGATGCTCCGAAGAAACTGGGACGTCGGCTGCGTCTGGGTATGATTGGTGGCGGTCAGGGCGCATTTATCGGTGCTGTTCACCGCATAGCTGCACGGTTGGATGATCGCTATGAGCTGGTTGCCGGTGCATTGTCTTCAGATCCTGAGCGAGCAAAAGCTTCGGCAGAAGAACTCTTCATCGCACCTGATCGTGCTTATACATCCTTCGAAGAAATGGCAGCAAAAGAGCCTCTTCGGGATGATCCAGTGGATGTGGTGGCAATAGTTACGCCAAATCACATGCATTACCCGGCTGCTTGCGCAATGCTGGAAGCTGGCATTCATGTGATCTGTGATAAGCCGATGACCACCACAAGCGCGGAGAGTAAGAAGCTTGTTCAGCTGGTTGAAGAAACCGGCAAGCTCTTCCTGCTTACGCATAACTATACCGGGTACCCAATGGTGCGGCAGGCGAAAGCCATGGTGGAAGCAGGTGAGCTTGGCAAAATTCGTCTGGTGCAGGTGGAGTATCCGCAGGATTGGCTGACTGAGCCGATCGAGCAGTCCGGTCAAAAGCAAGCGAGCTGGCGCACCGATCCAAAGCGTTCCGGTGCTGGCGGGTGTATCGGAGATATCGGCACGCATGCTTACAACCTCGCGTCATTCGTTTCCGGGATGAAAGCCACGGAAGTTCTAGCCGAACTCACCAGTTTCGTTGAGGGCAGAGTGTTAGATGATGATGTCCAGATGCTGCTACGCTACGAGAGTGGGGCGAAAGGAATGCTTTGGGCCTCTCAAGTTGCTCCGGGTAATGAAAACGGTCTGAGGCTGCGCGTTTATGGCGAAAAAGGTGGTCTCGAATGGGTGCAGGCGGATCCAAACCATCTGGTCTACTCGCCCTATGGAAAATCAAGCTATCGCATCACTCGCGGTGGACCAGATGCAATCGATGCAGCCAACTCTGTCTCGCGTATTCCAGGTGGTCACCCGGAAGGATATCTGGAAGCTTTCGCAACACTTTACAGTGAGTTTGCAGATGTATTGAGTGCGCGGATTTTGGGCCAACCTGAACCAGACTGTAGCAAGCAACTACCAACTGTTGCAGATGGCCTTGATGGATTGAAGTTCATCGAAACCGCCGTGAAAAGCTCTCAAAACGGCGGTTCCTGGCAAAAGCTTTAGAAACAACGCCCATCGCCACCTGAAAGCGGCGAGGGGCGTTTCTTTAGGCTTGGGAGCCTGCCGGTTTCATTGGGGCATCATCTTGCGATGCCATGCCGCCTGAGACTTCTTCTGTTGCTTCAGCTGAAAGCTCTTCTGGCAGAACAAGATTCAGCACAATCGCAATGAGTGCTGCAGGAAGCAAACCGCTGGTCATCAAGATGCGCAATGTGTCTGGAAGATACTGGACAGCTTTGGGATCCAGCTGCAATCCAAGACCGATGGAAAGCGAGATCGCAAAGATCACCATGTTCCGCCGGTTCCAGTTCACGTCTGACAGCATGGAGACACCTGTCGCAACCACCATGCCAAACATGACGATCACACCGCCGCCGAGCACTTCAATCGGAATGGTGCGGATGATCGCGCCAACTTTTGGCACCAGCCCACACAAGATCAGGAACAGAGCTCCAATCGTCACCACATGACGGCTCATAACGCCAGTCATCGCGATCAGGCCAACGTTCTGACTGAAGGACGTGTTGGGCAAACCACCAAAAACACCCGCAATCGCAGTGCCAAAGCCATCTGCATAAGTCGCGCCCTGGATTTCTTTGTCAGTCGCTTCACGGCCTGCACCGCCCTTGGTGATGCCGGAAACGTCGCCAACAGTTTCAACGGCACTCACAAATGCCATCAAGCAGAAGCCAATGACTGCAGCAAGGCTGAAGTCGAAGCCGTAAACAAATGGCATTGGCAGAGCAAAAGAAGCAGACCGGCTCACACTTGCAGCAACACCATCTATGGTCACCATGCCCACCATCATCGCATAAAGATAACCGGCTAGAATGCCGATCACGACGGCGGATACTGCAAGTATCCCGCGGGCATAGAACTTGAGGCCGAGCGTCACAAGAATAACGATTAGCGCAGCTGACCAGTTGAGCATGCTGCCATATTCAGGCTTGCTGATTGCAGGCACTCCGCCAGCGGCATACTGAATACCCACTTTCACCAGCGCCAGACCAATCATGGTCACCACAAGGCCAGTCACAAGCGGTGGCAATGCAAAACGAATGCGGCCAATGAACATGCCGAGAAATGCATGAAACAACCCACCAATCAGAACACCACCAAACAACGCAGGCAGTGCCTCAACACCTTTGCCTGCCACAAGCGGTATCATGATTGGGATGAATGCAAAGCTGGTGCCTTGCACGATTGGCAGCCGTGCACCGACAGCGCCCATTCCGATGGTTTGAAAGAGTGTGGCGATCCCTGCGAAGAGCATGGACATCTGGATCATGTAGGTCATGTCCGGAAAGCCCTGCGCCCCCGCATCAGAGCCAAATCCAAAACCGGCAGCACCTGCAATGATGATAGCTGGCGTGACGTTTGAAACAAACATGGCAAGCACGTGCTGAATGCCAAGCGGAACCGCCCTGTGTAAGGCAGGCGTATAGTTGGGATCACGCAGTTGTTCTGGTGTCCCGATGGAATTGCTGGTCATTTAGTCCCCTCCTACTAATGACGCACAGTGTTATTCCGTTATCAGGTAGGCCTCCTTCAGCCAGTGTTCTTCTAGGTTGTTACCGTCCCCAATCCGGTCGACAACGGCGAACAGTCCAGAACCTTTGATGGGGGTCAGGACGCCGTGCCATGTATTGCGTTTGATGTTGATGGATTGGGTCGCACTCGCCAAAAACGCACGCGGGGTTGAAGGCCGTCCACCTTCATCCTCTGCAATGATGACGAGATATTCCGATTGCGCCATTGGAATGAAGCATTGAGATCCCAAGGGATGCCGCTCCAGCATGGTCAGTGTGTGAGGCAAGCTGCGAAGCTCAGCCTGAAACAGGCTCACACCCGCGCGTCCGCCAATAAACTCAACGCCTGCCAGATCAGTAAAGCGCTCACATCTGCCCTCATTGATCATAATGGGCGATGTCATGCCGGCCTCAATCAGCTCGCCAAACGGAGCAAAGGCCTCAGCGGTGAGCTTCTCAATCCTGATAGTGCGCTCTGTGGTGACCTGATCACTCATGGCTGATCACCTTTGAAACGAGCCAAGAGGAGCATGGCGGTTCACGTCTTTGTAAAGCAGATAACGGAAACGCCCCGGACCGCCAGCATAACAAGCTTGCGGACAGAAGGCGCGCAGCCACATAAAGTCACCTGCTTCCACTTCAACCCAGTCATTGTTGAGCCGATAAACAGCCTTACCTTCCAAAACGTATAGGCCGTGCTCCATCACGTGGGTCTCTGCAAACGGGATACAGCCGCCGGGCTCGAAGTTGACGATGTTCACGTGCATATCGTGACGCATGTCATTGGGGTCTACAAAGCGTGTGGTGGTCCAGGCACCGTTGGTATCCGGCATCGGGGCGACCACAGCGTTCTTCTCGTGCGTAAACAGCGCATCAGGTTTTGGAATGCCCTCAACCGCCTCATAACGTTTGCGAATCCAATGAAACACGGCTAGCATAGAGCCGTTATTGCAAACTTCATAGTCTGCACCAGCGGGCAGATAGGCATAACCGCCCTCTGACAGCGTAAACGGCTCATTTCCCAGAGTGATTGTGATCTCGCCCTGAACAACAAACATAACCCCTTGCGCCTCTGAATCTGGCTCAGGCTTGAGGGAACCCCCATCCGGTTGAACTTCCATGATGTACTGAGAAAAGGTCTCTGCAAAGCCGGAGAGTGGGCGGGCTATGACCCAGGCACGCGTCTTTTCCCAGAAAGGCAGATTTGATGTCACGATATCGCGCATGACGCCTTTGGGAATGACAGCATACGCATTGGTGAACACTGCCCGGTCTGTCATGACTTGCGTTTGTGGCGGCAAGCCACCTGAGGGAGCATAGAATGACGAAGGCGACATACCTTCAGAAGGCGCATCAAAGACGCGAGGGGGCAGTGTTTGGGTACTCATAATTTATGTTTGTTCCTTCTACGACGCTCCTGCACCTAAGAGGCGAGAGAGCGAAGCAACCCGAATTGATTTGAATTCCTTGCCAGGGGGAGGTGCTCTCGTCGGATTAGGGACCGACGTAGCAATGTTTGAGACACTGGGCATACGTGCTGGCATAAACCGTGTCCTGAAAGCTCATCAGCTGGCAGGCCCACCAAACTCCTCCCAACTATAAGTTTAGCCTAATAAATGAATCGCATTATCAAATAAATTTTGAAAGTGTTTCGCGATTACCTAGAAAAAACAAAGACCTAAAGCTGCTCTGAAGGTGTGATTTTATCCGTTTTGCATATGAGCAGCGTATTGAGAACTCTTGTCTTTTAGGTACGCCTTCAACCGTGCACTCACAAATTTCAGAAACAGCCGGATCTTAGGATCTTGATAGCGCCGATGTGGGAACAGGCATGCTAGGTGCACATTGGAAGGTGGTGTGGCTGTACAGATGGAAACAAGATCACCGCTGAGCAAATGGTCCACCACATCAAACAGTGGTGCGTTGATAATGCCATGATGCTCCAGCGCCCAGTTTACAAGCACATCGCCATCATCAGAGGTGAATGGACCTCCCACTGCAAAGCTCTGTTTGCCTTCTACAGTTTGCAAGACCCAGCGGTTTTCAGAGGAGCCGGGGAACTGCAGCAGCAAGCAGTCGTGCTTACCGTGCTGTAAGTCTGCTCCTTGTTTCGGCTCTCCACGACGGTCCAGATAAGCAGGTGAAGCACACAGTACACGTGGGCAATCCAGCAGGTTTTTCAGCCGCATTTCAGAGTTTGGCAACTGTCCCAGAATGAATGCCAGATCCAGCCCTTCTCCCGTGATGTTGAGTGGGCGATCAGACAACCTGAGACGCACGTGGATCTCTGGGTAGGCCTCATGAAATTCAGGAATAAGCGGTGCGATCAAACGTCGCCCTATGCCCAGTGGCGCGGAAATGAAGATCGAGCCACGAGGGGTGTTTGTCACCTCATGGACAGCAGCTTCTGCCTCTTCCATCGCCTCCAGCATCTTGCGGGCGCCAGGGTAAAAAATGCTACCTTGCTCAGTGGGTTGGATCGTTCGAGTGGTACGATTGAATAAGCGAATGCCAAGGTGCTTCTCAAGCTCTCCAATGCGTGAAGAAGCCACTGCCGGAGACACATGCATATCCCGCGCCGCTGCAGACATGCTGCCAAGCTCAAATACACGCACAAACATCCTGACATTGTTGATGTAAGACATTGCTTTATCTTCGAAATCCCCGCCTCAAACAGAAACATATCAGCATCACAGTGTTCTGGATAGGCGTTTTTCGTCGTAGGCAGGGTGGAAATAAAACATAGTTTTACTCCAAGTTGTATTTCAATTTTACTCGTTTAGTCTTGTTCTTTCTAGGTGTTACTCTACTTTTGAGTGCTAATGCTCCTGAGATTCTATGTGGATTGTCTTACCTGCTAGAATTCAGGAACAAATACTATGCATTCACTTGAGGGTGTTACTCGCTCAGATCAATACAGAGCATTGGGGCTCAGTACCTTTGCTTTTACTATCTGCTTTGCAGTTTGGACTATTTTCTCCATCATCGGCGTACGGATTAAAGGCGAATTAGGCCTGTCAGATACGCAATTCGGCCTGCTGGTCGCGACCCCGGTACTTACCGGTTCTGTCAGCCGCATTTTCCTAGGTGTCTGGACAGAACAGTTTGGCGGTCGAATTATGTTCCCGCTGCAGATGCTCATCACAGCTGTCTGTGTCTGGCTACTCACCTCAGTACAAACCTATGAAGTCTTTCTTCTAGCCGCCCTGGGCCTCGGATTGGCCGGCGGCTCTTTTATTATCGGCGTCGCCTACGTCTCGCAGTGGTTTGAAAAAGAGAAGCAAGGTACCGCTCTTGGCATCTTCGGTGCAGGTAATGTCGGCGCTGCCGTCACCAACTTTGTAGCTCCCTTTCTCGTTGTCGCTGTTGGGTGGGAAGGCACCGCCCGCGTCTACGCCATTGTTTTGGCGATCACGGCAGTCCTTTTCTATCTGATCAGTAAGGATGACCCTGCACAGCAAGAGCGAAAGAAAGAAGGCAAGCAAGCCGTCTCGACAGCGGAACAGCTCGCACCTCTCAAGAACCTGCAAGTCTGGCGCTTTGCGACTTATTACTTTTTCGTCTTCGGTGCCTTCGTGGCACTCGCATCATTCTTGCCGAGATATTACACCGGCGCTTATGGACTGGAGCTGACAACGGCTGGTGTGTTCGCCGGCCTTTATTCATTGCCAGGGTCTGTTTTCCGAGCGCTGGGCGGTTGGATGTCTGACAAGTGGGGCGCTCGCTTTGTCATGTACCTCACCTTCATTGTCTCGCTCATCTGCCTGTTCCTGCTCAGCTATCCAGAAACCTCTTATTTCGTCAGCGGTATCGAAGGACCGATTGAGTTCACTTTCGGCCTCGGTGTCGGGGCATTTGTTTCCGTAACCGTTGTGCTCGGCTTCGTCATGAGCCTTGGCAAAGCGGCAGTCTACAAACATATCCCGGTTTACTACCCGTATCACGTCGGTGCAGTGGGTGGACTTGTTGGCATGATCGGTGGCCTTGGTGGTTTCTTCCTCCCAATCGCCTTCGGCATTCTGCTGGATTGGACTGGCGTTTGGACCGCTCCCTTCATGCTTCTCTTCATCATCGTCGCCGTCTCAACCGTGTGGATGCATGTCGCCATCCGCAGAATGGAGCGCAAGCGTTACCCAGAATTACAAGAGGAAACCGACCTTTCTGATCTTCCGGAAGAGCCTGTCGAAGGCCCTGACGGACCAGCAGGTGCAGACAAATACCCATAACCAGCGAAGCCCTTTCTGGACACCGGTCTAGGGAGGGCATGTAGCCAAAAGGAATAAATGTATGTCTGATGATAAAACCCAAGCAGGGCACACACTCATTGATTGGAGGCCGGACGAACCGGATTTTTGGGAGACCAAAGGTAAAGCGATTGCCTCACGAAACCTTTGGATCTCAATTCCAGCTTTGCTGCTGGCGTTCTCTGTGTGGCTGGTATGGAGTGTTGTTGTTGCACGACTTCCTGCGATTGGGTTTGATTATACAACAGACGAACTTTTCCTTCTGGCAGCGCTGCCAGGCCTGTCCGGCGCAACGCTTAGGATCTTCTATTCTTTCATGGTGCCGATCTTCGGTGGCCGCCTCTGGACAACACTGACCACGGCCTCGCTCCTCTTGCCAGCTTTAGGCATCGGCTACGCGGTTCAGGACCCTGAAACCCCCTATGCCATCTTCCTGCTTTTGGCTCTGCTATGTGGTTTCGGTGGCGGCAACTTCGCGTCTTCCATGGCCAACATCGCTTTCTTCTATCCAAAGAAAGAGAAGGGCAATGCACTCGCTCTCAATGCTGGCCTAGGAAACCTTGGCGTGTCCGTTATGCAGTTTGTTGTTCCGCTTGTCATCACGGCAGGTGTTTTCGGTGCGATTGGCGGAGCTCCCCAAGTCCTTGAAGATGGATCGCAACTCTGGATTCAGAATGCTGGTTTTATTTGGGTTCCTTTCCTCGTTCTGGCGACATTGGCAGCATGGTTCGGCATGAACGATATCGCCGATGCAAAGGCGAGCTTCAAAGAGCAATCCATCATCTTCTCCAGAGCGCATAACTGGATCATGTGCATCCTCTACACCGGTACATTCGGTAGCTTCATCGGTTACTCCGCTGGCTTCCCGCTGCTGATGAAAACCCAGTTCCCGGAAGTGAATGCACTTTCCTACGCGTTCCTCGGCCCTCTTGTTGGCGCGTTATCCCGTGCAGGCACGGGTTGGGTTTCAGATAAGTATGGCGGTGGCCGCGTAACCTTCTGGACCTTCCTGTTCATGGCTGTGGCCGTTGGCGGTGTGCTTTTCTTCCTGTCGATCAAAACAGAGCCGGGTGCTTTCTGGGGCTTCTTTGCCTGCTTCATGGCGCTGTTCTTCCTGACAGGTGTTGGCAACGCTTCCACCTTCCAGATGATCCCAACCATCATGCGTCAACAGGTCGGCCTCTTGATGCCAGAGCTGGATGCAACAGCTCACCTGCGCCAGTCAGAGCGTGAAAGCGCAGCAATCATCGCGTTCACCTCCGCCATCGCAGCCTATGGTGCCTTCTTCATCCCCAAAGCCTACGGCACATCCATCGCCTACACCGGTGGTCCTGATGCTGCGCTTTGGGCCTTCGGCATCTTCTACGTGATCTGTCTGGTGATCACTTGGTTCTTCTACACCCGTAAGGGTGCATCCGTTCCGTGCTAAGCAAATAAAGTGAAGGGCATTTCTGATGTCTCTACTCCTCGATAAACTGAACTTTTTCGCAAAACAGGACACTGGTACCTTTGCAAACGGGCACGGTGTTACGACGAACGAGAACAGAAACTGGGAAGACAGCTATCGAAAGCGATGGCAGTACGACAAGATCGTACGTTCAACCCATGGCGTGAACTGTACAGGGTCCTGCTCCTGGAAGATCTACGTCAAAGGCGGGATCATCACTTGGGAAACCCAGCAAACGGATTACCCGCGCACACGCCCAGATCTGCCAAACCATGAGCCGCGCGGTTGCTCCCGTGGTGCCAGCTACAGTTGGTACATCTACTCCGCAAACCGCGTAAAACACCCGCTCATCCGCTCCCGCCTTATCAAGCTTTGGCGCAAGGAGCGTACGGTGAAATCACCTGTAGCTGCGTGGACTGCCATTCAGGAAGACCCAGCCAAGCGTTCAGACTACATGAAGGTACGCGGACACGGCGGTTTTGTGCGGGCCACATGGGAAGAGGTCAACGAAATCATCGCGGCAGCAAATGCTTACACCGCGAAGAAATGGGGCCCAGACCGCGTTGTTGGCTTCTCGCCAATTCCGGCCATGTCCATGATCTCCTATGCAGCAGGCACCCGTTACCTGTCACTGCTCGGCGGCACTTGCATGTCGTTCTACGACTGGTACTGCGATCTGCCACCAGCCTCACCGCAAACTTGGGGTGAGCAAACGGATGTACCAGAATCCGCAGACTGGTACAATGCTGGCTTCCTGATGCTGTGGGGCTCAAACGTTCCGCAGACCCGCACACCAGATGCGCACTTCTATACTGAGGTTCGCTATAAAGGCACCAAGTCAGTTGTGGTCTCTCCAGATTATTCAGAGGCTGCGAAGTTCTCTGACCTCTGGCTCCATCCAAAGCAAGGCACAGATGCGGCACTGGCGATGGCCATGGGCCACGTCATTTTGCGGGAATATCATTTAGACAGGCAGGCGGATTACTTCGAAGAATACTGCCGCAAATATTCCGATATGCCGCTGTTGGTTCGCCTCGTCAAGAAAGACGGCAAATACATCCCGGAACGACTCATCAGAGCCTCAGAGTTTGCTGACAAGCTGGGCGAAGAAAACAATCCGGAATGGAAGACCGTTGCCATCGATCGCAAATCGAAGAAGGTTGTGGTCCCTCATGGCTCTATCGGCTTCCGCTGGGGCGAAAAAGGCAAATGGAATCTGGAAGAGAAGGATGGTGCAGGCAAAGACACAGATCTTGCCATGTCCTTCATCGACAAAGCCGATCACGATGAGATTGCTGAAGTTGCTTTCCCATACTTTGGCAATCTCGAGCACGATCACTTTGAAGGCACCAACCATGACAGCGTTATGGTCCGCAAGGTTCCCGTCAAAAAGCTCAAACTGACAGAAGGCGAAACACTCGTCGCCTCTGTGTTTGATCTGTTCGTGGCAAACTATGGCCTAGACCGGGGGCTGGATGATCCAAACTCTGCCAAATCTTACGATGAAGAGTTGCCCTACACTCCTGCATGGGCAGAGAAGATCACAGGTGTTCCTAAAGATCACATCATCACGACCGCCCGCGAGTTTGCGAGTAATGCGGAGAAGACCAACGGACGCTCCATGGTCATCCTCGGTGCCGGTCTGAACCACTGGTACCACATGGATATGAATTACCGCGGCATCATCAATCTGCTGGTGATGTGCGGCTGTGTCGGTCAGTCTGGTGGTGGCTGGAGCCACTATGTGGGACAGGAAAAACTCCGCCCACAAACTGGCTGGACAGCCCTCGCATTTGCCTTGGACTGGGCCCGCCCACCACGGCATATGAACTCCACCTCCTTCTTCTACGCGCACACAGATCAATGGCGCTATGAAACACTGAAGGTGGATGAGATCATCTCTCCAACCGCGCCTGAGGGAGATTGGAATGCATCGCTGATTGACTACAACATCCGAGCAGAACGGATGGGCTGGCTACCATCAGCACCTCAGCTCCAAACCAACTCACTTCAGGTCGCCAAAGACGCAGAAGCAAGCGGCAAAGACGCAAAAGACTACGTTGCCCAGGAACTCAAATCAGGCAGCCTGAAACTGTCCTGTGAAGATCCGGATAACGAAGCCAACTGGCCGCGTAACCTGTTCGTCTGGCGCTCCAATCTGCTGGGTTCCTCCGGTAAAGGCCACGAATACTTCCTCCGTCACCTGCTTGGCACCGAACATGGTGTGCTGGGTAAGGATCTGGGAGAAGAAGGCCGCCAGCGCGCCAAGGAAGCTGTCTGGCACGACAATGCACCAGAAGGAAAGCTCGACCTGCTGGTCACGCTGGACTTCCGTATGTCCACCACAGCGGTCTACTCCGATATCGTGCTGCCAACAGCAACATGGTATGAGAAAAACGACCTCAACACTTCGGACATGCACCCCTTCATTCACCCACTTTCCAGCGCAGCTGACCCTGCTTGGGAAGCCCGCAGTGACTGGGAAATTTTCAAGGGCATTGCCAAGTCATTCTCTGAGGTCTCTCAGGAAGTCCTCGGCAAGGAAAAGGACGTCGTCCTTGTCCCAATCCTGCATGATACCGCAGGTGAGATTGCCCAGCCATTTGATGTAGAGGACTGGAAGACAGGCGATATCGAGCCGCAACCGGGCAAGACAATGCCAAACGTTGTGGTGATTGAGCGTGATTATCCAAATGTCTACAAGCGCTTCACAGCTCTTGGCCCGTTGATGGACAAGCTTGGTAACGGTGGCAAAGGCATCAGTTGGAACACCGAGCATGAAGTTAAACTCCTCAAAGGTCTCAATGGTGAGGTTCTGGAAGACGGCCCAACCAAAGGCTTTGCGAAGATTGAGACAGATATCGATGCAACAGAGGTTGTCCTGTCTCTGGCTCCGGAAACCAACGGTGAAGTTGCCGTGAAAGCTTGGGCTGCGCTCTCCGAGTTCACTGGTAGAGACCACACCCATCTGGCTTTGCCGAAGGAAGAGGAGAAGATCCGCTTCCGCGATATTGTGGCTCAACCACGCAAGATCATCTCCTCACCAACATGGTCTGGTCTGGAATCCGAACATGTCTGCTACAACGCGGGCTACACCAATGTGCATGAGCTGATCCCATGGCGCACCATCTCCGGTCGTCAGCAGCTCTATCAGGATCACCTCTGGATGCGTGCCTTTGGTGAAGGCTTCTGTGTGTACAGGCCACCGATAGACACCAAAGGCATCAAGCCTGTCATCGACGATAAGTCGCTGGGCAGAAAGCAATTGGTGCTCAACTTCATCACTCCGCACCAGAAGTGGGGCATCCACTCCACCTACACCGACAACTTGTTGATGCTCACGCTCAACCGCGGTGGACCTGTGGTCTGGATCTCTGAAGTTGATGCGCAGAAAGCCGATATTGAGGACAACGACTGGGTTGAAGTCTTCAATATCAACGGTGCGCTTGTTGCCCGTGCGGTGGTCTCCCAGCGCATGAAAGAGGGCACGATCTACATGTATCACGCTCAGGAAAAGATCGTGAATACACCGGGATCAGAGCTCACCGGACAGCGCGGTGGTATCCATAACTCGGTCACCAGAGCCGTGACCAAACCAACGCATATGATTGGCGGATACGCCCAGCAATCCTACGGCTTCAACTACTATGGAACGGTTGGCTCCAACCGCGATGAGTTCGTTGTGGTTCACAAACTGGAAGAAGTGAACTGGATGGAAGAACCACTGGATGACAGTGGTCAGGAGGCAGCAGAATGAAAGTCCGCGCACAAGTCGGAATGGTGCTGAATCTGGATAAATGCATTGGCTGCCACACCTGTTCAGTGACCTGTAAAAACGTTTGGACCAACCGTGAAGGTGTCGAGTACGCCTGGTTCAACAACGTTGAAACCAAACCCGGCATTGGTTACCCCAAGGATTGGGAGAACCAGAAGCGCTGGAACGGTGGCTGGGTTCGCAAACGCAACGGCAAAATCCAGCCCAAGATGGGTGCCAAATGGCGCATTCTGGCGAAGATTTTTGCCAACCCGGACCTGCCGGAAATCGACGACTATTACGAGCCGTTTGATTACGACTACGAACACCTTCAGGGCGCACCTGAAAGTGCTCAATTCCCAACGGCACGGCCTAAGTCCGCGATCACCGGTGAGCGGATCGAAAAGATCGAATGGGGACCAAACTGGGAGGAAATTCTCGGTGGCGAGTTCTCCAAACGCTCCAAGGATTACAACTTCGAAGGTGTCGAGAAGGAAATCTACGGCGAGTTTGAAAACACCTTCATGATGTACCTGCCACGCCTGTGTGAGCACTGCCTCAATCCAACATGCGTTGCAGCGTGCCCATCCGGTGCGATCTACAAGCGTGAGGATGATGGCATCGTCTTGATTGATCAGGAAAAATGCCGCGGCTGGCGCATGTGCGTCTCTGGTTGCCCCTACAAGAAGATCTACTTCAACTGGTCCTCTGGCAAATCAGAAAAATGCATCTTCTGCTATCCACGCATCGAGTCTGGTCAGCCAACTGTCTGTTCAGAAACCTGTGTGGGCCGCATCCGCTATCTGGGTGTGATCCTCTACGATGCGGATAAGATTGAAGAAGCAGCCTCCACCAAGGATGAGAAGGATCTTTACGAAGAGCAACTCAAGGTCTTCCTTGATCCACATGATCCAAAGGTGATCGAGCAGGCCCGCAAAGATGGTGTTCCTGAAGACTGGCTCAAAGCCGCCCAAGCTTCACCAATCTACAAGATGGCCATCGACTGGAAAGTGGCGTTTCCACTCCATCCAGAGTACCGCACGCTTCCAATGGTTTGGTACATCCCACCTCTCTCCCCAATCCAGAACGCCGCTGAAGCTGGCAAGATTGGATGGGATGGTGAACTACCGGATGTCCGGAGCATGCGCATCCCTGTTCGCTACCTCTCCAACCTGCTCACCGCAGGCAAGGACCAGCCGATCGTCTCTGCGCTGGAACGCATGCTCGCCATGCGCTCTTACATGCGGTCTAAGAGTATCGATGGCGTGGTTAATGAGGAGATCGCAAAACAAGTTGGTCTTACACCTGAACTCATTGAAGACATGTACAAGATCATGGCGATCGCCAACTACGAAGATCGCTTCGTCATCCCAACCACGCACAGAGAAATCTCTGAGGATGCCTACGATGTTCGCGGCTCCTGTGGCTTCTCCTTCGGCAATGGTTGCTCTGGTGGCAGCGATGGAACTGATCTGTTTGGTGGTTCCCGCAAGAAGGCAGTCGAAACTCCAACTGACGTGTTTAAGGAGATGCGCGGATGATTGTCTCCTTAAAAATCCTCTCGCTCCTGCTCAACTACCCAACGCAGGAGCTGCTGGATGATCTACCAGCGCTGAAGGAGGCGGTGAACTCAGACCGCCTGCTCTCGGCAAAAGGCCAGAAGATGATCTGCAATCTATGCGATGATTTGGCCGGCAAAGATCTGTACGAGGTGCAGGAACGCTATGTGTTCCAGTTCGATCGTACACGTTCTCACTCTCTACACCTGTTTGAACACGTGCATGGTGAAAGTAGAGATCGCGGGCAGGCTCTTGTAGACCTGCGTGAGATGTACCTGAAGAACGGATTTGCGGTCGAAACCACAGAACTCCCGGACTACATCCCGCTCTTCCTGGAGTACCTCGCACACCAGCCCTTAACAGAGGCACAAGAACTGCTTGGTCAGACAGCTCATATTTTCGAGGCGCTCCGTTTACGCCTCAAAAAGAAGGGTTCAATCTACGCCAACGCGTTTGCAGCTATTGCTGAAATCAGTAAGGCACAGCCATCAAAAGAGCTCCTCTCCAACATCCTTGCTGAGCCGGATGATGATCCAAACGACCTCGAAGCGATGGATCGCATTTGGCAAGAAGAAGTCGTCAAGTTCGGCGGCAATGCAGGGGAAGGCAGCTGTGGCCCTGACCGGTTGAGAATGCAAATGAGAGCCGCGGACAGACGCCCGCCTGACGCAACCCCACAGAACATCCAGGGGGACCACTAGATATGTCTGGCTTCTTCAACACGTTGTTCTTCGGAATTTACCCGTACATCGCCCTCTCGGTTCTGATTGTTGGAACAATCATCCGATACGACAGAGAACCCTACAGCTGGCGGGCAGGTTCCAGCCAGCTTCTCCGCCGCAAGCAACTGGTCTGGGGCTCTGTGCTCTTCCATGTGGGTGTGATCATCATCTTCCTGGGCCACCTCTTCGGCCTGCTAACCCCCATTGCGATCTTTGATGCACTTGGGATCGGACATGGAACCAAGCAGGTTCTGGCGGTTGTCGTCGGCGGCATTGCTGGGCTCATGGCGATTGTCGGCGCAGGAATGCTTATTCATCGCAGGCTCTATGATGAGCGGGTGAGGGCAGCTTCCAGTGCCATGGACACCTTCATTATCTGCCTACTTGCGTTCCAGCTTCTGCTCGGCCTGGCAACTATCCCGATTTCGCTTCAGCATCTGGATGGGGAAGAAATGGTTAAGTTCATGAGCTGGGCATTGGGCATCTTCACCTTCAATGGTGATGCCGCAACCTATGTCTCAGATGTCTCATGGATCTTCAAGCTGCATCTCTTCTTCGGCCTGACGATCCTGCTCATCTTCCCCTTCACACGCTTGGTGCACATGCTCAGCGTGCCGGCAAGATACTTGTGGCGTCCCGGTTATCAGATCGTACGTGAGCGCAACTCCACCAACTCACGTCATCCGGCAGAGTGAGGTGAAATGGCCAATCTCTACACAAACCCGAACCTGAGTGAGGGTGCTCAGGCAGGCATGGACCTGCCGAGCACCAAAGTGCCACCCAAGAGCAAACCGATCATCACGGATGTGGTGGTCAATGGTGTTCAGATATCTGAGCAAGATATTCTGGCCGAAGCTCAGAACCACCCCGCTGAAAACCCCGGTCAGGCGGTTCAAGCAGCTGCGCGCGCTCTTGTGGTCCGAGAGCTCCTGTTGCAGCAGGCACGTGCATTGAACATCATCGCTGCGCCAGAACAGCATGACGACGGCAGCGAAACCGAAGACGATGCGGCCATCAGGGAACTGATTGAGCAGGAAGTCGATATTCCGTCTGCTTCTCAGGATGAGTGCCTGCGTTATTATGAGAACAACAAGGCTCGCTTCAGCTCAGAGCCAATTTATGAGGCCAGCCATATCCTGTTCGCAGCTGGGTCGGACCAACTCACAGCCCGCAGCATTGCCAAAGCGCGTGCTCATGATGTGATCAAGCTCCTTCAGGATAAACCTGAGTCCTTCGCCGATCTGGCAATGGAGTACTCCGCCTGTCCATCAAAGGAAACCGGCGGAAATCTGGGCCAGCTGACAAAGGGGAGCACGGTTCCTGAGTTTGAAGTCGCCCTTCAGTCGATGCAGGCTGGACAACTGTCAGAGCATCCAATCGAAACCAAGTTCGGCTATCACATCATTTTCCTGAACCGGAAAATTGACGGAAACACTCTGCCATTTGAACATGTTGAGGAAACCATCAGAGCATGGTTGGAAGCTGCAAGTTGGTCCAAAGCAGTCTCTCAATACATCACAATTCTGGCAGGATCTGCAGAAATCAAAGGCATTGATTTACTTGGTACGGACAGTCCCTTAGTTCAGTAAAATTGTAAGTAAACTCTGAGAGTTACCTGCTCTTTTATCGATAAACTTGGATAATCCATGAGCCGTCGATCTCGGGTGTTTTCTCTCTGCTGAAATATGATTAGGGTTATTTTCGGAGTCCGTCCCGTGATGTTCTCGGGATCCTGTGTTCTGGAGAAAAACAATGTCGAAACTGAACTGGGGCTTTCTGGGAACAAGCTTCATCTCGCTTACCATGGCGGATGCGGTTCAAGCGGAAGGTTCTACGCGGATTCATTCCGTTGCAGGCCGCTCAGAAGTACCTCTGAAAGTGTTCGCAGAGAAGTACGATGTTGAGCATACTTTTGATGATTTCAATGAGCTAATTGAAGACGAAGCCGTTGATATCATTTACATCGCACTCCCTAATCACATTCATCATGAGTACGTGATCAAAGCGGCCAATGCAGGCAAGGCGATCCTCTGTGAAAAGTCACTTTCCGTGGATATGGAAAAGACGGATCAGGCACTGAAAGCTGTGGCTGAAAACGGCGTGTTCTTTGTTGAAGGGCTGATGTACCTGAACCATCCGTTCGCCGCTGCTATTCGTGATGTGGTTGCCTCTGGTGAACTGGGGGAAGTCCAGTCCATCACCGCTCAGTACTGTGCTTCTATCGCTCAGTTCGTGAACCCGCACAGCAAGGGAGCATTGTATAATCTTGGTTGCTATCCAACCTCGTTGATGCACTTGCTGTTGCAGACAGCATTCCCGACCCATGTCTTTGAGAACTATAAGATCTCTGCAATGGGTCGCCGTGGTACGGATGGGAATATCTGCGAGTCTGCAGCGACCTTGAGATTGAACAACGGTGTTGTCTGTCAGCTCCACACCGCTGAAGACTACGGTCTGCATGCCGGTTTCACGGTATTGGGATCCAAAGCCAGCCTCGTGCTTGATTCCAACCCATGGCTGCCAGAAGCTGAGGGGAATAGTTTCACCGTCACCCCTTACGAAAAGCCCGGCGACACCCGCACCGTAACAGCGGAAGGCAATGCGTTCCTCTATCAGGTCAGAGCAATCCGTGAAGCGATCGAAGCTGGCAAGACCGCGCTTGAAAGCCCGGCGCCAAGCATGGACGATAGCCGTCAGATCATGCAGATCCTGACCGACTGGGAAGCCGCAACGGTGACCTCATAAGCTGAGCAAGCTCACAAAACTCGGGAAGTGCCACGGCACTTCTCTACGCCTTCGAGGCAGCCCAAAGCCATCATCCCCCACAACTATTCCCAAATTTCTCTCATGTATCTACAAGGCGTGCTTTGCTCGCTTGTTGAGCACCACACTCCAAATCCTGCATGAAATCAGAGCTCTACCTGCGTGCATTTTAAGCACCTGGAGCAATCACTGAGCGCACTGCGTTATTTTTCAATCTATGGAAAATATTGCAAAATAATATTGATTGAAATTATTTGACCGAAAAGTAAAATTTCAAGATGTTGCTTCGATTCGAGTGTTTTATCGTCACTTGGCTCAATCCACAGCTATATAGTGGTTTAATAATATTTATACGGTCGATAAATAACTGAATACCATAAGAAAAGTACTGTGTGTTCTGCATTAATTTACGTGCCGTCATGCGAAAAATACTTCTGAGGCATCTAGTCATTAGCCGCTTTGTCTCGTATACAGCCATTTTTAATGCCTTCGTCCTGGTCAGGACATTTTCACTTTCACTACGAGATAGGGCAGATTGCGGCTGCAGTCTGATCTGCAGCCCTGCACAAATTATTGATTTCAGGGGGTGTGCATGTTTGCGACACGTTTGAACGGTTTTGTGAGACGCCATGTTCTTACAGCCGTGGCTGTTTTTGCGGCCGTAATCACGGTTTATTCTCCGGCAAAAGTTTTGGCTGCTGAACCTCTCAAGGTCGCAGCGATTTACACCGTTCCTGTTGAGCAGCAATGGGTTGGCCGTATTCACAAGGCCCTCAACGCAGCTGCAGAACGCGGTGACATCACCTATGTTTACTCCGAAAACACAGCCAACACAGACTATGAACGCGTCATGCGTGAATACGCGGAAGCGGGCCACCAGCTCATCGTCGGCGAAGCATTCGCAGTAGAACGCGCAGCGCGCAATGTAGCAGCTGAATACCCTGAAACAGCCTTCCTCATGGGCTCTTCCTTCCCGGCTGCTGAGCCAAACTTCGCCGTGTTTGACAACTTCATCCACGAGCCATCCTACCTCTCCGGTATGATCGCAGGCGCGAAGTCCAAGTCTGGCAAAATCGGCATGATCGGTGGCTTCGCTATTCCGGAAGTCAACCGCCTCATGCACGCATTCATGAATGGTGCTAAGGCAACCAATCCTGACGTGACCTTCACCGTCAACTTCATCAACTCCTGGTACGACCCGCCAAAAGCAAAAGAAACTGCTTACGCGATGATCGATGCTGGTGCTGATGTTTTGTATGCAGAACGCTTCGGCGTATCTGATGCGGCGATGGAAAAAGGCATCTTTGCAATTGGCAATGTCATTGACACCGCTGCTGACTATCCAAACACCATCCTTGCCTCTGCCATCTGGCATATGGAGCCAACCGTTGATGCAGCGATCACAGCTGTAAAGGCGAATAACTTCAAGGCTGAAGACTACGGCAAGTACTCCTTCATGGGTCATGGCGGTGGTTCGCTGGTGGTTGATGAAGCGCTGGTGGATGCGGACCTGCTGGGCAAGGTCAAAGCTGTCGAAGCGAGCATTCTGGATGGGTCTTTCACCGTTGAAATCAACGACGAAGAACCAAAGTCCTCCAATTAACGCAGGTCGGGCCGGGGGATAACCCGGCTCGTCTTTTCCGCCTGCCGCGCGCATAACCTCTTCAGTCTAAGGGTATCCCATGCCAGAAACTAAGAGTGAGCATCCGCTTCTATCTCTTCAAAACATAACCAAGATCTTTGGTGATCTGGTTGCCAACGGCAACGTCAATCTAGACCTGCATGCAGGGGAAATAGTTGCGTTGCTGGGTGAGAACGGAGCGGGCAAAACCACGCTCATGAATATCCTGTTCGGTCATTATGTGGCTGATGAAGGACGTGTCATGGTACGCCACTCCTCTGGTATTCTGGTAGATCTGGAGCCCGGCGCCCCTCAGGCAGCCCTTGAAGCGGGGATAGGTATGGTTCACCAGCACTTCACGCTGGCTGAGAACCTGACGGGTCTTGAGAACATCGTTCTGGGCACGGAGAGCCTGTTTGCACGCCGCTTCAGCCGCTCCAAAGCGCGGGCAAAACTGCAGGAGCTGATGCAGAGTTCCGGCCTCGAAGTCGATCTGGATCTGCGCGTTTCAAAGTTGGCAGTTGGGGAAAGACAGCGCGTTGAAATCCTCAAAGCGCTCTACCGCGATGCCCGCATTCTGGTGTTAGACGAACCCACTGCGGTTCTCACGCCACAGGAATCCGATAGTCTTTTCAAAACCCTGAAGCTGCTCGCCGCTAAAGGCATGGCAATTATCTTCATCTCCCACAAGATGGCAGAGGTGCTGGGCGCGTCTGATCGTGTTGCGGTGTTGAGAGGGGGTAAGATTGTTGCAGACCTGCCGACATCGCAGTGTGATCGCCATCAACTAGCTGAGGTAATGGTCGGGCATTCAGTCCAAACCGCAGAACGCAAACCCGGCTATCCGGAAGACGAAACGCTGATTTTTGCTGGTGTCAGCGCCGGTGAGGGCCGCGAGCAGATCGAAAACGTCAATCTCGCCCTCCGAAAAGGGGAGATCATCGGCCTGGCAGGTGTCTCTGGCAACGGCCAAAGCACGCTTGCAAAGGTCATCTCCGGGTTGGAAACGCCAACCGCTGGCCATGTCCAGCTCAATGGCAAACCGCTCAAGGCCAGCGCAGCCGCTGCAATCAAATCCGGCGTAGCCCGCATCCCGGAAGACCGCCACCACGACGGTATCGTAGGTGCCATGTCGGTGGAGGAAAACCTCGTGCTGGAAGAAATCCGCAAGCCTGCCTACCAGCGCTTCGGCCTTCTCCGCTTCAACGAAATTCGCAAGCGTGCTCAGGAGGCTATCAAGGCCTATGACATCCGCTGCTCCGGCCCGCTTGCCGTCTCCCGCCTGCTTTCCGGCGGGAACATCCAAAAGATCGTCCTCGCCAGAACACTGGATCAGCAACCCGATATTGTCCTTGCCGCACAGCCGTCACGAGGGCTGGATGTAGGCGCAACAGCTGACGTGCACCGCCGCCTTCAGGAGGCGCGGGACAGAGGCGCTGGCGTCCTTCTCATCTCTGAGGATCTGGACGAACTTTTCCAGTTATCCGACAGGATCGCCGTGATCCATCGCGGGCATATCTCTGAGCCAGTGGAGACAGAAAAGCTGGATAAGAAACAGGTTGGCCTGATGATGGCAGGACATTCCGCAAAAGGGGAACAAGCAGCATGATCCGGTTTGAACCTCGCAGCAATGTCTCTTCTCTTTTTGCATTGGCCCTGCCGATTGTCGCTGGAATCACCGCACTCGCGCTCGCGGCGATCCCCATTGCGGCGGCAGGGGGAGAAGTTTTCGCCGCCTACGGGCATATCTTTAAGGGGGCATTCGGCTCCAAGTTCGCATTATCTGAGCTTCTGGCCCGTGCCACCCCGCTCATATTCACCGGCCTTGCCGTCAGTGTGGCCTTCAGAGCCAAGCTCTGGAACATTGGTGCAGAAGGTCAGCTCTATGTGGGCGCGCTTGCCGCCGTGGCAGTTGGTTCCGGTGCCATCTCAGCCCCTGCCTACATCATGATCCCGCTGATCATGCTGGCGGGTATGATTGCGGGCGGCACACTGATGCTCGTCCCAACACTGCTGAAAACGAAGCTAGGAGCAGATGAAGTCGTCACCACCTTGTTGCTCAACTTCGTGGTTCTGCTGTTTGTGCAGATGATGCTGGAAGGCCCGATGAAAGACCCAATGGGCATGGGCTGGCCGCAGTCAGAACCAATGACCAGCGCCGCCACACTGCCCAAAATGTTCCCTCGCATGCGCATCCACTGGGGCCTTGTCATCGCTCTGGTTTCCGCGCTTGTAATCTACATCATGATGAAGCGCAGCGTTTGGGGTTTTGAAATCCGCGCAACGGGTGAAAACGTCTCTGCCGCAAAACACGCAGGCATTCCAGTCACCTCCACCTTCATCAAGGTGGGTTTGATCTCCGGTGCGCTCGCGGGCCTTGCCGGTGTAAGCGAGGTTGCTGGCCTCAAGGGCTATCTGACCTCCGATATCTCTCCGGGCTTCGGTTACACAGGTGTCGTGGTCGCCATGTTGGCAGGCTTGTCACCTGTTGGCGTGGTCATTGCCGCCGTGTTCATCGCAGCCGTTTTTGTAGGGGCAGACAGCATGAGCCGCGCCATGGGCGTTTCCAGCTACATTGCTGATCTCGTGGTCGCTATGTCTCTGATCTGTGTGCTGATCTCCAGCCTCTTCGTGCGCTTCAAAATCCGCTTTGTGCAGCCGAAGAAGACACCACTTGCAGCCAAAGGGGAGGCATAAGCCATGGAATATATTGATATTCTTCTCTCCGCCAACTTCTGGGCTGCTGCCATCCGCATCGCCACTCCGCTTATCTTCGGTGTGCTCGGCGCGTTGGTCTGTGAGCGGGCAGGGGTGCTGAACCTCGGTATTGAGGGCATCTTCGTGGTTGGGGCCATGTGCGGCTGGATGGCCGTTTGGCTCGGCGCTGGCCTTTGGGGCGGTGTTCTCATCGCAGCACTGGCAGGTGCGTTCTTTGGTCTGCTCCACGGCATCCTTACGGTGCCTCTGGGTCTGTCGCAGCACGTCTCAGGCCTCGGCATAACCATGTTTGCCACCTCGGTCAGCTATTTCACCTATCGCACAGCGCTGCCAAAAGTCTCCAGCCCCCCGCGGATTGAAGCGTTCCAACCGCTTGATATTCCGGTGCTGTCTGACCTGCCATTCATCGGTCCGGCTCTGTTCCAGCAAACCTCCATGACTTTTCTGGCGCTCGCCATGGTCCTGCTGGTCAGCTACGTGCTCTATCGCACCCCACTTGGCCTTGCGATCCGGGCTGTGGGCGACAATCCATCCGCTGTTGAAGCGCAGGGCTTGTCGGTCTTCGCACTGCGTATCGGCGCAATCATGGCAGGGTCTGCGCTCATGGCACTGGGCGGCGCTTTCCTCACCATGTCCGCCTTCGATGCCTTCTTCTTCGGCATGATCAACGGACGCGGCTGGATCTGCATTGCCCTGGTGGTGTTTGCAAGCTGGAGGCCGGGTAAAGCTCTACTGGGGGCTCTGCTGTTTGGAGCTTTCGATGCCTTCCAGATCCGCCTGCAAAATGAGGTTGGCGCGGTGATCCCGTCTCAGGTCTTCCTGATGATCCCGTACCTGCTTTCCATCGTAGCGCTGGTGCTTGTGGCCCGCAAAGCAGATTACCCACGCGCACTGCTGCAACCGTACTTCCGTGGTCAGCGTTAAGCTAATAAGTAAGAAAGGCAACACTCATGTCTCTGGATTTACTCGTAAAAAACGCAGTCCTGACCACTGGCGAAACAGGCGTCGATATTGCAGTCAAAACTGGCAAAATCACCGCGATTGAAAAAGGCATCACCGCAGAAGCAGAACGCGTGATCGATGCTCAGGGGCAGCTGGTTTCAGCACCATTCGTTGATCCTCACTTCCATATGGATGCCACCCTTTCCCTTGGTCTGCCAAGAATGAACGAAAGCGGCACGCTACTGGAAGGCATCAGCCTTTGGGGAGAGTTGAAGCCACTGCTCACCATTGATGCGGTTGTTGAGCGGGCTCTGCGTTATTGCGACCTGGCAGTCTCTCAAGGCTTGCTGGCTATCAGAACCCACGTGGATGTCTGTGATGATCGTCTGTTGGGTGTGGAAGCCCTGCTGGATGTGAAGCAACGCATTGCGCCCTATATCGATTTGCAGCTGGTCGCCTTCCCGCAAGATGGTTTCTACCGCTCTCCAACTGCTGAGAACAACCTGCTCCGTGCTCTGGATATGGGCGTGGATGTGGTCGGCGGCATCCCACACTTTGAACGCACCATGGAAGACGGCGCCCGCTCAGTGAAGGCTCTCATGGAGATCGCAGCCAAGCGCGGCCTGCAGGTGGACATGCACTGCGATGAATCCGACGACCCACTCTCCCGTCACATTGAGACGCTGGCTTACGAGACCCAGCGCTTAGGGCTACAGGGTAGGGTGACTGGATCACACCTCACTTCTATGCATTCCATGGATAACTACTACGTTTCTAAGCTGCTGCCTCTAATGGCAGAAGCGGAAGTCTGTGCCATCGCCAACCCACTGATCAACATCATGCTTCAGGGCCGCCACGACACCTATCCAAAACGCCGTGGCCAGACCCGCGTGCGCGAGATGCGGGAGTACGGCATCACCGTCGGCTTTGGTCATGATTGCGTGATGGACCCATGGTACTCACTGGGCAACGCCGACATGCTGGAAGTCGCAGGCATGGGCCTCCATGTAGGCCAGCTCTCCAGCCGTGATGACATTCGCTACTGCTATGAGGCCGTCACCACCAACTCCGCAAAGATCATGGGGCTGGAAGGCTACGGCGTCAAAGTCGGCGGTAATGCCGACTTCGTGCTGCTGCAGGCAGAAGACGCAATCGAAGCCATCCGCATGAAGGCCACCCGCCTCGCTGTGATCCGCCGCGGCAAGGTCATCGCCGAAACCGCCCCGCGCATCACAAACCTCTCTCTGGAAGGCCGCCCAAAAACTGTGAATGCCGCGGATTACTCTCCAAACCGCACCACCCAAAACGGGGACAACACCCGCCAAACCACCCTTGCGTGATAATGTGCGTTCATTTGCGTTCTTTACGTTTTTCCTGCGTTCCTTCGTCCCGCAGCACTCTGCGGGGCGGAAAACTCCCACCAAAATAAGTTATCCCCCTCCGTGCCACAGCTGGTTATGATGAACTTCTCTGATCAAGCAGGAGGGATGAGCAGTGGAACGCATTCCGGCGGAGAAGTGGTATCGCACCACGAAACTGGCAGATGACATTACGCTGATTGAAGAGCCCTACATTAAGCAGTTCTACCGCTGCAACATCTGGCATGTGCGTGGTCGCCATAAGGACCTGCTGGTGGACAGCGGTATGGGCGTTGTCAGCCTGCGCGAGCATGTGGCACTGACCTCAGAGAAGTCCGTGATGGCCGTCGCCAGCCACACTCATTTTGACCACATCGGCTGCCAACACGAGTTCCCGAACCGTCTGGTCCATAAGGCCGAGGCTGATCTGCTCGCCCACCCAACACGCCAGAACACGCTGGTCGAAGGATGTGTCGCGGATGATATCTTCGACGCCCTCCCGCCAGAACCCTACAAGTCTTCCGCATACGCTGTCGAACCGGCACCAGCCAGTCACCTGCTGGAAGACGGTGAAGTGCTCTCCACCGGTGATCGCCATTTTGAGGTCATCCATACGCCCGGCCACTCACCGGGCGGCATCGCTTTGTGGGAGAAGGCAACCAAGACCCTGATCGCAGGAGATATCGTTTACGACGGGCCGCTGGTGACAGACTGCTACCACTCCAACATGGCAGACTACATCGCCAGTATGAAGCGCTTGGCTGACCTCCCGGTCCGCACTGTCCACGGTGGGCACTTCCCCAGCTTCGACGGCAAACGCCTGCACGAGATCATAGATGCCTTCCTGAAGGAGCACGACAAATAACGCTAACTGCGTATTTTCACCTATGAAATCCAGTCGTTTCCTGTGACGGTCAGAACAGTCATCCGCAAAACCATTGCCTACTCTGAAAGGCGGGAGGGCAGGTTGCCCGGGCCGCTGACACCATGGGAGTTGGACAATGACAGCGATTGGTTTGAACAGTTTCGTCTCTGCCGCACACAGCATTCCGCAGGATGGCAAGCTCACGATTGCTGAAGGGCAGGTGAAGGCCCACTCCAGCACTGCAATCGCAGGCAGGCTCGTCACCTGGGTCAAACAGCAAGCGGCAGGAGAAGCCCAGAAGCAGGAAGATCAGGGCGCCTTCCGTCTGGCACTCACCAACCACTATGGCAAAACGCTGGGCGATAAAGCCTATGAAGCAGCATGCAGAGCGTGCGGTCAAAATGACGGCAACAGCCACAGCCTGACGGCCAAACAGGTGCTGGAAGGCGTCACTTTTGCAGAGCGCCGGGTGCTGAGCGATGAAAGCTCCGCAGCACGCAACAAAGCGCTCTCTGATGATGTAAAGCGTAACCCGATCAACGGATTGGTGCAGAACAAACAGCATCAGACCATTCCATCTGTCCAAAGCGAGATCATTGAGACTCCGGAGAGCAACACCGAACTCTTCGCCGCTCGCGCCGATAGCAAGTACACAGAGCGAAACCCCTTCCATGTGGAACGGGAACTGATGGCCCGCCTGAGCACGGAGATCGCAAAGAAATACGATCCTCTCATCGCAGAGGAAGCCACCTCCAAAGCATGGAGCAAAGAACTTCTGCAAGGCATCTACCGCGATGTGCTGCGCGATCAACGCCCTGTGGAGGAGGGAGAGGCTCTGAAAATTTCAGAGGTGCCTCATCCGATGAAGATCGCGGTTGAACGGTTCGAAAAGCAGGTCTGGAACTATGCCGAGCAAAACTTCCTGCGTTCCTTGCCAGAAAATGCAGAGGATGCCATCCACGACCTGTCTCGGCAATTGACCTGGCAGAACTTCCCCGCGCTGGCTGAGCAACATGGCGTGACGGGCGTCAGTTGGGCAAGCGATGCAACCGCGCCGTTCTTCACCGCCAACATCCCTCAGATCCGTGACCATGCCATCCAGCGTCTGGTTGACAACCGGGAGGATCAGGCGTTCCTCAACTCAGTCACCGTGGAAAGCTTTGGCGACATCATCAAGGAGGCCCTGTTTGAGCAGGCCCGTCTGGACAAGGTTGACAGCGATGCCGCCGCTCTGGAGCTCGTGCATAGCGAGCCAGAAGCTCCGCTCAAACCGATCCTGAAGTCATCAGGGCCATCCTCTGAGACTGCTCTGAAAAAGACGGTACGCTGGGTTTAAGGGGCCTCCTTCGGCACCCATGAGATGATATAGCGCGGCAGATCCGGAAACGGCTCTTTGCCGCGCATCTCTGGCGCAAGCTGCTCAAAGCGCCCCACCTTGCCAAGCGCCTCACACCCGCATTCCCAGTTCGCCAACCAGATCCCCAGCGCCACCATGGCGTAGTACCGTGAATGCGTTGCTGCACAAAAATCCACCCGCTGTATCTTCGCATTCTCAGCCAACACAACAGCACGCGTTGGCTGCGCGTTGTAGGAAGATGGCGACCACTGACACACCTCATAGCATCGCCCAAACGCCCGATAGGGCCGTGCGTTCGTGTTCAGCGGCTTGGCAAAAACAGTGTCCGCATAAAACAGCTCCTGCACATCCAACCGATGCCGCTGTGTTTTCAGGATGAGGCGGATGGCCAGAGGAATGTAACGGGAGCGATACCCAAATGCACAAACGCAGATGATGTGGTCCTTCTCAGGATCAAACCGCGCACCCAGATGCTTGATGATGCTCTTATGGTCAGCCCCCGGCCCAATCCAGCACGTTGCCAGCCCTTGTCGTGTGGCTTCAATCACCACTTTCTGTAAACTGCGCCCCACATCCACCACGGCCATCTCGTGATACTCACGCGGTGCAATGGCCACCAGAAACTCCCGCGTCCCAACCGCAGGCCAGACCACCAGCGGATTGTCGACATACTCAAAACGAATAGGGGAGGAGCTCAGACAGTTCTCCGGCCTGCTGTTCTGCTCTGCCAGAGAAAGCACCATCTGCCGATGCTCTTCGCTCATCAACCGCTTCTGAAAAGACCGGCACGAAACCCGCGCCCGCATCACCTCAAACGCATCCAGATGCGCAAGGCTGGTCGGCAGTGGCTCTTCTGGATGATAGCCATATCGAACCGTCGCCACATCGAAGATCAGATTGAGAAACAACAGCGCTGCAAGAACAAGCGGCAGATCCACCAGCACAAACGGCCAGCACCCAATCAGTGCTCCAAGTCCTGCGAGCACCAGCAACAGCAGTACGACCACCAGATTGGGCAGGTACTGCAGCCAGCTGGTCCATTGCAGCCACATCTTCACCCGCCACCACCACCGGGATTCAAACCAGGCCTCATTGGGTGTGCGCTTTTCTTGAGGAGGCATTTCGCTCATGCACGTGTTTCCGCATTCAGGCCAGACCATGCCAGCCCAGCTCACTGCGAAACATCTTAAGCGAGCCATGTTCCTGAAACGTAACTACACCTCAGGAACAGAAAGAAGGGAGGAGATCAGCCAACCGCCTTGGCTGTTTTAGCAGGGCGATAGAGGAACCGGTTGAAGGCATCTTCTGGCATCATCTGAATCAGACGACCAATCAACGCCATCGCCGCAACGCAGAACACAAAACGTCCAACCAGTGCACCAGACCAGTGTGCGCCAAACGCCATCATCACCAGCGGATCTTCAATCAAGCCGTGACAGATGCCCATGAAGGAGAGAGACAGCACCACATCGCGCGATGAAAGCTTACCTTCCTGCGCTTCTTTGATGATGAGGCCACCACCATAGGAAAGCCCAAGCAAAACACCCACCATGGTGATTGGCGTCGCTGCCTTGCTGATGCCCATGATGCGCAGCAAAGGTGAAAGCAGCCACCCAAGCAGATCCGTCACCTTCAACAGCTCCAGCAGTTTCAGGAAGAGGATCAGCCCCAGAATGATCCAGAACATGCTGAAGAGCAGGGAGGCACTGGAGTAGCTCCACTCCAGCCAGGTCTCTTCAATGGTTGGCGTATAAGGCAGCCAAGAAAGCTCAATCGGCTGCTGGAGCCAACCACCTGCGGAATAAAACAGATTCAGCACCATGCCGTAGGCAATGCCCACCACAAACCGCAGACCGGAGGAAAAAATAAAGCTGATCCCAGCACGGCGGGAAATGCTCTGTTCCAGCGGCAGGGCATGGGCGATCAAAACAACGGAAAGCAACACCGTCACATCAGCCACGCTCAGCGCTACCAGCGGCAAAATGCTGATCATCACGGCCACAGCGGAGTAAGTGCCCACCAACAAACCAACGGCCAGCACAAGACCGGTTGCAGCCGGCAATCCCATCAGGCCCATCAGTGGTTCCAGTGCCACGCCCAGATAATCAACCAGCCCAAACTCCATGCCAATGCGCACGAAGATCATCACCGGAACCATGGTCTTGACCATAATCCAGAACAAGCCGACGGAGTCTTTCGCAATCTTCTGACTGGCGGCGATAAAGCTATTCATTTTGACAAACCAAATCTGCGCGTGCGCTTTGTGTTGCTCAAAGCGCTTTAAGGAATGGGGATGGGAAAATCAAAAGGGGCAGGCCCTTGCTGTAATGCCCTGCAAAACTACTAGGATATTTCAGGTTTTGAGGAAATAGTATTTTACTCAACCCTCCCACTTTAAATTCTCAAAGGAATGAGTGTGCGTGGCTGAAGATCTTCGAAGACCTTGATGCCGCGACAGGAGTAAACGCGCGCATCGCACCGCTTGCTTTTGTCATCTTCGGTTCTGTTTTGCTTAACTAACGGAAGACCTCTTTCTTTTGGGCCTGCTTGTTTTGCATTAGCGTTTTATCAGAGCAAAAACAGGTGACAGAAATGGCCGGAAAAACCCTGAAAACCTTCAAGAACCTCGCTGAATTTCGCAGTGGTTTCTCTGATCTGAAGCAGAAGATGGACCACAAACACAGTATTAGCCGGGTGGACATAACCAACTTCGACAAAGAGCTGGGCAGCAAGACCTTCCTCGACAAAAAGTACGAAGCAGCTGTCGAAGATTCACCGAAGGTCTCCAAGGTTTCAGAAGCACACGGTAAGCTCACGCGCCTCAAAAACTCTCTGGAACGCGAAAGCAGCGGTTTTGATGATCTCGACAAGCTCTACAACAAGCTGGTCGCCCAGATGAATGAAGCGCGCAAGAGAAACAAGGGCGACGTTCAAAAGCTCAATAACGATCCGGACTATGAAGCCGCTGAACAAAACCTGCTAAAGCTGGCCCCTCATTGGAAAAAAGCCAGCAAAAAGCGGGATGACTTCCGAAAAGCCGAACGCGAACTCGCCGCCCTCGACAAAAAGCTCACGGAAATCAAAGCGGAAGCCTCAAAGAAATGCCCGATAGAGGTTAAACGAGACGCCAAAAAACTCCAGTTGCTCATCGCTGGCGATAAGATCGTCGAGTACGCGATGAAGTTTACCAAGTAGCTTCGCCTCTGGCGCCACTCGCTGAGTTACTTCAGCACCGGCCGCAAAAACTGCCTGTCATAGCGGTGAATGCATTGTGTCTCTTCAGCGTAGGCAAACGCTTTCTGGCAGTCTTCATCCTCCATGCTATCCTTGCGATACTGCTCATAGGCTGCAAGGGATGGAAACGAGAACAGAGCCAGCGCCAGATCATTTGCACTTTCATGAGGCAGAAAATATCCATGATGCTGCCCGCCAAACTTCTCCACCAGCGGAATCCAAAGCTTGGCATAATGCTCAAACTCAGCAACCTTCCCTGGCTCCAACTCATAATGCACATAACAGGTAATCACAGCAGCATAGCCTTTTCGAAAATGTGAGATCACACAGAAAGAGTTAGGTGTAGTTCAGAGTGGTTACAGCAGCAAGGTTGCATCTACGGCAGATGCTCACATCATATCCACTTTTTGCGTGCTGTTTTTGCCTCCCTGACAGAGTTGTGATTGAGGTGTCAGGGCCGCTGTGATGAACAGAACAGGAGTGCTTCTGACTTAACGTTAGCCTGGTCCCATTGCAAACAGAGACCAGCAGAATGGGATGAGCACTATGACTTCAGTAAGCTTGAGTAACTTCCAGACCATCGCGACCAACACAGCCTCTTCTCAAAAGCTGACAGTCGAAGGCGGAGATGTACTCCCCCGTCTGGCAAGCACGTCAGTTAAGGGGCGGTTTGTGTCCTGGCTTGCTCTGCAGGGCAACCTAGATTCTCAAAAAGCAGCAGATCAGGGAGCGTTCCGGACTGCCCTTCAGGACAAATATGGTGCAACCCTTGGAACACAGGCCTACGAAAAGGCCTGTAACGCCTGCGGTTTCACTGCTGGCCAAAACCATAGCCTGACATCAAGGCAGGTCATAACCGGTGTTCATTATGCAGATGAAAAGTTGAACAGCGATCCACTCGCCGTGTTAATTTCCGAGCACGAAGTGACAGCTGCAAAATATGCAGCGTCCAGTTCTAACGGCACTGGGCTAGATGAGGACACGGCCGCGTTTGTTGCAAAAGTCGACGCGAAAGCAGCAGTACCAGAAAACCATGATATAGCCTCTGTGCTTCCGGAAAACTTGCTGACAGGAAACTTCTCTGTCCCTGACAATGAGATCAGACAGGCCGCCGTGGATACCCTCGATGTGATCACCCAGTTTATCTCAGAAAAGTACACGCCTGAGATTGCAGAGACCGTGGAAGGCCGAATTGTGGAAGCAGGATTGTTTGATGAGCTTCTTGCTGAACAGGTTGATCCAAACAACAGCGTTCAACTGCGCGAGACCATTAGCATCTTCATTGATGCAATCTGGGAAGAAGCGCAAAGAGTTCACATTGAGACGCTCCTGTAATTGATCAGGAGCCGCGCCGAACCTTAGTCGTCGGCCTTTGCTCAGCCCAAAAGCCAACAACGCAAAAAAGAAGCGCCTGCTAGGTGGGCAGGCGCTTACAAACCCCGGGCAAGGGAAAGTTTAATGATGACCGCTTCTCTCGTAGAGGCAAATCCCGCCCGCTAAACCAGAGTTCATGTTTGTCTCCGGTTATTCTCTCCCAACATGATAAATTATGGAAGTTATGCGCATGGCTGCTTGCGTGCCATTCGAAGGTTCATCTTGATGAGAACCTTCGAAATCAGCTCGTTGAGTTTAAGCCGCAGAAGCCTGACGAAGGATAGTAGCCTGTGCAAACTTACCATCCTGCTCTGCGATCTGTAGTGGGGTGAGGCCCTGACCGTTAACTTGGCTGATTTGAGCCCGCAATTCAGGTTGGTCAAGCATCCAGCTTAGTGTTTCCGGACTTAGTTTTTGCACGGCAAGATGGATGAGAGTTGCCTCACCATCAAACCGGTTGGTTTGGAGCTCAGGATACTTTGAGATCATCATCTGAGCCTGCTCATTATTGCCTTTGTTGATTTCACTCTCCAGCATGCTTGTCGCGTTATGAAGAAGCTCGCTCGTGTCCAGATTCAGGGCTGGGGAACGCGTTGCGAGCAACTCTTTCGCCATGTCAAAGCCCAGGTGCATCGAAAGCTTCATGAGATCCCCTTTGGCTGAAGTTGGTATTGTTGATGGATCAACACCTTGCTCAGTCAGAGAGCGGTAATAGCTTACTTGGGCTTGGCTGATGATTGATCGAACTTCTGGGCTAGCATTTCTCCTCGCGTAATCGACGGGATTGGTTTCGCTGGAGCTCAGCGGGAACAAGATATGACGATCAGCGTCCAGCATCGTCTGAATGAGGTCAGCACTGCCACTTTGGATTGCCATAATCATTGGCGTGTGGCCTGAACTGTTTTGAGATCTGATTTCCGATGGATACTTTGCAAGCAGATGCTGAGCAACTTTTGGACTGTCGTAGTAACACGCCACATGCAAGAGATTGCTCCCGTTAGAATCCTGATCGGCTATCTGGAACATTTCCGGATCATCTGGGAGCATTTGGATGAGTTCAATGTCGTCACTCGCAGCCGCATTGAGTATGCCATACTGCAACTGAATATTATTGACATCAAACTCAGCGCCTATTCCCAGAAGGGTTTGTACAACGTCTTTGCTGCCATCTTGGAAAGCACTGGCCAGAGCTCCATTCAGATCAATAAACTTGCTGTTTTGCTTGACGATTTCCAGCTGATCCGCAGACAAACTACCAACATAGGATGCATCATTTAATCTGGTTAAATCGACTTCGGACGAAAGGCCTTTCAAAGCTGCAAAACCGATGTCGCTGTCTTGTGCAGTTGCAGCAAACAGTTGGAACTTGTCTGTTGTGTTAGGCTGCCCTAACTGATCAATGAGCTCTTGTTTAAAGCGAGGATCAGAGTTTGCTCGCTCAAGAATAACCCCTACCAACTTCGTTGGTAACTCACTGTCTTGCTGAGTGTACAAAAGCCCTTCTTGAGTGAGCGGAGAGGCTGCGTCTTTTGTCGCCGTAATCTGGCTCGTTAGATAACTGTCAACTTCAGCATAACTGGTTGCGTTAGTAATTGCGGTTCGAGCGATCTCTAAACCTTCTTCCCCAAATGTGGAAAGGTCCAAGGTGGCTATGTGCTCAGGTTTAACGGGCTCGATGGTATCAGCTTCAGTGTTTTCCACCCAATAGAACAGCCCGGTGTGACCTTTAAGGTGGAGTTCGCCTGAAGGAGAAAGCGCGATATCGGTATCTGGTTCCACGGACTGGCTAGAGTTACCATCTGGTGTGTTGGCAGTCTTAATGCCTTCAGCAATTTCTTTCGCAACATAAAAACGGGAGTTGGTGAAATCGACATGCTCCATCTGCCACTCGTCCATGTCGCCAAACTGCTGCAGAGAGTAGGATTCCTTACCGGTGAGCGTTGCCAGTTTCTTCAGTACACCGTTATCGATGCTTCCGAAGATGTTCTCCCTTGTTTCAGGACTATCTAATTGCTCAAGTTTCACAATCCCACTTGTTGGGATGTTTAATGCATTGAGTGCCTGCTTGAGCTCGAGGTCATGTTCTTCTGCCAGATGCTCCACAATCCGTGCAGGAGACAACCGGTTCTCAACGAGTTGCTCAAACTCTTCCTTCAACTCCGGAGTGACGGCAAAGGCCACGTCATACTCATCAGGTTGAACTTCTACGCCAAACTTTTCCGCGACATGGTTTGTGTAGGCATTAACAAGATGGATTTCCCAGTCTGATGACAAATCATCATGGTGCTTTGTCGCAAACTCTGCAGCAAGGGATTGAACCAAACCTTCTCTGAGGCGCTGCAATTCGCCTGCCGCACCGGATGTTTCCAGATAGAGCGCTGTCAGAGCAATTTGAGAGTTCGCTGTAACACCGTCTGCACACGCATTAATTGTTGTCAGGAACTGATCTAGAATGAGCTCTTTTTTGTTATCGGAGATGTTTGGGCTGTCTAAAAGAGTGTCTATCTCGTGAATGTTGTCCCGCAGAGTACTGTAAGCTGTATCAAGCTTTCCTGCGTAAAAGGTTGGGTTGCCTTGTTCGACAAAGAGATTTCTTTCAAGATCTTCAATACGTTGGGAATGCTGCGAAGCCTGGCTGCCACAATACTTTTCAGCTGCAGCTTTTAGCTTTCCTGTGTCCGCAAGGTATTGAGACTTAAATGTTTCAAAGCGGCTCTGGTCAAGCTTAAGTTCCTCAGCTCCATAACCTTGAGCAGGACGAAAGCGAACGGCCTGATCATCACTTTGCGCAGAGTTCTCCTGCTGTCGATGAAATGGTTGATAAAGAGCGGGGTAATTTGCAGCGCTAGTTGCAGTAAGTGTTTGGGGCATGAGCTTCGCAACCTTCTTCTAAGAGTGAGATAACGTTAGGGGCGGTTAAGCTCTACGTGCTCAGCTAATCAGAGGTTGTGCTGGATAAGACATGTAAAGAAAATGTGAGTTCGAACCGACATTGAGAGTTCGAACCATTTTTCTCTCAGTTCCGATGTTGCCCAAAAGCCAACAAAGCAAAAAAGAAGCGCCTGCTAGGTGGGCAGGCGCTTACAAACCCCGGGCAAGGGAGAGTTTAACAATGACCGCTGCTCTTACTCGGCAGCTTGTTTTACCTCCAGAAGACCAAAGAGATTACGTGGATCAGCTGGTTCAGCGATCATCTCAAGGTCCTGGGTTGTTTCGTCCTGCTTCACCAGATCGTAGATGTAACGCAGGCCGGAAAAGTCCTCGATGGCAAAGCCAACGGAGTCAAACAGCGTGATATCGCGCTCACTACTACGGCCTTCCGCACCACCGGTGATCACTTCCCAAAGCTCAACAACCGGATAGTCATCATCCAGCTGCTGGATCTCGCCTTCAATGCGGGTCTGTTCCGGGAACTCCACGAAGATCTTGGAACGCAGCAGAATGTCCTTATGCAGCTCGGTCTTGCCGGGACAATCGCCACCAATCGCGTTGATGTGCACGCCGGAGCCGACCATGTTGTCGGTCAGGATCGTGGCTTTCTGCTTGTCCGCAGTCACGGTAGTGATGATGTCCGCGCCGGTGATCGCCTCTTCAGAGCTGCGGCAGATGGTGATGGTGAAGCCCTTGCCATCAAGGTTCGCCGCACACTTCTCCGTCGCTTCCGCATCCGTGTCGTAAAGGCGCAGATTGGTAATGCCCATTACCGCTTTGAACGCCAGTGCCTGAAACTCAGACTGAGCGCCATTGCCGATGATCGCCATGGTTTTAGAATCCGGACGCGCCAGATGCTTCGCCGCCATCACAGAGGTCGCAGCCGTGCGCAGTGCCGTCAGAACCGTCATTTCAGAAAGGAAGAATGGATAGCCCGTATCCACATCTGCCAGCATGCCAAACGCAGTGACAGTCTGCTTGCCTTCCTTGGTGTTTTTCGGATGGCCGTTCACATACTTGAAGCTGTAAAGCTCCCCATCACTGGTCGGCATCAGTTCGATCACGCCAACTTTGGAGTGGCTTGCAACACGAGGTGTTTTGTCAAACAGCGGCCAGCGGCGGTAATCCTGCTCCACATACTCGGTCATGCCCTTCAGGACATTCTCGACACCGTGTTTGTTGACCAAATCCAAAATTTTAGAAACGCTTACGAACTGGACCATATGGGGATACCTATCTTTTATTATGTGACTGAGATCAGGCGCGGTTTGGGTGGTCCAGCACCTGCTTGCCAAACAAGCTGCACACCAGATCCGTCATCAGGGTTGCTGTGCGTCCGCGGACGTCCAGGAACGGGTTCAGTTCCACCAGATCAACCGAAGTCACCAGCTGGCTGTCACAGAGCATCTCCATGATCAGATGCGCTTCACGGAAGGTCGCGCCACCCGGAACCGTCGTCCCCACCGCAGGGGCAATGTCCGGATCAAGGAAGTCCACGTCAAAGCTCACATGCAGACGGCCATTGGCTGCCTTCACACGCTCCAGGAACGCATTGATTGGTTTGACCACACCGTTCTCATCGATACGGCGCATGTCGTAGGTCTCAATACCGGTTTTCTGCAGGGCAGCCCGCTCTGCATTGTCGACGGACCGCAAACCCATCATGCAGATGTTCTCTGGCTTAATTGTTGTGTTCAACTCCGGATAATACCCCTCAAAACCGGAGAGACCACAAAAGTAAGCCGCGGGCGTGCCGTGCAGATTACCGCTGGTCGTTGTGCTGAGATTATGGAAATCAGGATGTGCATCCAGCCAGAGCACAAACTGCTCTTCGCCAGCTTCTGCTGCAGCATGAGCGATACCGCTGACGGTGCCTGCCGCCATGGAGTGATCACCGCCAAGGAAAACTGGCAGATGCCCTTCACGCATTTCATGCAGAGCCACATCATGCAGCTTAGATGTCCAGCTGATTGTCTCACTCAAATGGTGGATAGCGCTGTTGGAATGAACCCGATCAGGACTTGCCTCTGGTAAAATGTTGCCCCGGTCTATAACGGAGTAGCCCAGTGCCTCAAGGGAGCCTTGCAGTCCGGCAGTTCGCAGAGCATCCGGGCCCATCACGCAGCCCTGAATGTTGGTTCCTGTCTGTACAGGTGCACCTACGAGCACAACGGTATTCTTCATTCCCACTTCCCGTTTAATTCCAATATGGGGTATTATCCTTGTGGAAGTGGCGGTAAAAAGCTGGCATTGTGATCAAAATGGTGGTCGCATTGGCCAGAATGGTAAGTAAGGTTACGCACTTTGGATGATATAGATCAAAAAATCATCGCGATACTACGTAGGAATGCGCGGGCGAGTGTTTCTGATCTAGCCCTTGAGCTGAAGATATCTCGCTCAACGGTGCGCGCGCGCATGGAGCGTTTGAAATCAGCTGGTGATATCCTCGGCTACACAGTGGTGCTGCGAGGCGATGTCTTTGAACAACCTGTTCGTGGCATAATGATGATCAAGATCGAGGGCAAAGGCACCCAACGCATCGTCAACCAGCTCAACAAGATGACTGAAGTTTCCGCTCTGCACACCACAAACGGCAAGTGGGATCTGATCCTGGAGCTGGGCACGGACACGCTGGTGCACTTCGATGATGTGCTGCGTCGCATCCGCCTGATCGACGGTATCTCCGCCAGTGAAACCAACCTTCTCCTCTCCACCAAACGCACTAGCGAAGCCCGCCGTAACGTTCTGCTGGATTAGAGGCAGACAACAAAACCACCAGTGCATCTGATGCGCACTGGTGGTGACGCTTAAACGTCAGGCTTCAGCGTGGAAGCCGCTGATGACAACTTTGCCAAGAGCTTCACCGGATTGCAGCCTGTCATGGGCTTTGGCGACATCCAGCACGCTGAACTCCGTCTCATCCAGTAGCGGGGTGATTTTGCCCTCATCCACCAGCTTGGCAATCTGCTCCAAAATCTCACCATGCACGCGGCGGTTCTTACCTGTCACCATCGGGATCAGCATCAGCACACTGTGGAAGCTCAACCCCTTCAGGGCCACTTGCAACACATCGGCAATCGGCAGGATTGTAGCAACCGCGCCGTTCATGCGAGCTGCTTCAAAGCTCTTTTGAATGTGCTCACCGGCGATGGTGTCAAACACCGCATCAAACCCTTCACCGCCGGTGTGTTGAGCTACATACTCGGCAACCGATGTTTCCTCTGCATTCACCACATGATCTGCGCCCAGCTTCTCAGCGGCTGCAAGGTTCTTGGCAAGAGATGTGGTCGTTACCTTCGCTCCCAGCGCTTTTGCCAGCTGAACGGCGACATGACCAACACCACCTGTCGCGCCATGCACCAACACCTTGTCATCCGCGGAAACCTTCAGCTTCTGCACCAGTGCTTCCCAGGCTGTGATGGAAACCAGCGGAAGCGCTGCTGCCTGTCTCATGGTCAATGAGTTGGGCTTGTGAGCTATTAGGTCCGCATCAACCAGCATGTACTCACTCAAAGCGCCATTGATGCCAGCCACGCCACCCGCGCAGCCATACACACGGTCACCAACGTTGAAGCGTGTAACACCAGTGCCAACTTCCTCAACAATGCCAGCAACATCGCCATGCAGAACCTGAGGAAGGTTCTCCGACCACGGCGTTTCAGTGGACCGCAGCATCGAGTCCAGCGGGTTCACGCTTGTTGCGCAAACTTTCACAACAACATGTCCGGCAGTGGCCCTTGGTTTTTCCAGTTTAGCCAGCTCAAACAAATCGCTTGCGCCCAGACCGTTCAAAATCATCGCTTTCATGAGAAGCCTCACTCGTTATGGGTGAGGCGACCTTATTTTTGCGGCTGATGCAGAACAATGCGGCTGTAAACAAATCATTTTTGCGTATAAGGCAATAATGAGTGTTTGAAATCGGAGGAAGCCACCATGATGAAGCGCATTGCCTACTTCAACGCCGTCATGGAGGAGCAAAGCATCACGGAAGCAAGTCGCCGCTTTGATTTGCAGCCCTCCTCCATCTCCCGTCAGATTGCCAGCCTTGAAGAAGAACTCGGTGTTCGTCTCCTAAACCGCAATACAAGAAAGGTTTCTCCCACTGAGGCAGGCCTTCGGTTTTACAGCTACTCCCGGCAGATCCTCTCTGACCTTGATGAAGCCAAACGCGCAATCAGTGACTTACAGCAGGAGCCTCAAGGCACGCTCACCATCAGCTCCACTGTCGGCTTTGGCGAAACCGTTATCCTGCCGCTGGTTCCGACCTTTATGGCGGAGTATCCGAAACTGAAGATCAAGGTTGAGCTGACCGAGCGGGTCGTGGACCTGATTGAGGAAGGCGTTGATGTGGCAATTCGCAGTGGAACTCTGGCAGATTCCTCTCTCATTGCCCGCCACCTTTTGCCAAACAACTTCATCATCTGTGCCAGTCCAACCTATCTGAGGCAGGCAGGAACTCCCGAAACCCCGCAGGATCTGACCCAACATCGTGCGATTAAGTACGGCTATGCAGGCTGGGCCAACTGGTTCCAAATCTCAGATAAAATTGAGAGACTTACTTTAAGCGACACTCTGGAAACAAACAGCGTCAACGGGCAGAAGCAACTGATCCTGAATCACGGAGGACTGGCCCTCATTCCACACTGGGCCGTGCGGCGAGAACTGGCGACAGGGGAGTTGGTTCAGGTGCTGCCAGACCTAACCTTTAGCCCTCACGGCCAGCAGACATCCACCCACGCTATTTATCTGAAACGGGAACTCATCTCGCCCAAAATCAAAGTCTTCATGGACTACATCACCAAAAGCATCAGGACTGCGAGTTAACCCGCAATTGACAAGAGAACGATGTTCACTTAAATGGTGCCGCAACGAAAATGCGAGGGCCAGATGGACTTCATTCACTACACGCTGCAATGGTGCAAAGGCGAAATTCTGGAAGCATCGATCTTTGGCACTGCAGGCTTGGTCATCTTGCTCTCCGGTATCGCTTTCGGCTGGTTTGGCTCCACACCAAGCGCCAAGGCAATGATGATCCCACTTATCGTGTTGGGCACCATTGGCTTCACAACAGGCATCTTTGGTGTGGTCAACAACACCCAGCGCATGACCACGTTTTCAGAGCAGTACCAAGAAGACCCTGCAGGCTTCGTCGCGGAAGAAAAGCAGCGTGTTGAAGGGTTTGAGAAGATCTTCCGTATCACATACCCTCTCGCGATTGCATTCGCTTTGGGCGGCCTCGCCTTATTCTTCCTGTTCAACAATACCCACGCCAACGCCATCGGCGTGACCCTGCTGATGCTCGCCACGCAAGGCCTCATCGTCGACATGTTCGCCGCTGAACGAGGCGACATCTACTACAAGCATATCCTTGAGGCACAAGCCGCTAGTGGCCAAACAACTCCTTGATCAACCCGCGCAGCCATTCATGAGCTGGGTCGTGATGCTGCCTTGCATGCCAGTGCAATCCAACTTTGTGCCCTTGAAGTTCAATAGGTAGGCCGAAGCTCGTGAGTTCAAAGCGCTTCAGATAGTCCAGTGTTATCAGGCGGGGCAGGGTCGCAATGAATGCTGACCCTTCAAGAACATGAGGTATCGTGTGCACATGAGAGCTGCGCAACACCACCTTGCGCTTCTTGCCAAGTTTGGACAAAGCAACATCCACAGTGCTTCTGCCATACCCCTCCAGCGAAAACAGCAGGTGCTCACGCTGGCAGTACTCCTCCAATGACATCTGGCCACCCTCAGGCCCGTAATGTGCCGAAGCCACGCCCACATAGTCGTCGGAATACAGAGGTTCATAGGAAAGGTTGGCGACGTCTTGCTTCGGGGCAAGAACCAGATCCACTTGCCCTGTGCTGAGGTGCTCACTCACATGGGCGCGCTGTATTTGCGAGGTGGTGATGCTGACCCCTGGTGCGTGCTCAGCCAGCACCTTCAGAAGACGCGGCAAAACCAGCATGCCGTTATAGTCGCTGATGGAGATACGAAAATCCCGCGTAAGTCCTGCGGGATCAAAGCTTTCGCGGCTCTCAAAACTGCGCAGCATTTCCAGTGCATCCAGAACACGGCCTGCCAACTGCTCCGCCAGATCTGTTGGCACCATGCCTTCTGCAGTGCGGATGAAAAGAGGATCCTGAAAGGTATCCCGCAAACGACGCAGCGCATTGCTGACAGCAGGCTGCGTCAGGTTCAGTCGCTTGCTAGCTCGTGTCAGGTTGCGTTCCGAGTAAACCGCTTCAAACACCAGAAGCAGGTTGAGATCCATGCTGCTTAAATTCATGAAGTGAATAATAGACCATAATGAAAATAAACTTCAATGAGTGCGGGCAGAACGATACCTTCTTGGGACGGAAGAACGAGCAAGGAGGCAACGCAATGCATGAGATAAGCCACGGCCAATGTTCCTGCGGTGGAACGCACGTGCAGCTGAAACTGCATAAGCCTCTCAGCGAGTACACACCTCGCCGATGCTCTTGTGACTATTGCACTCAACATGATGGCATCTACCTGTCTCACCCCAAAGGGGAGCTCCTTATCGAAGCATCGCAGCCACTGACTGAAGAAAAGCAGGGAAGCCAACAAGCAACCATCCTCTTCTGCCCAGCTTGCAACGACATGATTGCCGTCACCTGCCAGATAAACGACCAACTCAAAGGCGCCGTCCGGGCTCCACTCCTCAAAGACTACCCAGTCTTGCCCGCTGCACAGCCAGTCTCCCCAGCCTCACTCTCTCCCGAAGAAAAACTAAACCGCTGGGATCAGGTCTGGCTGTCAGTTGATCTGAAAGTGACGCAATGACGGAAGCTGAGTTTGTGTTAGACGATCAAACTTCAACCTTGGCATCTGTGGAGCCAGAGGTGACGTCACACCCACATCGGGGAATACAGCTTACATTTGCTGAAAATGACACCGCCGAGGCATTTCTAAGCTTTCTCGAAGCACGATATTTAGTGCTCTACAAGCTGGCCTCAGATGAAGCTGGAAACCCGCAGCTCACCTTCGGCAAAGCAGCCTCAGCCGAAAATGTCACCCTGCTATACCGCGTTTTCGCAGCTGAAAGCGGCAGGGAGAGCGGTGCTAGCTGAAAATGCAAGCTGCTGCTGCCTGAGTTGGCTTGATAAAAAGAAAAAGAGCCCTGAGCGCGTCTTGGAGGACGCTCAGGGCTCTTGAGTTTACAAATACCTTGGCTTGATGGGGGCGAGTGCCTTACGCTTCTGCTGGCGTAAGTGCTTGTTGTTGTTGCTTTCTCAATTTTGCCAAGTGGTAAATGTTGATGAACACGCACATGCCGTTGAGCAAAACAACCGGGTAAGCATCAACTGCAACACCATAGATGGTGAACAGGATACAACCGATCATGTTGATCACACGAAGCCACAGGACGTTGCCCATCAGGAGGGAAGTCATCACGGTGATTGAGGCCAGATAGCCTACAAGTTCCATATTCATTATGCGTCAGCCATTTCAGGTGTTGTTGCATAAGCAGTTTCCAGAGCAAGCTCCATCATCTGGTTGAAGCTGGTCTGGCGTTCTTCAGAGGAAGTCTCTTCTGCAGTGATCAGGTGATCAGAAACGGTCAGCACGCACAGCGCTTTCACGCGGAACTCCGCAGCAATCGCAAACAGGGCCGCAGCTTCCATTTCCACTGCCAGAACGCCCATTTTCTGCATGGCTGGCAGTAGAGCAGGATTGGAACCGTAGAACAGGTCACCAGAGAGAATGTTGCCGAAGCGCGGCGAGAGGTCGAGCTCTTTCGCAGCTTCAGAACAAGCTTTCAGCAGTTCAAAATCCGGAGCAGCAGCATAGTCATAGCCTGCAAAGCGATCACGGATCATCGCGGAGTTGGTGCTGGCGCTGGTCGCAACGATCAGATCGCGCAGTTTCAGCTCTTCATCAACACCACCGCAGCTGCCGACGCGGATGAGCTGCTTGACGCCGTAAAAGTTGATCAGCTCATGTGCATAGATCGAGATGGATGGCATACCCATACCATGCGCCATAACGGAAAGTGGTTTACCCTTGTATTCACCAGTAAAACCAAGCACGTTACGCACGTTAGTAACTTCGCGTACATTTTCCAGATAGGTTTCTGCAATATACTTTGCGCGAAGCGGATCACCCGGCATGAGGACTGTTTCAGCAAAGTCTCCAGTCTGGGCGTTGATATGCGGTGTCATCAAGATTCTCCTATGCAGCTTGCAAGGAGAAAGGTAGAAATATCTCCGATTCAAAAACAGGACAATTGTCCGCATCTCTGAATTAAATAATGCAAAAATGACAATTAAATCGCTCGCTGAAATTGGACATAAGGAAGTCTTGGAATGGATCAAATCTGGCCCGTTCCTTTTGCGCCATATGGAGCCTGGAGAATACCTCCTCCGGCAAGGCCAGACCCTTGAGCACCTCTATTGGATAGACGACGGATATTGCACGGTCAGCTACACAGCAGCCAATGGGCGCCGCTTCAGTCATGGCCGCTTCAACATAGAAGACCGCCTCTACGGAGAGATTGAGTTCCTCACCGGCAAGCCGATCCAGTTCGACATCCGCTGCGATGGTCCGGTGAGCGTCCGCGTGATCCCGATTGCTGAGCTGGAAGCATTACTGGTTCAGCACCCGCATGTGGGCATTTGGCTCAGCCAATGTCTGGCAGATACCTATCAGGGCGTGATGGATCGGGTTACATCGCATTTCATGTACCCGCTGGCCTACAACATCGCCAAAGACCTGATGCTCCGCGAGCTGGGCAACAAGCCACCAATCCAGTTTGAGCGTGTCTTCCGGGAAGCTGAGCGCTTCGGTTGCTCCGAACGCGTCTATCGCCGCGCCGTCAGCCAACTGATCGAGCTGGGCCTCGTCGAAAAACGAGGCCGCGAACTCAAAGTCGCCAACAAAGACAAGCTGCAACGCTACCTCTCCGACGAAGAAGAGCGGTAATCAAACCGCCTTTGGCTCCTGCGCCACAAGCAACAACACCTCATGCGGTGATCTCATAACGCCGTGGTGCTCTTCCAGACACTTGCTGATCTCAGCACGCAACTGCGTTTGTTGTGCCTCCGTCGCCTCATTGCCGGGAGGATAGGACGTCAAGGTTGCGAACACGGTCTCAGCGTCATCAATCTCGTAGATGTCTTTATAAGTCAGCAGAGTGATTGAGTTGAAACGCTGCTGCAGCTGGCCTGCTACGTCAGCAGGTGGTGCAATCACAGTGGAAGGGTCAACTGGAGCCACATCAAACACCCGGCTGTTGATCTCATAAATCTGCTTCAGGTTGGAGGGGCTGTTAAGCGAGATGACAAGCCGTCCATCTGGTTTCAGGATACGCTGCATCTCATCCATGGCTTTATCGGGATCCGACAGGTGATAGACCATGTGCATCGCCATCACCATATCGCAGGAAGCATCCTCAAACGGGATTGCCTCAGCCTTTTCAACATAACCGGAAACACGCTGCACGGCAGAAAGCGCTTCCAGAGCACCTTTGGCCTCAGCCACCATCTGCGCGGATTGATCGAGCAATGAAACATCCAGCCCATTTGGTAGCACATGTTGATTGGCTGTCCAGAACCAGCCCGTGCCACACCCAATGTCTGCGATCTTGCTGTTTTCGCGAAACCCCATGTGTTTGTAAGCCCACTCAAACCAGTTCTTATTGGCATAACGCCGGTGCAGGTTCGCGCGGGTTCTAAGATTTGAGCTGGTCTTGTATTGCTGAGTAACATCGACAGACATGAGCGATCCAATCTTTGCAATAGGCATCAGGAAATCGGAGGGGCGCAGCAAGTGGTTGCCCTACAAGGTCTATTTTCCTCGCATTAAAAGCGGCATTCAAATGAAAATCCGTAATCTTTGGCTGGGCACGACTGATTAACACTAACGCCAGCATTTCGCCTTGCCTGTGAGATGCCCTACCATCTCACCATTGCCCACGAACCACACCGTGATAATATGTGCGCGCTGCATTTCCTGATCGTAGGGAGGCATCATGTCTGGCGCATCAAGACGGGACTTTTTCAAAGCTGCCATGGCAGCAGGGGTTGGCGGAGCAGTGGCAACACAAGCCTCCGCAGCTGAGTATCCATCAGGGCCATTCTGGAACAACGTTCCCGAACCAGACCTGGCAAACAAAGAACTCCCGAGATTCAAGTTTGAGCTGGAGAAAACCACCGGACGCGTCGATGGCGGCAGCTTTGGCAAAGAGGCTACTGTCGAACAGTTCCCCATCTCAACAGGCATTGCCGGTGTGTCCATGAAGCTGGAACCGGGTGTCGCCCGCGAACTGCACTGGCACGCAACAGCCGCGGAGTGGGCCTTCGTCATGGATGGCCGCTGCCGGACCACAGTCATCAATCCCAACGGTCAATCCGCAACGGATGATTTTGAACCCGGTGACGTCTGGTACTTTCCAAGAGGGCACGGGCATTCCATCCAATGCCTGGGGGATGAACCCTGCCACTTCATTCTGATTTTTGATAACGGCTACTTCTCAGAGTTCGGCACCTTCAGCATCACAGACTGGCTGGGGCATACGCCAAAGAACCTGCTGGCCAAGAACCTCGGTATGCCAGAAAGCGCGTTCGACAACTTCCCCAAATCAGAAGCCTACTTTGTCAACGGCGTCATCCCTCCGGAGCAACCAACCCTTCCGCATCAGGGGGAGTTCAATCCCACTCCGGAAGCGCACAAATACAGCCTCCTGAAACAAGAGCCCAAGGTAACGCGCAAGGGTGGACGTATATGGCGTGTCAGCCAGAATGAGTTCCCCATTGCAACAACCATCACCGGCCTTGTTTTGGAGCTTGATCCAGGTGCGCTAAGAGAACTTCACTGGCACCCCAATGCGGATGAATGGCAGTATGTGATGGAAGGCAGCATCAGCGTCACCATGTTCGGTGCCAAAGGCCGCTATGCCATTGAAACTCTGAGTAAAGGAGATGTCGGCTATATCCCGCAAGGCTACGGGCACTCCATTGAAAACACAGGAACAGAAAAGGCGCGCATTCTGATTGCCTTTAACACCGGTGAGTATCAGGCCATCGACCTGTCAGAATGGCTTGCCAGCAATCCGGATTACCTGCTGACAGCGCACTTCAATCAGCAATCCAGAGCTGTCAGACAGTTTCCGAAACGAGATGTTTTCATCACCACTAAGGAGGGATAAGCACAGAGCCAAAGAGATCAAGTTTTGGGAGTAAATCTGTTTGATCCCCCGATGCTCTGATGGCAAATTGCTGAAGGTGGACCACGAAGCGAACAAGGGAGGGAAGGTGTGCAGCAAAATCAAACCAGCACGTCTCTGCCTGAAACGCTCGCTCAGGTCTGGCATCATTCCGGACAACTGGGCGTCTCCGGTCCAATCCTGCCAGATGGCTGCCGGGATCTGATTGTCACTGAGGTGGAAGGCAATCGCCCTGCCTGGCAAGTCTCTGAGCTGTTTGACGAACCCCACCAAACCGATCGCATCACTGTAAACCGCATGATCGGTTTCCGCCTCAAGCCGGGCACGCAGGTCAATGAGCCAGCATTGCTCGCAGCGCTGAAGGGGCTGGGGTCATGGGATGAAGCCACCATCTATGAGCTGCTCGCAGACCACACCCGTCTCAATACGCGCGTGTCTGAAGCGCTGGGCTGTATTGCGGAGGAGCAAGTGTCCATTGCCGCCTCCGCGGGAGCGTTGGGGGTGACGCTCAAAACATTGCAGCGCACCTTAGCGCGCCACACCAACCGTTCACCAGTCTACTGGCGTCAGCTTGCCCGCATCCGCAAAGCCGCCCGACGCGTTGATACCGTCGAAAACTGGGCCGATTTTGCCCTCGACAACGGCTTCTCTGATCAGGCGCACATGAGCCGCGAATTCCAACGCTGGTTTGGCGTCTCGCCCATGCAATTCGCCGCAAACACAAGCTTTAAACAACAAGCCCAATCCGTTGCCTTTGGTTAGCTTTAAGCCGGAGCCGTCACCGGCGAACATATCTCGATCAGGAAACCGTTCATGTCCTTCACGTAGGAGGTCGTTTGCCCCCACGGCTCTTCCTTCACCTCCTGCACAAGCTCAGCACCTGCGGACAACGCTTTTGCAAGGCCGCCAGCCACATCCTCAGTCTGGAAAGCAACCTCAAAGCACGGATTGCTCGCATCTGCATGTGAAGGATTTTTGCCAAGGCTTTCCATCAGCTTGAAGGAGGAGAACGACAGAGTTGTTTCTCCGGTTTTCACCTCGCCATAATCACCTTCTTCGGTGATCAGACCAGGCTCCACATCAAAGGCCTTGCAGTAAAAGTCGATGGTTTCGCGTGGGTTCTCAACGTACATGATGACGTATTTCAAGTGCATGGAATCTCTCCTGTTTTCCTGAGAAGAAACCTAACCAGCCACAGCCTGCACGTATTGAAAAAAAGCGACACTTTCAGAAGAAGCTCTCTGATCACTCGTGGATGCAAACACGAGGGAATCTGTTAGGCTCCCTCAGGTTCCTGCCAGCGAGCGAGGCTGCTTCATGCGCAATTTCCGCAAAGTCCTGTACGTTCTGATCACCTGCTTCATCAGCGGCTATGGCGCTTACTTCGCCTACACCGCGTTTTATGAAGGCACCCTGTTCAACGTCATCGCAGGCTTGCTGATTAGCGCAGTCGGCATCGTAGGGCTCTACGGCACATTTCGCGGCAAAACGCAGGACAATAATGAGGGGAGGGGATGATGAGCGATCTATCTGAATACAAGGCCAAATCAGGCCGTTTTGAACCGGTCTGGACAATCGAAATCCAAACACTGCCGGAAGATACGGACCGCATACTGGATGCCGTCATGCAAGTGCATCCGCTCAGCTTTGGCCGCTACCAACGCAACGCAAGCATCTCCGCAATCGGCAGGGAAACCTCTCAGCCAGAACCAAACTCCACCACCACAACCCACGTGGATGGTTTCGAAGCAGGGATGACGGAAACCTACCCCATGGTGGAGCTCAAAATCTCCATCGAGCGTGACCTGCAAATCCTCGAAAAGGTCATGGATGCCATCCTCCACGTCCACCACTACGAAGAACCCGTCATCTTCCTCCGCGAAGACTGGGCCAGCCGCGCCGCCTACAACCCCAACAGCACCAACCCAAACCGCTGGTGGAACAACGGCAAAGGCATGCCGGAAAAGGTGGGGTGAACCTGAGAGACAAAAAGCCTCTCAGGACAAAATTCTTGAAGCGGTGTGCTTAGAACTGAACCGGCACTGTTTCGCCAGTAGAAATCTTACACTGGCCAACGCCGCCATCCGCAAACCCGAGGCTTGGGTTGCTCAGGGTGATCTGGCACTGCATGGAACGAGCAGCGCTGAACAGTACGCCTTTGGCTTTGGAACTGTAGGTGGTGGAAGAGCTGGAGGTGAAGAAGTCATCGTCGTCATCTTCATAGAAGAAGCCGTCTTCAACGCTCTCGGTCTGCTTCTTCTCAGTCACCAGCTTACCGGTGAAGAACTCACCGCTGGAAAGCGTCGCCACAACAGAAGCTGCGCCATTGTCGAGAAACTCTTCGGTCACCTGAAACGTCACGCTCTGGGAGTTCTTGCCATCCTTGCTGACAACACGGCCTTGCCCCGTAGTGGTCGACTGACAGCCCACCAAAGCTGAAAATGCAGCAACGCACACACCGATTTTTAGAATAGTCTTCATTGTAATTCACCAATCCCGAATAATTGAATGTCGGGTTTGGCTGTCAGGAAATGAGTTTAAATACCACAGTCACCACAGCCAAAAGCCCCTGAACCGGCTGTAGGTCAGGGGCTATGAGACCAGCAATCACAAAAAGCACAGTAACGAAAAGATTTCGCTCTCTAGAACTCCACTGGGAACGTGCCGCCATTGGAAAGCTTACACTGCCCAACACCGCCGTCAGAGAAGCCACCGGCAGGATTGGAAAGCGTCACGACACAGCGCATGCTGCGTTTGGCACTGAACAGCACACCACGTGCGTAAGGGCTGTAGGTGGTCGAGAAGGTTGAGACAAGGAACGGCCCGTCATCAAACCCGTCAAAATCATCGAAGTCGTCGAAATCATCAAAGCCGCCGAAGTCGCTCTCTCCAACGTTGGTGGTCTCGCTCTTCGCTGTAACGAGCTTACCCGTAAACACTTCGCCATCAGGCAGAGTGGCAGTCGTCGCTGCGCCACCACCGCCAAAGAAGTTTTCGGTCACTTCAAACTGAACGTCTTTACCACCCAGGCGACCCTGACCAGGCGTCGTTGTCTGACATCCCGCCAAACCAGCAATGGCAATCAGGCACAGGCCTGTCGTGAAATAGCGTCTCATTCTGCGTTCCAATCCCGAATTAAAATGCAAGAGCGTCGGGCCAGAATTGCAGACAATGGTTTCCAAACGTCTTCAAACACCGCTTCCAGCACCACTTGAAATACCGCTGAAATCTTGGGCTAGAAGAACTATTTCTTCTTACCGCGGCGTATAGCCCCCCGCCGTTGCCGGAACATGCCTTTGCGTTGTTTGGTGACTTGTTGCTTGAGGAGCCGCTCCATGCTGGCAATCAGGCTGCGCAGGAAGCCGAACTGAACCTCAGCTTCGGTGATCTTTCCGTTTTTCAGGAAGCTCTCAATCTTGTAAGCAGCCTCGCTGGCAGTCTCGTTGTGATCGACGAAGATGGCCATGTCATCATCGTCCTGAATGACACTGCGCTGACCGAAGAGCTGGTTGATGGTGTCTGCCAGCTCCTCAACCTTGATCTGATAGGCCTCAAGCGTTGCAGCAGTGCGCTGGCCGCGCTCAAAGGCAGCCCGCACATTCTCCATGGCTGCCTCCACCTTATCAAAGGCACTCTTGGCATCTCGCCCACCCAGCTGAGCTTCGGCATCTTGCAGATAGGTTTCAACCTCTTTGACGAGGCCGTTGAACTCAGCGAGGTCCTCTTTGTTTTTGAAGAGATCTTTGCGTTTTCCGAAGGACTTAAGCTGTCGATAGGTTTGCTCAATGCCAATCGAGATGCTCTCATCCTCATCAATCTCTGGTGTCTGGTTCTCGGCAGAAGGCAGCGGAGCGTCTTTGAGCATTTCTTTCAGATTTGCCACGCACTCATCAAACTTGGCGAACTGAATTTCAACTTCCTTGCCATTCTCGGCTTTCAGATTGTCCAGCATCACCTGAGCGCAAACGAGCGCCATAGCATGTTGCTTGGTAAAGCGCTCAAGCAAAGCCTCATTCCCATCAAAACGGTATTGCTGGGCAAACAGCTGCGAGAGTTCACTCTGCTTGTCAGAAACCTGAATGATCAGATCAGACCGCAACATGTCGCGATTTTCGCAGGTCTCAGCATAGGCTTCTTCAAGGGCCTGCTTGTCGTCCTCCAGCTTATCAAGCAGGGTCTTGGCATGCTCCGCGATCTGATCCTTGATGGCTTTATGCAGATTGCGCAGCGTCTCTTGCACCCTGTTGTGAGCATTATCAAACTGCGCCAGATCCACACTCCAGTCATCAAACTCAGCCCGTTTCTGATAGATGCCGGAAATCAGCGTATCGTAATAAGTTGCGCCTTCAGAAAGACCATTCAACAGGGAGGTCAGAATCTGTCGGCTGTTGTCCTGAATAGTCTGCATCACACTCAGAACCTGCTTGGCTGCTGAGGCCGAGGCACGAGCACCTTCCAAATCTCCTGCTGTCAGAGCAGCGCTAGCCTCTTCCTGCTGCTGCATCGCTGAGGCGTAGGCTTCCTCCAGATCTTTCACATATTCATCGACGCAATGTGGCCGGGCCTGACTGAAGATCGTGTTGATCGCATTTCGGATCTGATCCAGCTGCTGCCCCAACTCCTTTTGCTCAGCCGCTTTAGGATCAATAGCTTCCGCTTGTACCTCTTGCTCCTGAACTGGCGCCTCAGTGGCTTTGGGTTCAGCCTTTGCTTTCTTTTTCTTCGGCGGCTTTTGGGTGACACACCGCTCCAGATTGGCCAGCGCAACTTTCAGATTGCTCAGGATCGCGCGAGCATCCTTCACTCTGCCTTCCGCAATCAGGCCCTCTACCTGAAAGGCGAAATCTGTGGCGATGCTGTTGTAACTGAGGAAGTCATTTTTATGATCCGGGTTTTGCAAGGCCATACCTTGGTCATAAACCGCAGTAATCCGGTCTTTGGCAGCTTCAACATCAGCAAGGAACCCTTCCACCTTTGCAGCTGTGTCAGCCCCGCGTTCATAGGCAATTTCCATGGAATCGAGTGTGACACGCGCGTTGTCCAGCGCATCCTCTGCATTCGCAAACCGCTTTCTCGCCAGCTGGTCCTCTGCCTGAGAAACATAATCGGCAGCCTTGTCAAAAAGGTTCGCGTAGATCTTGAGCTCTTCATTGTCCCGGAAAACGCTGCGCATCTTATCGTAGTCCTGAACATCAGCCCGTACACGCGCAATGGCCTTCTCCAGCATCTCGTGCGCTTCGTCTTCCGTTGCCGCACTGCTGACCTGAGGCATCCAAAGCAGGCTCTTCGCTTCCTTCTCCAGTCTCTTCAAACCATTGCGGGAGTTGCCAACGGCCTGATCCGCTTCCTCAACCCGCTGGCCTTGCATGCACACTTCAGCATAATCAATCAGTGCCGATACTTCTGCGCATACCGCATCAAACCGGCCAAGTTGTTTTCCGCCAAACTTCTCATCGGCCTGAGCATACTTTTCAAAGTCCCTGCGCTTGTCAGCCAACGGCTCCAGTGCTCTTCGCAAATCCCGAATTTGCTCAGCAAGAACCTCAAGCGCACTTTCGGCCTCCGCAATGTAATCCTTCATGTCCTCAGCAGCATCACGCACATCATGAATGCTGGCCTGTGCCGAAAAACCGTTCCGCGCCAGCAAAGCCGCTTGCGCTCCAAGGATCGCAGTCTGCGCAGACTGATAAGCCGCTTCAAAGGACGGGTAGTTGATGCCGTGGTTCTTGACCAGATCACGCTGGCCGTTGAGCTCATCGACAATTTTCTCTTGCTTTGAAACATCATCGGCAAGCTGTTGAAGGAAGGTCTCATCCACATCGTCAGATGGCGCAAACTCACTCCCCGCAGCGGCTGTGCGTGCCAGCAACAAAATCTGCTGCATTTGAGAAATGGCCTTGTCCGCTTTCGTCAATGCGGCCTCACAATCCCGGCCACGCTTGCCAAGAACAGCATCATTTGCCTTCTTGGCCTCAGCGACAGCTTCATCATGGGCCTTGTTGAATGCACCCAGCTGATCCGGCGTATCATCCAGCGTAATGCTCTGCTCAGTCAGATCCTTGATGGTACGCTCTGCAATTGAAACCTTGAGCAACAGCTCGGTGCCACTCGCATCCGCATATCGCTTCGCACTGTCGGTCGCTTCCTTCAGCTGCGCCAGCTTTTCTTTCGCCACATCCAGAGTGCGATTGACCTCTGACACCACGTAGCCAGAAATAGCGCGGTTCATCTCAGTGAAGTTGTCCAGCGCTGCACTGTAAGCACTATCGACTGCGGAAAGGTCTACGCTCCAGTTTGTCAAAGGCGCGCGTTCTTTGTGGAGCTCTTCAACACGCTGCTGATATCGCGCGGCGGTTTTCTTTAGGTCTTCAAGCTCTTCAACGGCTGTTCCCTGACCCTTCTGATAGGCTGCCTGCATGGTCTTGAGGTAATGATCGGCTTTATCCAGATGACCCTTGATTGCTCCAAGATCATGAAAACCATCCTGATCTTTCTGGCCAGAAACCTCAGTTGCCAGCGCAATTTGCTCTTCACCAAGCGCCTTGGCGGCTTCAAACAGATCCTGAGTTTCATCTTCTTCGGTGAACACCTTGCTGCGTTTGCCTGCAACCTCGATAGATTTTCTGATACGCTTCAGGCGCTTATAGAGGCTGCTCAGTTCCGCATCATGTGCCTTCTTCCGGGCTTCCAGTTCAGAAACGGGCTCTTCGACAGCATCTTCCGTGCTGCCTAGAGAAGAGGTGTTAAGCTCCACATCATCCAGCGGAATTTCCTCAAGCTCTTCATCTTCATGAGGGTCGCCTTCCACTAACGGGAACTTCCACTGCAAGTGCCGGTAGACCTTCTGTGCCCATTGATGCTGTTCGGGTGTGAGCTTGTTTTCTGGCATCGGAAACTCCGCAGTGAATGAGATCGACTGGCTGTAATTTAGTCTCGGATACTCTGGAAATGACGTAGATTCAGGCGTTCATGCTGGGATTTGAAAGAACTGGTGAAGAGAGACTTGTACCTGCGGGCAGACATTAAAATAAAAGTGAGAGTTACTTGCCTTCTTTGGGTATCTCACCTAGTAAAGCCTCGTTCTTTTGCGAGTAAGGCTGCCAGATGTCTGAGAAACAACCCATTATCGTTATCGACCGTGAAACCGGCAAAGAGTTTGAAGAAACGGTACTGGGAGAAAAGTGGATTCGCTGGGCCTATCAGGATTCCAGCTCCAGCCTGATTGAAAAATTGCTGTTCCGCTCTGCAGCCCTCAGCAAGGCGATGGGCTGGTATTACGACAGCTCGCTCTCAACCGGCAAAATCCAAAGCGCCATTGATGAGCTCAACATTGACACAGCCGAGTTTGCAGACCCGCAGGCAAGCTTTGCGTCTTTCAACGAGTTCTTTATCCGTCACCTGAAAGAGGATGCCCGCCCGTATGACAGCGATGCCAACAGCATCGTCAGTCCGGCAGATGGGCGCGTTCTGGTGTTCCCAAAGCTAGATGAAGACACCTTCGTTCCAGTCAAAGGCCACCCATTCTCCATCCGCAAAATGCTGCCAGGCATCTCAGAGCGCTACATCGGCGGCGCACTGGCAATCGTGCGTTTGTGTCCTGCAGACTATCACCGCTACCACTTCCCGTGCTCTGGTGAGATCGTAGATGCGAAAGATCTGCAAGGGGCCTATCACTCCGTAAACCCAATCGCATTGGGCGCCGGTCCGGATGTGTTCGGTGAGAACAAGCGCAGCTACACCCTTATTGAGACAGAAGCCGCAGGTACCATGTGCTACGTGGAAGTCGGTGCGTTTGGTGTCGGCAGTATCGTAAACACCAAAACCTCTGGCCACGTCGAAAAAATGGACGAGAAGGGCTACTTCAAGTTCGGCGGCTCAACTGTCGTTGTCGTGTTTGAGCCGGGTACTGTGAACTTCAGTGAAGATCTCGTCGCCAACAGCGCGGCAGGCAAGGAAACGCTGGTCAAAGTAGGTCAGCCCTTCGCAACGATTGCCTGAGAAAATCTCCAGATCGCCTAGCATAAGTTGTATTTATCCCGGGTAACTCTTCGTCCAGACTGTCGGCTTCGCTAACAGACTGGACGGGACCATGCCATCATCACTTATCACTCAGGAGCATATCGATACCTATCAGCGCGAAGGTGTCGTTCTGATCAAGGGCCTCTTCAAGGATCACATCGATCTGATCCGGGCTGGTATCGAGCGAAATATGACTGAGCCGGGTGAGTATGCAGCGGAAAACCTGAAAGAAGGCGAGGGCGGTCGCTTCTTCGATGACTATTGCAACTGGCAGCGCATTCCTGAGTTTGTGGAGGTAGTGAACAACTCACCAGCAGCAGAAGTCGCCGCCGACCTGATGCAATCCCAAACAGTCCAGATGTTCCACGACCACGTGCTTGTAAAAGAGCCGGGGACTTCTAAAGCCACACCATGGCATCAGGATGGCCCCTACTACTTCGTGGAGGGGCAGCAGACCGTCAGCTTCTGGTCCCCAATGGATCCGGTCACCGACGCCACCTTGCGCAGCGTTGCAGGCTCTCATCTCTGGGAAAAGCCTGTCTTGCCAATCCGTTGGCTCTCAGAAGAAAACTTCTACGGTGACAGCGATGAGTACATGCCAATCCCGGACCCGGATGCAGAAGGCATGCCGATCCGTGAATGGGAGATGGAACCGGGTGATGCTGTTGCGTTCAACTACTACACACTGCATGGAGCCCGCGGAAACACCACAGACAAGCGCCGCCGTGCGTTCTCGCTGCGCCTGTTAGGCGACGACGCACGCTACATCGAACGTCCGGGCCGGACATCTCCACCATTCCCGGGCCATGACATGAAGCCGGGTCAGATCCTGCGTGAGGACTGGTTCCCAATCATCTACAAGCGCTAACCGTTGAATGTGGGAGTGCAGTCAGAGAACCGCACTCCCCAAGCTTTAGCTCTTACCAGCATTCAGAGCATCAGGCTTGAACTCTAAGACCCAGCAGGTCTTCAGATGACCTTTCCTGAAGATGTTTTTGGTTTCGCTGTGATACTGAACTTCGCGTAACTCCAGAAAATCAGGCAGCTCTTCCTGAGCATCTCTGTCTTTTGCCAGCAACTCACCCCACTGACGGGCCAGCTTGCTTGGCTTCTCGACAACTTCCTTACCCAAGCTGGTCTCACCCGTTGGTTTCAGGATCAACTTCCCCCGATTTTCTGGCAGCAGCAAGGCCCGCAGGGAACCAGTTAAACCTGGGAACTCATCATGAGGCTGCTGAACTGTTGCTTCAGTTTCCGGATCTTCAACAGCGATGGTTGTTGCGGTTGGCTTGGCTGGCTCAGGGTCTGTCTTCTGCTTAACTGAGATCAGATATTCACTCTTCTTGCCACCCTCAGGTCGTGTAACAGAAACATCAAACAGAGCTGCCCATGGCTGTTCTGAAACCCATTTCTGGATTTTGCTCAGACTACCACCAGATTTCCCAATCCGTGCATGCACTTCATCGCGTACGTGCTCCATCAGCTTGTCCAAAGCAAAGTGGGCTTTGCCAAAGCTCATCAGCAAGCCATTGCCTTTAGTGCTCAGGAACGTATCCAACCGCTCTCTCATTTCAGTGAGCTTGCCGGTTTGCTCAGTCTGACTAGCCTTCAACTCGTTCATGTTAATGGTCAACGCAGCCAGGTTCTTAGCAGCTGCTTGCGGCAAACCTCTCATTCTGCTGATCTCAGAGAGGGTATGAGAGGCAGGCTTGTACTCAACCACCCATGCAGGCTCCAGCATGTCGTTCTCGATCAGGAAACCCTCGATCTTGTGATAACGAACCTGCTTCAGAACGAAGTAATCCGGCAGCATCTTGGAGATGTCGTCGCCCCGCTGTTGGGCCGCAACCAGAGTGCTGCCCCACGCCAAAGCCAGATCACTTGGCTTCTCAACGATCTCCAGATCATCAACGCCCTCTTCGCCTGTTGGCGTCAGCTTCAATGCCTCCATCATCTCCTTTGAGCGCAAACCGTTCAGAACCAGTTGAGGCTTGTCGCGCAAGGCGCTCTTGGTCAAACCTTCCTGCGGCCCGACATCAGTGTTGTCATAAAACGTGCTGTTGCCGACTGTTCTCGCAGCAGGGTCATGACGCAGATTTGTGCCGATGTCGTAGTAGCCACCATCTTTGCGGATAGAGACCGAAATCAGGGAGGACCATGGCTGTTTGGCAATCCATGCCTCTGCTTTCCTGACGCTGTTGTGCTTGGCCAGATGCTGCTCTGTCAGATGAGAAGCCACCTCCTGCAAGCTGGCCAGAGCGTACTGGGCACGGCCATTTTCATGCGACAGGCTTGCTGTGCTGGCAAAAATCGCATCGCCAAAGCTCATTGCTGCAAGTGCATCATTACTGGCGTTTAACGCCTGCGCCATTTGCTCAGAAGTCGCGAGCCGGAAGGCAATGGCTTCCTTCTCCATCTTATCCAGATACTGAATATCCTGCTCGGTCACAGCATTTGAGCGCGCACTTTGCACTGCCTCGATCACGCCTTTGCTGAACGCGTTCTGACGGATCAGTGCATTTGCATCACCAACGACATCTTTGTTCAGAGCCTTCAGGTTCTGGCTCAGGAAAACCAGCAGCTCTTTGTGATTGCTGGATAAATCCTCAGGAGCTGCCAGTGCCGCGATTTTCAGGAAGGCAAGAAACCGCGGATCATGAGCAGCGTCTTCAAAGATCTGTTTGGCCAAGGCGCGGGCGTCATTGTCCAATCCACTTCTGAACTGCATCCGCAAAAACGTGTCTGCTTTGTCCTGCTCCATACCCAGCAAACCGCGAATACGGCGCTGCCAGGCCGCAGCCTCAGGCCCTTCATGGGCAGTGCCAGTCGGATCATTGATGAAAGCTGTTTTCTTCTCCTGATAGGCGTTGAACTGCGCTTCCAGTTCCGGGCTCACAGCCAGATCCAGCTCCTGCATAGCCAGCATGGCCGGATGCGGCTTTACTTCCAGCGGTTCACTGCGCGGTTGTGGAGCAAATGGCTGCTCGGCGGCTTTCTGCTGTGGCGGAGTGCTGACCTGTGATGGTCCAGCGACAGCGGAAGCACCGCTGCTCTCTGGCTGCGGAGCTTCAACAATCACATACTCGCTCAAGTCCGGATCAGAGGTCATCTGATCAAGCGTTCTGGCATGTGTTGCGAGCGGGGATTCTGACTTGGTTGGAATGGGTTTGGCACCCGCCTGAGCTGACGCTGTGCCATGCCCCATCAGTTTTTCCTGAGGCAACCGATACCCTTCATACCGCGCCTTTTTTTGTGCGCGCGACATGCCATCCGTTGGATGAGTGGGTTCTCCCTCTGGTTTATGGTGTTTGTGATAGGCAAGCGGACGCAACTGCGGGTCTCTTACACCCGCCTTCGCCGGACGGCTGTGCTTTGTGGATGTGCCATTCAGCTCATCCAGTTGATCCAGCAGGCGATGCACATTCTTCGGCTCGGCATGGCCCAGCTTGTGCCCTTTATGAGAGCTGGTTGTTTTCTTAGGTGTTGCCCCTTGTTGATCCGGATTGATCTGAGGCTGTGAAACTTTTGAATGAATAGGAGAACGGCCCATGGGACACCTCATAAACTTCAGGTGCTGGCCTCCAGTTGATCAGGAATGCCAGTGCACCAAAACCAAAACAGTAAATTCCATTGAGTTTTCAGAATGATCACGACCCGAGGATCACCATGTCCGATCCAAACTTTGGAAGCGGAACATGAATCTCGTCGATCACATCGTCTTCGGCAGATGGCTGCGCACGCTCCAGCTGTGCATTTGCATCCAGCAGCAAATCAAACGCTGTGCGCATAAGCTCAACACCGCCATGAACGGACACTTCAGTCCAGTGAGAAACACGCTGGCCGGTAATCGAAGCGATAATGTGCGGCTGGGTAAAGGCGTTGCCGTTATTCTTCAAAAGCATCAGCGCCTGCTCAGCAGAAAGGTCCACTTTGCGCAAGCCGCTCGTCAGCGCCATCATGATGAAGTCCGCATGATGTTGGCATAAAATCAGATGGCTGCGTTCATCAACGCAGAAGAAATAGGCACCATTACACGGCTCTGGCAGGTCCAGATCAAAACTGGATGAAAACGCCTGAACCAACTCGTCAAAAGCAGTCGTCTCAGTCATGGCATACTCCTCACCATGAGTAGAAGAGATCTTGGAATGAAGATCTCAATGTAGACGAGAGTGACACTTCTACAGATGCTCTACTGTGCTGATCGGAACAGTTACTTTCAGAAAATATAGAAAAGAGCTTCAGTGTGAAAATGAGAAGCAAAATCTAGGTTAAATTACTTATTTTCACCTATCGCTCTCGCGGGAACGGTGTATGCTGACAAGCCTAGACTCAGTAAGTCCCGCCAGTTTTACTCAGCCATTTCAGCATCGATGATTTCGTTCAAGCATATGTATTTGAAGGCCTTACCGCTCTTTCTCACCGGTAGCGCCGCTTTGTTCACCAACTGGACAGACACCTACGTCTCCAGCTTCTTCGGTGCTCCCGCCGTCGCCGCAGTGGGTATCTGTGGCATGATGTTTTTTGTGCTGTTCTCATTTTCAAACGGCTTCTCGATTGCCATCCAGTCTTTCACTGCAGGCTTTCTGACCAGTCGAAAAAACAACGAAGTGTTGGATGCGTTCGTTGTCTGTCTGGTGTTGGGAGTGAGCCTGGCGCTCATTTTGACAACAGCTTCGATCTATTTCCTTGAAGACATCCTCATGTTCATGAACCCGGATGCAGAGGTCCGCACAGCCGCGAGGCAGTATCTGGAGTATCTCCTGTATGCGACACCGTTCTACTACGTGTGCAGCTCAGCCCGTGGCCTGCTTATTTCGGTGGGCAAAGCATGGGTTGTCTCCTACATCGGCATAGGCACGCAGGTGGTCAACGCAGTCGCGACTGTCGTGCTGGCATTCGGTTGGGCTGGAGCTCCGAACCTTGGCGTATCTGGCATTGGTTTCGGCACGTTCGTCGCATTTGCGCTAGCCTCAGTGTTTTATGTGCTGGCGGCTCTGCAAGCGATCACTCGCCAGAAACTAAGGGTTGGGGTGCTGTCTTTCCCTTTGATTATGCAGATCGTTGGCAAAGCATTCCTGTCTGCCTCTCAAAGCACGATCTATGCTCTGGGGATCTTCACAAGCTATTGGATCGTCGGGCATCTGAGTGTGCTGGCTCTGGCCGTTTATCAGGTGATCACACAGGCAACTCTCATCCCGATTTACGCAGCCAATGCCTTGGGAAGTGTTGCGATCAGTCAGGTCGGCCAAGCCGTCGGCGCTAAAGACCAGTCCGGAGCGCAACAGGTCGGCATGAAAATGATCTCCGGCGCTGCCTATCCGATCGTGATCTATGCCTTGCTCGTCATATTGATTTCAGAGGACCTCCTGATCCTCTTGCTGGGAGAAGCTTTGGATGAGCCGCAACTCATCATGGTTTTCACTTTCTCCTGCTTAATCCTGCCGCTCAACATCGCAGGGGCCGTGGCAAACTATGTCCTTCAAGGTGCTCAGCTGTTTGGTCGTGTCTGGACAGTTTCCGCCGTCACACAATGGCTCGTGTTCCTGCCGCTTGCCTATGTCTTTGGTGTCTTGATGAACTACAGTCTGGCAGGCGTCATCTTCGCCGACTTTATCTACCGCAGCAGCTTGTTTTTTGTTCAGTACAGCTTCTGGAAAGGCTATTCAGAGCCTGCACTCGCTAATCCCTGAAACATAACAAAACCGCAGGCTCACACTGACGCCTGCGGTTCTTTAGAAGAGGGAGGTGAGGTAAAGCCATGCGTTATGCTGGTGCCATCTCGGCCTCTGGTTTGTGCAGGCTCACAACAATCGCAACTGCAATACCGTTCGCCCAGTAATAGGCAGCATCCAATCCGGTAAAGCCGAAGAGGAAAGGTGCGAACAGGAAGAGCGCACCAACCGCACCATCAACGGCCAGATGGAAGCTGTAAGGCAGAACACGGAGCACACCGAACTGGTGATCCGTTAGCAACGTTAAAATCAACGCAGCAGCGCCAGTTCCAACGGAGAGCCAAAGCGCAAACGGATTGGTAGCACCGAGCCCCAGAATGAAGGGCAGTCCGATCAGGGCAAATGCGACGGGGTAATCCAGATAAGCATGGATACTTTTTGTGACGAAACGGAGGGACATGACTGAGTTCCTTTTTGACTGTGTCGGTCTTTCGTTTTGGGCACAGTCAGATTAGGAGGAGCCCCCGTTTGGCTCAATTTCAGGTCGTTCAAAGGAATATGCAGATCGTTCAGAATATAGCGATGACAAGTACAATTGAGCGGAATATGGTCAATGAATAGCGCGATACGCCGCTGGTGTTAACCCTACCTCTTTCTTGAAGACCCGGGTAAAGGCAGATTCAGAGGCATATCCTGCAAGTGCGGCCACTTCTGAAACGCTCATGTTATCATCCACCAAGCCTTGCTGCGCAATCTGCATTCGCCAGCTGGTCAGATACTGCATCGGCGTCAGCCCCATCTTGCTGGAAAACTGCGTCGCAAACCCTGTTCTGGAAAGGCCGGCTTCTCGCGCAAGCCCCTCCACACTCCACTCACGCGCAGGTGATTTATGGAAGGCAGCCAAAGCCCTGCTGATCTGCGGATCAGCAAAACCTGCAAGGCCAATGTGCTTCTCACCTTCTTGCTCAATGAAGCTGCGCAGAGCCTGAGCAAACAAAACTTCCGTCATCTTCAACGCGATGAGATCACCACCCATCCGCGTTCCATTGGTCTCATCTCCAATCAAACGCAGTGTAGCTTCCATCCAGCGTCCGGCAGCTTCTCCATAATTGGAAATGTGGATGTAATCCGGCAACTGATCAAAGATCAGATGACGTGCATTCCTGGCAAGTGAGATATGGCCGCAGATCAGCTGCGTTTCCCGCTCATCTTGCTCTCCACCATAAACCAGAACACCTTCGCCGCTGTATCCGGAAAGCTCCAGCACGCGATCCAGTGGCAGGATGACTTCCTCTTCAGAGCTACCGCAATAGATATCATGTGCAGCACCGTGAGGAATAATCAGTAAGTCGCCCTGAGCCAGCAGAACCTTCTTGCCAGTTTCCTTCACACGCACCATGCAATCACCGCGATGCGCAAAATGAAAGCGCGCGACATTCTCATAGGAAGGCACAGCAACACCCCATGGCACCGTAAAGGAGGTGCGGAAGTAGAGTGTGCCTTTCACATCAAGGCGGGTGAGGATGTCACTGAGCGTATCAAGCATACCCTCACTATGAGCGCACTAAGCTCATTCGTCCATAAGCCTGAACGATCTGAGAGATAATATGAACGCTACGGCCTAAACCGTATCAATAAAGATCGCGCGAAAGTCGTTTACATTCGTCAGAGTAGGGCCAGTAATGATGCTGTCACCAATAGCTTCAAAGAACCCATGTCCATCATTGTTGGCAAGGGAAAGTCTCGGATTGATCTCCTTTCCCCATGCACGCTCTAGGGTGGTTGGATCACAATACGCTCCCGCGATCTCCTCAATCCCGTCCACACCATCCGTGTCTCCGGCAAGCGCATAGACGCCTTTTTGCCCATCCAGCGCAACAGCCAATGACAGCAGAAACTCCACATTCCGCCCACCTCGGCCTTTGCCCTTGATCGTAACCGTTGTCTCACCACCAGAAAGCAACAGGCATGGTGCTTTGAATGGTTGTCCGCGAGCAGCGACCTGCTTGGCAATGCCCGCCATCACCACACCCACATCAGAGGCTTCACCTTCAATGCTGTCACCCAGTATGTAAGTCGGAACTCCTTGCTGTTCAGAGAGAGCAGCTGCTGCCTCCAACGCAATCTGAGGCGTTGCGATCATGTGTGTTTCAACATTGACAAGGCGTGGATCGTTCGCATCTGGTGTTTCTCCAGCACCCGTTTCAAGGATTTCCAGCGCCCGAGCTGGCAGCTTGATCTTATAGCGCTCCACAATCGCCAGAGCATCCGCACAAGTCGTCGGATCTATCACCGTTGGCCCCGATGCAATATTGATTGGATCATCGCCGGGAACATCAGAGATCAGCAGGTTGATCACCTTAGCCGGATGACACGCCGCAGCCAGACGCCCCCCTTTGATCTGGGAAAGATGCCGACGCACGCAGTTCATCTCGCTGATAGTCGCTCCACACCGTAAAAGCTCTTTGTTGATGGACTGCTTGTCCTCAAGCGAAAGCCCGTCAAACGGCAGCGGCAGCAAGGAAGAACCACCACCTGAAATGAGACAAAGAACGGTGTCGTCAGCTGAAAGGTCAGAGACAAGCGCCAGCATACGCTTTGCGCCGTTCAGTCCAGCTTGATCAGGCACCGGATGTGCTGCTTCGATGATCTCGATGGACCGGCAGGGAACGTTGTAACCGTAGCGCGTTATCACAAGCCCGCTGAGGTCTCCGCCCCAGTTGTCTTCCACTGCACGAGCCATGGCTGCGGAGGCTTTACCTGCGCCAATAACAATGAGACGACCTTTGGGGTGAGCCGGCAAGAAATTAGGGATGCATTTTTCCGGTTGCGCCGATTCAATGGCTGCATAAAACAGATCACTCAGAAAACGCTTAGGATCAGCCACCATCGCTGCCCCCCCCGATTGCTACCGAAAAGTTTCGGTTATCTTTTTGAATTTCTTTGTATTTTCTAGCTTTAACCTGATGTGATTTCCAGCAAAAAACAACGGGCTCCGCTCTCAACTGAGAAACCGGAACCCGCCATTTTTCGAAACTCGGTCGAAACCTGAAAAACTACAGCGAGTTATCTCAGCAGGAAGCCGTTACCAACAGGGTCATCATTTTCCCGCCAGAAGGTCGCTTCTCCGCTGTAATGCGCTTTACCAGCCACCTGAGCAACGATGGCATCATGTGGGCCGCACTTGGTGTCTGCGTAATAGGTGCCTTCAAAGCTGGTTGCTATCAGGCTTTCAAACCGTCGGGTTTGGCCTTTGCTGATCAGGCCCTTTGCAGCTTGTGCAGCCAAACGTGCAGTCACACCGGAACCTGTCGGGCTACGATCCACCTGACTGTCCGCAAACACACAAATGTTGGCAGTCGGATCCGCGCTGTAGGCGTCATTTCCATCAGTCAGAATGGTGCCATAGAGGAATGCAAGGTCGGCATCATCAGGGTGCTGAAGAGTAACAGCTGCACGGATCGCGTCGCTCACCGCATTCGCCGCATCAACAAGGTCTCTTGTTCGTGATTTCTGAACATCCAGCCCAAATGCGGAAGCCGGTGCCAACCCGTAAAACGCGCCGCCGTAAGAGACATCAACAGTCAGCTCGCCCAACCCTTTCACATCTACGGTTACATCCCGTGAGTGCAGGAAGGCCGGAACCGAATGGAAGGACACAGCGCCCGTCACGCCATTCTCAACTTCCACGGACGCGACCACCAGACCGCATGGGCATTCAATTCGTACTTCGGTGACAGGAGACTTCGCCTCAACCAGCCCATGATCGATCGCATAACGACCCAGAGCGATCACTGCATGGCCACACATGGTGCTGTAGCCTTCGTTGTGCATGAACAGCACGCCGAAGTGAGCGTCCGGATGGGAAGCTTCAACAAGGATCGCGCCATACATGTCAAAATGACCGCGAGGCTCAAACATCAGAAAATGCCGAAGATGATCCAGATTGTCTCGGGTAAATCTGCGCTTCGCCAGAATGCTCTCGCCGGGGATCTCTGGGTAGCCGCCAGTCACAATACGAAGTGGCTCACCACCAGTATGCATGTCGACAACACTTATTTTCTGTTGCTTATCCATGTTCTCCCCCGCAACTAGTCGGAATGCCTTATTTCCGAACTGATTTTCTTTGAATAGAGCTCCTGCTGCGCACTCCGTTTGATTGGCTGCAACCAGACAACAAGAATGCGCTCAGGGTAAAAGTTGAGCACCTTCATAGCCTGCGTGGGGGACACGCTCAATACACTGTGAAATATTACTGCTCAAGTGATTTGGAGTTTTTCTTAAGATGTTGGTGGCTCTGGGTGTTTATGGCGGCTTGTTTGCATTCTCTTTTCTGGCTGCAACGCTCGCTCCCGGCTCTTCAGAAGCTGCCCTCAGTGGCCTATTGCTGGCCGGAGGATGGGATCCGGTCATCCTGATTGCCTCCGCATCCCTGGGCAATGTGGCAGGTTCTGCCTTCAACTGGTACTGTGGTCGCTTTCTGTCACACTACAAAGAGCGTTCCTGGTTCCCGGTCAAAGAGCATCAGTACAAGAAGGCAGTGCGCTGGTTTAAGCGCTACGGTCAGGCCTCAATGCTGCTCGCATGGGTGCCGATTATTGGTGACCCACTCACCGTCATTGCTGGCACGCTACGCATGAAATTTATGAATTTTCTGGTGCTGGTCGCGATCGGCAAAACCGCCAGATATCTGTTTGTGTATTATGCAGTCACGGCTTGGCAGGGATAAACTGTTGATCCCGCTCGATATGCAATAATCACTTTTGATTAGAGTGAATCACGGAACTCTATGGTTTCTATAGATAAAATTGATATTATGTGTGCAATGCAATTTTCCATTACTTAGCGGAAATATCGACAATTCAAAGGGGGGATGGTAGAGAAAAACGATCTTTACTCGAACCCATATTTTGGTAATGCCTTCGTCCACGTCTAACGTCTCTATCGCCTATCGAAAACTGAAGCAGGCTATTCTTGAGAACCGGCTCGGCCCCGGCACTCAGGTGCTTGAACAGGAAGCTGCTACCCAGTTGGAAATGAGCCGCACCCCGGTGCGGGAGGCCATGCTGATGTTGCAGAAGGATGGGCTCGTCGAAATGCGCCCCCGTCAGGGCATGCGCGTTCTTCCAATCACGGTTGGCGATATTTCGGAGATCTATGAGATCCTTGAGGTTGTTGAAGGCCTCGCGATCCGAAAACTCGCCGAAAAGCCGATCAATGAAAAAGAGGCACGCGCTCTGGAAGACTCTGTCACCCTGATGGATCTTTCATTGGAACGCGGCGACCTGAGCGTCTGGGCAGCAGCGGACAAGAAGTTCCACGAAGACATCGTCAAGTTCAGTGGCAATGTGCATTTGGAGACGGTTTTTCTTCAGCTATGGGATCGCTCCCAGCGTGCACGAAACATGCTCCTGAAGGCACATGGCGCGCCTGTAAACTCGGCTCAGGAGCATTGGGAACTGCTGAAGTTCATCAAAGAGGGAAAAGCAGCTGAGGCTGTCGAGTTTCAGAAAAGCCTGCGTGCGGAAGCAGCAGAGCAAATCTGCAAAATGATCTTTGATGTTATGGGCGGAATGGTACCCTCATAAAAAAGCGGAGCCAAAGCCCCGCTTCTCTACAAAATCTGATCTGAACTTAATCAGCCTGCCATAGGTGGCCCGGCTTGCCGGTGACATAACCGTTCGCCAGAGCTCCTGGCAGTGGCAGTCCCTGCAAACGTGCCTCTGCTTCAGCGCTTTCAATCTTGCCATCAACCAGATCACGATAGATCTCAATCACCGCAAGCATGTCAATGTCCTGAGGCGACAGACGCAAACGACCAATGCCTTTGGTCAGTAGTTCATCACGGTTCATCGTGATCGCCTGCACGCTGTGAGACAAAGTTTGAATACCGTTTGCTGCAAGGAACTTTTGGTCATCCAGAGTTGTCACGTCCATGCCATCCGGATCACGATCACAGATGAACTGGCAGTTATCTTTATGCAGCTTGTGCGCACGCGCATGATAGCAGCGGCCAGAAACAGCCAGCGGCAGACGGCCAAACGCAAACAGCTCAATCGTCAGATCCGGTAGGGCCTGTGCAATCGCCTCAACGGACTTCATCGGCAACTCAACAGGCGGGCAGAATGTCTCCATGCCCAGGTTCATCAGAACCTTCGCAGTCTGTTCGTTGTAGATGTTGAGGAACGGACCACCCACAAACGGCTGACCGGAACGCTTGTGCACACCAGCAATGTCGTTTGCTTCGACCAGTTCACCATCTTCAGAAAGCGCGCTGATAGACTTGCGGTCACGAACAGTCACGGGCAGAGCGATGGTCGAGAACACGACCGTTTTGCCTGCATTGGCAAGGCGCTCATAAATCTCTGGCCACACCTTGTCGTTAAACGGCATGCGCTTACCGCAAATCACTTCGCCGATGTAAACGCGCTCAACAGGAGCTTCATCCGCAATGCGGGCGTAAAAATCGACGAGCTTTTCGTTGGACCAGTTGAAGAAGTTAGGACCTAAGGAAAGTTCAATCTTGCTCATGTTCTGTCCTTATCTCCAGATCTTCTTATAAGCGCCGGTGGTTTCGCGTCCACCTTCAGTCATCGCGCTCAACATGGCGGATACTTCTTCTTCTGCATTGCCACCTGCATCCATGGCGTCGACTGCCGCACGGAAGGCCTTCACCACTTGAGAGATGTAGGCTTTACCGCGTTGGCGGCCTTCGATTTTACATGCGGTCACACCGGCTTTCTGAAGGCGTGGCAACAAGCTTGCTGCGTTCAGGCTGACAGGATCTTCAAACAAGTAAGAGGTCTCGCCCTCCGCCTTGAAACGCCCCTTACAAAGAGTTGGGTAGCCAGCTGTCTCGCCTTCACCAAAGCCATCAATGGTAAAGCCGCCCAGGCGCGCATAAAGATTGCTTCCATCTTCATCATAGGAAACATCGCCAGGAGGAGAACACACGCCGGTTAGGTTTGGAGACTTACCGGTCGCGTAAGAAGAAAGCGCACAGCGCCCTTCTGTCATCACGCAGAGGCCACCAAAAACGAAGACCTCAGTTTCAACTGTGATCTCCTTGTTGAGTTTGACGATCTCCTCAACGGACATTACGCGCGGAAGAACCACACGCTGAACACCAAAGGTATCCTGATAAAAGCTGATGGACTCAGGCGTTGCAGCAGCCGCCTGAACGGAGAGGTGCAAACGCAGGTCCGGGTGCTTTTCTTTAGCGTAGTCAAGCACGGCAATGTCTGCCGCGATGATCGCATCAGCGCCAGAAGCAGCAACAGCATCTACGGCGCGTTTCCAGATATGCGTATCGCCTGCACGGGCAAACGTGTTCACAGCCACAAGAACATGCGAGCCATGCTTGTGAGCAAGACGGACACCGGCATTCAGCTCTTTTTCAGAGAAGTTCAGGCCGGGGAAGTTACGTGCGTTGGTTTCGTTGCGCAGACCGCAGTAAATGCTGTGTGCGCCCGCTTCTGCGGCGGCTTTAAGAGCAGCTGGTGTACCGGCTGGGCAAACAAGCTCCAGCGACGGATTATTATCGTTGCGCTGTCCAAGCATAAAACACCTTCCAGAAAATAACAGAGTGAACCACTTGGTTCGCGCAGGGCGCTCCCACCCTGCAGCGGCAATCAGGAAGTGGCAGTTGGTGCGTCGAGTAGTCGGCGCAGATGATCTAATGTCTTGTTGGTTGCCCCATCCACGACCTCGCGCGGACGACCATTGAAGCCCAGGAACTCAGCAGGTGAGAGATCGGCTTCTTCCATGGTGTTGCGAAGCGCAAGCACAGCATCCGTATCGCCCTCAATCACCAGATCGCGGGTGAAAAACACAGCATCACCATCATAGGTGCCATCAACCAGCCCAAGCAGAACGATGAGCGGTCCGGAGATGCGTGCAGCACCTTCAGGTGCATCTTTCCGTTTGAACATCTCAACAGTTGCGTGCTCTCCGTTTGGAATAAGGCGGAACACGTGCGGGATATCAATCGGATCAATGATGAAATGCGAGCGTTTGTAGGTATCCAGACGCTCAAAGAGATCTGGACGTGTGCGGGCAAGCCGGCGCACTGCCTTGGTCAGAGCAAAGCCAAGCGGAGGAACCGGCAAGATGCCGAGAGCTTTTTGCAGGGCAGGAGGAAACAGGCCTCGGTCCGGTTTAAAGAACATACTTTAATCTCCACTGATCAGTATCCTCTCCTATTAATCCTAGCGGCACTCATCATTGATGGAGGTCAAGGAACTGAAAGGCTGCTGCCTTCAAATCTGTGTTAACCCGGTGGACAGATCCTAAGTTGGCCGCGGTAATCTGGTAGCGACCCTTTGATCTGGTAATGGAATGTATTGGCGTACAGAAAAGAAGTTCGAGACACTCTCCAGCTTTCTCAATGTGTTAGAAGCACAGCAGGAGCTTGTAAAAGTAAAGGCTCCGGTCTCGGCTCAGTTCGAAGCCACTGAAATCCATCGTCAGGTGATTGAGCAGGGCGGTCCGGTTCTTCAGTTCGACAATGCACTCACATGTTCAGGAACGCAGAGCAGCATGCCGCTGCTCACCAACGTATTCGGTACGCGTGAACGCGTCGCTCTTGGCCTTGGCTGCGCGCCCGATGAGCTGCCTGCCTTGGGAGAGTTGCTGGCCTACCTGCGCTCACCACAACCGCCAAAAGGTCTGAAAGGCTTCATCGACGCCTTGCCTGTCGCAAAAGCAGCATGGGCCGCCAGACCGAAACGCCTAAGAACCTCTCCGTTGATTGATATGCCGGTTGATCTGGAGCAGCTGCCGGTCCAGATGTGCTGGCCAAATGATGCTGGGCCATTGATCACGTGGGGCATCGTCATCACCCGACCTCCGGGAAAAGATGATCCTTCTCAATACAATCTCGGTATTTACCGCGCTCAGGTTATTGGCAAGGACAAAGCCATTTTGCGCTGGCTTGCCATGCGTGGCGGAGCAGCACATCACCGCCTCTGGCAGGCGCGTGGTGAGCGTATGCCTGTCGCTGTTGTCATAGGCGCTGATCCAGCCACAATCCTGTCTGCCGTGATCCCAACACCGTCAGACGTCAGTGAGTTGATGATCTCTGGAGTGTTATCTGGCGGCAGACCGGAGCTGATCCCATGCAAGCACGTAGACCTGCACGTGCCAGCATCCTCGGAGATCGTTCTGGAAGGCTTCGCTGAGCCAACCGAAACAGCCGAAGAAGGCCCATTTGGCGACCATACCGGCTATTACAACGACCCTGATCAGTTCCCAGTATTCAAAGTATCGGGTATCCGTGCCCGCAAGGACCCAGTTTACATGAGCACCTTCACCGGCAGAGCGCCCGACGAACCAGCTGTTCTTTCTGAAACCATGAATGATGTCTTTCTGCCGCTTCTCAAGCAGCAAATTCCGGAGGTCGTCGATCTGTGGTTGCCACCCGAGGCTTGCTCCTATCGGATTGCAGTTCTCAAAATCAAGAAGAGCTACCCGGGTCAGGCACGCCGCGTCATGATGGGCATGTGGTCTCTGCTGCCTCAGTTCACCATGACAAAGCTGATCATCACGGTTGATGAAGACATTGATTGCAGAAGCTGGAGCGATGTGATGTGGGCCGTCGCCACGCGCATGGATCCATCTCGTGACCTTGTCGTTCTGGATCGCACCCCAGTTGATACGCTGGACTTCGCATCCGGTATGGAAGGGCTGGGCGGAAAGCTTGGCATCGACGCGACGACCAAGATCGGTTCTGAAACACGCACCGACTGGCCGGAAGTCATGCGCATGCCAGAAGAGCTGACCAAGAAGGTTGAAGACCGCTGGGATGAACTGTTCCCCGGTGGTCTGCCGAAAAAACAGAACAAAGATCAGCCAAACGATGCTATCTCTCCAGCTGAGAAATCAGGTTCTTCTGAGGGAAGTGAGTAATCTGCATGGCCAAGCGCATCATTGTTGGAGTTTCCGGAGCATCTGGAGCTCAACTTGCTCTGAAGACATTGGAAATCCTGCAGGTATTGGGCGTTGAAACACACCTCGTGCATTCCAAAGGTGCGGTGGCCTCTGTCCAGCATGAGCTTGGCGATGATGGTATTGAGCAGTTACGCGCGTTGGCTTCTGTCACATACGCGCCCGATAAGATGACTGCCGCAATTGCCAGTGGATCATTCCACACCGATGGCATGATCATCACGCCTTGTTCTATGCGTACATTGTCAGGCGTGGCCTACTCATTTTCTGACAACTTGCTGACCCGGGCAGCAGACGTGGTTCTGAAAGAACGCCGCAAGCTGGTTCTCGTGCCTCGTGAGACGCCGCTGCATGAAGGTCATCTGGAAGCGATGCTCAAGGTGACTCGGATGGGTGGAATTATCACGCCACCAGTGCCTCCATTTTATGCAGATATGCAAAACAAAGAGGATATGCTCAAAGAAATTGCTGCCCGTGGAATTAATACACTAGGAATTGACCCGGGTGTGAACATGACTAAGTGGCAATAGACTTATCCTCGGTTACTTTATTGTAATCTTATGAAAATTCACCGCCCACTTTGCGGCTTAAGTTTACAGCTGACAGCTACCTTCACTTCAGGATTGAATAGGTAATTTCTATTCAATTTTAATAGAAAAATACTAAAGGTGAAGATAATGTCCCTGTGTTTCAAGCGCCCCCTCTGGTTTGGCCTCTTTGTGTTTTCGGCTCTTTTCCTAGTGTTAGCACTGGGTCAAAAAGCGAACGCAACCTCCATCACTCTGGATACAACTGATACCGAGCTTTGCGAAGTTCAGGTCACTATCGGACCGGAAGCTCCAAACGGACCCATCCATAGATTCACTGATATCGATACCGATGATCGCTATACCTTCCAGACGAACAAACTCTGCAATCGTCGTTCTGTAGGTGGTGAAGCATGTACAGGTGACTACACCGAGTGGGCATGCTGTGAAGCAAAAGATGGTGAGGACATCACCTGCAGAGTGCCTTAAAACAGGTCTCCCAGCTCAACTGCACAAAAAACGACCTTCTCTAAGTCGGCACAATTTGCCAACATAGTTCCTGCGACGAGTATTTTATGTCGAGGAATAAATGAAAACGATTGGCTTATTGGGAGGAATGAGCTGGGAGAGCACTGCTACTTATTATAGGCTGATAAATCAGCAAACACGTTTACGGCTCGGCGGGCTTCATTCTGCTGAGTTGTTATTGTGGTCCTTCGATTTTTCTCAGATCGAATTGCTTCTTGCTCACGGCGAGTGGGAAGAAGCGGGTAGTTTGCTAAAACAGGCGGCGCTAAAACTAGAAGGTGCCGGTGCTGATTGCATTGTGATCTGTGCGAACACAATGCACAAAGTCGCCTCCTATATCCAGGATGGTTTGACGATCCCATTCATTCATATTGCTGAAACAACTGCGACTGCCATTCAAAAGGTAAAACGCAGAAAACCACTTTTGCTTGCAACACGTTATTTGATGGAACATGATTTTTATGTAAAGCGATTAGAGGAGCTCCATGGAATGTCGGTAGTTGTCCCTGACAATGGAGGGCAAGCCGTCGTCCATGACATTGCATATAATGAGTTGTGTCGGGGGCAGATTAATGAGGATTCTCGCCGCACTCTTTTGCAGATTGTAAGGAAGGCGCAGGATCAGGGTGCAGACAGCGTCATTCTGGCCTGTACGGAACTTGGGCTGTTGGTGGGGCAGGAGGATATTTCCGCTCCGGTCATTGATAGCACCACAGAACATGTTCGCGGAATTTTGGATTTTGCATTGAAAAAAGAAAGTGAATTTGAAGATCTAATCTAATCAGCGGGAATTTGCCCGCTTCAGGAGGGAAAATAATGAAAAAACTATGGGTCTCTGCCGTGTTGGCAGCAGGGCTGGCTCTACCTGCTCAGGCGCAGGAGGCAGCAGACAGCGTCGCGCCGGAAATGGCAAGCGGCATCTCCGACAAGCAAATGGTGACTGCGCAAAAGTTTATGGTCGTCGCCGCAAATCCTCATGCTTCTCAGGCTGGTTTTGATGCCCTGAAAGCAGGTGGCAACGCCATTGATGCAATGGTTGCTGTGCAGCTGATGTTGGGATTGGTTGAGCCTCAGTCCTCCGGTATCGGTGGCGGCGCTTTTCTCGTCTACTACGACGCCGAAACAGGCAGGTTGACCACATTTGATGGTCGAGAAACCGCTCCAGCCTCGGCAACGCCAGAACTGTTCCAGAACGAAAACGGCGAACCGCTCAAGTTCTATGATGCTGTTGTCGGTGGTCTGTCAGTCGGAACACCAGGTACAGTCAAACTGCTCTATGATACCCACGCAAAGCTGGGATCATTGCCGTGGGCGGACTTGGTAGCACCTGCGATCAAGCTGGCAACAGACGGCTTTGAAGTCTCTCCACGCTTGAACGCTTTGATCACCAAGGATCAGGAGCGTCTCTCTCGCTTTGAGACAACAAAGAACTACTTCCTGCCAGACGGAAAGCCACTGCCAGTTGGGCACCTTCTCAAAAACCCTGAGTATGCGGCCACACTGACAGCGATCTCCAAAGATGGTGCAGATGGCTTCTACTCGGGCGCTATTGCAAAAGCGATTGTTGAGACCGTTCAGTCTGCCAAAGGCAATCCAGGTAAGCTCGCTCTTGAAGATCTTGCAAACTACAAGATCAAAGAGCGCGCTGCGGTTTGTGCTGAGTATCGGGCTTATGAAGTCTGCGGTATGGGCCCTCCATCTTCGGGCGCTCTGACTGTTGGCCAAATCCTCGGTCAGCTTAACAGCTACGACCTGCCGTCCATGAACTCTGGCGACCCGAATGCATGGCGTCTGATTGGTGATGCATCACGTCTCGCGTTTGCGGATCGTGGTCGTTACATGGCAGATAGCGATTACGTGCCAATGCCAACCAAAGGTCTTGTGGCACCAGCTTACCTGAATGAGCGTGCTGAGCTTCTGAGCGGCGATAAAGCGCTGTCTAAAGAACAGGTCGTACCGGGCAACCCAACCTGGGATCACGCCATGCTACTGGCTGATGATGAAAGCATCGAGCTGCCATCCACCAGCCACTTCTCCATTGTGGATGCGAACGGCAACGCTGTTTCCATGACCACCACCATTGAGAACGGCTTTGGCTCGCGCCTGATGACCAACGGCTTCCTGCTCAACAACGAACTGACAGACTTCTCATTCCACACTCACCGTGATGGCGTGCCGATTGCAAACCGTGTTGAACCGGGCAAACGTCCACGTTCTTCCATGGCACCAACAATCGTCATGAAGGATGACAAGCCGTTCGTTGTTGTTGGGTCTCCGGGCGGTAGCCGCATCATCGGCTATGTGGCAACAACACTGGTCGCAAATCTGGACTGGGGCATGAACATTCAGGAAGCGATTTCCATGCCGCATCTGGTCAACCGCTTTGGCACGTATGACCTTGAAAAAGGCACCGCCGCCGAAAAGCTGCAACCCGCTCTGGATGCGATGGGCTACAAAACCAATATTCGTGATCTCAACTCCGGTCTGCACGGAATTGTGATTACAGCTGATGGCCTGCAGGGCGGGGTGGATCCACGCCGCGAAGGCCTTGCTCTGGGTGAATAAATCCCGGAACTGACATTCTTGAGGCTCGGGTGATCTGTGCAATTGTCGCCCGAGCCTTAGGGCTCTGCTAAGTGTATACCAAAGTGCGCTCTTAAGCGGTTTCTCACCGTCGTGGTAGCTAGAAGCTCTCGCAAGTGGCTGCGCCCAATGGCATCGGCCCCCAGAGGTGCCGGTGGCTAATGACGGAGCTAACACAAAACCACTCTCATGATGACTGTATGCCTTCGGTGACACACCGATGGGTGCTTTTGGCTGCCATGAGCTTCATCCTCGGCCTAACTCTGCTGGATGAGACGGTCGTCAGTTTAGCGCTGCCAACCATCTCCGAAGAGTTTGGCATGACGCTCACTCAGGCACATTGGGTGGTAAACTCGTATCTGCTGATGTTTGCAGCATTGGTGGCACTGGGCGGTAAGCTGGCAGATCTGGTGAACATCAACTATCTGATCCTGTCAGGCATGATCATCTTCGGTCTGGCCTCACTGGCCTGCGGCTTTGCGCCAAACGGAAGCTTTCTGGTTGGGGCACGTGTGGTGCAGGGGATAGGCGCTGCGATCATGTTTCCTCTTCCGATCGTTGCAATCTCCCGTATTTTCCCACCTGAACGACGAGGATTTGCGCTGGGCATCTTTGGGTCCATCGCCACGATTTTCCTCTCTTCAGGGCCGTTGGTCAGTGGGTATTTTACCAGCTACTTCTCATGGCGTTGGATATTCTGGATCAACCCACCGTTTGTCCTGATTGTCTGTCTGGTGATTGCCCTTGCTCCGCTGAAAGGTAGGGTAGCCCATGGACCAGATCGGGATATGTCAAACTACTCCTTTGACTGGCTGGGCTTCATCACGCTGCTTGTTGGGCTTTTCTTCTTCGTCCTAGCCATCATGCAAGCGCCAGAATGGGGCTGGTCCTCAAGAGATATCCTGCTGTCTTTCATTATCGGCGTGACTGCTCTGACGATATTTGTCTGGAATGAACTCCGCAGAAAAGCACCGCTCATACAAGTACGGTTCTTCAGAAAACCGTCCTTCGCTGTGGCAGCCTTTGTTGTCTTTCAGGCGCAATACTCCAAAATCGTGATGTTCATTTTCGGAGCACTGTATTTTCAGGACAAACTCGGCTTTGCCCCGTTTTTCGCAGGCCTCGCGCTGATGTCCGCAGTCGTGATGAATGCCGCTACAGCAGGCTTAAGCGGCGTATGCGTTGATAAGTTCGGTGTTCGCACGCCAGCAATGTGTGGGCTCTTTGTGCTCTCCAGTGCCACGCTCTGGCTAACCGCCTTCATCGCACAGGATGACTACTGGCTGCTGTTGCCTGCGCTTCTTGCATGGGGGGCTGCAATGCCATTGTTGTTCCTGCCTTCCATGAAGTCATCCGTGGACTCTGTGGAGCTGACTAAAAAGGGGCAGGCGAGTGGGGTGATGATTACCTCCCAGATGCTGGGCGGAACAATCGGCATGTCCATCTCCAGCTCGATATTCCTGTATACGCAGAGTTACGAGTTCGTGTTCGGCACCGCAGCAGCTGTAACGCTGCTATGCTATTTGCTGTGCTATTTCCACTTCGGGAAGGGCATTGAAGCCGCCGATGCAGGCAGTCGGGACTGATCATCCAATCAGCCCCGCATAGCACTTAAGCTGCTTGAGAGTATACGCGCTTGCCATCAATATAAGTGGCTGCAATGGCGCGATCATCACCAAGGATCATCTGAATGAACAGCTGCTCAATCACGTTGTTGGCGTAAGCCATCCGATGCCGGATAAGCGGAGTTGAAAGCGGATCAATAATCGCAAAGTCAGCTTCCATTCCCACCTTGATGTTACCGATCCGGTTCTCCTGATAGAGCGCCTTCGCCGAGCCAACCGTTGCCAGATAATATGCCTGTACCGGATGCAGTGAGTATCCCTGCAGCTGAGCCACCTCATAGGCTGTCCGCATGGTGGTCAGCATGGAGAAGCTGGAGCCGCCACCCACATCCGTTGCCAGTCCAACGCTGATCGGTTCATGCGTAAAATGCGAGCCACGCACATCAAACAAGCCCGAACCGATGAAGGTGTTCGAGGTTGGGCAGTGAGCGATCGATGTGCCTGTTTCGTGAATGAGCGATTTCTCACGGTCATTCAGGTAGATACCGTGCCCAAGAATGCAGCCTTTGCCAAGCAATCCAAAGTGCTCATAAACACCGACATAATCCGGATGCTCAGGATAAAGCTCACCAACCCATTCCAGCTCCTGACGGTTTTCAGAGGTATGGGTTTGCAGCAGCACCTCAGGATGCTCTTTCCAGAGTGCCCCGGTCGCTTCCATCTGATCTGGCGTGGAAGTTGGCGCAAATCGTGGTGTGATGGAGTAAAGCGCACGGCCTTGCCCATGCCACTTCTCCAGCAATGCCTTGGATTGATCGTAGCCAGTCTGAGCTGTATCGCGCAGGTTTTCTGGCGCATTGCGGTCCATCATCACCTTACCGGCGGCAATACGCATGTTGTAACGCGCAGCCTGCTCAAACAGAGCGTCAACGGATTCAGGGTGAATGGTGCAGTAAACTGAAGCGCTGGTGATGCCATTGGCAAAGCTTTGCTGCAAATAAACATCTGCAGCACGCCGCGCATAATCAATGTCGCCAAACTTGGATTCAGCTGGGAAAGTATAGGTGTTCAGCCACTCAATCAGCTGTGCGCCATAAGAGGCGATCACCTCAGTCTGCGGATAGTGAACGTGGCAATCCACGAAACCCGGCAGAATAAACTGGCCGCTGTGGTCATGAACCACCGCATCATCCGGCAGTGTCTTCAGCAGCTCTGCTGCATCGCCCACAGCGGTGATCTTGCCGTTTTCAGTTACGACAAGTCCGTCAGACCAGTTAGTCAGAGCCTCTGTCGGATTATCGCAAAACGGATCGCCGCTAAATTGAAACACATGGCCGCGAAGCGCTGTAATCGTCCGTACAGTCTCTTGCATCAGATCTTCCCCGGGAATTGAACCAAACAGCCATAACTAACGTAATTTCCGGCATGGAGCGAGGGGAAATACGTAGTTACCCGGGAGAGATCTGAGAACAACGTGATGCGAGTAAGAGATCAGTCCTCTTCTACTGCTGCTTCATTGAGTTCAACGTCAATCATTAGGTCAGCCGCAATTCCTTCAAGCGCCTCAGACACTTCCGTCGGAGACAGGTGCGGTGGAATGATAATGCGGGCGTTTGCGCGGAACATCAGATCACCGCTCATGGAACCCGGTTCCACCAATGATTCCAGAGTTTCAATGCTCACATGCAAATCCGCCAGTACGCTGGAAACGCGGCTGATCATGCCGGGTTGATCCTGCCCCAGAATATGAAGAAGCGCATGAGCACCAGCTGGAGCATCACCCGTATTGTGCTCGTGAATGCCGATGGTCAGACCCAGCGTTTCAAGCTTGATCAAAGCTGCTGAGAGATCCGCTGCCTGTGCTTTTTCAACATGCACGCGAACAATCCCTGCAAACTGACCTCCCAAACGTGAAAGGGAACTATCGATCCAGTTTGCCTTGTGATCAGCAACCACCTTGGAGATTTCACCAACCAGACCTGGGCGGTCATCAGCAACGACGGTGAGGACAAGCTCTTTTTTCATAACGCATTCTCCACAAAAGCGACCCTCTTAATAGGCTGGGGCCTGTCTATAATAGCAATGCCAGATGCAGGTGTAAGTCAAACACTTCGATCAAGTTCCCCGTAATTTTGCACCTAAGAAAACCTCTGGTATCGACCAATTGCGCAAATTATCAGCTTGCTATCTCCAGGGGGGGCAACTAGCGTGCTCCACGTAAAACTATGGACGGCGTCCCGTGACGGACTGAAATGGATTTCGGGGGCGGTCGACCCACATCGGGGACCAGAATCGAAGCTGTCTGACGAAGTAATGTGTGAAGCTGCGGACCGACGGTGCGCGGCCGATGTTCTATTTCGTCGGTCCATCTATTGTCTTTGCGACGTCTCCTTAAATGACAGCGGAACCCCCTGTTGCCTTTGGCAATGGAAGGCACTGCTGCATGTTGGAGATAGAACATGTCTTATTATTTGAAGCCTGTGCTCCTTGCCGGAGTACCGGGTCTTTCCTCGTCTGCTGCCTTTGCACATGCTGGCCATTTGGGTGAGCTTGCAGGCCACAGCCACTGGATTGGTATCGCTGCTGTCACCGGAGCAGCAATCATCGCCGGATTAGCAGCCAAAGCCAAAAAGCGATCCGCATCTGCTGAAGAAACCACGCCAGATGCCGCCGAGACCGATGGCGGTCTCACTCCAGAAAGCGCAGAAGCAGAGCCAGCATAATGACGAAAAAAACAGAAGAAAAACTCGGCGTCATGATCTGCGGACATGGCAGTCGAAACAGAGGTGCAGTCGCCGAATTTGCCCGCCTCGCAGAAGGTATTCGTGAAAGATTTCCTGAGTTGCCAGTGGACTATGGCTATCTGGAGTTCGCGAACCCAGTGATCCATTCAGGTCTGGATAATCTGCGAGAGCAGGGTTGCACGCGTATTCTGGCTGTTCCGGGCATGCTGTTTGCTGCAGGGCACGCGAAGAATGATATTCCTTCCGTGCTGAACACCTATCAGGCCAAGCATCCTGAAGTGTCTATCGAGTATGGTCGCGAGCTCGCTGTCGACACCCGCATGGTACAGGCTGCAGGTGCGCGCATTCAGGAAGCCATTGATGCAGCGGGCCCTGATGTAAAGCCGGAAGAAACCTTGCTGATGGTTGTTGGCCGCGGTGCCTCAGATCCGGACGCAAACTCCAACGTCGCCAAAATCACCCGCATGCTTTGGGAAGGCTTCGGCTTTGGTTGGGCGGAAACCTGCTACTCCGGTGTAACTTTCCCGCTGGTTGAGCCCGGTTTGGAGCATGCGGTAAAGCTTGGTTACAAGCGCATCATCGTGTTCCCATACTTCCTGTTCACCGGTGTATTGGTTCAGCGCATCTACAACTTCACCGATGATGTTGCCGCGCGCCATCCAGATATCGAGTTCATCAAAGCTGGCTATCTCAACGACCATCCGAAGGTCATCGACACAATGCAGGAGCGTGTCACAGAGATCCTTGAAGGCTCCAACAACATGAACTGCCAGCTCTGTAAGTACAGAGAGCAGGTACTTGGATTTGAGGCAGAGATCGGCCTGCCGCAGGAAAGCCACCACCATCACGTGGAAGGCTTGGGTGATGAGGCTGAGTGCAAGCTATGCGATGTGACGTGCACTGGTGAGTGCGACAGCAAAGGCGCGCACTCCCATGATCATGCGCACAGCCACTCTCATGACCATAGCCACGGGCATGGACACCATCACCACCACCATCATGGTGATGACCACGGGCATGATCACCATCATCATCCGTATCCGCATGCAGATCACCCTCTTGGGCCAAAATCCATGCTGAAGGATGATGCCTGAGTATGGGCCAGAACATGAATGATGAGGTTCTGGCACCCTACGATTACATTAAGGATCCTGCCGAAATCTATCGGCAGTCCTTTTCCATCGTACGGGGGGAGGCTGAACTTGAAAGCCTGCCAGACAACCTGAGGCCTATCGCAATTCGCCTGATCCACTCCTGTGGGATGACCGACATCCCGCAGGATCTGGCTTATTCTGAAGACGTTGTCGCTAAGGCCAATGAAGCTTTGCGAAATGGCGCTTCTGTTCTGACAGATGTGGAGATGGTTGCCCACGGGGTGATCCGTAAATATCTGCCAGCAAACAATCAGGTCATCTGCACTCTGAACGAGGCAGAAGTTCCTGAACTGGCAAAACAGCTTGGTACGACAAGATCAGCTGCTGCTGTTGAACTCTGGAAACCGCATTTGGATGGCGCTGTGGTTGCCATCGGCAATGCGCCGACGGCTCTGTTCCATCTGCTGGAGATGATAGCAAGAGGCGCTCCCAAACCGGCAGCTATTTTCGGCTTCCCGGTTGGTTTTGTTGGCGCCGCAGAATCCAAACAAGCATTGGCAGAAAGCACGCTTGGTATCCCGTTTCTCACCCTTTTGGGGCGTAGAGGTGGCTCCGCAATTGCAGCAGCTGCCGTCAATGCGATGGCTGCTGGCCTGCCCGAAGAAAAGAGCCCGGAGGCATCAAAATGAGCAGTCAAACTGCACCTTGGCTCACAATCATTGGTATTGGGGAGGATGGTTTCGATAGCCTGTCCCCCGCAGCCCAATCAGCCCTGCAATCAGCATCTCTGATCTACGGCGGAGCCAGACATCTGGAGCTTCTGAATGGAGCTACACGGGATATCTCCTGTGAGATGAAGGCATGGCCATCTCCTCTGACAAAGGGCATCGAAGAGCTTGCATCGCACCGCGGTCAGAATACGATTGTCCTTGCTACCGGAGATCCGCAATGGTTCGGTATCGGAGCAACGCTGCATCGCCAGTTCAGTGCTGAGGAAATTGAGGTTATTCCACATCTCTCAGCCTTCTCGTTGGCGGCAAGCCGCTTGGGGTGGTCTCTGCAAAATGTGGAAACGCTTAGCCTGCATGGACGGCCTTTGGATACCCTGCGCGGTTTCCTCTATCCGGGAGCACGTATCATCGCGCTCACATCAAACGGTGCAGCACCGGGAGACATCGCTGACCTTCTCGCAGATGAAGGCTACGGCGCGAGCTCGCTCACTGTTCTTGAGCATCTCGGTGGCCCTCAGGAGAAAGTAAGCACCTGCGAAGCTGAAGAATACAACGGTGAAGCTGCTGAGCTGAACACCGTCGCGATTGAAGCCAAGCCGATCCCCAACACGCCTGTTTTGTCACGCACGCCAGGCCTGCCGGATTCTGCATTCCGACATGATGGCAAAATGACCAAGCAGGAAGTACGCGCAGTCACGCTTGCCAAACTTGCTCCTATTCCGGGCCAGCTCCTGTGGGATATCGGCGCAGGCAGCGGTTCCATCGGCATTGAGTGGCTACGAGCTGCAAAAGATACAAAGGCAGTTGCCATTGAACCGTTGGAGAAGCGACGCGTGTTCATTCGTGGCAACGCCGCTGCTCTGGGCACGCCTCAACTCCAGCTCGTTGAGGGCAAAGCCCCTGAGGCACTTGATAATTTGCCGCAGCCAAATGCGATTTTTGTTGGAGGTGGCCTGACGTCAACGGGTATACTCAAAACATGCTTTGACGCACTGCCATCAGGAGGTCGCTTGGTTGCCAACGCTGTAACTCTGGAAGGAGAGCAGGTGTTGGCCGAGGCTTGGAAGAAACACGGCGGAGAACTGTGCCGGATTGCAATCTCCAGAGCGGACCCCATCGGTGGTCTTACGGGCTGGCGTCCTTTGATGCCGGTGACACAATGGAGCTTGGTGAAGTCATGACTGGTACGCTTTATGGCGTTGGTCTTGGACCAGGAGATCCTGAGCTTTTGACATTGAAAGCTCACCGGCTCATTTGCTCCGCAAAAACAATCGCCTATCCCGCAGCCGTTGGAGTGCCAAGCTTCGCTCGCCAGATAGCAGCGCAGTATATCCAAGAGGGAACCTCTGAGATCCCTATTGAAATGCCTATGAAGGTCGACCGGTTTCCTGCCAAGGAAATCTACGACCAGGCGGCAGAGATAATCTCGGTCAAGCTGCAAGCTGGTGAGGATGTCGTTGTCCTGTGCGAAGGCGATCCATTCCTCTATGGGTCCTTCATGTACCTCTATGAGCGTTTGAGGGGAGACTTTGCCTGCGAAATTGTGCCGGGCGTTTCATCCGTAAATGCCTGCGCTGCTGCTTTGGGAAGACCGCTCGCAGCTCGCAATGAGGTGCTCACCATCATTCCGGGTCCGTTGGAAGATGAGCAGCTGGAACAACGCATTATGCAGTCAGATGCCTTCGTCATCATGAAGGTCGGACGCCATCTGCCACGCGTGAAAGCTTTGCTCGAAAAACTGGGATTACTTGGTGCTGCCGGATACGTCGAACGCGCGACCCTGCCGGAAATGGTGGTGTCCCGCCTGGCGGACTATCCAAACGAAACAGCACCGTATTTTTCAATGATAATTGTCTATAAGGGAGAAGAGGCATGGACGTTGCACCCGCAATCGTTGTGATCAGCCCGGTCGCTTTAAAAACGGCTCAGAAGCTCTCCACTGTTCTGGATGAAAGCCTCATTCACGGCTTTGCACGACGCGGCTCAAAGCCCAACGTCGATTATCATCTGTCCTTCTCGGAACCAATGGACCATCTGCGGTCCTTGTTCCAGTCAGGTACACCAATCATTGGCATCTGTGCTGCCGGAATTCTCATCCGCGCCCTGGCGCCAGTCCTGGCTGAAAAGCGCAATGAACCGCCGGTAATTGCGGTATCTGAAGACGGTTCAAGCGTTGTGCCCCTGTTGGGCGGCCACCGCGGAGCAAATGCTCTTGCTCACGAGATTGCGGAGATCCTAAAAGGTCACGCTGCCATCACCACCGCAGGCGATAACGTCTTTGGCGTCGCTCTGGATGATCCCCCAGAGGGCTGGACGCTTGCCAATCCATCCGATGCAAAGTCTGTGATGGCCCACATGCTGGCGGGCGATACCGTGAAGCTCACCGGTCAGGCAGATTGGCTGGACGCTGCAACCCTTCCTGTCGCGGATGATGCGGATCTGGAGATTGTTGCGACAGAAGAACCTCAGGATGGGCATCACGGAAAGCTTGTGTTCCACCCGCAAACACATGTGGTGGGGCTTGGCTGCTCACGAGGCTGTTCGCTGGAAGAGCTCGATGATCTTCTCCAGAAGGGTTTGCAACAAGCAAACATCTCAATCGGCGCAGTTGCTGCTTTTGCCAGTATCGACCTGAAGGCCGATGAGGTGGCAATGAACAAACTCGCCGCTCGCCACAACAAGCCTTTCCGCCTGTTCACAGCTGATGAGCTCAACGAACATAAGGAGCGCTTGCAAAATCCATCGGACGTGGTCTTTGCTGAAGTCGGTTGCTATGGCGTCAGTGAGGGCTCTGCCCTGGCTGGAGTCGGGGCATCCGGCGCGCTCGTGTTGGAAAAACAGAAAACCGCAAACGCCACTATCGCCATTGCCAAAGCGTCAGCTCCAATCAATCACGAAAAGATTGGCCGTGCCAGAGGCCGCCTGCACGTGATCGGCATCGGTCCGGGGCAGGAAGCATGGCGCACGCCGGAAGCGTCCAGCTGGCTTGCTGAAGCGGATGAAGTGGTTGGCTATGGCCTCTATCTGGATCTGGTTTCCTCACTCATCAGAGGCAAGCAACGCCATGCCTTCCCTCTGGGCGCTGAAGAAGAACGCGTCCGTTTCGCACTTGAAAGAGCGGGACAGGGCCACAACGTAGCGCTGGTTTGCTCTGGGGACTCTGGTGTTTATGCCATGGGTGCTCTGGTCTTTGAACTGCTGGACCGCCCGCAGGAAAACGGTGGTGTCAGCGATGCGGCTCGCCGCGTTGAAGTTGCGTCTGCTCCGGGTATTTCCGCTATGATTGCCCTCAGCAACCGCATTGGAGCGCCACTCGGTCATGACTTCTGCGCCATCTCTCTGTCTGATCTTCTGACACCATGGGAAACAATCCAGCAGCGTCTGGAAGGAGCCGCTATTGGTGACTTCGTGATTGGGTTCTACAATCCGGTCTCCAAACGCCGCCGCACGCAGCTGGCTTGGGCACGAGAAAAACTGCTCGAACATCGCCCAGAAAACACACCCGTCATTCTTGGCTCAAACATCGGGCGAGAGGATGAGACTATCTCCACGACTACCTTGAAGGATCTTAAGGTCGATGATGTGGACATGCTAACCACCGTTATTGTGGGATGCAGCCAGACTCGATTGGGCGGGGATGGGCGGTCCTTGCACTTCGTCTACACACCGCGTGGTTACGCGAAGAAGATCGACGCACCAACCAAAGAAACGGAGACTGCAGCGTGACGGTTCATTTTATTGGGGCAGGGCCGGGTGATCCTGAGCTGATCACTGTGCGAGCGCTGAGGCTTATCGAAACCTGCAAAGTCTGTCTCTATGCCGGTTCGCTGGTGCCACCTGCAATTGTCGAGGCTGCGCCTGATGATGCGCTCGTCATGGACACAGCTTCCATGACCTTGGATGAGATCATCGACGAGATCGCGAAGGCTCACGAAAAAGGGCTGGATGTCGCGCGTGTCCACTCAGGCGACCCATCAATCTACGGTGCAACTGCAGAGCAAATGCGTCGCTTGGATGAGCTGGACATTGAGTATGATGTGACCCCCGGCGTCCCTGCCTTCGCAGCAGCAGCGGCTGCGTTGAAAACGGAGCTGACGATTCCGGAAATTGCGCAGAGCATCATCATCACCCGAACCTCAATGCAATCCTCTGGCATGCCAGAGGGTGAGGACCTGGAAACTCTCGGGCGTTCTGGGGCAACTCTGGCAATTCACTTATCAGTCAGAAACTTAGGCGAGATCTACCGCAAACTCTCCCCGCTTTACGGTGAGGACTGCCCGGTAATCATCGCTTATCGCGTTGGTTGGCCGGATGAAGCATTCATTCATGGCACCCTAGCCGATATCCGTGAGAAGGCGAAAGCCGCGAAGATCACCAGAACTGCACTCATCTTCGTTGGTCCGGCCTTGAAAGCGGGCAAGGAATTTCGTGACAGCGCGCTCTATGACGCCAACTACGTGCATGTTCTGAGGCCAAAAAAGAAGGCAAAAGCGATAGCCTGATCAGCTCAATCAGAAAGAAGCGGACCACCATTCTTCGCTTCTTTCAGCCACCACATGAGCAAATGATCCCATCACGCGGCCATTGATGTGGCCCAGAGGATCAAGCTCATGATGTTCAGCATCCTGAGCTGCAAAGAGGGACGGGGCTTCTGACTTAACGGTCAATGTTGAGTAATGAAACTCATGAGCACCCAAAGGCTTGAGCCAGGGGAAGCCAGACGCACCAGCAGCTTCAGTTGCTTTGAGCTTGCGATAACCAAGGTGCAATTTTCGATTTGCAAAGCTGGTTTCGATCGGCAGAAGACCAAGCATCTCGTGGGACTGGCCACTTTTGTCCGTCAAAGCGTCGCCCAGCACCATGTACCCGCCGCACTCACCGTAAATCAGCTTGCCTGCATCGGCTGCCGTTTTCATGCCGCTCTTGAAGCCGTTGGAATGAGAGAGCTTTTCAGCATGTAGCTCAGGGTAACCGCCGCTCAGGAACACAGCATCTGCATCAGCGGATGGGCCTTCATCATCCAAAGGAGAGAAGAAGGAGAGCGTCACCCCTTGTTTTTGCCAGTCACTCAGCAGGTGCTCATAGCTGAATGCAAAAGCAATATCCTTAGCAATCGCAATATGTTGTCCAAGTGGTGGTAAATGCGAGATGCCGGTGAGTTCTTTGTTCTCTCTTGCTGGAATAGCAAGCACCTTCGTCAATCGCATCAGTGCTGGCACGTCGACACTTTCAGCCGCGACCTCACCTGCCGCATTCAAAAACTCTTCCAGATCCTCACGCTCACTCGCCTGCACAAGACCCAGATGCCGCTCTGGCAAAGCCAGCTTTTCAGAGCGATAAAAAGCTCCCAGCACGATCACATTCAACTGCTCCAGCGCATGCCGCAATATCCGCTCATGCCGCTCAGAACCAACACGATTGAGAATAACGCCGGCGATGTGGCAGTGCGGATGATAAGTTAGGAAGCCATGAACCAGCGCAGCGACTGATTGCGCCTGAGACTTGCAGTCCACCACGAGAATAACAGGCAGCCCCAGATGCACAGCAAGTTCAGCAACGGAGCCGGATCCATCCGCTGCTCCGTCAAACAAGCCCATTGCCCCTTCAATCACGACAATGTCGCTGTGCTTTTCCTGCTCTGTCGCGTTGAGGGAAAGTTGAGCCAGTGACATGGCCCAGGCATCGTAGTTCAGGCATGGACGCCCGGAAGCGGCACTATGGAAAGCCGGATCAATATAATCTGGCCCGGATTTGCCGGAGGAGATCCGAACCCCGGTATCACGAAGAGCACGCAGCAACGCCAGAGTAATGGTTGTTTTGCCAGACCCTGAGGATGGCGCTGCAATGACGAAACCCTTCGCGATGGTCATAGGGCAGGTTCCTCTTCCTTTTGAGAGGTGCGAGCCAAAGCTGGCTCAATCCAGTTCAGTTGCTCTCGCAAATTTACGACATCACCCACAACGACAATAGCAGGTGGCTTCAATCCGCTCTTCGCAATGTCATCAGCACAGGAACCAAGCGTAGTTTCCAGAACCTGTTGATGCTGTTGCGTGGCGTTGCAAATCACTGCAACAGGCTCGGCAGCGCTTCGTCCGCCATTCATCAGTTTCTCTGTAATCAGCGAAATATGCTTCATCGCCATGTACATCACGATCACAGGTGATCCTTTGGCAAGAGCATCCCAGTCCAGTTGGTCTGGCGCAACCCCATTCTGATCATGACCTGTGAGGAACGTAACTGCTTGATTAACCCCACGGTGGGTCGCTGGAATACCAGCATAGGCTAGCCCACCAACACCCGCCGTAATGCCGGGTATGATACGGAAAGGAACTCCGGCTTCTACCAGCGCAAGCGCCTCTTCACCACCGCGACCAAACACAAACGGATCGCCGCCTTTAAGACGCAACACGCGCCTGCCAGCTTTTGCCAGTTCCACCAGTTTGATCGAGATGCTGGACTGCTTGGGTGAGGGTTTCCCGCCGCGCTTGCCCGCATAAATGATTTCAGTCCCATTCCCGGCCAATTGAAGAATACGCTCATCCACCAGCGCGTCATAAACAATCACGTCAGCTTGTTGCAGGCCATTCAATGCATGCAGGCTGAGAAGGCCGGGATCACCGGGCCCGGCACCCGCAAGCCAAACCCATCCGGAATCAAGAACTGGAAATTCAAACTGGGGGAGGGAGATATCGATCAAGCGGCTCTCGCATATTATGTGATTTTGCGTAGCAATTTAATTGGAAACCAATTGGAAGTCCAAAGCCTTCTGCTTGGTATCTTCCGCTAAATCTGTATAGTCGCCACATGGCTGAAACTGGGCAGAAAAAACTGAGAACAGGGTGGACCACAGGCGCCTGCGCAACAGCCGCAGCCAAGGCAGCCTATGCCGCTTTGTTGTCGGGTGAGTTCCCTGATCCGGTTACCATCACACTGCCTCGCGGAGAGCAACCTGCCTTCGCTCTGGCTTTCGAAAAGCTGGAAGAAAACGCAGCGATAGCAGCCATCATCAAAGACGCTGGAGACGACCCGGATGTCACACACGGAGCTTGCATTCAGGCCACTGTAAGGCCCAACGCCCAAGCCAACGGAATCCGTTTCCTTGCCGGTGCGGGCGTAGGCACAGTCACAAAGCCGGGGCTGCCAATCCCGGTTGGTGAACCTGCGATCAATCCTGTCCCACGCCAGATGATCACCAGTGAACTACAAAAACTTGCAGATGCTCATGGAATTTCATTAGCTGTGGATGTTGAGATTGCGATCCAAAATGGTGAGGAACTTGCCCAAAAAACCATGAACCCACGGCTCGGCATTGTCGGCGGCCTCTCGGTTCTTGGAACGACAGGCATCGTCCGCCCCTTCTCCTGCGCAGCCTGGATCGCCTCAATCCATCGCGGAGTTGATGTTGCTCGCGCCACCGGCCTCACCCATGTGGCAGCTGCAACGGGTGCCACATCTGAAGATGTTCTGCGTGCTTACTACCCAGATCTGCCGGAGCAGGCTTACCTCGACATGGGAGATTTCGCTGGTGGCCTCTTGAAGTACCTGCGCGCGCATCCAGTCTCCAAACTGACGATTTCCGGCGGCATAGCAAAGCTGACAAAACTTACCCAAGGCGCCATGGATCTTCACTCAGCCCGCTCTGCTGTAGATTTCGCCGCTCTGGCTGATGTGCTGCAACAAGCAGGGGCTTCAGATGCGCTTCTCAAAGAAACTAGGGAAGCGAAACTCGTCTCATATGTTGCCCAACAAGCAGCAAAAGAGGGGATCCAAATCGGAGAAACAATAGCCCTAGGCGCACAAAAAGCTGCTTTGAACATCCTCCGCGGAGCACCCGTAAGCATTGAGATTATCGTGGTTGATCGACAAGGTCAGGTTCAAGGCCACGCGCCAGCCAACGAACCCCTTCAACTGGAGCAGTCATGATGCTCAAGAAACCGAAAGTCCTCGTGCTCGCCGGTACAAAAGATGCGCGGAAACTGGTTGAGGCTCTCGCTACCACTTCAAAATATGAACTCATCGCCTCACTTGCAGGCGTGACACGAAGCCCAGCAGATCTGATGGCACCAACCAGAACCGGAGGCTTCGGTGGTGCGGAAGGTTTGGCAGAGTTTCTTCAAACTCAGAACATAGCAACGGTAATCAACGCAACCCACCCGTATGCTGCCCAAATGTCTCATAATGCAGCTGTAGCAACTGCGCGCCTCTCTCTACCATTGATCCGCTTTGAGCGTGCGCCGTGGAAGCAGGAAACAGACGATAACTGGCAGTTTGCTGAGACTATCGAAGCAGCTCTGAAGTTGGTGCCCCCAGATAAAAAAGTCTTCTTCGCAGCAAGTTCAAAAGTAGCTGCACCGCTTAAAAAACGCCCGGATCTCACCTTCATTATCCGCACTCTCAACATACCAACGCAAACTAACGCCATAAAAAACGCAAACTACATCGAAGGTCTGCCAAACAGCGACTGGCAAACAGAGGTTAAGCTGTTTCAAGAGTTGCAGATCGATTGGCTCATCAGCAAAAATAGTGGTGGGTCAATGTCTTATGGCAAAATCAAGGCTGCACGAGAGCTGGGCTTACCTGTCGCCATGATCAAGCGCCCTGAGCATAATGGTGGCGTGAAGTGCTCTTCCATTGATGAAGTCCTGAATGCTTTGCCAATGTGTTTTGGCACAGAGCAGACAACCTCAGTTAGTTCTTAGGCTTCTGATAGGGCGCTGTCGTCATGCGCTCAATGATGCCGTCTTTTGCTATCAGCCAGTGATAAAATGCGCCAAGCACATGCAAGACGATAAGCCAAGCAAAAACAACGCCAACGGTAGCATGAAAGTCCAGAATACCCTCTGCATTCGGACGATCCTGCGGCACTAAGCTGGGCAGATCAAACAAGCCGAAGAATGGAATGGGCGCGCCGTAAAGTGAAAGCCCAATCCATCCGAGAATGGGATTGACGATCAACACCAGATAAAGCAACCCATGCACCGACCGTGAAACGATCCGCAGTGCCGGTGAAAGGGAGGCAGGCGGTGGAGGTGCTGGTGTAATCCAGTGCTGCAACAGACGCAGAACTACTAGCAAAAACAACAGTATACCGATGCTCTTGTGGTAGAAGTAAAGCGTGTTCTGAAGAGCGCCCGGCCCAAGATCGGTCATAACCAGACCCATCGGAACCATGATGAAAACCAGAATGGCGACGATCCAATGATAGGTCTTCGCCATGGCAGAATATCCGGCAACTTGATGGGCCATGTTCTGTTCTCCTGATAATCCCAGAGGTTCCTCAAGAGCCCCTGCAATCTCCTGATCGACAGATTAATCAAGGTTCGTTACCACTAGGCTAACCTTAGGTGAGGTGGGCTGTGAACTCGGTAAAACAAGGGGGCTTGATGGACAGGGGCCATACAACGCCAACACATCTGCAAGAACAAGCGGACGGCTCTCAGCTGACCTGCGAAAAGCCACAAGCTCAGTCGCCGGGTATCTTGTCTCCCGAAGATTGGCAGGAGGTTTTAGCCGCTTCCGTTGAAAGGCGTGCACCAGATCTGCAAGGTTACGGCAGCGTGTTTGCACCTTTGTGCCAAGCACAAAAACAGTTTGTTATCGGTCAGTTAGGTCAGTCTGTTGATGGCCGGATTGCTACTGTAACGGGCGACTCCAATTATGTGAGTTGCTCAGAGGCTCTGATCCACCTTCATAGATTACGTGCCCTATGCGACGCAGTGGTTGTTGGTGTCGGCACTGCTGTAGCAGACAACCCTCAGCTCACCGTCAGGCATGTTAGCGGACGTCATCCTGCCCGAATTGTCATCGACCCCTATGGTCGAATGCCAAGAGACAGCACTTTGCTTCAGGATAACAGTACCCGCCGTATCGTGATCACACGAACGGATGCTCATGCCCGTTATCCGGAAGGTGTTGAATGTTTCCAGCTTCAACCAGATGCAAAAGGCCGCCTGTCATGCGCTGAAATCCGCCACGCCTTGCGTGAGTTCCGCTGCATTCTGGTAGAAGGTGGAGCGTGGACACTCTCTCGTTTCATCGAGCTGAAAATGATTGATCGCCTGCATCTCATGATCGCTCCATTGATCATTGGATCTGGCCCCCGAGGTCTACAACTCCCAGCCATCGACTATCTGGCACAAGCGATCCGGCCAGACGTGACATGGCACCTACTAGGCGTCGATATGCTTGCTGATCTGAGCCTAAACAACTAACACCTGCTTTAGGCGGAAAAGCATTTCCTTTCGCTAGAAAGTGCACTTATAAACTTGCGTGAATCTCCGAATAAGGACGCACGCATGCCAGAGCTCATCAGACGCACCTCTCTTCTCGAAGTTAAAGGGCAGATTGAAGAAGTTGAGGTCCGCGTTATCCATGAAGATGGCCGGGAACACATCACGACTGATCCGGTTTGGGTTTATGGCGATTCCATCGCAGTGCTTGCGTATGATCCTACTGCGAAGACGGTGCTGCTGGTCAAACAGCTGCGTGTGGCACCTTACATCATGGAAGAAGAGATTATTCTGGAGGCCTGTGCCGGCGGGATTGAGATCAGCGATCTCTCCATTGAAGAAGCCTGCAAGCGGGAAGCACAGGAAGAGTTGGGTTGTCAGCTGACAAACCTGCAAAAAATCGCAAATGTCTTCATCAATCCGGCACGCTTGGCAGAGCGGGCGCATTTCTTCCTGGCGGAGTACACCTCTGGTGATTTCAACGTTGAAAGCAGAAATCTGGATGATGACGAAGATATTGAGGTTGTTGAACTGTCCTTTAAAGAACTGCGCAGTCTCTACGATAATCAGGAAATCCGCTGCCCACGCCTCTTCATGCTGACACAAGCACTGCTTCTCAAAGGCATCGGGGTCTAAAGCTCATCAACATGACCACCGCTTCTATGCCATTAGAGCGGTGGAAGGCCTACAATGTCAACGTGCCCAACTTGCAGCTGCGATTTGCCTTTTCCGATAGCAGTCAGGCGATAGTCCAGCCAATCATCGACGATATTGTCGGAAACGCCGATCTCCCGCGCAGCCTCAGCCCATCCCTTAATCAACTCAAGTTGAAGCTCATCCTCTTCTGGCGTGCAGATCCAGTCTGACCGCCCTGTGAAACAGGTGTAGCCCGCTTTCAGCAATCGCTCGTGCGCATGGAAACCACCCAATGGCCCGAGAGCTGAACCAAATCCTTTGTCTGTCGCTTGATGTTGGTTGAAGGCTCGCTGAATGAGCCGGTCTGTCGGGTGGTGCGGCTGGCTGAGCAATATTCCATTGTAAGAAAGCCCCGCAAGAAAAGGCAGCTTCAACTGCCGCATACGCGCCACGAAACTATCCAGCCAATGCGCGCTTACCAGATCGAGGAAGGCTGAGGTGACAACGCCATGATGGCCCTCAAGAACTTCCAGAGAGCCGGTGTCAGTCAGCTCACAGAGGTCTGTTTGAGTGCGGGTCTGAGGGAAAGGAGGAGGTGTATCCTCCGCAACCTTCAGCAGTTCAGGGTCGTTATCAATCAGTAGCCAGATCTGCTCCCTGTTCGGCCCGATATGCTCAGCCAGATCCTGCAGAAAAGAACCAGTCCCCGCAGCAACATCAATTAGCTTGAGGGGCCCGTCCTTAGGGGCATGCTCCACCAACCAGTTGCAGAATTTCTGCATAATGTCTTTGTTGCGTGCGCGCCGGTCAGCTTTGCGGCGCAGTGAGAGCCACTCAGAAGAAAATCCACTCAAAGGTGAGCCTCCAATGTGCTTGCAAATGCTTTGGCGCTGTCGTTCCAATCTGGCAATGTATCCGCAGCAGCCAACGAGCCTTCGGAAAGTTTGGAACGCAACTCCTTGTTTGTAAGCAGGGCCTCGATTGCTTTGCTTAGAGCCACCGGATCACCTGCTCCAACATGAAAACCAGCTGTTGGTGGAACTGTAGACGCCACTGCTCCCTCACCGCTGGCAATAATCGGTAGACCAAAGCTCATCGCCTCCGCAAATGCCATTCCATACCCTTCGTAGTAGGTTGGAAGCACAAAGACATCGGCGCTCTTATAAAAGCCAGTCAGCTCAGCTTTCGGGATTCCACCATGCACCTGAATACGGTCCGCCAAACCATATCGCTTGATCTGCGCGCGTACCTGGCTCGTGTACTCGGGATCAAACTTCGTTTCTCCAATCAGATCCAGATGCCAGTCGAGATCTTTCAGCTGTCCCAGCGCCTCAACGAGATGAAGCTGCCCTTTGCGGGGAACGAGCGATCCAACACACAGCAACTTGCCAGTTCCAACGGGCTCTTTTGCTGCTTGAGAGGTTGCCGAAATATCAGGGCGATCAATCCCTGGCAAAACGATGCTGATCTTCTCAGCAGCAATACCCATCTCAGTCACAAGCGTCTTCTGAGTTGAAGGGCTGGTGACGATGATGTGCTCTGCAAACGTCAGCGCCTCTGTCTCTGCAATCCGCAGAGTTTTTGCCGGTTCAGGCTCAATCCCGCTTTCCAGAAACAGCGGATGGTGCACCAGCGCGATCAGGGTGGAGTGCTCAGCAATCTTGCGCGCAAGCTCTGGTGAACCACCCAAGGCCAGCCCATCCACGATGATCAGGGCTGAAGCCTCGATCTCATCCAGTGCATCCAGCGCCAGCTTCTTATCGCCATTTGATGGAGTAGGATAATCCCCCTCAAGACTGATGAGTGAGACTTTCCAATCGTGTTTTTGCAGCCCGCGAATGATCTCTCGATCATAGCGATAACCACCAGTTGGCGTGTTGAGATCTCCCGGAAACACGAAGTAGCAGGATTTTTGTTGTGTTGTTGTCGCTGTTTCAATGGATGGAAGCACGTTACTCATGAGCCTCGGATGCAGTTAGTGGCGCTTCATAAGAGGCGCGGGCATTTGGATTTTCGGAGATGGTTACGCGCACTTTGCTCAGTTCGCCCGGTTCACGGCCCAGCTTATGCAGATAAGCAACATCACACACCCGCTGGTAAATGTAGCTACACAGAAAATCGACGGTGGTATTGCGCCCCTTGAACTGGGGTAGGTCATCCAAATTCTTGTAGTTGAAAGGGTGTAGGATCTCGGCAAGCACATCCAATGCGTTACCAATGTCAATTACGATCCCGTTCTCATCTAATTCTTCAGCAAAAATAGCCACATGCACATGGGCAGTCAGCCCGTGGAGCTGAGAGGCGGGACCAAAAACTTCGCCCTTCAAGCTATGCGCGATCATAATATGATTGCTGATCTCGACTGAATACATCTCAAAATCCTTGTAAAACTAAGAGTAAACAATGGGTTGGCAAAGAGTATCCTTCTTGCCGGAAAGTACATCCTTCAGATCATGTGGGGCTTTCTCAAACTCGATAGCCGGAGCAAGCAAAGTATCCAGCACCTCATCTTTCAGCAGAGAAATTGCGGCTTCCATCCGCCTGCGATGCGTCCAGCGTGGCCGCATGACAGGGGCGACCTGCCCCACCTGCGAGGAGACAAGACTCAGCCGCTGGCTGTGAAAACTACCGCCAAGTACCAGGCCAGAAGGGCGTGAACCATACCAGGAAGCCTCCACAATCTTGGCTTCTCTGCCTGCGATACGAATAGCTGTGTTGAGGCCAGACTCGGACGCACTGCAATGCACCACAACATCCTGATTTTCCGGCGCAACTTCGGGCAATGCAAAGTCGCAGGAGAACTCATCTGCAATGTCTTGCCGTTTTGGGTTCACATCGATCATGGTCATGCGTACACCTGCAATACGGGCACACAAATATCCAACCAGAGAGCCAACGGTCCCAGTCCCCACAACAGCTACACGCGAACAGGGTAAAATACCTGCATCCCAGATGATGTTCAGCGCTGTTTCCATATTGGCAGCCAATGTTGCTCGGGTACTCGGTAAATCCTCTGGAATAGGGTAGAGCGCTTCGGCCGAAAGCAGGAAATTACTTTGATGCGGATAGAGGGAAAACACCCGTTGGCCTGCTCTCAAATCACCTGTTGTTTCAGCTACTTCGGAAACGTTTGCATACCCGTACTTAACGGGGAACGGAAAGGTGCCTTCCTGAAATGGCGCAGTCATCCGCTCGCGCTCGCTCACCGGCACATCACCGCTGAAAACGATGGCCTCCGTACCCCGGCTGATTGCAGAAGCGTGGGTTTTTAAGTAAACACGGTTACCAGATGATTTAGAGAGTTTTTCCTCTCTTATTTCAATGGTTTGAGGCGCAGTATACCAAAGCGCCCTGGCTATCTCAGACAAGAAACCCGCTCCCCGGATCGCTAAACTTTCACAAATATACTCTAGGGAAACGTGAACAAAGGAAACTAGCAGAAATGTAGGTCCCTCTAAAAACAATAATAATTTGGGTAGGACATGACAAAACAATCACGGGTTCCTGAAGAGAACACCCACACTCGTCTTGTTGACCAGCTGCTCTCCACCAACATCATCGACAAGCATCAGGAAAATAAGCGCTTATACCGGCGTAGACTGATCTTTGGAGGGCTTGTTCTCACCACTTTGGCAGCGCTCACCACCATCATGGTTCTGACACTGTTCTCCAGTGGTTTTGCCCTTTCAAAAGTCGTGATGCTTCTCGCATTTCTGGTAACCTTACCGTGGCTCATCATCGGCTTCTGGCATGCTGTCATCGGTCTGGCGCTGATGAGGTTCTCCTCAAACCCCACTGCACAGGTCTACGCTGGAACGCCTCTTGGTACGCTGGACCTGAAAAAGCCGTTACAGAACAAGCAAACTGCCTTGCTTTCATGCGTGCGAAACGAGGATTCTCCTGAGGTTGCAGCCAAGCTGGAAGCAATGTTGCAGGATCTGGATCGTCTAGAGCAGCTGAATGGCTTCTCCCTGTATATCCTGAGTGATAGCAACGACCCCGATCATATCCGGCAGGAAATGAGAGAGTTCTCTCTTCTCAGAGCTCGTTGGCAAAATCGCATCGATGTGCTCTATCGAAGAAGAGAAATAAACATCGGCTTCAAAGCAGGGAATGTCGAGGATTTCTGCCGCAACTGGGGTGATCGGCACGAGTACGCCATCACGCTGGATGCCGACAGTTTCCTTTCTGCTGAAGCTCTATGTCACCTTGTGAGCAAGATGAATGTGAACCCGCGTTTGGGCATCTTGCAAACACTTGTACTGGGCTTATCGACCAACTCCTTCTTCACCCGTGTCTTCCAATGGGGCATGCGTCTCGGCATGCGCTCTTACACTCTGGGTGCTGCATGGTGGCAGGGCTCTTCCGGTCCGTATTGGGGACACAATGCAATCTTCCGCATCAAGCCGTTTACACAGCATTGTCTGTTGGAACCTCTTCCGGGGACGGATGCTTTGAGCGGCCCGATCCTAAGCCATGATCAGGTCGAAGCCGCCATGATGGCAAATGCAGGCTATGAAGTTCGCGTCTGGCCTGTTGAAGGCGGCAGTTATGAGGAAAACCCGCCGCATCTGATTGAGTTTATCCGCAGAGACCTGCGTTGGTGCCACGGAAACCTGCAGTACTTTAAGCTTCTCCGCGAGCCGGGCTTTAAATTACTAGGCCGTATTCAGCTTGCCTTGGCGATCCTTATGTTTATCGGCTCACCTGCATGGCTCACCTTCATAGCGATGGCGATCCTTACAGCATCCATCGCTGCACCCGGGACAATGCCGTTTGATCCATTCTATGGCACCATCCTGATCATAACCGTTATGAGTATGGTGTTTGCGCCCAAGCTGGCAACGCTGGCTCATGTGCTCACAGTTCGCAGTGAACGCAAGGAATATGGCGGTTTTCTCTCAGTGTTCATCAGTGCATTCTTTGAGCTGGTTTATTCCATGCTACTGGCACCTGTAATGGCAATCGCGCACAGCATCTTCATCGCGCAGCTGTTTGCTGGCCGGAAAACGCAATGGGGTGGGCAGTCACGACAGCCGCACGGCATTCCATTGGTTTTAGCAGCCAAGAAGTTCTGGCCGCAAACACTCTTCGGTCTGTGCGGTGTAATCTGGATGATGGACTACTCATTGGCCGATACATGGCTCTTGCTACCCGTAATCCTTGGGCCGTTACTGACCATCCCGTTTGCAATGATCACGTCAAAACCGGTGCTTGGCATGTACTTCAAGCATTCCGGTCTTTGGGCTCTGCCAGAAGAGAAGAAAACTCCGCTTGAGCTACAGGGCCTCAGCAAGGAGCAGCGGAGGGTTGAGATGGAGTTGGCCAAGGCAAACAGGGCGGCGGCTACACGATGAAAGCATTGCCTGAGTAAGGAACCTCAGGCATTCCAACAAAAAAGCCGATTGCGTTTGAGTAACTCACGCAATCGGCTTTTCTTTTTCAGTGCTGAAAAACTAGGTCTGTTAGGAAGCAGGCTTTTCCTTTGGTTTTCTCCAAGGCTCACCCTTGAACCAAGCTACTATGTAAGCAACAGCGATCAGACCAGCGAAACCCAGAAGGTTCGCCAAAATACCGCCTGCGATGGTGCCTTTCAGGCCAAGCTCATCGCGGAAGATTGCAAGGCCCTGCGCAAGGATGAGGCTGGCGAGGAACACAGCCAGAGACTGCTGTCCAACCTTCTTGATCACACGGACCACTTTGCCACCAAAGCCACCCATGAGCAGGCGGTGCCCGCCTTCACCAACAGCCACCCAAGCAACATAAGCAAGAGCGAGGAAGTGGATGTAGCGCAGAATACCCATCTCGGACTTCACGGTGAGATCACTGATATCATTCGCAATTCGGCGAAGCTCAGGCACTTCGTTGAGAATGCGGAAGTAAGCGAATGGGATTGTCAAAATGATAATTGAAGCACTCAGGAACAACAGGCGTTTTTTGACAGGAGGCGCTGGAATCCAACCTTTGATGAACGCAAAGCCGGTGAAGAACAGCAGCTGCCATGCAAATGGGTTAAAGAACCAACGGCGATCTGACCAAGGCTCAGCAGGGAAGTCGACCAGCCTGAAAGTTGCAATCAACCAGAAAGCAGCAATGATCGCAGCAACTGCACCACGGCCAACCTTGTAATACGCAACCATAATCACTGGCAGCATCGCAAGGATCACCAGATACATCGGCAGAATATCGAAGTAGTTTGGCACGTAGGTCAGCGTCAGCAGCCCTGGAAGCTGGAAGATTGGATCTTCAAAGAAATGCCAGAGGTTTAGCTTGCCCACATAGTCATCACTGGTCCAGCCGTTGATTTGCAGGAACGCAAGCATGCCTGCTACTGCAAGGAACAAGCAAATATGCGCCCAGTAAACTTGCCAGACGCGGAAGAGCACGCGAGCACTTCCCATAGCAAGGCCATGTAGTTCAAACACGCGACCAAATGCGATGGCTGAGGCCATTCCGGAGCAGAACACAAATATCTCGGTAGCATCGGAAAAGCCGAAACGAGCCGGAATCCAAAGAGCCCACCCGTTTGCTGGCAGGTGGGCTATAAAGATGATGAACATTGCGATGCCTCTGAAAAAATCGAGGCGAGGATCTCTTTGGCGGCTTGCCGTTTTCATAGGCGTCGGCGGTATATTGTGTTTGTTCACGGTGTCTCTGAAACTAAAAACTATAAGTCGGAAAATGCAGCTCCGAAATCCCCCGAAGCTGCACCTTCAATTATCCCATGCGGAATCGCAGGTGTTCACTTTGCATAAGGTCAGTGGCTTCCATCATACGGGTCGCCTGAGCCATGCGGGTTTCGCCATAGGTGTCTGAACCACCTCTCAGGCGAGTGCGCTCATCAATCATGCGTTTTGCTTCCTGACAAAGGCCAGCGCGCAGAGCAGCTTCAATCGTGATGCGTTCAAACACATCGCGCTGAGCATGGCTGCCGCCAACTGTACGAAGCAGCGGACGGGCCTCTGCAAGGTGATGATAAGCGCTGAAGTAGTTGCCGTTCTTGAACTGCATCAGGCCGGAAGCTGTTGGAGAACCAGCGACTTTGGTCACATGCCCCATCTCATTGGTGTCTTCTTCACCAAAGGTGCGCATGCGGGCCAAAAGACGGTCAGATGACTGACGGCGGTTATCGCCCAACAGGGCCAGCATGTAGTGCAAGTCAGCGAAAACATTGCAGGAATCGTCGATACGCTTCTCACTGATGCTCGCCAGTTCTTCCCAGCGGTGACCAACCTTGATGCCCTCAAGCTCAAGGCGAACCAGCATGGAAGCGGCATTGGAGATATCGCGGTAATCGTCAGTGTGATCCTTGCGGAATTTCTGGTCATAGAGCTCGAAAACGCGCTCCACATTGCCACGGTCCAGATGCAACAAGGCAAGGTGCCACCAGACGTGATAGCCAAAGTTGTTGCAGTGTTCCCAGGCCTGTGGCTGGTCGTCGAGCCATTTGATGCCTTCTTCGGTCTTGCCGGTCATGTCCAGCACGTGAGCGACTGCGTGCAGGCCCCACGCATCGTCATTTTGAAGCGCGACAGCTTCTTTACCAATGCGTTCGGCTCTCTCAAAATCGCCGCTTTCTTCAAGCGCGAAGGAGTAACAGCCGTGAACGTAACCCTTGGCAACGTGGTCTTCTTCGTAAGCGCCAATCACACCTTCAATGGAGGAGCGCATACGGGATGGCTGGCCAAGCACGAAGCGAATGGCGTGCACCAGCTTCAAAGTAAGAGCATCGCGTGGGTATTTAAGAAGCATTTCATCAAGGCGATCAGCAGCTTTGCTTGGGGCGCCCTGGAGCCAGTCGTTCAAAGCTTCAACAACAGCTTCTTCACGATCTGTAATCTGAGTATCTCTGCGGCACTTGTCTGCAATTGCGTAAGCTTCAAAAGCAGTTGCCGTCATTTCGCGTCTGCCGAGCAGTAGGCAGAACAGGCCACGAGCGGCCTGAGCCAGCGCAAAATCTGGATCAGCCTCCAGTGTTTTCGCAAGATGCTCCGGCGTTGCTGCACTATGTGCGAGGAACGCAAGAATAGTGTTGTTCCAGTGTGTTAATGCACCCTTATCGGAGAGTGTTACCGCGTATTCGAACTGGTCATCAATGCGCATGGATGCGACCCGTGGTTAGGGCGACCGGTAATTCGTGCAATGTGCAAATGCTCATGAGATAAGCCATTGGGTTCACATTGCTTACGACACAGGTCTGCCAGGAAATCTGTTGATCAGAACCCTTTCAAAACTGGCGATGACGTTCAACACACAAAAAGGTGTTTAATATCAGCAAGCTTTGTTTATGTAGAAAATATAGTTCAACCTCATGAAGAAATAGAAAACACCATTCTAATGAGTAAGAAAAAATATGCGGCAAATAGAAGCTCTCTTGTAAAATCTTACTATTATTAATAGTGATAATAAGTAAGATTTTAGATATTTGGCTCTATTACACCTGTATTTTATTACCCTTTGATAATCTTCTGTTTGCTGGTTAAAATAGTGTTCACTGCTTCTTGATTTTCTAGTTAGCCTCCACTGTGCAATGTCATTGCCCCAAGAGAGACTAAGTACGTGGCGAATTCATGGCGGATACCGGTAGCTATCAACAAACTAATATCGATCAACAGATTCAGTCCCCACAAACATTAATCGTCATTGGTGCGCTGATGGCTCTGGCGGTGGTCGCCGTGTTGGGATTGGAAAACAGTGGCTGGCGCGTCTTCGGTGCTGCGCTGATAGGTGCGCTGGCAGGCCTTGCTTTGTACCATACAAGCTTTGGATTTACCGCTGCCTGGCGCCGGATTGTTACCCAGCGAAGAGGGCAGGGGCTACGCGCTCAATTCCTACTTATCTCATTGGTTTGCTTGATAAGTTTCCCACTTCTCCAATACGGATCAGACATCGGCTTACCAACCGGTGGCTTCGTGTTTCCATTCGGTGTTGGAGCTGCCGTCGGTGCCTTCATTTTCGGCATCGGAATGCAGCTTGGTGGTGGGTGTGGGTCAGGCACTTTGTTCACCGTTGGAGGTGGCTCATCCCGCATGGTGACCACTCTTGCCTTCTTCGTTTTAGGCAGTGTGATCGCGACAGCGCACTTTCCGTTCTGGAATTCTCTTCCAAGATTACCGGCATTTTCGCTTGTGCGTGGTTTTGGGGTGGTCCCAGCGCTGATGATCACGATTCTACCGCTCATCGCCTTTGCGATATTCTCGGTGTTTATCGAGAAAAAACAATGGGGTGAGTTGGAGAAACCCCGCAAAACAACCGGCTTTTTACAGGGCCAGTGGGGCTATGTTCTGGGTGCGTTGATATTGGCGTTGGTTTGCGTTCTTACGTTCATTGTGCTGCGTCGCCCATGGGGTGTCACCTCTGGTTTCGCACTCTGGGGTGCAAAGTTTTTTTACGCTGTTGGTATCCCGGTAGAGACCTGGCCCTACTGGAAATGGCAGGTAGCAGCAATTGAACGATCGGTCTTCGCAGATTCAACATCCGTCATGAACTTCGGCATCGTGTTGGGAGCTCTGATCGCTGCCGGACTGGCTGGTAAGTTTAATCCGGTGAAGAGGATCAACCTCAGAGATGCTGGTACCGCGATTGTCGGCGGTCTGATGCTCGGCTACGGCGCGCGCCTCGCTTACGGGTGCAACATCGGGGCCTACCTTGGGGGGATAACTTCAGGTTCCATGCATGGTTGGCTATGGCTTGTTTTCGCCTTCGCCGGCTCCATGGTCGGAACCCGTGTCCGCCATTTGATCGGTATGGACCCAGCGCCTGTTACTGCAAAGTGACAGCTGAGCTCTGCATACGACTAAAACTGGGCCTATTAAAATCGAGGGAGGCTGAACAACAGCCTGTTCAACTCCCACTTTTAAACTCATTTCATTACGAGAAGGATTGAACCATGAAAATTCTGACGGGTGTGCTTGGCTTTGTTGGAACATTGATGTTCGTTATGGCCGCCTTTCAACCATCACAAGCTCAAATCACAACAGAACAAGCGCAGCAGGGGAAGGTCCTTCCGCGCAATGGCTGGCGTGTTATCGAAACCACCAAGGCAATCGACGAACTGCTGGATTCGCTCAAGAAAGCCATCCGTGAGGAAGACATGCTGCTGGTCAGCATGGCGAGTGCATCCCGTGGTGCCAAAGCCAACGGTTTCGAAATCCCCGGCAACTATGTCATCGGCGTTTTCCGCAATGACTTCGCGCGCCGCATGCTGGCAGCCAGCGTGCAAGCCGGGATCGAGGCCCCAATCCGGTTTTATCTGACGGAAAATCCAGATGGATCCGCAACGCTCTCATGGAAGACACCAAGCTTCGTCTTCCAGCCATATCGGGATACTGCATCTGAGGATCTGGTCTCGCTGAGCGAGGAGCTGGACGTGGTCTTCCAGCGTATTGCGGACCGTGCCACAGGCAACACCTGAGGCACGATCAACTGCATTCTCTATAACTTACCGTCGTAGGCGCGGCGGTCTATGCGGCAAGCAAGAACGGTGAAGGTATCGCGCTCCAGCGCTGCCTTCGCCTCTTCCTTCAGGCTCTCTGCATCATCCACCCAAACACCATGCCCGCCATAAGCGTCAGCAAGTGCTGGGAAGTTGGTCGCGGAGAAGTCCACACCCAGATTTGGGTTCTGGTTGGCGCGCTGCTTCAGTTCAATCAGAGACAAGCTCTCATCAACCAGCACGCAGACAATGAACGGCACCTGCATGTCACGCAAAACTGCCAGATCACCAAGACCCATTTCAAGGCCAGCATCACCAACAAACACAACAACCGGATCTTCCGGCTTCGCCATCTTATGCCCGATACCAAGCGGCAACGCACAAGCCATTGTACAAAGCGCAGAACTTTGCAGCATGGTGCGCGGGTAGAGGCTCTCCCAAATCTGACTGACCAGAATGCGGTGCGCGCCACTGTCAGCCGTTGCAACAGTGGTATCCGGCAGGGCTTCACGAAGGCCGTGGAACACAGTCGCCGGCCCCCAGCCGCTTTCTTCAGCAGCAAAGTCCGTCTTTAGCTTATCTTTGGCAGATGCGATACGGTCCCGAAGCCAATCACTCTCCTCAGGAACAACACCTGCTTCATCCTCAGGTGTCAGCGAAAGTAGCGTTGGCTTGATGTCACCTTCCAGCGTATGGCTCACATGGTGCATGCCATGGCTGCGCAGCACAGGTGTCAGCTCAATCACAGAGGTCTCTTCGCTCCACGGATTACGCCAGTTCACACGCATCTCGATTGGGTCATACCCAATCAGCACAACAAGATCGGCATCCGCCAGCAATGGCATCAGGCTCTTGTCGGCTTTTGGAGAAAGGCCAGCCCCACCAAGCGAAAGCTTATGGTTCTCTGGAATGAGCCCCTTGCCCTTGTAGCTGGTGATCAGCGGAATCTGATAGGCCTCACAGAAGGCCTCAATCTCATTGCCAGCATCCACGTTGACAGCGTCCACGCCAGCGATAGCGATAGGGCGCTGAGCGGAGCCCAGCAGATCACGCGCCTGCTCCAGCACATCACCGAATGGCAGTTGGGCAGCGCGAACACCGTAGTTCGGCGTTTTCTGCGTTTCGTCGCTTTCGGCTTCAGCAACGGAGATCGGCACATCAATGTGTACGGGGCCCGGCTGACCAGACATGGCAATGGAAATTGCCTTATCCATCATGGCATTCAACGCACCCGGAGCAGCTTTGAAGCTGGCCTTCACGATAGGGCGCAGCAGCTGCTGGTGGTCCATCACCTGGTGGGTGTAGGTCTCAGCTTCAGCGGTATCCACGCAACCGGTTAGGAAGATCAGCGGAACGCGATCCTGAAACGCATTGGCAACAACGTTGACTGCGTTGGTCACGCCCGGTCCGAGCGTTGCCAGCAAAACAACAGGAGCATCCGTGCCTTGGCGAGCAAGGCCATGCCAAGCCCCTTCAGCCATAAAGCCACCAGCGTTTTCGTGCTTCACCAGATTGAATTTCAACCCAGCAAGGTTCAGCGCATCCATAAGGGCCAGCACTTCGCCGCCCGGAATCCCGAACGCATATTGACTACCAGCCTGATGCAGTTTTTGAGCAATAAGATCAGCGCCGCGCATACTTATGAATCTCCCAGTGACACGACACCGCGAGCAGCGAGATCGTTAATTTCTTCTTTGGTTTTTTGCAGGTACTTGGTCAGCACTTCAATGCTATCCTCGCCAAGGGTCGGCGGAGCCTTCCGGTATGTAACCGGCGTCTTGCTGTAGTTGATCGGGTTGCCAATTAGGTTCACCTGACCATCCTCAGACTGCTTGTGTGGCACAGAAATCTTCATACCGCGATGCAGGATTTGCGGATCGCTGAAGACACCGGCCAGATCATTCACTGGACCACACGGAACACCAACACCCTCCAGCTCATCCGTCCAATGCTGTGCACCTTGTTTGATTGTGAACTGACGCAGCAATGGCACCAACTCAGAGCGGTTGCGCACACGGTCTGCATTGGTCGCAAAGCGTGGATCAGTGCTCAGCTCGGGACACCCCAGAACCTCACAAAAACGCTGATACTGCGCATCGTTGCCAACAGCCACCATGAAATCTTTGTCAGAGGCCGGGAAGGTCTCATAAGGCACGATGGTCGGGTGCGCATTGCCAAGCCGCTTTGGGATGTTGCCGTCCGTCAGATAAGAAAGGCCCTGATTGATCAGCCAAGCCACCTGACAATCCAGCAAGGAAATGTCGATGTGCTGACCTTCACCGCTTTTTTCTCGGTGATGCAGGGCTGCCAAAATAGCGTTACAGGCGTACATGCCACACATCACGTCAGCAATGCCGACACCAATCTTGGTTGGGCTACCACCTTCTTCCTCAGGCAAGCCGGTAATGCTCATGATCCCGCCCATGGCCTGGATCAGCGCGTCATAGCCTGCACGGTGAGAATAAGGGCCTGTCTGGCCAAAACCGGTAATGGAACAGTAGATCAGACGATCATTTTTCGCGCGCAGATCATCATAACCCAGCCCTTTGCGGGCAAGGTCACCAACCTTGAAGTTCTCGATAACCATGTCGGCAGTCGCGGCCAGCTCCTTCAGCATCTCCACGCCTTCTTCAGAGCGCATGTCGATGCCCAGAGAATGCTTGTTACGGTTGGAGCTGAGATAGTACGCGCTCTCACCCGTATCAGTGCCGCCTTTGCCTTTCAGGAAAGGAGGGCCCCATTTGCGGGTGTCATCGCCGCGTGTTGGGTGTTCAATCTTGATGATTTCAGCGCCCATGTCGCCCAGCAGCTGGGTGCAGGTTGGGCCTGCCAGAATGCGGGAAAGGTCAAGCACCATAAGACCATCTAAAGGTCCTTTGGTGGTGGAAGAGTGGTGCTGTTCACCGTCTCGTTGAGAATTCAAACCGTCTAATCCATTGGTTTTGAGGCGAGATTGACCGCAAATGGAGGGTGACTGACCCTGTTACATGCAGCAATCCAGCAAATTTTGGAGAGACGTTAGAGCACTCAGAAAAGGCCCACCACAACAATCTGAAAAATCACACAGTATCGTGATGACCCGTGAAATTTACAGTTTCCAGCGTGATGGACCTGTGGGTTTTACCAGTGCTTGGTGTTGGCAAGATCAAGCCATGCCCGGCGGATCCAGTTGGCTTTCATGGAATGGCCACCATCATGCAGGCAAAGCTCCAGCTTCTCGCCCTTGGCAGACCATACATCACACTCCAACTCGCCTGCCGTGATGGATGTTGGCTCACTGCCATAAAGACCAGCTTGCCGCTTCCATACATCCAGACTGTCAAACACATCAGACTGACGCCAGTTCGCGCCAATCGCGCGGCCCACCATCGGTACGGTTTTATCTTCAACACCGTGCGTGTGGTACAAATTGGTCAAAGGAGATGGACACTTCTCCGGAATAGGATCCCAGAAAGCACCGGCAATCGGGGCAAATCCGGCATAATTCTCGCCTTTATAGCAGGCCAGATTCCAAACCATGGAGCCGCCCATGGAAAAGCCGGAAAGCAGGATCTTCTCACGATCAATCGGGAAACGGTCAGAAACGTCTGCCAGCAGCTCATCGAAGAATTTGAACTCGTTACGATCCTGACTTGGGGAGCCCGGATAAGACCAGGAACCGCCAACGCCCTGCGGCACGATCAAAGCGACACCAAGCTCGTTTGCAAGGTTGCGCAGAGCCTTATTCTCAATCGCCCGATCAGCTTTGCCCTTCCACCCGTGTAGGTAGATTATGGCACCAATCTGTTCATCATCAGCAGGAGAATCCGGAAGTGCAATATAGTATTCACCGCTCTCAACTTCACAGGGAGCTGTCACACCACAGGTCGCTTCCTCTGCCATTGTCGCATTAGGAACCAACCCGGAAATAACCACAGTAGCAAACGTAATCGCACTTGTAATAAGGCTCATGCCCATTCCACTTCTTGCCGGTTTCTCGGGTTTAACTCTTTGAAATTCATGGTCAAATCCACGAATTGCCGAGATTAATTTTGATTATGCTAACATACGCCTCAAGGGCGGTCTTACTCTCAAAAATGATGCCGTCATTTACGGCTTACCGCGAGAGGGCCTACTGCCATTCCCCTTCAGTGGGAATGTGCAAGGTATTGCCGCAATGCTTGCAGTGAACGGCGTCATTATCGTGACGATTAAGGCCACAATCAGGACAGGCGTATTTGATTTTCGACGGACGAAAAATGGTCTGGATCAGCCGCAAAAACAACGCCACACCAAACACCATGATGACGATCGTAATCCCGCGGCCCATCGTATCCGTCATGGTGATGTCGCCATAGCCAGTTGTCGTCAGAGTGGTAACGGTAAAGTACAGCGCGTCCATGTAGGAGTTGATGTCTGGGTTCAGCTGCGCCTCGATGACATAAACAACCGCGCTCACCATAAACACGAAAACCATCAGGTTCAGGGCCGAGTTGATGATCTCTTCATGCTCTTTGAACCACGAGAACGTCTCCCGCAAATCCTTCATCACATGATAGGACCGCAACAAGCGCAACATGCGGATCACACGCAGGAAGCCAAGGTTCTCGATAAACGCTTCAGCAAAGAGTGACAGGATCACAATCAGATCTGCAATCGCCGTACTGTCAAAGGCAGCTCGCACAGGCCTCAGAGCAATCGCGAGGCGGAAGCCGTAATCAATCAACAGAATGAGGCCGATAGCCCAGTCCAGCGTTGGGTAACTTTCCAGTTGCGGAAGCGTGGCAGAAAGCACGAAGTAGAGGATCGTTACCACATCAAACATCAGCAGCCCGATACGCCAGGAACGCGCTGCGGTGGTCTGCCCGAAATAGAGACGTCGCAACGCGCCCCTGAAATCGGTTATTGCTTCCTGCATAAATCTAAATCCCCTAATCCCGACGTGAGGCCCGATCAAAATCTACTAGCAAATCTGGGGTTTTCTGCAAAGTCACTCAAGATCCTCGCGCAAAAACTTTCGTGTGAACCGCAAACGCCAAAACTCTGCTGGCCCATGCATCCAAGTGGCAAGTAAACCCTTACGCTTTCGCTCAGTGAGTTTATCGAAAAATTCTGCAACTGATTAAAGGGTTTCTGCTCTACTTCCGGCATGAAAAAAGCCAAGGCCATTCCGGTGCCGCCACCTCCCGGGTATTTGGAGGAATGGCGGGCAACCAACAACACCTGTCTGGTAACGGGCGCAACGGATGGCATCGGCAGGGCGCTTGCAATCCGTCTGGCAGATGCTGGCCAAAGTCTGGTCCTCGTAGGCCGATCTAAGGATAAACTGAAATCCGTCCTCAAGGAGGTTGGCGAAGCTGGCCCCAATCGCTCCCATCGCAGCTTTGTTGCTGACCTCTCGCTTATCTCGGAAGTGGATCACCTCGCTAGCGAGATCCAGCAAAAACTGCCAGACCTGAGCCGTGTCGTCCTCTGCGCCAGTGAGACACCGGGCTTTCACGGCATCACCAAAGAGGGAATCGAGGCAGGCTTTGCTGTCATCTATCTCAGCCGGTTCCAACTCCTCAACAAACTCACGTCTTTGCTGAAGAAACAGGAAGCGCCTCGTGTTGTCTCCTTCGCTAGCCCTGCCACCCGGTTCGAGCTGCCCAACATGACGCTGCTCAACAATCCGGATTGCAAACTCAGCAATTGGGAGCGCCGCAAGGCCCACACCAACTGCAACCTTCTCTTCCTCGCAGAAATCGGAGAGCAGCTGAAAGACACCAATATCTGCATCAATGCCTTTGGCCCCGGTCTTGTTCTCACCAAACAGATACAAGCCTACAGCGCAGCAAGGCGCTTCTGGCTAGGCATGAAGAGTTCGCTGGTCGGAAAGTCCGCGCCCTACGCGGCACTGCCTGCCATGCACATGCTGCTCTCGCAGGATTTTGCTGAGAAGACCGGCGGCTTCTACGAATGCGGCACCAAATACCCACCGGACAAGCATTTTCTGGATGCTGAAACGCGGCGCAAGTTCTGGGAGGACACGCAGCAGCTTGTACAACTGGCACAGGCGAGTGAGTGTAAAAACACCTAGAAACCGCTTTTTGTGACAGCGGTCACGGGCTTTCCTTCACGAAAGTGAGAGGAGAATTTCACTTCTCAATCTGACTTGAACGCAACGTCGCCAGGGCACCTTGGCAGCGAAGACTCCAGCTGTGCCCGAGCCATCAAGGATTGAGTCACTTCCCTAGGGTAATGTTAGGCAAGTGCTGCCAGCAATTCTCAATGTGTAAGAGTAAAAAATGAAAAATAAAATTGAATTCCCTGCCGGCCGGAATGGAAGTTTGATTTCATCTGCTCGTAAAGTCGCCGCTTCATTTCTGGTGGCGTCTCTTGGCAGTTTCCTCATTTCAGGAGTGGTCAACGCGCAAGAGGCAGCGCCCCCGCCGCCGGGTGTTCTTGTAGAACCCGCGCGCAAAGAAGTTATTGAAGAAGAACGCGTTTTCGCAGGGCGTACAGAGGCAATCAGTCAGGTTGCCCTCATCGCACGTGTTGGTGGGTTTCTGGAACCGCTGGAGTTCAAGGAAGGCCAGACCGTCAAACAAGGCGATCTTCTCTACGTGATCCAGCAGGAGCCATACGAGTTCGCTGTTGAGCAGTCGCAGGCCAATCTGGAAAGCGCTCAGGCCAAGGTAGATCTGGCAAAGGTCGACTTCGACCGTAAGGAGCAGCTGGTCAATCGGGACACGATCTCGGTCTCAGAACTGGATACAGCCCGTGCCAACCTCAAAGAAGCCAACGCCACCCTTGCTCTCCGTCAGGCAGACCTCAAACTCTCCGAACTTGACTTAAGCTACACTGAAATCCGCGCTCCGCTGGATGGGCAGATCGGCACATCAGCCTTCAAAGAAGGGGCCTACGTCAATGCCAACAGCGGCACGCTGGCGACCATCACTTCTTTGGATCCGATCCGCGTTGCTTTCCCCGTGCCTCAGGCTCTGATCCTGCAGGCACAGCGGGCAGATAATCTGGAAACAGACAACATCCTCATTCGCATTCGCCTGTCTGACGGCAAGTTCTACCAACACGACGGCAAGCTGGACTTCCTCGAAGCGGAAGCCAATCCGGGCACTGACACCGTCACCGCCTATGCCGTGTTCGAGAACCCTGATCATGTCCTCTTCGATCATCAGCTGGTTGATGTGGTCGCCAACCCGAAAGATGCAGCACCTGTGCTCGTCGTCTCCCAATCCGCACTACTACTGGATCAGGAAGGTCCATACGTGCTGAAGGTGAACAACGAAGATGTGGTGGAGCAGCAGCGTATCACCGTTGTTGATCAGATCAACGGTCTCGTCATCGTTGGCAGTGGTCTGGAAGAAGGCGATCTGGTGATCACCTCCGGCATTCAGAAAGTCCGTCCGGGAATTAAAGTCAACGCGCAGCTGGCAGGTCAGTAAACCATGATCTATGACATGTTTATTCGCCGACCTCGGTTGGCGATGGTGATTTCGATCCTGATCGTCGTGGTCGGCGCGATCTCGATCTTTTCCATTCCGGTCTCTCAGTATCCAACAATCGCACCACCAACCGTGCAGGTGAACGCCACCTACATCGGTGCAGATGCGCTCACGGTGGAAGAGAGTGTGGGCCAGCCCATCGAAGGAGCGGTCAACGGCGTGGATGGTATGCGCTATATGAAGTCGTCTTCATCCAGCGATGGCACCTACTCCCTGACAGTTTATTTCGACCTGACCACCAATCCCGATATCAACGCGGTGAACGTTCAGAACCGAATAAGCACCATCGAGAGTAAGCTCCCACAGGAAGTGCGGGATCAGGGTGTCAACGTCACCAAAAAGGCTGGTGACCTGCTGCAGGCGATCTCCTTTTACTCTCCGGATCAAACCCACGACGGCCTCTTCATTTCCAACTACGTCACCATCAACATCGTAGACGAACTGAAGCGTATTCCGGGCGTCGGGGATGCCAGCGTATTTGGCGCGCAAGATTACTCCATGCGCATCTGGCTGGATCCGGTCAAACTCAGAGCCCTCAATCTGACAGCAGAAGACGTAATCTCTGCAGTTCAATCTCAAAACAAACAGGCGGCTGTAGGCCGTATTGGTGCAGCACCTCTGGCTGCGGACCAGCAACTTCAGCTGACGGTCACGGCGAAAGGCCGCTTGAATACCGTTGAGGAGTTCCAGAACATCGTTCTACGCGCCAATCCTGATGGATCTGTCGTCCACCTGAGCAACGTGGCCCGCGTAGAACTCAGCAGTGCCTCCTTTGACGTGCTGGCAGAATACAATCAGCAGCCAACTGCGATGATCGGCATTTACTTGTCACCGGGTGCAAACGCAGTGGCAGTGTCAGAAGCCGTCAATGAGCGTATTGCTTATCTGGCAGAACGCTTTCCGGAAGATCTCACTTACATCTCTGTCTTCGATACTTCTCTCTTCGTGAATGAGATGATTTCGAAGGTGATCCATACGCTGCTGGAAGCCTTCGTGCTTGTGACCATTGTGGTCTACGTCTTCCTCGGCAAGTTCCGGGCAACACTCATCCCGCTCATCGCGGTTCCGGTGTCGATTATCGGTGCAGTCGCAGTAGCTTACATGATGGGCTATTCGGCCAACACAATCTCATTGCTGGCCCTAGTGCTTGCCATTGGTATCGTGGTGGATGATGCGATCATCGTCGTTGAGAACGTTGAACGCATTATGCATGAGCATCCCGATCTCACACCAGCTCAGGCAACGTCCAAAGCCGTGGGTGAGATAGCGGCACCCGTGCTCGCCACCACGCTTGTGCTGCTCTCGGTGTTTGTGCCTGTGGCCTTCCTGCCGGGCTCATCCGGCGTGCTCTTCCGCGAGTTCGCGGTCTCCATCTCTGCAGCCATGGTTATCTCCACCATCAACGCGCTGTCCCTGTCTCCGGCACTTTGCGCAATCTTGATGAAGTCAGAGAACCTGACGGGCGTGATGGCCAAAATCTCTCAGAAAATTGACGATGTTGGTCATGGCTATGCAAACCTCATCAAACGTATCGCAAAGATGTCTTTGTACTCTTTGCCTGCTGTAGTTGGTTTTGCGCTCTTTGGCTTCTTGATTGTGTCCAACACGCCAGATGGCTTTGTGCCGGATGAGGACAAAGGCTATGCCATGGTGCTGGTCAACCTGCCTCCGGGTGCGTCTCGCAACCGGACAGAAGCCGTCATGCGCAAAGCTGATGAGATCATCCGCAAGGATCCAGCGGTGGACTCCACCACCATGATCATTGGTCTCGACCTGTTGGCAGGTGGCGGTTCTTCACCAAACGCAGGTGTCTTCTTCGTCAAACTCAAAGACTATGAGGAACGTCCATCTCGCGAACTGTCGTCCTTCGCTTTCGTCTATCGAACATACGGATCACTGGCCGGTATTCCGGAAGCAACCTTCTTCCCGGTCAACCCGGCGGCGATTGATGGCCTTGGCACCGTAGGTGGGTTCGAGTTCATCATGGAAGCGCTGGAAGGTCAGGACCCGACAGTTCTTGCTCAGATCTCCCGCTCACTGATCGTGGCGGCGAATGAAGCGCCTGATATCGCATCGTTCTTCACCACCTTCAACGCAAATACCCCTCAGCTGAATGTACAGCTGGACCGTGAACGCGCGCAGGTGCTTGGCCTTAACATCGCCAGCGTCTACAACGCATTACAGGCAACGCTGGGCGGCTACTACATCAACGACTTCAACCTCTATGGCCGGACATGGACTGTCCGCCTACAGGCAGAACAGAAGTATCGCTCTGGTGTTGAGGACATTGGCACTATCTTTGTTCGCTCCGACACCGGTGAGATGGTGGAGCTATCTTCTGTCGTGCACACGGAGCTGTCGCGAGGTGCAAACACCATCACCCGCTACAACAACTACCGTGCAGTGTCCTTCAACGGCAACGCCGCTCCGGGAGCGGGCTTGGGTGAAGCTCTGACCGCAATGGAAGGTGTGGCTGCCGAAGCCTTGCCGAAGGGCTATGCCTATGAATGGACTGGTCTGGCGTTAGAACAGAAAGAAGCAGCAGGCCAAACGGCATTGGTGCTCGGTCTGGCCTTCCTGTTCGCCTACCTGTTCCTCGTGGCGCTATATGAAAGCTGGAACACACCAATACCGGTTCTGCTTTCCGTGGCTCCAGCCTTGGCAGGTGCGTTGCTCAGTCTCTGGATCTTCGGATTGGCGTTCGATCTCTACGCGCAGATCGGCATGGTCATTCTGATTGCACTGGCTGGTAAGAACGCGATCCTGATGAACGAGTTCTCACTTGAAAAGCGCATTGATGGCATGGGGCTTTACGAATCCGCCATTGAAGGTGCACGCCTGCGTTTCCGTCCAGTGATGATGACGTCTCTGGCATTCTCCGCAGGTCTGGTGCCATTGGTGATCGCGTCTGGTCCGGGCGCTGGCGCAATGGTCGCCGTGGGCGTTCCGGTGCTGGCTGGCATGTTGTTCTCAGCAACCATCGGCATCTTCCTCATCCCAACCCTTTACGTCAGCTTCCAATGGATGCGCGAAAAGGCTGGGTGGACCATCGAGGAGGGCCGCGCAGCTAAAGGCACAGGCGGAGAACTGGCTGCAAGCGATGGCAAAGAAGAAAAGCCATCTGATAGCTGATCTGGCTGAAAACATAGCAACAATGGAGAAGGCGCCTCGAGCGCCTTTTTCTATGCAATGCGCAGCAAAGCAAACCAGTAAAACGCAGCAAGCCCCGCAATGGCATGACTGGTTGAAACAGCTATCCAGGATCGCCGCCGCTGGAACATCAGCCCCCAATAGAAGCTCACCATAAACGTCAGCAGAACGGCCAGCTTGGAGTAGGGCAGGTGGATAATGGAGAAGGCAACAGATGCTGCAAAGTTGCCCCAGAAGACAGAAGAAATCTTATGCGGACCCAGCGCCGCAGTCACCGGAACCTGCATGCCACACCGCACGATGAACTGCTGAATTGGGCACATCACCAACGCATAAAAAATCGCAAAGGCAAACTCCGGCCATCCCATAAATGGCCCCTGCACCTGATGGCTGAGAAAGTAGAAGGAGAAAGACTCTTCTGAGGGGTGAACGATGTAACGGACGCCCGCCATCACCAGAATGATCGGAATGGTCATCACCAGCCCATAGCCGAACTGGCCCGGTAGATGCGTGAACTCAAGCCCGAATATACGCGGTGGCAGATAGAGGTTCTTCATGATGTAGAACAGGATGGCAGCCAGTATGAAGTTCAGACTCAGGCTGTAAATCGTCATGGCAATAAAGCCATAGCCATAGTCATCAAAGGTGCTTTTGTAGAGACTGATGAACAGTGCAAACGATGACATGGCAATCATGTTTGCCACCAGCAAAACCGCATAAGCCTGCAACCGCCGCGACCGGATCTTGATCTCTTCCAGCACCCGCGAACTGGTCTGCTCCAACTGATGCGCCGCTTGCCGTGCAAAATAGCGGAACAGCATGGAGTTGGTCTCAGTCGAAGTAGGCAGCGTGCCGTACCGGTTCCAACTCAGCGAGGCAACAACCGTATCCCGCTTGGCTCGAACAGTCGCAATATACCGCTGTGGTCCAACATGGGCGCGGATATATGCCAGTTCTCCAGCCACATCACCGGCCTTCAGATGCCCAAGAACCGTGTCAGCCCCATCCTGATCGACTTTGATGACCTCCAGTTCCCCCTCCAGAATGATGAAGAACCGATCGGCACTTTGCCCTTGAACGAGCAGATTTTCATGTGCTTTGAGAGAGAAGTATTGAGCACAATCCAGCACTTCACGAATGACTGGTTGAGTGGGAAGGCCAAGATCCAGAAGGCGTTGATGCAGCTGTGTGCGATGCCGCGGAATGTTGCCGTAGCTCACCTCAAGCGGCGACTTCGCTTTCTTCGAGGATTGTTCGACATCGCGCTGAGACAGGAAGCGCATCCACGGGCCTTCTTTCAGTAAAACGCTGGGCTGATCAGCAGTGCCAAGGAGTTTACCGCGCCCATCCCATCCTGCATGCACTTTGGCAAATCATGGTAATCCTGCACCAATGGGATCTCTCAAATTCCATTCAACTCGACAGTGTATTCCCAAAACGGCTCTGGTTTACGGAAGTGATTATGCCTCAAGCTTCAGGGTTTAAAGCAGTATCTCTGGAATTTACGGGAAAGATTTCGGAGTGGCGCCATCCAATGCAGCACGCTTAGATATCCAAAAGGCAGGGGAGGGTTGTTTGGTCTTATCATTGCTGCACTACAAATCCTATCAATGGATGCCGCGAGACAGAGAGGAGAACCACTGCAAGTTCATCTCCAGCAGAGGCCTCGCTAAAAGCTGCACCAGCCGGAACCGAAAGCTGAAATCCTCGGTACCTGAGCTGGATGAAGACCTGTTGGAAAATCATCGCGAAGGGGCCACACTTTATGTCACCACAGATGCCTTGCCTAACTTCGTGCGCACCAAGCTGTTGCATATCCGCGAACCTTTCGTGCTGCTGAGTGGCGACAGCGATCTGCCCATTGGGCCAGATACGACACTGCCCAATACACTATCCTCACTCGATCTGAAAAACCTACTGTCTCACCCGCTCCTCATCGCGTGGTATGCGCAGAACCTTGCCATCGAGCATGAGAAGGTCTTCAACTTGCCCATCGGCTTGGACTACCACACCATGACTGCTCGCAAATCCCACGCATGGGGCGCCTTCCAAACTCCGCTGGAGCAGGAGGAGCGTTTGCGCGCTGTTGTTGCTGAGGCGCCAGCTCTGGAAGACCGCGAACTCCGTGGCTACTGCAACTGGCACCATGCCGCACATCGGGGAGATCGTGCCGAGGTGATGGAAGTTGCTGGTGAGACCGTCGCCTATTACGAAAACGAGCATCTCCCCCGTGAGCTGTCCTGGCGCAAGAATGCTCAGTTCCTCTTCACAATCAGCCCTTTCGGGGAGGGCATGGATTGCCATCGCACATGGGAAGCCCTCTTCCTCGGTGCCATTCCCATCGTCAAGTCCTCAAGTCTGAACTCGCTGTACGAAGGCTTGCCCGTTGTAGTTCTAAAGGAGTGGAGCGAGCTAACCAAGGAGCGCTTGCTGGAAGAAAAACAGCGCATTCTGAATGAGACCTTCGACTTCTCCAGCCTCTATCTCAGCTTCTGGCAGGATCGTTTTGCGGGCAATGAACCAAACCGCTTGGAACCTATGAGCTATCAGCAGTTCCTGAGCTCACTTTGAGAAATTGAGCCTGAAAAAGAAAAAGGCCAGAGGAACGAATCCTCTGGCTCAGGTAAAGGGTCAATAGCCCTTGGGGGAACTTGATCGGGACTCCGGACATGCTGAAGAACGCCCGGAAATCTCGCTGTAAAACAAAGCAAGTTGCAGACTCAGTTCTAGCCCAAACTGCTTTTGCGGAGCTGACGCCTAAATAGCCAGATAAGCTTGTCGAAGCTCTTCGTTGTCGAGCACTTCCTGTGCCGTGCCATCAAACACCACTTCGCCCATGTCCAGAATGACCGCGCGGTCTGCAAGGTGCAGCGCCGCCACCGCATTCTGCTCCACGATGATTGTGGTGATGCCCAGCTCCTTCACGTTCTCAAGAATGCGCTCAATCTCCTGAACGATCACCGGAGCAAGACCTTCATATGGCTCATCCAGCAGCAGCAGCTTCACATCACGGGCCAACGCACGAGCCACGGCCAGCATCTGCTGCTCCCCACCTGACATGGTTACCGCTTCCTGCTTGGCGCGCTCAGCAAGGCGAGGGAAGTGATCGTAAAGCCGCTCGATCGACCAGCCATGCGGCTCAGCAATCTGAGCCAGCTGCAGGTTCTCTTCCACCGTCAGCCCCGGAATGATCCGGCGATCCTCCTGCACCAGCTGAATACCGTTCTGGGCGGCCATATAGTTCGGCATCTCGTGGATCGGTTTGTGATCCAGCCAGATCTCGCCATGGGTCAGCTGTGGGTCACTGGCACGCGCAATCGCACGCAAGGTCGAAGTCTTACCAGCACCATTGCGCCCCAGCAGCGCAAGGATTTCGCCCTCACGAATATCAAAGCTAACACCCTGAACGATATAGCTTTCACCGTAGTACGCATGCAGATCCCAGGCGGAGAAGTACGCCGGAGCACCACCTTTGGAGCGAACTGGCGAAACACCGGGAGCCTTCGCGCCTTTGAATTGATCTTCGAGAATGGTCATACGTGCGCCCCTCCCAGATAAGCTTCCTGAACGCGCGGATCGCCCTTGATGTCCTCCGGCTGCCCCTCAGCAATCACTGTGCCTTGCGCCAGAACGCTGATCTTGCTGGCAAGGGAGAACACCACATGCATGTCATGCTCAATGACGATCTTGGTGATGCCACGCTCACCAATGCGCTTCAGCAGATCAATGGTGTTGTTGGTATCCGCACGGGACATCCCCGCCGTCGGCTCATCCAGCAGTAGAAGCTTCGGGTCTTGAACCAGACACATCGCTAGCTCCAGCCGCCGCTTATCACCGCGCGAGAGCGAGTCCGCCGTCATGTCCTTCTTCTCGGCAAGCCCCACATCCTCAAGCAGATGCATGGCCTTGTCGCGGATCTCCGCTTGGCCATCCACACGAGCCCACGCATTCATGGTGAAGGCACCATCCCGCTTGGCCAGCGTTGGGATCATCACGTTTTCCAGCAGGGTCAGGTCGCCAAAGATCTCGGGAGTCTGGAACACACGGGACACGCCCGCCTGATTGATCTCATGCGGCTTTGCGCCAATTAGATCCTTACCCAGAAAGGTCACAGACCCGGTATCAGGGATCAGCCGCCCCACAAAGCAGTTGAGCAAGGTGGACTTGCCCGCGCCATTGGGGCCAATGATGGCATGTACGTTACCCTGCTCGATGGAAAGATTCACATCATTGAGAGCTTTGAGGCCACCAAAGCGCTTGTTCACGCCCTTAACACTAAGAATTTCCATGGTTGCCTCCCCTTATTCCGCAGCATTGGCTGATGCTGGTGCATGCGAACGACCTGCGCCTTTCCGGCGTGAAGGCTTGCCACGGAACATCTTGGAGATCCGGTTAAAGCCTTCCATGATGCCACCGGGCAGGAAGATCACAATCACCATGAACAGCAAGCCAAGCGTCAGGTGCCACCCTTCACCCACAAATAGGCTCGCAATGCTGACCACAGGTCCCTCCATGAAATCAGGTAGGAACGAGAAAATCGCATGCAATGTCTGCTCGTTGTAGGCAGAGAAGATGTTCTCAAAGTACTTGATGAGGCCTGCACCCAGGATCGGCCCAAGCAACGTGCCAGCACCGCCCAGAATGGTCATCAGCACCACCTCACCAGATGCTGTCCACTGCATGCGCTCAGCACCAGCCAATGGATCGGTAACGGCCAACAGACTACCCGCCACACCAGCAAACGTACCGGAAATGACAAAGGCAGCCAGCGTGTAAGGCCGTGTATTCAGGCCGGTATAGCTCATGCGGTTTTGGTTGGATTTAACTGCCCGAAGCATCATGCCAAACGGACTGCGGAAGATCCGTTGCGAAATGTAAAACCCGATGATGAGCAGCACTGCGCAGAAATAAAAGCCCGAGTAACCAGTCATCTCAATGCCAAACAGGTTGGAGATGAGCGGACCGGAAGAGGCGGACGCCCCATCAAACAACCGTGGATCAGACTGCAACACCCGCAGGCCTGTCTCGCCATTGGTGATTGGGGTGAGCACGGAATAAGCCAGATTATAGCTCATCTGCGCAAAGGCCAGCGTCAGAATGGAGAAATAAATCCCTGATCGGCGCAGCGAAATATAGCCAATTGCCACCGCAAAGAGGCTGGAAAACACCACGGAAAAGAGCAGTGCTGGAAGTGGGTTCATACCCAGCAACTTGAAGCTCCAGACCGCGGCGTAAGACCCGATGCCCAGAAAGGCTGCGTGACCAAAGCTGAGATAGCCGGTGAGGCCAAACAGCAGGTTGAAGCCAAGAGCAAACAGGCCGAAAATCGCAAATTTCTGCAATAGATCCGGATAACCAGCTCCAATCGGTGCCAGCCACAGCGGCATGGTCAGGATTGCAGCGGCAAACAGAACAAACATGAGCAGGTCGGAGCGAGGAGAAATGTTGGTCGTCATGGCTCAGGTCTCCATCACACCCTTGCGGCCCATAAGTCCACGCGGACGAACCAGAAGGATAATAACTGCAACAAGATAGATGATGATCTGGTCGATGCCGGGTAGAATGGTCTTCACCTCATTCATACTCGCAAAGCTCTGCAAGATGCCAAGGAGGAAACCAGCCGAAACCGCACCGGGCAGGGAGCCCATGCCGCCCACAACCACCACCACAAACGACAGCACAAGGAAGTCCATGCCCATGTGATAGTCCGGCGGCAAAATGGGCGTGTACATGACGCCAGCCAAACCGGCGACCACAGCAGCGATGGCGAAAACCAGCGTAAAGCGTCGCTCAATGTTGATGCCCAGAAAGCCAACAGTTTCCCGGTCAGCCATGCCAGCGCGAACCACCATCCCGAAGGTTGTGAACTGCAAGAAGGCAAACACTGCACCTATGACGCTGAGCGAGAAGAACAGATAAACGATACGCCACTGCGGATAAACCACGGTTCCCGGATCAAAGCCAATCAGAACCCCTAGATCCATCGCACCGCGCACCATGTCTGGTGCTGCTTGTGGGATTGGGTTGGCCCCGAAATATGTCTTGATGATCTCTTGCAGAACGATTGCAAGGCCAAACGTGACAAGGATCTGTTCCGCATGTGGTCGCTTGTAGAAGTGGCGGATCAGGCCGCGCTCCATGATGTAGCCAACAAGCAGCATCACCGGAATGGCCAGCAGAATGGACAATGGAACAGAGTAGTTCAGCATTGCCGTGCCCGTGTCGCCCAGCCACGCTTCAATGTAGGGCACGCGGGTTTCCAAAGGTGTGCCCCATGCCGTTGTTTTGGTTGGATCAACAACAACTTGCTCAAGGCCGATGAGGTGGTTGAAAGCAACGGCACAGAACGCACCAAGCATAAACAGAGCCCCGTGGGCGAAGTTCACAACTCCAAGCGTACCGAAGATCAGCGTGAGCCCAAGCGCAATCAAAGCGTAGGCACCGCCCTTATCAAGGCCGTTGAGAATTTGAAGAACGATGGCGTCCATCCGCTCTTCTCCCTTTTAGGGCGCACTCCCGAAAAAATAGAAACCGGTAATCGGAAAAGATACGCCAAAACAAAAGATTAAAGCGTTTTGCCTGATCAGTTTGACGGCAAGTCTCTTTAAATCCGTGAGAGGGTGCGAGGCATCCATTGCGGAACATTAAAGGTTCATGCGGGAGCCATGACCCGGCTGCAAAACGGATGCAGCCGGGCAGAATGGTGCTGTTAGACCTTGTAAGGCCCCAGCTCGCCACCAAAGATCTCTGGGTCATAGGTGACCTGAGAGGCTGGCGTAACTTCAACAACTTCCAGAAGGTCAAACTGAGAAGTTGCGTTCTCATTCCCTTTCACGACCAGCACGTCCTTGAAGCACTGGTGATCAGCGCCGCGATAAAGGGTTGGACCGTTGCCCATACCGTCGAACTGATGATCTTCCAGAGTTTTGATAACTTCTGCTGGATTGAAGGTACCCGCACGCTCACAGGCATCTGCATAAAGCAGAGTCTGTACGTAGCAGGTGTGTGCGGCCTGAGATGGTGGGAAGCCATACTCCTGGCCGAACGACTTAACAAAGGCCTTGGAACCTTCATCCTGCAAGGACCAGTTCCAGTTGGTTGTGCCATAGATGCCTTTGATGTTTTCGCCCGCACCCTGCGCCATGAGGCGGGAGTACAGCGGAACGATGATCTCAAAGTTTTTGCCGTTCACAACCTTGTCACGCAGACCAAACTGAACAGCCTGTGTCAGCGAGTTGATCATGTCCTTACCGTAGTGGTTCAGGATCAGAACATCCGCACCGGAGTTCAGAACTGGCGCGATGTACTGGGAGAAGTCACCAGCACCCAGTGGGGTGCGGACTTTGTTGACGGTTTCCCAGCCAAGGCCTTCTGTGGTGTTGGCGATGGACTCTTCCTGTGTCCAGCCCCAGGTGTAGTCAGCTGTCAGGTGATAAGCGCGGCGATCAGTGCCCATTTCCTTTTTCAGCACTGGGCCAAGCGCAGCACCGGACATGTAAGCGTTAAAGAAATGGCGGAAGCCATAACGGCGACGATCTTTACCGGTGGTGTCGTTGGAGTGGGTCAGACCACACATGTAAACAACGCCCATTTCCTGCGCCAGAGACTGCTGAGCAATCGCCACGCCGGAAGATGAGCCACCAGACCACATGATAACGCCGTCTTTTTCGATCATGCGCTTGGCAGATGCACGCGCAGCGTCAGACTTGGTCTGAGTATCACCGGTAACGTACTCAACTTTCTTGCCAAGAACCCCATTACCGTTCAGAGAAAGCGGCTTCATGGTGTTCAGCATGCCACCGTCGCCATCACCATTCAGGTGCTTTACAGCCAGCTGATAAGCGCGCAGTTCGTCTGCACCTTCATCAGCATATGCGCCGGTCTGCGGCACGTTGAAACCAAACGTAACGCTTTTGGAGTTTGTTGGGTCATTGCGGAAATTGGTTTCTGCCCATGCACTGCGACTAATAATTGTTGGTGTAGCGAGAACCAGGCCACTGGCTGCACCCGCCTTCAATAGACTACGCCGATTCATCGGCCTACGAATAATGCTCATGAAATCCTCCCGAAGGGCAAAATGCCCGAAATGACGTGAGAGGGCTCCGTCCTCCTAAGAACCCGCTGCCATCACTGTTCCTTGTTCACGAAAAACAGTTACGTCAGCTCACGCAAAGGAAAGCCTAGTTCGGTAGTATAATGAATCGCAATTCGACTTATGGTTTTTAAACCAAAGGTTAATACCAAGTAAGATTCAATTATTTGCTGTAATTCTTTTGTCTAAATGATATTTTGATTGGTGTTGCACTGCAAAAGTGACTTAGGCGAAATTTATACAGTTTAGGGAAGGTGAGATTGAAAACTGCAATCTACTGATATTTTATAGAAAACTGATAAAAGTGCTTGTTGCATATGTGGTGCTGGTGTTTGTCCTATCAATGAAAGACAAACACCAGTTTTTTGTGATGCAGCTAATGCAAGTGCGAAAGCCGCTCTATCTCAGATTGCCAAGAAATGTACCAACAGAAGACCGAAGATCCGCAGCCTGATTGGACAAAATTTGTGCAGCATCCAAAACACCTGAAGCCGTTTTATCGGTTTCATCTGCCGCCCGCTGCACCTGACCGATGCTTTCAGAGACCTGACTCGTGCCCATAGCCGCATCTTGAATGTTCATCGCAATGGACTGCGTCGCGATGCCTTGTTCCTCCACTGCACTGGCAATGGCGTTAGCGCTGGAGCTCATTTCTTCAATGATCACCTTAATCTCAGAGATCGCCTCTTTCGATTCACTCGTACTTTCCTGAATCCCAGAGATCTGATCGCTGATCTGTACGGTGGCGTTCGCTGTTTGCTGTGCGAGTGATTTCACCTCATGCGCGACAACAGCAAAGCCTTTGCCCAACTCACCTGCACGTGCAGCTTCAATGGTTGCGTTGAGGGCCAGTAAGTTGGTCTGTTCGGATATTTGGGTAATCAAATCAATGATATCGCCAATCTCGACAGCCACTTGAGACAGATGGTTGACCTGCTGGAACGCTTTGGTCGTAGCATCCGTCGCATTGGAAGCCGTGATTGTGGTTTTGTGAACCTGCTCAGCAATCTCAGAAATAGCAGTCCCCAGCTCCTCCGTCGCACTGCGCACCGCCTCCACATTCTGGGACGCATCCAGAGACGCAGCTGCCACGCTGGAGCTGATCTGGTTGGTGTGCTCAGAGTTGCCGGAAAGCGAAACCGCAGATCCATGCAGCTGATCCGCCGCGCTGGCAATGGAAGAGGTGACCTGCCCAACAGATCCCTCAAAGTGCTCTGCCAGATCAGTCAGGAACTCACGACGCTCATCCGCGCCTGTCTGCTCATAAACCGCCAGTGCCAGATCCATATCCAGCATGATCACCTTGTTCAAAATGCCCGGCAGATTCCGGCTGGCCTTGCTGGACCGCGAAAACAACCGTCCCCCTAGGTATTCCAGCAATGCACTGTTGAGCAGATTCCCTAATCTGCTGTAAGCACCGATGTACCATTGCGGCGTCAGCCCCAGTTTCTGATGCGCTCTGCCAATCCGCTGCACGGACTGAGCATAGTCTTCATCCAGCTTGCCACTACTGATCAGTCGCCAGTGCTCAAACTGCTTCTCCCGCGCATGCTGCATATGCGCTTCATTTTTGAAAAACTTCAGAGTTTCCGGGAAGTTTCGTATATGCCTGTAAAACTCATCCAAGACCTCTGGCATGATCGCCATGATGATGTTTTGAGAGTTTCCAAGTTCTTCCAATTCCGTCGAAGATATACTGTGATATCTCAACCGATCATCGATAGTTTCGCTCATTAAAAGTCCGTATTTATCAAATCATAGTTTTCGTTTCTTTCAGTTATTACGTAAGGAAATACTGGGGTCACGAAAGAAAAAAACGCGAAAAAAGTTATTTACGCTAAGTATAGAAGCAAAATTCTAATTACCTTGGCGTAATGGTTCGAATGTGCGTAGTTGGTAATTGTATTTATATTTTGATAACTTTTGATGGAGATCAATGTTCCCATGCGAGTACTGCTCTTTTGTAGTATATGACCGGTGTCCATCAATAAAAATAATACCCCAAATGTTTTTATTAACTGTAATTCGATGAAGCAATTTCAGCTTTAGAGTAAGGTCGAGGTACCTATGAAATTAACTGGGATGACAGATGTAGCAGTACGCATACTGATGCTCATGGCTGTCAACCGGAACGACAAGTGGACGATTGACCGCTTGTCTGAGGCAACCAACAGTGGGCGTCCGCAGGTCGCCAAGGTCGTGCAGATTTTAAACCGAAAAGGCTACATCAAATCCAGGCGAGGGCGGTTGGGAGGCCTCATGCTCGCTCACGCACCCGCTTCCATCAACATCGGCAAACTCATTCGGAATGTTGAAGATAATTTTGCTCTCGTAGAGTGCTTTGCCTGCAGTCCATCCAAACCATGTCCGCTTGAAGGCGTCTGCCGCTTCAGAGGTAAACTCAAGCATGCGCTGGATTCCTTCATGGAAGAACTGGATGCAATCAACCTGACGCAGATTATTGAAAACGCAGATGAAATCAGAACGAGTGTGGAGTCAAATATCGAACGTAAAGTCGAGCTTTCCGCCTAGCCTAATGTATTTTAAGCGCATTTAACCAACCTGCTTTCGTGAGCATTAACCGACAAAACTCATAGTTTCGTAGTGCTCACGCCTGCTTAAGACAGTTCCGCGACAATCAAACCTTGTTCATGTGACCTCTGTGCCCGCACGCACGGGGTTTTTGTGCATTTGGCGAATAGCGAACTGTTCGGCGCAGGCAATTTCTATGAGACGAGTCCGGCACTCAATTTCTCTGAAACTCGCAATCATCTCTGTTGTCGCGATAGCTTTATCCTATTTCGCACTGACGTTTCTCGTTGTAATTCAATGGGAAAGAACCCTCCAGCTGCAAAGCGAGCAGCTCTCCCAGATCGCCGTCAATCAGTTCTCGACCACGCTGGAGCGTGATGTGGCGCTGGTCAGACACCGTATTCAGTCTCAGCTATCCGAAACCGCAGCCAGCCTGTCCGCCATTGGCGAGCGCGGTGACATCGTGAAAGCCGCAGAAACCCGGGTCTGGGCAGGTGATGTCAACATCCTCTCGCTGGTACAAGAGGGCACCCCGCTCGATGCCATCATCCTGCTGAATTATCGCGGCCAGATCGTCGGGGCATCCAAGCGTGCAGATCCAGGTCTGATCCAGAAGCAGTTGCTCAAAGTCCATCTGAAACAATCGCTTAGCACCGTATGGACCCCATCTACCGGCACCGGCCCAGCCGTACGATACACGCTTCTACCTGCCACCCAGTTCGGCCCGCTGCTCCCCGGAGAGCCTGATGCAGGCGTCTCTCAAGTGCTCTACTCCTCGCTCATCGATCCCGGCACACAATGGCGCGGAGCGTTGGTTGCCCAGAGGTGGTTTCCCTTCAACTCCGGTGTGATCGACGAATACAGCAAGATCTCCGGCGCTGAGATCGCCATCTTCTACAACAACAAGCTCGTCGGAGCCTCTCCCAATGCCCCGGTAGAAGCCCTGCAAATGCCGGAAAACCTTCGCAAACTCAAGATCTTAAACACCGCCTTCGAGTATTGCGATAACGGCCCATCTCCCCTTGTCATCTGCGCATTCAAGCCTCTGGAAGTCCTGCTGGATGCCCAAGAGCGCCTGCGCAATGTCGGGGAAGAAACCAGCTCGCAAACCTTTGAAAGACTTATCGTTCTTGGCTTCACAGCCTGTCTTATCATCTTCATTGTAGCGTTGTTTGTCTCCCGCAAGATGTCCCAGCCACTGCAACGCATTGCCGATGCTTTGTCTGATGTGGCAGGCGGCAACTTTGATGTGCGGGTGGAAGGTACACGAAGAATGGACGAGGTTGGAGAGATCGCCCGCGCCGTAAAAGTGCTCCAAGCCTCCGCTCGCGAACGCGACAGTTTGCGCCTCAACATCCAGCGAAAGAACAAGGAACTGCGCAAGCAAGAGCAGGAATTGGTGAAGCAAAATACGTTATTCGACGCTGCATTGAACAACATGTCCCATGGATTGTGTATGTTCGATACACAGAAAAGATTGATCGTGTTCAATCAGCGCTTTGACGATATCTTCGCTTGTGAGCAGGGTGAGGGCAAAATCGGCATGACGTGGGACGAAATGGTCCAATGCATGCCATTAGCGCAGGAGTTTTTGGAGGCTGAAGGCGAAAACTCCGTCGCACAACAACACTGGCCCAGCACCGTTCGAAGCACATTCACTCTGACACTGCAAAGTGAGCAGGTCATTCTGATGACGCTGGAACCTCAGGATGGCGGCGGTTGGGTCGCGATTTTCGAAGATATCACCGACAGACAGCGCATCAGTGACCATCTGAGCTACCTCGCCACTCACGATGCCCTCACTAAATTGCCCAACCGCCTGCTGATGAACGAGCGCCTGCAGGAAATGAAGCAGGCGGCGCTCGAGCAGGACGAACACTTCGGCATCCTCTGGATGGATCTTGATGAGTTCAAGACCATCAACGACTCTCTGGGTCATGCTGTCGGCGATAAGCTATTGGTCCACGTAGCTAAAATCCTGCGAGAGAAGGTAACGAACAAAGAAATGGTCGCTCGTCTTGGAGGGGACGAATTCGCCATTCTCTCCAAACTGCCCGCCTCCCGGGAGCAGTTGGAACAGCTTGCGAAGGAGGTGCTGAAAGTCGTGGCTTCTCCGTGCTTCCTGGAGGGACATGAGATCGTGGTCGCCGCAAGTGTTGGCATCGCCATGTTCAGCCGAGAGCATCAGAATGTTGACGAGCTGATCCGCTTCGCTGACCTCGCGCTGTATCAGGCGAAAAATGATGGCCGCAACACCTTCCGCTTCTTTGAAGATGATATGGCAGCCAAAATCAAACAGCGCCAGACCCTCATTACGGACCTTTACAAAGCCACTGCAAACCGCGAACTGGAGGTCTATTTCCAGCCGCAAGTCAATTTGGCGACAGGTGAAATCTCCGGCTTTGAGGCACTCCTGCGCTGGAACCATCCACGCTACGGCTTCATTTCGCCGTTTGAATTTATCCCTCTGGCAGAAGAAACCGGCCTGATCCTTGAAATTGGCGCTTGGGTGCTGGATGAGGCGTGCTCTCTGGCGGCTGGCTGGCCAAAGCGGGTGAACCTCGCAGTCAACCTCTCTCCACGCCAGATCTATTGCGAGCAGTTGCTACCTGTTGTCGATGATGTGCTGGCACGCACTGGCCTGGACCCGGGACGTCTGGAACTGGAAGTAACAGAAACTGTGCTTTTGGCTGACCATTTGCGCGTACGCCAAACTCTTGCCAAACTGCAGAAAAGTGGTGTGAAGATCTCCATGGATGACTTCGGTACAGGCTATTCATCCCTGAGCACGCTGCGCCGGTTCCCGTTTGATCGCATCAAGGTCGACCGTTCCTTCGTGATGAGCATGAGCAAGGATGAGGACGCCTACTTCATCGTGAATTCAGTCATAGATCTGGCAAACAGCCTCGGCATCGCCACAACGGCAGAAGGTGTTGAAAGCAAAGAGATTGCAGAGCAACTGAAGCGGGAAGGTTGCACCGAAGCGCAAGGCTATTACTTCGGCAAACCAGCACCACCAAATCAGGCCCTGTTCTGGCTGTTGGAAGAAGCGCGCGGCATCCCGCTCGAAGAGCAGGTAAACAGCTCCAAGCTAACGAAAAAAGCTGCTGGCTAAAGCGCTATTAAGCTGGTTCCAAAGCAGAAGCATCGTCTGGCTGTGCTTCAAGTTCATGCCATGGCTGGAAGTTTGGAATGCGGGCATAAGTCGCCAGCGCCTCAACGAAGATGCCCTCGAGACCCGCAATAAATCCATGAGATCCAGCGGTGTACACCATATCGAATTCAGTCAGATCTGGTAGCAGCGCTTTCAGCTCTGTCTCGGCATTTTCGCCCTGCAGATCAACAAAGGTTGGCTGCAAACCACGGCGGTTCAGCCAGTTAAACATCTGTTGAAATTGATCCTGCTTCAGAGACTTATCGAGGATGAGCACCTTCTCACGCCGCGGCTGGCCCATAACAGAGCTGAGAGCCATCGCCCAGATCGGCGCCAGACTGTTCGGCCCGGCGATCATAATCAGTCGCTCATCATCATGCCCAAGGAAAGACGAACCATAAGGGCCGGTAATGCCAACACGGCCTTTCACGTCCCCCTTCTTCACGATCATCGCGAAGAGATCTGGCGTGTTTGCCCGCTCAATCAGGAAAATCAGCGTATTGAACTCAGTGCCCGCATCCAGCGCAAAGCTGGCGAACATGTTCACCCGTTCCTGACCACGAAACTCAACGTGATAATACTGGCCCGGACGCCAGGAAACTGGCTTGGTGAAGCTCAGACGCAACTCGATAAGGTCATCAGAGACCTGACGAATTGCAGAAACATGCCCTTTGAGTGATTGCAGCTCAGAAGACGCTGGCAGTTTGATCTCCGCATCTCCTGCAACCGTTGCTTTGCAGGCAAGCACCGTGCTTTTCAGCCGTGTGCCATTCGCCTCAACCTCGCCGGATATCACCGTCACACGTGTGCTTTCGCAGGTGATGTTCCCGCAGTCACATTGTAAAGCTAGTCCACCACGCTCGGCGACGTCTAAAAGAGTTTCACCAAGCTTGGCATCAATTGATTTGCCATTGATATTCAGACTGGTCATGGGCACCCATGTTGCTCCACAAATGTGGCCTACGTATCTAAGGTTGTGCAGGTTATATAACTACACGCTTATTTCCTAGTGGGAAATCTAAGTCATTCGCGACATTAATACAATTTTAACAATTAATAGTCACGCGCCTTTGTGAAGTTATTTTATCGCGGCTCAGCCCTTATCGTACTTCGCCATCACCAGGTGGCCTGGTACAGGCTCACCTTGCTCGTAGCGCACGATGATTGGTGACAGATCAAGAACAGAAAAGCCGTTTTTATTCAGCAGGTTCCGCACATAGCTCTCTGCATGGGCAAACCGATGGTACTTGCCAACCATGAAGTTTTGATCGACCAGAACCTCAGCTGGCAGTGTTTCTGACGAAAATGCAAAAACGCCTTTATCTTCAATGTTCTCAGCAACTCCGGCAAAGAACTCTTCCAGCTCACCCATGTAAGGCAGCACATCCGTTGCGACGATAAGATCCCAGCGTTCTTCCTCATCAACTTTAAGGAACTCAACCACTTCGCCCACATAAAGGTCGTCGTAGATTTCCTTTTCGTCCGCAACCTCAACCATGCCTTCAGCAATATCTACGCCGGTTTTATGAGGCACCAGATCGTGCAGGGCTTCACCGGAAAGGCCTGTTCCGCAACCAAGATCGAGCAGGCGCTTGAATGCCCCAAGCTCCAGCTTCTCAATCTTGTCTCGCACCATCAGCGGCACAGAGTAACCAAGCTGATCCACCAGAACCATGTCGAACACTTCGGCATGCTGATCAAACAGCGTACTGACATAGGCATCCGGCGCCTTGGTTGGCGAAGCGCCTTTGCCCATGCTTGCCAGACGAACCGCAACGCCACCATGATCTTCAGGATCTAACTCCAGAACATGCTTGTAGGCCTCAGCAGCCTCATCAAACTTGCCTGCTTTTTCCAAGTCCAAAGCCCGGTTATATGCTTCGGCAAGTGCTTCATTGTCTAGTTGTGTCATGGTGACAGTTGAGCCGCTGTAATATTGAAATTGACGCTCTTCCTTACACAAGAACTTCTCGAAAATCTACGCAGCACAAAAGGTTTTGTTGCCGCATCAGAGTAAATAAAACGGATCACCCCGATTAAAATACGCTGTTCACTTTTAAACGGGAGGTGAGGCTGAACTGATAGAACCAAGGCTGGTGAACAGTTGAGGCCCGCATGGAAGCTGCGCAACCCGAGCTTATTGAGATTGATCCATTTACGACAATCACGATCGCAATCCTTGTTTTGTTTGTCGGGCGTGAGCTTGTTCGAAAAAACGTAGCCCTGCGAAAGTTGACAATCCCTGACCCGCTGGCCGGCGGTTTGCTCTGCGCGATCCTCGTCACCGTGCTGACAGTATGGTGGGGCGTCAAATTCAAATTCTCGACTGAACCGATTGATTTCTTTCTGATCTACTTCTTCGCCGCCATTGGTCTACGCGCAAAAGTCAGCGATCTCCTCACGGGCGGCAAACCCCTTGTGATCCTGATAATCATCTCCTCTGTTTTCCTCGGCATTCAGAACTTCGTCGGCATGGGGGCTGCCAGCTTCTACGGCTACCCAGTCCACACCGGCATTATCGCCGGCTCGGTTTCTCTTTCTGGCGGAGTAGGCACCACTCTGGCATGGGCGCCTATATTTGCTACTGAGCTCGGCGTTGAAAACGCACAGGAAATCGGCATTGCCTGCAACACCGTCGGCATTGTTTCGGCCTGTATCATCGGTGGCCCTATCGCCCAGTTCCTTATGAGCCGACACAAACTCGCCGGATCACTCAGCACTGATGAGGCTGTCGGCCAGAACTTCAAGGACGACGGCAAGCTAAACCTACATTATTACGACGTTCTCGGCGCCGTGTTCTTCATCAACATGGCCATCTTCATCGGCTATATGATGTACCTCGGCCTGCAGGAAGCAGGCGTCGTTATTCCGGTGTTCGTGCCAATCCTCGTTGCTGGCATCATCATCAACAACACCGGTCGCCTGCTGTTCCGCAACTATGACAACGTTGGCCGTGAAAAAGGTATGGCGATGATCTCCGATATCAGCCTCGGCATCTTCCTCAGCATCGCCCTGATGACCATGGACCTTCTGGTCGTCTGGCAATTCATGGGCTTCGTCGCACTGGTGATGACACTGCAAATCGCCTTGGCAGTCGGCTATGCCATCTTCATTGTCTTCACCTCCATGGGCAAAGATTATGATGCTGCCGTCATTTCTGCCGGCTTCGGCGGTATCGCCCTCGGCTCCACAGCAACGGCAGTACTGAACATGACCTCCGTTACCCGCCAGTTCGGTGCATCACCCAAGGCATTCCTCATCGTTCCGCTGACTTGCGGCTTCTTCATCGACCTGATGAACACCTGGGTGATCTCAAATCTGATCGCCCTTTGAGGCTCTCGTCGCCAGCCACTAGAAGATCGCAGCGATCTGGATGTTATCTAAGGCCGAACAAGTAGATAACGCGAGATCGTAGCGTAAGGCCCTGCCTCATAGTGCACCAGCTCCATGGTGTCTGAGTTGATCATGCGCCCCTGCATCGTACCCGTATCAGGATGCTCCACCAGCGTGATTGAGGCGCCGTCCCACCCGATCATTCCGATCACGGGCTCTTTGGACTTGGACACCTCACTTCGCCCATCATGGTCGCGGCCAGAGCCGGGGTTTACCTGCCAGAAAAACACCCCTTCCAACACTGGACCAGTCTGCTCATCGATCCGCAGATGTGATGGTCCGTTTTCCTGGGTTTGAATGTCACGATGCCAATATACGGCATCCTTTTTGATCACCACCCATTGCCCAACCAGCTCCGGATAATGCTGTGGTGGTTTTCCATCGACTGCAAAGGCAACAAACGTGGCACATCCCATCATCAGTGCCGCGATTGCAGCCTGAACAGGAAGTTTCCATTGCCCCATTTAGGCCTCCCCAACCAGACGGTGACCATTAACGCAGCACATCTCGAGGCTTTCCAAAATCCCTAAGAAAGGGCGTGGTAGTTCAGATCAAAGGAATTTGCGTAAAGGGATGGGGTGGCATCGGTTTAGCTGTCCTGAGAAGAAAAGGGTGGTCAGGATATGATTCGGAACATATAGTGAACAAAATATTTATAACTAAGACGATCCATTGGATGGATTACACATAAGGCTATTGGAAATGACGAAGATTGCAGTGATCCTCACCCAGGGCTTTGCGGATTGGGAATACGCGCTGATTGCAGGAACAGGCGGTCCTTATTTTGGTATGCAGGTTGAGTTCTTCACGCCGCAAGCTGGGACTGTGAGGTCCATGGGCGGCCTCCCTGCCGTTGTTTCACGTAAGCTGGATGAGATCAGAGCGTTTGAGCCAACCGTCATCGTTGTTGTTGGCGGCACCATTTGGGAAACCGACCAGGCGCCGGATGTTGCTGATCTGCTGCGAGCCAATCATCAGCGCGGTGTTGCGGTTGCAGGCATCTGCGGTGGCACGCTGGCACTCGCCAGAGCGGGCCTGCTCAATAAGGTGGCACACACGTCTAACAACGCCGAGTTTCTGCCGCAAAATGTGAAGAGCTATGCTGGTGCAGAATACTTTCGTCAAACACCGGCTACCATAACAGATCAAAACATCATCACCGCTCCGGGCACGGCGCCTGTATCCTTCACCGAAGCTGTATTCCAGGCCGCTGGGCTGAATGAAGAAGCCATTGCACAGTTCAACGGCATGCTGTCCGCGGAGCACAAAGAACCCATTGTTGCCTAAGTCATCTCAGAAGCTGAGTCAGTGCCCTGGGTTGGAGGGGCACTGACCAGATCTGGCTGTTTACACGAAAGCAAAGTCACTTTCGCTCAGCAGCGCAGCATCCACGTTCACCAGAGAAATGGAGTTGGTTCCAAAGGTGATCACAGTGTCCCCGCCATCATCAAAGATGGTTAGGTTCGCAAACTCTGCCATATGGCTCTTGATGGAGATAAGATCATTGCCAAGTTCAAAGTCGTTGATGGTGTCATCGCCACCCACGTTGAAGAAGCAGAAGTTGTCAGAGCCAGAACCGCCAGTAAGAGTATCGTCACCTGCTCCAGCGATCAGCTTATCCGCCCCGGAACCACCATCCAGCGTATCGTCTCCGGCACCACCTTTCAGCACGTCGCTGCCAGAACCACCGCGCAGGGTGTCATGGCCATTTCCGCCAATCAGCTTGTCTTTGCCGCCATTGCCGATCAATGTGTCATTGCCAGCTTTACCCGTCAGCGTGTTGCCAGCTGCGTTGCCGATGATGGTGTCATTCCCGCCGCTGCCAATGGCATTCTCGATCACGGCATTATAAGCGATCGCCAGATTGCTCAAGCCGCCGCCCACATTAGAGAATGAGCCGTCGATCAGGCTGATCATCTGGTTCACCTTGCCAGCGCCAGACATATCGATGGTGTCATTCCCGCCAGCATCCCAGATGGTCAGTGCGCTCGGCATACCCTCGGAGAAGTCATAGACACCTCCGGCATTGGAGTTGTAGCCATACACCGTGTCATCCGCACGGGTGGTGGTGTTCACGCCGTAAAGCTGCTGCAGAGCCAGAATATCCAGTGGCATCAGAGTGTCCGGGAAACCGCCGTAACCAAGATTGGAGTCCGCATTGCTCTCATCAAAGTAGCTCATCACGGAATACTGCTGCGTATCCTGTCTGAACTGAGCATGATCATCATAGGTGATGCGAACACCCGGTCCGGCGTTGTAATCCCCCGGATGCGCCAGTCCAACCGCATGGCCAACCTCATGCATCACTGCAAAGTGGCTGTAGGATCCAGTTGGCAGCTCTTCGGTGGAGACACTGTTTGTGTTCAGCCACACATCTCCTTCATAGGCATCAGCCTCCGCGGAGCCCGGATAGTAGGCATAAGCGCCAGCCCCGTCTGTGGTGGAGTGATAATTAGAAAACAGAATGGTCGCATCATCCGTGAAACCGTCCGGGTTCACCCGCTCAAACGAGATGTTGGCCACTTCAGAATAAGAAGCCAACACGCCTTCAATGGCGGCAATCTGCGCATCCGTCACGTGGGCAAACGTATCCTCAACCCCGTTGTTGTTCTCACGGAATCCATAGGTCACGGTCGCAGGCGTGCCCGGTCCACTCCACGAAAGACCCGGACGAAGCAAGGCACCGGCACCCATGTTGCCATCATAATAAGCCTTGTCGCCCTCCACGACAGAAAGGCCATACTGTCCGGTTCCCTGTTCGCCATAGCTCGCCACATCAAGGTAGTAGGTGCCGCTGGTGGTTGCGGTAAAAGTGATGCTGGAATGAGCTCCCGGCCCGCCATCATCGTCTTCCATCAACAGGTTGCCCTCTGCATCGCGCAGGCGCAGATAAGGGTCTACCAATCGGCTCTCGCCATCAAAAGTTCCAATGGCCGCAAAGGTGTAGGTCTGCCCGGTGACCAGCTCAACCTTATACCAGTCGTGATCGCCATCGTTGGAAATAGTGCCTTGAACCGTCTCGAAGATATTGTCTTGAGTGCCCTGCGCATCCTGCCCCGTGTCCCTCAAACGGTAGGATGTTGACGCGTCGTCTGCGGCATCTCTGGTCTCGTAGAGATTTGTCATTCTGTTCTCCAGCTTAAAAATGGACATTCAGATGAATGAGTTCATTTCCGCTGGGGCTTCGGTGGTTTGTCCGTCCGCCCAGCATCTTCCAGGCACGCACGCTCCACTTGCTCGGTGGCGTATTGAACAGTCCGCTGTTGCTCTTTGCGACTTTGCAAAGGGCTGCCAGCCACAGCCTCCTTCAACCGTTCAATGGCATAGGAACAGGTGGTTTCTGAGTAGGGCCGGTCAGGATTGACCGGCATGGAGGCTTTCGCACCAAAAACGGAAAAACAGAAAACAACAACCGCAAAAAACAATCTGGTGGTCTTCATGTGTCACAGCATCCAGGTCAAAAGCTCACAGATCGTCAGAGAAGAACAAAACACTGGTCAGGCAACAAGCAACAATGATCCATGACCGGCAGAAATGGCTCCTACCGATGACCTTCCACAATTTATGTAATGATCATGCGTACGCAGTTTTTCTAGCAACTTACGTAGCGTCAGAAAAACGAATTATCTTTAAGGGAATAAATGCAAAAAGCATTATTCGTCAGTCTCCTGACGCGATCGATAGATTAGGCAGATTTATCGTGCATTATTTTATAATAAAACATGCGTTGTGCAGATAATATTGTTTCGCGGAAAGTGCGCTGGCTTAGTTTTCTTCATTAGAAAAAGCTGGAAAGCAGGAGGCTGGGCAAGCGGATCAACTCGCCCAGCAACTCATGCAGACTATTAGGAGCCGTCATCCTTCAAGCCAAACTTCTCGCTGAAGACATCAATCACTTGCTTGCATTCAGCACCGACGTTGTCTTGCTTTTCACTCAGGCACGTCAGAATGCGGCCTCCGCCTACCTCTGTCTCTGAGCATTGTGCCTCAATATCAGGCGCGCAGATTGCAAGAGCCTCATTGGCATTGGCAAACAGGAAGTCCATTGCATCAGCAAGATCATCAATTGCATGAGAGCATTTGGCGCTCAGCTTGTCTTCATAGGCGTACATGCAGGCGAAGATGCGTCCTTCACCGGGTGTCACCTCGCTGCAATGAGCTTTGATCTCCGGCTCACAGGCCTGAAACACACCTCTGGTCGCATCCTGCGCGGAGGCATTGAAGCTGGTGGCGGCAAACATCAGGCCAACGCCGAGCAAAGCAGTGCTAACTGATTTCATCATATCAGATCTCCAAAACAGTAAAATCAAGGATTAACAACCACATAGACGGTTACTCCGTCTTGCACGACAGGCCGGTAGTAAACGCCGCCGCAATTGTAATAAGAGTTGTAAGGTGTGCAGCCCGAGATGGATTGGCGGTAATTGGTGCGTCTGGAGGTTCTGCGTGACGTCCGGCGAGCGACGCGTCGGGACTGATTGATTTGCGGGTTCTGAGCGTTGGCTTTGCCAATCCCAAAGAAGAGAGAGACACCCATTGGAGCATCTGCAAAGTCGAGTTGACTGGTATAGCCGAGTGAACCGGCAATGACTGCTGCTGCGAGTAACTTCAGTCGCATGTTTGTTTCCCTTTATTGATGCGGTCATCGGCACCAGACCAGACACATCAACAGCTGCACTGGTGTTGTCGCCAATCGCATCAGCCATTGGCTTTCGCGCCTGCGCTGATGCTTGGGCACAAATCTTAGGGTTCTCTTGCGGCGTGCAATCGCGTTTTAGCCATCTGGGGTCTGAAAGTGGTGGGGGAGGCCTCGCTTCAAGTCAGCCTCAAGGCTTCATGGGGCAAACACTTCAAGTTTGCCCAAAGCTTGAGGCATCTCTTTCAAACCGTTTTCACTCAAACAAGGGAATCTGAACTCAAATGGCTCGAAGCAAAGCATAATGCCGCAAAATTTTGAGCAGTAACCGCCTTTGACCTGGAGTTGCTATATGTCTGACGTAGACGAACAAACAATCTCTCCAGAGGTTGATGTATGGGTTGAAGAAGTCCTAAGCGCTTGTAATCTCAAATGGGATGGACCCAAAACAAACTTCGACCGCCCCAAGAAAGAAAACCTGCGCATTGATGGCAAAACGCCTGTTGCAGAGCATGTTGATTATCTCCGAAAAACACTGAATGCCACCTACGCCAGACGATCAGAGATCGAGGGCAAGGCCAAGCTCGACCGCGATCTGGCACAGCAGCTGCGATATTTCGATCAGGCCTACGTTGCCGTAGACAGTAACATTGATAAGGCCCAGGCCGGTGCGGGTAGGGGCGGTGCAAGTGATGCACTCAAAGATGCGGTGGACCAGCTGGAGTTCATGAGGGACGCGCTGGAAGCGGCTTATTACTCCTCAGCAAAAGATCCGGAAGAAGCCTTCGCAGAGCTGCGTGCCAAGATTGATGAAGCAAAAGCTGAGCTGGAAGAGCTGGGCAAGGAAAAAGATAAGATCCAGGACGACAACGCGCGCGAAGAGTTTCAGGATATCTTCGAGGAAGCCAAGGCAGGCCTTGATCAGACCCTAAAGACATTGGAGGCGGACAAGTTCCTAGAAGCAGAAGAGGAACTGGAAGAAGCCAAAACCGTGATGCTGGATCTACAGCCTGGCAACAGCGAGGAAATTGCGAAGCGCAAGAAGCAGTATCAGGCCGCAGTTGAAGATGCGCGCAAAGAAATCAAGAAGCTTTCTGGCAAACTTGCGACACTGGCCGATCCGCAGAAAAAGCTGGATTTTGACAAGCACAAAGCAGCTGCAAACAAAATCATGACCAAAGTCGACGCAGCCCTCAAGAACGGCAAGGTCAAGTCTGTTCGTTCTGACATTCCAAAGCTGAAGGCTGAAGTTGAAAAGATGAAAGCCTGCTTCAAAGAAGAGCCAAAGCCCAAAGCTCCGCCAAAAGGCAAATCTGGCAAGAAGTAGCTTGCAACAGTTCAGCAACGCGTTTTGGAGAGCCTGCTTAGGCTCTCCACCACGAATGACTTTAACATCTTCAAAATTAAAGAATGAGTCCCCTATGAAACTTACCAGCAAAGCGCTTGGCCTTTGTGCCGCACTCCTGTTCAGTGGTTCCGCACTGGCGGCAAGTTCAGATCAGAAAACCATTATCAATCCGGACACCCTGTCAGATTCAAGCAGCTCTGGTTACTCGCAGATTGTTGTCGTCGCACCAGACACCCGCATGGTCTATGTGGCCGGGCAGGTTGGCATTGATAAAGATGGGTCCAACACTTTTGAAGATCAGGTCGATCGCACTTTTGAGAACGTCATCAAAGCGCTGGAAGCCGCTGGCAGCAGTGTTGAAGACACTGTGAAGATCACGGTGCTGGTCAAAGGCATCAATCAGGACAGACTGGACTACGTAAACAAAAAACGCCGTGAAGTCTTTGGCGCCAGCCCACCAGCAAGCACACTCATTCCAGTCCCAGCACTGGCAACTGAAATCATCGAGTTTGAAATCGACGCAGTTGCTGTCGTGCCAGACAAGTCCTCCGGCGATTAATAAGCTTCTCTGCGAAATTTCTGCCGGTACTGTGCCGGGGAAACGCCCACCTGTGAGAGAAAGGACCGACGAAACGCATTCTCGTCGGAATACCCCAGCACCTCTGCGATCTTCGCGATGGCAGTGTTCGTATACTCCAGCTGAGACTTGGCGCGTTCACAGCGAATGTTCAGGATGAACTGTTGTGGCGACAATGAAAGCTTGCGCTGGAAGTGGCGCAACAGGCTGCGAGTGCTCATGCCAAGAAAAGTCGCCATATCCTGCACCTTGATGGGCTGAGAGGACAAGTTGTTCTGCACCCACTGATCTGCCCGCTCAATCGTCTCATCCCGGGTCTTCTGATGCCACGGGATCATGAAGGGCTGCTGAGAACCGCGGTTCTCTTCCAACACCATAAACCGTGCGCACAGCCGGGAAAGGGCAGGGCCTTTCAACCGCTTTATCAGGTAGAGCGCAAGGTCCAGTGCAGATGTCCCCGCTGCGCTGGTAATCACATTGCCCGCATCAATCAGGATCTCATCGCCATCCAACTCAACATCGTTATAGGCCGATGAAAACTCCTTCTGTTTCCACCAGGTCGTTGTCCCCTTCTTGCCATCCAGCAACCCGGCCTCCGCCAGCAAAAACGTGCCAGTGCAACTCGCCGCAACAATCGCACCGCCCTGAGACAGGCGCTGAAGCGTCTCCGCAACGCCCTGAAACCAGCTGGTGTTGAGCGTGCATTGCGGAGCTGTCGCGGTGCCGATGCCCGGCAGAAAAACAACATCCGGTGCGGTGATGTCTTCAAGTGAACCGTCTGGTGTTACCAGAATGCCGTTGGAAGATCGCACTGGCTGGCCGTCCAACGAGTAAGTCTTCACCTCAAACGGCGCGCCCTCATCACCGCGCACCCTGGCGATCTCGTTGGCGGTCTCAAACATGTCCGCCGACCCAAAGGCTGCGAGCCCTAGAAAGTTCTCCAGCAGCAATATGGCAATAGTGGAAGGCATGCGTGGTCTCACTTGGCGGATTATGTATGGTTTATGTCTAGTCAGACTATATCAGCTTCCACGTCAAAAACTAGGATCAGGAGATACCGAAGAGTTTTAAGAGCGGCAGGTCAGGATGGAACTTCACTTTCTTCGCAACGCAACCCTCATCATCCAGCATGAACAGCACCGGATTCTGGTAGACCCCATGTTGGGTAAAGTAGGCTCGCTCCCCAGCTACAGCTTCATCCGTCACAAAAGCCGCCGGAACCCTATGGTTCCGCTGCCTGATGTTGCGCAAGACCACCTGCAAGGTATCACCGCCGCCTTGGTCACCCACTGCCAGCTGGGGCACTCCGATCATCTGGACGGCGCCGCCAAGAAGTTCCTGCTGTCTCAGAAAATCCCGGTCTTCTGCCGTCTGGATGATGAAACCTTCATCGGTAAGAAAGGCATTCCAACAGTTCCGCTCAAAGACGAACACCGCCAGCCGTTTTTCGACGGCCACATCACGCCAATTCCAACAATTCACGGCTACGGTTGGATTGCAAGGTTCATGGGGCCGGGTGTCGGCTACTTTCTGGAACTCCCGGGCGCCCCCACCATCTACATCTCCGGTGACACCATCCTCACCAAAGACGTCCGCCACTGCCTCAAAACGCTGAAACCGGATATCGCCGTCGTCGCAGCAGGCAACGCCAGTCTGGATATCGGTAAGGACATCCTCATGTCACTGGATGAGATCATGGAGTTCATCAGGATCGCCCCCGGAAAGGTGATCGCCAACCACTTGGAAGCCATCAACCACTGCCCGGTCACCCGCCCTCAACTGCGCGAACTGGCCCAAAAAGCAGGCCTGAGCGAAAAACTCCTGATCCCCGCAGACGGAGAAACCCTTAGCTTCAGCGCCGAACCTGCCTTTGCTCAAGCTATATAGACCGCCAGCACCAAATAAAAACGCAGGGCCCAAACCCTGCGTTTTTTCAAATTGCCTTACTCCGGCAAAATCTTCAGCGTCACGTTCCGCTCTGGCACGAGGAAATCTGTGGCTGCCACCACCAGATCTTCTGGCGTAATCTGCTTCAGGATCTTCGTGTAATCCTGATAGCGTTGGATCGCTTCCGGATAACTGACTGCCTGACTGGCCAGCTCAAACCACAATCCGTTGCTGTGCTCAGCGTTGTTCATCGCCTCAAGGATCGGCTGGCGTGCGCGCAGCAGCTCATCCTCGGTGATGTTACCCGTCACCTGCAGTCCTTTGACGATATCCCGATACACCGTCTCCGCCACCTCAACGTCATCCACCTTGAGCGAACTGGACAGGCCAATGTAGCCGAAGTCTTTGATCGTGTTGGAGTTCAGGTTGAAAGCATAAGGGCTGTAAGAAGCACCCATCGCCTCGCGCAGCTTATCGCGCAAACGCAGCTCCATCACCCCTTGCAGCAGCTGCAGGGTATAGCTCTGCGCCGCATCTGCATCGTCACTGGTCTTCCAGTAATACTGCAGCAGAGCCGCATCCTTGTCGCCCTCGTGCGTCAACGACACCGCCTGCGCATCAGGAAACGTAATGCCAGCCGCATAGCTGTGTGCCGGAACCTCATAGGTATGCTGCAAAGCGCCAAAGGTTTCGGCAACTGCATCAAGCGCCACCTGAACCTCCAGATCACCTACAATGCCAATCTCCACCGGCCCGTTTTGAGCAATACGGCTGATGATCGGCTTCAGCTCTTCATAGTTCCGCTGCAGCAGCTCTTCTTCGGTGCCTGTGCCCCAGCGCTTGTCACCGCCATGGAGAATACGGGAGAACTCACGGCCCAGAACAGCCTCCGGCGAAATGCGGGAGTGCTTATAGGCTTCTTTCAGGCTCTTCTTGTAAAACGCCGCGCCCTCAGGACGATAAGCCGGATCAGTCAGATACGCTGCAATCACCTGCAACTGCAGCTTCAGATCGTCCGGCGTCGTGCTGTACTGGCCAGAAATGCCATCTTCACCAAAGGAAAGACCAACACCAACCTGCGTGCCGGAAAGAACCTTGTCCAGATCCGCAACCGAGTACTTGCCAAGCCCGCCAACAATAAACGCGCTCTGGAAGAAACCTGCCAAACCATCTTTGTTAGCAGGCAGATCCTCAATACCATGGCCGGTGCGCAGTGAAACAAACACCTTGCCCTTGTCAAAATCCGTCTGCTTGAAGTTCAGCACCACACCGTTTTCAAAGGTGTAGGAGCGGATCTGACCAAAGCTGCTGATGGTCTGCTGGGCCACTTTGCCTGTCTCACCAAAGCTCTCATAATCAAAGCTGCTCAGAGCTTTGGCCTCAAAAGCTGCAACCGGCTGCTTCTGGCTTTCAGCAAACACAGAAAGAAGCGTCTCCTCTGCATTTGGAATAGCCTCAGCGGTGGTCATGAAAAGGTTTGGCTTTGCGTTGTCCCAAAGCTCCAGCAGAGCCTTAGAGACCCGCGCCGCTTTCAAGTCAGATAAATAATCTTTGAAGAACGCCAGATTATCGGCAGATGAGGTGGTAACCCGCTCATTGAGCACATCACGCACCAGAATATTGGCAATGGTCCGGTTTGGCAGCGTCTCTTCTGCCTTTAGGGCAACTTCCAAAGAGTTGAGCCGGTCCACCAACTGTCGATCAACTTCTTCCTGTGTCACGCCATAAGCCAGAGTTTGGCGCAGCTTCTGCTCCAGCAGCGCAAAGCCTTCCTGCCATTTGTCTGTGGCAAGCGTCGCGCTGGCAACAATCGTGTCTGCAAAATCTTCGTGGTAATAGCTTGTTCCGGCACTCACCATGGTGTCGTGAGATGCAAGCGCTGCATCCCGCAGACGCTCCTGCAAAATGCTGATCCCGATACCGCGCACTGCGTTATCAATGCGGGTCTGCAGATTGTCGACACGCTCCTGAGAGGGCTTGACCAGATAAAGGCTTACCACGGTTGGCAAAGAAGGCTCAACGAAGATTGCAGCACGTGGTTCTTGCGCCACCTGCAGTGTGCCGAAATCAGGCTCTTTGCTGTCCAGCTCCTCTGCATTGGCAGGGCGCTTCCAATCCGCAAAGTGTTTTTGAATAGCAGCGTCAGTTGCCTGCACATCAATGTCACCGGTGATCACCAGAGTGGTTCTGCCCGGTGTGTAGTAATTCTGGTAGAAATCGCGCAGCGTGGCCTGATCCATGGCATCGATGCCTTCCATGGTGCCCACTGGCAGCAGGGTGCGTGATTTGATGCCCGGATAAAGGAAGGCAAAACGGGAAACCATCGCGTCATAGCCCGGCCCGTAATTGCCGCGAATTTCAGAGGCAACAACCCCGCGCTCACGATCAATCGCACTGTCAGAAAGGGTCAGCTCACTGGCAGTCTCGCGCATGATGAACAGGGCTGTATCCAACAGCTCAGCATCGGCGGAGGGCAGGGACAGGCGATAAGTTGTGGTGTTCAGTGTGGTCGTTGCATTGGTTCCCGCACCAAAGGCCAGTCCCTCACGCTCCAGCAAGGCAACCATTTCACCTTCCGGCACATTGGTGGAACCGTTAAAAGCCATGTGCTCAAGGTAGTGCGCCGTGCCCGGTTCCGGTGCTTTTTCAAGGGAAGAGCCAGCATCAACAGCCATGCGAACTTCAATCTGGTTCTTCGGCGATTGGCTCTGCACCATCAGATAGCGCATGCCATTGGGCAGTTGGCGGGAGATAACGCGCGGATGCAGCTTCAGATCGGTTTCAGGAAACCATTGTGATTGTTGGACAGCGGCAGTCGGCTTGGGCTGAGGCGGCGTGGCAGCATCCTGCGCGAAAACAGGAACAGAAAAGGCCAGTCCGGTACTCAGCAGTGCTGGCACCATAAGGTGTCGGATTACATGCATATTTTCTTCCCTGCGTGCCGCCAGAATCGCTTGTTTGCTTTTGTAATGGCGCCCCACGTGTGCTGCTGTTCAACACAGCACAACCCCATGCTTTGCACGCAGTGGATCTGCAAGAAATCCAGTTGTTTGAGTGCGAGCTGAACCCGAGTGTCCCGTAAGAGCTTGGCTTGGCAAAAGCTACATCAGCGTAATTATCATAAACTTCGCTGTTTTTCATATGCTTTTGCTTCATGTTGCTTTTGTGGCAAAGCAGCGCAGGCAGAAACATCAAAGCCGCTCACCCAACAAAAAACGCAGAGCCAAAGCCCTGCGTTTTCTTTGAGCCAGTTTGTCAGGCCGTAATCCGTTAAATCGGAAGCTCGCTGACGCCGCCGTTGGCTGCGGACCATTCCAGTGGGTTATTGAGGAACTTCTCAACTTCATTCAGCTTCTCAGGAGAGAAGTAGTCGTTGGAGCGGCAAACACGCAGGATGTCGTGCCAGGTGGCAAGGTAGTGCAGGTTCACACCATGCTCTGCCAGCTTGCCCTTCGTCTCCGGGAAGATGTCGTAGTAGAACACCACCAGCGTGTCGGTCACTTCAGCACCAGCTGTGCGCAGCGCTTCACAGAACTTGATCTTGGAACCGCCATCAGTGGTCAGGTCTTCCACCAGCAGCACGTTCTGCCCTTCGTGGATGTCGCCCTCAATCTGCGCATCACGGCCATAACCCTTTGGCTTCTTGCGCACATACTGCATCGGCAGGGCCATCTTGTCTGCAATCCATGCAGCAAACGGAATGCCAGCAGTCTCGCCACCTGCAATCGCATCAAACTTCTCAAAGCCCGCATCACGCAGCAGGGTTGCTACAGCAAACTCCATCAGGGTGCCACGAATGCGTGGGTAGGAGATCAGCTTGCGGCAGTCGATATAAACCGGGCTCGCAAGGCCGGAAGCCAGAATGTACGGCTCTTCTGGACGGAAGTTCACCGCCTTGATTTCCATGAGCATTTTTGCGGTCAGTTCCGCCATCACTTCGCGGTCAGGAAAAGAATTGGAAAACATCGCTGTCCCTCAAGTCACAGTAGGTGGTTTAGAGCGTATTCCCTAAAAGCTGTTCCGGTCCTCGGGAATACGCGCACAAACAAAGATCTGAAACACGAGCGGGGATCTGGTGCAGATGCCGCCCGCGTTCACATCAAAAAAAAGCAGCTTGCCCCGGCCATATTAGGTGCAAACTGCTTTGAAACTTATTTCTCGTTCTCAACCTTCCAGAATATATCAAATCCCGGATTGAAGAGGGTCACCGGCCCTTCCGGCGTCGGAATGTTTGGCGGGTAAACAACCTTCTCATCGGTCTTCACCAGATCAACGGTGGTTGTGTTGGGCGCCATGCCATAAAACGCCGGGCCGTTGAGCGAGGCAAAGGCCTCAAGCTTGTCGAGAGCACCTTCCTCTTCAAACACATGCGCCAGACAGCTCATTGTGTTGAGTGCAGAGAAGATACCCGCACAGCCACACTCGCACAGCTTGTTCTGGTCAAGGTGCGGAGCACTGTCTGTGCCAAGGAAGAACCGTGCATCACCGGAGGTTGCCGCAGCCCGCAGCGCAAGGCGGTGCTTTTCACGCTTCGCCACTGGCAGGCAGTAGAAGTGAGGCTTGATGCCGCCAACAAGAAGGTCATTGCGGTTGATGATCAAGTGGTGCGTGGTGATCGTCGCGCCCAGATTGTCACCGCCAGACTTGGCGTAATTGACGCCTTCTTCTGTCGTGATGTGTTCCATCACCACTTTCAGCTTAGGAAACTTGCGGCGGATCGGGTCCAGCACAGTTTCAATGAACACCGCCTCACGGTCAAAGATGTCCACGTCTGGTGTGGTCACTTCGCCATGCACCAGAAGCGGCAGACCAATCTCTGCCATCCGCTCCAGAACGCCAGCCACCTTATCAAAGTCGCGTACACCACTCTGCGAGTTGGTTGTCGCGCCAGCAGGATAAAGCTTCACCGCTGTGACAAGACCAGACTTGGCAGCCTGTTCCAGATCATCAGCATCCGTGGTCTCGGTGAGATAAAGCGTCATGAGTGGGGTAAAGTCGTGGCCCTCTGGCATCGCTGCCAGAATGCGATCCCGGTAACCCTCAGCATCCTGACTGGTGACTACAGGCGGCACCAGATTGGGCATGATAATCGCGCGGCCAAAGTTTGCCGAAGTTGATGGCAAAACAGACTTCAACATGTCGCCATCACGTAAGTGCAGGTGCCAGTCATCAGGCCGTCTAATGGTCAGGCGGGTCTCGGTCATCTTCATGCTCCGTGTGGTCGAAAGGCTGCGCGACATCGGTTTACTGCCCAATGACACCAAATCTCAAGGAAAATCTGCGGTTCGGGAGCATCTCGCACAAATACGTATGCAAGGGAACTGGACCTTCGGGTGAAATGCGCTGCGTAACCAGTCAAAAATAAGGTGATCATGCAGTTTCTGCTATCCACATCTTCGTGGGTCGAAAGCACCCCGCATAAACCCTGAGCGAATCTACCTGTCAATTCTCGCAGGCAGCCAAGCCCCAAATTTGCATGGATTGATTTGGGTGGTAGATTATCATAATGTTCCCGTTATGTACTAAATTAATTCACTCTTGGTTCTGGTTTTTGAGGGCGAGTCGTTACGGCAGTCTTCGCAGCTTGATCTCTTTCAAACGAAAATCATGTCCATGTCAGTTTCTGCGACCTCCGCTCCATCCGGCTATGCCACTCCCAAGGAGAAGATCCCCTCCTTGCCAACACGTGTCTCCCCTGTTCACCATGGCGCAGGTGAGCAGGGGCGCGTGTATTTTATTGAAGAGGTCATCCGCTCCACCACCCTCTATGATCTGCTGAAAATCCTGCGTGATGCGGGGCTGCCAGATGCATGGCTCGCCTCTGGCGCAATATACCAAAGCGTCTGGAATGCACTGACGGGTAGGGACGCAGGCCATGGCATCAAGGATTACGACCTGATCTATCATGATGACTCCGACACATCCTATGAAGCAGAAGACCGCGTCATCAAGCAACTCACCAAAGCCTGCGAACCGCTGGGCCTTCCGGTCGAAATCCGCAATCAGGCCCGCGTGCATCTCTGGTTCCCCAAGCACTTCGGCATGGACTACCCCAAACTCGGCTGCTCGCTGGAATCGCTGCTTTACTACGCCTCAACAACCCACTCCGTCGCCGCCCGCCTGCACGATGACGACCGCCTGCAAATCGAAGCACCGTTCGGTCTGGAGCCCATCTTCCAGATGCAGATGCTCCCCAATAAGGTCCTGCCCAACCAGCAAACCTTCACCCAAAAAGCCACCCGCCTCACCAAACACTGGCCCGAACTCACAATCGTCCCATGGTAACCTGAGCGTCCCCCCCCCTCAAGACCAACAAGTGAGCCAAAGCCAAAGACACTCTTAACCTACCAAAACCACCCACATTTCCAATCATCCGTTTAAAACAGCGTACGTCTCTCGGCCCCTACGCAAGCATCTTCTAGCCCCCATGCTGGCGACCTCCGCAGAATTGATCCTCAACATTGTTTACCAACCCCCAACCCACCAATGGATTATCTCATTGGAATCTTTTAGTAGTTAGAAAGAGTAGAGCATGTCCCCGGAAGTCAATCACCGGCTCCCGAAAAAGGATCTGCGCAAGTTCAAGGAAGTCGAGCATCATTAGCGCACTTGTTCAGCGCCCGATGTTCAGGAAGTAACCGGTGCAGGCGTTATCAAGGCAATGCTGAAATTAATGCGTCCATCAGCTTTGGCCAATGCCAACCTGGAGTATCTGGACCAGGCAGCCCTCGCGGATCCTCAAGTGACCAGCGAAGACGAACGCACACGCCTCCTCGAACTGGTCCTGCGCTCCAACGCCCACCTGATCGCCGCCATGAAAGGCATCCGCTCCCTCCGTCTACCGGACTGGTGCATCTCCGGCCCCTCCATTGCCTGGCCTCTCTGGACAGCGCTCAAAGGCAAACCCGCCATGGCAGGCAACCACCAGCTCTACATCACCTATTATGATCCTTCCGATCAGGCGCTTGAAAAAGAAGCCACCTACCTGCGCCACATCCGTCAGGTCCTCAGCGCAGGTCCATATCAGGTGCACCTGTCCAATCAGGCCGGCCATGTTGTCCATCACGACAAAGACAGCATGAGCAACGGCACGCCAGTCACCTGCACAGCAGAAGCGCTGGTACGTGATCCCGTCCAGACATACGCCCTCGGCGTCCGCCTCGAAACCAGCGGTACATTCACTGTGCTGGCCCCCTTCGGACTCTCCGGCGTTTTCGCCATGAAGATGGAACGCAACACCGGTTATTGCGATGAGGAACACTTCCTCTACAAACTCCGCCGCGTTGAAGCCATGTGGCCGGGGATAGCGTTCAGGTAAGGCAGCTTAAGGCCGCGATTGAACTGGTAAATACCCTTGCTCAATCAGATGTACCGTCAAACCAACTGGGAACGGCAGCGCAATCGCATTCTCATAGTCGCAGGCAGAACTTGGTGAGCCATCCGGGCACACAAACTTGCGGAAATCATCCTCATCCCCGCGGCTCTTCTCGGGTGCCTCGTCAATCGCTGCCATGCCTTCCCCCAAACGCGCACGAACAGCTGCCCAGGCAGCCAGGAACCCGTTCTCTCCCCACAGCGCCGGATCTGACTGAGCCCGTTCTTCTAAGTAGGCCAACTCCTTACGAAATGCTGGTTGATATGCCGGATCCAGATTCACATCCATAATCTCATCGAAGGAGAGCTTCTCAACAAACAGCGGCGCAAAACTCCCCGCATAGGGCGCAAACAGATAAAGGAAGCTGTTGTCTGAGCGCACCAGCTCAATGCTGCCATCGCCGTCCAGATCTTCAAAGCTATAGCCATAAGCCCCGTCCAGCACGGCTCCTTGAACCATGGCCCAATCGCCATTTCGGTCCTGCGTGATGATATGTTGCTCCACGCAACAATGAGCGCCTCCCGTAAAGCGCTTAATAACGACCTGCGGCAATTCTGTCTCATTGGCGAGCCGGATCACTTCAACGCTCTGCCCATATTCGGGGTAGTAACTCGGCTCAGTCTCAAACGAAAACACCTTGTCACGTCCAACCCAGCCAGTAACACGCACGTGGGAGTTCTTCGAAAACGCATCATTGGGGTCGGTCTGCTCAACAATGAGGTCCGCATTCACCCGCAGTTTTTCCAGCTCCAGCGTAAAATGCGCCTGATTTTCAAACTCATCGAGTTGCCGGTCTCTGTCGGGCCATACCGTTTCAACATATCGCCGCCCTCGGGAGAGATAGGCATCTTCCGGCAGTACGGTGTCGAACTCCGCTCTGGCCAGTCGAATGCTCTTGAAGTGCGCTGGGCCAACCACAACGGCAAACCACTCATTGTCCGATCGCACCACGCGAACTTTGTCTTCATAAGCGGTACCCTGCAAAGCATCTTTGTAGCCTTCCGCCAACTTCACTGCCTCAGTGGCATCCTGCCTGCTGGCAAAAACAAGCCACCGCTGACCACCGGAGAGGCTCAGAGCTTCCTGCGAAAAGCTCAAAGTCGGAATAGCAAAAACTGTAAGGAGAAAGATCAAACACACTCTCAAAAAAGGCATAGCTCGACTCCAGAGGTGGCAGTCCTGTCGACAATTCAAAATACAAAACAGCGGATCAGTTATGAGCACTGACTTTATAAGAGTTCAGCATAACTGACCCATCAATCAAATCGGCTAATATCAAAGTCCGCTGTTTCCTGCAGAAAACCAATAAATCCATCGACCTGATGTTCCGCGGTCAAGCGCCCTTTTTCTGAGCTCGCATTTGCCGCATTACCCACCGTGCCGTGCGGGTTCAGATCAGAGGCGATCCACCCGTAAGATGGCAGCCCGGTTGGTCCAAGACGGGCGTTCTCATCCAGATCCTGCGCAGAAGATCGGAAATCTTGCGCTCTTTGCATATCAACAAGATCCGCCCGGAAGTGCAGCATGAGAGAGGTCTCCTCATCTCCACCATGCAAGCCAAACTTCAGCTCTTCCTCGCTGAACATGCCCTCCGGAGCGCCAAAACTGGACCAATGACATTTCCCAACCAGCATCTTGCTGCGAATGCGCAGCTCGCGGGCCACAATCCCGATCAGATCCAGATTGCCGCCATGGGAGTTGGCGATCACCATCTTCCGAATGCCACAAGCCGCAACAGAAGTGCCAATATCTATCCAATGCTTGGCGGCGGTATCCGCCCGCAATGATAATGTACCGGGCGCATGAATGTGCTCGTCAGATTTCCCGATGCATTGCAGCGGCAAAATGCGAAAGTCCAGGGCTTCCGGTGCCCGGGCACAAAGCGTTTCCAGCATGCCCTGGTTGATATAGGTGTCCACACCAAGGGGCAGGTGAGGGCCGTGCTGCTCAACAGAAGCCGTCGGCAAGATCGCTATCGTCCTTTGAGGATCGATACTCTCAAAGTCCGTTGTCTTGAAATCCATCCAATAGCGTCGAGGAAACATGGCAAGCACCTCACTATTCGGTTGCCCTCAAGTATACCTGATGAATGAGCAGAGACGAGGGCTGTTCTCTAAGCTTTGCAAAGGCCTCGGGTCTTCCGTTCAATCACCTTCAGATGGTGGCTTCTCGACGTATCCGTGGAGCTGTCCATATTATAGTGAGCCGCATATCTGGTTTTCACCCAAGGGCTGCAAAGCAAACGTACACCGCGCAAAATGGTCTTTTTGCCGGGTGTACCCATCAGAAAACTAAGCCATCTTGGAGCCCCGCAGGTGGTAAAAACGGCAAGTTTCTTAATGTTCTGCAAATTTGGCTTGATTGCGCCTTCCTCGGTGAGCCGAAAGGCGACACCCGGCACAAACACCCGATCCAGCCATCCTTTGATCATTGCAGGCAGCCCATACCACCAGGTCGGATAGATGAAGATGAGTGTGTCACACCGTTTCAAAGCGGTAATATGATGCTCAATGCCCGTCTGGTTTTGCGCAGTGTCCAGATAATTGTCCAGCTCGCTCTTTGTCAAAACAGGTTGAAAATCATCTTCGTAAAGATCAATCACATCAAAGCTGATTTGCTGGTGGTTGAGCGTCGTCACCACCTGTTCAAGAACGGCCTTACTGAAACTCTCAGTGTTGGGGTGACAATAGACGATCAGAGCATGCATGTTTTTGTCCGGTTCAAATGTAGTGCGGTCCATTCAAGCCATACACTAAGGCAGGAGTGGACCAAATTCCCTGTAGCTTCAATCATCATGATCGCATGAAAACCGTCTAGTTCGTAATCCTCCCTAACTCAGCTGAGATTTTCCATAAGTTAATGAAATTAAATACCTTACTTCAGTAATCACGGGTATTTGAGGGTCTGACTCTAGGGCTGTTTTATGTAATGCCTCAATATTTACACAATTTTATATATTTTTTAGTGCGTACTTTCTGAAAGATAAATCAGAAACAGGCTGGCAATCACTTGGAGGAGGTGAGCAGCCAAAAAGAAAAAAGCGAAGTCGCCACACAAAGACAATCGCGCCAATCCTCCCAAAAGAAAAATCTGCGCCCGATGAATGGTGCACTGTGTAACTCATCAAATAAGAAGCAGAACCAATGACGATTCACAGACCTACTCTCCGATCCGTTCAGGCCCCTTCCGCCGTTGTTATGATCCGCCCTTTGTTTTTCAGCACAAGCAAAGATGCTGGGCAGAGCAGTTCTAGAAGTCTTATTGGTGAAGCGCAGGCAGATATTGATTTTGCCGAACAGGCATATGTAGAGATCTCAACCGCAGCCGATGAACTGATCCGCCGCGGTGTAGATGTTCACCTGTTTGAAG
>NC_016642.1:925000-1432500 GCF_000236645.1 Pseudovibrio sp. FO-BEG1
CGGGACACGTGAAATCCTGTCTGAACATGGGGGGACCACCCTCCAAGCCTAAGTACTCCTAGTCGACCGATAGCGCACCAGTACCGTGAGGGAAAGGTGAAAAGTACCCCGACGAGGGGAGTGAAATAGTACCTGAAACCGAATGCTTACAAACAGTTGGAGCCCGTAAGGGTGACAGCGTACCTTTTGTATAATGGGTCAGCGACTTAATTTAACGAGCAAGCTTAAGCCGATAGGTGTAGGCGTAGCGAAAGCGAGTCTTAATAGGGCGTTTTAGTTCGTTGGATTAGACCCGAAACCGAGTGATCTAGCCATGAGCAGGTTGAAGGTGCGGTAACACGCACTGGAGGACCGAACCCACGAATGTTGAAAAATTCGGGGATGACTTGTGGCTAGGGGTGAAAGGCCAATCAAACTCGGAAATAGCTGGTTCTCCGCGAAATCTATTTAGGTAGAGCGTCCTGTGAATACTCCTGGGGGTAGAGCACTGGATGGGCTATGGGGGCTCACCGCCTTACTGATCCTAACCAAACTCCGAATACCAGGAAGTACTGCAGGGCAGACACACAGTGGGTGCTAACGTCCATTGTGGAGAGGGAAACAACCCTGACCGCCAGTTAAGGTCCCTAAGTTATGGCTAAGTGGGAAAGGATGTAGAGATCCCAAAACAACCAGGATGTTGGCTTAGAAGCAGCCATCATTTAAAGAAAGCGTAACAGCTCACTGGTCTAAATAAGGGTCTCCGCGCCGAAAATGTACCGGGGCTAAAGCCATACACCGAAACTGCGGGTGCGTCTTATGACGCGCGGTAGCGGAGCGTTCTGTAAGCTGATGAAGGTGGACCCGTGAGGGCTGCTGGAGGTATCAGAAGTGCGAATGCTGACATGAGTAACGATAAAGAGGGTGAGAGACCCTCTCGCCGAAAGTCCAAGGGTTCCTGCGCAACGCTAATCGGCGCAGGGTTAGCCGGCCCCTAAGGCGAGGCCGAAAGGCGTAGTCGATGGGAACGGGGTTAATATTCCCCGGCCAGTGGGTAGTGACGGATGCCGTGTATCGTATCTCCTTATTGGATTGGAGATGCGGTGAAGGTGTTCCTGGAAATAGCTCGCACGCTAAGACCGTACCCGAAACCGACACAGGTGGACAGGTAGAGTATACCAAGGCGCTTGAGAGAACTGTGCTGAAGGAACTCGGCAAATTGCTCCCGTAAGTTCGCGAGAAGGGAGCCCGGTACGAAGGCAACTTTGTATCGGGGGCACAGAATAGGGGGTTGCGACTGTTTATCAAAAACACAGGGCTCTGCGAAGCCGCAAGGCGACGTATAGGGTCTGACGCCTGCCCGGTGCTGGAAGGTTAAGAGGAGGTGTGCAAGCACCGAATTGAAGCCCCAGTAAACGGCGGCCGTAACTATAACGGTCCTAAGGTAGCGAAATTCCTTGTCGGGTAAGTTCCGACCTGCACGAATGGCGTAACGACTTCCCCGCTGTCTCCAGCACAGACTCAGTGAAATTGAATTCCCCGTGAAGATGCGGGGTTCCTGCGGTCAGACGGAAAGACCCCGTGCACCTTTACTACAGCTTCACACTGGTATTCGTGATGACATGTGTAGGATAGGTGGTAGGCGTTGAACCCCGGGCGCCAGCTCGGGTGGAGCCATCCTTGAAATACCACCCTTGTCCTCATGGATATCTAACCGCGGTACTACAATATCCGGGACCGTGTGTGGCGGGTAGTTTGACTGGGGCGGTCGCCTCCCAAATGGTAACGGAGGCGCGCGAAGGTAGGCTCAGAGCGGTCGGAAATCGCTCGTTGAGTGCAATGGCATAAGCCTGCCTGACTGCGAGACTGACAAGTCGAGCAGAGACGAAAGTCGGTCATAGTGATCCGGTGGTCCCTCGTGGAAGGGCCATCGCTCAACGGATAAAAGGTACGCCGGGGATAACAGGCTGATGATGCCCAAGAGTCCATATCGACGGCATTGTTTGGCACCTCGATGTCGGCTCATCGCATCCTGGGGCTGGAGCAGGTCCCAAGGGTTTGGCTGTTCGCCAATTAAAGCGGTACGTGAGCTGGGTTCAGAACGTCGCGAGACAGTTCGGTCCCTATCTGCCGTGGGTGTAGGAAATTTGAGAGGATCTGTCCCTAGTACGAGAGGACCGGGATGGACGTACCTCTGGTGGACCTGTTGTGGCGCCAGCCGCATTGCAGGGTAGCTATGTACGGAATGGATAACCGCTGAAGGCATCTAAGCGGGAAACCAACCTCAAAACTAGATATCCCTTGAGAGCCGTGGAAGACCACCACGTCGATAGGAGGCATGTGGAAGGGTGGTAACATCCGAAGCTGAGCCTTACTAATAGCTCGATCGATCTTGATCACTCCCATTAAGCTATAATCATAAAAACTGCTAAAACGCAGAGCTTGAAAAAAACAAAACAGACCAGTTCATATGTGACTTATTCCTGCCCGGTGGCTATGGCGGGGCGCCCCCACCCGATCCCATCCCGAACTCGGAAGTGAAACGCCCCTGCGCCAATGGTACTTCGTCTTAAGACGCGGGAGAGTAGGGCGCCGCCGGGCATGAATAAGACACACACAATCTCTCAAAATAAAACAGAACATACCTTATTACCGCGGGGTGGAGCAGCCCGGTAGCTCGTCAGGCTCATAACCTGAAGGTCGCAGGTTCAAATCCTGCCCCCGCAACCAAAATATCAAACCCGCTATCGCAAAGATGGCGGGTTTTTTGTTGTTTAAATTTTAAAACAGAAACCGGCAACTAACCCGCCTAGGCCGGGAAGCTGTGCTCTCCATCAAAGTAATTCCAGATATGTGAGGCCACCGGACCCAAATGGTGGTTGCCGCGCCTGGCAAGGCAGATTGACAAGCTGATCTCGCCCAGGGTTGGGAGTGGCTTCAGAACGCCCTCAGTGACCTCCTGAGCAATCATATGACGGGGAAGACGGCCCCAGCCCAGTCCTGATGTGATCAGGTCCTTTTTGGCCTGCAGATCCGTCACAAACCACTTTGGTGCGTCCGCAAGCAGGCCGGTGTCCGGAGATTGGGCATCAGAGGACTTCACCACGATCTGAGGATGCTCAGCCAAACTAGCTCGCGTGAGCGAATGCGGGGCATTGTCACCAAGCAAGCCATAAGAGATGACAAGGAGGCTAAGAGCGACTTCATTATCACTCACCGCCTCCTTACCAACAACGGCCCGAACGTCACCAAGTACACCACAAACGCCAGTATCCATGCCAGGGCCGAAACATCATAGAGCCTTGCAGACATCTCTGGCGTCTGCCCTGCTGTGAAGCGAAGGAGGATGGAGAGGGTCATGGCGCAGTAGAGGAAGGTGGCGCCTTTGCCTGCTTTGAGGTCCTGCCCGGTATGTCCGAGGGTGGCGCGGGTCATGACAGCAAGGGTCATCATACCCATGACACCAGCCATGAGCAGGTGTTGGGAGCCTGTGATGTCAAGCAGGTCTGGGAGGAGGATTGCAAAGCCCAGAAGCAACAGGCCTGTGGGGACGAACAGATACGCCACATGAAGCACCAGAACCAGAGGCTCTTTGAAGGTGTACTGCCCTTTCCAGCGAGCCAGACGGGCAAAGTGGAGGCTGCCTGCAATCACAAGCGCCACACCTGCAAGCCAATGATCTTCCAGTGCTGTCCAGATCAGAAGCCCTGCCAAGAGGAACAGTAGGGAGAGCTTGTCGAACTTCTGCATAGGGCCAACAGGGAGATTCTTACTGCCTTGCTTCACGAGCCAGTTGCGGGTGAAGGACGGGATGATACGGCCGCCGATCAGGCCAACCATCAGCACCATGGTGGAAATGCCGAGGCGCATACCATAGCCGTTTGCAGCGTACCCATCGCTCCAGGCTTCCCAGTGGAACAGCAGGTTGGCGATGATGAGCAGCGCCATCAAAGCAAGAACGATCAGATTTCGCCAGTTTTTACCTGCCATAATCTCGCGTAAACAAGCTGCTGCGAGCATCAAGGGCATGGAGATATCCAGCACGACGATCAGGCCCGCTGGCAGATAGGCTCCAAACAGGATCGCCACACGACCAATCACCCATAAGCTAAAGAGCAAAATCAAAGGCTTGCCGACAATCGGCATCCGCCCGGTCCAGTTGGGAATTGCGGTTAGCAAGAACCCGGCCACCACGGCGTTCAGATAGCCAAACAGGAACTCATGGGCATGCCATGAGACCGGACCAAACGCGACCGGGAGTTCAATATGCCCCGATATCAGTGGAATCCAGAGCAGCATAATCACAACTGCCCAAATGGCACTGGCGAGGAAAAATGGTCTGAACCCGTAACTGAAAAGCGCAGGGCCCTGCCAGGATCTGACTTGTTCCATTGTAGTCGACATGAGGCGCTCTTTTGGCTTTTGGTGATGTGCTTTATGCACATTCAGTGATCTACGCGTTAGCGTTGCCATCAGCTTCACCAATCCAAACTAGCATGTCCTTGACTATTATTAAGTGCACTCTGCATTTGCGGGGGATGAAGGTTTCGGTACGTCACACGCCCCAGAGCTCTGCGATTTTTATGGCAAGAAATTTAGATGCACCAAAAGCACCACATGGCCTCCCATGCAGTGTTGGAACTTAAGTTTCCCGAAGATCGGGAGGAGCAAGGCGGCAGGCAACACCTGCGCTACTTGTTAGATATGAGTCTTCGGCATTGGCTACGCGCCTTGCCCGGGCATTTTGGTATGGCCAACATCGCCTCTTATCCTGAAAGACACGATAGCCAGTTTCCTGGAAAGATAGCGGCTTTGCTCAAGCAAGCTTCCCGGCTTAAACAGTTCCTCTACCTTCGGCATCAACTGCTCTGACCAGCAAATGCCACTGCGTGATGCCCTTCAGGCTTGGGCCCTTCCTCTCAGGCCATGCAGTCACGCCTGAAAATCGGTGCCACCGGACCTCTGCAAGATGCGTTACCCCTCACAAAAGCCCCACCCAGCCCACGACACACCGACGGACGGCCCGCCAGCAGCCCGTACGTGGGCATGGGACTAGTATGCAGGCACTTTCCAGCAAGGGGGATAAGTTTTTCCAAGCGCTTTCTTGCTCACTGCAGTGTTTAAACTCAAAGGGCAACTAAGGGCCAAATGCGGACATTCGACCAACTCAATCATTGATTGCAGCTGCTTGTCCTGAAGAGATCTCGGTCTTATTTTGTAGGGATTTTTTCGGAGAATACTCGATTGAGTATCGATTAATTGCGAGTTAGCTCGCAAGTGCAGCATGCTGCTGAATGAACATTACGAGCGAAGAGTGCAAAAAGAAAGCAAACGTTTCTGGCAGCTGAGATTGTCAAAGTGGGGTAGCGGGAACGCAAATGCAGGCCGGAAAATGTATTTACCTCGTCAAGAATTGGCTTTTATGGTGCAGGCTGCCCTTTGACCGCTGTTTGGCTTGTGCAAATCCACACTTGAAATACAAGGTGCGGGTATGACTGAAAGATCAAAAAATACAAATGGGACTCTGGTCGGCAAAGGTGAAGCTAGCATAGAAAGTGCAGCGCAAGCCTCGATAACAGCTTGCGGCGTTTTGCGCTCTATGGCGGTTTTACGTTTGAGAACATCGTGCAAGCCATAGCACGCGATATACTGGCACACAGTATCAAGCTTGCTGAGGCAGCTGATTTCCTAGTTATCGACCATTTCCACGAGGAAATATTAACCGAGGTGCTACGCTGGTAAAAAAGCCTGTTAGAGTTCGAAAGGCTGATCTACCCGCCGCTGGATTGGGCGGCAGGTTTGGCGCTTGCTGCTGACGGGTAGCGCGGTAAGCGGTACCCGAAAAATTAGGTCGCTTTGACTTGTCCAGCTTTTTCAGTTCGGCTGGCGCAATTGAATCCTCAGGATTGAATTCTATAGCTTTCAGGTAAAGCTCGCGTGCGTGTTCGGGGTATTGCGGTGCAAAAAGCCTCGCGGAGCGCCTGTAAACTATGTCACTTCTTGCTGGAAATACGCGCACCCACTTTTCAATATGAGCATATGCCTCAGATATCTCTCCTTGATCGACGTAAAGGGCAACTAGTTCTTGCCACAAATGGATGTTTCGCGACCCCTCTGGGTAGTGCTTATGCACCAAATCGAAGGCATGTTTATACTGTTGAAGCATTCTTAGTGTGCGAATGTGAATTACTATTGAGTCTGAATCTTCTGGAATGAGTTCAAAAAACTCCAATGCGCTGCTGTACTGTTTGTGGCGGACGAGTCCGCGTGTATATTCTTTCAGTAATTCAAGGTCAGATTTGATAACAGAACCGTGTGCATCAAAAAGTCGATTGAGCTCTTTAATTTTGGGCTTGCCAATTAGTATTTCAAGCAGTTGGTTTCGCGTTAAACTGTCCGTTTCTCTCCGCATGAAGGTGTCAATCATGCGAGAAACTTGCTCCTCAACCAACCTATCGGTCACGTGAATTTGGTCGTCATGCCAAGCCAATTTACGATCAGTTAAAGTGACAGCTTCAAAACTTGGAAAATAAAACACGTTGTCAAAAGAGCAAACTGCCTCTTCTGCAACCGCCCGCAGCACACTTTTGGAGTAAGTGTTGGCCACAGCGACGTCTAATTGCCTGTGTGTTTGACCTAGCGGCACAGGAGACACCGAGATTAAGATGTTGGGTGTCGCTTCGCAATGAAGGTTTAGGAGTTCGATAGTGCGTACAAGATAAGAGAGTAACTCGTTGTGGCTTAAGACATGCAATTGAAACCTTTCTGGCTCCGTACGCAGTAAGACAGGGAGTGGCGTGACATTCAAGTAATTGCTTGACACTGTGTCGTACCAAACTTCTGACAGTCCGAGCGTGATAATTACGGTGTGAGACGTTGTTACCGTGCGGTACATTTCAGTGACAGCTCGCCTCCTCGCCTCAACAGTACTTCTTGCACACGGTCGGGTGCCGCTCGCGATGTGCAAATCTACGTATCTACCTTCTCCAACTTTGCAGATATTCTTGCCGTAATCATAAGGATTCAATGGGTCCAAAGCCCATGAAAACTCATTAAATATTGAAGGTGTGCCGTAACTGTTCAAAACCCTAACTTGAACACCTGCAAACTCTGGCTGTTTCAAAAGCTCTTTGGCAGGCAGGTGAAAACCTTCCTGTTCTAAATTGCGCTCCACGTTCCGCGCGAAACAAGACCCTACTGTGAAAATCCTGGATCGTGGTTCCAACTTGAAACCAGCCTCGATACGGGGTCTTGCGATAGGTTCAAACCTGTTCGCACTCCCTCTGTTGGGCCAACCGGCAGCAGGGTTACTTTTCCTTACCTCTATCGCTTCTCGAGCAGGGATTACTTGGAGCGGCACCGCAACCTCCTAGTTTGCAACGTCTATGGCACAACGCTAGGTAAGGTTCTTCATCTTTGTCAAGCAGCGAGTTGTTGAACAGCCAAGTGTCTTAAGTAAACCTCGTTAAGCTTTGCAGCGCTCTACGCGGCAACTACCAGCAAGTAGCTGAAGAGTTTAATGAGCTGAAAGCGGAGAACCTGTGACCAAAGAACTAGGTTACTCGGCTGCACGCGTCAAAAAAGTAGCTGCTGAAGTCGGTTAACGTTTCGGATAAAAAGCTGTCATCATGAGACAACATCTCATGCGGTGCCCGAAACAGCATCAACTTGTGACCTTAAGAAGTTGTAAGCCCCGACCTAGTTCTCAAAGATTTCTTACGCGGTTTACTCCATGTAACTTCAGTATACCAAATGGCATGAGAAAGTGTCGAGCAACTAGGCTTATTTCCTCCAATAAAACAGCTTGTTATAAGTAAGTGGGGGCACCTTTTCACGAGGCATGGATTGAACCTAACTGAGAGATTTAAAGTCCGAACTCATTTCGTTGAGCTATCTCGCGATTGCATTGTGTCCTGCACGAGTGATCACATTACACGGCGAAATACTGCCCGCTCGGGTACTCGAAAATCGTTTTGAACATAGCATCAACCCTAGATGGAAATACTCGAATGTCCGGTGTAGGTCCGCGACGTTAGCCGTTACTGATCGAAGTTTTCTGCGTCGTAGTGAACGGCAGCTTTGTCCGCATGGAGACTCATTGTTTCTATAGCACGGCTAACGAGGAGCCCCACAAAGGTTTCAGATGTGAAATCGACCTGCAGTTGAGAACAAGCTAAGAAGGCTCGAAAACCATATCAGGGTCGATGCCAGCTAAAGGTCATCAGCCACAACCTATAACTTCCCCGCTTCCCCCTACTTCTCAATCCTGTTGCCGACGTTGTATTTCCCACGTGGTTTTTTCATTGGCAGGCGGTCAATTTCTTCCAGTGTCTTAGCATCATAGATGACAACAGCGCCATCCTCTTCCCAGATGGAAACCAGCGCGTGCTTGCCATCCTGTGTGAACTCAACATGGGCAGCGCGGGCGCCTTTTTGAGGGCGCAAGGTCTTCACGATCTCAAGGGTCTGTTTGTCGATGATCTGAATGGCATCTTTGTGTGGGCCAAAGAAAACATCCACCCAGAGATAAGGGGAGTTCTCGTGGGTTCGGGTAAAGAAGCCTGACCCGAGCATCTCGATTTGCGTGAGGGTCTCCCACGTTTTCATATCAACGATGGAAACCAGAGGCTCTCTCAGATGAGGCGTCGCCATAACTGTGCGCTCGCCCATCTTCCATGTGGAGCCAGAACCCAGATGCGGCATGCCTGTCAGATCCAGATCCGCAATCTTATGGCCGATCACCAGATCAACCACCTGTCCACCTTTACCGGTCGGTGAAGCCCCCATCACATATTCATCAGTCGGGTCGAGATAGAAATCTTCAACGAGGCTTTTGACTGTGATGGTGCGGAGCGGAAATGGATCCTTGTTGGGAGCTGGCCCCTCCACGCGCCAGTCATGGGCAAAGCCATAATGCGGCGGATTGAGACCATAAAACACTTCCCAGATGGAGGGCGCGTCTTTCAGGGCTAACACAAAGCTCTTGCGCTTGGTAGCGAGGTAAACGGCAGAGACACGGCTCGGCGAACCATCCTTGCCCTTCACGTGCTCCACCTTTTGTGGGCTCAGGTCGTCAGCGGAGAGGATTGCAAACGTGTTGGGCAGGTAGTTGGCCACTGCAATCCACTTGCCGTCATGGCTCAGCATAATGTTTCGGCTATTCAGGCCAGCACGAACACGGCTGACCTCCTGCAACGCGTAGAGATCAAACTTCTGAATCCAGCCATCGCGGGACATGATGTAGACGTAGTGCCCATCCGGTGAGAACTTGGGCTGTCCGCGCGTACCAAACGGCGTCTTGAAGCGTGTCAGAACCTCAAAGCTGTCACCATCCAGAACGCTGACAGAGTGGTCTGAAGTCTCAACCACCAGTGTCACATTCAGGGGATCTGCTGACCAGAGCGGCTTTTTGACCAGCTCATAGTCGTCGTTCTTAATCAGGCTCGCTGAAATCTGCTCCATCCCCCAGACCGGTGCCGGGTCCAGCGGAGTTTTCAAATAGGCGCTGAGCTCGTCAATCTGCTGGTCATTCAATACATCGCGAAAAGATGGCATCTCAGTCGCTTCCCGCCCGCTCCTGATCGTATCCTGAAGTGCTGTGCCGCGCAGACTGCCCAGAGTTTCAGGAAGCAGAGCCGGACCAATCAGGCCCAAACGGTTCTCACCGTGGCATTCAACGCAATGCGTTTGATAAAGAGCAGCAGGGTCAGCAAGGCAAGCAGATGCTGTAAGAACAGCCGACCCAAGTGAAACAAGGAGCCTGATCATTGAATTAACTCAGAAATTTGGAGTGCAATCTACACTAGGGAGTAACGGTCACCATGCCGATCATCTTCTGTGTTTCCCAGTGCGGGCCACACAGATATTGCTGAGAGCCGGCACTCAGAAATGTGAACTCAAAGTTTTCTTCCGGGAACAGCCGGTCAGACTCTTTCTCGCCTGCCTCGTTCAAATGAACAGTATGGCTTGTGCGCTTGTCCACGTTCACCCAGCGCACAGTCGTTCCAACAGGCACTGTCAGCTTTTCAGGGCAGAAGCGGTACTTGTACATGGTCACGACAGTCACGCCCTCAGCTTCAGCAGATGGATGCCCGAACATATCGACATAGCGCGCTTCTGCTTTTGCGCAGAGCTCAGCAGCCTTGTCGTCCTTGGCCATCGCTGGTGTCATCATCAGCAAACCCAATGCGACAGCGGAACCTTGAAGAAGTCTTGAGTACATGAGACGCCCCTCTCAAATGCATATCCAAAATAATCTAGGTATTATCGACAAGGATACACTTGGAATAACTTTGAGCAAGCTCTGCAGCTTAGCGTATCTCCGAAAGTGGAAGACGGTTTTCGGATAAAGATACGTAAAAACGAAATCCTGACGGAGGCGCGAGCCTCCAAGAAAAAAGGTGGCCAGTTGCTCGGCCACCCTTTGTATGTTTTAGCGTCCTACCACATTGATTTGGGCAGTTTCGTCATCCAGCGCCAAACTGGTGTTCAGCGTCACGTGGTGGAAACGTGCGGATGAGAAGTCATCGTGGATCGCGAAGCCGACTGTGTAGGTCTTGCCTGCTTCTAATGGCACATCGCCAGGCTTGTCGCTTGTCAGCGGACGGGAGAAGACCACAGTCCACATGCCAGCGGAAAGCTTGGCAGACGCCGCAATATCACCGTCGTTCTGAACACGACGCTCAAGCAGGTAGCCATTGGTCGCGGAACCGTCAGCATAGACGCGCATCAGATCCATGAAGGTACCGTCAGCCAGCAGCTGGTCGATTTCTTCAGCAGACTTCAGCTTGTTCCAACCACCCTGTGCTTTACCGCGGCGACCTTTGATTTCGATCTTCGTACGGGTTTCGCTCAGGTATTTCTGGATGGATTCTTTCGCCTTCAGCAACTCAGCAACATCACCGGAAGCAGCGATTGCTTCTGGGCCCGGATCAAATGGCATGTAGGTGTTGTCTGCGTGGCATGTTGCCCAGCAACCAACCTGTTCACCCATCTTGATGCCAGTACCGGTGATCATCATGGCAACCTTGATTTGGTTATCCGGATCCATCTTGCCACCGTCAACGAATGGTGCAGGTGCGTGAGGTGCATCTGGCCATTGCAGACGGAAGTAGACGTTTTCGCCATCATGAGCAGCCTGCATCGTCGCGTTGATCACACCGCGCTTGCCAGGAATTGGCGTAGGCTCAGTGTTTTCAGTGCCCTTGACGATCTTGTTGCCGATGTTTTCCAGCTCTTTCGCGTGACAGGTTGTGCACTGGTCACCACCCTTTGTCAGCGGACGAGCACCACCGTGCTGCTTACCGTTCTGAACGAACTCGAAGGAAGCCTGACCAGGATAGAACAGGGTCATATCCACGCTGTTCACGCCGCTCCAGTCGATGTTTGCACCAACTGTATCGCCAGCATCAGCCGCACTTGCTTCACCGGAAGCTTTTGCGCGTTCTTCAGCAACAGCCGCGTCGACTGCAGCAGCGATCTGCGCCTGCATAGCTTCCTGCTGTGCTTTCTTCGCAGCACTTGCAGCTTCTGCTTCAGCAGCTTCTTTCGCTTCGATACGAGCGAGGCTTTCCATGTATTCTTTAGGAATCTCGCGAACGAAGTTGTGGTTTGGTGCCTCGATCATTTCGAGATATTCGTCAGATGCACGATCACGAACGTTAGAGTGCGCAATACCCTTGTGGCAATCGATACAGGTCTGGCCTGTCTTCATTGCATTCAGGTGCTGCTGACGAGCGCGCGGCTTCTGGAATTCCGGCATCATGGACTCAAAGTCATGACAGTTACGGCATTCACGGGAATCCGTCGCTTTCATCCGCTCCCATTCGTTCTTGGCAAGGTGCAGACGTTTGTTCTCGAACTTCTCACGCGTGTTGATCGTTCCCACGAGCTTGCCCCAAACTTCTTTCGAGGCTTTGATCTTGCGGATGATCTTATGTGTCCAGTCTTTAGGCACGTGACAGTCAGAACAAACTGCACCGACGCCGGACCGGTTTACGTCGTGAATTGTGCCCTGATATTCCTGATAGACGAAGTCATTCATCTCATGGCACGAGACGCAAAATTCTTTTGTGTTTGTCGCTTCCATGGCGGTGTTGAAACCACCCCAGAAGATAATGCCGACGACAAAGGCCGCCAGAAGGCCACCTACCGGCATTCCCCATAGGAAATACCTGCGCCAGATCGGCTTTTTCTTTTCCGTATCGTTGGACTGGGTCATTTCCAGGCTCCATTTTGGATTTTCTGTCGACCCATCCTTGCCGGGTCGTATGCGGTCGGCTTTCAAGATACGGGGAGCAAATCCGTCATCTCCGGCTGGTGCGCAGCCGTTCAGTCGCGATACCGCTGATAAAAAAGAAGGGCGGGCGTGGCGCCCGCCCCTCCAAAAGATCGTCAGATCACATTAGGTGACGTGGTTCGAACGGATGTAAACGTTGAACTTACCGGTTGGAGCGTAAAGGCCCTTAATCCGGGTTTTCTCTTCGAGTGTTTCAGCATCGAAGACAACGATTTCACCGTTTGGCTCCAGAGAGTCGCCCATGTTCCAGTTGGATACCCAAACTTCAGTACCATCTGCGTTGAACTCGAAGTGAACAGCGGCATTGCCTTCTGTTTCGGTGATGGTGATTGTTTTCACAATCTCACCGGTTTCTTTCGAGATCACCTGAACAGCCTGCTGAATTTCAGGATCTGGGTGTTTGGTCTGGTCAGCCCATACGTACTTGGAGTTAGGGTGTGTACGGATGAAGAGGCCTGGGCCATCTGTTTCAACTTCGTAACACTTCTTCCAAGCTTCGTCAGGACGGCCTGCTGGATCGTTACCCCATACAGATACAGTACCTACGCCGAGGTGGGTTGTACCTGCAACAGGACCACACTTAGGATCGTTCCAGTTAGCACCTGGACCTGGGTGTGGAAGAGCAGCAACGTCGATCATAGCTTCGAGCTTGCGATCTTTGGTGTCCACTACAACCATTTTGTTCGATGCGTTTGCAGCGATCTGGAAGTAACGACCTGTTGGATCGAAGAAGCCATCGTGCAGGAACTTAGCGGAGTCGATTTTTTCGATACGAAGGTTATCGATATCGGTGTAATCAACCTGCCACATCTGGCCAAGTTCTTTAACCGCAACCAGCCATGTTGGCTCATTAGGTGTGGTGTAGATAGCAGCAACGCGGCTTTCTTCTACGTAGTCACCGTCAGTGTTGTAACCGCGGGTGGAAACCACTTTCAGAGGTTCCATGGTTACAGCGTCAACAATAGCGAAGTGTGGAGGCCAGTAAGCACCACCGATTACGTATTTGCCGTCGCCGGAAATCGCAACGTCGCGAGCGTCGTACGCAACAGTAACTTCAGAAACAAGCATCTTGTCTGGGGTCTGCCAGAGGTCGATCTTGGTCATCTTACCGTCACGGCCCATGGTGTACCAGAAGCGACCTGGCTGCTCTGGTTCTTCCAGTTTATGGTGCTCAGATGCTTTGATCACGTGCACCGCATAACCGGTTGGAATGTGGACCAGAACTTCTTTGGTGTCGCCGTCGATGACAGCCACTTTACCAGCGTCACGCTCGATGACGACGAAGAAGTTTTCCCAGTTGCGGCCATGCATAGGCTTTGTAGGGTAGTCTTTTTCCTCTACATAAACCTTGCGGGTCTGCTTCATCTGGGTGAGCGACATTTCAGGCGGCTTTGGCGGATCCAACATGATGTAAGTCGCCATGTCCTTGATTTCTTGCTCGGTCAGAATTTCCGAGAAGTTGTTCATGCCCCCTTCGGTGCCCCAGGCAATGATCTTCTCAAGGCGTTCCTGACCCAGCTGAAGGGTACCACCTTCAGTCACGGTGCCGTCTTTGCCCGTTTTCTTCCAATGAGGCTCCAGGTTTTTACCTGTTGCACCCTTACGGAGAACGCCGTGACAACCTGCGCACTGCTCAAAATAGAGCTGCTTAGAGCGCTCAAAAGCTTCTTCGCTCAGTGTCGGACCTTCTGCAAAGGCGGGCGCAGCTGCACTACCGAGCAGCATCGCAAAGCCGGCCGCTAACGCGTAACCTGACCCACGTCTCTTTTTTTGTAACATTCTCAAACTCCAATGCTGGTGAGACCATGTCACAGTGAATTGATCAGCCGTCATGCTCCTTGACTAATGTTAAGCAAGAAAACTTAGAGCCCCTTTCTGAAACATCACACCTCCCAAAACCGCAGAAAACTCCCCATTCCAGCAAACTTGCGACAGAACGTCTCAACCCTCTTTTCCATGCGGTGGACAACAACCATGCCACGAAACCAAAAACACTGGTACATCACCTGCACATGAAGATAAAGACAAATAACATATTGAAAATATTGATATTAATGGAGTGTGTTGCCGTGAGACTCAGTAATCATAAGAAAAGCCGTGTTTCACACTAGTGTGATTCTTACACCCAGCACTCCAGTTTTACGTGCATGCGAAATAGAGAGGTTCCCTACGAGCAATGGGCTTAATGAATGCTCCTGACAGACGTGAGGTCGGTTGATCCATGTGAGGCTTCATTCAAGGGCGTGCAAGAAAAGCAATAGTGACAAAGATTTCATTTTATAATGCCCGAAGGACAGGCATCAATGTGTGCCTACCTATAATGTGAGCTCGGTTTGTTGTTTCCTGCACCTTGTGTTTGTAATTTCCCCAGCTCAAAAATTAAACGTTTATATTTTATCTGACTCTCTGATATATCTCAGGCATTGAGTGATTCTCGCAAAATCACTCAGAGAGTGCCAGGTGAATGAGTTGGGGCGTGTTGGATGTTGGAGTTGGGGACTTGCTATTATCCGGAGCAATGGCCAGAGGAGCTATGGGCGGATGATGCGCGTAGGATGGTTGAGTTGGGGCTCACATGGGTACGTGTTGCGGAGTTCTCATGGGCTCTTGTCGAGCGGGAAGAGGGCGTGTTTGACTGGGCGTGGTTGGATAAAGCCGTCAGCATCCTCGGCGAAGCGGGTTTGCAGATTGTTATGTGCACACCAACAGCAGCGCCTCCCAGATGGCTGATTGATAAGCATCCTGAAATTCTGCCGGTTGATGAGAACGGAGTGACACGCAAGTTTGGTGCGCGACGTCATTACTGCTTTTCCAGCCCAATCTATCTTGAGTACGCAGCAAAAATTGCAGAAGCCTTTGCAAAGAGATATGGCAAGAACCAACACGTCAAAGCCTGGCAGATTGATAACGAGTACGGCGACCACGACACGATCTACAGCTACTCACCCGCAGCAAAACAGGCTTTCAGTCACTGGCTCCAGCAGCAGTATGGCTCGATCGAAGCCCTGAACGAAGCGTGGGGAACGTGCTTCTGGGGTATGCATTACACCTCATTTGAGCAGGTGGAGTTACCCAATAATCTCGTTGAAGAGCCGAGCCCAACCCATCTGCTGGACTTCTATCGCTTCTCGTCTGATCAGGTGGTGCTGTTCAATCGCACTCAGGTGGATGTGCTACGAAAGCATGTCGGGAATACGCCGATTACCCATAACTTCATGGGGCACAACACGGACTACGATCACTACGCTGTTGGCAATGATATCGACTTTGCCTCCTGGGATAGCTACCCCATGGGCGCACTGGTCAATGCTCCTAAGGATGACGCTGAAAAAGCACGTCTTTTGAGGGTAGGACTACCAGATCAACCGACTTTCAACCATGATCTTTATTGCCATGTGGGCAAAGGAAAAGCCTGGGTGATGGAGCAGCAGCCAGGGCCGGTGAACTGGGCAATACACAATCAATCGCCGCAGGATGGCATGATCCGCCTCTGGACATGGTTGGCCTATGCTCATGGCATTGATGTTGTCTGTTACTTCCGCTGGCGCCAATCCAAATTTGCGCAGGAGCAGTTCCATACAGGCCTGTTGTTGCCCAACAATGAACCTGATCAAGCGTTTTGGGAAGTCGCTCAGGTTGCGAAAGAATGCGCATCACTGCCTGAAACAGGAGCCAGACAAAAGGCGCAGGTAGCACTCGTGCTGGATTATCCGTCTCGTTGGGCAGCTCATACTTTGCCTCAAGGAGCTGATTACTCTAGCGCGAAAGTGGCAATGGACTGGTACGCAACGTTTTCTCAGTTCGGCGTTGATATTGATATCATTGGTCCACACTCTGACCTTACAGGATATAAACTGATCATCCTGCCTGACATGATCATTGATGATCCCGAGTTTGCGTCACGCCTGAAGGATGCTGAAGTCAAAGTTTTTCTGGGACCAAGAACGGGCAGTAAAACAAAACATATGCACGTGGCTGAACCTCTGCCGCCGGGCAGTTTCAAAGCTCTCATTGATCTGAATGTGGTTCGTGTGGAGTCTCTTCCACCTTACAATCAAGATCAGATCTTCTTTGATGGCCATTTGGGTGAAGTCACCAACTGGCGTGAAAGCCTGAAGAGTTCAGAGACTGTTCTGGCTAGCTTCCAGTCTGACTATCGTGACGGCCAACCGGCTTTAGTTGGTAACGCGAAGTGCATCTATGCCGCCGCGCATTTTGATGGTGAGTTTCAGAAAAAGCTCGCTGAGTACCTAGTGAATTGGGTTGATGTGGAGCCTCACGCCGGGGCGCAGGAGGGCTTACGCATCACACAGCGTGGGCATCTGAAGTTTGCGTTCAATTTCACCAGTGAAGTCAGAAAAATCGAGCTTGGAAGCTCAGTTAAGACGTTTGTGGGGGGAGAGCAGATACCACCGTTTGGCGTCGTAATCTGGTCGGATGAACCAGATGGGTGAGTAAGGCGATTAAAATATAAGTAGCTTTACATATAAAATTAAACGTTTATATTTTGAGTGGCCTTGCTCAGCTTCGGGGGGAGATCCATGGCAGGGGTGAATATCAAACAGCTTTATAAGAGCTTCGGCACAACGCAGGTGTTGACCGGGATTGATCTGGACATCCGTGATGGCGAGTTCGTGAGTTTCCTCGGTCCATCTGGCTGCGGAAAGACCACACTGCTGCGGTCCATCGCAGGTCTGGAGGACGTGTCCGGCGGATCAGTGTGGTTGGGAGAGCGAAACATCACGCAGCTGCCTCCTGCCAAGCGGGATATTGCGATGGTTTTTCAAAACTATGCGCTCTATCCGCATATGAACGTCTACAAAAATCTTTCTTTTGGCCTGTCTTTAAACGGCGTGCTCAAAGCGGAGATTGAAGAACGCGTTCAAACCGCAGCTCGCATCTTGCAAATCTCAGACTTACTGAAGCGCCGTCCCAAGCAGCTCTCAGGCGGCCAGCGCCAGCGTGTTGCTATTGGCCGTGCAATCGTACGTGATCCCAAGCTGTTCTTGCTGGATGAGCCACTCTCCAATCTCGATGCTGGCCTGCGTGTCAGCATGCGTGTGGAGCTTGCCAACCTGCACCGCCGACTTGGCGCGACGATGATCTACGTCACGCATGACCAAGTCGAGGCCATGACGCTCTCCAGTCGTGTCGTTGTTCTGAACAAAGGCGTTGTCGCACAGTTTGGCACTCCGCTTGAGCTGTTTTATGCCCCACAAAACCTGTTTGTTGCCGGTTTCATCGGTTCGCCCAAGATGAACATGATGAAAGTAAACGCCAGTGCGATCAATGAGATGAGCATTGCGCTCACCTCTGAAAGCATGTCTGGATCTATTCCGTTTCAGCTAAGTGCTCCCGTGCAACACATTCCCGGCCAGCTCCACACATTCGGCATTCGTCCGGAAAATGTGGAGCTGGTTGAGGAAGCAGAAGCCCATATGAGCGGCAATGTGGAACTGGTTGAGCGATTGGGAACAGAAAGCCAGGTTCACGTTCGGTTGGATACCGGGCAGGGGCTTACTGTTGTCACAAGGGGAACGCATCCGGTCAACATGGGCGACAGAGTCCATCTCAAATTTCCAGCAGAGCACTGCCATCTTTTCAATCCTGAGGGGGAGGCCTATCCACGTCAGTTGGATGGGGAAACACGTTCATTGATTGAGCGTCAGGAAACCGCAGCACTTTGCATTGCATAGAAGGAGGAGAGGAATGAAAAAGCATCTGAAACAACTGGCGATGGTGACGGCAGTTGCCTCGATGGCTTTGGGAGGAGCCAGTGCTGTATCGGCAGAAGAGGTGCTCCGGTTTGCGACGTGGAACAGCAGCGAGAACCTTGGCATTCTGCAGGAAATCTCCAAGCGGTTTGAGGCAGCGAACCCTGGTGTAAAAGTGCAGGTGGAATCCTATGGCGACGGCTATGATAAAAAGCTGATCGCTGCATTCGGTGCCGGAAACCCGCCTGATGTCATGTACATGTGGAACTACCCCAAATACTACTCGTCACTGATGCCTCTGGATGAGCTGATGGCGCGCGATGCTGAGGAGATGGATCTTGAAGACATCCCGGCAGGCCTGATCAACATCACCCGTGTGGAAGGCAAGGCCTACGGCATTCCGGCAGGCTTCACCACTCATGTGGTTTACTACAACAAAGATATGTTTGCAGCAGCCGGTGTTGCTGAGCCGGAAGCAGGCTGGACTTGGATGGACCTGCGCGCAAAAGCTGCCAAGTTCCGCGATAAAGCCAGCAAAACCTATGGTTTCGCAGTGGAAGCCAAGCCGGATCCTTATGACTACGAGCAGTTCTTCTGGTCCAACGGCACACGGTTCATCGCCGAAGATGGAAGCACTGTGGACGGATACATGAACAGTCCTGAGGCTGTTGAAGTACTGACCATGTTTGCAGAGATGGCGAAGAACGAGGAAGCCACAATTCTCGGTATTGGCGACAACACCTCCGGCTCAGCGCTGTTCAAAGGCAGCAAGCTAGCAATGTTCCAGAGCGCGATGTGGTCCAAAGGCGGTATCGACAAAGCAGGCATCAACTACGGCGTGGCGATGCTGCCAGCATTCGGAGACAAGCCAGTTCATTCGTCCATCGGCGCATCCGCTATGTCGATTGCAAAAGCGACCAAGAACCCGGAACTCGCTTGGAAGTTCGTGAAGTTCTTTGCTTCTCCAGAGGCCGTCAAACTGCGTGAGAACGATCTGCCGATCCGCACAAGTGTTGCTGAAGAGATGGAACTCACATCTGACCCAATCTTCCAGCCATTCTTCGAAATGCTGGCGCTTTCAGATCGCGAGTCCAACGCGTTCCTCAAGCATAAGAACTGGGGCAAGATCCAGACCAATCTTGAGCGTGCGATTGAAGCGACAATGATCGAAAAAGGCAACGCTAAGAAGCATTTGGATAGTGCGGTTGCCCGTTCCAAGCGTCACCTGAAATAAGAATGTTGGGGGAGGGAGAGATGACTACACTGGTCGTGCAAGATGAAGTTGCTGAGGAGAGGCATCGCTTCATCGAAAAGCTAACGCCATATCTATTCATCTCTCCCTGGATTCTGGGTTTCCTGTTCTTCACCCTTGGCCCGCTCATCTTCTCATTCATCATGAGCTTTTATGACTGGCCTGTGGTGGGGGAGCGGACATTCGTTGGGTTGCAAAACTACCAGGTCATGCTGACTGAAGATCCACTGTTCTGGGACAGTCTCTGGATCACGGTGAAGTTTGGCCTGTTCTTTGTGCCATTCAATGTGATCCTCGGCTTACTCCTTGCTGTTTTGCTTAATCAGAAAGTCATCGGGACAGGCTTTTTCAGAACAATCTTCTACCTGCCTTCAGTAATTTCCGGTGTCGCGCTCGTCACCATCTGGGCGTGGATCTACAGCCACGAATACGGCATTTTGAATTTCCTGCTTGGCCTTGCGGGCATTGAAGGACCTAACTGGCTGGGTGATCCAAACTGGTCTTTGCTGGCAATCGTGATTGCGTCCCTCTGGGGGCTTGGCGGAACCATGCTCATTTTGCTGACGGGTCTGCAATCTATCCCGAAAGAGCTGTATGAAGCTGCAAAGATTTCCGGCGTGCCTGCGTGGGCGAGGCTGGTTTACATCACCATCCCCATGCTCTCACCCATGCTGCTCTTTACGGTGATTACATCGATCATCTCAGCCTTCCAGCAGCTGACAATTGCATTGCTGCTAACTGGTGGTGGGCCACTGGAAAGCACCTACTTCTTCGCCATGTACATTTATGACAACGCATTCAAATACTTCGAGATGGGATTTGCTGCCGCCAACTCCTGGGTCATGTTCCTGATCATCCTCGCTCTGTCCATGATGGTTCTGAAGTCATCATCTGCATGGGTCTATTACGAAGGCGAGATGAAAAAGACGGAGGCCAACGATGACTAGAGCTCTCACATATGGCGCGCTGCTTTTCCTCTCTGCGATGTTCATCATCCCATTTTATTGGACCTTCATCACCGCAGTAAAAAGCATCGGAGAACTCTACCAGTTTCCGCCTGTCTTCTGGCCAAACGAGGTTATGTGGGAGAACTTCGTTACTGCATGGTTCAAACAACCTTTTGATGTTTATCTCAAAAACTCAGTGATCGTGGTGGTTCTCTCGACCATCGGGCAGCTGTTTTCTTGCTCACTGGTTGCTTTCGGCTTTGCACGTTTTCAGTTCAAGGGCCGCGATGCCATTTTCGTCCTGTTGCTCTCAACCATGATGATCCCGTGGGATGTGAAAATGATCCCGCTTTACATGGAGTTCAACATGCTTGGCTGGATCAACACGCTCAAACCACTGATCGTGCCAGCCTACTTTGCAGATGCATTCTTCGTGTTCTTGCTGCGCCAGTACATCATGACTGTACCCATTGAGATTGATGAAGCAGCGCGCATGGATGGCGCAAACTCCTGGCAGATCTACTGGCGTATCCATCTGCCATTGATGATGCCAGCACTCGTGCTTGTCGGCACCTTCCATTTCATGAACGCATGGAACGACTATCTGGGGCCGCTGATCTATCTAAACGATCAGTCCAAATACACGCTGACGCTGGGCCTTTCCATGTTCAAGGGCCTACATGAAACAGACATCACCTCAATTGCGGCTATTACGGTCGTCCTCTGCATTCCGCCGTTGATCCTGTTCTTCTTTGCACAGCGCTACATCATGGATGGTTCAATTGGCTCCTCGGTGAAGGGATAATGCATGACGCTATTTGACTTTACCCGGGTACCCTTCTCCCGCCACCAACGCTTCACCACGCTCTCTATGGTACGAGGGCAGGATGGTGAACAACAATGCTATCTGCGCTACGTGGCAGGCGGCGATGAGCGACTAAGCCTGGGTCGTTTGTGCAAGCTGGAGTTCTTAAGCGAGGATGGTTTAGAACTGACACCTCGGTTCTCTCTATCTCCACACAGGCTGGATGTTGAACTGTTTGCTGATGAGCAGAAAAGAGGAGACATCAGCTTCTGTATCGGGGATGGAGAAGTGCTCCACCTAAAAGGGAAGGGAGTATTGGTCCGGTTTGCTCTTGAAGGTTCTCGATACGACTACGCTTTCCAGCACCCAGGTGGTGAACAATGCATTGTGGCTGCAGGAGAAAATCTGCGCCTGACGCCCTTCGCCTCAAAGGGCAACGCCACCGTTGAAGGCAACTGGCGATGCGACCACGCAGACAACGTTGCCTTGACCTTCTCGGAAGAACAGTTTGAAGGCGGTATAATTCTTCACCGTCGCCTTTGCCCGGATGTTGTGAAAACCTCTTTTGAGGATGTTCAGGCAGCGTCTCAGAAAGCCTTCGCCAAGTGGCATGGAAAGCAACATCAGAGTGAAGCGGAGAAGTTAGCCACGTACCTTCTATGGGCAAACACAGTCCCGGCGGAGGGGGCCCTGACACATCCGGCCACGTACATGTCCAAGAACCACATGATCAACATTTGGAGCTGGGACAATGCGTTTTCTGCCATAGGTCTCGCTGGCATCAATCCTGAGCTGGCGTTTAGCCAGTTCGCTGCCATTTATGAGTGGCAAGATGACAGCGGTTTACTACCAGACTTTGTGCATGATGCTGGAGCCTCATTCGCTTTCACAAAACCCCCTGTTCATGGCTGGGCCATCGCCCACATCCTTGAAACATATCGAGGCAGTTTCACGCCTGATCAACTCGTCTATCTGCGCGAGAAAATGGAGCGTCAGCTCAGTTACTGGCTCAAGCACACACGCGCAAACCCACAGGAGCTTCCCAGCTATTTTCATGGTAATGACAGCGGCTGGGACAATGCCAGCTTCTTCGATCATGGTGGGCCTGTGATTGGGCCAGACCTGCCCACATTCCTCTGCCTGACTGCAAAGTGCATTGCGCAGCTCTATCGAAAGGCGGAAGCACCAGAGGTTGCCAGTAAGTTCGATCAGATAAGCACGGACCTCAGGGATCTGATGATCAAACAGCTCTGGAATGGCAAAACCTTTGAGTTCCGCAAATCAGCGCAACCAGAACTGACCCTTCCGGATACCAGCCTTGCCCAGTTTATGCCGCTGTTGCTTGGCAGTGATCTGCCAAGAGAGATTGCAGAGAAACTGCTCGAAAGGTTCAATTCCCTAGGCTTCCTCACAGAATGGGGACCTGCTACAGAACACCCACAGAGCACTTACTATGAAGCAGATGGATATTGGCGTGGCCCCATATGGGCGCCAACCACACTGCTGATCTTTGATGGTTTATGTCAGCAAGGTGAGATCCGACTGGCGCATGAACTGGCAAAGCGATTTATGAGAACTTGCGAGGCTTCAGGAATGGCAGAAAACTTTGATGCCTTGACTGGAGTCGGTCTACGCGACAAAGCATTCGCTTGGACATCCGCTGTCTATCTTCGTTTTCAGGATGTGCTGTCAAAGGCACAACTGACTCCAGCTTGAGTATCCAATGGCGCAAAGACCAACGATCAAAACAATTGCGAAAGAAACAGGGCTCTCAACGGCCACTGTTTCAAAAGCGCTCAATGCTTCCCCCCAGGTGCGCCCGCGTACCCGCGACAAGGTTTTGCAGGCTGCAAAAGAGCTGGGTTACGAGCTGAACATAAGCGGCGTTCAATTGCGCACTGGCAAGACCTATCAGATCGCTATGGTAACCGTCATTGCATCACCGGATGATGATGAATGGGCAGGGGTGGGCTACACGCAATTGATCAGCGGCATCTCCCGAGCAATCGCTCATACGCCCTATCGTGTGGTGCAGTATCAGGTAGCCAGTTTTGATGAGAGCTTCGAAGTCATCAAGCGTATCGTCCAGAATAAGAAGGCTGATGGCATTATCATCTCCGGAACACGCGTAAACGACCCCCGCATCAGCTTCATGCAGGAGAAGGAGTTCCCGTTTGTCACGTATGGTACCAGTGATGCCAGTGCACCTCATGCCTATGTGGACACGGACAACCGCCGCATCGTCACGATCTGCGTGGATCGCTTGCTCTCCAAAGGCCACCGCAGGATCGCAATGATCAACGCCAGAGAAGAGCTGAACTACACGCAAAACCGGGTGGAAGCCTACATTGCATCCTTGTCTCGTGCAGGACTGAGTTTCGATCCATCTCTGATTGCCTATGGCCGTCTGACGCCAGCGTTTGGCCGCGAGCAACTCTTTGAGATGTCTATGTTTGAAGAGCCTCCAACCGCCTACATTTGCGCCAACGAGGCAACGGCAATGGGCGTTCTTTCAGGATTCCAGGTGCGTGGTATGGAACATGGCCGCGATGCGGTCGTGATTGCGACGGACGACCTGAACGTGTCACAGTATTTCTCACCGCCAATTACAACTTGTTATCTCCCGATATCGAAGCCAAGCGAAACGCTGGGCCAGTTCATGCTGGACTTAATTGGCGGTGAGGATCCTAAAAATCTCCAGAAGCTGTTTGTGCCTGACTTGATCGAGCGTGGCGCTGACACGTGCAATCTGGAGAAGCAGTAGGCACAAAGTTAGCTCCTGCTATCAGCGATCAGAGCGATGTTCTTAAACCCTCGCTTTGAAAGCGCTTGAGCCCCTCGCCATGCCCGTAAACCAGTCCGGCAACAAAGCACGATGCGTTGGGCGCTGTTGAAGTCGAAATTGGTGAGCTCTTCTGGAAGAACACGCTGGGCACTTGGACAAACGGGCTCGGGTGCTTCTATGCTGTCTCTCAGCTCAATCACCAGCTCATCAGAGCATAAGCCTTCTGTTGAGATAAACGGTGCATGCCACTCTGGTTCCTTCGCGTTGAGGAAAGAGAAGCCACCGAACTTAAAGCTCTTAAGATCGATCGTAATAAGGCGACCCATTGGGCTCGGTGAGAAGCCAAGCAACACAGATAGAACCATCTGCGCCTGCATGGCACCAATGCTTCCAACTGCTGGCCCAAGCACACCTGCACTTGAACAGTTTGCAGCGTTTGTCGGCGGAGCAGGAAAGACCGCTCTTAGCGAAGGCACTCCGCCACAAAATCCGCCAAGGTACCCGGTCATTCCCAATGCCGACGCCGAGATAAGCGGTTTGCGTTGCTGGTAGCATTCGTCAGAGAGCGTGTAAGATGCTGCAAATGTGTCAGCCGCATCTACGATGATATCTGCCTGACCAACCAACTCAGAAACGTTTGCTGGCTCCAGTGCAATGTTGCGCGCCCGCAGCTCAATCTCCGGATTATAACCATGCAAACGAGCGGCTGCCGCATACGCTTTGCTTTCACCGACATTGGCAAGAGAATACAGCGGCTGGCGGTGAAGGTTGCTCTCTTCAACCACATCGGGATCAACAATCGTGATGATGCCAACTCCGGCACCAGCAAGATACTGCAGAACTGGACACCCCAACCCTCCAGCTCCAACCACCAGCACATGCGAAGCGCGTAGCCGGCCTTGGCCTTCTGTACCGACCTCCGGCAAAATCATCTGACGATCATAGCGGGTCATAGCCTACAGGCCTCCGCCCACTCCTGTGTTCTGGCAACCGGATCTGGGGCTTGCAGAATATCAGTCACCACGGCAGCACTATCTGCCCCAGCTTCAAACACGCCGGCAAGCCGCTCCGGTGTCAGGCCCCCGATGGCCACAAGAGGTGTCCCGCCAACCATCTGCTTCCAACGACGGACGCGATCCAATCCTTGTGGCGCCCATTTCATCTTCTTCAGCTTGGTTGGATAGACAGGCCCCAGTGCCACATACTCAGGTTCATGAGAGAGAGCTCGATCTAGTTCTGCTTCATCATGGGTAGAAAGACCAAAGCGAACGCTTGCCCTTCGAAGAGCGGCAAAGTCTGCGGTATCCATGTCTTCCTGGCCGAGGTGAATGAAGTCACAGCCCAGTTCCAATGCCAGCTCCCAGTAATCATTAATGATCAACTGGGTACCATGGGCTTTGCAGAAATCTCGGGCCTTGATGACTTGTCGACGGACCTCAGTTTCTGGTTGATCTTTGATCCTCAGTTGCACGAGCCTCACGCCATGAGGCACGAGTTTTTCGATCCAGTCCAAATCCCCGGTAATCAGGTAAAACCGTTCCATCAGATCAACTCCGCCATGCCAAGGATCGGGGTTGAAGGAACCGCCATATCCCGAGGTTCCATTGGATCGGCGGTATACCCAAGTCGGCCCGCTTCAACCGCTTGTGCCATCGCTTTCGCCATCAATGCTGGATCTCCCGCCTTTGCGACAGCCGTGTTGAGTAAGACAGCATCCATACCCAACTCCATCGCACGAGTTGCATCAGAAGGGCGACCAATCCCGGCGTCGATGATCAGTGGAGTATCCGGGAAGTGCGCTCGCATCGCCCGCAACGCATCTGGGTTCCGTAGTCCCTGACCTGAACCAATGGGTGCTCCCCATGGCATCAACAGCTCGCAACCAGCCTCCAGCAGTTTCTCTCCAACCACCAGATCATCCGTGGTGTACGGGAACACTTTGAAACCGTCTGCGCTCAGGATTCTTGCAGCTTCGACAAGACCAAACACATCCGGCTGCAAACTGTCTGTGTTGCCGATGACCTCCAGCTTTATCCAGTCAGTGCCAAACAACTCCCGGGCCATCTGCGCAGTCGTTACAGCCTCTCGCACGCTATGGCATCCGGCGGTGTTCGGTAGGATTTTGCAACCGCAATCCTTCAGTAGCTCCCAGAACCCTGCACCAGATCCATCCGCGGTTTCTCGCCGTAAGGAGACCGTAATGATCTCTGCCTGACTGGCCTCAATTGCCTTCTTCAACACGAGAGGTGAAGGATACTGGGCTGTACCAAGAAGCAGGTGGGAGCTGATTTTTGTACCGTAAACCTGCATTTCAACCTCCCTGCATTGGAGCCAGAACTTCCAGCTTGTCACCGTCTGAAAGTTGTGTTTCTGGATAGTCCTCACGAGGCACGAAGCTGCCATTCAGGGCTGCTGCGATTGCTGGGCTGATAAATTCCAGCTCGGCAAGGGCATCAGCCAAAGTTTTGCCAGCAACCTCACGCGGTTCTGCATTCACGATGATCTTCATTTGCAAGTCTCCGATAAAAGCTGCTCTGCTGCTTGCTGCGCCATTGTCGGAGCCAGCAAAAAGCCGTGGCGATAAAGCCCGTTGAGGTGAAGCACGCCATTGTATTCAACAAGACGAGGAAGGTTGTCAGGGAACGCAGGTCGCAAGCCTGCGCCGATTTCCACCACACTCGCCTCAGCAAAGGCCGGATGAATAGCAAAGGCTGCGCTCATCATCTCGGTGAGAGACCTGAGTGATGGAGGACGGTCTGAGTTGCTCTCCACCATTGTCCCCCCAATCATGAAGAGCCCATCGGCACGCGGCACCAGATAAAGCGGCATGCGCGGATGTAGGAAGCGAATAACACGAGACAGCTCAACCTCCGGGCAATGCAAAACCGCCATCTCACCACGCACAGCCCGCAAGTCAGGTAGAGCAGCCGCCATCGCCGTGCAGTTGAGGTCAACCTGCGAGGGTGCGTCAGTGCCATAGCGGATCTCCACACCTAGCTCCTCAACCGCTTTCGTCAGATCAGCAAGTGCCTGCCTAGGATCAAGATGCGCCTCTTCTTTGAAGAAAAGCCCTCGCTCAAACCGTCCTTCCAAAGCGGGTTCAAGCTGAGTGATTACCTGACCATCAACTTCATCAAAATGAGACGTCCGCCGTGCAAACCGTGTCAGTTCTGCATGATCTCGCGGCGGTGCCACCACAAGTGTTCCATGCCGCGTAACGGGTGTGACTTGAGCCCACCAATCTGCCGCAGTGCATCCGAGCGTGATGACATTCTCTTCCGCACTTTCCCGCTCGCAATAAGGGGTCAGCATACCGCCTGCGAACCGGGCAACGCTGTTTTCTCCGGGCTTTTCTGCCCTCTCGAAGATGGTGACAGATGCACCACGCTTTGCCAGTTCATAGGCGGAAGCCAGCCCTGCAAGGCCAGCTCCTGCAATCGTAATCACTGCTCCGCCTCCGCTAATGGAAGGTAAAGCTCACCACCTTCACGGAACTTGGCCGCCATCGCTTCCATGCCTTCTTTCTGAGCTTCAGCCCGAATGTCATGAGAAATCCGCATAGAGCAGAACTTTGGCCCACACATAGAGCAGAAATGCGCCACTTTGTGCGCATCCTTCGGCAAGGTCTCATCATGGAAGTTGCGGGCTGTTTCTGGATCGAGGGACAGGTTGAACTGATCCTCCCAACGGAACTCAAAGCGCGCACGGGATAGTGCATCATCTCGTCGCTGAGCACCCGGCAATCCCTTGGCAAGATCAGCAGCATGAGCGGCAATCTTGTAGGTGATCACGCCAGTCTTCACGTCATCTCGGTCGGGCAGCCCCAGATGCTCCTTCGGCGTCACATAACAAAGCATGGCACAGCCAAACCACCCAATCATCGCCGCGCCAATGCCAGAGGTGATGTGATCGTAACCGGGAGCGATATCTGTGGTGAGAGGGCCAAGTGTGTAGAATGGAGCCTCATGGCAGCATTCCAGCTGCTTATCCATGTTCTCCTTGATCTTATGCATGGCTACATGGCCCGGACCTTCGATCATCACCTGACAATCCTTGGCCCAAGCAATCTTGGTCAGCTCACCAAGCGTTTCCAGCTCAGCAAACTGAGCCTCATCATTCGCATCCGCAATGGAACCTGGACGCAAACCATCACCAAGGGAGAAGGCCACATCATACTGGCGGCAGATATCGCAGATCTCCGCAAAGTGCTCATAAAGGAAGCTTTCCTTGTGATGATGCAGACACCACTTGGCCATGATGGAGCCGCCACGAGAAACAATGCCTGTCACGCGATTAACGGTCATCGGCACCATATGCAGGCGCACACCAGCGTGGATGGTGAAGTAATCAACCCCTTGCTCAGCCTGCTCAATCAGTGTGTCGCGAAAAATCTCCCAAGTCAGATCCTCAGCAATACCATTTACTTTCTCAAGTGCCTGATAAAGCGGAACCGTCCCAATCGGCACTGGACTGTTGCGGATGATCCACTCGCGCGTATTGTGAATGTTGCGACCTGTCGAAAGATCCATCACGGTATCTGCGCCCCATCGGATTGCCCAAACCATCTTGTCCACTTCCTCCTCCATGGAGGAGGTGACAGCGGACGTGCCCATATTGGCGTTGATCTTCACCAAAAAGTTCCGGCCAATAATCATCGGCTCGCTCTCTGGGTGATTGATGTTGGAGGGGATAATTGCACGACCTGCGGCGACCTCATCTCGAACAAACTCCGGCGTCACATAATCAGGAATGCTTGCGCCCCAGTCATTGCCGGAACGTTCCTCGGCAACGGCCTCACGCATCTGGTTCTCGCGGATAGCAACAAACTCCATCTCCGGCGTGATAATGCCTGCGCGGGCATAAGCCAGCTGTGTCACAGCCTTGCCGTCCTTGCCACGCAGCGGCTGCGGCTTCACCGGAAATTCGGCAACCAACCGCTCACCCTGCGCGAAACCGTTGTCTTCTGGTTTGATCTCACGACCTTCATAAACTTCCACATCTCCGCGAGCCTTGATCCACTTGCGCCGTACTGTTGGCAGACCTTCGGAAATACTGGTTGTGACAGCAGGATCAGTGTAGGGGCCGGAGCTGTCATAGACTGGCAACGGTGGTTCGCCTGCAGTTGGATGGACGCTGATTTCGCGCATCGGTACTCGCACGTCTTTATGCAAATGACCGCTCACGTAGATCTTGCGTGACGCAGGCAAGGAGCCTGTGGTGATGGATGGCTTTGGGCTAGTCATAATGGTGCTCCTCAAGTTCATAACTCGAAAGACACCAGATGAGTTTTGGCTGGGAAACCGCAGGAAGATTTCCTGCTGAGTGGATCGCGGTGGATACAATACCCCTGATAACAGGCCGCGCGACCCGTGCTTCCTACGCCAGTATCAACTGGGTCAGGTTCAAAGGGTCGCGTCGCCGAGCTTGCGCTCTGTCAGCCTCTCAGTCTCCTAGGTGAGACTCCCCTGCATACGTGTTTTTGCTAGACCTATTAGAAGGGCCTGTCAAGGCAGGTTCGGTTCAGGTGAGGTTCAGAAATCTTCTGTAATTTGGCTTGGGTGAGAGGGGAGTTGTTGGCCCTTATTGGATTTTGAGGTTTGCGCACCTATCTCTCATCTAAGAATTTCACTTCTGGATATCGCAACTAATAATATCAACGAATGCCTGAAACCTCTTCTCTCCCGTCTGTTCTTGCCGGCCCTATTCTGCGGCGATTAGAAACCACCCGTCTCACCTTCTGGCTCGCTGTCCGCGCACCGGCAGATGTAAAGCTGGAGCTACTGCCCCAAGACGGTGATCCGCAAACCTATGAGCTTTCCAAAAAGCAGGCAGAGGTGAACCTGATTTCGGCAGGCACGCACCTCCATTACCTGTTGATCGACCTTCCGCTCCATCAGCCGCTGCCACAGGATGTCTGGGTAAACTATCGCCTATCTTTGCGCATGGCAGATAATGAGGCAGCAGGCTGGCAAGATCACACGGCTTGGGCACCTGATCTCTGTTATGAAGGTCAATCGCTTCCCGGCTTCCTTCTCAGCTCCAAGGTGTCTTCGCTTCTGCACGGCTCTTGCCGCAAACCACATCACGATTCTGGTGATGGCTTGGTCGCTGCGGACCAGTTTTTGGCAAAGCATATTGCATCGAATGGCGGGACCAAGATTGATCAGGAGAAATGGCCCGCTGCTTTGGTGATGAGCGGTGACCAGATTTACTCTGATGACGTTGCTGGCCCAATGCTGCGAGCAATCCATTCACTTATCGAAAAGCTTGGCATTACAGAAGAGCAGTTGAGTGGCTTGGAAAGCAAGATCCCTGACGCTGCATCAGATCTGTATAGCCATGGTGATACCTACTACCGACGTGAGAAGTTTCTGCCCAATCTGGAGAAGAACCGGAAGCTCTGGGTCGTCTTGTTCGGTGGTGTCGAAAAACCAATTTTTACGGCTGACCATGCTCACAACCACCTGATTACACTTGCTGAATTTCTGGCAATGTATCTGCTTGTCTGGTCCCCCGCAGCTTGGGATTTGGTTGAGACAGATAAACCTGAGGGTCTAACACCTGAAGAAACAGAGCTTTATGAGACTGAGCAGGAAATCCTGAAGGACTTTGTCTCAGGCCTCAGTCAGGTCCGAAGGCTCTTTGCGCATTTGCCTGTCGCGATGATCTTTGATGATCACGATGTCACGGACGACTGGAACCTCAATCGTGATTGGGAAGAGACCGCCTACGGTCACCCATTCTCCCGCCGCATCATCGGTAATGCCCTGTGCGCCTACATGCTCAATCAGGGCTGGGGCAACAAACCGGAAGCTTTCGCGGGTGGTCTGCTGGATGAGATGACTGAGGTCTTCAAGTCACCCGGCACAAGCGCCTACGATGAGTTTCTGGATCACCTCTTTGGCTTTGAGAACTGGGACTACCACTGGGAGCTGGACCCGCCACTGTTGGTGCTGGATACCCGCACACGCAGATGGAGATCAGAACGGGCAGGGTATTTGCCTTCAGGCTTGTTGGACTGGGAAGCAGTCACTGACCTTCAGCGATCCCTTCGCGGCAAGGACGCTGTCCTGCTTGTATCTGCTGCGCCAATCTTCGGCGTTAAGTTGATCGAGACCCTTCAGAAGCTGCTCACCTTCATGGGCAAGCCACTCATGGTGGATGCTGAGTATTGGATGGCGCATCCGGGAACTGCGGATGGCATTTTGAATGTGTTCCGTCACCGCAAAACACCAGACCGTTTCACGATCCTCTCCGGAGATGTGCATTACTCGTTTGTGTATGACGTAGAACTGCGCGGTCATTCCAGAGGGCCGGATATCTGGCAAATCTGTAGCAGTGGCATCAAGAACGAGTTCCCAGCAAAGCTGCTGGACAAACTCGATCATCTAAACCGCTGGCTCTATGCGCCTCGCTCACCGCTAAACTGGCTCACGAGACGGCGTGGAATGAAAGTGATCCCGCGCAAACCGGTCGGTACTCAGCATGGTCGTCGCCTGCTGAATGCAAGTGGCATTGGATTAGTTGAGTTTGACGAACATGGCGGGCCTGATCAAATCAGCCAGCTGCTGCCAGATGGTCGTCAGGTTGTGTTCGTACGCCGGGAAGAAGAAGCTCGCTGGGATTAACAGCAAAAAATCTAGAGCCAAAATAATACCTGTGGTCTGCAACTGTCTCAGGTAAATGCTGGAAATTTATTAGAATTACCCAAATTAAGGGCTCTGCCTAATATATCATTGCCATATCGCGAGTTGTTGGTATGCTATTGGTATCAGGGAGAGTCTCGTGTCCAGCATGTCCAGAAAAGTCGGGTTTCCAGAACATTCCAATCCACGAGAATGGCGAGAAACCGAGCAAAGATCTTCACGTTATGCAGGCTTGGAAACATGGGGGACCGATGAGGTTCTCAAAGCATTGCTGGGCGGCCAGATGCAGGCCCTCAATGCAGTCTGGGCCGCTCTGGGAGAACTGGAGACTGCTGTAGATGCGGCAGCTCAGCGACTACAGGCAGGTGAGGGACGACTTGTCTATGTTGGTGCAGGAACTTCAGGCCGCCTTGGCGTACTGGACGGCATTGAACTCATTCCCACATTCGGCTGGCCAGAAGAGCGTTTGATCTACGGTTTGGCAGGCGGCGAAGCAGGTCTTCTGCGTCCTCAGGAAGGAGCAGAAGACAGCGTAGAAGCAGGCCGAAACTTTATCATAGAGAACAAGGTTGGCGTTCAGGATGTTGTATTGGGGCTGGCTGCCAGTGGCACCACGCCATTCACCCGTGCTGCAATCCAGACAGCTCGTGCCTCAGGCGCACTGACCATATCATTAGCCAACAATCCGCAGAGCCCATTGCTGGCAGATGCGGAGCACGAAATCCTTTTAAGAACCGGCGCGGAAGTGCTGGCTGGCTCTACGCGACTATCAGCAGGGACCAGCCAAAAGGCAGCTCTCAACCTGTTCTCCACCGCACTGATGGTGAGGCTGAACAAGGTATATCGCGGTTACATGGTCGATATGCAGCTGACCAACGATAAACTGGATCAGCGCGCAAAAGACATGGTGGTCTCACTCACGGGCTGCTCGCAGGAAAAAGCTGCAGCATCCCTGCATGAAAGCGATAGTCAGATTAAGCTGGCTGTACTGTTGGTGCTTGGTGCAACCAAACAACAAGCCACCAATGTACTGGCAGAAACTCAGGGAGATTTGGGAGAATCTCTTCAGGTTCTTGGATTGCATCAACCCGAATAGCTTTTGCATCAGGTGAGACATTTCAATCATCTGACGCTCAAAAGAATATTCGCCCGCTGGGGGGCAGGCGAATTGTGATACCGGCAGTTTTTCAAGGCGGTATTCGATCATTTGTTATGGGAGGAATTTATGAAACACTATTTGTCATCGGGCATTGCTGCGTCTTTGCTACTGGGCTCCGCATCTTTCGCATTTGCGGCTTCAGAACTGACAATTGAAAGCTGGCGTAATGATGATTTGAGCATCTGGCAGGAAACCATTCTGCCTGCGTTTATGAAGGCGCATCCCGATATCAAAATCAAGTTCACACCAACCGCTCCGGTGCAGTACAACGCAGCGCTCAACGCAAAACTGGAAGGTGGCACCGCTGGTGATCTGATCACCTGTCGCCCGTTCGACGGTTCGCTGGACCTTTACAGCAAAGGCTACCTGAAGAACCTTCAGGGCATGGCAACGCTCGACAACTTCCCGGATTCAGCCAAAGGTGCGTGGAGCACGGATGATGGCAGCGCAACTTTCTGCGTGCCAATGGCAGCAGTGATCCACGGCTTCATCTACAACAAGGATGCCTTCGCTGAGATCGGTGTCGAGCCACCAAAAACTCAGGCTGAGTTCATGGCAGTGCTCGACAAAATCAAGGAAGACGGCAACTACATTCCAATGGCCATGGGCACACTGGATCAGTGGGAATCCGCTGCCATGGGTTACCAGAACATCGGTCCTATGTACTGGAAGGGTGAAGAGGGCCGCAAAGCCATCGTCGCCGGTACAGGCAAACTGACAGACGAAGGCTGGGTGAAGCCGTTTGAAGTTCTGGCCAGCTGGGGACCATACCTTGGTGACGGTTATGAGGCTCAATCTTATCCGGACAGTCAGACACTCTTCACGCTGGGCCGTGCTGCTATCTATCCATCAGGTTCATGGGAAATCGCAGGCTTCAACCGTGATGCGGACTTCAAGCTGGGCGCATTCCGCCCACCTCTGCCAGCGGAAGGCGACAGCTGCTACATCTCAGACCACACCGATATCGGCATCGGCCTGAATGCAGCCTCTCCGAATGCAGAAGCTGCGATGAAGTTCCTGGAGTGGATGGGTACCAAAGAGTTTGCGGAACTCTATTCCAACGCTGTTCCAGGCTTCTTCTCCTTATCCAAGCATGAGATCTCCCTGTCTGATCCACTCGCTGATGAGTTCATCTCATGGCGTAAGGACTGCCAGTCCACCAACCGCTCAGCTGCACAGATCGTTTCTCGCGGTACGCCAAACCTCTGGAACGAAATGTGGGTGGTTTCTGCAAATGTCATCAATGGCAAGCAGTCACCTCAGGACGCAGCCAACCAGCTGCAGAAGGGGCTAAGCTCCTGGTACGAGCCTCAGATGGACTAAGGCATCTCTCCTACCTGAACACAAAACAGCAGATGTGCAGCTCGCCTGCGCATCTGCCTTGCAATGAGAGATGATAGAAGTGGAACAAGACCTTATGGTCAGTGAGCGGAAAAAGAAGCCGTTTCGCTGGCACGTACTCGTCTTTCTGGCACCGGCAGTCATCGTCTATACGATGATCATGATCCTGCCGTTGGCTGAAACGCTGCGCTTTTCGTTCTTCCAAAGAGACACAACCACACAGGTGGTCTCATTTGTTGGTTTTGAGAACTACATCAAGCTGTTCTTCGATCCATATTGGGTTGAACCATTCCTGAACTCGCTCTGGAACAACTGCTATTTCTTCCTGATCCATATGCTGGTGCAGAACCCGATTGGCATTCTGATTGCAGCTTTGCTCTCCATGGTCCACTTGCCGGGCAAAAAGCTCTACCGCACTGCCATCTTCATGCCGACGCTGCTGTCCTTTGTGGTGGTCGGTTTCGTCTGGAAGCTGATGCTGTCTCCGCTCTGGGGGGTGTCGAAAGGCCTGATGAAGTCCGTCGGGCTAGGCAACTGGTATCTACCGTTCCTTGGCAAGGAAGAAACCGCGCTCACCACACTCTCTCTCATTTCCGTTTGGCAGTTCATCGGCATTCCAATGATGCTGATCTATGCCGCATTGCTCTCTATTCCGGATGAGGTGATAGAAGCGGCTGAATGTGATGGCGTGACCGGCATTTCTCAGTTCTTCAAGATCAAACTGGTCCTCATTCTGCCAACCATCGGTATCATCTCGATCCTCACATTCGTGGGCAACTTCAATGCGTTCGACCTGATCTACACCACGCAAGGTCCACTGGCAGGGCCAAACTTCTCGACCGATCTGTTGGGTACGATCCTCTACCGAACGTTCTATGGGCAACAACTCCAGCCGGGTGATCCCAACATGGGGGCTGCCATCGCAACGGTGATGTTCTTCATCATCCTGACGGGTGTTGCCATCTATCTCTTCTTCATTCAGCGTAAGCTGACACGCTACGAGATGTGAGGCGCAAATGGCTATTTCTCGTGCTAGACGAAACCGAATGGCAGAACTGGGCGCGCACGTAATCCTGCTTGCATTTGCAGTGATCGCGCTGTTCCCAGTACTCCTCATTCTCATCAACTCGCTCAAAACCAAAAAGGCGATCTTCCGCCAACCTCTGGAGTTCCCAACTTCTGAAACTCTGGATCTGATCGGTTACTCAACAGTGCTGCAGCAGGGCAATTTTCCGCTGTATTTCTGGAACTCATTGTTTGTGACCGGCGCCAGCTTGTTTTTCATCCTGCTGTTTGGGGCAATGGCGGCCTTCGCGCTCAGTGAGTACAAGTTCCGCGGCAACCGCTTGCTGGGGCTCTACATGGCACTGGGCATCATGATCCCAATCCGGCTGGGTACCGTCGGTATTCTTCGCCTTATGGTCACGACGGATCTGGTGAACACCCATTGGGCGCTCATTCTGGTCTACACCGCCCAAGGCCTGCCGCTGGCGATCTTCATCCTCTCAGAGTTCATGTCCACGGTCTCATCAGATCTCAAATCTGCAGGTCGTATTGATGGTCTTTCGGAATATTCCATCTTCTTCCGGCTCGTTTTGCCACTTGTGAGACCCGCAATGGCGACGGTAGCTGTGTTCTCAATGATCCCAGTCTGGAACGACCTGTGGTTCCCACTCATTCTTGCACCGGCTGAGCATACCAAAACACTCACACTCGGTGCGCAGGTGTTTGTGGGGCAGTTCACCAACAACTGGAATGCAATTCTGGCGGCCATGGCATTGGCGATCATCCCGGTGCTTGTGCTTTACACGATCTTCTCGCGCCAGCTCATCCGGGGCCTAACCTCAGGAGCAGTCAAATGAGTGACAAACCTATTCGCGTCCTCGTGGCAGGTCTTGGAAACATGGGTAAGTCTCACGCTCTGGCGTATGAAGCCAATCCAGGGTTTGAGATTGTTGGCCTGATCAATCGCTCTCCTGTCGAATTACCAAAAGAGCTGACTCACCACACAATCCAGCATGACTTCGCGCAGGCGCTGGTGGAGGCTAAGCCAGACCTCGTCTCCATCTGTACCTACTCTGACAGTCATGCTGAGTATGCCGTCATGGCTATGGAAGCAGGAGCAGACATCTTTGTCGAAAAGCCATTGGCAACCACGTTAGAAGATGCCCAAAGCGTTGTTGAAACGGCCCGCAAGCTGGGGCGTAAGCTTGTTGTCGGTTACATCCTGCGTCACCATCCATCCTGGACAACACTCATTGAGCAATCGCGGAAGCTGGGCGGACCTTATGTGTTCCGCATGAACCTGAACCAGCAGTCCAGCGGAGCCACCTGGCAAACGCATAAGCAGCTAATGCAAACCACATCACCTATCGTGGATTGCGGTGTTCACTACATCGACGTCATGTGCCAGATCACCGATGCCAAGCCTGTTGAGGTGCGAGGCATGGGCGTGAGGTTAAGTGATGAACTGCCGGACGACATGTACAACTACGGCCACCTTCAGGTGCTGTTCGAGGATGGCTCCGTCGGCTGGTACGAAGCAGGGTGGGGCCCGATGATGTCAGAAACAGCATTTTTCGTGAAAGATGTCGTGTCAAAGAACGGAAGCGTCTCCATCGTCATGGAAGGCGAAGCGCGTTCTGACGATATCGATATGCATACCAAAACCTCCACCATTCGTGTCCATTACGGCGACACAGATGCCAATGGCGAGTTCACGCGACAGGACGATGTGCTCAGCATGGAAGGTGAACCGGGGCATCAGGCGCTATGCGACCGGGAGCAAGTCTTTGTACTCAAAGCGATCCGCGAAGATCTGGATCTGGAAGACCACATGAATGCAGCGGTGAACTCGCTGGCTGTTGTTCTGGCTGCAGATCAGGCAGTGCGAACTGGTAAAGCGCAGAAACTGGACTTGTAATATGGCTAATCTAAAAATCTCATCTCTCTACAAGTCCTTTGGTGCCGAAAACGTGCTGGATGGAATTGATCTGAACATCAAGTCTGGCGAGTTCCTTGTCTTGCTAGGCCCATCCGGCTGCGGAAAATCCACGCTTCTGCGCATTATGGCGGGGTTGGAAGATGAAAGCGCAGGTGATATCGCAATTGACGACAAGTCCATCGCTCACCTGCCACCCTCAAAGCGTGAAATCGCAATGGTCTTCCAAACCTACGCTCTCTATCCGCATCTCAGTGTGCGTGGAAACATGGAGCTGGTGCTCAAACAGGCCGGTTACTCGAAGGCTGAGATCAAGGAGCGGGTGGCTGAAAGTGCAAGGGCATTAGAGCTGGATGCATTGATGGACAGAAAACCATCTCAGCTCTCAGGGGGGCAGCGCCAACGTGTTGCAATTGGTCGCGCAATTGTCCGAGATCCTAAGGTCTTTCTCTTTGATGAGCCTCTTTCCAATCTGGATGCTGCTTTACGCGGTCAGGTGCGTTTGGAAATTGCCCGCCTTCACCAACGCTTATCGGCCACAATGGTCTACGTAACCCACGATCAGGTGGAGGCCATGACACTGGCAGATCGGATTGTGGTGATGAATGATGGTGAGATTCAGCAAGTCGGAACACCTCGGGATCTGTATGAGCGGCCAGCGAACCTATTCGTCGCCAGCTTTATCGGCTCCCCCACCATGAACTTCCTGCAACTGGACAAGCTGACGGAGAAGAGTGCTCAGCTGAGGGACGGCACACAGCTTCCTGTGTCCAACAAGGCTTCTGTCATTCCATCAAACGTGACACTCGGCATCCGCCCATCTCACTGCGCTTTGCATGACAAAGCAGGGGAGGGCTATCTGAAAGCTGAAGTTTTGATCGAAGAGTACTTGGGCGACACCACCTATGTGCATGTTGAGCTGGAAACCGGTGAGCAAATGGTAGTTCGGGAGAACCCGGAGATTCAGCGTCAGACTGGTGAGGAAGTCTATGTGGAACTGAGCATTTCAGGCGTTCACCTGTTTAACGCAGACACAGGCAAACGAATGGAAGTGAGCGTCGTTGAGCGGGAAACAGCCTAACCGCTGAACTGAGGGGCAGTCTTAGTCCCTCAGTTTTCGTCAATCTGCGGTTTGTAGTCGAACTCGATGAACTGCAGAAACTTACGCAGAATTTCAGTCTCATAGTTCTTTTTGTAGATGGCACAAAGGTCTGCTGGAATGTCTTCCTTTAGTCGAATGAAGCGGACGTTCTTGGATTTCTGACTGCGGAAGCAATCACTGACCAGCGCGATCGCCTGTCCCGAAGCGACCAGAGCCAATAGTGTACTTGGCTCCTGAACCTCAAAAGCAGCCTTAGGATAAAACCCCTGATCTTTGCACCGGGCGATCAAAAATGGCGTTGAATTGGACATACTGCGATCCAAGACTGCCATTTCCTCATCTTTTAGCTCTTCCAGTGCGACCACCCTACGGTCCTTCAATGGGTGGGTGTTGGGAACTGCCAGAATAAGATTTTCTCGCACCAATACTTTGGAGTTCAAAGCTGGTTCATTAAGTGTATCGCCATAGCGACAAATGCCCAGATCGATAGTGCCCCCGTCGAGCGCTTCCTTCTGCTGATTAGGGGCCAGCTCTGTAAAATTTAGAGAGCAATCTGGATGCTTGCCCTTGAAATCTGAAAGTAAGTTCGCAAATCCATCAAGGAAGGCACTGCTCACCATGCCAATGCTCAGGGTCGAGTTTTCGGCACGACCCTGCCGCTGCGTGTTGGTTATGGCGTAATCCAACACCTTGAAAATCTGTTCACACTCACGCTTCAGCACGCGCCCTGCTGCTGTGAGAGAAACATTTCGGGAGTCTCGATGAAAGAGTGATAGTCCAAGGGCAACTTCCAACTCTTTGATTTGTATGGACATCGGTGACTTAGAAATATGCAGCTCTTCCGCTGCGCGGCCAAAGTGCCCACTTACTGCAACTTGATGAAAGTAACGCAGCATACGCAAAGTAATGCGCCCGGATGTAATGAGATCGTGCATGAACTTGTTTTGTTGTTTTTATTTTTGTCTAGGTTGTAGCTCTTAAAGTTCTACTATTTTTATTCTATATGTTCTGCAAGAACTATAATCTACGAAATAATCCTTATCTGGCGTGGTTTTCTACGTAATATTTTATAGTTTGTTTCGAAGTTCGAAACGATTGATATATTTAAAAAACTTAATAATTGCCTCTCAGGCAACTAGTTTGCCCTCACCGAAGGGAATTAGTTAAAAGGTGAGGCAAATTATGCAATTGGGTCAGTCCACATTCGCACCTACGCAAGGTGAGTGTGCTGCGCCTGTCGTATGCCTCGCTTCCATGGAGACCGACGGCTCTTACGCACGAACTCCCACCGTACGTACTCTGTCAGCAGCGGTAATTCCCTTTGAGGTATTGGAAGGTTCTACAACCGCAGGCGTTTTACATTGTTTTTCAATGAGAAAGCGTTTGTTGGATGCGGGTGGCCATCTCAACTGTCCACGTGAAGGTGGGTACGGTTAGTCGCCTTTCGGCACCTCAAAATTCTCCCCAACCATAATCAACAACTTACCTCAGAGCCTCTGGGAGGAGCTCATAATGTTCGCAACAGGTTTTCTTGGCATCGCTACACTGATCGTTATTGCTGTATTGGTTTCAACCAATCGCAAGGCGATCAACCTCCGCACCGTAGGTGGTGCGCTGGCTCTCCAGATCGGTATCGGCGCTTTCGTTCTTTACGTTCCAGCTGGCCGTGCCATTCTTCACGCAATGTCAACGGGCATTGCCGGTGTGATCGACAGTGGTCGTTCCGGTGTTAACTTCCTCTTCGGCAACCTCACCAACGGTTCACTTTCCGACACCGTTGGCTTCGTGTTTGCCTTCAACGTGCTTTGCCTCGTTATCTTCTTCTCTGCACTGATTGCTGTTTTGTACCACCTCGGTGTTATGCAGATCGTTATTCGCGTCATCGGTGGTGGCATGGCAAAACTGCTGGGTACCTCCCAGGCAGAATCCATGTCTGCAGTTTCCAACGTGTTCGTGGGCCAGACTGAAGCTCCACTCGTTGTGAAGCCTTACATGCCAAAGATGTCCGACAGTGAGTTCTTCGCCATCATGTGTGGTGGTATGGCTTCTGTTGCAGGTACTGTTCTCGGCGGTTATGCGCTGATGGGCGTTAAGATCGAATTCCTCCTCGCAGCGTCCTTCATGGCTGCTCCAGGTGGTCTTCTCTTCGCAAAACTGATCCTGCCAGAAACTGAAGAAACCAACTACACCGTTGAAAAAGACATGAGCTTTGGCGACGAAAAGCCAGAGAACGTGCTCGCTGCTGCTGGTCAGGGCGCAATGAACGGTCTGCAGCTTGCTGGCGCGATCGGTGCAAACCTGGTTGCAATGATCGGTCTGATCACTCTGGTGAACCTGATCCTCGGTGGTGTTGGTGATTTCGCTGGCTTCGATCTGTCTCTGGAAATGATCCTCGGCTGGATCTTCGCTCCAATCGCTTACCTTCTGGGTGTTCCAATGGCTGACATTGGTGTTGCAGGTTCCCTGATCGGTAAAAAGCTGGTTGTGAACGAGTTCGTAGCTTACCTCGACCTGAAGAACTACCTCGTAGACGCCACCGCAGTGGAAATGGGTCTGCCGGTCATTCAGGAAAAGACCAAAGCAATCGTTTCCTTCGCACTCTGCGGCTTCGCGAACATCTCTTCCATGGGTATTCTCATCGGTGGTCTGGGTGTTCTGGCTCCAAACCGCATGAACTTCATCGCGAAGTATGGTCCTCGCACACTGCTGGCTGCAACCTGCTCAAACCTCATGAGCGCAGCAATCGCGGGTATCTTTATCTCATTGGCAATGTAAGAGAGTTTTCTTCCTTAATCTCTGAATTGCCTGTGACGGGGGGAGCTTTGCTCTCCCCGTTTCTATTTGTGTCAGAAAAACAGACTGCGCTACGTTGGGGGTGGACGCGTCTCTGCTTCACAGGAAAGAAGCGTTACTCGTGAACGCCTTCTTCGATAACTTCTCGGGATCCTTGCGGAGGCATTTCCGGGAAAGCTGGAAGCTTTGGATCAATCTCATCCCAGGATGGTGCTCGGCTGGCATACACATTCACCTGAGGCTCAATAACCTCCGGCTGATCAACAGCAGATGCACGCACGAAAATCAGATCCGTCATAGATGAGTTCAGAGAGTACATCGCACTGCCGCAGGTTGGGCAAAAGCCCCGTGTGACCACATTCCCGCTATCAGCAGGTTTGTCGAAAAAGGTGAGCTCCCCAGTCACTTCCACCGCTTCTTTAGGCAGGGCCGCATGGGTGCAATGCCCTGTTCCCGATGACTTACGACAGTCATCACAGTGGCAATGCGCGGCCATCTGCGGCTTCATTCTTGATTTCAGCTGTACATTCCCGCAAAGGCAAGACCCTGTAAATGCGCTTTCCATGATACTATCCTTAGTCTGAGTTGAGAGATGTTTTAGTGACTTGTAAATTGCAAGTTACTATTCACAATAGGAGAGAATGGCGGTATGTCAACCGAAAACCGTTCCGGCTGCCCCATCGCGAATACGCTAGATATCGTCGGAGACCGCTGGAGCCTTTTGATCCTGCGGGATATGTTCAACGGAAAAAAGATCTTCTCAGAGTTCCTGAGCTCACCGGAAAAGATCACGACAAGCGTTCTGACCGTTCGCCTGAATCAGCTGGAAGCGGCTGGCATGGTCACCAAAGAGCTCTACCAATCGAATCCCAAACGCTATCAATATCTGCTGTCAGATCGCGGCAAGGATATCTTGCCTGTTCTTCAGGAAATGTGCCGATGGGCCAACAAGCACATGCCTGAAACGTGGATCCCACCAGAAAGCTTCATGCAGAAGCGCGTATAGAAAAAGGCTGGACGTGACATCCAGCCTTTCTCAAACTCCGTTGCCCCTTCTCGTCAGAACAGAACTGACGGCAACCAGGTTGCGATCTGAGGGAAGAACCAGACCAGCCCCATCCCGACAATCTGCAGCAGGATATAAGGCAGCACCCCCTTGTAGATCATACCTGTTGTGATCTCGGGCGGGGCCGCACCACGCAGATAAAACAGCGAGAACCCGAATGGTGGTGTCAGGAAGCTGGTCTGCAGGTTGATAGCGATCATCACAGAAAGCCAGATAGGATCAAAACCCATCATCAGCAGGGTAGGGCCAACAATCGGCAGTAGGATTACGGAGATCTCTACGAAATCCATGAAGAAGCCGAGGGCAAAAATCAGCGCCATCACAAACAGCAGGGCACCCATCTCACCGCCTGGCATTGCAGAGATCAGCTCCTCAATGCGAGCGTCACCACCAAGACCGCGGAAAATCAGAGAGAACACACTTGCCCCAATGATCGTCGCAAAGATCATCGCTGAGATGGAGAGTGTGTTGGTCATCACCGGCGCAAGCAGCTGAGATCGCCACATACGCATCACACTTTGAAGCAGACCGCTGATGCCAATGATCAGCAGCACAATCGCGACACCAGCAAGGCCATAATCAGAGACAGTTAACTCGCTGCGTTGCAAGCGGATAGTGGTCATCCCAGCAAGCGCGATCACCGCCAGCAGAGCCACAACACTTGCCCCAAGCAACAAGTTGGATTTGCCGTTACTCAGCCGGAAAGCCGCCAAAAGTAAAGCGCCCACTGCGCCAACCGCAGCCGCTTCTGTCGGCGTTGCGACACCACCCAGAATAGAACCCAGAACCGCGATTATCAGCGCCACTGGTGGGATCAGAACGGAAGCAATCCGGCGCGCTGATGTCTCGCCCAGTACACGCTTGTCCATGGCAGGCGCAGAGCTCGGCTGCAGATAAGCGCGGATCAACAGATAGACAATATAGACGCCCACCAACATCAGACCCGGAACCAGCGCTGCCGCAAAGGTTTGGCCTACGCTGATGGTCTCAACGGTGAACTTGCCTTCCGCAAACTGTGCCTGCTGATAGGCGTTGGACATCACCTCTGAAAGGATGATCAGCAGCGTGGATGGCGGAATGATCTGCCCCAGCGTGCCTGCGGTACACACAGTACCTGCCGCCAACTTTGGGTCATATCCATTACGCAGCATGGTTGGTAGAGCGATCAATGCCATTGTCACGACAGTGGCACCCACGATACCGGTTGAAGCCGCCAGCAGCCCACCAACGAGCACAACAGAGATCCCCAGACCACCGCGCAGCGAGCCGAACAGCTTGCCCATCTCTTCCAGCAAATCCTCTGCAATGCGGCTGCGCTCAAGCACCAGCCCCATGAACACAAAGAGCGGGATCGCAATCAGCACGTTGTTGGTCATCGTACCGAAAATGCGCTGTGAAAGTGCACCCAGCAGCCCGGTATCAAACGCACCGGTCATCGCTCCAAGAATAGCAAAGAGCACGGCCACACCGGCAATAGTGAAGGCCACCGGATAGCCCAGCAGGATCGCAAAGCACAGGCCCGCGAACATGAAGATGTCGAGAAACTCGGTCACAGCTTTGGCTCCTCAACATCAACGCCGCACAAAAACAGCCCATCCCGCAAAATGCCGGAGATGCCCTGAATGATCAGAAGACCACAAAACGCAGGAATAAGGCTCTTAAGTAGAAAGCTTGCAGGAATACCACCAACCGAAATCGGTCCTTCAAGGATCTTCCAGCTGTTGTAAACAAAGGGCCAGCTGATCCAGAGCAGCAGGCCAACAGTGGGCAGCAAAAAGAACAGAGCACCGATCAGATTGATGATGGCTTTGGCCTTGGGAGAAGCCTGCCCGTAAAAGATATCGACGCGTACATGCTTGTCAGCCAAAAGCGTATAGCCAGCGCCAAGCATGAAAACAGATGCATGCATGTAAAGCACGCCTTCGCCGAGGAAGATGTAGCTGACGCCAAACAGATAGCGCAGCAAAACGATCCCAAACTGCAACAGCAGCATGAATAACGCAAACCAGCGGATGGTATGACCAACCAACCGGTTGATTGCGTCGAGTTTCGAAACAACAGAGGTCATCGGTAAAATCCGATCAGGCCAGAGTATTTTCTTGGCTTTCCAGAGCGCATCTCAAAGCTATGGGAACCGGTTATCGGCGGATGAGACGCGGCTGAACTGAAGAAAGCAGGAGAACAGCCGGGGCCAGAAGCCCCGACTTTGTGTCGTGTAGAAAATGTCAGCAAACTGGTGTTTGCAAGGTGACAGCTGCTTATCCGTAGTTGATGTCCAGAAGGCGCATGTTCATCTGGCCGTTATCTGCCAGAGGTTTGTATTCCTTCATGGATTCACGGTAGGTGAGGAAGCTCTCTGTGATGCGCTTCACCAGCTCGTCGTCATTCTCACGCAGTTCACCTATGACTTCACCAGCAGCATTGCCCATCGCCAGCAGAACGTCTTCTGGCAAGTTCTTTACCATCACACCTTTTTCAGCAACCAGCTTCTTCAAGGCCTTCGCGTGGTTGGTGGTATACTCTGTCCAAACATCGTTGTAGAGCGACGAGCATGCGAACGCGACAACCTGCTTCAGGTCATCTGGCAGCGCATTGTAAGCCTCGGAGTTGACGGCGCATTCTTCTGCGGAGCTTGGCTCGCCTACGCCCGGGAAGTAGTAGTTCTTGGCAACCTGATAGAAGCCCAGAGCAGAGTCTGTCCAAGGACCGATAAACTCACCTGCATCCAGTGTGCCAGTCTGCAGGGCCTGGAACATGTCACGGCCACCCATTGCCTGAACTGCCATACCCATCTTGGTGCACATCTCAGATGCAAGACCAGTTGTACGGAAACGCAGACCTTTCAGGTCTTCCGCAGAGTTGATCTCTGTGCGGAACCAGCCAGCAGCCTGAGGACCAGAGTTGCCACACAGGAACGGCTTCAGGTTAAAGCGCGCATACATTTCGTCATACAGCGCCTGACCACCACCATGTGCCATCCAACCGTACTGCTCATCTGCGGTCAAACCGAAAGGCTGAGAGCCAAACAACAGGAAGCCTTTGGACTTGGAGCCCCAATACGCGGGCACTGAGTGGTAAAGTTCTGCAGTCCCCTCCGATACTGCATCAAACACACCACGGCCCGGAACCAGTTCACCAGCGGCATAGAGTTTCACCTCAATGCGACCACCGGAAAGCATGGTGATACGGTCTGCAAGCATCTGCGCTGCAACGCCAGGACCCGGAAGGTTCTTAGGCCACGAAGTGACCATCTTCCACTTGATCTTGTCGGAAGCAACAGCCGGAGCTGCCAGAGCAGAAGCAGCGGCGACGCCAGTTGCTGCAACACCTGCACCCTTAAGAAAATCACGTCTCTTCATAATTTTTCCCCTCAAAAATTAGAATAACAAGGGGCCGCAGAGCACAGTCCCTCATCGGTTTTGTGTAAAGTCTGGAATGCCAAAAATACGCGGCTGAACCAGTTTGCCCGGAAACGGAAATTAAAACTTACCTAGGGCGAGTTTATCGTACTGAATCAGTTACTTACCTAGTGAAGGTAAGTTCAAACCATTCTCCTTGGCGCAATCAATTGCCAATTGGTAGCCTGCGTCCGCATGGCGCATAACACCTGTCGCAGGGTCATTCCAAAGAACGCGGCCAATGCGCTCGTCTGCACCCGAAGTTCCGTCACAGCAAATCACCATGCCGGAATGCTGGGAAAAGCCCATTCCAACGCCGCCACCGTGGTGCAACGATACCCAGGTTGCGCCGGATGCCGTGTTCAGCAGAGCGTTGAGCAGAGGCCAGTCAGAAACAGCATCAGAGCCATCCATCATAGACTCAGTTTCACGGTTTGGAGAAGCAACAGATCCAGAATCGAGATGGTCACGACCAATCACCACCGGTGCCTTTAGCTCGCCGTTGCGAACCATTTCGTTAAATGCAAGACCCAGACGGTGACGTTGACCTAGACCGACCCAGCAAATACGGGCAGGTAGACCCTGGAAGGAGATACGCTCGCGCGCCATATCCAGCCAGTTGTGCAGGTGCGGATCATCTGGGATGAGTTCCTTCACCTTCTGGTCTGTTTTGTAGATGTCCTCAGGATCACCGGAAAGCGCCGCCCAACGGAATGGGCCAACACCTTTGCAGAACAATGGGCGAATGTAAGCAGGCACAAAACCCGGGAAGTCGAAAGCATTCTCCAGACCTTCCTCAAACGCCATCTGGCGGATGTTGTTGCCGTAATCGACAGTTGGAACACCCCGCTCATGGAAGTCCAGCATCGCCTTCACATGCACCTTCATGGAAGCGCGGGCAGCTTTCTCAACGGCTTTAGGATCACTCTCGCGCTTTTCCTTCCACTCAGCCATGGTCCAGCCTTGTGGCAGATAGCCATTGATTGGGTCATGAGCGGAGGTTTGGTCAGTCACGATGTCTGGGCGAACACCGCGCTCAACAAGCTCAGCGAAGATGTCTGCTGCATTGCCGAGCAAGCCAACGGACTTAGCTTCACCAGCTGCGGTCCAGCGCTCAATCATCTCCAACGCTTCATCAAGTGTCTTGGCTTTTTCATCGACGTATTTAGTGCGCAGGCGGAAATCGATGCTGTCTTCGTTACACTCAACAGCCAGACAGCAAGCACCAGCCATCACAGCAGCAAGTGGCTGAGCACCACCCATACCGCCAAGGCCACCGGTCAGGATCCACTTACCTTTCAGGTCTCCGCCGTAGTGTTGGCGACCAGCCTCCACGAAGGTCTCGTAGGTACCCTGAACAATGCCTTGCGAGCCGATATAAATCCACGAGCCAGCAGTCATCTGGCCGTACATCGCCAGACCTTTTTTATCCAGCTCGTTGAAGTGATCCCAGTTCGCCCAATGCGGTACGAGGTTGGAGTTAGCAATCAGCACACGCGGTGCATTCTCATGCGTCCGGAACACGCCAACTGGCTTGCCGGATTGAACCAACAGAGTTTCATCGGCTTCCAGTTTCTTCAGCGTGTCGACAATGGTGTCAAAGTCTTTCCATGTCCGCGCAGCGCGGCCAATGCCACCATAAACCACCAGTTCATGCGGGTTCTCAGCCACATCAGGATGCAGGTTGTTCATGAGCATGCGCATTGGCGCTTCTGTCAGCCAGCTCTTTGCGTTCAGCTCTGGTCCGGTTGGTGGAAAGATATCGCGGGTGTTCTTGCGAGGATCTTGAGTGAGCGTATCGGTCATGGTCGGCTCCGTTAGCGACTTGTACTGGCGCTTGAAAATGCCCCTGCAAGGGCCTGCGCTTCTAGCTGAGAAAGAATGGATTTGAGAGTGGCACGTGTTTTGTCAGCGCGCTCTGGAGCGTAAGCCCATGGGCTCTGCTCAAACATGTAAGCCCGCTGCGCAGTCTCCATCTGAATGGCATGGATGCCAGTCTCAGGCTTGCCGTAGTGGCGAGTGGTCCAGCCACCTTTAAAGCGAGCATTCACCACCGTTTCTACGCTGACATCTGCACGGCAGGCATCAACGGTGATCTGCTCAATCATCGGAGCGCAGGTCTGCCCAACATTGGTGCCAATGTTGAACACAGGCAACTCACCTTCAAACAGAAACGGGATGTTGGAGCGGATGGAATGGCAGTCATAGAGAACGGCCACACCAAACTTCTGCCGCACACGCTCCAACTCCTCCGCAATCGCTTCATGATAAGGCGCGTGGAATTTAGCGCGGCGCTCTTCAACTTCATCTTCTGAAGGTTCCTGCCCATCGCGATAGATTGGGCGACCATCAAAGTCTGTCAGCGGGCAGAGTGTAGTGGTGTTCTGACCAGGATAGAGCGAAACACCCGCGGGATCGCGATTGGCATCAATCACATAGCGATGCACAGGCGTCTGGATCACACTGGCATTCTCAAGCAAACCATCATACAGGCGGTTAATGTGCCAATCCGTATCAGCCAGTGCTTGCCCGACAGAATTGAACCTGTTCCAAATCGACAGCGGCACATCGGTACCACCATGCGGCTGAGCCAGTACAATCGGGCTGTCACCTTTTTTGATCAGTGGTGAGAAGGAGTAGGTCAATCAGGCCTCCTCTAACTTAAAGAACTGAGCTTTGCTGGCTGCATCAAAAATCCGGCCAGAAGCGACAAGCTCTGCAGCCTTCTCGAGATCCGGCGCCATGTAGCGATCATCTTCCAGCTCTTCGATCTCTTCGCGCACCGCAGCCACAACATCCTGCAGGATCGGGCTGGTTTTGAGCGGAATACGGAACTCAATGCCCTGTGCAGCCATCAGCAACTCAATGCCGATGATCTTGGAAAGGTTGGAATTCATGTCGATCAAGCGCCGTGCAGCATGGGTTGCCATTGACACATGGTCTTCTTGGTTGGCACTGGTCGGCGTGGAATCAACAGAACATGGCGCAGCCCGCTGCTTATTCTCACTGTAAAGCGCTGCAGATGTCACATCCGCGATCATGAAACCAGAGTTGAGGCCCGGATTAGGTGTCAGGAAGGGCGGTAGACCGTAGTTGAGTGCGGGGTCAACCAGCGTTGCAATTCGGCGCTGTGCAATCGCCCCGATTTCAGCAATTGCAAGCGCAGTCTGATCCGCTGCAAACGCAACAGGCTCAGCATGGAAATTGCCGCCGGAAACGACAGAACCGTCTTTGAACACCAGCGGGTTATCTGTCACCGCGTTCGCTTCAATCTCCAGCGTATATCCCACTTGAGCAAGCAGCCCTAACACTGCTCCCATCACCTGTGGCTGACAGCGCAGGCAGTATGGATCCTGAACACGCTCATCATCCTCACGATGGCTTTCACGAATTGCAGAACCAGACATCAGCTCGCGAATGGTAGCCGCAGCAGAAATCTGCCCTTTGTAGCCACGCAGCTCATGGATCTCTGGGCGGAATGGAGCACCAGAACCCATCAGTGCATCAACTGACATAGCACCTGTAATCAACGCAGTCTTTGCGAGACGATGTGCCTGGAACAAACCCGCCAAAGCCAGTGCGGTCGACACCTGCGTCCCATTGATCAGCGCAAGGCCTTCTTTCGCTGCCAGCTGAATCGTCGGAATGCCAGCCAGCTGCATCGCTTCCTTGCCGGAAACGCGCACGCCACCAAAGAACGCTTCGCCTTCGCCCAGCATCACAGCAGCCACGTGAGAAAGAGGTGCCAGATCACCGGAAGCACCAACACTGCCCTGACCCGGAACAACAGGCACAACGTTATGCTCCAGCATCCGCTCAAGGCACTCAATCAGCTCCCAACGAACACCAGATGCGCCACGCCCCAATGAGGCAAGTTTGAGCACAATCACCAAACGCACGATGTTTTGCGGCAGAACCTCACCAACACCGCAACAGTGAGAAAGAATGAGGTTTCTCTGCAAGGTAGCGGTATCTTCAGCCGGAATTTTAACCGAAGCAAGCTTACCGAAACCCGTGTTTACCCCATACACCGGCGTATCACCCTGTGCCGCGCTCTGCACAATTGCAGCGGCGCGCTCAACACCGTCTTTGCAGGAGCGGTCCAGCTCGACATTCGTCTCTTCACGGTAGATCTGGCGAAGTTGAGTGAGAGTAAGTTCTCCCGGCTTTAAAACCAGCTTAGGTCTGGAAGAAGTTGAGGGGGAAGTTGTCATGAATGCCTCAGTGCTTAATTTGCTTGTGTTTTTGTGATGTCTTCGCCGAGGAAATACAGGCGGTTCAGTGGGTTGAACCCGATGCGATAAGCCAGTTCGGCTGGCTCTTTCACATCCCAGATAGCAATGTTGGCCTGCTTGCCAGCTTCCAGCGTTCCGCAAACCTCAGATTGTCCCAGAGCTTGCGCCGCATTGCGTGTGATACCTGCCAAAGCTTCCTGCGGTGTCATGCGGAACAAGGTGCATGCCATGTTCATGCAAAGCAGAAGTGAGGTGAGGGGAGATGAGCCCGGATTAGCATCTGTCGCCAATGCGATGGGAACGCCAGCATCTCGCAGCTCCTGTAGCGGAGGATGCTGAGTTTCGCGCAGAAAGTAGAACGCACCCGGCAACAGAACAGCAACAGTGCCCGCTTCCTTCATGGCCTCAATGCCAGCAGTGTCCAGATACTCCAGATGGTCTGCAGAAAGTGCTTTGTGGCTGGCAGCCATTGCAGTGCCGCCAAGGTTGGAAAGCTGCTCAGAGTGGATCTTGACCGGAAGGCCAAGCTCCTGCGCACGGTCAAACACACGGCTCACTTGCTCAGGAGAAAAGGCAATGCCCTCACAAAATGCATCAACCGCATCAGTCAGATTTTCCGCTTTGACAGCCGGAAGCACCTCATCGCAAACAAAGCTGATGTAGTCGTCACTACGACCTTCATACTCTGGCGGTAATGCATGTGCGCCGAGGAAGGTAGTTAGCACCTTAACAGGACGGAGCTCGCCAATCTTCCGTGCAACACGCAGCATTTTCAGCTCTGTATCAAGATCCAACCCGTAACCGGACTTGATTTCCAACAGCGTTACACCTTCTGCCAGTAACGCATCAACCCGTGGCAACGCATCTGCCAGAAGCTCTTCTTCACTAGCAGCACGTGTTGCGGACACTGTAGAGCGGATCCCCCCACCTGCGCGGGCGATCTCTTCATAGGTCGCACCATTCAATCGCATCTCAAACTCACGAGCGCGGGAACCGCCGTAGACGATATGCGTGTGGCAATCGATGAGAGAAGGAGTGGCAAGGCGTCCGTTCAAATCTGTCTGGGGCGCGTCTTTCCACTCCTCCGGCAGCTCCTTTGCAGGGCCAATCCAGCAGATGTCATCTGCCTCAATCGCAATGGCTGCATCGTGGATCAGGCCATAGCCATCTGCCTGTGCAGACAGAGTTGCAGCCGTCAGGTTGGTGAGTACGGTTCTCCCGCTTGTCATGGACCCTCCCGAGATTCCACGTGAATTCACTTCAGTAAAAATCTACATGGAAATCGCTTAATGTCTATACATAAAAAATATGCAGTGTGAGTAATTTTCGGGCTAACCCAACAGTATCAATTAAATAAATAGCTAAATTCAGCCATTTTAACCTTTGCCTGGTGATATCTTAGAAAAAGAGGATGGTTGTGTGAGTTGCATTTATGTATATGCTTAATGTTGCAAAAATGATCTGAATTGATCGACGTTTCACATCAAACTATTGAGTGAGCAATGAAAACCATCTTCGCAGGGCAGGCTTTACTCCCCACTGGTCTGACCGAGAACGTGCGTTTGCACCTGAACGCTAACGGCACTATTAAAACCGTTGAGATCGGCGTGATGCCTGAAGGTGAAGAGGTTTCTGGCAAAAGCAGAATGATTTGTCCGGCCCCCGCCAATTTGCACTCCCACGCCTTCCAACGGGCAATGGCAGGCATGACTGAGGTGCGCCAGAAGGGGAAAGACAGTTTCTGGACATGGCGTGAGCTGATGTATCGGTTTCTGGGGCAACTACGACCTGAGCAATTCGAGGCAATCGCCGCGCTGGTTTACATGGAGATGTTAGAGGCTGGGTATGCCAGCGTTGGCGAGTTCCACTACCTTCATCATCAATCAGATGGAACGCCCTACGACAACCTCGCAGAAATGAGCCTCCGCATCTTTGCAGCTGCAAATCAAACAGGCATTGGCCTCACTCATTTGCCGGTTCATTACTCCTACGGCGGCGCAGGTGAACAGCCCTTAAGCGGCGGACAACTGCGGTTCGGCAATGATCTGGAACGTCACCTGCAACTCATTGAAGAAGCGTCGAAGTCTCTGACGACATCTCTGCCGGCAGATTGCCAGATCGGCATCGCACCGCATTCTCTGCGCGCGACCAATCCCGATCAGTTACGTGAGATTGCATCCGTCTTTGCTGGCAAGCCCGTGCACATCCACATCTCTGAGCAGATGAAGGAAGTGGAAGCTGTTCAAGAATGGCTTGGGGCTCGGCCAATCGAATGGCTGCTGAACAACGTCGATGTCCGCAACAACTGGTGTTTCGTACACGCCACCCATATGACCACGGAAGAAACAGTGGCTATGGCAAAAGCTGGTGCTGTAGCAGGCCTGTGCCCAATCACAGAAGCAAACCTTGGCGATGGCATATTCAACGGACCGACATTCATTGAATCAGGTGGCGTCTACGGTGTTGGTTCTGACAGTAATCTGCGCATCTCGCTTTCTGAGGAACTGCGCGTGCTGGAATACAGCCAGCGCCTGCGTGATCAGTCCCGAAACGTCATGTTGAACGGTGAAGGATCTGTCGGCACCGCCATGTATCAGGCCGCAGCCAAAGGTGGAGCCCAGGCTCTGGGTCGTAACACTGGGGAGCTCAAAGAAGGCAGCCTCGCAGATGTCGTCGCGATTGATACAGCACGGGTAGAGTTCACAGGCCTGAGGCTAGACCAATATCTGGATTATTGGATTTTCGCTGGTGATGACCGTGTCGTAACTGATGTCTGGTCCGCCGGACGGCACATGGTGAAGGATGGGCAACACATCCACCGCGCAGCTATCACTGCTAAATACAGAGAACAGCTTGCAGTTTTGCTGGAAGCAGCCTAACAACGCCCAAATTCATTTTCTTGAAAACGACAGGAAGAGCGCTTGCGATCCTATAAGGAAATCAGAGGCATTTTGCAGGAGAGGATCACCAGTTTGCAATGGCAACCGGGCGATCTTCTGCCAAGCGAGCAAGCGCTCTCGGAGGAGTTTGGCTGCACCCGTGCAACCGTCAACCGCGCCATGCGGGAGCTCGCTGATGCAGGGCTGGTGGAACGACGCCGGAAGGCCGGAACCCGAGTCGTCCAGCCTAAGTCTCACCCTGCAACCATCACCATTCCGGTGATCCGGCAGGAAATCGAGAACAAAGGCCAAGCCTATAAGTATCTGCTTCTGGAGCGTCTGGAAGCCTTGCCACCGGAAGATGCCCGCATCCAGCTTGGACTGAACCAGAATGAAAAAGCTCTCTTCCTGAAGAGCCTGCATTATGGAGATGGCATCCCGCAGCAATTGGATGTCCGCTGGATCAACCTCTCTGCATTGCCCGAAGCTGCCGAGGAAAGCTTTGCAGACATCGGCCCTAATGAGTGGCTGCTGCAGCGTGTCCCGCATCCAAGCATTGAACACGTCTTCCGTGCGGACAAAGCCACAGCCGAAGAGCAACGACTGCTCCAGCTGGAAGACTGTGAGCCTGTGTTCACTATAGAGCGCCGTACATGGATTTCAGGGCAGGGCATCACTTACGTGCGGCTAGTACACCCCGGCAGCCGTTACCACATGGCAACGCGTAGCTCGGATGAGCCGATCTTCAGCTAGTCTTCTGCTTCTCTTTTTGCACCAACTGAGCGAAGTGATCTTCCAGCCGGATTTTGCCATAGCATTTGCCGATCATATCCATCCGCATTGCACTCAGGAAAAACTGGATCGGGCCGTACGTCTTCGCTGTGGTGAAAGTCTCCAGAAGCCGCTGCAAAGCAACGCTGATCCAGTTGGGCAGATGCGTGATCTTGGCTTTTTTCTGCAGGCTTTTGAAGGCAATCTCCGCCAACTCGTTATGGGTGTACTTCACGGGACCACCCACTTCGGCATAAGCTTGGCCATCCTTGATAATCTCAAAGCATGCTGCAGCCAGATCAGCGCCATGGATAGGGTTGATCCGATAATCCCCCGAACCAAACATGTAGACCCGCCCGGACTTTGCCATGCCAAAAAACTCCTCCAGATCAGAGAAGTAACCACTTGGTGAAATCACGGTGCTTTTGATTGGTGCAGCCTGAAGAACCTCCACAAAATGCTGCTTTGCACGCACCAGCTGAACATCCAGTAACTTGGTCGCGTTCAGAACATGAATGTAAGCAAACTGAGGGACACTGTTCTCAACCGCCAGATCCAACAGGTTCTTGTTGGCTTGATAATCAACATCGTTGTAACTCAGGCCGTCTTTCTGGCGTGTGATGCCGAGAGCTGAAATGACCAGATCAGCATTATCCATCAATCCATGCAGGCTGTTGGGTTTAGTTGCTTCTCCCTCAAAAAACTTACTGGCTTCGAGGCCCTTTGCACGAGCTGACTGCTCATCGCGGACAAGAGCGCGAACGTGCCAGCCCTGTTTTCTGTAGTAGGAAACAAGATAGGAGCCCAGATAGCCAGTTGCGCCTGCAATAACGACACTCTTCATGACAATTCCCTCAAATATTAGGTGCCGCAAAAGGTCGGCAGCCGGGGAAAATGAAAAGGCGCCAATTACCTTTTGGGTGCTTACTCAACCAAGGAGCAGAGGCCGGACGGCATACGCTTGATTGAAGCAAGGTTTGCTTTTTATGCAAGGATGAGATCAGGCAGAAATACACCTCTAATGCCCTCAATCTCACTCTCAAAAAATGGGAGCTTTGGCAACTAAAATCAACCGGTAATTGTGCATAGACGAAAGTGATTGCGTAGGCCTTAACGAAAAGAGGGAAGAGCCTTTCAGCTCTCCCCTCTCGTAAATGAGTGGCCCTTTGTTGGCTCTTAGCCTTTGCCTTGCCACGGAATAAGCCAGCGTTCCAGATACCGCATGCCCAGCTCAATCGTGTAGCCGATAAGTCCGATCACAAATATGCCGATTACCACCGTATCCGTCTGCAAAAAGTTCTTTGCAATCATGATCATGGAGCCGACACCCTTATCAGCTGCCACCAGTTCCGCCGCCACAACAGTGCCCCAGCAAACACCCATCGCCGTACGCAGACCAGTGAAAATCTCTGGCAGCGCATTTGGCAGGATTACATGAAACAGGATCTGTGTACGCGAGGCACCCAGTGAGTAAGCTGCGTGTACCTTGGTGATCTTGACGCTGTTTACGCCAGAGCGTGCTGCAATCGTCATGATGAACAGAGACGCAAGGAACAGCAGGAAGATCTTGGCAGTCTCATCAATGCCAAACCACAGAATGATCAACGGGATCAAAGCCAGTGGAGGGATCGGGCGCATAAACTCCACGATGGGATCAAACAAACCGCGAGCAACGGAAGAAAGCCCCATGGCCAAGCCAAGTGGGATACCGACGAGGGCACCCAGCAAAACGCCAGCAAGAACACGGAACACCGAAATACCAATATGGTCCCAGAACGCCACGTTTCTGAAACCAGCAGAAAGCAACTTGCTCATTCTCGTGATCGTGGCATCCACCGATGGCCAATAGAAGCTCTCCAGCATGCCCATGGCGCTTGCGATGCCCCATGCGGCCAGCAACACAACAACGGTCAGGATGGAGTAGAACCGACCGGAGTTAACGGCACTGGCATCGCCAAAGCGAACGGTCTTTTGCTGCGTGAAAACATTGTCTTTAAGCCCAAGCCAAACAGATAGGCCGGAGGGCGGCGTGTGATGCTTGCTCATATTGGCCTCCTATGCTGGTTCCAGCTCTTGGTCATTACCCATAATTTCTTCTTCCATGCCCCAGATGAGAGACAGGATTTCTTCGCGCGTTTTCACAAACTCCGGTGAAGCTTTGATCTGACGAGGACTCTCCACCAATCCGAGATCTGCAAACGGAAGCTCGTATTCACGCAGGATTCGGCCAGGACGTGGTGCCATCACAATCAGCCGTTCCCCAAGGAAGAGTGCTTCCTCAACGGAATGCGTGATAAGAATAATGGTTTTGCGCGTCTCTTTCCAAAGCTTCAGCACAAGGCTCTGCATCTTTTCGCGGGTCAGAGCATCCAGTGCGCCAAGTGGTTCATCCATCAGGATCACTTCCGGATCGTTGGCAAGGCAGCGAGCCAGAGCCACACGTTGCTGCATGCCGCCGGAAAGCTGATAAACCGGCTTTTTGCCAAAGTCTTGCAGGCCTACAATCTGCAGCAGCTCATCCACTTTGCGCTTGGTTTCAGCAGCGGGACGCCCAGCCATCTTTGGGCCAAATGCAATATTCTTCTCAACGGTCATCCATTCAAACAACGCGCCTTGCTGAAACACCATTCCGCGGTCCGGGCCGGGGCCGGTCACATCCACATTCTCGCGGACAATTTTTCCGGAGGTCGGACGAAGAAAGCCTGCAATGATGTTGAGAAGAGTTGTTTTACCGCATCCGGATGGACCAAGAACGGAGATGATCTCACCATCCTTTACATTCAGATTGACGTTGTTGAGAGCATGGACTTGATCACCATTGGGAAGGGTGAAAACCATAGAGATATTGTCGGCAACTATTCCACTCAAAGCGCTTCTCCCGGTTCTTTGGAAAATGCCTGGTTCGCCCGGTCTTGTTCTTGGAAGAATGGCGGGACAAAGCCCGCCATTTTCTGATCTTTTTATTTGAGGTAGCTTGCGTCGACGAACTGGGAGTAGTCGTCCAGCGCTTCATCCAGACCGCCAGCTGAAACCATCACATCAGCCACGCCTTTAGCGGCTGCTTGAATACCACCACCAAGCCAGTTTTCCTGGAGCTGCTCTTCGCTGGTTGGGAAACCGAAGTTCGCGATCATCTTCTTGGCAGGCTCAAGATCCATACCCGCAGCAAGGGCGATCTTGTCGTAAACCGCATCCGGATTACTGTTGTAAGTGGTGTTGGCCTGATTGGTGACTTCCATGAACTTCTTCACCAGATCAGGATGCTCAGCTGCAAAGTCGTTGGTTACATTCACCACATCAAACGTGTTGATGCCAACAGCTTCCTGTTCAGCACCAGTCATCAACGGTGTACCAACGGTTTTCATACGGTCCAACGCACCGCCAAAAGCACAGCCCATCACAACATCACCGCGCACAACAGCAACCGCCGCATCGGCAGGGTTCATCTGCACAAGGTTCACTTTGTTGATGTCTACGCCGAGGTGATCCAGCGTACGAATGAGCTTGTAGTGGGTTACGTTGCCGATCGGTGTCGCAACTTTCTTCCCTTCCAGCTCCTTCGCATTTGCTTTGGTAATGCCGGAATCATTGCGCACAATGCAGAGGTCATTTTCAGCGTAAGTGACTGCCACACCTACAAGTTTAATCGGAGCACCAGAGGAAACACCAACAACGAAGGGAACAAAGCCGTTACTGTAAGCAATCTGCACATCGCCGGAAACCATGGCCTGAACCATCTCGTTCCCGTTACCGAAGGCACGCCATTCAACTTCCAAACCAAGCGCTTCGTCATAGGTCTTGTCGATCTGTGCTGCTTGGTTTGCGGTAGGCCATTCCAGAAAGTAGGCGACGGTGATTTTATCAAGCGCATGAGCTGTGCTCATCCCAAGGCTCGCCACCAGACCTGCTGCAAGAGCCAGTTTACCTGCAAGCTTCTTCAATGCCATGTCAATTCCCCCTCCAGTGCGTTGCTAAGTGCTTATTCCTTCTTTATTTTTTGCCGTTCCTTGTCGCTGGAAACTTGTTAATTTGAATTATGTTCAGGATTCAGGACACTATGAAACCGTATCACTCGGTAGTGCCAGTTTGTGAATCCCGATAGAACCAGAGAGTATTTCCAAAGAGAGATGCAGATATAAACGTCCGCTATTGCAATATTAATTCCTTAATCTCTGCGGAAGACGCTCCTGTATCTCACGTTCTTCTATTTTAGAATTGTATAAATAAACGAAGAGATCAGTGTTCATGCGCTTATGAGGGAGCTCTCTCGTTTATTTGTGCTGCGATGCAGCAATTTATCTGCTGTCTCTGAGAGTATTTCTATTCCCTTCGGTATTTTGTCAGCATGGATTGAAGAAAAACCAAGGCGGAAATAGTTTTTACCTTGGCTCGGATCCGCAAAGAACACATTGCCCGGTTCAATCAGAACGCCTTTCTTCAAAGCCTCCTGCGCAAGCACAGTCGCATCCAGTTCAGGCGGCCCGCTCACCCAGAAAGAAGATCCTCCAAACGCAGAGACCTGTGCCCAACCGGGGAAGTGCGTCTCCATGGCTTCACTCAGCGCATTCCAGCGGTTGGAATAGGCATGATGCAGTTTGCTGATCAGAGCATCCTGCGAACCTTGCGCCAGAAACAGCGCAACGCTGCGCTGATTGTTGCCGGGTGGGTGGCGCAACATTAGGCGACGCATGGCGCGGATTTCTTTGATCACCGGCTTCGGCGCCACGATAAACCCAATCCGCAACCCCGGCATGATCGACTTGGAAAGACTACCCACATAAAGAACACGCCCTGATGCATCGACGGACCGAAGCGCGGCAGTCGGCTGCCCCCGATAGTTGGTCTCATACTCATAATCATCTTCAATGATCAGCGCATCAGATTGCGCCGCCCATTCCAGCACTTCGCGCCGGCGCTTCATGGTCATCGTGGTGTTGGTGGGGAACTGGTGGCTGGGCGTCACATAGACCAGCTTTGCATCCCCCAGCATATCCGCGCGAATGCCTTCCTCATCAACGGGAATCGCCCGAATGTCCGAGCTTCGCAACTGCATGATGTTGCGCACATCGGGATAACCTGGGTCTTCCAACGCAACAGGCGTGTCCGGTCTTACGAACAGGTGTGCGATGAGAAACAGCGCGTTCTGAGCCCCCATCGTCACCAGTATCTCGTCAGATTCGGCAATAACCCCACGGCGGATCAGAATACGCCGCTGAATCTGCTCAATCAGCATGGGATCGTCAGCGGTAAAGCGATCATCGGTCCAGGCATCCAGCCATTTGATGCTCATGGTCTGGCGTACACAATCCCGCCAGGCGCTGATTGGAAACAGTGTCGGATCCACCTGGCCATAAATGAACGGGTAGGGGTAGCTGTGCCAGTTCTCAGTCTTCAGAATGTTGAACTGAGTAGAGGGCGTAAGCCGCAATTTTGAGGACCAATCCACCCGATCACCAGGCACCTGCTCTTTGGGCCTGACCGGATCTGGCAGCTGTCCGAGATTCTCAATAACCTCCGGTGAGACGTAAAAACCGGATCGCTCACGAGTGATCAAATAGCCATCTGCAGCCAGTGCCTGATACGCCAACATCACCGTATTGCGCGAAACACTCAGCCGTTTCGCCAATGCGCGCGTTGAAGGAACCGGTGTGTTTTCAGCAAGTTGGCCGGAAAGAATAGCAGAGACGAGCATCTCCCGAATCTGGCTTTGCAGCGTTGTACTGTCATCCCGATCAACGGAAAACAAGCTGTATCTCATGGCTGGCCCCTCCCTCCAAATCACGAGCGAAGTATCAGCATGAGTTCATCTGGCTCTATGGTCAAGAACAACTGGACCTATCTGACCTAATATTTCGACGACAAGATATTTCTCACAGTACCTCTGGGGAACTGTTGGTGAATAACTCAGTGTTCTAGGAGAAAGATCGAGATGAGTGTCCTTGCAGAGCCGATTGAACAAGCGAAAACCAATTCTCTTGAGCAACACTGGATGCCGTTTTCGGCAAACAAAGATTTTAAGAGCGCGCCGCGTCTCATCACTCGTTCAGAGGGAATGTACCTTTGGAATCAGCATGGTGACAGGCTTGTGGACGGGTCCTCTGGTCTATTCAATGTTCCGGCAGGCCATGCGCGCCAATCAATTGCAGATGCCGTTCATGCTCAAATGATGCAGAACGGGTACACAGCGCCGTTCCAGCTGGGTCAGCCGACATCCTTTGAGTTTGCAGCCAAACTCACCAAAATTTTGCCAGAGCCTTTCAACCACGTGTTCTTTGTAAACTCTGGCTCTGAGGCCATCGATACTGCATTGAAAATGGTCATGGCCTACCACCGTGCCAATGGTGATGCGCAGCGCACCCGATTTGTCTCCCGTGAGCGCGCTTACCACGGTGTGAATATGGGCGGTGTCTCTCTTGCTGGCATGGTGAAAAACCGCGAAACCTTCCCGGTTGTCATGCCAAACATTGTCATGATGCGTCACACCTGGAACGAGGAAAACGCCTTCACAAAAGGCCAACCGGAAACCGGTGTGGAGCTGGCAAATGACCTGCAGCGTTTCTGTGAAACTTACGGCGGCTCAACAATCGCAGCTGTGTTTATTGAACCTGTCGCGGGTTCTACCGGAACGCTTGTCCCGCCAAAGGGCTATCTGGAGCGTGTCCGTCAGATCTGTGATGAACACGGCATTTTGCTGGTGTTTGATGAAGTGATCACCGGCTTTGGTCGCCTTGGCAAACCATTCGCTGTTGATGCGTTCAACGTGATGCCAGACATTATTACCCTGGCAAAGGCACTCACCAACGGCGCGATTCCAATGGGGGCTGTTGCAGCGTCTGATCAGGTCTATGAGACCATCACTGAAGCAGCTCCGGAAAACGCCATCGAGTTCTTCCACGGCTACACTTATTCAGCCCATCCGGCAGCCTGTGCAGCAGGTCTGGCAACGCTGAAGATTTACGAGGACGAAGACCTGTTTGAACGTGCAGCAGAGCTGAGCGATTACTTCCTCGACGCGATCTGGTCCCTACAGGATATTCCGATTGTGAAGGATATCCGAGGGTACGGCCTCATGGGCGGTGTGGAGGTTCACCCACTTCCCGGTAAGCCCGGCATCCGCGGCAATGAGATACAGAAAAAGCTGTTCTGGAACGGGTGCCACGCCAAGTGGACGGGGGACACAGCAATTCTGGCCCCGGCGTTCATTGCAGAGCGAAGTCATGTCGATGAGATTGTGGATGCAATGAGAAAAACGCTCATGGCCGAATAGATCGAAGAAAGTATTGTTTTGAGAAGAGCACATTTGTGCTCTTCTTTTGTTTTCCAAGTTGGTTGAGGGGAGGCAATCAATGACGAAGTCTATTCCACAAAATGCTCGTGTGGTTATCATCGGTGGCGGTATCGCCGGATGTTCTGTTGCATATCATCTGGCCAAACTTGGCTGGAAAGACATCGTGCTGTTGGAGCGCAAACAGCTCACATGCGGCACCACATGGCATGCTGCGGGCTTGATCGCGCAGCTGCGCGCATCCAAAAACATGACGCGCCTGGCGAAATACTCGCAGGAGCTTTACGGCGACCTGGAAGCCGAAACAGAAATTGCGACTGGCTTCCGCCACAACGGCTCAATCACGGTGGCTCTGACCGAAGAGCGCCGCAGCGAGATCCTGCGCTCCGCCGCCATGGCCCGCGCCTTTGGCGTGGAAGTTGAAGAAATCTCCACGTCAGAACTGCTGGACCGCTACCCCTATGTGAATGCTGAGGATGTCACTGCGGCTGTCTATCTGCCAAAGGACGGGCAGGGAGATCCGGGCAACATCGCCCTTGCTCTTGCCAAAGGCGCACGCCAACGGGGAGCCCAGGTCTTTGAAGGTGTCAAAGTCACCAGCATTGAAAAGCGCAATGGCGCCGTCGCTGGTGTCTCATGGCAGCGTGATGGCAGCGAAGAGCAAGGCCATATCGCTGCTGACTATGTGGTCAACTGCGCTGGCATGTGGGCACACGAGTTGGGCCGCATGGCCGGAGTCAACGTGCCGCTCCATGCTTGTGAGCACTTCTACATGGTCACCGATAACATCGCAGGCCTGCCTCAACTCCCAACCCTGCGCGTGCCGGACGAGTGCGCATACTACAAAGAAGATGCTGGCAAAATTCTCTTGGGAGCTTTTGAACCAATCGCCAAGCCTTGGGGAATGCAAGGCATCTCAGAGGACTTCTGCTTCGATCAGTTGCCAGAAGATATTGAGCACTTCGAGCCGATTCTGGAACAAGCCATCAATCGCTTCCCTGAACTGGCCGTAACCGGAATCCATACCTTCTTCAACGGCCCGGAAAGCTTCACACCTGATGATGCTTATCATCTGGGAGAAGCACCTGAGCTCAAGAACTTCTTCGTCTGTGCAGGCTTCAACTCCATCGGCATCCAGTCCGCCGGTGGCGCAGGCATGGCACTGGCTCATTGGATGGAGCACGGTTATCCGCCATTTGATCTCTCCGACGTTGATATCCGCCGCATGCAGCCGTTCATGGGCAACAAGACATTCCTCTATGAGCGCTCCAAGGAAACGCTTGGCCTGCTCTACGCAGACCACTTCCCATTCCGCCAAAAGGCAACCGCCCGCGGTGTCCGCCGCTCACCCTTGCATGAGCATCTGAAACAAGCAGGTGCAGCATTTGGTGAGACGGCTGGATGGGAGCGAGCCAACTGGTTTGCTGACCAAGGACAGGAGCCTACCTACGAGTATTCTTGGAAACGCCAGAACTGGTTCGAGAACTCTAAACGAGAACATCTCGCCATCCGCAACAATGTCGGCCTCTATGACATGTCCTCCTTCGGCAAAATCCGTGTTGAAGGCCCGGATGCAGAAAGCCTGCTCAATCATATGTGCGGTGGGGACATGTCGGTACCAGTCGGCAAGATTGTCTACACGCAGTTCCTCAATGAGCGTGGAGGCATTGAAGCTGATCTCACCGTCACGCGCTTGTCCGAAACGGCCTACCTGCTTGTCACTCCAGCGGCTACTGTTATCAGAGAACTCAGCTGGCTCAACAAGCACAAAGCGGGCGCCAATGTGGTCATCACCGACATAACTGCAGGCGAAGCAACGCTGGTGGTGATGGGGCCAAACTCCAGAGAACTACTCTCCAAAGTCTCCAGTCATGACTGGTCCAATGAGAACCACCCCTTCGGCACCATGCAGGAGATCGAACTCGGCATGGGCCTCGCTCGTGCGCACCGCGTCTCCTATGTGGGTGAACTGGGGTGGGAGCTCTATGTCTCAACGGACATGGCCGCCCATGCCTATGAAACGCTGATAGAAGCAGGCACCGATTTAGACCTGAAACTCTGCGGCCTTCATGCAATGGATTCCCTGCGCATCGAAAAGGGTTTCCGACATTTCGGTCATGACATTACCGAGGAAGACCACGTTCTGGAAGCCGGCCTTGGTTTTGCGGTCAGCACGAAGAAGCCATCCTTCATCGGCAGAGATGCTGTTCTACGCAAGAAGGAGGAGGGTCTCTCATCCCGCATGTTGCAGTTCAAACTGAAAGACGCAGAGCCGCTCCTGCATCACAACGAACCTGTTCTGCGAGATGGAGAAATCGTCGGCTACCTCACTTCCGGAAACTACGGTCACACGCTCGGCGGTGCAGTCGGCCTCGGCTACGTGCCGTGCAAAGGCGAAACAATCAAAGACATGCTCGCTTCCACCTACCAAATCGACGTGGAGGGCACTCTTTGCGATGCCGAAGCCTCTTTTAAGCCCATCTACGACCCCAAAAGCCTACGCATGCGCGGCCTGAAAGAACTGGAAGACGCATAAAACATGAGAGCATCTCGGATCAAACCTGAGGTGCTCTTCTAACCGGATGTTCGTGCCGCTGTTCAACTGATGCGCAAAAAGAAAAGCCCGGCAGCTTTACACTGCGCGGGCTTTAAGATTGATGCCCTTCTCAGAGGAGGCGAGAAGGGCACTGCTGGGGGACTTACGCGAGTTCTTGCTCGCGCATATCTTCCGCATTGATGCCTGCGACAGCAACCGGTGCTTTCATGGCGTCTCTGCGGAAAGGCTCTCCAAGTTCCTGATTGAGGATCACCTCAATGAACGTGGTCTCGTTGCGCTCCATCTGGCCTTCAATGGCCTCATCCAGAGTCTTGCTCAGCTCATCCATACTGAACACCTGAATGCCCTTGAGACCACAAGCCTCCGCAATCTTGGCATACTGCACTTCCAGATTAAGCTCAGTGCCAACGAAGTTATCGTCGTACCACAGCGTGGTGTTGCGCTTCTCCGCACCCCACTGATAGTTACGGAAGATCACCATGGTAATCGGCGGCCAGTCATCACGACCACACGCCGTCATCTCGTTCATGGAGATACCAAACGCACCATCACCAGCAAAACCGACGACGGGCGTGTCAGGACACCCAATCTTCGCACCCAGAATAGCCGGAAGGCCATACCCGCATGGGCCGAACAGACCTGGGGCAAGGTACTTACGCCCTTCGTCAAAACTCGGATAGGCATTACCAATCGCACAGTTGTTGCCGATGTCAGAAGAGATGATCGCTTCTTTCGGCAGAGCTGCCTGAATAGCGCGCCATGCCATACGAGGAGACATTTTCTCAGGCTCACGGGTACGAGCGCGCTCGTTCCAAGTGGTGCCCGGATCATCATCCTCGTGATCCATGGAGGACAGTTCCTGCAACCATGCAGACTTAGCATGATGCACGAGAGCCTCACGCTCCTCACGGCCATCATTGCCAGCATGATCAGCCAGCTCTTCCATAATTTGCTCTGCCACAGCACGGGCATCCCCTTGAATGCCGACGGTGACTTTCTTGGTCAGGCCGATCCGGTCTGAGTTGATGTCCACCTGAATGACCTTGGCCTCCTTCGGCCAGTAATCCATGTCATAGCAGGGCAGGGTGGAGAATGGATTGAGGCGTGTGCCAAGGGCCAGCACCACATCCGCCTTGGAAATCATCTCCATCGCCGCTTTCGAGCCATTGTACCCAAGCGGACCAACGGAGAGCGGATGATTGCCGGGGAACGCATCATTATGCTGATAGCCACAGCACACCGGTGCGCTCAACTTCTCCGCCAGAGAGGCAGAGGCCTGAATAGCGCCGCTCAACACCACACCCGCACCGTTCAGGATCACGGGGAACTTGGCATCCGAAAGTAACTCAGCCGCCTTCTTAATGGATTGCACACCACCACGCGGCTTTTCCATACGCACGATCTGCGGCAGCTCGATATCAATCACCTGTGTCCAGAAATCGCGCGGCACGTTGATCTGCGCCGGAGCACATCCGCGCCAGGCTTTCTCGATCACGCGGTTCAGCACTTCGGCAATACGGGAAGGATCACGAACTTCTTCCTGATAGCAAACCATATCCTCGAAGAGAGCCATCTGCTCAATCTCCTGAAAGCCACCTTGTCCGATGGTCTTGTTGGCTGCCTGCGGGGTAACAAGCAGCAAAGGCGTATGGTTCCAGTAAGCTGTTTTAATAGGCGTCACGAAGTTGGTGATGCCAGGACCGTTCTGAGCAATCGCCATGCTCATCTTGCCGGTGGCGCGGGAGTACCCGTCCGCACTCATGCCCGCGTTACATTCATGGGCACAATCCCAGAACTTGATACCTGCGGCGGGAAAGAGATCCGAAACCGGCATCATGGCTGAACCGATAATGCCAAAGGCGTTATCAATCCCGTGCATTTGCAGCACTTTTACAAAGGCCTCTTCGGTAGTCATCTTCATCGCACGAATCCTCCCCATCACGTCACAGGCTCGGCTGTGATCTGCACATTCTGATATGCAATCAAACCTAGCGTGAGGTGGAGAAGAGCCTTAGGGCCAGATTCTGCTATAGCATTGGCCAGTTGCGTTGAGGAGCTTGAAGATAAAAGGAGAATGCCCGTTGGTGGACATTGAAAAAATGATCTAACTTACGTCAGCATCAAGGGAAACAAGGCTGGCTCTCATCAATCCGCGCAGAGAGTTGCCGATGTAAACCGCATCAGCCTCCTGCAGATCTGAGAGCGTCAGATCTGCTTCTTCTGCATATCCATGCTCCAGTAAACCAGCGCGGAACACACCGGGAAGCAAGCCGTGCTTCAACGCTGGCGTCAGCAACTTACCATCCCTGCGGATAAACAGATTGGTGAAACTGCCTTCCGTCAGATATCCGGCTTCATTGAGGAAGATGACCTCAGAGCATCCATATTGGGAGGCATAATTGGCCCGTGTCTGATCATAAAATCCACGACGGCTGGTCTTGTGAAACAGGAAGCGGTCCTGCGAATGCACGCGTTCTTCTGCAATGCAAACACGCCAATCATCACCGCTCGAAGCAGGCATCTCCTGCGCAGTGACTGATAGCTCGCCATCTTCCGCCAGATCAAGCCGCACCCGCATGGAGCGCTCAAAACCTGCAGCATGGTCCGAAAGCACGCGCAAAGCTTGCTCCGGATTCCAGTTGAAGCCGAAGTAAGATGCGCTATCCGCCATCCGCTGCATATGCCGTTCCAGCAGCGTATAGCCATCCTCCGGCGTCCAGCCCATGGTTTCAAACAGGGTGAACCGTTCGTCTGAGGCCTTCAGGAAGTTCAGCTTCAACAAGCATTCGTCATACTCAGGAGAGGCGCCGGAATCGAACACCACACCGGAGCCCGTTCCCATCTCTGCAGCACCATCCTCATCAATCACAAGGGTGCGGATCGCCACGTTGAAGGTGAAATCACCGTTCGGCTCAATCATGCCGATGGAACCCGTATAGATCCCGCGCGGGCTCTTCTCCAGATCGTCAATGATCTCCATGGCCCACAGCTTCGGCGCTCCGGTTATGGACCCACACGGAAACAACTCCTCAATGATTTCAGGTAGTTCAGCCCCATCCACCAGCTCGCCTGTTGTGGTGGATGTCATCTGGAACAGGCTGCGGTATTGCTCAACCTCGCAGTGCGAAGGAACACAAACACTGCCTGCTTTTGTGATGCGGGACAGGTCATTGCGCATCAGATCGAGGATCATCGTGTTCTCGGCGCGCGATTTCTCATCGCTTTGCAGCCATTCCTGAACGCGTGCGTCTTCATCTGTCGTCCGTCCGCGCTGAGCAGTGCCTTTCATGGGCCGCGTAGTCAGCTGCTTGCCTTTGCGCTCCAGGAACAACTCCGGAGAGATAGAGAGAACTTTCTGATCACCCAAATGCAGAAGCGCCGCATATTCGACAGGTTGCTGAAACAGCAAATTATCAAAGAGCGCCGCTGCACTGCCAGTCTGTTCAAGCATCGCGCGCATCGTCAGGTTGATCTGGTAGATATCGCCCTGCGCCAGATGCTGCTGCGTTTTTGCAAAAGCGGCATCATAGTCGCTCTTGCTCATGTCAAACTGGTTGATGTGAATAGAAGGGGAGGCCTCGTTGCCTGCAGCTTCCTTGAGCCACTGCGCTTCTTGCGCCCGAGACAAAAGCTCCGGTGCATCATAAACGCCAAACCAAGCAAGTGGCATGTTGCCAGAGCCGGAAAAACGCTGCTTCAGCTTCTCTTCAAAGGCAAAACCGAACTCATAAGAGAAGAAGCCTGCCAGATGATGGCCTGCTTTGCGCTCTTGCTCCAACTGCTGAAGAAACTGAGGGACCTCGGAAAGAGTTTGGCAGGTTAACACGCGCTGAGGGGCTTGGAAGAGACGCGCAGGCTCATGACTTAGCCTGTCGACAAGAAGTACCGTTCCAAACGCAAACTGCGCCATGCCTGTCCATTCTTATTTGGGTTACCCTTATTAAGAATGCTCAATACCAGCCCGCCAGACCAAGGCAATCATAAAATTGTCTCCAAGTCCGTTTGTTGAGTAGTTTTGCGTAAATTGTGATCGATTTTCTCTCAAATTCCGCAAAATGAAGCTGGAAGGGGCAAAATAGCTGAAGCAAGATAAGCACCTAAAATGCAAAACGGGCCACCACTGGCGACCCGTCAAACTCATTAATCGAGGTTCAGTTTAAGCAACGTCGTGGAAGAAGCGCTCCAGCGTATCGTGAACCTCATTAAGGTCACCATCCACCTTGCTTGCTTTCTCGGTCACTTCGAAAACAGAACCGGTTGCCTCGTTCATGGCTTCGCTAAGGCTCGCGATGCCTTGGGAAACAGCCATGGTGCCATCAGAGGCTGCCAGAATGTTAGCTGAAATCTCGTTGGTCGCATCACCCTGCTGAGTGATCGCTTCTGCAATCGCACCAGTGTGAGAGTTAACCTCATCCATGGTGTGAGAGATGGAGCCAATCGCTTCCACCGCTTCACGGGTTCTGCCCTGAATAGCGGAAACCTGAGAGGCAATCTCTTCCGTCGCTTTGGAGGTCTGGTTCGCCAGCTCTTTAACTTCAGCCGCCACAACCGCAAAGCCTTTTCCAGCTTCACCGGCACGTGCCGCTTCAATGGTTGCGTTCAGTGCCAGCAGGTTGGTCTGCTCTGCAATTGCCTGAATGAGTGTCACAACTTCACCAATGCGGCTTGCAGCTTCTGCAAGGCTGCCAATGGTGTCGTTGGTCTCCTGCGCACCGCGTGTTGCGGCTTCTACCATCTCATTGGCCTGCGCAATCTGACGCGCGATCTCGGAAATGGAGGAGGACAGTTCTTCAGACGCAGCAGAAACTGTCTGCACATTACCGGAAGCCGCATCCGAGGAAGTCACCACCTCAGTTGTATAGCTGGAGCATTTATGCGTCGCGTTTTCCAGGCCTTTGGAAGCGGAAACAATGCTGTGTGTGTTCTGAGAAAGGCTCTTCAGCTGCCCGTCAACTGCATCACGCAGATCGGAAACATGCTTCTCAAAGAAAGCAATACGCTCGGACTGCTCTGCAATCTTCTGCTCATTTTCTGCGATTTTGGCAGCTGGTGTGCTCACGGTCGCAGCAGCTTCACTCACGCCCGTGCTTTCAGCAGGTGCTTCACCCTGCGTGCTAAGAAACGCCATGGTCACGCCAGCAAGCAGGACCAGAATGATCATGTTGCCGGAAAAAGTGCTCTGTTCACTCACCAGAAATTCTGGCATCACGAACAGGCTGCCGAGTAGATAAATCGCGGAAACTGCAAGGAAACCACCAAGTGCGCCACCATTGCGGGAAGAGCCCAGAACGACGAGCGGTGCAAAGAACAGAATGTTGAAGTCCACTTGCCAGCCTTCAGCATATCCGCCAAGCGCAGCAGCGGAACTCGCAAGGCCAGCCAGAACAGCAAGGCAAACGCCCGAAGCAAGTTCTGAAGTGCCGGAGGATTTGTCTTTTAGCCATAGCGCGGTTGGAACAGCCGCAAGCAGGAAAGCAACTCCTGAAAGAATGCTCATGGTGCCAGTGTCACCAGCCCAGCTCATCCCAAAGCTCAGGAGAGCAAGAACCCAGCCCAGAGTAATTGGCCAACTGGTTGAACCCATGTCAGATTGGCCTACCTCTTCTTCAAATCCGACTGCAGCACTCATTTCAGGTCTTCCCTTAATAGTATTGATGCAAAGCGCATCCAAATACATCTACCCAATTATTATCACGCGCTCTGACTTTGTAAGCTTTTGAAATCACAAAGGAACACGCACAACCGCAAGCAGCAAGCCAAGATTAATCCGCCTGGAAGCTGCTTGACTGAATGAAAAGAGAAACACGCAGGAAAGAGCGAAATCGCCCAGTAATCACCTCAAAAACGAAAACGCTCTCCAGAATGAATTGCGTAAATCATTCCATTCAAATCTTAGTTGTAATTTGTATTAGATTTATGCTTAAGAGAAGCTTAATAGGGCGTCGGTGAGGGGCAAAAAAGCAAACAACACCAAAGCATACGCTTCGGTGTTGCCGCGTTGAAAATAAAATGAAAAATATAAATCGCTAAGTACGTGAAATAGTTGTCTTAGGCTGGTTCGTTCTCTTCAACCTTTTCATCTTCCATCGGGTCATCATAGCAGAAGCGAGTGCAAGCAGAGCTTTCCACGTCGTTCAGGATGAACTTGAGAACGGAAGAGAGGTTGTCCAATTGGCTCTCATCAATGTCACCGAGCAGCGCGTGAGCTGCTTTGCGACGGGCTTCAGCCACTTCTACGGCTTTACGTTTACCGCGAACGGTCAGTTCTACCATCACTTCACGACCTCTGCGGCGCAGACGTCGGACCAACCAATCCTTTTCAAGGCGGTCGATCAGGCGAACGGTAGCGGAATGGCTCAAACGAACTTCTTTAGCGACCGTACCGATGGAGATGGCTGGGGAGCGTCTCATAATAAGAAGAGCCGCAACAGCGCTTGTTGAAAGATCTCCGTAAGCATCAACACTCGCATCTTCCAGTGCTGTACTTACTGCGGAAAGTTGGTCTGCAATATGATTTGTTCTCATCATAAATTAAATCTCTAAAATACTGTCCTGACGATTCTGACTTAGCGTCATTAGAGTTAATCCTAAAACTGCAATTTAACAAATGCAAGTTTAATAAAATTGAAAATAATAAGTATTTCGCATTGGTGCAACCTGCAAAATCAATAAAAACCGCCAATTCGGTCCCTGATTATTAGCAGGTTGCAATTATCCATAAATTATTTTTGATCACCTATTGCTGAGGGGATTGCGACGAAAACGGCAATGGGCAAGTCGCACCTGTGCCCCCAAGGCCACAGTATCCATCTGGATTCTTTGCCAAATATTGCTGGTGATATTCCTCAGCATAATAGAACACGTTCAGCCTACCGATTTCCGTGGTTATCGGCGTGTCTTTGCCGATTTCCTTGAGGGCCTGCTGATAGGTCTTTGCTGTTTCTTTAGCCGTCTCAATATCTGCATCGCTCGTCAAATAAAGCGCAGATCTATACTGTGTTCCAACATCATTGCCCTGCCGCATTCCTTGCGTTGGGTCGTGACGTTCCCAAAACACCTTCAGAAGTTGTTCCAGTGAAATCTCTTCTGGATTGTAGACCACTTTTACAATTTCAGTGTGACCGGTCTGACCAGTACACGTTTCATGGTAGGTCGGATTCTTGGTTGTGCCACCTGCAAAGCCAACGGCTGTTACATACACACCTGGCAGTTCCCAGAAGGCGCGTTCCGCACCCCAGTAACAGCCCATGCCCACATAAATCTCTTTCATCCCATCAGGATAAGGCCCGTCCAAATCATGGCCATTCACGAAGTGTTTGCCTGGCGTCATGATAGGAGTGTCTCGGCCAGGCAGCGCATTGCTTGCATCTGGCATTTTAAACTTGTTTGAGAGCATTCTGAGAAACGACATATTCACTTACCTGTAAAGACTCTGCATCACAGCAGGGTTGTGCTGATGCGACGCCGCTTGTCGCCATACCATAGCATAATTAGGCCGATTGGTCCGAATATAACCCACGGCGGCATCAACAAAATGCTTTGAATGATCGGATCCCAGAGGATAGGGCTCACGTACCGTTGGATGGCCGCCTGTGATGCATTGAGCGTTTCAGGTGACAGATCAAACCAGATCAGCCCCAGCGGTGTAGAGGTCCAGCTGGAGGTCGCGATGCTCTTGGTGGCATCCACGACAAATGAGACCAGCGCAATGGCCACAAACCATACACCTATAAAACGCAGTAAAAATCCAACCACGTGTTTGCTTCCTTTTCCTGTCAGCGTTCAGAGCACGCTCCCCCAGATCCAATTAAGACCAGGTCTCAAAGAGCCACTCTGGCAAAAAACTAGAGCATGATACGCAACTGCAAATGAACATCACGCGCTCCAAATCTCATTAGAGCCTGCGTGTATCCACAGTACCGCATGCAATCTAAGGTGCAACCTATCAGAACAGGGATAGAGACGGCTCTTAAAATCCAGTCAAAACTGCGTAATAGATTGTGAGTGGACGCCCGCACAGCCTCAGAAAAATGCCTTTGTTTTCATTCTAGTTCCACAGAGTGGGGAAACATCACAAAAAAATCGAAAAGACCTCTTGCGCCCCCCAAGAGTTTTGCATATACCCCCTCTCACGCCGCCGGGTACACCCGGTGAGCAGATTGCGGAGAGGTGGCCGAGTGGTCGAAGGCGCACGCCTGGAACGCGTGTAGGCGGGTAACCGTCTCCAGGGTTCGAATCCCTGTCTCTCCGCCATTACTTCCCCCGAAAAGCAAACTAAATCAACGCCAACCGGCGCGGATTTTCTGCGTTTGTTTTCCTCTCAAAATCTCCCCCATCACCGCCCACGATGTTGTTCGATCACCTGTACGATCCGGTCTGTCATCATCCGCACCTCGGGCAGATGTCTCCGGTCATCATGCATTGTTACCCATTGGAACTTGGTTAGCTCCTCAATCACCGGCCCGCACCGCCGCAGTTGAGGCGCGGTGTCCCCTAGGAAGCACGGTAGAATGGAAACGCCGGCTCCCGCGCACAGCATGTCCAGCAGGGTGTGTTGAGAGCTCACGTGCATCACCATCTCACTGCCATGGTGCTCCAGCAGCCAGCGGGAGGATTTTGTGGTCGCGAACTCCGGTGCGATGCCGAGCCACTGCTCCATCACCGCCTCATCAGCCCCAACCGCCACATAAGGCGCGAACTCCACAGGCGGCAGACGCTTGCTCGCCAGCCCGATCTCTGCTGGAGGGGAACTGCGCAGCCCGATATCAATCTCGCGCTTCTTGATGTTCAGTCGGTCCTCGCTGGTAATGAACACCACCTCGAACCCATCCTCCGGCTTGCACAGCGCACCAATATGCATGCTGAGAAACTTCATCGTCCAGCTACCGGCTGAAACCCGAACCCGCGGCCTGCGAGATTTCGCGCTCAGCCACTGCTCAAACCCGGCATAAGCACACTGAAACGGCTCCAGCTGCTCCAGAACATCATGCCCGTCCTCGGTCAACACATACCCGGCCTGCACCCGGTCAAACAGCTTCAGCCCCACATCCTCTTCCAGCTGCTGCATACGGCGGCTGAGCGTGGCCGGACTGCACGACAGCCTTTGCGCCGCTTCACTCAGCGTACCGCAAGCCGCAAGCACGAGGAATGCATTGAGATTATCCAGCAATCGAACCTTCATTTTTGAAAACTGCTTTTGAAATTTGGCCGCTATCCGGCAGGAAGAACACGAGGAAAGATAGTGCGTACTCCCGAGAAGTGGAAGCCGGTTCTCGGACAAGGGTACGCAGAAAGAAACAATGGAGCGACGCCAGGCCTCAAAGAGGCGGTTGCTCCACGCAGTTCTCCTCAATGAAAAGAAGCCAGAATGTTAATTTTTCCACTCCCCGAACCAGATAAGCACCCCAAAAACCCAACGCGCCAGCAGCTGGAAGATTACTACACCAACTACGCCAGCGCCTGCGCACGGCCCTACTACATCGCACTGGCCTCCATCATGGCCTGCCTCTTCGTGCTCTTCTGCCTCTTCAGCGCATAACACTGGCCTGCGGAGTGCGTTACTCACCGCAGACCAGCAGGGTGCACGCGCAGGCAGACCGCCGGTCGCTGGCAGACCACATGCACGGGGCGGCTGAACAAGGATTGCGAGGCACCGTTCAGGTATAGGCGGCGCCGGGGGGGTACATTCTAGTTAGAGAAGTATATGTAGTTGCGTGATGAGTTATCCAACTTAGAGTTGTAGTATTTCTTTGGCTATGCTAGCTGAGTAATTTTATGCTCAAAGTTGTTCTCTGGATAAAATTTTAATCATGTTGTGTGCATTTGATGGGAAAGGTCGGCAAATATGTTAACATGTTGATTTGTAACATATAAATATTAATTTACTTTTACCATTGAACTTATGGTAGTACGTTTTTTTGTTTTGTTGGGTGGCGTGGTTAGGTAGTTATACTTGTCGATACTTAAGTGTAATTTTCTTTTGTGAGTGATCTAAACTTAAATATACTTGATAGTAGAGCTTTGGGGTTGTGTAAATTATTAATATTTTTGAGCAAAAAAACACAACGTCTTGATAACGTCATAAAAGTGAGTGCCTGGCCTTGACGCCTGCGTGAAGAAGGCGCAAAGAAAAGCCGCGTTTGAATCTTTTATGATAGTGTGGTTCGGAGTTTTCCCAATTGAGCGTTGCGATAATTTTCGGTGGTGGGGTTGGTGCTAGGTTTTCTAAAAGTGGAACTCCTAAGCAGTTTGTGGAGCTATATGGAAAACCAATCATTGTATACACACTGGAGCAGTTTTCCAATAATTCGCAAATTGAAGAAATTGTAATACCTTGTGTTGCTGGTTGGACCGAATACCTAAAAGAGTTAATTGAGCGTTTTAACATTCGAAAACGATGTCACATTATCGCCGGTGGTGCGACTTCACATGAATCGAGATTGAATGCTCTAGGCTACATAAAAGACAATATTCCTGGGACTAAAACAGTCGTACTGCATGATGCTGTGCGTCCGATTGTGACGCAGGATATTATCACCAAAGTCATCAAAGGTGCTGCAGAGCATGGCGCTGCTGCGTCATATGTTTCGTTAACAGAGACCCCCGCGGAAACGTCGGATTTTCAGAAGATATCGACCGTACATAACCGCAGCTCTTACATTGTAGTGAAAGCTCCGCAAGCTTTTGATTTTAATGAAGCTTACAATGCTCATATAGAAGGGAAGGATCTTCCCGAGGACACATTAATCGATAGCTGTACTCTAATGTCGCATTATGGGAAGAATATCCATTTAGTCGAAACAAGCTACGATAATATAAAGATAACGACAGCAAAAGATTACTTCATCTTTAAAGCGCTGGTGGATGCAAGTCATTATGAGTCCATTTTTGGATTGCCTTAAGGTGGGATGAGATTGATTAAGACCTTGAAGATAAAACTTGAAAAGTTTCAGCAGCGTTTGGTTACGAGCCTTCTTGATTTAATCCGGAAGGTAATTTTTGCATGCGTCAGAATAAATAAAAAAAGGTAGTTTTTGACCATTTTAATGGATTGGATGTTGGTTGTAATCCAGGGTACATAGCAAAAAAACTTTCTGTCCAGCATCCCGACTTGAAAAGCGTTTGGTTGCTCTCAAAGAACCACGAGGGCCACAATGGTAACTGGATTAACTATGGAGGTGGAGGCTTTGTTGGGAAGTGCTTCGCCTTAGCTTCTGCAAAAGTAGTCGTATTTAATACACTTAACTCCATGGCTGGTTGGCCCAAGAAGAAAGGGCAAATTTGGATACAAACTGGCCATGGCTCGTTTGGTATAAAGAAGATCGGCTTGGACTTAGGTAATAAGAGAAAGCAGAAAATATTACGAGAAGCGAAGAGGACAAATATTTTTCTTTCAAATTCAGAGTTTGAAACAAAAGTATTTTCTAGTGGGTTCCGTTTTAAGCCGAAGCAAATAATTGAGATTGGTCATGCTCGAAGCGATGTCTTTTTTGATGATTTCCTAAAACATTCTTTGAAGAAGGAAATCTGTAAAAAATACGGTTTTGAAGGTAAAAAACTCCTTCTTTTTGCGCCAACGCATAGTGACGGTGATGTTGAATTTATCGAGAAAATCAATGTACAAGAGATTCTTGAAGCATTAAAGATTAGATTTGGCGGAAACTGGGTATTTGGTATGCGTCTGCATCCAAGAACTAGGAACAAAATTAAAAGAAGTAAGCGTTCACTGAGTAACCTGACAAGCGAATGCGTTATTGACCTTTCCGGGCACTCAGATATGCAGGAGCTTCTTGTCTCTTCTGATGCTATGATTACGGATTATTCTAGCGGTATTTTCGATTTTCTCCTAACTAAACGGCCTTGCTTTTTTCACCTGGAAGAGCAGATGCGAGAGAATTTGAAGGGGACTTTGTATTTCGACTTCTTTGAAACACCGATCCCCACTTCTTTTAATTCAGACGCGCTAGTTGATAATATCAAGAAATTTGATGAAAAGCACTTCTTGGCTGAGGTTGATGCATTCCTTGATGACGCCGGGTCCTTTGAGGATGGTCGTGCGGCAGAGCATGCTTCTGATATAATTCACGGTTTAACGAAGGGTGTAAGTGTTGCACGGTTAAGGCTGCAATATAAGAGAACTAAAAACCTTGAAGGTTATGCATCTTCTCGGCCAATTCAAAAAGAAATGACTGGAGAGAAGAGATTGTCCCCAAAAGAGACCCAGTCTGTTGAGATGCATGTTGAGGTAGCAGAATGAAAACTAACAAAGACACCACACAGAACTTTGGGCTACTGAGCTACTCATCCATGAATATTGGCGATGAGATCCAGAGTATTGCCGCTTTGAGGTTTTTGCCTCAAATTGACACTCTAGTACATAGAGAGCAAACCGCTTCCTTTAAATCAAAAAAAGCAACTAAGTTGATTATGAATGCTTGGTGGATGTGGAAACCTGAAAGCTTTCCACCGAGTAAGTCAATAGCACCGCTGCCCATTTCAATGTATATCCGGGATGAGCTTCGAGATACGTTAAACGAGAAGTCAATTGATTATTTGAAAGAGATCGGGCCGATTGGCTGCCGCGATGTCAGTACTCAAAACTATATGGAGTCTAAAGGGATAAATGCGTACTTTTCAGGGTGTTTGACATTAACACTCAATCGCAATCCAGATATTCCACGTGGTGACTTTATTTTGGCGATTGATTTGCCTGATGCAGTTGTGAAGAAGATTCGTCAGACCACTAAAAGGCGTGTGTTTAGGTTGTCTGCTATTATGACGCCATCCTTCACCCAGAATCAGCGATTTGATCTGGCAAGAACTGTATTGTACCTACTGTCGCGAGCTCACTGTGTCGTAACTACTCGGTTGCACGCGGCACTGCCCTGCCTTGCGTTAGAAACGCCAGTTCTTAGGGTTGACTTAGCTAAAGACAATAACAACATTCAATCTCGGTTTTCTGGATATGAGGGTTGCTTGCATGTAACCCATGAGAGTAAAAAAGATAAGATCTTTTCAGACTACGATTTAGACAATCCTCCGGCCAATCCAGATAAATATAAGGTTATTCGAGAAGATTTAGTTAAGAGAACTAAAGCTTTTACGGGATATGATGGTAAAAAGCCTTGTTACGGATATATGGACGATATTGAAGCATTAGTGCGTCTGACACAGAATCTTAAGTATGACCGGCGCGTCATGAAGAAAACTCTATGGTGGGGACGTAGTAATGATTTGCTTCAGGTCTGGTTCCAGAAAACCTTTTTGAAGAAGACCAAGAACGATCGATAATTGCTCTGGCGAATTTTGAGGTAATAGGTTGGGGCGGCAGAGAGACGAAGCTAGTTGGCCATTGGGTGAAATTTGCCCGATCCAATATGAAGAAGCAAGGGCTCGGGTTATCAAACACCCTAGACGTCTCCTGACCGTCCCGCCAGTTCAATACCACTTAGACGATTGGTTTGGAGATCTCAGAGAGCGTAGAATTAACGTCAGAGATGGTGAGATAACACTAGAGTGTTTTGGTACACCGTCGAAAACACGTAAACTGTATGTTTTCTTGAGTTCTGGTCGTAGTAGGAAAGGCAAAGTCGGGACTCGTTTTGAGAGAGTCAGTTGGCATCCTTGGTTCAACGGAGTTTGCCTAAATATCGAGGATCCTACGCGCAAAACCGTTTCATCAACAATTACAGCAGGTTGGTATTTTGGTTCGGAAGAGCAGCATGCACTTCCGATTGTTGTATCGCTTGTCAATAAAGTTCAGAATTTTTTCGGAATAGCTAACGAAGACACTTATTTTATTGGAAGTTCATCTGGCGGATTTGCGGCACTCTGGCTTGCTGACGCTATCGAGGGTGCTATTGGAATTGCAGGCAATCCTCAGTTTTACGTGCGAAATTGGCCGGACTCGAAAAGATTCTCCAAGGTTAATATTGATCTCAATAATAACTCATTCGAAGACCGGTTGAACTTAGACCATCTTAAGTTAAATAAACGATCTCGATTTGTTAGTGTAGTAAATGTAAAATCGAAAAGAGATTATGAGCAGCAATTAATACCATTATTGCAGCGCTGGGGGTTGTCACCAGTGCGGTATGGGGTGAATAATTATGGGAATTTTCATATTTATTGCCGGTCCAATAATAACGGCGGTGTGAATTCACCACATCATGCATTCGACAATGTTCATGAGTTTCAATTATTACTTAATTTATATGAGTTGAAAACGGACACCGCTACTAAGGCGAAATTTCTAAACTCCGTTCAGGAAATGCAATCTAATCGATTATCACTACAGGATAAGATCTTTTATACTAAATTGTGGGCGAAGTTCCTTTCTAAGGCAAGATTGCCAATTCTCATTCCATGGGATTCATTAGATGCTAATACAGCAAATTTCCCGCTCAAAAGGTATCGTAATCGAGTATATTACAATGTGTCATGGGGAGAGCAGGCGAAGACGGTTGTAATTTCTATCAGAGCAAAGCAGAAAGATAAAGAAGTTGCCGCTGTCTTCAGGCGATTGGCTGAGTTAGGGTTTGGTAAGCACCTATGTAAGAATGGTGTTCGCATATTAAGCAACGGAAGGATAGATTGCGCTTTATCTAAAGTACAATTTACAGATTTTGTGAGGCGCACATCTAGGGAATTATACTCAAATCAAATCTCAGGAGAGCGAGTGGACAACCCGCCTCTTGGCGTTACTTCTTTCGATAGTGACAATCGCAAATAATGAAAGCAATTTGATATGCAGATTTGTCGCTAAATTGCAACTTTCTTGGATTCTAAGCTGTAAGGTGTAGGAATAAAATGTTTGGTCCAAAAGCGAAAATAATAGAGCAAGATGCTTTGGAAATTGCGGAGAATTTCACTTCGAATGAATTCTCAAATTTCATCGGTGCAAAGATACTTGTAACTGGCTCTACAGGTTTGATAGGGTTTTATCTGGTGTCAACTCTAAAGTACCTTAGTATTAAATTTGATTTAAAGCTCACAATTTATTGCTCGAGTAGAAATACAAAGAATGCTCATAACTATATTTCAGAATATGTTGACTGTGATGGTATTGAGTTCGTCGAATTTGGCTGTGAAAATACTTTAGGTACCTACGATTTTATTTTCCATACTGCAAGCTCAACAAACCCAATTGATCTTGCGACCCGTCCTCTGGATGTAATTAAAACGAATGTACAGTACACTTATGATTTGTTGGGTCTCTTAAAAAAAGAAACAGGTAACTTCATATTTTTCTCTACGCGCGAAATATATGGTAAGAAGGTTGACCCTGAGAGAAAGTTTGTAGGTGAATCTGATTATGGGATTGTAGACCCTCTTGAAATACGATCAGCTTATCCTGAAAGTAAGCGATTAGGGGAGAACATGGTTGCTGCATTTGGGATGCAATACGGTAATCCCTATCGTGTGGCGAGAATTTCTCATACATACGGACCTGGAATTAAGTTAAAAGATGGTCGTGTTCTGAGCGATATAATAGGCGCGATGGTTGAAGATGAGAGTATTCATTTAAAATCTGATGGGACACATCAAATCTCTCCAACTTACGTGGCCGATGTAATATCTGGCTTGTTAGTAAGTCTCACAAGAGGCGAGAGTGGTTGTTATAATATTTCAAATCATAATGAAGTATACTCTGTATACGACATTGCAAGTACTGCGATTCAGAATTGCCCTGACTGTCAAGTAACTCGGCAAGATGCGCCTGTGAATTCTTCTTTATACTTAAAGCATGATACAGGAATTCTTTTGTCAGAGAAAATTAGCGAGCTTGGGTGGGGCTTTAGAGTACCTTTAGCTGAGGGAATGCAAAGGATATACTCTCACTACAAAAGTAGCACTTAAAAGCTCGTAACTGAAGCTTGCTCGAGTTTTGACCAGGAAAGGGTGTTAGTATCCTTTTCTGGTTTATTCAGAAGGTAGTTGCATTGGCAATATATTTTTTCATCGATTCAAAGGGTAAGTCCAGTGCAAACCAATACACTTTTGCTTTTGAGAATGACCTATTTTCACCAAAAGATGTTGAAGTGATTGTGAAGTTTCGACTTCGCAGCTTTCTTGGTAACTTGCGTGCATGGCTGAAATATAGATTTAAAGTAAAATTTGTTCTGAAGGTTAGAGAAGGGTGTGCTCCAATCAGAGGTAGTAGTGTATTTTATTTTTTCAATTCAGTTGAAAACGTAAGGCTTCTAAAAAATAGAGAAGTTAAACATATTTTTTTCGGTCACGGTGAGAGTAACAAACGTGCCTCCTTACATCCGATGTATCGAATATATGATTACTTGTTGGTTGCGGGCCCTTATGCAAGTCAGCGATTGCAGAAGTATAGCCTGCTGAACCAAGCTACGGCGGAGCAAAATGTTCTAGACATCGGCGGAGCCGGCGTAGCTAACGTGAGTACATGCAACTTAAGGCTTCTTAGCAGCAATAGCGCATCAGTTTCAGGTAACGGCCTCATGTATATGCCAACTTGGGAAGGAGGGACTGAGGCAGAAAATTCATCGACCTTATGTGAGCCACAACTACTTGAGTTTTTGGTGGAAGCTAAGAATGCATTTCAAGCGGATTATATTTATCTGAAGCCGCATCCTAATATTGGTAGCCGTCTAAAACAGTATAAGAACTCTTTTGCATCCTTGGTCACGAAGCTAAGTTCGAAAGGCTTGAAGGTCGTTTTTTCAGAAAACGATCTGAAATTGCTACCTTTTGTGTGCCGAAGAAATTCTAAGCGATTGGGGTGCCCAGAGGATACTTTGCAATTTGCCGCAGCTATAGTGGATGTTTCTGCCGCCGAGACGATGGCTGCCAAAATAGGTGTGCCTTCGATTGTTTTGGCTACCGCGCATAGTGACTTGTATGCACCTGATTCCTATCTAGAAGAAAAAGGTGACTCCATTATCCATCTGGATAAATGGGACTCAATGGAGAAATGCGCCGAGTTTGCAGCAGTCCAAGCTTCTGAAGGTTACCAAGATGAATTTATGATGCACTTTCAGAAAGATGGTAACAGAAAGTTTTATCAGGCGCTGGAGCGGGTTGCCAAGTCTGATTAATTGACGTTTATGATCAATGAACGCGCTTGAATGGGGGCGTAGCACCCCGAAAACCCAACGCGCCAGCAGCTGGAAGATTACTACACCAACTACGCCAGCGCCTGCGCACGGCCTTACTACATCGCACTGGCCTCCATCATGGCTGGCCTCTTCGTGCTGTTCTGCCTCTTCAGCGCATAACACTGGCCTGCGGAGTGCGTTACTCTCCGCAGACCAGCAGGGTGCACGCACAGGTGGGCCACCGGTCGCTGGCAGACCACATGCACGGGGCGGCTGAACAAAGGGTTGCGAGGCACCGCCCACAGCGCTTCAAAAGCACTGCGTGAGCACCGGCACAGTGAAACGGCACACCTCAACAGGGAAGATAAACTCTAAGCAAGGCGCACCAACGCAGCCGAACAGGGCAGGGGGCTTAGTGCCCCGCGCCCAACCCGTTACTCAAGAAGCGTCAAGGTTGTGTTGATTGGCTGTGGGTCGACGACCCGCTGTAAAACCCCACAGGTCTTTCTCAGCGCTTCCAGGCGGTCTCGCAAGGCATAATGCAAAGTGAACAAAGCATCCCGCTCGCTGCTCTGGTTCATCCGCTCACTCAGCACAAGCTGTTGAAAATAAGCAAGATTCTCAAGGTCAGAGACAGCAATGAGTACTTCATCTAGTTCATTGTCGATAGTGTTTGTGGCGCTATTCGCGCATGCGGTATCGTCCATTCCAATCCCCTTACTGACTAGGGTGTTGAAGAACCGCAGCACCGAAGAGTTTTTTGGAGACCCCTTGGCGAGCGGGAGGCCAAAAACCTGAGTCAGACAGGCGGGCTTATTCCCTCCCGAAGGAGGTGTTGTATTCACCGCCCTCCCGCTCATAGCAAAGGGTTCGCGCACTATAAAATAGGCACAAAAAAACCGCTAGACTACGGGAGCGGGTACCGCTGACTTTAGAGGTTTTGGGCCTCACATATGAGTGTGAAACACAACTCCACAACCTGTCAACGCCCAAACCCAAAACCTCCCCCACTCATGCATTTCTGCAACGGTCTGGGAGAGGGGGACTTAATCGACTGGTTGTAAGGTTCGAGTCCTAATTCCACTTCGGACCTGGTGAGAGGTGACCCGTGCACCAAAATATTTACTGAAGATTTCATTCTCAGCATATTCTTCAGGTGAAGCCCAGTAGGCTCCTAGCCGTCCAATCAAGCCGGCGATCCAATCAGCTACCTGCAATGTTTGATAGCGGTGGCTTTCAAGTTGAAATGGAGGCTCAAGTAAGCGACGGCGAGGTGCTGCGCCTCCATACATGGCAATAGAAGAAGCTGTTATAAGGTTATCACGTTGATCATGCTCATCGAGAGCAAGAAGGAACTGGTCTGCTGGTTGGCAGTCGTTTTCACAAAACTCATCTAGTCGCTTGATGCACTCTTTTAGAACTGTCTCATATAGCCGGTTCGGATCGTGATTTTTTACCGTCGGCATTTTCTGCAGGCCGACATAAAATAGTGAACCACCAGATGCAGAAATTCGACTTAGCAAACGGTTAGTAAGTCTGCGCAACTGTTGGTATTGAGCAACGTTCCGTTTGGTATATAGGCTAGAGCCCTTTTTCTCCCAAATTGCTGGATGTTTGCCAGAGCGTTCTAACTCCCATTGTAGCAGCTCGCATTTGCGTTGAAAGAACCAGGTCCCGAAGGCTCGCACTTCTTCTATTGGAATAATATAGCCTGCGAGGCCGAAGACTGGGCTTTCCTTGTATTTCTCGTGATCTTTGGAGATGTAGGGGCCAATGTGACCGAACTCATCTAGATACGCAATAAAAGTCACAATTTGCCTCCTAAAACACGAAAACCCACGTCATAGACGTGGGCCTCGGAAAGAAGGCAATGTCACCATTGCGCTTCGCTAATAAAGATGGGGCTATTTACAAAAGGTGTCAATCGTGAGTTTTAACAGCGTAAACTTATGGGGGTACTCTAGTTGCGTTTAGTCGAGCCATATAGAGTGCGAGTATCTTCCTTCATTAAGGTTGATGTATTTTCTCCGTCAAGAAAAATATCCCGTGAAGAGTAGTTACTGCTAGTGAACTGAACAGGAATGAATAAGTGAAAATCGTGACTAATTTAATTACGAAAATTATTTCTTTTCCATAGCATATGTCTTTTATTGCTTTAAGAATATGAAGTATAGATCCATTGAATACATTGAAGAAAATAAGAGATAAGCACAAAAAAAGTGATATTAATACCAAATAAGAGAACAGGTAAGACATGAACTGACGTTTTGATAGTTGTATGTCCTCTTGATCTATATATCCAATCTTTAAAGTGGGGGCTGGATGCGGCAACACTCGATCCATTTGCTCTGCGCCGAAGGTTGCAACAGCTGCTAGGCCAGCAAAATAAAAGCCAGGTAAGATAGAAATCAGCGGAATGAGTTCTTTTGAAAGGCTGTCTTTTCCAATGAGTAGAGGAGCAATTGGTGCGAGAGTTATTGCCAACGTTGTCAAGGTTGACAAAGCCAGTGGCAGTACTGTTTTATACCTGCTCATCTCGGGATGTTGAATTTTCCGGTAAGCTAAGCCCCGAGAAAGTTCATAACTCAGGTTCCTAAGCATTGAAATTTCTCATCGCTATGAACTGACCTATCGCCGCTTCCTTTAAGTGTTCAACGATATTAGCGCTGGAATGTGCTAATAGAGGGAAAATATCACTAACGCTAAAGAACTTTATATATAAAGAACTTATTGGAGAGAAGTCGTTTGTGGTTACATCAACTGTTGTCGTCTTGTCCGTGTCAGGGAGCTTAAGCCTAATTTTTGCTCGACTATACTCGCTAGACTTGCTTCGCAAGCCTTGACCAATAGACGCAGCAATGTTTTCACCGATGGAACCATAGTCAATTCCGATTTTAAGCTCTAACGATTTCTCATGCATATAAGCAAGGCCACCCATTGGAGTAACCGGTCTTTCTTGAATCAAAGTAATGTCGTGAATTCGCCCCCTTGCAATATCTTCTTCAAAGGTGTCAGATGGGCATCCACGAAGCTCAATTCTAGGGCAGCATTTCTCGATTTTTAGTTCGCCTTGTTGGTCTCGTTGCCCCAACTGATTTTCGTAAGCAAAGAACTGCTTACTTTGATCAGAGTATTGGTGGTGGAGTGCTTTTGATAGCAAGCGTTGGACATAAGTGGCTGGTACGCCAATTACTTTTTCAATTGCCGAAAGATATACATTGGAGACATCAGCATTTGGTTCTAAGGATATTAGAACATGTGCCCCATAGTCGTTTCCTTGTCCTTCGTTCTTCTCTAATAGAGTAAAGTCTTGTTCAGCGTGGTTGGAGTAAACACTATCTGGAGCTGTTTTATCTGAAACTCGGACAAGCAGAGTCAAAATTGAACGATCAGCGTCGACTGAAACGTCTCCGATAAGCAGTGATTTATCGCCATTCTGGGCATCCATTGACCATCCTGCATCCTTAAGCTCTTGAAAAACTGAAGCAATCTGCATCATGTTGGGTAGTTGGGCATTCCGTTTTGTCGTGCTTACATGCAGATCGTACAGGTAGAATTCACGGTAGTCGCGGCGCATCATCAGCAGCATTCCTAAATTTATAAAATTTAGCTATTGTTGTATTATTGAAAGATATCAATCAAGGGTAGAGTTTTGATAGTCACGGCTCTCTTCTCCCCTTTCCATCCTCCACCATTTCCGCTACCCTCCGCACACCAACACCAACACCAACACCACAACCAATCCTCAAAGGATTCCCAATGCCGCTGCGCGTGCACATCGCTGTAAAGATCACCGCCCGTGTCCATGACGGTCCAGCGTGTGGGCGATTTATGCGCTTGGCTTAAAGCTCCCAATGCATGAGTGAACCGCACCGTAGAGCCCTTGTGCTCGCCCGTTTGTGCGCCTTCACTTGAGCCATGAGCGTTTAGGCAGCGGGGCAGGGCGTGGCATCCCACGTGCCGCCTCAACGATGCAGACGGTCTAAATTCCTCAGTTTCCGATGAAAAACGGGAGTATTGAGGAAATCTAAGAGCCTGATTATCAATCAGCCCCTTTATTGCGCTGCCCGCATTCGTTAAAAGACCTCCACGAATTTTATCTGCCCGGCTGTGACTCGAACTGTGTGCAGCTGCTGGCACATGCAAACCCTTGAGGGATTATGTCCGACCTCGAAACACTCGAAGCCGAGATTAACACCGCGATTGCCGGTGCTGACTCCGAAGCCGCACTGGAAGACGTGCGCGTTGCCGCCCTTGGCAAAAAGGGCAGCGTTTCTGAAAAAATGAAAACGCTTGGCAAGATGAGCCCGGAAGAGCGCAAGGAAATGGGTCCAGCGCTCAACGGCCTGAAAAACCGCGTTGGTGAGGCAATCGCTGCCCGCAAAGAGGTGCTGAAAGAAGAAGCACTCAACGCGCGCCTCGCATCTGAAACCGTTGATGTGAGCCAGCCTCTGCGCACCACACCGGCAGAAGAAGGCCGCATCCACCCGATCTCTCAGGTCACAGACGAGCTGATCGCCATCTTCGCTGACATGGGCTTCTCCGTTGCTGAAGGCCCGGACATCGAGACAGATGAGCTGAACTTCACCGCGCTGAACTTTCCGGAAGGCCACCCAGCCCGCGAAATGCACGACACCTTCTTCTTCAACGAGAAGGAAGACGGCGAACGCATGCTGCTGCGCACGCACACATCACCAGTGCAGATCCGCACCATGCGCAACCAGCAGCCGCCAATCCGCGTGATTATGCCGGGCCGCACATACCGTTGTGACAGCGACCAGACCCACACTCCAATGTTCCACCAGATGGAAGGCCTCGTGATCGACAAGACCACGCATATCGGCCACCTGAAAGGCACATTGGAAGAGTTCCTGAAGTCCTTCTTCGAAGTGGACGACGTAGAGCTGCGCTTCCGCCCAAGCTTCTTCCCGTTCACCGAACCATCCATGGAAGTGGACGTGAAGTGCGACCGCTCCGGCGCTGAAGTGAAAATCGGCACCGGCAACGACTGGATGGAAATCCTCGGCTGCGGCATGGTGCATCCAAACGTTCTGCGCAACTGTGGTCTGGACCCGGATGTGTACCAGGGCTTCGCATGGGGCATCGGTATCGACCGCCTGGCCATGCTGAAATACGGCATGAACGACCTGCGCGCCTTCTTCGATGCTGACGTCCGCTGGATTAAGCACTACGGCTTCCGCCCGCTGGACATTCCATCCCTGATGGCCGGTCTTTCCAAGTAATTTGGTCCAAACGTAAAGAGCAGAAAAATGAAATTCACCCTTTCCTGGCTCAAGGACCATCTTGAGACCGATGCAAGCCTTGATGAAATTGTTGAGCGCCTGACGCTGATCGGGCTGGAAGTGGAAGAAATCACCAATCCAGCGGATCGCCTCGGCACATTCAAGATTGCCCGCGTTCTGGAAGCTGAACAGCATCCAAACGCAGACCGTCTGCGCGTGCTGAAAGTGGACACCGGCGAAGGTGACCCGCTGCAGGTTGTTTGCGGCGCACCAAACGCCCGCAAAGGCCTGGTTGGCGTCTTCGCAAAACCGGGCGACTACGTCCCTGGTCTAGATGTAACCCTGTCCGTCGGCAAAATCCGTGACGTAGAAAGCTACGGCATGATGGCCTCCGAGCGCGAGCTGGAGTTATCCGACGAACACGACGGCATCATCGACCTGCCAGAAGACGCACCAGTTGGCGTTCCATATGTTGAATATGCTGGTCTGGATGACCCGGTCATCGAAATCGGCCTGACTCCAAACCGCTCCGACTGTGCAAGCGTGTTCGGTATTGCGCGTGATTTGGCTGCTTCCGGCTTAGGAACGCTAAAAACCCCGCAAAAAACGCAAATCAACGCACATAGCAACGCAAACGACCTAAAAGTTGTTTTGGATCTGGGAGATAGCCCGGAACACTGCCCTGCATTCGGCTACCGTGTGGTCCGTGGCATCAAAAACGGCCCGTCTCCAAAGTGGATGCAGAAGCGTCTGGTTGCTATCGGTCTGCGCCCGATTAATGCCCTCGTGGACATCACCAACTACATGACCTTCGATCAGGGCCGCCCACTGCATGTCTTTGATGCAGATAAGGTTTCCGGCAACCTGACCATCCGTCACGGTAAAACCGGCGAGGAACTTGTTGGCCTCGACGGAAAAACTTATGGTGTTGATGAAACCGTCGTGGTCATCTCTGACGACAACGGTCTGGAGTCCCTCGGCGGAATTATGGGTGGAGAATCAACAGGTTGTGACGAAAACACCACCAATGTGGTGATCGAAAGCGCTCTGTGGGATCCCCTCAACATCGCCCGCTCCGGTCGTAAACTGGGAGTATCTACCGACGCACGCTACCGCTTCGAGCGCGGTGTAGACCCGGCGTACATGGTGGAAGGCCTTGAAGTTGCTACAAAAATGGTCATGGACCTGTGTGGCGGCGGCGAAGCATCCGACACCCACGTTGTAGGAGAAGTGCCTCAGGAAGAGCGCATCATCGACTTCCCACTCAGCGAAGTAAAGCGCCTCTCCGGTCTGGAAGTATCCCACGGCGAGATCAAAGCTATCCTCTCCCTGCTGGGCTTCTGGGTCGCTGGTAACGGCGATGTAGTCAAGGTTTCTCCTCCAAGCTGGCGTCCGGACGTACACGGAAAAGCTGATTTGGTAGAAGAGGTTATGCGCATCGTCGGCATCGATAAAGTGCCAACTGCTACCCTGCCGCGCATGGAGCCTGTCTCTCAGAAGGTTCTGACTGTTAGCCAGATCCGCCGCTCCAATGCCCGCCGCGCCCTCGCTGCACGCGGTATGGACGAAGCCGTTCTGTGGTCCTTCATTCCAAAAGCCCACGCAGAACACTTCGGCGGTGGTAACCCTGTGTTAGCATTGGCAAATCCGATTTCATCCGACATGTCCGACATGCGCCCGTCCCTGCTGCCTGGCCTGCTCACCGCAGCTCAGCGCAACGCCGACCGCGGCTACGCAGATGTTGCCCTGTTCGAAGTCGGCCAAGTCTTTGAAAACGATAGCGAAAAAGGCCAGAAGATGGTCATCGCCGGCATCCGCCGCGGTACTGCCAAACCAACTGGCTCTGGTCGCCACTGGTCTGGAAACGCTGAAAACATTGATGTTTTCGACGCGAAGGCAGATGCGGGTGCGGTACTGCAGTCCATCGGTGCACAGGTAGGCAACCTGATGGTCTTCACCGACGCCCCATCCTACTACCACCCAGGCCGCTCCGGTGCCCTCAAAATGGGCCCGAAAAACACCCTGGCGTACTTCGGTGAGATCCACCCTAAGACTTTGGAAGCATTGGACATTGAAGGCCCGCTCGTGGCGTTCGAAGTCTTCATCGACGCTGTGCCTCAGCCGAAGAAGAAAGCGACCAAATCCAAGGGTGCGCTGAATGCGGCGGATCTTATGCCGGTAAAACGGGACTTTGCGTTCCTGGTAGACAGCTCTACCCCGGTTGAGAAGCTGCTGAAAGCCGCTAAAGGTGCGGATAAGGCATTGATCACAAACGTGAATCTCTTCGATATCTACGAAGGGCAGGGCGTGCCGGAAGGCCAGCGCTCTCTCGCGATCGATGTAACCCTGCAGCCGACCAAGAAGACCCTCACCGATGAGGATATCGAGGCGGTCTCAAACAAGATTGTTGCGTCCGTTCAAAAGGCTACCGGCGGTACCCTGCGCGGATAACTTCCGCTGAACAACGCTGATAAAACTTGAAAACGCGGATTCCGGAAAAATCTGGAATCCGCGTTTTTTATTGAGAAGTCGGGAAAATGATGCCAGCAGGTGAGGGCATAACTGCGCGGGCCAACGGGAACAACGCTTCACCGCCAAAGCCCAGCCATCACACGCCCGCAGAACCCTCAGCAACAACCGCCCTAAGCCTCCGCAGCGCCCTCAGAACCTTCCGCCACCTCATCCGGCACAATCGCCTCAGAGATCACGCTCGCACGCCCGCAGAAGCCGCGGCGACGGCGGCGTTGCATGCGTTGACAGTCCTCGTCACTCAGCTCGCTCTCCGGCTTGCAGGAGCCTTTAGTTGCACCAGCAGCACCCTCAATCTTCAGCGCCAGCCCTTCGCTCAGCGCCGTGGCAACCACCGTGCGCGCGTGAGAAACCAGCCGTGAAAACGTGGGCCGTGAAATCCCCATAAGATCGGCCGCCGCAGCATGTTCCAGCCCCTCGGCATCCGCCAGACGCAACGCCTCCATCCCGTCTTCACTCAGCACAGCAGCGCGAAGCTGGCGCAAAGGCACACCCTGCGGCTTGAAAAACTGAGCACCCGAAGCTCCATGAATGCGGCGTGGTTTTCTTGGTCGTGGCATAACAAACACTCCTTATTATGAGCATATGTTCATTATAGTGCGCCTCTAAACCCAGACTGACAAGTTAGGAAATGAACATATGCTCATTATCAACCCCGCACTGCACCCCGCGATAAGGGCATAACTCCACACATCAACGAGCATAAACGCCAAAAGCGCCCGACACTTACGCGCCAGACGCCTAAATCCGATGAAAAATCTATGCTACATGTTCGCGGTGATAAGTCCGGTGCGAACCTCGTCTTCCACCTCAATCATGGTGTAGTTCTTCAGCAATCCATCACGGTCAAAAAACAGGGCCACTTCCTTGGTGGTCACATCCTGTCCGCTGGCAAGCAGATCAACCACAGGAATGAAGTTCTCAACCTTCGCCTGCGTCCGTACATGCCTGTATTTCCAGATCTCATTGCCGCTATCGGTGAAGTCCGTCGTGTTCGGATCGCCCAAAGCAACGCGCACATCTTCCTTGGTGGTCTTGCCAGTCTCCAGCTGCCCATCCAATCCCTCACGGGTCAAATGGCGAAGACTTTCATTGCCCACAGAAGCGCAGCCGGAAACGCTAAGGCCAAGCCCCAGAGTGAGGATAACATGCACAATCCGCAAACTTATGCCCCTTTGCGTTGGTTTGCGTTGGTATGTGTTGGCCAACGCACCGCGAGGTCTTATCCGATGGGAATAGACCTTCGTTCTCTTAATTGAGCGTGGCCTCATATAAGAGCGCTGTAAACCTGAGATAAGACTCGTGTCATATCTATCAAGGGTATTCTGGAGAGTGAATTAATCTAATAATTTCAGCGCATTAGAGGGAGGTGCGCTTTACTGCTGCACCAATGTCGGCAAAACAACCTGCACCCAGCATGTGGAAGATCCCATCACAAACGCGCGAGCATAAAACGGGCATAACGCGCTATGCGGCATTTTGCGTTGCTATGTGCAATTTTGCGTTTTTCTGCGTTCCTATGGAAATTGGTAGATCGGTACCATCCAAACCGACGCCTCCCCCGCAAAAAGGGGAATAAGTGCTCTGAGAAAAAGCCTTGGGCAGCCCATCATTCCCGCCGCCCAAAACCAATCTTATCCCCGCAAGGGCTTACTGGTTCGCGTTAATCAAACCAGTGCGCACTTCGAATTATCTTTTGTGAATTTAATTGTTGAGCCCATAGCTAACGCTGAGTTAATATCGCGCATAGGTTGTGTGTATGGGGGCGATCATGGCATTCCAAGTTGAACAGACATGTTGCGTTAACGATGAAATTCCGTTTGAGGACGTTGTAGCACCTGATAATGTCATGAACACTCCTGGCATGTTGTCCAGAAAAGAACGGCGCCTGCTCTATTCCTTAGGCAAAAGCGTTTATACAGGTCGCGGGGTTGTCGTAGACGCTGGCAGCTTTATGGGGGCTTCGTGTGTTGGTATGGCCCAAGGCATAATGGATAACCAGAGTGTTGAAAGCTCAGGTGCCGGAACAACACAATCTCAGCGAAAGCTGATCTATGGGTATGAGTTGGGTGTTATGCCTGCACCTAGCAACGGGCAAGTGAAACACAAACAGTTCGGTGACGTGAACTACGAGTTCGGAACATCTTTTGTTCATGTTCTAAAAGAGAATATCGCCCCCTTTAAACATATGGTGCAAATGAATGTTGGAGATCTACTGGAACAGACATGGCAAGGCGGGCCTATTGAAATCTGCTTCCTTGATGTGTGTAAATCCGTTGAACTGAACCAACATGTAAATAAGCAGTTTTTACCTCACCTGATACCTGGCGTTTCAAGGCTTATTCAGCAAGATTTTTACTTTGACAGATTGCCTTGGTGCAAGGTCACAATGGGCTACCTTTCTGAATACTTTGAATGGCAAGGACAGGCTATGTCCTCGGCCATATACAAGCTGATGAAACCAATCCCGGAAGACGTGCTTAACTATGACCCTTTTACGCAAGGGAGTTTGAAAGAGTGCCTACGGTACCATGATATGCACGAGCAAACTTTCCACGACGACAGAGATCGGATGCTACTTGGATTATCAAGAGCCTTCTTAATGGCGCTTAAGGGAGATAAACAAGGCGCGCTTAGTTACTTGAAGCGTGTTAAACGTAGCTACGGAGATTGCTTCGAAGATCCTGTTAGAGGTGAGATGAACGCGATAAGGTATAATCGGACTGTCCAGCAGATTAGGACAGGTTTCATTTTGAATCTTTGGGGTGAGTATAAGGTTCAAAATGCATTCCATCTTCCAGACGTTAAATCGATGATGCAAGGCATTCTCAGGAAACGATTGCATTCGTGAGTGCTCGAAACTTGCGGCATTTTGATCAACTGATGGCCATTGGTTGAAATGCGTTTGGACCTCTAGACCATCAAAGTGTGCGCTGGAACCACTAGGAACCCGAGGGTATCTTAGGTAAGTTCAACTCCGATCAGCGTATAGAAAACTACTTCAAGATTGGTCGCCTGTTACTCATTTTCCCAAAAGGCACTCCGGGAGATTGTTTCTCTCCAATTTCCCCCTCCGCCGTCATTCCGCACAAGCTTAGCGCAATGCGGGACCCAGAGCGATGAGGCAATGAGGTTGAGTTTGAGAATGCAGCATCACTTTCCACTGAATGCAGTGCGCGCTCAGCTGGGTCCCGCATCAAGTGCGGGATGACGACTGGGGGGCTCTCACCTTGCACCTTCCCGAGTTGCTGCTCTCTCGTGCTCTAGTGCAGCCACTCCACAAGTACCCCCAACCAACCTCGCCAAGAGCAGAACTACGGCGTCATCCCCTCCGCCGTCATCCCGCACAAGCGTAGTGCGATGCGGGACCCAGGGTGGTGAAGCAATGAGGTTGTGTTTTGGAGTGCAGCATCACTTTCCACCGAATGCAGTGAGCGCCCAGCTGGGTCCCGCATCGAGTGCGGGATGACGGCTTGAGGGCTCTCACCTCTCCCCACCTAAACCGTCTCCCCACAGCTACACAACCCTTGCTCGCAGTCCTTGCCCATTGACACCGCATGCATCTGGTTGCATGCTCTTGGGTGAGGCCCAAAACCTCTCACAACGCGGTACCCGCTCCCGTTAACTAGCGGATTTTTTGTGCCTTTTTTCCAAAAGTGCGCAAACCCTTTGCTATGAGCGGGAGGGCGGCGAATACAATACTCTCTTCGGAGGGGAATAAGCCCGCCTGTCGTTGTCAGGTTTTTGGCCTCCCGCTCGCCAGTGGGTTCCAAAAGCTTCCTGTCGCGCGGTCCTTCAACAGCCAACAACGAGGCTTTGAATATGGACGACTCCGCATGCGCATGCAGCGCCACAAACACTCTTCAGAATGAAATTGACGAAGTAACCATTGCTGTCTCCGATTTGGAGAACCTCGCTTACATGCAGCAGTTAGTGCTGAGTGAGCGATTAAAACACAGCACGGAACGGGATGCTTTGTTCACTTTGCACTACGCTTTGTGTGACCGCCTTGAAGCACTGAAAAAGACCTGCGGAACATTGGAGCGGGTCGCCTTTCCGCAGCCGATAAGCACAGCAACAGCTTCATGACCCAATCGCTGTAACGGTGCTCGCGGCGCTTTGCGCCCACCCCGCATCACAGCACGCCCCGCTGAGGGCCTCCAACAGCTCGCATGGGGCTGATGAAGCTTATGGGCACCCTGCTGGTCTGCGCTCACCCCGCAGGCCAGTCTCTTGTAAGCTTAAAGCTGCGGCGAATCCCGGTGCAAATCACGCATGTGCTCTGCCTGAACGTGAAAGTGATTCATGCCAATCAATATAAAAATATTAGCAGCTATCGCTAATATATAAGTTTATTGTGGAATAAATATGATGTTTTGAGATGCGGCAACTTGCGCATTGCCCGCCGGTAAAATCCAGAAAACCCTTGGTATTTCAGGGAGGTTGTAAAGGCAAGTACATCGCGTCGCGGTAGCCCTGTCCCCACCAAGCCCCTGTACCTAAGTAGTTTTTCTTTTTGACTTTCAGGCCAATTCGCCCAAACTCCTGAGTGTGTAATAAGTTCAATGATGAATTTACATTGGGGCTGGGAAAATGCGCTGGTATCAGCTGTATTTGAATATCTTGAAAAGAGATAAGCTGCCTTGGCACATCGAAGATGTATCCATGGCCAACAACCTGCACCTCGTCTAACGACCTTTCGCCTGCAGTGGAGTCGCTCCTGCTGCACGGCCGCATGTCAGCTCGCCTTCTGCCTCCTATAGTCCGCCAAAGATGCAGAGAGCAGAAGCCAGCCAAACATGCAGCACTCTCCAAAACAAGTAAATATCAGACACTCACTCTGAAACCACACCCCCTAAGTGGCCGAAGAACTGTGTCTTGATATAAGCAATACAGTCGGCACCTCCGGTTTGCGCTGCAGGTGTGCCCTGTTTGCTTCAGAATAATGGCGTTTGTCTTAATCCTGTCTTCCAAGTGTTGAGCGCATTGGAGCAGAAGAACGGCACCGGCATGCCTGAGACTTGCTGCGGAGACAATATACAGATCACAGCACAACCAAGATTATGCAGATTAATACTCTGTATGGTCAAGTAATGCGCATGTAACTATCAGCGCCTTGTGTATTGCATAAAGGTATATGTCGCTGTGATCTGTATATAAAAACGATTATTTATTCACATATGGATATTGTTACTTATTGTGATGATCGAATATTTGGATATCTAATAGTTGATGAAGATTGGTGAAGAGAGAAAGATTTCCATTCGCAAGTAAATAAACTTCAGGAAATCACTATTTTCTTCACTTCCTGAGAATTCGGAAAGATCCGTTCTTTCCGCCCAATTGGTAAAGAAGTAAGTAAGAGGACGTTCTTATGACTAAGTTTATGCCAGAGCCGTTCAAGATTAAATCTGTTGAACCAATGTACTTCATCGACGATGAGCGTCGTGAAAATGCAATTCAGGAAGCTGGCTTCAACACCTTCCTCATCAAGTCTAAAGACTGCTACATCGACTTGCTGACCGACTCCGGCACCTCCGCAATGTCCGACAAGCAGTGGGCAGGCCTGATGGTCGGCGACGAAGCGTACGCTGGCTCCGAAAACTTCTACAACCTCGAAAAAGTTGTAAAAGAATACTTCGGCTTCAAACACCTGATCCCAACTCACCAGGGCCGCGGTGCAGAAAACATCCTGTCTTCTCTGACCATTAAAGAAGGCGACTACGTACCTGGCAACATGTACTTCACCACCACACGTTTCCACCAGGAGCGTAACGGTGCGAAGTTCGTAGACGTGATCTGCGACGAAGCTCACGATCCGGATCTAGCAGACGTACCGTTCAAAGGTAACGTTTCCATCGAAAAACTGCAGAAACTGATCGACGAAGTCGGCGGCGACAAGATCCCTTACATCTGTCTTGCAGTAACCGTGAACCTCGCTGGTGGCCAGCCTGTTTCCATGGGCAACATCAAAGAAGTATCCGAACTCTGCCACAAGCACGGCATCAAAGTGATGTACGATGCAACCCGTTGTGTAGAAAACGCATACTTCATCAAAGAGCGTGAAGCTGGCTTCGAAGACAAATCCATCAAGGAAATCCTCTTCGAAATGTTCTCTTACGGCGACGGCTGCACCATGTCCGGCAAAAAAGACTGCCTGACAAATAACGGTGGCTTCCTGTGTGTGAACGACGACGAACTGTTCGCTGAAGCAAAAGGCATGGTTGTTCAGTTCGAAGGTATGCCTTCCTACGGTGGTCTCGCAGGCCGCGACATGGAAGCAATGGCAATCGGCATCAAAGAGTCCTGTGAGTTCGACTACATCTCACACCGCGTAAACCAGATCCGCTACCTGGGTGAGCGTCTGGACGCAGCTGGCGTGCCAATGGTTAAGCCTTACGGCGGTCACGCAATCTTCCTCGATGCACGCGCATTCCTGCCGCATCTGGAACAGGACAAGTTCCCTGCACAGGCACTGGCAGCTGCGATCTACCGCACCTCCGGCGTACGCACCATGGAACGCGGTATCGTTTCCGCAGGCCGTAACATCGAGACCGGTGATCACCACCGTCCAAAACTCGAAACCGTTCGTCTGACAATCCCACGCCGCGTATACACCTACGCTCACATGGACTACGTCGCAGACGCAATCATCGAGCTCTACAAAAACCGTGAAAGCATCAAAGGTCTGGAATTCACATTCGAGCCTAAGGTACTGCGCTTCTTCACCGGCCGTTTCGCAGAAGTTTAAGCGATAAGCTATTGAAGTGACTAGAAATAGTCATAGAGTAAACTGCATTGGAGGAGAGCCTGAGTGCTCTCCTCTGTTGTTATCAAAGCACAAGATTTACCCATCGTAAGCCTATGTGCGCTTTTCGGGAAAGCTCTGCCGCGGGGCATATTCAATTCGGCAGATGGTTTCTCTCTTGGTCACGGCAAAACGCCGGAGTTGGGAGGCTCACTATGACCATCGCTTCTGAGCAGGTTCCGACTGCAGAGACAGTTGAACCGCAAACTACCAAAAAAAGTCAGGGCACTATCCTGGGCGCCAGTGTGATCGCTGCTGGCACCGCCGTCGGCGCGGGCATGTTCTCGCTGCCAGTAGCCAACAGTGGTGTATGGTTCACCGTCTGTCTGGTTCTGATGATCGTCGTTGGTTACATCATGCACACCGCATCGTTGTACATCATGGAAGTCACGCTGCACTTCCCTGAAGGCTCCAACTACGACAGCCTTGCAAAGGGCACCATTGGCAACTTTGGCCGCATCGTAAACGGCCTTTCCGTTGCCTTCCTGTGCTATGTTCTGACCTACGCCTACATCTCAGGCGGCAGCTCAATCATCACATACTCGCTGTCCATCTTCGGTGACGTGAACATGTCATCCGGGGTTGCGAGTTTGATCTTCGCAGTCGTGCTTCTGTCGATTGTGATGATGGGAACCAAAGCGGTTGACCGTGTGAACACCGTTCTCATCGGCGGCATGATCATCACCTTCATGATCAGCCTGAGCTCACTGATCGGCAATTCCTCAACAGCCAACCTGTTCCCGGAGATCTCTCTTGGTGATCGCATGCCTTATGCGTTCTACACCATCTCCTTCCTGGTGGCGAGTTTTGGTCTTCAGATCACCGTACCAACCGTAACCAACTATCTGGGGCTGGATGCGAAGCGCACCAGCAAGGCGCTGCTGATCGCAATCTTCCTTGCAGGTTTCTTCTACTTCCTCTGGATGTTCGCAGTATTCGGAAACATCTCCCGTGATGACTTCCCTGCAATCATCGCAGAAGGCGGTAACATCGGTAACATCATCGGCGCTCTGAGCAAATCTGGAATCAGTGCCAACATCTCTGTCATCCTGCAGATCTTTGGCAACATGGCTGTTGCAACATCCTTCTTAGGCGTGTCCCTCAGCCTGTATGATTACATCTCTGACTTGTTCAAGTTCGACACAGCGACCGTTGCCGGTAAAGCGAAGACAGTCGGCATCGCCTTCGTTCCAACCATCATCCTTGCAATTCTGTTCCCTCACGGGTTCATCGCTGCAATCGGTTATGCGGGTGTGGTTCTGGTGATCTTCTCACTGCTGGCTCCAATCGTCATGGTGCGCATCTGCCGTGAGCGGAATCCGAACATGTACCAGGTCCCAGGTGGCAACGCCCGTCAGGCAATGGTCTTCGGCTTCGGTATTCTGGTGTTCATCATCACCGCGTTCGAGCTGACCGGTAACCTGCCGATCTTCGGCTAAGCGTCTGACTGAGAAGCCGAAACGCTTTTCAGACAAAGACACGCAGAAGCAAAAAAACTAAAGCAGTTCAATCGATCTAATGGGAACCGAACTGCTTTAGGCGCTCTGAAAAGATCGCAAGAAACACGACTTTTAGTCGGGGCAAATTTTGATTGCGGGTTTCTGCCAAAGCTCCCGCAATCATTCAGCTGGCCCTTTGCTGCCAGCTGCAGACTTGCCGCAGCCCTTCCCGGCTGCGGCAAGTTTTCTGCCGTTCCGACCCAAACAAAACACCCCAAACCCGCTGGGAGGCAGGTTTGGGGTGTTTTCAAGTAAGATACGGTTAAGGTCGATTAAGGGCCACGCTAGCAATCAAACCTGTCCAAGTGAGGGAGATATTGCCAACTGTTGTAGTTGTAAAACTTGTCACAAATCGCAGGCTATTGCAGACATCGGGGGAGTGGCAGGTACTTAAGCCTTCACTGTTACTTAGTCGTCCAGAGCGTCCATGTTTACCAAAAAACAGGTCATCATCATTGTGCTGCACGCACTATCACCTGGTAGGTTAGGGATACTAGCAAGGGGTACACCTGCCGAAATGAGATCTGCTACTCGGCTGTTCTGATTAACGCTGCGTTTATGGAGAGACTTAATTTTACCCGCAGAAAGTTCGTAGTAATGACCTTGGTGTGCAATGATAATATCTCGGCTCATACAAGATTCTCCAAAATTTTTAGTCGCCCAAAGCATCCATGTTCAATAAAAAGCAGGTGCCCATCAAAGAACTGGAGGTGCCGTCACCTGGCAGGTTGGGGATGCTGGCAAGTGGAACCCCTGCTGATATGAGATCTGCTACTCGGCTGTTCTGATTAACGCTGCGTTTATGGAGAGACTTAATTTTACCCGCAGATAGTTCGTAGCAATGACCTCGGTGTGCTATAATAATATTTTGGCTCACATGAAATCTCCTTATCTTCCTTAATCGTCTAAAGCATCCATATTCAACAAAAAGCAGGTGGCCATTCTTGCGCTGCACACATCATCGCCTGGTAGGTTGGGAATGCTGGCAAGCGGTACACCTGCTGAAACAAGATCAGCAACACGATTGTTGTGGTTGATCTTGCGTTTATGTAAGGAAGTAATCTTACTCCCAGAAAGCTCGTAGCAACGGCCTTGATGCGCGATAATAAGATCTCGGCTCATGTAAAATTTTCTCCCTTTCCTTAAAAAATTGCAATTCTTGCTCACTCAATTCCTTTAACTAAGTCGATGTTCAGTAATATAGCTTGCTCATTTGCTTTAGTTGGATGGTCAATTTTCGCTATTGTTGCACCATTTGTGACGAGGTTCGCAATATTCTCATTTTCTGCGATTGGGCTTGATGGGAGCGATTTCCAATCTTCCTCAGAAATATGATAATACTCACCATCTAAAGCGATCAGCATATCTTGGTCGTAATCATCGAATACAAAACCTTTTTCTATGATCTTGCTTTCTTCTTTTTGATGATATTGAAACTCTCTAAATATGGCTTCAATAAATGCTTGCTTATAGTCAATGCCAAGTGAACGAATATAGGCGTCTAGATGTAACGGTACACTAGCGCCAAGATGTTTTGTGAAATACCATTCTAGCAGATCGTCAGAGCTTAGCTCAGATGTTGCAGCTTCGACCCCTGATAAGCCTTTTCTCGCCAGATATTCGCGCTTGTCCTCGGCACGTTTTTTGAGCTTCCCAAAGATACCTAAGTCACGCAGTGTATCGGGTAGTGCCCGAACTATGTCAGCGTGCAATAGTCCTTTAACTACATCAATTCGTTGATGTTTTTCTATAAATGTTTGAAAGGTATCTTCGTTGAGGGCTTGTTCTGACATCCAACTCTTAATGTCCTGAGGTAGAACAATATTGCGGCTCACAAGATACTCGGCAAACTTTCGCTCAAACTCATCCGGTTTCGCTATAATACACGCCCGAGAAGCTTCACGTTCCGCCAAAACCTGTGCTAGTGCTATTTCGATAGCTGTTTTGTACGTACCAGGATCTAATCTAAGCTCTTCTAGCAGTTCCTCATAGGCCAATCCATCTACTGCCGGTTCTATCTGACGTATCATACGCTCCCAAGTGTCAGTATGTGCAAATGCAAACTGTGCTTGATACTCAAATAGGTCTTGTTCGGTGTATTTTGCGATATCTCGAAGCATCTGAAGCGCATCTGTACGTTTTGCTTCGACGCGTCCTGTTTCTAACCAACGACGAAAAGAAACGCACTCTTCTGCGGGTAACTTAGCATCCTGAAAAACACGATCATAAGACCTCTGCGAGAAATGCAGGGACTTTGCGACTTTTAGAAATGTATGCGTAAAGTCATCCTTAATTACCCTTTCATTCTTGGCTTTACTCAAAGTGGCGCGAATATCGACCATGGCATTTGAAAGGGAGGGGTAACCGAGCTCTGGTGGCCCATGTACAATGGCAACTTCATCGTCGTCTTCGACTTGCCTATCTCTATAGGCTTCAAACACAGAGCCGACACCCACCATTCCGAACTGGTGCAACTCTGCAGCACGCAACGCCCCCATGCTTGATGCACCAAATACTCGCACACCTTGATCAAGCGCATATAGTATTTCTTTGTGCCAGACTGCTGGGATGCGTTCGAAGTATCCGTCAATAATGCCAATCAGGCGTGCACCATCTTTGACCGCTTTATATACATCACCCTGAGAAGCGGGAGCCCTGTAATCCGCATCAAGCATTTTTTTTGCTTCGGAAAGAGGCAGAGTTGGGCCGAGAAAGACAACTGGTTTCATGCCGCTTCTCCAGTGAGAGTTTGTTGCTGTGCTTGTGCTCTGCGACCAGCAACATAACCAGGTGCATCATGAATACCTTCCAAGCCAGGTATGATGACCTTTGCCACCTCGATTCCGGGAGTTCTCCCCTCTAGATCAACAGTAACGACTTCTCTCAGGCCTACCTCACGCAATAGATTGATTTGAATTTCAACATCCGCTTCAAAAGAAGCTGTCTCAAAGGTAGGCGTAGCTCCAAAATGAACAGATGGGGCTGCTGTTGGTTCATTAATCCACGTGAGGTACTTATTAACTCTTGAAGGCTCACGCATGGAAAGATAGACGTCACGATGAGCATCATCGCGGGCTCCAGAAATAAAGGTTAGACGAGTCTGGGCAGCTTCAGTAAGGGCACGAAGCAACGCAATTTCGCGTTTAACGTGACAACCGCTACCTTCACTGTAATAGTGTCTTCCTAGGTGATTGGGAGTACGATCCGCTATTACACAGGCAAATGCAGGTAAGCCTATATCGCTTGTGACAGACCAGACTCCAACAGCTTGTCCTCCGGCTTCCAACATATCTATAACGCTACGGCAGTCTGGATCTTGAACTGTTGTAAGATCAACCCGATCATTGGGGTTTGATGGACCTCCTCGCAATGCCCAAAGTGCCATGCAATCTCGCTCAATAACTTCGGAAATTGCGTGGTTTACCGCTTCAAACCAAGTATTACCGCTCGCTAAGCCATTTGTACTTATTTGAAAACTGCCGCTTCCACTAGGCAATGGTAATGTGAAGTTTGAGTGTACGGATTCATAAGGCACCCATTTTTCATCATCGCTTGTAAAATCGGTACCAGCTATCCAAAGAGTTGGCATGTGGTCATGAAAGCGACTAGTGCTCTTGGCGGGTAGCTGTTTAACATTGACTACGGCTACATCCTCGGACATTTCACTAAAGCTCGCGAGGCGTAGTGGCTTTTTGATATGCTCTGCATGCCAAATCTCAATGCCTTCCATTATTCCGGAGATCTTGGCCGCTGATTTGCTCAATCCCTTACCTTGGGATACTGAGACAGAGCGTGCATTAGGCCGATAAGCAGCGAAAACAGGGATGCCTATGCGGTCAAGGCCAGTGATATCTGCAACTCGCGTAATCCCGTATCTATCCAAATGAGGTAAAACACGTTCCAGCGTAACTGATGGCGGAACTGCTCTGTGTGTACCCCTTAAGTAAGATTTATCTGCCATATGTCTCAAAGTTACTCTGTCGTTGATTCTACTTAATTGTATATCATGTAAGAAGCATATGTGGTGTTTAAACTGTATTCGTTGCTCCTGGTTGATGAATTTTTCTGAATGTTGCTGTTGTGCGGTGAGTAAAATGCTTAAATTTATTAATCTATCTATTTGAGTGGAATGACTTTAATTAAAATTTGAATGAAATTCAAGGGATATACATATTGTAGTAAGCAACCTATTAAGGCATGTGATTGTATTGATTTGCTTAATGTTAAATAACTTCACCAAATATAACCCCCTATATTTCAAGCAGAAATCGTGGGTCGTCTTTATGTTGGGATTCATGTTTCCATCATACAACTATCTCACGCGCTTCTCAGCGGACCTTCAGTGTCACGTCTGTGTCTGATCCCTACGACTGTCCTGAATGCAGATGTGCCAGCTATCGATGCCCAGAATGATCAAAGAGCAATAAGCGGCATCGTGAAGGTGGGTGAGGGGCGTCGGATTGACACCTGACGAAGCACGCATTCTGCCACTCAGCGACATGACAGCACTGCACCTTCGCCTGCATCTGGGAACCTCTGAGTATGAGCCCGTGAGGCGGCAGTGGTTCTATCCATAAAGGAGAGTACACATGCCGCTGAAATCCCTTTCTCGTTTAGCTGCGCTGGGGCTCGTAATCACGTTCTCCATGCTCAGCAGCAGCATTGCCCAGACAGATACCAGTGCGGACGCCAGCACGGACCCAAGTCTGTTCAAGGAGTGCCCGGTATCGCAGGATGAGCCCAACGCTTTCGCTCTGTGTGCCACCGCCAAGTGTTGGACGGTCGATACCGTTGCTTATTGCAAGTGCGATGCGCTGAATGAACAGAGCATTTCTCTGCCGTTTCATTATGAAGAGAATGGCGAGAAGAAGGACGTCTGCGATCTGCTGAAAGCTGGCATCGATAACGGCTTCACAGTGAGCACCTACGCCACCCCACGCCAGATGGAAGCTGACTATGATCCCAAAAGCGAAAAGCTCGGCGAACCCATGGCAATGTACACCTGCCCAAACAGCGAGGATGCCCCCGCTGGCTATTCAGCGCAGTGCGATGGCGGCTTCTGCTTCAACAGCACGCAAGGCAAGGATTTTCCGGGGATCGGACCGGTAAAGGACGACGAGATCATCTGCTCCTGCCCGGCAGTGCCTAGCCCCAAGGCAGGTTTTCAGATTGCTGGCCCATGGTTATGTGCCCCCGGCGACAGCAACAGTGACGGCACCTGCTGTGATAGCTCGTTCCACGACAAGCTCTGCTCGGTTAAATCCGTCAGTTCTACGGGAACAGAGCTTATGGTTGGCGCGCCACTGGGAGTAGCCAAGATCCTCTCGAAAAAACTGGATGGCAAAGAGCCAGCCATCAACCGCTGCGTCTTCAAATAAGTCACCGGAGTTGAAGGCAAGAAACGCAGCTTGCCAGTCAAAACAGAGCTCGATTGCGAAATAGCATCCGCAAACGAGCTCTCATTCCTGAAGCGTTACTTATCCTAGTTAAAACTTACCCGAGTTGCCCCATTGCTCTTTGGGGAGGATCTTTTCCTGAACAGCCCAGTGCTCAACAATTGCACCTTGGTGGAGGCGGAAGAGATCGATCCGAGCCCAGTCTTCCTCACAATGCTGTAGGCAGCTGAGCGTGGCGACGAAATTACCTTCTCCCATAAGGAGGTGCAGTTCCCGGTAGCAGGAACTTTCAGCTGGGTTGGTCGGGGCCTGTGCAAAGCTCTGCAGGCCACCCGGCTCGCCGTTGAACTGGGGTGTATGATCAGTGAAATCGGCCTTTGAAAGGTAAGCGGCAATATGCTCGCTGTCTCCGTCAATCAGTACCTTGTCAAAAAACGCCCGAATAAGAGCCTTGTTGTCCTCGGTCTTGTCATGATCAGTGGTTTCGGTGCTGCCGCCAATCATGCTGTCGCCTGAAGGCGTGCGCTCTGCAAAAGCCTGAATGACATCCCAATGTTCGATGATGCGATCATTATCGTCCGTATCAAAGATATCGGCTGTCACCCACTTGGCCGCGCCGTTGTTCAGATCCTGATAAACATGCAGGAAGACAAAGCGACCATCAGAAAACGCTCGGATAACCTGAATATCCCGGTCAGGGTTCTTTTGAATGAAAGGTTCAAAAAAGGCGATGAAGCCGTCGGCACCATCTGCAATTCCGGTGCTGTGCTGGGTATATCGATCACCCGTGTAGTTTTGGATTGCTTTGCGCACTTTACCATCGCGAATGCCATCCAGATAAAGGCCCTTGGCATTGTTAAGCTTGCGAACAGCGTCCATCTTCGCCCCTAAAAACTGATAATGTAATTTTGGAGGGCATTATAAGCGCATTAGGCACCGGAGAAAATCCTAATCAGCTAACACTCAGCCAACACCATGATGATGTTGTCGAGCTCCTCCCACATGAAACCCTCAACTGCGTTGGTAGCAGGGTCATAGCCGTGATAATAACACCCCGGTGCTTGCCTGATCGCCGCTTCTGCCAGTGACAGTCTTTCTTTCACGGAAAGCCGCGGGGAGGCGATGGGCGTATGGCTCTGTGGATCAACTTCAGTGAAAGTGACTGACATCAGGCTCCTCTCAGACCCAAGCTGCTCTTCCAATGCCGATGCCTTTTGCCAGGCAACCTGCATACTCTCGATAACAACAGAACGCGGTTGAGAGGCACTGACAACATTCTCAGCAATACTGGTCGCACTCACATCAGAAACCGCAGTCGTCTGGTCTTCCCCGTTGCAGGCCGCCAACAACAAGCAAACGACCAACCCGCAGTGCTTTAAAAACATACTCAAAACGTCCAGCTCACATCACTCAATCAAAGAACACCCAGCCACAATAGATCCTAAACCTTTGGGAAAGCTGGCAAAGCCCCACCTCCCTGCCTCAGCCACCACACTCAGTCAACGAACCTGCGATAGAAGGCACAGCTTTTCCGATATTGCTCTGTGTCGTCACAAGGCCTTCCTGAGGCGTCAACTTACTGATCCCGCTTTGAGATCAGCTCGCGGGCGCGGTTGATGTACTCGGTGTTTTCGTGGGCTGGCACGGTCGGGTCATAATGCTCTGCCAACTCTCTGAGAACTTGCTTGTCCTCTTTGACGAAATTCTGCGCCATCTCCTCGGCCTTGTCTTTGGGAATGCCCAGCTCCTCCCAAGCAGATCGGCCCGCCCGAACGGCGCTGTCAAAGGTATCGCGGATGATGTGGTGGGCGCCTGCTGCGTAAAGCTCGTAGACGTGATGGCGATTGACCGCACGCGCCACAATGCTCACCTGCGGATGATGCTTGCGCACGTGGCGCACCAACTCCGTGGCAGCCTCCCGCTGATCAATCGCAACGATAAACAAGCGAGCCTCAGTGATCCCAGCGGCACGCAGCAAGTCTGGTCGCGTGGCATCCCCAAAGAACACACGAAGGCCATAAGCTCGCAGCATCTCCAGCTGAGCGGAGGAGTAATCCAGAACCGTTGTCTTATAGCCAGCTGTCCGCATCATGTTATTGATGACACCGCCAAACCGACCATGCCCGGCGATGATGATCGGCCTCTTCTCAGCAATCTCATCGATAGGTAGTTCATCCTTGGAGGCCAGCCGCGGCTGGATCACCTGCGAGTACAAAATGAACAGCGCAGGCGTCAGAACCATCGACATGGCAACCACCAGCAACAACTGATCAGCAATCGCCTGTGGCAGAACATGATTGGCCACCGTGAAGGAAATCAGCACAAAGCCAAACTCACCTGCTTGCGCCATGCTGAGACCAAACAACCACTTGGCACTGCCCTTAAGCCGAAACAGATGTGCCAGCACCAAAAGCACGAAGAGTTTGATCGCGATGAGACCGATCGTGAGCAGTAGGGTGATACCCAGATTAGCCAGCAGTAGCTCAAAGTTGATGGCAGCGCCAACCGTGATGAAAAACAGCCCAAGCAACAAACCGCGGAACGGATCGATATCGCTCTCCAGCTCATGCCGATACTCACTGTTTGCAAGCACGACACCCGCCAGAAACGTTCCCAGCGCCGGAGACAGCCCAACCAGCGTCATCAGCAAGGCGATGCCAATGACGAACAGCAGAGCCGTCGCTACAAAAACTTCCCGCAGGTTCGCCATGGCAACGTAGCGAAAGATAGGTCGGGTGAGATAAAAACCGCCCGCAATCACAACGGCAATCGCAGCAATCGTAACCAGCGCTGCCTGCCAGCCTTGCAAGTCCTCCACCAGACTTAAACTGCCACCTTCTTCAGCGCCTGAATGCGCACCATGACTAGCGATGTCTCCCGCAACACCAGCAAGCTCTGGCAGAGCGAGCAATGGCAGAAGTGCAAGGATTGGAATGACGGCAATGTCCTGAAACAGCAGCACGGAAAAGCTGGCCTGCCCACCGTCTGACCGCAACAAGCCTTTCTCGCTCAGTGTTTGTAGTACGATAGCGGTTGAGGACAGCGAAAGCAGTACACCACTCGCCAACGCTACATTCCAGGAAAGGCCCAGCAACATAGCCGCGCCCATAACCAGCACAGTGGTTAGGCCAACCTGCAAACCGCCAAGCCCAAGCAACCGCTGGCGCATGGACCAGAGCATCTTTGGTTCCAACTCAAGCCCAACCAGAAACAGCATCATCACCACGCCGAACTCGGCAAAGTGCTGAACCCCAACCACGTCCACATTCAGCCCCGACAGGATCGGGCTTATGGCAACGCCGGCAATCAGATAGCCTAAAACAGACCCAAGGCCGAAGCGTGAAGCAATCGGCACAGAGATGACGCCCGCAACCAGAAAGACAAAGGCGAGAATAAGAAAGTCGGTCACGGTCAATACCCTCTGTAGCCGTGGCAGGTGTGTGGTCGAAAGCGCAAAACCGGTGGAACCGTCCTTCCACCCGGATCTACAAAGAGCCGATAGCTCAAACTCTGCGCTGAAGTTCAGCACACATCGACCACGGGATCATGCTTAAGTTTTTATAGGCATGAGCCAAATAAACAAGGTCTCCACTGAAACGCCGCCGCGATGAGGTTCTTACTGTGTCGCGCAGGCCCGGTAGTCAAAAAAGCCGCCATCAGCGCGGAGACTGACGACGGCATACAACGACGAGTGAGCTCGTCGTAGGGGAGGGAGATTACCTCCTTCGCGGACTAAACAAGTTCTTTATCTGTGACAGAGTTTTTCTCAAATACTGCATTCAGATGAGCGCTCAGCCGCTCAAAATCCTGCTCAATCTCAGGATTTTTGAGAACGTCATAGCAAGCAAATGTCGGCAAACCTGTCATGCCAAAGAAGCGGAAGTTCATGTGCTGAGGGAAAAACAGATCGTCTACAGACTTGCCCTGAAACAGATACTCTGAAGGGTCGTTAAATGCCTCACTTGGAGCGTTGAACGTAAGGGAGAGCATATAGGTCTTACCCGTCAACGTGCCGCCGTTGCCGTAGTTCTTTTTAGGCGCTTCACTGGTGCGGCCATCATTGTTGCAAAACGCGCCTGCTGTACCTGCAGTGTAAACCTCATCCATGTAGCGCTTGGCACTCCACGGAATACCCATCCAGTTCACCGGGATTTGTAAAATGACCGTATCAGCCCATTGATGGTTCGCCACTTCGGTCTCAACTGCAAACTCACCAGAGGTCGCTACAGTGCGCACGGCATGGCCCATAGCTTCAAGCTGCACCTTCATGCGCTCAACCAGTGTCTGGCTCAACTTGCCCTCGGAAAAGGCGTAGTGTTGGTGGCAGTTCAGGATGAGGATGTTCATTGGTATCTCCTAGGTCGTGTCATGTGCGAGACGCCGGATGTACCTGGGATGACTGGCGACCGCGTTGCGCCAAATATTGTGGCTTCAACGATTTTGGGGAATGCCGTATCTAGCCAATTTATTGCTGGATTCTGCCTTCTCGCTGAGGATGGCTGTCTCTACCGGCAAGTTTGTTGCACTATACTGGCAACTACGAGAATTGGACGTGCCGAATGACCACCCTGCGCCAACCTATGAATGACCTCATAGACCATTTTCATATGGGGGATGATAACGCGATTGCTGAAACCTCTTTGCCCGGAGTGCGCGTGTTTCACAGCACGGTGCCATTGCCACGGGAGCCATTGGTTTACGGCAGCAGTATCATCATCATCGGGCAAGGCAGGAAGTCTCTCTATCTGGGTGATCTGAGCTTCCAATATGATGAAAACAACTATCTAGTCGTTGGTCTGCCGCTGGCCTTTGAATGCTCAACAGAAGCAAGCCCGGAAAATCCCCTCACAGGTCTGGTCGTAGATCTGGATACCTCACTCCTTCTGGAGCTTATCAATAAGGTTGATGACCCTGTTGTCTCCAACTCCACCACGAAACTGGGTGCAGAGCCAGTGGCCATGAGTGATCATATGCAGGACGTTGTCGAACGCCTGACGGCCTGTTTGCTTTCACCGGTTGATACCTCTGTGCTGGGGGCAGGGTTGGTGCGTGAGCTGCATTATCGTGCTCTCAATGATCGTCACGGCAGCGTCCTGAGAATACTGAGCAATCAGGGCAATCCAAGCGCGCGCATTGCCCGTGTTCTTCAAAAACTGAGCGGTAATCTGGCAGGCAAGTACTCCGTGGAGCAGCTTGCCAAAGAGATCGGGATGAGTTCCTCAGCCTTCTATCGTGCCTTTCGCAGCACAACGGGTGAAACGCCGGTCCAATACCTCAAGAAACTGCGCCTGAATCATGCCCGCAGCCTGATCCTTTATGAAGGCAAGCGCGCCAACGAAGCTGCAACGCAGGTTGGGTATGAAAGCCTCTCTCAGTTTAGCAGGGACTTCAAAGTGCATTTTGGAACGACAGCGGCAAAAGCTCGGGAAAGCATTGCCCGTTAGGAGGCCTCTGCTTCAGCAGTGCTCTCAAATCCCCAAAACTGCATGGCATCAGGGCCGATCTGCTGCAGCACCTGCTCAAAGTGAGGCAGGTCGACGTGGCGGCGCAGGACTTTGGCAACGCCTGCCGGGGTCTTGTCATCTGAGAAGTTGTGAAGCCTGCGCAGCGCCTTGGCATCCGCTACCCAATCTTCCATGGTGCCAAACTCAGGATTAAAGTCGTCACGGCTCCAGCCAGACGTGAAGATCGCGCGCAGCACGACGGGCAGAGTATCGGCAAAGGTCAGCACTTGCTCAGCGGTCAAACGGTTCCGAAACGCCAGTAAGGTGGCCTGCACGCAGGTGTAGGTACGGTTGCGCGTCACCAGATCCATCGATTCCATGGCGTCCAGAAGGAAGGCTTCGTACTGCTGTGATGCGAGTTGATATTCCTGAGGCATGGGCATGAAAGGACCTCCGAAAATATGGGTGGTCAACTGATGCATGAGCTTAACCCACGTTTTCGCGCTGCAAAAGCTTTCAATTTTCGAAGGCTATCTAAATCGATTTAACTTAGGTAATCTACGTATATGTACTATGGTGTCGAGTAAAGGTGACTGAAACAACAGAAGAACCAGAGATAAGAATAATAAAAGAAATAATTATACTAAATTGTGCATCGCAGAATGAAATGCAAAAAGAATATCCATTGTGACCATGAGTAAATTTCACATTAGTCAAATTATAAATTCGTATTGACATAGGTCAATTTGCTATCTACGCTTTTATTGTCATTGAGGTGGAGGGACTATGACTTTCGGCTTGGCATTATTCATTTGTGTATTCTTAGCAATCCTTGGGATGGTTGTGGTCTCTGAGTTTGCTTCACGTAACAAACCAGCTGATAGCGTAATCGCTGGAATGGATGCGGACATCAGCAAGGAATGACAGTGACATCCAGCCGGATGTGTGGGTTGTAGGTTTCTAAGGACGGAAGGAGGCCTGCAACAACCCGCAATGACAGGCGGCTAGAGCTAGGGTATAGGGGGACTCTAGCTCTGCCGCCTTTTTCATGTCCGCACTCAGAACGGGCGGAAGAACGCGCCGAGCAGGGCAGCGATCAGGACCAGTTCCACGATCAATGGTGGGATGACTTCTTTCACAAAACCATCAGCCATCAAGCCAACCACACGGCCCAACGCCACAACACCCAGCAAAATCGCGACAGCAACGTAAGCCTGAGGCTGTGCCGTCACAAAACCGGTGATCAGCAGCGCCACGCTTGCCAGAAACAGCCCGCCAATGACGGAGCGAATGGTGCTCAGCCCTGCCACGCCAATCGGCTCAAGCGCAAAATTCTTGGTCATACGGGAAGGGGCAAACATTGAAACGGTGCCCAGGCCAAGCAGCATAAGTGTCGGGGCGCCAACCATAATTTGATATGCGATTTCCATTGTATCTCTCCATTTAAAAGGATTGGGCGTATCTCCGGGGAATGGAAACGGGGTCTCGCAGATACGCGTAGTAAGAAGGAAAGCAGGCAAGCTGCTTCAGGTCATGAGACCAGTTGGTGGACAGCCTGATTGGCGTTGTCCTGAAAACTGTGATTGCCAAGATCAGCAAAAAGAGTGCTTTGATCGACGAGCTTGCCAACAGCACCTTCGCCAGCACTGGCGTAAAAAACACCGCTTTTGAATTTCGGGTCCAGAATGCCGTCCACGTAGCGCTTAGCGCCATCTTCAACGCCATGCATCATGCCCAGCAGTGGCATCAAAAAACCGCCCACATGCTTGAAGAACAGCCTTTTCAGGAAAGGCATATCGTCAAACCCGTTGGTGCCCGTGGTGCCGCCCGGGCTCATGGTTACAAAGCGAACATGTGGGTGCTGTCGTGCCATGGACGACATCCAGAGCGCACCAATGAGTTTGACGCTCGCATAGGCATCCATCGGGTCGCTCTTTTCAGTAAACGTGCGCCCATCCGCCATGGCGCGGAACTCGTCCACGGACGCTTCCTTTAGTGCTGGGCGGGTAACACCCATCTTCGGAATGCCGCGTGCAGCTTCTGAGCCTGCATAAAGCACGGTAGACGTGATCAGCTGACGCTCCAGCATCTCATCCACCAGCACCACATGCCCCAGCATGTTCACGGCATAAATGTTGGTCACGCCATGAGCGGTCATGCCATTGGGAGACCGACCTCCCACACCGCCAGCATTCAGAACCAGCGCATCGACTGGTGCAGTCATCTGGCTGATAGCGTGACGCACGGAGGCGGGGTCCATCACATCCATGAGGATGATCTCAAAGATCTCGCGCTTTGCCTCTGCTTCAAGCGCTGCTTTGGCTGCCTGAGCTTTGGCCTCATTACGGCAGGCGAGATAGATTTTTTCGATAGTGCTGACCTTTGCGAGCTGCCGAGCCGCCTCACGGCCCAACCCTGCATTCGCACCGGTAATTAAAACGGATTTGATCGGAGACATCACTGCGTTTCCTGCTGTTCATTTGTTCATGCAGAAAATCTAGTCTGGTTGAATTTTGAAGTGTAGATGGGTAAAACTGGACGCTATGTTCCAAATTTGAACCGCCGGAAATACTCGAAGCCATGCAGGAAAACTATTCATTGAATTGGGATGATCTGAAGTATTTTCTTGCCGTGGCCCGCAGCGGCACCATCCGCGGCGGAGCAACGCTTATCCGCGTCAACCACACAACATTGGCCCGCAGGCTGGAGGTGTTGGAAGAGCGTGTCGGCAGTCGCCTGTTCGACCGCTCCAAGGCCGGACTGGTGCTGACGGAACTGGGCGAGGCCCTGCTGCCCTACGCCGAGCGTGTGGAAGACGAGATGGCCACCGCCTCCCGCATCATCGTCGGGCGCGATGCCAAGCCTCAAGGCACCATCCACGTGACCATGCCCCACGGTTTGGCTATGACGTCCATCATGGATGATCTGGTGCTGTTTGCCGAGAAGTATCCGGACATCGACCTCAACCTGAACTTCACCAACAACGTGGCGGATCTGACACGGCGTGAAGCTGACGTCGGCTTCCGTATTGCTGACGAAGTCACGCAGGATGTGGTGGGCCGCAAGCTGGTGCAGATGTCTCAGGCCGCCTACTGCACACGTGAGTACGCTGAGCGGATCAAGGACAACAGCGGTGAAGGCCTGAACTTCATCGGCTGGCATGAGGCAGAGGGGGAAACCACCGCACCGTGGATCCTGAACGGCTGCTACCCCAAAGCAAAGCTCAAGCACAGAGTCTCAGAACTGGTGCCGCTCATCTCACTGGCCGCTGCTGGTCTTGGTATGGCCTATCTGGCCTGCAATCTGGGTGACAGGCATCCGACACTGATCCGCGCCCCATTCCAGAAGCCAATGCCATACCGCAACATTTGGCTTCTCCTCCACCGCGACCTGCGCAATACCGCCCGCGTCCGTTTGTTTGTAGACTTTGTCGCTGAGCGCATCACCGCCCGCCGCAACGAGTTCTGGGTCGCCGGTACGAAAACCGGCAGCTGATCTCAGAGCACGGGCCTATGCAAAGCCCTAAGAAGCCTGCTGTTTCCCGCGAATGAACTCATGAAACCTTCTCTTAAAAGCGCGGGATATATTTTACCTTTCAGCTTTACCTATACGTTAATATATGATCCTATGCGGCTATCTGCGGAGTATCTCCGAAAAGTGCCTGATGGTATTCGGATAAAGATACGCAAAAACAAGAGCTAAAGCAGATCAAGTGTTTGAACGTACAGATGAACTGTTTTAGCGATGAGTGTTTATGGCAATGAAGCAACTGGAAGACATGATGGCCGAAAGTGAGCAGCGCGTGGAAACAGTAAAAATTCCAAGTGAAGGTGCCACACTGACTGGCAAAGCCTATTGGCCCAAAGGGGATCCCAAGTCCTCTGTCATCATCCACGGCGCCACCGGCGTGCCGCAGCTGTTTTATGCCCGGTTCGCCCGGTGGGTTGCTGAGCAAGGCCACCTGTGCCTCACTTACGATTACCGGGATTTCGGCGCATCCAAGCAAACTCATCCGCGCAACTCCTCCGCCACCATGGCGGACTGGGGCCTGCTCGACCAACAAGCTGCATTTGATGCTCTGTTGAAGCTAGCGGACACACCGCAAAAGCATGTCATCGGCCACTCCCTCGGCGGTTTCATGCTGCCTTTCCATTCCAATCTGGATAAGGTCGACAAGGTCACCACTGTGGCCTGCGGGCAAGTCTACTGGCGCGATCACCACCTGCCGTACTTCTTCATGGTCATTCTGTTCTGGTACCTGTTGGGCCCAATCGCAACGCGCCTGAAAGGCTATTTGCCGGGCAAAGCTCTCGGCCTTGGGGCGGATGTGCCCGCCGGTGTTTACTGGCAATGGCGCAAGTGGTGTACATCGCCCACATTCTATTCCAGCGATATCGGCGGCGTTCTCCCTCAGATGAACCCAAACCCTTACAAGGGCCCGATCAAAATCATCGGCTTCACGGATGATGAAACGGCACCCAAAGCCTCCATCGACCGCATGGAGCCGCTCTACAAAGATGCGCAGATCATCCGCCAGACCCTGAATCCGGCAGATTTTGAGCTGAAGGAAGTTGGCCACCTGAAAGCCTTCACCAAACAGAACGAAGCGCTATGGCCGGAAATTCTGGAGGTTTCCTGAGGCCTTTCCGCCCGTTAACAGAGAGCAAATGAAAAACACCAGAGCTGAAGGCCACACCTAACCGGCCTTTAGCCCCTATCTGCTCTACTGGCGAAAAAGCGGGTAACGCCATGCTTCTTCGTCTGATCAAAGTTTTGATTGCCCTTTCTTTCGGCGCATTTGCCGCCATGGTCTGTTTCAATAACTATCAGGATGCCCCTGCAAATCTGGCATATATTGAAACCGTCATTTCCATGGTGGACACCTTCCCAACCAGCCCCAAGTTCCGCGCCGTCTTCCCGTTGGAAACGGCTCCCACATTCCTGATCATCATTCTGGCAATCGAAGGCTTTGTTGCCTTCCTTCTGATCCTCGGCAGCCTGCGCATGCTTGCCAACATCCATAAGCCAGCCGCCGCATTCAATCGCTCCAAATCCGTTGTTTCCTTTGGCTTTTGCGTCGCGATCCTGCTGTGGTTCGTGGTCTTTGTTGTTGGTGCAGGAGAGTGGTTTCTGGCTTGGCAATCGCCAATAGGCCGTGGGGCCATTGAGACTTCCTACAACATCAGCATCATCGCATTCCTTGGTCTCATCTTTGTAAATCAGAGGGACGAAGAGGCCGGTTAGGACCCGCTAAAATACCCCTCAGATTCACCCTATGAGATGTAACCTGAGACTATCCAGCTGAGGCAATTGAAGGACTGCTTTTACCTAGGAATTGTTCCACGTTTGAAACACAGAGCACTTGTGTTGACGGGGAGCAGACATGGATACCAGCTTCGGGAGGAATGTATTTTCAGGTCAACCAGCCGCTTCCAACCGGAAGCTGCACGGGTCTATTCCTGCTCGCTTTCTGGACAACGATTACCTGATTGGTCTCGGCCTTGCCCTTCAAAAGAAGAGGGGAGACGAGTACCTGACAGGCAGCGGCAACACCGTTCAACGTAAAATCGGCAACCAGCGGCAACGGGTCACTCTCCAGTACACCAACCGCTCGTTCTATTTCTCTTCCATCTGCGATGGCGTCATCCATGTGTTCGATTACCTGCCTCAGGATGAGCGCATGGCGCACTTCAATGAGTACGCCCACGTCGGCAAACGCTTCGCCACCATCAAGAAACCACAGATCTGCGAAGTGCATCGCATCATAGAGGAAACTAACGCCACAAACGCTATCGACCTGCTGCTGGCAGATTACCCCGGCAACCTCACGATGTTGCACCCGCTGAAAACCAATAAGTGGTTCAACAAGGACCGCATAGAATGGTACGCCCGTCAGGGAGGCCGCCACTACCGCATTGAAACCTCAAACACCGGCGCAGCCCTGCATCAATGGGCAGACAACCAAATCCTCTTGCGCCTCACACCAGAGCAGATCACCCTCCACTCACAAATCCGCTTGCACCGCAAAGATGAAGAGAACTAACTTTTCGCAGTCTCTGCTCGGCAGTAATCTGGTGATATTGATTAGAGAAAACTCCCGAGCACCTTCGGATGTTCCAAATGTGAGTGCGAAATTTTGCTGAATGATCTTTTTTATTTCGCCATTGTTGCGGTCATTGTCGTCATAGCTTTCAAAGCCTTTAAACACTCAGGAAGACGCGACCGCTCCAGTGCAGATGGCGGTTCTGGTTTCTTTGATGGAGATAGTGGCGACAGTGGTGGAGGTGATGGCGGCGGCGAGTAGAACCTTAGTAAGTAAGAGCTCCCCGTTATCGTGACCCTACACAATTGAAAGGTCTCCCTTGCACTACCTGCTTTGGCTCATTCCAATCGGTATCGTCGCTGCCGTGATTTACGATGTTCGCCGTGGACGAAGAACTCGTAAACCGTTGTCCTACCATTCTCCTCATCGCGAAGAGCCAAACAATCTGGGAGATGTTCATGGTGAGGAACTTTCCCGTCGACACGGCAACTATCAACGTCGGCAAGTATTGGAGCACAAAGAATGGCTTCGTGAGATGGAAAAGAAGCATCAGGAAATGGAAGATAAAGAATCAGGTCGCTCGCCAAAAGAAAAGTGGCAATAATCATGTAATCAGCATATCAGGCTTCCAAACTATGCTTGATTGAAGCCCAACTTACCCCAAATGGGGAGTGTTTAACGATAAACTGACTAGTAATTCTCAATTTCATGCTGCAATTTTATCGTCAAAAAATGTAGTAACCTGAGCTGCATGCTACGCAAAACCACTATTCAATTTTTGAGAGTGGTTATTATGACAATCAAATCGATCCTCTGTTTTTCTGTTGTGACACTGCTGGCACTGCCAGCCTCAGCAGGTGATTTTCTACAAGGCACTTATGTTGGGTTTACCGGTGGTTTAGTGCCAAATGCAAAGGAAGACGTGAGTGCTCCTGGGCTAAAGTCATCCTTTAAGAGAAAGCTTGGTTTTAACGCCAGCCTGAATGCAGGCAAACGCGTTCATGAGCACGTCAGAGTTCAAGCTGATATCGGTTATCTACGTTCTGGCCTTGATAAAATCGGCGGTGAGAAAGTTAAGAAGGGCAGCTTTTCTGCAGTCCATGTATCCGCATCAGTTTACTTTGACTACAGCCTCTCTGAAAGCTTTACACCGTTTGTTGGGATTGGGGCAGGCTTGGCGTCATTTGATTTGGGCAAAGTCACCTTTGATGATGCGCATTTTGGTTATCCGACGGAGAAGTTCGATGTTCAGGATAGCGTAACTCCGTTTTTAAAGCTGAATGCTGGGGCTGCTTACAAGTTAATGGATAATCTGTCAGTGGTCGGTGAATACAACTTCATGCAGTCAGCTGACTTTGAGTTTCGTCAAAAAAATGCACCTGCTGGAAACCCCGATATTACAACCAGTTTCCAAAGCCACATCGCTCAGGTTGGCTTGCGTTACAATTTCTGAGTTTAGCTTGGCGAACAAAAAAGGGAGCACCAAAGCTCCCTTTAAAACCTGCAATGAGTAACGGTCAAAGCCCTCAGGACTTCTTCACGAACTCGGTCAGAATAACAATGCGCTGATCGTTGACGCGGCCTTCAATGTGAGCAGCGTTATCTGGAACAAGGGTGATGTTGCGAACGGCTGTGCCGCGCTTGGCCGTAAAGCCTGCCCCTTTCACCTTAAGGTCTTTGATGAGCGTGACTGTATCACCTGCTGAAAGCACTGCACCATGTGTGTCCTTGTGCACGACAGCGTCTTCATCATCTGCTGCTTCCTGCCCGGATTGTGCCCATTCCAGCGTCTCTTCATCCAGATACAAAGTATCTAACAGGTCGCGGGCCCACGCCTCACCAGAAAGCTTATTCAACAGACGCCATGCAGTCACCTGAACAGCAGGCTCTGTGCTCCAGGCGCTTTCGTTCAGGCAGCGCCAATGGTTGACGTCCAGCTCAGCCGCGTTCTCCATCTGAGCAGCGCAGGTGCCGCAGACCAGAATGGATTTCTCCGCGCTGTCATTGCTTTCAGGGCCAACCGCAACAGCAGCAAGATCCTCTGTCGCACCGCAAAGCTCGCATTTGTTATCTGCGCGGCTGCGCAGGTCATTCTCAAGTGACATGGCTATTTGCCTTTAGATCTCATTCTTGACGAAAAAGGCGACCAGAGGCCGCCTTTGAATTCTTTGATTGGTAAGAGAGGGCTCACTCGATGGTGCTTTGCACCTTACCCTCGCGTGCCTTCGCCCTTGCAAACGACATTCAGTCGTTTGCTTTGCTTACGCAAATCGGTGCTCAGTCATCCATCTTCAGCGCTTGGATGAACGCTTCCTGAGGGATTTCTACCTTACCGAACTGGCGCATCTTCTTCTTACCCGCCTTCTGCTTATCCAGCAGCTTGCGTTTACGCGAAGCATCACCGCCATAACATTTCGCGGTCACGTCCTTACGCAGAGCAGAGAGAGTTTCACGCGCAATCACACGTCCACCAATCGCAGCCTGAATTGGGATTTTGAACATGTGGCGTGGGATCAGCTCTTTCAGAACCTCACACATAGCGCGACCACGACGTTCCGCCTGCGAACGGTGCACCAGCACGGACAGCGCGTCCACGGGCTCCTCGTTCACAAGAATAGACATCTTCACCAGATCACCCTCGCGATATTCGCTGATGGTGTAGTCGAAGCTGGCATAGCCCTTGGAGATGGACTTCAGGCGGTCATAAAAGTCGAAGACCACTTCGTTGAGCGGCAGGTCATAGGTGACCATAGCACGCGAACCAACGTAGGACAGATCAACCTGAATACCACGGCGATCCTGACACAGTTTCAGGATTGGGCCCAAATACTCGTCAGGGGTCATAATGTTCGCGCGGATCCAAGGCTCGCGGATCTCTTTGATTTTCACAACATCCGGCATGTCCGCCGGGTTGTGCATCTCAAACTGAGAGCCGTCCGTCATCTCCATCTCATAAACAACAGATGGTGCTGTCGCGATGAGTTCCAGATTGAACTCACGGGAGAGACGCTCCTGAATGATTTCAAGGTGCAGCAGACCAAGGAAGCCACAGCGGAAACCAAAACCAAGCGCAGCCGATGTTTCCATCTCATAAGAGAAAGACGCATCATTCAGGCGCAGCTTGCCCATGGCAGAGCGCAGATCTTCAAAGTCGTTTGCATCAACCGGGAAGAGGCCACAGAACACAACTGGCTGTGCTGGCTTAAAGCCCGGCAGCGCTTCGGTGCAGCCTTTCTTGTCATGGGTGATGGTGTCACCCACGCGAGTATCAGCAACTTCCTTAATGGAAGCCGTCAGAACGCCAATTTCGCCCGGTCCAAGACGGTCTGTTGCCACAAAGGCAGGGGTCATCACACCAACACGGTCAACCGGATAAACAGCGCCAGTACCCATCATCTTGATGGTGTCGCCCTTTTTCAGTTCACCGTCGATCACGCGGATAAGAACCATCACACCGAGGTAGGTGTCATACCAGCTGTCCACCAGCATGGCTTTCAGCGGGCCATCCGGGTTACCGACAGGGGCAGGAAGTTGTTTGACGATCGCTTCCAAAACATCAGGAATACCAAGCCCGGTCTTCGCTGAAATCATCACTGAGTCAGAAGTATCAAGGCCGATCACATCTTCGATCTGCTCTTTGATGCGGTCTGGCTCTGCAGCAGGCAGGTCAACCTTGTTGAGCACGGTCACGATGTCGTGGTCGTTGTCAATCGCCTGATAGACGTTCGCAAGCGTCTGCGCTTCCACACCTTGGGAGGCATCAACCACCAACAGGGAGCCTTCCACCGCAGCGAGGGAGCGAGAAACTTCATAGGCAAAGTCCACGTGACCTGGGGTGTCGATCAGGTTCAGCGTGTACTCTTCACCGTCCTCCGCCTTATAGATCAGGCGAACGGTTTGAGCCTTGATGGTAATGCCGCGTTCCTTCTCGATATCCATGGAATCGAGAACCTGCTCCGTCATCTCGCGCTCTGTGAGAGTGCCGGTAGACTGGATGAGGCGATCGGCCAGGGTGGACTTACCGTGGTCGATGTGCGCGACAATCGAGAAATTGCGAATATTGGACAAAGTTTTGGTCGTCATGGGCGCTCAATTACCACTGCTTTGCTCTATGGCAAAGCACATAATAAGCGCCCACGCGCTTTTTTGCTGTTTTCCAGCCAATAAAGTGAATAGCAATCCGCCAAATCTCAGATTTTTGCTGTAATCTGGCTAGAAATGATACTCAAACCCCAGCCCAAACAAATGCGCCGTCATGTCTGTCGAGGCCCTGCCAGAGCTGGAAATATTATCTGTCGTGCTAAGTGAAAAGTCGGCGGTCTGAAAGAACCCGTACTCGAGAGTAGCACCAAGCTTTGCATTGATCGCAATTGTCACACCGCCACGAGCTAATAATGCACCCACAACACCCTGATTGCCTTTGATGGTAAAGGGAGACCCATCAATCTGTCCCGTGATCTCCCCAATAACTGGAAAGGCCGGGCCAATACTGATTCCGGCAAATGGAATTACCTTCTTTGTGAGCGGGGAAAGCGGTGCAGAAAGCACAACACCAGCCAATACATAGGCCGCCGCTACCGACCCACTCCCATCTGTCACACCAGACAAGCTCGAGACGTTGTTACTTATGTAGCCTGTATCGAGTTGGAGTTTTACAAAGTCACCCGCAGTGACGCCGCCAAAAGCAGCCGCATTCCAACCGATGTTGTAGTCGATAAAGTTGGTTCGCCCAGTGCCGGGCGAGTAGAAGTCACCAGCCGGTGCATATGAGACAAATCCCTTTGCCCCCGCATACGGCTTGAGTGGAAACATGCCCATCGCAGCTTTTTCGGCAGCTTCTTTTGCGGCTGCTTGCGCAGCCTCAGCTAAATCCGCAGCATAGGAACGGGCAGAGAGTGCTCCTGTCGCCAATAACGCAGAAACTAACATGATTACAGTAGAGGAAAGCTTTCCCATTGCGCACTATCTCCTGAAGTCCTGACGGCAGATTCGCGCAAATAGACAAGTCTTACCAAATAATTAATGATGTAATTCACAGAACATGTAAAATATAGGTATGAATTACAATGATATAACTTGTTTTAGGTTTGTGTTGTTTGGAGTAATTATCAGTAGTCTTGCAATATAAAAGAAGGCGGCAACCTGCCGCCTCTGTCAACCATGAAAACTAGTGAGCTTCTTACTCAAACAGCCCGCTAAAAATCGTAGCGAAGGCCTAGGCCGATCATGTGAGTACTGAGATTAGTTTCCAGTGTGTTTTGAAAAGGAATACCACTCACAGTGGATTTCTGCTTCACATCGAAGTCTGCCGTCTGGAAATATGTGTAGTCGGCAAACAAGTGAGTGTTTTCATACATTTCGTAGGAAAGGCCACCTGTAAGCTTCCAGGCGAAAACATATTGGTCTTCAATTTCCATCTCGCGGGTTTGGTTAACTCCTGAGAGAATTTGCTTATCCATACCTGGTTTAGCTGCGCCTATCCCTCCACCTACGAATGCGGTTATTTGATCTGTTAATGGCAAATCTGCGAGAACACTAGCCATGATGTAACTGCTATGAACGTTGCCACCACCGGATCCGGAAATTGTCACAGTGTCACTACTCATCTTGTCAACGGTGTTCACGAGATAGCCTAGTTCTGCTTCAATACGAAGATACTCGTTCAAACGCTGGCCTATACTAGAACTCGCAGCCCATTCATTCTTAAAATCAAGATCATAGCTATCAGTTGGTACACCTCCCGTCGGATCAAAGGTGCTGCGAAGTGAAAACGCCTTCGCTCCTTTAAAGCTGATATACATACCGCCATCTTGGGCCTGCGCTGAAGTAACTCCAGCAATGGTCAAGCTGAGACTTGCAAGGAGGGTGGTAATACGCAAAACCTGTTTCACTTCAAATACTCCAGATGTGAAAGTGCAAGCAGGTAGAAAATTAAGGTCGATGAAAATGCAGCAGACGAAGTTATTTACTATTTGCTTAGAAATAGGCCTTGGTCAGTTGGTAATCACTTAGTAACCTTAAAATCAACCAATGAAATCTGATGTAATGATCGATATTTATGGTTAAATTTACGTAAAATAATCTAATGGTTAGTAATTTTCATTTATCCGGGTCGAGTGTGTTTTTGATCTGACTGGAAACACATCCTGCAATAAACTCAAGTATTTGATGGTTTCTTCGCCTTGTGATTAGCAATGAAGTATGACAGTGCTGAAGAAGAAACAACCGCATCATTCAAGCGCAGATTTGCATAGGGATGCGGGTTTATGACAATGCAAATCCAAAGCAGTTCATTCGAACAAAAAATATCTCAGCGAAGCTGTGTCATGAGGGGCTTACATGAAACTGCGTCAGGCAACCAAATCTGATCTTCCGACACTTCTGGAAATTCACAATGATGCCGTTAAGACACTAGCTGCGATTTGGACGGATACTTTAGAGACGCTGGAAGATCGAGTGAGTTGGTTCGAAAAGCGGATCGCAGGCGGGTTTCCGATCATTGTAGCTGAAGATGAGAACGGCGATGTACTTGGCTACGGCAGTTACGGATCTTTTCGTGAAAAATCTGGTTACGATAAGACGGTGGAGCATTCTGTCTACGTAACCCCGCAATCACGCGGTAACGGTGCTGGCTCCGTTTTGCTGGAAAAGCTGATCGAACTGGCAAAACAGGATGATCGCCATGTCCTTATTGGCGCAATCGACAGTGAAAACAAAGGCTCAATCCGCCTCCATGAACGCTATGGCTTCAGGATCACCGGAGAACTCCCACAAGTCGGCTTCAAATTCGGCCGCTGGCTGGATCTCACCCTGATGACGCTTATCTTAAACGATGATGAAGCACCAACAGCACTCGCGCATGAATAAGAAAAGGGAGCAACAACGCTCCCTTTTGCACAAAGCAACTTAAAGGCCTCAAGCTGATCTGGGGACTCAAGGCCAGGTAAAGTAGAAAGCGAGGTTCTTTGCTATTTGAACATAGTATGCATTGTGACCGGTCTTCTTATCGAAGGAACGTCCTTCTTCATCCATGAAGGTCAGATCTTCAAACAATTCATTTGCTTTGGAGTATTCGCCTACATGTGTAATTGAGGATGTCCCAAACACATATTCTCCATCAGGATTCAAATAAACGATGTAATTGGATTTTGTTTCGAAGCCATAGTCTGCCATATCTTCGATGTTGAGTGTACCATCCTTCATCGCTTGCAGCATCTCTTTAGCGATGGGGTCTCCAGTCTTAGCACTGGCATAGATACCCTTCATCAGCTCCTGGTAAACAGCCGAACTGTTTGGATTAGTCCATTCTTTTGAGATATCGAAGAATTTTTGGATTGCTGCAGCTTGTCGGCTGCGTTGTGCCAGATAAGAGTGCACTGCACCTTGCATTTTATCGGTATCGAGGCCGATTAGTACCTCAAATATTTTGCTGATCGCTTTTTTGGTCGGATCATTACTTTGCTCAGCTTCGCTCTTTGCATTTTGCCCTTGCTGGCGTAATTCATTGTCCTGACGTAGTTCATTGTCCGGCGTGAAGCGCACAACATCTTCAAGCAGACTTACAGCGACTTCATCTTGAGTCATAATTGGTGCAGGATCGTAATTACCAGCAAAATTGGTGAATGAAAAAGAAAGACGGACGCCGCTGACTTCCATAATAAAAACCTCTACAGAATATAAAAATTGCTATTGAGAACAGCAAATATGCTGTCCAGCAGACATCATATCTGTAGGTAGCAAGTTTAAGCTCTTACATGTGCTGGTTGATTAATAACTTTGTTGTTGTATGGAGTCAAATACTTGTTATTGATCTATTTTATTAGAAATTTAACTGTATTTTCTACGGTGTTTGTTTGGTCGCCTGTAAGGTTTGTTTGGCTGCCTGTAAGAATGAGCAAATTACTGCCCCAACCTCACTCCGTCCGCAACACAGTCATGCAGCTGTTTGGCAGATCTGCTACGGAAAGTGGTGGTTTCGGTTTGCGTGGCTTTGGTTTTTCGCCTGGTTTCGGCTTTTTGGGCACCCACGGCTCGTCGGAGAGCCAGTAGGTGAGCTCTTTGCCGCAGCCATCGCCAGCAGGTGGGATTGCTTGGTTCTTGCATCTCTTGCTGTCGGCAGGGCAGGCCATGCGGACGTGGAAGTGGTAGTGGTGACCCCACCAGGGGCGAACCTTACGCAGCCAGTCGCGGTCACCAGTCTCAAAGTCACACAGTGCTTTTTTGATGGTTGGGTTCACGAAGATACGGGCGACACCATCATCCTGCGCAGCGCGACGGATCAGCTTGGCGTGCGCATCGGTCCAGCGATTTGGATTCACCTTTCGGTCTGCTCCCGGCTTGCTGAGGTTGCCATTCAGCATGGAAATCGCGCTCTCAGTCTCACGCTGTTTGGTGCTGAAACGATAGTCTGGCATCTGGCGCAGCCAGATGTCTGCATCCAGCCCGATCTGGTGAGAAGCATGCCCCGTCAGCATCGGCCCGCCACGTGGCTGAGAAAGATCACCCACCAGCAACCCGTTCCATCCCAGTGAAGGAGCATCTGCAGCCAGTCGCTTTAGGAAATTGATGAGAACCGGATGCCCCCAGTTGCGATTGCGGGAAAGGCGCATGACTTGCCAGTTCTCGCCATCATAGGGAATGGCAATTGCGCCTGCCACACAGCCTCTTGCATAGCTGCCAAAGGAGAGCGGATGCGTTTTTGCAGGCGTCTTTTTGTGTCCGAAGTGATACTTGGCAGCGCCCGGAAACTCCGGCAACTCGCGCAATGCCTCTTTGTAATCTTCAACGGAAATCTGAGGCTTTGTGTCAGGCAGGGGCACAGCCTGCGCGCCAACAGCAAACAGGCTTGCGACGATGCTGCCTATGATTACGGCTGCAGTGCGCTGATAACCTTTCAACCCCAACATGATCCCTCCGATGTGATCACGCCTATAACGTGAATCACTTTAACTTATCATTCCGGAAGTTGTAGCAGGGGCAGAAGGATTGTGAAGCCTAAAAGCCGGGGCCGTCCTGCCTTTCTTCCATAATGTCTGCCAGTTTGTCCAACTCGGTATCGTGGGAAGAAAGCAGATCATCCGCAATGCGGTTCAGCTGAAGCACTTCACCCGGGCGCACGCTGTAAATGTCACTGCCAAAGTGCGGCAGGTCCGCGTTCAGGCGAATGTATTCCACGCCCGGCATATCCTTGAACAATACGTCCGCATACTGTCCGGTGGATGCTGTTTGGCCGTGCATATAGCTGGAAAGCAGCGGTGTACCTTCTTCCGGAGAAAGCCAACCGCTGGTGCCCCAGTTCACCGCTTGGGTGAAGCTATGCTTCTCTTCCACCGGATTGCCGGTGCCAAGGGAGAGGATGATGATGTCCTTTGGATTCCAGCCATGGCGCCGTGCTTCAGCATAGGCCGCGAGCACCGGATCGTTCAGGAAGCCAGCCGCATCTATCATGATCTCCTCATCGCCCGTTGTCAGGTTTTCAACCCGGGCAGGTTCAAACCAGGAAGGGGAGGAGGTTGTCGCGCGCACGGCCTGCCAGAAGTAGTAGTCATCCCGTCCAGTGGTGTTGTTGCTCATGGAAACAACACGGCGGTTCTTCAGATCATAGGCAGTGAGCAAGATAGCCGTCAGGCTACAGGAAAGGGCACTCCAACCGATATGCTGTTTGATTGCTTGCTCAATCGGGCGTTCCTGAATGCCTTTGTTGAACTGCCCAAACGCGCTGTAAAGGCGACGGGGCAGCCAATGGCGACGATTGTTGACGTAAAGCTCGCGAGCTTCAACTTCAAAAAACTCCTGCAAGTCACCCAGGCTCATTGCCGGTTGGCCGGGTTTGTCGCGGTCAGGATTTGGAGCTGTCAGACCAGCTGCAATCAGGCCTCCGCTGGAAGTGCCACAAATCAGGTCGAAGTATTTGCAAAGAGGCGCAGACTTGCCGCGCTCATACAATTTGGTTTCAAGCCCGCGAAGCAAGCGGATTGGAATAAGGCCGCGTGCTCCACCACCATCAATGGATAGAATAATGCGTTTTCTTCTTTTCATAGACAAACCCGATACAGTGATCTTGTGTTTTAATTTGCTCTTATACGTATCGAGTTTGTCCAAAAATGAGGTGAAGAGATGGCACCTCTCAGGGCAGAAACCCAAGCACTTGCGATTGCAGTGAATTAAGGGTTAAGCCGCCTCGCTCTCGCGGGTGAGCGCAGCAGCCACCTTCGCAATTCTGCCACCAAGTGCCTTCGCGGTATCTTTGTCTGCCTGTGGCGGAACCACCTCGGGCCCTTCATCAGCATTGGCTTGTGCCATCACACCCAATGTGCTGCCAAGGCGATTGAGATCTTCTTCAGACCCCTTACTGCTGTTGTTGCCCGGCATCAGATCCAGCCCGACCCAGATCATGCCATGCTGTGCAGCAAACACGCTCAGCTGCGTCAGTGTGCCCAGCTTATCACCACTGCGAGAGGCTGAAACCGTGAAAGCACCAGCAATTTTGTCCACCCAGCCACGCTCCATCCAAACCTTGGAGGACGCATCCATAAAGGCCTTAAACGGTGCGCTCGCGCTGCCCATGTAAGTTGGAGAGCCAAAGATAAGGGCGTCCGCCGCCGCCAGCTTTTCCCAGTTCACCTCATCCAGCTCAGCAACGGACATCAGCTCCGCGTCTGCGCCAGCATCTAGCGCACCTTGCTGTACGGCTTCCGCTAAAACCTGCGTGTGGCCATAACCACTGTGATAAACAACAATCACCTTGCTCATCGCATTTCCTTTTCTGCACTGTAAGATCGACAGAACCGGTTTATTCAGCTACTAAGTATTCGTCTAATGCATGTAGGGTATAGTAAGTATGCGTCAGGTGAATTTGCGTGGAGTGGATCTGAACCTTCTCGTCATTCTGGAGAAGCTTCTGGAAACGAAACATGTCTCGTTGGCAGCAACGCAACTGCATATGAGCCAACCAGCTGTCAGCCGCGCTCTACAGCGCCTGCGTGAGTTGCTAAATGATCCTTTGCTGGTACGCATTGCTGGAGATTATGAGCTGACGGAAAGAGCCGCCGAAATCCAAAGGCTGCTCCCATCCGCTCTGGCAACTATCCAGGACGTAATCGCAAAGCCGGAGTTTGACCCGGCAACAGCGAAAGAGACCATTCGCTTTTCTGGCCCTGAGTTGGAGGTGAACCTCTACGGCCCACCTCTTCTGAAACGGATGAAGCAGGCAGCTCCGGGTATGAAGCTGGAGCTGAAGAGCAATATCCGCAATCAGTTTGAGCCGCTGGAAAATGGAGAAGCTCACTTTGTCCTCTCGGGTCAGGAGCCAAATGCAGCCACAAGTCAGCTTCACCGCATCTCGCTGGGCCGTTTTAGCTACGTCTGCCTGATGAGTAAGGACCATCCGCTCACAGGCAAACCAATCTCGCTGGATGACTATCTCGCTCAAGACCATATCTCGGTCATGATCACCGGCTCAGGCCAAAGCATCATTGATGACAAGCTGGCCGCAATGGGCCGCAAACGAAACGTCGCCGTAAAAATCGGCAGCTTCTTCGCCGCCATGCACTTCTGCGGCCAAACCGACCTGCTCTTCCTTGTGCCTTCAATCTTCGACAAGAAAATCTACGAGGGCCACAACACCATAGCCGCGCCAGTGCCGGACTTCCTGAAAGACCACCACCAGGAATTCTTCCTCTACTGGCACGAACGCTATCACCACGACCCCATGATCCAATGGACTCGCACCCTCATGAAAGAAACCACGAGGCAGTATCGGTAGTTGAAGATTGTGTTTTGAGAAGACTTCGGCAAGTTCGCTTAGAAGCTTTGCTTCCCACTCAAATTGACATGCAAAAACAGACCGATCTATCGTGAAGTTCCATTTGAGCTGCTAGTCATCTTGTCGAGGACGGCCAAAACTTTTTAGAAAGACCTATTCATGAAAAAGAACATTTTGATCATTGGTGGAACATCTGGCGTCGGTCTCGAACTGGCAAAGCACTATGCGACTGAAGGACATACTGTTTGTGTTACTGGGCGCAAGCAGCCAAATCTTGAAGGTGTAACTTTCCAGAACCTCGCAATGAACCATGATCCAGTTCAGCTTGGGCAGGACATTGATCGGGTCTTGGACAGCTTTGAACCTGTCCATACACTCGTTTATGCAGCCGGTTTTCTGCAAAGGGGCCATATTGATGAACTTGAAGATGACGATCTGAGTGCAATGGTGAATGTTGGTTTGCTGGCCCCGATGCTGCTGATCCAGCGGCTCAAGAAAAGATCCGACTTTCCTCTCAAGATAATGCTGATCACGTCCAGCTCTCAATACACCCCTCGCGAGTTGGAGCCTGCCTATTGCGCGACCAAGTCAGGCTTGGGCATGTTGGGAGCATCGTTAGTGAGAGATCAAAGCTTGGGAAAGGTTCTCGTGGCAGCTCCTTCAGGCATTAGAACATCTTTCTGGGACAACACGAATGAAGACACCACTACGATGTTGGATCCCAAATGGGTTGCTGATCAGATCGTCGCGTGTTCAAGCGGTAGCTTCAAATACAAGTATGCAAAGCTTCTTCGAAATCCTGCACGAGTAGAGATTGTTGAATGTCTGGACAATGACATGGCACCATTCACGGATGACATCAAAGAAGCTCACCTCGTCTGATAGCCATCATGGAACACAACATCATCCTCATCAAACCGGATCAGGAAAAGCACGAGTGGTTTACTGAGAGCATTCAGGATGATCTGGTGCAGAACAGCTTTGAGATTGTTGCAGTGGCCTCAAAGCAATTGTCGGAAGCTGAGTTCAAGAAGTGCTTTATTTGCAAGAACTCAGAGCATTTGGAATATATGACCAGTGGCCCGACAACCGCACTGCTTTTCAAGGGCCACTCTGCTGTGAGCTTTGGGCGTAATTACAAGTACAAGGTCCGGAAACAGTACGCTACCGGTAAACTCCGCAACATCTTGCACTCAACTGAGCCGGGAAATGAGTTTGTCGTTCAGTTTGAGCTCTTTTTTCCAACCTTGAACATTGATGATCATCATCAGTTTACTGATCAGGGTGTCGTATTTGATTGCCTGGATCAGAGGAAACTGGAGGAGCTTTCAAAACTAAGCAGCTTCAATCTGATTGCTGCTGATGAAGAACAAGCAGGCTCGGCTCAATTTCGGGTAATATCCAGCTTAAACAACTGCAGATATGTTGCCGTTCGTGACGCTCTGCAGCCAAACGCCGAGATATTGCGGTTTCGACGTAAGAATGCTTGCCTTTCAGACAATGCATCAGAAGTGAAAGTCCTATTACTGAAGGACTTGAGCAATCATCCAACCTTGATCAAGCCTCTGCAAGAGAAGCACAAATTTCAAGGAGTCGTCTGTTACAAACCAAACTTCACTCTACTGGAAACAGAGATGCTTCGCACGGCGATCTTTGAGAATGGTTTGTTCTGTGTCGGAGGCAGCTTTGGGGAGAAAACCCCTGGATTCATAAGAGCATCTCAGGAGATTGCCGCGCAGCTTGATGCAGCGTTTGATGGCAGCTGACCACTACCCATTCGACACAAACTTCAGCCCCACGATTGCGGCGATGAGGAGGGCGATGAAGAAGAGGCGAAGGAAGGTGACGGGCTCGCCGAAGAGAAAGATGCCAAGGATTGCGATGCCGGACGCGCCGATGCCAGTCCAGACGGCGTAGGCCGTGCCGATGGGGATAGAGGCCATCGCTCTGGTCAGGAAGTAGAGCGACAGGAAAGCTGTGATGACAAAAGCGATGGTGTAGAGCGGTCTGGTGAAGCCCTCAGAGAGCTTGAGGCAGATGGCAAAAGCCATTTCAAACATGCCTGCAATGATGAGCCAGATCCACGCCATTCAGTTGCCTCCAACACAACTATGATAGTTCCAGATTAGAAAAAAACTTAAAACACAAGCTTACAGCACGCCATCAATGCAAGGGAGATTTACCTTTGCTTTGCTGAGGTTGATTGTGCCCTCCTTCCACCCAGCGACGCGTTGCTTTGGCAATACGGGCGCCATAAGCGAAAGCTGTGTCACGGTCGGACTGCGGTGGAGCAACCTCCGGCCCTTCATCCATATTGGCCTGCGCTGCTGCGCCATAGTACACGCCGAGGCGATTGAGGTCGTCATTGCTGCCGAAGCTGTAATTGTTGCCGGGAGGCATGCCAAGGCTCACCCAGATCATACCATGCTGGGCAGCAAAGGTCGCCATTTGAAGGAAGACGTTGAGCCGGTCACCGCTCATGGAACCGGAAACGCTGAAGCCCCCGGCAATCTTGTTGATCCAGCCCTGTTTGTACCAAACGGTGGCAGAGGCATCCATGAAGAATTTGAAGGGAGCGGCAACACCGCCCATGTAGGTTGGGGTGCCGAATACGATGGCATCGGCGGCTTCCAGAGTGCCCCAGTCTGTGTCTTCATACTCGCTGACAGGCACAAAGGTAACGGTCACACCATTTTCACGAGCACCGCGTGCGATCGCATGTGCCAGCGCCTCGGTGTGTCCGTTGGCAGAAAAGAAGGCGATTGCCACCAGAATGTCTTTTGACATGGGCTGCTACTCTTCAAGACCTGTCAGAATAGTGGTCTATTTGCAGCCAAACGCCTTTCAGCCACTCTAAGAAAGCTGGGGCAGATTTAGATGTGCTCGATTAAAATTCTTCGAGCACACCTTGGAGAACCTAGGATTTCTGGTAGGCACCGCTGGAATAGTGCAGCTCGTAGGAATGGCTGTAGATCTCCAGAATATTGCCGAACGGATCTTCCATGTAGATCATGCGATAAGGCTTCTCACCCGGATAATAATAGCGTGGCTCCTTCATGCGGCGCTTGCCGCCAGCGGCCTCAATCTTGGCTGCCAGACCTTCCACATCCGGGTCTTGAACACAGTAATGGAAGATGCCGGTCTTCCAGTATTCGAAGTTGTTCTCAGGGCTTTCATTCTGAGCAAACTCAAAGAGCTCAACGCCAATGCCATCGCTGGTGGATAGGTGAGCAATTTTGAAGCTCTTCCAGCCTTTACCAAACACGTCGGTGCACATCTCGCCAATTGCGCTGTCGTCTTCAACAATTTCGCTTGGCTCCATGATGATGTACCAGCCCATCACATCACGATAGAACTTCACCGCAGCTTCCACATCAGGAACAGAAAGACCAATGTGGGAGAAACGTCTTGGATAAGGGGCGGACATAACAGACCTCGCTACGCTAATCTCAATAGGCGGAATGCCTTGAACACGTTGGATGTAGCAAGTCTGTGAGAAAATCAGAAATTATCATTTATTAGTTTTATGATAATTTAATGTTATGTATGTTGGGGCCATGCTAAACTCCCAATGGCTCAGAACCTTCGTCAAATTAACCGAAACTGGTCACTTCACACAGACAGCCAATCAACTCGGCATGACGCAGCCGGGCGTCAGCCAGCATCTGAAAAAGCTGGAGCAGCAGATCGGAGCGCCGCTGATTACGAAGATCGGCAAGGGCTTTGAGCTGACACGGGAAGGGGAACTTCTGTTGAGCTTCGCGCTCACAGCCGAAAGGCAGGAGGCAGAACTTCGGGAAGCTATTCAGCAGGATGACCCAAACACCGGCGAAATCCGCATTGCGTGCTCCGGTTCCATGGCGCTCTATCTCTACCCAAAGCTACTCACACACCAGAACCGCCATCCCGGTTTAACGCTGAAGGTCGAAGTCGCTCCAAACCATCGTAGCCTTCAGCTGTTGCAAAGCAACGAGATGGATCTCTGTGTAGTCACCCAGCAAGCACAACATTCAATGTTGGAACAGAAGCACATCGGCAACGAGCCTCTCTGCCTTGTTGTGCCAGCAGATTTCAAAGGAAGAGCAGTTTCCTTTGAAGACCTGCAAAAACTGGGTTTCATTGATCATCCGGACGGCCAGCATTATGCAGAGCGCTTGCTGACGCCGAATTTTGAGGAGATGGCATCTGCTACGGGTGATCTACGGGTGACTGGCTATATCAACCAACTCAGCCAGATCCTCGTGCCTGTCGCGCAAGGGCTGGGGTACACAGTCCTGCCCAAAACTGCCGTGCGAAGCTTTGAGGCGCAGCAGAAAATCAGAATTCTGGAACTGAAAGAACCCGTCAGCGATCCGCTATACCTGACGGTGAAGAAGCATCGCCCTCTACCTGCTCGGTATGATTGGTTTCACCAGGAGATCGCAGAATTATGCGGGCAAATGAGTGGCAGCTAGGCTCCTGCATCAGAAGCCTAACCACTAGATTAAATCAACGCTGGGCGAGTTCGGCCACCGCTGCGATCATGCGGTCCAGATCTTCAGGACGCGACAGGCGATGATCGCCGTCTTTCACCAAAGTCAGCACCACATCGTTATGGGCCATGCCTTCAACAATGCGCAAAGCATGCTGCCACGGCACAGCGTCATCTTTCTGGCCTTGCAGAATGATGGTCTTGCAGTTGGTGATGATTGGTTCGCCGAGCAACAGGTTCTTTCTGCCGTCTTCGATCAGGTCACGCGTGATGATGTAAGGGCTGTCTTCATACTCGGAAGGACGCTCGAAGCGGCCTTTCTCCATGATCTCCTGCTTGATCTCATCAGTGAACTCATGCTTCCACATCAGCTCCTCGGTAAAATCAGGAGCAGGTGCAATCAGCACCATGCCAGAGAGGGAGCCTTCCATCTCTTCTGAAGCTTCATGGAGTGCTTTGGCCAGCAGCAAAGCCATCCAGCCGCCCATGGAAGAACCGATGACAACAGTCGGGCCTTTGCAGAACTGCTTAAACACAGCCACAGCTTCTTCCAGCCAAAGGGAAATGGTGCCATCAACAAACTCACCGCCGGATTCGCCGTGACCGGAGTAATCCATGCGGGTGCAAGTCAGGCCCTTCTTTTCAGCCCATTCTGCAAGCACTTCTGCCTTTGTGCCAAGCATGTCGGATTTGAAGCCGGAAAGCCAAAGAACACCCGGCGCACCGCGTTCATCATGGCGCACTGCAATTTGCCGCGCACTGTCTCCTTTGCCAACGCTGATGAATTGCGGTAAGTCAGCACTCATTCATAACCTCCAAACGCTTATCGGCTTATAGTGGCCGGCAACTGTTTGGAAACCTGATTATCGTGCTTCCGCGCGTGCCTGCCTTTCATTTGGGCGAGCATAGTTGGATGCCGCTCAAAAAACATAGAGAAATGTCCAAAGTGCCAACCATTTTGCAAATTGTCCCCGACCTTCAAACCGGCGGAGCCGAGCGCACCACAGTGGATGTGGCGGAGGCGATCGTCAACGAAGGCTGGAATAGCCTTGTGATCTCGCAGGGTGGACGCATGGTTCCTGAGTTGGAAGCAACCGGCGCCGTGCACTTTGAACTGCCAGTGAAGTCCAAAAACCCATGGACGATGTGGCGCAACTCTTATCTGATTGAGCGCATCTGTCAGCAGAACCGGGTTGATCTGGTGCACGCCAGATCCCGTGCTCCTGCATGGTCCGCTTTGTGGGCAGCACACCGCCTAAACATTCCTTATGTCACCACCTATCACGGCATCTACAAGGAAACGAACAAGTTCAAGGCCTTCTACAATTCCTCCATGACCCGAGCAGACAAAGTGATCGCCAACTCACGCTTTACTGCAGATTTGGTCGAAAAACGTGATCCACGCACTAAGGGTAAGACCTCGGTTATCTATCGCGGGCCAGACGTTGAATCCTTTAATCGAGACAACATCAGCGATGAGCGCGTGACAGATCTACGCGCCCGCTGGGGTGTTTCCGACAACCGCCGCGTTGTTATGAACCTTGCGCGCCTGACCGAATGGAAAGGCCAGCGGGTCCTGATTGAAGCCACTCGCCAGCTGATCGAGCGCGGTGGTTATGATGATGTTCTGGTGGTTCTGGCTGGTGATGATCAGGGCCGCGAAGCCTATCGTCAGTCTCTGGAGTTGCAGATTGCAGAATCCGAGTTGATCGAACACGTGCGCATCGTTGGCCATTGTTCTGATGTACCGGCAGCACTCGCGATTGCAGATGCTTCTGTCGTGGCCTCCATTGAGGCGGAAGCCTTTGGTCGTGCAGCTGTTGAAGCACAGGCCGCAGGTGTGCCGATTATCGTTTCTAACATCGGTGCTGTGCCGGAAACCGTGCTCGTGCCGCCAATCGTGAAAGCTGAAGAGCGTACCGGTTGGCATTTTGAGAATGGCAATGCAGAAGAGCTTTGTGATCTCATGGCGCAAGCGCTGGATATGAGTGAAGAAGAGCGGGCAAAACTGACCAAGCGCGCTCATGATCATGTCGAGCGATCCTTCACAAAACAGGCCATGTGCTCAGCCACACTAAACGTTTACCGGGAGCTGTTACCAACAGACAGCTAACTGGTTGTAAATGTCGCGTCAGAACCTACAAAACTAGTGTTGACTTACGTGGCATTTTTCCTGATTCTAGCGACGCAGCGAAAATGATGTTCTTGGGAAGTGTTTCTCGACTTGACGAAACAGTTGGAACGAGTCATTGAACTGCAATCAAATATTCGCAAGTTCGGCAGTCTAAAGAGGAGATACTCACATTCGCCGTCCGTTTCGCGCACCGCCACCCACTAAGGAAGGGCCGCGCACCAATAAAGAGATTCGCGTTCGCGAAGTGCAGCTGATCAACGCCGAAGGTGAGAACCTCGGCCCAACTCCAACCGAAGAAGCCCTCGCAATGGCGGTGGAACAAGGTTTGGATCTGGTCGAAATTGCTCCGAACAGTCAACCACCTGTTTGTAAGATTCTGGACTATGGTCGTTACAAGTACCAAGCTCAGAAGAAAGCTGCTGAAGCACGCAAAAAACAGAAGATCGTTGAGATCAAAGAAATCAAGATGCGTCCAAACATCGACACTCATGATTATGAAGTGAAGATGAGAAACATGATGCGTTTCTTTGAGAGCGGAGACAAGGTGAAGGTAACCTTGCGCTTCCGTGGCCGTGAAATGGCTCACCAAGATCTCGGCATGAAGCTTCTGCTTAAGGTGAAGGAAGAGACCCAAGATATCGCGAAGGTCGAATCCCATCCTAAGCTGGAAGGTCGCCAGATGATGATGGTGTTAGCACCTATTTCTCGTTAATAGGCTCAGGTTGAAGCGCTCCAGCTTGGTTTCTGTGTAGCTACTCAACCGAAGCCCCAGAGAATTTTGAGATTACCCGGCACAGCGTGTCGGGTATTTTCATTTGGGGCAACGAAACACGGTTGGAGCACATGGACAACGAGCTGGCTACACACCAAAAGCGCATGCAGGCGCTGGTGGACTACACTGCAACCTCCTTTGAAACACCATATCCCACGCCCTTCGGTGGCGCTCTGTATGGCTCAGACGGAACCTTGCTTGCACAGGCCTACAACAGAATGGTCCGCGAATGCGACCCCAGCAGCCACGGTGAACTCAACGCCATTCGCGAAGCCTGTAAGAAATACAAAACCCGCAGCTTTCCTGGCAGTATCCTCTATGCCACTTCAGAACCCTGTCCAATGTGCATGACAGCAACCATCAGCATCGGCGTGGAAACGCTGGTCTTTGGTGCTTTCACAAATGAGGATGCAATCAACTTCTGGCCACAGGAGATGGACTTGCGCGCGCGCGATATCGCTGAGCACGTGATCATGCGCCCAAAGATCGAGATCATCGAAGGGGTTGAGCGTGATGCCTGTCGGCAGCTCTTTACTGACTGTGCAAGTACCATGATCAAACTCGGTATTCGCATCTGACGAGCAAACCTCGCGAAACTAAAGATCGGGGAGGGGCGTGATGACAGAAAGCGAACTGGAGCTGCACCATCAGCGCATGAGAGAGCTGATTGCTTATACTGCGACTTCGCTGGAGACACCCTACCCATCGCCATTTGGCTGTGCTGTCTACTCCGCAGAAGGTGAGCTTCTGGCGCAGGCCTATGATTCCGTGATCAAGGATTGCGATCCTACCTGCCATGGCGAGATCAACGCCATTCGGCTCGCCAGTGAGGCCAGCAAAGCCCGTAGCTTTCCGGGCGGCATCCTCTACAGCACGTGTGAGCCTTGCGCTATGTGTATGGCCGCCACCATCTGGGCCGGTTTTGATACTCTGGTGTTCGGCGCCTACACCAATGAAGATGCCACAAACTTTTGGCCGCAGGAAATGAGCCTGCGGGCCAAAGACCTGGCTGCAAGCATGGTTCAGCGACCTGAAATAGTAATTTTTGAAGGTGTTGAGCGTCAGGCCTGCCAGCAACTCTTTACGGATTATGGCCGTGCACTTAAAAGGCTTGGCATCAGGATCTGAAGAGCCGAAAACACCCGGCAACACCATAGTCATGCACACTCTGGCAAGGGCAAGGGTGTAAACTGGTTGAACTCTGGCTATTCGAGCCGAGTTTAACGGGAATCTTCTTGCATTCCCACGCTGGCAGTTTTATAAGGCCGCGTTCAAAGTCGCCCGGCGGTATTCTGCCTCCTATAATTTATAGGAATTAAGACGGAAATACAGGGCATGCCGTGGCGGCTTCTGATGCATCCATTGCAAATTTTTGATCGGTTCGCTGATCATCACAAGAAAGGACGCAAAATGCCCAAGTTGAAGACGAAGTCTGGAGCCAAAAAGCGCTTCAAACTGACCGCGACTGGCAAAGTTAAATGTGCTCAGGCTGGCAAGCGCCACGGCATGATCAAACGCACGAACAAGTTCATCCGTAACGCACGTGGTACCACCACTCTGTGTGATGCAGATGCTCGTATCGTGAAAAAATATCTGCCTTACGGCTAAGCCTTAAAGCTGAGACCAGGAGACAACCATGTCACGTGTAAAAAGAGGCGTTACCGCCCACGCTCGTCATAAAAAAGTTATTAAGGCAGCCAAAGGTTACTACGGCCGTCGTAAGAACACCATCCGCGTTGCTAAGCAGGCAGTCGAGAAAGCGGCACAGTACGCTTACCGCGACCGCAAGGCTCGCAAGCGCAACTTCCGTGCACTCTGGATCCAGCGTATCAACGCTGCGACCCGTGAACACGGCATGACCTACGGCCGCTTCATCGATGGCTTGAACAAAGCTGGCATCGAAGTTGACCGTAAGGTTCTTTCTGACCTGGCAATCAACCAGCCTGACGCATTCAAGGCTCTGGTTGAAAAAGCACAGGCTGCTGTAGCTTAATTGCTAAAGCAGGAAGCAGAAGCTTTTTAAAAGGCAGGTTCCGAGAGGAGCCTGCTTTTTTTGTTGTCCGGCCAGAGCCTCCTCCCTATCTTGGTTCCTTGATAAATGAGGGGAGAGGGAACATGGTCACTGGCAAATGCGAATGCGGTAAAGTTCAGTTTCAGGTGGAAGCAGTGAGAGACAGCGTCACGGTCTGTCACTGTAGCCAATGTAGGCGTACAAGCGGCCACGTCTGGGCCTCCACAGTAGCTCCAGAAAGTGCCGTTACCTTCACAGTTGATGATGGACTTGAATGGTACGCTTCCTCAGATTTTGCAAAGCGTGGTTTCTGCAAGGGATGCGGATCGAGCCTGTTCTATAAAATTCATGCGGAAGACTACATCGCTATCGCAGCCGGTTGTTTGGATGAACCAAACGACCTGCACATCGGCAAGCATATCTTCGTCAAAGACAAAGGTAGCTATTACGAGATCACCGATGATGCGCCTCAGATCCAACGGTTCTGATTACAGGCAATGTTTGCCATTCCGATCCTGCTCGATAAAACCGTGATACCTGCGGTGTTTGAAAGTACCAGTGAAAGTGCCCCAAATCGCAAATGAAACAGCTGATAGAATGTTGCCAAACGACTCGGGCCTGTCCATTCACTTGATCACGCAGGCCACTCGAGCCACGTTTACGGACATGTACTTCCATCAAACCTTCCTGTCGTTCATTCATAAGGGAACGAAGAAGGTAATCTGTCCGCATAATGGCGAGTTGATCGGTTCGGAGGGCGATCTCTTCATCTTTCCTCCCGGTTCTATCATCAGCCTCGAGAACAGGCCACTTGTAGATGCCGATTATCAGGCAGATGGCGTCAGCATTGCCAATGCGCTGATAGATGCAGTGTATGCAGACCAACCGGTAACTCCAACAGCTACAGGGATCCAGGTGGTGCGTGGAAAAGAGCATAAGCCGGAAGACGTGCTTGCCCTCATGAAAGAGACACTGGCAAACACCTCTCTACCAGAAGCCTTAAGGCAGCACCGACTGTTGGAGCCGCTCATCTGGCTACGCCATATCGGCGTACACTTGTCAAAGCCCGACACAGACAACCCTCTGAGCAAGGTGCGCAGCCTCATCGAAACTGACTTGAGCTACGCATGGCGTGCGACCGACGTTGCCAGTCATTTTGCGATGAGTGAGGCGACCTTCCGCCGGTGGCTTGCCAAGTCCGGGCACGGCTTCGCAAAGGTTCTGCTCCATACTCGTTTGGAAAAAGGTCTGGCCTTGTTGCAATCCACGCATGAACCAATCTCGAACGTTGCGCTGGATTGCGGGTTTAATACCCCCTCTCATTTCTCTGAGGCTTTCAAAAAACGCTTTGGAATTCGTCCGAAAGAGATCAGATCGAGAGAGGTTTGATCGAAATCCGATAGTTTATGAGTGGCTCGTGAAAGCGTAACTTTTCAAAGCAACCTATAGCTGGAACATGTTCAACGCCCCAAGCCACTGGAGAAAACATGTTCCGGAAACCACTCATAACCGCTCTGGCCATCGCAGCTTCTTTTGCATCTGCCGCTCAAGCGCAAGATTTTAAGCTCACCAGCACGTCCATTGCTGAAGGTCAGCAGCTCACGAACCAGTTTGTTTACAACGGGTTCGGATGCACCGGAGGCAACCTCTCACCGCAACTCAGCTGGTCCAACGCGCCAGAAGGCACCAAAAGCTTCGCTCTAACTGCGTATGATCCGGATGCACCAACAGGTTCAGGATGGTGGCACTGGAATGTGGTGAACATCCCAGCCTCAACAAACTCATTTGAAGAAGGGGCAAGTGGCAACAAAACTTTGCCTGCTGGCTCAATGGAAATCACCAACGACTACGGTGCGAAAGGCTTTGGCGGTGCCTGCCCTCCGGCAGGTGAGGTACACCGCTACGTCTTCACCATCCATGCACTTGGTGTGCCGGCGCTGGATCTTCCTGAGAACCCAAGCAACGCACTGGTCGGCTATATGATTGGTGCGAACACACTTCAGACTTCCAAGATCACAGCCGTCTTCAGCCACTAAAAGCTCAGCTTTCGCTAGTGTGACAATCACAAAATGAGACCCTTCGGGAGGCATCTCCCGAAGGGAAATATCGTTCAAGCTGGAAAGACAGCTTAGCCAATCACACCATTGTCGTCACGCTTGATCACGATAACGGAGGAGCGAGGCAGCTTTCCGCCGTCAGGCCAGTTGCCACCTGGATGCTGAATACCCACAAACATGCTGCGGCGATCAGCAGACCATGTCAGACCAGTCACTTCGGCCCCTTTCGGGCCTGTCATGAAGCGGGCGATCTCACCCGTCACAGGATCACCAACCAGCATCTGGTTGTTGCCCATGCCAGCAAAGTCACCTTCATTGCTGTCGCTGCCATCCGTCTGGATCCACACAAGCCCATTCTCGTCAAAGCCCATGCCATCTGGAGAGTTGAACATGTTGCCCGCATTCACGTTCTCAGAACCAGCCTTAGGTCCTTCATGAACGGTTGGGTTACCAGCCATCACATAGAGATCCCAATCAAACGTGTCTGAGGCATGATCCTCATTGTGAGGACGCCAACGCACGATCTGGCCGTACTTGTTGGTCTCACGTGGGTTCGGGCCGTTGACAGAGGTGTCATCTCCACCTGCATTAGGCTTCACACCGCGGTTCTTATTGTTGGTCAGGCAGCAATATGCTTCAACTGCATTCGGATTAGCTGAAATCCACTCAGGACGATCCATGGTGGTCGCGCCAACAGCAGAACCAGCAATACGACTGAAGATCGCGATGTTGGCTGCATCCATGCCTGTTGTGTCTGGTGTCAGAGCCAACCATTCGCCTGTCTGATCATCATTGAACTTGGCAACATACAGCGTACCATCATCCAGCAAACCATCAGTTGGCTGACCCGGCGCATAAACACCGTTGGAGACAAAGCGGTACATGAACTCACCGCGCTCATCATCGCCCATGTAAACAACAACGCGGCCATCTGGTGCTAAAACAGCCTCTGCATTCTCGTGCTTGAAGCGGCCTAGTGCAGTGCGTTTGACAGGTGTTGAGTTTGGATCTGTCGGATCAATCTCAACCACCCAACCTGCACGATGAGGCTCATTCGGGTTTTTCGCAATGTCAAAGCGCTCATCGAACTTGTGGTAGTCGTAGTTATAGCCGATATCCGTGACGCCATAGCGCTTGTAACCCGCATCAACCCCGTCCATGCGCTCTATAGGAGCTGTATCGGTTGCACCGAAATAACCGTTGAAGTTCTCTTCGCAGGTCAGATAAGTGCCCCATGGTGTCTTGCCAGAACCACAGTTGTTGAAGGTGCCAAGAGACTGCGTGCCTGAAGGATCAGCCGTAGTTTGCAGTAAAGGATGACCAGCAGCCGGTCCGGCAAGTGTCATCGGCGTGTTGTGTGTGATGCGGCGATTGAACGAGCTGTTCTTCACGATAGACCAACCACCATCGCCTTCTTCCACTTCAATAACCACAACACCCTGAAGGTGCTGCAGTTTCAGAACGTCATTAGCGTTCTTGGGCGCACCGTCTTCATTCTGAGGCAGGTTGATCCGGCGGTTGGCATACTCATGGTTGATCGCCAGCAACTGCTTACCCTGATACTGGAAGCTCTCCATGCCGTCGGTGTTCTCACCAAAGACTTTGTCAGCACCTGCCGCTGAGCCGCCGGTTTCATGATTGAACTCTTCAGCACCATCCACCAGAGCGTCGCCCCAGCGAGCTAGGATCTTCCAGTTGTATCCTTCTGGCACATGAACAGTTGCATCAGTGAATGTCGGAATTGGCTGGAAGGCAAAACGCGAAACCGAAGCCTTCGCCTCAGATGCCGAAAGACCAAGCACACCTGTGCCCATCACCGCTGCGCCTGAGCCAAATGCCAGCACACCACCCAGAAAACCGCGGCGCGAAATTGCGCGCTCAACAACGCGGTCAAATTCATTCTCTTCAGCACGAGGGAAGTTCAACTCATCCCACTCATCTGCCGTGAGTTCATTCGTCAAATCATTAGCCATTAGAAATATCCCGTAGAAGAAGGTGAGCGCACACTAAGGCGCCTGCATGACAACTTTACGAAACAATCAATCCTATAAAATACTGCAGATGTAATATGAGTATTGTTTTCATGTTATTGGGGTTGTAGGGGTGCAATATAGATCTAATGAGTGTCAGTTGTCTAACTTGCTGTGATCGCTATATATTGTTCCGTTATTCTAATTTTAGATGAGAAAATACTGCAAAATGTGACCAAGATACTTGGCTTGATTAAGGGGTTCTATGAAAACTCAGTGAGTTGACGTCCAACGCTATACGGCTCAACAGGAAATTTCCAAACCCTATAAACCGCAGCGTCGATTACCGCAGTTTTCACAGCCAATAAATTTTCTGAGTAAAAACTTAGTGGCCTATGGCTCAATCACCTTTTGCAGGCAGATGCTCTGGGTGTTCTTGTAACCTTGTGCCTCATAAAAGCTCGCGACCTGGCTGTTACCTCCACGTACAAGCAGGTTAACTTTCCAGATGCCTCGTTCGCGCAACCAGTCTTCTGCAGCAGCTGTAATAGCTTTGCCTAACCCTTTGCCCTGATGATCCGGATGTGTGCTGACATAATAAAACCAGCCGCGATGCCCATCCTCTCCGCACATGATGCTGGCGACAATCATGCCGTCCAGTTCTCCGACAAGAACAGTTGAGTGTTCGCCCTCAAGTGCTTTTGCAATATCCCGAACCGGATCATTCCATTCACGAAAGACGCCAGCAGCCTTCCAAAGAGCAATAACCGTGTCCTGATCGGACAGATGCATTTCACGACAAATCATATGCACCGCGCATAGTAGTTAGAAAATAGAAATTTAATCACAGGATGTTTTATGATTATCCTTTGTAATCCAATAACTTGCAATAGAGGAGAGGATTAATAACAAGGTTAATAAACTATAAGTAAAACTATGAAAACCTTTGCGCGATTGAGAGGTTTTTGACATGGCTTTTTTTAAGCGTAACACACAATTGCTTGCTGAAACTGCTGCAAACGACCAAGGAGAAGTAATCGGTCAGTCTGCTGAAGTGGAAATCATAGAACCTAAGAGTTCCATAGATAGTGCACGCTTGTTTGGCGAACTGGATGCGCTGGCGTTGGATATGGCCTCAGCTGCGGGAGAGCTGGATGCCGTCAACAACACTGCAGGCGCTCTGAAAACAGCCATGGAAAGCCTTCAGGAAGCTTCTGGACGCGTTGTTGAGAGTAATCGGGAGGTAAGCTCAGCCGTTGAGCAGACAGCAGAGCAGACGACCAATGCCCGCGATACCATGTCCAAGTCTCAGGAAGTGGTGACGGACGCACTCGCCAACATCAACAGTCTGTCGACAACCATCAGCAACATCAATCGCCAACTGGAAGGCCTCCAGGCCTCGTTTGCGAATGTACGACAGTTCTCCAGTTCCATTGATGCCATCGCCCGTCAAACCAATCTTCTGGCCCTCAACGCAACAATTGAGGCAGCTCGTGCAGGCGAGGCCGGCAAAGGCTTTGCCGTGGTTGCCAGCGAAGTGAAGGCGCTTGCCACGCAAACTACAGTCGCGACTGAGCAAATTGACCAAACCATCCTTCAGCTCGGCAAAGAAGCAGATACTCTGGTGGATCTCGGTAAGGGCGCACTTGATACAGTAGCGACTGCTGAAAACGGCACACAGTCCATCAACGATCTCTTCCACGAGCTGGAAGCGATGGTCGATAACATCTCTGCCAACACAGAATCCATCCGCATCGCCTGTGCAAACAATGACGCAGATACAGACGAACTGCTGCGCAATCGCGATGAAATGGTCGGTGTGGTCTCCGCCAATGCTGAAAGCATCGAACAGGTTTCCGGCCAGATGCTAGGAACGTCACAAACTGCCGATGCTCTTCTGGCTGAAGTTGCCGTTGAACATGGCGACAATCTCAATCAGCAGATGATCGAATACGCCAAGGATGCTGCGGGCAAAACCATGGAAGCCTTTGAAGGTGAGGTGGATGCGGGCCGCATTTCAATCAACGATCTCTTCGACTTCAACTATACCCCGATTGAAGGCTCAAACCCCGTCCAGTTCATGGCATCCTTCACGCAAATGACTGACAAGGTGTTGCCTGACATTCAAGAGCCAGTCAAAGATCTGGATCCACATATCATCTTCTGCGCTGCTCTGGATAAAAACGCTTATCTGCCAACGCACAGCAAAGAGTATTCCAAGCCTCAGGGCAACGACCCGGTCTGGAACGCCGCCAATTGCCGCAACCGCAGAATGTTTGACGACCGTGCTGGCCTGAATGCAAGCAAGAACACGAAAGAGTACAGCCTGCAAACCTATCGCCGGGATATGGGCGGCGGAAAGATTATGATGATCAAACTCGTCTCAGCCCCCATCTGGATCAAAGGCCGCCACTGGGGTAACACCCTCATCGCTTTCAATGCGTGATGTTGTTCTAAAAATCACATGGCTGTCGAAAATGGCAGCCATGGAATCAACGCGAATAAGCTAAAAAGATTATTGCGAAAGCACACCTTGTGCTTCAAGTACATGACTGAGTTGTGAACTCATTGCATGGTCAGTATCTGTGGTCCGCTGAAGCACCATGCATTGATAGGCTCGCGAGGCTCAGGCCTTGTGCTTAGGATGAAATTCAGCCATTAACCTACGGATAAACGCAAGTGTTTCATATACTTTTGTAGAGCTGGGGAGCAATAAGCTTGTTGGGATGTATATATATCACTTACATTCGTGAGCTTCATTGAGCCTTCGTACATAGGAGAGTGGTGAAGGATCTTCTCTAATCCACCGTGATAAGTTTTATACTCTGCACCGTTATCGTGATATGCCTGCCTATTAAGCTCTTCTTCAACACGAAACTTGAAATCCTGAAAAAACTTGAAGTGCAGCATGCCCCCCCAATCATCGGCAAGCCTGGTTCTGATATCTAGTTCATGCGTACCCCATAACTCGGAATATGTTGGGTTCCATCTGATAAGTGGTACTTTCATTAGCTGAGGGCATTGCTTTCTCAAAAAGCGCTTAAGCCGTCTTTCAATGTAGTTTCGAAAAGGGAGCTTTTGGTGAACTCGTGCGGGTGCAAGATATAGATTTCGCAATAGACTTATTGGCAAGACTTCACGTCTTTTAGGGGGAATCCCAAAAAGGCGTCCTCTAATGCCTCCGCGAATTTCAAAACGTGGTCCTTTAAATTCTAGTGAAGCCTGTGTCGCCCAAGTTGATGTCGTGTCGAAGTAAGGACATGCAGACAGAAATGGATCACCTTGTCTGTAGTCAACATCAACCAGTGGCTTGTCGGAGTACATGTCGATCAGCGGGGCTATTACGCCCTCTGCACCAACACTGTCCCAATAAGTTGTCAGGTCAGTCAGTTTGATTTCTGGCCATCTTGGATAAACGAACTGCTCGTCAGTATCCGCCAGAATAGTCCAGCGATCGGTGCAATACTCATTTAAAATGGCGAGCAGCCAGTTTCGTTTGAACTGCTTATAGAGTTTGCTGGTGTGAAACCGCGTAACGTCTGGCTGTGTTTCCAGAAAAGCTGCTGTATCGTCAGTGGAGTCATTATCGACAACGAAGATATGACTTGCCCCAATACTCCGGTAATGCTCCAGAAAAAAGGGCAATCTCAACATCTCATTACGGGCTCTCGTGATAACGATGATCCCATCTTCCGGCAAACTGATTTTGGGAAACTCATCAAAATCAAAAAGATCGCGAACACTCGTCACTGCACCTGCCCACCAGTTGAGTGATTGGGTCGCTAAAAAACAAAAGCCCCACACTCGTTCCTCTTGTTGAGAGGTGAGTGTAGGGCTGTGTTATTGGAGCGTCTTCCCTTGAATTGGGAGGGGCTTACAGTTCGCCGCGGATCACGTAGCGCAGCAGGTCAACCACCTGATCTGGATCTTCGGCCACCGCCAGGGCTGCGGCGTCTACTTCCTTCAGTGGGTGCGTCAGTGCCGGATCGTGCAGTACGATGATGCTTTTGCCCAGAGCTGAAGCGAAGCCTGCGTCAAAGGCAGCATTCCATTGGCGGTACTTGTCGCCAAAGCGCACCACAACGATATCTGCTTCAGAAAGCAGTGTCCGGGTGCGGATGGCATTGACCTTCGCACCCTTGTGGTCCCGCCAGAAATTGCTTTCTTCAGCGCCCAAAATCTCGACGCCGCAATCATCGCTGGCTTCGTGATCAGTCACGGCACTGTCGAAATGAACAGGCAGGCCTGCATCTGCCGCACCATGTTCAATTCGCTCTCTCCAATCGGTGTGGATCTCACCTGAAAGATAAACACGCCACGTTTTCATCGGCTCGCCTTCCCCTAAGAATCTGCATTTGCCTGCAAATTTTAGGAGGGGTTATAGCTTGGTTCAAGGTCAAGCAGCTTGTTGGTGACTTCTTTTCGGACACGATCACGTTGACGTTCCAAAGAGAACAACCGGTTTTGTGCAAGCAGCAAGTCAGCCCGTGCCAGATAGGAGTCTGTTCGTGCAGCGTCTGCAGCTTTGCGACACGCCTTTCCTTCTTTGCCTGACTTGCAGTCTTCACCGCGTGCTTCTTCTTCCAGCCGGTCGATGCGACGCTGGATTTCCCAAACGGATTCCTGAGCGTCGCTGGCAGCTTCATTGGCTGCATAAAGCTGATTACCCAGGGAATAGCCAACTTTGAAGCTCTCTTCAGTCGCAATTGGGCAGACGCTGCGGTAGCTCTTGCCTTCACGTCCCTGCTCAAAGCCGGAGATCGGCGTGCAGTAGCTTTGAAGCCCAATGGTACGACCCGCCATGTAAGCGCTTACGTCTGGCGTGACGCCATACTTGCTGCAAGCCTTGGTGTGCTCGTTCAGTTTGTCAGAGGTGTAGCCGGCGCGTCCATCAACGACCCCGATGCCCTGCCAATCCCCGATCTTGCAATCTTCTTCAGAAAGAGAGGCACACCCGCTCAGTGCCAACCCAAGTCCCACAACAGCTAAAACTACCCGCATCCCCAACATGCCTTCTAAACGGTCCATCCGATTGGGCAGTGCCCCGCACATCTGAATGGACAAAATTGGAATCTATGAAAACCCACATAGGAGACTTAACCTGAACGCTTGCTGAATACAAATGTTCGCGATATGTTCTCTTTATGGAATCATACAGCTCTCGATTCGAGAGACAACCCCTTTTCAGTAGGTATTGGATAGTCAGATGACAAAGACCATTGAGTTTAAAGGACGTTGTTTATGCGGCGCAGTCGTCTTTGAAGGCGAGGCACCAGACGAGCCAATCAGCACCTGTCATTGCAAGCAATGTCGGCAGTGGGGGAGTGGTCCGTTTGATGCTTACAGCCTGCCTCTGAAGAACCTGCAGTTCACTGCTGGGGAAGATGCCGTCAAGTACTACGAATCCTCTGATTTTGCCCGCCGCGGCTTCTGTTCAAAGTGCGGCTCAAACCTCTTCTGGCATGCAGACCGCTATCCACAATGGAAAGATCGCATCTCGATAGCAGTTGGTGCTTTGGAACAGCCAACTGGCTTGAGTGCAGGCAACCACATTTTCTGTGCTGCCAAGGCAGATTACTATGAAATTGAGGATGGTCGCCCGCAGTATGCCCATGAGGATTAAGGGGCAGATGTATCCATATCGGATTGTCTTGGCAGATATGCGAAATGTATGGGGGAAATAGGTATGTCTGATCTGAAGATCTATAAAGGGAAGTGCCTCTGTGGTGAGGTTTCATTCAAAGCAGAAGCGCCCAAAAAAGAGGTTGGTCTATGCCATTGCACCATGTGTCGCCGCTGGAACAGTGGCCCGTTCCATGCTCTGGCGATTCCATTTGATGCTTTGAAAGTTGAGAGCGGCGAAGAGAACATCTCCTATTACCGCTCATCTGATTATGCAAGGCGCGCCTTTTGCAGCAACTGTGGCAGCAGCCTGTTTTATCACGGAGACAAAATCCCCGAGATTGCTCATGAAGTTTACTTCAGCGCTGGGCTGCTGGAAGAACCGACAGGCCTGAAAATGGCAGGTCACATCTTCTGCGCCAGCAAAGGCGATTACTACGAAATAGAAGGAGACCTGCCTCAACACGAAACAGTCTAGTAAAACCGGTGCAAGGTGAGCGGCTGGATCAGAGCATGTCCCTAACAGGCTTTAGCTCCACCCGTTCTCCCACATATAGTCCAGTGCTTCACGATAGGTTGGGAACTTGAACTTGTATCCCAGAGCCCCTTTGAGCTTTGCATTGCTTGCACGCTTCACCTCGCCATAAAACGAGATTGCCATTGGTGAAAGGTCCGCATCTTCAAAAGCAATTGCTGGCGGTGGTTCAACGCCCATCAGACGGGCGGCATACTCCACCACATCTTCAGGCGGGCAAGGCGCATCATCAGAAACGTTGAAGATGCCCGATGCATTGTCCTCAAACGCATGCTGAACTGCACCGGCGATATCACTCACGTGAATGCGGTTAAAGACCTGACCTTCCTTGATAATCCGGCGCGCTTTGCCTTTGTCTAGATTGCACAGAGCGTTCTGCCCACGGCCATAGATACCCGCAAGGCGTAGAATGCTGACCGGGATGCCGCTTTCTTCAGAAAATGCAAGCCATTCCTTCTCCGCTTCAAGGCGCAGCTTGGAGCGTTTGGATGTCGGATTACACTCAGCTGTTTCTGTGACCCAGCGGCCCTCATGGTCGCCATAAACGCCAATGGTGGAAAGGTAGCAGATCGCTGTTGGCTTAGATTCTGCTACAGCATTTCGTGCTGCGTTCAGCAAAGGATCGCCATCATCGGTCGGGGCAGCTGAAACCAAAATGTGCGTTGCAGACGAAATCGCCTCTAACAGCTCATCACTTGCTGTTTCGCCATCAAAAAGGATCGGATGAATCCCTTTGGATTGCAGGTCCGCCATTTTTTCCTCGGTGCGGGTTGTCCCACCAATCCAGGAAAATTCCGTTCCGTACATTTTCACAAAATGGCGAGCTGAGTATCCAGCTCCCAAAATCAACAAGCGCATTCCAAGCCCCCCGGCATACGTCTACAGCTTCAGATAGTTCCTGCGCACTTCATAAAGCATCACAGCCGTTGCTACAGCCAAATTCATTGAATCGGCTTGCCCCGCCTGCGGAATTTTCACCAGATCAGAGCAAGTGTCGGCCAGCTTATCACTCAGGCCTGCTTGCTCATTGCCCATCATCAAAATGACGGGTTCTTTATATTCTACAGCACGATAGTCCTTTTCGCCGCGCAAGTGCGTACCAACCACAGGGCCCGGCCAGCTCTTGCGAAACTCAACGAACTCATCAGCAGTACACCGCACAATTGGCATGTGGAACAGAGAGCCCATCGTCGCACGTACGGTCTCAACAGCAAACGGATCAGTTGTATCGTCAATCAGGATAACGCCTGTTGCGCCAACTGCATCACCAGTGCGGATAATAGTACCCAGGTTACCCGGATCGCGCACACGGTCCAATGCAATCCATGTTGTCGCTGTTTTCGGGTCGATATCACTCAGCTTTAGTGTCTGCTGCTCATAAACGCCAACAACCATCTGCGGGTTGTCGCGGCGGGTGATAGCGCCAAGAACTGCAGTGTTGACCTCAAGGATCAAAGCACCCCGGGCTTTTGCTTTTGCAGCTGCCTCAAGCGCAATCTTGTTTTCGCGAGCTTCTGGCCCAAGCGCCAGATAACGTACGCCCCAACCAGCTTCCAGAGCGTCTGTCGCCAGTTTCAGACCTTCGGCAACAAACAGCCCGCTCTGCCGGCGCTGCTTCCGCTGTGCAACGAGACCTTTGATTTCCTTCACAATCGGATTGGAGTGTGAAGTGATCTGCTTAACAGCACCGGGACGTTGGTTTTGCTTGAATTCCATCAGTTATGCTCCCTCAGCCTTAGTATTGTCAGGTGCGCTCCACCGGCTGAAGAGGGAGGTTGAGAGCAATCGTGGTCCATTAAGTTCGCGAATAGCCAGCTCACCGGATTCAATCGTTCCCGGCAGACCATCAAGGCATTCGCGCATCAATTCATGAGAAGACAGGAAGCTGGCGCGAATGGCGTAGCTCGACATCAGCAGGAACTGTGCATTCGGTGACAGCAGCTTGCGCACACAAGCCAGCATGTGCGGCACATTCTCAAAGAAGTCCCAGACTTCACCATTCGGTCCGCGGCCATACTTTGGCGGGTCGAGGATAATGCCGTCATAGGTGTTCCCACGGCGCACTTCCCGTTCCACAAACTTCATAGCGTCATCGCAGATCCAGCGGATCGGCTTGTCTTCAAGGCCGGAAAGCTCTTGGTTTTCGCGAGCCCAGCCAATCGCCTTTTTGGAAGCGTCCACGTGAGTGACATGCGCGCCAAGAGCAGCAGGCAGCAGCGATGCCAGTCCAGTGTATCCAAACAGGTTGAGGATCTTCAGTTGGCGGTCAGCTTTCTTGATCTGCTGACCAACCCAATCCCAGTGGGCTGCCTGTTCAGGGAACACGCCAACATGGCGGAAAGACATGAACTGGCCGTTGAAGGTGGCCGGTCCGTACTTCATCTGCCAGATTTCATCGACTTGCTTGGCAAATTTCCAGCGACCAGGGCCTTCTTCTTCAACATCGCCGGTAAAGATCGCATCAGCGCGCTTCCATTCGCTCTCTGGCAGGCGTGGTGCGCCCATCGCCTGAGCTTCTGGGCGAATGACCGTGTAGCGACCATAACGCTCCAGCTTCTGACCATGCCCCATGTCCAGCAGTGCGTAGTCTTCCCAGCCCTTCATCTCCACCATCACCGGCAAGATGCTGGCAGGTGTCTCGAAGCGGGCAGAGGTCGGCTTGTGTTCGCGCACAATCGGCTCAACGGCAACAGGTGCTGGAGCTGAACGCGGTTGCTCACGTCGATTTGAACGGTTTGCAGCCGTGTTCTCTTTCTGGCCACCACGAGCGTCGCGGGCAGGGCGTGTGTCGCGTCCGTCTCGATGATCGCGTTTAGCGGCAAAGCTGCGCTTCGGACCATTGTCCTTCCGTGCACCGCCTTTTTTGGATTGCGCATTGCGGGCCCGTGGAGCGCCGCCTTTTGGTGATTTACTCAAGGATGTTGCCTTTGATTTTCTGCGCACAAACGCAAGGCAAGGCCTCACGCTGAATTCGTTTATTTAATGAAAAGGCATTAAGGCGATGACGCCCTCTGGTCAACGCTTTAGCGCAAAACAAGCTCTTTACCGTTAAGTGAGTATCCACAGCGGGGAAACTCCAGCATATCTCAGGACTGATAAAACGTCATTGTCTTCTGAAAAGAAGTTTTGAGCATCCATGACAATTTTAACACGAGAGGTACTTGTCTTTTCACTCGATTTAAGTCCAATCTACATGACGTGGAATGCAAAAGTGACCTTAAGGCGCGGAGCCTACCTAAAGGAAGCACTGAAAAGAACGAGGGGGCCAATCCATGGAAATGTCTGGAGAGCAGCAAATACCTGCGAGTCAGGAAAAGGTTTGGGAAGCTCTCAACGATCCTGAGTTGCTGAAAAAGTGTATCCCCGGTTGCGATAGTCTGGAAAAAACCTCTGACACCGAAATGACCGCAACGGTCACCGCTAAAGTCGGCCCGGTGAAAGCGAAGTTCAAAGGAGAAGTGACGCTCTCCGATCTGAACCCGCCAAACTCCTACAAGATCTCTGGTGAAGGCAAAGGCGGTGTTGCAGGTTTTGCGAAGGGCTCAGCAGATGTAACCCTCTCAGAGAGTGGGGATGGCACTCTTCTGAGTTATGAGGTTAATGCAAAGGTTGGCGGCAAACTTGCTCAGCTAGGAAACCGACTGATCGACTCAACAGCCAAGAAAATGGCGGAAGAGTTCTTCTCTAACCTGAACAGAGAACTTGGCGGGACACCTGCGGTGGACAAGGACGAGGCGCTTGAGTCCGTTGAACTGGATCAGGGCTTGATCGAAAAAGCAAAATCAATCGCCAACGAGCACGCCATTGAAGGATCAGTCGAAGCAATCGCCGATGCAGAGCACGCATTGGAAGATGCAGTTAAGGATGTTGAGGAGAAGGTTGAAGTTGCGGCGGGCAAAGGATTTTTAGGTGGTCCGCTGGGTTGGGGCCTGATCGCCCTTATTGTTTTACTTGGACTTTATTGGTTGCTTGGAACCTAAGAATTTGGCGGTCGTAATCAGTCGGGTGCGGAGAGGGCACTTGATTGATAAATGGCCCCGCCGAATATCAAGGCCTCTGGCCTAAATTACAACCAACTGCGTTGATAGGACGGGAGATCCTGATCAGGGCTGTTGGCTTCATAGTCTGCGGACGCGAAATGCAGGCTTTATTGAGGGAGGAAAACCATGACGACTGTCTCTATGACGGTGAATGGAAAGCAGATTTCTGGTGAGGTCGAAGACCGCACCCTTTTGTCTACATTTCTGCGCGAAAATCAGGGATTAACCGGAACACACGTTGGCTGTGACACCTCACAGTGCGGAGCTTGCCTTGTTCATATGGACGGCAAGGCAGTCAAATCCTGCAGCATGCTTGCTGTGCAGGCATCCGGTTCTGCTGTTACCACCATTGAAGGCATTTCCCAGAATGGCCAGCTGCACATCATGCAGAAAGCCTTTAAGGAAAATCACGGCCTTCAGTGCGGTTTCTGCACGCCTGGCATGATCATGTCCGCAATTGATATGGTCAATCGCCTCGGTACCGATCTGGACGAAAAAACAATCCGCCATGAGCTGGAGGGCAACATCTGTCGTTGCACCGGCTACCACAACATCGTCAAGGCAATCAAAGCCGCTGCTGACGAAATGGCGGAAGTCCTCGAAGCCGCAGAATAATCCAGAATTGACTGCTCTGTAGTCCGGCTTCGCCCTGTTTCAGGTGCGTTGGACGTCCGGGCTCTATGACAGTTGCTGAAGTTAACCTTCCGGGAGGGGATGGAAATGACAGCAGAAGGAATTGGCGCACGAGTGCTGCGCAAGGAAGACAAAAGATTTTTGACAGGAAATGGCCGCTACACGGATGACATGACCATGCCACGCATGGGCTACGCGGCTTTCGTTCGTTCAACTCATGCTCATGCTCGCATCACGTCCATCAACACGGATGAAGCGATGAAAATGCCGGGCGTTGATGCCGTCTTGAACGGCCATCAGCTGGTGGCAGACGGCATTGGCAACATCATCTGCGGATGGATGATCCATTCCAAAGACGGCTCTCCAATGAACATGGGCGCTTATCGTGCTCTGGAATCCGAAATTGTCCGCTATGTGGGGCAGGCCATTGCGGTAGTAGTCGCTGACACCCAGCAGCAGGCGCGTGATGCAGCTGATGCTGTTGTCGTGGAATACGAAGAGCTGCCAGTTGTCGTCGATAGCCTCGATGCACTGAAAGAAGGAGCGCCTCAGCTCCATCCAGAAGCAGCAGGCAACCTCATCTACGATTGGGAAATCGGTGAGGAAGCAGCAACCAACGAAGCATTCGCAAACGCTGCTCACATCACCAAGATGGATATCGACAACAACCGCCTCGTTCCAAACCCAATGGAACCGCGCGCGGCGCTTGCTCATTTCGATCCATCAGAAGAGCACTACACGCTCTACACTACATCTCAGAACCCGCATGTGGCCCGCTTGGTACTCTCAGCATTCTACAACGTAGCTCCTGAGAATAAACTGCGTGTGATTGCGCCGGATGTCGGCGGTGGTTTTGGCTCCAAGATCTTTATTTATCCGGAAGAGATCGCTTGTCTCTGGGCAACAAAGCGTGTTGGCCGTCCGGTGAAGTGGACCTCGGATCGCACAGAAGCATTCCTCACAGATGCTCACGGTCGTGATCACCACACCACTGCAGAGCTGGCGCTGGATGCGAACAACAAGATCACCGGTTTCCGTGTGAAGACAGTCGCCAACCTCGGCGCATACATGTCGTTGTTCTCATCTTCCGTTCCAACCTACTTGTACGCAACGCTGCTGTCGGGCCAGTACAACATTCCAAACATCTACGCGAATGTGAAAGCGGTCTACACCAACACCACTCCGGTGGATGCGTACCGCGGTGCAGGTCGTCCAGAAGCCACGTATGTGGTGGAACGCATGATGGAAACCGCTGCGAAAGAAGTTGGCATGGCGCCAGCAGAATTCCGCCGCATCAACTTCGTCCGCGAGTTCCCGCACCAGACACCTGTGATCATGGCCTATGATGCTGGTGACTACGAAGCTTCCCTCGATGCAGCCATGAAGGCTATCGATTATGATGGCTTTGCGCAACGTCGGGCTCAATCCGAAGCTGCTGGCAAGCTCCGTGGCATGGGCATGTCTTGCTACATTGAGGCATGCGGCATCGCACCGTCTCAGGCCGTTGGCTCACTCGGTGCTGGCGTTGGTCTTTGGGAATCCGCTGAGGTTCGCGTGAACGCTGTTGGAACCATTGAGGTTCTCACCGGATCACACAGCCACGGTCAGGGTCACGAAACCACCTTCGCACAGCTGGTTTCAGACCGCCTTGGTCTGCCAACGGAAAGCATCTCGATCGTGCATGGTGACACTGACAAGGTGCAGATGGGCATGGGCACATACGGCTCCCGCTCCGGAGCAGTTGGCATGTCCGCGATCGCCAAGGCCCTCGACAAAGTCGAAGCCAAAGCGAAGAAGATCGCAGCTCACCTGATGGAAGCCTCTGAAGGCGATATCGAGATTGAGGGCGGTGAACTCAAAGTCGCCGGAACGGATAAGAAGCTCACCTTCACCGAAGTGGCCCTCGCTGCTTACACAGCCCACAACCTGCCAGAAGGCATGGAGCCGGGCCTGAAGGAAGGCGCGTTCTACGATCCAACCAACTTCACATTCCCGGCAGGGTGTTACATCTGTGAGGTGGAAGTGGATCCGGATACCGGCGTTGTTTCCATCGAGAACTTCGTAGCAGCAGATGACTTCGGCACCATCATCAACCCGATGATCGTTGAAGGTCAGGTCCATGGTGGTCTGGTGCAGGGCATCGGTCAGGCCATGCTGGAGAACACTCAGTATGACGACCACGGCCAGCTGCTCACGGCATCTTACATGGACTACACCATGCCACGTGCAGATGATGTTCCATCCTTCAAGCTGGAAACCACAGTCACCGAATGCCCGGGCAATCCGCTCGGCATGAAAGGCTGCGGTGAAGCTGGCGCGATCGGATCACCACCTGCTGTCATCAATGCTGTAACGGACGCTCTTGGCATCCGCGACATGAATATGCCTGCCTCGCCAAACCGCGTCTGGCAACTTATTCAGGACAACGGCATGAAGCAGGCAGCGGAGTAAAACGGTGACACAGGCTGGCGCAAAACCGACATTGGATCACAAGTTCATCGCCATTGAACTCAACCAGCGAGCATGGGCTCTTCTTGAAAAAGAAGGCCGCTCGCCTGAGGAAAATGACGAGATGCTCCATGTCGCCCACGCCAGCCTCTGGCACTGGCTTCAGATTGGGACGAAGGTCAATCACCAACGCGGATTATGGCTCGTGGGTCGTGTCCATGTACTGCTCGGAAATCGTGAAGCAGCAATGCGTTACGCCCGGCAGACAATGGATATGACTGCAGCTCATCAGGACGACATGGCGGACTTCGACCATGCCTACGCCTCTGAGCTTCTGGCACGTGCCACTCTGCTCTCAGGTGAAGAAGGTGAAGCAGCAGCACTTTTCCGAAAAGCTGCACGTCTTGGCCAACTGATCCATGGTGAGCAGAACCGCAAGATTTTCTTCTCAGATCTGGAAGCCATTCCGTATCCGAAAGCCGAATTATCCGATTTAAACTCATAGCAACTCTGCCAAAGACCCCATTAGGGGATGGGAGGCTAAAAATGTACGAGACCAAATATCATCGCGCTTCGACTGTGTCGGATGCAGCGGCAATGCTGAAAAACGCAGATGACGGCAAACTGCTTTCTGGTGGTCAGACCTTGATCCCAACCATGAAGCAACGCCTTGCTGCACCAAGTGATTTGATCGATCTACGTCATATCGATGAAATCGCTGGCATTGTGAAACAGGCTGACGGTTCTATCCGCATCGGTGCTGCCACGTGCCACGCAGATGTGGCTGCCAACGAAGATGTCAAAGCCGCTCTTCCGGGACTGGCTGATCTGGCATGCACCATCGGTGATCCTCATGTACGTCACATGGGCACCATTGGCGGCTCCATTGCCAACAATGATCCTGCTGCGGATTATCCAGCGGCTCTGCTGGCACTCGGTGCAACCATCGAGACCAATAAGCGCGAGTTTTCTGCGGAAGACTTCTTCACCGGCATGTTCGAAACAGCGCTGGATGAAGATGAGATCGTGACTGCGGTTGTCTTCCCAACAGCATCCAACACCGCGTACGCCAAGTTCCCGAACCCCGCGTCCCGCTATGCGATGGCAGGCGTGTTCGTGGCAAAGACAAGTGCCGGTGCACGTGTTGCCGTGACCGGTGCTGGGCAGGATGGTGTGTTCCGCATGCAGGACATGGAAAAGGCACTGGATGGTAACTGGTCGGCAGATGCCGTTGCGGGTATGGCACCATCTGCTGATGATATGCTTTCAGACATCCACGGCACCGCTGCGTATCGCGCCAATCTGGTGACAGTTATGGCAAAACGCGCTGTTGCTGCATCCAGTTAAGCGTTTTGGGAGGAGGGGCCTTGTCCCTTCTCCTCACTTTTCCATTGTCATATAGCCAGCGTTTTGAGCGCGCTGGAATGTGATGGCCGCGTATCCGTGCACCTCGCCCAGATAGGCCAGCAATGCGGAGAGGAAGGTCGTTAGGCCGATCAGCTCAAAGCTTTCTTCCAGAATATAGAAGATCTTATAGCCAAGCGCGTCATAGCCTTCGCTGCCGGCAAATACGGCTCCCAGCATCTCAAAACCAATCGCGCCAGACAGATAGATACTGCCTGAAATCACAAACAGCAGAGCAAATCGCCGTGGCAATCGGGCGAGAAAACGTAGATAAATCAACCCGAGTGCGCCCACCAGAGCCACAGCAGGCAACACCCACGCAAAGTAGAGGGCACCGCTTAAATCGAATGCATTGCGCAGCGGATCAATGGTGACTTCATGGATCGCGATGTTCTCATCAACGGACATGTAGAGAAAACCAAGCGCCAATCCCATCCAGTAAAGCCAGTTCTGAGGCTTGGCAGAATGTCGCTCAATCACGCCAATAAGAGCCGTCAGTCCGGCAATGCACAGCATCACCATGGAAGAGAACCAGGCGCCGAGGTTGAGTTCTTCGTCCAGCGAGATGTGGCGGAGGTCTTTCAACGGCGTTTCAATGCCAATCGTATCAACAAACACCTGCTGCACGATGCCAAGCAGTATGATGAGGAACACCATGCCGTAGAGAACGACAGGCACTCTTTTCAAATTGACCGCAGGCATGTGCTTGATCCCCCAACGCTTCCCGATGCAACCAGCTAACTAAATCAGAGGATCTATAAAAAAGAGCTAAGAAAAATTGCCAGCATAAGAGGCGAGTAAATCCCCTCCACCGGCCACAAAAAAGGGCGCTCAAAGCGCCCCTTTCACGTTTCACATAAGAACGCGTTTATACGTGCTGACCGCCGTTGATATGTATTTCAGCGCCTGTCACGTAGGAAGATGGAGCCGAACACAAGAAGTAGATGGTATCAGCCACCTCAGCCGTGCTGCCCAGACGGCGCATCGGAATGGTCTCGACGATCTTCTCAGTGCCCGGTGACAGAATGGAGGTATCAATCTCGCCTGGTGCAATCGCGTTGACGCGAACGCCATGCGGACCAAAGTCAGCTGCCATTTCGCGTGTCAGGGAAGCAAGAGCTGCCTTGGAGGTCGCATAAGCGGTACCAGCGAACGGATGGACCCGGCTACCAGCAATGGAGGTGACGTTCACAACAGAACCTCTGGCCGCCTTCAATTCATCAAACAAACCACGAGCCAGCATAATTGGTGCAAAGAAGTTTACCTGAAACACATTTCGCCATGTTTGCATTGGCGTGGTCAGAGAATCGAGTCGCTGGCCTTCGTCATCCTTCGGGCTGATGCCGGCGTTGTTGACCAAGGCGTGCAACATGGAACCGTTGTCCTGAAGGCGTTCTTTAATCTGGGCAACTGCTTTTTCCAGATTTTCCGCGTCACCCAGGTCGACCTCAATATGGTCTTCCGGTCCGGATGGCCAGGGACACTTGTCAGAAAAGGGTTGTCTGGAACAGCTAATGACCCGATAACCCGCCGAAGAAAACTTTTTTACCGTTGCGTGGCCGATTCCGCGGCTCGCACCTGTCAAAACGATTGTCTTGCGGAGATCCTTCGTCGTTTGGTTGGTGTTCATAGGGGCTTTGCTCGTGATAGGACTGCAGGAAACTGGAGTATTATTCTCTAGTTTTAAGAGATCTACAGATTATATAATGCTTTGCAAGCGAAATTGGGAGCCCGAAAGCAACCAACAATGATCATTTGTCACTGCAACGTCATTAATGACAAACAAATAAAACAAGCTGCACGGGAGCTTTGTGAGAATCCGGAGGGCGGAGTCCCCACTCCGGGAGCGGTATTTCGTCACCTCGGGTACAGGCCAAAATGTGGTGGTTGCTTTAAAAGCATCATCGAAGTTGTATATGCTGAGGCTGAACAAGTTAAAGATGACTCTGGACAGTAACTTGGAATTATTCTAAAAAAGGTCAATACCTCAATTTGTCAAGGAGAGAGTGACATGAAGGGTGAACCTAAAGTACTGGAATATCTCAATAAGGCGCTCCGCCACGAGCTAACTGCAGTTAATCAATACTGGCTGCACTACCGTCTCCTTGAAGACTGGGGCTTCACAAAGCTTGCAAAGAAAGAACGCGAAGAGTCCATCGAAGAGATGGAACATGCTGACAAGCTGATCGAGCGCATCATCTTCCTCGAAGGTCATCCGAATCTGCAGACACTTGATCCGCTGCGCATCGGTCAGGACCTCAAGGAATGCCTTGAATGCGATCTGGCTGGCGAATACTCCGCACGTGCTCTGTACAAGGAAGCACGCGAAGTTTGTCGCGAAGAAGGCGACTACGTCACCATGAAACTCTTTGAAGACCTGATGGCAGACGAAGAAGGTCACATCGACTTCCTCGAAACCCAGCTGGAACTTCTGGAAAAGATCGGCGTCGAGCGCTACGGCCTGCTGCAGGCAACCCCTGCAAACGAAGGCGAATAAGCTTTACGCGCATAATTTTGAAAGGCCGGAGAGAGACGTGCTCTCCGGCTTTTTTTTATGGCGTATTCCCGAAAAGTAGGAACTGGTTTTCGGATAAGAGTAAGCGACTTACTCTACTTGCGCGGCTTCGCTCGGCGTGTCGCTTCTGCATCCAGCGGATTATCTGGCCACGGATGCTTCGGATACTGCCCCTTCATATCAGCCTTCACATCTGCCCATGATCCTTGCCAGAACCCCGGCAAATCCTTGGTGATCTGAATTGGCCGCTGGGCAGGGGAGAGCAGTTGCAACACCAACTGGATCTTTCCGCCGCAAATGCTCGGATGCTGAGCAAGTCCAAATAGCTCCTGTACCCGAACGGAAAGCATCGGCCCTTGTTCGCCATCATAATCAATGGGAATGCGTGATCCAGTTGGCACCACGAAGTGAGAAGGAGCCAGATTGTCCAGTTCAGTGCTCAACTCCCACGGAACAAGCGTGGACAGCGCATCACCCAGCGTGCTTGCATCCACCTGTGAGAGAGCAGTCTTGCCTGCCAAAAACGGTCGCAACCAGCCAAAATCAGCATCCAGCGCCTTATCACTCAGGTCCGGCCATTCTTTTCCTGCGGTTTCACGCAGATAGTTCACCCGCCCACGATAGCGTTGCTGATCCTTGCTCCATGGCAGACGAGCCGCGCCCTTGCGTGCAATCTGTTCAAGAAGAGCGTCGGTGATGGCTTCCGGGTCCGGATCAGAAATCTTCTTCTCGTCCAGCACCAACTTGCCGAGTACACGCTGTCGAACGGCCTTGATGACGCCATCAGGCATAAACTGAACGTGCTCTTTCTCGCGAATGTGCGAGCCAAAGCGGGCTTCCAGCTCCTTGAAGGAAAGCGGAGCGGCCAGCAGAATACGCGCGCGAGCAGCTGTACCGGTAACTTCCGCAATGCTGAGAAACTTCTCGGCATAGAGCGCTTCACTCTCTTCCAGTTGCGCACCCCGGCCATTGGCAAGACGGAAGCTGCCGCGGGCACCGCGTTGCTGTGCAATGCGATCCGGATAAGCAAGGCTGAGAACATCGCCTGCATCCTCAAAATTGGCGCGCTGAGAAGACTGCCCCCCAACCAGCTTCACCCAGCGCTTTGCCTGCGTGCGGGCTTCCTTACCTCGTTGGCTCTGGTCCTGCATCAACCGGCGCAAACGATCACGCAGGTCAGTTGATCGACCGCCCAGCCCATGTTCACCGATGATCACAGCGATCAGAGATGCAAGCTCCGCCTGATCTTCCTGTGCAGCTTGAACCAGCATATGCCCGAGGCGGGGATGCAATGGCAAACCAGCAAGATCACGCCCTGCTTTCGTCAGGCTACCGTCAGCATCCAGCGCATCCAGTTCTTCCAATAATTCCTTGGCTTCAGACCATGCTGCGGCAGGAGGCGGTGTCATGAACCTCAACTGCGCAGGATCAGCAACACCCCAGTTCGCCACATCCAGCACCAAGCCGGAGAGGTCACTCTCCAGTATCTCAGGCTTTTCAGCAGCAGGCAGCGCTTTGGTCTGAGCTTCTTCCCAAAGGCGATAGCAAATGCCCGGCTCAACGCGGCCCGCACGGCCCTTGCGTTGCTCAGCAGTTGCGCGGGAAACCTTCACAGTTTCAAGACGGGTCAGCCCAGTTTGCGGGTCATAGCGAGGGACGCGGGAAAGGCCGGAGTCGATAACAATGCGCACGCCTTCAATGGTCAAAGAGGTCTGGGCAATCGCCGTGGTCAACACCACTTTCCGGCGTCCTGCCTTAACTGGGCGAACGGCAAGATCCTGCGCTTTGCTATCCAGCGCGCCGTAAAGCGGAGCTATGTCCACATCAGCGCCAACGCGACCTTCCAACAAAGACTGCGTACGCTTGATCTCACCTTGTCCCGGCAAGAACACAAGGACGGAGCCTGTCTCTTCTGCAAGAGCTGACCGAACGGCCCGCGCGATCTGATCTTCCAGCCGGCCACGTAGATCGCGGCCAATGTAGTGGGTCTCAACCGGATACTGACGGCCTTCACTCTTCAGGATCGGCGCATCATCCAGCAGCTTGGAAACCTCTGCGGCATCCAGCGTTGCAGACATCGGGACGATGCGCAGGTCATCGCGCAATGCTTCTTGAACATCCAGAGCAAGCGCAAGGCCCAGATCACCATCCATGGAGCGCTCATGGTACTCATCGAATAGCACAGCAGCCACGCCGGAAAGCTCTGGGTCATCAAGGATCATGCGGGTGAAGACACCCTCGGTCACCACCTCAATGCGGGTCTTTGCAGAAACTTTGCTGTCCATGCGCACGCGATAACCAACGGTCTCGCCAACGCTCTCACCAAGCGTATGGGCCATGCGCCGAGCAGCGGCTCGGGCAGCAAGGCGGCGTGGTTCCAGCACGATGATCTTGCCGTCTTCCCGCCAGAGCGCATCCAGCAGAGCCAGAGGCACGCGCGTTGTTTTACCCGCACCCGGCTCAGCAACCAGCACCGCATTGGTGTTTTGCTCAAGAGCTGTGAGCAGATCTGGCAGGATCGCTTCGATTGGCAAAGAGGAAGACGTCATGGGCTCCGCAAAATGTAGGCGTCAAAAAAGTTGAAGCAGCTCGCCAGACCTTAATCTATGCAAAGCTGCTTCTAGTCAAATTGGAATTTTGGCCCGGACCTATTCCGCGATCTTGGTGTCCTTGCGGTGCCAGCTGCGGCCCGTCAGGTCCACCAGATACTCATCAGGCGCACGGGTATAAGCCGCAAGGCCTTCAAGGGCTGGGCTCTTATGCGTGATGATGTAAGTCGGAATGGACTTCATGATGCCTTCATGCGGTGCCTTGGCTTCAAAAGCAGCCCGGAATTCACCACCGTGCAGCCAATGCGAGATCTTCGGCGGAATGCCGCCAGCCAGATACACACCACCGCGCGCCAGATTGGTGATAGCAAAGTCACCAGCCACACGGCCAAGTGCAGCACAGAACAGCCGCAACACCTTCTGCGCAACCTCATCCCCGTCCTCTGCTGCCATAGGCACATCAGATGGCTTCTCGTAGGCGCGGTGTACACCGTCGGCCTGCAGAACGGCTTTGGCAAGGCGAACCAGTCCAGCGCCACAAACAACCTGCTCAGCGCCAACACGGCCACCAATGCGCTCGATATACGGCCAGATGCGATACTCTTCTTCGCTCAGCGGTCCAAGTTCCACATGGCCGCCTTCGCCCGGAACCGGAATCCACTTGCCGCAAGACCGGATCATCGCACCAGCGCCCAGCCCGGTGCCCGGCCCAACAACAAACTTGGTCGCATTCTGGACAGCTTCACCGCCGCCCACCTGATCAACATCCATTGGTGAGAGGGAAGGCAAAGCGAGCGCCTGTGCTTCAAAGTCATTGAGAATAACAACCTGCTCCAGCCCGAGCTCTTTAATAAGAGCAGGTGGCTCAATCACCCAGCTGGCGTTGGTCAACGCAATCCGGTCGCTGGAAACAGGAGCCGCAACAGCCAGAACGGCAGAGCGTGGAGCAGCATAACCTTGGTCCAGAACACCGGCACGAATAGCATCCTGAATGGTCGCATGCGTTTTCGTCCCTTCCTGACCACAAAGTTTGGTCGGCTCATTAGGGCCTTCGATCAGCGCAAAGCGGGCATTCGTGCCGCCGATGTCAGCGACAAGGACCGGATAGGGTAGGTTTCTTGTAAGCGGAGCAGAGTGCAGCATTTATTGGTGTGACTTTATTATTGGCTGGAAATTTCTGGTGTCTGGGAAGAGGTAGAGAGCCCCGCAAGACGTGCAGAACGCAAAATAATGTCTGCAGTGCTGCGGTTCAGAGCCATCGGAATATCATAGACAAGCGCCAGACGCATCAGTGCCTTCACGTCCACATCATGCGGCATAGGGGAGAGCGGGTCGACGAAGAAGAACAGACCATCCAGCGCACGCTCGGCAATCATCGCACCAATCTGCTGGTCACCACCAAGCGGACCACTTTTCATGCGTTCTACATCCAGAGAAGGGCATGCATCCTGAATACGGCCACCCGTTGTACCCGTCGCAAAAAGCTTATAGTCCGCCAGTTTGCTTTCATGCTGTTTGGCAAACGCGACCATTTCATCTTTTTTGGCATCGTGGGCGATTAGGGCGAGAGTTCTACGCTCAGTCATTTTGGCTCCGTCAACACGTCGCTGGAGCGTATCCCGTAGGTGGATCCGTTAATTCGGACTGGGACACGCACAAACAAAAGCTCAGAGCTTGCCTGAAAATGTACGTGGCATGCTCTAAGCCTCTTGGGATTACTTATCCTTTAGCGCGTCTTGACAGGGTTTGAAAGAGACAACTTGCGCCGTTTGTGCCTGTTATTTGAGCGGCGACAAACGGCAGCAGGTCATGCACAGGTTTCCGAAACCTTTTGGAGCCTGAGTACATTAGTCAAACAACGAACACATTACCGTATCTCTGCGGGACTTGGCGCGGATGAACTTGGGTTGGTCATCGACAAGACCAGCAATCTCCAACACAAGCTTCATGCGGATTGCATCACTGAAGCCTTCCTTGGAGCGCACAGGAATCGAAAATGCGCCCGGACCGCCAATGACACAGTCCTCATAATAATGGTCCAGATGCAGCATGGACTGCCAGGAGATGCTCTCTTCCTTCAGCATCAGCGGCAAGCCATTGACCGTAACACCCTGCGCGATCGCAGCATCGCGCGCTTCGGTCACTGCACTACCCTGATTGTTCGGACCATCGCCGGAAATGTCGATGACACGACGCATGCCGTTATACTCATTGGCCGTAACCAGATTGACCGCTTGCGTCAGAGCCGAGGAAATGGAGGTACGTTGTACGCGGCGCAAAGGTGCCTCCGCGATTTTGCCAGCAAACTTGCCAGCCGAAGCCTTGTCTGAAATGATGGTCCAGTCCGCGACAACAAAGTGCTCGTCCTTGCCGCCCCACTCCATATAGGCAACAGCAATGCGACCGATGGGGCCGTATTTGATCGCATCAAGCACCTCGTCAGATGTCAGTGCCGCAACATACCCTTCTCTCTGAACGCGCTGTTCCTCCGGGTCCATACTTTGCGAAATGTCCACGGCCAGAACCAGTTCAAGGTCCACTTCCTTGGACATGTCGAAGTTCAAAGATGCATGAGTGTTAGAATTAGCCAGGATGGGGGTTGAGAACAAGAAACCACCAAGTGCGAATGCGCCCGCAATCGCTTTGAGGGTCTTTGTGCACATGGGCCGCATTTTCAGCCTCCTTTTTTACAAGGTTCAGGGTGTCCCGGTCACGACCTCCCCACCTCAATTTTTTATTTTGCTGTAATCGGCACTGAGCTAACGAAAACAGGTTACATCCATAGTATTCCTTAGGTCATCCATGAATGTGGAAGACCATTCACTAGCATTGATATATATAGGGTTGTATTAAGCTGGCTCTGTCGAAAATAACTGTTTGATTTGCCAGTAAACGCAATCTGAAGATTTTGCGGCGACAAATGATTGCCGAGTTAGTGCGTTGAAAATATTTTGTTTATTTCACTAATATTCAGAGTTGATCAAATGTTACATAAAGTTGATTAATTTCTTCATGATCGCTTTGCGATTTGGTCTCTCAGAGTGAGTCGACACCTAAGTAATTTCCGCAAGTACTTGAATCGAAACTATTTGATTTTATTAGTATGGCAAAAACAGTGGTTTAGTTAGCTAGCAGTAAGATTCTGCAAATCGCGACCTTTATTTCCTTGACCTTCCGTTTCACCTAATGCAAATGTGTGTTTGAAATATTTCTCACCTCGTGAAGAAATATTCTTTTCTGATTTGGGGGAGTGCTCAGAAGCTCTGAAACTGGGCATTTCAGACGGAAATTTGGGAATGGATTCTGGAGGAATCTCCAGAAAACCATATAGGAATATAAGAGGCTAGACCATGAAGGCAGACGAATGGACCACATCTTTGGCCATTAGAGCCGCTTGGATGTCTTTCATTGGCCGAAGCACTCAGGGGGAGATTGCTGGCCGCCTTGGGGTTTCTCCTGCAAAGGTTCACCGCCTAATAGCACATGCTCAAAAAGAAGGCTTGATAAAATTTCATATCGAAGCCCGGCCTTCTGAATGCGTTGAATTAGAACAATTTCTCTGTAAGCGAATGAATCTGGAAAATTGCTTTATCGCTCCAGATCTTGGCAGCGGCGACGAAGCCGACTCTTTCACGGCAGTTTCATCTTTTGCTGGCCAATATCTTCATTCACTTTTTACAACAAACCCGCCTAAGCGCATCGGCGTAGGTATGGGCCGGACGCTCCAGTCCACCATCGAGGCTATGCCTCGTGTCCACCTTCCTGAGCTTGAGCTGCTGTCTGTATCCGGCTCGCTCACCCGCCGCCTCTCTGCCAACCCGTATGATGTTGTGCAGCAGCTTTGCGCAAAAACCGGTGGTGAAGGTTTCTACCTTCCTGTTCCGTATATCGCTGAAACTAAAGCAGAAAGAGACACTTTCGTTTCTCAGGGCGCAGTGCAGGAACTGCTCTCCAAAGCGAAGGCTGCTGAGCTGTTCATCATCGGCATCGGGTCTGTAGAGAAGGAAGGTCACCTGGTACAGCGCAAGCTGATTACCTCAGAAGAACGCGAAGAACTGCTGGACAGCGGCGCGTGTTCTGACGTGATGGGCCGCTTTGTCGATATTAACGGCAATGAAGTGTCCTGTTCTCTAAACGAAAAAGCAGTCGGATTGCACTTTGATGAAGTCCGTAAGGCGCATGTCGTCGCAATCGTTGGCGGTTACCGCAAAGCGAAAGCAACACTGGCGGCACTTGCGACCGGTATCATCAAAGATCTGATCATCGACGAGGTATTGGCCAGAGAACTCGCTGGCCTGCTGAAAGAGAACGAGCTCGAAACAACAGCATAAGTTGGAAGCCCGTTCTTTTAAGGAAGAGCCCTTTCCGCTCTAAGGAAAGACTATAATAAGGAAGAAACCGTGAAAACCACAACAATCCTCGGTGCAGTTGCCCTGGCAGCCGTCATGACGACAGGAGCAATGGCAGAAACTTTCAAGCCCGCAGTCGTTTACGACTTCGGCGGTCGTAATGACCGGTCTTTCAATGAAGCTGCTTACAAAGGCGCATTGCAGTTTGAAGAACGCACAGGCGTAAAGTTCCGCGATTTTGAGATCCAGAACCCATCTCAGCGTGAACAGGCTCTGCGTAACTTCGCTCGTCGCGGCCTCGACCCGATCATCACGATTGGTTTTGCTCAGGCAGCAGCGCTGGAGAAAGTTGCGAAAGAGTTTCCTGACACGCACTTCGCTATCGTTGACGCAGTTGTAGACCTGCCAAACGTACGTTCCATCGTCTTCAAGGAAGGCGAAGGCTCGTTCCTCGTTGGTCTGCTGGCAGCAATGGCAACTGAATCCAACACCATTGGTTTTGTTGGTGGTATGGACATTCCGCTGATCCGCAAGTTTGCATGTGGCTACAAGCAGGGTGCGAAATACGCGAAGCCTGACATTGAAGTCATTGAAAACATGACCGGAACCACCGGCGCAGCATGGACAGACCCACTCAAGGGTGGTGAGCTTGCACGCTCTCAGTTCGCACGCGGTGCAGACGTTGTGTTCCACGCAGCTGGCCTCACCGGCACTGGTGTTCTTCAGGCAGCAGCTGACGAAGGCAAACTTGGTATCGGCGTAGACTCCAACCAGAACCACCTGCACCCAGGTTCCGTTCTGACATCCATGATCAAGGGCGTAGATGTAGCTGTCGATAAGACACTCACCGACGCACAGGAAGGTAAGTGGACTTCTGGTGTTGAAGTACTCGGCCTTGCTGAGAATGGTGTTTCCTGGTCTTACGATGAGTACAACAAGCCGCTTATCAGTGAAGATATGAAGTCTGCAGTTGAGCAGGCAAAGATGGATATTATTTCTGGCAAAGTAGAAGTTCACGATTACATGGTGGATTCTACCTGCCCGTTCTAATTTAATAGAAGTGCCCGCACTACCTGGTGTGGGCATTTTCGCTTACGGTTGTTCTTCGGGACGACCACTTCTTCGGGGCTTTGATGTTCTGAAGGAAATTATGAGGGACTTGCGCCCCTGTAGCCCACGTAGAGATTTCAGCCTTTGGGAGCGAAGGTTGAGGGGGAAACGAGGAAACTGCATTGGGATCTGTTCGCTGCTTCTCCTGGGGGTGGGGCAAAGCTTTTGAAACGGTGTACTTCGAAAGCAGGGAATAAGATCGATGCGCAAGTTATTGATTTGATAGACCAGAAAGGCCGGGCAACAGTGGCTGAAAGCAATGTACCTGCCATCGAGTTAATTGGCGTAAGTAAGAGTTTTGGGCCTGTTCAAGCGAACAAGGACATTGACCTTGTAGTTGGAAAAGGTTCCATTCACGGGATCATTGGTGAGAACGGAGCGGGTAAGTCCACCTTGATGTCGATCCTCTACGGCTTTTATCACGCCGATAGCGGAACAATTAAAGTCGATGGTAAGGCAACCACTATTCCTGATTCGAAGAGCGCGATTGCGCAGGGCATCGGTATGGTGCACCAGCATTTCATGCTCGTCGATCCATTCACAGTTCTAGAAAACGTTATTCTTGGCGCTGAGGGCGGCGCACTGTTGAAAGACGGTGTCGCAAACGCACGTCGCGAACTTAAGCGTTTGGCAGACGAATATGACATGACAATTGACCCAGACGCAGTCGTGGGTGAATTGCCAGTTGGTTTGCAGCAGCGCGTAGAGATCCTGAAGGCTCTTTACCGTGGTGCAGACATTCTCATCCTTGATGAGCCTACAGGTGTGCTCACACCTGCTGAAGCTGATCACCTCTTCCGCATCCTTCGCGTTCTGCGCGATCAGGGCAAAACAGTTTTGCTGATCACCCACAAACTGCGCGAAATCATGGACGTGACCGATACGGTTTCCGTGATGCGTCGTGGTGAAATGGTTGCATCACGCAAAACTGCTGAAACTTCCATGGAAGAACTGGCCGAACTTATGGTTGGCCGCAGCGTTCTCCTCGAAGTTGATAAGCCTGAAGTGGAAGTTGGCAAGCCTCTCCTTAAAGTGGAAGGCCTCAACGTACGCGACGAGCGCGGTGTTCTGCGCGTGAAGGACGTATCCTTCGAAGTGCGTGCAGGTGAAGTTCTTGGTATCGCAGGCGTTTCCGGTAATGGCCAGTCAGAGCTTCTTGCTGCTCTTTCCGGTATTACCCGCGCTGAAAGCGGTAAGATGGAACTGGTTGGTGAGAAACTGGATCTTTCTGAAGCGCATGATGCAGCAGAGATGCGCCAGCGCGGCATGAGCCACGTGCCAGAAGATCGCCATCGCATGGGCTTGATCAACGCGTTCGCAGAGTACGAGAACTCCATTCTCGGCTACCACCGCGAACCAAAGTACTCAAAAGGTCTGTTCCTCGATAAGGGCGCGATCCGCAAGGAAGCAAACGAACGCATCGAGAAGTACGACATCCGTCCTCCAACCACTGAAATGGCAGCTGCGAAATTTTCAGGCGGTAACCAGCAGAAAATTGTTCTGGCACGCGAAATCGAATGCGACCCGGACGTTCTGCTGATTGGTCAGCCAACCCGTGGTGTTGATATCGGTGCGATTGAGTACATCCATAACCGGATCATGGACATGCGTGCCCAAGGCAAAGCAGTCCTTCTTGTATCCGTAGAACTAGACGAAATTCGCTCTCTCTCAGACCGCATCATTGTCATGTTTGATGGCAACGTGGTCGGTGAGCGTGGGGCCGAAGCAACAGAGCAGGATCTTGGTCTCCTCATGGCTGGTGTCAATCAAGAGGCAGCAGAATGATCATGAACAACCTGTTTCACAATAATATTTGCTCTGACCTGACATTTGGGGGAACACAGAAATGAGTAAGGGGCAACTTCCTCGTTGGGTTGATTACGGTCTGCTACCGGCCCTCAATCTGATCGCGGCATTCATCGTTTCTGGCTTGGTGGTTGTAGTAATTGGCGAAGACCCGTTCGAAGCTGTTAAATGGCTCGTATGGGGCGCTCTGGGTTACGGTGAAGGCATCGGCTACACCCTGTACTACGCAACAAACTTTATCTTTACCGGCCTGGCTGTGGCAGTCGCTTTCCATGCTGGTCTGTTTAACATTGGTGGTGAAGGTCAGGCCTACGTAGGTGGTCTGGGTATCGCTCTGGTCTGTCTTGCTATGGACCGCTTCGTTCCATGGTGGATCACATTCCCGTTTGCGATCGCAGGCGGCGCGCTCTTCGGTGCAGCATGGGCATTCATCCCAGCGTATCTGCAGGCTAAGCGCGGATCCCACATCGTTATTACGACAATCATGTTCAACTTCATCGCATCCGCGCTGATGGTGTACCTGCTGTCTAACGTCCTGATCCCTCAGGGCACCATGTCTCCTTCCTCCCGTAACTTCGAGGCTGGTGGTCAGCTTCCGCTGCTCAGAAACGTCTTCACAAGCTTCGACTTCGGTCAGTCTCCTGTGAACCTGGCGTTCTTCCTGGCTCTCGCAGTTTGTGTGGTTGTCTGGCTTCTCATCTGGCACACCAAGCTCGGCTACGAAATCCGCAGCTTTGGTAAGAACCCTGATGCAGCGTCTTACGCTGGTATCTCTCCGGTTCGCATCACCGTTGTAACCATGCTGATTTCCGGTGCTCTTGCTGGTCTGATGGGCATCAACGTTGTGATGGGTGAGCAGACACGCCTGCTTCTCGACTTCGCTGGTGGTGCTGGCTTCGTTGGTATCGCAGTTGCGCTGATGGGACGAGGACATCCGATCGGGATTATTCTCGCATCCATGCTCTTCGGTCTGCTCTATCAGGGTGGCGCAGAACTGGCGTTCGAAATCCCAACAATCTCACGCGACATGATCGTGGTCATTCAGGCCCTGGTTATTCTCTTTGCTGGTGCACTTGAGCATATGTTCCGCCCAGCAGTCGTAGCGTTCTTCGATCGCTTCTCTTCAAACACAGCAGAAGCTTAAGGAGACGGACATGTTAGACACAATCATTCTTGTTCTCGACAGTACATTCCGCCTGTCAACTCCTCTTCTGTTTGCGTGCCTTGCTGGCCTGTTCTCAGAGCGTTCCGGTATCGTCGACATTGGTCTGGAAGGTAAGATCCTCGGCGCTGCATTCGCAGCAGCTGCAGCGGCCTACGTTTTCCAGAGCCCATGGATCGGCCTGCTTGCGGGCATCATCGTTTCCGTTCTTCTAGCTCTGGTGCACGGTTATGCATCCATCAGCCAGCGCGGTAACCAGGTGGTGTCTGGCGTGGCGATCAACTTCCTTGCAGCTGGTCTGACCGTATTGCTTGGTCAGGCATGGTTCTCTCAAGGTGGTCGGACTCCGGCGCTGTCTCCAGCAACACGCTTTGAAAGCATTACATTGCCATTCGCTGATACTCTGGCGAACGTCCCTGTGCTCGGCCCGATCTATGCAGATCTGATCTCCGGTCACAACATTCTGGTTTATGCATCCTTTGCTGCCGTACCGTTGACCTGGTGGATCGTGTTCAGAACACGTTTTGGCCTGCGTCTTCGCGCAGTAGGCGAGAACCCTTCCGCTGCTGATACTGCGGGTCTATCAGTAACACTGCTACGTTACCGTGCGACAATCATCTGTGGTATTCTCTGCGGGTTCTCCGGTGCTTATCTGTCTGTTGCGCAGGGCGCTGGTTTTATTAAGGACATGAGTGCGGGTAAGGGCTTTATTGCTCTGGCAGCTCTTATCTTCGCTAAGTGGAAGCCAGTGAACGCCATGTTCACCTGTCTCCTCTTCGGCTTCCTTGATGCATTGGCAATCCGTCTTCAGGGCCAGGAAATTCCTGGAATTGGTGAAGTACCTGTTCAGGTCTTCCAGGCTCTGCCGTACGTGCTGACTGTGGTTCTTCTTGCCGGCTTCATTGGTCGCGCAATCCCACCGAAGGCATCTGGTATCCCTTACGTTAAAGAGCGTACATAAGGACAATAATAATGAGCGCATTTGACAAGCTTTTCGAAGAAGCAAAGGCGGCGCGAGAAACCGCCTATGCGCCATACTCCAACTTCAAGGTGGGCGCTGCATTGCTCACCTCTGATGGCAAAGTGGTCTCCGGGTGTAACGTCGAAAACGGCGCCTACCCGGAAGGCACCTGTGCTGAAGGCGGAGCAATCGCGGCCATGATCCGCGGCGGCTCTTCCAAGATTGATGAAGTTGTAGTTCTGGCAGACGCCGCGCTGTGCACACCATGTGGTGGTTGTCGTCAAAAACTTTCGGAATTTGCGAGCAACAAGCAGATCAAGATCCATGTAGCCAATCTAGAAGGTCTGCGTAAAACCTTCACCATGGAAGAACTGCTGCCTGCTGGCTTTGAATTGAATGAACAGATTGAGGATTGATTATGAGCGGATTTGGTAAGGAATCAGCGGAAATTGTACGCGCTGCTCGCCCAGGTGATTACAAAGTTGGGATGATCCTCGGTTCTGGTCTGGGTTCCCTGGCTGAGGAAGTGGAAGACGCAGTACGCGTTCCATACAACCGCCTCACCGGTTTCCCTGTCTCTTCTGTTACCGCGCACGCAAGTGAGCTGGTTGCAGGCACTCTGGAAGGTGTTCCGGTCGTTATTCTGTCCGGTCGTGCACACTACTATGAGAGCGGCAACCCATCCGTAATGCGCACTCCGCTTGAGACCCTCAAAGCACTTGGCTGTGAAACAATCGTTGCAACCAATGCTGCGGGTTCCCTGCGTGAAAACATCAAACCGGGTTCTCCAATGCTGATCAACGACCACATCAACTGGTCTGGTCTGAACCCGCTCATCGGCGAAGAAGACGAGAGTCGTTTCCTCGACCTTTCCGCCGCATACGACCCAGAGCTTCGTGAGCAGCTCAAAAAAGCAGCTGCTGAAGTTGGTGAAGATCTCGAAGAGGGCGTCTACATGTGGTTCTCCGGTCCGTCTTTCGAGACCCCGGCAGAAATTCGCATGTCTCAGGTGCTCGGTGCTGATGCCGTTGGCATGTCCACCGTACCGGAAGTGATTATGTCTCGCTTCCTCGGCATGCGCGTCGCAGCAATCTCCACCATCACCAATATGGGAGCTGGCCTACAAGCCCACGGCCTCTCTCATGATGAAACCAAGGAAATGGCCCCGCTTGGAGCGGCCAAGATCAAAAAGATTTTGCGTGCCTTCCTCAAAAACATGGCTTGAAGGAAACTGGCAAAATGACCGAAGCATCAACAAAAGAAATAGCAAAGCGTGCTCTAGGACTTATCGATCTTACCAACCTGAACGATGACTGCACCGCAGAAGATGTAGCAGCACTTATTGAGCGCTCCTCTACACCTTACGGGCACACTGCAGCCATCTGCATCTGGCCTCGCTTTATTAAGCAGGCAGCTGAACTGCTGAAGAACTCTCCGGTTCGCATCGCAACCGTTGTAAACTTCCCGGCTGGCGGTGAAGACACAGCAGCAGTGATCGAAGAAACCAAACAGGCTCTCGCTGACGGCGCGGACGAAATTGACCTCGTCATGCCATATCGCGCATTCGCAGAAGGCCGTCGCGGTTTCGCTGAAGATCAGATTAAACAGGTTCGTGACGCAATTCCTGCTCCAGCACAGCTCAAGGTTATCCTTGAAACCGGTGAGCTGAAGGATCCTCGTCTGATCCACCTGGCTTCTGAAATTTCTATTGCGCAGGGTGCAGACTTCATCAAAACCTCCACAGGCAAGGTGAAAGTCAACGCAACTCTCGAAGCTGCAGAAATCATGCTCAATGTTCTGCGTGAAACTTCCAAGGAAGATCACCGCGTTGTTGGCTTCAAACCAGCTGGTGGTGTGCGCACTGTAGAAGAAGCAGCTGAATACCTGAAACTGGCTGACGAACTGATGGGCAGCAACTGGGTATCTTCAGCAACGTTCCGTTTCGGCGCAAGTGGCCTGCTCGACGCAGTGCTTGCTGGCATCGAAGGCCGTGATAACGACACTAAAGAGACCTACTGATATGCTTCCTCAAGAAATCGTTCGTAAGAAACGTGAAGGCGAAGTCCTGACTGCAGAAGAAATCCAGTTCTTCGTAAAGGGCATCACCGATAACAGCGTAACTGAAGGACAGGTTGCTGCTCTGGCAATGGCTGTGTTCTTCAAAGGTCTTAGCGTTGACGAGCGCGTCGCTCTGACCCTCGGCATGCGTGACAGCGGTGACGTTCTCGACTGGTCCGACATCGAAGCACCAATCGTTGACAAGCACTCCACTGGTGGTGTTGGCGACAACGTGTCTCTGATGCTGGCACCTGCACTGGCTGCAAACGGTGCTGCAGTTCCAATGATCTCCGGTCGTGGCCTCGGCCACACCGGCGGTACTCTGGACAAGCTGGAAACCATTCCTGGCTACTCCGCAAAACCATCTAACGAACTGTTCCGCAAGGTTGTTCGCGAAGTTGGTTGTGCAATCATCGGCCAGACTGGTGACCTAGCACCTGCTGACAAGCGCTTCTACGGTATCCGTGATGTGACCGCGACTGTTGAGAGCATTGATCTCATCACCGCATCCATCCTCTCCAAGAAGCTGGCAGCTGGCCTTGAAACTCTGGTTCTCGACGTTAAGTGGGGCACCGGCGCATTCATGGCGAACTACGAAGACGCAAAAGCTTTGGCTGAAAGCCTTGTTCTTGTTGCAAACGGCGCTGGTCTTAAAACCACCGCATTGCTGACAGATATGAACGAGTCTCTGGCATCTGCAGCTGGTAACGCGATCGAAGTTCAGAACGCTGTAGACTTCCTGAAAGGCACTCACGTCGACAACCGTCTGTGGGATGTGACCGTTGCAATTGGTGCAGAAGGTCTAGCCAACTCAGGTCTTGCTGACTCCGTTGATGACGGTAAGAAGAAGATGGAAGAAGCCTTCACCTCTGGTAAGGCAGCTGAACTCTTCGGCAAGATGGTCGGTGAACTCGGCGGTCCTAACGACTTCATGGAGAAGCCAGAAGCATACCTTGCGAAGGCTCCTATCCAGCGTCCAGTTTACATGCCGGAAGCGTCTCTGGTTACTGGTGTTGATGCACGTGCAGTTGGTCTTGCAGTTGTTGAACTCGGCGGTGGTCGTCGTGCAGCAGCGGACGAAATCGATCCTGCTGTTGGCCTCACAGACATCGCTGGTGTTGGCACATCTGTAGATAGCGAAACTCCAATCGCTATTATCCATGCACACACCGAAGATCAGGTAGAGCGTGCAGAGAAAGTTCTGCGTGACGCTTACACCTTCGGTTCTGCAGCGGACGTCAAAGAGTTCGACACTATCCGTGACCGTATTGCGCCTTAATCAGCGCAGCTATAATTAACTGGCAGGACAGCCTCTCACCTCATTAGAGCAGACATTATCTGACTGAGAGCTGTCCTCCAAAGACTTAAGGAAACGCGAATGCCACGCGCAATTATGTGTGTACTCGACAGCTTCGGTATCGGCGCAGCCGACGACGCTGACAAGTTTGGCGATGTCGGCTCCGACACCCTCGGTCACATTGCCGATGCATGTGCAGAAGGTAAAGGCGATAAAGAAGGTCTGCGCAGCGGTCCTCTGTCTCTGCCTAACATGGATCGTCTTGGACTGGGCGCTGCCGCTCGTGCATCCACTGGCAAAGACGTTAAAGGCCTGGATTTCTCCGGCACACCAGAATCCCATTGGGGTTTTGCTGCTGAAGTTTCCAACGGCAAAGACACACCATCCGGTCACTGGGAAATCGCTGGCGTACCAGTCACTTTCGACTGGGGCTACTTCCCGGATGAAAAACCATCTTTCCCTGCTGAGTTGGTCGAAAAGATCATCGAAGTGGGCGAGCTGCCAGGCGTTCTGTGCCTGACACATGGTTCCGGTACTGTCGTTATTGAAGAGTTCGGTGAAGAGCACGTCAAAACCGGCAAGCCAATCATCTACACCTCTGCGGACAGCGTTCTGCAGATTGCAGCACACGAAGAGAGCTTTGGCCTTGAGCGCCTGCTGGACCTCTGCGTGAAGTGCCGCACGCTGGTGGACGATTACAACATCGGTCGTGTGATTGCTCGTCCGTTTGTTGGATCTAAGGAAGCTGGCTTCGAGCGTACTGCAAACCGTCGTGACTACTCTGTTCTTCCTCCGGCTCCAACTGTTCTGGACCGTCTGGAAGACGCTGGTCGTCAGGTGATTGCAGTCGGCAAGATCTCCGACATCTATGCGGCTCAAGGCATCACCAAACTGCTGAAAGGCGCTGGCAACGATCAGCTCTTTGACCGCACTTTGGAAGCAATGGACTTGGCGAAAGACGGAGACCTTGTGTTCTCTAACTTCGTCGACTTCGACATGCTGTACGGCCACCGCCGTGACGTACCGGGTTATGCCGCAGCTCTGGAACACTTCGACAAGCGTCTGCCAGAGATGATCGAAAAGATGAACGACGGCGACCTGTTGATCCTGACTGCTGACCACGGTTGTGACCCAACCTGGAAAGGCACAGACCACACCCGCGAGCACGTGCCTGTGCTGGCTCTGGTGAAAGGCGAGCAGGGTTCCGACATCGGAAAACGCCCGACTTTTGCTGATATCGGTGAGTCTGTTGCCAAGCATCTTGGCATTTCAGCTGGCGAAAACGGAAGGAGTTTTCTGTAGATCCAGCCGGGATATTTGAAAATAAGCCGGGCAAGCTCCGTTTGCCCGGTTTAGTGTACCGCGATATATTTCCGAATTGCCTATGATTTGCAAATGGTAAGGATGCAGGGAGAGGCATCCGTCGTGTTACATTAGAGGGGAATGCAGCATGCAGGCTCGCAAGTTTACTGCACAGCAAGATGGAAGCTTAACGCCGGAGATGAAGAAGGCGTTTGAAGAAGATGGCTTCCTCGTTCTTGAAGGATTTGCATCTCCGGAAGAATGCGATCAGCTTAAAGCACGCATGAACCAACTGATCGACGAATTCGACCCGTCATCGGTTGCGTCCGTTTTCGAAACCAATGCCCAATCCCATGCGAAGGACGCTTACTTCCGCGAAAGCGGCGATAAGATCCGTTTCTTCTTTGAGGCTGAGGCATTTGATGAGAATGGTGCTCTGACAAAGGACAAGCATCAGGCGTTAAACAAGGTGGGCCATGCCCTCCATGACTACGACCCGGTGTTTGAACAGTTCTCACGTTCTCCCAAGATGGAACGTGTTGCAAAAGATGTTGGGCTGGTAGAGCCGTTGCTCGCGCAGTCCATGTACATCTTCAAGCCACCGCACATTGGTGGCGAAGTAAACAACCATCAGGACTCCACTTTCCTCCACACAGCGCCGTTGACCTGCACAGGCTTCTGGTTCGCTTTGGAAGATGCGGATGAAACCAATGGTGGTTTGTATGGCGTTCCAGGCGGTCACAAAGGGCCACTGCGCAAACGCTTCCATTACAATGGCGAAGCCCTCGTGATGGAAACCCTAGACGAAACCCCACTCGAAAAATCTGAGGAAGACGCTGCACCGTTGGTCGCCCCGAAAGGAACTCTCGTCATCCTTCACGGACTGGTGCCGCACAAGTCAGCTCCGAACCGCTCTGACAAATCCCGTCACGCCTATGCAGTTCATATGGTAGACGGTACAGCAAAGTGGTCGGACGATAACTGGATTGTTCGGGCTAAAGACAAGCCAATGCACGGATTTTAAGAAATGAGACCAAAGCAGAATGTGGTGCCACGCGCTGAACTGCACTGTCATATTGAAGGTGCTGCACCTCCAACGCTCGTAAGAAAGCTGGCTCAACGCTATGATGTAGATCTGGGTGATCTGTTCGACACCAACGGAGCCTACAGCTGGCATGATTTTACCACCTTCATTCAGCAGTACGATGTAGCCGCATCCCTGTTCCGTCGCCCAGGCGACTACGCAGAACTCGCTGAAACCTACTACAAAATGCTGGCCGCTGAAGGCGTGATCTACGCGGAGGTGTTTATCTCCCCGGACCACGCTGTCAAAGCTGGCCTGAGCTATCAGTCCTATCTGGAAGGCCTTGTCGCTGGTCTTGAACGCGCAAAAGCAGACACCGGCATCGAAGGCCGCCTTGTCCCACTTGGCGTACGCCATGAAGGTGCTGAGTCCGTTGAAGGCGCGATCAAAGCCGTCATCGACAACCCGCACCCAATGGTCACCGGTTTCGGTCTGGCAGGTGATGAGCGCATCGGCCCTGCAAAGGACTTCGAGAAAGCCTTCGCAATGGCGCGCGAAGCAGGTCTGGGCCTCACCGCACACGCAGGTGAGTTTGGCGGTGCCGAAAGCGTTCGTGATGCACTGGATTACCTGAAGATCACTCGTGTTGGTCACGGTGTCCGCGCTGTTGAAGATGAAGCACTGGTTCAGCGTCTGGTGGATGAGGAAATCACCCTTGAGGTGTGCCCGCACTCCAACATCGCGCTCGGTGTTTACTCCAACCTGCGCTTCCACCCGGTGAACATGCTGCGTCAGGCTGGTGTCCGCATCACCCTGAACTCCGATGATCCGCCATTCTTCCACACGACCCTGGGCCACGAATACGTGGAAACCTCTCGTGTGTTTGGTTGGACTCGCGACATCCAGAAATCCATCACGAAGAACGCGCTGGAAGCGGCGTTCGTGGATGAGGAAACCCGTGCTGTTCTTCTAAAGCGTTTGGACACTTTAACTGAAGAAGCATGAGTTTTTGCTTGAGTTGAGTGTGCATAAGCGGGAAAACTGGCATAGCCGGGTTTCTTATGCTCAAAACCTCAGAGCGTAGCTTGAAAAAAGCCCGTACCTCCATAAAAAGGTGCGGGCTTTATAGTGTAGGCCACGGGGGCAATTTAGGCTTCGGGCTGATATTGCATAAGGCCACTTCGGCAAACCAGAAACACGAGTGCTTTCGGGCCTCTCATGGCAAAACGACAGGAAACGACGAAGATGGAGATGCAAGCATCGCAGGCTTTGTCCTTGCTCAACGCAAAAGCTGTACGTGAACGCTCACACATGCTTTTGGAGCTGGGATTGCAGGGCGAACTTGAGCACTTTGCCGTCGATCTCTCGCACCTTGCAGAAGCAGCCCGCAGAACGCTGGCAGCGACCGACAACAGCTATCCTGACAGGCAGATCCCGTTTCATGCGCGTTGGCGCCATTTTGAAACCGGTGGCATCGACCGTTGGGCCATGCTGGCCGGTGCGCGCCGCTTTTCAGACGTGCAGGGCATGGGGCGTGCTGCCTTTGACCTAGCGATTGTCTCAGCCCTGCTGGATGCTGCTGCTGGCGAAAACTGGGCGTACCGCGAAGCTATCACAGGCGAGACGTTCAGGCACTCCGAAGGTCTGGCAATCGGCTCGCTAGCCATGTTCTCCGCCGGCTTCTTTTCCGATGAACCGCTGGACCCACTCCGGGCAGATTCTGTCACATTGTTCCGTCTGGACAAAGACGAACTCGCAGAAGGTCTGCAAGTCACAGACAAGAACCAGCTCATTGGGCTGGATGGAAGGCTGTCTTTGCTGAACCGTCTGGGGGAGGCCGTCTCTCTCCGTGACGATCTGTTTGGCAAGGAAGATGAGCCACGTCCGGGCGGGCTGTTCGATGTGCTCTATGAAGAAGGGCAGAGCGGTCCTTTGGACGCTGAGCGTATTCTGGAAGTGGTTCTGGATGGTCTGGGGCCGATCTGGCCCAACCGTGAGCAGATTGATGGTGTGATCCTGGGCGATACCTGGCGCCACTCAAAGGTCACAGCTCAGGATAAAACTGACAATCTGGTGCCTCTTCACAAACTTTCTCAATGGATTGCCTATTCTTTAGTTGAACCTCTCTCGTGGGCTGGTATTGAGATGGCAAACATTGATGGTTTGACCGGCCTTGCTGAGTATCGCAACGGCGGACTGTTTATGGACACAGGCGTGCTGCGCCTGAAAGACCCACAACAGTCCTTGAACAAGCACGAAGTAAGTAGCGAGTTGGTTGTTGAATGGAGAGCCCTGACGATCGCTCTCCTCGATAAGCTCGCCGATTGGATTCGGGCAGATTTGTCTGTCTCTCGGGACCAGCTTCCTCTGGCATGTGTGCTGGAAGGTGGCTCCTGGGCAGCGGGACGACAGATTGCCCTTGAAAAACGAGGTGATGGATCTCCACCCCTGATGATTATCAGTGATGGAACGGTTTTTTGATCTATAACCTGAAGTCAATTGCACCCGTCCATATCGGGTGCCGAACATAAGACACGCACTGCCATGTACATGCTGACAAACGGCAGGTGCACATAAAAGACCCGACAGGGTTGAAAAAGAGGAACACGATGTCCGGCGCAACCGTAATCGCACACCCGCTTGTCCAGCATAAGCTGACCCACATGCGGAGAAAAACAACTCCGACGCAGGACTTCCGCCGCTTGCTGCGTGAAATCTCTCTGTTGCTGTGCTACGAAGTAACACGCGACCTGAAGATGACCACCCAGACCATCGACACACCTGTCGCTGAAATGGAAGCACCTGTTCTGGCTGGTAAAAAGCTCTGCTTTGCATCCATCCTGCGCGCTGGTAACGGCCTGCTGGAAGGTATGCTGGAGCTGATCCCATCCGCTCGTGTTGCGCACATCGGTCTCTACCGTGATCCTAAGACCCTGGAAGCAGTTGAATACTACTTCAAGGCACCACAGGAACTGGACGAGCGTCTGGTGATCGTTGTTGACCCAATGCTCGCAACTGCAAACTCCGCGATCTCCGCTGTTGAGCGCCTGAAAAAGCGCGGCGCGAAGAACATGGTGTTCGTATGTCTGCTGGCAGCTCCTGAAGGTGTCGCACGCTTCAACGAAGCGCACCCGGATGTGCCGATCTACACCGCATCTATCGATGAAAAGCTCAACGAGAAAGGCTACATCGTACCGGGTCTGGGCGACGCCGGTGACCGGATGTACGGTACAAAATAAACTTTCTTGGTTTATAAGCGTCAGACCTCAGGTCTGGCGCTTTTTTCTTGTAGGGACACTCAAGAAATACAGACAGAAATACCGGAGACGATACGCACCGCAAAACTGTGTATTCGTCCCTTATGAGGTGCATGCCGTTTAAAGGCGATACGCAGAAGGGGATGATGGAATGCCAAACAATGCTCGTACCCGTCTGAAAGTGTGCTGTATTTCAACATCCGGCGAAGCAGCCACAGCTGTTGCTTGTGGTGCCGATGCTGTCGGCCTTGTCGCGCACATGCCCTCCGGCCCCGGCGTGATCGAGGATGATCTCATTCTCAATATCGCCCGGCAAATCCCCCCTGCCGTCGCCACCTGGCTCCTCACATCCCGCACGACCGCACGGGAAATCGTAGAACACGTGCTGACCTGCGGAACCAACACAGTCCAGATCGTCAGCCCGATTGACCCCGGTGAGTATCAGGAACTGCGCCTCGATCTCCCTGCAAGCACGCGCATCGTTCAGGTCGTTCATGTGGAAGATGAATACTCCTTTGAAATCGCACAGGAATATGGCCGAGTCGCTGATGCTGTCCTGCTTGATTCCGGTCGCCCCTCGGAGAATGAACTGGGTGGAACAGGCCGAACTCACAACTGGGACCTGAGCCGCCATATTGTTGAGAAGCTGGATGTACCTGTCTTCCTCGCTGGAGGCCTTACACCGCAGAACATCATTGAAGCGATTGAGACCGTGAAGCCATACGGTGTCGATGTCTGTAGCGGGGTCCGCGTCAATGGTCGCCTCAACCGAACTCGCCTGACAGAATTTGCTGCTGCAATCGCCTGTACCTGATGACTAGGTAGATCTTCGGAATTCTTCGGTTTTTAATTAGAATTCTTGCCTTTCTCTTCGGCTCGGCTGTATACCTATGAAAAGTAATGGGCAAAACGCTGAGCGATCTCTGAACACGGCGAAAGACCGGGATGCTATGCTGCCCAAAGGGAGCGGGGGAGCACGTGCAACGATATATCTGGGTCATGGTTGTTGTTGTTTGCGCCGCACTGATCGTACCAAAGGTGCTGGAAGAGCGTTTGCTGGGTGTTGTTGAGGTTCACGAACCTAAGCCTGACGCCCAGCCGACCAAGACAACCAAACGTACGACCCGGATCAGAAAAGCCGCCAATGGCCACTTCATGGCCTCCATCAAGATCAATGGGCATAAGACAGAGGCCTTGATCGATACTGGCGCGAGTCTGCTCGCTATTCCTTACAGCATCGCCCGTAAAGCTGGCATCCGTGTCCGCAACGAAGACTTCACTGTCGAAGTGCGCACAGCCAACGGCATCACCTCTGGTGCAACAGCCTCAATTTCAAATCTCTATTTGGGTTCAATTCATATACGCAACGTTAAAAGTCTTATCCTTAAAGATGAAGCGCTCTCGCAGGTGCTTTTAGGGATGTCTGCGTTGAACAGGCTTGGCAAAATCACGCTCGGCAACAAAGAGCTTGTGATTACACCAAGATAAGCAAAAAAAACTAAATCCTGCTGCGTGCAGCCCTGCAAAGGGCGGTATCCTTTTGTCTTGCTTGTACTAATTCTCGTTTCATAGGAGGTTGGTAGTGTAACGGCGACCTGAGGGGGAGGCAGGTCTGCAATTGAAAGGGAAAGCAGTGGCTATTCGTGATTTCGGTGAGCTGGAAAACCGGGAAACTGTGAAGGAAGTGACACTGCACGGCGGAGATCTGACCGCAAGCATCCTCACTTACGGAGCCACAGTACGCAGACTGCAGCTGGGAGACCGCGACCTAACGCTCGGCTTCGACAATCTGCGCGACTACGAACTTCACTCTCCACACATGGGCGCCACCGCAGGCCGCTGCGCCAACCGCATTGCAAACGGCTGCTTCTCAATCGGCAATGACGAGTTCCAACTCTCCGTCAATGAAGGCGGACGTCACCATCTCCACGGCGGGCATACAGGGTTTGCGCACCGCATCTGGACCATCGAAGAAGCCAGCGAAGACAGCGTTCTGCTCTCTTTGGAATCTCCGGATGGGGAAGAAGGCTATCCGGGCACTGTCCAGATCACATGCCGCTATACCCTCACCAAAGACAACACGCTGCGCATCGAGTTTTCCGGCTCCACAGACAAGCCGACCCTGTTGAACCCTGCGCACCACAGCTATTTCAATCTGGGTGATCATGAAGACGTGACAAAACACCAGATCATGATCCCGGCCCGCTCTTATCTGCCAGTTTCCGATGAGCTGATCCCAACCGGCGAAATCCTCGATGTGGCTGGCACCGCTTACGATTTCCGCGAAATGCGCCAGGTGCAGGATGAGCAGGACAACCGTTTTGACAACAACTTCTGCCTTCGCCAGTTCCGTCTGGAAAAGCCAGAGCTGTCCGCTGTCGTGTTTGAGCCTGAAACTCAAATTAAGATGGAAGTCTGGTCAACCGAGCCGGGCATTCAGTTTTACGATGGCAGCTCGCTGAACACACCTGTTCCGGGCTTTAACGGCAAAATGTATGGCCCACGTGCTGGCTTGTGCCTTGAGCCCCAATGCTGGCCTGATAGCCCAAACCACGAGGAGTTTGCGTGTTCCACGCTTCAACCAACTGAGCACTACCTGCAAATAACAGAATACCGTTTCATCTGATGTGCTGAGGAGAGTAGCACATCAGGCGTTGTAAAGGACGATAACAGTGAAGACTATCTTTTCGCCTGATCAGCTGTTGCATGCCCCGACCAAAGAAATCTCGGATGGGAAACTGGTACCTGCCAACGAGATACCCTCTCGCGCCGAAATCGTTCTTGAGCACATCAAGAAAGCGCAGTTCGGAGAGGTTTTTGCTCCCAACGATTTTTCTCTGGACCCGATCCTTAAAGTCCATGACGCGGACTATGTCACGTTCCTGCTGGATTTCTGGCAGCTGTGGCTGGCAGAAGGGCGTACTGAAGAGGAAGTCTTCCCGTTTGTCTGGCCAGTCCATGGCCTCAGACACGATATCGTCCCTGATCAGATTGATGGCAAGCTCGGTTTCTATTCGTTTGATGCCGGTACTCCGATGGGGGCTCACACATGGACTGCAGCGCGCAAGAGTGCGGAAACTGCTTTGACCGGGGCGGACCTGCTCCTCTCCGGTGACAACTCCGCATTCGCGCTCTGCCGCCCGCCGGGACACCACGCCCACCGCCGCCTCTATGGCGGTTACTGCTTCCTGAACAACGCCGCCATTGCAGCCCAGCATCTTCGCGATCAGGGCGTTGGCAAGGTCACGATTTTCGACGTGGACTACCACCACGGCAATGGAACCCAGGCGATCTTCTATGACCGGGCCGATGTTCAGTTCCTGTCCATCCATGCAGATCCGAAAGTGGAGTTTCCCTACTATCTGGGCCATGCCAACGAGCGTGGCCTGAAAGAAGGAGCAGGGTACAATCACAACTACCCACTCCCACATGGAACCTCCTGGGTAGAGTGGGCTGAAGCCATGGAAGATGCTTGCCGAAGCATCGAGAAGTTTGCGCCGGACGTAATCATTGTCTCCCTTGGCATGGATCCCTATGAGAAAGACCCGATCTCCAAGTTCAAACTGAAGACAGATGACTTCTCCAGAATAGGCGCCCGCATCGCCAGACTGGGCAAACCAACACTGTTCGTGATGGAAGGCGGTTATGCTGTCGGAGATTTGGGCACCAACTGCACCAAGGCACTCAGCGGATATCTCGATACTGTGACTGTCGGTTCCTGACAGGCTAACATGCTCTGAAATATGCATTTTGTACCGTGGCGGGAGATTATCTTCCCCGCCACTTGTGTCTTGCGGCTGCCTCCCTCTTGAAAGCAGCTCTCATTATGCGTACATCCTTGCGAACTGAAATTTCTTAAAGCGTATTCCCGTAAGGTGGGGAACGGTTTTCGGATAACAACACGCAAGAACATGAGGGATTAAAGCAGCCCAGCCGCTTAACGATAAGGCAGCTGCTTTAAGTGATCAGATAATGCCAGAGCAAAATAGCCCAAAAACAAACCTGTTTTGGTTGTTTTTCAACCCGTTTGGACGAATCTCCAAAGGCGTATACTGGCTCGCAATCGCGTTGATCTTCTGTGTGATGTACATTGCTGTGAGTGTGACAGCAGGCTCGCTGACTTACAACGAAAGTGATGCGGCAGACCTCACACTGGCGCAGGTTTACAACGATATGTTGGCAACAAACCCGCTGTTGTTTCCGCTGATACTCCTGACAAACTTTATGGTGTTTATGCTTGTAATCAAGCGTCTGCAGGATCGTGGAATCACAGGGTTCGTGGCGCTGACCTTGTTCCTGCCTTTCCTCAATCTGCTTGTGCCAATCGTCGTTGGCTTCCTGAAAAGCGAGGAAGGCCCGAACAGATACGGCCCAACGTCCAACAGCCGCCCGATCAAACCCAAAAAGTAAGCATCTCTATTGAGATTTTGCGGTGTTATAGGCCAGTGAAATTCACGAAGTGCTGGCAACTCGTGATTGACCAGCTGGCACAGCACAGCTAAATCTCGGAGCATGACTGATACGCTTTCTCCTGCGGTACAGATCTGCCGCGACCTTATCCGCTGTCCAAGTGTCACCCCAGCTGAAGGCGGTGCTCTTTCCACGCTCGAAAACCTGCTTGCAGGCGCTGGTTTTGACGTTTCCCGTGTCACCTTCACCGATGAAGATACACCAGACGTCGAGAACCTGTTCGCTACCGTCGGCACAGGCAAACCGCATTTCGTTTTTGCGGGACACACTGATGTTGTGCCAGTGGGCGACGAAGCCGCATGGACCCATGGCCCGTTCGACGGCACCATCGCAGATGGCATGCTGCACGGACGTGGAACGGCAGATATGAAAGGCGGTGTTGCTGCGTTTGCAGCAGCCGCTCTGGACTATGTGAAAGCGCATCCAGACGGAATTCCGGGCCAGATTTCCTTCCTCATCACCGGTGATGAAGAAGGCCCTGCCATCAACGGCACTGTAAAACTGCTGGAGTGGGCAAAAGAGCAGGGGCATGAGTTTGATGCCTGTATCGTGGGCGAACCAACCAACCCGGATGCTCTGGGTGATGCCATCAAAGTGGGCCGCCGCGGCTCCCTGACCGGCACAATCAAGGTCAACGGCACACAGGGCCACGTTGCCTATCAGCATCTGGCAGACAACCCTGTACCAAACATGCTCAAACTGCTGAGTGCAGTCTCTGAAGTGGAACTGGACAAAGGCAACGAGCGCTTCCAGCCATCCAATCTGGAAATCACCACCGTCGACGTTGGCAACACAGCCACCAACGTTATTCCAGCGCATGTAATGGCGAAGTTCAACATTCGCTTTAACGATCAGTGGTCCGTCAAATCTCTGAGCGAGCACGTCACCAAGCTTCTGAGCGACGCAGCACCTGAGGGGCTTGATTGGAGCATTGAATACGCCAAGGAAGCAACAGACAGCTTCCTGACCCATGATGAAGCGCTGATCCAGACCCTGTCCAACTCCATCAAGACAGTCACAGGCCGTACACCAGAGCTGTCTACTGGTGGCGGTACCTCAGATGCACGCTTCATCAAGAATTACTGTGCTGTAGTTGAGTTCGGCCTCGTCGGTCAGACCATGCACAAGGTCGATGAGCACGTCGCAGTGGCAGATATCGAGCAACTCGCCGATATCTACCTCCGCTTCCTGCAAGACTACTTTCAGGCTTGAGTTGATTAGGAACAGGATGGTGTGATGGCTCTTGGCATTCAGGAAATTCGCCAGTCCTGTATTGCATCCTGGAGGATCATGAAGGGAGAGGCAGAAGCGGTGCAGCAGTTTGATCTATCTGCAGACGGCTTCTGGCGCTCCTTTCTGGTCATCTTCCTGCTGCTGCCCTTTTACTTCCTGTCCCTGATCTCCGAGCAGGCTTTGATGCTTGAACATCAGGCCGCTATGGGGCCTGATGCGACGGAAGTTGTTGCAACTGGTGCTCAGTTCTACACCGGCAAAACCATCTCGCTGTTCGTGGATTGGATTGCCTTTCCGATCGTCGTCGGTCTTCTGGCTGGATCACTGGGTCTGGGACGCAACTACGGCCCCTACATCATTGTCAGAAACTGGAGCACACTGCTTATTCTGTTACCGCAGACGTTCCTCAATCTGTTCTATCTGGCGGGGCTGATCCCATCTGCTTTGCTGATCATGCTGACATTCCCGATTGTCGGCTGGGTGCTGTGGTACCGATTCCAGATCGCCCGTATTGTTGGCGGGTGCACATTCTCCATCTCTATCGGTCTTGTCGTGCTGGATCTGGTCCTTTCCATCCTGATCAGCGCCTCGTTTGACCGGCTGTTTGCCTGATCAAGCCAGTTTTTCGCTTGCCCCTTTAAATTTTCGGTAGCGCTCACCTGAGTTTCCGCGCACACTTGACGTGGAGGAAAATTGGGAGGGACGGATGTCAGACAATCATCTGACTGTACCTGCGGGTGCGCAAAACCCGCAGAACAAGCTGGCGAAACCAATAGTTCGTCAGGTTACTTTGGAGGATATAACAAGCTCCCTGAAGCTTGGAATTCTGGACTTTGTGAAAACGCCGGTTATTGGCTTAACCTTCGGCGCATTCTTTATGATCGGCGGAATACTGGTCACATTGCTCTCGTTCTGGGTGGACATGAGCTACATCAGCTACCCGCTGGCCTGCGGCTTCCTGCTGCTTGGCCCATTTGCAGCGCTTGGGCTCTATGAAGTCTCCAGACGGCTACAGGCAGGGGAAACACCACGTATGAGCGGTCTGTTCACCCTGATGTGGGAGCAACGCCGTGGTGAGATCGCCTGGATGGCCTTTGTGGTAATTTTCATCCAGTTCCTATGGATGTTTAAGGTCCACCTGCTGCTGGCCCTCTTCTTAGGGATGCAAGGCTACGGCACATTTGTGCAGTTCGCGCAGACGATCTTTGAAACCTCAGACGGGCTCCTGTTCCTTGCGGCGGGCCATCTTGTAGGGGCGTTCTTTGCGGTCCTGCTGTTTGCTGTCAGCGTAGTCTCTTTTCCGATCCTGTTGGATACGGAACTGGACTTTGTCACTGCAATGATCACGAGTGTGAAGGTCGTGACTGGAAGCCCTGTGGTCATGGTTGGGTGGGGACTGCTCATCACGGCAATCCTGATGGTCTCTATGATCCCAGCGTTTATCGGCCTGTTGGTCACACTGCCAGTGCTGGGTCACACCACATGGCACCTTTACAAGCGTGTGGTGACCTTCGAAGACGCAAAATAAATCGGCAAACCGGAGGAGGACGGCCTCCGGTTTCCTTCTTTAGGTTTTACGGATAGAGAACTTATTCTTCTTCATCCGCTGGTGCTTCATCAGCACCAACGTTCTTCAGGCTATCCTGATAGGCGAGGAAAGAGGCTTCATCCTCTTCTGGCGTGCGATAGTCCACCTGAGTGAGGTAAAGCCCTTCAGGAACCGCAACAGGTCCACAGGCCTTGCGGTCACACGCTTCCAACGCAGCTTTCAGATCATCCTTGGTCCAGCGACCTTCGCCCACAAGACGCAGACTACCCACCATAGAGCGAACTTGATTGTGCAGGAACGAGCGTGAGCTGCATTCCAGAAACACGTGATAACCTTGGCGATAAACGCAAATGCGCTCCATGGTCTTCCATGGGCTCTTCGCCTGACACCGCGTATGGCGGAATGTCGTGAAATCGTGATGCCCCAGCAGCATTTGTGCCGCTTCATTCATGGCTTCCGCATCCAGCTCGGGCTTCACGTACCAGGCCAGACCACGGTCATGCGTCAGAGGCTCAAGACGGTTGGCAATCTTGTAACGGTAATGACGGCGGATGGCAGAAAACCGAGCGTCAAAGCCAAGACCAGCCTTCTCACAGTCCAAAATAGCAACAGGGTCTGGCTGCGCATGAAAGTTCAGCGCATTCTTGACGGTTTCTGCTGGCCAGTCCTTGGAAAGATCCAGATGCGCCACCTGACCTGTTGCATGAACACCAGAGTCTGTGCGGCCAGCGCCGCCAATGGTCACTGTCTCACCCGTGAAAGACTTGATCGCGCGCTCAATCACACCCTGAACTGTTGGGCCGTTGTCCTGACGCTGCCAGCCAACGAAAGGGCGTCCGTCATAATCAATGGTAATTTTGTAGCGCGGCATTCTTGTTCTTTGCAAAGGTTAAGCGGCAGGCTGTTCAGCCCGTGCACTGTTGCACAGGCAATCGCCCGCAGGATGCATCGGAAATTTCGCGCTGTACTATCAGATTTGAATGAGCAAGACCAGACCTCGTGACAAGGCTGGAACGGAACCTACTCAAACTCCTGAAACGGCGTGGCATACGTCACTTCAACAGGAAGCTCCTCACGCCCCGCCTGAGTAAACGGCAGCGCCATGAAGATAGGCCCGGCATACGGCCCTTGCACCTTCTTCGCCAACTCACTGTCAAAGCCAAAACGGTTGAAGTAGTCCGGCGCACCAAGTACGAGGACGAGATCCTCACCCAGCCCCTGCAACTCATCCAATGCCGCCTGTATAAGCTTTGTGCCAACTCCTTTATTCTTGGCAGCTGGCTCTACGCAAACCGGTGCAAGGCAGCTGATCTTCAGCCGGTGACCTTCACCGGTGCCGGTCACCCGTGAGAACGCGAGGTGACCGAGAAGATTGCCATCAGTATCCGTCGCAATGCGTTCCAGAACCAGTGCACCGCAACCACGAAGCCGCTCAACCAGCCGGCCCTCATTGCTTTGCCCAAATGCCCGAACCAGCAGCGACAGGATCGCAGGCTCATCTTTCTTTTCAGGCCCACGGAGATCAACCTGATCCACTCCAAACTGTTGGACTTCAACCATGTCGCCTCCGTGTGTTTTTGTGTCTCTTAAGAAAAGCCTATCTGATTAAATAGGGTCAGGAAACCTTGTCTCCAGCACTAAGCTTAGAGCCGCGTAAAAATTCATCGGTAGACATAGCCTTTTTGCCTGCCCGCTGAACCTGAACCAGCTTGATCGCACCAGAACCGCACGCAATGGTCAGCGTGCTTTCTTCTGCAACCAGAACCTCACCAGCAGTGCCAGAACCTTCAGCAAGGCTGCTGCGCAGGATCTTCACACGCTCGGCGCTCTTGCCACCCAGCTCCATCTCACACCAAGCACCTGGGAAAGGAGAAAGGCCGCGAATATGGTTGTGCACCTGCTCTGCTGGCAGGGACCAGTCAATGCGGGTTTCGCTTTTCTGGATCTTCTTGGCGTAAGTCACACCATCCTCAGACTGAGGCGTAGAACCCAAACCACCACGAGACAGCGCAGAAAGCGCGCGCAGCATCAGGTCACCACCAAGGCCAGAAAGGCGATCATGCAGTTCGCCAGCGGTCATGTCCTCAGTGATCGCAACGGTTTCAGACATGCACACAGGACCAGTATCCAGCCCTTCTTCCATCTGCATCACCTGAATGCCAGAGGCTTTATCACCCGCCATAATCGCACGGTTGATCGGCGCAGCACCGCGCCAGCGTGGCAGCAAAGACGCGTGACCATTCAGGCAGCCGTACTCGGTACCTTCCAGAATGGCTTTCGGCAGCAGCAGGCCATAGGCCACCACAACAGCCACATCTGCTTCAAAAGAACGGAACCGCTCCTGCTCTTCTTCGCTCTTCAGAGAAGTTGGTGTGAAAACAGGAATGCCGAGGCTCTCAGCGGCTTCGTGCACGGGTGTCTTCTTCAGCTCCATGCCGCGTCCGGCTTTGCGTGGTGGCTGCGAGTAACAGGCAACCACATCCCAACCTTGCCCAACAATCTCAATCAGAGTTGGGACGGAAAAATCGGGAGTACCCATGAAGATGACGCGCAATGACATAGCTGACCTGCCTGCTGTAATTTTTGTGTTGCTGCTTTATAGCCTATCTCCAGCAAGTGGAAACTGGTTTTCCAGCAAAGATGCGTGGGAAACAGACCCTCTTACCGTTAGGAGGAACGCAATAAAAAAGCGGCCTCCGCTGAAGGCCGCTTAATCTGATTGCATTGCCAGATGGATCAGGCTTGCTTCTGCTGCTTGATCATCTTCTTGACGATCCGGTCACGCTTCAGGCGAGACAGATAGTCAATGAACAATACGCCGTTCAGGTGGTCCAGCTCGTGTTGAATGCAGGTTGCCAGCAGGCCGCCAGCTTCAATTTCCTGCTTCTCACCTTCGATGTTGAGGAAGGAGACACGAACCTCAGCAGGGCGCTCAACATCCTCATAAACACCAGGAATGGAAAGACAGCCTTCCTGATAGGTGTTCTTCTCTTCAGAAGACCAGGTGATCTCAGGATTGATGAAAACCATCGGTTCTTTTTCGACGCTATCGTCTTCTTCGCTTTCGCGCTCTGCAACATCCAGAACGAACATGCGCTTCATCACACCAATCTGGCTCGCAGCAAGGCCAATGCCCGGCGCGTCATACATGGTCTGCAGCATGTCGTCGGCAAGTGTTCTGATTTCGTCGTTGATGTCTTCAATCGGAGCACACTTCTCACGAAGGCAGGCTTCCGGGACAAATTTAATCTCGCGAATCGTCATAATTACTTTTGAAGTTGTTCTCGTTGCAAAGCTGTCTGCTCAACATGAGGCCGGCTGACATTGATGTTCTGGCTTCATATCCTCTTATAGGAACTTTGCCAAGTCGTTGACTATAGGCTTTTGGCTAGAGGTTTTTAAGAGGGCTCCCCATCAATTGAAGGATGTGGGTTGCAGTGCATCCAAGAAAGCTGAGAGGTATCGCGGGCTTGCAAAGTGTTCTATGTTTGTTTCATGGAACAGACAGTCTTCACATACGGTGCATTCACCCTCTCATACATTCAGGCAGCCATTATTGGTGGCGGTCTTTTGTTCTTGCTGCTGCTCATCTGGATCATGGGTTTACGCGCAAAATTGAACAGGGTGCGCGTTACATCGGCGCTGGAGCAAAAGCAGGCTGCGGATACAGAAGCAGCTCTGGCGGAACTGGTGCGCTCTCAAAGCGAGATGACCGGCCGCATGCAAACCATGGCAGAGGTGTTTGGCTCCCGCCAGTCAGACCTGATGCGTGTGGTGAATGACCGTCTGGATGGCCTCGGCAAAACGCTGGGCGCCTCTGTTCTGGAAACCCACCGCCAAACCCATGCCAGCCTGACGGGGCTGCAGGAGCGAATGGCCCTGCTCGACAAAGCCAACAAAACCATGGGTGAGCTGGCCGGGCAGGTGACTGACCTGCAAATGGTGCTGAACGACAAGCAGTCTCGCGGCGCATTTGGACAAGGTCGTATGGAGGCCATCATTGACGATGCTCTGCCTCCAACCAGCTTCACCTTTCAGGGCACACTCTCCAACCGCTCTCGCCCCGACTGCCTGATCCATATGCCAACGGGTGCACCGCCTCTGGTGGTTGATGCCAAGTTCCCATTAGAGGCTTTTGCGGCCATCAAGGATGCGGAGACCAAGCCAGAACTGAAAGATGCAGCCAACCGTTTCCGAAAAGATATCTCTAAACACCTTGAAGATATCGCGGGCAAGTACCTGCTGCCGGGCGAAACGCAGGACACAGCGCTTATGTTCGTGCCATCTGAAAGCCTCTTCGCCGAAATCCACGAGGGCTTTCCGGACCTTACACAGAAAGCTCACCGTCTGCGTGTGGTGATCGTCTCTCCATCCCTGCTGGTTCTGGCCGTTCAGGTGATCCAGTCCGTACTGCGCGACGCCCGCATGCGCGAACAGGCACATCTCATTCAGGCGGAAGTCGGTAAGTTGCTGCTGGATGTTGGCAGACTGACCGAGCGCGTCTCCAAACTGCAAAACCACTTCGCCCAAACCAACAAGGATCTGGACCAGATCATGATCTCTGGTGATAAGATCAGCAATCGTGCCCGTAAGATTGACGAGATGCAACTGGGCGGCAAAGCGAGTGAGCCGGTTACATCCTCTGCTTCACAAGCACCACAAACAACTCATCTGGCTGACGATGAACTCCCATCGCCCTTTCAGTTTGACCGCAGATAGGCTCTAGGAAACCTGTGCGAGGTGGTCACGCAGTGCCGCCACTGCCGGACGCCGCCACGCAGCAGAGCTTCCCACCATGTAATAAGCATTCCCCGTCACATGACGAGCGGAAAGTGGCTCTATCAAAGTGCCATCTGCCAGATCTTTCTCAATCAGGAGGGAGGGGAGCAGAGCAAGCCCAAGCCCCTGACGTGCCGCCTCCAACACCATAAAGAAGTGCTCAAAGGAGAGGGAGGTGTCTCCCGGCAGATAGCTGGAAAGCTTATGCGCCTCCGCCCAAAACTCCCAACTGCCAAGGCGAGTGGAATGGATGAGCCTCGGCAAACCAAGGACACCTTGCAGGCACTCCGGTTGCGTATCACCCAGAAGGTTTTGGCTGCACACCAAAACCATCTCTTCATCGCAGATGTGATGGCTCTCCAGCGCAGACCAGCTGCCCCGCCCAACAGTAAGCGCCACATCCACGCTGGAAGGGTCCCAGTTGACGGGGTCTTTGTGCCCAGCAGAAAAATCCGCTGGGATCGTCACAAGATCAATGCTGATCGCAGGAAAGGCCTCTGTGAAACCTTTGATCCTCTGCATCAGCCAAAGGTTAGCCAGAGACGGCAAAGTGCCAATGCGCAGCTGACCAGAGACCGAGCCTTTGAGCTCATGCTCCAGATCTTCAACCAACTTCAGCGCATTCTTCGCTTTCTGGCTGAGCAGCAATCCGTCCTGCGTCAGCGCTAGTGTCTTCCCCTGCCGGGAAAACAGAACAAGCCCAAGCTGCTCCTCCAGACTCTGAATACGCCGCGAAACAGCCCCCTGTGTAATGCCTAGCTCTCTGGCCGCCCGTGTAAAGCTGCCATGGCGCGCAGCAGCATCAAAAACCGGCAGCACAGACAGGATTTGAGAGGTGATCGAAAGATTATGTCGGCTCATACTATGAGTTTAATTCATGTCTATGTGACTGTCATTGGCCTATTCATGAGGTTTGGGGCAGTTTAAAACAACTCCAACATGAGTTTTAGGTATAGAACGTACTTCAGATAGTGCTTCCGCTTCTCTCATCTGAATGCGTAATGAAGTTTGAAAGTAAGGTGAGGCTGATCATGGCGCATCCATTCCATCTGGCATTTCCAATTGATGATCTGGAGCAGACCAAAGCGTTCTACATGGGCGTGCTGGGGTGCAAACAAGGCCGTGAGCTGGAAGGCAAATGGGTTGATTTTGACCTGTTCGGCCACCAGATGTCCGCCCACCTTCGCGACAAGTCGCAAATTCCAATCGGAGTCACTGGCGTAGTTGATGGCGATGCTGTCCCTGTTCCTCACTTTGGCGTTGTTTTGCCAATGGATGAATGGTTGGCTTTGGCAGATCGCCTGAAAGCGCATGAAGGCATTGAATGGCTGCTCGAACCTAAGATCAGGTTTCAGGGCCAGCCGGGAGAGCAGGGAACTTTCTTTATCAAAGATCCCTCGGGCAATGCTCTTGAGTTCAAAGCTTTCGCCAGTGACTCTGACATTTTCGCAACCTGAGTAGAACCCCATGGAAATTTTAGAAGCAACACATACAACACAAAACCCTGCCGCATCTGATAAAATCAAAGTCGCTCTCGCCCAGATCGCTCCGGTCTGGCTGAAGCGCGAAGCAACACTGCAAAAAGTGGCAGATGCGGTAGAACTCGCAGGCAAACAAGGCTGCCAGCTCGTCACCTTTGGCGAAGCTCTGGTGCCGGGTTACCCGTTCTGGATTGAGCGCACCGACGGTGCCCGCTTCAACGACCCGAAGCAAAAAGCAATTTACGCCGAGTACCTTGAGCAAGGCGTTGTGATCGAAGACGGCCATCTCGATGGCATCTGCGCAATCGCGAAGAAATACAGCATCGCTGTGTATCTCGGTGTGATGGAGCGCGCGGCCAACAGAAGCGGCCACAGCCTCTACTGCTCACTGGTTTACATCGACCAAAACGGCAAAATCGGCTCTTCTCACCGCAAGCTGCAACCAACTTACGAAGAGCGCCTTGCTTGGGCTCCGGGCGATGGCAACGGCCTGCGCGTGCATCCGCTGGGCCGCTTCACTGTTGGTGGCCTCAACTGCTTCGAAAACTGGATGCCTCTGTCCCGCGCTGCTCTGTATGCGCAGGGCGAAGACCTCCACGTTGCTGTCTGGCCGGGCGGACTTCACAACACAGAAGACACAACCCGCTTTGTCGCGAAGGAAAGCAGAAGCTATGTGATTTCAGTATCCGGCCTCATGCGTCCATCAGACTTCCCGGAAGACACACTGGAACTCGCCGAAATTCTGGAAAACAGCAATGATTTCCTCGCAAACGGCGGCTCTTGCATCTCCGCACCGGATGGCTCCTGGGTGGTTGAACCTCAGGTCGGCAAAGAAGTGCTGATCACTGCTGAACTGGATCATGCAGTCGTGCGCGGGGAGCGCCAGAACTTCGACCCAACCGGCCACTACAGCCGCCCGGACGTGACTCGTTTGGTCGTCGATCGCAAACGACAGCAACTGGCTGATTTTATCGACGCTGAATGAAACTAAATACTCAGGAACAAAGAATGAGGCAGGACGTAAAGTAGACCGGTTTTTCTCTCAAAAATTTCAGTGAAGTTGAGAGATGCGACCCGCTACAGATCAACCTGCCTCATAGTAAGATTAAGAACTGGAACGGCAAAACCTTGTCATTCAAACGACATTAGATTTTGCAGCCCTGCCGAGCCTCTTTGTGATCTTCACCTTGCATACTGAGTATTAAGCCATGGAAATTTTGGAAGTTACGCATACATCGGAAAACCCATCCGCATCAGACAAAATCAAAGTGGCCCTCGCGCAAATCGCACCGGTCTGGCTGAAGCGAGAAGCGACCTTGCAAAAGGTGCTGGATGCGGTGGAGTTGGCCGGCAAACAGGGCTGCCAACTCGTGGCCTTTGGCGAAACACTTGTGCCGGGGTATCCCTTCTGGATTGAACGGACAGATGGAGCGCGGTTCAACGACCCAAAGCAAAAAGCCATGTATGCGCGATTTCTGGATCAGGGCGTCGTCATTGAGGAAGGCCACCTCGATGCAGTCTGCGCCATGGCGAAGAAACACAGCATGTCCGTCTACCTCGGCGTGATGGAGCGCGCTGCGAACAGAAGTGGTCATAGCCTCTACTGCACACTGGTCTACATTGATCAAAACGGAGAGATCGGATCAGTCCACCGCAAGCTGCAACCAAGCTATGCAGAACGCCTTGCATGGGCACCGGGTGATGGCAACGGCTTGCGTGTGCATCCACTGGGCCGGTTCACCGTTGGGGGCCTCAACTGCGCAGAGAACTGGATGCCGCTGTCCCGCGTTGCCCTCTATGCGCAAGGGGAAGATTTGCATGTGGCCGTCTGGCCGGGTGGTTTGCGAAACACGGAAGATCCAACCCGCTTCGTGGCAAAGGAAAGCAGAAGCTACACACTCTCTGTCTCCGGCCTCATGCGGGCTTCAGATTTTCCGGAGGATACGCCGGAACTCGCTGAAATCCTTGAAGGCAGCAGTGAGTTCCTCGCTGATGGCGGTTCCTGCATCGCAGCGCCGGATGGCTCATGGATTGTGGAACCGCAAGTGGGCAGGGAGCTCCTGATCACCGCAGAATTGGATCACGCCATGGTCCGTGCCGAGCGCCAACTCTTCGACCCAACCGGTCACTACAGCCGACCGGATGTAACCCGATTGGTTGTCGACCGAAAACGTCAGCAGCTTGCTGATTTTGTCGACTCTTAATAAAACGAACTGCGCAATTGATATATGACCGCGCAGTGCCGAAGATTGCTTGCTGATCCTCGGAAGAAACACACTTGGAAATGGAGTGCCTCATGAACCTGGTCTTATCTCTCAAAAACTTCAACGAAGCTGAGTGGATCGACCGGCTACAAGCACTCCTGCCCAACCGAAAGATCGAAGGCTGGAATGGCGGTGTCTCCGAGCCGGAAAAAGCAGAGTATCTGCTTGCATGGAAGCCAGACCCAGCTGTTTTTGCTGCTCTGCCAAACCTGAAGGTGATCTTCTCATTGGGCGCAGGTGTTGACCATCTCACATCTCTGCCAGAGCTGCCGCAGCTTCCACTCGTGCGCATCGTTGATCCGGACCTGACCAGTCGTATGACCGAGTGGGTTGTCTTCCAAACATTACTCCACCACCGCCAACACATGACGTACGCAGCTCAACAAGAAGCTGGTGTGTGGCACGGCCACAGGCAATGGGCCGCAAAAGATGTTCGTGTCGGCATCCTGGGGCTTGGTGAGCTGGGTTTGGATTCCGCCAAAGCGCTCAAATCACTCGGTTTCAACGTCGCAGGTTGGTCCCGCACATCAAAAACGGCTGAAGGCATTGAAAGCTTTGCCGGTGAAGACCAGCTGGAAGCATTCCTGAACCGCACGGATCTTCTGGTCAACCTGCTGCCATCCACGCCAGCAACGCATAAACTGATCAACGCAGACCGACTTGCCATGTTATCGCAAAATGGAGCGCTTGGTGGTCCTGTCTACATCAACGCAGGTCGCGGTGCGACGCAGGATGAAGTCGCGATTGACGCAGCTTTGACGTCTGGAGCACTCAAAGGCGCAAGTCTTGATGTGTTTGCTATTGAGCCGCTGCCGGAAGAAAGCCCGCTCTGGAAACAGAAAAACTGCATCATCACCCCACATGTTGCCGCCGAAAGCGACCCGCAGGCGCTCTCCGAATACGTGGTAAAGCAAATCAAAGGCTTTGAGAGTGGGGAGGCCTTGGAGAACCTCGTAGACTTGGAAGTCGGCTACTAAACGGATCATTTCTTGATGAAACCTTAGCGGGAAAGCCCGAAAACCCAAACAAGTTGAGTGCCTCAGTCAATCTAAGGTTTAGCTGCAAGGAGTAGCATCACACACAACTATAACAATAAAGTTGTGATCTGATGCTCTCCATCCTGCGAGGTTTGTTCCAGCGAGAACTGGGCAGTGCGACAATTGAGTTCGGGCTTATCTCTGGCCTCATTGCTCTGGCCATCCTTGCCATGGTGTCTGCTCCTACACTTACCAACTCTGCCTTTATTCCAGCCAGTAACAAGGCTCAGACCGGTGAAGCTGAGCGTGATCTACAGCTGTGGGAGCTCGTGAAACCAAACAATTAAATTTGTAAATAAATGAGGTTTCAGGAGATAAAAATATCAGTCGTTAAGCTCCTGTTTGGATTTGCCCTTGCAAAACCATAGTACGGTATTTGTGGGGGAGATCACGACATGATTGCAAATGGACTATTGATCATATTTCCATTGCTGCTTGCAGTTGCTGCTTTCTTTGATCTCTTCACCATGACAATCCCGAACAAACTCAACTTGCTTCTTGTTATTGCATTTGTCGCCATGGCCTTCCTGCTGCAGCTGCCACTCCAACAAGTGGGCATGAGCTTCGCATTAGGCTTCGGCGTCATGGTCATTGGCTTCGGGTTGTTTGCTCTGGGTGTGATGGGCGGTGGTGATGTTAAATTTCTTGCCGCAATTTCACTCTGGCTGGGTCTGTCCATGAACATGCTGGACTTCATCCTGCTCACCAGCATCTATGGCGGGGCATTAACGCTGGTCATCCTAGCATTGCGCAAGGTGCCGTACTTCCCGCAATTCATGCACGGGCAGGCGTGGTTGCTGAAACTGCACGATAAAAAGTCCGGCGTTCCCTATGGAATAGCCATCGCGATAGCAGGAATTCAGGTGTATCCGAACACCCTCTGGTTCTCGCAGATTCCAACTTTGTGAGCATATCGCGAGCAATTAATCTAAACAAAGTATTAATGTTTGGAACTAGTGTGTTTTCACTAGGGCTAACCTGTTGCTATTCATAGATATTCCCAAATTGACTCTATGCACATAAGTAAAAATTGCAAATGTAGTGTTGTTACGGAATATTAACTATGTCTTGACAATTTTTGCTCAAATTAGGGTTAACGAATGCTGCTTAGCCAAATCTCTTAGAGGGTGGGTGCCACATGAAGGCCTCCAGATTATTAGTTTTAATTATCGCTTTAAGCGCCGGTGGATTGGCCGCTTGGCTAAACCTGTCTTCTGGTTCCCGGGAGCCGGCACAAACCATCGTTGTGCAGGAACAGGAAATACCTTCTCTGGAAATTCTTGTCGCCGCACAGGATCTCAAAGTCGGCACCGCTCTCACAGAGGGTGATCTGAGCTGGGCCAAATGGCCGGAAGAATCTGTATCTGACGGCGTGATCCTGAGAAGCTCTAGTCCTCAGGCGGACGAAGAGTTCCTTGGCCAAATCATCAAAGCTGCAATGTTCAGCGGCGAACCAATCCGCGCAGAACGTCTGATCAATACCGACAAAGGCTTCCTTGCTGCGATCCTCCCAAAAGGAAAACGCGCGGTTGCTGTGCCGGTGGATGCGGTTTCCACGGCGGGTGGTTTCATTCTTCCAGGCGACAAAGTTGACGTGCTGATCAGCATGCAGGCCAAGAAACGCGATGAAGGCTTCATCAGCGAAACGCTGCTCGAGAATATCAAGGTGCTCGCCATCGACACCACGACAGCGTCAGAGAACAGCGAAAAGGCCATGTCACCCGATCAAACTGCCACGCTGGAACTCTTGCCTCACGAAGCCGAGACGATCGCACGCGCCACTCAAATGGGAACGCTCTCGCTGTCACTGCGCAGCGCAGCGGACTCAAAAGATGGTGTGAAGCAACCACCACGCGTGAAAGGTGGTGTGAAGTTTGTGAAGTACGGGATTGCCTCCCAGTCTGTTAACGGAAATTAGTAGGTAAACTATGGTTTTTCATCGACACACTCGTTCGGCGAGAAGTTTACCGCAGAAATCCCGTTTCAGCGGAGCTCTCCTAAACCTGTTCATGGCGCTAACACTGACAGTCGCTGCTCCACAACTCGCCACAGCCCAAACCAACTTCGAAGCCACAGTAGAAGTCACCTCCCAACACAGCGGCAAAGTCCGCCAGCTGAATGTGGGTGAAGGAAGATCTATTGTTCTGAACACAAACGAAGAAGTCCGTGATGTGCTGGTTTCGAATCCAAAGATTGCAGATGCAGTTGTTCGAACAAGAAATCGTGTCTTTGTCTTTGGGAACTTAGCCGGACAGGCTTCTCTTGTTCTGTTTGGGAACGGCGGTAAACAGCTGGCATCGTTTAATCTGAATGTTCAACCTGATCCATCTGATCTTGTTGAAATGCTTGCGCGCTTGCTACCTAACTCATCAATTCATGCGGACATTGTTAATAAGAGCATAGTTCTGTCAGGGACAGCCGTGTCTCCGCTAGAAGCACAGCAGGCTTATGATATAGCATTGAAGTTTGTAGATGGTCAGGACTCGAAAATTGTCAACACGATTGCTGTTGCTGAAAAAGACCAAGTCCAGCTGAAAGTGACAGTAGCAGAAGTCGATCGGACAACTATTAAACAGTTAGGCGTCAGTCTTCAGGGATCAATTGCTATTGGTGCATTGGATCTTAATTTTAATACATCCCCTGGCTATAACATCAACCCTTCTGTTGTAAATGCTGGCTCATTAACTGCCAAGTACGCGTTTGGTGGCAACACAATTACGCCAACTGTTAAAGCGTTGGAGCGTGATGGAGTTATGCGCACCCTTGCAGAGCCAACCTTGGTGGCCGTTTCAGGTGAAAATGCCAGCTTCTTAGCAGGGGGTGAATTTCCGATTCCTGTCGCTTACGAAGACAACAAAGTTAGCTTGGAGTTTAAGCCATTCGGTGTTGGTCTAGACTTTACTCCGGTAGTTCTGTCTGAAGGGCGCATCAAACTTCGGGTTAAAACTGAAGTAAGTGAGCTTAGTTCGGAAGGTGCGGTAAACATTGCAGGTGCTATCTCTGTCTCTGCACTTAAGGTTCGCAGAGCAGAATCTACCTTAGAGCTGCCATCTGGCGGAACGCTCGTGATGGCAGGGCTTCTGAAGCATAACTATGGCCAGGAAATTGATGGTATACCCGGGCTAAAGAATATTCCAATTCTGGGCACAATGTTTAAGAGCCGAGATTACATCAATCGTCAAACCGAACTCGTAATCTTTGTAACTCCTTATGTTGTAAGACCAATTGCGCGTTCAAAAGTGGTGCGCCCTGATGACAATTTTGCAGCTCCAAGTGATCAGTCAACAGTATTCCTAAACCAGTTGAGCCGGATTTACAGGGGAACAGATGCTCCTGTGAAAGGGAATTATCATGGCAAGATTGGCTACATTTACGAGTGAGGCGAGTTCGATGAATGTACAAACGTCTGCTACCACGAACTGTAGCGTTGCTTTCAAGAAAACTCTTTGGGTTTTGGGCTTGGGTTTATGGGTTGCTGCATGCAAATCTCAGCCTTCGTATGTTGAACAGCATTCTATTGCTGACTTCGATTATAGAAAAAGACATCCCATAATTGTGACCGAAGCTCCTGAGAATTTTGATATTCCGGTATCTGGTGAACTTCGTAACTTAAATGGAGCAACAAAAACTGCTGTTGCTGCATTTGGCCAAGAAGCGAAAGTTAATGGAAATGGAATTGTTGAAGTTCTGGTTCCATCTGGATCTGCAAATGAAGCGGCAGTTCGAACTGTTTCTCCTCAAATTCGAGAAGCTCTTAAGAACGGTGGTGTGAGCCACGATCGCATAATTATGAGAAGTTATGCTGTTTCCGATATGGCTGCGTCCGCTCCTGTGCGCCTCTCATTTATGAGAATAAAAGGTGTTGTTCGTAACTGTGGTGATTGGCCCGATGCAATGAGCAGCGACAGTCAGAATCGGGACTATTACAACTTTGGATGTGCGTCACAAGCAAACCTTGCAGCTATGGTTGATAATCCCAATGATCTATTACGTCCTAGACCATTGGGGCCAAACGATCCAGCAAGAACCAACGAAATTTTGGCTAACAATCGCACTGGAGACCTGACTGCAGGGCAGTATGGAGCCGGTGTTGGAACAAATGTATCATCCGTTGCGCAGAATTAACGAGATAAACTATGAGCGATTTTGCACAGTCCGATATAGGTACAACGTTTGACGATGGAGCTGTTGGTCAACTTTCAACTTCTGAGTTTAAGTTTGTCAGCATCCCTCGTATTTCTGTTCAAGCTTTCTGCGTAGATTCCAGAACAGCAGAAACTATTCAGAACTCAAGCATTGATCGTCGAATGTCTAAAACACATACGATGGTGCATCAGGGAGGCATTCTTGCAGCTGTTGAAACCTTCCAAAGTGCTGCGACACCTAACTTATTAATCGTTGAATCTCTCTCCAGTCCTCAAGAGATGGTTGAAGAGCTGGATCAGCTTGCTGAAGTTTGTGATGCTGGAACGAATGTGCTCGTTATCGGTCGTGTGAACGATGTGAACCTCTATCGCGCGCTCATTCAGCGTGGTGTTGGCGAGTATATTGTCGGGCCAGTCGATATCGCGCAGATCATCAATACGATTGGTCAGTTTTATTCAGATACGGAAGCCGAGCCGTTTGGTCGTACGATCGCTGTGATCGGTGCAAAGGGTGGGTGTGGTGCTTCTTCTGTTGCGCACAACCTCTCCTGGTCCATCGCCAAAACCTTGGACAACGATGTTGCGATTGCAGATCTGGATCTGCCTTTTGGAACCGCCGGTCTGGACTTCAACCAAGACCCTCTGCAAGGCGTGATGGAAGCTGTTGCTTCACCAGAGCGTCTGGATGACACATTGCTCGATCGTCTGCTTTCAAAGTGCAATGACCGCCTGAGCCTGCTCGCAGCTCCTGCAACGCTCGATCAAACCTATGATTTTGAAACTGACAAGTTCGATCAAGTCATTGAAGTGATGCAGAAGGGCACGCCAACAGTTGTGCTCGATTTGCCTCATACGTGGAACGGTTGGGTGCGTCATATCCTTGCGCATGTCGATGAAGTTCTGATTGTTGCGGAGCCTGATCTGGCGAACCTGCGCAACGCTAAGAACCTCGTTGACAGCATTGGTCAGCTGCGCCCGAACGATGCAAAGCCTTATCTGGTCTTGAACAAAGTCGGCATCCCAAAACGACCTGAAATCAAGCCGGATGAGTTCAGCAGCGCGCTGGATGTTGTCTCTTTGGCATCCATGCCATTTGAGCCAGCGCTGTTTGGCACAGCTTCCAACAATGGTCAGATGATTGCTGAGTTTGATAGTCGGCATGCAGTGGCTGGTCTGTTTGAAGAGATTGCAGCGAAAGTGACTGGCAAGGCTGAGATGAACCAGAAGAGCAAATCACTCTTCGCATCCCTAATGAAAAAAGTCCGTAAATAGTCCTTGGGCTGATTTAAAGGCGTTAGAATATGTTTGGTAGACGTGGCAACGGTGAATTTGGAACCAAAAAACCAAAGTCTGCTCCTGTAAACCCAGCGGTACAGGCGCAGACAACAAAGCCTGTTGTTCAGGAAACGCCGAACAAGATAAAGCCAACCCAACCGGTAATTGAGAAGCAGCCTGAGAAGCCGAAGGAAAGTGCTCCTGAGAACAAACGAACTCAGGAGTATTATGCGACTAAGGCCTCCATCTTCAATGCGCTGGTTGAAGCGATCGATCTCTCGCAGCTGAGCCGTCTGGAGCAGGACGATGCGCGCGATGAGATCCGCGATGTCGTCAACGACATCATCGCCCTCAAAAACCTCGTCATGTCCATCGCCGAGCAGGAAGACCTGCTCGAAGATATCTGTAACGACGTTCTGGGATATGGTCCGCTAGAACCGTTGCTGGCACGTGATGATATTGCGGATATCATGGTGAACGGCGCAAATACCGTTTACATCGAAACAGACGGCATGGTGGAGCAGACTGGCATTCAGTTCCGTGATAATCGCCAGCTGATGAATATCTGCCAACGTATCGTATCGCAGGTTGGCCGCCGTGTTGATGAATCCAGCCCAATCTGTGACGCCCGTTTGCCTGATGGATCTCGTGTAAACGTGATCGCACCACCGCTATCCTTGGATGGGCCTGCCCTCACAATTCGTAAGTTTAAGAAAGACAAACTTACGCTGGATCAGCTGGTGAGCTTTGGTTCCATCTCGCCAGAAGGTGCCGAAATTCTGGAGATTATCGGACGCGTCCGCTGTAACACCGTTATCTCGGGCGGTACGGGCTCCGGTAAAACCACACTCCTGAACTGTTTGACACGTTACATCGATAGCACTGAACGCATCATTACCTGCGAAGATAGTGCGGAACTTCAGCTTCAGCAGCCTCATGTTGTGCGCCTAGAAACCAGACCCCCAAATCTGGAAGGTGAGGGGGAGATTACCATGCGTGATCTCGTCAAGAACTGTCTGCGTATGCGTCCTGAACGTATTATCGTGGGTGAGGTACGTGGCCCGGAAGTGTTCGATTTGCTTCAGGCCATGAACACCGGTCACGATGGTTCTATGGGCACAATCCACTCCAACTCCCCACGCGAATGCTTGAAACGTATTGAATCCATGATCGCATTGGGTGGTTTCTCGCTCCCATCCAAGACGGTACGCGAGATTATCGTTGGCTCCATTGATGTGATCGTGCAGGCTGCCCGCCTCAGAGACGGTTCGCGCCGCATCACACACATCACCGAAGTTGTTGGTATGGAAGGCGATGTCATCACCACTCAGGATCTCTTCACCTACGACATCACTGGTGAAGATGCGAACGGCAAGATCGTAGGTCAGCACCGTTCAACAGGCATCGGCCGCCCACTCTTCTGGGATAGAGCAAGATACTTCAACGAAGAAGAACGCCTGGCCCGCGCCCTCGACGCCTCAGACATCTCAGGAGGACTGCATGGCTAACCTAGATAGCTTTCTCGCGTCTCCTCTGGCTGATTATCTGATTACAGCACTGATAATGATAAGCGTCGTCGGCGTTACCTTCACTTTGCTGGCACCGCTGTTCTCAAAGGATAAGTTGGGCAAGCGAAAAGAGGGTTTTGTTCAGAAGAGCAGTTCTCAAGTCAATGGACGCTCTCAAAAAATAGACGTTTCTGCTCGTCGTAAAACTGTCCAAGATCAGCTAAAGGCTATGGAAGCAGCTCAAGCTGCCAAAAAGAAAAATGCTGATAAGCCGATATTTGCGGACTGGATTGCACAGGCGGGCTTATCTTGGTCGAAACCCAAGTACTATATTATTTCAGTATTATGCGGACTGATTATCTTTTTTTCCAGCTTGTTCTTAGGGCAACCAATCTGGATCGCGCTTGCTTTGCTTTTTGTTGGAACGTTTGGATTGCCTCGTTTGTACATTTCCAGGAGGCGCAAGAAGCGTTTTGACAAATTCCTCGATGAGTTTCCAAACGCGGTAGATATTATCGTTCGTGGCGTGAAATCAGGCATGCCTCTTGGTGATTGTTTACAAATCGCAGCTACAGAATCCAAAGACCCCGTCGGTGCTGAGTTCTCACACGTACTAGACAAGATGCATATGGGTATGCCTTTGTCTGAAGCTATTCATTACATTCCTAAAAGAGTACCTCTTCAGGAAACTAACTTTCTAGCTATCGTTGTCACGATTCAGGCGCAGGCAGGAGGTAGCCTGTCGGAAGCCCTTGGCAATCTATCAAAGACATTACGCCAACGTAAAGAAATGAAAGGGAAAATCAGGGCTGTTAGTCAGGAAGCGAAAACATCAGCAGCAATCATCGGCTCGCTTCCGTTTCTCGTCACCCTGATGCTTTCGGTGGTAGCACCTGATTACATTCGTTATCTTATTGATACCGAGATTGGCTTAATTCTGGTTGGATTTGCTTTGGTTTGGATGACCATAGGTATCTTAGTTATGCGGAAAATGATTGATTTTAGGATCTAAGGAGCACAGCTATGGGGCTATCCGAATTTGAAAATAGCAATGTGTTTGTTGTGGTCTTGACGCTCTTAGCCGTTTCGGGGACTTTCTACGCATTGCTAATGCCTTTGTTTGAACGAGATAATTTGAAAACTCGAATGAAGTCAGTCGCTTTAGAACGCGAGGAAATTCGTGCGCGCGAGAGAAATCGGCTGGCTAATCAGAAAGAAAATGAACGTGTTGCTCTGCGCAGCAGTCCGAAAGAGAGTGTACGTGAGTTCGTTGATAAATACGATCTGAAGAAGATACTTTCGAATGATAACGTTATTAACAAACTTAAAATGGCAGGGTATCGGGGAGCTTCTCCGCTATACACCTATCTGTTTTTGCAGATTGTACTTCCAGTTTCCTTTTTTGCGCTCACATTTTTCTATCTTCAGATTGTGTTAAAGGTTGATGCTTCAGTTGGAGGCGTCCTTCTATTGTCGCTACTCGCTGCTGTGGTGGGTTTTTATGCTCCGAGCATTTATGTTCAGAACCAAGTCGCTAGACGGCAAGACTCAATTAGATTAGCTTGGCCCGATGCGATGGATCTAATGCTGATCTGTGTTGAATCTGGCATGTCGATTGAAGCAGCGTTTAAGAAGGTCGCTGAGGAAGTTGGGACACAGTCAACTGCATTGGCAGAAGAGCTTATTTTAGCAACTGCCGAGTTGTCGTTTTTGGATGAACGAAGAAAAGCTTATCAAAATCTGGCAGATCGGACAGGCCTTGATGGCGTTAAGGATGTGGTAGTTGCCCTAATGCAGGCCGAAAAATACGGCACGCCAATTGGCTCAGCTTTGCGAGTGTTGTCCGACGAAAACCGTCAAGCAAGAATGCAGGAAGCTGAGCGTAAAGCAGCCGCATTGCCGCCAAGACTTACTGTGCCCATGATGATGTTTTTTATGCCAGCATTGTTTGTGGTGATTATTGCGCCAGCAGCAATTCAGGTGATGCAAACCTTCTAACTCACGCCTTCCCGAGCATTGTCTTCAGGTACGCCACGTTTTCGGCGGCCTGGCGGGGGGCAATGTCGGATTGTGCGACGCGGACGGCCTCATCGAAGCGGCCTTGGAGACCGAGGGTGAGGGCGAGGTTTTGGCGGACCTGGCTGCCAGCGCGGCCTGTGTCGAGAGCAGAGCGCAGAGCGGTTTCAGCGTTACGTAGATCCCCGGCCAGCAGATAAGACATTCCCAGATTGTTCAGCACAGATGGCTCATTCGGGGAGATCTTGAGCGCTTGCTGATAAGTGGTGCGTGCCTGCTTGGTTTCTCCCAGCTGATCCAGAATGGCTGCTTTGGCTGAGAGCATTTTCCAGTTTGGCTGTGCAGGGTCAAAAGCGTTATCGATGACGTTCAGCGCTTCCTGCAGTTTGCCGTTTTCTGCAAGCACCTTGCCGTAGCTGGCGGCAATGGTTTTGTTCTCAGCATTGGCGATAACACCACGGCGCAAGATTGCTTCTGCTTGTTGGCCTTGGCCATCAATGCGAAGGGCCGCTGCATAGTTCAGGATTGTGCGTGGGTTCTTCTGATCCTTGGAATAAGCTCCACCCCAATAGGCGAGTGCTTTCTGCATTTCCTGTGAGCCCGGCTTTAACTGCTGGCTTTGGGAAACAGAAGCTTGTGCCCGAGGTTTGTTCGTTGCACAGCCAGAAAGCGCAATCCCGCAAGCCAACAGCAATGAGACAGCTGTCGCACTTTTGAAAATGCCAGTAGACATCTTGGTTTTGTGTGTGCGGTCAAATACGGCCATGGAACCCTCAGCAACGAAGCAATTCAAATATTGTTTGAAAATGAAATATTAACCCTAATTTCTGGTTAACTCACGTGGTGCGCGTTCCCTGTGAGGCAGGGGAGGGAGCTGCTCTCTGTCTTGCACAGAACCGGTAACGTGGTTAGGTTGCCTCAACGCTGCCCATTCTGGACAGATCATAGATTTCTCACATCTTAAAAATGGAGCTCCCGGTGCACGGTCCGTTAATTTCTGCAGAAGAAACAGTCAATCCAATTCCAGTGGTCGCACTCTCGACCAGCGAGTTGGAAGCGCACCTCGAAGCTGCAGGTCCAGTGGCGCAGGCTTGGGCAAAAGCGCAGGAGTTCGAGGCTGCATTTGGTGATACGCTTGTTATGCCGAATGAAGCTGGTGAAATCGCAACCGTTCTGTTTGGGTATGGCAGCGGTCAGAAGGACGCTTTGGAAACCGGCGCAACGCTGAACAAGAAGTTGCCTGCTGGTGCTTTTGAACTTTCCAAAGGCTTTGAGGACCATGCCGGTATTGCGCTTGGCTTCTCTCTGGCAGCTTATCGGTTTGATGCCTACAAAAAAGTACCTGCCGCAAAAGCGCAGCTGGTTATTTCTGAAGCTGGCATTCTTGAAGAGCTGGCACCGGTTCTTGCTGGCACGCGTCTGGCGAAAGACCTCATCAACACGCCTGCTAACGATATGGGCCCGGAAGAGCTAGCTGCAGCTGCTTCTCAGCTGTTTGAAGACCACGGCGGAAACGCAAAGGTCATCATGGGCGATGTGCTAGAGAACGAGTTCCCGCTGGTGTATGCAGTCGGTAATGGCAGTGACAGAGCGCCCCGCCTGATTGACGCCACTTGGGGGAAGGACACTGACCCCAAGATTACTCTAGTTGGTAAAGGCGTGATTTTCGACAGTGGCGGTCTGGATGTGAAACCAGCTGCTGGCATGATCCTCATGAAGAAAGACATGGGCGGTGCAGCTAATGTGTTGGGCCTCGCAGCCATGATCATGAAAGCAGAGCTGCCGATCCGTTTGCGCGTGATTGTGCCTGCTGTCGAAAACGCAATCTCAGGCCGTGCCTTCCGTCCATCCGATATTTTCACAAGCCGCAAAGGCCTTTCTGTTGAGATCGGCAACACCGATGCAGAAGGTCGTCTTGTACTGGCAGATGCGCTGGCATTGGCGGATGAGGAAAGCCCGGAACTGATCATCGATATGGCAACGCTGACCGGCGCAGCGCGTGTCGCCCTTGGTCCCGACCTGCCTCCTTACTACACCGATGATGAAGAGCTGGCAGAGACAATCGCAGTTCATAGTGAGGCGGTGAACGATCCGTTATGGCGCATGCCACTGTGGAAGCCATACAAAAAGTACATCACTTCCAAAACAGCGGATCTGGCAAACATCAACACCAGCGGTGCAGGCTTTGCAGGCTCCGTAACAGCAGCTTTGTTCCTGCAGAGATTCGTTGAGAATGCTGGAAGCTGGGTGCATTTTGATATCTACGGTTGGACACCAATCGAGAAAGATTTCAGAACCCATGGCGGAGAAGCTCAGGCAATCCGGGCACTTTTTGATATGCTGAAGACCCGCTTCGGCTAAGGTCTATACGGATTACACCGTCAAAAATACTCAATACCTCAATCTGGTAAGGGTCCCGAAATAATTTGCAGGCTAGGTTTTAGCCTGCAATAGGGATTAGGACGAATAAATATGCCCGTAGAGATCCGCCCGTCGCAGGCGCTTAAGCTATGGCATGATGTAGTGTTGGAATTGGTGCGCGCGGCAGATCAGGATTTGACTGCTCGTCAAATGTCTATTCTTTTAACCGTATATCTTGAGCCTCCACCCCATACCGTGCGTGGATTGGCGCAAAAGCTTGGGGTAACAAAACCTGCCATCACGCGTGCTCTGGATACTCTGGGCGCAAACAAGCTGCTTTCCAGAAAGCGTGATGAAAATGATCGCCGCAACGTCGTCGTCACCCGCACTGTTGCTGGTGCGCTCTATCTGGAGCAACTGGGCGATCTCGTTTCTGAAAAAGCGCAGGATCTTCCGCGATAATCGGGATGCATGTCCTCTGATAGTCAGGTATGACTACAGGACACTGTTTGGAAGGGGCTCTTCATGACTGCTCAACTCGACCGCCGTTTACATCCGGTACGACCAGACCTCGCCTCCGCCGCCTATCGCGGTCAGGTGGACGCTGAGCGTTTTGTTGACGGGACTGAGTTCTCAGTAACAGTAGATAAAGTTGAGCTGCGCGCAAGACCAGAGCTTTCTTGCGGGATCGACACTGAAGTGAACTTCGGCGAAACCTTTCAGGTTTTCGAGAGTACATCAGATGGTTGGTCCTGGGGCCAGCTTGCGACTGATGGATACGTTGGCTGGCTGCCAACCAGCGCACTTGGCACTAGTGGAACTGCAACTCACAGAGTTGCTGCCCTGCGCACCTACAGATATCCGGAAGCAGAGATGAAACGCCCTGTTCTGGGACAGATTTCGATGGGGTCTCTCCTGCGCGTTGTTGGCCATGAAACGACACGGGGGCTAGAGTTCGCCAAGCTGGCAGATGGTTCCTTCGTGGTGAACAAGCACTTGGTCGAGCGTGATCATAACGCCACCGATTGGGTTGAAGCCGCGGAAGCAATGCTGGGAGCACCTTACCTTTGGGGCGGACGCTCTTCGCTTGGGCTGGACTGCTCTGGATTGATTCAGCTCTCCTTGCAAACCGGCGGTGTAAAAGCTCCCCGAGATGCAGACATGCAGGAAGCCATGCTCGGCGAGCATCTGGATCTCTCAAACGGCCTACCAGCCTTGCAACGTGGAGATCTCATGTTCTGGAAAGGGCATGTCGGTGTTATGGCCAATCCCGAAACTCTGTTGCATGCCAATGGCTTCACCATGACTGTCGCCTATGAGAACTTGCAGGCCGCTTTGAAACGCATCGGTGAGAACGAGTTTGGTGCACTGACTTCAGTAAAACGGTTGGCCTGAGGGCTGTTTACTCACACTTAACCATAAAGCGCATTATCAGCATATCTGACCCGTCAAAACACGCAAATTAGGTTTTCGTTCACTAAAATTATCGCACAAATAACTTGTAAAATTTAACAGTTATTCGGTGGGGTTTGCCGTGTTTTGGAAGCTGCAAGAACAGGTCTCAGATCGTTTGCCAAAGATTGCCTCTGGTGCAATCTTGACTGCGATGATTGCGGGCATCTCCGCAACTTCAATCGCACCAGCCTATGCAGATGTGGAAGTGGTGGCAGATCAGGCGAAAGTCTTTCGTCTTGAAGAGCCAGCCGAAACCATCATCCTCGGCAACCCAAGTATTGCTGACGTTACAGTCCACGACCGCCTGACAATCGTCATCACCGGCAAATCATACGGCACCACCAACCTTGTTGTGCTCAACGATGCCTCCGAGCCAGTCGTTGAAGAGCTTATCACCGTAACCGCCGAAATGGCCGGCTACGTCGCCATCCAACGCAACAACAGCCGCTTCACCTACTCCTGCAACCCCGACTGCCACGAAGTCCTGCGCTTGGGTGATAATAAGAAGAAAACAGATGATGTCGCGTCTTCAATCAGTTTGCGCAATAAACTGGCTGAAGACGGAACCGTAGCGAGCAATACTCAATAGCGGGAAGCTCTCATGTACAACATGCAGCACTACGGCAAGCTAGTTGGGTCTCGTAAACGTTCCGAAAAAAGAAACTCTAAGCGTTTTCTATCGGATTACCGCGGAGTGACGGCAATTGAGTTTGCATTGATTGCTCCGGTTTTGTTTGGGATCGTATTGGCAATCCTAGAGCTAGGCCTCTCTATGCTAGTCGAGGTTGTACTGGACAATGCTGTTGCGGAAGCTGCGCGACAAATTAGAACAGGACAAGTTCATTTAGCTCAACAGAATGGCGAGTATAACAAGACAAAGTTCAAAAACGTTATTCTGGAAAATGGGGCGGGCCTTTTAAAAGCCATCGAAGATAGAATTTTTGTTGACGTAGAGGCATTTGAGGATTTTGGCGATATTCGTGAATACCAGCCTTTGGTTGAGGATGGTGCAGTTGTCATGGAGCAGAACTGGGATCCCGGAGAGGCGAGCGATGTTGTTATTGTGCAGGTCGTTTGCGCATGGCCAATGATTACTTCCACAATGGTGAGCCTTTTTGGTCAGGCCGAAGGTGGTAGTCGTATTCTCGTAGCAACAGAGATTTTTAGAAATGAACCTTTCTAACTAGCTGGATTGGTGAAGTTTATGAACCCACATCCAAATATTTACAGTGCTTTCAGATCGTTTTGTCTCAGCAAAAATGGCGTTGCAGCAATTGAGTTCGCGATCGTCATGCCCATGTTAGTATTCATTTTTCTTGGTATGGTCGAACTTACAACGGCAGTTTCTTATGACAGGCGAGTAAGTAAAGCTGGCGCCGCGATTGCTGATTTGATTGCTCGTTCGGATGATGTGACGGATGGGATGGATGATATCAATAAAGCTATTGAACATCAGATGACACCTTTTGAAGATGTAGACATTGATATCAAAATTGGAATGGTCCTGATCAGAAACGGTCGCCCACAAGTGGTCTGGAGTTGGGAGAATGGAAAAAGCGCGCCACCATGGCCACAAGGCTCAGAGCCAGATGGTGTTTCATTCACCAGTAAGATGCTCATTAATGGTCGTTACTACGTTGTCTCAACATCCCGGTTTGAATATAAGTTCATCTTAGGCTCGGCTTTAAGTAGTTTGTATCAAATGGTTTCAGAGGACAATGATAGCGGTAAGTTCCTGTCATTACCTTTGAGTGATAGCTTTGTGCTTCTTCCAAGAAGAGTCTCGTGTGTCGAGTATAATGATCATTGCGCAACGTGGCCTCCATTATAAGAGTAACTACGTAAGATTTAGCGCTGTAATCTAAAGATTGATGTGTCATAACTTCGCAGATCGCCAAAATCTGCTGTTTTGTGATCTTTACCGATAGATTTGTTAGCTCAAATGTTGAATAAGCCCCCCAAGCTTGGCGAAGAATTTAACGCACGTATCGCTGAACAGTCACAGAGCTGCGATAGTATGGCAGAGTCCTCCCCTCAAGAGCCCTATCGTAATTTCTCTTGAGCTCGGACAGGAGTGATACGTGGAAAATGAAAAGAGGCTATCAATGGCTACTAATCGGACCTATGACCAAATCCAGGTCGGCGACTCCGTCACTCGCTCCCGCATCTGTACAGCAAATGACCTTTACGTATTTGCGCACGCGTCTGGCAACATCAATCCTCTGCACCTGCCAAATGCACAGTGGGAAGGCATTGAGAAGAAAGATGGCCCATCCGCACCGTTCATGTGGGGCGCTACTCTGATCTCAGCTGTCGTCGGCAACTACCTCCCAGGTCCAGGCTGCGTGTACCGTGATCAGACCCTGTCCTTCCACAATAAGGTGAAAGTGGATCAGGTTCTCGACGTTACCGTCACCGTTCTTGAAAAGCTTCCAAACAACATCATCCGCCTTGCAACAAGCGTGAAGGTTGATGATGGCACTCTGGTTGCTGAAGGTGAAGCTCAAGTAGAAGCACCAACAAAGTCCATCTCTTACGATGCAGAAGAGCTGCCAGGCCTGCTGATGAAGCGCCACCAGCACTTTGATCGTCTCGTTGCAACAGCATCCCAGCTGCCAGCGATCCCGACTTCTGTTGTCTGCCCGGACGATGCTAACTCCCTCGGTGGTGCAGTCATGGCAGCTCAGGCTGGCCTGATCATTCCAATCCTCTGTGGTCCTGAAAAGCGTATTCAGGCAGCTGCTGACAAGATTGGCGCGGACATCTCCGGCTACGAGCTGATCGACACACCTGACGAAGGCTCCGCAGCTGCAAAAGCTGTTGCGCTGGTTCACGAAGGCCGCGTTCGCTCCGTCATGAAGGGTCACCTGCACACCGACGACCTGCTGCGCCACGTTGTGAAGCGTGAAGGTGGTCTGCGCACTAAGCGTCGTCTGTCCCACGCATTCGTAATGGACGTACCAGGCCGCGAAACACCGCTGATCGTATCTGACGCGGCAATCAACATTGCACCGGACCTGATGGCCAAAGTGGACATCACTCAGAACGCGATCGACGTTGCACGCTCTATCGGCATTCAGCCTCCAAAAGTTGGTATCCTGTCCGCTCTGGAAACCGTTAACCCAGCGATCCCATCCACCATCGACGCAGCTGTGCTGTCCAAGATGGCTGATCGTGGTCAGATCAAAGGCGGTATCGTTGACGGCCCACTGGCAATGGATAACGCGATTGACCTTGAAGCTGCTCGCACCAAAGGCATTGAGTCCGTTGTTGCTGGCCGCGCAGAAGTGCTGATCGTGCCAAACCTTGAAGCTGGCAACATGGTTGTGAAAGAGCTGACCTTCCTCGCGCATGCGGAAACAGCTGGTCTCGTAACCGGTGCTCGCGTTCCGATCATCCTCACCAGCCGCGCAGACAATGATCGTGCGCGCCTCGTATCCTGTGCTCTGGCTTCCATGTACGATTACTACCTGCGTACTGGCGAAGCATTCAACGGTGAGCAGGATCTGGCAGAAGCTGCAGAGTAATTCGGGATAGCTGAGAATATAATAATGACAATCGAAACAATTCTTGTTCTGAACGCTGGTTCTTCCTCCATCAAATTCCAGCTGTTCAAAGGCGAAGAAAGTGTGCTTTCCGGCCAGATCGATGGTCTGGGTGCCTCTGCCTGGATTAAGGGCAAATCTGCTGAAGGCGTAACGATCATGGATCGTGCGCTTTCTGAAGAAGAAGCTCAGAACCACAACACCGCACTGCAGGTGATCCTTGCTCTGCTGAAAGAGTTTGATCCAAACCTTGAAGTGGACGCCATCGGCCACCGCGTAGTTCATGGTTCTTCCAAGTACTCTGCACCTGTGCTGGTAACTGAAGAAGTTGCTGCAGAACTGGAAACGTTCAACCCACTCGCACCTCTGCATAACCCGCATAACCTTGCAGGTATCGCTGGTGCGAAAGCGGCATTCCCGGGCAAGCCGAACGTTGCGTGTTTCGACACCGCGTTCCACCGCACCCAGGAGTTCAAGAACGAAGCCTACGCGATCCCAACCAAGTACTACGATGAAGGCATTCGTCGTTACGGCATGCACGGCCAGTCCTTCCACTACATCGCGGAAGAGCTGCACAACGTTGCTCCAGAAGTCGCCAACGGCAAAGTCGTTGTGGCTCACCTCGGCAACGGTGCATCCATGTGTGCGATCGAAAACGGCAAGTCTGTCACCACCACCATGGGCTTCACCCCGGTTGATGGCCTGGCAATGGGCACCCGTTCTGGTCTGATCGATCCGGGCGTCATCTTCTACCTGATTGAAAACAAAGGTATGTCCGCAAAAGAAGTTGCGAACCTGCTGAACAAGGAATCCGGTATGAAGGGCCTCTCCGGCATCTCGCAGGACATGCGCGATCTGGAAAACTCCGACAGCCCGGACGCGAAACGCGCGCTCGACTACTACGACAACCGCATCAAGCGTGAGCTTGGCGCACTGGTCGCAGTGATGGGCGGTCTGGATGCGATCGTCTTCACCGGTGGTATCGGTGAAAACTCATCCCAGACACGCGCAGGCGTTTGTAAGGGTCTTGAGTTCCTCGGCGTAGAAATCGATGAGGAAGCAAACAAGGCTCGTGCGAAGGAAGCAATCACAATTTCTACAGCTTCTTCCAAGGTTAAGGTTATGGCGATCCCAACCAATGAAGAAGCAATGATTGCACGCCAGACTCGCGCAATCTGCGAGGCATAATCGACCCAAAAGTGGTGTTGATCACAGCGTTTTGGCCGCCCTTTTCTTATACGAAAAGGGCGGCTTCTTTTTTGCTTGCCTATACGTACAAGAGCAGACGGGATAGTTGCCCAATCATGTTTACAGTGGTTGAATTATCAAATTAAGTTATATATTGAGGCGTGCATCTCAATTATACATAACTTCAAATACTCTGGCATTCCTATGATCATTGCTGCAACCACATTGGCACTTCCGGCATCTCTGCAAGCCGCTGAGTTGCGTCTGGTGGAATACCATCAACGAAACCTGGCGTACATTATCGTTCCCAAGACAGATAAGAAACTTCAGGCCCTCGTGCTCTTTCATGATTGGGGTGGATTGACTGAAGAGGCGATCCTTCAGGCCGCGAAAATCGCAGAAGAAGGCTACGCAGTGTTTCTTCCGGATCTGTTTGGTGGCAAGGCCCCAAAGACCAGAGAAGAAGCCCAGCCGCTTGTTGAAGAGATCCTGAAGACGGATCACAAGCAAGAGCTGATGGCGAACGTTCACTCAGGTCTTCAACTGTTGGGAAACGTTGAAGAGGTGGAGCCGGTTGATGTGTCCATTTGTGGGTTCGGCATGGGCGAGCAGGTTGCCAGTTACATCTCAAAAAGTGATATGAAGCCAGCGCTGCCACTTCTGGCTGAGGCATAAGGCTTGCGCCTTACAGCTGCCATTTTGTAGTCCCACGCATTGCATCCTCACGTCTGAACCAATACTACAAGACCAAGATATATATTGCTTCGAGAGGAGGGGCGCATGTCCTCACCAGTTACTGCTGTCGTGTTTGATATCGGCAATGTTCTGATCGCTTGGGATCCGGAGAACCTATACAAGGACCTCATCCCGGATGCTTCAGAGCGCGAACATTTTCTGAATGAAGTTTGCCCTTACGACTGGAATCTGGAGCAGGACAGAGGTCGCCCTTGGAGCGAAGCCATTGATGAGCGTCTGGCAAAGTTCCCGCAGTATGAAGAGTGGATCAAAGCCTACTACGAGCGTTGGGAAGAAATGCTCGATGGCGCGATCGAAGCTAACGTTGCGCTTCTGAGCGAGCTGAAGGAAAAAGGCGTCTCCTTGTATGCCATCACAAACTTCTCCAGCGAGAAGTTCGAGGACGCAAAGCGTCTGTTCCCGTTCCTGGCTGACAGCTTCATCGATACCGTAATCTCTGGTGATGAGCAACTTTTGAAGCCTGATGCGGCGATCTACAACGTGCTGCTGGAAAGAAACCAGCTCGAAGCCTCCAAACTTGTCTTCATCGATGACACACTCAAAAACGTTGAGGCAGCTCAGGGCGTCGGCATGAAAGCGCTCCACTTCTCCGAGGCAGACAAACTCCGCTCAGAACTGAAACAGCTCGGCCTGCCGGTATAAGAACAATGACGTCATCCCGGGCGAAGCGTAGCTGAGACCCGGGATCCAGAGCATCTTGCTGAAACATCAGCGACCGTTGCGCTAGATCCCGCATCCTATGCGGGATGACAGCGGTGGACTAAGTCAAAACGCAACTGAACTTCACCTAAAAAACTTATCCCCCTTCCCAAAATCCGCCCTATCCTATCTCTCGTGCCCACGCATTCGGGCAGGAGTGGACCGTCCATTCCGTGGCGTGGGCGGGGTTGGGCTACCGGCATGAGGTAACGTATCGTGTCGGGAGGTCCGGTGAAGCGCCATACCCTATTGAGACCACAGTGGTAGTAGGGAGCTTGGGGTCGTTCCGAAGGGCGTCCGGTGGTGACAGGAAACTGTCAAAGGCATGGAAGTGCATCTGTGATGTGCAAACGTGCCTGTCGCGTCTGTTCGAGAGGGAGCCCGCGTGTTCATGATAAAAGGCCCGGGCGAGGCGAACAGCCAATGCCGAAGAAACATTTCTAACAAGTAGCGCAGGCAGAGCCTGTTCGCCTTGCTCCACCCGTTGAAACGGGGTCCTCAAACACAAACACCGCACGGAGAGCCATGCGGTGATATTCGTGTTTCTTTTCAGACAGCGCTGAGTGAGGATTTAGATCTGATGGCCGCAGTGGCCTTCTTCAAACGCCCAGATGCCCAGGCCTTCACCTTCCTCCAAAATAGCGTAGGCAACGTGGATATCCACGCTGGCAGGAATGTCCACGCTGAAGAGTGGTGGGTCAGCATCAATGTCCTCACAGGTGCAGCCCAGCTTCTCAAGCTTGGCCCACTGCTTGGAGAACTCGTCTGGCTGTGTCGTCTCTTCCACCATGATGCGGTAGGTGGAGTGACCGGAAGCCTTGGCCACCTTGTCAAAGACCAGCTGCCCTTTTTCGCGATTTGCCAGCAGCTCATCACCATTGGCCACGCCGCAAGCAAAGAACGGAGTGTTCTCCAGCTTATAGCGATTGCCACCGAGCGAGCGTACCCACACAGTTTCACTTTCAATGCCGTGCCAGTCATGCGGATCCAGCGGGAAAACCAGTTTGTGCAGATTGCTGTTCTTATTCATGGGGCCTCACAAAATCTAAGCGCAATATACTCATGCGTTCGGGCGAAGCAACCGACATCTTGAGGGAATGTGTTCATAGCGTAACCGGGCTGCAATTTAGGTTAAGCCCAGCTGCAGAACAGAGGAAATTTGAAGGAAATAGCCATGAAAAAAGCCGGAGCGTTTGCCCCGGCTTTGATTGATCAAAACTGATCAGAATTCTTAGTCGCGCAGCAGATCGTTCACTGAAGTTTTCGCACGGGTCTGTGCATCAACGCGCTTCACGATAACAGCACAGCCCAGGTTTGGACCTGGAGTACCGTCTGGAAGCGGCTTGCCTGGCATGGAGCCCGGAACAACAACAGAGTACGCAGGCACTTCACCGTAGAAGATTTCACCGGTGGTGCGGTCTACAATTTTGGTCGTCGCGGAGATGAACACGCCCATGGAGAGTACGGCACCTTCACGAACGATAACGCCTTCAACAACCTCAGAACGAGCACCGATGAAGCAGTTGTCTTCAATGATAACCGGGCCAGCCTGAAGCGGCTCAAGAACACCACCGATGCCAACGCCGCCGGAAAGGTGAACGTTTTTACCGATCTGCGCACAGGAACCAACAGTCACCCATGTATCAACCATTGTGCCTTCATCAACAAACGCACCAAGGTTCACGAAGGAAGGCATCAGAACAGCGGACTTGCCGACGAATGCGGAGCGACGAACGATGGAACCAGGAACAGCACGGAAACCAGCTTCTTCAAAGTCGATAGCACCCCAGCCATCAAACTTGGAAGGAACTTTATCCCACCAAGGAGCGTCGTCTGGACCACCTTTGATGATCTGCATTGGGTTCAGGCGGAAAGAGAGCAGAACTGCTTTCTTGGCCCACTGATTGACCACCCAGTCGCCAGAGGTTTTATCCGCAACGCGCAGCTTGCCGTGATCCATAAGATTTAGCGCGGTGTTAACTGCATCACGCACGTCACCAGTGGTGTCGGTGCTGATGTTATCACGGTCATCAAATGCAGCGTTGATGGTGGCCTCTAGGGCCGCAAGATCAATCTGGCTCATTGGCGGCAGACTCTCACAATTAATGGGTTACGAATTAGAGCTACCGAGGGGTACGCAAGCACCAACCAGAAGTCAATACTCTCAGACTTCCGGTTGTCTCATCTATCGATTTAGGTTGTTTCAGGTGCCTTGAATGGCTGCTGGGATTGTTCCATGAGCCATTTATGGAAAGAAGCAACCGGACGGGTCAGCGGACGGTTCGCATTTCGTACAAACCAATAGCCGCTTTCCAGCGATAGGCGAGGCCAGTCAGGAACAACTAGATGGCCTGCAGCCACTTCCTGTTCAACAAAGCGGGTGTCGATTGCAATCGCGCCCATACCAGCAACAGCCGCCTGAATAGCCATGTTGCGGCTCTCAAACATCGCACCGGATGTCTGATCAGGATGCGGCAGACCAGTGCCATTGAGCCAGCGAGGCCAATCTTCACGTCTGGAGGAGGTGTGCAGCAGCTTCAGCTTGTCCAGCAGCTTGATGTCCGGGTTTGGATCACCGTTACTCAACTGAGGAGCAAACGCGACAACCAGATCTTCTTGCCAGAGCTGATGCCGCTCTACATGGGGCCAGGCCCCATCCCCCAGCCGGATTGCGCAATCATAGGACTCTCGATCAAGGTCCACGACGCGCATACTGGTCGAGATCAGCAGCTCAATATCCGGATGTTTCTCCTGAAAGTCCGGCAGGCGCGGAATAAGCCAGCGCGTCGCAACTGTAGAAAGGGTAGAAATGCGCAGTTCTGTACGGCTTCTGCGGCGGAAAGCCTCCACTGCATGCTCAATCTGGTCAAAGGAATTGCCGAGATTGGAAGATAGGCGTTGGCCTTCTTCAGTCAGCGCAAGGCCGCGGCCATCACGAATAACCAGTGCGGCGCCAAGCTCGTTCTCCAATGATCGGAGCAAGTGCGTCAGGGCCGATGGTGTAACGCCAAGATCCTCTGCGGCACGAGCTGCTCGGCCGTGTTTAGCCAGCAGTGAAAATGCATGTAGCGCGCGCAGTGAAACCATGACGAATGCCCTTCCTTATGAGTTCTTGAATTAATCTCAATAAAGGGAAAAAAGGCATTCGTCTAGCCAGTCGTGATATTTTTTCTGTTTGGGCCTTATTATGCGCAAAATTTGCAGTTTTTGGTCAAAACTGCCCCTACTGGAGTTTAAGTTGCAAATCGGAAGCACTATCGTGTTTGGAGGTATTTAGCCTAATTCTTGAGTTCGCCTAGGATATTGTGCAGGAACCCATCCAGATGGTCCGTCACAAAGTCCACATGCGGCTCTGAGCCACTGGAAAGCTCCCAATCTTCGCGGAAAACCTCGCGTGTTCCATCAGGAACCACAAGCACAGTGCGCATACCGAGGGAGTTTGGAACCACCAGATTGCGGGAGAGATCCTCAAACATGGCTGCTTTCTTAGGAAGAATGCCATTCTTTACCAAGAAACGCTGGTAAGTCTCTTCCGCAGGCTTCGGGATCAGATCTGCTTCCATAATGCCGAAGATGTCTTCGAAATGGTGCGTGATACCCAACCGGTTCGCCACAGACTCTGCGTGCTTCCGCGTCCCGTTGGTCAGGATGTAACACTTGCCCGGCAATTGGTTGATTGCATCGGCAAGTATTGGGTTTGGCTGCAAAACAGAGTGGTCGATGTCGTGAACATACTCAAGGAACTCATCAGGCTCGATGTTGTGCTCCAGCATCAACCCGCGAAGGGTGGTTCCGTACTCTTTGTAATAGGAAATCTGCAGCTCTCTGGCCTGCTCAGCAGGTTTACCGGTGAGCTTTTGAACAAACTCAGACATCTTCTGATCGATCTGATCGAACAGATTTGAGTGATGAGGATAGAGAGTATTGTCCAGATCAAAAATCCAGCTTTCAACGCTGGCAAATGGGGAATTGGTCATGCTTATCCGTTCAGCTATCAGCAATGCCGATAAGTGTTGTTTGATACCAAGCAAAACAGGAAAGAATAAGGATAGCAAGAGAGGCGATCATTATTCGCCTCTCTGAAGCTGCCATTAAGGTACGATAAGAGTACCTGCACCGTGGTCGGTGAAGAGTTCCAGAAGAACCGCGTGAGCGACTTTGCCGTCAACAATCACCACGCCTTCCACGCCCTGATCAAGGGCTTCAAGGCAGGTCTCAACTTTCGGGATCATACCGCCGGAGATGGTGCCGTCTTCAATCAAAGCACGGGCACCAGCACGGGTCAGCTGCTTGATCAGCTTGCCGTCTTTATCCAGAACGCCCGGCACATCGGTAAGAAACAACAGGCGTTTGGCGTTCAAGGAACCCGCAATCGCACCGGCAAAGGTGTCAGCGTTGATGTTGTAGGTCGCACCATCACGCCCCGGAGCTACAGGAGCAACAACAGGAATGAGATCACGCTCAAGGATCAGCTCAAGCACTTTGGCATTCACCGCCTCAGGCTCGCCAACGAAACCAAGATCAAGAATTTCTTCAATCTTGGAATCTGGGTCACGATGTTTGCGGTGCAGCTTACGGGCAGTGACCATGTCACCATCCTTGCCGCAAAGACCAATAGCACGGCCACCTTCACGGTTGATGTCCGCAACAATGCCTTTGTTGATGGAGCCTGCCAGAACCATCTCAACCACTTCAACGGTTGCCTGGTCAGTAACACGCAGGCCGCCTTTGAACTCGCTCTTGATGTTCAGCCGATCCAGCATGGAACCAATCTGAGGACCTCCACCGTGAACAACAACAGGATGCACACCAGACTGGCGCAGCAGAGTAATGTCTCGGGCAAAAGCGCGGGAAAGGGAGTCATCTCCCATGGCATTGCCGCCGTACTTTACAACAACACGTCGGTCATCATAGCGCTGCATATAAGGAAGAGCTTGGGCAATGACGTGCGCACGATTACTGGATTCCGAGAAACTCATAGCGATTTGTACACCTGGAGAGGACAATGGATTGATACGCAAATCACACGGACTGCGTGTGAAGTATATAACCGCATTATGATCACGTCACAAATGTTCAGTCATCCCCGCCTGCGTGGATTTACTCAAGTAAAAGAGGAAATTGTCTAATGCCTCTCACGCAGATAATCCGCAAAACCATCTTCTCCGGCAGGTGCAGAGAATAAGTAGCCCTGCGCATTGGTGCAGCCGCTGCTCTCCAAGAGCTTCATTTGCTCTTCGGTTTCAACGCCCTCTGCGGTCACTTCCATGTCGAGCAGATGAGCAAGCTCGATGAGGTGAGCGCAGGCGGTGCTATGAACGGCAGAGTTTGGCACGCCAGACATAAAACTGCGGTCGATCTTGATCCGGTCAACCGGGCAATCCAGCAGATGCTTCATGGAGGCAAAGCCAGTGCCAAAGTCATCAAACGCCACAGAGATACCCAGTTCCTGCAGCTGACGCATGTTCTCAATGGCATGCGGTGCACGGTCCAGATCAATCCGTTCCGTCACTTCAAGCTCTAAGAAATGCCCGGGTGTGCCAGTGTCCTGTAAAATCTTTTGAATGCGGGAGACGATGTATTGGTCAACAAACATCCGCCCGCAGATATTTACGGAGATCTTGAAGTTCGGATCAACCAGATTGCTCCACCCGCTGCGTGCCTTACACGCTTCACGGATCACCCAATAGCCCACGTCTTTACCAAGGCAGCTCCGGCACAATGTGGTGATGAAACGGGAAGGGGGCAGAAGGCCACTCTCTGGATGCTCCCATCTGATCAGAGCTTCAGCGCCAACGAGCTTGCGATCGGTCACACGTACGATTGGTTGATAGTGCAACACAAACTCATCACGCAGGTAGGCGGAAATGAGAGAACGCTCCAGCGGGTTAGGGCCAAACTGCCGGGCCTTGTACCACTTCTTGAAGTTCAGACCTGCCAGCAACAATGTCGGCAGAGTATGAATGAAACGCCACGTATAAGTCAGTGCATTGGTAATTGCATGCTCAGGTACGAGCGCCCAATGGTGACGGAGGGATGGAGTTGCGCACATACCTCATCCCCTTTTCTTCGCAGCAGCACTGTGATTGTGATCTTGTTTGTCTTTTCCAGACATTCGACGACCTCCCCTTCGACGACGGTCTGTCTATATTCGGGGGGTAAATTGACCCAAGGTCAAGAAGAGGTTAAGGGCGCTTGGGGAAAAGGCAGCAAAACGTGAGAACAAGGGATTTTCAACAAATTGCAGGATGGACAAGGGCAGTCGGATATGTTTGCAGGACCGCCGTCCAAGATAGAAAAGGTACAGAGAATTATGAGCCCTGCACCTTGAAATCGTTAGCCGTAGCTGACCAGTTGAGCGATCTCTGCGCGTAGATCATCCATGCCGAGTCCTTTTTCTGAAGAGGTGGCAATGACTTCCGGATGTGCAGCAGGACGTTTTGCGAGCACTTTCAGCGTTTCTTCTTTCATGCGCTGAAGCTGGCCCGGTTTCAGTTTATCGGCTTTGGTAAGCACGACCTGATAAGGAACCGCAGCCTTGTCCAGAATCGCCATAGCATCAAGATCGTTCTTCTTGATGCCGTGACGTGAGTCGATCAGTGAAAAAACACGACGCAAGGTGCTTCGACCACGCAGGTAATCAAAAATTAGTGAGGTCCATGCATCCACCATACCCTTCGGCGCTTCCGCGTAACCGTAGCCAGGCATGTCGACAATCTTGAGCATGGAGTGCTCAGTACCAAAGAAGTTCAGCATCTGCGTACGGCCCGGCGTGTTGGACGTACGAGCCAACGCCTTCTTGCCAGTGAGCTTGTTGATCAGGCTGGACTTACCAACGTTGGAACGACCAGCAAAGGCGATCTCAATGCCATCAAGCACTGGAAGCTGATGCATCTCTTTCACACTGGTAATGAATTCCCAAGGACGTGCAAACAGAAGGCGTCCCGCCTCCAGTTGTTCTGCTGAATATTCTTTTTCTGAGCTCATGCCTTGCCTTTTAACCTGCAATCTCGATTTGGTCGAGTGGTGTTTTGCAATGCTTTGCCTTTATGTCCGGCACACCAGAACTCTGCCAATAACAACGGTCATTCAACGAAAAAACGCGGCCCTAAGACCGCGTTTTCAATCTCTGTCATCTGAGAAAGCTTACTTGCTCTCTTCCTTAGGCTTGCGCTTGAAAGTCGCTTTCAGGTTGTCAAACAACTCAAGCTTTACGCCCTGACGACGCATGATAACACCTTGCTGCAAAACAGAGAGGGTGTTGTTCCAAGCCCAGTAGATCACAAGACCAGCTGGGAAGGTCGCCAACATGAAGGTGAAGATCACTGGCATCCAGTTAAAGATCATCTGCTGTGCAGGTTCAGCTGGTGCTGGGTTCATCTTCATCTGCAGGAACATGGTGATACCCATGATCAGAGGCCATACACCAATCATCAGGAATGTTGGTGGATCCCAAGGGATCAGACCAAACAGGTTGAAGATGGTGGTTGGGTCTGGAGCAGAAAGATCCTGAATCCATCCAAAGAATGGTGCATGGCGCATCTCGATGGTGACGAACAGAACCTTATAGAGCGAGAAGAAGACCGGGATCTGGATCAGCATTGGCAAACAACCTGCCAACGGATTGATCTTCTCAGTCTTATACAGCTCCATCATGGCCTGCTGCTGCTTCTGCTTGTCGTCCTTATACTTCTCGCGGATTTCAGTCATCTTCGGCTGAACAAGCTTCATACGGCTCATGGAGACGTAGGATTTGTTAGCCAGCGGGAAGAAGATTGCTTTCACAATCACGGTCACGAGCAGGATCGCGATACCGAAGTTGCCAACCAGAGAGTAGAGCCAGTCAATGGTCCAGAACATCGGCTTGGTCAGGAAGTAGAACCAACCCCAGTCGATCATCAGGTCGAAGTTCAGGATATCGTAGGAATTCTGATAGCCATCAATCAGACTGGTAATCTTCGCACCTGCATAGAGCAGGGAAGAGTTGGTGATCTTCGCGCCGTCAACAACCTGTGTTGCGCTGCCGAGATAGTCACTCTGGAAGTTCTGAGTACGTGCGTTGTAAGAGAAGTTCGGCTGGAATTCTGTGCCCGGAGTTGGGATCAGAGTCGCCGCCCAGTACTTATCGGTAAACCCGAGCCAGCCCATGTTGGCGCGACCTGGGCGAATGCTGCCGTCATCAATCAGATCAGAGTAGTTGATTTCCTGCAGGCCTTCGTCGCCAATCACGCCAATAAGGCCTTCGTGCAGAACGAAGAAGCCAGCGGTTTCAGGCTCACCGTTACGTGCGATCAGGCCATATGGGTACAGCTGAACGTTCTGACCGGAGTTGTTCTGTACTTCCTGATCGACAGTGAACATGTAGTTCTCGTCGACAGAGAAGGTACGCTTGAACACCAGACCTTCGCCATTGTCCCAGCTCAGGACGATTGGGGAAGATGGGGTCAGGTTGCCGGAAGTCTCTGCAGTCCAGACGGTTTCAGCGTTTGGAAGCTTGATCTGTACACCCGGGTCTGCAACCCAGCCATGTTCTGCATAGTAAGGAGCAGGGCTGCCTTTTGGTGAGAACAGAACAACGGTTTCGCTGTCCTTGGCGATGGTCTGACGGTAGCCCTTCAGGCGAAGGTCATCCAGCTTCGCGCCTTTCAGGTTTACGGAACCGGAGAGGCTAGGGGTATCAATGGTCAGACGAGGAGATGCAGCCAGTGCCTGTTCGCGACTGACGAATGATTGCGCAGCGGTTCCGCTTTCGGTTCCTGGGGCAGTCACCTGGCCGGATGCACCTTCAGGCAGTGCAACGGGGGAGCTGGAACCGGCTTGTTGTGCATCGTTTGCCAGCTGCGCCTGTTGCGCTTCCTGCTGAGCTTCTAACTGTGGTCCGGCAATAAAATATTGCCAGCCCAATAGCACAACCAGCGACAGGACGATCGCTACGATCATATTGCGATTATCGTTCATCGACTGGATCACTCATTTTCAAAAGGGTGGAATAAACATTCATCACTGGTCAGTCCGCCTGCACTTTATCATGTGGAGGTTTAGAATTTGCCAGCGAATTCGGTTTTGATCGGATAGGGCGAGATTTACGAGGCTTGAACGCATTCTTCACACTGCCTTTGAGATCTTTCAGAAGATCTTCGAAGGGCTGGGAAAGCGCTGCTCTCCGGCCAACCAGTACATAGTCGGCGCCAGTCTGGGCAATATCCAAATCGAGAGATGCGACAGCGGCTCGTAGTCGGCGCTTTATACGACTGCGCTCAACTGAGTTCCCGGTTTTCTTGGTGACCGTGTAACCCATCCGAGGGGCGCCATCACTGCGGGTTTTAGCCGCTTGAAGCACAAAAGCACGCCGAGCTGTCCTTCCGCCTTTTGCAACGGTAAGAAACTCGGAGCGCTTTTTGAGTGTTTTCATGTTTTTGCGGCGGAACTTGTGTTCAATGTTTATGAAGTGAATGCCGCCGCGCAACGTCGCGATTAAGCGCTAAGACGCTTACGACCCTTAGCACGACGACGTGCCAGAACCTGGCGGCCATTTTTGGTTGCCATACGTGCCCGGAAGCCGTGGCGACGCTTGCGAACAAGGTTGCTCGGTTGGAAAGTACGCTTCATTTTATTACCCTAGCAGAGCCATTGGCTCCAACTTAAACGTTAATTTGGATTGTGCGTCTTGTCCCCGAAGTCACCGCGACTTTATTCAAGTTACAGGACCTTGCGCATGGGACACGCACTCCTATTCGTCGGCGCTTATATTAGCGTGAGCCCTTCAAGTCAATAATTGCTGTGCTGGAATCTGCGATATCCTGACTCTTTATTCCCTCACGCGAGCGTGTACAGGTGTTACCCCCCATTCAAAACTCAGTGAAACTACGGGCAATGCACGAACCTGTGATAACACCGGAGGTCTTTCTGATTGTATGAAAATTCTAACGCATCAATTCGTTAGGCAGTTGGCCTGCAAAAAACATAGTAACTTATTCGGTTTAGATTGGCTAAGAACACAGAGGTTTCGGTTCTTATCGGTCTGAACCCTGAAACCACCTAAGGAAAAGCACATGGGAATCACGGAACACAACGATAACAAGTCATCAGCTGACGGAGCCCTCGGCTTCATCAAACGCTGGGGACTGCTATTTGTTATCCTTGCCGTGTCCGCCTATGGCATCTCTCAGGGTTGGCATCAGCAGATTACGATCAGCAACCTGATCAAAAATCAGCAGTTGCTGGCAAATTATCTCGCTGAGTACCCGGTCCTGACCCCACTCATTTACTTCGTGGTCTACACGCTTGCAGTTGCGCTGTCCTTCCCGGGCGCATCTCTGCTGACGATTGCTGGTGGTTTCCTATTTGGTTGGTTCTTTGGTGGATTGCTCACTGTTGTAGCGGCAACCATTGGTGCCGCACTACTCTTCATCGCAGCAAAAACCTCTGTTGGTGCGACACTAAAAGAAAGAGCAGGGCCGTTCCTTGATAAAATGTCCGAAGGTTTCCGCAAGAATGCGTTTAGCTACCTTCTCTTCCTGCGTCTGACACCAGTCTTCCCATTCTGGCTGGTCAACATCGCACCAGCGCTGTTCCACGTGCCGCTGACCACATATCTCATCGCGACATTCGTGGGCATTATCCCAGGCACCTTCGCATATGCCTTCGTTGGAGCTGGTCTGGACAGTGTGATCCTCGCGCAGGAACAGGCGAACCCGGGTTGTTCTGCAGCAGGGACATGTGAAGTGGAGATCTCTGCACTAATCACACCTGAATTGATCTGGGCATTTGCAGCGCTTGGCTTGGTTGCGCTCATCCCACCAATCATTCAGCGCTTCCGCGGCAAATAATTCTCAGACAAGATCAATTTCGAAATTACGGACTTTCTCGATGACCAATAACAATAATGCAAAAACTTTGACCCCGGACATCTGTGTAATTGGCGCCGGCTCGGGCGGCCTCTCCGTCGCCGCTGCTGCAGCAGCCTTCGGCGTGGATGTTGTTCTGATCGAAAAAGGCAAAATGGGTGGTGACTGCCTCAACTACGGCTGCGTTCCATCCAAAGCAATCATCGCAGCAGGCAAAGCGGCGGCGACTTTCCGTTCCTCCGAAAAGTTCGGCGTAGGCGCACAGGTGCCTGAGATTGATTTCTCTAAAGTGAATGACCACGTCCATGATGTCATCGCGACTATTGCCCCTCATGACTCTGTAGAGCGCTTTGAAGGGCTAGGTGTGAATGTCATTCAGGGAGCAGGTGAGTTTGTCTCTTCCGATACAGTAAAAGTCGGCGAAAAACTCATAAAAGCGCGTCGCTATGTGGTTGCCACTGGGTCCAGTGCTGCCGTTCCTCCTATCCCGGGCATCGAAAACACGCCATACCTGACCAACGAAAACCTTTTTGAACTGACAGAACGCCCTGAGCACCTCATTATTATTGGTGCAGGTCCAATCGGCATGGAAATGGCTCAGGCGCATCGCCGCCTCGGAAGTCGCGTAACCGTCATCGAAGCACTGCGCCCGTTGGCGGTGACAGATTCGGATCACGCTGCTCAAGTCATTCGCAAGATGGAAGCTGAGGGCGTTGAGATCCTTGCCAACACCAAGGTCAATGCTGTTGAACGCACTGATAGTGGTGTCAAAGTCTCCATCAAGGTGGATGATGAGGCTGAAGGCACTGTTGAAGGCACACATCTTCTGATAGCGGCTGGTCGTGCACCAAATGTCTCTTCCTTAGGTCTGGAAGCTGCTGGCATTGAGTACACCCGCAAAGGCATCAAGACAGATGATGGCCTGCGCACAACCAACCGCAAAGTCTATGCGATTGGTGATGTTGCAGGTGGTGCACAGTTCACCCACGCTGCAGGTGCGCATGCATCGCTGGTCATCCGCTCCATCCTGTTCCGTATGCCAATCAACCACAACAGCATCACCATGCCTGCTGTGACCTACACTGAACCGGAAATCGGTCAGGTTGGTCTCTCTGAGCAGCAAGCGCGTGAGCAGTTTGGTGACAAGCTGAAAGTCCTTGCAGCTGAGTTCTCAGGAAACGATAGAGCTCTGGCAGAAGGTAAAGGCGAAGGTCAGGTCAAGCTATTGACAAACGGCAAAGGCCAGCTTGTTGGTGCATCCATTGTTGGTCCCGGTGCTGGTGAGCAGATCGGCCTGCTGGCTCTCATGATCTCGCAGAAGCTGAAAGTCGGCGCGCTCCTCGGTGTTGTCTTCCCGTACCCAACACTAAATGAGGCAATTCGCAGGGCTGCACTTACGTATTATGCGGATGCCCCTAAAAATCCTTGGGTTCGCAGAATTCTGGCGCTTCTGAGAAAGTTCGGATGACGCACTTGTGATCGGCTGTGAGAGAAGTGTGTTGCTTGGCACACGTCATCTGCTAAAAATGAGTAAGGCATAGCGCGTAACAACAATCTGCGCTGCACGATCATTGTGTACCAACTCATCAGGTAGGTGGATGGCTCAAAATAATGGGAGAGTGACCTCTGAAACAGAGGTCACGCCGAAAAAGCTGAACTCGGATGAATCTCCGAAAGGCAAACGCCGCAAATTATTCCGCGGTGGCATGGGCCTCTCTGGCAAACTTCTGGTGCTGACGATCCTGTTCGTCATGCTCAGTGAAGTTCTTATTTTTGTCCCTTCAATTGCAAATTATCGAAACACCTGGCTTCGTGACCGTCTGGCGGTTGGTGGTGTAGCGGCAACCTTGCTGTCTGAAAGTGAGACCCTGTCTCCTCAGGTTCAGCATGAGCTGCTTGAAGCAACCGGCGCGCAGGCCATTTCTCTGGCAGTTGGCGAACGCCGCAATTTGATCGCGATGGACAGTTCTCAAATGAACATCACCAAGACGATCGATATGACACGGGATTCCCCTTGGGACGCTATTGGATGTAGCCTTCAGTTCCTGACCGGAACCCGCACAGGCCAGATCCGTGTGATTGGCGACATTGATATGCGCTCCGGTGGACGCGTGGATATGGTCTTCCCGGCATCCTTGCTGCGTGACGACTTGCAGAAATACGCTCTGAACATTCTGCAACTGTCTCTCATCATCTCCTGTTTGACGGCAGCACTTGTTTATCTATCCATCCGCTCCTTACTGCTGCGTCCTTTGCAGCGCTTGACCGGTTCCATGATGCGCTTTGCTGAATCTCCGGAAAATGCACGTGAGATCATCAAGCCAAGCGGACGCTCTGACGAGCTGGGTGAAGCTGAGATCCAGCTGCAGTCCATGCAGAAGTCTCTGAACCAAACTCTGAACCAGCAGCGCCGTATGGCTGCATTGGGTTTGGCAGTCTCCAAGATCAACCACGACATGCGCAACTTGCTGGCATCTGCACAGCTGTTCCTGGAGCGCCTGGAAATGCTGCCTGATCCAACTGTGCAGCGTGTGGCTCCGAAAATTCTGGCTACCCTTGATCGGGCCGCCAGCTACACTAGCGCAGTGCTTTCCTACGGCAAGGTTCAGGAGGCTGCGCCAGAACTACGTGTTATCCGTCTTGCATCTGTCCTGCGCGATGTGGAGGAGGTTCTTGGCCTCTCCAGTTACTCCAAGGGTATTGAGATGCATGTGAATGTGCCGGAGACGCAGGAGCTGGAAGCTGACCCGGAACAGATCTTCCGTGTCCTTCTCAATCTCTGTCGAAATTCAGTGCAGGCAATGGAAGCATCTAAAGGTGCATCTGAGGTCGTGTGTCGGATCGAGATCCACTCTGAAGTAGAAGAGGACATGCTCTCTATCTATGTGTCAGACACAGGGCCGGGCATACCTGCCAAGGCACAAGAGGGCCTCTTCAAAGCCTTCCAGACTTCAGGCAAGGTTGGCGGCACTGGATTGGGTCTGGCGATCGCAGCAGAGATCGTTGTGGCCCATGGCGGAAAGATCACATTGGAAAAAGATGTGACCACTGGGGCCTGCTTTAAAATACAGCTTCCATACAAACATGGTGTGCAAGCTGCTGAAAAAGTTACGAGACTATTCCCGGCTGACAGCAGCAAGGGCTAAATTCTGGAAAAGCTGCACCCTGCAAGTGCAGCTTTTCTCACGTTTAGGGTGCAATGCCCTACGTCTTTGTTCTGATAGTCAGAAATTGTTATCCCCAAAACGCAAATTCCCTTCAAAAAACTTCTCTAAAGCGCTTGCCAAGGTCGGGGAAGGCGGCTACATAGACCCCCGTTCCGCAGGGAACACGGCCTGCACCGGTAGCTCAGCTGGATAGAGCACCAGACTACGAATCTGGGGGTCGGGGGTTCGAATCCTCCCCGGTGCGCCATTTTTCTCTCTACCGAAAAATTAGACCGCTTCATCCAACAGGTGAACTGTACGTATTAAAATGCTTTTGCCTTCAATCGCTTGAGGCAAGCGTTTCTTCACCGCGTTCTCCTTGTGGAAGATTTTCCAAAAAGAATCTGATGGCATTCTCACCCATCACAGCTGCAATCTGGTCCTCAGAGAAGCCGAGGTTCAAAAGTTCCTGCGTTACCACTGCAATTTCTGAAGCATCAAAAGCCGTCGTAACAGAGCCATCGAAGTCAGAACCCAGGGCTACGTGATCGATACCAGCGATAGAGACAGCGTATGCGATAGACTTAGCAACACCTTTGGGGCTGATGTCGCAGGCGGCGGCTGCCCAAAAACCGATGCCGATTAATCCATTCTTGGCCGCGACAGCTCTCACCTGATCATCAGTAAGGTTCCTTGGAGTGTTACAAGCGCCTTTCACGCCGGTATGTGAGACAATGACAGGCCGTGTACTCATCGCCAGCACATCCGCAATGACTGCCGGAGAGGAATGGGCGAGATCAATGATCATCTCTTTCTCTTCCATAAGGCGCACCACGTCTTGACCGAAGTCCGTCAGTCCTCCCTTTGAGAGACCATGCAGCGAGCCTCCTAGCTTGTTATCGAAGAAGTGATGCAAGCCCATGAGGCGCAGTCCACCATCATAGAGCCGGTTTACATTGTTGAGGTCGCCATCCAGCGCGTGACCACCCTCAGTGCCTAAAATGCCCGCCATCACTTTGGAGCCATTTTCACGAGCTTCTAGAACCGTTTCCAGTTCTTTTCTGTTGTGAATGACTTTGACTTTATCTGGATGGCTTTTCTCTAGTGCGTAAAGGCGTGCGGCTTGGAGGAGGGCCCGTCGGGAGAGTTCATTCAAAGCATCTGTTGGCCAACCTTGTACAAGGCCCAAGAGCGTAATGTTGTCAAAGGCGTCGGAGCTGTTGTTCTTATAGTTTTGTCCCCGAGGAGACTTGGTTACGCTCGTGAACACCTGCACACCAACATTACCTCTATCGAAGCGAGGAAGATCAGAATGCCCGGTTTCAGAGGCTTTTGTGATGTCTCTGCCCCACAAAAGAACATCATTATGCAGATCAGCAACCCGAAGTTTGGAATGCAAAGCCTGGGCGTCTTCACCTATGGAAAAAGGCTGGTGAGCAGTGACGATGTTTCGTGAGTTGTCGACGTACTCAGCAACATAGCCAGATCGAATGATGCCGTAACCTGCAGCGGCAATAACAACAATAGCTCCTAAACCAACCTTTAAATAAGAGACACCCATAATACGCACCCAATATGTTTGCAGTCACTGACTGGGAAATATCGGTTTACCTTAAGGTGAATTGCGTATTTGTCCAGCCAGGCTAACTCAGATCTGCGGTGCTGAAAGTGCAGGCGGTATGCTTATCTTCTTGTAGGCTGACAGTTCATCTGCGTAGTATGAATGCAAATTTCATCGGTTCTATAAATAGTTAAAGGCGAGAGGCGTCATCATGAACGCTCAACAACTAGTCGAGATTATCCGCTCACGCACATCGGCCTCACTGAAGCAGATGAAAGCTCCAGGGCCGAGCAGAGAAGAGATGAAGCTGATAGTTGAAGCCGCCGCAGCAGCGCCGGACCACGGCCATCTGCATCCCTTCCGAATTTTGGAAATCCCGACAGACGCTCGCAATGATCTGGGTGAGCTTTTTGTAAAAGCCGTCGAAGAAACGCAGGCAACACCAACCGAAGAAGCGCTAACCCGCGCAAGGGAAAAAGCGCATAAAGGACCAGTGCTTCTCGTTTTGGTAGGGTGTTTTCACGGTTCCGATGAGACCCGCATTCCCAAATATGAGCAAATGCTCTCAGCTGGTACAGCTTTGCAGAATATGGTGCTGGTCGCGCATGCTATGGGTTATGCATCGCGGATCACCAGTGGTGACAGCGCGCGTTCTCCTGCATTCCATAAAGGATTGGGCCTCTCGGAAAATGAAGAGTTCCTCTGCTTTATCTCGCTCGGCAAGGTCGATGAGACACGACCAGCCAAGGGAAGACAAGAACCTCAGGAACTCCATTCAACCTGGATGCCGATGTAAGGCTCTTACTTCGCCTTCGGGCGGAAGGCTACGATCACGTCTGGATCTGTTTCAATGCGGCCTGCGCCAATCAGGTCCAGACAATAAGGAACAGCCTGAAAAACCGCATCAAGACAGGTTTTGATGCTGGCTGGCTTGCCTGGCAAGTTGATGATCAGGCTCTTACCGCGAATACCAGCAGTCTGGCGGGAAAGAATTGCAGTTGGAACCTCTTTCAGAGACAACTGACGCATCAGTTCACCAAAGCCACGCAGCTCTTTCTCCATAACCAGTTCCATGGCCTCAGGCGTGAGGTCGCGGGGAGAGGGGCCAGTGCCGCCGGTGGTGAGGATCAGGTCAACACCATCTTCGTCAGCCAGCTGCTTCAAAGTCGTACTGACGCTTTCGATTCCATCTGGAATGATCTTATGGATCGGCTCCCATGGGCTGGTAACAGCATTCTCAAGGTAAGCCAGAATAGCTGGGCCACTTTTATCTTCATAGGTGCCGTCACTGGCGCGATCAGAGATGGTAACAGCTGCAATCTTCATGGATATCTCTCATAAACACAGGTGATTTCCTGAGAGAGTAAGGGGGGAAATGCTTGCATTCAAACATTTATTAGCCTCCGATTTCCTTGTCCTCTTATTCTTTGTCTCGCGTAGAAAACACAGCTGTTATCTGAAAGGTTCTACGAGTGCTCCCGTGTTTCTCACTGTGTATTTTGATAGACTGACGCTTCTTTGTTTAAACGTTACTATCCCGTCATTACTGAAGTTTTTAGGATGTAATCTACGTAATCCGGGGGGAGAAGCTGCAACAGATTGAGATGCATTTTACCCGTAACAGTAATGGTCTCTTGCAGGTCAGGCACTAACTTTGGGTAAAGTCAGGTGCAGTTATTCTTGAACACTCTCAGCTTACAACATCAATGCACCGGGATGTTTCAGACATGTATTTTGCAACTGTGCTAAATAGAACAGTTAAGGATAAGTACGTAGAATAGCTTGGTGATCTGACTTTTTGAAATGCACTCAAACAGCTGCAAGGCTGTAAAAGCGTAAGGATGCCGCTGAATGCGTAAGGTGCAAGTTGCTGCATTAAATGAACTGGAAGATCGTAAGCCTACTCATGCACTTGTTGGTGAGGTTGACCTCGTCATTGTTAGGTTTGATGAGGATATCTCCGTCCTGTATGGCCGCTGTTTGCACCGTGGCGCTTTGCTCTCAGATGGGTATGTCAGAGGACGAAATCTGATCTGTGGTCTTCATAACTGGGATTACCGATTGAACTCCGGTGTCAGTGCCTACGACAACAAAGAGTGCCTGCAAAAGTTCACCCATTTCGTGGAAGATGGTGCTGTCTACGTCGATGAAGACGAAGTCAAAGCCTGGGCAAAAGACAACCCTCAGCCGTACTTCCGTAAATCGTATCTTGGTGAGTATGCCGACTTTCATGGCACCGAAGAAGAACCTCACAACAAGCTGATCCAGAACTACGCACGCGCCGGATTGAAACAGACGGGCCACCATGGTGCAATCGAAGCCATGGGAGTGCCAACCACTGAGCTGCCTCAATGGGAAGACATCCAGATCCTGACAGCTCAGCTGCACAGACCTCCGCGTCTGGATGAGGAACCTGTTGGCACAGATGTGGTTATCGGCCCCAAAGCGCAAAAGCCGCTGCGCCTGCAAATTCCACTCTTCGTTTCGGATATGAGCTTTGGTGCGCTTTCTGAACCAGCAAAAATTGCCCTCGCGCGCGGTGCTGAGAGTGTCGGCACTGGCATATGCTCCGGTGAAGGCGGAATGTTGCCGGAAGAACAGGCTGAAAACTCTCGTTATTTCTATGAGCTAGCTTCGGCGCGCTTCGGCTTCTCATGGGAGCAGCTCGAAAGAGTACAGGCTTTCCACTTCAAAGGCGGACAGGCTGCCAAAACCGGAACAGGCGGACACCTGCCAGCTGCAAAGGTAACCGAAAAAATCGCTGCGGTGAGGGGACTGAACCCTGGAGAAGGTGCGATCTCTCCAGCTCGCTTTCCTGAATGGATGAAGCCCTCGGACTTCCGCAATTTTGCCGATGAGGTTCGCGACAGAACGGGCGGTATCCCAATCGGGTTCAAGCTCTCTGCGCAGCATATCGAAAAAGACATCGATGCCGCGCTAGAGGTGGGCGTGGACTACATCATCCTCGATGGCCGAGGTGGCGGTACGGGCGCGTCTCCATTGGTGTTCCGTGATAACATCTCGGTTCCAACTATCCCGGCTCTCGCGAGAGCACGTCGACATTTGGACCGAAGTGGTCAGCGGGATGTAACACTCGTCATCACAGGCGGCCTGCGTAAGCCCGAAGATTTTGTAAAAGCAATGGCTTTGGGAGCAGACGCAGTGGCTTTGGCAAATGCCCCAATGCAAGCCATTGGCTGTATTGCCATGCGCGCATGCCATACCAACAACTGCCCGGTTGGCATCGCGACCCAGAAAGACCATCTCGTCGCCCGTCTAGAAGTCGAAAAATCCGCTAAGCGCCTGGAGAAGTTCTTCTCAGCCTCAGTGGAGCTGATGAAAGTCCTTGCCCGTGCATGCGGACACGCACACATCTCGGATTTCTCAGTCAACGACATCACCAGCTGGAAGAAAGAAATGTCAGAACTCGCTGGCATCAGTTGGGCAGGGCATGGTCCGAATGAGTGAGAGAGATGTTAATCGCAGAACAAGATCAGTAGGTTGCAGATATGGTTGTTGCTGAAAGTATTATTCTGATTGCACAAATTTACTGCGTGATTGGTCTGATCGTGGCCCTCGCTTTCATAACCATCGGGCTAGGACGTATCGAGCTTGCGGCGCGTGGAGCCTTTCTGTTCCGTCTGCAAATCATTCCAGGTCTTATTCTGCTTTGGCCAATCGTGATTGTTCGCTGGGTCGCGCTGGAACGTTCAGGTGAGAAGATCCTGCTGGATAAGGAAGAAGCCGAACTGCACAAAGAGCAGGAGGGCAAAAAGTAATGCAACGTGCCTATCGCAAAGCCCACCGCGCCATATGGTTTGTCCTGGCCTTTCTTATTCCAATCATTCTTGGGCTCGCGCTTTTGATGCGCCCCACCGGAACGCACGAAGAACCACCCGTTCCCCTTGATGATGCTGCTAAATCGGTTCTGGAGGCAAACCAGTGAGTGTTAAATATGTGCCAGTGATCTGGAACCGAACGAAGTTTGTCTACGATGCTGTCGTACTGGCAACCGTTGGGGCTTATCTGGGAATCTACATTTACGTGGCGCCCATGTTCCAAACGGTGACGAGACCGATTGATTGGGACATCTACAAAGCGCAGGCTTTCGGAACCTGTGTCTTTTTCCTACTTACGTTCATCCTATGCATCGGCCCAATGGCTCGCCTGGATAAGCGATTCCTACCGTTGCTCTATAACCGCAGACATCTGGGTGTGATCACCTGTGTTCTGGCCTACTTCCATGTCGACAATATCCTTGGTTGGTACAATGCATTCTCACCAATCAACCGCTATGTTTCAGTCTTCATGGTCAACACAAGCTTTGACCGTTTCCTCGGATTTCCTTTTGAAATACTCGGCGTATTTGCTCTTCTGATCCTGACAATCCTCGCCGTTACCAGTCATGATTTCTGGCTCCACTTTCTAAAGCCAACCCTATGGAAGTTCCTCCATATGGGCATCTATCTGGCATATGCGTTGATCGTGGCTCACGTTGCTCTTGGTGCACTTCAAAGCGCTGCTGGTCCATTCATGACCACTGCAGTCGGTGCATCTGTTGCCTTGGTCGTCACGCTTCATCTGCTCGCGGCTCGCAAAGAGCATCTTATAGACACGCAGCAAAATGACGTCGATGACACGGGTAAATGGATGGATGCCGGTGATCCAAAGGATGTGCCGGACAAACGGGCACGGATTATCTCAATCACAGATGATGAGCGTGTGGCCATTTTCAGAAACGGCAAGAAGCTCTCAGCAATCTCCAACGTCTGTGCCCACCAGAATGGACCTCTTGGAGAAGGTAAGATCGTGTATGGCTGTGTGACATGCCCATGGCATGGCTATCAGTATCGTTTGGAAGATGGGAAATCGCCGCCTCCATTCACGGAGCAGATCTCCACTTATCGGCTTAAGCTGGAAAATGGACGCCTCTGGTTGAACATTGAGGCATTGCCTCCGGGTACTTATGTCGAGCCTGTCGTATCCCCGATGGTTGCGGAGGGAAGCTAATGGCCAAGAAGAAACCTGATCCCTTCTTTATCGGTTGGGCGAAAAAACCGCCCAAGAGCCTTCAGGGCTTCCTGTTCCTGATTTCAGCTGTATTGGTCGGCGCTGCTGCAGGTGTCGCGCTGGGCATTGGCTCTTCAGTGCCCGATCCCGGTGATGCCCGCTTTGCTTGGGGGGCTGGCTATCAAACCTTCACGGGCTATGTAGATGCCAAACCCTACCCGCTTCTGCGCCTTCCAGCCGGTGAGAACGGCCGCGATAAACCGCATGCCATGCTGATTTCAGGCGTTGGCAAACGGGGGATGCAGCAGCTTGCGGGCCCGCTGGATGGTCAGCCTGTCGATGCTGGCGGCATTCTGCTCAAACGTGGAGATCTGGATATGCTTCAGGTTGGCGGCAAAGTCTCCTTGCGCGCAGCTGAAAATCCGGTGCCCAACTTCACTCCAGCACCTGCTGAGCACTTGGGCAAATGGCGGCTCACAGGCGAGATCTGTGATGGCAAGTGCTACAACGGTGCAATGCGTCCGGGTGTTGGCTTAGCTCACAAAGCCTGCGCTAACCTCTGTATCATTGGCGGCATTCCTCCGGTCTTTGTCACCACCACACCTCTGCTGGGCAGCGAGTTTTTCCTTCTGGCAGATGAAAACGGTGAGCCTTTGAGTTCTGAGGTTGAAGACTGGGTTGCTCTGCTGATCTCTCTGGAAGGCGAAGTTGAGCGCCGCGATGATCTCATGATCTTCAAGGTGAACTTGGATAGCGCCAAGCAGCTCTGATCCGTTTGAAAAAGGCTAATGGCGGCAATGCAGAGTGCCGCCCAAAATACAGCGTACCCAAAGGTTGAAGTGGCGCAACAATTGATAGACTGCTAAAAACACCAAGTTTGCAGTGCAACACAAATTGTATTGCGTCCTCCTCTCGAGGTGCTCTTGTCTGCCGCGTGTTCCCAAGCATGTGCGTGAAGCAGCACCGTTGCTAAGCACAATCTGGTGATCCAATGATACAGTTTTTTGCCTATCCAGAATCCGTCTTCTGCGCGAAAGTTCGCATTGCGCTGGACATGAAGGAACTGGATTACGCCGAAGTGCCGCCGCCTGATGGGTATGGATCAACAGCATATAAAAAGATTGTTCCGGCAGGCTCCATTCCGGGCCTGAAGGATGAAAGCGCAGCGCTGTCAGATTCAAATGCGATCCTTGAATATCTGGAAGAAACTGCACCTTCTCCAGCCTTGCTACCTGAACACCCTGTTGAACGCGCGCAGGTGCGTGCTCTCATGGGGTTACACGACACTCGTATTGAGCCTTCCGTCCGAGCCTTCTACGCACCGATCAAGGCTGGAAAGTCGCCGGGCGATGAGATCTACAAGCAACTGATTGAAGACATGAGCGCCGCGTTCGAGCGTCTGGAAGATATGATCGAGGCAGCGCCATACGCCGTTGGCCATCATGTCACTTTGGCCGAATGCGCTTTTGCAACTACTTTTTCCCAGGCACAGCAGCTGGCATCTCTGTTTGGTGGTGAGCTGAAGTTGAAGCCCAAGTGCCAGCGTTGGTGGCAGGCGATGCAGTCTCTGTCTCATGCGGCGACCTCCATTGATATCAATCGCAAAGCCATGCAAGACTGGGTGGCGAAGTTCATTCAGGTAGATGCATAGGGAATGCTGAAACCAAAAGAAAAGGCGCTGCAAATGCAGCGCCTTTTTTGCTTGTATGTGCAGCTTCTTACTGCGCCAGTCCCCATTTCTGGGCTGTCGCATCAAGGAAGCCATTCATCTTCTTAATCTTGATCCAGTTGTTGATGTAGTTGATCCAGACTTGATCATCCTGTGGCATCAGCATTGCGATCGGTGTTGGGTTTCTGCTCTCAGCAACCGGCACATTTGTGATCTGCTTGAACTTGGCTTTCAGCGTTGCACCTTCAATGTTGGAAGTGATGAACACATCAGCGCGGCCAGAGAGCACTTCCTGATATCCGCGTGCAGGGGCCTCAACAACCTTGATGGTCGCATTCGGGAACCATTCTTTGCTCAGCTTTTCAAAGGTGGTGCCAAGAGTAGTCGCGACAGTCACGTCTTTCTGGTTGATGCTGTCCCAGCTGTTGAACTGTTCAACTTTGTTGCTGGTCGTAAATGGCAGAATCTCGACGGATATGTAGCTCTCAGAATAACCAGCCACTTTCATGCGGCTCGGAGAGATGGAGGCAGAACCGGTCAGGTTGTACTTGCCAGCTACGATGCCATTTACCAGTGTTTTCCAATCAGTTGGAACAAAGGTGAGCTTCACGCCAAGATCAGTGGCCAGCTCATTCATGATGTCGATGTCATAACCCTTGTACCCATTGCTGGCAGGATCACGGACAGACATTGGGTTCCAGTCGCCGGTTGTTCCAACCTTCAGCTCACCAGAGTCGAGAATTTCATTGAGCGCAGATTGCGCAAATGCGGAGCCGGAGAACAACGTGCCTACGGCAAAAAGTAAAGTAAGAAATGAGCGTAGCATCTTCATGAGAGTTCCTTGAAACGCAGTTGGAATCTGGCCCACTGCAAAACTAGTCATTTTAGCGCCAACTACAATGCCGTTTTAGTAAGAAAAATGACTTCAACTAATTGTGTGCGGTAAGTCCCTATAAGATTTGTATAAGAGCGCACGACACTCTAGGTTTTGTGTCCGGCAATTTATCTGTGTTGAGGCAGATACATGAGCTGCTTGCATCTTTGGCTTCTGGCAGCAGCTCTTTATACATTGGAAGGTGGATACCTTGAAATTCCGAAATGCAGCAGTGCTCGCCGCATTGGCAGTTGTTTTGGCGGGCTGTTCTGGAGATCAATGGGGCTGGTATGTGGTCTCACCGGAAACGGTGACGGGCAGAGTCAATCTCGGTTTCATGATTGCAGGACTGCAAGAAACAATCAGTGTTTCACTTACAGCAATCGCCATTTCTATGCTCGTTGGTCTCTTTGTCGCGCTGCCGGGGCTCTCTGATAACAAGTTTGGCCTTGCCTTCAACAGAACCTACGTTGAAGTGGTACGCTCAGTGCCAAGCCTTGTGCTGATCTTCTGGGTCTATTATGGCCTGCCAGTTGTGGCGAATATCTCGATCAATGTCTTCTGGGCAGGCGTGCTAGCGCTCGCTTTGTCGGACAGTGCATTTCAGGCGGAGATTTTCAGAGCAGGCATTCAGTCCGTAGATAAAGGGCAGATCGAAGCCGGTCACTCGCTCGGCCTCAGTTACTTCCAGCGCCTACGCTTCATCATCCTTCCCCAAGCCATCCGTCGTATGCTGCCTCCACTGGGCAATCAGCTGGTGTATATGCTGAAGATGTCCAGTCTCGTGTCCGTTATTGGCCTTCAAGATCTGACAAGACGCGCAAACGAACTCGTAGTCACAGAGTACAGACCTCTGGAGATCTACACAGTCCTAGTGCTGGAGTATTTGGTGCTGATCCTGATTGTATCTCAGGGAGTACGTTGGCTGGAGCGACGCTTTAAAGCTGAGCGGGCCTGATAGACAGACCGAAAATCAGTCTTCGTCCGGAGACCAGTTTGCCAGCAATGCCTTCAGTTCTGGCTCATCAACAGCATGAACAGCATCGCGCACGGAGAACCATTTCCGTGTGCGTTCATCCTTCTCAGGCCAATCGTCAAGCATTTCCGTGACTTCCAATGGAAACACCTTTACGCGGCATGGAATAGGTTCTTTGGTTACGCGCAGCTTAGGATAATGATAGATACCTGCAGCTTGTTCGGTAAGCTCACCCCGAATACCTGCTTCTTCAAAGGCTTCCTGCTCAGCAGCTTCCCCACCACTTAAATCCTTCATAGGCCAGCCTTTAGGGAGAACCCAGCGCTTGGTCTCGCGGGAAGTAATCAGAAGAATTTGCAGTTTACCTTTTTTATTCTTTTTGAAAGGCAGCGCAGCAAACTGGCGTTTTAGTTCAGGCCAGGTTTGCGCCTCTGTCTTTCTTAGGGCGCTCTTCATGGGTATCTTCCTTACAGTGATCCGGCCTTTTCCATTCTTGTTTGACACAGGTCTTTGGCCGTGAGCGGATCTTTCCTTTGTTACGCTAAGAAGTTGGATCTGCCCCTGTTGATCAATTGTACTGCTTATTAAAATTCAGCGCTATTGCAAGATATCGCTGTAAATCGGCTCAGCCGAGCCAGATTTATTTCCTTTTTTGCATATTTAGAATATTTGTTCCGATCTTTCCAGATAATACTTTTTACCTAGACTTCATGGTGAGACTGTTGCTAAAAATACTTTAAACTTGAAATATTAAAAAATGGAATCGATGCTCGGTTTCTATTTGATGCCAATCCGAGCGCGATCACAAAAAGATAATAGGGGGCCTGACAGTGGAACTGGATGCAGTAAGCATTGAGCAAAGAGACTCGGCTGATCCACTTGCTCATTTGCAGCAGTTATTCTCAATTCCGGATGGGGTTATCTATCTGGATGGTAATTCTCTGGGCGCTCTACCCAAAAATGTGTCTTCAGTTCTCACTAATGCGGTTGAAGAGCAATGGGGCAAGAGCCTCATCAAAGGCTGGAACTGTCATAACTGGATTGATCTGCCAAGCAGAGTAGGCAACCGGATTGCAAAACTGGTTGGCGCCGAAGAAGGCACTCTGATTTGTGCTGACAGCACATCTCTGAATGTCTTCAAAGTCCTCGCGACAGCAATGAAGCTGCGTCCGGGCAGAAAAGTCATTCTCTCAGATACAGGTAACTTCCCAACAGACCTTTATATGGCGCAGGGTCTCAAAGAGCTGACTGGCGGCGATATCGAGCTTCGTCTGGTCGCACCGGAAGAAGTCGATACTGCTCTGGATGAAACCGTTGCAGTTATGATGCTGACGGAAGTTGACTACAGAACTGGCCGCAAGCACGACATGACAGCGCTCACCGAAAAAGCGCATGCAGTTGGTGCGCTGGCGATGTGGGACCTGTGCCACTCTGCAGGTGCATTTCCCGTTCATCTCAAGGAAGCCAACGTCGACTTCGCTGTTGGGTGTTCCTACAAATACTTGAATGGCGGACCCGGTGCGCCAGCATTTGTGTATGTCGCGCCGAAACATCAGGCCACTTCTGGCAATCCGCTAACAGGCTGGATGGGCCATAACGCCCCCTTCGCCTTTGATCTGGGCTACACGCCCTCTGCAAAAACAGATCAGATGCGGGTCGGTACACCTCAAGTGCTTGCGATGACCGCATTGAATGCCTCACTGGATGTGTTTGATCATACCAATCTGGAGGCATTGCAGGCCAAATCCATTGAGCTGAGTGAGCTGTTTATCTCAGAGGTCAAACGCCGTTGTCCTAACTTGGAGCTGGCCTCGCCGACTGATCCGATGAAGCGCGGTTCGCAGGTCTCTTTCCGACACGAGCAAGGTTATGCAGTAATGCAAGCACTTATTGATCGTGGCGTGATCGGAGACTTCCGCGCACCAAACATCATTCGCTTCGGGTTTGCACCGCTGTACCTCTCATTCGCAGATGTCTTTAAAGCAGCTGAAATTCTGGAAGAAATTATTGCAGGTGATCTCTGGGACAAGCCGGAGTACCACCGGAAAAGCAAGGTTACATAAGCATGGTTGAGAGCATTAATCGCGAAATGGAGCATCACGGGGCTGAACTCTCTTTCAAAGAAAACATGTCCTACGGTGATTACCTGCGTCTGTCAGATGTTCTAGGAGCGCAAGCACCTTTGACAGATGCACATGATGAGCTGCTGTTCATCATTCAGCATCAGACAGCTGAACTCTGGATGAAACTGGCTATTCGGGAAATGTCAGAGGCTTGTAACAGCCTCGCTCAGGATGAGTTTGCCCAGGTCTCTAAGCTTATGGCTCGCGTAAACAAGATCTTCTCTCAACTGAATGGTGCCTGGGATATCCTGCGCACCATGACGCCGAGCGACTACACCACCTTCCGCGACAGCCTTGGCAAATCATCTGGCTTCCAGAGCTATCAGTATCGGGCGATCGAGTTTGTGGTTGGAAACAAGAACCCGGCGCTGATGAAACCGCATGAACATATGCCTGAAGTTTCAAAGTGGCTCCATCAGATTTATGAGGCTCCTGGTATCTATGATCAGATGGTACGTGCACTGGCACGTGCTGGCTTCGAAATCTCGGATGAAGTGCTCAAAAGAGACGTAACGAAACCTTATACAACTGATGCGTCTGTTCAGAAGGCTTGGGAAATAATATATCGCAATCCGCGCGATAATTGGCATTTCTACGATCTCGCAGAGAAGCTAATCGACTTTGAAGACTTTTTTCGGCGATGGCGATTCAATCATCTCACAACCGTAGAGCGCATTATTGGAAGCAAAATGGGTACTGGAGGCACCTCTGGAGCGCCATACCTGAAAAAAATGTTGGATACTGTGTTGTTTCCAGAACTTTGGCAGGTGCGCAGTGATCTGTAAGATTGCTGCGAAAATTACCTATTTTGTGAAATTATTTTGTTCTAAAAACCATTGAAACTGCGCATATAAGTGGAATTATCTATATGTTTCAGGCAATATATGCGCAGTCGAAGCTGTTTTCTTGCAACTTATGGGAAGGTTGTAAGGGAATGGAATCTGGAAAATTTCACTCAACTTGTCCAGACAGAACCACAATAATCGAGTGTTATGGCTGCAAAAGGCGCGGACTTCTGCCTTGAAATAATATGCTACTAAGGGCATTAGGTAGGAGCTTGACAACAATAAAACGCCAGTCCTTTGCAGTCTGGGGGGATAATAATGCTGGAAATCGAACAGCTGTCGAAGCAATTCGGCGGTTTTAGAGCCGTAAATAATTGTTCGTTTTCGGTTCAAAAAGGCACAATCACAGGTTTAGTTGGCCCGAATGGAGCTGGCAAAACCACAATGTTCAATCTCATTGCCGGTGCCTTTCAGCCAACTGCTGGAAAAATTCGTTTTTTGGGAGAAGATGTAACCAGCCTCAGCTCTGATCAGCTGTTTCATAAAGGCTTGGTACGCACCTTCCAGATTCCGCACGAGTTTCATCGTCTGTCAGCATTGGAAAATCTCATGCTGGTCCCACCTTCACAGAAGGGGGAAAGCCTGCTCCAGAACTGGCTCAGCTATGGCAGCGTAAAAAAGCAAGAAGAAGAAGTGCGCCAGAAGGCTTTGGAGACCCTTGAGTTTCTGGAGCTGTCCCACGTTGCAAATGAGCGAGCTGGTAATCTGTCGGGGGGACAGAAGAAGCTTCTTGAACTTGGCCGCACCATGATGACTGACGCAAAGCTTGTTCTGCTGGATGAGCCAGCTGCAGGCGTCAACCGTACTTTGCTGCGCCGTTTGGAAGACAAAATCCTAATCCTGAACAAAGAACGCGGTTACACCTTCATTCTGATTGAGCACGATATGGAGATGATCGAGAAGCTTTGCGATCCGGTCATCTGTATGGCCGAAGGCTCTGTTCTCATCGAAGGTGATTTCCAGACCGTTCGTTCAGATGCGCGTGTGCTGGAAGCCTACCTGGGAGAAACGGTTGGGGAGGCTGCGCTCTAATGACTTCTCAAGCAATTGCAGAGCAACCAATGTCCAAGAACACTGTGCAACAAAAGTACTCCGGCAAGCCAATCCTCACCATGACAGGCGTTCGTGGTGGTTACGGTGATGCAGACATCCTGCAGGGTGTTGATATGCAGGTGACCGAGCAGGAAATCGTGGTGATTGTTGGCCCGAACGGCGCTGGCAAGTCGACCGCGATGAAAGCGATCTTCGGTCTGCTGAAAGTTCGTGGAGGTTCTATCGTTGTCAATGGAACCGACATTGCAGGCTGGAAGCCAAACCGCATAGTTCAACACGGTGTCTGCTACGTTCCTCAGGTGAACAACATCTTTCGTGAGATGACCATTCACGAAAACCTCGAAATGGGTGCCTTCCTACGGAAAGGTGACATTTCTGAAAGCTTGGAAAGGGTCTACACCCTGTTCCCGGATCTCAAAGAGCGTCGCAACGCATTGGCTGGCAACCTGTCCGGCGGTCAGCGCCAGATGGTTGCGATGGGCCGCGCACTGATGCTCGATCCGTCTTTGCTTCTTTTGGATGAGCCAACCGCTGGCCTTTCTCCAAAGTACATGGAGCAGATTTTTGAGATCACCCGCAACCTGCGTGATGCAGGTCTTTCGATCTTGCTTGTAGAGCAGCATGCCAAGCAGGCGCTTGCATTTGCTGACAAAGGCTACGTTCTCGCCGCTGGTAGCAATCGGCACGAGGGCACCGGTCAGGAGCTGCTCGCAGATCGTGAAGTCGCTGAAATGTTCCTCGGTGGGTAATAAGGGAAAATCCAATGCCATTCATGGAATTCGTCAATTTTTACCTCATGCCGGGGATCGTGCTGGGCTCTATCTACGCTCTGGGTGCGGTCGGCATCACGCTTGTTTTCGGCATCTTGAGATTTGCGCACCTTGCGCATGGTGACCTCGCAACCCTTGGCGCTTTCGCAGCTTTGGGTGTGGTGACCATTTTTGGTGTGAGCCCTTGGGTTGCTCTACCGGTTGCGATGATCGTTTGTGCCATCATGGCCATCGGTATCGATAAAGTGTTTTATGATTATCTCTCTGAGCGCCCGAAGATCATCGTCGTGATGTCTTCACTCGGCATCGCATTGATGCTGCGCGCTGTTGTTCAGGTGATCTGGGGTGTTGATACTGAAACCTACACTCGCGGCATCGTTCGGCCGGAAGATTACTGGGGCATTCGCATTCGAGATCGTGAGATCTACACCATCATCGCAATGTTCGTAATTGTTGGTGTGCTTTGGGCATTCCTGCAGAAGACTAAGTGGGGCAAGGCCATGCGCGCCATGTCCGACAACCCAGATCTCGCCCTGCTTTCCGGCGTCGACAACCGTAAAATCACGATGTTGACTTGGGGTATTGTTGGCATCCTGTGTGCTGCTTCCGGGTTCTTCCTCGGCATTAACACAGAGCTGAAACCTCTCATGGGCTGGACAATGCTCCTGCCAATGTTTGCAGCTGCAATTCTTGGCGGCGTGGGCCGCGTGGAAGGCGCTGTTATTGGCGGCCTCATCGTGGGTATCGCCGAAGAAACATCCGTTCTGTTTATCCCGGGAGAGTACAAGGCCGCCATGGCATTTGCGATCCTCCTGCTCATCCTTCTTGTGCGGCCAACCGGTCTGCTCAAGGGTAAAGTTCTGTAGGAGGGAGAAGAACCATGGAACTCATCGGTCTGCTTAATTATGCGGTGTTCATGGCGATCTTTATCGGCATTTACTCCCTTCTCGCCCTTGGTCTTAACATTCAGTGGGGCTTTTCAGGTCTCTTCAACGCCGGTATCGCTGGTTTCTTCGCGGTTGGAGCCTACACATCAGCACTGCTGACAGCGCCAGAATCCTCCGTGCACCTGGGTGGCTTCCAGCTACCTGTTGTAATCGGTTGGATCGGGGCGATGATCGCTGCTGGTGCGATCGCTTGGCCAATTGGCAAGGTGTGTTTGCGCTTCCGCTCCGACTATCTGGCAATCGCGACCATTGGTGTGGCTGAGATCATCCGTCTCGTCGTCAAGTCCGAAGGTTGGATGACTGGCGGTGCGCGCGGCGTTAACAAGATCCCACGTCCATTCGGTGATCTGTCCTATCTGTACTCACAGCTAGCCTATCTCGCGCTGGTTCTGGCAATTGTTGTAGTTGTGTACTGGGCGATCGAACGCCAGATCTCAGCCCCTTGGGGCCGCATGATGCGCGGTATTCGCGACAATGAAGATGCCGCTACTGCGATGGGTAAGGATATCAAAGCCCGCCGTCTGGAAGCATTCATCTTCGGTGCTGCCGTGATGGGCCTTGGTGGCGCGCTCTTCGCTCACTTTAACCGTTCTATAACCCCAGAAGCCATCGATCCGATGATCGCCACATTCCTGATCTGGATTATGTTGATCCTCGGTGGCTCAGGAAACAACCGCGGTGCGCTTCTTGGTGTTGCCGTTGTCTGGATCATCTGGTCTGCCTCTGAGTTTGTAACGGACCAGCTGCCAACCGAATACGCCATTAAGGCAAAGTACATGCGCGTATTCATTATTGGCTTACTTCTGCAGTTGGTCCTTCGGTTCAGACCGGAAGGTATCCTACCGGAACCTCAGGGAACCGCAGACAGACCAGAAGTCAAAACCTTTCAAAAACAAGAAAGTGCAGCGAAGTAACGCCAGCACTCATAGAAAATCAATTTTAACGCCCTGACCAATCCGGAAACCGTTTAAAACAGGGCTCTTTGGAGGTGAACTGATGCTTAAGAAAATCGCATTGGCAGCAGGCTTGTTCAGCGCTACTGCACTTGCATCCAACGCTGTTCAGGCTGATGTGAAAGTCGGTCTTCTGGGAGGTATTTCTGGCCCGATCGCAGCAATGGCTCCACCAATGCTGGACTCTGCGAAACTGGCTATTCAGCAGGTAAACGAGCAGGGCGGTATTCTGGGTGGCCAGAAGCTGGAAGCTGTTGTTGGTGATAGTGCATGTAACCCACAAAACGGTGTTGATGCAGCAACCAAACTCGTAAACATCGAGCAGGTAGCTGGCCTGATCGGTCCACATTGCTCCGGTTCTGTTCTGGCAGTTGCAAACTCCGTAACCGTTCCAGCTGGCATCACTCTGATCACACCATCCGGTACTTCCCCTGAAATCACAGGTCTGGAAGACAAAGGTCAGGTGTTCCGTACTGTACCGTCAGATGACTTCCAGGGGCGTTCTCTCGCACGTACTCTGCTGAACCTCGGCACCAAGAAAGTTGCTGTTGCATACCTGAACAACGACTACGGCAGCGGTCTGGCAAACGCATTCAAAGTTGAGTTTGAAGCAAACGGCGGCGAAATCGCTGGCTACGCTGCTCACGAAGAAGGTAAGGCGTCTTACCGTTCCAACCTTGCTGAGCTTTCCCGCGGTGGTGCTGATACACTCGTTATCTTCGACTACGGTGATGGCACCGGCCTGACCATTCTGCGTCAGGCGCTGGAAAACGGCTTCTTCACCAACTTTGTTGGCGGCGACGGCATGAAGTCCGACGCAATCATTCGCGAACTGGGTGCTGAAAACCTGACAACCTTCATCGCGTCTTCTCCAGTCGGCGAGAAGTCCAACAGCCTTGAAATCTTCAACGAAGCTTACAAGTCCGTTGGTGGCAACCCAGATGCAATCTTCGTATCCAACTCATACGATGCTGCATTCCTGATGGCGCTGGCTCTGGAGAAAGCTGGTGGTGACGCTGCTAAGGTTTCCGAAGCAATGTCTGCAGTGTCCAATGGTCAGGGCGAAGCAGTTCTCCCAGGCGAATGGAAGAAAGCAGTTGAGCTGATCGCAGCTGGCAAAGACATCGACTACAAAGGCGCATCTGGCGACCTGAACTTCGACAATGCTGGCGACGTTCCTGGCTCCTACGGCCTGTTCAAGGTCGAAGGCGACGCCTTCGCTCTGCAGCAGGCTCTGAACTAAGCTTCAGCACAGTCTAAAGGAAAGAGCCGGCCTCATTTCAGGCCGGCTTTTTTCATGGCTAATCGCTCACTTAGTGAGAATCAATTTGCCAAGTTTTGTGATCGACAATCGGTAGAGATCCTCGCGGTGGGAGATTGTGATCTCACGCTCATCTCCAAAGAGTGCCTTGCTATCTACAGTGCGCTCATGTGGCTGATTTTGAGAGCTTTCCTGAGTTTTTTCCATGTCAGTCATTCGCCTCAGCCTTTCCCCAATTTTGGCTAGAGTGGACAGTCGCGATACCCTCAAGAGCTAGGGGGGCTCTATCGCGTTTAATTCTTGACTTTCTTATTCATGTTTTATTACAAGTGCAATGCCTGCTCGTTAAATCCTGGAGATCGCGTCCTTCAGCATTCCGTCCTGGGGCAGGTTTAATATCGATGCGCAAGCCAGCTGTTTCTCTCTCCCTCAACAGCCAGCCAGCCCACGATATCCTTGATATCTGCGACTGATTTGCATTTGCAACTAGGTTTGAATTTTTAGGTTGGGGTCCTATGAATAAGTTGGTTAAGCTGTTTTCTCTCGCTCTTGCTCCCTTGTGGATAACGCAGATAACTGCGGTTGAGGCAGCAAACACGACAAGCAATCCGGTGATCGCTCTGCAGTTGAACAAAGCGGAGACCACACAAAGCGGATGCCGTGTAAGCCTTCTTGTACGCAATCACCTGCAGGATGAGATCAAGCAACTGGCTCTGGATCTGGTAGTCTTTGATAGTACTGGCGGAATCTCTGATTTCCTCAGCATGAAGACGGGGCGCCTTCCTTCCGGAAAAACGCGCGTTCAGCAGTACGATCTTCCATCCAGCAGTTGTGCAGACATCTCCTCGCTGCTTATCAATGACGTCAGCCAGTGTGAGGGAACGGAAAATGTCTCTCCAGCTAGATGCTTAGACTCATTGAATGTATCTTCCCGCGCTGCGATAGAACTAACACTCTGAACCGCTGCAGAACCGAACTAGAAAAACTACGAGAATTCCAGAATGAATGCCATGATTGAAAACCTGGGCCTGACCGCAGCAGTAAGTCCGTTTATGGATCTGCTCGCAAAAGGTGGCGTCGTCGTTGGATTGCTGCTGGTTATCAGTGTGCTTGCTCTGACAATTGTTTTCGCAAAGCTCTGGCAGTTCTGGGTAGCTGGTGTTGGTCGCCACCGCAAGGCAGAACAGGCCGTCGCTTTCTGGCGTGTTGGCAAACGGGATCAGGCCTACAAGATTGTGGTGACTGATCGTTCTCCGGTTTCAGACGTACTGGCCCACGCGATGCGCGGTCTTATGAAGCCGCAGGTGCCAGAAGAAAAGGTGCGCGAAGATGTAGAGCGCGTCTGCTTTACCCATTTGGGAGATCTTCGCAGCTACCTGCGCGCATTGGACATGATCGCCCAGATAGCACCGCTACTCGGCCTGTTTGGTACTGTGCTGGGTATGATCGGTGCATTCCAGGCAATGGCAGATGCAGGTTCTCAGGTTGATCCATCCACTCTGGCTGGTGGCATCTGGGTCGCGCTTCTGACGACTGCTGTTGGCCTTGCCGTTGCGATCCCAGCCTCTGTGATGCTGTCTCTTTTCGAAGGCCGCATTGAACGAGAGCAGGGGGCTATGGAGAAAATCGTCACTGAGCTCTTCACTGGGGCTGTGACATCAATTGCGACACAGACAGAAGAAGTAGAGCGCGTAGGTAAAGAGCCACGTTTCGAGGTGGTTCACGATGCGCCTTAGTGAGGCCCCGAAACGCAGCCGTGCTCCAGGTCTCACGTCACTGATTGATGTGATCTTCCTGCTCCTGATGTTCTTTATGCTCGCATCCACATTCTCGATTTATCAGAAGCTGGACGTGACATCAGGTGCCGAAGGGGTTGGTCAAATGGAGCAGACTCCTATCCTTCTGCAGGTTTTCGCAGAAGGACAGCTGTCGGTGAATGGCGACCGGGTCAAGATCGAAGTGTTGATCGCAACACTTGAAGAAGCTGGCATTGAAAAGAACCGCCCCGTTGCGATTATTCCAGCCAAAGACTCTACTGTGCAGGATGTTGTGAGTGCGCTCGAAATGCTCAAGACAGCTGGCTGGTCCGCTACGATTGTCGGCAATTGAGTTCAGAATATTGCGAAACAAGAAGTTTAAAGAATGCGTCTGAAGACAAAACCACAAAAGAGGACATTGGAGAACACGATCCCTTTGATCAATATCGTGTTTCTGATGCTCATTTTCTTCCTCTTTGCAGGTTCTATCGATAGGGACGATGCAAAAAATGTAAGCCCTGCAGAAACGCAGGAGCAATCCAGTCGTGAGCTCATCGCCGGAGCGCTGATCATCGCACCTGATGGAACGATGACCCAAAATGAGCAGCCAATTCAGGTTGAGGATCTGATCCCGCTTGAAGGCAGTGAAGAACCTCTGATGGTTGTCGCCGATAAAGCACTCTCTGGCCAAACACTGGCAAGAACTCTCGCAGCACTTAAGAAGCAAGGTTTTTCTGATGTCACACTTGTCACAGTAAGGGCATCACAATGAAGCGAGGGATACGGAGAAAAATTGGTGGTTCTGCTTTAACCACAGCCCTGCTGGTTTCAGTGAGCGTTCACGCAGCTGGCTTTGCATGGTTTTATTCTCGAGCTCCTGAAGTTCAGGTTGCCTCTACAAAATCGACGTCACTTTCGGTTGTTGGTTCAATTGAGGATCTGATTGCTGGTACGAAGGAGGTCGTTGAACCGATCGAGCCAGATCAACCGGATGAGATCGAACCGCGTGAGATTGAAACTGAAACACCCGTTGAGCAAGTCAAAGAAGTTGAGCCTGTAGAGCCAATTGAGGTTGCTAAAGCAGAGATCACGCCAGTCCAACCCGTGGAGCCGATTGTTCCTCAAGCTGTAAAGCCTGTAGTCGTGCCAGTTACAGAAGGCGTTACGATTAAGGCTGATGTTGAGCCAATCAAACCCAAGGAAGAGCTGGAACCTCTTGAGCGTCAGATTCAGCCAGAACAAATCCGGCCTGCTGAAGTTCAGGAAGTAAGGCCTCTCGAAGTTGCCAAAATCCAACCTCTTGAACAGCCCAAGCCAGTAGAACAGGTAAAGGAAGTTGAACCTGTAAAGCTGGAGGAGCTTGAAAAAGTCGTTCAGTCGGATGAGGTAAAACCGTCCGAGCCAGAGAAGTTGGAAGAAGCTAAGCAGGAAGAGCCTGAAGAGCTAAAGCCAGTTGAAAAGAAACCTGCAGAACCAGTTGAAGACAAGAAAGAGCTAGAGGCAAAGCCTGTCGAAACCGAGGTTGCAGCGGTAACAGTTCTGGTTCCACGCGCGGCACCGCCACGCCCAAAGCAGGTGCAGAAAGCTAAACCCAAGAAAGCTGCGAAAAAAGCTCCAACAAAGGCAAAGAAAGAGCCTGCCAAGAAAGCTGGCAATGCAGATGTCAACTCAGTTCGCGGTTCCAAAGTTGCCCGCAAAGGTTCCAACTCTGCAAAGAAGGGTAACAACATTGCCGGCTCCGGTGATAGTGCTGGTAATGCGGCGACAAGCAACTACTGGGGCAAGGTTCAGAAGAAGATCCAACGTGCAGCTGACCGAAGGTATCCACGTCGTGAGAAAAACCGGAAAAAGTCAGGTGTCGTGCGTGTGAGTTTTGTTGTTCATCGTGATGGTGCTGTAACAGGGATCAAATTAACTCGTTCAAGCGGAAATAAGCGTTTTGATCAGGCTGCTTTAAAAGCTGTGAAAGCAGCAGCTCCCTTCCCATCATTTCCATCTTCGATGAGAAACGGGACGGTATCCAGAACAGCTCCAATTGTGTTCAGAGCGCAATAACAAAAAAGGCAGCGAGTTATCGCTGCCTGATCATCTCGTCTATGGGGTCGCGCTTATTCAGCTGCGGCCATATTTTTTGGCAGAAGCGGGTCTTCAATCTGCAGCAGATGGCGAATGCTCGCGCGGTTATCTGCAAGGTCCGCAATCGTACACTTGTCGAGCACACCAAGGAATGCTTCCAGCGCTTCATGTAGAACAGAGTTGAAGCCACAGTGGTTGACGAGCGGGCAGTCCTGACGGCCACTGTCAAAGCACTCAGCAAGAAGGAATGACTCTTCAGTTGCACGCACCACCTGTCCAACGCTGATCTGTTCAGCAGGACGTGGCAACACGATACCACCGTTGCGTCCCCGGATGGTTTTCATCAGGTCAGCATCAACGAGCACCTTCATGATTTTAAAAAGGTGGGTTTCCGACATGGAAAACGAAGCTGCGATCTCCGCAACCTTGCTTGGCTTGTCAGGATTTGCCGCACAATACATCAGGGCACGTACAGCATAGTTGGTTTGTTGAGTGAGTCTCATAGTATTAGCTATGCGTCTTCCGGCGTCTGTCGTCAATCAAAATATGCATCTCTAACTCAAGAATAAACCATTCCTAGTTTAGAGTCATTAAAAACTTTGCCGGAGCAGAAAAGAAACCCGACGCTGCCTTTTTGCAAATGCACGCGCAAAATATACCTAAATCGTACAGGCCCTTCAATAATCACAAAGCAAATATCTGGAGTGCCAAACTCGTCATTTATTCAGCAAGCTAATGGTGATACAGCTCAATGCAGAGAGTGAACACGACGGACGTGATTGAGTTCCAATGAAGATTTCAAAACAAAGCCTTGAGGAGCAGGCCGCAGATTTTCTGAGGCAGCAGATTTTGGCAGGTCATTATGTCTCAGGTGATAAGCTTACGGAAAGTACGCTTGCCAAGGATCTGGAGCTTTCACGCACGACTGTTCGCATGGCGTTGAACACTCTCGCAAGTGAAGGCCTTGTCTCACAGAAACCATACGCAGGTTGGAGCGTCACAACGCTCACCGATCATGATATCTGGGAAATCTACCATCTCCGCGTCGCTCTGGAGAGCCAGGCAGCGCAAATGGCAGCGGAAACGATCACGCCTGAAAAAGCTGTTCGACTGCGTAAAGAGCTGGATGTCTTTAAGGAGATCTGTCAGCAGGATGGCGTGTCCATCACCGAAGTCACATTCTACGATTTCGAGCTTCACAAGCTGATCATTGAACTCAGTGAAAGCGCGCGGCTCGCGCACATGTATAAGAGCGTGATCAACCAGCTCTCAATTTACATCCGCATCACGCACTTCGATTTTGATATCGAAGACAGCGCGAACACTCACATCGGTTTGGTAGAAGCAATCTGTGCAGGTGAGCCGGAGAGGGCCCGCAAGCTCGCAATTGAGAACATTAGCACCTTCACGGAAATGGGTCACAAGCTGAAACATGAACATACCAAGCAAATGGAGGAAGACTGAACGCGTTTGTTGGAATGTTTGAAGCAATAAAAAAGGGCGGCCCGGAGGTCGCCCTTTTGCTTTGCCTGAGGAGGAAGCTTATTCCGCTGGAACAGCATCTGCTGTTTGGCGGGACTGCCGGAGAATATCTTCGCCACTTGTTAAAGCGAAGTCCTCACGCATCCACTTGATAAATCCGTAAACCATATAGCCGATGATAAACATCAGTGGGATAGAGGTTACGATGGCACATGTTTTGATGGTGTTCAGTGGGGCATCAATGAACATCATCGCAAGTGGAACAGCAGCCAGCATCACACACCAGAACAGGCGCAGCATTGGAGATGGCTCTTCGTTTTCTTTCAGACCCTTTGTGGAAGTTGCAGCCATGGTGAATGCAGCAGAGTCCAGAGTGGTTGCCAGGAAGAGAACGGAAACCAATGCGAACAGAACGATGAAGATCGCGCTGAATGGCAGGGAGTTCATAACCTGAACGATTGCCTGGTTGCCTTCGCCGGAAGCCACGAGACCAGCAACATCAACTAGACCGTTCACGTTTGCAGACTGAGACAGACCGCCAAGGATACCAAAGAAGAAGAAGCAACCTGCACTACCGCTCAGCAGCATGTTCGTGATGACGCCACGGATGCTACGTCCCTTGGAGATCTTGGTCACAAAGATAGACACGAATGGAGTGTAGGTGATCCAGTAGAGCCAGTAGAAGATGGTCCAACCTTCTGGGAAACCACCGTTTTCAACCGGGTCGGTGTAAAGGCTCATACGCACGAAGTCCTGCAGCATGATGCCAAGACCATTCACGGTAGACTTCGCGATGAACATGGTTGGGCCGATCAGGAACACAGCAATACAGAAGCCGATTGCCAGGTAAGTGTTCATGGAGCTGATACGCGCCATGCCCTTCTGAATACCCACGTATGAGCTCAGAGAGAAGAACGCAGAGATAATCAGGATCAGAACCAGGTTCACGTTGAAGGTTGGCTCAATACCGATCAGAGAAGACAGGATCTCAGAAACCATCGGCACGGACACACCAAGGGTGATGGAAAGTGCACCGAAGATGGTGAAGATGAAGATCACGTCAATCACGCGGCTGATTGCACGCCAAAGCGGAGTGATCGGCTTGTTGCCACGGATAGCAGTACAAACAGCGGAAAGGCTGAGGCCAGGGTTCTTACGAACGTGGAAGTGATAAGCCACTGGCAGGGATACGATGCAATACGCTGCCCAGGCGCTGAAGCCCCAGTGGAACAGGTTGTATGCAGTACCCAGCTCATAAGCTGCTGTTGTACCAGTCTGAACACCCAGAGGAGGGGCGTTGAAGTAGTATGCCCATTCTGTGAATGCCCAGTAGACGGTTGCGGAACCCAAACCCGCACAGATCATCATGGAGACCCAGGCGAACGTGCTGTATTCTGGTTTTCCTTCGCCCAAACGGATGTTGCCGTACTTGCTCAGGCCAAGCGCAGCAAGAAAGATGACAGATCCAAACACAAGCACCAGCACTGGTGTGCCAAAGATTGTGTTGAATGTGCTGAATAGATAGTTGGCAATTTCATTGCCCTTGTCAGGGAAGACGGTTAGGCCTGCAACAATAGCAACGACAAAGCTCAAACTTATCGAAAGTAGAAAGGTGTCTAATCTTTTCCCAGTGTTAGACATTTGTTTTTCCTCCATCTTCAAGCGTAGGCCGGTTGGGCGTTCACTTGATATTTTTTGATTAGGTCTTCGTTCAGCTCGATCCCAAGGCCTGGGCGATCAGGAACAACAAGCTGCCCCTCAGCGAAGACCACTGGCTCTTTGGCCAGCCCGTTACCCGCCACCAGCGGGCTATTGCTCTGGGAGTATTCCATCAGGTTTCCATGCTCACAGGAGGCAAGGAAATGCACAGAAGCGGCGAGCAAAATGTCTGTGCTGAACCCATGAGGAATGAGTTGGACACCGCGCATCTGCGCCATGTCATAAATCTTGCGCATCTCGGTGATGCCACCGCAGCGCGTGATGTCTGGTTGGATGATGTCCGGCTCACAGCGCTCCAGCATGTCGTGGAACTCACGACATGTGGTCAAAGCTTCGCCGCCAGCGATTTTTTGAGAAGCCTGACGTCCGAGCTTAACGTAACCACGCTCGTCATCCGCCATGACGGGTTCTTCGATCCAATGCAGATTGAATGGTTCCAGACGCTTGCACATCTGCAAAGCGTGAGAAGCTGTCCGCCACTTGGTGGCAAGGTCAATCTGCAACTCGATGTCCGGACCAATGGCTTCACGAACAACACGAACGATTTCGTAATCGACATCTGGATCATCGCCCAGAACACCACCGCCAAACTTCAGGCTCTTGAAGCCCTTAGCCACCAGACCCTGCGCGATCTTGCGGTTGTCTTCTGGGTTATCTGCCGGGATGAAAGTGCCGTAAGCCGGAATACGGTCACGATACTTCGCTCCCAGCAGAATATGCAGTGGCACACCATAATGCTTGGCGGCGATGTCCCACAGTGCAATATCGATAGCGCTCATGGCATGAATGCCAGCCCCGCGACGGCCAACATAGTTGCTGGACCAGTACATCTTGTTCCACAAACGGCTGATTTCCAGCGGATTTTCGCCAATCAGCAGGGACTTGAGACCAGTGCAGTACAAGTTGGACTGCGGTGCTTCAATGAGTGCTGCAATCACGGAAGGCGAGCTGTCTGACTCCCCAAGCCCCACAAGACCAGTGTCTGTGTGGATGCGTACGATCAGTGCATCTTCGCCCCACTCGCAGTTTTGTGCGAGCAATGGAATACGAAGATGGATGACCTCAACATCAGTGATCTTCATTTTGTTCTCCCTGATGCGCTGGCTCTTTTGGCAAAGGCCTGCGCGTTGTTTTGATTATTCTGCGGGGATTGAAAGCAGCCGCTCGACGCGCTGATCTTTCTGAATGAGCGAGCAGTAGGCGTAGCCAAAGTCTTCAATGGCTGTCTTTTCGCCGTTGATCACGCCAGCAAGTGTTTTCAGGATTTCTTCTGAGACATTCTCAAGGCTGTCTTCACCGCGCATGATGCCGGTTGCATCAATGTCGATGTCTTCATTGATCAGCTGACTGTTACCACTCACGCGGATGACAGGAACGATTGGATTGTTAAAGCCAGCCCCACCTGTGGTCCAAAGGATCACCTGACAGCCAAGTGCTGCAAAGTGCATCGCTGAACCACCACAAAGCATTGTAGTTTCAGACAGGTACATGCCTGGCACCTCAGGCTTTTCCAGCTTCTTGGCATTGATGCGCAAGATGTCCTGAATTGGCTTGGAACCAGTTTTTGCAAGAGCGCCGAGGGATTTTTCTTCGATGGTTGTCAAACCGCCGATGCTATTGCCAACACTCATGGTTTCAACCTGAGTGCCTTCCACATGCCAGCGCTTCTCTTCATCACTGATCAGTTGCTCAATCTTCTCAAACACCTCTGGTGTCACTGCACGCTCTTTGAGAATGTGCTCACAGCCCAGCAGCTCCAGAAGTTCACCGGCAACAGCAGAAGCACCCATGTCAATCAGCTTGTCTGCAGCAAGACCAACACTTGGGTTAGATGCAATGCCAGAACTTGTGTCTGAGCCACCGCACTTGATGCCGACGAACAGCTTGCTGATCGGAGCGTCCACCATCTCAGTTGCATTTGCGTGATCGACAATCGCAGCAATGCGCTTCAACCCTTCGCGAATGGTTGAAACGGTGCCGCTCTCTTTAATGCAAGTCAGGGTCTCCACTGGACGCCCGGTAGCGCGGATTGGCCCAGCCACCAGATCAGGAGCGATGCTGCCGCAACCCATGTTAATCACCAGCGCCCCGGCGATGTTTGGGTTGGTTGCTGCGTTGATCATGGTGCCAATCATCTCTTCGTTGCCACCATACATGCAGGTATTGTAGTTGGTAACGACGACACTGCCAGGCGTCTTCTCGGAGATTGCGCGGGCGATGCCCTCAGCGCATTCATCTGCTGCGATAATCATGATGAGGTTGCGGATGCCGACAGACCCATCTGCTCGCTGATAGCCTCTGAACGTCTGCATCAGTCTACCTCAATTCCCATCTGGGTGATGATTTCGTTGATCATCACCTCTGGAATATCCAGATTTAAGCTTCGAATATTTTGAACGTGAGCAAGTTGTCCTTGTGGGACTGGCTTGATCGCCTTGCCGACTGCGACGCCACCTTTAATCAGATGATCCTCTGGTTTCATGGGGCGCAGCGCGACTTTGTTGCCAAAGGGAATAGCTTGCAGAAGTTCCAGCTCTCCCAGGCTTTCGTTCTGTTCGGAGATCACCAGAACTGTCTCGCCCTTGCCGGCATCTTCCAGCAGGGTTGCAACATTGTCTGCAGCATTAAGGCGTAGTGCCTTTATCATAATGTACTCCGTCGATTGTCCTACAATCGACTATTGCATAAAATGCACTTTAAGTCTTGAGAAAAATCAATATTGTCTGACAATCTTGTCGCAGGTAGAGTGATTCCTATTAGATTCAATAGGTTAAAGCCCACAAGATTTCTCTGTTATCTTCGATTTTGAAGTCGTTTTGGTTTTGCTAGGTAAAAGAAAACACCCGCAGTTACGCAAAACCACGAGTGCCTCAAAGCAAAAAGCACGATGCAATAAGGCAAACCTTGCATCGTGCTTGCTAATGAAACTCAAAGGGGAGTGTGTAGATTCTCCTATAAAGGAGAGACATCCACATAGACTTGATAGTCAAAGATCAGAGCATCTTTCAGCTTCAAAACTGCTGAGAAGGGGATTTGAAGCGTGCTTTTGTCGTGCCGGATGTAATGCACCTCACCGGTGCATATGACTGTATCTTCAAAAGCCCAGCTGTCTTTAAGTGTATGAGACATCGCCGAGATCGACTTGAAGAACGCTGCATTCGCATCAACGACGGCTGCATACCCAACAATCTCATCGAAGTTGCCAAGCTGGAAGCGCACATCTGGTGATAGAAACGTTCCAACAGCGTCTGCATTCAATGAGTCGACAGCTTTATAGAGTTGCTCTGCAAAGTCTCGAGCGTTCAGGGGAGTTTCGCTAACAATAGTCATGGGGCGTCCTTTCCTTATATCTCAGGGAAGCGGGAGTTATCAGTTGTTTTGGGAGTTTGATCTGCGGAGCGATGGCAGTTGAAGATGCCCATTTGTTAAGGCAAGTCCGACAAACAGAACCGCAATGGCGACGAAGATGACTGGGCTGATTGGCTCTGCGAACACCAGAGCAGCAACAAGAACGCCGGATATGGTTGCGAAGTAACCGACCTGGCTGAAGCCGACACTGTCTGTCCTATCTTGAATGAAGAAAGTCAGCGCATAGCTGCCAGCAGTGAGTAAACCGATGCCAAACACAATCCACCAAACAGCGGCCATAGGTCCGGCAGCCGCGGCAGGATCATCAATCAAAAGCAAAGGTGGCAACAGCAACAGCACTTGGGAGAACATGGTGCCACTGGCAACACCAATAGATGTGGTATCTCGCGGATAGGCCCTGTTGCGATAGATGTTTGCAATCGCCAGGGACAAAGGCATTGCAGCGCCAAACAGGATCCATATCGGATCGAACTGTCCTTCCTGTATGCTGCTAAAAGTCACGAGGCTAATACCAGCAAGCCCAATAGTGATGCCTAACAGACGTTGGGGGGCGATCAGTTTTCGCTCTACCAGAGATGTCAGACCGGCAGTGATCAAAGGTGACAAAGTAACCAGAACAGTCAGCAACCAGGCAGGAATGTACTTCAACACCCAATAAGCTATCAGCGTTGGCACTGTGATCCCGAGGAAGCCATTTAGGATGTAGTACTTAATGTGATCGCCCCTAAACGACAGCTGCTCTCGCTTCAGTCTGAGAAGAAGATATAGAAACAAGCCTGCCAACAGAAGTTGCGCCAATGTTGCGCTCAACGCAGTTACGCCAGCCTGGGTGACAAGCTTCGCGCTGGCATAGTTCACGCCTACCAATGCACCGATCAGGATGATGTAACCAGTTGGATTTTTATGCTTTTCAATCTTTGAAGAAATCGCGCTTCCACTCATCAGGCCGCTCCTTTCTGATAGACACCGACATGTTCACGACCATGAGGCTTGCTTAGGTCGAGTTGCGGGCCTATCGAAACAATGCCGTTGGGATTCAAATGAAGATGGCTACGGAAGTAGTGCTCTCGCATGCGTTGGAAGTTCACCGTCCCTGCAATGCCCGGGATCTGGTAAAGCTCTCGCAGGTAGGGACTTAGATTGGTGAAATCTGAAAGGCGCTTCAGGTCAGTTTTGAAATGAGTGACATACACCGCATCAAAGCGAATGAGCGTGACAAACAGTTTCCAGTCGACCTCGGTCAAACTGTCGCCGAGCAAGTATCTCTGTCGTTCCAAACGCTGATCAAGAACATCAAGCGCATCAAACAGATCACGAACGGCTTCGTCATAAGCTGCTTGAGTAGAGGCAAAGCCCGCCTTGTAAACTCCTGAATTCACATGCGCTTGGATGTAATCGGCAAGCTGATCAATTTGGCCTGCCAGCTCGGCAGGATAAAAGTCAGCAGATGAGCCTGCAAAAGCACCAAAGGATCTGTTCAACATCCGCATGATGTCAGCAGAGTTATTGCTGACAATCTGGCCCGTTTTTTTGTCAATCAGAAGCGGAACGCTGATGGGACCAGTGTAGTTTGGGTTAGCCCGTAAATAGGCTTCATAAAGAAATGTATCCTTTGGAACTCCGGCGGTTTCATCAAGCAAAGCCGGCTCAATCCGCCAGCCTTTATCACCTCGGAACGGATGCATCTCACTGACAGATATAACATTTTCTAGTCCCATCAGCGCGCGCATTACCATCACACGATGACACCACGGGCACGCGTGAGAGGTGTAAAGATGATAGCGGGTTGCCTCTGCGGGAAATGGCGCTGTGCTTTCAGCTTCAATCCAATTGCGGATATCGCTGCTGAGCTGATGGTGTTGTCCATCACTGCTCTTGGGTTTCTCCCGCAACTGCCCATCAATGAGCATCATAGTCATAACTGTGTCCTCTGCTTCTTTAGAGAACCTAGTTCGTTTCCTGATTTGTGATAATCTGCTATAAGAGAAACTATTTGGTGAGAAAAAGAGAACGCTGAGGCTCAAACGAATGGATCAGATAAGCGCTTTACCTGTCTTCGTGATGGTCGTGGAACATCAAGGCTTTGCAGCCGCCGCACGCGAGCTGGGTGTCTCAAAATCTGCTGTCAGTAAGAGAATTACTCTTTTAGAAGAGCATCTTGGCGCACGTCTTTTAAACCGTTCAACCCGCAACATCAGCCTGACGGAAGCGGGAGAACTCTACTACGCCCGTGCTGTCGATGCTCTGGAAGCCGCGAAAGAGGCTGAGAGTGCTGTCGCTCAAATGCAGGGCAAGCCAAAGGGGCGGCTTAAAATCAATGTCCCCATGACCTTTGGCCGACTCCACATCGCGCCATTGATACCTAAGTTTCTGAAATTAAATCCAGAAATCAGCATAGATATGATTATGGATGACCGAACAGTTGATCTGGTCGACGGCGGCTTCGATCTCGCCATCAGGGGAGGGCGCTTAAAGGATTCATCCCTCATCGCCCGAAAAATCGCCCCATGCTTCAATGTGTTAGCCGCATCTCCTCAGTATCTTGAGGAACATGGAACACCAGCAACGCCGCAAGACCTACAGGCCCACAACTGCCTGCACTACGCTTATTTCAGCGACCAGCATGAATGGACATTGGAAGGCCCTGAAGGCCAAATAAGAGTAGAAACTTCAGGCAATTACCAGGTCAACAACGGAGACGCTCTCACAACCGCAGTTCTCGGTGGATGCGGTATTGGTCGCCTGACAACCTTCGCAGCAGGAGAGTACCTAAGATCTGGCGCCCTGACCCAAGTCCTGCCCAACTACACTCTCCCCACCCAAACCATGTACGCCGTCTACCCCAACCGCAAATACCTCCCCACCAAAACCCGCGTCTTCATAGACTTCGTCTCCGAACAAATCGGCAGTGATCTGCCTTATTGGGATGAGGGGCTGTTCTCCTCCAGTCTCTCCAGATCAAACACCAGATAAAGCAGGTTTTTGCACCAATGCATGACGGTTTGGCGTTCTTTTGGATCGGTGGTGAGGGCGATGATGTTGAGGCAAGAGACGCTGATGAGGTTTTGCAGGTAGGCGAGGCGCTGCGGGTTTTCTGGCAAAGAGCGACCGAACTTTTCCTGAATGCGGATGAAGCGGGAGAGGATCTGGTTGACGTGGGCTTCTTCCAGCTCGGACAGCTCCTTTGAGGAGTTCATGGAGCGGCGCAGTTGCCAATGACCTGCTGAGTTGGCGTCATAGCTGATTGCCATCTGCTCAAACATGTCATCTATGTAATCGCGGATTGGCTCGCTGCCATCATAGCGCGCATCCAACTCATCTAATCCGTTCAGAGCATTCTCCAGCCAGCGGCGGAACAGCTCGTAGAAGATCGATTGCTTGTTGGGAAAGAAGTTATAAAGCGAGCCAACACTGATATCGGCACGACGTGCTATTTCGTTGGTGTTGATCTTATCGACCTGACCTTCGCTCAGCATGTCCAAAGTGGTTTGCAGGATCAGTTCAATCTTTTCACGTGAGCGCTGTTGCTTAGCCTTCTTTCGCAAAGCGAGGGATTGCTCGTTCAGGGATGGCATGGAAATGGCTGTCCTTTGTAAATCTCGCTTTACCGTGTTCTGCCCAACAAGATTTCCAGAGGCAAGCCCCTTGGAAAAGAATTAGCAAATATACTCACTGAATATCTTGACTTATAAAGTCATATTATCTATTGGAGTCAAAATCGAGTTATTGCTCAACTTTTTGATTTGAGAATCTGAAGTTATTGCAATCGCTGAAAATTTTGAAAAATCAAATGATTAAGCTCCAACCAATTTAAGCGTCAAGCCAGAAGCCAGACACCATTGGGGCGGTTATCAGTGGAATAGGTGTTTGAAACATGGGCATCCACTACAAGTCTGCGCTTCTGTCTGGCTCCTCAATCAGTCTGCTGCTGCTTACCGGAATTGCAGCTGCGCAAGAGGCCAGTTCTTCCAATCAGGATCTGGATGAAGTTGTTGTCTACGGCTCGACAGTTGCCGAAGACGCATTAGCGCCAACGCTCGGCTATGTTCCGACAGAAACAGCAAGCGCAGGCCGCATTGGCTTGCCTATTGAAGAAACGCCACGTTCTGTTTCAGTTGTATCCTCCCAGCAGATGGAAGATCAGGGCGCAGAGTCTATTGTAGATGCGATTTCTTATAGTGCGGGTGTCATGCCTGCAATTTACGGTTTTGACCTTCGCTACGATAACTACACAGTCCGTGGTTTTGAAAGCGGTGTCGGCGGTGTGAACTACAGAGATGGTTTGCCGCTGCGCATCTTTGCGTGGGGTGGGTGGAACATTGAGCCGTTTGGTGTTGAGCGCGTTGAAGTGTTGCGCGGCCCTTCTTCTGATCTGATCGGTGCCAACCAACCCGGTGGTCTGGTCAATACTGTTACCAAGCGCCCACTGGAGGATTTTGAGGCCAAAATACAAGCCTCCTACGGCAACCATAACCGAAAGCAGATTGCCGCAGATGTGACTGGCTCTTTGTCAGAGGACTCACCCATCAGCTATCGTTTGGTTGGCGTCGGGCGACTCTCTGACTCGCAGGTAGATGAGGTTCAAGATGATCGTCTTTACTTCGCACCGTCGCTAACGGCCAAAATCGGTGACAACACCAAGCTAACATTGTTGGCGCAGTATCAAAAAGACATTCAAGGTGCCAGCTGGCAGATTTTGCCAAGTATGGGCACTTTGAAGAGTAACAAGCAGGACGGTGATTTTGATTACAGCACCTTTGCGGGTGATCCTGACCGTAAAGGTTTGAACCGCGATCAGCACTACATTGGCTACGAGCTGGACCATGATTTTGGTGGTGGTATTGAGCTCTATCACCGTGCCCGTCTAGCATACAACAAAATTAATTATGATAGCGCTTACAACGGCGGCGCGCTTGATTTTGACAGTTTAACCCTAAGTCCAACCGCTGTTCCGGGTGTTGATACCGCGGTTCTTATTGCCCATGAAGTGGATGAAACCGCCTGGCAGGGCTCCGTTGATACAGCGCTCAAATGGGATAAGGAGTTTGGCGCCGTTACAACTCAGTTTGTAGCTGGTGTAGATCTTTATAAAGGTCAGTCAGAAGCTGATTTGGGTGGTGGTTATGCTGGTGAGAAAAATCTGAAGACTGGTGATATCAGCCATAATCTCGGCCTCATTCTCAAGGCTGGTGGAACTACCGGTGATCCTACCAAAGATATTCCATTTTATGCTTATGTTGATGGACTGCTGGCACCACAAACCGGTTATCAGGATCAGAAGGTTTCACAGGCTGGTGTTTATGCAGCCGCGAACTCAAAGATCTTTGATAAGTTCCGTTTGGATCTGAGCTTGCGTCATGACTGGCTGTCAACTGAAACCAAAGCAAAGCTGGCTTCTCCCGGCGCGATAGCTGCAAAGGAGAGCACATACAACACCGCTCTTACAGGCCGTATTGGTGCTTCTTACGTCAGTGATTTAGGACTGATCCCGTTTGTCAGCTATGGCACATCTTTTGATGTTCCACCGGCAGGGGTAACCACAGACGGAAAAGTCTTCGACCCAACCACTGCAGAGCAGTTTGAAGTTGGGCTGAAGTATGCACCAGAATCCTTCAATGGGTTCTTCAGCGTCACTGGTTTTCACATCACTAAAGACAATCTGGTGGTTTCTGATCCGGATAACTCAGCAAACCGGGCGCAGGTGGGTGAAGTCAGGTCTCAGGGCATCGAGTTAGAAGGCGCAATTGAGCTGTTCAGTGGCTTATCTGCGCTCGCCAGCTACACTTACCTGGATACAGAAATCACGAAGGATCTGACCGGCAAACTGGCAGGTAAACAGCTGGAGCGTACACCAGAACATTCCGGTTCTCTCTGGCTGAAATACGATTTTGCTGATCAGGGCAACTGGTTGGATGGCCTCAGCATTGCAGCTGGTGCTCGTTATCTGGGAGACCGCTATGCGGATGCTAAGAACACAGTGCAACTGGATGCCGTAACTCTGTTCGATGCGGGTGTGAGCTATGAATACAACAATCTGAAGCTCTCCTTCACCGGGCGCAACCTCGCTGACAAATCTTACATCAGTCACTGCGGAACAGCCTCATTGGCGGATCCATCGCTGGGGCTTGCCATTCCAACTATGGATTCCATGAACTGTACTTATGGTCGGGGCCGAGAACTGCGACTTCAGCTGACGAGTACTTTCTAGACTTTCCTAATCAGAAAATGAGTTGATGCCACGGGCTTTGCGGCCCGTGGCTGGTTTTGTGAGAGAGACATGCATTCTATCCACGCATGCATCAAACAGTTTGAACGGGTTTTGTTAGGCAGCGCGCTGTGTCTGGCGATGCTTTTCGTGAGTGCTCAGCAGTCAGAGGCCGCTGACTTTCCCGTTGTGTTCGAGCACCAGTACGGGAAAACGACAGTGACGTCGCAGCCCAAGCGGATCGTATCTGTCAGTTTTATCGGGCATGACTTTTTGTTGGCTTTGGGCGTGAAGCCTGTGGCGTTGCGGCGTTGGTATGGCGACTATCCCAATGGAGTTTGGCCGTGGGCCCAGCCTGCTTTGGGGGATGCCAAGCCAACGGTCATGTGGGGAGAGATCAATGTGGAGCAGATCGCAGCATTGAAGCCTGATCTGATCCTGGGGCTATGGTCAGGTATGACGCGTGCTCAATACAAGATCCTCTCACAGATAGCACCGATTCTTGTGCCTGAAGAACGTTACGGTGATTACGGCACGCCCTGGCAGCAGATGACGCGTACGATTGCGAAAGCTGTTGGGCGTGCTGAAAAAGGGGAGCAAGTAGTGCGGGATCTGGAAGCCCGCTTTGCTGCTATCAAACAGAACCATCCGGACTGGTTGGATAAATCTGCTGTGGTGGTTTGGCCGGGTGATATCGGCGCTTATCCATCTTCAGACCTTCGTGGCCGGTTTCTGAGTGATCTTGGCTTTATCGTATCTGAAAAGGTGGAAGCGCTTGTCCGCAGTGATCTGTTTTATGTGCGTGTTTCACCGGAAGATCTGGACCCTATCGATACAGATGTTCTGATCTGGCTCGATTTTGGCTCAGGCGCATCGCAGATCAATACGCTACGTCTGCGCCCGACCATGCGGGCTTATAACGAAGGACGCGAGGTCGTTGCGACACCGATGATTGCTGCAGCACTTTCTCATTCCTCTCCACTCAGCTTGAACTTTGCTCTGGACCAGCTGGAACCGCTGATTGCAGCAGCTATCGATGGAGATCCGGCGACATCAGTGACCACCTCTGTTGAGGCTGGCATCACGCAAGCACAGCAGATGGAGGGGCAGTGATGTTTGTTGATGTTGCGCAGCGTGTGGGTGCTGCAGACAATCTCAGTGTTTCGGGCAAATCTCGTGGTGGCTGGTCACTTGCGCTTGTGGTCCTTTTAGTCGTTCTCTCGGTGATTTCGCTCGGTGCTGGTGTGCGGTCTGTTCCACTATCTGCAATCACCGATGCTTTGTGGGCGACGAACCTAAGCAACCCAGACCACATTGTGATCATGGAAATGCGGGTGCCGCGCTTGATTGGCGCGTTGCTGATTGGAGCGTCTTTGGCCATGGCCGGCGCGATTATGCAGATCGTGACACGCAACCCGCTGGCGGATCCGGGATTATTTGGCGTGAATGCCGGGGCATCCATGGCCGTGGTGCTATCCATTTGGGGTGCAGGCATTTCGGCTGCAGGCCTGTTCATATGGCCTGCTATGGCTGGTGCCTTCGTGGTGAGCCTTGCCGTATATGCTCTTGCCAATTTGGGGCAGGGCGGTGCCAGCCCCTTGCGTATGGCTTTGGCAGGGGCTGCTGTCAGCTCGTTTCTTCTTGCACTTGTCCGTGGTGTTTTGCTGGTAAGTCAGCAAACATTGGAAACCTACCGCTTCTGGGTGGTTGGCTCGCTGCAGGGCGTGAAGCCCGAAGTGCTGCTGCAGCTCTGGCCGTTCTTTGCTGCTGGCTTTGTGGCTTGCCTCATCCTCGGACGTTGGCTGAATGCCCTCTCTCTTGGTGAAGATCTGGCGAAGTCACTTGGAACCAAAATGGGTCTTGTCAAAGGCCTCAGCCTGTTTGCGGTAGTCTGTCTGTCAGGTGGTTCTGTTGCTCTGGCTGGGCCCGTCGCGTTTGTGGGGCTCGTCGTGCCTCATGTAGCTCGCCGGTTCAGTGGAGCAGACAGTGCCTGGCTGCTGCTGTTTTCCGCCTTGCTGGGAGCCTTGTTTGTGCTTGCCGGCGATATTCTTGGCCGCGTTATTCTTGAAGGCCGTGAGCTGCAAATCGGTGTCACCGTGGCATTGGTGGGTGGTCCGTTCTTTGTCTACCTCCTCAGAAAAACAAGGATGATGTCTCCATGAAGTTGCTTGGCCATCATCTCATCGTTCCGCTACCGGGTGGAGCACTTCTTATGCGCAAACGTAGCGCTGCTGTTGGCTGTGTATTGCTGGCATTCACATTGATCGCAATGTTCGCGGCCCATTGGCTCGGTGTTTATCCAATCGCTGCGGATCGGATCTTGCCGCTTATGTTCAGTGGTGAGAACAGCGTTGATCAGCTCATTCTGTTGGATGTGCGCATGCCGCGTATTCTTGTGGGCGTTTTTGTTGGCGGCCTTATGGGCATGTCCGGTGCGATTTTTCAGGCGTTGATGCGCAACCCTCTGGCCTCACCGGATGTGCTTGGGTTCAACGCTGGCGCCGCCTTTGGTGCACTTCTGACAATCTTCCTGTTTGGCTCTGCTGCCTATGTGTTCTGGGGAGCCGTTGTCGGAGGTGTGCTGACAGCAGTGCTGGTTGTGGCCTTGTCCTGGCAACGTGGGCTTGACCTCTTTCGCCTGATCATGGTGGGCATTGGCATCGGCTTTACATTGCTGGCTTGTGCAGACTTCCTCATGTCGCAACTGGATATTCAGCGCGCATCCGATATGGCCAAGTGGCTTGTTGGCAGTCTTGGGCAAATCCAGCGGGAGGATATCGCTCCGGTTGCGATTGCGTTTGTGGTGCTGGGTGCTCTGGGCATTGTGCTGCAATACTCATTGGACAGGCTCGCTTTTGATGAAGATCTGGCAACTGGCCTCGGTTTGAAGGTGAACAGCCTTCGCTTGCTGTTGGTCGCCGTTGCCGTGGTGATGACGGCCACCGCAGTGGCCGTTGCTGGGCCAATTCCATTTGTAGCGTTCGTTTCTGGACCAATTGCACGGCAACTGTCCAAAACACCGTCTTCAGCACTCATCCTGGCAGCGGGTATTGGCATTCTGGTCACGCTGCTATCAGACACAGCCGCCCGGACACTGGTTGCCTCGTTCCAGATGCCAACCGGTGTGTTTACCGCGTTGATTGGTGCTCCTTATCTCATTTGGTTGCTTGCACGGCAGGCGAAACGGAATCTTATCTAATGCTTCAAACTCAAGAAAATACGCCGTTGGAAGCCAAAGATCTCGGGCTTTCGTTTGGCTCTCACGTTGTCCTGAAAGACTTCAATCTGGCAATCCCAAAGGGAAAGATCTCTGTTGTGATTGGCCCCAATGCCTGCGGAAAGTCTACGTTGCTTCGCTCGCTGGCACGGTTGGAAAAGCCAACGGCAGGCACTGTGTTGTTGGATGGAAAATCTATCCATAAACAGCCCACACGTGGTGTTGCCAAGCGTCTTGGCATCCTGCCTCAGATGCCTGTTGCGCCAGAAGGGATCACGGTGGGAGATCTGGTCAGCCGTGGTCGTACGCCTCACCAGTCTGTCTGGCGGCAATGGTCCCGTCAGGATGAAGTGGCAATCCAGAATGCCATGGAGATGACCAAAGTTACAGAGCTGCGCGACAAGCTTTTCAGCTCTCTTTCGGGAGGGCAGCGTCAGCGTGTCTGGATTGCAATGGCGCTGGCGCAGGAAACTGATTTGCTGCTGCTGGATGAGCCGACCACCTTTCTGGATCTTGCTCATCAGATCGAACTACTGGAGCTTCTCAAGCAGTGCAATGAAGAGCAGCAAATGACAATTGTCGCTGTCCTGCACGACATCAACCTTGCCGCACGCTACGCGCACAATCTGGTGGTCATGAAGGATGGCCGGATTGAAGCGCAAGGTAGTGCGAGCAAGACCATCACCAAAGACATCATGAAATCTACCTTCGGACTGGATTGTTATGTGATGCCAGATCCGGTGAAGGGTACGCCGCTGGTTGTTCCAGTTTGATGCCAACAACAATTTCAATAATTTAGACGAGCACTTTGATGACAACCAATGCAGCAGAACTCCATAAAATTGAAAGCCTCATTCCCGGCATCGAGTTTGATAAAGCTATTGAGCTTTTTGGCGCGGAAGCCAAGCTTCACAATCTGACGCTGGAGGAAATCACCGGCAAGCATTACCGCGTGAACTCTCCACTTGGGATGGTTGAGTTTGTAAAGGTGGAGGCGCAGGCAAAGCTGATGATCTCCGCTCCATCTCAGGATGCACTGCATCTGGTGAAGGAAAGCATTGAACATCTGATCGGGCACATCGACATCAATATTCCGCCTCAGATGGTTTGGAGTGGAGATTTCACCGCTGGTGTACACCCGCCAAACTTTTTGGAAGTTCGTGTTGTTCGCACAGCTGCGTTCAGCTCCAACTTCATCCGGGTGACTGTCTCAGCAAAGGGCATTGAGCGCTTTTTTGAAGGTGGTTTGCACTTCCGTCTGCTGTTTCCCAAGAACCCAAGCTTTGAGGCACACTGGCCATATTGGGATGACAAAGGCCGCACAGTCTGGCCTGAAGGTGACTATGAGCTGATGCGTCCGGTTTATACGGTGCGCCAGTTCAACAAAGCAGCACAGAGCATCGACTTTGATGTCTTCCTCCATGAAGGTGGTCCAACTGCAGATTGGGCAGCCCGAGTTATTGAGGGAGACACAGTGGGTTTGCTTGGCCCAGGTGGTGGCTGGATTCCGGAAGCAAACTATCTACTGCTGGCAGGGGACGAAACGGCTATCCCGGCGATCTCCCGAATTTTGGAAAGCTCTCCGGAAGGCACAGAAGGTGCCGTGGTGGTTAGCGTTTCCCAAAAGGGAATGGAAACACCCATCCCGCTGCCAGACGGCATGTGCCTTGAGTGGGTTTATCGCGATGCAGTTGGGCATGATGGTTTGTTTGAAGCTGCAAAGCAGATCGAAATTCCGAATGTACAAGAGGCATTCTGTTGGTTTGCAGCTGAAAAGAAAACGGCCAAGATAGCCCGCAAATACTTCCGCAATGAAGTCGGCTTCAAGGCGGATAACTGCTACATCGCGGGGTTCTGGGAAGAGGAGTAACCCCTCCTAAAACCCTAGCAGTTTTGCACCTTGATAGAAGATGAAAGACACCGCCCAAGCGTAGGTGAGTGACAGGATCAGGGAAAAGCTTGTGAAGCGCCAGCTTTTCCCTTCTGCATGAACTGTAGCGATGGTTGTCAGGCAAGGCGTGTAAAGCAGGCAGAACAGGCAAAAGCTGTAGGCTTCCAGCGGTGTGACGCTCATTGTAATCGCTTGAGAAACACCGCTGGTAGAAAGAGCGTAGATGGTGGAAAGTGACCCGATCACGATCTCCTTGGCGATGAATCCGAAGATCAGAGCCAGGGTGAGATAAGGGTTGACGCCAATGGGCTCCATAATCGGCTGAAGCAGAACCCCAAGCTGACCTCCGTAGGTGTTCAGCCCTTCCGCACCAACAGGAAGGTTCGTCAGCAGCCACACAAGAATGCAGCCGATGATGATGAAGCGCGACGCTCTTCTGATAAACTCGCGCACCTCACCCCAGCCGCGTAACAGCACCTGCTTTACCGTTGGAATTCGGTAGGGGGGTATTTCCAGCAAAAACGGTTCCTTGCTTTTGAACTGGCGCGAAAAGCTGAAGATCGCTGCAGTTGAGAAGGCAGCGAGAAAACTAATCACATAAAAGGAAAAGAGAACGAGTGCCCCCTTGGAGCTGGGGAAGGTGGCGCTGATGATGAAAACGAACACAGCGAGCCGTGCTGAGCACAGTGAAAACGGGATAACGAGCATAGCCAGCAACCGTAGTGAGCGCGTCCGCATCACGCGTGTTCCCATCAACGCAGGAACATTGCAGCCGAACCCCATCATCTGCATAACGAACGCCCTGCCATCCAATCCGACACGCCGCATCAAGGCATCCATCAAAAAAGCTGCCCGGGCCAGATAACCGCTGTCTTCCACGGCTGCCATGCAGAAAAAGAACAGCACGAGCAAGGGCACAAAAGAGGCGACTGTAGACAGACCAAGCCATATACCGTTGATCAGGAAGCTGTTCAGCCAGGCAGGTGCCCATGCCAGCCCCGGTTCCAGCAACGTTGCCTGTACCCAATCCGCACCGCTGCTCACAAGGTCTTGCGAGGGCAAGCCGATCTCCCAGATAACCGAGAATATGACCAGCATGCTGAGGAAGAACATGGGTAAGCCCAGCAAGGGGTGCAGGAACAGCTGGTCCAGCTTCTCCGTCAATGTCTTCGGCCATATTTTGGGAAGAGTGACACACCCTTTCAGTGCATCATCAAGCGTTTCCTCGGTCATCAGTGTTTTGAAAAGAGAGTCATAGTCTGCCAGAACCGGCTTGCTCGCAAACTCGGAGCTAAGACTTTCTGACACCTGCTTCATAGCACCTTCAAAGCCGGTGCCATACTTGGCGCTGATAAGGGCCACTGGCATTTTGAGAGAGTCCTGAAGTTTCTCCAGGTCAAACGTGATGCCAAGCTTGTGTGCCTCATCGCACATGTTGAGCATGACAACAGCAGGCAGGCCCAAAGCTTTAACCTGCAACGGCATCAGGATTTGACGCTCAATCTGCGCGGCATTGATGACGATGATCACCAGATCGACGGGGAACTTGGTGAGGAAGCGGTTCACGACCGCTTCATCTTCAGACCCACCCTCCAGATTATAAATCCCAGGAAGATCAACATATTCCACTTTTCGACCGTCCAAAGGAACACGTGCGCGCATCACGTTCACGGTGATGCCCGGCCAGTTACCAACTGATGCTCGCGCATTGGTGATGCGGTTGAACAGCATGGATTTGCCCGTGTTGGGCTGTCCGATAAGCGCAATCCGAGGCGTGCTTTGGGCTCCTGTCTCAGGCCGGGGATTCATCGCCTTTGATCTCCTCCACAACAACGCACCGCGCTTCAGAACGGCGGATGGCCACCTGTGTTGCCTGATTGACCCGCAGCAACATGGGGCCACCCAACCAGGCCAGTCGAATAACACTCACCTCTTTGCCGATATTGATGCCGAGAGCATTCAGGCGAACCACCAGTGCGCGGCCATCAGCTGTCTTTTCACTCTCGATTGCGCACACAACAGCTCGTTCACCCTTGAGAAGTTGATCGAGACTGCGTGTTTGGGATGCGTTGCTCATGATCTGCTTGTGAGGTGTTGAAATGAAGTTGAGGTTTAAACTCATAAATACACAAGCCGATCCCGGAAATGTGGTTATGGGTTTCTTGCATGACCAGATCCAACTTGAAGCAATGTTCTCACTGACTGCCTAACCTAGGGATATGCCCTAAAGGCAAGCCTGATATCTGTTTAAACCCTAGGATCTACCTGCGATTAAGTTGCATGTGCAGATTGATAATATGAGTGTAATATACTAGTTAAAAATATCTAATTGGTTAGCCAGAGCGACTCGTTCGAGCCAGGCCGTTGAGCGCTAGGTAGAAAATGGCTAACGACAGCAACACCCTTATTGCAGGGCAGGGGCGTACATCTTCCCAACTTGAGCATGGCGAGCGGACCGCACGTTCAGTTATTGTTGTTCTTGCAGGGCTTTATGTGGCGCAGGCCATTCCGGTTTATTTGGTTGCTGCTGCCATGCCTGCCATCTTCAGAGCTCAGGGCATCAGTCTGGTCAGCATTGGTTCTATGGCACTTTTGATGCTGCCTTGGGTCATCAAGTTCCTCTGGGCACCGGTGGTTGACAGATACTACATTGCAGCTTTGGGAAAGCGCCGCAGCTGGATTATCCCGATGCAGCTCGTCTCCGTTGGCATCATCACCTATCTCTCCACGCTCAACGTTGCAGAGCATTTACACATCCTGTTCCCGCTGCTGATGGTTCTGGCGCTGTCTTCCTCTACACAGGACATCGCGACAGACGGCTTTGCAGTGGAGCATCTGGCACCAAAGGACCAGCCACTGGGCAATGCAGTTCAAGGCGGCAGTGTTGCTGCTGGCGTCCTGATAGGCGGCTCTCTCTCCCTATTCCTGCATGATCTGTGGGGTTGGAGCGCAGCACTCAAGACAGCCGCCGCTCTCTCCTTCCTGACTTTGCTGCCGCTGCTCTTTTTCAGAGAAAACCCACGCAAAGACAAAACGGCGGAAGGCGAGGGCAAGTCACGGCCATCCATCATCAAGTTCGGAAAACGCCACAGTACCTTGATGTTGCTGTTCTTCGCCTTGCTGTTCCGCCTGCCAGAAGGTCTGGTGAAAGGCGTCGAGCAAGCGTTCCTCGTCGATTTCGGTTTCACACTCTCTCAAATCGGCATGGTCAGCGGTGGAGCTGCAGCTTGTGTCGGCCTGGGTGGTTCAGCCATCGCGGTGGTGTTGATCAAACGTGCAGGACTGATGCAGTTCCTATGGCTCATCGGTGGCCTGCGAACCTTGTGTTTCCTCGGCTACGCAACAGCTGCATTGCTGGATTATCGCGGTGTTGCCGTTCTGGTTGGCCTGTCTGCCGCCAACACCTTCATCCGTTACATGGAAATCGTCGGTCTCTACAGCGCCTTCATGCGGGTCAGCTCACTCAAACAGGCTGGAACCGACTTCACCATCCTAAGCTGCGCAAACCTGCTTGTTTACATGTTGGGCAGTGTTGCCGCGGGCATGATCGCTCAGCATTCCGGCTACGGCATTCTCTTCTCGCTCGCCACCGTCTGCTCCGTCGCAGGCATCTTGGCCAGCATGCACTTCTTCAAAAGGGCATCCATCGGCAAGGGGCAACAAACTGCCGAAGGTGCTGAACTCTCAACCACATCTACTGTAAATACTTAGGGGGCAAAATGAAAAGCGTCGCAATGGGGAACAAAGGTTCCCTCGCGCGGGTGCTGCTATGCACCGTCGCGCCTTTCGCAATGTTTCAAACAGCATCCACCGCAACCGCACAAGATGTCATTGAAGACGATACCGACCTCACCGTCGTCGTAACCGCCAGCCGCACCGAGGAGTCCATTTCTTCTATTCCAGGTACTGTGCAGGTGATTGGTCAGGATGAAATCAAAGGTGCTGTCGATGCATCTGGCGATATCACATCTGCATTGGCACGCCTCGTTCCAGGCTTTTCGCTTGATAACGAAACTCTTTCTGGCGGTGGCCAGAACTTTCGTGGTCGCTCTGTTCAGATTCTCGTAAATGGGGCCCCGCGCACAACTGCGTTGCGCAAACTGAGCCGTGCACTCAGCCTGATTGATCCAAACAGCATCGAACGGATTGAAGTCATCAACGGGGCAAGCGCTGTCTATGGTGACGGGGCCACCGGTGGTGTCATTAACATCATCACGAAGACCGCTGAAGAAGAAGGTTGGTCAGGCGAAGTTAGCACTACAATTTCTGCATCTGAACGAGATGTGAAAGACAGTCTGAATGTCCTGACAAGCGTTAATGCTGGCTTCCGGCAAGAGAATACTCATGCTCATGTCAGTGGTCAGTTTAAAAATACCGGTGACATGTTTGACGGTTCCGGAACTCAGATCTCTGAGGATCCGATTACTGGACAGGGCGGAGGCTCAGGTATTGAGCAGTACAACCTTTCCGGTCAGCTGGGATACGAGGGTGACGCATTTGATGTCACTATCTACGCAAATCTCGTTAAGATGGAACAGGAGATCAAGTACCAGACAGACTACACAACGGATCCTGTCTCTATCGATCCAAGTAAACCGTATCTGGGTCTTCCACCGCTTGAAGACAGTAAGAACATCAACGCGACATTCAATTTCTATGAAGTTGGTGGGCTCTTTGATGCAAAGATTGAGCTGTATTACAACGATGCCGAAAAGCGAGCAGCATTTGTACCCTTAAGTGCTGCAAATCCAGTCGCTTATTTGCCAGATGTAAATGAGTCTCAAACCGTGCTGTTTGCGAAGCAAGCGGGTGTGAGAACTACCTTCGATGCAGAGCTCAACTCTATCTATGAGGGTTTGGCGCTGACTTGGGGGAGCGACTACAGCTACAATGATATCAGCCAAACTATTCCCGATGGGCGTGATATCATCTCACCAATGAAGCAGCATGGCTTTGCACAATTCGCTCAGGTCAAAGCACCGATCGGAGAAATGTTTGAAGTGCGCGGCGGAGTTCGTCATGAGCGTTTCTTCCTAAGCATAGACAGCTTTGTTCGCCCAACTGCTTTGGTTCCGAACCCAATTTACTCCAATCCAGGTGATCCACTAACAGCGACAATTGGTGAGCACACGTTTACTGCTGCAGATAAAGACTACAGCGCGACAGTGTTTAATTTGGGCGGCGTTGCACACCTAAGTGATAAGCTTGATGTATTTGCAGGTTTCTCTCAGGGCTTCTCAGTCCCGGATGTCGGCTCATTTACAAGACGCGCTATGCCGCTAAATCCATTTGCTGATGGTGTTGTAGATGTTTCTGATGTGGCTCCTGAAGCAGTGATCGTGAACAACTTCGAGCTAGGTGCACGTTACAACACGAAAGCACTATCCCTCTCTGCATCTGCTTTCTACTCTACTTCAGACAAGGGGGTGAACTTTGATGATGCGACTCAGACTGTTTCTCAGGCTGAGGAGCGCATTTGGGGGGCAGAGCTTAACATCCGTGGGCAACTGAATGAAGCCTGGGGTGCAGGAGCTGTGCTTGCCTATAAAGAAGGTGTTTGGGATGAGAACAAAGATGGCGATCTTGATGAGGATCTGCCGAACAATCGCATCGGCTCGCCGTTCAAAGCAACAGTATTCTCAGACTACAACTTCGGTAATGGCTTTAGCCTTCAAGGTGAAGCTGTGTTTGGTTCAGGTCGCAGTGGCAAAGAAGGTGCTAAAGGAGATCTGAAAAAACTCAAGCCAACCTTCACAATGAATGCGAGTGCTAGTTACAACTCCGACTACGGTGACTTCCGCTTTGGTGCCACAAACATCTTCGACACCAAACAACAAAACACCACTGCCACAGCGCTACGCGACCGCGAAGTCCAAGCCGAAGGCCGCCGCTTCTTCTTGCAGTACACGAAGACGTTCTAGTTGAAGCAACATAGAGCAGGATTTATCTAGAAAGCACAACAAAAACAGCGCAAAGACTGGGATCTTTGCGCTGTTTTGTGGCTTGGGCGAGAGGAGGGGAGTTACTCGCCAGGCTCAAGCATGTCTTCGTGGTCGACGACTTTACCTTTCACCTTCATCCAGACTGCAGAGGCAACCAGCAGGGCGGTGATGATGCCGCCGATGGTGGAGACAGTCATAGGCAGCCCGAAACCAAGCTTACTGGAGTTCAGGATGAACGTCACAACTACGGTGGTCATGAAGGTTGCCGGAATGGTGCAGATCCAGTGCAGCTTGTTGTGACGCAGCAGGTAAGCAGCTGCAGTCCACAGCATCAGAGCAGCGGTCGCCTGGTTGGCAACGCCGAAGTAACGCCAGATCACACCGAAATCGACCTGAGTGAGAATAGCGCCGCCAACGAACAATGGCAGAGCCAGCATCAGGCGCTTAGGCAGCTTTGTCTGAGGCATGTTGAACAGTTCTGCAAGGATCAGACGGGCTGAACGGAAGGCGGTATCACCGGAAGTGATCGGCAGGACAATCACACCAAGTACGGCAAGGAAACCACCAAACGCACCCAGAAGTCCGTTAGAAGCCTCATACACGAGGTTTGCAGGGTTGCCGCCCATGCCTTCAGCAAGGCCTTCAACACCGCCGAAGAAGGAAAGCGCAATCGCACACCAGATGATCGCAATGACACCTTCACCAATCATGGCACCGTAGAACACAAAGCGACCGTTTTGCTCGTTCTCCATGCAACGCGCCATCAGTGGAGACTGAGTGGCGTGGAAGCCAGAGATTGCACCACAGGCAATGGTGATGAACAGAGCTGGCCACAGAGGCATGTCATTCGGGTTCAGGTTCTGGAAGAAGTCACCAGCTTCAACGCCCGGCAGCATGGAATGCTCGCTGGAAACCATCAGGGCAACAGTTAGGCCGATGGACATGAACAGCAGCAGTGCGCCGAAGAACGGATAGAAGCGACCAATGATCTTGTCGACTGGAACGATGGTTGCCACCAGATAGTAAGCGAAGATGCAAACCAGGAAGATGGTGACATCAAGACCAGTCAGGCGGCCCAGCAGGCCAGCAGGAGCGGAGACGAACACAACGCCAACAAGCAGCAACAGAACAATCGCGAAAATGTTCATGAAGTGCTTTGCACCGTTGCCGAGATACTTGCCGGCAAGGTTCGGGACGGACTGCCCTTTGTTGCGCACAGACAGCATGCCGGAGAAGTAATCGTGTACGGCACCTGCAAAGATACAGCCGCAAACGATCCAGAGCATTGCAGCCGGACCATAAAGTGCACCAAGGATCGGGCCAAAGATCGGGCCAACACCTGCAATGTTCAGCAGTTGAACCAGATAGACTTTCTTGGTGGACATAGGCACATAATCGACACCGTCAGTATGTGCGTGGGCAGGTGTCTGGCGAGATGGCTTAATCCCGAAAACCTTCTCGACAAACATGCCATAGATAAAATAGCCGCCAAACAGCAGGCCAATACTCAAGAGAAACCAGGACATCTTTCTTCCTCCACAAATCTCTGGGGGCGATTAGACTGGTTTCAAGGGCCAGGTGCTGAGGTTTCAGCTAAGCGGCTGCAGGGGCCGGGTGAGCGGCATTTAAGACAAATAAGCGGTTAACCGGAATGCAAAAGCTTCACACAAAATTGAACTGAAGCTTAAGCTAAGTGTATATACGCACTTATGAATATCCGAAATGTTGCTTCAGGCTCTTAAGGTATCGGCGTGAAACGGGGATCTTGGTTCCGCTGTGCGTCACCACTTCAGCTCCGGTCTCTTGTAGTACAATTTCTGAGATTGCATCCGGTGAGACAAGGTACTGGCGGTGACAACGAGCCAAAGAGGTACGCTGCTCCAACACTTTCAAAGTCAGATGGGTATGCACATAACACTCAGCAGTCGCCACATGGATGCCGGACAAGTCGCTGAAGACATACTCAACAGCATGAACCGGAACAACTTTGAGCTTGTTACCCAGATAGCAGGGTAGGTGCTGCAGCTCCTGCGGGATAATCTCTTCCATCAGCTGCGGGCGTAGATCAGAACGCACACGACTGAGTGTTTTGGCCAGCCGTTCTTCTTCGATGGGTTTCAGCAGATAATCAAAAGCATGATGCTCAAAGGCTTTGATTGCATACTCATCATAGGCCGTGGAGAAGACGATACGCGGCATCGTTTCCGGGTCCAGCATGCCAATCATTTCCATGCCGGAGATCCGTGGCATCTGGATGTCCAGAAACACCAGTTGCGGCCTGTGTTTGTTGATGAAACCGAGCGCATCAATGGCATTGCTGCATTCGCCCGTAACCTCAATGTCATCCGCTCTGGAAAGCAAATCTTTCAGCTCTTCGCGGGCATATGGTTCATCATCAACAATCAGACAGCTAATCATTGGGCCGCCTCCAGAACAGGTGCGGGAAGATGGATGGAAACCCGGGTAAATGCCTCTTCTTCCCATTCAATATGCAGGCCAAACTTCTCACCCCATTGCTTCTTCAGGCGTTTGTCGACCAATGTCACGCCCAGCCCTTCACGGTTTTTTGGGGGGATGTAAAGCCCGGCGTCGTCTTCCACCTGCAGTTCTACTTGCCCATCAACCAAAGCACCGCTTATGCGAACACTGCCACCTTCGACACTCTGAGAAATGCCATGCTTAATAGCGTTTTCCATAAGAGGCTGAAGAGTGAATGCCGGGATTTTGAGGGATAGCAGTTCGGTGGGAACGTCCACCTCAACTGCTAGCTTGTCAGGAAAGCGCGCTTTCTCAATCGCCAGATAAGCATCCACATGATCCAGCTCTTCGCCCAAAGTGACAAGGCCCGAGGTACGCTTCAGGTTGATGCGCAGAAACTTGGAGAGTTGCAACAGCAGCTCGCGTGCTTTCTCTGCGTCCCGTTTAGTGATGATCGCAATCGTGTTGAGCGTGTTGAATAGGAAGTGCGGGTTCACCTGTGCCTGCAAAAGCTTCAGCTCTGCACGGGTCAAAAGGCTCTGCTTCTCCTCCAGCTCACCATAAAGGATCTGGTTGGATAGCAACTTGGCGATCCCTTCGCCCAGTGTGCGGTTGATGTTGAGGAACAATTTGTTCTTTTGCTCATAGAGCTTGATTGTTCCAATCACTTCCGTATCGCTGTGCAGCGGGATAACAAGGCATGAGCCCAACTTACAGGTTGGTGAGAGGGAACAACCATAAGGCTCTTCAACCCCATCCGCATACATCACCTTGTTCTGTTCAATAGCATCCAGTGTAAGACGGGAGGATATCTCCGTTCCCGGTTTGTGATGGTCAGATCCAATCCCGATAAAGGCGAGCAGTTTGGTCCGGTCTGTAATGGCCACTGCACCCACATTAGTCTCGTCCTTGACGATCTGCGCAACTTTGCTGCCAGAAACTTCATTAAGTCCCTTTGCCAGTACGCCAACACAGCGCTCCGCAATCTTCAGTGCCTGGCTTGAAAACGCTGAGGACAGCTTGTCGAACATGGTCTTCTGATCACGCACAATGCTCATGAAGAAGGCCGCGCCAAGAGAGTTCACGAGCAACATAGGCGGAGCAATCTGCTCTACAAGCGCCAGAGCCTGATCAAACGGGCGTGCCACAATCAGGATGATCAGCATTTGTACGACTTCAGCCACAAAGGTGAGACCGAACACAAACATCGGACGGAACAACAAAGCGCGCTTGTTATGCGTGCGTAGATAAAAGGCTGTCATGCCGGCCAGTAAACCTTCTGAGGTTGTGGAGATGGCACAGGCAAGATCCGTAAATCCGCCAAATCCATAGCGATGCAAACCACCTGTGAGACCAATCAGAAAGCCCGTAACTGGCCCACCCAACAGGCCTCCCAAAACAGCGCCCATGGCGCGCGTGTTGGCAATGGCACCATCAACCTGCTCACCAAACGTTGTTGCAATCACGCAAAAACCGGAGAACACAAGATAGATAAGAATCTTGTGCGGCAGGCGAGGAGCGTCTTCAGTGAAGATCTTAAAAAGCGGCGTTTTGCTGACCATGTAAACGATCACCAAATACACACACATTTGCTGCAGCAGATGAAGAATAAGTGCCATTTGCGGGCTTTATTATTGTTTGTTGGATGCGCCCCGAAGTGTACCGCGAAGCCCTAAGATTTCAATCCATCTACCAAACCCAGCCCCTAAACGCACGAGTTTTCTAAAATTTTGATATATTTGAGGTATTTTACATACACCCCACCAACCCCACCCAAACGCGCGCAAATGTCGCGAGGAGGAGGGGAGTTGCTACCAACGCAATGCTATCGCAGATAAGCACTCTAATCTGAGGTGGTTGCTACTTGCCCTTGAAGCTCACGGTTGGTCCAATCAAGCTTTTGCAAGGTGGAGCAGAAAGCAACCAACCTGAAAAATAAATCAACCTCTCGTTTCCTAAGGCTGAGTACTGCTCAGTACAGTCTCGCCCATGAAAATTCAGTCCTGATACATACATGATCGACAAGTCGTAGAGAGTTTGCATATCTATACACGCTCAAATTGTGTGCTTGTTGCTTGCTTTTCTAAGAATTGATCTTGAGCTCTCCGCCGTGTGCTGGGAGATCTCTTGAAGTGTGAATGGGTATCTTATGACTCTGCAAAAACAGGTTGAGCACAAAGTTATTCCGTCCATGAACTGGGAGAACTGGCAGGAGAGTGTTCAGGGAGGTTCTGGAGATGTGGCTCTTCCTTCTTTAGGGGCTTTGGCGGAAAGATTCCGTGCCCACGTTAAAGGAACGCGCTTTGGCCCAGTCTTTATTGCTACGATTAGCGCCACTGCACATACATTTAGCAGGTCCCGACAGCGTGTTGCATTAGATGGTTTGGATGTATTGTTCGTGCAGGTTTACGAGCATACATCAGGGTGTACGACGACATCTGCTCAGCAAAACTTTAAGCTGAAGCCAGATACACTGATCATTCAGGACATGGCTGATTCATTTTCGGTCGAGCATGGTGAGTACCGACAAATCACTCTCGCTTTGCCACGACAGTTGCTGGTTCCGTATCTGATAGAGAACCGCACGTATCCGTTTCTCAGCGTCGATACGTCTGATCCAACTGCTGCAGCCGTTGTGAACATGCTGCGGTTGTTTAGGGATCAGGCAGAGCAGATGTCTAAGCAGGATGCTGATCTGATGATCAACTGTCTTGTTGGTTTGACGGCTAATGTGCTGAACCGTTTTCAGAATCCTGCAAGAGAAGTTAGTCAGAAAGATCTTTACACGGCGCGGCAACTCAAAGCTCTGGATGTGATCCGGCAGCGTTTTCACGAGGTAGACTTTTCCAGCACAGAGTTAGCGCAGCAGCTGAAAATGTCTCGCACTTCTCTTTATCGCTTGCTGGAGCCTATGGGCGGTTTCAATGATTGTGTGCGTGAACAGCGTATGAGACATGCAATCCGGCTTATAAGGACATCCAGCCAGGAAACACTCTCAGTTCAGGAGCTGGCTGAAGAATGTGGTTATGCGCATGCCACCAGCTTTACCCGCTTTTTCAAAGAGCATTTTGGTACTATTCCCAGCGAGGTGATGGGAGGATTATCTGCGCTTAAAGGTCATCATTTGCAATATAGCGAGAGTATCTTTGCGCAATGGCTTAACGCCTCATTTTTCTTCTGATTTTTGCGTCCTGGAGCCGAGAAACTCCATTTTTTCTTTTGTCGATTCGATACTTCTTAAAGAAGCTTCCCGTCATAATTTGAGTGATAACCTTGCCATTTGTTTCAACTCACAGCTTAGGCTAAGCCATTTGTTCCAGCCTCTTGCATCATGCTGAGATCTACGAAAAATCTGCCATGCACCGAGCAAGCACAAGCATGCATCAGAGTACTAACTGAGCCCGATATCTAGGCGCATATCTCTTCATGAGGGAGAGGGAACGTTGTCCGTTTTCTATGCATGAGTTGCCCAACTTTGGAGAAATTCTTGGAAAGTAATGTCCCGACGCCTCCAACAGAGTTGCGTTGAATAGCAATCATATCTTCGCGGCTTTTGAGTAGGATCCGTCCCAGCGAACGGTTGGATTCTCCACCCACTCTCATTTTGACTAGAACCTCAGGGATGTAAGCCAGTATAATCCCCCCCTGAACCAGGTAGCGCAGCATTGCATCATAATCTGCGGAAATGCGAAATCGCGTGTCATAGAGACCCCAGCGTTCAAACACCGAGCGTCTCAAGTAAACGGTGGGGTGAGGGGGCATCCATCCATATTTCAACCGTGCTTGGTCATAGTGGCCAGACTTCCAATATCGGATAACCTGATGTGGGTTAGAGGCAGATACATACTCCAGGTCTCCATAAACGCCGTCGATTTCGAGATCAGACATCGCATCAGCTACTTTCTCTAGGACACGATTGTGTGCGAACACATCATCAGAGTGCATCAAGCCAACAACATCGCTAGAGCTGCGGGAAATGCCGCGATTTATGGCATCATATATTCCTTTGTCACTCTCACTTCGCAAGCATGTGTGATCGTCTGCAAGACTGCGGACAATACTAAGTGTGCCATCCGTTGAACCTCCATCTTGAATAACATGCTCCCGATCACTCCATGTTTGAGCTTGCGTAGACAGGATGGCGTCAGCAATCGTTTCATGACGGTTGAGTACGGCAGTGATGATAGAAATCTTCATTGTGTGACCACCTGTAATCTTGGGCTTGTCGCAAGTTTATGTGTGGGAGTGAAATGCTGGATCCGATGTAAAATGAGTGCAACGCAGAGGAATGCATAGAAGTTACCGATGGAGAAAAGCCCGGATTCTGAGAGAAGAAAAATCAGCAAGATTGTCCAGAGACCGATGTTGAACAGGTCATATGTTTTTCGCAGGCCATAAAGCTGAAAGAAGGCGTAAATCAGGAGAGTGAGAACAATGCCGCCTTGTAGAATAAACGTTTCTAGGAATGCATTATCAACCCTGAACGCCCCGCGTGCCTCAGCGGATCTTTGATAGACAACTTCCAGATTGCCAATCGGCTCGCCCCAAACTCCAAAAAGGAAATCGCGAATGGGCGTTTCACTGAGATTGGTTTGCACGGCAAGCATCCACCAGGAGAAACGTCCGCTGGTCAGAAAGCTGAGGAGTTCCTCAGAAGATACGGATGCAATGAGTGCCCCGATAAAAGCAAAGATAAAAAAGACGGAGAGAAGCAAATAGATCGCCTGATCTTTTTTGACTCGTTCTGCAAATCTGAATGTCGCAAAGATAAGCAAAGCCAGTGAAAAGAGTCGTGTGTTGGTGAGTAAAATGCCAATGATGGAGCTCACCGTCATCACAAAGAAAACCATCCTTGTGCTTCTGGCCGCCAGCTGCCTTGGGTAGAGTGCAATAAAAACGATAACTAAGAACAGGGCCTGAGCCAGTTTGCCCGGATGTAAAAAACCGAAAGTCCAACGCGTTCTGCCATAAATGTTTGTTTGTAGTGGTAGATCATTGGCAACGTGGAAGAGGAAGAAAGCTATCAAAGAGAGAGACAAGGAAGCGATACCGAGAGCAATCAGCCTGTCTTTCTTCAGTCGCTCAGCGAGAACCGCAGCTGATAGAATAAAAGCAACAGGCTCCACGCTGGCGTAAAGCCCATACAATCTTACGTCTGCCCCACTGACATACTTTGTGAGCCATATTCCGACTGAGATCACCGAGGTAAACAGAAGCACACCAACAATTTTGGATATGCTGGTGTCTCTGAGACATGATGCATTAAACAACACGCTGATTGCTGCAAGCCAGATCAAAAGATGGCGCGATGATGAGATTAGGCTTTGCAACTCTCCAGTGATCAGCGGACTGTTTAATGAGATGCTGATGATCGGAAGGAACACCACTACAAGAACGGCCAAGCTTATGGCCTTAGGGCGTCTTATTTGCATGATTACTGATGCGATCTCTTTGAGAATGTGGACTTAAAGTTCAATACAATTGTTCTGGAACAGATCACTCCAGTGATTGAATTCACCAGCAAAATAGTGCCAGGTTCAAGGCAGTTGAGTTAAGCTGGTACCCAGCCTTGGTGCCGCTGTCTGACCCATTGCAAGGCTTGTATAGGTTGAAACCAACTGTTTGCGCTTGGCTGAGGGCGCCCCTCCACAGAGGGATCCACGAGTGCACGTGCTATTAACTCGCGCCCATCCTTCGTAATCCGATCACCAAACAGTTCCTGAGCAACACAATTGGCTTCGTTGAAGTCATGACCAGTTAATCCTGAGTGATATCGAGAACGTATTTGCCCATAGGAGAAAAGCTCTTTTGCTGCGATCAATAGCTGTTCGTGTAAAGGATCAGGCGTATCGAAGAGACCATGATTTTTTTTGCGTTCTCTTAAGATAACCGTTGTGCTCGCATATGTTAGCCACGCTTTGCTCATTGCTGAATAGAGATCGATGTGAAGCTCACGATCATGACAAGCAACGCGCGTTGCCCGAAAGTTAAACCGCTGCATGATCTCTATCTTGATGCCTGACGATACACTCGCTTTCATCTCTTCAACGACAACCGCATGAGCTCGTGTCAGATCTTCCGGAGCAACAAGAATATCGATGTCGTTCCCCCAACTTGACGGTAAGTTCTCATAGTTACGAAGCACAACAAAAACGACTGTCTTGCGAAGGGAACCAAGAATCTTTGCGAGGAGCGCAGGTGCGAGTATCTCGGCGTCTGACATCAAGGCTTTGATTGGGTTAATCTCCTGTTCTCCGCAGGGTACCGAAGAAACTCGATGAGCAGTGCATTCATCGGTAAAAGCGCAAACACACCAATCATTACATAGCTATGCCCTGTTAGGCCGGTGATGAGTAAGACTGGCATTACAACGATCAAAATCAGAAAGCTGTAGGTGTTTAATGACTTCGTGCTGTTGCTCACTCTCCAACTAACGAAAACTGGTCTCGTTAACGCGTGACAGAGAGAAGCAAGAAGCAGCAGAGGCACTAAAATCCAATACTCAGAAAAACGTCCGGCAAAGAGAAGCTCGGTGATTTCTCTCGCAAAAATAAACGAAAGCAGGAACAGCAAAATTGCCCCTGAGACTGCAACGAGAAGAATGTGCCTATGAAAGCTCATTCTCTGTCCGGATCGAGAAAACTCTGCAGAAAAATGATTGTCGAGCACCTGGCTGACCAAACCAATTGGATTAGTCGCAGAACGGATGGCTTGAAAAGCAGCAAGTCCTCCCCCGCCCAAACCTCTATCGACTAGAGAGACAACGATGAAGTTGGCGACAAATGAAACGACTGAGTTTCCGAAGGTTGCTAAATGCTTGAAGGTTGCTCGATCAGGTAGAACCCAAACAATTTTGTCCCGAAAACCTCGCAGCAGCCAAACATAGAATCCAACTGCAATCAGGCTGATACATGTTTGCAGAACAATCACATGTCCTGCATTCAGTTGCCAATATGAGAGTAGATAGAGCGCAGTAAAGAAGGATGTAAACCGAAAAAGGGTCACTGGCAAAGCAGCTAGAACACTGTGCAATCTAATGCAAAGCCAACGACCTACCTCATAGCAACATTGTCCAGCAAAGAAACTGACAGACAAAACCCAAAGCTGCAGACTGGCTTGATCTTTCAAACTATCAAAGGCGTAAGTAGTTAGAGGCGCCAGCAGTGCAAATCCTAAAAGCAAGATTACCAGCAACACTAGGGCAATCCCGATTTGCTTGGGTGTATCAGCTCCAGAAGCTGAGGATAACGGAAACAAGACCAGGCCAAAAAGAAAGAATGAGAAGCTCTGGTTGAGGGAGAATATCGCTGTGAAGATGCCCAATTCCTCGCCGCTCAACAAACGAGCAACACACAGAAAAAGGAGAAAATTGAAGCCAGAAGCAAAGATCTGCTCGGTAAGTGACAAAACAACACGAGAGGCATTCATAGCTTTAGCAATGCCCTCAAGCTTAGAACGGTCTGCTTTATCCCGCGTGTTGCGTCGACACTTGAAAAGTAACGGTAGCGGTGCATCCGTTTGGATATGCGAGCGTATTGTTGCTTAATCTCTACGTCCGTCAGTTCAGGCTTTTGTGCGTGAATGACGCTGGGATCACGCAGAGGAGTTGTAAGCAAATCTGGCTTTGGTCCAAAAGCTATAAATAAGAGAGGAATAATGCGTGGCAGATTGATGTATGCGCGTTGATATAAAAAGTCATGATAAGACCGCGCAAAAATGATGATCTCATTTCTGGGGCAGAACTTCAGATAGACATGCCCCAGCATATGATCCAGCCCATACCAACAAGCCAATAACGAGGCTCGGCTCACACTAAGTGGCTTCACCATACCTGCATTTCTTGTACCTTCGGGCTTCTGGCTGCGTGAGGTTCGGCCCAATATCGTGGAGATGGATGGGAGGATACCAAACGAGAAGTTTAATCGCTTTACGGAATGGCCCTCAATATCAAGGGTATGAGCCAACTGATCCGCGACAGTTGTCTTACCGCTTCCATCCGGTCCTAAAACAATGATGTATCGCGTGCGTGCCATTATAAGAGCTCGGTCTTTGCGGTTTTGGTAGCAGTTGGAACCGTGTTGGAACGGATCTCATCGAGCTTAATTGAGATCATCAGTTCATAAAAAGCTCTCAGTAACGCAAAGCGTAATCCCGGGAGCCCATCCAAAAAACCACCTCGCAGAATGTAAAGGTATAGAAATCCGAAGAAAGGCCGGAAGGGGAGGCTCATGTAGACCTGTTTTAGCCCTTTTCGTCGAAGTCCCGGATCACTTGAGAAAATCAATCTCATCAAAGGATTACTTGCACTACTGTTGTTTGGGGGCGCTTTGGTAAAAGCCTCTGCACTTGAGTATCTGTTGTGTCTCTCCAGCCAGTGGGAAAGCCCTTTTGCAAAAGGGTAATGCAGCAAATGCTCTTCAAGCCGGTCGGTTGGACGAGAACAGTGGTACTCCTCGTTGATCTCGCGTTCTACATGAACGAAATCAGCATGACATAGTCGACCAAACCACGTTGGGTAACCAGAGCTTCGACGAATCCAGCGCCCTCCAAACATATCCTTGCGTCTCAGATAGAACATGCCGACTGAAGCGGCTTTCTCAGCGAAATTCTCACGAAGCTCAGCGATGAGCTCTGAAGAAATTCGTTCATCTGCATCCAGGAAGAACACCCATTTGCAGCGGTGCCTCATGATTTTAAGGGCAAAGTTGCGTTGACTGGCGTAGCCCTCGAATATGTTTTGAACAAAGACAGCTCCTGCAGATTTTGCACGCTCTGAAGTCTGATCTGTGCTGTAGCTGTCCAGAACGATGACCTCCTCAAAGTCTGCCTTTGCAGAAGCGATTGCGCCTTCGACTGTGTCCTCTTCGTTTTTGGTCAGAATGACCACTGAAATCGGAAGCTTTTCAGATGCGGTGCAACTAGAGGTCATTGTAGATCTCCATCAACTTCGTGGCTGAAGTATCCCAGTCGAACATCAATGAACGGGCTTGCAAACGTTTCCGTTCCTGCTCAGCATTTGAACTGTGAAGACCTAACCGTAATACCCGGGATGCCTCACCTTCCAGAGATAGCTCGAAGGCATATTCTGTTTCACCGACTATCTCATCCAATGCTGAGCCACGTGCTGATAGAACCAGCGCACCGCAGCGGGCAGCTTCAGCAGCAGGGAGGCCAAACCCCTCATAAATAGATGGGATAAGTAGAGCCAGGCAGTTGCTATAAAGACGCCGCAGAACATCATTTGAGACGCTGGTGAGTTGTCGAACTGATTTGATTGAGAGACCACTGGCTTCAATTTCTGTCCATTCACTGGGAGAGAGCGGCCCTCCGCCAACCAGAATGAGTGGTGCGATCAGCCCTTGAGCTTTGGCTTCCTTCATGAAATGCAGCACATACGAGAAGTTTTTGCAAAAGCCTCGGGTGCCTACATACAAAAAGTAGTCCCGTGGATTAAAGGTGTTCTCGCCAACTTCAAAAGAGGTGATTAGTGGTTCGGGATAGAACTCTTCATCAACACCATTGTAGGTCACGTGAGCGCAGCCTGGATCTACAAATGGATACGCTTCCAATAAGTCCCGACGGGTCTGCTCAGAAACGACGACAATAGCATCTGCGCGATGACAGGCCTGTTTCTTTAGATAGGCTAAGGCCTTATCACGCAAGCTGGTCGGATACTTCTCATTCATGAAATCATGGATTGTAACAACATTAGCCCGCGCGTTTCGGGAGGTGCGGTAATAGCTTGAATGGAAGATATCGCAGTGTTGTTTTGAACGGGTCAATCGACGCTTTGTTGGTCCGCCATCTTCAGCCTGCTGCGGATGGGTCAATCGCAGACCTGAGCGGAAGAAGTTTTGGGAGGCTCTCTCACTCTCAAGAAAGGAGATGTTGAGATCTGAGGCATCAACACGCTCGATGGTTTTCGCCCAGTACTTAGAAATGCCACCAAAACGCTGAAGTTCGAAGATGATATTATCAAGCAGGATCATGTGTTTGCTTCAGTGCTCCGGTATCTCCAATTAAGGACTGTGCCAAATCGATTCCGTTGTAAGCGAGGTATGTGAGGGCTAATAGGGCAGCCTCGATGCCACCGCTCTTTTCTTTAAAATCCTCTAGAAATGCATGAGCTAGTGCAGCTCTGTTTAGCTTCTTCATTGACTTGAAACTGCGATGCCGTTGACCGAGCCATAATCCAACCTGATCCGTCAGTTCTGGGGCTTTGCTGTCATAGGCTTCCCAGTCGATCACCAGAAAATCTTCAAGATTTTTGGAAGGGCCGCGTGTGAAGATGTTTTCAGATCCCAGATCTCCATGTGCTGCTCCAACTGCAAATCGCTGCTCAGGAGAAACGTTATCAGCCAGGGCCTTGAGGGATGGTTCTGTGATCCGGCCAAACATTCGCTGCCAAAAAGACAACTCCTTTGCGGGTAACTCGGATAGTGTTTCTAGCTTTTTGATGGCCACTAGCACGTTCTGCGGAACAGGGAAGGTCTTGTCATAAATCTGAAAGTCTTTTGGAGCTGCGCTTACTTGAAGGAGGGCACCCTCATCCCATCTGGAAAATTTGAGGACTTCAGGTACCGAAAGGGCTGTGTTCTCGGCAATATCGCTTAGATGTTTTGCCTCTCGCTCCAATCCTTGAGACGACCGCTTACTTCGCGCCAGCTTAGTAACTGAAATCATTCGGTCTTCGGGTTCAAAATCAAAGATATAAACACGCTCATTCTGAAACATCTTGTGTAGAAGAAATGCTCGTGTCTGGCTCTTTTTCAAGGTTGGAAGCAGGTTGAGCTCAAAATCTGTAAGAAGCTTAAATCCTACTGGACGCAACCGCAGGCTGATCTGGTTAAGTGCGTTCAACAACCACAAAGCTCTACGTTTTGGCGAGTAGGTTGGATAGATCTGCCGCAATGCCAACAAGGCTTGCCAGCGGCTATCTGAAACGCAGTGAAAATCTAGAAGGGATGCCATCTCAGGCAGCTCTACTCCCGCAACGGATTAGGTCCCTTACAGGAACTGTGGCGCGTGCCGTTCTGCCAAGCATATCAAACAAGACACCAACGCGTGTTGTGTCCGGCAGTTTTTCTACTTCAACGATATAGTTTGCAAATGGTCCGGCAACGATACGAACCTTCTCTCCGACGACCAGATCATCAATCGGCAACAGCTCGCCTTTGCTGTCGCAACGAGCCTGCAACCCCTCGATAAGTGCTGCAGGAATTGGCGAAGGTAGCCCATTCCCGAACCCGACCAGTCGCGTCACGCCTTTGGTGTTGTTTACCGACTGCCATTTGCCACTGAGTGGATCAAAGTTGACGAACAGGTAACCGGAAAAAAGAGGCCGTAGACGCGCAGTTTTGCCTCTGGAAGGCTGCGAAGCTCCACCCGGTTGAAGGGGCATAAAGCAGCCGATACCTTGCCTAAGTAAATTGCGCAGCGCCATGTCAAATCCGTTGGGTTTCAGCTGAACAAGAAACCAATGATTGGGATCATTTTCGACAGTAGCAATCATGTCTACCTCAAGAGTGACTAGGGATGTTCGGCAAATTGGTGCATTGAAGTCGGTCGATCAGTTGAGTTGAAGGAACCATAAGTAGGTGTCCATCAACTGATGGAAGCTTCATTTTGGAGCCTGAAAAGCAACGGCTACCGCACCACCACTCAAATGTTGTGTGGCGTTGATTAGGTGATTTGCTGATAAACTATTGTCATGCAAGGGTTTTCACAATTGCATGGTGAGTCGATTAGAAACGTAATCTGAAAATAAATGCCAAGACAATCGTTGAAAAATCACTGTATCTAAAATGATAAACTGAAATATGGGTGGGAATAAAGGGAATAAGTAGAAATCTACTAGTTTGACCCTATCATTTCCGTTCCAGTTGTTCAGTCAAACCTTCAAGTATACAAGCTTGAACTCATTAAAATTCCAGTAAAAACAAGCAATGATGCCAATCATGATTTATGGCGTAGCCGTGCTTTTTCTCTGCTCTAGTAGATCTGAGCGTCAGTGGTGATGTGATTCGGGGGTGTATTTGCGACTACTGCAGGTTGGGTGGGTTTATTCTAGCAATTTGTTCCAACTCACAGCTAAGAGAGAGCGATTTGTTTCATGCTCTTGTTTTATTCCTGATTTTCGAAAGAGTGATTCTCAGCAAACAGCGAGTACATAAAAAGCAATTTGTATCAGGGCGGCTCCTTTGAGGAGGCAAATGCGGCGAATACTACGCATTTCCTTCAATTATTCTGAGGGGTTGTTAAATGAAGTACCAAGACTACATGACCCGGGCTTTCGATATTATGTTCAGCCTGGCAGTCCTAACTATCACTCTGCCAATTCTGGCGATTACCGCACTGCTTGTGGGAGTTAAACTCGGAAGACCAATAATATTCAAGCAAACACGAACGGGGCAGGCTGGTAGAAATTTCCAGATTTACAAGCTGAGAAGCATGACAGACGAGTGCGATGAGCATGGCGCGTTGCTACCAGACGCTGAGCGTTTAACACGCTTTGGCAAGTTTCTCCGTGTTTGGAGCATCGATGAACTGCCTGGCTTCATTAATGTTTTGAAGGGCGACATGTCGATTGTAGGACCACGCCCTCAGCTTGCAAGCTTCTTAGAGCTCTACTCAGAACGTCAGTTGCGTCGACATTTGGTGAAGCCAGGCATAACTGGTTGGGCCCAGGTCAATGGCAGAAACAGCCTCGACTGGGAATCTCGTTTTGAGCTTGATGTCTGGTATGTCGAGAACAAGAGCTTCTGGCTGGACCTTAAGATCATCTTTCTTACGTTCATAATCGTTTTCAGGCGTGAAGGCATCAACGCAGTAGGCCATGCAACTATGCCTGAGTTCCGCGGAGATGAGATCGTCACAGAGCAGTTTGAATAACTCATTAAACTGCAGAACCAATGAGAAGGCCCGCGGCGCACGCGCCGTGTTCCCACCTCGAATGAGTATCCTCAGTCGTTTGCGTAAGGTTTTGTCGGCGCCGTCTGGTGCTGCATGGAAAGCCTAAGTTCTGAGAAGCTGCGAAAGCATTGTTCTCCAGAACCTGCTGTTTTTATTGCGGCATGCAGGACTGCTTGTCTGAAACTGTTTCAGTTGGAAATTTGACGCTAATTTGGATGTTTTGAAATGAAGCAAAGAAGCCTATTGCTCTGCCTTGGTGCGAGCTCACTAGCTTTGTCTCTTTGGGCAACGCAGGTGCTAGCACAAGATGTGCCAGATGCAGCAAATGCAATGGTTGAGCAAGTCATGGCTGATCCCGTCTCATCGGTTGGCCTCATGCTTCAGTTCGCGAGCACTGCGGAGGACAGCCATCTGCAAATGCTGGGGGATGCCATGCAGTCCAGCCTGCACATAGCAACTCCTGAGTTCGCGCAAGCGATCAGTGAGGCTGTGGCAAGTAATCCGTCAATGGCACACGCAGTTTCCCGGCTTTCTTGGTTTGTTTCCGGTCCGCAGGCCGAGCAAATGGGCGTGGGATTACACATGGCGTTTCAACCCATGATGAGCACCGGAGATGATCATGGAATGAACACGCTGGAGCAAGCTATTGTCAGTTCCAGCCATTCGATGAAGACAGCATTTAATGCGGTTTCTGCCACGCGCGGATCAGGCGTTGTCGCTGGTGCTCGACTGCAAGTCGGAGCCAGAACCCGTGATGCTCCCACAACCGGCAAAGGAAGTGGGGGTGGGTTTAGCCTCCCAAGCCCGAACTGATGTCGCTCGAAGTTTACTTCAACCGTTGGTGCATGAATGAGAAGCATACGGCCCATTTTGCTAGCAGGCTTGGCTGCTCTCTGTTCGGATGCATCTGTTGCCGAAGAGGGCACTAAAGTGGTGCTGGGTAAGTTTTCAGAATACCGGGTCAGAATGCGGCCAAGGCCTGAGTATGACGCCCAGGGGATGAGGTTCCCTGGCTGGCTTATCATGCCCACGCTTACTTCAGGCCTTTACTATGACTCCAACATCTACCAAGAGCAAAACAACATGCAGGGCAGTCTTGTTGGACTCATCTCGCCCGCTATTGCAGTAAACTCTGACTTCTCCAGACACAGCCTCAATCTCTACCTTTCTGCACGGGAACGTTATGTCTTTGAAGATGCCAACGCCTCAACCCTTTCAGGGCGGGCACTTGCCGACGGTCGCGTCGATGTGCTGAATGATCTTGCATTGAACTTAGGCGGAAGGATTGAGCTGAACCAGGATGAACTGGGAGACAACGATGTTCCGCTCACTTCTAAGACTGGGGTTCGCTACAACGTTTATGGCGGATATGCAGGAGCCTCGAAAACCTTCAATCGCGTGACGGTAGGAGCAACAGGCTCAATCAGTCACTATGATTATCACGACGTCGAATCCGTCGATGGAGATGTACTGGATCAGGATAATCGCGATGGTTATCGATATGATCTTATAGCCAAGGTCTCCTATGCATACTTCCCGGGCTTGAGTTTTTATGGCAGCGCTGAGTTCAATGAGCGTAACTGGCGCGACACCGGATCAAGCAATCGCGATTCAAATGGTATCGAACTCTTAGCTGGAATGGAGTTTGACATGCGCGGGACCATTCATGGATCTGCGGGTGTTGGTTATCTCAGTCAGGACTACGAGTTGGAAACTCGTCAGGATATTCAGACATTTGCCTATAACGTTGAACTTCAATGGACACCCACCGCACTGGTGACAGTGAACATCATCGGTCTTCAATCTATTGAAGAAAGTTATGTCTTTGGTTCTGCCGGACAGCTGGAATCTTATGCGGAAATCGCTGTCGACTATGAGTTCTTAAGAAACTGGATCTTTTCACCCGCCTTCATCTACTCGCGCGAAGACTACCTAGGGGTCAACCGCGTTGATAACAGATACAGAGCATTGGTTAAGACGGACTATTTCGTCAATCGTTACATGAAGTTGGGTGCCGCATACGAATACGAGAGGCTTAGTTCTGATCGGCCTGGCGTGAGCTACGACAGACATTTGTTAGGGGTCAACTTTAATGCAGAGTACTAACGCGGCAACGTCAACTTCCACGCCTCCTGCGGAGCAACCCAAAGATCTGATCGACTTGCGGGAAGTTCTACAGTTTATCCAGCGCTATGCCACGCTTATCATCGGCAGTGCGTTGTTTGCAGCAATCGTTGGAGCGGGTATCTCTCTTATAGCCACACCCAAGTACACCGCTACCACATCTATTCTTATCGAAACCCGGGCAGCCAACATTGTTGATGTTGAAGCTGTCCTCAGCGGCTTCGGCTCTGATGATAAAGTGCTGCAAAGCCAGATTGAGATAATTGGCTCCAATGCTGTAGCTGAGCGCGTCATCGATAAGCATGGCCTTTGGAACTCTCCTGAGTTCCTGCCGACACCGTCTCTCATCAACGGCATTATAAAGAAGATAATGGGAGCTGAAGAGAAGGAGACCTTTACAGCTTACGGACATGATCCTTCAGATCTCTCAAGACGAGTACTCTCCGGCCTGGATGTAAAGCTTCGTCGTAACACAACTGTGGTTGATGTTATGTACGAAGCCCGATCTCCAAGCCTGGCAGCAGAACTGGCGAACGGCTTTGCAAATGCATACCTGATGGATCAGCTTGAAACCAAATACGATGCAACGCGCCGTGTAAATGAATGGCTCAGTATCAGATTGGCGGAGTTGAGGGAGAGGGTACGCAAGTCTGAGCAGGCCGTTGAGATTTTCCGAAACGAGAACAACCTTCAAGTTGCGGACGGTGCCACCTTCAATGAAAAGCAGATAGCGACTCTCAATCAGCAACTTGTACTAGCCCGCGCAAAAACGGCTGAGGCGCAGGCAAAAGTCAACCAGATAGATAAAGTCCGAAAACAAGGTGGCTCGGCTTCATCTTTTGCAGATGCCGCCCAATCTGCTGTAATCACTCAGCTTAGAGCAAAGGCATCAGAAGTTGCTCGGCGAGAAGCTGAGCTAGTGGTGAAGTACGGAAAGAAACACCCGGAAGTCGTCAGTGTTCGCTCCCAACTAGCTGATTTCAATCGCCAGATTCGCGAGGAACTTCAGCGCATCGTCAACACAGCGCAAAACGAACTGGCCGTTGCCAGAAGCCGTGAGCTGTCTATCTCAAGCAGCCTTGAACAACTTCGCAATGTAACGAGCTCAGAAAATCAGGCCCTTGTTTATCTGCGTGAGCTTACACGTGAGGCAGAGGCCAATAGAACTCTCTACGAGTCATTCCTGAACCGGTTCAAGGAAACGCAGGAATCTGAGAAAATGGACAACATCACCAGTCGGATCCTAACGCAGGCGACGCCACCAGTCGCGCGCAGTTACCCAAACAAGAAGCTCTTCGTTGTGCTGTCATTCTTACTTGGATTGGTCGTCGGAGTTGTGATTTCCCTTCTTCTGGAACTCTTTGACTACACACTCAAGTCTCATGAGGATGTTGAGGAACGGCTTGGTCTCCCGCTGTTTGCAACAGTGCCAATGATCGACCAGCATTCGTCTAGCATCAACAAAGAAGGTGGGACGATCGCTGGCGTTTGGAACAACCTGAAAGCTCGCCTTGGGTTCAAGAGTGCACAGTATCCGGCCAACTCTAAAGCGAGAGCCAAGCTACGCACGCTGCCAGAGGGAATTTGGGAGTACGCCTCGCAAAATCCATTCAGCCAGTATGCTGAAGCAGTGCGGGTATTGCGGTCCCGTGTCCGGTTCTCCAATGTCGATAACTCTCTCAAAACACTTCTGATTACGTCTGCTCTTCCAGGCGAAGGTAAGTCCACCGTAGCTCTGAACCTAGCGCATTACGCAGCAAAAACAGGTGAGCGCGTTCTTTTGATTGACGCAGATATGCGTCACCCTGTTTCTACAGCTGCTTTGGCTGGTTCGACAGAAGCCAATCTTGCGACCGTTCTGACAGGGGAGTTCAACATTAAGGATGCAGTTCGGAAAGAGCCGAACTCGTCACTCTATTTCCTGCCAGCTCCAAGAAGAAATGATCTCTGGGAAACAGCCGAACTCCTCTCTTCGATGGCTATGCAATCTTTGATAGATGCAGCTTCCAGAACGTTTGATTTGGTGGTGATCGATAGTCCGCCTGTCCTTCCGGTGATCGACAGTCGCGTGCTGTCTCGAATGGTTCAAGGCACCATAATGGTATCCTTCTGGGATCGGACAGACCGATTTGCGGTTGAACGTGCAACTGATCTTCTGGAGAAAGCAAACGCGAACATTCTTGGAGTAGTGCTGAACAACTTCAATTCCAACAAAGCAAAGAAGTATAGCTATCAGTCTAGCTACGGCTACGATTACTTCAAGTACGAAGCCTACTACGGGTAGTGCCTCATGTTGTCATTACTCAGAAAACAAAGAGCCTCGCGCTCGCATGATGCCAACCAATTGGTCCGAGTCTTTGAACTACCAGAAAACACCCGGGCCTATGTAGTCGGAGATATTCACGGCTCCTTTGAACTACTGAAGGGCGCAATCAGGATGATTGACGAGGATGCCGCTGAATACTCCGGCGACTGCTATGAGATTTTTCTGGGTGACTACATCGATCGCGGCAAGCAAAGTGCAGAGATTCTAAATTATTTGGCGTTTCAGTTCTCCCACACAAGGAAGCGGATATGTCTCAAAGGCAATCATGAAGAGGTCTTGCTGGATTTTCTGAAGGACTCATCCCTGATCCAAATGTGGATCTCACTTGGAGGTTTGGAAACCCTGTCTTCTTTTGGTGTGTCCTTAAACGGGGCAGATCCCCATCTTATGCGCAACGAACTGCGGTGTGATCTGCAAAATGCGATGGGAGCGCGATTGATTGAGTTTCTAAGCCAGCTTCCAACGAGCTTTGAGCTGGGCGATTACTATTTCGTGCACGCTGGCGTTAATCCAAAGAAAGAGCTCTCCGCGCAAACCACTGCCGAGCAACTATGGATACGTGATGCCTTCCTCTCCTCTGTAAGATGCTACCCGAAAAAGATCGTCCATGGACACACTCCTGTCTCAGCACCAGAGATACTTGAGAACCGGATCAACATTGATACTGGCGCCTACTTCACCGGTGAACTCTCGGTTTTGAAACTTGAAGGATCACAAGTAAGCATTTTGCGCTTGTGAGGAGGGAGTATGTCGAGGTCATTTCTTGATAGAACTGCTTTTACTCTACTGCTGCTTCTCATCGTTTTCTGTCCGCTGGTTTTAGGAAGCAACAGGGTTTTACTTTGGATCGTGAACTTTGCAGTTGTTTGGGCGGCGTTTCTCCTCTGGAGTACTGCAAGGATAAACTGGAGCTACCAAGGTCCTCCGATAAGCCAGTTAGTCTTCCCTTTTTTATGCCTTGGCAGTGTGTTGTTGTGGATCTCAATCCAGCTGGTCCCCAGCGACTTTGCTGGTCTATCTAACCCGATCTGGAACTACTCAGAGGTGTTGTTGCAGGAGGAGTTAGATGGCCGGATGACTGCCAACCCATTGCTCGGCAAACTCACTTTGCTGAGGCTAACCACGTACGTCATCTTTGCCTGGCTTGTCATTCAGTTTGCTAAGGAGGCCTCCAGTGCTTATGTGATGCTTCTGGCGGTGATCTACTCAGCCACGGCCTACGCGATCTATGGCGCCATGGCTCTGACTTCAGGCGATCCAAACATTCTTTGGTTTGGCCCCCGGTTTGACACGACCAACCTCACAGCAACCTTTGTAAACCGCAACAGCGCAGCTACTTACTTCGGCATCTCAGCGATAACTGCAGCCATATTGCTTTATGCCAGAGTTCGTAAGCTGGTTCAGACCTCCGACGCGTCCGAACCAGTCCTTCAGCTGCTGGAAAAACTTGTTTCCCTCAAAACCGCTTCCTTGCTCGGGCCTACAATTATTCTGTGGGGGGCAGTGTTCCTCACTAACTCCAGAGCCGGCATTGCTTCCAGCTTGATTGCACTTTTGCTCTTTCTGTTCCTATGCCTTGGCCCGTTCTCCATCAGCCGAAAACGAAGGTCTCTTGGTGTCTCCGTCTCGCCCATACTCGTTGTTCTGGTGGTTGCAGGTATAATTGGGCTTCTGCTGGTGCAGTCAGGCAATGCAATAGGTCTCCGACTGATCCAACAGGGGGTTACTGACAGCTATCGATTACAGCTCTATCAAACTGTTCTTCAGATGATAGGAGACTACCCGCTACAGGGCGTAGGTGCCGGAGCCTTCCCGACAATGCTGATGCTCTACCCGACTTCTGAGCTCCCTGCAGAACTCACATGGGACAAGGCTCACAACAGTTATCTTGAAGCAATAGTAGGGCTCGGCATTCCTGCAAGCCTAATCCTGTTTGCAGTGTTCATTTGGTCGTTTTCCAAGTGTTTATCTGGCTTGCATTCTCGGCGGGTTCGAAAACTGTACCCTACAATTGGAATTTGCTCTTCCACCGTTGTCGTAATTCATTCAACGGTAGATTTCAGTATTGAGATACAAGCGGTTGCTCTCGTTTACATTGTTATGTTGTGTGTAGGTGTTGCGCAGTCCTTGAGTGCAAGGAACAGCAGAGCAGGCAGTAGTGTAAGAGGGTAATGTAATGCAATACATACAGCACGTCCTGTCAGTCCTACTTGTCGCGTTCTGGGCTCTCGGCTGCACACCAAGCGATCTGAGTAGTTCCACACAGCATCAGCAACTGGTCACAGACAGTGCGTTCTCACAGGCTAAAGCCTATCACTTAGGCTCAGGAGACAAACTGCGCCTCATCGTATTCGGTGAGCCAGACCTGTCAGGTGAGTTTGTCGTCGACGATCAGGGCAACCTGGACCTGCCACTCGTGGGAGATGTTGCCGCTAAAAACAAAAGCTTGGGTGAACTGGAAGACGCAATCGTCGTCGCTCTGAAAGATGGTTACCTCAAAGACCCACGTATCAGTCTGGAAGTGTTGAATTACCGACCATTTTTCATTCAGGGAGAAATCGGAAAACCCGGCGAATACCCCTATAAAAACGGGCTAACCTTACAGGATGCAGTGGCCATCGCAGGTGGATACTCCTACAGAGCCAACACCAAACGCGTCTTCATTCGCAAAAACGGGAATGACTACGACATCCCGGTAAAACTCACCGGCGCCCGCGTCTACATCCAACCCGGCGACAGCATCCGAGTGCCTGAGCGGTTCTTCTAGCAGTTGTCTGGATTGGTTTGGCGCTAGGTCTTTAATACATAACTTTATAAAGCATCACATCCGTGGGAGTTCTCTCCGCTCTTACCTTTTCACTCCCACGAGCAAGTAACCAACCGTCAGCTCTCTCTAAGCGAACTTCAACCAGTTGCACCTGAGAGGCTGTAGCTTTTGTTGGAATTACGAATGTGTAAGCTAGGGTTTTGGCTTTACCGGTGCTGATAAGCTGGGTTTGAGATGTGGTGACTTGCGACATGGATTGCGCTTCGCTGTCTTTCAGGAAAATCTTGATCTGGCCTTTTGGGATAGCCTCATTGCCTGCGTAGGTGATTGTGCCACTAATTGTTTCGGGTTGGTTTTTCACGGCTTCTGCGTTGGTTGAGACTGCTGAGATTGCAAGACCTGCAGCAAGCAGAGCTGAATGGCGGGTAACTTTGGTTTTCATTGATTTACTCCCCAATCCTCAAAATAAGGCCGAAGGGCCTGACAACGCAGTGATATGTGCAAAAACAGGAGGGGAACCTGAAAGCTCCCCTCCTCGATCTTATCAGACGATCACGAAGTCGTCTGCGGATAGAGACAGGCCAGCGTTCAACTGAGCGAACTGTACCGCTGCAATATCGCCGGAACCGTCAGCATCGTAGAACAATGCACCACTATCCGTGTCATAGATGATGCGGTCATTTGCATCCTGACTGACACCAGCTGCACTTTTATGGAATGCATTAAGTGCAAGCGGACCGTCGCCACCAAGTTCAGCAAAGATGCTGCTGTCCAACATGATCACATCTTCATCAGTATTGAAGTCCTTGATCCGGTCAACATTGTCTTCACCAAGCTCGGTAGAGAAGCGGAAGGTATCCTCTCCTTTACCACCGACAAGAAGGTCAGCACCAAGGCCACCATCAAGGAAGTCACTACCGTTGCCGCCATAGAGCTTATCATTACCGGCTTCACCTGGCTGGATTGGCTCAGGTGGGAACTCAACAGAGACGTTCAGTTTATAGGTAGAGCCTTCCGGCACAGCTTCTGACCAACCATCACCTGGAACATCCGGAGACCATGCGCCCTCCAGAATGTAGTAGGTACCAGTCTCTTCAACCACGAAGACAGTACTGGAATCGCGGTTGGTTATAGAACCTGGATCTCCACCACCATCATCGTTCTGGGTGACGATGTTTCCATCGCTGTCGAGCAGGCGAACCCAACTGTCATGGACGTTTGGATCTGCAATGCCGTCAATATCGATCGTGATGATCGTACCCGCAGCCAGCTCGATGCTGTAGTATCCACCCTTGCCATTTCCGGTCGCGTTAACTGTTGTGTGAAGAACAGTTGTTGAATCGAAGATGTCCGGGTCTTCTGTCAAAGAGAAGTTGTTGGAGATATCGAAGGCAGTTGCGATCGAGTTGTTCGTGGCATCTGGCCCGAGGGTTGCGTAGCCCGTGCCCATACCCGGGCGTGGAATAGCTTCGCCCTGATCAGCAAAGTCACCAAACAGGATGTCATCGCCACCGCCACCGCGGAGCACATCGTTGCCACCTTGACCAGTCAGAGTATTGGCAGCTTTGTTGCCTTTGATCTTGTCATTGTGACCAGAACCGGAAAGGTTCTCGATGGAGATGTAGGTATCACCTTCAGACTTACCGCGAGCCAGATTAAGCTTCACGCCGCTAGTTGCATCGGAATAGTCTGCAGTGTCGCTACCAGCACCACCATTTAGAACATCAGCACCTTCACCACCAGTCAGTACGTCATTACCTGCACCGCCGGATAGTTCGTTGGTCTGATCGTTACCGATCAGGTGATCATCGTAGAAAGAACCAACGACGTTCTCAACATCAACAATGATGTCATGCTTGATGGTTGTACCACGACCTACGATCTGTACTGGACCGTCAGCATCACCACCGCTGGCAGTGCCGTTGGCAAGGTCGACGGTTACGCCATCAGAGCTACCGGAATACACAACGGTATCAATGCCTTCACCGCCATTCATGTAATCCTGACCAGAACCACCAATGAGGATGTCGTTGCCTTCATCACCATAAAGCAGGTCACCGTCACGACCACCATCCAGTATGTCATCACCGCCGCCGCCGTTGAAGACGTCGCCGCCCCCCTGACCCCAGAAGTGGTTGTTGTCGTCTGTACCGATAAAGCGGTCGATACGGTCGTCAGAGCCAATCAGGTTTTCAATGCTGTAGAAGGTGTCGCCTGAAGCTGTACCACCAACAGCAACGTTGGTTTCCAGGTTGACCAGAAGTTGGAACGGGCTTTCATGGCTGAAGTCGACAGTATCTACACCGTCACCACCTCTGAACACATCGGCACCAGCCTGACCCATCAGAGTATCGTCGCCGTCACCACCGTCCAGAATGTCATCGCCAGCACCACCGAAGATGGTGTCGTTGCCACCACCGCCGTAGAGGACGTCGTTACCGTCATCGCTCTCGGTCTGATCTTCAAGTTCATCAAACGGAATGGTGTTGTTGATGTCGCGGCTTGCAAGCGTATCGCGGCCACCAATGATCAGATCATCACCATCCAAACCGAAGATGGTGTCACCACCTGCACCGCCATCCAGCGTGTTGTTGCCTTCATCACCAAAGATGATGCTGGTCAACGTATCGCCTGGGTTGGCTGGAGTGTCATCTTCTTCCACAGGAGGCTGCGGAGGAGTGCCGCCAACGTAGATGATGTTTTCAACGTTCTCAACTTCACCAAGATCCAGATCGCTGTTCACGACGATGATGGTGTCGTTACCGCCATCAGCTTCTTCACGAACGATATCGTCAATGGAGTCAACGAAGTAGATGTCGTCTCCAGCACCACCTGCCATTTTGTCAGCACCACCGCGACCGTCCAGAACGTTGTCGCCATCGTTACCAATGATAATGTCATCGTAGTTACTGCCGATGCCTTTTTCGATGTAGTACTCTGTTTGATCTTCGTTGTGACCTGCAAAGATCGAAACGTTGTTGCTATGGCCGTTCACGGAGGAGAATTGACCAGCTCGTAGATCAAGAATTGTCCCAGCAGTTGAACCAGAGAAGTCAATGGTATCCATGCCGCCGGTATCGTGAATTGTAAATCCGATATCGTGCTGCATGCCATCAGATGTCAGCTCGTAGCCGTATTCTGTGCTGTTGAAGCCGTAGATATTGTCGCCAGTGTTTAGATCGATCTTCTGATACGTCCGCACACCATCTTCATCAACTTCAGAGAAGAACCGACGAATGGTGGATTCAATATCCGCCATCAGAGGTGTGGAAGCCGACCAGCGTGTTGTTTCCCCAACATCAATGCCATCGAAATACGACATTACGCTGTACTGCTGACGGTCATAGATCCATGTCGCATTGTTTAGGTAGTTGATCTGAACACCGCCTGGGCCGCTGTAGTTATAAAGGCCTGGGTGGTTCAAGCCAAACTCATGGCCGAACTCATGGATAAAGCTGTCAAACACATAACCGCCGATATCGGTTTTGTTCGGCTCAGTGTCATGGAATTTCTGGCCGATGCTGACATAACGGTTGCTGGAAAACGCGCTGCCGTCACTCTGCTCGCCAATTGCCGGGCTGACAACTTCCATCCAGTGGAGGTCAGGATCAAATGGAGCATCGTCCACAATCTCAAACTGCAATGGAGTAACTGCTGACCAAACTTCCAAAGCACCAATGGCCGCCGCCTTGTACTCAGGATAATCGTTCAGACCTGTCACGTTGATCACTAGCGGCTGTGCAGCAATCTCAGGTGTCAAGCTGCGTGGTAGTGCACTGATGTAATCGATATAAGCTTCGTAATCCTCGCTTTTGCCATATGGATTATCAGGTGTCTGATCATTTACCCACCATTCATCGGGCTGATTTTGATTTGGCATCTTTGTGTCTCCCTCTCTTACAAAGCTTGGGTTTTTAATGCTGCGTAGTATTGGTGCTCCAACTCAAACCGGTCGTCGCACAGGACGCCGTCGTCACCGGCGTTTTCAGTAAATTGACGTGCTGAAGAACTGGAAATTCCGTAGCGAGCTCCTCCTCCAAGGAACTCACAGCGCAGTCGTTGGCGCTTATCTCAGATCCACCTCGAAACGAAGCAGATGATTGACCAATGACCAGCTTAACCATGCCGTTGAAACGACAAGTCCTCGACTTGATCACAAATGGAAAAGTGGTCCGTTCATGATGACCATAATCGCGTCGCAATACGCTCTGAAAACAGTCAGGAAACCCCAAGGGCAAAAGCCCTACATCCTGCCAGTTATCAGACACGATTAACCGTGGGCTATCGTTACATCCAGCAACAGAATTTGCGTAGTCATCAAACATGTTTCGATAACTCCAAAATTGCAGCCCACGCAATTGGATCAAGAGAAGGTGTGGTTGGATTTCTATTTATTATTCAGCGTGTTACGTCATTTTCTGCATGAGTATCACTCATACAATCGCAGAATTGTTGGCCTCTTTTGACGTAAAGTCAACGCTGATTGAGATGATAATTTCTAAGTGAATAAACGTAATTTTTGATTTTTGTCTAGATAATCGATTAGTTTGTTTAACTATTATTTTAGAGAAAGTTACATGTAATTTATCTAAGTATTATTATGCATTGTATTGCTGCATTTTATTAAATGAGAATATATGTGAAGTTTATGTCAGCAGCGATAGCTGTTGTCAGCGGAAACTTCAGATTTTGCGTTAGGTTTCGTCAGCTTAAACCTAACGCATTTCCTGAGCAGCGATAACTCAACCAAATCGCTAACCCCATTTGGTTGTTTCCCTTGTGATGGTTTTGCCTGGACCTTCAGTCTTCCAGATCGAGGTTCATCTGCTGGTTAAGAATAAAACAATCACTGATAGTGAGGCATTGCAAAACGAAAAGTAATTTTTGGGGCCATGATTTATGCTTCAAATGTCTAATGTGACGGTATAAAATAGTTTGTAATGATGCAGGAGTTTGGAATAAAAAAGTTTGTAATGTTGTCGTTACTCGCAATATTCAATAGCGGAAATTTTACCCGATACATCGAGTTCAGGGGTGCATGTAAACCCAAAGTATTCTCTTTCAAGTCGCCTAGGGTCTCTATACTCAACGCCTAGAAATTTACAAGACTTGCAGGGACACTTCTTGGGTACCCAAACAATATCCGAATATTTTTTTAGATCTCTTACGCCGCTAAAGATTTCAAGTTTTTGAGCGTGCTTCTTAAAGAATGGGCTTAATGCGTCGTAATTATTTTCAATGTTCCCCGTCGAAGTCATATGGACAGATCGATCGATTTGAGTAAGGGAGTGTTTTGGCCCATGATCACTAGACTAGGAGTGAACAATGGGGCAAAACACAAGGACCGCCAGCGCTGCAGCTGAGAAGGCGGTTAAAGACATCCGGCGCAAGACCCGAAAGCGCTATTCCACTGAAGACAAGATACGTATCGTTCTGGCTGGACTGCGTGGTGAGGACAGTATTGCCGAGTTGTGCCGACAAGAGGGCATCTCACAGGGGCTTTACTACAGCTGGTCGAAGGAGTTTCTGGAAGCCGGTAAGAAGCGACTTGCTGGTGATACGGCCCGTCAGGCCAGCACCGGTGAGGTCAAGGTGCTGCGCAAAGAAGCACGCGATCTCAAGGAGGTGGTCGCCGAACAAGCTCTGGAGCTGCGGCTTCTTAAAAAAAGCATGCTCGAGGATGGGGGAGACGACGAATGAGATATCCCGCCCACGAGAAGTTGGAGATTATTCGGCTGGTTGAAGGATCACATCAGCCAATCAAGCGCACGTTAGAGCTGCTGGGTATTCCACGCTCAACGTTCTATGTTTGGTATAACTGCTATCTGGAAGGCGGCGTTGAAGCGTTGGAGGACAGAGTTTCACGTCCCGCCAAGGTCTGGAACCGTATTCCCGATGAGATCAGATCACAGATTATCGAGATGGCGCTAGACGAGCCAGATTTGTCACCACGAGAGCTCGCGGTCCGCTTCACAGACACAAAAGGCTATTTTGTATCTGAAGCTTCTGTCTACCGACTACTGAAAGCGCAAGACCTGATTACCAGCCCGGCTTATGTCGTCATCAAGGCCGCAGACGAGTTCAAGGATAAGACAACAAAGCCGAACCAGCAGTGGCAGACCGATTTTACCTATTTCAAGATTATTGGTTGGGGTTGGTTCTATCTCTCAACTGTTCTCGACGATTACTCCCGTTACATCATTGCCTGGAAGCTGTGTTCCACTATGAAAGCCAAGGATGTAACCGATACCCTTCAACTGGCACTCGATGTCTCTGGATGCGAGCAGCCCAAGATACTCCATCGTCCACGGCTACTGTCCGATAACGGGAGCTCCTACATCTCTACCGACCTGGCTGAATGGTTGGAGGAGAAGCGTATGAAGCATGTTCGGGGAGCGCCATACCATCCGCAAACGCAAGGTAAGATCGAGCGTTGGCATCAGACCATGAAGAACCGCATCTTACTCGAAAACTACTACATGTCGGAGGACTTGGAAGCACAGATCGGGAACTTCGTCGATTACTACAATAATCATCGCTATCACGAGAGCCTAGGTAACGTGACACCAGCAGATGTTTATTTCGAGAGGGATAAGGCGATCTTACAAAACCGACAGATGATTAAACGCAGAACTCTTCAAAATCGTCGCTTGCGCTACCACGCTCAAGCCGCTTAACATCAACACGCAAAAGGGCCAGACACTCCACTATTCGAAAGCCAATCTTGTCCAATTGTCCTTGATGACGGACAGTGTCTGTCATCAAGGACAATTGGACAAAAAATGGCTTTTGGGTAATAGAATACTTGGCCTTGTTGCGTTTTGATGTTCAACGGCTCCTACCTACCGCAGATCACCTACTTGAACCTGTAGATCAACGCTGTTGATGGCTTAGCGCTCGTGCAATGAACGGTCATCTTGGGGTATTCAGCGAAATCAATTATGCGTTCAGATCGAAACGAAATGGAGCTCGGTGGGTCGTTGCTTAATAGTTAAGCAAAGTTGATCTCAACTGTTGGCTGAAAGGCCCAATGGCAGCTCCTGGCCCGAAATTTTAGGCATTCCTAGAATGTCACAGCGTGGCCAATAACTGACATTCGAGTTATCTCTGGTTAGCCGTTAGCTTAGTTGGGTTTCAACTCCAAGTCACTTTGAGCAACAAGCTCTGTTTACAGTCTTTTTATACTACCCCCTATCGTCAATGGTTGGGCTTCTAGGATCTCACAGATGGCCAGTAGATCTAGCCGCCTACTGACCAATCCTAGCTGTACATTACTGCGCTGCCAGCACCAGAACTTCGATTTTGTAGTGAGGCTTTGCCATACGGGCCTCGACGCAAACTCGTGTTGGAGCTGCATTGAGATCAGCGACCCACTCGTCCCAGACGTTGTTCATTTCGTCATACTCACGCATGTCTGCCAGCCAGATCTGGACGGAAAACACATTTTCACGAGTTGTGCCCGCCTCAGCGAGCAAGTTGTCGACTTTGGTGAAAACGTCTTTTGATTGTGCGGTGATATCGCCCTCAACGAGCTGTGACACCTGGCCTGCCAAATGAACAACATCATTGTGAATAGCGATTGCAGAAAAGCGCTTGGAACCGCCTATTTTTTTAAGTCCTGAGCTCATTTTTACTCCAGTTTTTGTCAGTCAGCGTGTTCATGTAAACACCTGATCTCTTGCGTCGGATTTCTTGATCTTGAAATTGAAGAACGACTACCAATCAGTCGTTGTCTGTCAAACCAGCACCAGCGCCGCGCAGGCGGGATGCTTCTGTCGCGGGAGCAAAGGTCCGCTGTGCAAATGCTCCAAGGCGCACCCAGCATGCATCCCCAACAACCGCTCTATGGATAGGTTTGCTTTGCGAGAGCATTTGTGCTGCCGCTGAGCATTCAACTCGTTTGGCGTGAGAAGATAAAATTGCCTCAGAGTTGCCCTGAACGCAGAGTTCCTTGCCATTGGTCACCATGCGCGTACCTTCCCATTCCACAGCAACCGGCTGGCCAAGACGAAGGGCTGCGCCGGACGCGAAAGGAACAACCAGCAACGGGTAGTCAACTTCCAGCATTGTTATGATATTGCCCAGCTCCATTTTGATTGCACAGTCACTCATCGCAGCGCCAGCAATCAGTGGGCTTAGCCTGCCCGCTGGAGCACGCCAGATACCTTGAAGTGCCACTGGAGACAGATCAACCGCTGGCAGCCTGTCATTCAACTCTAAGAGTGAGACCAGCAAATCCGGTCCAGGAAATCCAAAGGATGCGAGCCAGCGCGTTCCTTTGGCAGCCTCCTCACATAAGCCCCATGGCAACCCTGCACCACGAGAAGCACGCTTGCACATCGCCTCGATTTCATTGAGAGAATAACTCATCTAGTTGCCTCTGTTCAGTGCTGGATAGACCCAGAAATCATCAGATTGTGACGCCAACTCCTCCGGATAAGGCGCGTTTGCATACATGTTGATGCGTACCCAACGATCAGAGCGTGGATCGAATTGCACTGCGCCGAAAAAGGCGAGTTTACATCTCAGCATATCGATCGGCAGAATATCGCTTGCAATCGTATTGTCGCGGATTTCAGCATAGGGCGCCTGATTGACAATCTGAGCACGGCGAACGATGTGACGGTATTCAGGATGCCTCAGCAGAAACTGAGCGATGTTTTTGTCTTCTGGCCAGTGGCCCAGAGCATGATAAAGCGCAGCTGCATCTCGTCCGGGCGCTAAAGGTTGCTCGTAGTCTTCAATCGGCTCTTCAAAGCGTTCACCCAGGCGTGGCTCCAGCTTCTCCTCAGAGACATACCAGGCCTTTGCTTTGTTCTGCTGATCACTCCAATCAATTTCCAATGCCCAACCATAAACCCGTTCAAGAATTTCCCGCAGATCCTGCAGTGTCATCGCTCCAGCAATGCGGAAAGTTGGCGTGTTGTCAGCGGCCATAGTGTTTGCGAGATCATCAACAAGTGCCCCATAAGGCTCCAGCATCAAGGAAATCAGGCATTCCTGCCCTTCCAGAGACAGTTCCTTTTCTGCCCAGGTATTTAGCTGGTTCCAAGGGTAATCACTTGCATCAGAGATGTTTTCAGCCTGCTGCCGCAACGATACAAGGTCACGCTTGAGCCCTTCAGTCTTTTCAGATTGGACTTGATGATCTGTTGTCCAAGACGCCACCAATAAGATGCTGCGCTCAAGCAATTCACGAAAGAGTTCAATCTCATGTTTATTTGCCTGAGGGAGTGCGCGTACACGTGCAGCCGCTTGTTCCCGCGCGGCAATCCAGTTGTTAAACAGTACTGGATGATTGAGCAGAAATGGCGCCATTCCGAGGCCAGTTGAATTTCCAATGCCCATAGAACGGGCGATAGCGGGATCCAACTTTGCAGCTTTTTCTCCCCCCTTCATACACGCCATATACTCGGCAAGGTCGCGTACAAAAGCTCGTGTCAGAAAGACGGAAAGCATCTCCACCTGGAACGGACTTTGAAACTCAGGACGGTCCGCGATCATTTCGCGATCCGCTGCCCCAAACTTGCCTGATCCATAAACGGCAGTGGTGCGCATGAGATAACCGACAGCTTCGATCTTTTGGAGGTCTGGCTGCTCTCCCTCGGATAGAGCTTCCACGATGTGTTCCCACAAACGTGCCGAACGATTGGCGCGTGACAGCGACAGCTCTGTCTCACAAATGCGTCCAGCCTCTTGCAAAGGTACGTTGTGAGAAAGACGTTCAATATCCTCAGAGGTTGGAATACCGTCAAAAAGAGTGAATGTTGCATCCCAAGCATCTGCGATCACGCGATCTGATCGCTTCTCGGCTGGCAGGTCATGCGAGAAGGCAACTAGAGAATAGGTTCGGTCTGGACCATGAGCGCAATAGACAGCGTGCCCGACACCGCTCTCATCAATATCAAAGATAGGTCGTTCAAAACGCCAGTTATCATTTTGCATGCGTCTCAAAAGAATACGCATGAAGGAAAGGCGTGATTGATGGATTGAACCGAGGCGGCTTAACTTCATCACCTTATCAGGTGCACGCAGCTGAATTGCATCGGTTTCGCAAACACTCATAATCATCTCATCCTCTGGACAATCCGAAGCTTAAATTGCCCGAGCCATATTGGATATATGTGCTCGGGCAATATGCTTAGCTGTCTCTTCCTTTTGCTATTGTGATGCGCAATGCATCCCAAAGTGACGGAATGAGTAGCAACGATACTGGTACCGCGGTGATGACGATAAAGCTCTGCAACTTTGAGACGCCGCCAGACCCTACTGAAATCAGGATCATCGCCATCATACCCATTGCAATGCCCCAGAATACACGAACTGCCATAGCTGGTGTTCCACTCTTAGACATGGTGACAGAGATGACGTAGGTCATGGAGTCACCTGTTGTCGCTACGAAAATCGTTGTCAAAACCAAGAAGAGGATTGAGACAAAGAAGCCGAGCGGCAACTGCTGTGTGATCGCCAAGAGTGCCGCTGGTAGGTTGAAGCCTTCAAATGCAGTCGCAATAGAACCAGCCTGCTGAAGTTCAAACGCAATTCCAGAACCGCCGACAATAGTGAACCAGAAGTTTGTGACAATTGGCGCGACAATGGACAGCATGATTACGATAGAGCGAATGGATCTGCCACGAGAGACACGCGCGATGAACATTGCCATCAACGGGCCATATCCCATAAACCAGCCCCAGAAGAACACAGTCCACCAGCCAAGCCAGCCCGGTTCACCAAAGACACCAGCTTCACCGCGGTAAAGCGCCATGCCGAAGAAGTTGCCAAGATATGTTGCAAAGCCTGAGAAGAAGCTGTTGAAGATGAAGGCTGTAGGGCCCGCGAGCAAAACGAAGAGCAGCAGGCCAGCGGCCAGAATGACATTCAGGCGGCTCAGAAGCTGGATACCTCTGGAAATACCGGAGATGGCTGAAATCGTATAGAGCGCGACTAGGCCAGCAATCACAACAGCTTGTGTTGTAAACCCATCTGGAATGCCAAACAGATCACTCAGACCGTAACTGACTTGCAACCCTAGGAAGCCAATCGGACCCACGGTTCCAGCAACCACAGCAATGATACTTGACGCATCTGCTATGAGGCCAATTGGACCGTTGATCGCTCTGTCGCCAAACACTGGGTAAAGCAAGGTCCGCGGTGCGAGTGGCAATCCTTTTTCATAGTGATAATGCATCAGCATGACGGTACTCAAAGAGCCAAGTATCGCCCAGGCCAAAAAGCCCCAATGCATAAAGCTTTGTGCTATGGCTGCATCCACGGCAGCATCCGTGCCGGCTTCTGCGCCAAACAGTGGAGGCGATGACAGGAAGTGTGCCATCGGCTCACCCGCAGCCCAGAAGACACCGCCACCTGCTAGCAGGGTGCACATGATCATTGCGCCCCACTGGAAGACCGTAAACTCTGGCTTTGCCAGATTGCCCATAATTGCCTTGCCGCCCGGCAATACACAAAGGATCAAGCCCAATAGAAACGTCGACAGAAGCAGCACCTGCCAAAACAAGCCGAAGTATGTTGCAGAAATATTGAAGCCCCAATCAACAAATGCAGATAATACATCGAGATTGATAAGTGCGACTAAGCAGAAGAGCACGATAAAGCCACCTGTAATCGCAAGCAGCGGCATATTGGTATCGTTAGCGTCCTCTACAGATTGCTTGGTAATGTCCGTCATATTTCCCTCCCTGGTGACGGCAATGCAGCATGTTCAGTTAAGCTGAACAGTTCTTCTTCAACTCCGATGGGGGTGAGTTAAGCAGCCTCTTTTCGGCTGGCGCTGCGTGAAAACTGCTTTCATAAAAGCAGTACCAATTTCGGCCCATGATCCCTGCAGTTTCCTCCTCATTGAAACCGACAGTTCGCAAACCTTTTTCAAGGTTGCCAAAATCTTTGTTGCTCTCGAACCATGTAGGCATTGGCGGGAAGCCCGGTGCGCTCGCCGATCCCTCACCGTAGTCCGTCTCTTTTGTCCAACGCCCCATACGCATCCATTCCACGATGCTATCTGGCTGGTCCTGGCAAAGGTCAGAGCCTATGCCCAAATGCTGTGCACCAAACTTCTCTGCAGTCCGCGCAATCATCGTGCAGAAGCTTTCAAGCGTGCACGCCGATTTGTCTTTGAGGTGATGCGGGTAAAGCGAGAAGCCCAGCATTCCGCCATTTTTCACAACGGCCTGAATAACATCATCTTTCTTGTTACGCAGCGCAGGTGCCCAATCAAACGGATTGGCATGCGTGATTGCGATTGGCCTTTCAGAGTAATCCGCAGCCTCAATCGTCGACCGATCGGCAGAATGGCTCATATCCACGACAAGCCCGACCCGGTTCATCTCCCTCACAACTTGTTTGCCCATCCGGGTAAGGCCGGTATCTTCAGCTTCATAGCAACCTGTGGCAAGCAACGACTGGTTGTTGTATGTCAGCTGCATGAACCGTGCACCAAGGCGGTGCACAATCTCAACGAGGCCGATATCGTCTTCAATCGGGCTTGGGTTCTGGAACCCAAAGAGGATTGCTGTGCGGTTGGTTTCGCGTGCAACATCAATATCAGCGGCCACATATGCGGGCATAATGAGGTCAGAGTATTGCTCAAACCAGCGGTTCCACTGCTCAAAATTGAGCACTGTCTCGCGAAAATTCTCATGATACGCGATCGTTACATGAACAGCATCTAATCCCCCCGCACGCATTTGCCGAAAGATTTTCTCAGACCAGTTGGCATACTGAAGATTATCGATCCACATCACACAGGAACTCCGGATGAGATGTAGGAGGTTTTGACGATGGTGTAGAAGTCTTTTGCGTGAGATCCTTGCTCACGTGGACCGTATGAACTGTCTCCACGACCACCAAATGGAACGTGATAGTCAGTGCCTGCAGTCGGCAGGTTCACCATCACACACCCTGTACGCGCGTTTCTGCGGAAATGGGTTGCTCTTGCGAGGTTTTGCGTCACGATGCCTGAAGTCAGTCCGAAGTTGGTGTCATTGACGGTCGCGAGCGCTTCATCATAACTGCCAACCTTGATGACTGCGGCCAATGGAGCAAACATCTCTTCACGGTTGATTTTCATTGAGTTTGTCGTGTTCAGAAAGACACCAGGAGACATATAGAAGCCCTGTGTCGGCATCTCCAGACGTTGCCCACCGCATGCGAGCTCAGCACCTTCGGACTTACCAAGCTCCACATATGCTAGATTTTCATTGAGTTGTTGCTCAGAGACGACCGGACCAATTTGAGTGCCCGCCTGCAATGCGTGACCAACCTTCATGGCCTTTGTGTCAGCAATGAGCTTCTCAACAAACGCATCATGAATGGCTTCGTGAACAACCAGACGGGAAGAAGCGGTACACTTCTGCCCAGTGCCGCCAAACGCCCCTCCGATTGCTAAAGATACAGCCAGATCAAGATCAGCATCATCCATGACTGCAAGAGCGTTTTTGGAGCCCATTTCCATCTGAACACGTGTGAAATTCTGAACAGCTGCGGATGCAATTCCGCGGCCGACCGGGACAGAACCCGTGAAGGAAATCGCATCGACCTTTGGGCTTTCAACCAAACGTTGACCAATGTTACGACCAGAGCCCATGACCAGTGAGAAGAGGCCTTTGGGTATGTCTTGCCGCTCAATAATCTCTGCCAGAGCGACAGCAGAAGCAGGCGTCAAGTTTGCGGGTTTCCAGACAATAGCATTTCCAAATGCAAGCGCTGGAGCAATCTTCCATGAAGCGGTTGCTGTTGGGAAGTTCCACGGAGAGATAACTGCAACAACACCGACCGCTTCTCGGCGAACATCAACCTCAATTCCGTCCCGCACAGAATCTGCGGTTTCACCGATTTGACGCAGTGTTTCAGCTGCATAGTAGGTGAAGAACTGGCCTGCACGGTAGACTTCGCCCTTACCTTCGGCGAGAGGTTTACCTTCTTCACGAGAAAGCAGAGTGCCGAGTTCCTCTGCACGCGCCATCATCTCTGTACCAATCGCATTCAGCACGTTGTATTTGCGTTCAATGCCATAAGCAGCCCATTCCGCCTGAGCAATGCGTGCCTGATCCAAGGTCGCTTCCAGCTGATCTGCGGATGCCTGCGCAAACAGACCAACAAGATCACTCAGATCCGATGGGTTCCGGTTCTCAACTTCGCTTTTGCCAGCGGTCCAGTTTCCTGCAATGAGGTTCAGTTTTGTGTCGACCATGTGATCTGCTGCCTATTCACCCGTAGATTTACTGAGCGGACTATGGACACATGATTCAATTTCAGTCAAAATCAAATTTCTGTAATTTGCTTCAGGAAAATTGAAATGCAGATCAAGATTGAGATGCTTCGTTGTTTCGTCGCGGTTGCACGAACCGGCAACCTTAGTGATGCAGCCGAGGTTCTTGGACGCACACCTTCAGCACTTTCCATGATGTTAAAACAACTGGAAGAAAATCTGGGACAATCATTGTTTGAGACTGATCGTAAGAACCGGCTCTCAGCACTTGGGTCTTTCGTTCTGGAGCAGGCAGAGCGGGAACTTTATCAATTTGACGGCATGGTTCAGGACATTGTGAATTTTGCAAAAGCAAAAAGCGGAAAAGTGCGGTTGGCCGCCGTTCCATCTGTTGCAAGCACAATCATGCCAGAAGTCATTGCACGGTTCCTTTCTATGCGCCCTGATGTTCACATCGAACTTCGCGATATGGATTCTGCTTCCATTCTACGTGAGCTGGAAAAAGACCGGATTGATCTGGGCATTGCCTCTACACAAGGCCACGCCACTTCATTTCATACTCAACCTCTCTTCTCAGATCGTTTCGGTATCCTGTGTCACCGGTCCAGTGGTTTGCTTCAGAAAGGTCAGGACTTGAACTGGGAGGACCTGAGAGAAGAACGCTTGATCGCAAACAATCTGTCTCAATCAATTCAAGTTCCGGCTTGTCAAAGGCTGCATGCTAAAGCGGGACTAAAAGTCCATAACATAACCTCGTTGATAGCAATGGTCCGTAGTCAGATCGGTATAACAATTCTACCTGACACCACCACTCAGATGCTCAATACAGATGAGATCAATTTCATTCCTCTCCCAGATACTAGCATCCAACGCGAGATCCAAATTATTCGAAAATCAGAGACACCACCTTCTCCTGCGGCACAAGCATTGGAGCAAACAATTCTGACATTTGTTCAGGACAATAAGTAAGTTTATCCAACTTCCGAAAGAATGAACATTTGCGGCATCCCTAGCCAGAACTTGCTATCAACTTTTTTAGGGGAGTAAGCAGTAACAGTGCGGGCTTTTCTGGCGTTCGCTGCACGGCCAAATCTCAGGCAATTGAGAGGCGGTTGCTAGCGTCGAGGGCTATAAGCGGTCACTGGAGCTAACCCATCATGGGTTGAGGTATACCTCAATAGCTTTTGCAGTTGTTCTTATCGGTAACCTGGTCGTGTCCAACTGAGTTGGTCGACCCAAACAGAGCAACGGCTCTGTTTGGGCAATTTAAACGGTTAAAGAGGCAAGGCGCCTTCCCAGACGATTTTTCTGTAACGTTCAGGATTGGTGTCGCCCTCGGTGTTGAAGATCAACACAACACTCTCTTCGTTGAGACCAGCTTTTTGTGCCAGTTCGGCGTACTTTGCTTTTGACTTCATCGCGTAAAGCAGGCCGATGTTCAAAGCGCCGGACTCGCCGCCTGTGATCGCAGGGTCCCCTTTGAGTGGGTTGCCAAGAATGCGCATGCCGGTGGCGGCAATGTTATCTTCTGCCGAGATGAAATGATCGCCGCAATCTCTTAGGATTGGCCATGTGATTGGATTTGGTTCGCCGCAGGCCAGACCAGCCATAATGGAGGTCAGGTCACCCTCAACCGCAGTCATCTCACCATTCTCGCTGGAAACAGATTGATAAAGGCAATCTGCAGCGCGCGGCTCGCTGATCACAGACGTGAAGTTCTCAGGTCCGTACGCATCAGCAAGATAGCCCAGAACACCGCCTGCCATAGCTCCGACACCAGCCTGAAGCATAACGTGAGTTGGGTGAGCACCGTCCAGCTTGGCGAGTTGGTCAGCTGCTTCTCCAGCCATCGTCATGTAACCCTGGGAGATCCAGGTTGGTATCTCTTCGTAGCCATCCCAGGCAGTGTCCTGAACAAGCTCCCAGCCGTTCTCTTCGGCTGTTTTATTCGCTAGTCGAACTGTGTCATCGTAGTTCACATCGGTCACAATGCAGTCTGCACCTAAACCCCGGATGCGCTCGACAGCTGACTGAGGTGAGCCCTTAGGCATGTAAACAACAGCCTTCTGTCCCATAGCGCGCGCAGCCCATGCGACACCGGTGCCATGGTTGCCAGCAGTTGCTGTTGTAAAGACCATCGGCCGCTCAAACTTTTGCGAGACAGTCTGCAGGTCGATCTCCGAAATATCGAGATCAAGTTTCTTCGCAAGCAAGCGGCCAAGGGCATAGGAGCCACCCAGGACCTTAAAGGCATTTAGTCCGAAGCGATGAGACTCATCCTTCACGTAAATCGCCTTCACACCCAGTTCTTGAGCTAAGGCAGGAAGACTGGTGAGTGGAGTTGGCTCATAGCCTTGAATCTGACTATGAAACTCACGTGTTTTCTCTGCAACCTGGGTGGTGAACAGTGGACTGGTTTCACCTGTGCGAAAACGATTGCTGCGTATCTTAAGCATCTTGATCTCTTCAACAGCTTGGGCAGGGGGAGGAGAGCTGCGCTCGAAGAGAGTGGGGGAACTCAATCTAAGAGCGCAGCAACAATTGTGTCGTGCAGCTTACTTGACGTATGCGATTGCTTCGACTTCAACCAGCGCGTCTTTCGGCAGACGGCCTGCCTGAATGCAAGAACGTGCAGGCGTACCTTCTGTGCCAAAGACTTCCGTGTAGACTTCGTTAAATGCTGCAAAATCTTCCATTTTAGCGAGGAAGCATGTGGTCTTCACCACGCTGTCGATGCCAGCACCAGCCTCTTCCAGCACAGCCTTCAAGTTGGCCAGTGACATTCTGGCCTGCTCGGTGATGCCACCTTCAGGGAATGCCATTGTTTTTGGATCAAGCGGCAATTGACCAGAGGTGAAAACGAGGTTCTCTAAAACAGTTCCCTGAGAATACGGTCCGATTGCAGCTGGAGCGTTTTCTGTAGCAACTAACTTTTTCATTTTACTTACTCTTTGCTAGTGATCTGAGTTTTTGATTCTCGGATGTACTTGTAGATGGCATGTCGCGTGATCCCGAGTTTTTCCGCCACAAGCACGGTTGCTTCTTTGAACTCGAAAATGTCGCGTTCAAGAAGCAGTTTGGTGACAGCCTTGTTGCTGGCTTTTTGTGTTACCGATGGGTCTGCCTCCACATCTCTGATCGCCTGTTCCAAGGCACCCAAAATGACCTCAGTTGAGTTGGTGCTGAAGCGCTCTGGTGTTGTTTTCTCTGCAACCTCAGCAGCATCTGGAGTGAAGGTGCTGATGATCTCTGAGAAGGGCAGGGATAGATTGATGTTTAGGCAGAACAAGCCAATCGGTTTGCCTGAAGCGCCAAGGATTATCGTCGTTGCTGATTTAAGCAGCTGTCCCTCAGCATTATGCGTGAAGTAGGCTTTCGGAGTCAGATTGCCTGTCTCCTGATAAACCCGCAGCATCTTCAAACCGAGGTCTGTTATGGGAGACCCGATCGTCCGACCCGTCATGTGTCCGTTGACGATCTTGGCAACAGATGTTTCCAGGTTTTTGAGAGAATGCACCACAACCTCACAGTGTGGCCCGATCAAATCCGCGACTGTTTCTGCAATGCGAAAGTAGTTTGCAAGACGATCATCATCATCTTCAAAGAGACATTCTACATTTGTGAAGTCATTGAGGTTGATCATAGCTGTTTTCTCAAAGCTCGCCTGAGTACGTAATAGGTTCCTTATGTTGGTAACCACGTTTCCCGGTGTTTGCAATGAAAAGTTCACTTCATTTAACTGTAAATGCTAATTTTGAGCCGAAATGCGTAATGGTACTGATATTTTATCCACTAAAGAAGACGGAAACCTAGAAATATATATGTATGAACGCCTATTACAGTCTAATATTGTTGACTGAAATGATATTGTATTAAATATGTAACTCAAAGGTTGGTTGAACCCATTTGCGTTCACAAATTTGCAATTTCGGGTCCGGCCACTCTGTCATAAAACGGGAGCACATCATGTCAGAGTTTTCTTTGAGGGGCTTTGAAGTTTCAGAATTTGAAAGCCGGACAGCACGCCTGCAAAAGGTGATGCATGAGCAAAAAGTGGACGCTGTCCTTTTCACGACAGAACCCAATGTCCGCTACTTCTCTGGTTTCTTCACTCAGTTTTGGCACAGTCCAACACGTCCATGGTTTCTGATTGTGCCTCTCGAAGGCAAGCCAATCGCGGTTATTCCAGAGATTGGCGTCACTGGAATGGCGGCAACATGGGTTGACGATATCCGTACGTGGGCATCACCATGTCCTGAGGACGATGGCATTTCTCTGGTTGCCAAGGCCATGAATGATCTGCCTAAAAAGTATGGTCGTGTCGGTGCGACGCTCGGGATTGAATCCTACCTGCGTATGCCAACAAACAACTTCCTGGAACTGCGTGACAAGGTTGAGTCAGAATTTGTTGACGTTGCGCTTGCAATTCACAATCTTCGCCAGATCAAGTCCGCAGCTGAAATCAGCAAGACCCGCCAAATCTGCCGTATCACCAATCAAGCCTTCGACCTCATTCCAAACTACGCAAAAACTGGAATGACCGAGCGGGAAATTTGCAAACAGTTCAGAATTGATATGCTGAGTGCAGGTGCGGATGAATGTCCTTACATTATCGCAGGGTCCGGCCCTGATGGATATGACAGCATCATCATGGGCCCAACGGACCGCGTATTGAATGACGGTGATGTTCTCATCATTGACACAGGCGCAGTCAGAGACGGCTACTTCTCAGACTTTGATCGCAACTGGGCGTTTGGCTCTGCAAGTGAAGAGACACTTGCTGCCTATCGCGCAACATGGGAAGCAACAACCAAGGGCTTTGAAGCTGCCAAGCCGGGCAACACGACGACAGACATCTACAATGCAATGTGGAGTGTCCTGGAAGCTGCCGGCGCTCTTGGCAATGATGTAGGCCGCATCGGTCACGGCCTTGGCATGGAGCTGACAGAGCGCCCATCTCACACAGCAACCGACAATACTTTGCTCGTGCCAGGTATGGTTCTGACTTTGGAGCCGGGCATGAACTACGCGCCAGGTAAGCAGATGGTTCATGAAGAAAACATCGTCATCACAGAAGACGGTGCAGAGTGGCTCACTGAGCGCGCAGCACCGGAAATGATCATCATTAAATAACAAGCATGAGCCGTCCCCTCGGGGCAGGGAGACGGCTTCCCTCCTATGCAGTCAGGATAAATTGCTTCGGCATTGCTTATCCTTAGCTCTGTAGCGGTTAACTCAGGGGAGAGTTATGAGTAACCAAGCTGTACAACAACTAAAACAAGGTAAGATGCTCTTTGCCAGCACGATGACATTCATTATTGTCGTGGTTTTGTCAGGCATCCTGTTCCCAGATCAACTGTTTAATGTCGGTGTAAGCACCATGAACTATCTGACCGATAAATTCGGTTGGATCTACATGGCGGGCTCCTTTGCCTATGTCATGGTGATGTTCTTCTTCGCCTTCAGTAAATACGGTAACATCCGCTTTGGATCGGATGATTCCAGACCAGAATTCAGCACCTTCTCATGGATTGCGATGCTGTTCTCCGCTGGTATGGGTACCGTAATGCTCTACTGGGGTGTTGCAGAGCCTGTTTATCATTATATCAATCCACTAGAGACAACAGGTATTGCTGCACAAACACCTGCAGCAGCTGAGTTTGCTATGAAGCAGAGCTTCATTCACCAGGGCATTCAGGCCTGGGCTGCATTCTCTGTGGTGGGTCTGATCCTTGGCTATCTGATGTACCGTAAAGGTGAAAGCGGTCTAATCAGTAACATTTTGCTCCCATGGGGACGTGACAAAGCCAATGGCGGCTGGGGTAAGCTGGTTAACCTGATCTGTGTATTTGGCGCGATCGCTGGTATTTCTACTTCACTTGGTCAGACAGGTCTGTCTCTGTCCATCAGCTCATCTTACCTGATCGGTACACCTGATGGTCCGATGACCAAGATTATACTGGTGGGCGCGATCACTCTGATCACCATTCTTTGTACAACAACTGGTCTGGAAAAAGGCATCAAGCTTCTTTCCGACTACAATGCTTACCTGTTGGTTGGCCTGATCGTTCTTGTTGGCGCACTTGGCCCAACAACCCAGATGATCAACGTGTACTTTGACACAATGGGCAACTACATGAACGACTTCTTTACAGACGCGTTGATGTTGCCAACATTTGCCGCTGATAAAGAAACTTCCTGGATTGGTGGCTGGCCTATTTACTACTACGCTTGGGCAATTGCTTGGGCACCGTTCGTAGGTCCGTTCATTGCACGTGTTTCCAAAGGCCGTACTGTTCGTGAGTTCATTCTTGGCTCCATGATCTTGCCTTGCCTTGGCATCTTCCTTTGGGTTGCATTCTTCGGTACCATCGGCCTGGAAGCATCTCCTGAAGCACTTGAAGCTGCTGCTGCATCTTCCAAAGCTGCAACCTTCATCGTACTGGAAGACTTCCCACTGGGTACAGTTATCTCCATCGGTGTTGTGATTGCTCTGTTCACCTGCTTCATCACTTCCATGAACAGCTCAACCTTTACTCTGAGCTCCATGAGTGAAGATGGTTCCCTGAACCCAAGCAATAAGCAAAAGGTTATGTGGACTATCGCACAGGGTGCGATGGCTTTGACACTGATGCTGGCAACCAAATCCGGTATCGATCTGTTGCAGTCCATCAGCTTGATCTTCGCTCTGCCATTGATGTTTGTGCTCTTCGTGGCAATGATCAGCACATTCAAGATGTTCCGCGCAGAATTTGCTGAAGAAAAGCAAGTGAATGAAGACGTGCCAGCAATCAAACAAGCTGCAGAATAAAAACAAATAAAGCGAAGAGGCAGCCGCTCCGGGGCTGCCTTTTTGTAGTTTCTTAAAGGAGGTAAGGGAACTTCAATGAGCAACATCCAAGAACAAGTTATTGCGTGGCGTCAGCATTTGCATCAAATGCCGGAGTTTGGCTTTGAAGAAGTGAAAACGTCCGAGTTCATTGCCCAGAAGCTGGAAGAATTCGGCATTGAAGTTCACCGCAATATTGGTCGTACCGGACTGGTAGGCGTGCTCAAATGTGGTGATAGCGACCGCACGATTGGCCTGCGTGCAGACATGGACGCCCTCAAAATTACCGAGGAAAATGACTTCGCATATAAGTCTCAAACCGATGGCATGATGCATGCTTGCGGTCATGACGGACATACCACCATGCTATTGGGCGCAGCTCATGAGCTTGCCAAATACAAAAATTTTGACGGCACGGTCTATTTCATTTTCCAGCCGGGTGAAGAGCACGGTGTTGGTGCAAAGGCAATGATCGAAGATGGTCTGTTTGACCGTTTCAAGATGGATGCCATTTATGCCATGCATAACCTGCCGGGCGTCCCAGAAGGGCACTTCGTAACCAATCCGGGCTCAATCATGGCTTCCGAAAGTAGCTTTGAAATCGAGATCATTGCAACGGGTAGTCACGCTGCTATGCCTCATATGGGCACAGATCCAATTGTTGTTGGCGCACAAATTGTTTTGGCTTTGCAAACAATCACTAGCCGAAACTTGAGTTCAATTCATGAGCCAGCTGTGATCTCGGTAACTGAGTTTACTACCAATGGCACGACGAACGTCATACCATCCTCTGCAACAATCAAAGGGGATACTAGGTGCTTTACAGATGAGGCTCTGGCAAAGATTGAAGCTGCAATTGAACGTGTTGTAGCAGGTCAGTGTGTTTCAGCTGGCGTGGAATACAAGTACAGTTTCCAAAACACATTCCTCTCCACCATTAATACGCCAAAGGAAACAGCCGTTGCTGTTCGAGTTGCAAAAGCTATAGCCGGAGAAGGCAATGTAGATGGCGAGGCACCTCCATTCACGATCTCAGAAGACTTCTCCTTCATGCAGCGCAAAATCCCAAGCTGTTATGTTCTCGTGGGTAATGGAAAAGAGGGCGAAAAAGGCGGTACTGCGTTGCATAAACCTTTTTACGACTTCAATGACAATATCCTCATGACAGGTGTCCGCTTCTGGACTGCTCTTGTAAGTGATCAACTCACAAAAGTGTAACATCAGGAGCAACTCGTTGCCTTCTCACTAGGGGAGGCTGGAATTTTCAGGTGAGCAGAGCTTACTTGCAAAGCTCTGCTGCATCACCACCCGGCGATTTCTTCAACCCTTGAGAGAACCGCCCGAATGTCCACAAGTAGCCCGAAGCATCTCAAAGTAGCCCTATGCATTACCAGTTTTCAGCGCTGCAACGAGCAGCCGCAAGAGCCCGCATCTTACCAGCTCATACTCCGAGATACTAACGACAGTCACCCAGCATGTTCTTTAATTGCTCTGATTTTTGGCCATTTTTGCAGCTTAGGCCCCTACAGGCCTTTTATGTACGCGAAGTCAACGAATTACACAATCTGACAAAGTCGTTGATAGGGTCTAGCTGAACTCTAATGGATTACATTAGAGCACGTTGCGATCTTTTTCAGTCTTGCCTCGTGCTCTAATTTTTTTGGTTGAGATAATTCTTGTTGCTTGATTGTATTCAATCGAGTGCCATAGTTTAACTGTAACTTAGGTTGCCTTTGACTGTTGCCTGAAGCATCTCGGCGATTGATTGAGCATCGTTAAATGTTCCTTTAGTCAGGAAGGTAATTTCTTTATTTGTTGTGTCAATCTCTCGTTTTACTGCATTAGCAAACACTCTGTTTGTAACAGGTCGCAGAACCTTTTCAGGACCAACAATATTGCTTCTGACATGAATCACACCATCGATAACCCTAAATTTGAGGGTTAACTGATTGCTGCTAATAGGTACCCTTGATCTTGCTCGACCACTGCTGAGCTCATCGACATTTGGCAAAAAGCTATTTATGATTTTGCTCGCAGAATCTTTGGTCTCAAATGAGATCGTATCAAGTTCTGAGAACTTATCGGCAGATATTAGTGAGATCTCATTGTCGTTGATTGGAACCGGTACGACTTCGCTATCCTTAAGGCTTACTTTGCTCCCAGCAAAATAACCTCCAGACGCTCCACCTACAACAATATTGATCAGGTTTTGCGACGAAAAAAAGGGCTGGTTATTTCCAATGGAGCTAACCGCTCCTGCAGTTATTGCATCTGCAAGTCCTCCTAAAACCCCAGAGGTTATTCTGGCCTGCCTTTGAACGCTTATTGCTGTACTATTTGTTTCCAGAGCTGATCTTAAAGCACTAGTTGTCGATGCGTTTGCTACCTTCTCTGCAGCTGCAAATCCCGCAAATCCTGCAAGTATATCAACGATAATCTGTTTAGCTGTAATATCCTCGCCGATAATAAGTGAGTTTGTAACATCACCACCTACAGAGCTTGCCGCTGCAACAGATGCTCGAGCCCAAAAGCTTGCCTCAACGGCTTCAGCACCCAAAGTACCGGCAAGTACAAACTCTCCTCCAGCTACTATTAGAATGGCAATACCAATGCCAGCCAGCAGGCCTAACCACTCTTCACCACTTAGCAAGCCACTTGGATCACTCTTCATAATGGGGTTGCCATCGGCATATGCATAGCGGTTGATTGAATAAACCGGATCAAGTGAGAGAAAACGCATGGACTTTGGGCTGTACCAGCGTGTTCTTAGATAGGTGAGGCTGCTTTCCGGGTTGGTGTACTGCGCATTCCAGTTCAGACTGTTAGGTGGTGTTAAAGCAGTATTGCTTTTGATTGTGCCATAATCTGAGATTTGAATATCTGTTTTGGCATCGGAGGTGGTGTGCAGGCGAACAGACCCGGCAGCACTTGAGAACAATGTTGTGTTTTCCGGACTTACCTGCCCGACAAGCTGGGAGTTTGCCCAAAACAGACTATGATACTTGGGCGCATTCTCATCTGTACCGGTGGCAACGCTGGCTACACAGCCCGCAATATTATAGAACTTTGAGGCATTTCCACCTGTTTTAACCTGGTCGAGCAGGCCATCAAGACCATATGTATTCTGAACACTTTGCTCCCCCGGAGGTTGTGCAGCCAGCAACTGATTAGTGGTGCTAAAGGTGTAAGTTGCACCATCAGTATCCTGAATCATGTTGCCATTGGTATCATAGGTCGCTCCCTGACTGATCAACTGATTGATTTCGTTGTACTGGTAATTAGTGGTTTGTCCGTTTGAGCTGTGCCTAAGAATATTACCAGCACCATCATAGCTAAAAGTGTCCGTTTTGGTCTCATTTGCAGTTTGCAGGGTGGAGGAAACAAGCTGGCCAATCCCATCGTAGACCATTGACTTATTAATTTCGACAAGCTCACCTGAAACCGATGGGTAGCTTGAGGAAAGCGAACTTAGCTGGCCCTGAGGATTTCGAGGCATTTGGGCCCTATAGATTATCTGTCCGTTCTCATCTGTGGTTTCAATATGTTCAACTTCCCCATAGCCTCCGTAGTCATAGGAGATCTGTTGGGATTGAGGCCCGGAAAACTGCTGGCTAATCAGTACGCCTTGCATTCCATTTGCTGTTCCCCAGCCATTGTTCATGGTCAGATTACCGGCTGTTTGTTGAGAAATCTGATTTAAATGATTGTAGGTGTAGGTAAGTTGAGTTTCGTCAGGAAGCTGGCAGTGCGTAACACGGCTGTAAGCATCTTTTGTAAACTTTATGGATTTGCCATCAGGATAGTGAATAGCCAGCGCTGTTCCATCCAGAGAGTATTCATAGCTGGAACTTTCTGAGCCATTAGAAACTTCAGAAACCAGATCATTCAGCAAATAAGAATAAGTATAGGTCTCTTCTCCGGTTTGTGCGCTGATCAGTTCTCCGACAGCATTATAGCTGTACGTGGTTGTTGTGCCATCATACCGCCTGAAGCTTTCCAGTAAGCCACCGGGTGCATAAGTAAACTCCTCTGATTGTCCCAGAGCGTTTGTTGCGCTTATCAGATTTCCAAGTACATCATAGCTTAAGATATCGCCGGATACGGTTGCTTGAGGAACGCCGTTGTAAGTAACCGTTTGGTGGGTCTGCCTTGGTTTCTGGAGTAGATTATAAACTGTTTCCGTGGTTGCTTGTGCCTGTAAACCAGCCTCTTGAGACATCCCTGAAACAGTCTTTTTGGTCTGCATTGAATCAGCGTTGTATTCGTACGCGACCGTTGAAATGTCAGTTTTTTCTGCGTCGGAAACGTTGAAAGTGTTTTGATGAGTAACCAGCCCAAAACCGTTGTAGGTCAATAGGGTTCCATTGTAGTTTTCAGGAGTACCGTCCTCAGTGAACTGGTAGTTTCGAACTTCAACAACTTGGTTCAAACCATTATATCGACTTTGGGTACGCAATGAGCCATTTAAGATATTCTCTGCTTTCCTGTTTACGTTATCGCGATGAACTTCCAGAATATTTCCCAGTGGATCAGTTTGCTGGATTAATTGGCCCAGTGCGTCATAGGTATACTGTGCTGTTGCGCCGGTTATTGTGGTTTCGCTGGCCTTTAGCCCTAGTGCATTATATGTGACAGCACGCAATTGTCGGTCCAAAACAGGGATAGTCTGGGTTGGATTGCCATTGTCTTCAAGAAGGATGGCCCGTCCCAATGCATCATAGGTTGTGCGTAATTCATACCCATTAGTATTGTGCACCAAGATCATATTCTTACCAGCGCTGACACTTTCTGCCCCGCCTTGCGCCAGAGTATAGCTAAAGGTCTTTTCTCTACCCAAAGGATCAGTAGTAGAGGTAAGGCGTCCTACTGCATCATAACGAAGCTGATAAGTGTCGCCTGATGGTGAAACCTGCCTTATACATGGCCCCATGGGCAGACGTAAATCATAGAAAAACTGACTTGTTTCACCGAGGGCATTGGTAAGCGAAACAGACAGCTCCTGCGTTTCTGCGTTATATTGAGACAATATGGTATTGCTGACGGAACTAATATCACCACGTTCTCCGGTATACCCATCCGCCCATGCCAATTCCCATTGAGTTTGCTGACCGTTCTCATCATAGAAGTAGCTTTTTGTTTTGATGGGCAGGAATTCAGGTTGGCCTGACTTCATTTCTGAGGTTGTTACTGAGGCAATATTTTTCTGATCCTGCGTCAGAATAAAACTCAATTTGATTTGGTGATCGCCTAATAAATCCTGCTGGTTTGTCTCCAATGGCATCTGACCACCCCAACTGGTTTGAGCAAAGCTATGGTCAAGCTGAGAAACTAGGAGGGCTTCCTCATTTGTCAGGTCATATGTCTTGTTTTGAGTAAGATTACCGAAGTCGTTGTATTTATTTTCAACTTTGGACTGATCAACCCATGCGTCTTCTGCCGGGTCGTAAACACTACGAACCACTGTAGAAGGCTTGCCAATATTTACACTGCGGTCATGTAGATCTGTGACTTGTTCATAGCTGAAAAGAGTTCGGAGAGCGTTCACCCCATTATGGTTTTCATCCAGCAGATAGGCATACTCCTGCATCGGTGAATGTAGGTAATTATAAAATATGCTGGATGCAGATAGGCGGGTTCCTGTTTCATCAAACCGTTGCACAAGAACATCATAAAGATACTCTGTGTCCTGACTGTTCATCAATGTATCGCCGCGGCTTGAGAGCTGATAACCTTGAGTGTAACCTGTGAAAGTGTTGCCTTGACTTTGGCTGCCATATGAATATCTGGTTTCACCTAAAAAAACACCATTCAGGTTACTGTGCCTATGCAGTTCTACTGCGGGAAATGACTGTACCTGCCCTTCTTCATTAAGGTACTCAATAGCAGTGTATTGATAGGTTGAGATAAGGCCTGTTGGATATGCGATTTGCTGAACAACCGTAATGTCAGATTGCGAGGTGTAAGTAAGCTCAGTCCTTGCACCAATCTGGTTGGTTATTCGATAAATGCCCTCATTGGAAAATGCTATAATTTGTGTAGAGCCATCTGGCAGTAAGACAACAACCTCTCCAGGTGCATACTGTAGCTGTATCACTTGCCCAAATGAGTCTGTAATGCTTGTCAGCTTATTTCCAAAAACATCCCCGAACGAGTCTGTGTAGTTGTAGGTAATTGAGTTACCGAACAAATCAGCCTGCAGAAGCAGCTTACCGGTTGCATCAAAATAGCTTTTAGACCCGTTATCGTAGGTAAACAGGTAACGATAAGAACCCGGGGCAGAGGGAAGCGGCTGATCTACGACAAATTTCTGAAACTTACGACCGTGGTCATTTAGATACCTGAGTCCAGACTGGTATCCGGAGCTATCAGTCCAATTAGGATCAATAATATAGATTTTTCCCTGAAAGGTGAATGTTTCGTCGTTTGCCACAAATGGCAGGTTGAAGCCCCATCCTGATGGCAACCCCAATTGTCCCTTGGACCCTGCCGAATAAAATGCATTAAGGCCAACGCCGATAGCCTCTGTTTTTCCCCGCAGCTGTGCCAGTGGTATTTGGACAACAAGTGAGCCAGTGTTCTTGTTAACGTATTCCTGGGCCTGAAGTGACTGGTTGAATGCTTGTGAACCAGGATATTGTGAAATGGTCATCATATTCTCCCGTTTTCTTATTGAGGTTGGTTTTGTCGGGACAAAGTGGCGCCTACCCCGTAAGGGACCGGCCACATTTTGAATTATCAGGTTGTTTGGAGGGGGCTTTAAGGGTGCTTAGTCAATGTCAAAGATGATGTAGACCGGTCCTGTCGTGCCTTCGTCCCAGCTAAGAGATTCAGCTTCACAATTTGCCTCAGTTGGACAAATGTGTGTGCCCTTTGAAGGGTCAATTAGCTGAATAGTGTTGCGGGAGTTGTCGTCACTCCAACTTGTTATTGTAGTTCCCGACTGCGCATAATTGTCTGTGTGGTAGCTTAATGACCAGACAGGAGCCCCGCCACTACATGAACTTTCCGCCTCAACATAACCAACGCTGACGCATTCAATTCCGGCATGATCAATTGTAAGGCTGCTATCGTTACCTACATCATTCATGCAAATATCGGTGTTTTCATCGGCGGTAAAGCTAACATTGATGGAATTTAACGGGGTTACATCGAGATTTACGCAGGCATGGACAACTGTTCCCGGACCAGCAGAAGCAGTTCCGGCATGCAATGAGAACGAAATAAGGCTAAGAATAAGAAGTAAGACGCGCATTGGTTTCTCCTGTTGTTATTGACGCGTATAGAATTAATGACAGAGGTGTCACCACAACTGTTCAACTAGGAGACGATTTGCTTGAAGTAATGTGAGATGTGCGCTTCTAAAATTTTAGAGCTGGTTGTTTGTCGGCGACCTCTTATGGACAGATCGATCGATTTGAGTAAGGGAGTATTTTGGCCAATGATCCCGCTGACTGGAGTGAGAAATGAGGCAGAACGGTATGCTACATGAATGGCTGTTTAGAGGGTTCCAGGCCCTTCATGAAGATAGCTGAAGACGCTTCTGGATGAGTTTGCTCAACTCTTGATGGAAATGCTTTAATGGTGGCTTCTGGCCCAAAATTCTAGACACTCCTAGCATGCAGCAGCTGACCATTTGCGGATATTCAGTTCGTTGTTGAGTATGCAAAGCGGTCTCAGAGGATCGTATTGGCAGCTACTGCGGCCAAATCTGGCACAGACAGCCAACTTTGGCCTACAGAATTATCGTTGTGATCACAACATATTACGAACAATCTCAATAACGAGCGAGTTTTGCGGGCCAACTACAGCCTAGAATTGGCACGATAATCTAAACTGCTATGCTGAGTTTTGATTTGATTACCCAGCCGATCAATTATTTTGTCTAGTTATTTCAATAGATAAGTTTGTACCAAGATGTTTTAGAGGATGCTTCCTTTGCTCTGGCATGCAAGTTGCAGTTGTGTTGGTACGCTGCTGCAGACTGGTGTCTGGGGCTGTGGCCCATTGTTGTCAAATGGGGTTCATTTATTTGTTTTGCTGCGCCTGTCCGCACACGGAGGGCGCTCACCAGGAGCATACTATGCCAACACCCGCTTATATCACCATTGAAGGGTCAACTCAGGGTCCAATCACTCAAGGCGCGTTTACTGAAGATTCCGTCGGTAACGTGTGGCAGGAAGGCCATGAAGACGAGATCATGGTGCAGGCCATTGATCACACCGTCATCATTCCTCGTGATATCCAGTCCGGCCAGCCAGCTGGTCAGCGCGTGCACACTCCGTTCAAGTTCACTTGCTCCATGAACAAGTCCATCCCGCTGCTTTACAATGCGCTGGTCTCTGGTGAGATGCTGCCGAAGTGTGAAGTTAAATGGTACCGCACCAATTCTTCCGGCAAGCAGGAGCATTTCTTCACCACCTCCTTCGAAGATGCGCTGGTCACCAACATCGAGTGTGGCCTGCCGCATTGTCAGGATCCAAAGAATGCTGACTTCACTCAGCTGATCACCATTGAACTGTCTTACCGCAAGATCATGTGGGAGCACACAGTCTCCGGTACCTCTGGTGCTGACGACTGGCGCGCACCTGCAGCTTAAGCCTTCCTTCCTGATGGGAATGGAAGTCAGATCCGGGCCAGCTTTGGCCCGGACACTGCCTATGGCTGAATAGAGCCATGGGCCGTCTTTGATTTGAGCCTGATCTGCGGAGTTGGAATATGCAATTTGTCTCTGGCAAAGCCTCAGCGAAGCGCGGCTACTTGCGCAGCTTCTTTCGAAGCCTGTTGTGGCGAAGGCGCAAGGTAGAGGCGGTCGCAGACGCTGCACCCAAAGAGTGCGACCCGGCAGGCACGTCGCATGTGGTCTTGCAAGGCCGCGACCGGCCTGAACGCTCGTCAGATGCGCTACACGAAGATCTGTCAGAAGAGCTGGAGATCCGAGGTTTTCTGGATCAGTTTCCCGGTCACCGCTTGATGGTCAAGCCAGGGGAACAGCCGCACAAGGAGATATTCTGATGGTCTATCCGCTCGCGGAGCAACGCATGGCAGCAGAGCTCATCAACCCACGCCAGGATGAAGCTGTGGTGATGGAGATGGAGCTCTTTGCGCAAGCCGTGGTAGATAGCCATCAAAGCCTTGGAGCAACAACGGGCGGTGCGCTGGATCTGGCAAGCTTACCAGTGCTACTGCGCGACATGAAGGGTGGACATAAACTCCTTAAGGAGATCGGCCTTAACGGACGCTACTACACAAAGGTAGCGAACGGTAAAACCTACGTGGTGTTTAAGGGATACTCCGCCTTACGTGAGACTTTGAAGGGTACACGGTATCTGTCCTCCTCGCCGAAAGTCATTGCATTTGGCATTGGCCCAGAGGCACTTAAATCTGCAGCAAGGTCGAATGCGATCATTATGATCACCTGCTATGTGGCCCTCGATGTGATGCAGTTCATCATGAGTGATGAGCAGCTCTATCACGAGCTGTTTGCCAACATCATTACTGATGTTGCTATTGGCACGGTCGCGATGGCCGCAGGAGCTCTGGCAGCAGCAGGAGCTGTTGCTATTGCTGGTACGATTACCGCGATTGCTCTGCCAGCAGTCGTTGTGACCGGAGGGGCAATCATTGTGGGGCTCTATGTCGGGCACAAGTTAAGTGAGCTATCAGAAAGCTATCAGATCAAGAAAAAACTCGGCGCAGCCTTGCTTTGGACCGGCCAAGCTGTCGCTCACGGTATTCAGGAAGTCGGCAAGGTCATTCATACTGCGCATGTTGCCATGAAGCAGAAAGTGCAAGAGTTTGAACGTCGCAGCAATCGCTTTATGAACCAGTTGGAACGTGAGACCATCTGGCATTTTGGCGGTCCAGATTTGTATAATCAGCTCTATCGGAGACACTGATGTTGGGGTGGGTGATTGATAAGGGCACACTTGCTGGTCGTTGGGTTGGTCAGGACATTCGTCGCCTCCATGCAGTGATGATCCTTCTCGATTTGATAGGAGTTTCCGCCTGCTTGGATGTAATGCGTCCGGCACTTCTAGCCATTTTTGCTCAGCCTCCTGAACCTGAACTGTTGCAGATTATCCGGGGCAGATCCCGTTTTTTGCTGGCTGGAGCGGCATTACCCATGCTTCACTTTGCTATCACTCCTTGGGGGCAACATTGGATTAAGCGGTCAGCACAAAGCTTCTCCATCATGTTCTTAATCGTTGCTGTTGGTGGGGCGTTTTTGGGGATGGTCGTCACCGACTATGCGCGCGCGCAGGCGATCCTTATAGGGTATCGCTCTTGCGACCAAACGTTCCTGAATGACTTCCAACGCAAGAGCGAAATACTGGTTGCTCCCGGTGTGTTGTGTCCGCCAACCTCTTCGGCTGGCAAATCTTATCCGCCATCGGGGTGAGATCTCACACCAACACGCCAGACCACTCCCAGTTCTTATAGATCCTTTATTTTTCTTTTTGCCAGTGAGTTTGTCATGAATGCCATTGTCCAAATCCCGCAGCTTTTCCAGCAACAAGATCTGGCCTTCACCTTTGCAGCACCTGCACAGCCGGAGGCCGGATTGCTGGTCACTGGGTTCTCTGCAATAGAGCGCCTTAATGGGCTCACGCAGATCCAGATTGAGCTTGCCAGCCCCGACAATGCGCTGGACCTACATAGTCTGCTGGATACGCCCGCAACGCTGACCATTCATCATAAATACGAGGGGGTGCGCCATCTTTCCGGAGTGATCGCCGAGATTGCCCGTGGCAATGAAGGCCATCACCGCACCAGTTATTCGCTCACACTGCTGCCCAGTCTGCACCGTTTGGCCCATGGCTCGGACTGTCGGATTTTTCAAAAGAAAAGCGTGCCCGAGATCGTCAAGATCCTGCTCAAGGAGCACGGCGTTGAGGATGTAAAGTGGGATCTGACCGAGCCTCATGAGGCCCGCGAATACTGTGTGCAGTACCGGGAAAGTCACTTAAGCTTCCTGGATCGCATCACGGCTGAGGAAGGTATCTGGTACTTCTTCACCTATGGTGCCAATGGTCAGCATACCCTGCATTTCATTGATAACCCGCAGATCGTCTCCGAGCTGCCGGACCAGCCCAAACTGGAATACAACGCTATGGCTGGTGGGGCTGTCAAAGGCGTTTATTGCAACAGCTTTGTCCTACGAGAGCAACTGCGAGCCACCAGCTTCATGCAGCGCGACTACACCTTCAAGAACCCACCTTACAATCATCAACACACCCATCAACGCGGTGAGGACAACGGGTCAGCTGGAAACTATGCGCTCTATGAGTATCCGGGGCGTTACAAGGCAGATGGTGTTGGCAAGCCCTTCACAAAACACCGGCTGGAAGCAGCACGTGTTGAGGCCACCACAGGTCATGGCACCACCAATGCCATTCACTTATTGGCTGGCCATCAATTTGCTCTCACAGACCACCCGAACAGCGACTACAACATCAAGTATCATTTGCTCACCGTCTCACATCAGGGCAGTCAGCCGCAGGCCGTGGCAGAGGAAGCGGGCAGCGGCACCACCACTTACAGTGCCGGGTTTGAGGTCATGCCCGCTCGTCTGCCATACCGGCCCAAACTGCACCAAAAGCCGTTGGTAGATGGCCCGCAGATCGCCCATGTCACCGGACCTGAAGGCGAAGAGATCTACTGCGACGAGCATGGCCGCGTGAAGGTCTGGTTCCCATGGGATCGCCACGGCGCCAAGAATGATACTTCGTCATGTTGGATCCGCGTAGCCTCCAACTGGGCCGGCGCCAGTTGGGGTCACATCGCCATTCCCCGTATCGGTCACGAAGTCGTGGTGGACTTTCTGGAAGGCGACCCCGACCAACCCATCATCACGGGGCGGACGTACCACAACAACAACCGCACACCGAACAAGCTTCCTGACTTCAAAACCCGGATGATCCTGAAGTCAGATAGTCATAAGGCGGAAGGCTACAACGAGCTTCGTTTTGAAGACGAAGGCGGGCAAGAGGAAGTCTGGTTCCACGCCCAGAAGTTCCACAACGGCGTAGTTGAAGATAACGAGACCTGGAAGGTGGGTGCTAACCGCCACAAACGTATCGAAGGATCTCAGTCTGAATCTATAGGCGGATCAAAGGATATCGAGGTGGATGGCTCACACAGAGAAACCATCTCTGGTGTGAAAGACCTTCATGTAAAAGCGGTTCGCCGCACGCAGGTTGACGCCGCCGATAACGAAAGCATTGCTGATGACAAAACAGTGCTGGTTGGTGGCAACTATACCACCAAGGTAGAGCGCAACATTCGCATGGAAAGCCTAGCACACCAGCATTACACCGCACCTGGAACTATCTTTGTTGATGGTGGTGATCAGGTGGTTGTTCGTGCAGGATCTGCGATCTCGCTCAACGTGGGCGGCAACTTCATTCGCATCGATGCGAGCGGCATCAAGATTGAAGGCACCGTTGTGAATGTCAATTGCGGGGCAGGGGCTCCTGCGACTGGCAAGGATGTTCCATTCATTGAACCATCTGCTCCAGAAGATTATCAAGGTCCTCATGCTGAGCGCTACGCCCGCTCCTTTGAGAAGTAGGAGAGGACTATGTCAGGAAAACCCGCAGCTCGCTTAGGTGACATTGGCTCTGGCCATGATTGTCATTTCCCGCCGACACCTGCCATTGCCGGAAGCCCGAATATCTTCATCAACAATCGCCCTGCTGTAAGGCAAGGAGATGCCTATGCGCCCCATGGCTGTTCACCATGCCCGTCTCCCTCTCATGGCAGAACGTTGGCGGCTGGTAGTCCCACGGTGAATTTCAACAACAAGCAAGCAGGCCGTGTTGGCGATCCCATAGATTGCGGCGGCGCTGATGTCTCGGGAAGCGCCAATGTATTCATCGGTGCCGCGTCCCCTCCAGGGACACGCAAACCGTTTGCTGAGGAATGTCCATTTGCTAAGGATGCCTCATGACACAGGCAGCTTTATCTGCAGAGCCAGATTCAGACATGCTCATCTTGGACAGTGTGAAGGCAAGCCTGTTTGCCAAAGTCACTGAGGACATTGCCGCTTATGCGATTATCGACGGACAATGGTGTGAAGATATCTATGGCCGGTTGCTGGGAGACGAGAATACTGACTGGTGCAGCCTGATTGCTGGCGAAGTGGCACAGGAGCTTGCCCTGACTGCCCCCTATCTGGTGCGGTTAGAGCCGAACAGCGACCTCACCAATTGGTTGATTGAAGAAGGTTGGGGCAAGGGCTGGGGGATTTACTTCTTAGCCTCAAAATCAAAGGCCAAAGAGCTTTACAGAACCCCGCCCCCGGAAAGTCTGAGGCAGCAGGTCGAGCGTGGTGCCTTTGTTGCTTCACCGGATATCTCTGAGGATGAGGCCACGGATGTAGTGCTGCTGCGTCGGCATTTCCGGCGTTATTTACGCGTTGAGTTTGAAAGTGATGGTCGGTTGGTGCGGTTTCGTTTTTTTGATCCAACTGTTCTGCGCGTCTGGTTGCTCTCTACAAACCCGACGGAAACACAAGCATTCTTTGGGCCGGTTACCGATTTCATTGCTGAGGATTGGTGTGAGGAGCCCAGCCTGTGCAATGCGGGGCAACTTTGGCACTTTGCGGCCCCTGCTGCAGGTGAACATTGCAAAGCAGGCCGCTTTAACATGCAAACACGTCAACTCATGCCCATGACGCCAATTACAGAAAGCTCCACACAAACCAATGAACGACCCAAGAGCCACATCACTCTCATCCGCAAAGCGCAGGAGAAGGCGTTTGAGGACATGCAATGGGAGTTGTTTAGTGAACAGATTGTGCAGGAGCTCGCTGAAGAAGAAACTCAGGCCGATGCCCACAAAAACACCGCAGAGCAACTGCGTGGTTTCACAAGAGAGCAAGTTCGCAAAGCAAGAGAGCTTTCCTTTGAAGAGTTTTCTTGTGTGCGCCGGTTTGTCTTATGGGTTGCCGCAGGCGGGGGAGAGTACTTGAAGAATGATCAAGTCGTTGCTCACCTCAAAAACTCTGAGATTCCTGAGTTCGAGAGACTTTCGTTTTGCGAAGGCTTGGTTAAGGGCCGATGACTGATAAGATCACAGAAAAATGCGTCAAGTACGATTACATTACAGTCGCAGGCACCAGCGAGTATTTTAATCTATGGCGACAGACGAAAAGTATCGCTCAGGATATTTTAGAAGGTTATCCTTTGCCGCCGGGAACGCAGATGGCAGACCCCAAATTTGCCCGAGAGTATCGTGAAGAGCAGCGAAGGCTGATGCGGACAACCTACGACTTTGGCAATAAGATGATGTTCTTGGCACAAGGAGTACGCGCACTGCGGGAGTATGGGGCGGTGGGGAACTTCAGAACCTTCATCTACTTCACTACCGGGTATACTAAACTTCAGCGTCAAGAAGCAGAAAAAGCAGCTGCTAAGTATGCCAGCCCAGATCGGATTTTTCCTATCTCAACAGTTGGGGAACTTATTACCCTGATCAATGATGCAACATTTCCCGGTGAGACTTGTGAACGCAAGATCAAGCGTATTGATCTCTTTTGCCATGGCCTGCCCAAAAAGCTTGAGTTTGGTTATAAAGGTGACATGAAAGACAAGCAGAGGTTGGAAAAAAAACAGGCTCGGAAGCTCGATCCTGCCCGGTTTGAGTTGCCGCATAAATTGAAAGCCGACATTTTTTCCTGGGCCTGCCAGACGGGAAATGATGATGAAAACAACTGGGGTGGTCTGGCTCCGACTCTTGCAAAGCACACCCAAACGCGGGTCCATGCCTATGCCCGTCGCACTCTCTATTCCAAGAGCTTCCATACGGGCGGCAAAAGCGAGAGTGAGGCCGGGCTTGTCCGGCTTGATGACGGCAAGGAAAACATTGTCATTTGGCATCCGGACGGCGCTCTGGGCGGTGTTACTGAAGGCAATACGCCGGCAAGCGCACCCTCAGGACGAAGGGTTTTTGAGTAAGGGGTTGACGTATGAAATGGTTTCAGGAGTTTCGCCGGACCCGCAAGTGGAAGTGGGGCAAGCGGCTTGCCATCACGGCAATTATATTTGCTGTTTTAATTGATCTGGGCTTGAGAGGATTAACAAAGGCCATGTGGAAACCATTAAGTGCTAGTCTCGCCGATGAACGACCAGGCCATGTTCTGGCCGAGGAATACTGGGTAGACCAAAAGGCCTGGCATGCGAAAGAGCAGAAGGAGGATGCGGCCCGACCTTGTCTGGCCGGCGTCAAAACAATCCCGCTTCGCCTGCAACTGACCAAGGGCATCGACTACCTTGATCCCTCAACCACCCGAATGATTGTCAGTGTCAAGGATGATATGGGCTCATATAGAGGCACCACCACTTATATGGGACCGCTTGTACGCGAAGTGAACTTTGAAGCCCGCTACTGCCCAGATGAGCTTAATGTGAATGATCCTTTCCACCGTGAAGCTCATAACTGGTTTTACATGATCGCGGTTGACATGGAAAAGGGCCGCTACATCAATTTTGATGCTGAAGAGAGCTACCCAATCGGGGCTTGGAGGGATGTCATTGTTGAACTTTATCCCTGGGGTGAGCAGACGCTTGATCCCGGCGGTAAGTTTAACGGCCACCATATTTATCCAGCTGACCCGAAAGCGGTAGTGCCGGAGCGTTATCGCCGCAAAGTGCCAGGTCCTTCACAACTGGCGCCATGGAGGTAGGAAATGTAGGCCAGATGATGTCTGAGAGTAATAAAGTCTCATACTGGCCGCAGCACATATGCTACTCGCAAAAGTTTTTTGAGTATTAAAGATTCATACCGAAGGGAGCTCAATGCAGACGTTGATCGCAGCACAAAACTCAGCGGGTGCAACAAATCTCTTATGACCACAAGCAGACATTCGAGGCTATCGTTAACTGCGGCCACAATTGAAGCTCTGCAACTAACAGTATGGTGTGTTGACAATAAGGGTGATGTTCAGGATACGTGATAATGTGTACACCTCAATGCATTTCAAGGAACCTTGGCTATGACAGGATTGCTGGATCACGGGAGCCTCAAGTTCCTTGACCTGCTCAGCCCAAAGGTCGAGGCCGCTTTTGCAGCTGTCGAGCAGTGCCACACCTATCAGGACGGCCGCACGATCTTCTCGACCGGTGATGAGGGTGATCGCCTGCTCATTGTGCGTTCAGGGGCAGTTAGAATGGGGCGTTTCAGCCCCAGTGGCCGAGAAACAATTCTTGCGGTGCTTGGTGAGGGGCACTTCATTGGCATCATTGGTGTGTTAACCGGTCGCAAGCGGACACAAAATGCTGTTGCAGTTGGTAAAACGACAGTTGGTTATGTTCACAAAGCTGATTTTCTGACGCTAATGGACGTTCATCCCGAAATCGCCCGCGCAGCTTTGCCAGCGACGTTAAGCCGTTTGAATGTGGCGCTGAACATGCTTGACGATCTGCGTTTGCTGCCTTTGCCCGCTTATACAGCGGTGTTTTTACAGAACATGCTCGAAGCTTCAGAAGTGCCAGGGATGCTCAACTGGAACCAGTCTGAGTTGGCTATTGCTGTGGGCACCTCACGTGTTTCTATGGGTAAAGCGCTCAAACAGCTGGAAAAAAATGGCCTGATCGTACTGAAATATGGCGCAATTTCCGTGCCGGACGAGCAAGCCCTGTCAGACTGGATCGATGCTGCCAGAGCCGAGCATTTGTCTCTCTGAAGCCTGACCGCTCATGCCATGTGCACAAATCTGAGTAAATATCCAGATTGCTAAGTTCTTAGCATTCTTAGCGCGGCTGACTACGTACAATCCCTCTGTATTTTCATCCCATTGATATTCAAGTGTCAGCATTTTGACCGCTGCCGCCGATATCGACGTGCCGTCTGGCGAATGATTGGGAAGAGAGAGCTGTAGCGACTTAGCTAAGGGGGCGTTTAACTGACGATCGTTCCTGAGCAAGTCACCGATAAGTTCCGCGTCATTTCACGTCAAAACGATCAGGTTTTGAAGTGAGATGGGTCCATCAAAGATTTTGAACCAAGAGTTCTGATATCCGTATGACTATTCCCCCTACAAGAACATGTTTTGAGCACTTTCTGAACCATCTGCGGCGCGGTGGGCGTATAACCAAATTGGCTGGTGTTATCGCAAGTCGAGCGCCCCATCTTGCGGCGGCCTTAATTGCCTCAGGGCTTGTGATATTGTCTGGAGAAACCGCCGACGCCCTCATAATGACTTGGGACGGGAGCACATCGACCGATTGGTTTACAGGCAGTAACTGGGATCGCAATACTGCCCCGAATAGCTCGCAAGATGTTCAGATCAACACTACGACACCCAATCCGGTCACCGTTACAGACAAAACCACCAACGGAACTGCTCAAGCGAAACTTCTATCGGTCGGCTATGCAGGCGATGGCGCTCTGACGATATCCAGTGGTGGCGAGATGAGTAATACCCATACCTATATCGGTCATTTCAACGGCTTAGTCGGCAGTGTTGAAGTGACCGGTACCGGATCAACCTTGGTCAGTTCAGAGACGCTATCACTCGGCTATGCAGGCGATGGCTCTCTGACGATATCCGATGGTGGTATGGTGAGTGACATGGTGGGAATTATTGCCGGTTTCAGCGGCGCAACCGGCACTGCTGAGGTGACTGGCACTGGGTCAACCTGGAGCAATTCGGGCAATCTGATTGTCGGTAGCAGTGGCGATGGCACTCTGAGGGTATCTGAAGGTGGTTCGGTGAGCAACACGACCGGCTATATCGGCCGTCACAAAGGCTCAACCGGAATTGTTGAGGTGACCGGTACCGGGGCAACCTGGGAGAATTCGGGCACTCTAGATGTCGGTAGCAGCGGCGATGGTACTCTGACGATTTCAGAGGATGCAATAGTCAGCGTGTCCGGTGTGACCCGGCTGGGCTCTGCCTCACCAGGTTCTGGCGTTTTGAACATCGGTGCTGCAGCTGGGGATGCTGCGGTGGGGGCGGGAGAGCTCAACACAGCAAAGGTAATCTTTGGTCCAGGAACAGGTACTATCAACTTCAACCACACGGATAGTGACTACACCTTCTCCGCAGATATCAGCGGGACTGGCAGTGTCAGTCAGCTTTCCGGCACCACGATCCTGACCGGAACCAACACCTACACCGGCGACACGATAGTTTCCGGCGGTACGCTGGAGTTACGCGGCGGGAGTGTTTTGACCGACACTCAAGAGCTGAGGGTTGGCTATGCTGGCACCGGCGCATTAACCATTGCAGAGGGTAGTGAGGTTAATAGCGAAAATATGTTTATTGGCCGTGTGTCGGGCAGCGTGACAGTGACGGGTTCAGGAGCTTCGTTAGATGTTGCTACTAACTCTATAATTGGCTCGTTTGGGACCGGAACGCTGACCATTTCCGATGGCGGCAGGGTTACCAGTGGTCGGGCCAGCGCCATAGGTGGAGCTGATGCCACAGGTACTGTGACTGTGACGGATGACGGATCCATCTGGGAGGCCGGAAATCTCTTCGTCGGCCAGTATGGTGCCGGCTCCCTAAAAATAGAGAATGGCGGCAAGGTCACTTCTGATATCACCGTCATTGGCTTTGACAGTACCAGCTTCAGTGGGACCAGTTCGGGTATTGTTACAGTGACGGGCGAAGGCTCCATTTGGGAGAGCCGTGATCGTATTTTCGTCGGATATCGTGCGCCCGGGACGCTTACGATCGCGGATGGTGCGATCGTGGATGCGGATGACGTTTTCCTCCTGGCCGACGATGCTATTTCCCAAGGCACACTCAATATCGGCGCCGCGGCAGGTGAGACAGCTGTGAAGGCAGGCACCCTTGATACAGAGGAAGTTAGATTTGGTGATGGTACCGGGGTGATCAACTTTAACCATACGGATACCGACTACACATTCTCAGCAGACATTAGCAGGAACGGTACTGTCAATCAGCTTGCCGGTACCACTATCCTGACAGGCACCAACACTTACACCGGTGACACCATTGTTTCCGGTGGCAAGCTGGTTGTTAATGGCACCATTGGTGATGTTACAGTCAACGGCGGTAGCCTTGGCGGGTCAGGCACGATTGGCGGATCAGTGTCCGTTGCAAGCGGAACCATTGCAGCAGGTAACAGTCCGGGTACGTTGACAATTGGCGGTGACCTTAATCTGACCTCCACATCCGTTCTGGATTTCGAACTCGGCTCTCCTTCCGGCACAGCGGGCGTGGACAGTAACCTCATCGCCGTTGGCGGTGATCTGACACTGGATGGATCGCTCAATGTCACTGATGCAGGTGGCTTTGACGCCGGGGTGTATAACCTGATCACTTATGGTGGCAGTTTGACCGATAACGGTCTGGTGGTGGGCACCGCGCCCACAGGTTTCCTTTACAACGTGCAGACTGCAACAACCGGCCAGGTCAACCTTCTGGTGAACCCGGACCAGCTGAGCTTCTGGAACGGAGCGTTGACAAGTGCTGATGGAACCGTTCATGGCGGTTCTGGCACCTGGAGCAGTACGGGAACCAACTGGACCGATGCTACCGGCTCAGCAAGTGCACCTTATCAACCGGACAGCACGCTGATTTTCCAGGGAACACCGGGCAAGGTCACAGTGGATAGTGCCGGGGTATCTGTCTCCAAAGGCATGCAGTTTGCAGCGGACGGATACAGTGTTTCTGGCGGAGATATTGCACTAACAGGAGCAACTGCGATCCGGGTCGGAGATGGCACTGATGCAGGTGCGGGATACTCGACTGTCGTCGCCTCCAACTTGACCGGAACCGGTTCTCTCAAAAAGACTGGTCTCGGAACACTCATCCTAACCGGCAACAACACTTATTCCGGTAACACCACAGTGTCTGGTGGAGCACTGGTTGTTGATGGTTCCATTGGAGATGTTACAACTGATGGCGGCAGTCTTGGAGGGTCGGGCACTCTTGGAGCAGTTACAGTCAACTCCGGTGCTGTGATTGCACCTGGTAACTCCATTGGTACGATGAACACGACATCAACTGTTTTCAATGCCGGTTCGGTTTATGAGGTTGAGCTGAACAACGGGGGCGCTGCAGCAGGTGTCAATAGTGATCTTCTAGCTGCCAGTAACACCGTTACGATCAATGGTGGAACGGTGCATGTCATGCCGGAGAACGGAACTGATAATGGATCGACCTATACCGCCGGCACGACTTACACCATCATCACCGCAGGCGGCGGCATTAATGGAACATTCGATTCCCCTACACCAACCGATGATTTTGCATTCTTCAATTTTGCCCTGTCCTATGATCCTAATAGTGTTTTTCTGACTTCAGAACTTGCCGTGCCCACGTTCTGCGTTTCAGGAATGAGCACCAATCAATGCGCAGCGGGCGGCGGTGTGTTTTCGCTTGACAGCGGGACTTTATACAACGCGGTGCTCAACCTTGCAGACGAAGAAGCTCCGCAGGCACTTGATCAGCTCTCTGGCGAAGTACACGCTTCGATCAGGACAGCGCTGCTTGAGGACAGCCGCTTTGCACGCGAAGCAGTGCTGAACCGTATGCGCATTGCAACCGGAGCTGTGGCCGCCGACGGACAGGCGCAGGCTGAAAAACGTATCAGCGAGAGTGCTTCCTTCTGGGGGCAAGGCTTTGGCGGCTGGGGGAGCTGGAGTGGAAACCACAACACTGCAGGGCTTGATCGCTCGGTCGGCGGGTTGTTTGTGGGAGGCGATGTCCTGATCGGTGATAATACCCGTCTTGGAGCTTTTGGCGGCTACGATAATAGCAGGTTAGAGGTGAATGGCAGAAGGTCCTCTGTAACAGTAGATACAGTGTATTTGGGTGCCTATGGTGGAGCTCAGTTTGATGCTCTGGGGCTCCGTGTTGGTGGCAGCTATGCATGGCATGATATCGACACAGCACGCTCGGTTGCTTTTAATGGCCTCTCTGAAAACCTGACTGCTTCCTATGATGCGCGAACTGCCCAGTTCTTTGGTGAGGTGGGATATCGTTTTGATCACAACACAAGCAGTCTGGAGCCTTTTGCCAATGTGTCTTACGTCAGCTTATCCAGCGACGGGTACTCTGAAACCGGCGGTTCAGCGGCTCTGACGGCTGGTCACGGAACCATAGATAGCACCTTTACCACTATCGGGCTGCGAGTAGGAACTCTGGCTGATCTTGGTGAGTTCAGCGCGAAGCTTTCAGCTCAAGTCGCTTGGCAGCATGCGTTCGGCGGCAAGGAGCCGTTTGCCAGCCATGCCTTTAATGGTGGAAGTAACTTCTCTGTCGCGGGTGCGCCGGTTGCCAGAGATGCTCTGGTGCTTGATGTGGGCGCTGCAGTTGACCTGGGAGAGGATGCAGCCATTGGATTGTCCTACAATGGTCGGTTCGGTTCTGGGCTCACCGATCAGGGGCTCAGAGCAAACCTTACCCTGCGTTTCTGATCATCTTTGAGCTTCCATCACCGCACAGATCATCACGCCGCTGTCCGCAATCGACAGCGGCGGGCTGTCCGTCATCAAGGATAGTTGGACAAGATTGGCTTTCGAATAGTGGAGTGTCTGGCCCTTTTGCGTGTTGATGTTAAGCGGCTTGAGCGTGGTAGCGCAAGCGACGATTTTGAAGAGTTCTGCGTTTAATCATCTGTCGGTTTTGTAAGATCGCCTTATCCCTCTCGAAATAAACATCTGCTGGTGTCACGTTACCTAGGCTCTCGTGATAGCGATGATTATTGTAGTAATCGACGAAGTTCCCGATCTGTGCTTCCAAGTCCTCCGACATGTAGTAGTTTTCGAGTAAGATGCGGTTCTTCATGGTCTGATGCCAACGCTCGATCTTACCTTGCGTTTGCGGATGGTATGGCGCTCCCCGAACATGCTTCATACGCTTCTCCTCCAACCATTCAGCCAGGTCGGTAGAGATGTAGGAGCTCCCGTTATCGGACAGTAGCCGTGGACGATGGAGTATCTTGGGCTGCTCGCATCCAGAGACATCGAGTGCCAGTTGAAGGGTATCGGTTACATCCTTGGCTTTCATAGTGGAACACAGCTTCCAGGCAATGATGTAACGGGAGTAATCGTCGAGAACAGTTGAGAGATAGAACCAACCCCAACCAATAATCTTGAAATAGGTAAAATCGGTCTGCCACTGCTGGTTCGGCTTTGTTGTCTTATCCTTGAACTCGTCTGCGGCCTTGATGACGACATAAGCCGGGCTGGTAATCAGGTCTTGCGCTTTCAGTAGTCGGTAGACAGAAGCTTCAGATACAAAATAGCCTTTTGTGTCTGTGAAGCGGACCGCGAGCTCTCGTGGTGACAAATCTGGCTCGTCTAGCGCCATCTCGATAATCTGTGATCTGATCTCATCGGGAATACGGTTCCAGACCTTGGCGGGACGTGAAACTCTGTCCTCCAACGCTTCAACGCCGCCTTCCAGATAGCAGTTATACCAAACATAGAACGTTGAGCGTGGAATACCCAGCAGCTCTAACGTGCGCTTGATTGGCTGATGTGATCCTTCAACCAGCCGAATAATCTCCAACTTCTCGTGGGCGGGATATCTCATTCGTCGTCTCCCCCATCCTCGAGCATGCTTTTTTTAAGAAGCCGCAGCTCCAGAGCTTGTTCGGCGACCACCTCCTTGAGATCGCGTGCTTCTTTGCGCAGCACCTTGACCTCACCGGTGCTGGCCTGACGGGCCGTATCACCAGCAAGTCGCTTCTTACCGGCTTCCAGAAACTCCTTCGACCAGCTGTAGTAAAGCCCCTGTGAGATGCCCTCTTGTCGGCACAACTCGGCAATACTGTCCTCACCACGCAGTCCAGCCAGAACGATACGTATCTTGTCTTCAGTGGAATAGCGCTTTCGGGTCTTGCGCCGGATGTCTTTAACCGCCTTCTCAGCTGCAGCGCTGGCGGTCCTTGTGTTTTGCCCCATTGTTCACTCCTAGTCTAGTGATCATGGGCCAAAACACTCCCTTACTCGAATCGATCGATCTGTCCATATGACTTCGACGGGGAACACATCCAGCCCGTCATCAGCAGCTTCTTGAGCGCCGCCCCAGTTGATTTTTGATGTGGCCAAATTTTGAGAGATAATTTCAGCTTCGCACAAGCGTCCTACGAGTTCTCGAAGGTCGCTGTCATTCAGATCTGTAATGTCTTTGGCTTCCAACTCAAAAAAACGCACGGCAAATATCTCAATCAGTGACCTCAGAATATCTTTTGACATTACCTTAGATTGAAGCTCAAAGAAACGTGACTTTTCCGAGTCTGGAACCGCTGAATGTTACTTCTGCACTGATGGAGTTAACGCCTGTTAGGGGGATGTTGCAGAACAGGGTTCTTTAAAGAGCCTTATGTCCGCTTGGTGTCGAGAGAACTAAGTGAAGCCCCCTTCGAATGCATCCATAACATCTTTCAAGAGTGCTACTTCAACCCACGATGGAAACATCCGAATGGCCGGTATTGGCCCTAGGTGATCAGATCAGATGTATTGTATGGAAGGCTTTTCGCACATGCAGCAAAGCAAATGCTGTAACATTACACACTTTATTATTCCGCAATGTGCGTGATTACAAACTTTATTGTATCATTACAAACTTTATTATGCCGTCACATCTAAGCAAACTGCCCCGCTGCATGTCCTGATGCCCAGGCCCATTGGAAGTTGAAGCCGCCGAGGTGGCCGGTGACGTCGACAACTTCGCCGATGAAGAAGAGGCCGGGGACGGATGAGGCTTCCATGGTTTTGGAGGAGAGCGCCTTAGTGCTGACACCGCCAAGAGTGACTTCAGCGGTGCGATAGCCTTCTGTGCCCACAGGCTTGATGGTCCACTCGTTGATCGCCAGAGCAGCTTTGCGCAGCACCTTGTCGGAGGTGTCCGCCAGACGTCCGCCCAGCTTGTGTTCTTCTGCAATGTGGGTCGCCAGTTTCTTGGGCAGCAAGCCGGAAAGTGCTGTTTTGATGTCTTGTTTTGGCTGGTTCTGCTTCGCTGCTTTCAGAGCTTCAAACACATCTGTGTCGGGCAGCAGATTGACGCGAATGTCTTTGCCTTCTTCCCAGTAAGAGGAAATCTGCAGGATGGATGGACCGGATAGACCGCGGTGTGTGAAGAGCAGGCCTTCGCGGAAGCTTGTCTTTTTGAAAGACACAACGGCATCAACGGAAACACCGGCCAGATGCTTGGAGCGCTCGCGCATGGCATCATCAAACACGAATGGCACAAGTGCTGCACGAGGCGTCACTATAGGCAGGTCAAACCGCTTGGCGATCTCGTAACCAAAGCCGGTTGCACCCATTTTGGGAATGGAAGGCCCACCACACGCCACCACAACAGAGTGCGCACGCACTGTGTCTCTGGAAGTTCCAATGGTGAAGCGGCCATCTGGCTTGGTCAAGGAGGTGATGCTGGTTTCCAGCTGAATGCGCACGCCAGCCTGCTGACAAAGGCCAAGCAGCATGTCGATGATCTGCTGGGCACTGTCATCACAGAACAGCTGCCCTAATGTCTTCTCATGCCAGCTAATGCCATGCTTATCGACAAGCGCAATAAAGTCGTGCTGGGTATAGCGCTTCAGCGCTGATACCGCAAAACGAGGATTCTCGGAAAGATAGTTGGCAGGGGAGGCGTGCAGATTAGTGAAGTTGCAGCGACCACCACCAGAAATACGGATTTTATCCGCTGGGCGCTTGGCATGATCAACAACCAGCACGGAACGACCGCGCTTGCCAGCCTCGATGGCACACATCAGGCCAGCGGCGCCTGCGCCTATAATAAGAACATCAACGTTTTGCATGGCGCCCTTATATGGGCTTTCCAGCCAAGGTCAACTCGGGATCAAACAAATAGGGAGGACCGAAGCCCTCCCTACATCAACTCTAAGCTCTGCAAGGCCCATCAGGCAGCCACAACATCCTTCAGGAAGGTGGAGATGGTTTGGCGCAGCTCCGTTGCCTGTTTGGAAACTGAAGTGGACGCCTCCAGCACTTCATTGGCTGAACTGTTGGTTTCCTGAACAGAGCTGGTCACCACATTCATGCTGTCCGCTACATCCTGCGTGCCTTGTGCGGCCTGCTGGATGTTCTGGCTGATGGAAGAAGTGGCAGCGTTTTGCTGAGCAATCGCGGTGGCGATGGAGCTGGTGTACTCATTCACCTGCTGCATGGTGCCTGCAATCTGCTCAATGGCGGTTACAGCTTCCTTGGTAGACCCCTGAATGCCGGAGATCTGAGAGGAAATCTCTTCAGTTGCCTTGGAGGTCTGTGTTGCCAGTTCTTTCACCTCAGAGGCCACAACAGCGAAGCCTTTGCCCATCTCGCCAGCACGTGCCGCTTCAATGGTCGCGTTCAGGGCCAGCAGGTTGGTTTGCTCAGCGATATCGCGAATAAGGTTGACCACTTCGCCAATTTTCTGCGCGGCCTGATCCAGATCTGTGACGTGATCGTTGGTGGCAGTTGCAACAGTGGTTGCATCATCAACAGTCTGCTTGGTCTGGGAGATCTGACGGCCAATCTCTTCGATGGATGCAGAAAGCTCCTCAGCAGCGGAAGCCACGGTCTGCACGTTGTAAGAGGCCTGCTCAGAAGAACCTGCAGCGCTTGTTGCACGGTCAGATGTGGTGGTTGCAATGTGGGTCAGGGAGTCAGCTGTCTGCTGCATCTTGCCGGTGTTGTCATCAACACGGTCGAGCACACTGGATACTTGATCGTTAAACGCACTGATCAGCTGATCAACATGCATCTGACGATTGCGCTCTTGCTCATGTTCCTTCTCAGAAAGGCTCTGCAGGCGCTTCTGTTCAGCAACAGTGTCACGGAAGGACATCACAGCGTTTGCCACCTGACCGACTTCATCAACGCCGACAGCGCCGGAGAAGGTTACGGAGGTATCGCCATCAGCCAGATTGCGTGCATCTGTCAGCAGTGCTGAAACAGGAACGGAAACACTGCGGATGATGGTGTAAGCAGCACCAATACCCAGCACGGTCACCAAACCAGCGATAGTCAGGGCAAACATGAACTGCCATTGCGCGTCTGCAGACAACTTCTGTGCGTGCATCACCAGTTCATCAGCAGCGTAATCTTCAAAGTCCTTCAGTGCATCAATGCGTTTGGTTGCCAAATCAAACCATTCGGTACCGGAAACGGAGGAGATATCACCGCCAAATGCGGAGGCATAGCCCAGTTTACGCGCGGCTTGCACCTGACTCATGATTGGACGGCTGAAGATCTTATCAAGAAACTTCTCCTGAGGGCCAGTCATCAGCGCGCGAGCGGTTTTGAAGTGGGTATCCTGACTTGCGCCTAGGCGAACGAAACGGTGGTAGATCGTTGCATTAAACTCTTGTGCGCTGAAGCCGTTCGCGCCGATTGCGCGCTCAATACCTGCGTTCTCTTTACCAAGCAGAATCTCTTCATACATGCTCAGCTCGCGAACCAGACTTGCATCGCGGCTCACAGCGATGGTGCTTGGCAGGAAGGTGAAGGCTTCATTGATTGTGCCGCTGTAATAAGCAACGGTCTCGCCAACGGTCGTATTCAGGCTTTTGACGTTATTGCGGATGCGATCAATGTTTGCCAACCGGCTGTTCACCATTTCCACCTGCGCAGCAAGGCCCTTATCAATGGAGGCGAGGTGAATGTTTTCCAGCGCAGTTTTATAAATACGGATTTTGCTGTCGGTCAGCTTGTGCTGGTCTGCAAGGCCTTCGGCAAATGCCTTGCCTTTCGCGCCGAGATACCCGGCGGAGCGACCGCGCTCTTTCTGCAACTCATGGACAACCGCACTCAACACAGGCACAAACTCTGCCACCTGTCCGATGTTAGATGCCTCCACCTTGTTGTTGTAGGCGGTGATGATTTGTGCACCTGCAAAATAGAGCATTGGCACAAATGCCAGCATGAATATCGCGATGATGCGATATTTTAAAAGAATACGACGCATGAGAGCACCTGTTAGGGAAACCCAAGTTTCAATTTAAAAGGGGGTAATCTGACACCCAGTTTCACTGATTTGTGAATACACGCCCAAATTGAGTCAGTAATTCTTTATAGAGTCTTTATTCTACTGCTTAGATTTGTACTAACTACCTACTTATTCTCACCTAAGTAGTGTTAGTAGATAAACTACTTACGCTATAAGTATATATGCAAGTTGCAATTAATTACTATTTCCCAAATATACTTGAGTTTTCAGAGGCTACAAGAGGAAAGCTGCATGCGGGTGTGCATTTGGTGAGTCGTTTAAGCAACCTAGGGTAACGGGGAGATAACTCTCCCCGTCTGTTCGTTTTACTTGAGCCAGCTTTAAGTAGACCAGACCTGAGCCCGGTCCTGATAGAGTTGCCCCTCCATCCGTGCACCATACAAAGAGCAAGCTTTCACGTATTCCATGTAGGAACCGTGGATCTTTTCGCTCATCGCATCGCCCGATGGGTATGCTGCAATAACTTCCCGGGCCGCAGCACCAATGGCTTCAATCACATCCGGTGGGAAGGCAGAAAGAATAGCGCCGCGTTCAACCAGTGTGGAAAGAGCGATTGTGTTGTTATAGCGGAACTCAGCAGTGCTTTCTTCTGCCTGCGCGGTCGCAGCTTGTGCCAGAACTTCCTTCAGCCATGGGCTCAGGTTTTCATAGGTGTTCTGATTGACGATCATTTCCAGACCCGGACCTGGCTCATGGAACGCAGGCAGATGATAGTAAGGTGCGATCTTGTAAAGGCCGAGTGCAAGGTCATTCCATGGGCCAACAAACTCAGCGGCATCAACAACGCCGGACTGCAGTGCCGGATAGATCTCTGGCGGAGGTGTCACAACAGTGGTTGCGCCCACTTTGCGCAAAATGTCTCCACCAAGGCCCGCGATACGCATCTTCAGACCTACAAGATCATCCAGAGACTTGATCGGCTTCTTGAACCAGCCGCCTGCCTGAGCGCCAGAGCTGCCTGCGTAAAACGGCTTCACGTTGTGCGGTGCATAGGCCTCGTCCCACAATGCCTGACCACCGCCATGACGCAACCAGCCTGAAAGCTCGGTCGCATCCAGACCAAACGGCAGGGTGGTGAAGTACATGGTCGAGCGGATTTTGCCCACCTGATAGTAAGGCGCGTTGTGGCCAATATCAGCTGTACCGGAGGAAACCGCAGAGAAAGTCTCGAACGGAGGAACCAACTCACCACCACCATAATACTTGATGGAGATTTTGCCGTCAGACAGCGCTTCAATGCGCTTGCCCAACTGTTCAGCAGAGGTGCCTACACCTGGGAAGCCCTTTGGGAATGCACCCACAAGCTTCAGGTTCAGCGTCGCGTTTGCAATCGCTGGCGCAGCAAGAACTGAGGCCCCACCGGCAGCGCCCGTTGCCACAGCTGTTTTAAGAAAGTCACGACGTTTCATCTGTACCCCTCCATTGAGCGTATCTCCGAAAATGACAGCGGTTTCGGATTAGGATACGCCTTGAGCAACTACGAAGAACGCAACCGGTTCTCCGTACAAAATACTTAAGTATCAATGCTAGCAGAGGGGAGGGGGCTCTGGCGATATATTTGGGTTTTCAGGCCTGAGAAGAGTTCAAGTCTGGCAGAGCTTTACTTGAGTATCTCAAACATCCGTTCAAGCTGCTCTTCAACGTTCAGCTGGGTCTCATCCAAAACCTGAAAGATGCCATTGCTGTGAACGCCTTCAACGGCCAGATAGACGAGTGTCGCCAGCTCTGGGTCTTCAGACTCATCCTGAATACGAGCATACATCTCTTTATGAAACACGCGGACAGGATCGAGCAGGCTTGGGTCATCTGCAATTGCAGCCAGCATGCCGGAGGCAGCCTTGTTGTCTTCCTTGAACTTGCTGCAAAGCCCTTTCAGGAAAGCACGCATCAGCTTATGGCGATACGGATCATCAGCCAGCTTATGCTCTTCTGAGGCGATCGTTTCGCGCGTGCTATCTACGTGATACTGAACCATGGCGCGGATGAGCGCCTGTTTGCTTGGGAAGTTGTAAAGAAGACCGCCTTTGGAAACACCCGCATGCTTGGCAATAGCATCCAACGAAAACTGCCCACCGCCCTGTGCTTGCACATAGTCGATGGCCGCATCAAGAATGCGATTTTGTGTTCTGCTGGCTTTCGTCGTGCCCTTCACAATGAGTCCCTTGCCCAATTCTGCGAGAAATCGCAGAGAATAATGTTTTGTACGTCAGCGCAGATCTGCGACTTTTGTCAGTATAGGCCATCAGCGGCAACTTTGCGAGACCAAGTCACCCGGACAACCACGAAATTTAGGGTGTGAAAACAAAGATGTGAGCGGCTTTGCACAAAATACCCACTATCGAAGGCAGTGTGATGCGGCCTGTTTCCGTAAATAGGAAGACAGGAGCTTTAGGCAAGTGCCTGCGCGGAAAAATCGCTGAAATCTGCGTGTAAAAAAGAAAAGGCCTGACGGCGTCCGGCATAAGCCGCGCTCATCAGGCCAATCCTGAGGTGGTTACAATGTGCGTTCAGCTTGCGCTGAAGCAAACCCTGCAATCCCACAAATCGTAAAGATTAAGCAAGCTCAATCTGGGAAGCCTGCAAACCGCGGCCACGACGATCTTCTTCAGCAACGAAAGTGATCGCTGCACCTTCAGCTGGAACTGCGATGCCGGAGCGTTCGAAAGCTGTGATGTGAACAAAGATGTCCTTGGATCCGTCACCTGGAGTGATGAAGCCATAGCCTTTGTCGTGGTTGAAGAATTTGAGGGTACCGTCTTGTCTCATCGAAACGTCCTTTAAGCCAAAAAATCCAACTCACCTGATGAGGGCGAGTTATTTGTGACGAGCAATGTATTCAAAGGCAGAAAAGGACATTGTCGCGATCGGTCAATCGTAACACTGCCAAGTGTGTCTCCAAAAACAGCCCGTAGTAACCAAGCCTGAGCTCTGTTCTCGTTCAAAAAAGCCAGTCTTAATTCTCATATAGGGGGACGGGTCATATGTCGCCCCTCTAATACTACGGGATAAGCAAATCTCTTAGCTCGCTCGTCCATGCCAACCTAGGTACTCCCGATGAAATCCACAAGGTGTAAACGCCAAAAAAGCGAAATCTCGGAGAATTATGTACCTCGCAACCGCCCCACCACGCCCTTGGGGAACCAATAGATGCTGCAGATGAACAGGATTCCCAGCCACAGCAGCCACCGTTCTGGTGAGACCACGTCAGACACAACGGGCAAACTACCCAATGATTCCTGAAGGATACCAAGGAGATTCTGCAGGTAAGACTGTGTAAGCAGGAACAGAACAGCCCCGATCACGGCGCCATACATGCTGCCCATTCCGCCAATCACAACCATCAACAGAATGTCCACCATTATATCCATAGAAAGGGTGGTTGCCGGCCCTGTATAGCGCAACCAGATGGCCATTAGGGAGCCCGCAAGCGCTGCCATCACCGCAGACAGGATCGTCGCTACGCTGCGATATCGCACCACTTTGTATCCGATTGCCTCTGCCCGAAACGCATTCTCGCGGATCGCCTGCAGAACACGGCCAAACGGCGAGTTCACCATACGCAGCAAAACAAGGAACAGGCACAGGCTGCTGAAGAAGACCACATAGTACGTGATCAGCTTGCCATTGAGCCGAACACCCAGAACCTTCTCTTTCACCAGCTTGAACGCAGGTGTCATCTCGCGGGGAATGCGATAGCTCAGCCCATCCTCACCGCCGGTAATGCCGGAAAGCTGTGAGATCAGCACCAGAAATGCGCTTGCCACCGCCAGCGTCATCATTGCAAAGAAGATCGCCTTCACGCGCAGAGAAAACAGCGCAATCACAAAGGCAAACACCCCGGCGACCAATGCGCCGCACACCGTGCCCAGCACAATCGCGCTGTAGGAGGCTCCCATGTTCACCAGTGCCAGCGCGGTGCCATAAGCACCAATGCCAAAGAACATGGTATGCGCAAAGGACACCACCCCCGTGTACCCCAGCAGCAAGTCATAGCTGGCCACGAGCACAATGAAGATGCAGATCCGCGCTGCTGTATCCAACGACCGCGTACCCGGAAACAGGAAGGGCGCAAACATCAACCCGAACAAGATGAGCAGCAGCACGGCACTGAGCATCTTACTGCGAGGGCTATCACCGGAAAGGAGTTTCATCATCATCGTCTGAACTCCTCAATGCGCTTTGACGACAGGGTAGAGACCCTGAGGCCGCCACATCAAAACAGCCCCCATCAGCAAAATGGTCGAAACCAGCGCCAGCTTGGGGATCAGGAAACCCGTGTAGTTGGTCAGCAGCCCCACCAGCATAGCCCCGATAAAGCAGCCTTCAATGGAACCAAGTCCACCAATGATCACCACGATGAACACGGAGATCATCACTTCAGCGCCCATGTGAGCCGTAATGGTTTCCTGATAAAGCCCCCACATCACCCCGCCGAGTCCGGCCAGCGCACAGCCAACCATGAAAACAGCGAGAAACAGCTTCTGGATCGGATACCCCAGCGCCTCCACCATCTCGCCATTTTGAACACCAGCCCGCACCAACAACCCAATACGCGTCCGGCTCAACACCAACCGCATGGCAACAAACAGCGCGAGCCCGATTGTAATGGCCAGCACGCGATACTTCTCAATGGCTGCACCTAGAACAACAAAGGAGCCCTGAAAGGCTGTAGGCCGCGCCAGCACGATCTCATCCGGCCCCCAGATCACATAGATCAGCTGCTGGGTGACAACCAACCCGCCCATGGTCACGAGGATCTGTTTCAGATGCTGCCCATAAACCGGCTTCACAATCAGCCGCTCAAAGCCATAGCCCGCCAACCCTGTCACCAACATGGCAAAAGCCACCGCCAGCAAAACAGCTCCCAGATTGAGCGCAATACTGGGGCTCTCGATCCAACCACCCAGCAAACCCAAAATGGTGAAACCGGCAAAAGCGCCCAGCGAGATGAAGGCCCCGTGCCCAAAGTTGATCACATCCATCAGGCCAAAGATCACCGTGAGGCCTGAGGCCATGATGAAGATCATCATCCCCATCGCCAGCCCTGCTGCGGTCAGCGTCAACCAGGTGGAACCTGACCCAATCGCCAGCAATCCAATTAGCATAAGAACAGGCACCAGAAACAACGGTGCTTTGGCTTCAATAACTTCAGAAAGGGGAGGGCGTTCAATGCGTGGTTTAATCAGGCTGTCGCTCATTGGTGCGCCTCCAGTGAAAGTCCCATCAACTTCTCCTGCAACTCAGCATCGTCGGCCAGCTCCGCCATCTCGCCGGAGTACACAATCCGCCCGTCATCCATCACCGCTACGGTGTCTCCCACCGCCCGCGCCATGGAAAAGTTCTGCTCCACCAGCAGAATCGTTGTCTGCATTTCCTTCAGCTCTTTCAGCGCGGCAATCATGGCGTTGATGATCGCAGGTGCCAGCCCCTTGGTTGGCTCATCAATCAGCAGCAGCTTACGTGGCTCGATGATGGCTCTTGCAACAGCCAGCATTTGCTTTTGTCCGCCAGAAAGATTGCCTGCCGCACTCTGCCAGAATGTCTTGAGGGGAGGGAACAGACCAAAAATCCAACTCAGCCGTTCCTCATCAATGGTGCCACCACGAGCAGCCAGAAGCATGTTTTCATGCACCGTCAGATCGGTGAAAATGCCCATATCCTCGGGCACAAAAGCGATCTCGCGTTGGGCAATGGCAGGTGTGGTTTCTTTCTGGATCTCAGCATTGTCGAACAGGATAGCCCCTTGCGAAGCCTGCCATAGTCCCATGATGGTGCGCAGTGTGGTCGTCTTCCCCGCACCATTGCGCCCAAGCAGAACTGTCACGCCGCCGCGTGGAACCTCCAGATCAACACCCTGCAAGATGTGGTAAGGCCCGATATGCGTGTGAACGCCTTTCAGCGTGAGAAGAGCATCAGACATGCGCACCCTCTTCTTTCTCCTCGGGCGCAACACCCAGATAGGCCTGCTGCACGACAGGGGAGGCGATCACCTCCGCCGGGTTTCCATCCGCCACCAGCTCTCCGTTGTGCAGCACGATAATCCGATCTGCCAAAGAGCGGATCACATCCATCTTGTGCTCCACCAGCAAGATCGTTCGGTCCTTGTCCTGCTTAAGTTCGCGGATCAGATCGAGCACAATGGGCACTTCATCAACACTCATGCCTGCCGTTGGTTCATCAAACATCAGCACCTGCGGACCAATGGCAATCATCAGCGCCACTTCCAACTTGCGCTGATCTCCATGAGAGAGTTCTGAGGTGATCTGTTCGGCCTTATCCAGCAGATGCACCTCCGCCAGAATGTGTTCTGCCCGCTGGATCAGCTCCACATGACTGTCTGCCATGGAAAACAAGTCCATCCCCATGCGTTGATGAGCCTGCACGGCCAACCGTGCATTTTCACGAACGCTCAGGCCGGGGAACAGATTGGTCAGCTGAAACGCCCGCCCGATCCCCCGCAAAGTACGATCCGCCACGGACATGCGGGTGATGTCCTCACCATTGAACCAGACATGGCCGGAACTGGCGGTCAGCTGGCCGGAGATCAGGTTGAAGTAGGTCGTCTTCCCCGCGCCATTAGGCCCGACAATTGCCGTCAGCGTCCCGCGATGAAAATCACAGGACACCGCATCAACGGCCACATGACCACCAAAGCGAATGGTCAGATCATGCGTACTCAGAACTGGTTTCTCATCTGCTTGCATCACCAGCGGCCTGCTTTCTAGGAGAGTTCATTTTGAGCACGAAGCTCCGGGTGTGCCTTCGCCTTCCGCCGTGCCCATAAGATGAAGAGGAAAGCGCAGCCATACATGGTGATGCCGTAAATGCCGGAAGCCAGACTGTAAGGTGGCAAGGCTTCACCGCTCATGGCAATCAGAGCCCCAACGGTGATCCCTAGCGTGGCGTTTTGAACGCCCACTTCCATGGCAATGGCAACACTGTCTGGATGCGAAAGCTTCATCATCTTCGCCCCGCCATAACCAATCAGCAGCATCACCACATTTAGGAAGATGAGCACCGGCCCCAACTCCAGAATGTTGGCGGTCAGCACCGACCAATTGGTGGCAATGGCACCCAGCACAATCACCACGAACAACACGGAAGCCACCAGGGAAACCACCTTGGAGATCGCAGAGGTAAACGAGGGCGCCAGATGATTGACGGCTACACCCAAAGCAACGGGAACAGCAGTGATCAAAGCCATGGAGATACCGATGGCAGTCACATCAATTTTGGGCATCGCTGCACCCAGAAAGTAATCCGCAGCTGCTGCCGAAAAGATCGGAACCGTCAGCACACACAGCACACTGGTAACAGCCGTCAGCGACACAGCCAATGCAACCGACCCGCCACTGAATCGCGTCAGCATATTGGACGTCACTCCACCCGGTGCAAAGGAAAGCAGCATCACGCCAAACGCCATAGCTGGCTCCAGCTCAACAACTTGCAAAATGAGGAATGCGATAGCAGGCAACAACAGCAATTGCCCCAGCATGCCAACGCTGAACGCACGGGGCATCTGCACCACGCGTTTGAAGTCCTGCAGTGTCAGGGTGATCCCGAGGGAGAACATGATAAACGCCAGCGAAAGCGGCAAAAACAGCTTTAAGAGAATGTCCATGGGCCAGTACTTCGCTCTTCGTTGCTCTGTAAGTCCCGCTGTGCCAATCATCTGCGGCTGAGGATGAGGTCAGCACCAAAGCAGAAAAGCACCGCAGGCCAGAGCATTGTGTTTTTTGAGATTGAGCAGAGGAAGCGAGAAGCCCGCTCCCTCCTGAAAGCGTGAGGGTGCAGGACCTATTGGTTCTGAATAGGGATATCCATGTCCTCAATGGTGAGTTCACGCACCAGCTCAGGAATGCCCCATTCCACCTCTGGGTCCACACGGATCTTGAAGTGATACATGGACTGCAAGGCCTGATGGTCCTCAGCGCGGAACTTCATCAGCCCCTTCGGCCCTTCAAACTCCATGCCTTCCATTGCCGTGATCAGCTCTTCCGTATCTGTAGAGCCAGCTTTACGGATCGCCTCCACAGCCGCAATGCCAGCAGCCATGCCGCCAGCGGTAAAGAAGTCCGGTGGTGAACTGTAACGAGCCTCATGCTCCTTCACCAGCCAATCGTTCACCGGGTTCTTGGGGATCTCGTAGTAATAGTAGGTCGCCCCTTCCATACCCGGCATGGCCTTGTAGGCTTTAAGTGCAGCCAGAATATTGCCGCCTGTAGCGATCTCGATCCCATACCGTTCCGGGTTCATGGCATTGATTTTCGCCAGCGGATTGCCGCCACCAGCCCAGATCACGAACAGGAACTTGCGGCCCTCTTCATCTTTCAGCGCTTCAAAAATGCGTTGGGCACTCGCGGTAAAGTCCTTGGTGTCCGTCGGTGCGTACTCCTCAAACACCAGCTTGGCATTGGTCTTTGCAATGGCATTGCGGAAAGCAGCCACACCATCCCGGCCAAACGCATAATCCTGTGCCAGCGTGGCGATGGAGGCACCATCCTGCCCAAGCGCCACAGCATTGGCGATCGCATCCTGAGAGGAGTTGCGGGATGTGCGGAAAATGTACCGGTTGAAGTTGGCCCCGGTGATGCTGTCTGCCACCGCAGGTTCTACAATCAGCAGCTTCTCATACTCTTCTGCAACGGGCAGCATGGCCAGCGCTACGCCAGAAGAGACTGGCCCGATTGCCAGATCAACCTCGTCATCACCATAAGCCTCGGCCAGCATGGCCCGGCCGATATCCGGCTTGAGCTGACTATCCTTCTCAATCACCTCAATCTTACGGCCATCAATCTCCATGGTTCCGCCAGTGGCGTACTCTAGCCCCATCATCAGGCCCACATGGGATTGCTTGGCATATGCCTCAAACGGGCCGGTTTTACCATAAACATGGGCAATCTTGATTGGTTCTTCCGCAGAGGAAATGCTTGATGAAACAGAAAGTGCAAATGCGCTGGCCGCCAGGCTAACCGCCGCGGCCCGAAGTAATTTATGCATAATGAAACCCCTCCCGCGCTGTCCCGGAGCTTCCCTGAAATGCAGTCGTTCTCTCGAAAGACTTCAGAAGCCAAACCTTAAACAACGTAAAGATAGTTGACGCATGTATTCAGGAAGGAGTCAATGATTCCAGATTGAGCCAAATTGTTAAGGTATTCGAAGGTGACTTGTATTTAGCGGTTTCACTAAGAAAATTCAGTCACTCATATTTTTGATGGAGGAAAAACGATTTTTCCAAACGCGCAATCTCATAAATATTTGCCAATACTTGTCAGGCGGCTCTGTAAATCTGTGCGACACGGCCTGTCGCTGTAAGCCATTGAGCCTGCACGCGCTTCCTCTGCGACAAGCTGACGGTCACGCGCCATGGAAAAGCCATATTTCGCCCTGTTTCCACCTCAATTAGCCGTTAGGTCGCCTCTCTCCGGAGGCAAGTCAGCTAAGTGTTTATTCACCATCTCTGACAACCTGATGATAACAAGATCCTGCTACCTTCAATAACAATAAGAATGTTGGTTTAACAGGGCGTCGTTAAGTACTGAGTGCTATGCACCCAGTATTATCAAAATAACAATAAATCCTGATACAGGATCATCTGCATATGTTTATGCGGACAACTTAAGGGCGGCCTATTTCCATTGCTTGGTGGGCCATCCTTGTCTCAAGGCAGGTTGTCTTGCCCCGACGATTTTAAGGCCGTACCTCCCCCTCCCATTCGGCCTTTTATGCCTGCTTTGTTAAGCACCGAGGTATCCTCCCACCTCGGTGCTTTTTTATTGTGCGGGTACCTTTATGCGACTTCTTCCGCCGGTGACTGAACCAGCTCAAAGCCTTCGTCGATCCAACCAGTCATACCGCCCAGCATAATCTTCACCGGGCGACCCAGAACTGAGAGGTTGTAAGCCGCTTTGTCTGCTCCGTTGCAGTGTGGTCCGGCGCAATAGACCACGAACACGGTGTCCATCGGCCACTTGGCAAGGTTTTCTTCCGTCAGATCACGGTGATGCAGACAGAGCGCGCCCTCCACATGGCCCTTTGCAAAGCGAGTGGGGCCGCGCACATCAAGCAACACAAACTCAGCTGTACCCTCTGCCAGATCAGCCTGAACATCTGAGCAGTCAGTTTCAAACTGCAGGATGGAACGAAAGTGCCCGAGCGCCAGCTTCGGGTCTGCCGGGGAATATTCGAGTGCACGTGAAGCCATGTCTCTCTCCAAATCTATGATAGTGCGCCTGTTTTAGGGGGCAGGAGCACCAAAAACGCTTGTTTTAAAGCAGCTTGTGCGATGGGTGCTTCGCTGAGCTGCTTTCGGTGATGGCAGGAATTTCGCCTGCTCAGGTAATCTGAAGAATTTCTCCGTTGCACAAAACTGGCTTGAATGACTATATTCGTAAAAAATACGCCAATTTCAAAATGCATGATTTCTGATGGTTTCAAAGACATCCACCAAGCCCGAAGGCCCACTCGTCGCAACGCTCATCTATGATGGCCTCTGCACCTTCGAATTCGGACAGGCCTACGAACTCTTCGGACTGCCACGACCGGAGTTCGGCTCAAACTGGTACAGATATGAAACCGTTGCCATTGAAGATGGCCCAATCCGAGCTGCTGGCGGTCTTGAAATCAAAGCTGAAAAGCAGCTCGACGCGCTGGAACAGGCAGACATCATCATCATCCCTGGTTGGCGCGGTATCGAAACCCCGGTGCCGGAAGACCTGATCGAAGCACTCTGCAAAGCCTACACGCGCGGCGCCCGTGTCGCCTCCATCTGCTCCGGTGCCTTTGTGCTCGCACAAGCGGGCCTGCTCAACGGCAGAACAGCCACCACCCACTGGCGCTACGCCGAAGCCCTGCAAAGCGAGTTTCCCGCCATCAACGTGGAAGAAGACCGCCTGTACTCAGAAACCGACAGGGTCTTCACCTCCGCAGGTAGTGCAGCAGGCATTGATCTGGCCCTCCACATCATCCGGCAGGACTACGGTTCCCAGATCGCCAACAGCGTCGCCAAACGACTGGTCGCGCCACCTTTCAGAGAAGGCACACAGACCCAGTTCGCAGAACAGCCTGTGCCGGAAGAGCGGGAAAGCAAACGCTTTGCCTCCCTCTTTGAGGAACTGGAAAAGAAGCGGGCTTACACCATGTCTGTCCCGGAAATGGCTGCCCTTATGGGGATGAGCCAGCGCACCCTCATCCGCAAGTTCTCAAAGGTCACTGGTCAGGCTCCAGCAGAATGGCGCCGTGCCAAACAGCTGGAAACAGCCAAGCACCTGCTGGAAGCGGAAGAGACCATGGACATGGAGAACCTCTCCCACCTCTGTGGCTTCGGCTCAGCAGCAACCCTACGCCATCACTTCAGAAGCAAATACGGCACCACCCCAACAGCCTACCGCCGCCAGTTCCAAACCCGTCAGGCCTGAAGATATGCCTTGATACCATGTGCTGCGGAGCGGCCTGTTGCGAACACGGCTTGCAGCAGGTAGCCACCAGTCGGGGCTTCCCAGTCTAGCATCTCACCCGCCACAAATACGCCGGGCAGTTTGGTGAGCATATAGTGCTCGTCGATCTCATCAAAAGAAACACCACCCGCGCTGGAGATCGCGCGGTCAATAGGCCGTGGCGCGATGAGCTGCAATGGCAAAGCCTTGATATGCGCCGCCAGCTCATCGGCCTCAACCGGCAACGGCCCAGCCTCTCGCATCAAGGCAATCGCTGCAGAAGGAAGGCCAGTAGCCTTGCGCAGGAAGTTGCTCATGGACTGCTTACCACGCGGCTTCTTCAGCTTGGCAGCCAGTTTTTCAGCGGACACATCCGGTTTCAGATCAATCTCAATCTGTGTGGAACCCTGCTGCAAGATTGCGTCCCGCAAGTCCGCAGACAGCGCATAGACCACGCCGCCTTCAATCCCGGAGGTATCCAGCATGGCATCGCCAACAACACGCTTGCCACCATGCGAGATGGCAATCTTCTTGAGGGGCGTTCCTTTGTAGCGTTCTCTAAAGTGATCAGAAAACGCAATCTCGAACCCGCAGTTGGCCGGGAGCAGCTCTCTCACCTCAATCTGCTTGTCGCGCAAGATGGAAACCCAGGAGCCATCAGAACCAAGCTTGGCCCAGGAACCGCCGCCCAGTGCCAGCAAAACCGCATCAAAGCTCTGCGTTTCGACAGCTTCATCGCCTTTCTGAAGCAAAAGAGCTCCAGCATCATCAAACCCACACCAGCGGGTGTTGGAATACAGCGTCACCCCATGCTGAGCCAGCAGCTTCAACCAATTGCGCAAAAGCGGCGAGGCTTTGAAGCTTTTAGGAAACACCTTGCCGCTGGAGCCTGCAAACGTCGGCTCGCCCAGTGAAGCACTCCATTCCCGTAGAGCAGCAGGCGGAAACACCCGCACAGACTGCAGCAATTGCTCATGCGCAGGGCGATAGCGGCTGAGAAAGGTCTCCAGATTCTCGCTATGGGTCAGATTGAGGCCACCAAGACCAGCCATCAGAAACTTGCGGGCAGGGGAAGGGCGTTGATCAAACACGCTCACCGAGACACCAGCTTTCGCCAGCTGCTCTGCTGCAAACAGCCCGGCAGGGCCTGCTCCGATGATTGCAACGCGCTTTGTCAAAGATCCATCCATTCCGATTTCGGTCACGACAGTGCGGACCAGTAAAAGGTGCAGCTCTAATGCCTTTGTTTCCCGCCAATTACAAGCGTTATGCGCTCTGCCTCTCACAGATGCACAGGCACCTCCATGCGGGAAAATCACCTCCGTAAAGAAGCACCCCTGATTTTGGAAGGAAGACTTCTAAGGAATGTACAGTCCCCCCAGTTCCCGCTTTCCTGAATGCAAACAGTAGAGTGGGGGCCGCGTTGAGAACTGCAATCGTAATGCCGCGTAACATGCATTTCTGTCAGTCTCGAGCCACATCAATAGACCTGTGCGCTCATGATCTGGCGCTTCACAGTCAGAACAAAAGCAATCTGCGCATCTTCGCCGGTGGGGAAGAGGATCTGTTTGATGATGTTGATGTTTTTGCAGTGACAGAACCGGGCAAGAAACCAACCCCCGCAAAGTTTTATGATCCCCTGTCTGAGTTCGGCCCGCAGCTGATTGTGGTGCACCAGCATCTGGAAACGGCGTTCCAGATCATCACTGATTTTCCCGGAACACCCGTGATACTGCACCGTCACGGCAGGTTTGAGCGCAACAGCGCCTTCAAACGCTGGAAATACACCCGCAAAATGAACCGTCTGGCAGGGATCATCTGGGTTGGTGAAGATGCACGCAATAACTTTTGCGAAAACTTCACCGGCGTGAAAGCCCGCAGTGTTGTCGTACCCAACGGGATAGATTGTGAGCTCTGGTCTCCAGCACCAAAAGAAAACTCCGTGATCTATGTGGGCCGCGCCCGGGAAGACAAAGGCGTCTTCGATCTGGCCCAGGCTTGGCTTGCCTGTGCGGAACGACTGGAGAAATCCGGCTGGAAACTGAATCTTGTACTGGCCGTCACGGATGAAGGGGAGCAATCAACCGCCAACTCCCTCCGCCAGATGCTTGCCAGTCTTTCTTCCAGTGTCTCCATAGAAACCAACTTAGACGCGCCCAGCGTTCAGCAGCGCCTCGCAACCTCTTCCATCGCGGTTGTCCCCTCCATCGTGGCAGAAGGTTTTGGCCGTACCGCCATAGAAGCCATGAGCTGCGGAGCTGCCGTGATCACCACGCATTCCGGTGGCCTATGGGAGGCCGTGGGCGAAACCGGCAAGGTGATCAACCCAAGATCTCCCAAAGAGATCGCAACCGCACTGCTTGATCTGGCGGATAACCAACCTCTTCGTGAAGAGATGGCAAAGGCTGGACGAGAACGCGTGCTGCGCCTGTTCAACATTCACCAGATCGCAGAGACCTATGACGATATGCTCATGAGCCTGTGGGATGACCACGTCAGCGGCACAAAAAAAAGCAAGGCCTGATTGACCACATGCTCGTATCCGAGTGAGGCCAGTTCGCCTTCAGTTTCAGGAGATCAACCAGATGCACCCTGATCACGTCACCGTAGCCGTCCGCGACCTTGAAGAAGCGCGCACATTCTTCAAACTGCTGGATTTTGAAGAGCAAAAGGCGCTGGTCATCTCAGGTCCGATGTTTTCTGAGTACATGGGCATCCCGGATCTGGAAGCCGACCACGTCACATTGGTGCTGAAAGGCCATAGCCCAAGGTTCGAAATCCAACTCCTCCACTACCGCAATCCTGAGGCCCGGGCTGAACCATACCCTGAAGACCTCTGCCGAACTGGTTACAACCACCTGTGCTTTGCCGTGGATGATCTGGAAGACAGACTAGCCAACCTTCAAGCCGCCGGTTTCTGCGCCCGTTCTGAAGTCATGGAGTTCAGCGACAGAAAGCTGGTCTTCCTCTTCGGCCCGGAAAAGATCACCATAGAACTCGCTCAATGGATGAAGCCGAGCTAAGAGCTACAGAGGCAAAACTGCTTAAGAAAGCAAGCGGCGAACGGGAGAAGGCGTAAGAGCCCAAGCCCTCTCGTCACTCAACAGCTCATCCAGCCAACGCGCCTGCCAAAAGCTCTCTATCCAGCTCTTCAGGCCATCAGTGCTTTTGCAGCTTCCTTGTAGTTCCCGGCCAATGCATTCTTCTGAAACAGCAGGCCCTTCAGCCGTTTCGCCTTAGCGTTCGCTCGCTTAATCCGCACGGCCATATGCCGGGCGACCTTGGGCGTGATCTCCAGAAAACCACGTTCCCTCAATTCAGCACGCAAAGCACTGCTCAGGTCTGCCGCCAAAGTGTCCTTTGTGAACACTGGCTCTTCTTCCTCATGCATGCGGGCAATCGCGGCCAGCAACACCATATCCGCCATCATTCGATAAGGTCGCCCGCGTTGGGCGGTCACCTGTCCAGGATGAATGCGATATCGCACCAACCGCTCATTCAGGGCGCCAATCTTGCCGTACTCCAGCAAACGCAAATAGAGATCATAATCCTCAGCGCCATCATACTGAGAGCGATAACCTCCAGCCTCCATCACAGCGTCTCGTCGAAACATGATGGTTGGATGATAGAGGCAGCACTTTTCATAAAGCCGCTTGCGGATTTCAACCGTCGTCTTCGGACACTCCATCTGATCAATGATTTGCCCGCTTTCATCAATCACCGAAACCTCAGTTCCACACAACAGCCAATCCGGATTACGCTCCATAATCCGCACCTGACGCTCTAACCGCCGGGGCTCAGAAAGATCGTCCGCATCCAACCGTGCCACAAGCGGGCTCTTGATCACGGCAAGCCCGGCATTCAGCGCAGAGGAAATGCCCTTAGCTGGCCCTTCAATGATCTGAAACTGCCCTTTTGGAAAATGCCCCGCAAAATGCTTGGCGATCTCCCGTGTTTCGTCGGTGGAACCATCATCCACCAGCACAACGGCAAAATCGGTGAAGCTCTGTGCCAGCAGACTGCTGAGGGTTTCACCGAGTGTTTCTGCTGCATCGCGGGCGGGGATCAAAACGCTGACAAGAGGGGGATTGCTTGGCGTTTGTTGTTCAGCCATGGATTAAGTCACCTGTGTGCTAGGCTTTTTTGTGTTGTGCGGAAGGGGAAGGGTGTTTTGCTGGCCGGCCTGACTGTTCCATCAGCTCAGCCTCAACAAATTTGGCGAGCCGCAAGTACCGGCTCACGGCGTAGTTGGTGGACGCGATCAGGCCCCACCAGCCATAACGGCAATACCCGCGCACCAGATATCCCTTCAGAAAGGCCAGGGGAAACTCAAAGAGCAACCTATAGCGCGGCAACCGGCGCCCACGTCCTTGCATCTCCTGAACCTGCATGGTCGAGTAGCGGTTCATCTTGTCATAGTGAAACGTGATGCTGGGAATGCTGCGATGGTCCATATGCCCTTTCAGCATGCCAATCTTAGCGGCGCTGGGCGGTCGAACAGTGTCGTGCACCGAGCTGGCAGAAAACCGCCCGATGCTCTTGCGATAAAGCCGGATTTGCTTGTGCGAAAAGGCGTGCCTTGCAGCGGTCTTCTCGTGAGGCCACACATCACGGATGTCGACCTCCCAGAAGTCATAGTTCGTCAGCACAGAAGTCTGAAACAGCCCCAGAATCTCATCCCGCAGTGCAGGCGTCACCACCTCGTCCGCATCAATGTTCAGGATCCAGTCATGCCGGCACTGGTCTTCACCAAACCGCTTCTGCAGGCCATAGCCATTCCAGTCATTGTGCAGCACCCGTGCACCCATGCGCTGGGCAACGGTCACAGTTTGGTCTGTGGAGCCACTGTCGATCACAATGACCTCATCAGCCCACTGAATGCAGCTGGCGATGGTTCGGCCAATCCGCTCTTCCTCGTTCTTGGCGATAATGAATACGGAAAGTGGAATGCGCTTTTCATCAGAGCGACCATCTGTGGTCGCTGCTCCCTGTTGGGCACGCTTTTCTGCGATGCTGATGATTTTGCTCTGGCTGGAGATATCGGGCCTCAAACTCTTGGATTTTCCGCAATAATCCTGAGTTTACTCCCCCCTACACATTCCGAAATTCGCTCAATATGAAGGACTGTTTTCACCCAATTGAAACCCATTGGTATCAATTAAGGGGCCTAACAAACGCCGTACCACCCTCGCCACAAAATGCGGATGTAACCCCATCGTGAAAACCGGTGGTAAAGCGTGGTGAACTGGTGCAAGCAACTGCCAGAACACCAAAACCTAGCATAAAGTCCCTCGGATAGCCCCGCTCACTACAACTTCCGTATGATTGCATCTCACGCCGAGGGGTGAAACGATTTGCGCGCATTGAAGAGCCGGGTTTGAGGCGAGACTTTCGGCACCCACTTTAATTCCTTTGGGAGAAGAAAATGGCCGCAATTATTGGTTGGGCACACACACCGTTTGGCAAACTGGCAGATGAGACAGTCGAAACTCTCGTAACAAAGGTTGCCAAGCAAGCGATTGCTGATGCCGGTCTCGCCGCAGAAGACATTGATGAGATCGTTCTGGGTCACTTCAATGCCGGGTTCTCCAAGCAGGATTTCACCGCAAGCCTCGTGCTTCAGGCGGATGATAACCTGCGCTTCAAGCCAACCACCCGCGTTGAAAATGCATGTGCGACTGGCTCCGCTGCAGTGCATCAGGGCGTAAAGTCCATCAAGGCAGGTGATGCCAAGTTCGTGCTCGTGGTCGGCGTAGAGCAGATGACAACCACACCTGGCCCGGAAATCGGCGCAAACCTGCTCAAAGCTTCCTACCTGCCAGAAGATGGCGACACCCCGGCTGGTTTCGCTGGCGTCTTCGGCAAAATCGCAGGCATGTACTTCCAGAAGCATGGCGACCAGAGTGAAGCGCTGGCCCACATTGCTGCGAAGAACCACAAGAACGGTGTCGAAAACCCATACGCTCAGATGCGCAAGGATCTCGGCGTGGAGTTCTGCCTCAATGAGAGCGAGAAGAACCCATTTGTGGCTGGCCCACTCAAGCGCACTGACTGTTCGCTGGTGTCTGATGGCGCAGCAGCCATCGTGCTCACCGATACCACCACAGCGCTTTCTGCGAAAAAGGCAGTTGCCTTCCGCGGCTTGGGCCATGCGCAGGATTTCCTGCCAATGTCCAAGCGCGACATCCTCAAGTTCGAAGGCTGTTCAGAAGCATGGAAGCGCGCGCTCTCCATGGCCAACATCACCATCGAAGATCTATCCTTCGTCGAAACCCACGACTGCTTCACCATCGCTGAGCTGATCGAATACGAAGCCATGGGTCTGGTGCCAGAAGGGCAGGGCGCTAAGGCTATTCTGGAAGGCTGGACTCAGAAGGACGGCAAACTGCCGGTCAACCCATCTGGCGGCCTGAAAGCAAAGGGCCACCCAATCGGCGCAACCGGTGTCTCCATGCACGCCCTCACAGCCATGCAGCTCACTGGTGAAGCTGGCGGCATTCAGGTAGAAGGCGCAGAACTCGGCGGCATCTTCAACATGGGCGGCGCAGCCGTCGCCAACTACGTCTCCGTCATGCAGCGCCTCAAGTAAGCACAGCAAAATCAGAGAATTGAACACGAAAGCCCCGGACCGCCGGGGCTTTTCTTTTGCATTGTCCTCGGGCAGCTCACCAATCGCTAACTAAGCCCGCAGTCCAGCGACATCACGCGAATGTGAACGTGGTAAATAAGCGGCATGACGCAAGGTGAGATGAGGTGTGTCTATGCCAGCACAAGCGCCCGCCCCGAAATACGATGATTGGCTGAAGAAAGTTTATGTTGAGATGAACTGGAAGTTCCACGATCTTGTAGGTGGTGGACGCAAGAAACGCTCTCCAAGCGTGACCAGTAAAATCTCTGAGGCCAGCGCGGCAATTGGCTCGCAAATCGATGAAGACACGCCGGATTGGACCGTTGATCCGGATATCCCGGATTATGTGGTGGCAGGCACACCTGCTGAAGAGCGCAAAAAGCGTCCGCTAACGGCTGCGCTGAGTGATGCGGGCATCAGGCCAAAAGAGGGGTTCACAGAGCGGCTTAACTCCTACCAATCTCAAAAATCCCATTATGAGGAAGATCCGGTGGGCGCAGCCTATGCCGACCCGGAGGCCGTCAAATGGGACCGTCTGGTCAAAGGCACCCTGGGCGAGAGCGATCAAAAAGCCCGCCAGATGGTGTTGATGCAGCACGAAATTGAGCTGAAAAAACAATCCCGCCAACTCACCCGCGAAGTGTTTCAGGATCAATCGACCGCACCGGAGTTTCGGGCCTACCTACGTCAGGCTAGCGACACCCCCTCTAACAAAATGGACACGGCGCAGCGCGAAACCATCATGTTATTCAGCCAGAATATGAAGGTACTGGGCAATGAGCTGGTCGCCACAGCAAAAGAGCTGATGCACGAGAAAGCCTTTGGCGACTCTATGATGAAAACCTTGCATGACGCTAGAAAACACGCAGTTTCAGAGCGGGAAAAGAAACGTCTGGCGGAGCTGGAAGAAGAAGCCATCGCTTATGGCACGGCCATGTCCAAGCAAATGGCCTTCGCGCTCAATTGCACCAACTGTGTGGAAGCCGCTATCAGCCGGGGCGCTGAAGTGGAAGCAGCTGTTTTGCAGCTCAATGATGAACGCCCGAGAGCTGTATTCGCGACGTCTGGATTGCAGCGCACGGCAGAAGAGATGGTGCTCTCGCAACTGGATAAAAGCAACAACGTGAAGAAGACCCTGGCATGGGCGGAAACCCAGCCATGGTCGCAGATGGTCAAGGTCAACATCAAAAAAGAGGGACGCGACTATTCCATCACTTCAGAACTGCGCACTGCTCCTGAAACCCCTGCAAACACTGGGGATCCGATGGTCGACAACCATGTCGATATGCCCCACAAATCAGTCACCAAAACCGAGCTTGCCAACACACCTGAGCTTGGTTTCAACGGCCTGCGTTCCGGCCAGCTGATGGCATCCATGTCTCATCAGGAGACAGGTGAAAAAGGGCCGGACGGCAAGCCTTTTGTCGGCATCCCAAGTGAAGCCTCCATGGCATGGGCCAAAACTCTGCTGACAGCGCAAAAGGAAGGGCAGGACATATCAGACCAACTGCCGGATTATATGGAAGTCAAGGAAGTCTGGTACCGCGAAAACCGCTCTGGCCTCAGAGGCAAACTCAAACGCGGAAAACCGGAAAAGAAGGTCCATGTTGTCACTTACAAAGAGACCTCGGAATCCGTTCAGGCAGCCCAAAAACTGCGCAGTGCCCCCAAGGGGATGGCTGGAGATCTGGCAGACCTTGCAGATAACATCGCTGACCTCAAGGCAGATCAGGCACGTAAAGCTGAAAAGCTGAAAGCTCATAAAGAGGAACTGGAAAATTTCCTGAGTTCTAAAGGCGAAGGCATGCTGGAAAGCTTCGGCGAAGCCCATGAGGCGTTCGAAGCACTGCAGGAAAACATTCTTCAGCAGGTCATTGCTAAGATGAGCAAGGGCAACAGTCTCAAGAGCATTAAGAAATGGGCAAGCAAGCAGCCGTGGGCAATGTTGTTTGAGATTGATTTCAAGCCTGATGAGAGCGGCAAGAAGAACTTTTACAACGTGGTTGTCAAAGGAAAGGAAGAAGAAGTCGAAGAAACTGATGGCGCAGTAGAAGGCGGTCGTACAGAAACCGATGGCGTATCAAAGGACAATGAAGCGTCGCTGACAGGCGCCCTCGCAGCCCTCTCAAAGCCAGCCGTTCAAAAGGAACTGATCCTCAAATACACCGGCGAAAAACACGATGGCCTGCCGATTGTCGAAAAGCCAAGCCCGCTGGCAAAGAAATGGGCAGAGATGATTATGACAACCTATGGCTCTGGCGCCAAACTACCGGCCTATCTGGTCCTGCGGGATGTCTGTTATAAATCAGCCTCACGAAACCTGATCAGACGCGGTAAATACATTTCCTGCAAGGCCGTTGAGTTTATTCCCTCCGCGTTCAAGTAACAGGCGAGCTCTACCTGCCAATATCATGTCGGTCTCTGGGACAGAGTATCTAAAGCAGTTCAAGTGTTTCAGCTTAATGTGAACTGCTTTAGGCTCAGGCTAGCGATATAGTTTGCGCGTCTCCCAAACGGGGCAATAGTCTGCTGAGAGGCGTCAGGAAAGGTATTTCATGGTCAAACGTGTGGTCATCCCTCAGGAATTTCAGGAAGTTGCAGAAAAGCTCAACATGTCACCGGCAATCTTTTCAGGAAATCATATCTTCCTGAGTGGCATGACGGGCGCGGACATGAGCGGTAACATGCCGGAAGACCCTGAAGCCCAGTTCCGCAACACATTCAAGAAGATCGCCTGCATCCTGCATGAAGCCAATCTGGATCTGGATGCCATCGTCGAAATGACCAGCTACCACATCGGCCTGCGCGAACATTTCGAACTGTTCGACTCCATCCGCCTCGAACTTTTCTCCAAACCCTACCCAGCCTGGACCGCCATCGAAGCCGCCGCCCTCCGCCGCGAAGGCGCCCTGATAGAAGTCCGAGCCGTTGTCAGTGCGAATTACGGTGGGTGATGACTAATCGAGCTAATGAAACCTCTCTTGTTTTGGAGTAGGCACCAAGCCGTTTGTGCCACTCATAACATCATTCTAACGCCAAGAGGTCATAGGGGGATAACATGCTAGATGGTGACAGACCCCTGAAAGGCCTTGAGTACACTGCTGACGTTACTGATAGAAAAATGCACTGAAATGCAGCCGCTTAGCAGTGATCGGCTTTGTCGTTTTGGGAGGACTTGGGAGATAACAGAGGGAGAGGAGAATCATATGAAGGCTTTATGGTACCTTATCTGATAAATGGTCCTGGCCCTATGTTAGCTCCAATGTCTTTTTGAATGTGAGCGGGGAGCTCACGTATATCCAATTGCTTAGGTTTGCGTTTTGCTGGAATGAAAAAACTTCCCAATATTCTACGTAATGCATTGAAAATGTTGACTGATAATTTCTCTTTGTGAGTTCCGACGGTGCAGTCTGCCATGATTTTCTCCTGTTGTTTCTGGGAGAAGTAATGCCGGAGGTTGCATTTGCAGTCCAATTGAATGTAGGGATGAAAGCATAAGGAGATTTTATCAAGGATGCCAAACAGCCTGCCGCCACTCAATGCTCTTCGCGCCTTTGAAGCCGCTGCAAGACATTCCAACTTCACCCGCGCTGCGGAGGAGCTGGGAATGACGCAAGCGGCGGTGAGTTATCAGATAAAAGTGCTCGAAGATCGCACCGGCACACCCTTGTTTAAACGGGTGGGAAGACAGGTTGTTTTGACAGAAGCAGGCGCGCAACTTGCGACTGTCGCAAGCGAGGCTTTCCAGTCTATTCGCGCTGGCTTTTCGGCAGTGCAAGGGACGCAGGATGGAAGGCTGAAGCTAAGTGTAGTTCCCACCTTTGCCATGAACTGGCTCTCATTGCGCATCGGCGAGTTTCAGATGGCAAACCCCAAAATTGCTGTTCAGTTGGAAACCACTGGCGACATCGTCGATTTTGCATCCTCTGACGTCGATATCGGGATCAGAAACAGTCCCAAAAAGTCGCCCGGATTAATCTGTCATAAACTCGCCGAGATTACGTACACGCCAATGCTATGTCCAAGGCTTGCTGAGAGCATCGGCGGTGTACATAAGCCTGAAGACCTGCTGAAACTTCCCATTATTGATACTGGTGATCCTTGGTGGAGAAACTGGTTTGAAGCAGCCGGGGTGAAAGACCCCGATTTCTCAAACCAACCCGTTTCTCAAATGGGCACGCAAGCTGTTGAAGGAAACATCGCCATTGCAGGGCATGGGGTCGCGATTTTGACGCCGTTGTTCCATTCAAGCGCATTGCGAGATGGCCTGCTTATCCAGCCCTTCGAGTTAAAGTGCACAGCTGAAAATCCTGTGTGGTTGGTTTACCGAGAAAATCAGAAAAACCACCGGAAAATAAAGCTGTTTCGTGACTGGATATTGAACGAAATGGAAATAGACAAAGCTTGCTACGCTGTCTGATCCTGTTCGGCAGACTTTACAGGACAAGCTGGGACAGGTTTTGTCCGTGCGGCACTCTGCTTAAATCCAGTGACAGCAGTATGTGAAACGCGAAGAACCAGATTCTTCAAAATGTGCGCTGGGCGGAACTGCAGGTTTTCGTTTTTGCAGCTTGCTGTTTCAACGGCTCTCTCCCGTATGTAGATTTATTTTCTCAATCAGCACATGCGATGGCAATTTTTGAGGCGCATGTGCCTCTTAAATGCTTCAGGAATAGAATGGTGTTTCTCATGCGTTGCGTTTTTAGGCAGAGCACCTTTCCCCCGTTCGGGCGCCTGAAAAAAATCTTTTCTACGCCTCCAGTCAGCTTTGGAATGCCATGCTGAGCTTAGAGTAGCTCTACTCTGTACACTCGCAGCCAATGAAGTGCATTCCCGAAAAGTGGGAACCGGTTTTCGGATAAGAATTCACTCCAGCATAAATGATCCCAAAACGCTTGGAGAGCGCAATGGCTTTGGTAGAGAGCTACAACACACAGCAGGACGAGAGCAATAAACTCGCTGTCTTTCCAACCTTTCATAAGGTTGAAGGCAAAATGGTTGTTGTTGTTGGCTGTGGTGATGAAGCTGCTGCGAAAGTGAGGCTTCTGGCACAAACCAAAGCACACATCCGTGTTGTCAGCCATGAACGCCCAAGTGCAGCTCTGGCCGAAGCGGTTGCCGATGCCGATGGCGTTTTCATGCTCAGCCTATTCAACCCGGCTTATCTGGATGGTGCAGCCCTTGTGTTTGCTGCCACCGATGAAGAAGAGCTGGACCGCGAAATCGTAGAAGCCGCTCGCGAGAAGGGCATCCCGGTCAACGCAGTGGACCGTCCTGAGCTTTGTGATTTTTACACCGGCGCGATGGTCAATCGCGCACCTGTTGCCGTGGCAATCACCTCAACAGGCGTTGGCCCTGTTTATACCCGCCACATCCGCGCACAGGTAGAAGCTCTGTTGCCTCGGGAGGCCGGTCAACTCGCAAGGTTGGCAGATAGTTTCCGTGCTACAGTTGGTAAGCTGATGCCTTCGGGAAGCGCACGTCGCCGCTTTTGGGCTGAATTTTTTTCAGGGACCATTGCTGCGAACACTTTTGCTGGTGAGACACAAAAGGCCCTGACCGAAGCGCATCGCTTGCTGAACTCTGAACAGGACCAGAAGGGATACGTCTGGCTCGTGGGTGCAGGCCCGGGAGCGGAAGACTTGCTGACCCTGCGCGCTCAGCGCGTCCTGCAGGAAGCAGATGTGATTTTCTATGATGCGTTGGTACCGGATGCCGTGGTTTCCATGGGCCGCCGCGATGCAACACGCATCAGCGTTGGAAAACGCAAAGGAACGCACAGTTCAACGCAAACCCAAATCAACCAGTTATTGGTCTCTGCTGCCAAGTCCGGCAAGCGGGTTGTCCGCCTCAAGGCCGGGGACCCGATGGTGTTTGGCCGGGCTGGAGAAGAGATTGCCGCGCTGCGAGAGCATGACGTGGACTTTGAGATTGTGCCCGGTGTCACCGCAGCTTTCGCCGCTGCAGCCAGCGCTCAAATACCTTTGACATTACGCGGTGTTGCCTCCTCGCTGGTGTTCGCCACCGGGCACAACCAGCATGGAGATGTCCTCCCGGACTGGGCGGATCTCGCACTCAATGGCTCCACCACAGCCGTTTATATGGGCCGCACAGTGGCGGGGAAAGTAGCCAACCTGCTCGCCAAAGCAGGTTTGGACTTATCCACCCCGGTCATGGCTATTGAGAACGCAGCCCAGACAAAAGAACGCAATTTTGCAGGCACCCTGCAAGACCTCTGTAATTTTGAGCATCACGACAGCGTCACCGGACCCACACTTATCGTCATCGGTAAGGCAGTGGCCCACGCAGACCAGTCGCGATCGCTCCCGCTAAGCCCATACAAATACGAGAAGTTACCGGCTGTGGTCGCAGCCTAGGGAGACCCCTGATGAAAACTATTACCGCCAACAGACTGGTCGATGGTGATGTCGTCTGGCTCGGCCACAACGGAGAGTGGGTCGAGTTTGTTGAAGCCGCCTGGGTTCTGGGCTCTGACGAAGACATGACCAAAGCTCTGGGCTTCGCGAAAGCCGGTGAAGAAAAGCAATATGTTCTCGGCACTTACGCGATTGATCTGGAACTGAAAGACGGCCACCTGCAGCCAAAGAGCCTGAAAGAGCGTATCCGCGCTCAAGGGCCAACCACACGCCTTGATCTCGGCAAGCAGGCCGAACGCCATCTGCGTTCTGCCTAAGTCCTTTTAAATTCTGGAGTATTTCAATGTATCGCTACGACGAATTTGATCGCGACTTTGTCAATCAACGCGTAACTCAGTTCGAAGATCAGGTCCGCCGCCGCATGTCCGGTGAACTGACTGAAGACGAATTCAAGCCCCTGCGTCTGATGAACGGCCTGTACCTGCAGCTGCATGCCTACATGCTGCGCGTTGCTATTCCATACGGCACGCTCAATGCCACCCAGATGCGTAAACTTGCCCATATTGCAAGGACTTACGACAGAGGCTACGGCCACTTCACAACACGTCAGAACGTCCAGTTCAACTGGCCAAAGCTCTCTGATACCCCGCAGATTTTGCATGAACTTGCCGACGTCGAGATGCACGCCATCCAGACCTCAGGCAACTGTATCCGCAACGTGACCTCTGACCAATTCGCTGGTGCCGCCGCCGACGAGTTCGCAGACCCACGCGTTTACGCCGAAATCCTGCGCCAATGGTCTTCTCTGCACCCGGAATTCCTGTTCCTGCCACGCAAATTCAAGATTGCGATCACCGGTGCTGAACAAGACCGTGCTGCTGTGCAGGTACACGACATTGGCCTGCAGCTAACCCGTAATGAAGACGGGGAAATCGGCTTTGTGGTCTTCGTAGGTGGTGGTTTAGGCCGTACGCCCATGGTTGGCCGTAAAGTACGGGATTTCCTACCAGAAAACGACTTGCTGGCGTACAGCGAAGCGATCCTGCGCGTCTACAACCGCTATGGCCGCCGCGATAACAAGTACAAGGCCCGCATCAAGATTCTGGTTCACGAAACCGGTCTGGAAGAGCTGAAGCAGGACATCGAAACAGAGTTTGAGGCAACCAAAAACGGCATCCTCAACCTGCCAAACGAAGAAGTGGTTCGCATCAACGAATACTTCGCTCCGCCATCTTTCGATGCGCTGCCAAAGATCAGCACAGAGCTGGAAGCAGCAAAGCGTGAAGACCGTGATCTGGCCCTGTTCTCCAGCCGCAACCTGCACGCCCACAAGGCAGAGGGTTACACATCTATCACCATCTCGCTGAAGCCAATCGGCGGGGCGCCAGGTGATGCGACTGCGGACCAGATGGACGTAATTGCTGATTTGGCAGAACGGTTTGGACACAACGAGCTGCGCGTTACACACGAACAGAACCTCGTTCTGCCGCACGTGAAGCTGCAGGATGTCCCCACTGTCTTCAAGATCCTGAAAGCCAATGATCTGGCAGATTCCAACGCTGGCCTGATCACCGACATGATCGCTTGCCCAGGCCTGGACTACTGCGCTCTGGCAAATGCCCGCTCCATTCCGATTGCTCAGGAAATCTCCAAGCGATTTGAAGCTGTTAAGCGTCAGAACGAGATTGGTGATCTGAAACTAAAGATCTCCGGCTGCATCAACGCCTGTGGTCACCACCACGTCGGCCACATAGGCATTCTGGGTGTAGACCGCAAAGGCGAAGAGCTCTATCAGATCACACTGGGTGGTTCTGCAGATCAGAACACATCCATCGGCAAAATCATCGGTCGCGGCTTCCCGGAAGCAGAGATCACCGATGCCGTTGAAACCGTTGTCGACACCTATCTGGCAAACCGGCTGGACGAAGAAGAAAGCTTCATCGACGCCTACCGACGCTTGGGTGATCAGCCATTCAAGGATGCTCTTTATGGAGCATAGTCAATCACATAAGGCCTCTTTGGAGGCTCAGGTGAAGCTGCTGAACCGAATGTATTCTGAGCGCGACGCTCAGGACATTCTGGAGCACGCGCTTAGGGAGCAGTTCGCCGGAGAGATTGCTCTGGTGTCCTCCTTCGGTGCTGACAGTTCCGTGCTGCTTCACATGGTGTCTCAGATCGACGTCCGTACCCCGGTACTATTCGTCGATACTGGCAAGCTGTTTGGCGAAACCAAGCGCTATCGTGATGAACTGGTTGAACAACTTGGCCTTTTGGATGTGCGGGTCATCACGCCTGAATCAGAAGACCTTGCGGAGAAAGACCCGAAAGGTGCTCTCTGGGCATCTGATACTGACGCGTGCTGCCACATCCGCAAGGTGGTTCCGCTGGCAAAAGCACTTGGTGGTTTCGAAGCCTGGATTTCTGGCCGTAAGCGCCATCAGGCCAGCACCCGCGCCAGTCTCGAGCATTTCGAGCTGGAAGAAGGCCGCATCAAGGTGAACCCACTGGCAAACTGGACAGCAACTGAAGTGCTTCAGTACGCCAAGGACAACGGCTTGCCTCCGCATCCGCTCGTGGCAGAAGGGTACCCTTCCATTGGCTGCATGCCTTGTACAGATAAAGTAGCTCCGGGCGAAGACCCGCGCTCAGGCCGTTGGCGTGGTCAAAGCAAAACCGAATGTGGAATCCACTTCTCAAGTGCGTCCAAGGGCGGCGCAGCCCAAAGCATCTGAGGTTCAAATGACAACAGAACTCAAACAGACTACTGAGATCTTCAAGAACGACAAGATCGTTGCGGATGACTGGGCTTACATCGCAGATGATGAACCTCTGCCGGCAGAAGGCAAACTCATCTTCTCACTGGAGCGCTTTCTGAAGGAAGAACAGCAGCTTAAGCAGACCAACCTGACTTTGGGTGTCGTTCTGCGTGCAGGTGAAAAGGCAGAGGAGCTTTCTGACCACCTTGAAGCCCTTGAACTGGTCGCAGTGGACTTCCCGAGCTTTGCTGATGGCCGTGGCTTCTCCGCAGCACGCATCCTGCGGGATGGCCTGCGCTACGGTGGTGAGATCCGCGCCGTTGGTCCATTCATTCTGGACCAGATTGGCTTCATGCTCCGCGTTGGCATCAACAGCTTCGCGCTGGACAACCCGCGTCTTCGTGCGGATCTGGAAGCTGGAAACCTCAATGAGGTCACCGCTTACACCCAGCCGGTGTTTGCAAGAAAAGAAGCGCCCGCTGGTACAAGACCATGGGCGCGTCGTCCAATGTAATCAGCGTTTCTTATTTGGAAACAAAGAGAAAAGGCGGGTAACTCACCCGCCTTTTTCTTATTCTGCCGGTTGTGCCTGAAGCTGGTTAGATGCGGAGAGCATCTTGCCGTTAAGCTTCAGGAACAGCCAGACTGTTGCGATTTGAATGACAATCAAAGGTGCGTACAGAGCGAAGTAGGCAATGGACATTGAGCCGAGGACACCTAGCTTCACAAGACCTGCATTGATGACGAAGTTACCGAAGACGAACAGTGCAACACCAGGGCAAACCAGAGCGTAAGAGCCAGGAGACTTGTCTGGACCTGCGATCCAGCGGTCATAGTAGCCAACCCGCTTCATAACAGCCCAGCCGATCAGGCCAAACAAGATCTGGATTGCAAACAGGCTGATCAGGAAAACATAGATACCACCAGCAGTTACAGGCGCATCGAAGTTATGGGCAAGGCTCATTTTGATGCGGAAGATCGCGATACCAACAACAGTCAGGAACGGAATGACAATCCAGAGTGTTGGAGTGGTTTCGCCTGCTGCCTTGTGCTCCATCATGGATCGGAAACCGAGGATCAGCTTGATGGTACCCATTACAATCGCAGCACCAATAAACAGCGCACTACCCGCAATACCGATCGCCGCAATCACCTTGGTGTGGCTCATAGCTGCCGGAGCAGAGAAACCAACGCCGATCATGGCAAAGGCAAATACGGAAACCATCTGGCCAAGGCTGTTATTCTTCGCACATTCATAGCCGCCTTCAGTCAGTACGCGGGAGATGAAGTCCAGATAGATGCGGAAACCCAGAACCCCAACGGCTGCAAAGGCCAGAAGAGAGAATGGGAAGAGCACTTCGCGGATATCCCAAAGGCCTGGAACGAACACCGCGCCAACAATAAAGCTCACATTGACGGTCATCGCCAGAGCTAGCGGAATGGTCATCAGCTGGCTTTCCGCATTGGAGTTCTTAAAGCCTTCAAAGACCTTGGTTTTCTTCCACTTGCCATACTCTGAGAAGTTCCAGAATAACAGGCGGAAGTGCAGGACGGAAAAGAAGATGATGCCAAGAGAAGCCACGATAATCAGAGCCTGCATGGCAAGGGAGCCTGTGCTGAAGGCTTCTGTCAGCGACGCAAAGTTGGCGATTGGAGATCCTTTATGCGGGGTCATCCACATCAAGTACATAAAGAAACTGATAGCAAGGCCGCCTGCACCTACGGCGGACAGGAAGTACAGAGGCGAATACCGCTCACCTAAATTGCTAAGATAACGCATTGGGCTAATCCTCTATTTGAATTTGTATATTAGAATATTAGAAAATACTAAAATAACAAGAAGAAAAATGAAGATGAGCTTGTGTTCCGGATAACCTATTGGAAATATTAGTTTATCACTTTGGAAAACTGTTAGGGTCGAAGAGCGCTGAGGGATGCAATGCTCTGCTTAAGACAAAGGTGTTGACTGTTTGTTGAGAACAATAGATGAACAAATTTCCGTTTAATTTGCTTCACGCCTGACCTACCCTTGAAGTCCCCGCCCGATTCTCTGGAGCCGCCCGGCCATGTCATCTTTTTATCGTTGGATTATGAATCTGGTTGATCCTTTTGAGCTTAAGGAGATCGACTGGGAAGGAAGAACGCACTTCCAACATCTCATCCGCCTGATGCTCAGATATCCAAAACAAACGGTTCTGTTATCGATCCTTGTCTTCGCTGAAGGCATCCTTACCGTCCTGATGCTCTCATTTGTCGGGGTTCTTGTCGATCGCATGGAAGCCACGGGCGTCGCTGGCTTCTGGGAAGAAAATCAATACTTTATAATAGGAACAGCCATTTGTTTTCTGGTCTTACGGCCACTGTTTTCACTTCTTGAAGCCTTCTTCATGTCGCTCAACTTTCACAACAACATGTCAGTCGCAACGCGAATGGAGTTCTTTCGGCGTCTGATTGGTCAGGACATGGCTTTCTTTCAAAAAGAGTTTGCGGGAAACCTGACAAGCAAAACATGGATGGGCGGGCGCGAAGTGGCAGACATGTTTGCCATGGTTTCAGTGGCTATCTTGCCGAACATTGTCTTTATCGGCACCATTCTCTTTGCGTTGTCATGGATGCATCCCATCCTGGGAGCAGTCCTTTTGGTCTGGATGGCTTTGTTCGCAGTAGCTTCCTACTATCACGTGCCCCGCATCAAGAATGTTGCCAAACTTGGGGCAGACAGCGCCCACCGCGTAAACGGTGCGCTGGTTGATATTTACGCAAATATTCAAACGGTTAAACTCTTTCAGGGAGACCGGGGAGCCCTCTCTTATTTCGAGAACCACATGCGTGAGCTTCGGGATATAGTACACCTGTTCAAAATAGAGCTATCCAACTCGCGCCTGTCCGTCACGCTGCTCAGTATTCTTGCGCTAGGGGCCATGGGGGGCGCCAGTCTCTGGTTCTGGTTGAACGGTTTCATCACAACGGGTGAAGTAGCCATCATTCTCGGCTTCGTGATCCGGTTGGAAAGCAAACTCTTTGAAGTGCTGTCGATGTTGACTAACCTGTTCAGAGGTTACGGTACGTTCAAGTCAGCCATTAGCATCCTCTCGCGCCCGTATGGTTTGACGGATGCAGAAGAGGCCAAAGAGTTCCGCTATGAAAAGGGCTTGATTGAGTTCAACAATGTAGACTTCGCCTATGGTCAGCAAACCGTAATTGTAAAAGACCTGAACTTCGCCATCCAACCTGGCGAAAAGGTTGGCATTGTCGGCCATTCTGGGGCTGGCAAGTCCACAGTCGTCAATCTTCTCTTGCGCATGTATGACGTTGAAGGCGGATCAATCACCATTGACCATCAGGATGTACGAGACGTCACACAGGAAACATTGCGGGCAGAAATTGGGCTCGTAACGCAGGATACTTCCCTGTTCCATCGATCCATTTTCGACAACATTGCCCTCGGAAAAGATGATGCGAGTGAGGAACAGGTGCGCGAAGCAGCTCGCCGAGCGCACGCCTTGGAGTTCATTGAAGAGTTGGAAGATGACAAGGGCCGTAAAGGTTTAGAGGCCTATGTCGGTGAGCGCGGCATCAAGCTTTCAGGTGGGCAACGTCAACGTATTGCGTTGGCGCGTGTATTTCTGAAGAACCCGCCAATCCTGATCCTTGATGAGGCAACATCAGCGCTGGACACCAAGCTGGACGCGGATATTCAGGAAATTCTAAACGATGTGATGAAGGATAAAACTACACTCGCCATTGCCCACCGGTTAACCACGGTCGCCAGAATGGATCGCCTGATCGTTATGGACAAAGGCCAGATTGTTGAAGCTGGAACCCATGCTGAACTGCTGGCAAAAGACGGCCTTTATGCCGAGCTGTGGCACAATCAGTTTTATGGAGTGAAGAACACCGAAACCGTTCTCACGCCAACCGCAGCTCAATAAAACTACCCCAAGAAGAGAATTGCGCCGCCCTCCCACATGATTTAGCGTTTGGATGACCTGCACAAAGCTTATCATCCGAGGGGGGCGGTATGACCGAGTTTGGCGCGACACTCAGTTCTCAGAATCTGAAGAAATATAGAGCTCTTATCAATGGGTTGCAGTGTGATGCTTCCTCTGGCGAAACCATTGATATAATCTGTCCAAGCACCGGCTTGCCCTACGCAACGATTCCTAGATGCAGTGCTGCAGATGTTGGAAAGGCTGTCTCCTCAGCCCGATCAGCCCTTGAATCCGCTGAGTGGTCCAGAATGTCTGCAGGTGAGCGCGGGCAGTGTCTGCTGAAGCTCGCAGAGCTTGTTGAAGCAAACAAAGACCACCTTGCTGAGCTTGAGTCTCGGGATACCGGCAAGCCTCTCAGTCAGGGCTATGGCGATATTGCAGCCGCGGTTCAGTACTTCAGGTTCTACGGTGGGGCTGCTGACAAGATCACAGGTGAGACCCTTCCAATAGCCACAGACTATCTGGCCATGACCGTCCGCGAGCCACATGGTGTTGTTGCGTCCATCGTGCCATGGAATTACCCCATGCAGATCTTTGCCCGCGTTGCAGGGGCATCCTTGGCAATGGGCAACACACTGGTCGTCAAACCCTCTGAAGACGCATGTCTTTCTGTTATCGAAACCGCAAACCTCGCATTGGAGGCTGGTTTCCCAGCAGGCACACTCAACATCCTGACTGGCTTGGGCGAAGAAGCAGGAGCTGCGCTCTCTTACAATCCTGAGGTAGACTTCATCACCTTCACGGGTTCCCCGGATGTAGGCGCCATGATTCAGTCCGCAGCAGCCCGTAATCACATTGGCTGTACTCTGGAACTGGGTGGTAAATCTCCCCAAATTCTCTTTGAGGATGCAGACCTTGGTAAAGCCCTGCCAGTCATTCAGGATTGTATCTTGAAGAATGGTGGTCAGACCTGTTCTGCGGGCTCGCGTTTGCTTGTGCATCAAAGCTGCTGGGAAGAGGCAGTAGACACGCTGAGGTCGAGCTTCAGAAGCGTTGTCTCGGGCCAATACAAAGACTGCCTCGATCTTGGGCCTCTGATCAATGCAAGCCAGCTACGGCGTGTTAATGCCTTTTGCGAGCAAGCCGAGGCAGATGGCATACCTTTGATCGGAGAGGGGACGATCGCCCCTGATGCGCCTACGGAGGGCTATTACACAACTGCCAAGGTCTATGGCCCGGTGCCAATCGACTATCCTCTTGCACAGGATGAGGTGTTCGGCCCTGTCTTGTCAGTAATCCCATTCCGCACCGAGGAAGAGGCCATTCGCATTGCCAACAGCACAGCCTATGGGCTCGTTGCAGGCATCTGGACCAAAGACATCGCGCGGGCCACACGCGTAGCAAAAGCCATTCGCTCCGGTCAGGTCTTTGTAAACACATACGGTGCCGGAGGAGGAGTGGAACTTCCATTTGGCGGGGTCAAGAAGTCAGGCCACGGCAGGGAAAAAGGCTTTGAGGCTTTGAAGGAATTTTCTGTTTTGAAAACCATTGTCGTCAGCCATGCTTAAGGTTGACCAATACACGCGGGGAGGGAAAGCGTGTCAGGAAGATTGGAAGGAAAAACTGCAATAATCACTGGTGGTGCTGCTGGTTTCGGCGAAGGCATTGCGCGAAAGTATGCGCAGGAAGGTGCAGCGGTCATCATTGCTGACCTCAATGGAATAGCAGCGGAGAAACTGGCAGACGATATCGGCGACAACGCCTACTTCATTGAGACAGATGTCACTGTTCGCTCAGATGTGAAAGCCATGGTGGCTCATGCTGTCGAAAAGACAGGACGGCTGGACATTGTCGTCAACAACGCTGGCTACACCCACCGCAATTGCCCGCTCACGCAAGTTGATGAAAACAACTTCGACCGCATTCTTGAGGTCAACACCAAAGCCATCTACCTGACGACCCTGGAAGTCTTGCCAGAGATGGAAAAGCAAGGCGGTGGTGTCATCATCAACACCGCCTCAACAGCTGGCATACGGCCACGCCCGGGCCTCACATGGTATAATGCTTCCAAGGGCTGGGTTATCACTGCAACCAAATCCATGGCCGTTGAACTTGCTCCTCAAAACATCCGCGTCAACGCCCTGTGCCCGGTTGCGGGCGAAACCGGAATGCTGGAGCTATTTATGGGCGAAGATACGCCAGAAAAGCGCCAGCAGTTCAGGGAGAGCATCCCTCTTGGGCGCTTCTCAAGGCCAGAGGACATCGCCAACGCAGCACTCTGGCTCGCCTCGGATGAAGCGCAGTTTATCACTGGAGTAGCTTTGGAAGTCGACGGGGGGAGGACAATCTGACAGCTTGTAGCGCCGTCAGATCACATAGCATCAAGTGTGGTGGCCGAAGAGGTTACAATGCGGTTGCGGCCTGATTTTTTGGCTCTGTAGAGGCAGCGGTCCGCAACCCGCAGAGCACTCGCCATCGTGTTCTCATGGCCTGCTGACAGGCCAACACTGATGGTCGGCGCAAACGTACGTTCATCGTTGCCGGGGTCCGTTACAGGCATGGAACTTCTTAGCTCAGAGAGAAACTGTTTGGACGTCGGTTCATCAATATCTGGCAGAGCAACGCAGAACTCATCGCCCCCAATCCGGATAGCCACGCTTTTGGGCGGAAGAAGGTCAGAGATACGATGCGCGACGGAGATAATCAGATTGTCTCCGGTTTCATGACCAAACTTGTCATTGATCTGCTTGAAGCGATCAATATCGATCATGGCATATCGCATAGCCTTGCCAGCTCTGATCTGGTCTTTGTGGAGCTTATCGACTGTGTTGTACAAATGCCGGCGATTGAACAAACCCGTCATGGGATCACGGTGCGCCATCTCGGTGAGTTCAGTGATGCGGTCCAGCTGATTGAGGTTCTGCGAAACGCGCAACATCAACTCCTCCGGCGTACAAGCCTTATTGAGGAAGTCATTGGCGCCTGACTTCAGGAACTTCGCCGTGAGGGCAGGGTCGTCCGTTGCTGAAATTCCGATGACAGCAAGCGTGTTGAAGCTGTGTGTCCGGCGGATTTGCGTCATCACCTCAAAACCAGTGGCACCCGGCAGCAAGTGATCGATGATGATCAGCTTGATATCAGGGTTCTGCTTGAGCTTTTCGAGCGCCTGCTCACCAGAAGTTGCAGTGATGACTTGCAGGCAATACAGCTGCAGCCGCTTCTTGAGCAGCGCAAGGGCATGCGAAGAGTCATCAACGATCATGACTTTGGTGTGCAGATTACGGTCGACACGGTTCACCAACTCCCCAAGATATCCGAGGCTTGCAGGGGAATCCTTCAAAACGTAGTCAACGATACCCTTCTTCAGAATGGATCGGCGTGTGGTCTGATCAAACCGTCCGGAAAACACAATCGTAGGTAGGCCTGCGTTGATGGTCAGGTCCACGACTTCACCATCTGGCGCATCTGGCAGCGTCAGATCAACAAGAGCAAGGAACGGCTTTACCTTTCCTTCTTCCAATATTGCTTTTGCCTGAGCATACGTTTTCGCCGTCGTGACATGGTAATGCCCCGCACGCTCAATCTCGCTTTCAGTAACGCGAGCGAAGAAATTGGCATCCTCAACGAGAAGAATACTCTTTTTCTGATCTGGCATGTGATGTCCTCAAAAACCAGCAAATGCGATTATAATTGCGTTCGCAACCTATTAACCGCCATCAATAGCCTCGAATATGGCTTGTAATAAACAATATTTGAAATGTATTTAAAATTAGACATAAAGTTGTGATAAAATTAAATAAAATCAAAAATTGCATGAAAGAATAGAATTTAAGAAATTAAATACCCAGTAAATGCAAAAATATGTAAGTATAATTTCATATATGATCACATTTATGTGATGTTTTAACGAAATTTAGAGCCGTATATGTATTTGTAATTAGTTAAATTCAAAGTCTTAATCGGTTTAAATTTTACGATCTTGAAAGTATCTCTTCGTAACTATGCTACTTAGGGCATCAACGAATATTGTTAGAGGCTAAGTTGTTGCATCTTGAGAGTCGCAACTATGGGGTGTGGTATCCACAGTTTCGCGCGTAAACCACCCCCTTGAGAGTCGGAATCAGACGTTCATGAGCAGGTATTCACGCTCCCAGGCGCTGATAACTGACATGAAAGTCTCGTACTCTTCCAGTTTGATGGCGCGATAAGTGGCCACGAACTGCTCGCCAAAGATACCAAGCAAATCTTCGTCAGCTTCGAATTCATCAACTGCATGAAGCAGCGTCCGCGGCAGCTTACTCATCACTTCACTGTTGTCTGTATCAAGAGGCTTATCCGGAGTGATGCCTTTCTTGATGCCCAGATACCCTGCCGCCAGACTCGCGGCGATCACCAAATAAGGATTTGCATCAGACCCCGGAACGCGGTTTTCCAACCGTCGTGCATCAGGAGACGAACTTGGAACACGTAATCCAACTGTACGGTTGTCATACCCCCAGAACAGATTGGTCGGTGATCCGCTGTCCCGCGCAAAGCGACGATAAGAGTTCACATAGGGTGCCATAATCGGCATCAAGGCTGGCATGTAATGCTGATGACCGCCGATGAAGTGATAAAATGCTGGTGTCGCGTCATTCTCGGCATTGTTGAAGATGTTCTGGCCAGTCTCTCGGTCAAGAATAGACTGGTGAATGTGCATTGAAGAGCCCGGCTGTGAGGACATCGCCTTCGCCATGAAGGTGGCGTAGATATTGTGCCGCAGTGCAGCCTCACGAATGGTGCGCTTAAACATAAACGCCTGATCCGCCAGCTCCAGCGGATTCCCATGACGCAGATTGATCTCCATCTGCGCAGCACCTTCCTCATGAATGAGGGTATCAATCTCAAGCCCTTGAGCCTCAGAAAGATCGTAAATGTCGTCGATCAGCTCATCAAACTCATTCAGTGCAGAAATTGAATAAGATTGCCGCCCAACTTCAGGACGTCCTGACCGACCAACAGGTGGTTCCAAAGGGTAATCAGGATCAGTGTTGGGCTTCACCAGATAGAACTCTACTTCTGGTGCGATAATAGGTTTCCATCCCTCTGCGTCGTAAAGCTCAAGAACACGTTTCAAGACATTGCGTGGAGCAATCGGGAAGGGCTTGTCATCTTTGGTGAACGCATCGTGTAGCAACTGAGCCGTTGGGTCTGTCTCCCATGGCACAACTGTCAGCGTGGAATAGTCAGGTTTGAAATAAAGATCGCCATCCGTTGGATTGTATTGAAAGCGATCGTCATCTTCAGGGTAGTCGCCGGAGATAGTCTGCGCGAAGATGGAAGAAGGCATTGTCAGCGTGTTGCTGCTGAAAAACTTATTTGTTGGCATCATCTTGCCGCGAGGCACGCCTGCAACATCAGGCACAACACACTCAATATCTCCAATGTTCCGGGCTTGCAGCCAGGTGCGCGCTTCTTCAAGATTGCGCACACCGCGCATATTGAGCGCCGCTTCATCATCCGAATTAATTTCAGAACTCATAGGATATCCAATAGGTTTACCGCCAAATAGTCATGGCAGTCATTCACTAATAAAATGGGAAATCAGCTCTTTGTGGCTGTTAGAAGAATCCAGTTTGATTTCTGGATGGATAGTCAGTTTAGCAGAGATGCTTCTATCTCCCAAATATCCTCAGGCCTTAAAACTGTGATTTTGCCTTCTGGCCGCAATGCAAAGATGTTTTGGTTTAGAAATTTATCTGTAACCGAAAGCAACCTCATTTCTTCCTCAAGGTCATTTGGTGATATGTGCTTTTTAGTCTGTTATCTCATTGATAAACTATAGTTTTGAGAAGCAGCTACGAATGACCTCTGCTCTATCCCTCTCTCAATCTCGAGTTAGCTTCATGGGTAGGAGTGCGCCGGACCAACGATTGGCCTGATACTCAGCAAAGTCCAACAAGGTCGACCAGATTTCTCCCTACGGTAGCTATCGAAAATCTGTATAAAACGAACGCATTTTCTCCAAAATAGTGATGTTTAGCCAACCTGCTATGGACACAGATTAATGCTACTCAGTAGAAATCCGAATGCCTCAGGAATATCACCTGAGTTGAATGCTGCGGGCGCACTGTGCGCCTTTGGTATTCCCATAAAATATTGGTTTGGAATGTAGGCCGAAATTAATCCGTCACCAGAAGGATAGACCATGGCGGCTGTATGCAGAGGAGAGCGGCGAAAACGCCCGCAAAACCTCTGTTTTTGAAATTGGAGTATTTGAGAATGAAAAGAATAATTCTGTTGTCAGGAGCTGCGGCACTCGCGCTTTCTATGTCAGCCGCTCTTGCCGAAGATCGAGTGGTAAATGTTTACAACTGGTCCGACTATGTTGACGCACAGGTTCTCAAAGACTTCGAAAAGGAAACTGGGATCAAGGTCAATTACGACACCTTCGACTCCAACGAAGTTCTGGAAACAAAGCTGCTAACTGGCAAAACCGGTTACGATGTTGTTGTTCCCAGCGCCACCTTCCTCCAACGCCAGATCCAGGCCGGTGTCTATCAAAAGCTAGACAAAGACCTGCTCCCAAACCTCAAGCACATGGATCCACTTCTGCAGAAACGCATTGAAGTGTTTGATCCGGGCAATGAGTTCTCCGTCAACTATATGTGGGGCACCTCAGGGTACGGCGTGAATGAAGAGAAAATCCGCACCTTGAATCCAGATGCACCTATCGGCAGCTGGGATCTATTGTTTGATGTCGATGAGCTCTCCAAGATTGCTGATTGTGGCGTTTATGTCATGGATGAGCCGGATGAGATGTTCCCAGCTGCAATGCACTATCTCGGCCTTAATCCGGACTCCAACAGCCCGCAGGACATTCGCAAAGCAGGTGAGCTTCTGGAAACCATCCGTCCTTACATCCGCAAGTTCCACAATTCTGAGTTTGTGAACGGTCTCGCAAACGGAGACATCTGTCTCGCCTATGGCTGGTCTGGTGACGTGCTTCAGGCAGCAGACCGTGCAGCTGAAGCTGATAAGGGCGTTGAAGTCACTTACATCCTTCCTAGCGAAGGTGCTCAGATGTGGTTTGACCAGATCGCTATCCCAGCTGATGCAGAGAATGTTGAAGAGGCACACGAGTTCATCAACTACCTGATGCGCCCGGAAGTGATCGCAAAGATGTCGGACTATGTCTACTACGCAAACGGCAACAAAGACGCGACGGTTCTGGTGGATGAGGAAGTGACCTCAAATCCAAACATCTACCCAACTGATGAAGTGAAGCAGCGTTTGTACACCATCGGTGCTAAGCCGTTGAAGGCACAACGCATCATGAACCGCACATTCACAACCGTAAAGACGGGTCATTAAGAACCAATTGGCCTTTGAGGGTAGAGTTGCCTCACATACTGCAGCTCCACCTTAACCTATTGAACAAACAGGCCATTGAAAGGGATTGGAGTATTGGCGAAGAAACCGCTGGGTCCTGTACGTCGCGCATTTTCACCTTGGGACGACCCGAGCGAGCAGCCCTTTATTGAATTTCGGAATATCACGAAGCGTTTTGGAAATTTCGTAGCCGTCGATAATCTTTCCCTCAAGATCTACAAGAGAGAGTTTCACGCTCTGCTTGGTGGTTCAGGATGCGGCAAAACCACATTGATGAGAATGTTGGCTGGATTTGAAGCGCCGACGGAAGGCCAGATCTTTCTAGAGGGACAGGATCTTGCCGGTGTTCCGCCATACAAGCGTCCAGTGAACATGATGTTCCAGTCTTATGCCTTGTTCCCGCATATGAATGTTGAGAAGAACATCGCGTTTGGACTGGAAATGGATGGTCTTCCTGCCAAGGAAATCAAAAGCCGTGTTCATGAGATGCTCAGTTTGGTGAAACTAGAAGGCTTTGCCAAACGCAAACCACATCAGCTTTCCGGCGGTCAGCGCCAACGCGTAGCCCTCGCAAGATCTCTCGCCAAACGCCCGAAGGTGCTGCTCCTGGATGAGCCACTCGCAGCGTTAGACAAAAAACTCCGCGAAGAAACGCAACTGGAACTCATCAACTTACAAGAGCAGCTGCGTATGACTTTCCTCATTGTGACCCACGATCAGGAAGAAGCGATGACGGTGGCCGATCGTATCTCTGTCATGGACAAAGGCAGAATTCTGCAGAACGCCACTCCGGGTGAAATCTACGAACAGCCTAACTCTCGCTTCGTGGCGGAGTTTATCGGTGACATCAACGTTTTGGATGGTCAGGTTACGAAGAAAGAGAATGAAGATGTTCAGATGTTTTCATCCGTTCTGGGCGACCATCTGGATGTGCGCTATCCGACACCAGCTAGCGTTGGGGATCACGCGGCTCTGGCAATTCGCCCAGAAAAAATGCGCATCTCCTTTGATAAGCCGGCACATCCCGGAACCAATGCTATTCAGGGGGAAGTCTGGGATATCGCCTACATGGGAGATGTCTCCATCTATCACATCAAAGTGGCGGAGACTGAAACCCTTCGAGCGATTGTTGCAAACACCACACGCTTGGTAGAACGCCCAATCACTTGGGAAGATCAGGTCTGGCTGTCATGGGACAGTGATGCCGGCGTCATCCTGACACGATGAGGGGAGGCCAATGACAGATCCCAGCCTCTCTTCTACAGGCATCACCCGTTCCGAAACTGTACCCGTTCCACGTTATGAGCCCGAAGCGCCGGAAAATGCACCGACCAACCCTAAAGGGGGCTGGGGCCGTTTTGCGCTTATTTGCGTGCCATACTTCTGGCTTCTCCTCTTTTTTCTGGTGCCCTTTGTCATTGTCGCAAAGATCTCCCTATCAGAAGCCGCAGTTTCAATTCCGCCCTATCTGCCTGTCATAGATTGGAGCAGAGGTCTTGCCGGCCTGTGGGAAGCAGCAGAGCGATGGTCACTCGACAACTATATTTGGCTGACGGAGGATGCCCTTTATTGGCAGGCCTATGTCTCTAGCCTGCAAATTGCTTTCGTATCCACACTACTGACTTTACTGGTCGGCTTTCCAATTGCTTACGGCATGGCACGCGCTCCACGCAGCTGGCATCCGACATTAGTGATGATGGTGATTCTGCCATTTTGGACCAGCTTCCTGATCCGTGTGTACGCTTGGATCGGCATTCTCAAATCAGACGGTTTGCTCAACCAGGCATTGATTACGATCGGTGTAATCGATGAACCGCTGGTCATCCTCAACACCAGCCTCGCTGTCTATATCGGTATCATCTACTCTTACCTGCCTTTCATGGTGCTCCCGCTCTATTCGTCTCTTGAAAAGCTGGACACCACATTGATTGAAGCTGCAGAAGACCTTGGCTGCCCTCCATGGAAAACCTTCTGGCGCGTCACAGTTCCTCTTGCTCTGCCGGGTATGATTGCAGGCTGCTTCCTCGTCTTCATCCCCGCTGTTGGCGAGTTTGTCATCCCAGATCTCCTTGGCGGCTCTTCAACCCTCATGATCGGTAAAACGCTCTGGGTCGAGTTCTTCTCCAACCGCGACTGGCCAGTCGCCTCTGCTGTGGCCATAGTCCTTCTGGCCCTGCTGATAATTCCGATAATGTTGTTCCAACGGCATGAGACACGTCGTAACGAGGGGGATGTGTGATGCCGTCGAAACCAAGCTGGTTCAATCTCACATCGTTGGTCTTGGGCTTCAGTTTCCTCTACCTGCCAATCGTTATCCTGATTGTGTTCTCATTCAACGAGTCACGGTTGGTAACGGTATGGACCGGTTTCTCAACCAAATGGTATGCTTCGTTGCTCCAAAATGAGCAGCTTTTAGAAGCTGCGTGGGTCACACTTCGTGTCGGTCTCACATCAGCCACACTGGCCACAGTGCTCGGTACGCTGGCAGCGTTGGTCTTAGCAAGGCAGGGGCGTTTTTTCGGACGAACGCTATTCTCCGGCATGATCTACGCGCCACTTGTAATGCCAGAAGTCATTCTCGGCCTGTCGTTACTCTTGCTCTTCGTAGCCATTGATCAGAACCGTGGTTTCTGGACAATTATGATAGCCCACACGACATTCTCAATGTGTTACGTGGCAATCGTAGTCCAGTCACGCCTTTCAGGCTTTGACAGGTCCTTGGAAGAAGCTGCCATGGATCTGGGGTGTCCACCAGTCCGCACATTCTTCCGCATCACGCTACCGCAGATCTTCCCGGGCGTACTGGCGGGCTGGATGCTGGCTTTCACTTTGTCTCTGGATGATTTGGTGATTGCGAGCTTTAACTCTGGGCCAGGGTCCACGACCCTGCCAATGAAGATCTATTCGCAAGTCCGATTGGGCGTCACGCCTGAGATCAATGCAATTTGCACCATTCTGGTAGCTCTGGTGACTGTAGGGGTCATCTTTGCCTCTCTCCTCACAAAGCGGCAAAGACTGAAGCGCATGGAAGAAGAGCGACTCGCAGCTGCCCACCTTTAGGAAACTTCATGAATCTGGGAGGTTTTTTAGCGCAATTGTGCACTGCAAACACTCATTCCTCCCAGCTTTATGGTTTTCACCTCAATAAATAGTCGTTCTCGGTACAAAGAGCACTTGGCGAGGACATAAAACACGTCTATCAACGGTGACGTCGCTATACCTATTTTCCCTAGGAGGGAAAGGCAGGATGCTGACACTGATGGATTTGTCAGATCCTGTTGCCAGCATGAAAAGGCGGTATTGCTTGCGTTCTGGGGATTGAGAACCGTGAGTTTTACCAACTCATGTATTGGGAGTTTATAATGAATAAAGTTTATCCAAGTGCTGCCGCTGCTCTGGAAGGACTTACCTTTGACGGAATGATCGTCATGGCAGGTGGGTTTGGTCTCTGTGGCATTCCTGAAAACCTGATTATTGCGCTGCGAGATTCCGGCGCAAAAGACCTGACCGCCATCTCGAACAACGCAGGTGTCGATGACTTCGGTCTGGGCCTGCTGCTGCAGACACGTCAGATCAAGAAGATGGTGTCTTCTTACGTTGGCGAGAACGCAACCTTCGAGCGCCAGTATCTGGATGGCGACCTTGAGTTGGAGTTCAACCCGCAAGGTACTCTGGCAGAGCGTATTCGTGCAGGTGGTGCTGGCATCCCCGGTTTCTACACCAAGACCGGTGTTGGCACCCTGATCGCGGAAGGCAAAGAGCACAAAGACTTCAACGGTGAAACCTACATCATGGAAACCGGTCTGATCTCAGATCTGTCTCTCGTGAAAGCATGGAAAGCCGACAAAGAAGGCAACCTGATCTTCCGCAAGACAGCACGCAACTTCAACCCAATGATGGCAACCGCTGGTAAGACCACCGTAGTGGAAGTTGAAGAGCTTGTTGAGATCGGTGAGCTTGATCCGGATCAGATCCATACTCCGGGTATCTTCGTTGACCGTATCGTTGTTGGTTCATTCGAAAAGCGCATCGAACAGCGCACCACACGCGAAGCTTAAGGGAGGGCATTAATCATGGCTTGGAATCGTGACGAAATGGCCGCCCGCGCGGCGAAAGAACTCCAGGACGGTTTCTACGTAAACCTCGGCATCGGCATCCCAACACTCGTTGCAAACTATATTCCTGACGGAATGAACGTTGCGCTGCAGTCCGAAAATGGCATGCTCGGCATGGGCCCGTTCCCGACTGAAGACGAGGTCGACGCTGACCTGATCAACGCTGGCAAACAGACCATCACCGAACTGGACCGCACCAGCTACTTTTCTTCTGCAGATAGCTTTGGCATGATCCGTGGCGGCCACATCGATCTGTCCATCCTTGGCGCAATGGAAGTCTCCGAAGAAGGTGACCTTGCCAACTGGATGATCCCTGGCAAAATGGTCAAGGGCATGGGTGGTGCTATGGACCTAGTGGCTGGCGTTAAACGTGTTGTTGTTATCATGGACCATACCAACAAACGCGGTGACAAAAAACTGCTGCATAAATGCGCCCTGCCACTAACCGGCGTGAGCTGCGTAGACCGCATCATCACCAACCTTGGTGTGTTCGACGTAGTCGAAGGCGGCTTGAAAGTCGTCGAAATGGCCGACGGTGTGACCCTGGATGAGATCAAAGAAAAAACTGAAGCAAACTTGGTAGACTAACCAAGCTTCATTCTCAGCAAGACAAGAGGGGGCAATTTGTCCTCTCTTTTTATTTGTAACTAATAAGAATAATTGTTAAATACGACCCTTCTCAACGAAGGTATCTGTTCTGTGATAACTCTGAATGAAGAGCTATTGATTGCGTCTGGTGGCATTCGCGATATCTATCAGCATCCCGAAAACCCGAAGGTTTGCATCAAAGTAGACCGTAGTTCAAGGGGACCTGCTGCCGGTTCCACACAGGCGGAAGCGCAGCTTTTTGAGAAACTGGTTGATCAAAGAGGGCAGCGAGACTTCATTGCAATCTCCAATTATAGAGGCCGTACTGAGACCAATCTGGGTTTCGGTGCGATGTTCGAATTGATCACGGACGAAACATCAGGACGTCCCTCTCAAATTTTGATGAAGATACTGCAGGAAGATCAGTTATTTATCCAAACAGATCGCTTTAAAAAGGCTCTTAAAGTCTTTCGGCGTGATTTGGTGAAAGATGCCGTGTTGTGTCAGGACATTCGCCCATGGAATATTTGCGTCCAAGAACTCGCTGATGGAGAACTCAAACTTGTTCTAATCGATGGTGTTGGGCACAAAAAGAAGCAATGGTTTGAGAGCATCAAGCCATTCATTCAAGCTAAAATGCTCTATTACTTTTTCAGCAAGTACATTTATCCGGAACACCGGCTACTTCAATTCTACAATCATCGGCGAAAAAGCTACGCTTGGAAGCCGGGTCCTCTGTTTTCAAAAAATGCCAATGCCAAAGATGAACTAGATCTAAACTCGTAATTTGGGGGAACTCTGGTCATGCCTCTTCAAAGAAAAACTTATCCCTGCCTTCCTGAAGCAGTCGGTCCTTATGTGCACGCAGTAGCACACCAGGGAACGCTACACATCTCAGGTCTCACCGCTTTCGCAACTGATGCTCAAGCGCAGGCAGCAGATCAGCAGGCTAAAGAGATCCTGTCGCAGATAGCTGCAGTTGCTGCGGAAGAAGGTGTAAGCCTTGCCAGTCTGATCAAAGTGACAATCTTTGTGACAGATTTGACTGAGCTGGGTGAGCTGCGATCTGTTCTTGCGGATGTTTATGGTGACAATCGGCCTGCCAGTTCACTCGTAGAAGTTCAGAACCTCTTTCACCCTGACTTAAAGATTGAAATCGAGGCGACATTAGCGCTCGATTAGGGCTGAAACGCTTGCTCCATTAAAGAAGATCAGGCATTGTGCGCTTCGGATTTCTGAATGATGGAGCACCGCGTGATCCCAATAGATGTACTAGCTGGTTTCTTCACCGTCACTGTTTTGCTGGCGCTGGCACCTGGTCCTGACAACATTTTTGTACTGACGCAGTCTGCTGTGTGCGGGCGCATGGCTGGGATTGCGGTCACGCTGGGGCTTTGTACAGGCCTCATCTTCCATACAACGGCGGTTGCGCTTGGTGTGTCTGCGATTTTTCAGGCTTCTGAGCTGGCGTTTACTGTCGTGAAGGTGCTTGGCGTTGGTTATCTGCTGTATCTCGCTTGGGGGGCGTTTAGAGCAAAACCTGAGCCTGTTCAGCAGAACAGCAAGGTTGATCATTCTTCGTTGATCCCCTTGTATCGCCGGGGCGTGATCATGAACATCACCAATCCTAAAGTCGCGATCTTCTTCCTTTCGTTCTTCCCGCAGTTTGTTGATCCTTCTTATGGTCCGGTAATGCCGCAGTTCCTGCAGTTGGGCATTGTGTTTATGCTTTCTGCAATTTTGGTTTTTGGCTCCATCGCTTTCGCAGCCGGTTCCATTGGCGATCGCTTGAGCAAATCTGTTACGGCTCAAAAGGTCATGAACCGTATTGCATCTGTTGTCTTTGTTGGCATGGCGCTGAAACTGGCTGCTGCCACACGATAGCGAACGGGTTCAACTGCTTCAGAAAAAAGAAAAGCCGCTGAGAAAGTTCTCGGCGGCTTTTTATTGTTCCAAATTCGGATCAAACTCACTCAGCAGGCATCATTGCTGCACCTTTTGCAGCTCGCGTGTTACCGCGTTTTTCCCGGAATGTATCAGCACTTGTCTTGGCAAGCATGATAACCGGGATGATCCCAACGAGTACGATACAGAGTGCAGGCAAGGCAGCGTCCTCAAAGGCCTCACGAGAGGCAGCATTGTACACCGTGGTCGCTAACGTCTCGAAGTTGAATGGGCGCAGCAGCAACGTTGCTGGAAGCTCCTTCATGCATTCTACGAAAGAGAGCAGAGTGGCTGACAAGATCACCGGTTTCATCAATGGCATATGCACGCGGCCCAAGGTTCCCCAGGCGGTCTGCCCAAGGCTACGAGAGGCCATATCGTAATGCGGTGTGATCTTGCCAAAACCGCCATCGATCTGACCGTAGGACATCGCCAGAAAACGCACAACATAGGCGTATATGAGCGCAGTACCTGAACCGATGAGCAGAAGGCCTGTACCAAAACCAAACAGGGCTTCTACACCCTCTGAGATCATATTGTCGAGTGCGGCAACGGGGAACAGAATACCTACCGCCAGAATGGTTCCCGGCACGGCATAGCCGATGGAAGCAATGCGACCCAATGTGGTGGTCACCTTGCTTGGAAACAGGCGACGGCGATAAGCAAGGGTCAGGCTGATGCCGATAGAAACAGCGGCAGCCACAGCAGCGAGCCAGAGCGTGTTGCCCGCTGCGGCCCAAAGGGCTGGCTCAAACAGATCTTCAACACGTCGGCTCGCACGGCTTAGGAGCAGTAATGCAGGGAATACAAAGCCCAGCACAATCGGCAGTGCACAGACAACGACAGCAACCCAGCCACGCCAGCCTTTCAGCTCATAGCTTGGCAGAGCGCGATATGTGCCCGTTGTCTGATGAAAACGCTGCTTACGACGACCGTAGTATTCGATAAACATCAGTGCCAGAACGAACACCAGCATGATGGTTGCGATCTGGGCAGCACCAGTCAGGTTCGAACGGTTCAACCAGGTATCGTAGACTGAGAACGTAAGGGTCTGAACGCCGAAGAAGGAAACTGCCCCAATGTCGTTCAGGCATTCCATCAGTGCCAGAGTCACACCAACCACGATAGCTGGGCGTGCCAAAGGCAGTGCAACCTTCCAGAAAAGGCGCATTGGACCTGCACCGAGTGTGCGGGAAACATCAAGAGCGCAAGCAGACTGGATCAGGAAGGACGCGCGTGCACTGAGGTAAACATAAGGGTAGAGAACAAACCCCATCACGAACATGGCGCCACCGAGAGAACGGATCTCTGGGAACCAGTAGTCACGAGAAGTTTTGAAGCCGAAGATATCGCGGATCAAGCCTTGAACTGGACCTGTGTAGTCCAGCAGCTCCACATAAGAGAACGCGATAATGTAGGTTGGAACAGCAAATGGCAGCAGCAATGCCAAATCAAACCAGCGCCGGCCAGGAAAGCGGCACATGGTAACAAGCCAAGCTGTACTGACACCAACCACGAAAACGATAATGCCAACGCCAACCATCAACTGAAACGTAGTGGAGATAGAGCGCGGCAGAATGGTTGAAATGAGGTGAGGCCATAGATTGACCGAAGACCCCATAGCCATAATAACAATTGCGAAAACCGGCATCACGACGAGGCCGGTTAAAAAGTAGGTACCAAACGCGAGAAGCCGCTCCCCTCGAGAAGAGGGGGCGGCAGTTCTGTATTGTGGCGATCCACTATGTCCGTGTCTGGATGTCATGGAATGGCTTCAACTCAATTTGGATATTGGAACTTAGCTGGATGGGCCGTTGTCGAAACCAACCACGTCAACCAGTTCACTTGCTTTCGCACGTTTCGCTGCAATCTCGTTCAGAGAGATTGGATCAGCTTTGAAGGTTCCCCAGGAAGCAACCAGTTCAGATGGCTTAACACCTGGCTTAACTGGGTACTCAAAGTTCTGTGCTGCATAGATAGCCTGAGCATCGCCAGAAGCAAGAAATTCCATCAGCTTTACAGCGTTGTCTTTGTTCGGTGCATGCTTCGCCAGAACCATACCGGAGATGTTCACGTGAGTGCCGCGATCAGCTGAGTTCGGGAACAGGATGCGTACGGAATCCGCCCAATCCTTCTGCTCAGGATCTTTCTCGTTGGTCTGCATTTTACCCATGTAGTAGGTATTGCCCAAGGAGATATCACACTCACCAGCAAAGATGGACTTAACCTGCGCGCGGTCGTTGCCGGTTGGCTTGCGGGCCAGATTGTCACGAACTGCTTCCAGCCACTTCTGTGCTTCAGCGTCGCCTTTGTGTGCAACCATGGAAGCAAAGAGGCCGATGGAGTAAACGTGCTGGCCAGAGCGTGTGCAGATGCGGCCCTTCCATTTTGGATCAGCAAGCTCTTCATAAGTGATGCTATCCTGAACAACGCGATCTTTGGATGCGTAGATAACACGTGCACGGGTGGTCAGACCGAACCAGTGGCCTTCTGCGTCACGCAGGTTTGCAGGAATGTTGCCATTGATAGCGTCGTTTTCAACGGCCTGAGTAACGCCAAGATCTTTTGCGCCTTGCAGACGTCCGATGTCCACGGAAAGAAGGATGTCAGCTGGAGAGTTCTTGCCTTCAGCTTTCATGCGCTCGCCAAGGCCTTTCTTAGCGAAAACAACGTTGGTTTTAACGCCGGTTTTCTCAGTAAACGCATCGAGAAGCGGTTTGATCAGTTCTGGCTGGCGGTAAGAGTAAATGTTCACTTCACCTTCTGCCTGCGCAGAAGCAACAAGGCCAGTTGTGCCAAGTGTGAAGCCAGCTACTGACAGCCCAATTCCCTTAAGCAACGTCTTCATCGATAGTCTCCTGAGTGATCGAATATGCGTCTGCAAACGCTTGTCATTTGCCGTTATATCGGAAAGTTGACTTTTGCTGTCAACTAATAAACTACGTGAAAACAAAGAGATAGAACTATTCTAAACTATGAGATTCAGCTTTTTTGCTGCTATCTGCCTGCAATTGCGAATGATTTTCAATTGCGGCTTACGTATACGCAGTCAAAAAGTTTACTGAAAAACTCAGAGTTGTTGAAAACAAGTGAGCCAGAAAGAGGAAAAGGGCGCGCTTGTTACGTGTCTAACGAACGGAAATGATTCCAATTTTACGGAATAGGCGTGTCGCCCTGAAGCACCTTGGCCATCCAGATACGGTTCATGTTTTGGCCGCATAAAATAAAAGAGGCTTTCTTACCTTGCAGGTTGCCTCGTTCTTTTGAAAGACCGGCAAGACCAGCTGCAGCGGCGCCCTCACTTGCATTGTGTGTAGTGCGGTAGAGCAAGCGGATAGCTTCTGCGATCTCGTCTTCATTTACACGAATGATGCGCTCCGCACCGGATCGGATTAATGCAAATGCCTCTCGGGCTGGACCTCGTACGCTGATGCCTTCAGCGAAGGTATTGGCCGAGGAGGTCAGCGTGTATTCACCAGCTTCCATGGACCGGGCACATCCATCTGCTTTCTCTGCAACCACGCCAATGATCTTTGTGTTCAACCCAAAGAGGTCGCGAACGGAAATCAGGCCGCAGATGCCTGTGCCCAAGCCAACGGGAACATAGATCGCATCAAGGTCCTTGATCGCGCGGAAAATCTCCAAAGCATAAGTGGCTGCACCCAAAACGAGATCATAGTCAAATCCGGGAGAAAGCACTTGCTTAGAATCCTCAGCCATCTGGCAGGCGAAGTCGTGAGCCTCTTCAAAATCCTTCCCATGCTCAATGAGGAAGGCGCCGTAGCTCTGTATTGCTCCAGTTGTTTCTTTGGAGGTGCCTTGGGGGACAACAATCGCAGCTCGCTGATGCAGCACCTTAGCAGCCCAGGCCATGCCTAAGCCGAAGTTTCCGCGTGTTGCGGCAACGAAACTGGTAGAGCTGATATGACGTTGAGATTGACGCAGAAGATAGAGCAGTGCACAGCGAGCTTTGAAAGAGCCCGTAGGCGCATGGTTCTCATGCTTGATGAAAACCTCACATCCCAAAGCGTCATTCAGCAAAGGCCAGCTGTAAAGCGCTGTTGGCACCATGTAGCGCCGCAACTCGTGCGAAGCGTCTTCCAAAGCGGCCAGTGTGAGCATGCGGATCTCCTGCAATGGTCAAACCACCACAGGAGCGCGTTATTCGGCGAGAACTCGCTGAGGTGGGAAGGTGACTTCAGCCAGCGTACCTTCATCCTCTTCAGAATTTATTGAAAACGAAGCACGGTTCGCTTCCACAAGGGCTTTGGTTAATGGAAGACCAAGACCAGACCCTTCTGTTGAGGCTGAGGCGTTGAGACGACGGAACGGCTGAAGCGCTGCTTCAAGATCAGCCTTCGACATGCCATGACCCGTATCGCGCACCCGTAAATGAACTTCCCCATTAGGATCAAGCACAAGCGAGACAATCACCTGACCACCGGAGCGGTTGAACTTGATGGCGTTGGAAAGCAGATTCAGAGTGATCTGACGAAGTGTCTTTGGATCAGCAACGATCTTCGGAACGGATAACGGTGTACTCGCACGAATGATGACACGCTGCTCATTGGCTTGAGGCTGTAACAAAGCAACGCATTCATTGATAATATCCGCCGCTGAAACGGCTTCAAACGCGAGGTCCATCTTACCGGCTTCAATCTTGGCAAGATCAAGCAGATCATTGATGAGTGTCAGCATGTGAGAGCAAGAGCGATGGATATCGCGTGCATACTCTTTATAGCGCACGTTGCCCAGCTCACCGAAACGCTCTTCCTGCATCACCTCGGAGAACCCGATTACGGCGTTCAGCGGTGTGCGGATCTCATGGCTGATCTTTGTCAGATACTCAGACTTGTGCGTGTTGGCTTCCTCAGCCTTGTAACGCGCGCTGACCAACTCTTCTTCAGCACGTTTGAATTGCGTGATGTCACGTAGAACTGCACAGAACAGCTGCTCATTGGCACTGCCGACGCGTCCCATACTCAGGAAGGTTGGAAAGATATCGCCATCCAATGTCTGGCAAATTATCTCACGACCGTCATTGAGCACGCTGGAAACACCGTTCGCAACCAGACCATCCAGATAATCGAGCGCTGCGATGTGGCTTTCATCTGCCAGGAAGGTCGTAAATGGAGCGCCAAGAAGATCGTCTTCGCTGGCATTGAATAAGGCTTCTGCTGAGTGGTTCGCACTGCGGATGATGCCGCGCTGATCCATTACGAGCACACCGTCGGTTGCTGTGGCCAGCACAGACTCCAATTCTTCAATCCGCGTATGCAGATGTTCCACTTGAGAACTGGAAGCTACTGGAGCCGATGCATGCGATGCAGGCGCAGAAGTGCTTGCTGAAGCCTCATTCTGGATCTTCTCGACCACTGAAATCATCAGGGCCTGAGCGCCATTCCACGGAACCGCGTGCATACGCGCGTCAACAGAAAGCACACCGCCTTCCGCAAGTCGTACATGAACAATCCGGTCCACGGTTTGAGGGCTTGGAGTAGGGCATTCTTCCGGCTCAGCGAAGATAGCTTCCAGACCGCCTGCCTCGTTCAGTGCTTCGAAGCGCTCATAGCCGAGCAGCTCAAGCAAGGTGTCATTGGCGTAGACAACGTCTCGATCACGAACAACAGCAACGCCAATCGGCAAGCGATCCAGCAAACGCGGATCAATCGGCGCAACGATTGGCTTATCCGGAATGCGTCCGGTCTTTTCACGAGCGCGCTCTGCTGCTTCCTCTATGTCTGGTGGGACACGAGGCAGGACCACATGGGTCACATTGTCTTGCTTTGGCTCAGCCTCAACAGCTTCTTCGCGTGTTGTTGGCTCTGCCGGCAGTGGAATGATATTGTCTGGGGTTTTAGTGGCTTCTTCTGAAGCTTCATGTTCAACAACATCGGTTTCTGCAACAGCAACAGCTGCAGCTTCCTCTGGTGTTGTCGGAACGTCTTCAATGGCTTCCGCCGGAGCAACAGCAACCTTCGCAGCCTGCTCTTCTTTCTTTTCTGCTCCAAGCGCACGGGCAATCTTGTCGAATGCGTCCTGCTCAGGCTTAGAAAGACCAGTGTTTTCGCGGGCAACTGGATGCTTGTCAACCAAGCGCACAATGCTGTTGGTCAGCTCTGCAAGGCTGCGCGGGCCAGCTCTGCTTTGCTTCTGAGGTGCGTCAGGCAGATTAGCAATGGCGCGCTCAAAATCATCCTTGCTGGTTGGCTCAGGAATGGTCGGCGCAGCGCTAACACTCTCAACGGCTTCCGCTGCCACTGCTTCAGGCTCTGTCAGATCCTCTTCAAAAGCCTGCAGATCTGTCTCAGCGGTTGCGTGTTCGACCTGTTCAGGAGCCGGGGCTTCAGCATCTGCCATTGCTGGCTCAGATTGCTCTTCCATCTGAGGTTCAACTTCAGCCGGAACGGCAATCTCTAAAGGATCGGTTGGATCGCGAAGAACGTCTGCATCTGTCAGCTGCAAAAAGCCTTCGTTCTCTTCAACCTCAAGCTCTTCTTCTTCCTGAAGGAAGTGTAGACCTTCCTCATGAGAAGGCTCTTTTGCAGCCGCTGGAATGTCGGCTTCCGGCTCACTTTCAGCTTCAACTTCGGGCTCTGCAACCGTCTCAACAACAATTGCGGCCTCTGCCGTTATTTCTTCAGAGGCATCATGCTCCGGTTGATCTTCAGCAAGCTTCGATGCGGCTTTATCTTCCGCGTCCTCATCTTCTTCCTCGTTGAAGTCGATGATCAACTCAGGAATATCTGGCTCGCTCTGAAGAAAACCAGGGGCGGTGACACCATCATCCAGCAGCTCATCAACGATCTCAGGCGCCAGATGGGGCTCTGTTTCGGAAAGCGCTTCAATGGGTGGCACTTCATCTTGAACAAAGCGCTCAGGCTGATCATGTTCAAGCGTAAGTGCCAAATCCGGTGCTTCAACTGCTTCTGGTTCAACAGGAGTTGCGTCGGAAGGGGCAATCGTATCATCGCTCTCTTCATTCAGCGCTGCTCGCAGTTTGGCAAGGACTGCAAGCGGATCAACAATCTCTTCGGCTTTCTTGGCATCAACACTGCGGATAACCCCAAATCCACGCAGTCCGTCATACTCACCGTTCTTTGTCTCCACCGGTTGAGCGGAGAGATCCAAAGGAACAACTTTGTTTGAGTTACAGGCAGGCCAAAGCACTGTCGCGCCGGTAATCGCGCGTTGCTTTTTTATAGCCTTGGAAATCGCAGGCACCTTGCCCATTTTCAGCTTTTTGCGGACAGCATCAAACGGCAAGCCGATCAGTGCGGCATCCTGTGGGCCCAAAAGCTCGGCGAACTCCTTCGAGAAGCTGCGAAAGCAACCGTTTCGGTCCAGCTCCCAAGTGAAGCGGATCGGCCGTTGTCGGCGTTTAAAGACAAAGTCAGCCACGAGCTCGGTCCTTACTCTGAAGGTTTCCCAAGAAGGGGTTGGTTGAGAAACGCAATCTACTCTCTTTCACAGGCACCAAGGCACAATGCGGGCGGTGCTATCAAATGATATCTGGTTTGAAACGGGCATGTAAGCGACTTCAGCGGTTTTGCTGTAAGCTTACTAAAGAAACCTGCCTCAATTTATCAGGGGTATATTTTCCCAATTATAGCCCCACCCTAACTTATCTGTAAGCTTTGAAAAACCAGAGCTTGCCTTTCATGGCAACCCACCCACCGGCATTTTCAAAAGCTAAATCCTGATAAAGGCTTAGACTTTAACAAATGAAGGCTGAAGTTCGCATCTGTCAATTCCAATAGAAGCGACCTGCTCAATTATTCACCCCCCAATCCTTGTATACTTAAGGTACCGTAAACTGCGGTGCTCGTCTAAGCTCCTATTTTCTTTCCCTATGGTTAAGTATAGCATTGCCACACCAGAGTAAACGAGTTGCAAATAGGGGAGGGAATAGGCCCTTTCTGCACGACCAACAGAACCTTAAACACGAAGGGTGGAGGCTTGAGCATGGTAGATACAAAAGTTCCTTTTGAAGTTTCAGATCAAATGCGTGAGTTTGCTGATCGAAGCATCGATCAGGCACGCAAGGCTTTTGATCACTTCATGGATGCAACCGAGAATGCGGTCAGCAGCATGGAAGATGCCTCAAGCACAATGCAGGAGGATTCCTCCGATATGCACCGCCAGGCCCTCGCGTTTGCAGAGCAAAACGTAAACTCAGCATTCGAACTCGCACAGCGCATGTTTCAGGTTAAAGATATGGAAGAGCTGGTGAGCCTTCAGCAGGAGTATCTGCACAAACAGATGGAACAGACTGGCGCTCAAATGCGTGAGATGGGCGAAAAAGCCTCTCGTACAGTCAAAGAAGTTGCCAAGAAAGCCGGTGATTTTTAAGGGCTGTTTCGGAGCTGAGTCTCCCTCTAATAAAAGCAGAGAATGAGGCGTATCCTCGCCTCGTTCATGGTGTGCTTCTGAAACCTCTCGCTGCAAAGCCGGGATTTGCACCGCCAGAATAAAAAAGTTTTCTTCTTCCAATCAGCAGCTTAAGTGAGATTGTAATTGTTGCACTGCAAAATAATGTTGCAATGCACAAAATAGCTCCTATATTAATCTCAAGTTGACCTAAGGGGAGACGGTTTTCTCCCTCTCGATCCTTTGTGTTCCTCCCAAGACGATAAGGAGCAATCCCAATGACTACTGCAAAAGTTGATACTGCGAAATCCGAGAAAAAGGCTGAAGAGACCGCTCAGAAAGCCACTAAGTCTGTAGAGAATGAGGTGTTTGCTATGAACAAAATGGAAGTACCTGCATTTATCCAGGAAATGACCGAAAAGAGCGTAGATCAGGCTCGTGAAGGTTATGCGAAAGTGAAATCTGCTTCTGAAGAAGCAACTGCAATGCTCGAAGAGACCATGGAAGTGACTCGCGACAGCATTATGGAAATCAACCTCAAGGCTGTCGATGCTGCAAAGGATAACTCCGAAGCTGCATTCTCACACATCCGCGACATGTTTGGTGTGAAGAGCCTGTCTGAAGCGATCGAACTTCAGTCTGCTTACAATCGCAAGCAGTACGACACGATCAGCCAGCAGGTGAAAGACATGCAGGAAACAGCAACGAAACTTGCGACCAGCATGTCTCAGCCAGCCAAAGAGGCGTTCGACAAGTCCATGAAAGAAATGAAGCTCGCATAAGCCCGGCTAATTTTTTCCAAAAAATACATATCCTCCCGATTGGATTGCACAGCATTTTGCAACTCAGGCGGGAGGATTTTGTGTTTAAGCCTCTGAAAAACAGAGTGAAACCACCTAGTCGCAGTGGGTAAGTGCCAATTTTTTATCAGTGTTGTGGACTTTTTTCATTTTGATGTTTCAAGGGACTTGCCAACCTCAAAAATTGAACCTATGTTCCGCGCCACTGGCAAGCAGACGTAGCTCAGTTGGTTAGAGCGTCGGATTGTGGCTCCGAAGGTCGGTGGTTCGAATCCACTCGTCTGTACCATCTCTTCTTAAGGCTCCTTAGTGAGATAGATGAGATCATCTGCTTCGCCAGTTCTTTTCCCTAACACTTTGAAAAAACTTTTTTATTCCTGTGGCAACTGCTTGGGAATGAGAATGGCGTTTGCATTCTTCTCGATTATTTCTCCCAGCCAGAATGCGCAGTCAGACTGCTCAAATAAATCCTCAAAGTTTGCATCACTATCCGCACCCTGCAACACGTTGAAGTTTGAAGGGTTGCCGATCTTGGGCCATGTCCAAAGCTTCCAGTCTTTAGAAGGACCTGCTTCCGGTGTCTTGGCAAACTGAGCCCACAGAGCGTTCATTTTTACGGCAAGCGCTTTGTCTTCTTCCGTTGAGTTTGGGGGCATGTTGTTGAAGACAAACGGCAGTTCCGAAGCATGGCAGGCATTGCCCCACTGGTTTTGAGGACCGCAAACATTATTCACCTTTGGATTTGTAGGGGGCTTCTCCATGTTCTCAACGGACGTCTGCGCGAAGAAGTAAAGCCACGTGTTATTGGTCGGCTTCTCTCTCTCAATGTTTGCGGACATCGTCGGGCAAGCGAAAACAGAGTTGCCAATCAAGTTGGAAAGAGCTGTTGCCGGTGTCTTGGGCTGCAGGCCATGAGCAGCAGGTGTTTGGGCGCCATAACCCTCGCGTCCAACGATTAGCATCGGATTTTCATAGTCACGTCCAAGAATGCCATTGAATGTCACCGCATTCAGATTGCCAGTTGCGTCAATGAAATTGGCAAACAAAACGCCCTCATCCTTGTTGAAGCCCAGCATCAAAGGCTTCTCGTTGCCTTTCTCCATCTGCACATTTGGCTGTTCCTTCAGGAAGCTTCCGTCAATAATTGGCGAAAACGCAATGCTGCCGGGCAGGGCGCTCAAGAATACGCCCTTTTTAAAGAGGTGGTCCTGCAGCAGAGCTTGAGCGAGAAGAATTTGTCGTGTGGTTGCCTTCTCAAGATCATCCAGCTGAGCCGTCAACGCGCATTCGTCTGATTCCGGATTGCGAATGGCAGCACGCAGACATTTCAGATAGAAGTAAAACAGATCCCGGCCTTCTTCCTTATTGCGATATTTATAGGAGGCTGCGCTGCTCTGCATGATCCCCGCACGGAACAGGTCCTTGGAGCTGTCTGCGCTGAACATATGCAATCCAACCGCCATAGCGCCAGAGCTGACGCCAAAGATCGTCACCTGATCAGGATCTCCCCCGAAGGAGGTGATGTGCTTCTGCACCCACTTCAGGGCTGTTTGCTGATCCTGAAGACCATAGTTCCCACCATTCGACGGTTCTTGCCCTGTAATCCCATCTGTTGCCAATGTACCCAGAATGCCAAGGCGGAAGTTGACGGTCACCAGAACAATATTCTGGTCAGCGGAGAAAGATTTGCCCGTGTAAAGTTCAATGATCTCGCCATCAGCAGCGTGATATGCCTTATCAGCCCCACCAGCCATGAACCCACCACCATGGAAAAACACCATAACCGGCAGCTTGCTAAGGTTCTTGATGGCTCCAGCCGGCGCCCAGATGTTCATGTAGAGGCAGTCTTCCTCACCACGGAGCTGATCCTTAGGATTCCAGATTGGTTGCGGACAGCGGGCGCCGTATTGCAAAGCCTCGTAGCCGTTGGGCTCATATTCATCAAACACACTGGAAGGCTGCCAACGCGCCGCTTGTCCGTACTGCACTCCTTTGAAGACACTTAGCAGCTGGCTGCCACTGTCATCGGCTTTGCCGCACAGGATCTTCTTGTTGCTCAGGGTAATGCAGGGCTGTTCAGGCGGAGCAGGCTGGTCCGGCGCAAAAAGCAGCTGATCATCAGCATTTGGGCTTTGAGCATATGACCCTGTTATAGTGAGAATGCTGAATGCTAGTGCAAGCACCGTTTTCATGGAACCCCGCCTTCTTATCTGTTTTGGGCTTCCTCTAGTGTTCGTCTTTTAGGAAAAAACGGCGTTAAACAGCATGCTTTAAAATGCCTTGCCGAAATTGTGGCATTTTTTTGAGTGTCAAAATGCTTTGTTTAATTCATTGATGATTTTTGTGACTGCTATCACAAACCAAAGAAAATGGCTGTTTTCAGCGACAAATCCGGTGGAATTCAAGGACACTGTCCTCTTGAGCACTTGTATTAGGAGCCCAGTGGCTTTTGATAGGGTTAATGTTCGAAGTGAGGCCAGATTCACGACGATTCATCTGACCCTCAAAATTACGATGTGAGAATTTTAAATGAAAAAACTGATGCACGCCGCGATTGCTATTGTTCTCGGCCTTTCCGTTGCAGCATGTACCACAACCAATCCGTACACTGGTGAGTCCCGCATTTCCAAAACCGCTGGCGGTGCTGGCCTTGGTGCTGCGACCGGCGCAATCATCGGTGCGATCGCTGGTGGTAAAAGCGCACGCGTTGAAGGTGCTCTCGTTGGTGCCGCAGCAGGCGGCCTGATTGGTGGCGGTATCGGCAACTACATGGACCGTCAGGAAGCACAGCTTCGTCAGCAGCTCCAGTCCTCTGGCGTTTCCGTAACCCGTAACGGCAACCAGATCGTTCTGAACATGCCAAACGATGTGACCTTCGCTGTTGGTCAGGCAACTCTGTCTTCCCGCGCAATGCAGGTACTGAACAGTGTTGCTCTCGTAGCTAAAGAGTTCCCGCAGACCCGCCTGAACGTTTACGGTCACACCGACAACACCGGTTCTGCTCAGTTCAACCTGCAGCTTTCCCAGCGCCGTGCTGATTCCGTCAGCAACTACCTGTTCAATCAGGGCGTCAACGGTGCACGCATCTCCGCAGCAGGTTACGGCCTGACCAGCCCGATTGCTTCCAACGCGACCGAAGCTGGCCGTGCGCAGAACCGTCGCGTAGAAATCATCCTGTCTCCACTGAACTAATCAGTCTGACAGGCAAAAGTTTTAGAACGCGGTCCCTTACCGGGGCCGCGTTTTTTGTTAGTCTCTCATCGGCAACAGGGGAGGCTTGCACATGACACAAAACGATCTGGCTGCATCACATTTCCAGAGCGCTGGAGAGAACTACGCGAAGTATCGCCCAACTTATCCTCCTGAGCTTGTCGAATTTCTGGCGGCTCAATGTAAGCATCACAATCTTGCAGTGGATGTTGGCTGCGGAACAGGCCAGTTCAGCGCCTTGATTGCCCAGTACTTCCAGCAAGTCCTAGCCACCGACGTCAGCACTTCTCAGATTGAGAATGCAGCACCTGTTCCAAAAGTCCGTTTTGCAGTAGAACCTGCGGAGCAATGCTCAGCCAAAGAGGATAGTGTTGACCTGATCGTTGCGGCACAAGCCGCCCACTGGTTTGATCTGCCGAGTTTTTATAAGGAAGCCAGACGTATCGCCGTCCCTGGCTGTGTGATCGCATTGGTCAGTTACGGCGTCCTCTCCATGGACAACGCTAAATGCAATGATCGCTTTCGCCAGTTCTACTACGATGAAATCGGCCCTTACTGGCCACCTGAGCGCCAGCACGTCGACAATGGCTATGCCAGTTTTGACTTCCCTTTTGAGGAGCTAAGCTACCCAGCAATGTCCATTGAGCGAGATTGGACACTGGAGCAGTTTCTCGGCTACGTCCGCACATGGTCATCAGTGAAAGCGGCAGGCAAGGAAGGTAAAGCAAGCCTTATGGACCGCTTTGCAGAAGAGCTTGCAGGCCTTTGGGGGGACCCGCAAGAACTCCGCAAAATCAGTTGGCCCGTCGCAATGCGACTGGGCCGTATCTGATTATTAGCAGGTATTACAAACTGCTCGGCCACCGAGTGTGTAGGTCGTCAATCTTGAACTCATGCACGTGGCTCTTACCCACTTTGTCGACGCCTTTGGCCCAGTGCGGGTCATTGTCTGGCAGGTCTTCGTGGCTATGACGCAGCTTTTGCGCATCTTTGCTCGGCCACAACACCATGGCGGTAAACACGCTGATCCACGCCAGAGCCGCCATGGAAAGAAAACTGGTGGGAATACCAAAGCTGGAACCAACCCAGCCTGCCAGCGGATATCCAACCAGCCAACACACATGGCTGAGCGCAAACTGACTGGCAAACACGGATGGCAGATCACTCCCTGTTGCTGACCGTCGCAAAACACGACCTGAGGGCGTCTGTGCCGCAGAATAACCAAGCCCCATCAGGAACCAGAGTGGCAATAGCTGCGTAAAGCTGCTCAGAAGAAAACCAAAGCTCAGACACACGGCCATCACACTGGCGCCAAGAATCATAACACTCCGGTCTTTGAAGCGTTCCAGCACCTTCGGTAGGCTGAGGGCCGTAATCATGGAACCCGCACCAAAACAAGCCAGAGCAATGGCAACATCATCAGCTTGCAGCCCAAACGTGCCTTGCACGATCACCACAGTGTTCACAATTACCATGGCACCGCCCGCAGCAACAGCCAGATAAACAGCCAGCATGCCGCGCAGGCGAGGGGTACTCAGGTAGATACGCGTTCCCTGTGTAATACGCTTCACTGTACGCTGGTTCTCAATCGGCTTCAGCTTGGGCAAGGTGACGGACACAACAAGCGCAGCAGAAGCGAGGAAGCCAATCACCGTGCCGCCAAATAGTCCATGGAAGTTGATCACCAACAGCAATCCAGCTGCAATCGTTGGGCTCAGCAGGTTCTCCAGATCATAAGCAAGACGGCTGAGAGAGAGGGCGTTTGTATAGTCTTTCTCTTCTGGCAAAACGTCTGGAATAACCGCCTGAAAGCTAGGTGTGAACGCAGCCGATGCGGATTGCAGCACAAAGATGAGCACGTAGATCTGCCAGATCTCGGTCACGAAAGGCAGAGCAAGTGCAACCGCCGCACGGATAAGGTCGAGACCCACAAGCACAGCACGCCGTGGTAGACGCTCAACAAAAGCCGCGGCGATGGGAGCTAGCCCAACATAAGCAATCATCTTGATCGCAAATGCGGTTCCAAGCACTGAGCCTGCTTCATCGCCGGCGATGTTAAACGCAAGTAGGCTCAGCGCGACAGTGGCCAGGCCAGTACCGAACAGCGCAATAACTTGGGCAAGAAACAGGTGGCGATAGGTACGGTTCGCGAGTACGGAAAGCACGCGGAAACTCCTTTGGCTTCTTGTTTTCTTGAGTTGAGTATATCCCCCTACAGGTAACGGGAGATTGCCTTGAACTCTTCAATCGTTTGCTCGGAATTTGCTTCCGGATTATCGACAGCATCATCAAGGCAGTGGTCGAGGTGATCGTAGATCAGGGTCTTTTTCGCCTGCATCACTGCTTTCTCAACCGCATGAAGTTGTTGAGCTATTTCCACGCAAGGCCGACCATCCTCAATCATGTCAATGATCGAGCGCAGGTGCCCATTGGCGCGTTTCAGGCGATTAACAATTCCCGGATGGGACTGGTGTGTATGCTTCTCAGTCATGACTCGCTTGTATCCCCCCTAGGGGGATATTGCAAGAAGGCTTCAGATCGCAAAACCGCGGATAAATCATTTCAGTAACCCTTCATGATATGCTCCGCTTCACAATAAAGTCGGCTGTTTGGCATCAGGACCGCGGAAACGAGGGCTTGTCTGCCAACTCAGAATGCTGAAACTGAACCTGATTAATGGATATGCGTTGCCAGTTAGGTGCGCCGGGAGAGTGACGTGCCGGATAATTTTGTTTTTGCAGTGGACACGGATGGCGGCATTGATGATGCCATCGCACTCATGATGCTGATCGGCGCTGGCAAGAAGATCGACTTCATCACCACTACATTTGGCAATGTGGATGTGGAACAAGCCACACAAAACATTCTGGATACGCTGGCCATCTGCAATGCAGACATTCCCGTCCACAAAGGCGCGTCTGATCCCACCGTTGGTGAACGGATTGATGCTGTTTATGTGCATGGTCAAGATGGCTTAGGCGGTGTCGAGCGACCACAGCATCTGCTTAAACCTTCAGGTGAAACAGCCCATAATGCGCTGAGAGATGTCCTGCGAAAAGCAGAGCTTGGTGGCCCCAAACTCCAGATCCTGACCATTGGGCCGCTGACCAATCTGGCAGAGGTTCTGCGAGAAGAACCGGACCTAGGGGCAGGGATCGACCGCATATGGACAATGGGCGGCACTTGTCATGGCAGAGGCAACGTCACACCAGCAGCCGAGTTCAACATTCTATGCGATCCGGAAGCCGCTAAAATGGTGCTTTCACAGGCGGTTAACACAACCATGATCCCGTGGGAGCCTAGCCTTCATGATGCCCTCCCGGGGGATGTGGTTGATGGCATCTTTGATCGTCTGGGGGATACGATCCCCGCCAAGTTTGCTGAACACATGTGCGCTTTCATGCGCCAGCGTGGTCAGACCTGGTACCACGAAGATCTTCTCATTCTACCTGACCCTCTGGCGGCTGCGGCCCTGTTGGATCCGGAAGTGATCGCCAGAACAATTGTCTGCGGCGTTCTGGTTGAAACTGGCGGTGAATTTGCCCGCGGCGCAACCATTCTGGATCATGAAGGCAAATCACAGGCTCCGATCATCGGCATTATGGAGCAAGCCGATCGCACGAAAATGGAGCGTATTCTGGAAGGTACACTGGCAGCGCTTGCATCACGCCACCAGTGATATCATCAAAGAAGCAGAGACCATGCTGTGGCGGCAAGCATTGCAACAGCCATGGCAATCGTAATGCCGCGCATCAAGGTGCCTTCTCCGATCACCTTCAGAATTGAAACCCCAACCATCGCCCACATGCTGTGAGAGATCATGCCGCCAATCAGAAACCCGGCAGTCAGGATCGCGGCGTTTTCATAAAGCCCCATACCATTAGCTGCGAAGAAGCTTGTGAACGCCACAAGGCTCATGGCCCACGTTTTCGGGCTAAGCGGGTGAATAAGCAAACCTTCCCAGAAGGTTGGCAAGCTGACTTCGCCCTTTGGCTTGATGTTCAGCTGCACGATGCGCCATGCCAGATAAGTCATGTAAGCCATAGACGCGAACTTGAAGAATGTAACCAACGGGCCACCGCGTGCCATCAGCTGCCCCAACCCAAAGGCCACACATAGGTTCAGCACAAGGCTACCGATTTCCGCCGCAACAATAACCGGAAAGGCGGTACGATAACCGGCGCTGGCGCCGATTGCCATGAAGGTCAGGTTTCCCGGTCCCGGTGTGCCGGTCATAATGGCTACAAAAATCGCAAAGGCGCTGAGTGATGCCCAATCCATATTGTCATTCCAGTCAATTGATACAATCTACACAGCGTGCTAAGTTATTGTATCGATCGTATCTATCAATTGCTTTATTGTTATGAATACAATGTGGAAGCCCGACCCAAACAAGCTCACCTCCCCAAAATACCTAAGCATTGCAACGGCTTTGGAACACGACATCCAGACAGGCCGCCTTGTGGAAGGCGACCGTCTACCGCCCCAACGCGAGCTGGCTTACCAGCTTGGTGTGACACTTGGGACAATCACTCGCGCCTATGCTGAGGCTGAGCGCAGGAAACTGGTGCGCGGTGAAACGGGCAGGGGCACGTATATCGCCAAAACCAGCAGCACGCACTCTCCGCTGAGCCTGATGCCTAACACTGAAGGCATTCAGAGCTATGATCTTGCTCGCAATTTGGGGATGGCTCACCTGAACCCGGATCTGGGCAGCATGCTGCGAGAACTGAGCGAAGATCCGCTCGTCAAATCGCTCAACGAGTATGGCCCGTCAGAGGGCACGCCACAGCACCGTGAGATAGGCGCACACTTCCTCTTTGAGTTCTACGGCGCACCTGCCAGGCCCAACCAAACGCTCGTCACATGTGGTGCCCAACACGGCATTCAGATCGCTCTGCAAGCCATGTTCAACCGCGGGGACGCCATTGCAGTTGATGCAATGATCTACCCACCCATACTGTCTGTCCTGCCAGCTCTTGGGCTTCAGATTGTACCGATTGATGCAGAGCGTGATGCAAACGGGCATATGGAGGCAATGTCCGCCGATGCATTGGAGGACGCTTGCAGTAAACACGATATTCGCGGTGTCTTCCTCATTCCGAACGCTCAGAACCCAACCACCCACACGATGACCAGCAAAGAGCGACAAAGGCTGGCCGCCGTCATTGAGAGGCACAATCTCACCGTCATTGAAGACGATCCCTATACGCCTTTCATATCGCAAAAGCAGGAGAGTTTTCTGGAACTCCTGCCAGAAAGCACCGTGCTGATTGGTTCACCGTCCAAGGTTATGTCCGCAGGTCTTCGGACCGGCTATATCCATGTTCCAAACAACGTCAAAACAGCCTTTGCAAATGCCATTGGGGAAAGCACATGGATGGCCTCTCCGCTCAACGTGGAGATCGTTTCCAGATGGATCATGGGTGGAGAGCTGCAAGCAACACTGCAAATAAAGCGGGATCTTCTCAAGCGACGCTACCATGCCCTGAAGGCGATGTTCCCGGCAGTCACGCTGCAAGGCGGTGAGGAAAAGCTGTTTACATGGATGCAGTTGCCGGAGCAGCAAAATGCGGAGTTGGTGGAGCAGGCTGCGCTCCTGCGCGGGGTAGAAGTGCTATCCCATCGCCATTTTCAGGCTGCACCTCGCACAGATACCAACGCGCTGCGCATCAGTCTTTCAACCATCGCGCAGGATGCTCACTTTGAGGAGGCCATATCCCTGCTGAAAGACTCCATAGATCAATTGGGCAGCAACCAAACACCGCGCCCAATGGTCGGCTAGGCTAGGCAATAAAAAAGCCCCCGCCTGAAGTTCAGGCAGGGGCCGGAATCTGACCTAAGCCAGCATACTAAGAGATCTTAGTATGGGCAGGACATGTCGCTCATGTAGTCATGAACGGTGATTTTGCCTGCGATGATGTTTGCACGTGCTGCTTCAACAGCTGCTTTCATCTCTTCGCTAACCAGTGGAGCGTTGTTTTCGTCCATAGCGTAGCCAACACCGTCTTCAGCCAGACCAAGAGACTGGATGCCGGTGGTGAACTTGCCTTCTTTCGCATCCATGAATGCGTTTGCAACAGCAACGTCAACGCGCTTAACCATGGAGGTCAGCACTTTGCCTGGAGCCAGGTGGTTCTGGTTGGAGTCAACGCCGATGAACTTCTTGTCTTCATCAACAGCAGCCTGAAGAACACCAAGACCGGTGCCGCCAGCAGCAGCGAAGATCACGTCTGCGCCACGTGCGAAGTGAGACTTAGCAAGCTCACCGCCTTTAACTGGGTCGTTCCATGCAGCTGGAGTAGTACCAGTCATGTTAGCGAACACTTCACCGTCTTTGTTGGTGGTCAGTGCGCCCTGCTTGTAGCCACAGGAGAACTTGGAGATCAGCGGAATGTCCATGCCGCCCACGAAACCGATCTTGCCGGTCTGGGAAGCGAGCATTGCCATCATACCTACGAGGTAAGAACCTTCCTGCTCTTTAAAGACAACAGAGCGAACGTTTGGCAGATCAACAACGGAGTCGATGATTGCAAAGTTTACATCTGGGAATTCTTTAGCAACTTTTTCAACTGGAGCTGCCTGTGCGAAGCCCATTGCGACGATTGGGTTCATGCCGCGGCGAGCAAAGTTGCGAAGAGCCTGCTCACGCTGGGAAGCGTTGGAGATCTCAAATTCGCGATATTCGATACCGGTTTCAGCCTTGAAAGCCTCAGCACCATTGTAAGCAGCTTCGTTGAATGACTTGTCGAACTTACCGCCCATGTCAAAGATAACTGCAGGTTTAAAGTCCGCTGCCATAGCAGTTGTGCTCATTGCTGCTGCCAATACTGCGGTTGCAGCGATGGTTTTGATGGATTTCATACCCATTCCTCCGTTATATCCCAATGGGAAACCTTCACGTTGCCCGGTCGCCAAGTCTGTTTTCACCACAAGTTCCCAACCTGGAGACTCACCTCATTGAGGTTAGCGTCTAAGTGCATACCTTCCCCTGCGTAAGTCCAGCTAAGTGTTAGCTTGTCCTTAATTATGCGCCTATAGGTTGTCCAAAACGATCAGGCATGTTGAAAACAGTTCTGTGTACGGCCTTTAGTTGGACACATGCCGGTGTTAGGATCAAGGTTAAAATGCGAATAAATATATTAGGACTGCAAAATTTTTCAGTTATCCGCCAATTTGGCTAATATTGTTCGTTAGAACCATCAAAATTGCTTAGTGATCACGCAGGAGTTTGGGGTGTTCGAATCATTTATTGAGACTGTAAAGGTCAAAACTAGAAAAGCCGGGCTATTACTTGGCGCTGGTCTGTTAGTTGTAGGCGTATCATCCGCCCAGGCAGCGACCTGTGGGGATACAGGAGCAGGGTTTGACCGCTGGCTCGCATCCTACAAAAATACGCTGCAATCCCAGGGGATCTCCAAGGCAACTATTAACAAGTCACTGAGCGGAATTACGTATAACCGCAAGGTCATTGGCTACGATCGCAATCAGAAATCCTTCAAACTCAGCTTCGAAGAATTCTACAAGCTTCGCGTCAATAATGCGCTGATCAACAAAGGCCGCAAGTTGATGAAGAAGCACAATGCGCTCTTCACCCGCATTGAGAATGAGTTTGGCGTTCCGCGTGAAATCATCACCGCTATCTGGGGCCTTGAAACAGGCTACGGCCGTGGCATCGGTAAGATGAATACCATTCGCGCTCTGGCAACGCTGGCCTATGACTGCCGCCGCGCAGATTTCTTCCGCAACGAGCTGTATCATGCTCTGTTGATCGTCCAGAAAGGCGACTTGCAGCCAAGCGAAATGAAGGGCGCTTGGGCAGGCGAACTCGGCCAGACCCAGTTCCTCGCTTCCTCTTACATCAAGTTCGCGATTGACTATAGCGGCGACGGCAAACGCGACCTGCTGTACAACACAGCGGACACTCTGGCATCCACCGCGCACTTCCTCATGTCCTACGGCTGGCAACCAGGCCAACCATGGGGACCGGGCACACCAAACTACGAAGTGATCCGCTCCTGGAACCGCGCTGGCGTGTACGTCAAAACTATCCAGATCATGGCTGAAAAACTGAGCAACTAATCCAGCCTGCGATACGCAAAAAAGGCCGCTGAGTATTCTACTCAGCGGCCTTTTTTGTTGGGAAGCAATATTAGTCTGGGCGATTGATCAGTGTGGTAAAGAACTGATTCAATGTACCTGCAAGCTTTAAGTCTTCATTCTTCGAAATGCTTGGACCAAAGCAAATGCCAAGGTTGGTTGCGTTCATGTCGTTGTCGGCCTTATGCCCTTCGACCATTTTGGCGAACGTCACAGCGTCCTGAACAAGTACAGGCAGATCGCCTGGTTCAGGCAACTGGCTGTTGTCTTGCCTAAACTGTTCAACAAAGCCAAGAACGATCCGTGAGTCATCATCAGTCAGGTTATCACGCAGATTCTGTCTGAAGGTAGACGCAAGCGCGTGAGGTGATGTGCCTTCAAGTGCATCCGGGTTTCTGGAACTGATCAAACTGTTGATCGTCGACTTAGCTCCTGGGATACGCACGATACCCTGAGTACTCAGCTCGTCAGGATGGCTATTAAAGTGCTGAATAATCGCTTTGTTCTGCACCTCAGCTTCATGCTTATGAAGCACAGCGAAATCGATACCTGTAGAAATCTGCTTTACCGTCAGGCTATGAAACTTTCCATCGGTGTATCCGCAGGCATTGCAGGCATATTTGTAGGCCTGCTCGCCCAGCTCTTTGCCAAACTTGTCTTGCAGAGCTGTACGAAATGCGCCTTGATCTTGAGCTTTTTCAGTTTTCTCAGAGGAACTGAGATTGTGCCAGGACACTAACTTTCCTGCCAGTGTGGAGCTTGCTTCGCGGGTTTGCAAAGCGCCACTATCTGTCACAGTAAGCTTCTGGTCCAAATTACCGCTAGCAACATGGCTGTCGATGGCGTTTTGAAAATGTGCGAGGTTAATTGCAGTCATACTCTCATACCCAATGTTTCAAATGAATGTTCTGTTGTTGCAGGTGCAGAGTGTTGCCAGTCCATCTCAAGCGGGGCTGAGCTGCTCAGACGCTCATGCCAGGAGGCAGAAGTGCTGATAAACTGCTCCAGCTTTTCCTGCAGTGTGAAAGAAGATTTGTCGGCAATGTCGACCACCTGAGACAGGTTGATACGGTCTGACGCCGGATCGAGGTTGAAGCTCATGCCATGGCCAAGCGTCAGCACGCAGTTCGTTTGCATCAGCGCTTTCAGCTTTGCCGGGTCATCGCAAGGTTGCGTGTTCACGACCGCATTAAACAGCAGGGTCTGCGTGTCTTCGCGCCACTGTACCGTCATGAAGAGTTCTTTCTCGAGCCCAAGCAGAAGCGTGTTGTCTTCATTCAAAGACAGGCCATCAAGGCCAATTCTTCGACCGATCTCGTTCAGAAGTTCATCTAATAACTGGCGCATCGCTCCCCCGCCTTACTTGAGGCATCCAAGTCGTGCTGCTCGGATTTATTTAACTGTTGTGATCAGATTAGTGTTTCACGTCAGAAAGCTCTGTTCTTTTCAGCACTAAGAGGCGGCGGTAAGTGCTTTTGCGGAGGTGTTCTGCAGCACGGAGTGTGTGCCCTCTGCAAGCCAGAAGGCTGCGGTTGAAACCAGATCAATCAGTCGTTCAGGGACTTTGTGGTCCTGCACATCAGCAACGCTCCAGCGCTCACAATAAAGCGCCTGCATACTGTCTTCATCAATCGCCAGCCGGCCAGAGCTTGTTGCGTTCCCACGGCAGTTCGCCGCGAGCATTGCTGTTGAGATGTTTGGATCACTCAGATTTAGATCCGGCAGATAGAAACTGAACTCCAGATTGCTGTCATCAACGCGGCTTAGGAAGCCAGAAAAGCTGCCTTCAAACACCAGCTCTGCATGACCGGAACCATCAAAGGCCAACTCAGGCAAGCCAAGTGTTTGGCCTATAACTGCGGTGACACGATCCGCACTATGCATTTGCATCTCCTCAATCACATTGCTTGTGAAGAAGCTAGCGATGCACCAAAGCGTGTGATGTGCCAGAAATTACAACTAGTGAGAAAAGTGCAAATAAAAACAAAGTGCTGTAAAGCACAAAGGCGCGCAGGATAGGAGCGCTGCCGAAAAAAGAAAGGCTCCGATGGAGTGTCGGAGCCTTACCTGAAAACCTGTTTTAGCTGTTCAGCGCTTCAAAGAGCGGCGGCTCTTCGCTTAAGCCCATCAGGCGGCGTGCAGCGGTCAGCGTGTTGCTCATCAGCATTGCGATGGTCATCGGCCCAACACCGCGTGGAACTGGCGTAATCGCCGCTGTGTGACCAAGCGCCTCATCAAACGCCACATCACCAACTAGACGGGTCTTGCCTTCACCTTTCTCAGGCGCAGGAATGCGGTTGATACCAACGTCAATCACAGTAGCACCCGGCTTCAGCCAATCGCCTTTGATCATCTGCGGACGACCAACAGCAGCAATCACGATATCCGCACTGCGGACCACATCAGGCAGGTCCTTTGTGCGAGAGTGCGCGATGGTCACAGTGCAGTGTTCCTGCAGCAGCAATTGTGCGATTGGCTTACCGACAATGTTGGAACGGCCAACAATCACAGCAGTTTTGCCGGAGAGGTCGTCGCCCAATGCCTTCTTCGCCAGCAGCACGCTGCCTGCCGGTGTACATGGCACCAGTGCACGATCTGTGTTGCCGCTGCCCAGAAGACCAACGTTAATCGGGTGGAACCCATCGACGTCTTTCTCTGGTTTGATCAGATCAAGAACTTTGTTCTCGTTGATGTGCTTTGGCAGAGGCAGCTGCACGAGAATGCCGTGCACAGCTTCGTCTTCATTCAAACTCGTCACAAGAGCGAGCAGCTCTTCTTCACTCACATCAGCCGGCAAGGTGTGCGTGATGGAGTTGAAACCACATGCTTTTGCAGTCCGGCCCTTGTTGCGTACATAAACCTGACTGGCAGGGTCTTCACCCACAATCACAACAGCCAACCCTGGCTTAACACCTGTTTCAGATTCAAGCCGCGCAGCACGCGCAGTGATCTCGTCAGTTACAGATGCAGCAATGGCTTTGCCGTCGATAATAAGAGCCTCACTCATGGCAAGTCCTATTTAAAGATCACGGTACGGTCACCGTTAAGGAGGATTCGGTGCTCCAGATGATAGCGGACAGCGCGAGCAAGAACCTGACTTTCCGTATCACGCCCCTGGGCAATGAGTTCGTTCACCGAATGGAAGTGTTCAACCCGGCTCACGTCTTGCTCGATGATCGGGCCTTCGTCAAGGTCAGCGGTCACATAGTGCGCTGTGGCACCAACCATCTTGACGCCGCGTGCATGGGCCCGGTGATATGGTTTTGCACCTATAAAGCTAGGCAGGAAAGAGTGGTGGATATTGATCACCTTGCCAGCCAGCCTCTCACAAAGCTCGTTGGAGAGAATCTGCATGTAACGCGCAAGGATCACCAGATCGATGTTTTCGCGCTCCACCAGCTCAACAATCTGGGCTTCCTGCTCAGCCTTGGTCTCTTTGGTCACCGGCAGATAATGGAATGGAATCTGCTCATGCTCAACGCGGGACTGGTACTTGGTGTGGTTGGAAGCAACCGCCACCAGGTCCATCGGCAGCTGACCGGTGGAATTACGGTAGAGCAGATCGTTCAGGCAGTGACCCATTTGGGAAACCAGCACCAGAACACGTGGCTTCTTGGAAAGGTCATGTACTTTCCAGTCAAAACCATAGCCCGTTGCCACAGGGCCAAAGCCCTCTTCAAACTGCTCTTTGGTCATCCCTTCAGGTGCATTGAAGGAAATGCGCATAAAGAAGCGGTTGGTTTCTGGATCGCCGTATTGGGCGCTCTCGCAGATGTTGCAGTTTTGAGAAGCGATTGAGTTAGCAACCGCTGCAACGATCCCTTTTCTGTCTCCGCAGGAAAGGGTGAGCACATAGTTTGCCTGAGTGTTCATAGGAGGCTTAATCTACACGTTTGAACTGAATTTGCTGCCGCGCACAATAGGCGGGAGCTCCTAATTTTTAAAGGGCAAATCATCATTGAAATGCAGAAAAAAGTGTTGTGCTGCAGCAATGTGATTCATTTTCATACCAGCGGTAGAAACCAATAAAACCACTAAGCTTGTGCGGACAGATCCAGATGTGCCGGACATGGGGTGCCAAGTACGAAATTACCCTGATAATTGCATTGGGAGATAACCGGGTATCAAATCAACCAGATTGAGAACAACACCGTAGATTTCTAGATTGAGCTTCGGTGCGAGCTCTCTGAACCAGGTTTCTGGGTGTCTGAAGACGCACCAGATCGACCGGGGGGCCGGGGGCGCGTCATGAAGCTCTTTATTGTTCAGGAAAGCTTCCTTGATGAAGACATTACAGAGATCACTGAGGTGGTCGCCAACGGTCTTGCCGCGCGCCAACACAACATCACGCTGATCACCCTTACCGGTAAACCAAGAGATCTCTCCCACTACTCACCGCGCATTACACCAGTCTTTCTGGAAAAAGCCAGAGCTGCAGCAGCTGCTGCTGGTGTTGCCCGCATGGTGGAGAAAGAAAAGCCGGACATCATTCTGTCTCACGGCACCGGCAGCAACATCGCTTGCCTCAGTGCCGTTAAAACCCGCTCTCGTCTCAAAGTGCCCGTTGCAATCACGCTGCATTCTTCAGTGACCATCTCCAGCAATCTGGCGCTAGAAACGCAAAAGAGTGCCGCAACCATCGCAGTTCCTTTGCTCTATCGCGATGCTGACAGGGTAATCTGCACGTTAAAGTCCATTGAGCATGTGGTTGATCTTTGCGAGCAAGTGCCCAAAGAAAAAACCTGCATCATCTACAATCCTCTTGTCGAAATGAACGTGTTTGAAACGGCGGCGGAGCCCATTGAGGAGGATTGGTTCGATCCCCATGGGGCCAGCAAAGTGATCAGTGTTGGCGGCACTTCCAGCCAGAATGCCAACCACCAACTCCTGCGCGCCATGGCCCTCAGCCGCTACAAAGATAACCTGCGGGCTTATCTTCTCGGGCGCAGTGAGGATCAGGAAGAGATGCGTTTGCTGGCCTCAAACCTTGCGCTGGATGACATCGTCACCATGACGGGAGAGGTAGAGAAACCGGAACGCTTTCTGCGCGCTGCCAACGTTTATGTCTCTACCTCCCAGCAAGACAGCGTCCCCGGAGAGATGGTCCGTGCCATGGCACTCGGCACACCAGTCATTGCTCTCGACAGTGGGGCAGGGGCGAGGGAAGTGCTCAGTGACGTCCGCAACGGTTGGCTCGTACCTGCTGGAGATGCCGATAAGCTCTCAGAAGCAATCCTTGCAGCCGTTAAGTGCGACCGCTCCGATGATACACTGGCGACCCGAGCCCGCGACTTCTCTCAGGAGCGTGCGATCGATGCCTATGAGAAGCTGCTCCTCTCCATGATTTCTGAGCGTGTGTCAGACCTGCACTAAGCCACATCAAAAATCCGCATCCCATAGGATTTCGCAACCTAACCATCTAATATAACTAGGTAAAATAGGATGCTTCACGCCATTAGTTTGGGATAACCCATCCCACATCACAAGCGTGTTTGACCTGCAAAATCAGCATCAAGTACCCTTAGGTAAGCCGTGTTCTTGGCCAGTGTTTAAGTGTGCGTACAGCTTCGTTCTCCGCCAATAAAAGATGCAGGTCATTGGAGCACCACTGTTGAGTTTCTGGTACGGGTTAAGCAGCAAGAAGACAATGTCTCTTGCGCCTGCGTTGCGTGGGCGTTCAGGACTGCCGCTGCTCTTTTTGCTTTCCGCCTGTATGGTTGGCCCGGACTTCAAGCGTCCTGAACTCTCCCCTGAAGCCCGTTATGTCCGCAATGATCCTGGCGCTACAGTTTCCGCAGACATACAAGGCGGGGCCTCACAAAACTTCTCCACTCAAAGAGACCTGCCCGGAGAGTGGTGGGAACTGTTCGAATCTGAGGCCCTCAACACTTATGTAAGTCTCGCAGTCGCCAACAGTCCCACAATCGCGCAGGCAGAAGCCAATCTCAGGCAGGCACAGGAAAACGCCTATGCTGCGGGTGCTGCGCTCTACCCAACAGTCACTGGCAATGCCAGTCGCAACCGACAGAAGTTCCCAATTGGTGGGGGCGGTGCCAGTGAGATCGTGGCAAACCTGAATCCGTTCTTCACGACCTACAGCTTATCACTGGCCATCTCTTATACGCTCGACGTTTGGGGAGGCACACGCCGAAACATTGAAGCGCAAGTCGCGAACATCCAATACACGCAGTTTCAGGTGGAGGCAGCGCATCTGATGCTGATATCCAACCTGTTGAATGCAGTGATTATTGAGGCCTCCCTAAGGGGCCAGATCCGTGCAACGGAAGAAATCATCAAGGTCCAGCAGAAGCAGCTTTCCATTCTGCGGGCGCAGTTCAGGCTGGGTGGTGTGGATGAAAGTCAGGTCCTGCAACAGCTTGCAACACTGGAGCAAACCAAAGCGACGCTGCCACCCCTGCAACAACAACTGGTTGTTCAGAAGAACCAGATCAAGACGCTGGGTGGTTTCTATCCGACCCAGAACATCGTGAAGGAGTTTGATCTTTCGGATCTGAAGTTGCCACGAAAGCTGCCTTTGAGCTTGCCGTCAGAACTGGTTGCTCAACGCCCCGATGTGCGGTCTGCAGAGGCGCAGCTCTGGCAGGCTAGTGCAAATATCGGCGTTGCTCTGGCAGCCCAGCTTCCTAGTTTTCAAATCACTGGGAATGTTGGCAACGAATCTGATGTCTTCAATCGCCTGTTCTTTTCTGGAACAGGTGCCTGGCAAATCAACACATCAATCGCGCAAACTATTTTTGATGCTGGAGCGCTTAACAGTCAGCGCAAGGCCGCTGTTGCTGCCTTTGAAGCCTCAGCTGCCAACTACCGCGAAACCGTTGTGACCGCATTCGGAGATACGGCCAATGCCATCAGCGCGCTGGAGAATGATGCCCGTGCGCTGAAAGCCAGCTTGGCAGCGGAACGCTCCGCCCAAAAGAGCCTGCGCCTGACACAGCAGCAATACAATGTGGGCGCCATCGATCTGACAACACTCCTGCTCGCAGTGCAGACCTATCAGCAAGCGAAAATCAATCTGGTGCGGGCTCAGGCCGCCCGCTTCACAGACACAGTCGCTCTTTTCATCGCGCTGGGCGGTGGTTGGTGGAATCGCCCGAATGCCGCACCAATCAGGGACGGAAGACCTCTCACCATCATCTCGGCTGTACCGCCGTTTAATCGCAAGCAGATACAGCCGGTGAACCAGCCATGAGTGAACACAAAAAGCCCAACATCAAAAAGAATATGATCATCATGCTGATCTGCGTGGGCATCGCGTTTGGGGGTCTCTATGCATTCCAGCTCTACAAAGGCCGGGTCCTCAGCAAGATCGTCTCAGGCCTGCAGAACAAGATCGAAACCGTCTCCTCTTACAAAGCCACCAAGCAGCTTTGGACGGACAAAGTCTCCGCCGTGGGCACACTCATTGCCATCATGGGAACAGACCTGACCCCTGAGCTGCCAGGCACAATCACACATATCAACTTCTCCTCCGGCGAGGATGTCCAAAAAGGCATGTTGCTGATTGAGCTGGACACCACGCAGGAAGTGGCACAGCTGAAATCCCTGCAAGCTCAGGAAACTCTGGCTCGTCAGACCCTCGATAGGGATCTGAAGCAATACAAAGTCAACGCCGTCAGCAAGCAGCAGATCGATGTCGACTGGTCGAACCTCAAAAACCTGCAGGGACAGGTTCAGAACCAACTGGCGATCATCGCGAAGAAAAACATCCGCGCGCCATTCTCAGGCCGACTGGGCATTCGGCAAGTGAGTGTCGGGCAGCTTCTCAATCCGGGTCAGGCCTACGTCAACCTTCAGCAGCTCGATGATCTCTTCGTTGATTTCTACATCCCGCAGCGCTTTCTCAGCACGATCAAACAGGGACAGGAGATCGAGGTCTCGGTCGATACCTATCCTGACCTGACGATCAAAGGCAAAGTGGTTGCTGTTGATGCGCAGGTAACCGTGACCAACGGTAATGCCAGAGTGCGCGGACGCTTTGCCAATCCCAATAAAGAGCTGATCCCGGGCATGTTCGCGGACGTAGAGACTGTGGTCTCAGCGCCAAAAGAGCAAGTCACGGTGCCGCAAACAGCTGTCACTTACAACTCCTACGGCATCACGGTGTATGTGCTGACCAAGACAGACGAAATGCACATGAACAAGCCGGTCTACACCGCCAAACAGCGCTTCATCGAAACTGGTTCAAAACGCGGCGATCAGATCGTCATCTCCAAGGGTCTTAAGGCGGACGAATTGGTGGTAAGCGCTGGGCAGCTTAAACTGCGCAATGGCTCCAAGGTGGTGATCGACAACTCCGTACTGCCGCTCAATGACCCTAACCCGAAACCAGTTGAGCAGTAGGAGGGGCCATGAACAGCTTCACTGAGATCTATGTTCGTCGCCCCGTTCTGGCCTCCACCATCAGCCTGATGATTTTGGCACTGGGCCTGCGTGCCATCTTCCTGCTGCCTGTGCTGGAATACCCCAAAACAGAAAACGCCGTCATCACCATCTCCACCACACTTTTTGGTGCCAGTGCTGAAACTGTTGCAGGCTTCATCACCACCCCATTGGAAGAAGCCATCGCACAGGCCAATGGCATCGACTACATGACCTCCACCAGCGCCAGCACCGTCAGCACCATCACGGTCAATCTGGTGCTCAACTATGATGCTGACAAAGCACTAACGGAGATCAACACCCAGATCAGCTCGGTGCTCGACCAGCTGCCGCAGGAAACCCAGAACCCGGTACTGACCATTCAGATCGGTGAAACCATCGATGCCATGTACATTGGCTTCACCTCAGACGTGATCGACCGGAACCAGCTCACGGACTACATCGTCCGCGTGGTCCAGCCGCAGGTGCAGGCTATTGAAGGTGTACAGAACGCTGAGCTGTATGGCGAAAAACGCTTTGCCATCCGCGTCTGGCTCTATCCGGAAAAGCTGGCAGCTTACGGTTTGACGGGCACTGATGTCTCAAATGCTCTGGCCCGAAACGACTTCATTTCCGGGGTCGGCAACACCAAAGGGCAGATGGTGCAGGTGGAGTTGACGGCCAACACCAACCTGACCGATGTCGAGGAGTTCCGAGAGCTGGCGGTTACTCAAAACAATGGTGCCATCATCCGTTTGCGTGATGTTGGCAGAGTAGTACTGGGGTCCGAGGACTATGACCAAGCCGTTCTCTACTCAGGAAAACCCGCCGTTTACCTCGGCGTCCAAGCTGCCCCTTCCGCAAACGTGCTCGCTATGCTGGAGGAGGTTCGCCAGCTTGTCCCAAATGTTCAGGCAGCCATGCCACCGGGATTGGAAGCCAAGATCGTTTACGATTCCGGCCTCTTCATCAATGCTGCAATCGATGAGGTGATCAGCGCACTTGTTGAAGCGCTGGTGATCGTGACCTTCGTGGTCTTCCTCTTCATTGGTTCCCCACGCACCGTTGCCATTCCGGTCATCGCAATCCCGCTCTCGCTCATCGGCACGTTCTTCATCATGCTGGTGCTCGGCTACTCCATCAACCTGCTGACCCTACTCGCTTTGGTGCTTGCAATTGGCCTTGTGGTGGATGATGCGATTATCGTGGTGGAAGATGTAGAACGGCATATCTCTGAGGGCAGTACACCATTCCGCGCCGCCGTACAGGCCGGGCAGGATCTGGGCAGACCCATTATCGCGATGACGGTTGTTCTCGTTGCCGTGTACGCCCCCATCGGATTTCAGGGCGGCCTGACAGGAGCGCTGTTTACAGAGTTTGCCTTCACAGTGGTGGGCTCCGTGACCATCTCGGCCATTGTCGCGCTCACACTCACACCAATGATGAGTTCCAAAATCCTGAAGGCCAGATCTCAGGAGTCTACCGGTTGGGATGACGCCTTGACCAGAACGGTGGACGATATCTACGACCGGTTCCGCAAACGCTATTTACGTGCGCTGGAAGCGTCACTGGATAATCGCCCGGTCGTCCTCACCTTCGCGTTCCTGATCCTCGCCAGTATTCCGGTCCTCTACTCCACGTCGCAGCAAGAGCTGGCCCCGCAAGAAGATCAGGGACTGGTCCTGGCTCAATCAACACCAGCACCTTCCGCCACCTTGCAGCAGAAAATGCTCTACACCGAAGAGATCTACCGTATTGCTCATGGGTACTCTGAGGTTGAAGGCGTCTTCCAGCTGGTGCTCTCTTCCAGCGTTCTGTCCGGTGTCTTGCTCACACCATGGGATGAACGCGATAAAACAGCCACCGAGTTACAGTACGAAATGCAGCCCTTCATGGAAGGGGTAACAGGTTTTGAAACGGTGATGTTCCAGAACCCACCACTACCTGGCAGTAGCGGCTTGCCGGTTCAGTTCGTCATCAAGACCACCCAGCCCGTCGATAAGCTCTACGATGTTGGGTCACAGGTTCTGGAAAAAGCGCAGAACTCCGGCAAGTTCATCTTCATTGATAAAGATCTGAAGATCGACAAGCCACAGGGCAAAATCAATATTGACCGCGATCGGGTCGCCGAACTCGGTCTCACGTTACAAGATGTTGGCCAATCCCTGACGGCCATGATGAGTGGTGGCTACATCAATTACTTCGATTTTGATGGCCGCTCCTACAGGGTTATTCCGCAGATCATTCAATACGACCGCCTCAACCCGGAGCAGCTTCTCGACACCTACATCAGTGTACCCAACAGCACGCCCACACCCAGTGGGTCTTCGAGTGGCGGCGCATCTGCTGGATCGCAAACCAGCATAACCTCCGGTGGCGCGCAGAGCGGCGCGGCCTCTGGCAGTGGCGGTGGGGCAAGCGGTGGAGGTGGCAGTGCAGCTTTCAGCGGTAGCTCTGGCAGCAACCCGGCTGCCAGCGGTTTTGACAGCAGCAGTGGTGCTGCACAAAGCAGTGCATCCGCTCCTGTCACGACAACCACCACATTTGTCTCAGGTGGTTCTGGCGGCGGTGGTTCATCAACCAGCATCGCCCCGCAAAGCACTGTTGTGCCGCTGTCCAGTGTGGCGACGCTTGATATGCAAGTTACGCCGGAGTTCATCCCCCACTTTCAACAGCAAAACTCCATGACCCTCTCGGGCGTACCAAGCTTCGGCGTTCCTTTGGCTGAAGCCTTGCAGGTCCTGCAACAGATTGCGGCTGAAGAACTGCCAGAAGGGTACGATGTGGACTATGCCCAGCAATCCCGCCAGTTTGAGCAGGAAAGCAGCGGCTTTGTTGTTACCTTCGCTTTTGCCTTGCTCATCATCTTCCTGACGCTCGCCGCTCAGTTTGAAAGCTATCGCGACCCGATCATCATTCTCGTCTCTGTGCCCATGTCCATCGCGGGTGCGCTTTTCTTCATCAATATCGGGCTGGGCGGTGCCAGCATCAACATTTACACGCAGGTCGGCATCATCACGCTCATGGGCCTGATCTCCAAGCACGGCATTCTCATCGTGGAAGTTGCCCGCGAACTTCAGGAAAACCAGGGTGCAACCAAACGGGAAGCCGTGGTCGGTGCCCTGCAAATCCGCCTGCGTGCGATCCTCATGACAACAGCCGCCATGGTGCTTGGCGTTATCCCTCTGGTGCTGGCCAGCGGCGCAGGGGCGGCCTCCCGTTTCAACATGGGGCTGGTGATTGCAACCGGCCTGTCCATCGGCACGCTCTTCACGTTGTTCGTGGTGCCCAACGTTTACATGCTCATCGCGCAAGACCGTTCAAAACTGACCCAACCTGATGAAAACGCAGAAGGAATGCCAAAAGAAGACGGAGAACCAGACCCAGCCTCCTAAGACCAGACAAAGCCATTTGAAAATCACAGCAGCAGAAATCTGCTGGGCCACACTGAAATAAACCCAACTGTGGAACACTTGTAAGTTTCTCACAGCAAAAAGAAATTGAGTGGTTGCCTATTCCAAATCATAAAGCTATAACCCGGCCCACACACAGCGATGGGGTGTAGCCAAGTGGTAAGGCAACGGTTTTTGGTACCGTGTATCGTAGGTTCGAATCCTACCACCCCAGCCATTTTCTCCTAAAATCTAATCCGATAGTTCTCTGCACAAGCACCTGTTTGTGTTCCGGAAAAAGCTGTGCCGATCCTTCCCCTTTTCACATCTCAGCCCTCTGAAAGCCCAACACTCTCCGACCCAGACCGTTTGCGGGCAGGCTTCGTCGGTTCTGACAGATTGAGGCAGCTGCCGTTTGAGGCGGGGAGGACGATCCACGCGCCAGCTTTGTAGAGCTTTGCGGCTAGGTTTGGGGTGTCGCTCGCAAACACGGCGATCTTGTCGTTGTAGCTCAGTATCCTGACGGAAGCAGGAAGCATCTCCATTTGTAAGCTTTGAGGATAGGGCACAGCGACCTCGTCCGCATCGCCAACAAAGGGCACGGTGAGCCCGATGGCCCCCCATGCCACTGTGATGGCAGCAAGGATAAGAGCAACACGCTTCAACTTGCTCAACTTAGACCTCGCTAGTAGTCGTAGATGTGCTCAATGGTGATACCCTGCTGTTTCAGCTCATCGAGTGTGACGGAAAGGGCTGGAACCTTTGATTGAATGAGTAACCTTTGTTGATCCCCTGTATTCCGCTCTGTTTCGGAAAGGATTGCAGCTGCTGACAAACTTGGGTTCTTGGCTGAACTCTGCTTCAAAACAGACATCAGAATATCATCATTGCCCGCAATCTCGTGGAACATAACCCCGTCTTTTGAAAGGCGCAGCGCCAGCTCTGTAAACTTGCGATACCGAGGTGTCTCGATGACAAACTTATCGCCAAGCTGCTGAACCACCTTGAGATCATACTCTGAAAGAACATCTGCGCCATGAGAACTGCTGATGACGGATCGCATGGTCAGCTCGTCATGGCCAATCGTATCCACCGCCGCAGCAATGGCTTTGGCATACTGAGCTTTGGCCCACCACTCCAGGTTCAGAGCAAACCAGCGCTCCCAACTACGCACCCCATCATTAGCTGCGGCTTGGTTGAGTTTTGCACGCGCACTGTCAAAGTCGAACTTGTACCAGGGTGTCTGATGCAGGAACTTGGCGTACTCAGCTGAAACGCTGTACTCCAGCTGGTCCTGCAAAGAAGTGTTGTTCGCACTGGTGATTGCTGCCAGACGGCCCAGAGTTTCTTCATAGGCCGCTTTCATCAGCATCTCGAAAGAGAAACTGATGCCGATGGTGTAAATGGTGGCCTTGGTGTCAAACTGAGCTGCACCACGTGTATCCGCCTCACTTTTCAGCGCGCACAGACTAGACCAGAAACTGCCAATGGCGTTCAGATAGTTGAACTCATGCGGCATGCCGTTTTCCAGCGTTGTGGCGTAATCCTCATAGGCATAAACGATGTGCCATTCAGGATAGGTTAGAAACGTGCGGGCTTCCTCTCGTTTGTGAGTAGGCTCCAGGGTGCTTTGATAGGTATCGGCAATCTCGGCAGAGGTGCAGGCCTGTTCCACATAAAGAACAGGCGCCGCAGCACCAATGCCGATCACCAGAAGCACACAGAGGACGCCGATGGAAAGCCGTTTAAGAAGCTTCACTTGGGCTCTCCTTCGCAATGCTGTTTCCGCCCCAAAAGCTTACTGCCAAAGCAACGCTGCCCAATGCAAAATGCGGTAGGTTGGCGAGTATCTTGAAACCAAGCGGATAGGACTGGAAGCCAAGCGTAAAGATGCCAAAGTCCAGATAACCAGACCCTGTCAGCAGTCCCAAAACCGCATCAGCCAGATACAGCGCCCCGAAGTAGCGCAGGAAAATCCGGGAGGCATTTTGCGAGATCAAAGCCGCAATAAGCGCCCATAGTGCACTGGCGGCATGAAGACTGTCGTCAAACAGATCTAGCGCAAAAATTCCGAAAACATACCCGTTCTCATCGGGAATACCGGGGATGTAGTTCAGCGAGGTGACAGCAAACAGGATCACGGCATACGCAAATGCGACTTTTCTAAACATTCAAAGGCCCCTTTGCTGCCATGTAGGTGTCCCAAAGCTGGTTAGTGAACCGCATCTGCGGATCGTACTTCTGCTTCAGCTCAATGAACCTTTGATGGTTCGGATAGGATCTTTCAAACTGGTCCTGCGTGGCATGCAGGCGATAAGGCAGGTAGTAGGTGCCGCCGATGGCAAGCGTGCGCTCGATGAGGTTACGGGTCATCCGAGCCATATCCGCTTCCCCGCGCTTCGACTTTTCCTGAGAGAACAGCATCACGGCTGCAATTCGGTCCGTCGGAGCAAAAGGCAACACGCTTTGTGTGTCTTTGCGAACGTAGCGCAGAGTGATGTTGAGCAGCTCCTGATAGGAGGACGGGATGACATCCTGACAAGCCTGCACAAACTCGACAAACCGTGCAGGCTCAACAAAATACTCATGCAAAATGTCGGTTCTGGTCGGGTCTTTATCATCCAGCGTAACAACGGGCTCATTGAGCAAGCTGTTGCGGGTCACAGGACCGCTGTTCAGGGAAGCCCCGATCCCGGTTTCAATCCCCCAACGCACCTTCTTGATGCCCTCAGAGTTCAGCTGACCGCGGAAAATATGCCGGGAGGCCTTGCTGATAAAACCGGAACCGCTTGCAGCTGGCAGGTCTGACTGATCATCAGTCGGGCGATAAACGATCAGCATTGAGTCTTCAAAAAAGCGATCAATGTCCACGTTCATGCGGCCATAAGCCATCTGAATGGAAGGATCTTCTGCGAGCACCTGCTGCATACGCAGGCCGTACTCAGCAGATGGCAACTCGATATACTCCGGCTCCAACCGGTTGTTGGGGACCATATCCAGTTCCAACTCGGTGATGATGCCAAACAGCCCGTAACCACCCATCGCCGCGTTAAAGAGCTCACTGTTCTGCGAAGGGCTGCAACGCTGCACCTGACCATCAGCAAGCATGATTTCCAGCGAGCGAACCGTAGACCCACACCCGGAAAATGGTACCGGCCAGCCGTGCGCATTGACGGAAAAGGTGCTGGCCACGCCAAAGTCGTTGTTGGACTGCATCACAGCAGGTGAAAAGCCGTTTTCATCCAGCTTTGAGATAACCTCATGCCACCGCACGCCGCCTGAAACCGTATAGCTCTTGCGTTCCGGATGCAGCTCAATGGTTCCGCCGTGCAGGGAGAGCGCCGCCCCATTGGTGGGCAGAGACTGACCGCCCATGGAGTGCCGGGCAACGCTTGCCATCACAGGATGGTTCTCATCTGCTGCCTGCTTCAGCTGTGCTGCCATCTCTTTGCGCAGCGCATCACTGGAAAGGCCAGAAAAGGTCTCGTGCTTCTTAACACTAACCTGCGTCAGCTCACCAGCATCGCTCAATAGGGTGCCGGTTGTCTCGGATTGCGGCTCAACTGGAAAAGCGCCGCCATAGGAACGAGGGGAAGGTGAAAGAAAATGATAACCGGCTGCCCCTGCAAACGCGGCCCCGCCAAGAAGAAAAGCTCTTCTACTGATTTTACCCATAAATGCCTCAGCAATGATCAAATGAATATTCATCACAGGTAAGTGTTACCCGTTACAAATGCAACTAAGAGCTATTTGCAGATCATTGCTTCAGGCTGTAGGCGAGCCGCTTTCTACGAGGAAGCCTCACCATGTCTGAGTAGATAAACACCTGCCCAGATGAACCAGAGAATAAAGCCGAGGCCGAAGACGATACCACCCGGCTCGCTCATACTCGGAACAACCGTGGCAATGCCAGCCAGACCGATGATTACGCCAAGCCAGCTCAGGCCCTTCGAGAGGCTGGAACCCCGCAGGCCTGCCCAGCACAGCAGCAGCACCCAAAGCCCGCCGGTGATCTCGTTCCCACCACCAATGCCTTCCTGCACGTTGCTCAGGGTTGCCCACATCACCAACGCTTCGTCATGGTCCAGCGCGTAAAGGGCAGAAACTTCAGCCAGAGAGATATTGGCGAGCATGCCACTGGCCAGAACCAACCCGGCCCAGATCAACCCAAAAGCGGCGGCTATCTGTGAAAGCCCCGGTGTTGCTGCCTTCAGCCGGTCATGCAGAGCAATCACCAGCACCACCAGAAACACTGCGTTGACGATGTAAATGATGAAATTCCAGAGGTACATAAGGCTCTGATTGGACACGATGAATGCCAGCAGGTTCGCATCACTGCCGTCTTCTCCAAAGCCCGCATCTGCCAGTAAAGTCGTTAAAAGAGCAAAACCAATGATGTAGGTGGCCGCTTCAATAAGAGATGCTATTCCGCCAGCTTTTTGAAGGTTCATCACAGGCGTCCTTATAAAACCATGAGTTGAATTTATGCAGAACATGGGATGTTCTGAGCAACAAAGAGATGTAAAGTGCAGAAAGCCGCAGCGTAAACTTGGAAATTGCGTTAAACAAGAGGCGTATACCCAGACTTGCAAAAAACTATAGTATGCGCATCTTGAAGTTTGAGTGAAGCTGCCAACCAAAATTCGTCACCACGACGCTCCCAGACCAATAACAATACGTGAGTGAACAGTGCGTTATCGCCATGATCTGAAAGGCGATGAGACGGCGGCAGCAGGATTGCTTTTGAGGGAAGCAATCTGATTTGAGGGGGGAGACCGAATGAACCTGGCAGAGTGGCTGGCCCGTACAGCCAGAATAACACCGGATGCACCTGCGCTCTTTCATGGAACGCAGCAGATGGCAACCTATGGCGAGTTTGGCGCACGCTCCGCAGCCATCGCCGGTGCGTTGCAGCGGGAGTACGGTGTGGCCAGAGGCGACCGCGTTGCCATCTTCATGAAAAACCGCAGTGAATATCTGGAAGCCAGCTACGGCATCTGGTGGTCTGGCGCCGCAGCAATCCCGATCAACGCAAAGCTACACCCGAAGGAAGCCGCGTGGATCATTGAGAATGCCGAAGCCACAGCCGTCTTCATCTCAGATGATGTGGGCGAGGATCTGATCAGGGAGATCGATCAGACCAAAACCAAAGTCATCTCGGTGGACCAGGACAGTTATCAGCACATGCTCAAGGCTGAGCCGTTGGCCGAGCCGGTGCCGATTGATGCGCAGGATATGGTCTGGCTGTTCTACACCTCCGGCACCACAGGCCGCCCCAAAGGGGTGATGATGTCCTCGCAAAACATCCAGAGCATGATGTTCGGTTACTATGCGGGCATCGGCACCCCCACGCACGAAGACGCCACGCTTTACGCAGCTCCCATGTCTCACGGTGCGGGGATCTACAGCTTCATGCACGTTGTGGCCGGCGGCAGACACGTCTGCCCCGTCTCAGGCGGATTTGACGCAGCCGAGATTTTGGAAATCGCACCCAAAATCGGCAGGATCGCCATGTTTGCAGCCCCCACAATGGTGCACAGGCTGGTGGACGTCGCCAAAGCCACAGGTGCAACGGGTGAGGGGCTGGACACAATCATCTACGCCGGCGGGCCTATGTATTTCGCCGATATCGTTGAAGCCGTTGACGTTCTCGGCCCACGCTTCGCGCAGATCTACGGGCAGGGCGAATGCCCCATGGCCATCACTGTGCTGAGCCGTGAGCAAGTGTGCGACAGAAAACATCCCAGATGGCAAGAAAGATTGAAGTCAGTTGGGGTAGCTCAAGTCGCGTCTCGTGTCCGTGTGGTAGGAGAGGATATGAAAGACCTGCCCAATGGTGAGATTGGCGAGATTGTCGTGTCCGGTTCAGCAGTCATGCTGGGCTACTGGAACAATGAGGACGCAACGGCATCTACGATCATCGATGGCTGGTTGAAAACAGGCGACATGGGTGCGCTGGATGAGGATGGGTTCCTCACCATGCACGACCGCTCGAAGGATATGATCATCTCGGGCGGGTCCAACATCTATCCTCGCGAAGTGGAAGAAATTCTGCTGATGCATCCGGATGTATCTGAAGTCGCAGTAGTCGGTCGGTTCCATGAAGAGTGGGGCGAAGAGGTGGTGGCTATCATCTCTCCAGAAAAGGGAAAGACCGTCGATTTCGCGGAGCTCGACCAGCTCTGCATTGACAACATCGCGCGTTTCAAGCGTCCGAAGCAGTACATCGCTATGGAGCAGTTGCCGAAGAACAATTACGGCAAGATCCTGAAGCGAGACTTGCGGGAGATGCTGAAGGGACCGGAGAAAGGTGGATCAGTCTGATGAAGACCTTTGAAATTCGTAGTGCTCGCTCAAAAGATATCTCGCAGATCGGAACAGTCGGTCTGGCCTCATGGAAACGGGGCATCGGCCCCCATGTGCCGCAGGTGGCACATGACACCATGAGCAAAGCGTCCTTCACGGATTTTGCAAGTGCCTGTCTGGATCAGATTGTGGTGGCCGTGAAAGAAGACCGCGTGCTCGGCTTTGCAGCAACAGAACACGCCGACAATTTCATCACCGACCTCTGGATCGACCCGGACTACGAAAGTAGCGGACTGGGCACCGCACTGGTGGAAGAAGCCGAACGCCGCATAGCGGCCCGCGGCTACCACACCGCAGAAATCTCGGTCCTCATCCAGAACGATCGGGCCTTAGGCCTCTATCACCACATGAAGTATGAGGACGTATTCGAGGCAACCAAGTTCGACGAAGACCTCCACTGCGAAATCACCTACATCCGCCTCCGCAAACATCTCCCGTTCTACGCTGAAGAAATAGCCTGAGGAGAACCCTCAGGCGTGCCACCGGTGGAGTGGGGAGATAGTGCAGCTGCCGCCCATAAACTCGCTTAATTTATGCCGAAGTTGGAAATGTTGTAGCTATATCATCCGGTTGTGGTGATGGTGGCTTGCGGCGTTGTCACTAAACAGTCAGTTTTTCTTGTCCGGTATAGCGGCTTGGTGTAGATGGACTTCTGGTAACCATTCCTCCCCAAGTACCCAAAGGTGACCAAATGAGCGGTGCCGAGAAAGTTGAGCCGGATGCGTTTGTAGCGATTTGCCCGTCGAGGCAGGTGCTGGTGCGGTTGGCTGAAAAATGGACAATGCTTACGATTGTTGCCCTAGAGGGTGGGCCACTACGTTTTGGAGATTTGAAGCGGAAGGTGGAAGGCGTTTCGCAAAAAATGCTGACCCAAACTCTTCGAAATCTCGAGCAGGACAAGCTTCTCACGCGGAAGGTCTATGATGAAATGCCGCTGCGGGTGGAATACGAGCTGACCGCCTTAGGCAAAGACCTGTTGCCTCTCATCAAGCAAATAAAGCAGTGGTGTGAAGCCCACTTCAATGAGATTATGGCGCAGTAACATGTGAGATGGGAGAGGCAGAAACGAACTGCTGCACATCACATCGCGCCCATCGCGTCTGCTCAATCAAATCTTCCCAGTAACGCCTCCAATAAGGTGCTAACTCGCGTTCGATGCACCTATCAACTCCATCGAAAATTGATGCATTAAGCGAGCAACAACAGGGGTGGGCGAAAATTTCCTGCTCTTCTAAGCTCAAAAATAGACACGCTCCAGTGCTTGCTTTGCATACATTATAACCAATTGAAATAACTAGTTTTATCATGAAGATGGCGCCTTGATTTAGCTTTCTGGTTGCTCCCGTTTCCTATCATTAAAGCCAAAAAATGCGCCTAGTTACCATCAGGTACCTAATTGACTATGTATACCAGATTGCAGATTTATACTCCATCTTGAAGCAAGACTGGAGCAGCAGATGAAAATCGGAATCTTAGGTGCAGGCAACGTCGGCACACGCCTTGCAGAACTGGCCCGCGCAGCAGGACATGATGTGTTGGTTGGCAGCCGTAAAGGAGATGCCTCACTTGCTGATGCATCCAGACACGGCGATATCATCCTCATTGCCGTCCATTACCACGCCGTGGAAGAGGCATTGAAACCCTTGAGCGAGTTGCTTGCCGGGAAGATCGTGATTGATGCAACAAACCCTCTCAATGACGATTGGTCGCCACGCATGCTGGGAGAAGATACCTCAGCCGGAGAAGAGATCGCAAAGCTCTTGCCGAACTCCAAAATTGTAAAAGCCTTCAACACAGTCTTCGCAGACATCATGAGTACCGAAGGTCTTTCGCGCAATGGCAGTGCAGTGACAGTCTTCGTCGCTTCCGACCTCGATGATGCGGTTAAGACGGTTGCTGACTTCGCAAAAAGCATCGGTTTTGCACCTGTCACAGCCAACAAGTTGATGGTTGGACGTTATCTGGAAGCAATAGCACACCTGAATATTGAGCTGGCTGTTGGACAAGGCGGAGGAACCAACGCAGCATTTCTGTACCATCGTGGTTAGATGAGAGGCTCTAAAGATGCCGATTAAAAGGATCAGCTTTGATGTTGCAGGAGATCAACTCATTGGCAATCTCCACTTGCCTTCCAGTAAAGGTGTTCACCCCGCTGTCGTAACGTGCGGCCCAATGACATCCGTAAAGGAGCAAGTGACGGGAACCTATGCTACTGAGTTGGCCAAACAGGGTATTGCCGCATTGGCGTTTGACCATCGCCACTTTGGCGAAAGCGCCGGGGAACCAAGGCACTATGAGTTCTATAAGGACAAGATTGCGGATCTCGAAGCAGCGTTTCATGCCCTATCAGCTCAGCCTGAAGTTGCCTCGCATCAGATAGGTGCAGTCGGCATCTGCCTTGGATGTGGTTACATGGCGCATGCAATTGCAAACCGGTCGGACATTCGCGGTTTTGTTGGGATTGCGGGATACTACCGTGATGTCGAAGCCATGAAAGCTGCTGATCCAATAGGCTTTGCCGACAAAGTTGCGCAGGGCAAGAAGGCACGGATGCATTACGAGGCGACAAGCTATGTCGAAACCATCCCTGCAGCAGCGTTGAGCCAGGATGCTGCTATGACGATGCAATCCACATTCGACTATTACACAAAGCGAGCCGTTCATCCGAACTACGAAAATCGCTTCGCTGTCATGTCGCGCGAGTATTTTCTGGAGTTTGACGTACAAAGTGCCGCGCCGCACATTAGGACGCCTTTTCTCATGGTGCACGGGCCCAATGCCCTCAACCCATCGTGGGCAGATAAGTTCTACAAGGCAGTGCCAGGGCCTAAAGAACAAGCAGTTGTTACGTCAGAAGGGCAGACGGATATCTACGATAATCCTGAGATCGTGAAGGCCACCGTGTCACAGGCAGTCGAGTTCTTGTCACGGGTTCTCTAAGCGACTGATCCGCAAAACAACAAAATGAATGGAAGGCAGCAATAGTGGTGTTCTGCCAATGAAGGAGTGTGCCTTGTGCGCAGCCTCACTGATTTGCCTTCTCAAACAATGTGCAGGCCCCATCAACCTGCACCTCAAACAGCTGTCCGTACTTTCTCGTCAGAGCAGCTGAACTCTCAGAAAATGGAGACAAACCCATGTTTATGAAGAAAGTAACAACCGGAATTTTCACCGCAGCAGCAATGGTGAGTTTATTGGCATCAGCTCAAGCGGCGGAGGAAAAACACATCTTCAAATTTGACGATGTGGCATGGCAGGAAACGGGGCTCGAAGGGGCTGAAATGGCCGTCCTTTGGGGCAAGGAAGAAGACGGCAGCGCAGTTTATGCTTTCCGCATTCAGCCGGGGGTCGGCATCCCACCCCACACGCACTCCAACGATTACTGGGGTATGGCAGTTCAGGGAAACTGGGCACATATCGATGAGGAAGGCAGAGAAGTTATTACTGCACAAAACGCATTCGTCCGCATCAAAGCAGATGATGTTCACTCAGATCGCTGTGCTGGCCCGGAAGTCTGCATCAACGTGCTCGACTTCAACGGCACCCGCGACATTGCCTTCCCTCAATAAGCACGAAGCAGGCCACCGCTCATAACAGAGCAACCTGGTCAGCAACCGCGTGAAAGCAACTTGTTACTCCCATAACAACAAAAACTGAGTTTGCCTCAAATCTGGCCTGCAAGTCCCTCAACTTACAGTCTGTTTGAGACAACACATCTCCCAAACATTGCAGCTCACTGCAACACCTCGCCCCGGTCCTCTCTCAAGAGTGCTGGGGCTGCTTGTGCCAATCCAAAGTGTCCATTTGCTCAGGTAATCAGAGAGTTCTCAAAGCGCATTTTAGTTCGAGACTTCACCGCCATGGCAAAGCATCTCAAACCTACTCGAAGCAATCGAAGGTTCGTCGCTGGCTCTCCACACGAGCAACAAGCTCTTACTTACCTTAACCTCCACAATGCATCTAAGGTCCGCGTTCCCCGCAACCCACCAAATCAATTGTATTGTGCACCGACTTTCTTCGCTGCAACGCGATCCCGCAGGGCTTGCGCTTTTTTCTTCTTCTCGACGGCGGCTTCTCCTCCGGCGGTGTCTTTGTAAAGGCGGAGGCCTTCTTCTTCTTCATCGCTGCTTTTTTGAAGGGCTGTATCGGTGTAGCTCTTGCGATCAGGTGCTTTGAGGAGCTTGTAATAGAGCCAATAGTAGCGAGAGCCTTCCTTCAGGTAGCTCAAGGATTTGCTGATGATCTCAGTAAAGTACTTGGAATAAAAAGCGAAAGGATTTTCCAGGGGCAGAGAGCTGCGTCTGTCTTTTCGGTACTTCAGGCGGAAGAAGCCGCCTTCCAGAGGGTGAACACCCTCCAGCTTCACCATGAGATAGAAAAACAGCATCAAAAAGAGCTTGTTACTTGGCCGCCCCTTAGGGTGTGTTGCCGCTCTTCGCAGAACAGTCTCAATATGCTCTGGAGAGTAATAAGTCATCCACGCTTCCAGATACACATTCTCCCATTCCTCATCGCTCATTTTGTCATGATGCGCGACCCGATGGTTCAGGTCATACTTGTTGAGATCCTCATCCATCCATATGTTTTTACGATATAAATTCAGATGATCCTCAGAGCCGGGAAGGGGTGTCAGATAGAAGAACTCCAGCAGATCCAGCGGCAGTTCCTTTTTGATAATTTCGATATCCCGTAGGATGCTTTCGCGGGTGTCAGAGGGGAAACCAAGGATATAGCCAGCATATGTTGTCGCGCCGTGAGCACGCCATTCCTGCAACATCTCGCGATATTCAGTGATCTTATTCTGGCGTTTCTTTGCCGCGAGTAGGTTGTCTGGATTGATGTTCTCCAATCCAATAAAGACCCGGGTTACGCCCGCCGCACAGGCCTTTTCAATGAACCGGTCAATGCGGTGGCACAGGGTATCAACCTGAATGATGAACTTGATATTGAATCCATGGTTTTGGCGAAGATCGATGATCCGATCAAACAGCGCTTCCCAATCCTTGTTCCGCGCAAAGTTATCGTCAGTGATAAAGAACCGGTTGATACCCTGCGCGTAGTTGCGGCGAATAATGCGCTCAACGTCATCCGCTGACCGACTGCGGCTCTTACGGCCCTGCACGTTGATGATGGTGCAGAAGGAACATTGATAGGGACACCCGCGCCCCAGATCAAAAGAAGAGTGCGATCCAGCCGTCCGGATGATGTGCTTTTGCGGCAAAATCGGATCGGGCTGACTGTCCAAATTCGGCAGATCATTCATGAAGTTGTAGAGCGGCTTCAGGGTGCCGTGCAGCGCATCTTCTAAAACTTCATCCAACCGCTGGTTTTCAGCTTCCCCCGCAAAAAACGAGATGCCCTCATTTTGCGCGTCGACAATTTGCTGCGGAATCTCAGGAAGCATGGAGACGCAGCCTGAGATGTGAAAACCGCCGATGCACACCTGAATATCAAGCGCTCTGAACTGATGCGCTAGATCCAGCGCTCGTGGAAACTGATTGGATTGCACGCCCGCCAATGCGATCAAGGCACTGCCACCGTCCTTGCGCACCATCCTGGCGATACGCTCAGGCTTCACCCGCCTGTTCGTTTCATCATAACTGTGAAGCTTAAGCTCCACGCCATCACCCAGCACGTTCCTGTTCTGGCAATCCTCCGCCAGACCATAAAGGCAGGCAAGTGTGTTGGAAGGAATGGCAGAGCGGAGCCACTGAATGGGATAGCCCTCATCATCGTAGTGCGTAGGCTTGATGATTATGAAGTGAAACTTGCTGGGCTTCCCTTGGACGTTTGCCCGTGATTTTCTGCCAACGTCATAATGAATGCTCATAAATTATTGCCTTTATAACGCAGAAAAGACGGGCACTAAGCTATGTTCTAGCGCCATCCAGAAAGAGTACTCTGCGTAAACTAAGGCATTTTATTGGTCAGGGAGCCATTCAAATTTGGAGTAACCCAATAGAATGAAAAGGCTATTTTATAAATAGCCTATACTTTTCAATGAGTACTGAGAAACTACTCGAATAATCGTAACTCATAATCCGCGGGATGCTTATACACGCCGCCCTGAGGTTTTCCCTCCAGCTGTTCAAAACAAGAGCAACAGCAATCAGCGCAACCTTTCACCATCGGGTTTGAACAGCAAGGCCCGTGAGGCGGGCAGGGTCAGCCGCAGAGTGTCGCTGTTCTGCTCAAGGCGGTTGCCGCGGCTTTCGGCGATCACCTGCACACCATCCGGCAAAGTGCAGTAGGCGTAGCTGGTTTCGCCAAGGTTCTCGACCAGCGACACGCTCACATCTGCACCAACACCACCATCACTGGCGCCAACCACAAAGTGCTCCGGGCGAATGCCCACGGTCAGCACGGCGTCTTCCATCACAGCAGACGAAATCCCTGGCATGACCAACGTCTGTCCCTCAAAACCGGATACGGAAATCTCAAGCCCGGCATCCGTTGAGCGAACGGCTTTGCCACTCAGGAAGTTCATCTTCGGGGAGCCGATAAAGCCGGCCACGAACTGGTTCGCCGGATCATCATAAAGCTCCAGCGGTTTGCCCACCTGCCGGATATATCCACCTTCCAGCACCACAATCTTGTCCGCCAGCGTCATGGCTTCCACCTGATCGTGTGTCACATAGATCATGGTCGCGTCCACTTCCTTGTGCAGTTTAGCCAGCTCAATGCGCATCTGAACGCGCAGTTCTGCGTCAAGGTTGGAAAGTGGTTCGTCAAACAGGAACACCTTCGGATTGCGCACAATCGCTCGACCAATCGCCACACGCTGCCGCTGACCACCAGAAAGCGCCTTCGGGTGCCGGGCCAGATACTCCTCCAGCTTCAGAATACGCGCCGCTTCATCCACCCGCCGCTTGATCTCATCCTTGGGGTGACCGGTCATCTTCAGGCCAAAGCCCATGTTTTCGGCAACGGTCATATGTGGGTACAGCGCATAGCTCTGGAACACCATTGCAATGCCGCGTTGAGACGGATCGATGTCCGTCACATCCTCATCCGCAATATGGATGGTTCCGCTACTGCTGGTCTCAAGCCCGGCAATGGTCCGCAGCAAAGTGGATTTCCCGCAGCCGGAAGGGCCAACGAACACGACAAACTCGCCGTCCTCAATGTCCAGATCCACGCCATGGATCACCTGCGTGTCGCCATAACTCTTCTTTAGATCGCGCAACACAACTGCGGTCATCGGTTCCCCTCCCGGAATATGTCTTCACTATCGGCGCGGAGGCCTCCCAAAGCCCCGCACGCAATAGGATTTAAGTCATAAAATCAAACTCCCAGCGCAATCTGGGCATTTTCTGAAATCTCTTGAACCGCCAGTGTCATGGCGGGCAAATACGTCTCGACCATTGTGTCCAGCGAGGTCACATAGGTCGTGCTGGTCACGGAAAGCGCGCCAATCGGCTCCCCGCGTTTGTTCAGGATCGGCAAGGCCACGCAGATGATGGAATCCTCATGCTCCTCATCATCAAACGCATGTCCGCGTGCGCGAATACGAGCCAGCTCATCACGCAGCATCTTCTCGTTCACAAACGTCTTGGCTGTATGACGCTGGAAGGATTGCGCCCGGATAGCCTCTGCCAACCGCGCCTCAGGCAAAGCCGAAAGCATCGCCTTGCCTACGCCGGTGCAATAGGCAGGGCCAATTTTACCCGGGCTGGAGAACATGGAAACACTGCGCGGCGGCAACCGCTTGTCCACGTACAGCACCTGATTGTTGTCCAGCACCGCCAGATGGATGGTCTCTGGAATTTGCGCGCTCAATTGGTCAAGGCTATCCCGTGCCACACTGGCAAGGCTTGCCCGGCTCCACGCAGAATGGGCCAGTCGCAACACCCGCATGCCGATGGAATAGGTCTGATGCACCTCATCGTGAACCAGCATGCCTTCCTTCACCAACTGTCGCAATTGACGGTGCAAGGTGGCCCGGCTCAGCGGCAAGGCGTTCAAAAGCTCTACGAACCGTGGGGGTGATTCTGCCAGCGCAACCGCGTCCAGCACCACCAGTGCCTTGGAAATGGGGCTAGTGAGGTCCTGTTCGGTTTCCTCAGAGATACTCAGGGTTTGTGCGCCCATTTCCTGTTGTTTCCTTACCCGTTCCGGAAATCTGCAATTTTCATACAGATCCCTTCCTAGTTCCTTTGGTTGACAATTATGCACTAGCACGTAACTATTTCAATGGTCAAAACAAAGTTTCATTCAGTGGAACTTTTATCTTGGCGATATTGGGAGGTTTAAGTGTTTAATTTTAGCAAAGTAGCTGCGGGTGGTTTCGCTGCAGCATTTATGATTTCAAGTTCCGCATATGCCGCTGGCGATCTGATCATCAATCTCGACCAGACGGATCCGGCTCCAAAAAAAGCATTTGAAGACATCGTGGCTGGCTTCTCCAAGGAGAACCCGGACGTGAACGTCATCGTCAACACGATGCATAAGGAGGGCTATAAAACCTCCATTCGCAACTTCCTCACAGCAGACGCACCGGATCTGGCAACATGGTACGCGGGCAACCGCATGGCACCATTCGTCAATGCCGGTCTGTTTGAAGATGTCACCGATGTCTGGGAAGAAAATGGTCTGAATGAGCAGCTAAAATCCGCAGCGGCTTCCATGACCATAGATGGCAAAAAATGGGGTGTGCCTTACACCTACTACCAGTGGGGCATCTACTACCGCAAAGATATCTTCGAAGAGCAGGGCATTGCTGTTCCAACCAACTGGGATGAGCTGGTTGCAGCATCCGCCAAGCTTAAAGAAGCAGGCATCACGCCATTCACCATCGGCACCAAAGCTCTTTGGCCAACCGGCGGCTGGTTCGATTACATGAACCTGCGCGTCAACGGCTACGAGTTCCACATGGACCTCACATCAGGCAAGGTGGCTTACACTGATGACCGTGTGAAAGCGGTGTTCGACAAGTGGTCCGAGCTGGTTAAGCCAGGCTACTACAATACCAACCACCCGGCGCTGGACTGGCAGGATGCTGTGCCAAACCTCGTACAGGGCAAAGCCGCCATGTACCTGATGGGCAACTTCGCGGTGGACGTGTTCAAGAACGGTGGCCTGAAAGAAGAGCAGATTGGCTTCATGCAGTTCCCGGAAATCACTCCGGGCATTCCAATGGCTGAAGATGCACCAACGGACACCATTCACATTCCTGCAAAAGCCAAGAACAAAGAGGATGCCAAGAAGTTCCTCGCGTACATGGCACGCGCGGATGTCCAGACAGCAACCAACATCACACTTGGTCAGCTGCCGGTAAACTCCGGTGCAGAGCGTCCTGAAGAGCGCATCCTGCAGCAGGGCTTCGACATGCTCTCCAACGCTTACGCGCTGGCACAGTTCTATGACCGTGATGCTCCAGCAGAAATGGCTAAGGCTGGCATGGAAGGCTTCCAGGAGTTCATGGTGAAACCAGACCGTGCAGACGCTATTCTCAAGCGTCTCGAGAAGATCCGCACCCGCGTTTACAAGTAGTAGGAAAGCGGAATTTATACGTAGGGTGGCGGAAGAATTCGCCACCCTATGCTCTAGGAATGGATAGAGCAGAAGCACAAAACCTTCTGCAGGGGGACATCAATGAGCGAGCAGGCCTTGGCACCTGCCTCACCGGGAAACAGACCACCTATTTCATCGGGCGGGCGTGCCAGAACCAGATCTTCAAAGTGGATTGCCAATCAGCGCAAGCTTGCACCCTGGCTCTTTCTCGTGCCCGGGGTTCTGATGTTTTTGGTCTATGTGATTGCGCCCATCGGCCAGTCCATAGCCATCAGTTTTTATGATTGGGATGGCATCGGCGCCAAAACCTTCATCGGCATCGAAAACTATATCGAGCTGTGGGATGATGAGGCGTTCTACACGTCCCTTTACAACAACGTTTTATGGCTTGTGCTTTACATGCTGGCAGTGCCCGCAGGGCTGATGATTGCGATTTTCCTCAATCAGACAGTCACCGGCATTCGCATCTACAAGTCTTTGTTCTTCTTCCCGTTTGTGATCAGTCAGATTGTGGTGGGCCTCATTTTTTCATGGTTCTATGCCCCCAATTTCGGCCTGTTCACCAAGCTGCTGGAGTTCCTCGGCTTTGAGGGCATCGCTGTCCTTGCTGATGAGCGCTTCGTCACCTACGGCATCATTGCTGCTGGCCTGTGGCCGCAGATCGCGTACTGCATGATCCTGTATCTCACCGGCCTCAACAATGTCTCGCCGGATCAGATTGAAGCGGCGCGGCTGGACGGCGCCAAAGGCTGGAAGATGCTGTGGTACGTCATCATCCCGCAGCTGCGCCCAGCCACCTTCATCGCTGTTGTCGTGACCATCATCGGCGCGCTGCGCTCGTTTGATCTGGTCTCCATCATGACCAGCGGTGGCCCCTATGGGTCAAGCCGCGTGCTCTCCTATTACATGTATGAGCAAGCGCTGTCCGAGTATGGCTTCCGCATGGGCTACGGCGCGTCCATCGCCGTTGTACTCTTCGCCATCATGATGGTGTTCATCACGCTCTTCATCGTGCGAATGCTGAAAGACGAAAGGGAGGGCTACTAAGATGTTTCCAACTCCCGTCGCAAATGCATCCGCACCAACCCGTGTTGCCTACAAGGTGGCTTTGCCAGTCTCACTACTGGTCTGGCTCCTGCCACTGATCGGCGTCATGGTCACCTCTATTCGCCCCGGCTCAGATTTGGCCATGGGCAACTACTTCGGCGTGCCGTCCTCGTTTGAGCTCGGCAACTATCTGACCGTTTTCCAGAACACGCCCATGGGCCTGTTCATCCTGAACTCGTTCAAGGTCACCATTCCAACAGTGATCGGCGCCATCGCTCTGTCGTGCCTGACTGGCTATGCGCTGGCGACCTACAAGTTCAAAGCCAATCTCTGGCTGTTCTTCATGTTCGTGGCCGGCAACTTCGTACCTTTCCAGATCCTCATGGTCCCGGTTCGTGATCTCACACTGAAGATGGGCCTTTACGATACGGTGACAGGTCTGGTGCTCTTCCACGTGGCCTTCCAGACAGGTTTCTGCACGCTGTTCATGCGCAACTTCATCAAGGCCCTGCCAAGTGAGCTGATTGAAGCAGCTCGTGTCGAAGGCGTCTCAGAATTGCGGATCTTCTGGTACGTGGTGCTACCGCTTATGCGCCCAGCCATCGCGGCACTGTCTGTGCTCATCTTCACGTTCATCTGGAACGACTTCTTCTGGGCCACCGTTCTGGTGCAGGGCACACACGCCATGCCAGTCACCGGTGGTATCATCTCGCTCAATGGCCAATGGGTCGCGCAATGGCATCTGGTCTCCGCCGGGTCCGTCGTTGCAGCCATGCCACCGGTCATCATGTTCTTTCTCATGCAAAAGCACTTCATTGCAGGGCTAACGCTGGGGGCGACCAAGGGCTAACCAAATACCGGAAGCAGGTTTGCCCCAAGCAACCCTGCTTCCAAAACATCCATCAATGCCAAAGGCGCCAGAAAAAGTGCCTGAAGCTAATAATAAACATAAAAGGGAACAGGGGGCATAAGTGAACCAAGTGGCATCGCCAAATAACGACCTCCGTCAGATCACAACTGCAGGCAGCTGGGTCGCCGTGGATTGGGGGACCTCCAGTCTTCGGGCATGGCTGATTGACGAAAACGGAGCAACGCAAAACAGCGCAAAATCAACGCAAGGCGCTGGAACGCTGCAACCTTCTGAATTTGAAGGAGTTTTGCTGGACCTGATCGGGGACTGGTTACATAGCAACGCAAAACCAACGCAAGTGTTCATTTGCGGCATGGCTGGCAGTCGTCAGGGCTGGCTGGAGGCAGAATATGTGCCTGTGCCAACCAAACTGGCAGAACTGCACCAGCATCTGGTTTCGCCCCAAACAGGTAATGCCCGCATCCTGCCGTTCATAGTGCCCGGTCTCTGCCAAAAATCAGAGCAGCACCCGGATGTTATGCGCGGTGAGGAAACCCTGCTGCTCGGCATTCTGGACGAGTTATCCGACAAATCCGGCGTCTTCTGCCTGCCCGGCACCCACAGCAAATGGGTGGAGATGGAAGAGGGGACAGTTGCCCGGACTTCTACCTTCTTAAGCGGTGAGTTGTTCGCCCTCATCGCCAAGCAGTCCATTCTGCGTCACTCATTGGACACAGAGGCAGAGTTGGACAAAGACGTCTTCCTCGCCACGCTGGATCAGCTAAAAAATCAGGAAGCTACATTGCTCGGCAACCTGTTTGGCCTGCGCGCCGGACAGCTGCTGAACGACACCAGCCTGCAAGCTGGCGCTTCCAAACTCTCCGCACTTGTTATCGGAACAGAGCTTCTCGACATGCTCGCCAAGTGCGGGGACAATCCACCCAAGCAAGTCCACCTGGTCGGTGGCAGCAAACTCGCTCAAAATTACGCGCTGGCCCTGCAACATCTCGGCATCACGCCAATCCTCCACGATGCAGACAAAGCCGCGCTCAAAGGACTTTCCGCCGTCAGACAAGGGGCACTCAATGACAACAGCTAAACAAACACCAGAGCGCAACCTCATGGCTATCCTCCGCGGAGTGCAGCCACATGAGATTCTGGATATTGTGGAAGTACTTATAGAAGCTGGCTTTTCACAGATCGAGGTGCCACTCAACTCACCAGACGCCCTCAAATCTATCACCATGGCGCAGGACAAGTTCGGCAAGTTATCCGCCATCGGCGCGGGGACAGTTCTCACCGCAGAGCAGGTCAAACAGGTCCGTGCAGCAGGCGGAACCTTCATCGTCTCACCCAATTACGATGAAGACGTTATCCGCACCACCAAAGCAGAAGGCATGGCATCCTACCCGGGTGTTCTCACCCCAACCGAATGCTTTGCAGCGTTGAAGGCTGGCGCTGATGCACTCAAGATATTCCCGGCGTTCCAAGTGGGCGTAAAGGGCATTCAGGCCGTACGCGCCGTGCTGCCAAAAGAGACGCTGGTCTATGCGGTTGGCGGTGTCGGCCCTGCCGAGTTCGCCCAGTACGTGGACGCAGGCTGTCAGGGCTTCGGCATGGCAAGCAACCTGTACAAGCCGGGGCACACCGCCGCGCAGGTTGCTGAAAATGCGAAGGAAATGGTAGCAGCCTATGATGCGCTCAAACTCGGAGAGAGTGCATGAGTGAGCCCTATGTTTTTGCCAAAACAGAATGCAGCTTAGGGGAGGGCCCTCTTTGGAGTGCCCGCCACGATGCTCTGTTCTGGGTGGACATCAACAACCATCTGGTGCTGAAGAAGGGCATAACCGGCGACCTCGAAACATGGAAGTTCGACGAGCCGGTCTCCGCTTTTGCACAGATCCCAGACAGTGATGACTTCATGTTATCCTCTGCAACAGGTCTGTATCGCTGGTCTCCGGGCACACATACCCGCAACCTTATCCTCCCTGTCGAGGACCAAAACCCCGTCACCCGCTCCAACGACGCCCGCACCGACCGCACCGGCGGTTTCTGGATTTCCTCCATGGGCCGAAAAGCAGAAAAAGGCGCAGGCAGCCTTTATCGCTTTTTTAAAGGGGAATTAGCACAGGTCGCCAGCGACATCACAATCCCGAATTCCCTTTGTTTTTCACCAGATGGGAGCACTGCGTACTTTTCAGACACGGTGACATCTCAGATCATCAAATGGTCACTAAATGCGCAAAGTGGCCTGCCAGAAGGGCCCGCGGAGGTATTTGCCGATATCTCCGGGACAGGATTTGGCCCCGACGGTTCCGTGGTTGATGCTGAGGGATATCTCTGGAACGCTCAATGGGGCGGATACAGAGTCGTCCGCTACAAACCTGACGGAATGGTGGATCGCATTATTGAGATTGACGCAAGTCAGGCTTCTTGTCCTGCGTTTGGTGGGGCTGACTACAAAACGCTGTTTATTACCACGGCTCGCGAAAACCTGAGCGAGGAACAGCTGGCGAGAGAGCCGCTTGCTGGTTCGGTTTTTGCGGTCTCTATTGATACTCCAGGTCTGCCAGACCCAGAACTACAAATGTGATCTCATGAGCGATAAGAAACACTTAGGTATCTGTTACTACCCAGAACACTGGTCAGAGGACTTATGGCAGCAAGATGCCAAAGAAATGGCCGCGCTGGGCATTACCTATGTGCGTATCGCTGAGTTTGCATGGTCCCGCATTGAGCCAGAACCCGGACACTTCTCATGGGACTGGTTGGACAGCGCCATTGAGACTCTCGCAAGTGAGGGTCTCAAGATCGTCATGTGTACCCCAACCGCTACTCCACCACGCTGGATGGTGGATAAGCACCCGGACATGCTCGCCGTAGACGAAAACGGCCACCCCCGAAAGTTCGGCAGCCGCCGCCACTACTGCTTCTCCCACGAAGGCTACCGCTGGGAATCTCGCCGGATCACGGAAATCCTCGCCGAGCGATACGGTAATCACCAGTCCATCGTCGCCTGGCAAACCGACAACGAGTACGGTTGCCATGAGACAGTCCGCTCATGGTCTGCGTCTGCACACAAAGCCTTCCAGCTCTGGCTGGCGCAAAAGTACGGCAATATCAAAGCCTTGAACGAAGCTTGGGGCAATGTGTTCTGGTCCATGGAATACAACAGCTTCGAGCAGGTCGATCTGCCGAACCTGACCGTGACAGAGAGTAACCCATCTCACAGGCTTGATTTCAAACGCTTTTCATCGGATCAAGTCGCCGAGTTCAACGGAGAGCAGGTTGATATCCTGCGCAAGCTCTCCCCGGGCCGCCCAATCATCCATAACTTCATGGGTAACACGTTCTCCTTCGACCACTACAAGATCGGAGACCAGCTCGATATCTCCAGTTGGGATTGCTATCCCATTGGTTTCCATAGTCAATATCAGATGGAAAACCCTCTGGGCACACCAGAAGGCTACTGGGAAGATTACTTCCAGCAAGGTGATCCAGATTATCAGGCCTTCCATCACGACCTCTACAGACAAGCAGGCCACGGCCGCCTCTGGATCATGGAGTTGCAACCCGGCCCCGTGAATTGGGCACCTTATAATCCGATCCCGCTGAAGGGCATGGTGCGCCTGTGGAGCTGGGAAGCTTTCGCCCATGGTGCTGAAACCACAAGCTATTTCCGCTGGCGTCAAGCGCCATTCGCGCAAGAGCAAATGCATGCAGGGCTCAAGCAGACCGATAACAAACCAGCACAGGCCTATGTAGAAGCCGCGCAGGTTGCCCGTGAAATCGAGGAGCTCGGTGCATTCACACCCTCTGAAGCTCCCGTTGCTCTTGTCGTAGACTACGAAAGCCACTGGGCACATGAAACTCAGCAGCAAGGTCAAGACTTTAGCTACTTCCGGCTCGTTCTCGCCTACTATCGCGCGCTCAGGCAGAAGGGCGTTGATGTAGAGATCATCAGGCCAGCCTCACAAGACTTATCCCCCTACAAGCTGGTGATTGTCCCCGCCCTGTACGCAATGAGCGAAGAACTATCCGAAAACCTCGCCGCCTATGTCGAATTCGGCGGCGTCGTCCTCGGCGGTCCTCGCCTCGCGCAAAAAGACAAAAACTATCAGATCTCACAAAAGACTTTGAACCTGCCAAAACCCTTTGAGGCCATTGAGGTTTTGCGCGTTGGTACAAGCCCGAAAGAGTTCGCAACCACCGTCTCAGACCTCGCTGATCAGGAACGCGGCAAAGCCTACGTCTGGCAAGAAGAGGTCACCACTGGCCTACCGATCCTGTTCGAAGATACCAACGACCATCCGGTCTTTACGGGCGAAAACAACATCTACTACGTTTCCGCATGGGCAGACCCAGCTCTGATGAGCGCCATTCTGGATGAGGTCTTCAAGGCTGCAAAAATAGATAAGGTGGAATTGCCAAACGGATTGAGAAGAAGCAAAACGTCCATTGGCACTTTCTATTATAACTATTCGAAAAATAAGATGAATTTGAAAGCGCTGCGTCTTGCTGATGCAGCGGAATTGGATGGATTGGAGCTGCCTCCCGCTGGGGTGGCTCTGGTTCGGGAAGGAACTGAAGAGCTATGACTGAAGCTCCAAAAACAAAACTCCGCTCACAAGAGTGGTTTGACTCGCCAGACAATCCGGATATGACCGCACTTTATCTGGAGCGCTACCTGAACTACGGCATAACGCGTGAAGAGCTTCAGTCAGGCCGCCCGATCATCGGTATTGCCCAGACGGGGTCCGATCTATCCCCGTGCAACCGCCACCACCTGGTGCTGGCAGAGCGTGTGCGCGAAGGCATCCGCGAAATGGGCGGCATCTGCTTTGAGTTCCCGGTCCATCCTATTCAGGAGACCGGTAAGCGCCCAACTGCAGCTCTCGACCGCAATCTGGCCTACCTTGGGCTAGTCGAAACCCTCTACGGTTATCCGCTCGACGGCGTCGTGCTGACCATCGGCTGCGACAAGACCACGCCAGCATTGCTCATGGCGGCGGCCACAGTGAACATCCCGGCGATCTGCCTGACGGTTGGCCCAATGCTCAACGGCTACCACAACGGCGAACGTGTGGGCTCTGGCACGGTTATCTGGAAAGCCCGCAAGATGTTGGCGACCGGAGAGATCGACTACAAAGAGTTCATGAACATGGCTGCGGACTCCGCGCCGTCCGTTGGTTACTGCAACACCATGGGCACAGCCTCAACCATGAACTCACTGGCTGAAGCACTGGGTATGAGCCTGCCGGGTTGCGCCTCTATCCCCGCGCCATATCGCGAGCGCGGTCAGATCTCTTATGAGACCGGCAAGCGTATCGTGCAGATGGTGCATGAAGATCAGAAGCCTTCAGATGTTCTCACCCGCAAAGCCTTTGAAAACGCAATTGCAGTGAACTCCGCTATTGGTGGCTCAACCAACGCACCAATACATATCAACGCAATCGCACGCCACATCGGCGTTGAGCTGCACAATGATGACTGGCAGAACCACGGACACAAAATCCCACTACTCGCAAACGTTCAGCCAGCAGGCGCTTATCTGTCGGAAGAATTCCACCGTGCAGGTGGTATTCCGGGCATCTTCTCTGAGCTTATGAAACACGACCACATCCACAAGGATGCGATCACGGTTTCTGGCAAAACCACCGATGAGATTTATGGAAACAGCTCCGTCAAAGATTACGACGTGATCTATCCCTATGACAAACCGATGATGAAGGACGCAGGTTTCCTCAACCTCACGGGCAATCTCTTCAGGTCCGCGATCATGAAAACCTCTGTAATTTCAGCGGACTTCAGAGCGCGTTACTTGTCTAATCCGGATGATCCGGAAGCGTTTGAAGGTAAGGTCGTGGTGTTTGATGGTCCTGAGGACTATCACCACAACATCAACAATGAGGCCCTTGGCATTGACGCCAACACCATCCTCGTAATCCGCGGAACCGGTCCGGTTGGCTATCCGGGCGGTGCTGAAGTGGTGAACATGCAGCCGCCGGATGAGCTTCTGAAGCAAGGCATTGATGCACTGCCATGTATCGGGGATGGCCGTCAGTCCGGCACCTCCGGCTCACCATCTATCCTCAATGCATCCCCGGAAGCAGCTGTCATGGGCGGCCTCGCATTGTTGCGTAACGGCGACATTGTGCGGCTAGATCTGAAGAAGGGTGAAGCGAACGTGCTGATCTCTGATGAGGAACTTGCGACGCGCAAGCAGGAGCTTGCTGAAAGCGGTGGCTATGAGTTCCCTGAGCACCAGACACCTTGGCAGGAAATTCAGCGCGGGATCGTGGATCAGTTTGATGAAGGCATGGTGTTGAAGCCAGCAGTCAAATACCAGCGCATCGCGCAAAAAGGACTGCCACGTCACAGTCACTGATGAGAACATAAAACGAAAAAAGCCGCCTCAGATTGAGGCGGCTTTTTTATTGTCTTTGTAGTTACTTAGTCTTCGGTCGCCGCCAACAGGCTCGCGTTTCCGCCAGAAGCTGTTGTGTCGATACACAGATGACGCTCCAGCTGATAGCGCTCAGGCTGGTTGCGTTCCATGATCAGCTGCATCAAGGCACCTTCACGCTCAGCCAGCTCAGCTTTCATCTCTTTCAGCTCTTGGTCAGAGTGGTTTGCTGCAATGGCATCAACACACTGAAGCTCCTTCAGAGCGCCCACAGCCAGATTGCCTTCCAGCGCGACGATTGGAGCAGAAAGTGAACGCAGCTTCACAGCCAGTTTTTCTGCACCTTGTCCAACAGCAATCACCCCGTTGCCAGCTGCCAGTGCCAGAACCACCTGATGCTTCAGGCTTTCAGTGTCTGGCCCAAGGCACAGCACGATGCCACGTGGAGCAGAGTAAAGGCGGTTGGATTCACCGGTCGGTCCAGGCATGTCGTGTGCATGATCGGCTGCAATCCGGTTCAGTAGGCCTGTTTCCTTCTCAAACAAGGTTGCCAGCTCGGTGTAACGACCAAAGTTGCCTTCCCAGGTGCTGGTGCGTAATGCCCCTCTCGCCTTGAAGATATCCTCGGCAGTAACAGTCTTGTTCAGGTCCACGCTGGCCGCTGCTGAGGTGTCAGCAAGACGGAAACGTGCCACATAGTGAGGACCACCCGCTTTCGGGCCAGTGCCGGAAAGACCTTCACCACCAAACGGCTGAGACCCAACAATCGCACCAATCTGGTTTCGGTTTACATAAAGGTTGCCCACCTTCACACGCTCAACGATGTGCTGAACACGACTATCAACGCGGGTGTGCAGACCAAAGGTAAGGCCAAAGCCCTTGGAGTTGATTGCATCAATAGTCTGATCGATCTCTTCCGCCTTGAAAGTCGCGATATGCAGAACAGGACCGAAGATCTCTTCATCTAGCTCTTCAATGCCTTCCAGCTTGATCAGAGTTGGTGCAACGAAGTGACCTTTTGCTGGAACCTTCAGCTCTTTGAGAACACGGCCTTTTTCAGCCCATTTCTTACAGTGATCAGCAATCTTCTTCTGCGCAGCAGCGTCGATCACAGGACCAACGTCAGTCGACAGTGCGATTGGGTTACCAACTTCCAGCTCAGCCATCGCACCGAACAGCATTTCTTTGAAATCATCAAAGATGTCTTCCTGCACGTAGAGCATACGCAGAGCAGAACAACGCTGACCAGCACTCTGGAAACTGGAAGCAATCACATCACGAACCGCCTGCTCTGGCAGAGCAGTGGAGTCCACGATCATCGCGTTCAAACCACCAGTCTCAGCAATCAGTGGCGCAGACGGAGCAAGCGCTTTCGCCATGGAACGGTTGATGTGCTGCGCTGTGCCGGTGGAACCGGTAAAGCAAACACCAGCCACACGGCTGTCGGATGTCAGCGCTGCACCCACTTCTCCAGCACCTGGCAGAAGCTGAAGGGCCTCTACAGGAATACCTGCTTTATGCATCAGGCCAACAGCAAAGGTCGCGATCAGCGGTGTCTGTGGCGCTGGCTTTGCCAGAACCGGGTTGCCAGCTGCAAGAGCCGCAAAGATCTGGCCAGAGAAGATCGCCAGCGGGAAGTTCCACGGAGAGATACAGGTGATCGGACCGCGTTGCTGTCCTTTACCATCACGCTCATCCAAACGGATTGCTTCATTCGCGTAATAGCGAGCAAAGTCAACGGCTTCGCGCAGCTCGTTGATGGCATCCATGTAGGTTTTGCCAGCTTCACGGGTCAGCAGAGCGAAAATCTCAGAGGCGTTCTCTTCGAACAGATCTGCTGCTTTACGCAGAATAACCGCACGATCACCCGCACTTTTGTCTGACCATTCGGCACAGCCATGATGGGCTGTTGTCAGAGCCGCTTCAATCTGTTCAGGGGTCGCAGTTGCCACACTACCAACGATGTCGCGTAGATCAGACGGGTTCTTGACCTGCACAGCCTCAGCATTCTTGACAGAAGTGGCAATAACCGGATGACCTTCCCACTTGGTCGCGGAGAATGACTTCAGGCTTTCAACATACTCAGCTTCCTGACGTGGATCACTCAGATCCCAACCCTTCGCGTTCTTACGTCCAACACCAAATAGCGCTGGCGGCAGAGGGATCTTGGAGTTGGCAACGTCTTCACCAAACTTCTCGATATGCGCCAGTGGATCCTGCGCAATCGCCTGTGGTGTCACGTTTTCATCGCGGATCTGGTGAACGAAGGAGCTGTTCGCACCGTTTTCCAGCAGACGACGCACCAGATAAGCCAGTAGGTCTTTGTGCGCACCAACTGGAGCATAGATGCGGCAGTTGGAACCGTGCTTCTTCATGGTGCGCTCATGCAGCGCTTCGCCCATACCATGCAGACGCTGGAACTCATAGGAGCTCAGCGGCAGGTTCTTCGCCAGTTCCAGAATAGTCGCAACACTGTGCGCGTTGTGGGTCGCAAACTGCGGATAGATCCGGTCAGTCATGCCCAGCAGTTTCTCAGCACAAGCAGTGTAGGAGATGTCAGTCGAAACCTTACGAGTGAAGACCGGGTAGCCGTCAATACCAAGGGTCTGAGCGCGTTTGATCTCGCTGTCCCAGTAAGCACCCTTCACCAGACGAACCATGATTTTACGATCATACTTCTCTGCAACTGCGTAGAGCCATTCGATGACGTGAATTGCACGCGGGCCGAATGCCTGTACTACGACGCCGAAACCATCCCAGCCTTCAGTTGCCGGATCAGCCAGCAGCGCCTCAATCACGTCGAGAGAAATGTCCAGACGGTCAGCTTCTTCCGCATCAATGTTGAAGCCCATATTGGAGGACTTCGCCAGCATAATCAGAGAAAGCGTGCGAGGAACCAGTTCCTTCATTACGCGCTCACGCTTCGCAAACTCATAGCGAGGATGCAGAGCAGAGAGCTTGACGGAGATGCCCGGATTGTCGCGAATGCTGGAATGCACGCAGTTGCTTGCCAGCGCAGAAATCGCCTTGGAGTAAGACAGGTGGTAACGCTTGGCATCGGCTTCAGTTCGGGCTGCCTCTCCAAGCATATCGTAGGAGTACGTGAAGCCCTGACCTTCTTCAGCACGCGCATTGCGCATGGCTTCACGAATGGTGCGGCCCAGAACGAACTGGCGCCCCAGTTCCTTCATCGCCTGTGCAACAGCGGTACGAACCACAGGCTCGCCAAGGCGCTTCACAACACCGCGAATGGTGCCGACAAGCCCCTGATCATCTGGAGCAAGAACCTTACCAGTCAACAGCAGCGCCCAGGTGGATGCATTGATCAGAGTGGAAGCAGACTGACCCAAGTGCTCTCCCCAGGCACTCGGAGTGATCTTGTCTGCAATCAGAGCATCAATGGTCTGAGCGTCAGGAACACGAAGCAGCGCTTCGGCGAGGCACATCAGTGCAATGCCTTCCTGGGTTGAGAGGCCATACTCGCCGAGGAAACTCTCCATGATGGTTGGAGATGTATTCGCACGCAAATCCGAGATCAAATCTGCTGCTTTGTCAGAAGCGCGCTTACGTGCAGCTTCATCCATTTCCAGCGAAGAAATGAGCTCCTGGACCACCTGATTTTCATCAGGAAGATAGTTATCTCTGATTTTGTTGCGGATGTTCTCCGGCGCAGTCTCTGAACCCATGCCGTGCTCCCTACTATTAAATACCTATTGGGCTGACATTAGCAAAATACCTATAGGGATGTTTCCTGTATTTTTTGATGGTAAAGACTATTTGACTTTGATATTCAGTCGTCATGGTCGTTATGAATATAAAAATGGCATATCATGGAGAAATTGGACGATTTTGATCGTAAAATTCTGGAAGAATTACAGAAATGCGGTCGCATCACCGTTACTGACCTTGCGAAAAAGGTAGGGCTATCCAAAACCCCCTGCCAGATCCGCATGAAGAAATTGGAGGATGCAGGGTATATTCTGGGGTATCGGGCAGAGGTGGATCACACCAAATTGGGGGCAGGGCATATCGCATTTGTGCAGGTCAAGCTCAATGACACCCGCTCAAGGTCGCTGGAAGCCTTTAATGCGGCCGCGCGTGAAATCCCGGAAATCGAAGAATGCCACATGATTGCAAGTGGGTTCGATTATCTCCTGAAGGTTCGCACCAGAGATATCGGAAGCTACCGTCGTATCCTTGGTGAGAAACTCTCCGAAATGCCTTATGTTGCGCAGACTTCTACGTTTGTTTGCATGGAACAGGTCAAAGATCGCCCGTTCTAGTCAACACTGCGCTGCATGTAGTTGGCTCCGGGCCCATAGGCCATCAGCTTTTCTTTAAGTGCGTCCTCATAGATGGCTCTGAAATCACGCGCCTGCCAGAACTCGTTGGCCGTATCCAACGCCACTAGTGCGAACTTGTTGATGTAAAGGCTGCGCGCCACCTGACTAAGCTGCGCCAGAATAGCTCGTGCAGCTCCTATACCCTGCGCCGCAGGCAGTAGTGCTATATCGTGGATGTAATAGACTTCCGCTGAAAAGGGCAGAGAACCCAGCAAACTGGAGAGCGGCGGAATACTGCGGTTCTCCCACGGATGCGAGATGATGTAGCCCAGTATGGCGTCTTGCTCATTCCGCCTCAGCACGTAACAGCCCTGCGGAAACAGCCGCACACGCTCCCGAATGCAGTCGATATCCTCAGGCAGATGCGGATAGGTCTGCTGCATGATCTGATCAATTTCGGGCAGATCATCTTCCGTCATCGTGTGCCAGCTGTAATTCTTCATGTGCGCTGTAAATCTCTTTAATCAGTCTTTTTGCTCTTCATCAGGCAGCACAATACGCTCAGGTTTCTGGTCTGTCATCGTCAACATGCGCCACCCCATCACGGCAAACACAATTGTCAGGATCGGGCTGACAATGTTGAAGAAGGCAAACCCGGCAAACGCTAGTGTCGGTACCCCGAGAGTGGCAGCCATGTAGGCTCCGCAGCTGTTCCACGGAATGAGCGCAGAGGTCACCGTCGCACTGTCCCCGACAGCTCGGGAAAGAACCTCAGGACGCAGGCGCCGTTGTCGGAAGGATTTGCGATACATCCGGCCTGGGATCACAATCGCAATGTACTGATCTGCTGCCAGAATGTTCGTTGCAATGGCTGTTGTGACCAAGGACAATACCAGCGCTCCCGTGGTTTTTGCTGCATGTAGGATTGGCCCGATAATACGGTCCAGAATACCAGCTTTCTCAACCACTCCGCCAAAGGCGAGAGCCGTCATGATCAACCAGATGGTCGTCAGCATGTTGCCCATCCCACCACGGCTCAACAAGGCATCAATCGAGGGATCACCCGTCACACTCACATAGCCGTTGGACATGGCAATCCAGACGCCTTTGATCATGACCAGCCAATAAGGAAGGTCCACAGATGAGGCCAGACTCACCACTTTGCCCGGGTCCATGATCACGGCAAAAAGGCCACCGGCAAGAGCACCGATGAAGATGGTTGTAAACGGCGGATACCGGATCATCGCCAGTCCCAGCACCAATACCAGAGGTAAGAAGTTGAGCAGCGTGATGTCATAGTGCTGCTCAATACTGGATAGAGTGCCTTGCGCAACAAAGTCTCCGGGCTCCCCCAACCACCAGAACAACGCAAGTGCAATGGTCAGGGCAGGAACAGAGGTCCAGAGGTTTTCCTTGATGTGAATGTAAAGGTTAGATCCTGCCGCAGCCGTAGCGAGGTTAGTGGCATCGGAAAGGGGCGAGGATTTATCGCCAAAATAAGCACCAGAAAGGATGGCCCCGGCGGTAATTGCAGGATCAAGGCCCATCTTCGTTGAGATGCCCATCAGGCCGATGCCAATAGTGCCTGCAACAGTCCACGAACTACCAATACTGACGGAAACAAGTGCACAGATGATGACTGTGGTGAAGTAAAAATAGTTTGGGCTAAGCAGCTGCAGCCCATAATAAACCATCGCCATGATGGTACCGGACATCGCCCAAGTTCCAATCAGCGATCCCACCGCGAACAGAATAAAAATCGCATGAAGACCTGTGCTGACACTCTCAACAACAGCATCCTTCAGTTCATCAAAACTGAACCCATGAAACAGCGCAACAAACGTTGCGATTAACGCACAAAACAGCAGGGCAATCTGGTTTGGGCCGGAAGAGGCCTCGTCTCCAAACAGGTAGTAGGACAACGCTAGCAGAACAATGAGCGAGGCAACGGGAATGATCGCTCCGATGAGAGACATTTTTCTGGAATATGGAGCTGGCGCATTGGCCATAAGCTGTTCGTCCTTTGTGTTCTTGTTTTTCTTACGGGCACAATCACGCCCAAGGACAATCAAATGAGTTCAATGGCAAACGAACCCCGAAGCTTATGCCGCTCCGGGGCTCAGGTCTCAATAAAACTTGGTGTCACCAGCATCCACGCTGATTGAGGTTCCTTTGTTGCCAGCAATCGCTTGTGGAACTTCAGAAAGAGTGCAGATCACTGCTTTCTTGCCGGTTTGGCGAGCAAATGTCTGCGCTGCTTCCACTTTCGGTCCCATAGAACCTGCTGCAAAGCCATAGGCATCCAAGGCATCAGGAGAAGCAGATTTGATTGCACGCTGGCTGGGAGTACCCCAATCCAGATAAACCGCGTCGGCATCTGTCGCCATAATGTAGACGTCTGCTTCGATCTCCTTGGCAAGCAAGCCAGAACAGCGATCTTTGTCGATCACGCATTCCACGCCAACGAGCTTTTTCTCCTCGTTGTACATAGTCGGAATGCCACCACCGCCAGCGGCAATGACAAGCACGTCATGATCCAGCAACCACTTGATGGGTCGGATCTCGAAGATGTGCTTCGGCAACGGGCTAGGCACGACACGACGCCACTTATCGCCGTCCTCACGAATAGACCAGCCTTTCTCCTCGGCAAGCTTCTCAGCGTCCTCCTTGGAGTAGAGCGGACCAATGGGTTTGGTCGGGTCTTTGAAGGCTGGATCGTTTGGATCGACCTCAACCTGTGTGAGAATGGTAGCGAATGGTTTTTCAAATGGCAGAAGGTTTCCCAGTTCCTGCTCAATCATGTAACCAATCATCCCAACTGTTTCTGCGCCCAACACATCAAGCGGATAGGGTTCTACATGCTCGTAAGCGGCACCCTGCAGGGCCAATAAGCCAACCTGAGGGCCGTTGCCGTGTGTGATCACCACTTCATGACCATCATCATAAAGCGGTGCCAGAGCTTCAGCGGCAATACGCGCATTTTTACGTTGGTTTTCGGCAGTCATTGCTTCTCCACGCCGGAGAAGCGCATTCCCACCAAGAGCGACGACAACACGCATTATCGACCTCCAATCGTCGCAACCATGATGGCCTTAATGGTGTGAAGCCGGTTTTCTGCTTGCTCAAAGGCTAGATTGCGATCGGATTCAAAGACGTCTTCAGTCACTTCCATTTCCGAGATACCGAACTTCTGGAAGATTTCTTCGCCAACCTTGGTCTCGCGATTGTGGAACGCTGGCAGACAATGCATGAAGAAGGTGTTGGCGTTACCTGTACCTTCAATCAGAGCCTTGTTGACTTGATAATCGCGGAGCAATTTGATCCGGCTTTCCCAAACATCAGGTGGCTCACCCATGGAAACCCAAACATCGGTATGGATGAAGTCGACACCTTCAGTACCAGCCTTCGGATCATCTGTGATGGTAATGCGTGCACCATACCGCTTTGCGTTGGCCTCAGCGGCCTTCACAACATGTGGCTCAGGATACAGCTCTTTCGGAGCGATAATACGGACATCGCATCCACACAGAGCGCCAAGCATCAGCAGGGAATTGCCCATGTTGTTGCGGGCATCGCCCATGTAAGCAAATGAGATTTCATGCAGAGACTTGGATGTATGCTCGGTCATCGTCAGCATGTCTGCCAGCATCTGCGTTGGGTGCCAGTCGTCGGTCAAACCGTTGTAGACAGGTACACCAGCATAGTCTGCCAGTGTCTCAACAGCCTTTTGGCCAGAACCGCGAAACTCGATCGCATCAAACATACGCCCTAGCACCCGAGCAGTGTCCTTCATGGACTCCTTATGCCCGATCTGCGAACCCGATGGATCAAGATAGGTGACGTGTGCGCCCTGATCATGTGCGGCAACTTCAAATGCACAGCGGGTTCGGGTCGAGGTTTTTTCAAAGATCAGGCAGATGTTTTTGCCCACAAGGGTCTGCCGTTCAGTTCCGGAGTATTTGGCTCGCTTGAGATCCCGGGCAAGATCCAACATGTAAAGCACTTCGCGTTGGCTGAAGTCCTTTAGCTTGAGGTAACTGCGACCTTTCAGATTGAAAGCCATTTTCCTTACGCTCCATCTCTTGGATGTTTTTATTGTTCAACGGAGATTGAAAACTCTAGAAGTCCACGGGTTCTCGAATGGTCGGACAGGTCATGCAGTGGCCACCACCGCGACCGCGACCCAACTCTGAACCATCAATGGCAATCACCTCCACACCCGCTCTTTGAAGCTTGGAGTTTGTGTAGGTGTTCCGGCGATAACCAACCACAACGCCGGGCTCGATGCAGACAACGTTGTTGCCATCATCCCATTGCTCGCGTTCCTGGTCATAAGCGTTGCCACCTGTAGTCACCACATGCAGCTTCTGAATGCCAAGCGCATTAGCGACGACATCGAACAGATGACCTTCATCCTGCCGGTAATCAACGTTCTCTGGCTTATCGCCTGGACGGATGGAGAAGCAGATGATTTCATCGCAAACACCAGAGAAAGCAGTTGCTTTATCGCGGTCCAGAAGAGTGAACACCGTATCCAGATGCATCGCTGCACGGCTCTTTGGCATCTGACAGGCAATGACGCGGGTAGCCGCATGGTTGCGGAAGAGAGCTCGGGCCACCTGACCCACAGCCTGCGGTGTCGTACGTTCACCCATGCCGATCAAAACAACCCCGTTGCCAATCGGCATAACGTCACCGCCTTCTACGGTAGATTCATGGAAGTTCTCATCCGGATCACCCCACCAGAAATTCACCTTGCCTTTGAAGTGAGGATGGAACTTGTAGATCGCAGTGGTCAGAAGAGTTTCATTCTGCCGAGCCTGCCAGAACATTGGGTTCAGTGTCACGCCATTGTAGATCCAGCAGGTTGTATCACGAGTGAACAGCGTGTTGGGCAGAGGTGGAATGACAAAATCATTTGCATCCAGATAGCTGCCAAACACCCCGGTTGGCTTGAAGCCTAATTCTCCACGTGCAATGCCGCCGATCAGGTGGTCGGCAAGAAACTTCTCGTGCTGCTCATACAGCCAGGCCCTTAAATCTTCGGCCATGCCATAACCAACGCGGTTATGGGTGATCCGACGCTCCAGCACCCACTTGCGGGCTTCCGGATCTTCAAGCGTTTCTTTGAGGAGATTGTGCATCTCCAGCACATTCACACCGCGTTCTTCCATTCTGAGGCAGAAATCGTAGTGGTGCTTTTGTGCCTCGCGAACCCAGATCACATCATCAAACAACAATTCCTGACAGTTGCCGGGCGTAAGGCGCATGTGCGCAAGCCCGGGACGGCAAACCATCACTTCTTTCAATTTGCCAACTTCCGAATGAACACCAAATTCAGTCATGTTGCAGACTCCGTTCCAGAATTCTTATGTTTTGCGAGATAGCTATCTCGTTGTTTGGTTCAGAGGTGTATTGTGTCGTAGAGGCGAGCTAAGCGGATGCTCGCCTCCAGTTAGTCCGTCGTTCTAAACGGCCAATGACAGTGCCAGTGAGATCAGGATGAACAGGATGATCACGAGCGGAATGGCGAACCTGAGCCACTTGTCGTAAGGCACGCGTCCAATCGCCAGGCCACCCATCACAACGGCAAAGGTTGGGTTGAACAGGTTCAGAAGACCGCTGGCAGACTGGAAGGCTGTGACCACATACTCAGCTCCCACGTTGGAGAAGCCTGCGAGTGGTGCCATGATTGGCATGGAAAGCACAGCCAGGCCGGAAGACGAAGGTACGAAGAACGAGAGCACCAGCTCCAGCCAGAACATCACGTTGATGAAGGCAACCTTGCTGAGGCCGCTGACAGCCTGCTCAGACCAGTAAAGGATCGTATCTGTAATAGACCCTGCATCCATCACCACCACGATACCGCGGGCCACGCCGATGATCAGCGCAACACCAAGCAAATCACGTGCACCATCAAGAAAGTTGTCGACAAACTCATGCTCACCCTGCCGTGCGACAATACCCACGAGGATCGAAGCAGCGAGGAACAGGGCGGCCATCTCACCCATCCACCAACCAAGCACTGCAACACCATAGATCAACAGACCAAAGGTGATGACAAAGATTGCCATGATCCAACCGTGCTTTGCGGTGAACTCGGGAATGTCGTCAGTCGAAACGCCCTGCAGGAAGTGCTTTTCGTTATCTTCCTTCATCTCGGCAACGAGGGAAGTAGAATGATCTGCTTTCACCTTGGCGGCATACCGCATCACCCAGGCGACACAGACCAGCCAGCCAACGATGAGAATGAGGAAACGCAGGCCAATACCGTCGGTAAACGGAACACCCGCTGCGTTGGAGGCAATCACTGTTGCGAACGGATTGATGGTCGACCCAAGTGTTCCAATCCCGGCACCAAGCATGATCACGGCAACGCCGGTCATCGAGTCATAACCAGCTCGGATCATCACAGGAATGATGAGGGCATAGAACGCCAGGCTTTCCTCCGCCATCCCATAAATCGTGCCCCCAGCTGCGAAGAAAGCCATCAATATGGGGATCATAAGGTTCTCTCGTCCCTTTAATCCCGTCATGATCTTGGCAATGCCTGCATCGATTGCCCCTGTACGCGTGACCACCATCAGGAAGCCGCCGATCACAAGAACAAAAACAGCCACATCAATTGCATTCGCGGTGTAGGAAACCGGGTCATACAATCCGGCAATCGGTGCCATGAAAACTTCAACCGGACCTTGCGGATTGGCTTCCACCAGATGGTAGGTACCGGGAACCGGAACTTCCTTATCAAGCACTGGATTAATGACACGATCGTACTTGCCTGCGGGAACGAACCAGGTTGCAATTGCAACGAGAATGATGAGAGCAAATAGAATTGTAAACGCGGTAGGAAACTTGAACTTCGACATTTGTTTTTCCGCTTAGTTATTTGTCGAATGTAATCATGCTGCCGCTACCTAATATCTATGTAGATACTTGCGTCAACTGATGTTCAGTTTCTTGATTAAAGGGTGTCGCAAACAAAATATTGCGCTACGTTGGGCTGCTTTTAAGTAAAGTATATAAGATTATTGGTCGTGATCTATTAGAAGTGTAAATATCAACCCTTGATAGGGCTGCGGAAGACATCGCAAATCATTCGCTAACACTGTGTGTAGCGTGGCCAATCCATAAAACTCAGCACTGCAGTAGGTTAAACTTTGGAAAATGCGCTCAGAGAAAACTCAGGAGCATGCAAACTAGTTTTTCCGGATCGTAATAAGGAACCGAATGGGTACTCGTCAGATCAGCCCCAATCAGTGAAATTCCCTGCGCTTCCAGCTCCGCCCAGTCAAACTCGGCGGCATGCCTCTCATCCGTGACAACAAAGTTGAGCAGCTTGTCTGTCGGTGTGTCTTCCCCTGCATCTGCACGTAGGTGCTTTAGCAGCGCATCCACCGTCTCATTCGGGCTCATTCCAAACTGCTCAGGATCATTGCCAAGGTTGGGCACATAAACTTTTGGGTTTGGGCTGCGAGCAATGGACTTGCCCACGCCCTTGGGCAGCAGGTTCGCAATCAGGCTGCTGTGAAAACTGCCCGGTGGATAGCAAATCATGTCCGCAGTCTCAATGAGATGCTGCTTTTTCGGCGACACCTCAATCTCCACCGGATCGCCGCCAGCTAAGGAACGCGTCAGATAAGTCCGTTTGATCTTGCTGGCAATCGGAGCAGTCTCCTTGCCAGTCATATTGTGCTGCCCGACGATGATCTCGCCAGAATCCAGCTCCACCGCGAGGTGCAGACGCGCGTCCACGGTCGCCAGCACTGTGCCAAGCGTATTCACCAGCTTGGAGAACAGAAAGATGATTGGATCAAGCTTCTGGTTGTTGTTCAGATATCCGCCAGCAAGGATTAGGTTGCCAATGCTTGCCCCACGCAGATCAAAATCAGACGGCATTGCATCATGGAAGAATGCCAGCTGATGCCGAATGAGACGGCGCATAGGGTTGGGCACCCGCGCAATCAGCTGATCATGCCCTTCCAGAAGGTCCACCAGTTCGCCATGTAACTCATCAAGTGAGGCAGTCTTTGGAAAGCGATGAGTGAAAAGGCGATAGATCTCAGATTGCCCAAGCACACTCTCGTCCGCCAGTGCGATCAATCGTGAGCGCAGATCACCAATTGCGGGCATACCAAACGCATGGCGAAGAACAGCAGAACTCCCACCGCTGTCAAACGGTGTCATCAAGTGGATCGAGTTATGCGTGTATTGCTTGAGAGCACGGGCAGTGGGATTAAGTGCGCTTCCGCCACTGAAGAACAGCAGGGCAGGGCCAAGCTCCGGCAGACGCTTATAGCGACTGATGCGAACAGGATCCGGAAGTGTGAGACCGCGTGTAACACTAAACTGCTGCATAAACGAACTTGCCCGACTGCGAGAATTCAATCCCTCTTACCATAAGAGATCTATTAGATCGGTTTACGGCTAAATTGTAGATTCAGCCTGACTAAATCAGAAGCATCCCCAACGATCTATCATGAACTCAATAATCTTTAATGCCTCTAAGAAGCATTAAAGTATTTCCCACATTAGATATATCAGTGATTCAGTAAAATCTCTGTCAAATCAAAAATGAATATTCGCTGCTCATGAACCAGAGAGAAGAAAATAAGAGAAAACACCTGTAGTTCTTGTGGGTTTGGTGGGTATTCTTAGTATCTGTATTTGACACCAGCAAATTCAGAGGATGTAAAGCTCTGGAAATAATAAAAATAGAGAGAATAGCATGAGTTCGCAGGCCCAGCCCGTTGCTCAAACACAAGCTCAAGACGCGTTTAAATCCATTCCAAAAGCATTTATGGAATCCGTCGAACGCCTTGCCGATAAACCGGCATATTTCGTGCGCGGTGAAACTGGATGGGACGCAACGAGTTGGACCGAATATGGCGAGCAAGTGCGCAATGCTGCAAAAGCTCTCCTAGCGCTGGGCGTAAACCCTGGCGATGCTGTTTGTATTCTGAGCTACAACCGTCCTGAATGGACGATCATGGACGTCGCTGCCATGATGATTGGGGCGGTTCCTACAGGCATCTACTGGACAGCAGCTGCACCGGAAATCAACTACATCCTGCGTCACTCTCAAGGCCGCATCCTGCTTGCTGAAACCAAAGCCCAGCTGAAAGGCATTGGTGAGCAGTCAGAGAACATGCGCCATTTGCGCAAGGTGATCCGTCTGGATGGACGCGTAGAAAACCCAGATCAGTACACCTGGGCAAGCTTCATGTCTCTGGGTGAAAACAGCCCGGGACTGGATGCAGAGCTGGACCAGCGTCTCAACGATATTGCAGCCGAAGACATCGCGCTCCAGATCTACACTTCCGGCACAACTGGCCTACCGAAAGCGGTTCAGATCAGCCACCGTGCAATCCGAGCTGAATCTGATGCGCTGAACTTGGCTTTCAAACCAACCCCGGCAGACCGCTATATCTCCTATCTGCCAATGGCGCACATTGCAGAACAGTGTGGCACCATCATTCAGGCATGTGACACTGGCTATCCCGTCTATTACGCCAAGTCGGTCACCAGCCTTGGCGAACACCTGCCGGAAGTCCGCCCGACTGTAACCTTCGGTGTTCCTCGGATTTTCGAGAAGATCCATGAGAAGGTCGAGAAACAGCTGAACAAGGAAAAGGGCTTCAAGGGTAAGCTCATCCAATGGTCGCTGCAAACCAGTAAGGATTGGTACGGCCAGACCCTCAACGGTAAATCTGCTGGCTTGATGCTTAACCTCAAGAAGAAGGTCGCGAACCGCCTTGTGCTTGATAAGATCAAGCACAAAATTGGCCTCGACAAGATGCGCATGTTCGTGAGTGGGGGAGCACCAGTCTCCAAGCGTGTCTTGGAAGCCTTCACCGGTTTGGACATCGTAATCCGTGAAGTCTACGGCCAATCAGAAAACTGTGGCGGTGCGACCATCAATATCATTGGTTCAACCCGTCTGGGCTCTGTCGGTAAACCGATGGAAGGCGTTACAATCAAGATTGCGGCAGATGGTGAGATCCTCTGTAAAGCAGGCACAAACTTCTCCGGCTATGCGCACGACCCAGCATCCACCGATGAGGCGCTGCGTGACGGTTGGCTCTACAGTGGCGATATCGGTTATCTCGATAAAGACGGCTACCTGTTCATCACGGGTCGCAAAAAAGAGATCATCATCACCTCAGGCGGCAAGAACATCTCCCCGGCATTGCTGGAGCAAGATCTCATGGAACTGCCGATGGTGGAATACGCTGTTGTTGCAGGAAACAACCAGACCTTCCTAAGTGCTCTGATTACAATCGATGGCGTGATGGCACAGCGATTTGCGATAGAAAACAACATCAAACTGGAAGATGTTCTGAAATCTGATCAGCTGCGCAGTGTCATTCAGGCAGGCATCAACAAAGTGAATGCACGCCACTCACGTGTAGAACGTATCCGCAAGTTTGAAATTCTGCCGGACGGCTTCTCGATCCAGACAGGTGAGCTGACACCAACCCTCAAGATCCGTCGTGCTAAGGTACTGAACAACCACGCTGATGCGCTGGAAAACATCTACAAGCACGACGCTTAATGTAGCTTCTGATGTCAGAAACCCCTTGGTCCAGAGGCATGGTCCAAGGGGCTTCCAAGGGATAAAGCAGGGGCTAAAGCCTACCTACTTTCATCAAGGAACCAGTTTGCTGCATTGTTGTAGCAAATGTCCCTGATCATGCCTCCCGCTAGCTCAAAATCACCCGGAATATGGCCTTTATCCATCCACTCTCCAACGATCTTGCAAAGCAAGCGACGGAAATACTCGTGTCGTGGGAAAGATAGGAACGATCTGCTGTCTGTCAACATGCCGAGGAACTGAGAAAGCAATCCCATCTGCGCTAATTGCGTCATCTGGCGTTCCATGCCGTCCAGCTGATCATTGTGCCACCAGCCTGTTCCGGCCTGAACCTTACCGCCAACAGATCCATCCTGGAAGTTCCCAGCAGTCGTCACAACAACTTCGTTCTTCGTTGGATCAAGAGAGTAAAGCACAGTGCGTGGCAATGCTTTCTCACGATCCAACGTATCAAGGAACTGGTTCAACGGGTTTGCAAGTTCGCGGTCATCGATGCCGTCACAGCCTACGTCAGGCCCCAGTGCTTTAAACATGCGACTGCGGTTGTTCCGTGTCGCGCCAATGTGCATCTGCATCACCCAACCGCGCTTTGCGTACTCCTTGCCTAGGAACAACTGAACCGCTGACTGGAAGGCCGTCACATCATCAACGCTTAGTGTTGCGCCGCTTTGCCCTTCCTTAAAGATGCGATCTAACTCTGCAGCTGGTGGAACTGGGCAGAACAGCATGGAGTCCAGGCCGTGGTCTGCAGCACGACAACCGTGTCGGCCAAAATGATCCAGCCGCATGCTCAACGCTTCGAGAAGGCGTTCATACTTGTCGATATGGAAACCAATGCGCCTGCTGAGCTTCATGATGTAGTCGCCAAATGTCGGCTTATCGATCTTGAAGGCTGGGTCTGGACGGAAGGTTGGGCGCACAACCATGGTTGAGGTTGGATCTTGAGCGATCATCTTGTGCCAATGCAGATCATCACAAGGATCGTCAGTGGTGCCCAGCATCTTCACGTTCTGCATCTGCAGCAAACCGCGCGCGGAGAACTGCTTGGTCGCCAGTTTCGCGTTACAAACCTCCCAAACGGTTTCTGCCGATTTGTCAGAGAGGATCACGCCTTCCAGCCCGAAGTAGCGATACATCTCTAGATGAGTCCAATGATATAGAGGGTTCCCAAGGAACTTCGGCATCACAGAGGCGTAAGCAAGGAATTTTTCTTTGAAGCTGGTGTCTTTGCCAGTGATCAGGCTCTCGCTGATACCGGCCCACCGCATTGCACGCCATTTGTAGTGATCGCCTTCCAGCCATACGCGGCCAATATCATCAAAGTGGCGGTCCTCAGCAATGGTCTGCGGACATAGGTGGTTGTGATAGTCCACGATCGGCATTTCTGCTGCGTAATCGTGGTAAAGTCGTTGTGCGGCTTCTGTCTCGAGGAGGAAGTCTGGTCCAAGAAATGGCTGCATCGTTTTCTGCCCTGAAAGTGGTGGGAGCGACCCTATGATCTCTCCCTGAAAGTGAGCGTTTGCCCTGCTGGTGCCTGGCAAAACTCCGGGAAATCTAATCTGCCAAATCTGCTACGGCCTGCGCGGCACCTTTTTCTGCCACTGCACGATAGGCGTTGTGAACTGCCTTCTTGAACTCATCGTTAGCAACAAGTTCAGATGGGAACACAGAATCCAACGCAAGCAGATTATCGACGTAGGTTGTCTCGTCAGCACCGCCATTGGCGACAATTGCGGCAAGCTTCTCTTTAAGTGGATCAACCACCTCATAGCTTTCGCCATTGCGATCCGCGCGGATGTAGTTCATCCATCCCCCAATCCCGAGCACCAAGTGGCGATAATCGCCCCCATTGGCCAAATGGAACTTCACGGAGTTCAGCCAGCGCTGCGGCATTTTCTGTGTGCCATCGGCTGCAATCTGCCAGGTGCGGTGTTTCAGTTTGGAGTTGGAATAACGCTTCAGCAATGAGTCCGCATAAGCCACCAGATCAACATCTCCCGGCACGTCCAGTGTTGGCAGTTGCTCATCCACCATCAGCTTGCGCGCTTCAGCGTAAAACACAGGATCAGCTGCACAATCCGCGATAGTCTCTTTGCCAGCGAGGAAGCCAAGATAGGCGAGGAAGGAGTGAGAACCGTTGAGCGTGCGAAGCTTCATTTCTTCAAATGGCTCCACATCAGCAACCAGTTGTGCTCCGGCAAGCTCCCATTGAGGGCGACCTGCTTTGAAGTTGTCTTCAATTACCCATTGACGGAACGGCTCACAAACGATGCCATTCAGATCAACCTGTCCGCCAAGGCTCTCATGGATCAGCTCGCGGGACTCGTCCGTCAGTGCCGGAACAATGCGGTCCACCATGGTGGAAGGGAAGGAGACATTCTCTTCAATCCACGCCGCCAGCTCTGCATCCAGTTTCGCAGCAAACTCGCGAACAGCAATACCGCAAAGGACACCGTTGTGAGGGAGGTTGTCGCAAGACATAACGGTGATCGGGCCATTCCCAAGTGCCCGACGCTTAGCCAGACCCGCAACAATCAATCCAATAGCAGTCTTTGGAGCAGAAGGGGAAGAGAGGTCCTGCTGGATCATTGCATTGTCCAGATCCAGCTTCCCGTTTTTAACGCAGTAACCCTTTTCAGTGACTGTCAGTGAAATGACCTTGAGCTGTTCTTCAGCCAAACCATCAATCAGTGCCTCAACACCATCACGCGCCAGATGCTGCGTTTCACACACCGCACCAAGCAGACGAGTGTTCGTACCTTCATCAGCGGTCTCAACCAGTGTGTAGAGGTGATCGTTCTCCTCCAGTTTATCAAACAGATCGGAGGTGCCGAACAGTTCGATCACGCGCATGCCCCAATCACCACCCCCGGCAGCAAGTGTCTCATGCAGATGCATAGCAACGTGCGCACGGGCGAAGGCGCCAAAACCAATATGAGCAACGCGTGGTTTCAATGATCCGCGAACATAAGACGGCACCGAAACATCACTTGGAAGTGCATTGAGATCGAGTTTTTGAAATTCAAAAGTCATAGAAAGTGGGCCTTATCAAAGCTCATTGAGGGAGAAAGTGTGGGTGTCGTTCGAAATCGGCTGTCCGTTCACGATCACAGTCGGAACCAGCCCATTTGGAGAGCGGCCTTTGATGAAGACAGAGAGGTCTCGTCCATCAGTCTTGAGGGAGCCACTGCGACACAGAGTTAAGGTTTGCTCATCGGACGTGCTGGAGAGAACCAGATGCAAGGTGCTGTGCTCGCCTTCCAGCCATTTATGACTGATGCCATCATCCTCAAATACCGCCAGCTCACGCTTTCCTGTTCCCTGGAATGGGAAGATCGCCAGCGCGTTCAGATCACACTCTGTTGTGTTCTTCGCTGTAGCATTAGCGAGCGGCAAAACAGTGCCAGCCCGCACAAACAGTGGCAGGCGTTCCAAGGGGGCATCAACAACGATCGTCTGTCCGCCCTTGTGATACGCGCCTGTATCGAACTCGTACCACCCGTCGCCATTGTCCGGCAGATAAATCTCACGCGTTGTTGCGCCTTGCTCAACTACGGATGCAATCAGCAGATCCTGGCCAAGCAGATAGTCATCCGTCTCTGCAAAGGTGCGCTCATCTCCTTCGTGATCTAGGAATGTCGGGCGAAGCAGCGGCTCGTCCATCACATGCATGTCGTGCAGCATGGTGTAGAAATACGGCATCAGATACTGACGCAGTTGGATCGCATTGCGAATGAGCGGCGTCAGTTCCGGATACATCCAGGCTTCATTGACGGTGGCATCATCATTCCATGAATGGATCGTAAAGCGCGGATGCATCACGCCGTTCTGAACCCAGCGAACAAATAGTTCTGGATCAGGACGAGGCCCAGAGAACCCACCAACATCATGACCAACATTGTAGATGCCGGACAAGGAAAGCCCGAGGCCCATGCGGATGTTGTATTTCAGGTTGTTCCAACCCGTCCGGTTGTCGCCTGTCCACGTCTGAACATAACGCTGTAAGCCTGGGCAGCCACTGCGGGAGATGAGATAGGGGCGTTCCTCGGGTGCATACTCTACTTGCGCTTCAAAGGATGCACGCATCATAAGGAAGGAATGCAGTGGTCGGATAAGCCCAACTTCGATTTCTTCACCAAACCCCTGACACCGAGCTGAGAAATCCCAGATCTCATACTCGTTGTTGTCGTTCCAGGTTGAACCAATCCCTCGCTCAAGCAACTGCTGAGTGACGCTTGCTTTCCACCAGTTGACAGTCTCCAGATTGGTAAAGTCGAGGTGAGACCCTTCATCATCCCAGAACAACGAGCGCTCTGGCTGATCGGCTTCACTGTCCCGAATAAATAGACCCTTCGCGGCCACATCCTCATACAGCGGGTGGTCCTGCAACAGGCACGGTTTGATGTTGGCTGCCAGATGCACGCCTGCATCCAGAAACTTGGAAGTCATAGCCTTGGGATCAGGACACTTTTCATAGTTCCAGTTGAACACATAACGTTTTGTGCCGATGGATGTGTAACCGGATGAAAGCTGAAAACTGTCGCAAGGAATGGCGTGTTCTTTGATGAGGTCTACAAAGCCCTCCAACTGCTCCTGTGCATTGTCAGCATCGGTGTAATACATGGTGGACCCGGAATACCCGAGGCTCCACTTTGGTGGGAAGATGTGCTTGCCTGTCAGCCAGACCTGCGTCTTGGTCACCTCCAGCAGGGAAGGGCCGAGCATGAAGTAGTAGTCCAGATCGCCATCTTCCGCCCGGTATGATCTGTAGGGCCGATGGTAGTTGTCGATCTCGTTTCCCAGATCGAACCAGCAACTCGCCAGATTATCGTAGAACACGCCATAGGAAACACCAGAGCCGGTACGCGTCAAAGTAAATGGCAAATGTTTGTAAAGCGGATCAGTGGTCTCTGCATCATAGCCCATTGCATCCAGATTGCGCATTTCATAGCGACGGCCATTACGCAAAAGGTTGCCAGCTTTTTCGCCCAGTCCATAAATCCGATCATCCGCAGGCTGGTTGAAGAAGTGTGAGTTCTTGTTGTCCTTCACACCCACCATGTAAGCGCCTGTTGGACGCTCGCTGGCAATGATTTGATAAGATCCGTCCTCGTTCTTCGCTTCCCAGATAATCTGAAGCGGTGTTTTCACGGAGACGCGTAAAGACCGCGTCTCCAGTACCAGTGTATCCTCCGTTAGCTGCTGCTTGAACTCTGGAAGAGAGAACCCTTCAACAGAAAGACGGGACCGACCTTCAAACGGCATGGGCATTTCAGCCGGTGTGATGGACCAGGTCCGTCCCTGTCTGAACTCTCCGTTTTTGCGTAAAAGAACCCGAACAAGCTTGTCTTCAAGAACGAACAAAGAGAGCAGATGCTTATCATCTACGAGCAAATCAACTCGGTTCTGTTCGGTCTCGATATAGGACCACTTACCTAGCGTTTTCATTATACTTCAACCAGTTATTGGGTTGTTGTTATGGTTGCTTGGTTTCTGTCTGTTATCCGCCATAGCCAAGAATGACACGTGGCAGGAACAGGCTGATTTCAGGAATGAAGGTCACCAGCATCAGGATGGAGATCACTGCTGCATAGAACGGCAACATTGGTTTGATCAGATCCTGAATAGCCACCTTGCCCACAGAGCAACTGATGAACAGCGCACTACCCACTGGCGGTGTGATGATGCCGATGCACAGGTTGTAAGTCATCATGATACCGAAGTGCACAGGATCCATTCCAAGCTCAGTCGCAACAGGCAGGAAGATCGGTGTGAAGATCAACAGGGCAGGCGTCATGTCCATGAAGGTACCAATCACTAGCAAGCAGATGTTGATCACAAGCATAATGATGAACGGATTTTCAGAGACGTTCGCCAGTGCTTCACCAATTGCATAAGGAATGTCAGAGAAGGTCATCGCCCAGGACATACCGATGGAACAACCAATCAGCAGAAGGACGATGGAACTGGTAATCGCGCTCTCAAGGATGATGGTCGGCAGATCAGTGATCTTCACTTCGCGGTAGATGCCAACGGCGAGCAGTAGAGTGTAAACCACTGCCACAGCAGAAGCCTCAGTTGCAGTGAATACACCACCGATAATACCGCCCATGATGATGAAGATGAGCAGCAATGGCAGGAAAGCATCTGCAATTTTGAAGATGATCTCTTTGAAGCTTGGCAGCGGGATCAACGGATAACCGCGCTTCGTCGCAACGATACCAGCCACAACCATCACGCCGAGACCCATCAAAATACCCGGCAGATAACCAGCAACGAAAAGCGTTGCGACTGAGGTGCCACCGGAAATCAGAGAGTAAACGATCAGCGTGGAAGAAGGTGGGATCAGCATACCAGTTGGGCAAGAAGCCGCGTTCACAGCTGCGGAGAAGGCTGGATCATATCCTTCCTTGCGCTGCAGCGGAGACATGATGCCACCGATTGCAGCAGCAGAAGCCACAGCAGAACCGGAAATGGAGCCAAACAGCATGTTCGCCAGCACATTGACGTGTGCCAGTGCGCCCGGCAATCGGCCCCCCACGATCTTCGCCAGTTCAATCAAACGCCGCGCGATGCCGCCGGAGTTCATGATGTTACCAGCAAGGATGAAGAACGGGATCGCCAGCAGCGTGAAGCTGTCCAGACCGCTCGCCATCTTCTGCGAAACAACAAAGAGTGCCTGATCAAAGGAGATCAAAAAGGTGATCGTCGCCGTTGCTGCCAGACCGATGGCAAAAGAGATCGGCACACCAAGTGTAACCAGAACGCCAAAAACACCAAACAGAATAAGACCGCTTTGAAGTTCACTACTTAAAAATTCCATCAGACTTACTCTTATTTAGCAGCAGTATCAGCAGCGTCAGGCATCTGGTCGTTAGGACCTGTACCTGTGCCGTTAACAAGACCAAGGAAGAACTCAACGCAGTAGAACAGCATGATGCCGCCAGAGAATGGGATGGCTGCGTAGATATAGCCCATTGGAACACGGAGAGCGGGGGAGACCTGCCCGTTGGCGAGCGTCTTCATAACAAGTTGCCCGCCGCCATAAAGCATGACGACACCTGAGAAGAAGGCGATCGCCAGAACGATGAAGTAATCTGAAAGCAGTTTCCGCTTGCCGGTCAGAGAGCCGGTCAGCAGATCAATTGCCAGGTGTCTTCGCATTCCGAGCGTATAGGCCGCACCAATCAGGCCGATCCACATAAACATGAAACGAGCGAGTTCATCGGTCACGGTGCTTGGGGTTCCAAGAACGTATCTCGAGAAAACCTGCCAAACCACACACACCACGAGCACCACAAAAACCGACACGGTGACGGCCTTCAGGATCGTGTTAACTATTTTGGTCAGCGCTTGCATTTTAATTCCCTAATCTAGGTGAGGGCGCGGGCTTAGTATGCAGAAAGAATCTGCAGTGGGCGACCAATTTCTCCTGAGGGGTTGTTCAGGAACTATTGAATTCGTGAGAGGGTTTCAGCTGGAGATCTGCAGATCTACGGATATCCAATGAATCCAATTAAATTACCTCTCTCCCAATTAATTGCTGATTTTTGATTATTGGTCAACCAATATGATAAAATGGTTTGACAATGTCGCAGTTTTGTAGAAATGTGGCATGTGTGGAGAGAGGTTTGGTTGATCTCCTTTCTTCACCTTTCAACAAATCTGCCGGTTTGGCGCTGACCTCTTGATTCATAAGAAAGATGAAGAGGTTACCCAAGTACCAACCACTGGTAGATTTCTGAAAGGTATGTGCAAACCCGAAGGAAGTGGAAAAGAGCTCTCAATCAGGTGTTTAATCTATTGAATACAGTAGGTTGAGAGTAACGGCAGATGATTTGCTGACCATCAGAAAGAGCATTCGCAGCTCAATGAGTGGAAGAGTGTCCTGTTGGTGAGGTTTGCAATTCAAAAGCAAAAGTTCCCTGTCATCTGGAGAGTGCATAAATAGGTCGACCAACTTGGACTGATGTCCCAAGAACGACGAAACCGGTATTGGTCAACGAGGATCAGTGATGCTTGAGCGGATGGAAGGTGCCGACAACGGCCTGGCTTGCCTGCATGATGAGGACTACGACGTCCCCTTCAACACGCAAAACCTGAACAGCAGCACCTTGATCTTCACTGGTGGCCGTAAGGCTGAGTCGCTGAACGGAGAATGGAACTTCTGTGTCGACCTTCTGGACACAGGACTGCGCCAGAAGTGGTTTTCCTTCACACCTGAAGCCCCGGAGGAAAAAACAGAACCATACGACTACGACCCATATGTAGGTGAAACCGTTCCGGTCCCATCTTGCTGGTCTATGCTCAAAGATAAGTGGTACTTCTTTGAAGGCAGTGCGTGGTACACGCGCCCGCTGGATCTGGACGAGCTGCCTGATGATGAGCGCTTGTTCCTGAGAGTAGGGGCAGCCCAGTATGATTGTAAGGTGTTCCTCAACGGAGAGTTCCTCGGCAATCACTATGGTGGCTCCACCCCATTTAACGTTGAACTCACCGAGCATGCGAAGCAGGGCCGTAACTGGTTGATGCTGTGTGTCAACAACACCCGCACGCTCGACCGTGTGCCTATGCGCAACACTGATTGGTTCAATTACGGCGGCATCTACAGGGATGTCGAACTCTACAGAACCCCAAAGACACTCATTTCAGATTTCTTCGCCTATCTGGTTCCTGATAGCTCCTACGACAAAATCGCGGTTGAGTTGCAAGTGGATGGGCCAGATAAGGCACCAGTCATTGTTGAACTGGCAGAGCTGGGCATCAAAGTTGAAGTCTCTGTTAATGAAGACGGTTTCGGCAAGCTGACCATTCCAGCCAAGCCAGAACTATGGTCACCAGAAAACCCTCGCCTTTACAGCGTATCTGTAACTCTCGACGCAGATCGCATTGAAGATCGGATTGGCTTCCGCCAGATTCAGCAAGTCGGCACAGATGTTCTCCTGAACGGAAAACCAATTTTCTTCCGCGGTATCTCTGTCCATGAAGACGACGAGTTCACCGGCAAAGTTCTGCGCGATGAAGATCTGGAGCAGCGCTTCCAGCATGCCAAAGAGCTGAACTGCAATTTCATGCGCTTCGCTCATTACCCGCACGACGAACGCGCCGCCAAAATGGCAGATCGCGAGGGCATTCTGCTTTGGGAAGAGATACCGGTCTACTGGGCAATCGACTTCAAGAATCCGAATACTCTTAAAGATGCAAGCAACCAGCTTCAGGAGCTGATCAAGCGAGACCGCAATAGGGCCTCTGTCGCCATCTGGTCTGTCGGTAACGAAAACCCGGATACAGACGAACGTCTCTCCTTCATGAAGCATCTGGTTGATACCGTGAGAGACATGGACCCAACGCGCCTGACCTCAGCCGCTTGCCTCGTAAACCACACTAAGAACCGCATTGAAGATCGCCTGATCCAGCACATCAATGTGATCGGCATCAACGAGTACTACGGTTGGTATGAGGAGAACTTCGACGATTTGATCGACTTCCTCGACAACTCCGACCCCGGTAAGCCCGTTGTTATCTCCGAAACTGGCGCAGATGGTTACATCGGCGAAGGCAGGTTGGAAAAGGGCTTCTTTAGCGAGAGTTATATGGCTGAAGTCTATCGAAAGCAGATTGCCACCTTGCGCCAGCGAGAATTCGTGAAGGGCATCTCGCCTTGGATTCTCTATGATTTCCGTGTGGAACGCCGACAAAACATGTTCCAGCAGGGCTGGAACCGCAAAGGCCTGATAGCCTCAGACAAGAAAACAAAGAAAACAGCCTTCAAACTTCTTGCAGATTTTTATGCAGAGCTGAAAGCGAAAAACTGATCTGGATTGCACCATGACATTAGACCCGAACAGAAGACGTTATCAGGATGTGGCAGAAGAGCTGGTTCGCGATTTGGCGAATGGCGCCTTTGCCATTGGTGACAAGCTCCCCACAGAGCGCAAGATTTCTGAGGATCTGGGCGTGAGTCGGTCGTTAGTCAGAGATGCCATGATCATGCTCGAAGTGCAGGGGCTTGTGGATGTGCGCAAAGGGTCCGGCACTTATGTTCTCCGCCTCCCCGGGGATGTGACGCCGGACAGTGCGCTGGAAACGGATATCGGTCCATTCGAGCTGCTGCAGGCCCGCCAACTCTTAGAAAGCAACATCGCTGCCTTTGCCGCCACAATGGCGACCAAAGCCGACATCATCCAGATGCGTGAAACATTGGCCAAGGAGCGGGATGAAATTGAATCCGGTTCAGGAAGCCACAAGGCAGATGAAGAGTTCCACCGTCTGGTTGCACAGGCGAGCCAGAACTCGGTCCTGACTGAGTCAGTTGAACACCTTTGGACGCTTCGCAAGCGCTCCCGCATGTGGGAGCAGCTGCACCAGCGTATTTTCGACAGAGGCTATCAGAAGAAGTGGCTGGACGATCATCAGGCAATCCTCACAGCACTGCAGTGCCGCGATCCGCAAATGGCCCGGCAAGCCATGTGGCAACACCTTGAAAATGTTCGCATGACACTGCTGGAACTTTCTGACGTCGATGATCCGTCATTCGATGCGTACCTGTTTGATACGGACCCGCTGGCTGCGGTGAACGATCTCAAAAAATAACCGACATGAAATGTTAAACAGGGCTCCGGCCCCAAAATTTGAAAAGCAAAGAGCTAAACATGGAACAGACTTGGCGCTGGTATGGCCCACACGATCCGGTCACTCTCGCAGATGTTCGACAGGCAGGGGCAACGGGCATTGTCACCGCTCTCCATCACATCCCTAATGGCGAAGTATGGCCAGTTGAAGAAATTCAAAAGCGCAAAGATGAGATCGAAGCTGCGGGTCTTGTCTGGTCTGTTGTTGAAAGTATCCCGGTACACGAGCACATCAAAACGCGCACTGGTGACTTTCAAAAGTACATTGAGACTTATAAGCAATCCATCCGCAATCTGGTGACATGCGGCATCACCAAGATCTGCTACAACTTCATGCCCGTTCTGGATTGGACACGCACCGATCTGGCGTATGAGCTGGAAACCGGAGCCACATGCCTGCGCTTTGATGCAGACATCTTTACAGCCTTCGATATCTTCATTCTTGAGCGCCCAAATGCAAAAGATGAGTACTCAGAGGAAGAACTCGCCCGCGCAACAGCCGCATATGAAGGCATGACGCAGGAAGATAAGGACGGTCTTGTCAAAACCATTCTCGCAGGCCTGCCGGGTTCCGAAGAGTCTTATACCACAGCAGACATCCGCGCACATCTGGAACGCTATGAGGGTATCGATGCAGATAAGCTGAGAGAACACCTCGCGTTGTTCCTCAAGGAAGTCATTCCAGTGTGTGCAGAAGCTGGCGCTGTTATGGCCATCCATCCAGATGACCCACCACGTCCACTGCTTGGCTTGCCACGCGTGTGTTCCACTGAATCTGACTACGAGTATATTTCGAAAGCAGTCGATGTTCCTGAAAACGGCTTTACATTCTGTACTGGCTCTCTGGGTGTTCGGGCTGATAATGATCTTGTAGGCATCGTGAAGCGCTATGCCGACCGCATTCACTTCGTGCATCTGCGCGCAACCAAGCGCGAAGAGAACCCGCTTTCCTTCCATGAGGCTGATCACTTGACAGGTGACGTTGACATGGTTGGTGTGATCTCTGCTTTGGTGGATGAAGAAGAGCGCAGAAAAGCGGCAGGTTCAGATGATCTGATCCCATTCCGCCCGGATCATGGCCATGCAATGCTGTCAGACCTTCAGATGAAGTCTGCACCGGGCTATCCAGCTGTTGGCCGCCTGCGTGGTTTGGCCGAACTGCGCGGGGTGGAGACAGCAGTCCGTGCAATGCGCGAGCCAGCCTAAGCAAAATTTCAGCAATCAAACATCAGACAAGCCGGGGCATTGCTCCGGCTTTTTTGTGTCATTGTGAAATCAACGAATATTTCATTTGTGTTATATTATTACGTAACATATAAATGCCATCCCCTTCGTGGTGCTGCCCGCGACGAGTTGAGGTGCCTATCGTGCAATTGATTGAAATGGATGGAGTTGGGATCAAACGGCAAGGCCGCTGGTTGATCCAGAACGTCTCATTAAATGTGAACTCTGGCGAGATTGTTACACTCATCGGACCAAACGGTGCTGGCAAAAGCACAACTGCAAAAACGGCACTGGGCGTGCTGAAAGCAGATGCCGGATCAATCAAGCGCAAGCCGAACCTCAAGGTCGGTTACGTCCCGCAAAAGCTTGCAATCGACTGGACTATGCCGCTCACCGTCCGCCGATTGATGAGCCTGACAGCCAAACCGTCGAAGGCTGAAATCGATGCGGTGCTGGAAAAGACGGGTATATCGCACCTCATAGATTCCAATGTGCAGCAGTTGTCTGGTGGGGAATACCAAAGAGCCTTGCTCGCCCGTGCAATCCTGCGCACGCCAGACCTTTTGGTGCTGGATGAACCTGTGCAGGGCGTGGACTACTCCGGTGAAATCGCACTTTACAATCTGATCCTCAAAATCCGTGAAGAGCTGAACTGCGGTATCCTGCTCATCTCTCACGATCTGCACGTGGTTATGGCGCAGACGGATACGGTGGTCTGCCTCAACGGGCACGTATGTTGTAGCGGCGCGCCAGAACAGGTCGCTGCCTCAGATGCGTACAAGCAGCTGTTTGGTGATCCGGCTTCCCAGTCATTGGCGATCTACCACCATCATCACGACCACAGCCACAAAGCTGACGGCACAATCGTTCCGTCCAAGGGAAACTCGGGAGACTGCTGCAATCATGGATGATTTCATTCTCAGAGCCATGCTCGCAGGCATTGGTCTGGCCCTGGTCGCAGGCCCGCTCGGTTGTTTTGTTGTCTGGCGCCGTATGGCCTACTTTGGCGATACCATGTCTCACTCCGCATTGCTGGGTGTTGCGCTGGCATTCCTTTTGAACATTAACTTGATGCTCGGTGTGCTCGCCGTCACGGTCACGGTTTCCTTGTGCCTGCTCATCCTGCAAAAACGTGGCTCGCTCTCAACGGATGCGCTGCTGGGATTGCTTTCCCACTCCGCCTTGGCACTCGGCATGGTGCTGATCGCCTTTATGAGCCATGTGCGGTTTGACCTGCTCTCGCTGCTCTTCGGAGACATCCTCGCCGTTGGCAATGAGGATGTGATCGCAATCTATGCATGCGCAGCGGTCATACTTGGCCTGATGTACTTCCTCTGGCGCCCTTTGCTGGCCTCTACGGTCAACCGTGAACTGGCAGAGGCGGAGGGTTTCAATCCAGACCTGACGCAGCTCATCTTCATGGTCATGATGGCCGCTATTATTGCCATCGCGATGAAGATCGTTGGTGTTCTGCTCATCACCGCTTTGCTGATCATTCCAGCTGCCACTGCGCGTTGGTTTGCAAGAACACCGGAGCAGATGGCTGTTGCATCCTCAGTCATTGGTGTTGCGAGTGTTGTTCTGGGGTTGGAAGGCTCATTGCAGTTTGATAGTGCTTCAGGTCCGTCAATCGTCGTGGCCAGCCTGTGTTTATTTCTGCTATCATTGTTTGCATCTCGCCTCCTAAACGGGGTATTGGGAAAGGAGCGAGGGCAATAGGGTGAAAGAAGTGGCAATGGCAACTGCAGAAGTGAAGCTCACGAAAAATCAGCGTCTGGTCTTGGATCTGCTGTGTGCTTCAGATGCGCCAATGAGTGCATACTCTATTCTGGATCAGCTCCGGACTGAGGGACTTCGCGCACCATTGCAGGTCTATCGTGCGCTCGACAAACTAATCGGCCTTGGCTTGGTGCATCGCCTTGAGAGCATGAATGCTTTTGTTGCCTGTGCTCACCCAGCTTGCCACGCAGTCGAGATGGTTGGCTTTGCCATCTGTGAAACCTGTGGTAAAGCTCTGGAGTTTGCGGATAATGATGTGGCTGAAATTCTGAGCGGCTGGGCAAGTGCAAACGGCTTCGATGCCAAATCAACCTCCATCGAAATCAAAGGCACCTGCGCGTCTTGTCAGGAAAAGTCGGAAGACTCCTCAGGAACTGAGTGAGAACCGGCGCCTAAGATCAAACAAACTTGGCACCTCACTCTCAGTATGGTGCAGCTCTGACGGTTCAATCAGCTCTCGGGAAATCCAGTTGGTCGTGTAGAGCAGAGGCTTCTTCTGCTGCCGTGAGGCTGGCTGTCCACCAAACCCACTTCCATCAACCAGAATAAGATCACTGGGCAACTTACGCCGAAGCTCTGACAGGCTGGAGAAAAGCAAAGACCGGTTTTTGCTGCAAACCTGTAGCCCAGTCGCTCGCTCGGCAAGCCGCGCCAGCATATCCGGGAATGACCGCGTCCGCTCGCTCACCACATATCTGAGGAAGATACCGGGTGAATAATCTCCAAACAGGCTTTCAATATCATCTTCCGGATGCACTTCGCTGAGATTGCGGAACGGCACATAAAGCGCGTTCTCATTGTTGTAGAAGGCTTCATGGCTGACCGTGTTGAAATGCCCCTGGTGTTTGGAGGAAAACACAAGGCTCAACTGGCTTTGCTCTGGCTCAGCAACCTCATCAACAATCCGCAGACCACCGTTGTACAGCGGATCTCCATAGGCAAGCACAAGTGCGCCGGAGATGCGCTGGAACGTCTGATCAAACTCTCTGTCAGGTGAAGGGCCGATGCTTAATAGCAAATCGGAAGCAACAAGGGTGCGTGTGGGGATCGGACAGGTTCCGCCGTGATCGCTCCAAATGACCTCAAGGTCGCTCAAACTGGCAAAATCGCTTGGCTGCACAGTTTCCTAGTCCTCTTAAAGATTGAAGCCCGGCCTTGGGAGCCTGCAAAATCAATAATGAGGAAAAATTGACGTAACGGCAAGTGCGTTTAGAGCGCAAACAGTCAATCTGAAGAAACAATCTGCTTGCTGTGGCAAGAGCGCTACAGCAACGTCAACTGTTGGCTTGTCGTTGCTGTAACGCCCGCAAAAGGAAGGAGAATACACTGCGGCGAGGGAGCGACATTCTCGCCACAGGCTGTGTCAGTTTGGTTTAAGGAGCCGCAACATATGTCGGCTGCAGCGCGGAAGCTGGTGTCACACCAGCGCCGGCACCGGCGATCTTGTAGCCATTGGCCACACGACGTGAGTTGGTCTTCGCGCGGGCCGCTTTACGGTTGCCGCCACGATAATCCACGTTGATGCCAAGCTCGTTGATCATAGCCACCAGCTGAGAGCGGGAATAGAAGCCCAGAGTGCTCAGCAGCGCAGAAACGTGATGCTTCACGGTCGCTTCGGAAATGCCAAGCTCATGCGCGATCTGCTTGTTCAGCTTGCCTTCTTTCAGATAGGTCAAAATGGTGGCCTGACGACGTGTCAGGTTCGCAAGACCTTCATAAAAGTCGATGCCAAACGCGTTCTGCGCATCTTCTGCTTCAGTTGTCACTTCAACGGTGCCACCGGTCAAAACTGCTTTGAACACTGAGAAGTCAGCGGTTTTAGGCACTGCTGCGGTTGCGCCGCGAGCGATGAAGTATTCGGAAAGGCCCGGGTTATCCTGCTCAAGCAACATAACAAGGCTGGAAATCTCATAGGTCTCCAGAAGCGTAGACGCTGTGCTGAGACCTGGTGCCCCCTTCATCCGAGGGTTCACAAGTACCACTGCGGAAGGGTGAAGTTCTACCCAAGTCTGCAACTCGGAAAAGCTCTTAGTCACAAGTACATTTACGCCGTGGCACTCATTTGAGTAGATGCTCGCAAGTGCTCTGGAAAATGCCGGATGTGGATCACCAATAATAACAGTGTGCATGGAAACCTTCTCCCTTAGGGTTCCAACAGTGGACTGACGCTCCCGATACATAATTTCTCCTCCCTAAACTATGCACTACGTGTTTCGTCGTATCTCTTGAAAAAAATACATGCATATGGTTTTTTTACAAGCGTTGATGTGAGGCACTATGAAAAATATTTTTCAAGATACCGGCGAAACGCGAAAATCTACTCAGGCAGAGAAGAGTGATCGTATGCGTAAGGAGATCCTCCTTGCCGCTATCAGCTGTTTGCACGAATTTGGCTATCACCGTGCATCTATTAAGAAAATTACGGAAAAGACGAGATTTTCGCAGGGTGCGCTGCAGCATCATTTCCCGACTAAAGAAGATCTGATGGTCTTCGTTCTGGAAAGATTGCTCGCTAAATCAGTTCGGCTAACTTTGGAGTGGTTGAACGAAATCGGTGAGGATAAAAGCAGAATTTCTGAGCTGACTATCAAATGGTGGACGAATCAGGCGAACTCTCCTGAGTACCTCACCATGATGGAAATTCTTGTTGCAGCGCGAACAGAAGATACGTTGCGCCGCCGCATCAAACCCACTTTTGACAACTTCGCAAAAGTCACCGACGATCGAATTCTGGCAATCTTTGAGAGTGATCAGATCAGTCAGGCAACAGCGCGCACGCTCATTACAGCATCACGTCAGATGATGACGGGTCTGATTACGTCGGATGGTCTGTTCATGAGAGAAGAAGATAAGCAGGACTACATCGAGCACTGGGCGATGTTTCTGCAGCAGCTTTTCGAACAAAGAGTGCAAGAAGCTTTGTAGACTTTCGTCTATGGAGGCACTCGGGCACGCGGCCCGAATGCACAATCTCGTCGCAGCTGCTGTTAGATCAACTGGCTCAGTTTCATTGCAACGCTCATGTCACCATCAATGGTGAACTTGCCCTGCATGAATGCAGCAGTTGGGTCCAGATCGCCAGCGATCAGGGACTGCAGATCTTCGAAGGAAACGCCGATTGTGCAATCTACGTCCTGGTTGTCTGTGGAGATGGAGTTACCATCAATCACAAGAATACCTTCGTCACCGCAGTCAAACTTGATTGAGCTGTCAAAGTCGCTGGACTCAACGCGGCCTTTCAGGTCATTCAAAATTGCTTCCATGCTCATATTTGTTCCCTCCATCTGCTAAATTACAGTGTTTGCGAAAGTCAGGCAGATGCCTAAAGTGTTTACATAGCGCACTACGTATTACGCATCAGGCATCTTGTTAACGTAAGCGTAATCCAGCATGTCTTCAATGTAAAGAGATCAGATTCCGCTTATTCCAGATTACCCATGCTGCCTTAGTAGGGGCGTTACGCCAACTGATCTTCCAGTGATTTTGTCTTCTCAGTCACCACGTCACCAGTGTGCTTTGTTGCGACGGGTTCCACCAGCACAATCCAGCATTCTTCTTCTGCAACAGGGTTATGCATCCTTCCCTTTGGCACCACGTGGAAGTCACCTTTATTGAGCGTCACGGCCTCACCTTCATACTCAATAGTGACACTACCTTGCACGACGTAGAACAGCTCATCCTCATCATCGTGTTTATGCCAGGTGAGATCTCCTTTGATCTTCGCGACTTTGACGTACTGATCATTCACCTGCGCCACAACGCGCGGCGACCAGTAATCAGTGACCTTCTCAAACTCAGAAAGAAAATTGCCAATCATAGGAACCTCATCAATATAGAATACTGCACGATATATGGGGCAGCTCTCAGGCAGCGCAACATAGACGGAAGGACATGCGTTGACGTTTGCAAGCAAGGCGCTATAAGCGCCCCATGAACAGTCCTAGCGCCCCTTTCATATATACGCCGCCCATGGAGCCATTCCTTGATGTTGTCCATCAGGATGAGCAACTGCTGGTGCTTAACAAACCTAGCGGGCTACTCAGTGTCCCGGGCCGTGCGGAAGAGCATAAGGACTGTCTGGAAACCCGCGCGCAGTCGATCCACCCAACAGCGACCACCATCCACCGACTGGACATGGACACCTCCGGCTTGCTGGTCATGGCTATGAACAAGGACGCACACCGCCATGTGGGTCTGCAGTTTGAAAAGCGCATGACACGCAAAACCTATATTGCACGTGTATGGGGACACCTGAGGGATGATGAGGGGGAGGTTGACCTGCCTCTTCGCTGCGATTGGCCGAACCGTCCTAAGCAGATGGTCGATCATGAGCTGGGCCGCTCTGCGCTCACCAAGTGGGAAGTCATAAACCGCGAAGAGCATACAACCCTCGTTAAGCTGATGCCGGTCACCGGACGCTCCCACCAGCTTCGTGTGCATATGCTGGAGTTAGGGCATCCAATTGTGGGCGATCGCTTCTATGCGGAAGGCGAGGCGCTGTCTTTCTCTGAGCGCCTGCATCTCCACGCTCAAACGCTGGAACTACGACACCCAATCGGTGGTGAGTACAACACCTTCACCGCATCCTGCCCGTTCTGGGATCTGTAATCCGTAATTACACGCCAGACTCACTGAATTTGTAAAAATGAGTCACATTACATACGTGTATCTTCGTGTTTTCTGCATCCAGAGCGCACTATTCACAAGCACTAGGTGAAATTACCGGTAAAATATTGGCAGTATGCGACTTTGTCGCAGTTTAGGTCAGCTGACTTGTCCTAAAAGTCAATGACGCTGAAATGTATCTCCAGAGGTGCCTTTGCGTCTCTACTTAACTATCTGAAATAAAAATAGAATATCACAGTTTGGGGCGTCTGAAACTGTATGCAATGCTATGCAATAAATGACAAGTTCGCGCCTCATCACAAAACCAGTCGTAAAAGTGGCCTTCCGACAGCCGAGTTTTATGACATCCTATTCATATATCTCTGATTTTTGACTTATGTCATGCGCCTAAAGTAGAATGTGACCCAATAATATCCGTGTCGAACAGAAGAGCAGCTTCCTCCCCTGAACTGTTTTGTGACAAATGCCGATAGTCTGTCACGTTTCTGCTTCGGTTCTTGCCTACGGAGAAGAAAATGCCTGTCACTAATCGCGAAGAATTAGACGCCCTTGTTGCTCGGGTTAAAAAAGCACAACAAATCTACGCAACATACACTCAAGAACAGGTAGATAAGATCTTCCGCGCAGCAGCACTGGCCGCTGCCGATGCCCGCATCCCGCTCTCCCGCATGGCGGTTGAAGAAACCGGTATGGGCGTCATGGAAGACAAGGTTATCAAAAACCAGTTCGCATCTGAGTACATCTACAACAAGTACAAGGATGAGCAGACCTGCGGTATCCTGTCTGAAGATGAAACTTTCGGAACAATCACCATTGCAGAACCGACAGGCATCATCTGCGGTATCGTTCCAACCACAAACCCAACTTCTACTGCGATCTTTAAAGCGCTCATCTCTTTGAAGACCCGCAACGGCATTATCTTTAGCCCGCACCCACGCGCTAAGCTCGCAACCAACGAGGCCGCACGCATCGTCCTTGAGGCTGCAATCAAAGCAGGCGCTCCAAAAGACATCATTGGCTGGATTGACGTTCCAACTGTTGAACTCTCCAATGCCCTGATGACCCATGAAGAAATCAACCTCATCCTCGCGACCGGTGGTCCGGGCATGGTGAAGGCTGCTTATTCTTCTGGTAAGCCGGCAATCGGCGTGGGTGCGGGTAACACACCTGTGGTGGTAGATGAGTTTGCAGACGTAAAACGCATGGTCGCATCTGTCTTGATGTCTAAAACATTCGACAACGGTGTGATCTGTGCATCTGAACAGTCTGTCATCGTTGTAGAAGACATCTACGAACAGGTGAAAGAACGCTTCTCAACCCACAAAGGTTACATCCTGAAAGGCAAAGAGCTTCAGGCTGTGAAGGATGTTCTGCTGAAGAACGGTGCGCTCAACGCAGCAATCGTTGGTCAGCCTGCTCCAAAAATCGCTGAAATGGCTGGCGTGAAAGTTCCTGCTGACACCAAGATCCTGATCGGTGAAGTGACAGAAGCAAGCGAAGCAGAAGCATTCGCTCACGAGAAGCTGTCTCCAACTCTGGCAATGTACAAAGCCAAAGATTTTGATGCGGCTTGTGACATTGCTGAAAAGCTGGTTGCCATGGGCGGTATCGGTCACACCTCTGTATTCTATACAGATCAGGACCGCTGCGAAGATCGCGTCAAAGAGTTTGGCCGTCGCATGAAAACCGCGCGTATTCTGGTCAATTCCCCAGCATCTCACGGCGGTATCGGTGACCTTTACAACTTCTCTCTCGCTCCATCTCTGACCCTTGGCTGTGGCTCTTGGGGTGGTAACTCCATCAGTGAGAACGTTGGTCCAAAACACCTGATCAATAAGAAGACCGTTGCGAAGCGAGCAGAAAACATGTTGTGGCACAAACTGCCTGAATCCATCTACTTCCGTCGCGGTTGTCTGCCAATCGCACTGGGTGACCTTGAAGGCAAAAAACGTGCGCTGATCGTAACCGACGGCTTCCTCTTCAAGAACGGCTACACTGATGAAACCGTTCGCGTCCTGAAGAGCATGGGTATGGAAACCGACGTCTTCTACGAAGTGGAAGCAGACCCAACCCTGTCTATCGTTCGCAAAGGTGCAGAACTGTGCCGGACCTTCAAGCCAGACGTGATTGTCGCTCTGGGTGGTGGTTCTCCAATGGATGCTGCGAAGATCATGTGGGTCATGTACGAGCACCCAGAAGTAGATTTCGCTGATCTTGCACTGCGCTTCATGGACATCCGTAAGCGTATCTACAAGTTCCCGAAAATGGGTGAGAAGGCCATGATGGTCGCGATCCCAACCACTTCTGGTACTGGTTCTGAAGTTACCCCATTCGCAGTGGTAACCGACGATGAAACCGGCGTGAAATACCCAATCGCGGACTATGAGCTGACACCAAACATGGCAATCGTTGATGCCAACCTTGTCATGAATATGCCGAAGTCTCTCACCGCATTCGGTGGTATCGACGCCATTACCCACGCAACAGAAGCTTACGTCTCTGTTCTGGCCAACGAATATTCTGACGGTCAGGCCCTGCAGGCTCTGAAGCTTCTGAAAGAGAACCTGGTTGAAAGCTACGAGAAGGGCGCAGAATCCCCAGTAGCTCGTGAGAAAGTTCACAACGGCGCAACAATCGCTGGTGTTGCCTTCGCGAACTCCTTCCTGGGTGTCTGTCACTCTATCGCTCACAAGGTAGGCGCTGCCTTCCACGTGCCGCATGGTTTGGCAAATGCGATGCTGATCTCTAACGTGATCCGCTACAACGCAAACGACAACCCAACCAAGCAGACCGCGTTCTCTCAGTACGACCGTCCGCAAGCGAAATGCCGCTACGGTGACATCGCAGACCACCTCGGCCTGACCACACCTGGCGACGATCGCGATGCAAAGGTTGAAAAGCTGGTGGCTTGGGTAGAAAGCGTCAAGAAAGCTCTTGAGATCCCAGCAGGCTTCAAAGACCTGGGCATCACTGAAGAGCAGTTCATGGCAAAGCTCGACGAAGTCGCAGTAGAAGCGTTTGATGATCAGTGCACAGGAGCAAACCCACGCTACCCACTGATCGATGAGATCAAACAACTCCTTCTCGATGGTTACTACGGTCGCGTCTATGTAGAGGGCCGCGCGGAGGATGTGGTTGTTCTTGCAGAGGAAAAAGCAAAGAAGGCCTCTAAAGCCAAAGCTTAATTCCCGCAGGCACACATTGCGGCTCGAAAAAAGACCCCGGGGCGGAGCTCCGGGGTTTTTGCATGTCAACCTCTGAAGGCTCCTTACTCAACCCTGAGTAAAAGTTGCGGCAAAGCAACAGCCAGCCATAGGAAATTTCTGCGGCGTTCAAAGCCTCTTCAACTGATGGGCGTGTTTTGCTAGGGCTGTCCACCTAGTTTAACAACGCGAGAAATCAATTTTGCCTATGTAATCACCGGTCTCTTTTAGTCTATCATTGTTCCGCAAGAGATATCCTTTTGCGGCGCGCTTTCTGTTGCGCGGATGGTGGCATGAGACCGGTTTGGCCTCGTGATTTCTGGCACTATCCATGCGCTTTTTTGCGCGCTGCTTTCTATAAAATCCTTAGCCTTACCGTGTGCTGTAACGGCGTCATGCTGCGCATCCGCTTTTTGACAAGTGGAAATCTTAAAGCATGTCGAAATCGCTTAAATGCGTCTGGACACTTCAACCAGAAAACCCACCACGCCCAGTCATTCCTTGTAAGACCTGCGGTGTCCTCAAGCCTTTCAAGCCGTCAGGCAAATTCCGCCTGAACGCCAACGGCACCAAACTGGATGCTTGGCTCATCTACAAATGTGAAGCCTGCGATGCCACGTGGAACCGGCCAATCTTCGAACGCCGCGCCCGCAAGCAAATCGCACCTGACCTGATGGAGGCCTTGCAAATCAACTGCCCCCATCAAATCCGCAAACTTGCGTTTGACCGGACAGGCCTGCCAGCTGTTGCAGCTCCAAGTGACGGGGAAACAGCAATCACGATTCACAAGCAAATCGTGGAAGGCAAAGCCGGGGAGTGGGCACACCTTGAAATCACCCTGAATCTGGACCTGCCAGTCAGCCTCCGTCTGGATAGACTGCTGGCTCAGGAACTCAGTATCTCAAGAAACACCCTCAAAACTCTCGCCAAACAAGGCAATCTCACTGGTGATAACGGAGCTCCTCTTCAACTGAAGAAACCACCCAAACACACCACCACCATCCACCTCCACCTCGCAGCCAACCACCCCCTGCGACCCCAATTCAACACCACCCTGTTCAACCTCGAACCCGTTGAGTAACCAAACCAACCAACCCCGGGGCTTAGCTCCGGGGTTTTTCATTACATTGATGTCGGGATGATGCTAGGTTTTCACTATGGAAATAAAGCAGCGCCAGTTTTCTTACTGGGATGATGCAAGTATCCCGCCTTTCCCTGATCAAGGGCCCGTATCTGTTATGGATGCCAGCTGTGGCCTTTGCGCTAAAGGTGCTGCCTGGATAGCAAGGAACGACCGAAATCAGGAGTTCCGGATTATTCCGCTACAGTCCAAGTTGGGAGAGGCACTAGCATCACATTATGGGCTTGATCCGGCTAATCCGTCGTCGTGGCTATATCTGGAAAATAGAACGGCATACACATCACTTGATGCATTGGTGCATGTTGGAGAACGCCTCGGAGGAATATGGAAAGCGCTCCGTATCCTGATGATCTTGCCAAAGCCATTGCGGGACAGGATGTATAGCGTTGTTGCTCGCAATCGCTATAAATTTTTCGGCAGAACTGATTTGTGTTCTACGCAAGATCCAGAATTAAGAAAAAGGCTATTACTTTGAAAATTTTATTGCTGGGTGGCTACGGTGTTTTTGGTGGCCGCCTAACTGAGCTACTCTTGGATATTGAAGATCTTGAAGTTGTCATTTGCGGTCGAAATCAAAAGAAAGCGGAAGAGTTTTGCAAAACACACAGCGGTAATGCGACCCTTACGCCGCTAGGTTTGGATCGCGCTGAAATTGGTGCTCAGCTTCCGGTAGTCCAGCCCGATGTTGTCATCGATGCTTCTGGCCCTTTTCAGGCCTATGGAAGTGAGAAATATGCGACGATTGAAGCCTGTTTGTCGGCGAAAGTGAACTATCTAGACTTTGCAGATGCCGCAGACTTTGTTTTTGGTGTTTCCAAGTTCGATGAACAGGCGAAAGCTGCCGGGATCTTTGTGATTTCAGGAGTGAGCAGCTTTCCCGTGTTGACCGCCAGCGTTCTCCGGGAGCTTTCAAAGTCCATGGAGATCCATAGAGTTACAGGTGGCATTGCACCTTCTCCATACGCTGGTGTTGGCCTCAATGTCATGCGCGCTGTAGTCGGGTATGCTGGGTCTCCCATCACCCTGTTTCGTGATGGCAAACGGCACCAAGCAATCGGCTTGGCAGAGACACTACGCTACACCATCTCCGTCCCAGGAAAGCTCCCTTTAAGAAATACTCATTTCTCGCTCGTGGATGTACCTGATCTTCAAGTACTGCCACCGGAACATCCAACAATGCAGTCGATTTGGATGGGAGCCGGCCCAATCCCAGAGATTTTGCATAGAATGTTGAACTGGATGGCGCATGCACGGGCAGCTCTGAAACTTCCTTCATTTGAGCCATTGTCACCGCTCTTCTACTGGGTTCTGAACTTGCTCAAACACGGAGAACATCGCGGCGGCATGTTTATCCATGTACACGGCTCAGCAGAAGGGAAACCAATCGAAAAGTCATGGCATATGCTCGCTGAGGGAGATGATGGCCCATATATCCCTTCTATGGCGATCGAAGCTATCATTCGCAAAATGCTTGCTGGCGATAATCCCGAGATTGGTGCGAGATCAGCTACCAAAGAGCTGGAGCTGAGTGACTATGCTCGGCTTTTTGAAGATAGGCCGATAACCATGGGCTTTCGTCAGTCGCAAGATAAGAAGACACCGTTTAGGCAAGTCCTTGGCTCTGCGTTTGATCTTCTTCCTACTCCCCTCAAGGTGTTTCATAGCGTGGAGTGTGAGCAGACTTGGCAAGGGCGAGCTGAAGTTCGTCGGGGCAGGGGACTTTTTGCAAAGTTTATTGGAAGGTTGTTCGGCTTTCCTCAAGCCACAAAAGCAGCAACAGTGAGCGTTACTCAGTTGCCAGCAGAAGGTGGGCAGGAGTGGATCAGAACGTTTGATGGCAAGACATTCAAGTCATCTCTAAAAGCGGGCTCAGGCAAAAACAGTCATCTGATGGTTGAGCAGTTTGGACCCGTGAAAGTCGCTTTGGCCCTTGTTTTGGAAAATAGAAAACTGCGCTTTATTCCGCGGCGCTGGTCACTCTACTCAATCCCTATGCCGGGCTTTCTGCTGCCGCGTGGAAATACCTTTGAAGAAGAAAAAGATGGCCGTTTTTCGTTCGATGTCGAGATCTCAGCTCCATTTGTCGGTCATATCGTATCCTACAAAGGGACCTTGGAGCCTCTTGCGCAGGGCTGAGAGCACCATCAAAGATTACACATCACATCAGCTAGGATTTCGTAGGTGACGGGGTTGCCCATTTGGCTGACGTTGAAGCGCATGAACTGGCCCATGGATTGGGTTGGGCTAAAGACGTCGCCGGGGGCAAGAACCATGTTTTCCTGCAGAGCTGCCCGGGCAAGGTCAGCTGAATCAATGCCTTCGGGCAGGGAGCACCAAAGATAAAAACCTCCCTCCGGCATCAGCCAGGTCTGAATACCCAGTTCAGCAAGGTTGGCGGAAACCTCGCGCCGTGTTTTGGCAAGGCGGCGGCGAAGGGCTTCCATGTGCTTGCGATAAGAACCATCACTCAGACAGGAATGGATCAGTTCAGTCGCGATTGGGCTTGGGCCGCCGAAGCTTGTCGCGACCTGCAGATCAATCAGCGCCTCAACCCAGTCAGGCCTTGCTGCGATGTAACCACAACGCACAGAGGCAGAGAGCGTCTTGGAGAAGCTGCCCAAACGGATGACACGGTCAAACCCGCCAAGAGCGGTCAGGCGAGGTGTGGTCTCTGGCAAAAACTCAGCAAACACATCATCTTCAACAAGGATGAGATCATGCCGAGAGGCAATCGTCAGGATCTTATGCGCAGACTGCGGAGAAAGGGTAACACCCGTTGGGTTGTGCAAGGAGGAATTGGAGATATAGAACCGTGGCTTATGCTCGATGATTACTTGCTCAAATTCGTCAAAGTCCACGCCTGTTCTGGTGCAGGGAATGCTCACAATCTCAGCCTGGTGCGCCTTCAGGATAGCCTGAAAATTGAAGTAACACGGATCACTCACCAGCACCTTGTCACCGGGGCGCAGCAGCAAGCGGCACACCAGATCGATGGATTGGGTCGCAGAACCTGTCAGCAAGATCTGGTTAGGGTCAACCTCAATCCCTTCAGCTGCAAACTGGCGGGCTTGCAGGCGGCGTAGGTTAGCTGCCCCGCGCGTACTAGCATAATCGGAAAGCAGATGATCATCCGCCTTGCTCAGATTGCGGATAGCTTTGCGCAGCGAGGCATTGGGCATCCAATCAGCCGGCATCCAGCCACATCCGGGCTTGAGCATATCCACGCCAGTGTCCAGTGATTGTCGGGAAACCCAGAATGGATCGATCTCACGGTCCAGCAGTGGCCCGATCTCGGCAACCGTAAAGGGTTGTGTCTTGGGCGAAACATAAAACCCGGAACCTTTGCGCGCGAAGATGATGCCTTCCGCAGCAAGCCGATCATAGGCTTCCACCACCGTCGAAGGCGAGACATTCATGGTCGAGGCGAAGCCGCGGATACTGGGCAGTTTCTCGCCCGGCTCCAGAGCACGGCTGCTGATCTTGCTGCGCACCGCCTGCATGACGCGTTGTGTTTGCTGCCCATAACTCATTTTACATCTCACCTGCTGTATCGATGATTGTAGCAGTACAGTTTGCTGCAATTGTATTGTTTTGTGGCTGTTGTGCCTAGCCCCTCCTCAGTAAAAAAGCAAAAAACGGAGGGATCTCATGCAAGCATCACTGGCACAGCGCAGCTCCGCTGGATGGGGAAACGGCCTGCTCGGCGTTATCATTTTCAGCGGTTCACTGCCCGCAACACGCGTTGCAGTCGGCGGTTTTGAGCCATTTTTCCTGACCAGCACACGTGCAGTCATCGCCGCGCTTCTTGCAGCCGGGTTTCTGGGGCTAATGCGCCAACCACTCCCAAAACGGCAGGATCTCACATCCTTGGCTGTTGTGGCACTCGGTGTCGTGATCGGTTTCCCGCTGCTGTCGTCACTGGCCCTACAGCAAATGACGGCAGCACAGTCGCTCGTCCTGATGGGTCTTCTGCCACTCTCAACTGCAATCTTCGCGGTGGTGCGGGGAGGGGAACGACCAAAGCCGCTGTTTTGGGTGTTTTCCGGTGTGGGCAGCCTTGCCGTTGCCACCTTCGCTCTTTTGCAAAACGGTGAGGGTTCCCTGCTTGGCTCGCTCTACATGTTCGGCGCAATCATCGTATGCGGACTAGGCTATGCTGAAGGCGCAACGCTCTCCAGAAAACTGGGCGGATGGCAGGTCATCTCCTGGGCGCTCGTGCTGGCCCTGCCGGTGATGCTAATCGCATCCATCACGAGCCTGCCTGCAGAGTTTCCGCCGATAACCTCCAAAGCATGGGTCGGACTGGCCTACGTCTCCATATTTTCCATGCTGGTTGGCTTCATCTTCTGGTATCGCGGGCTGGCCATTGGTGGAGCTGCCGGTGTGGGTCAGCTCATGCTCCTGCAACCCTTCTTCGGCCTCATGCTCGCCGCTCTCCTGCTTCAGGAAAGCATCTCGTCCATGATGATCGCAGCCACCGTGGTTGTTGTAGGATGTGTTGTCGGTGCCAAGAAGTATGTGTGAATGAGGGCCGAGAGCAGGCCAAACCAAACAGCCTGCTCTCGGCTAATCTTAAATGCGGCGCAGCACCTGCATGATGGTCGCGCCCGGCTCACGCAGTGGCGTGGTGCATACGGAAAGCACACGGCCATCACAAGGCGCGGAGTACTCTGCCACAACATCACCGAAGGCATTGGTCATGGTCGCGACTGGTTGGCCCTTGGTCACATCTTGATTGAGTTTAACCAGCACACGTGCAAAGCCACCCTGATCTGCGATGACAGACACCTCTTCATTGCCCACATAAGTCTCGATGCCGAGCAGATCGACTTTGCCCACAATCATCTTGTAGTCCACCAAGGTGTTCAGGATGCCCTGTACACCGCGGCGGGTCATATCCGGATCAAACACATTGGCACAGCCCAGTTCGACCGTGAGCGATGGAATGCCAGCACGAACCAGCTCAGTTTCAACCGAACCGTCAATGCCGTCATCTTCCAAAATCTGATCCGCTGGCTGAAGCGCTGCCAGACGGCACACATCTGCACTGCGGAAGTCAGCAAACATGAAGAACGGAAAGGCTGTTCCGGTGGAATCCGTATGCAGATCCAGAAAGATATCTGCATTGTCCATGTAAAGATTATGCCACAGCGCATATGCAAAACGGCTGCCCGCATTGGAGCTTGTCGCATCGCCAGGCATCATCCGGTTGAGGTTCGTAAACGTCTGTGTCTCGTTCTGCGAAGGGTAGTAGCGGGAAGCCAGCTGCATGCCCGGAGGGTTAGCGCCCGGCACCATAATGACTGTGCCCTTCAACGTCGCCGGATCAAGATGCGGTAGCAGCTGGTGGATCACATCAACACCCTGAACCTCATCCCCATGCAGCGTCGACTGAATGAAAAGCTTCTTCCCCGGCTCAGACCCTTTAATTACGATCACCGGCACACGGTGGTAATTGCCCAGGGAGTCGGTGGTCGCTTTAAAGAAAAAACGGTGCTTACCAGCCCCAAGCTCATCAACACTGAGCTTCTCGATGACCGGTACACCATCAATGATATCATTTGTTGTTTTCATGAGAGAAACCTATCCCGCCAGCAGCGCGATGAACAAGTGAGTTTACGTCAAAGCTCACATAGTTGTTGTGAGGCCAGAGGCCAACCCTATCACCCTCATTGACTTCTCAATCCCATCGCAGTATCACGCATTGTATACTAATGTATTCATTTTAAGGTGCCTCCATGACGATTACCAGTGAACACGCATTTTCGGGCTTGCAGAAGATTTACGATCAAGCTCGTCCACGCTATCCGCAAAAGGCGTTGGAGCGGATTGTGGATCTGCTGGCAGAGTCCAAAGGAGCAGAGCAGGGGAGCCTGTTGGATGTTGGTTGCGGCACCGGCATCTTGACCCGCCCACTTCTGGAACTCGCCCCGCAGAGCAAGTTCACCGGCTGTGATGTGAATGAAGACATGCTCTCTCAGGCAAGGGAGCAGGATGCAGACTGCGCAATCTCCTGGCATCAATCCCATGCAGAACAACTGCCGTTTCAGGACAATGCCTTCCACCTGATCACCGTCGCCCAAGCCGCTCAATGGTTTGATCGGCCAAGGTTTTATCAGGAAGCACAGCGCCTTCTCATCAAAGGCGGACACCTCGTCATCATCGAAAACAACCGACAGCTGGAAGGTAGTGCATTCATGGATGCCTATGAAACGCTGATCGAGACCCACAACAGCACGTACTCCAGAGACTACCGTAAGTTCGACTATGCTCAGGAGATGGCACAGGCAGGCTTCGCAGACACGCAGATCCAAAGCTTCCCCTGGTCCCGCACGCTTTCCCACGATGAGTTCATCGAAATGGCCAAGAGCTCCTCAAAGGTGCAGGCCGCGATCAAGGCAAGTAATGAGGCCTTCCTGAAAGAGCTCAACATCATCCTGCAAGATCATTGGGCGGATGGAGAGCCGGTTGTAATCGAATACGCAACAAAGGTCTTCAGCGGACACTGCTGAGACTATTGAGAAGCTCAGGCAAATCGACCAAAGCTGCTTAAACCAATGCAAAGACTATCTTCTTAGAGTGAGGGTGCATCATAACCTGAGGGCGATCCACTGAGCATGATAGGTGGGAGCCGCAAGACTGAAACGGCCCAATGTCCTATCAGAATCTGACTGTCATTTTTGCAGTGGTCTTTTTGTACAGCGTCATGAGCAGGCGGTTGGAGCAAAAGCCGGTCAACGGAGCATTGCTGTTCTGCATCATCGGCTTTCTGCTTGGCAATGATGGGCTGGAGTGGTTTCAGGTCAAACTGACTAATGAGTCCATCAAGACACTGGCAGAGCTCGCCCTTGCCATCGTTCTGTTTACGGATGCGGCCAAAGCCAACCTCAAGGTTCTTGCAACCAACATAGATCTGCCAAGACGCCTCTTGCTGATAGGCCTGCCCCTAACCATCCTCTTCGGCATTGGAACAGGAATGGCCTTGCTGCCCGAACTGCCGATAATCGAAGTCGCCATCCTCGCAGCCCTCCTGGCGCCCACAGATGCAGCTCTGGGCAAAGCCGTCGTGACAGACCCATCCGTACCTGCAAAAATCAGGGGAACCCTCAATGCAGAAAGCGGGCTGAACGATGGGATCTGCGTGCCGATCGTGTTTTCACTTCTGCCAATTGCAGCCGACCCATCCCTGATCACCCACCTGAACAAAATGGCTGCCCAGCTTCTTGCTGAGCAGATAGGATTGGGCGTTCTTGTCGGGATAGGGATCGCCACACTGGCCGGACAGATCATTGACTATTCCTTCCAAAGCAAAGAGCAATCCAAAACGTGGGAGCAGGTGACTGTCGTTGCCCTTGCAATCTGCTGCTTCTCAGTGGCCCAAATTGCAGGGGGGAGCGGGTTCATTGCAGCCTTCGTGGGTGGCATCGTCTTCGGATGGCTGGAGAAGCCCTACAAAGAACAGCTGCTGGATTCTGCTGAAGGAATAGGAGACTCGCTCTCCCTCATGACATGGCTCATCTTCGGCGCTGCCATCATCGGCTCTGTCCTGCACGAATTCACCTGGGAAATCCTCGCCTACTCCATCCTAAGCTTGACGTTGGTTAGAATTCTGCCGGTCTATCTGGTGTTGAGGGGTGAGCCTTTAAGCACAAAAGAGAAGCTGTTCATTGGTTGGTTTGGCCCGCGTGGATTAGCAAGCATTGTGTTCGCCATCGTGGTGCTGGATGCAAACCTGCCGGGCAGTTCTGTGATTGCCTCAACCGCGGTCACCACCATCGGCCTCAGTGTCATTCTGCATGGAATAACCGCGCATTCCTTCATCAAGGCATTGAAGAAGAATTAGAGTAAGGCTGGCAAGAACAAGCCTCGCCAGCACATAATGGCCTAATCCGCCATCTTGGAGTTCAGCGCTTCATTGTTCGGGAAGTGCCGCAGACCCTCCGTCCAGATTTCTCTGGCCGTCAGAAAATCCCGCTTCCGCTCATAAATCGCCCCCAGCACAAGATAGGGGTATACATGATGCCAGTTGGACTTGGTCTTCTGCTGCGCCTCAATCATGGACTTTAGGATCTTGATGGAAGAAGCCTCCAGATCCCGCTCTTCAGAAAAGCCGTAGAGCGTTGCTTTGCCAAGCCATCCGCCCCAGCAGGTGTTATCCTTTTGCAGCGCCAGATCATAATACTCATCCGCTGCTGTCGCCAGCTCAACCATGTCGTCTTCATCATCAGACATGTAAGCACCGTAGGTCAGCAGCATGCCATACCGCGAGATGAGCTCCGGATTGCTTTTCTCTGAGATCTCCTTCTCGAACATCTCAACCATCTTCAAAAAGCTTTTGGATTTCACCAGCCGCACCACCAGAAGCTCCCCTTCAGGACTCCAGAGGGATGTGGTTTTAATCTTCTTCAGCCCCTGTTCTGGACTGACATATTGATGTGTTGCTTCGTTGCGATCCCACGAAAAAGCCCAGGGCACCCAATGATCAGCATGGGCAGGCATGCTGAACAACGCCCCGGCAAAAAGAGGCAGTGCCACAACGCAAGCGTGGGACAATCTTTTGATAATACTCATTAAATATCCATTGTATTGATATCAGTCATGGGCTTCGAACCTTCTTATTTCCTGCGAAAAATTACAGGACCTTTATTGACAGTTGTGTATTAAATGATACATATACGTATCATGTCAATACCATTGAACAACACCACTAAAGATAAGCTGCTGGAAGCAGCCGTGCGCGTGCTCAACATGCAGCCACGGGCTTCCTTGGCAGATATTGCAGAAGCCGCAGGCGTCAAACGCGTTACTCTCCACCGTGTCATTGGCACCCGTGAGGAACTGCTGCGTGACGTGGCTTTCCGCGCTTTGGAGCAGATGGATGAAGCCTGCTACACAGCCGTAAAAGGCAAGCGCAAAGCGTTTGAACAGCTCAAAGCCATTGTAGGCGCTCTGGTGCCTTATGCAGATTCCTGTCACTTCCTCTGGAAGAATCCCGACGTGTGGGATGATCCTGAAATCGCGAGAGAAATCAAGCGCCACGATCAGGAACTCTGTGACTTAATTGATCGCGCAAAGGCAGAAGGCGACATTCTCTCCTTCATTCCAAACAGCTGGATCATCGCTTCTCTGGACGCTGTTTTGTATGCCGCGGCAAGTACCGCAAAGGCAGGTAACATCGCCACCAACGACGCCAGCGCCCTTGCCATCCAAACCCTCTTTGGCGGCATAACAAAGAAGGTCAAAGGCACCGCACTGGCAGGGGCATAAGCGCAGGGCAGACAGCATACACACACGTAAGGCAGGGTGAAAACGTGATGGCTGCAGGTACAAAAATCGGGCGTCTGGAAGGGCTGGACCTTGCCAGGTTCATTGCTTTTGTAGGGATGGTGATCGTCAACTTCTCTATCGTTATGGGGGCGGAAGGGACAGGGGGCGTCCTTGGTGCCATCATCTATGGGCTGGAAGGTCGGGCTGCGGCCACCTTTGTGGTGCTGGCAGGCATCGGGCTTGGCCTTGCGGGGTTGAAGGGAGAGATCAATCTCACCATCTTCACCACGTTCAAACGCGCTGCCTTCCTGCTTGTGCTGGGCCTGCTCAACATGCTCATCTTTGATGCGGATATCCTGCATTATTACGCGTTCTACTTCCTCTTCGGTGCACTGCTGCTGCCTCTGAGCAATCGGGCGCTGGGCTGGGTCATTGCTGGCTTGGCAACCACGGCTGTGCTGATGGTACTGACGCTGGACTACGAGGCAGGCTGGAACTGGACGGATCTTGCCTATCCTGAGTTCTGGACCCCGGTTGGCTTCGTCCGCAACCTGTTCTTCAACGGCTGGCACCCCGTCATCCCGTGGCTCGCATTCCTGCTCTACGGCGTGATGCTCAGCCGCTGGTCTCTTTCCTCCGCCAGAACGCAGGACGCCCTCATGCTTGGCGGGCTTATGGCCTTCCTGCTGGTGAACGCCGTCAGCGCCTACCTGCAGCCTCTCTTGGCCATGGTAGACCCGGAACTGGTGGATCTGGTCACCACCAACCCAATCCCGCCCATGCCGTTCTATCTGATCGCCGGAATGTCCGTCGCCTCCATGGTGGTCGGTGTGTGCCTGCGGGCAGCTCCACTGCTGAAAAGCATCGGCGTCTTGGCCGTGCTCAACCCGGCAGGCCGCCAGACATTGACGCTCTACCTCGCCCACATCCTGCTGGGCATGGGCGTGATGGACGAGCTCGGCTTGCTCGGCGGCCAGACAACCCAAACCGCTTTCCTCGCCTCCGGCATCTTCTGCGCCTTAGCCGTCATCTACGCCCTCATCTGGAGCCGCTTCTTCAAACGCGGCCCCATCGAAGCCCTCATGCGCAAAGTGGCGGGCTAGAACAAACGAAGGCAGGGGAGGTGACAAACGTACACCTCTCTCGCTCAAACCACACTTGCCTCACGTTCAACCTGCAGTTACCTTCGCGTTTTTGCTTCAGGAATAGTTTAGTGCTTCAGTTATCCTCCCCTCCAAAACTGGTGATTTTTGATTGTGATGGTGTGCTCGTGGATTCAGAGAAGATCTACATCCGCATCCTGCACCAGATGATGCAGTCGTTTGGCGCACCGCTGTCCTTTCAGCAGTGCTGGGAGATGTTCGTCGGCAAAACCAGCCGTGATGTGAACGACTACCTCAAAGAGCAGGGCCTGACCGCGCCAGAAACCTGGACACAGGACTTCCACGAGCAAGCCAACGTCGCGATGGGGCAGGAAGCGCAGCCGGTTGAGGGCGTGAAGCAAGTGGTAGAGCAGCTGGTGAACGCCGGTATTCCCATCTGCGTCGGCTCCAACGGCCATCCGAAAACAGTCCGCTTGTCACTGGAAGTCACGGGCCTGCTGCCGTTCTTCGGCGAGAACGTCTTCACCGCAACGGATGTCGGCGCGCCCAAACCCGCGCCAGACCTGTTCCTGCACGGTGCGAAAATGGCAGGCATCAGCCCGGAGCATTGCGTGGTGATCGAGGACAGCGCCACCGGCCTCAAAGCCGCCGCCAACGCAGGCATGCGCAGCTTCGTCTACTCGCCGGAAAACATCCCAACCCCAACAACCCTCTTCGGCGCCCACCCCTTCCAGTCCATGACAACCCTGCCAGACCTTCTGGGCCTCGTGCCGGCCTAACCCCCACTGTCATCCCGCACCCGATGCGGGAGCCAGAGCCCCACACCAGAACCTCTCTTCCACGCATTGAGGGCCGATCCCCCCGGTGTCATCCCGGCCCCCGCGCCGGGATCCATACCCCCTGAAGCCAGCGAGCAAGCACAACGCCTGCCAGAAGGGCGTCGGGCCCGTTTGTCGTGGAAGAGAACAGCCTAACTGCACAAACACGAACAGCACCGCATGGCATCCCATGCAGTGGTGCGGCTGAAATCTCCCGAAAACCGGGATGGGCAAGGCGGCAGACAACGCCTGCGCAGTATAAGTAAATAAGTTTCTTCGGCATTGGCATGTCGCCTTGCCCGGGCGTTTTTGCAGGAGGCTAAGGCCAAACTCCAAAAGACACTGTGAATGACACTTCTCGCAGAGAAGTGACACCAGTGCTGGTGCCCTCTGGCCTGACCGGACATCCGCTATCCCTCAACACTGTTGGTGAAAGGGGAACCTCCACGGACCTGCTACAAGATACGTTACCTCTCACAGTAGCCCCACCCGGTTCATACTAGCTTGAGGGACGTTCCCCCAAACCACCCGTTTGCATGAACCTGCCTTTTAGTATGCAGCCACGCAGCAAAAGGGGCATAAGTTTTTGGAAACATCCGACACCTTGCCGTCATCCCACACAAACGCAGCGCGATGCAGGACCCAGAGCCCCACATCAGAACCTCTTTTCTGGATACCGGATCTCCACCCCGTTCCGTCCGGCATGACGGCAAGGGCGCGCATTCCGGTGTCATCCCGGCCCCGAGCCGGGATCCATACCCCTGAAGTCAGCGAAAAAGCACAGGCCATCCGCCAATCAAACACACAAAAACGCTGGCCTGCGGGCACAACTCACCCGGCCGCAGACCAGCAGGACACTCATGAAGGGCTGTGCAAGGGTGGATTCTGCGTATTCCCGAAAAGTGGAATCCGGTTTTCGGATAAGAATACGCAAAATCAAAGTCTAAAGCAGTTTATCTGTTTCAGTTTGAAGGCAAACTGCTTTAGTCGCCAGCCCTTGGAGTGCCGATCACAGTGATCTAATCTAAAGACACAATATTGGTGTTGACCGGTGGTGGAGAGGCGACGCTGCGTGTCGCGCTGTCGGATGCTCCTCTAGGGGAGAAGGTACCGAACAACGCATCAGTCAAAATTCCGCAGGTCTTATCAAGTGCCTCTAGGCGGTCAGAGAGTGCATAGTGCAAGGTGATCAAAGCATCACGCTCGCTGCTGTTCTTCATCCGCTCGCTCAGCACCAAATGCTGAACGTAAACAAGGTTCTGAAGATCAGAAACGGCAACGTTCACTTCGTCAATTTCATTTTGGAGAGTATTTGTGGCGCCACAGGCGCATGCAGTGTCGTCCATAATCAAAGCCCTCACGTGGTTGGCTGTTGAATGAACCGCACGACAAATGAGTTTTCGAAGACCCACTGGCGAGCGGGAGGTTCGAAACCTGACCACGGCAGGCGAGTTTATTCCCCCCGAAAGGGTATTGTATTCACCGCCCTTCCGCTCATAGCAAAGGGTTTGTGCCCCAGAAAAAAGGCACAAAAAATCCGCTAGTTACGGGAGCGGCTACCGCGTGGAAAGGAGGTTTCGACGCCTCACATATGAATGTGGAATGGAACACTCGAACTGTCAACGAAAAGTTGCAAAAGCCGGTAAGGTGTTGCCCCAAGGATACGCTGATAACACCCCACCCCCGTCATACCGCACGAAGCAGTACCTTCCCTCCTTCGTCATCCCGCACAAGCATAGCGCGATGCGGGACCCAGAGCCCCAAGCACAAACCTCTCACCCCGCACTAGATCCCGGATCCCCGCTCCGCTCGTCCGGGATGACGGCAATGGAGCCCCCCTCCGCCGTCATCCCGGCCCCCGAGCCGGGATCCACAGCTGCCTAGAACAAAGTGGAGAGGTTGCTCTCAATTTTGGTTGAAGAGTGCCAGCTGAAGCAACTAATGATACATGCAGCTTTGAGTTGCTTGCCAAACATACAGACTATTTCTGAGTAGAGATTAAGCGGTGTTCCCATGAAGAATGAAAAGCCAACATTTTGGGATTGGGTTCATCTGAATAGAGATGTTGATTTCACCAGAGCTCAGTGGCTAGGAGGCTTTACAGGTGCACTTTTGTTTAGCGCTGCTGTAGCCATTGTCCTTATTTGCCTGATCGGCCTTTGGCATCTTCTGGGTGCATTATTGGGGTATGGACCATTTGGCACTGACACCACGGGTGGCGCGATCAGAAATATTGGATTGGTTATAGCAGCAGCCTTCAGTGCGCCCTTCTTGGTCTGGCGATCCATCGTCGCTCAAAAAAACTCGGACACAGCAGTCCAAAGCCAAATTACAGACCGAATTAACAAAGCTGTAGAAGGTCTTGGAGCCGAGAAAGTCGTAAAGAAAACAATCGAAACACCTAAATACCAGAAGAAAGATGGAAAATGGGTGCGAGATCAAGATGGAAATCCCAAACCAGCTCTCCGCCCAGATGGTACGCCAATTATTGATAGAGAAATACACGAAAGTAGTGTTCCAAACTTAGAAGTTCGCATTGGAGCAATATATGCTTTAGAGAGAATTGCGCAGGATAGTCTTAGGGATCACTTGCAGATTATGGAAATTCTCTGTGCCTACATCCGCGAGAATGCACCCGTCTTAGATTTAGAACCGACGGAGCCTCCATTTAAGAAAGTTAGTCCTAGAACTGATATTCAAGCTGCAATCAATGTATTGGGACGTCGATCAAAAGAGCAATTATACGCTGAAGAAAAGAGCAAGTTTAGGCTAGATCTGAGAAATGCTGACTTATCAGGAGTTGATTTTCGTAACCTTAATTTCACGGCTGCTCGGTTTCATAACTGTAGGCTTGAAGCGGCTTTGTTTGGTGGATGTAACCTAACAGGTACTCAGTTTTACGGCGCACTGTTAAATTTTGCTGAGTTTGTAAAAGCTGAACTTCGTGGCACCCGCTTTGATTTTGCGGTGATGGATGGACCGAAAATGGGAGTTGGAGCAATTCATGGCGCATTTAGTGGAGGTGAGGCGATAGCGCTCGGTGATATTTACGGTATTTCTTTGATAGGAACCGACCTCAGTGCAATCGGCTTTTTGGGCGAGCCTGCTGATATTAACCTGACAATTGGTTCTGCGGATACAAAGTTAGCGCCGACAATCGAGCTTAATTGGAAAGACATCGATAAAGAAAAGAGGTTTATCCGAAAGTTACGCAATGAAGATAACGCTGCAGAAGCGCAAAAACGAGAAGAGATCATGTTTAGCCAAGTACCTTTTGCATCTTGGGTTAATCGTAACAGCCATGATCTAACTCTTCCTCGTGAAATCGAAAAGTTTCAAAAGAGGCTTGGGTTGGAGGGCTGGCCATACCAAAGCTAGGCATTTTGCCTCACTTTCTTAACCTATGCATAAAATTGGCAGGTTGCTTCTAGTTCCCGCGTCGAGCGCGGGATGACGGCGGGGAGGGAGCCTCGGCTTTGAGCATTTACACCCCGTTGCCATCATTATCGCCAGCAGGGCAGCTTGCCCGAATGATACGCAAAACAGACACTTTGTGTCTGCCGCATTGCCCTGGATACCGGATCTTCGCTTCGCTCGTCCGGCATAACGGCGAGGGGCGGTTGGGCAGGCCTTAAAGCCTCCACCGTCGTCGTCCCGCACTTGATGCGGGACCCAGCTGGAACTCACCACTGATAAAACCCTAGCCACATCACGCAGTTTGCAGGCCACATACGTATCTGCAAACTACGGCATGCCTTATTTCGTTTACATCACTGCAAGTCAGAGGAACGGTACGCTCTACACTGGTGTTACCAACAATCTGGCACGTCGGATTCATGAGCACAAAGAGAAGACCGCAACCTCGTTCACCGCTCGTTACGATGTTTCTCAATTGGTTTATTTTGAGGAGTTTGAGCGCATTGGAGATGCCATCGCTCGTGAGAAAAAGCTGAAGCGTTGGAGGCGAGCGTGGAAACTGAAGCTCATTGAAACACTTAATCCGACATGGCGTGATCTGTATCTGGATTTGGTGCAAGGGTGTTGATGATCGCTCTGGGTCCCGCATCAAGTGCGGGATGACGGCGGTGCGGTGCGTTCGGCATGTTCACCCCCTTGCATTCCCGCTGCTTTCCCTATATCTCCTCAGCCAACGCGTTCATCGGGCTTATGCTGTGGGCGCTACCCTGCTGCCATCATAACAATGACAAGGGCAGCCTGCTCGAGTGGGATGTAACACGGGCATGCACCGTGGTCCGCAGCGTTTCTAGGTCGCTTTAAAAGTCACCTCTCAAACTCCATGGATCTCAAATTTAGCCGGTCTGGCCACGTAGACGCTTGTCTGCGGGGATCACGCTGGCACTCATATTATGAGCAAGCGCCTGATCCCAATTCAGGGCGCGTGCTCCGCACATCTTGGAAGTACGAGAGTGAAGAATTTTGACGAAGCTGGCCTCGCAGAACCTATCCTGCGCGCCGTAAAAGAAGAGGGCTACGAGGCTCCAACCCCAATCCAGCGCGAAGTGATCCCGCTGATGAAAGAGGGCGAGGACATCCTCGGCATCGCACAAACAGGCACCGGCAAAACCGCGGCCTTTGTGCTGCCACTGCTCACCCGTCTGGCAGAAGACCGCAAGAAAGCAGCGCCGCACACCTGCCGCGCGCTCATTCTGGCACCAACCCGTGAGCTGGCCTCCCAGATCGCCGAAAGCGTGCGCACCTACGGCCAGTTCATCGGCCCGTCTGTTGCTGTGATTTTTGGTGGTGTGAAGCCCGGCCCACAGCTGCGCGCCCTGTCCAAAGGTCTGGACATTGTGATCGCGACCCCGGGCCGTCTGGAAGATCACATGAGCACCGGCGGCATTAAGCTGGACGCCACAACAACGGTTGTACTGGACGAAGCCGACCAGATGCTGGACCTTGGTTTTGCCCCAGCCATCCGCCGTATTCTTGGCAAACTGCCAAAAGTGCGCCAGACAGTGCTGCTCTCCGCCACCATGCCAATCCAGATCCGCAATCTGGCCAAAGAATTCCTGAGCAACCCGCATGAGATTTCGGTCGCGCCGGTGTCCCGTCCGATTGAAAAGATCGACCAGTCCGTGCGCTTCCTCAACTCCAGCTCAAAACGCGCCGCTCTGCTGGACATCCTCTCCGAAGATGACATCGAACGCGCCATCGTCTTCACCCGCACCAAACGCGGAGCAGACCGTGTCAGCGGCCATCTGGAAAAAGCAGGCCTCAGCTCAGCTGCGATCCACGGCAACAAGAGCCAGCGCAACCGCGAAAAGTCGCTGGATGGCTTCAAAAATGGCCGCATCAAAATCCTCGTGGCAACGGATATCGCGGCCCGCGGCATTGATATTGATGGCGTCAGCCACGTGGTCAACTACGAGCTGCCAAACGTGCCGGAAGCGTATGTGCACCGTATTGGCCGCACCGCCCGCGCAGGCAAAAGCGGCGTTGCCGTCTCCCTGTGTGATGCAACCGAACAGCCATACCTGCGCGATATCGAACGCCTGATCGGTCGCAAAATCCCATCTGGCGACAGTGATTGGGATGGCGCATCCGGTGACATGTCAACATTTGACCCAACCGCAGAGCCACAACGCCTCAAGCGCCACAAACGCCCGCAAAACAATCGTCGTCGCAATGGCGGTGGCGGCGGCGCAAACCGCTCAGCCGGTGGCGCAGGTCGTTCTGCTCAAGGCAAAACTGGCGAGAATGGTGCAAGACCAGCAGGCGCAAAGCCAAATGCAGGTCGTGGTCGCGGCAAGCCAAACGCAAACGCCCGTCCGGGCCAGAAAAACGGCCAGAACCGCAACCAAAACCGCACCCAGAGCGGCAGACCACGCCGCGCAAAACCAGCAGCGGCGCAGCGCTAAGTTTATGAAAAACGCCGGGGCCTCTAAAGTGTATCTCTGAAAAGTGGGCCCCGGTTTTCAGACAAAAATACGCAAAAACAAAAGCTAAAGCAGACCAAGCGTTTCAGCTAAAATGCGACCTGCTTTAGCCCCGGTTTTGCTGTCAGGCCTCGGTTGCCTCAACCTCTTCGTCTTCCGCGCGGGTGCCAAAGTTGGCAGGCGAGACGACCTCAATCAGCTCAAAATCTTCGGAATGCTCAATCTCCCGGTGGCGAATGCCAGCAGGCTGCACCACACAATCGCCCGGCCTTACCGTGCGAATGCCATGCCCCTCATACTCAAACCGCGCCCAGCCTTTCAGAACATAGTAAAACTGAAAGGAGCAATCATGCACATGCCACTGGCCCGTCGCATTGTGCCCCTCCCGCGCTTTGATCACATGCGCAACCACAGCCCCGTTGGTCGCATCCGCCACACCAAGGTCGCGATACTCAAAATAACTCCGCAACCCCCGCTCCTCAAATTCCCCATTCTCCCCCTCATTATGACTGAAGCTCTGTTCCTGTTCCATAAAGTCCCTCTTACTCATAAATCGATCTTTATGCGGGCTGTTTACTGAGAGTAAACCAGAGCCTGATTATGGCGTTGGAACTTTCTTCAATCCAGATCCACCCACACGTCATGCGAGGCCATAACTCTTGAGATGCTAACGTTTGGCCTTTACGAGCTTAATCGTACCTTGCGGGAGTTTTCGTGTACCGTGATAAAGCCGCATCGGATTGACTGTTATCGCGTCGTGATCTTCATAAATAAAACAATCTCCAACTATTTGAGTTCCTGCGTCTGTAGGTAATAGAACTGAGCCGCGTGTCACCTGACCGCAATAAACTGGAACATCTTTCATAGTTCGATCTTGGATGAATTCACTTCCTGCAACGATAGTATATTGTATAGCAGGGGCTACCTTAAAGCGGGCGGTTTTTTGGAAAACTATTTTGTCATAACCATTGGCAGTCGGTGTTATTAGTTTTCCCTGAGGTCCAGCACAGCCCGTGACAGCTGCAACCACCAAGAGAGTTGATATAAGCTTCAGTTTCATAAACGATTCTCACCCCTAATAATAAGATAGTTATTTTTATATATATTTAAAGTTGTGCAATCAGCATGGTGCTCGTCAGCTAGATCTTCTGTGAACCCAAGGCAGAATGGCGCAAATGTCTGCTTTCGGCCGATTTTCTCGCAGGCATGCCTCGGCAGAGAATTCTGTACAGGGTATAAGTCGACTAGAGATAAAGAAAACTGGCGGTGGTGAAGTAGACCAGCACGCCCAGTACATCATTGCTGGTGGTGATGAAAACGCCCGTTGCTGCAGCGGGATCAATGCCGATTTTGTCCAGTATTACCGGCACTGTTGCCCCCACCATGGCTGCCACTGTGGTGACGATGACCAGTGAGAGCGCCGCCGTCAGCGCGAGCCATACCGGATCGTGGATCTCAAACAAAATGGCCCCAATGCTGATCAGCACCGTCAGCACACTGCCCGCAATAAATCCGTTGGAGATCGCCCCGCAAAACTCCTTCCAGAGCCGGAACAAGGTGCTGCCCGTCCAGATAGATCCAGTCGCAATGCCCTGAACTGCAACCGCAGAGGCTTGCAGGCCTGAGTTGCCCGCCATGGACATGATCACGGGAATAAACGCCGCCAGAATGGCCGCTTTCTCTAGTTCATCCTCAAAAGATCCAACCACCAGCGCGGCCACAGCAGAGCCTATTAGTCCCGTCATAAGCCAGGGCAACCGGCCTTTGATGATCCGGCGCACAGAATCCGTCGGGCGTGCTTCTGGTGAAACACCGCCCATCAGCATCAGGTCTTCCGAAAGCTCCTCGCGTGCAATCTGGTTCATCTGCTCAGTGGTGATCCGGCCAATCAGCTTGCCGTCGCTGTCAATCACCGGCATGGAGGAAATCTGCCGCTTGGCTGCCTTGCGCAGCACATCCTCCTGATCCATCTCCGCAGAAACCGCCAGCACATTGGCATCCATCACATCTCCAATGCGGGCCTTGGGTTCCAGCGTCAAAAGGCGCGTCACATCCAGCCGTCCCACCAGCCGGTGCTTGGCATCCACCACAAACACGGTGCGGAACCGGCCCACCAGATCATACTGGCTCTTGATCGCAGCAATGGCTTTCCCGGCAGTGTAATCCTCGTTAAACGCAACAAACTTGCGGCTCATCAGACGTCCGGCGGTGTCCTCTCCATGTCGTATCCGCTCCTCAATCTCCGCCCGTGCATCCAGCTGTGGCACTACAATATCCAGAAGGCTTTGCGGAAACTCGTCCAGCGTATCCGCCAGATCACTCTCCTTCATGGTGTTGAGGATCTCCACCAGCCGTGCCGTAGTCCCATCCTTGAGCAGTTCCGCCCGAAAGTCCGGATAAAGCTCAGCCAAAATCTTGGTGGAGGGGCGGATGGGCAGCAGCGCAAACAGCTTGCGTGCTTCAGGCAAGGGCAGGGCAGTCAGCAGCTGCAAAAGGTCTGTTGGGGACCACTTTTTCAGCCGCTTCACCAATGGGGTGGTGTCGTCCGCGCGCAACTGATGGCGCACCCGCTTCAGCACCTGTTTGTTGTGCTCATGCGCTGCTGTATCTGCCTTACTGCTCCACTGGAGTGGCTTCTTGTTCTTGGCCATCCTCCGCACCTTCGTCTGGGTACGTTCGCTGCTTGCCCAGACCATGCCTCAGCGAAGTAAATCTCTCCCTAAGAACAAGCAAAACCAACCAGCTGAGAGCATCCCTAAAGTTTTCAAAGAATACTGCAGCCCGCAAAGAGGAAGCCTTTATAAAATCTGAGCTATGAGGGACAGTGGACTGGCAGATCAACTTGCCTCTGCCAGCAGAAAAATGACGCAGGACAGCGTTTACATATTGGAAAATCTCCGAGAAAGATGTGCCATGCTCAACCGGATCTCTCCAAAACTGTGCGTTCAGATTTTAGCTGCATCGTTTCTTTCACTTTTGGCAACCGGTTTTCTGATCAAGTCTTCATACGCCCAGGACAGCTACGCTCAGGCAGAACCGCACGAAGAGCTCACCGGCGCCGGCTCCATGTATCCGGATGTCCTGTTCAACGAGACTCTGCGGCTCTTTAAAACCTCCAATCCGGATATCGAAGTCAGATACGACCCCATCGGCAGTGGCGCAGGTGTGCTGGCCCTGCAATCGGGCAAGGTGGACTTCGCCGTCTCCAGTGCACCGCTGGAAGCTATTCTGGAGCAGGATCTGGATGTGGACGCAGCGGATGAGCCCGTCGCCATTGAAGACAAACTGCTGGAAATCCCAATCACCGCAGGCATGCTCGGCATTCTCTACAATATCGAGGGGGTAGGGCACCTTAAGCTCACCCGCAACGCCCTATCTGGCATCTTCGACGGCTCCATCCAGTTCTGGAACCATCGTGAAATCCGCATGGTGAACCCGGACCTGCGCCTGCCGAAACTGAAGATCACCATTATTGGCCGCAGTGATGCCAGCGGTGCGAACCTGGCACTCTCCAGACATCTTTACTCCGCAGAAAATGCGTGGGCCGGTAAAACTGCTGGCATCTGGCCGCTGGAAACCTTCCCGAAAGACACCATCCTCGTCCCCAGCTCCTCTGAAGTCGTGACCAAACTCACGGAGATCAACGGATCCATCGGCTACGCGCCTTCCGCCTTCGGCAGCACGCTCGGCATTCCCATGGCGCTGGTCGAAAATCAGAAGGGCAACTTTGTAGCTCCATCCTTAAACGCAGGTGAAGCTGCTATCGAAGAAATCAGTCGCAGTGGAGAGCCGCTGTCCATCGATGAGATCCACAATCCTGAATCTCCAAGCGCCTATCCCATCATCTCATTTTTCTGGCTGGTGACGGAAGACGTCTACCCTGACGAGAAAACCGGCACCGCCGTGCGTGAGTTCGCCGAGTTCGTCTTAAGCGGACAGGCAAGAGGCGCCGCCATCTCCTCCGGCTATATCCCGCTCCCATCCAACATGCGCGCCGCCGCTAAAAAACTAGCGGCAACCATTCATTGATGCAGTGAAGATCATGAGCTTATCGCTCATATAGAAGTGCAAACAAAAAAAGCGGCAGAGAATACTCCGCCGCTTTTAAAATGCTTGATGTAACTTTGTCTTACTTTGGTTCGCTGCGCAGACCTTTGACGATCGCGAAACATGCGCCCAGCAGGACAATCGCAAACGGGAAGCCGGTGGAAACGGTCATCGCCTGCAGACTGGAAAGACCGCCACCCAGCAGCAATGCAATCGCAACAAGACCCACCAGAGACGCCCAGAAGATGCGCTGCTGAACCGGTGCATTCACCTTGCCACCTGCAGTGATGGTGTCGATCACCAGAGAACCGGAGTCGGAGCTGGTGACGAAGAAGGTGATGATCAGAACAACGCCCAGAACAGAGGTGATTTCAGCCAGCGGCAGGTTGCTCAGCAGTTCAAACAGCTGAATCTCAGTCGCCGCACCAGCAATCTTGCCAAGGGTGGTGGTTGCTTCCAGCTCAATCGCAGTGCCACCGAATGCAGTCATCCAAAGGGTAGTCACAACGCTTGGAATAACCAGCACGCAGATCATGAACTCACGTACGGAACGGCCACGGCTGATGCGCGCAATGAACATGCCCACAAACGGTGCCCAGGAGAACCACCAGGCCCAGTAGAAGGTTGTCCAGCCCTGACGGAAGTTGTCATCCACGCGGCCAACCGGGTTGGAAAGCGCAGGCAGGTATTCCAGATAAGCTTCCAGGTTCCAGAACAGCTTCTGCAGAATATCTAGTGTTGGACCTGCCAGCAAAACGAAGCCCAGCAGCAAAGCAGCAGTAATCACGTTGAAGGTGGAAAGGTGTTTGATGCCCTTATCCAGACCCAGAACAACGGAACACAGTGCAATAGCAGAGATCGCGATGATCAGCAGAACCTTGGAGGTTGTGGTGCTTTCCATACCAAACAGATGCTGCAAACCAGCATTTGCCTGCTCCGCGCCAATACCCAGAGAAGTCGCCAGACCAAACAAAGTCGCAAACACAGCCAGAATATCAATCACGTGACCCGGCCAGCCCCAAACGCGTTCACCCAGAATAGGGTAGAAGATGGAGCGGATGGTCAGTGGCAGACCCTTGTTGTAAGCAAACAGCGACAGACCAAGAGCGATCACAGCGTAAGTCGCCCATGGGTGCAGACCCCAGTGGAAGATGGTTGCGGCCATGGCAAGGCGTTCTGCTTCCGCACCGTTCAGCGCTTCACCGCCCAAAGGCGCCCAGCTGCTACCAGAGGTGATGGAAGAGTAATGCCCGATTGGCTCAGCAACGCCGTAGAAGACAAGGCCAATGCCCATGCCAGCTGCAAACAGCATGGAGAACCATTCTGAGTAGCTGTAATCTGGTTTTGCATCTCTGCCGCCGATCCGCACCTTCCCGAGTGGAGAGACAATCAGGAAAAGGCAAAGCAACACGAAAATATTGCCGGCAATTAGGAAAAACCAGTCAAAGCTAGAAGTCAGCCACACACGAAGATCGGTGAAGACCGGCCCAATAGCGTCTTTGTAGAGCAGAGTAATTGCAACAAAAATTGCAATCGCAATACTGGAGATAGTGAAAACCACGTTGTGAACGTCAAACGGAACACCAGCGATTCGTGGTGTAATATTGTCCTGTCCAACTTCGTAGTCTGTATCAATAAGATTAGACGGCCCTTCCGGGGCCGGGATGAGATCTGCGCAGGTTTGATCAGTCATACTGGTCCTGTTTTATTGGCAGACATCCACACGTGCAGCACCGAATGCGCGCGTTGCATGGATTGAGTAGCTCAACCAAGAGCCAAAATCCGCTTGTTTGCCATCTGCCGCGAAAACTCAAGGGCGAGTCCATGATCACTGCCAGAGATAAAGGGCCCAAACAAAGGGGCGAAGCTGGCAACGCGGTTGCTCCCATGGCGGAAGCACAGATGGATAGTGGCGCCAAACAGCGAAAGTGATCAGGCCATGTCAGAAGGCCGACGCTGATGGTGAAGTGATAGACACCACTTGATGTGCGCGAAACCTACAAATTTAGATGCATTGCACACAAGCGTAAAACTACGTATGGCTGGGGATAGCTTTTTCAACCTTGCCTGATCGTGCAAAAGCAACGCCAGATATAAAAGGTTCCTATCCCACATCTCTCAGGTTGCAATCTCATTATTCCAAAACCGTATTCCTCACGGTGTCGAACATGGTCTGATGTAAAGAGTGGTAGACCCTTTGTTACTGAGAGCAGAAAGAGAAACCCAGCTGCAGGAGCTGGGTTTTGCTGTTTTATGCCAGTGACCACTTCGCCACTATGTCTTCTGCGCCCTTCAATAGGGCTGCATCATAGGTGCGTTCAGTAACGGCAATGTTCTCTTTCACCTGCCATTCCTGATAGGCGCCGGTGATGATTGGCCCAACAGCATCCTGTGCCATCAGCCAACCCATAGCCAGATGCGCCAGCGGCATGCCTGCTGTTTCCGCATAAGCTTTCAACTCATCAGCACAGCCCAGATACTGTTCCAGTAGCGGTGAGTTGAGTTTCGGATTGTTCGCCCGGTCATCTTTCTCATCAAAATTACCGCTCGGCTTGAATGTACCTGTCAGCAGCCCCTGCATCAGCGGGCTATACGGCAGGTATTTAAGATCATGCTTTTCACAAAGTGGAATGATCTCGTCGCGGCTGCGATAGCTCAGCGGAATATTGTGATAGTGCGTGGCATTCGGCTCCAGCAGATTATAAAGCCCTTGGTAAGTCGCCAGTTCACAATGCTGCATCAGCTCCTGCGTCATCTCCAATGAGAAGTTGGAGACGCCCAAATGACGAACCTTCCCGCTCTCCACCACGGCACGCAGCCCTTCAGCTGTTTCTTCCAGCGGCGTGTTTGGGTCAGGCCAATGGCACTGCAAAAGGTCAATGTAATCTGTCTGCAAACGAACCAGTGACTGATCCACCTCTTCAATAATTGAGGCTTTGGTCAGGTTGTTTTTGACGGCTTTTTCCGGGTTATTCCAAACCAGCCCGCATTTGGTGGCAATGTAAACCTGCTCACGCGCGGTGGTCTCAAGCGCTTTTCCCAAAAGCGTCTCGGCATGGCCAAGGCCATAAACCGGAGCAACATCAAAGAAGTTGATGCCAAGCTCCACAGCAGTCTGCATGGTTCGGATGGAGGTTTGATCCTCAGTATCGTTCCAGGTGCCGCCCACAGCCCAGCAACCAAACCCCAGAACAGAGGTATTCATTTCTTTCAAAGCTTTGAAAATCATTCTTATTTCCGTGATTAAAAATCTCCCGAAGCGAAGGGAGCACACAAACTCAATGATGACAATGCGCCATAACCGCCTTTCCAGACCTGACTCTGAACAGCAGAAGCTCTCCAAATCTGCAAAGACTGAGGTAGAAACGGGGATAGATCTGCAAGGGGCGGGGATAAGATAGGATAGAAGGGGAATGAGTTCGTGTTAGGGGCAAGAAAAGGCTCTTCTCTATAAGGCACGAACAGCGGCTCTCAAATCGAGGCAAACCACTCTGCATCTGCTTCAGAACAACATAGCAACGCAGAAAAACGCGGTTCAACGCAAAATCACGCAAACCAACGCAAACGACAGATCCTATATAAAGGAAGTGGTCTCAGAGACAGGCTAAGCTATGGAAAGCGGCTTAGCTCTGTGCCTTGTTGCCTTAAACCTCCAGAAACATAAGAGCCCCATCTGTTTGACCGGCGCCATTCTGTAAAGGCACAGATCTCGCCAAAGTACCCTTCGCTCCATAATCCACCAACTCAACCATCAACCCACTCATATTCTCAAGCAAGTTCCCAAGCTGCTGTGCATCCAGAACATCAGCTGGCAAAGTGCATTCCAAATGCACCAGCCCATCCTCCACGCTTATATAAGAGTACCCCATCAGGTCCCGCTCCCGGTTGAGGCCAAGCCAGAAGGAGTAATCCTCTTCAGAATGGATTTGGCAATCAATCACACCGGAAAAAGTGAAGGAACCTGTCTCAGGATAATACTCAAGCTGCCAAACGGTGCCGTGTCGGTCGGTGAGCTTTACGGCGTTTTGCTGATCCAGACGGAGAGAAAGGCCCCATTTCTCACCAAGTTGGGTCAGCATGGAGTTAAACTGGTTTGCCATGTCGTCTTACCTTCTCATCGCCCTATGCATAATCACCAGCTGCGGACTTACGCTCAAATACAGCTTGGGCCCGCTCAAAGCTCAGGTTTTGAATGGTAGGGAAGGTGTCCTGCAAAGGCTCCTTGGCATAGTCAGTCCAGGCTTCCTTATCGTTGCCGAACAAACCAACAGCAAAGAAAAGATATTGAACCGCTTCCTCCGGTGTTTCCGGCGCACGGCTGGCAGGGTTCTTGGCATATTCAGCAGCGCCTACATCCGTTGAAGCATCCAGTCGCTGGTGGAGATCCGCAGCCGTAGCCCGATCAAAGCTGTGTTTTTGTGTGTCGATGACTTTTCCGGTCCAGGACTTCAGATCAGAAACCATCGACTGAAGGCAAAAGTTCTCACTGTACATATCGCGTGCAGTGTGAGCCTTCAGGAAGGAGTGCATATTGTCCCGGCGGGAAAGGACGTTGATCAACCCGTCGGGAGCAGATTTGAAGCCCTTTCCGGTTTTGACAATATCTTTGAGTGCTGGAGACTCTTCGATCTTGATCATCAACACGTTGAGTTTCTCAGTCGTTCTTTCAAACGCACCTGCCATCAAGGCTCTGGAACCGCCGTGTCCGGTTTCAATCAGATCAATTAGGTCACTGACGAGTTCCCGCTTAGCATCCCGGCGCTCTTCAACCCGGCTCTTCACATTCTGAAGTTCGGATGTCTCACCAACTTGAGCAAAGCTCTGTTTATGAGAAGAGGAGGGCCGCAGTTGATCATCTGCCGGTTTCCCCGACCGACTGACACTCTCAGCGCTAAGAAATGCCCCATCTGCAATACCGCCCTGTACGGCTGCGCCATCAGTGAGGGGAGGAACACCAAAAGCACCACTGACTGAGTTTGAGGTCGACGTAATATCCATCTGCGCACCTTCCACGTTGAAGTAAGTTT
>NC_016642.1:1437500-2707037 GCF_000236645.1 Pseudovibrio sp. FO-BEG1
ATCTAACCGCGGTACTACAATATCCGGGACCGTGTGTGGCGGGTAGTTTGACTGGGGCGGTCGCCTCCCAAATGGTAACGGAGGCGCGCGAAGGTAGGCTCAGAGCGGTCGGAAATCGCTCGTTGAGTGCAATGGCATAAGCCTGCCTGACTGCGAGACTGACAAGTCGAGCAGAGACGAAAGTCGGTCATAGTGATCCGGTGGTCCCTCGTGGAAGGGCCATCGCTCAACGGATAAAAGGTACGCCGGGGATAACAGGCTGATGATGCCCAAGAGTCCATATCGACGGCATTGTTTGGCACCTCGATGTCGGCTCATCGCATCCTGGGGCTGGAGCAGGTCCCAAGGGTTTGGCTGTTCGCCAATTAAAGCGGTACGTGAGCTGGGTTCAGAACGTCGCGAGACAGTTCGGTCCCTATCTGCCGTGGGTGTAGGAAATTTGAGAGGATCTGTCCCTAGTACGAGAGGACCGGGATGGACGTACCTCTGGTGGACCTGTTGTGGCGCCAGCCGCATTGCAGGGTAGCTATGTACGGAATGGATAACCGCTGAAGGCATCTAAGCGGGAAACCAACCTCAAAACTAGATATCCCTTGAGAGCCGTGGAAGACCACCACGTCGATAGGAGGCATGTGGAAGGGTGGTAACATCCGAAGCTGAGCCTTACTAATAGCTCGATCGATCTTGATCACTCCCATTAAGCTATAATCATAAAAACTGCTAAAACGCAGAGCTTGAAAAAAACAAAACAGACCAGTTCATATGTGACTTATTCCTGCCCGGTGGCTATGGCGGGGCGCCCCCACCCGATCCCATCCCGAACTCGGAAGTGAAACGCCCCTGCGCCAATGGTACTTCGTCTTAAGACGCGGGAGAGTAGGGCGCCGCCGGGCATGAATAAGACACACAACTCCTCAAAAACACAGAACACAAAATCACACAAAAGCCCCCGATGCACACCGCACGGGGGCTTTTGTGCGTCTAATGACAGACGAGGGGGGTGAGACTTTGCATCTCGCGACTAACGGAGCGGAGAACCAAGGCGCAAAAGCCTCTTAGAGCTGCCAATAATCCCTCATCCCAAAAGCAAACCCTCGCAGAGAAACCGGCCAAAGCTTCAAAGAGGGCGCATTTTGTACTGTCAGTCAGACACCAAATTGATTATGGCGTCCGCTACCATTCCACACTCAGACTTCTCTTTGCCAAGCCTCACTTCTCTATCTTCAATTGTCAAAGATCGCGGACTTGTCTGTCTGCGTTATTGCAGAGTTGGAGCATGGAGCGTGTTTGGGTTGTGGTCTATTCCCTTAATGTTCTCCGCAAGACTTTGGTGCTGGTGAGTTGGTGGTTGGAAATAGGTTCCGGTTTGCGATTGGTATAAAGTTGGGACTTGAGCCGGGTTTGGTTTGAGCGTTTGGTGGGGTGCTTGGTGAGGCACGTAGTAGCTAGATGCTCAGGACTGAGTTGGAGGAGAGCTGAGTGAGATGGCAGATAGCTTAGCACTCCGCCTGACGATTGCTTGGAAGGTTGCTGGTGCAGACCTAGAAGATGGAGTGTTCTGAGGAGAGGTCTAGCCTGAGTTTAGCGGTGTGGTTTTGATCACAGAGTCTGTCAGACAGCGCGTGCAGTGTAGGAGCCAGGTTGAGGCTGATGCGTTATCAAAATGCCGATCGGTCGGAGGCTGGCGTAAAAAGGCCTGCAGATAAAAGAAGGCGGCTGACTCGGTTGCTGTGAAGCAGGGGAGCAGGTGCCGGTCGTGCTACAACCCGTGAGGCTGTGATCGGTTGTGTAAATGAACCTGCAATAGTCATCGTGCGCCTCTTTTAGGATCAATGTAGCTTTGCGTTGCTATGTGCGTTCGTTTGAAAGATTTGCGTTCCAACTGCGTTGATCGGTTGGGAACGTGTGTGCCTGAGCAATAGAAGAAGCTCTGTCAGGTTTTCAGAATGAGTGCCGGTCATGGGGATCGTGCAGGTAAATGAACCGTCTGTTCTGGCGGACAGTTTTGTACCATGAATTAAGTTATCCCCGCGCCTTGCCGTCAAGTTCTCATGAGCCGTTGAAACTCTGCGAGGATATAGTGAGAATAACTGCCAGAAAGACAAGATCGGTCTGGGAGAATACAAGCCCAGTTGAGAGGGCATGTAAGCTAGTGAATGTAGCACTCATCTTCCCGGGCACTGGCGATGCTGTCTGCTGAGACTTATCCTCTTTGCTCCTGCCACTAGAACTCTGCCATCTGTGATGTACTCACAGTCGTCAGCCTGTGTAACGGAGAGGCCCGACATCAGCATCAAGGCTGTGCCGATTAGAGTGCTCCCGTCAGGTTGCTGCCGCTGCAGAGTCCGACCCTAGTCAACATCCGGTGCAATATTGTGCAAGAGAGAGGTAGTGTCAGAGATCACGAGGCGCCCTTCCCAGAGCACCTCGCAGTTCATTCATTCCCGCTTACCCAAACATATCCGTGGTAATCCCGGCATACCAGCCGAGGCTTTCCTCATAAGTCTGTTTGCGCAGGGCGTCGTCCTCGTTGTTTTGGGAGATGAAGCCGTCGACCTTGGCGATTTTTTCGTCCGTGGCCACGTAGCTTGCGCCCACTTTTACGCCGTTGTCCGTGGAGATCAGGGACCAGCAGGTGTTGGAGAATCGTGGCTTGAAGGCGCGGGAGCTGGTGAGGGCATGGCGGATGGCCATGGCGGCTGCTTTGGCCTGGCTGTTGGCGGAATAGGCGGACTTGGGCATGTCGCCGTTCTGGGTGGCATCGCCAAGCACGTGAATGTTTTCATCCATCTGGCTCTGCAGTGTTGCCGGAATGATTGGACACCAGCCCTTTTCATTGGTCAGACCAGCCTGCTGTGCAATGCTGCCAGCCTGCATCGGCGGAATCACGTTCACCACATCCGCTTTGACGGTCTCATCCTCCATCACCACTTCCATGGTGTTGGGATCAACGCGCTGAACACCGCCGGTGAACTCATCTGTCAGCCAGTCGACCATGCCAGGGTAGTGTGTCTCCCAACCTTCCATGAACAGACCCTGCTTGGAGAACTTCTCTTTTGGATCAAGAATGAGGATCTTAGCAGTTGGATTGCGCTGCTTCAGCACATGGGCGACCATAGAGATGCGCTCATAAGGGCCGGGAGGGCAGCGGTACGGGTTAGGCGGTGCAACCATGGCGAAGGTTCCACCTTCTGGCATTGCCTCAATCTGAGCCTTCAGCAACTGTGTCTGCGTACCGGCTTTGTAGGCATGAGGCATCTTCGTCTGGGCAGTCACATCCCAGCCTTCAATGGAATCTTTGATAAAGTCGATACCCGGCGACAGAACCAACCGGTCGTAGGAAATCGCATCGCCGCCTGCGAGGCGGACTTTCTTTTTCTCCCGGTCAACAGCAGAGGCCCAGTCGTGTACGACCGTCACGCCATACTCGCTTGCCAGCGTACCGTAGGAATGCGCCAGATTGGACATAGGCTGGAAGCCACCAATGGCAAGGTTGGAGAAGAAGCAGGTGTAATAGGTGCGGGAAGGTTCGATCAGGATCACCTCAATCGCGCCTTTGGAATCCTTGGCGATATAGCGTGCAGCGGTTGCTCCGCCAGCACCACCACCAACAATGACGACACGTGGCCGCTTTTGCCCCAAAGCCATCGGGGAGGATAAGAGCGCTGCACCGGCAGCAGCTGTTCCCAGAAAACGACGTCGGTTCAAAATCATAAGTCAATTCCTCCCTAAAAATATTGGTAGCACTCGCTGCTAAATGGGTGAGTGCTTTAATCCAGGCCTTTGAAATAAGCCGCCAGAGCTGCGATCTCCTCCTCCGAGAGCCGCTTGGCGATCATCTGCATAACGGGATGGGGTCGGTGTCCTTTCTTATAAGCGCGCAAAGCAATCACAAAATCCGGTTGCGGCCAGCCTGTGATAGCAGGGATCCCTTTGTCTGCTCCGCTGGATTGATGGCAACTGGTACATTCAGAAGAAAGATACTCGCCATATTCAGCATCGCCGTCCAGATAGGCTTCCTCATGAATGCTCGGGGCGTCCTGTTTCAAAAGGCTGGCAGACGCCTCCGGAATGTTGGCCGGGCTGACGGAGAACTGGCGCAAGTAAGCAAGAAGATCAGAGCGATCTTTCTCTTTTCTCATGCCCCGGTAGTTCATGCGCGTGCCCGAAACCAGGTTCTTCGGATTTTGGATGTAAATGTTCAGCGTGTCGATGTTCCAGCGCAGGCCATCTGCTCCGGCACGTTTCATAGCTTTGGAGTACTTGGCGCCTTCAATGCTGGCTGCCTTGCGGTCAAACACGCCATTCAGGTGGGGCCCGATGCGGTTCTTGGCATCCTTGCCAACATCATGACAGCGCAGGCAAGCGTTGAACAGGCGCTCACCACGCGCAATATCCTGCGCAGAGGCAATGGAGACCGCCCCTGACAGGAAACCAAGCGCAACAAGGCTAGAGGCTGCGAACCTGCGAAAACTGGCAGGAGTTTTCTTATGCAGGGCACGCAGCACTGAGAGTGGGAAGCAGTTTGCTACACTCGGGGAAATAGCAAACTGCTTCAAGAGAGCAGGTATCGTGGCTCTCATTGGGAGTGGCTCTTCAGGAACTCGATGAGCGCGACGCGGTCTTTTTCCTTCTTAAGACCGGCAAACGACATCTTTGTTCCTTTCACAAATTTCTTCGGCTTGGTCAGGAACGCATCCAGATTTTCATCGGACCAGACAAGACCTTCCCCGTTGAGCTGTTTCAATGCCTTGGAATACTTGAAGCCGGAAACCACAGCCGCCTGCTGACCGATAATGTCATTCAGGATCGGCCCGACCTTGTTCTTGGCTTTCTCACCAACCTGATGGCAGGCTCTACACTTTTTGAAGACCTTGGCGCCTTTCTTGATGAGCGCATCATCAAGGGCCACTGGCTCTGGTGCAGGAGCAGGTTCAGCAACCTGTGCTGGCTCTGCTGAGGCTACCTCTTCAGCTTTGGGGGCCTCTGGTGCTGCAGCAGCTTCTTCCGCGGCCTTGGTTTCTTCTGGTGTCACATCCAGAACCTGAGCCCGCGCGGTGATCTTCACCTCCGCTTTACAGTCCTTCATGCAGACATCGCGTTTTTTGAAGACCGGCGACTCTTCACGATCGTCCATGTAAAACCCGTCTTCATTGGGCAGGCGAACGGACGTGAAGTTCTCTTTGCTCAGCTCAAAGTCGTCCTCCACCAGATCATTGGCATAAAGCAGGAAGGCGGTGATGGCGTAAACTTCATCCGGCTTGAGGGACTGCGCCTCGCCAAATGGCATGGCGCGGTTCACGTAATCAAACACAGTGGACAGGTAAGGCCAGTAAGAGCCGATGGTTTTAACTGGTCGCTCAGAGGTCAGCGTGCCGTCACCGCCAGAAAGTACCGGCCAGCGATCAACGCCCTCGGCAAAGTCACCGTGACAGACCGCACAGCGTTCAGCGAAAATCTCTTCGCCTTGCTCCACGTTTCCGCGCCCGGCAGGCAACCCCTGACCGTCAGGACGAACGTCAATATTCCAAGCCGCCACTTCAGCAGGGGTTGCTGCGCGACCAAGATTGAAGGAGCCGGCTGTTGCCGCACTGGTGAGCAACAGCGTTCCCGTTGCTAGAACACTAAGAAATTTCAACATTTTCCGCCTCACCATTTTCGCCAACGTACCAGGTGTGGATTCCGTTGTTGTGGTAGATGGAGTTTTCGCCGCGAACAGCGCGAAGTTCATCTTTTGTTGGCTGTACGTAGCCGGTGGAATCGTGTGCGCGGGATTGCAGCAGCAGTGGCTTTCCATCCCAGTCGAACTCAAAATAGAAGCGGTGCATGGACTTGTCGAAGCTTGGGCCGTCCATTCTGGCTGCATGCCAGTTCTTGCCGCCGTCCAGCGTAATGTCCACCCGTGGAATGGTGCCGCGTCCGGACCACGCCAGACCGGAGATGATGGTATGGCCGCTCTTGTGCAGGATAGGGGCCTGCGGGCTTGGGTTGGTGATGACGGACTTACAGTCCATTTCCCACGTAAACCGTCGCGCCTTACCGTTCTCCATCAGGTCAGTGTACTTGGAAGTCTCTTCGCGGTGGTGCCATGGTTCATCGCCCACCTCGATGCGGCGCAGCCACTTGATCCACATGTTGCCTTCCCAACCCGGAACCACCAGACGCAGCGGATAGCCTTGCTCAGGACGCAGCGCTTCACCGTTCATCTTGAAGGCGACCAGACAGTCGTCGAGGGCTTTTTGCAAAGGAATAGAGCGGGTCATGGCAGAAGCATCCGCGCCTTCCGGCATCAGCCACTTGGCGTTGGTCTTCAGCCCGGCTTCTTCCAGCAGCAACCGCAAAGGAACGCCGGTGTACATCACGTTGTGGATCATGCCATGCGTGAACTGACAGCCGTTCAATTGTGCTCCGCGCCATTCCATACCGGAGTTGGCAGCGCATTCCAGAAAGTACACCCGGTTCTCACGCGGGAAGCGCAGGATGTCTTCCATGGTGAAGACAAGTTCTTTGTCCACCAGACCGTTGATCATCAGGCGATGCTGTGCCGGATCCACATGCGCCACGCCGCCGTGGTGGCGTTCAAAGCACAGGCCGTTCGGGGTGATGATGCCGTCCAGCTCGTGCAGTGGGGTGAAGTTGATGGAACTGACGCGATCGGCGGTGAGCCATTCCACAGTACGCCGCTTCACATGCGCCTCAAACTTGGAGGGCATGCCATAAGGCATCGCGTCCACACCATCGCCCAGCTCCTGCATCCAGGGCTGCAGATTGGTGATGGCCGGATCATCTGCCCGGGCCGGAAGCGCAGCGCCAGTCAAGGCAGCTCCACTCAGCAAGGCCCCGCCTTTCAGGAGGTTTCGGCGGGTAGGTGACTTTAGTCTTTCACTCATGTCAATTACTCGTCATCTCAAAATCTAAAGGGGCTCGCCTCACACGCCTGTGACGCGAACTGTAGAGTTGGGGTCCATTGTGATGGTGCCTTTGCGGCTGATGTAATCTTCAACCACCTGCCAGATCTCAGGGCCTTCCGTGTCCTCTCCAACAGAGGCCCAGCCCGAAACCACATAGGTCTTGGCAGGATCAATGGTCTCGCCGGTCTTCAGCAGCGTCATGTTGGAAACGCGCTCACCCACGGGCTTGGAAACGTCGATGGAGTAGCCCATGCCGCCCACGCGAACCATGTCGCCACCCTGCTGATAATACGGGTCCGGGTTGAACAGGTTGTCGGCCACGTCCTCCAGAATTTCATGCAGGTACTGGCCGGTCATCTCGGTGCGGTACGCATTCGGATAGGTCATGCTGGTGGCATTGTGGATGTCTTCGCGGGTGATGCTGTCACCCGGCAACAGAGATGGACCCCAGCGGAAGCCCGGAGACAGCGCGATATCTGCATCCCGCTCTTCAATCAGCGCCTGACAGATCAGGTCATCCCACGTGCCGTTGAAGTTACCGCGGCGATAAAGCAGGCTGTCGGTGGTGCCGATGACTTCTTCCAGTTCCTCCTTGAATGGCGCGCGCTCTTTCTCAATCAGAGCCGCCATCTCAGGGTCTGGATCGATCACATCGGAGAACACCGGGATCAACTTGTAGGTGAAGTCCTTGATGCCGTTCTTGTCCACGTCCAGATCCAGACGGGAGACAAACTTGCCGTTGGAACCGGATGCGATGATCATGGTCTTACCGACCTTCACCGGCTCCGGCACCGCATCATGAGTGTGACCGCTCAGGATCACATCAATGCCGGAAACCTGCTGCGCCACCTTGCGGTCCACGTCAAAGCCGTTATGGCTGAGCAGGACAACAACATCAGCGCCTTCCTGCTTCACTTCCTCCACCATCTCCTGAATCCGCGCCTCGCGAATACCAAAGGAAAGGTTCGGGAACATCCAGCCCGGATTGGCAATCGGCATGTACGGGAAGGCCTGACCGATCACGGCAACCTTGGCCCCGCCACGCTCAAAAATCTTGTAGGGTTCAAACGCCGGTTCATCCCACTCATTGTCAAAGATGTTGGCCCCCAGGAACGGGAAGGGCAGCTCTTCAACGATCTCGTTCACCCGATCAATGCCGTAGGTGAACTCCCAGTGCGAGGTCATCGCATCCGGGTTCAACGCGTTCATCAGGTTCACCATGTCCTGACCATCCGTCTTCAGCGCCGTCATGGAACCGTGCCAGGTATCCCCACCATCCAAAAACAGCGCATCCGGACGCTCAGCGCGGATCGCCTTCACGATGGTGGACACCCGGTCCAACCCGCCCATCTTACCGTAGCTGCGCGCCAGTGAGACAAAGTCCTCAGAGGTCAGCGCATAAGCTTCTGGTGTGCCGGTCTGATAGTTGAACGCATTCAGAAGATCCTGCCCGGTGATATGCGGCAGCAAACCTTTCTGCGCACCCACACCAATGTTCACGGAGGGCTCGCGGAACCAGATCGGCTTCACCTGCGCATGACAATCCGTAAAGTGGATGATGGTCACATTGCCGGTGGTTTTGAAGTCCAGAAGTTGGTTCTGCGTCAGGGCCTGACGCGCGGCCAGAACTGGAAAATTACCAGCTCCAAAAATCGCGGCTGCAGCGACACCAGCCTGCAAGAAATCACGGCGCGAGATCATCTCCGCACCCTCCGTAGGTTATATGAATTTCGAAAATTGTTTTAGATCAGGAGGTTGCTATATATGAGCAACCTCCAAAATCGCTTAGTTACGAACGGATGGGGTTTCGACTGAAAGTCCCATTCCGCGAGAAGCCACGTAAGCTTCCAGGGCAATAAACTCATCACTGCCACGCTTGTAAGGTTCAGCACGCACCTGATCCATACAGCCTTTGAAGCGGCGGTGAATGGAGCCCAGACCACCCCATTTGAGGCGATACACCGGGAAGCCGTTGATCTGTCCCTGACTCAAATGGTCAGCGCGGATCATGTTGCCGTAGTTGTCTTCATGGCAGTTGGCGCAAGCCATATTCAGCAGGCCAACCCGGGTGTAGTAAAGCTCTTCACCCTTCTTGATCCAATCAGCCATCGGGCCATCGGTCTCCAAAGCAACTGGCATGCCGCGGGATTGCAACCCGATCATGGCCGTCATCGCCAGCATCTCGGCGCTTTCCCATTTCCATGGTTCGGCTCCCTGATGCGTTTCGATGGAAGCATTGATCAGCATTTCCATCGTGGCAGGTTTGCCCATCTCGTCATTCCAGCGCGGCAGCTTGGTGCGCAAACCAGCAAAGCTGTCTGCATCCCCATGACAATCCGCGCAGGACTTGTTGGATGTTCCGGCAGGTGTCTCCCAAATCTCCTCTGCATACTCAATGGCCACAAACGCAGGATTTTCAAAGTCATCCATCTGCAGCGCCTGAGTTTCAGCGGAGCGGAACCGCCAGCCGGAAATGATCTCGTCCAGCGGATGGTCATCCGCTGCGACTGCTGTTGTTGCTATGGTCTCCCCGTCGATGACAAGTTCGCGTCCGTCATCGGCAAGTGCAGCTGTGCTAAGTACGCCACAGAGAAGCCCCCCAGCGAGTATAGAAACCGTCCTTTTCATACCCTTCTCCTCCCAAAGAATGGCTCGTTAGGCTACCGTGATCTTCTTTTCCAAGTCGTAGACGGAGCCATCATCATCAGTCCATTCAAAGCGAACTGAACCGGACTCTGGCACCCGCATCTGAAATTCGATGTATGGGTTTGCAGAAACGGATGGCTCAATGTTTGCCATGAACACTGGCTCGCCATTAAAGGTGGCCGCAAACTTATTGATGATCTTTCGTGGAATGGCCTCGCCGGTTTTCTTGTCCTTGCGCTGACCGGATTCCATTGGGTGCGAGATCAGTGTCTTGATGGTCACGACCTCGTTGGCGCTTGCCTTTTTAGGCACTTTTACGCGTGGTTTAACCTTTGCCATGTTGTTTTCCCGATGCCTTTCTGATTAACCGCCACAGCCACCAATGGTGACTTTGACACTGCGCTTGGTTGTGATGGCAGAACCGTCCTGCATCTTCGCAACAGCGATAATGTCTTGTGTTTTCGCAAGGCGAATACGGGTCTTGGCTTCCTGCGCACCGGAAAGAGCGCTGAAGTGGAAGGTCGCAACACCCGGGCTTGGGTTGCCAGCTGCAAGCAGCATGATGGAGGCAGCACCCGGCGCGGAGACTTCAATCGGAACAGTGTTTCCGTTCTCGGCAATCTCTGGTGCGCCAATGGTGATGTCACCGCTTCCTGGCGTTGCACCGCCGGTGAACTCCAGAATTGCATCTTCAACAGCGTTGCCTGCTGCGAAAGCTGGCGCGGTAAAGCGCAGTGTTGTTAGGGCTGCTGCGCCTCCTACTGCAAGACCAAGCGCTTCACGTCTGGTAACAGTCATTTTCAAAAAGTCCTCCTTGGAGCGTATCGCCGGAAAGCGCGAAGAATGGTTCGGCAAACGATACGCTTGAGCAATAATTTTGAGTGTGGTGCGCGACCGGTCAGGACCGCAGCACACCCAGGGCAATCCTGCCTATTCCTTCAACGTCGCCAGATAAGCGACGATGTCTTCAACTTGTTCGGCTGAAAGAATTGTCTTTCCCGCAAACTTCTTTGCCACGCGGTTCAAACCATCAGTCTTGTAAAAGGCAGGCATGATCGTCGCGTCCCCGAAGACTTCCTTCGAGTTGATAACAATCGCCCGCAGTTCTGCTTCGGAATAGGTGTCTCCGATACCCTCAAGGTACGGACCTATCTCTCCGTGGAACTGCTCTTCCTCAAGATCGTCGTTTGCGTGACAAGCAAGGCAGTTGCCCAGCTTGCGATTGGCGAACCATTCCCGTCCTTTGGCTGGATCACCAGCGACCCCGGTCAAGGAGACCGGCACTGCTGCCTCGACAAATTGAACGTCACCTGGAGCAACAACCCCGGCAACGGCACTCCCAGAAATTAGCAGCGTTGCAGCCGCTATAGTTTTGGCAATCGCCTTCATTGCTCCCTCCCAATTACAGCGATTCAATATTTTTATGCTACTCAGGTACGTAGAAACACTCAACTTAAAATTCACATAATTGAATATGTTAATATATGAACCTTAGTCTAACTAATTGAGTGAAAACGCTATTCTGAGGCTGCTTTTTGTTTCAAAAATTCACGTGCATGAAATTTTTGAAAATGTTCATCGCCCTCATAGCCCTTCTGTTTGACCCAGCGGAGCATGTTCAGCGTGGTCCATTTGCCAAATGAACCCGGCATGGTCTGCACGGATGCAGTGCCTGCTGTTTTGCCGTCCTCCACCTCTTCAGGCAGGAACAGGAAGGTTGGAGTGAACACAACGCCCCATCTGCGGGCGATGTTTTTTTCGGTTTGAACTTCCCCGTCGAAGTCCGTCACCTCTTCGTCGCCAAACAGGTTCATCTGCACCACAAAGTAGTTGTCTTCGATGAACTTGCGAACCTCCCCGTCGCTGAAGACATTCTCATGCAAACGCGAGCAGTAGATGCAGCCGCGTTGCTCAAAGAGAATAACCATGCGTTTGCCTTCCTCATTGGCAGCGGCAAGGTCTTCTCTCAGGTCTTTGAAGGTAAGGCGGAGCCATGGCTGTTTGTGGAGACCGTCCTCTCCAACCTCAGCAAAGCTCATAGTCATGCTGGCGAATACCATCGCAGCAGCAAGCACAAATTTCTTAAGCATCGATCCCTCCCATAACGAACCAGTCTGCAAGACCCGGCAGGGCCTCAGAAACAGGCACGCCTCAGCTTAAAGATGTCAGTCCTGGCGCATACTCGATCATTTGCTCTGCAATCCAGGAAACGGTGTTCGTCCCAATCAACACCGCAAAAACAATCAAAAGAACGCCCATGCCTTTTTCAATCGCACCGAGATACTTTCGAAAACGGCCCATGAAGCTCAAAAATGGTTTTGAAAACACAGCTGCCAGAATGAACGGTAGCGTCATGCCAACGCCATAAGCAAACAGCAGCAGCATGCCCTGAGAAACGTCATCACTGGCACCGGCGGTAAACAGAATGGTTGCCAGAACAGGACCAACACACGGGGTCCAGCCAAAGGCAAACGCGAGGCCAACGAGATACGCGCCGATGATTCCCGCAGGGGCAGAAGAGCTGTCCAATCGCGCTTCCCGCAGCAACAGATTGAGCCGGATGATGCCGACAAAATGCAGCCCCAGAATAAAGATCACGGCCGCCGCAATGTAGCGCAGCACATCAAACCAGTCGCGCAGCAGCTGACCGAAAACGGTTGCCGTTGCACCAAGGCCAACGAAGATTGTGAGGATGCCTGCAGCAAAGAAAAACGACGTAAAAACAACGCGTCGTTGAATGGCAGGCGTAACCCCATCACCGGAAAGTTCGTTCATTCCAATGCCGGCAATGTAGCAAAGGTAGAACGGAACAATGGGCAAAATACAGGGCGAGAGAAACGAGAGAAGACCCGCACTTCCCGCAGCGATTATAGTTAGATCTGGATACATATGGGCACTTGCTAAAAACACATTCTATTATTAGAATATTTAGATATCATAGATTTTAAATTGTCAATCGTGGATATCATGAGCAATTTTGGTTGGATCTCATTTGTCATTCTCGCCCTTACATTCAGCAGTGCTCAGGCAGCCAGCGCAGAGACAAAACTGCTGCTGGTAGAGGACGAAATCTGTCCTTGGTGTGAACGCTGGGAAGATGAAATCGGCGGTGCCTATAGCAAAACAGAGGAGGGGCGAAAGGCCCCTTTGATGCGCATGGACATCGATGATCCGCTCCCAAAGGGCGTGTCGCTGAAAAGCAAAGCGCGCTTCACGCCAACCTTTATTCTTTTGATTGACGGTGCCGAAGTCCAGCGGATTGAAGGCTACCCGGGAGAAGACTTCTTCTACCCCGCCCTGAACCAGATGCTTCAGTCAGCTCAATAACAATATTGAAAAGAATTTCATCTTCCCCGGACAAGTCCGGGGCTCTATTCAGTTGGGAGAACTCCATGAAATCATTCATCACAGGGGCGGCGTTGCTTGTCATGTCCGCAGGTTTCAGCGTTGCGCAGGCAGAAGATGAATCTGCCTTTGTCAGCTTCAAATCTCTGAAGCCGGAAATCGCAATGAAGCTTGCAGTCGCCACCATGGAAGCCTGCCGTGAAGGCGGCTATCAGATCTCTGCTGTCGTGGTTGACCGCTTCGGCCAGACACAGTCAGCCATTCGCGACCGCTACGCTGGCGTCCACACCGTCAACACAGCACGCGGCAAAGCATGGACAGCGGTCAGCTTCCGCGGCTCCACTCTTGAAATTCAGGAAGAAATCAAGGCCGGCAACCTCTCTGCAGGCTTGCGTGACATTCCGGGTGCCGTTGCATTGGGTGGAGGTCTTCCGATCGAATCTGCCGGAGCTATCGTTGGGGGAATTGGTGTTTCCGGAGCACCCTCTCCAAAAATTGATGAAGAATGTGCCCAAAGTGGCCTAGAGGAAATCTCGGATTTGCTCGACTTCTAAGAGGTATTCGCAGTGCAATGGTTGAAAAACGATTGCATTCAGCGTATGCCACCACTCAATAGGTGTGCTTCAGGGTCAGCTTTAATTTTTTCAACTATAGCTGACCTTGCTCATTCCGTTCCGAATGTTGTGCAGGATCTGGTTTAATGGCTATACCCATGATCGAACGTGGGATGAATGAAGAAGACATCGAACGCATGGTCAACCATGCCAAGGATGCAACTGATTTCCTGAAAGCATTGACACACGAAGGCCGATTGATGATCCTGTGTCATCTCGTTACCGGCGAAAAGTCAGTAACAGAGCTGGAGCAGCTTCTGTCGTCTCGTCAGTCTGCGGTCAGTCAACAGCTTGCACGATTACGCTTGGACGGTCTGGTAAATTGCCGAAGGGACGGAAAGGCAGTCTACTACAGCCTCAAAGATGAGCGCGCACAAAGGGTCTTGGACCTGATTTTTGAGTTGTTCTGCGCCGAAGAAAACAACGACAACAAGTAATAACTGAAGCTCCGGTGTTTTGGTCTTGGGAGGGATCAAATGTCCGAGGATATTCTGGCGGCACTCGCAGGCCTTGCGGGTGGTGTTCTGCTTGGCCTTGCTGCACGTCTGGGCCGCTTTTGCACACTTGGCGCAATTGAAGACGCACTCTACGGCAAAGAATGGCTGCGCATGCGCATGTGGGCCTTCGCCATCGCCATCTCCATCGCATCCACATTTCTGCTGGCAGATCAGGGCCTGATCGCGCTGGACCAAACCATATATCTCACCCAAAGCTGGAACCCGCTGGCATGCATCGTCGGCGGCCTGATGTTCGGCTACGGCATGGCCATGGCTGGCTCCTGCGGGTATGGCGCTTTGGCTCGTCTTGGCGGCGGTGATATGCGCTACTTCGTGCTCTCACTGGTCATCGCCATCTCAGCGGCCATGGCCGTCGGCGGACCAACCGCCTACCTGCGCGTCCTCCTGTTTCCGGTCGAAACCGCAGACCCTAGCACCACCGGCATTGCCCACGTTCTGGCAGAAAAACTGGTCCTCTCCGAACTCTCCATCGCTCTTGTGATTGCAGGCGCTATTGCCCTGTTCGCCATCGGCAGCAAAGAGTTCCTCAAGAGCCCCCGCGCTATCATTTCCTCTCTGGCCGTCGCCTTCGCGATCCTCCTCGGCTGGGTTGCAACCAGCTATCTATTTGAGGAAAGCTTTGAGGAAATCCGCGTCGCCAGCCATTCCTTTACGGTCCCGGTGGGCGATACCCTCATGTATCTCATGACAGCCTCCGGTGGTGGCCTGTCCTTTGCCGTTGGCTCTGTTGTTGGCGTCCTCAGCGGCGCGTTCCTCGGTTCTCTCATCAAAGGCCACTTCAGATGGGAAGCCTGTGATGACCCGCGCGAACTTCGCCGTCAGATCCTCGGTGGGTTCCTGATGGGCACTGGTGGTGTGATCGCTCTGGGTTGCACAATCGGGCAGGGCATCTCCGCCTTCTCCACGCTCGCCGTCAGCGCACCAGTCGTAATGCTTTCCATCATCGCAGGGGCTGCAATCGGACTGCGCCAGCTGGTTGTCGGCTTCCAGTTTGCCTTCTGGAAACAGCAATCCTGACGTAGGTACGCCAGCCACTTGTGCACAAAGCTGCCCTGGAAGTAAGGCGGCTAAGACACACAGTGCACAAATTATAGATTTTACCTCTGGTTGCTGCTTAATCCCGCATATTTTGCTTGAGTTTGGCGGAGATTATCGCAATATTTCGCGCTGGCCACTTCGGTGTATCTACACGTCCTCGCATTTTGCTTTGCGAACTTAGACAGGACCTCTCAACGCCTACAGGAAACAACTATGACACGACCGACCAACGAAGCTCTGATTATGATTGATATTCAGAACGATTTCTGTTCGGGCGGAGCTCTGGCTGTTGAACATGGCGAGCAGATCGTCCCCCTTGTCAACGAGCTGCAAAATGAGTTTGCCGTCAAAGTCCTCACCCAGGACTGGCACCCGCAGGACCATAAGTCCTTCGCGGACAATCACGAGGGCAAACAGCCCTACGAAATGACCGAAATGCCGTATGGCCCGCAAGTCCTCTGGCCAAGCCACTGCGTGCAGGGCACTCAGGGCGCTGCGTTCCACAAAGACCTGAAAACCGACGGTGCCGACCTTGTCGTCCGCAAAGGCTTCCGCCCGCACATCGACAGCTACTCCGCATTCTTTGAGAACGACCACACCACCTCTACAGGCCTGTCCGGCTACCTGCGCGAGCGCGGCGTCGACACGCTGCATATGGTTGGTCTGGCAACCGATTTCTGCGTGCGCTTTTCTGCGGTCGATGCGGCCAAGCAGGGCTTCAACGTTATTGTCCATCTGGATGCCTGCCGAGCGATTGACCTGAATGGCTCGCTCAAAGAGGCCCTGGACGAAATGCAAAGCCACGGCGTCAAGTTTTCCGGCGAGATGGTTGCACAATGATCGATATTGCCTCCCGCGTTTATAATCACAATTGGAAGATCGACCCGATTGTTCGTTCTCTGATCGACACCGACTTTTACAAGCTGCTCATGGCGCAGTCGGTGTTCTTGAACAAGCCGAACACACAGGTCACCTTCAGCCTCATCAACCGCGCGCAGCACATCCCGCTGGCAAAGCTCATTGATGAGAAGGAACTCCGCGATCAGCTGGATCACATCCGCACGCTCTCCCTGTCTCGTGGTGAGAGCACATGGCTGCGCGGTAACATGTTCTACGGCAAGCGCTCCATGTTCCGCGCCGAGTTCGTGGAGTGGTTCGAAAACCTCCGCCTACCGCCCTATCATCTTGAAGTTAAAGACGACCAGTACGAGCTGACCTTCGAAGGCGACTGGCCTGCTGTCATGCTCTGGGAAGTCCCAGCTCTGGCCGTTCTCATGGAATTGCGCTCCCGTGCTGTACTGAAAAACATGGGCCGGTTCGAGCTGCAGGTTCTCTACGCCCGCGCCATGACCAAGCTCTGGGAAAAGGTCGAATGCCTGCGCAAGATCGATGACCTGTCACTGGCAGATTTCGGCACGCGCCGCCGCCACTCCTTCCTGTGGCAGGACTGGTGCGTACAGGCCATGATGGAAGGCCTCGGCAAGAAGTTTGTCGGCACCTCCAACTGCCTGATTGCCATGCGCCGTGAAGTGGAAGCCATCGGCACCAACGCCCATGAACTGCCAATGGTTTACTCCGCTCTGGCAGAAACCGATGAAGAACTGGCCGAAGCGCCGTTTCAGGTCCTGAAAGACTGGCAGGAAGAGCACGACGGCAACCTCCGTATCATTCTGCCGGATACCTATGGCACAGAAGGTTTCCTTGAGCGCGCACCAAACTGGTTATCGTCCTGGACCGGCATCCGCATTGACAGCGGAGATCCGGTCAAAGGTGCAGAAGCTGCCATCAGGTGGTGGGAGAGCTGCGGTGAAGATCCAACCAACAAACGCGTGATCTTCTCTGATGGTCTGGATGAAGACATGATTGCTCATTTGCAGCGTAAGTTCCACGGACGCGTGCGTTGCAGCTTTGGTTGGGGCACGATGCTCACCAACGACTTCCGCGGCCTTGTGCCTGACGATGCCTTGGCACCGTTCTCTCTTGTCTGTAAAGCCGTCTCAGTGAATGGCAAACCAACAGTGAAACTCTCCGATAACCCCAACAAGGCCATGGGCCCACGGGAAGAAATCGACCGCTACAAGCGTGTTTTCGGGGTGGGAGAGCAAAAGCGCCAGAAGGTCCTTGTCTGATCCCGCCTGTATTAGACAGCGCTTAAAATAATCCAATTGCATAGTTTCCCTATGCGTAAACTCTGTGTAGCATGCGTCACGCAGCACAGTTTATACGTGTGGGGGAGCGACAAAGATGAGAAGATGGAACGGTTGGGGCGATGACACGCACCAGGCGGAGCTGGCGGATTTTGCTAAAGCCTTGATTGCACAGCTTTTAGGCGAAACCAAGCCTCTACCGGATGCCAGCTTGCAAGAGGCACTGGAACGCGTTCCTCCTTCTCGTGCGCCCAATCACCCCTTATTGGACACGTCACCGGAAACCCGTATCAGGCATGCAGCAGGACAGAGTTTTCCTGATTGGCTGCAAATGCGCAGTGGGGCGTTTGAAAACATTCCGGATGCAGTAGCCTTCCCTGAAACCTCTCAGCAGGTGCGTGACCTCATGGCATGGGCAGCGCTGCAGGATGTCATCCTCGTTCCCTATGGTGGTGGAACCTCCGTTGCAGGCCATCTGGCATGTCCCGTCAGTGAGAAGCCACAGATTACCGTTGCGCTCACCCGCATGAACCGCCTATTGGACTTCGACAAGGAAAGCCAGATCGCCACCTTTGGGGCAGGTGTGCGCGGGCCAGATCTGGAAGCTCAATTGGCGGCCATCGGTTACACCCTCGGCCACTTCCCGCAAAGCTTTGAACTCTCCACGGCAGGTGGATGGGTGGTCACGCGCTCCTCCGGCCAACAATCCCTGCGCTACGGGCGTATCGAGCAGCTCTTTGCTGGCGGCTCACTGGAAACCCCAAAAGGCACGCTGGAAATCCCAAGCCTCCCGGCTTCCTCAGCTGGTCCTGATCTGCGAGAAATGGTCCTCGGTTCTGAAGGCACTCTTGGCATCCTCACAGAAGTAAAACTGCGCGTGACGCCGTTGGCTGAGACGGAGCAGTTCTATACGGTCTTCATGCCGGATTGGGAAAGCGGAGTGGCTGCCGTTCAAGCCATTACGCAAGGCCGCATTCCGCTCTCTATGATGCGCCTGAGCAATGCCACAGAAACCGACGTCAGCCTGAAACTGGCCGTGCCGGAAAAGAAGCTCTCCAAGCTCAATATGCTTTTCAAACTGAAGGGCCTTACCGATCAGAAGTGCATGCTCACCTTTGGCCTGACGGGCTCAAAGAAGCAGGTTGCCGCTAACCAAAAGCTTGCAACCGCTTATCTCAAACAGCATGGGGCAAAACGCATCCTCTCCAAGATGCTGGGTGATAAATGGAAGGAAGGCCGCTTCAAAGGCCCATACCTGCGCCACCCATTGTGGGAGCATGGTGTTGGCGTCGACACCTTCGAGACTGCCATGGATTGGTCAGCCTTGCGTCCTTACATTAACGTGATTGAGCAGAAGGTCACCAGTGCATTGAAAGAGCAGGGCATTCCCGTGTTTGCCTTCACGCACCTGTCTCACGTCTACCCGCAGGGCTCCAGCGCGTACACCACCTATCTGTTCCCAGTTGCCAGCTCCTATGAAGAGACATTGGAGCGCTGGAAGATCATCAAGAAAGTGGCTTCAGAAACTGTGGTGGCTCATGGGGGAACTATCAGTCACCAACACGGTGTGGGCCGTGACCATGCCCCTTATCTGTCAGCAGAAAAGGGTGAGTTGGGCATGAGCGCCCTGAAGGCCCTGAGCAAGAATTTCGACCCGGATCAGCGCATGAATCCGGGTGTTCTGATCGCTTCAGAAACAGCAAGCAACACCGAACCTGCGTAGCTCTCAAAACAAGAGGAGGGAGCAATGGGGAATATGAGGCAAGTGAGCCGGCAGGAAAAGCTGGCGTCTGTGACAGAGCGCAGCAAACCTTGGGACATGGTGGTTGTCGGCGGTGGCATCACTGGTGCTGGTGTCGCGTTGATGGCCGCTAGGGTCGGCCTTGATGTGCTGCTTCTGGAACAGAAAGACTATGCATGGGGCACTTCCAGTCGCTCCTCCAAGATGGTTCATGGTGGCCTGCGTTATCTGTCTCAGGGGGAGTTCAGGCTAGCGCGTGAATCCGTACGCGAGCGCGAAAAACTGCTGAAGGAAGCTCCTGGTCTCATAGGGCCCATGAGCTACCTCTTTCCCTTCCGTGAAAAGCAGTTTCCAACTCGTCGGGCCTTCTCTGTTCTCCTCAACATCTATGGCTACTTCGCCAAAAAGCGGGACCACAAGTATCTGGACCGCGACCAGACCATTGCTGCTCTGCCGGGCCTCAATGAAGAAGGCCTGCTCGGGTCCGCCCAATATACGGATGCACTCACCGACGACAGCCGCCTTGTACTGCGTGTTCTCGCGGATGCCAGAAGAAGCGGAGCTACCACGCTCAACTACGCCGCTGTAAAAATGATCCATAGTGAGGGAGAGGGGCCAAAAGTCCTTGAGGTACAAGATCAGGAAACCCGTGAAGTCTTTGCCATCTCGACCAAAACCGTGGTCAACGCAACTGGTGTGTGGGCAGATGAACTGCGCGCACAGCTCGGGCAAGACAAGCGCATCCGCCCTTTACGCGGCAGCCATATCATTGTGCCATCATGGCGTATGCCGGTGCATCAGTGCCTGACCTATCTGCACCAACAGGACAAGCGCGGCGTCTTCATCTACCCATGGCAGGGCCGTACCGTGATCGGCACAACAGATCTGGACCACTCTGAAAACCTCGATCTAGAAGCCGCAATCACACCAGAGGAAGTCGCTTATCTGCTGAAAGGTGCCAACCACAACTTCCCCGGTGCCAAGCTCTCAGAAGAAGACATCATCTCCACATGGTCTGGCGTCCGGCCCATCGTAGGCAATGAAGGTGTGGACCCAAAAGAACTGCATCCGTCCAAAGCCAAGCGCGATCATGTTGTTTGGGACGACAACGGGACCATCACCGTCACAGGCGGAAAACTCACCACCTTCCGCGTGATGGCGGGACAGGTGCTGGAAGCCTGTGCGGAGTACCTCAATGCACCGGGCACCTCAGCCGCGAGCGACTATGTGTTCACTTCTGAAGAGGAGCCAGTTGACGATGCCGTCTTTGCTGATTTACCAGAAGCAGAGCTGAACCGGCTCAAAGGCTACTATGGCTCTGATTTGTCAGCACTTATTGCAGCAACACCGAGTTCAGATTTCTCTCTCATCTGTGGCAGTAACCGTATGTGGGCAGAGCTGGAGTGGGCGATAATGCATGAAGAAGTCGTGCATTTAGACGATCTCCTTTTGCGCCGCACGCGAATTGGCTTAGTGTTGGAAGAGGGCGGAGCCGCACTGGCGGGTGAGCTGGAAACGCGGCTGAGAGATAAACTGGGGTGGTCCATGGATAAATGGCAGGATGAGTGGTCGCGATACACGCAGATTTGGCGGGATCACTACAGCTTGCCTTCGCCACATGCACCTCACCAGCCAAAAGCAATACATGAGGTCGCGGCAGGATGACGGAAACACTCCTCGCCATCGACTGCGGCAGCCAAAGCATCCGCGCCTTGCTCTTTGCACCGGATGGCACGCTGATCTCCAAGGTGCAAAAGCCCATTACGGATTACCGAAGCGATAACCCCGGTTGGTCGGAGATCGACCCGGTCATCCTGTGGGAGTTGCTGGGCCGCTGTTGCCGTGAGCTGTGGGATAGAGGAGCAGACCCCGCCGCCGTCAAAGCCATGAGCGTGACCACCCAGCGCGGCACCCAGATCGCCGTGGATGAACGCGGTATTCCCCTGCGCCCTGCCATCACATGGATGGACGAGCGCATCGAGGACCAGCAAAAGCCGCTCCCATGGCTCTGGAAGACCATCTTTGGCGTCGCTGGCCTGTCTCGCTCCATCAAGAGCGTACGCAGCGAGTGTGAGGTCAACTGGATCGCCGTGAACCAGCCCGGAATCTGGAAGAAGACCTACAAATTCCTGCAGGTTTCAGGCTATCTCAATTACAAGCTGACAGACCTTTTTCGCGACTCCACCGGTGCGCAGGTTGGTTACATCCCCTTTGACTACAAGAAGCAACAATGGGCCAATGCCAACCACTTCCTCTGGAAGCTTTTTGCCTTCAAACGCAGTCAGTTACCGGAGCTAATCGAGCCCGGAAAACCAATCGGCTCCGTCAGCGAAGAAGCTGCCCAGCACACCGGCTTGCCAGAAGGATTACCCGTCATCTCAGCCGCCGCAGATAAAGCCTGCGAAGTTGTTGGCTGCGGAGCCGTGGACGCCTCCGTCGGCTGCCTCAGCTACGGCACCCGCGCAACAGCAACCATTCACTCCAGAAAATATTTCGAGGTTGAGCGCCCCTTGCCAGCTTATGCGGGCGGCATCCCTCGTATGTTTACGCCCGAAGCTTCGGTCATCCTCGGCTACTGGATGGTCAACTGGTTCAAGGAAGAGTTTGGCCACCCGGAACAGGAAAAAGCCCGCGAGATCGGCAGTCCGGTGGAGGTCTTCTTCGACGACCTGCTCAACAGCACACCACCCGGGTCACACGGCCTGACCCTACTGCCCAAATGGGGCCGAGACAATGGCCGTTCCACGCCTGTGAAAGGCGCCATCATCGGCTTTGGAGATGTTCACACCAGAGGCCACATCTACCGTGCTATTATCGAGGGCATCACACTGGAACTGCGCCGCGGCCTGAAGCGGATTGAGCGCAAAAGTGGTGAGAAAATCAAGGTCTTACGCGTCTCTGGCGGCGGCTCTCAGTCCGACGCCATCATGCAGATCACTGCAGACATCTTCGGCCTGCCAACAGAGCGCCCACACACTTTTGAGACCGCAGGTTTGGGTGCCGCCATCGCAGCGAGCGTCGGCGCAGGCATCCACCCGGATTTTACGCAGGCCATGCAAGCCATGGCGCGCCAGAACGAGGTGTTTGAGCCAGACCCCAAAACCGTCGAGCTCTACAAACAACTGTTCGAGGAGGTCTACCTGCCCATGCCGCGCAGATTGGCTCCTCTCAACAAAGCGCTTCGAAGGATCACCGGTTAGGCAACATCGCTCTTCGGTTGGGAGGACGCCGGCACCACACCGGCTTTCGCCAGCGCCTGAACCCGCTTGGATGCCACGATTTCCTTTTTATTCGCAAAGACTTCGTGGTTTTGCGAGATCTTTTGTAGGTCATACAGATAGTTGACCATCACACCCGCCGACTGCTTCTTGCCATTCTCGGAGGTGTCCGCACCCACATGCACATCATGCACCAGCGCACCGTTGTATAGATGGAAACGGGCCACTGGGTCATAAGGCATATCCCCTCTGCGTTTGCCTTCAAGAAGGTAGTAGGCTGCCAGCTCCTTCAGGGCTGCATCGTCCTGCGGAATGTCGATCTCCTGCTCTTTGGCCCACTTGCAGAAGGTAGGCAGAGGAGACAGTGTGACAAACGTCTTCAACTGACTCAGCTCCCGCGAAAGATCCTGAACCACCTGCTTGATCAACGAGTTACCAAAGGAAACGCCTGCCAGTCCGCTCTGACAGTTGGAGATCGAGTAGAAGACCGCCGTATCCACTTCATCAACCGGCACAATATCCCGCTCTTCAGCAAGCACGCCCTGAATGGAGGAGGGGACGCCCTTGGTCAGCGCCACCTCAACAAAGATCAGCGGTTCATCCGGAAGGGAAGGATGGAAGAACGCAAAGCAGCGCCGGTCCTCCGGTTGCAGGCGGCGGCGTAAATCATCCCAACTATCAATGGCATGCACGGCCTCATAGGCGATGATCTTCTCTAAAATCTGCGCTGGGCTATCCCAGCTGATCGGCCTTAGCACCAGAAAACCCCGGTTAAACCAAGAGTTAAACAAGTGCCGGAAGTCCACATCTGTACGGGCAAGATTCGGTTTATCTTTCATGAAACCGAGCAGATCCTTGCGCATATGCACCAACTGATGAGTCGCTCCGGGCACCTGATTAAGCCGTCGCGCCAGCTCCTGCCGTTTCGGTTCCGCAGCCTCCACCAGCTTGCGATAATTCGCTTCCGTCCGCTCTGTTTTATAGGAGGAAACAACGCTTTCCAGCTGGTCCGGGTCTATATCCATCTCACTGTTCAGAAACTCAAAAAACGCCCGTTTCCCCTCAGTATCTGTTGTGGCGTAGCCATCCAGAATCTCATGGGCGATGGCAGCGCCGGAAACATCTCCCTGACTGCTCATCAAGGCATTGCAAAGCTCGGTAAGGGGACGTTCATCCCGCTTACCCATAAAAACATAACGACGATCAAAAAGGGTAGAAAGCAAATCTGCCAGCAGGCTCATGGTAGGGCGTCCTGTAGTTGCGCAGCGCAAAGTGCATCAGAAAATCGCCGGAAGCCTAACAAGGGACTGCTACGAACGGAATGCAACAAACAGCTTAACAATGAAGTGATCCCTAATAGCACCGTGACATCTGTAAATGAGCTGCAACTGTGCTTAACTGGGGAACATTAGGTGATGGAGGGACCAGTGAAGATCAACGGTGACTTTTCAAAGCGAGTGGTGGAGTTCAGCGACGATATTCCTTGGGTCGCGTCCCCAATGAAAGGCGTCGAGCGCCGACCACTTGATCGTCTGGGCGAGGAAGTTGCTCGTGCGACCACTGTTGTGCGCTTCGCTCCCGGCAGCCATTTCTCTGAGCACGTCCACACCGGCGGGGAAGAGTTCTTTGTTCTTGCGGGAGTATTTCAGGATGAGCACGGGGATTTCCCGGCGGGTTCCTACATCCGCAACCCACCAGAATCCAAGCACACGCCAGCTTCGGAACCCGGCTGCACCATCCTCGTCAAACTCTGGCAGTTCGACCTTACCGACCGCACCCATGTGCGCGTAGACACCAACAAGCTGGGCCGTGTAGACGATGCCACACGCGAAGGCGTTGCGGTGTCGCCGCTGTTTCAGGATGAGCGCGAGAATGTGCGTATGGAGCATTGGCAGGCAGGCGTAAACCACGCGGTTGAGGCTGAAGGCGGTGCAGAAATCTTCGTGCTGGAGGGCTCGATAACTGAGGACGGAGAAGAACTCCCCAAACACGCCTGGTTACGTGTTCCCATCGGCTATGGCCTCAACATTACAGCGGGAGAGGAGGGCGCCAAGCTCTGGATCAAGTCCGGGCACCTCCCCTTTGTCACTGCCCCGCATGTTGGATAACAGGGTGGCCTAAAGCTGCTCCTCCAACCAGAGCCGACTGCTTTCTTCTAGCGCATTGCGAGCTGAGATGATGTTCGCAACATGCTCCGGGAAAGAGGAAAGCTCATAGCGCAGCGTATATTCCAACTGTCCTTGCGCCCTGTCAGGATGCCACGTCACCTGCTGCACAGCTGGCGTGCTGCCATCCAACACCGCAGGCTTCTCCAGCCATGGCAGCGCAGAAAGCGTTGTTTCTTCAGAGAGTTCTATCTTGGGTGAGGTATCCTGAGCCACATCCAGCCGCTGAGAAACCTGCGTTGAAATCGGCAGGGTCCAAAGCACCGCAAGGAACCACAGCAGAGCAGGGACGCGCACCGCCTCGACGTATCGCAGCTGAAACTTCCCTTCCAGAAACTGCGAGATCATCACCAATCCGGCCAGTATAAGCAGAACCCCAAAGGCCAATGCACGGGCATCCAGTTGCGGGGAAAGGAAGATGAACATGGTCACCAACAGCACCAGCAGAGCAAACGACACGCCGCAATAAAGCTTGGTCATGGAGGAGACTTCAGGGTCAAATTTCGGTCGGTTGGAAACGCCAGTCTTCTGCAGTTTGTTGGAAACGCGTCGCCGATCTTCAGGCCGCCAGCCAGTTGGCTTGAACCACAAACGAACTTTATCCCACCAGCTTTGTGTATGCAGGCTGTCGCGGAAAAGCATAGACCAGTGCTGCAGGTTGGCTGTGACCGGGTTCCACGTTTTCAGCTGTGTCGTGGTGCCATAGTGGCAAGGGTGCTCAGAGACTTCCGGCTGCCAGCTGCCAAACATCCGGTCCCAGATCACCAGTGTGCCGCCGAAGTTTTTGTCGATGTAAATCGGATTCTTGGCGTGGTGGACTCGATGGCTTGAGGGCGTGGAAAACACGCCTTCCATCAGGGGGATACGATCAATCGCCTGCGTATGCAGCCAGAACTGATAGGCCTTCAGCAGCATGAACTGGATCAGGAAAACCTCAGGCGGGCAACCAAGGAAGGCGAGAGGCAGATAAAAGACCCACGAGAACGCATATTGAAACGCACTCTGCCGCAGGGCTGTGGTCAGATTATACTCCTCACTCTGGTGATGCCCCACATGAGCGCCCCAAAGGAAGTTGTAGGTGTGGGCAATGCGATGGAACCAGTAATAACAAAAGTCCACCCCAAAGAAGAACACCACCCATGTGACCCAGCTGGCAGAGCCAAAATCAAACAGTCGATAGGACGACCAGGCCCATATAAACACCGAGAATGTAAAGGTTTTCAGCAGCGCATCAGAAACCAGCAGGCAGACGCCCATGGAAAGGCTGGCGATGTTGTCGCTAAACCGGTGTAAGTCCCGTCCGCTCAGGCGCAGATAGGCATATTCAATCAGCATGAAAAACAGAAACAGCGGAATTGCCAGCGCTGTAATGTTGTACTCTGCCATTTTATTCCCCCTCGCACAGCGTCCTAAGATCAACCGCGCAACAAAAAAGCGTAGAGTTGCTGGCCCGTATCTGCAGAGTAAGGTCTGCAAAGGCTCTTATGTTGACTTTAACGTAAAGGCAGAGGAAGGGGCTGACAACACAAATCTGAGTGTTTCTGGAGTGTGCGGCCTGCAGGTTTTCTAGGAAGATTCCGAAGTTTTACTCAGAACTAACACAAATGATTACTAGTCAACATATTGATATAATTAAACTAATGAAAATGACAGTGCGGCAACTAAGCGCATTTTGAATATTTTTTCTGCAAATGATTTTTTTTGCGTTAAAAGTGACAATTACAGGGTAGGGCCTGCCTTGTTGGCTGGGCCCCAATTTTATTCAAGGACCTTAGCTGGCTGTCCTTCATGGTTTTCGGTCATACACCCAGGGGAACGCGGGGTATGGGCGCGCAGTAGAGCAAAGGCTGTAGTTCTTAGAAAACAGAGTTTTCTGAACAATAAGAAAGAATTAACGGGAGACACCATGACTGAACTGCTAATGTCAACTCTTGCTGGTTTCATCATCGGAGCAATCTTCACTGCGATCAAACTGCCTATTCCAGCTCCGCCAGTTCTGTCTGGCTGTGTAGCGATCCTCGGCGTTTGGGGCGGTCATCAGATCATGCTGCAGATCACAGAGCGCTTCTTCTCCTAAGAAAGTGCGGTCGAACTTTAAAAAGCGGTGCTGAATGTCAGTGCCGCTTTTTTTGTGCTTGCATAATAAAGAAATGAAAATGTATATAAAAACAAAAATATTGTCATATGGAGTTTCCCATGAACATCCTCCTCATCTCAGGAAGCACCAGAAAAGGCTCGTTGAATAAGAGCTTGCTGGATGCAGCAGCTGAAGAAGCGCATAACCTCAACCACAAAACCGAACACCTCTCCCATCAGCTGGCATCATTTCCCCTCTACCATTCCGATCTTGAAGAAGATGCCGCCGTTCAGAACCAGCTCTCGTTGCTCCGCCAACAGATTGAAGCTGCTGACGTAATCCTTCTCTCTTCCCCTGAGTACAACGGCTTCCATACCCCGCACCTGCACAACGTGTTCACCTGGGCTTCCAGACGAGCAGCTGGCAAATCCCACTCTGTGCTTGAGGGAAAAGTCGTTGGTTTGCTCTCTGCTGCTCCGGGTCCGTTCGGGGGGGTAAGAATGCTGCCGCGCCTGTCGTCTTTTGCAGCAGACCACGGTTGCTGGGTACATCCACGATATGTTGCCGTCGGCAATATGGCGTCTAAAACCGACGACAGCGGACGAGTTACCTGCGCTGAAACCCGCCAGAAACTGCGCAATCTGATTGATCAGATCTGTAAGATGGCAGCGCCGTCTCAGGTTGCTGAACCAGCATAAACCTCGAATTTCTCATTGAAAAAGATAAGACCCGGCTCACCAAAAGGCCGGGTTTCTTTTTGTCTGCGTGACTATCTTGCGGGCACATTGATCAAACAATGAGCAGTATTATCGATTTCCGACATCCTGCTGAAAGCCTGCGCTTCCGAAGATATAACTAATTATACCAATGAGTTACTGTGTATTCATTGCTACAGACCCAGTTTGGCACGCCCCTTGCGATACTGCGCAGCAACAGAGTTTGCATAGACAGTGCGCGGAGAGGGGGCAGCCAAAGGAACTCACGGTGCCACGTTTGGAGAGGCGGGCCTGACAAAGGCTTACGGCGAGTGAATTTCTAATCCGCGCGCGAGGGGAGATGAACCATCAGTCATCTCCCCTTCGCATTCCCGGTTTTGGGGTTGCGTTGTTATGTGCGTTGCTTTGCGTTCTTTCTGCATTTTCACCGTTGCATTGGAAAAGCCATGGATCTTCTCAAGTCATTTGATGCCACTTTGGTGTTTGGTTTTATCGTCACCTTCATGGCGCTCAATTTCACCCCTGGTCCCGCGGTACTAAAAGTGGTTGGTGACAGCATCTCAAACGGTATTGGCAGAACCCATGCCAGCATGGCAGGTGTGTTCGGTGCCAACCTCATGTACGCACTGCTGGCAGCCGGAGGTATGAGTGCACTGCTATTGTCTTTCCCGGTTCTGTTCGAAACGGTGAAATGGATTGGCGTAGCTTATCTATTGTATCTTGCATATGGATCTTTCAAAGCCGCTTTCACCGCCTCACTGGGGGAGGCGAAAGAGCAAAAGCCAGCTTCCGCTTTGAAGCTGTTCCTCACCTCATTTGCAATGCAGGGCGCCAACCCGAAATCCGTCTTGTCCTTCGGTGCGATGCTGCCCGTGTTTGCGGGGGAAGGGGATGGCATGGCGCTGCGTATGATGGCGCTGGCACTCTTCAACATCGCCCTCGAATATCCGGCCCTGCTGTTCTACGCTTACTTGGGAACTCGAGCGTCAAAGTTCGCCGTCTCCGCCCGTTCCCGCGCGGCTATGGACGCTTTCGCCGGAACAGCTCTGGCAGGTGCTGCCTACATGATCTCCAAAAGCACGCTGAAAACGCAGTAGGGCTGCAGATTACCCATTCAGAAAACTCAGAGCCTTCTTGTTGAAGAGCGATTGGTTTTCGAACATCAGGAAGTGAGAACCGCCTTGGTCCTCGCTGAAGACCTCCAGAGAGGCATTGGGCATGGTCTCTGCGATAAACTGTTGTGAAGCCAGCGGATGCCAACTGAGTTCCCCTGTGAACACAAGAGTCGGCTGGGGAATGTGGGGCAGAAGAGCCCGCCAGTCCTGCAGCATCAGGTTTTCAATAAGGTCTGCAGCGTAGTTCCGGGGCAGTTTCAGGTTCTCCGCAGCCAACTCTCGCAAAGTGGCTTCACTGATCCTGCTTGAGAACATCCCGCCAATAATCGCAAGGTGATCCTCAATGCTGCGCGTCTGGCGAATAGACCGCACCATCTCATCAAGCGCTTCTAAGGTGGGATGGATAGAACCGGCCTCTTCAGTTTCCTGTTCCGTCCAGGAAGGCCTTGCCATCAGGGCAGCGGGTTCGTCGATAAACACCATACGGCGTGCAGGGCGATCAGTGCCAAACATATCCTGATAAGCCCAGAGCATTGCGACGGACAGAGAATGCCCAACCGCATCGAAATCACGAAGGTCCAGAGCCTCCACCACATCAAACATATCCTTGGCAAACCGCTGGATCCGATAGCCGTCAGATGGCTTTTGCGATTCACCATGGCCCCGGTTATCGAGAGCATAGACCGTATGGCTCTGGCAGAAGTCTGCGAACTGTCCTGCCCACACAGTTGCGGTCTGGCTCCAGCCACCCAACAACAGAATAGGACGTCCTTGCCCCCCAGTGAGGTAAGAAAGCTCCACGCCATCGCGGGTCATTACGGTCTTGCGTTCCATCATCATTGGCCTCTTGCGGTCAACTCAAACACTCTCGCAAATCATAGGACAGAACCGTTACGCAGCTGCAAATGAGCCTGCAGGAGGGAAGAGGCGTGTGCTAATTCTGAATAACTGGTCCTAGAATTTTGCAGGTAGCTTGCATACCTGATCAGCTGCCACTCTTCCCGAGTAACGTTGCGTACCTGCCCAAAAAGCACTTCGCCAGACACGAGTAAAACCGCAGTGCAGTCAACACGCTATGCAACCAAGAAGAGGCTGTGACATTGCGTGGAGGTCCTCGGAGTAACAGCTTTCATTTGAGCAAATTAAAGTAACCTTCTGCTCATCCTGAAAGTAATACCAATTCAGAATTCTGAGTTTATTTGTAGGTCAAGGTGTTGACAGCGCCAGCCAAGTAGAAGCTATGCTAGCGCCTGTTCTTCAAGAAGTGAAACTTGGATTTCTGACAGGGACATTCGCAAATTCAAGCAGTTAGAGCATGCACGCAAGCAACCCACAGCTCTTGGTGTGCTCACTGCTACATCCAGAAATTGGTGAGGAGTCGTGAGCATGGAAGCTGCTGCCTGTGCTGATACTGCAATCAGAATGGAAACATGGAGAACGGAGGACCGGCAGGTCAGCTGCATCCTCTCTGCCAAATGCGATGCACCAATCTCCAACTACACACTCTGCTTCAGCATGCTTGCTCCGTGCGAAGTGGTCGAAGGTGCCAACACCCACCGTATGACAGCGGGGTATGTGGAGCTGCAGTTCGACAATGACAAGCTGGGAACAGGGCAGGCGCTGGCGTTTACGCTCAAGTACAAAAGCAACATGAACCCCTCCAACCGCAGCTGGCTGCCCAAGGGCGCTTACTTGCGGATGGAAGATGGCAGCATCCTGCCGGTTCAGATCACCCCGCGTGGGATAGACCAAACCTACTCCACCAAACTGCCTGAGCAACACGCCGACCCTTCCTCTGATGAGCTGATGCTCGTGCCAGCCCCGCAAAGCTGGCAACCCACTGGCGCAACGCTGAATGTCAGCGCTGGCTATAAGCTCGACCGTTCATGGGATACGGATGGCGAGGCCGACAGCACTGAAGCCGTGGAAATGCTGGCGGAACGCAACAACATCGGCCCGTTCCTTGCAGAAGAGGGGACGCCGCTCCACTTCACCAGAAACGCTGGACTGGCAGAAGATGCCTATGAGCTGACAATTGCGCCAGATGGCATCACGCTCACCGCATCCGCAGCAGCAGGCGCTTTTTATGGCGCGATCACCCTTCTTAATCTCAAGCAGATCTATGGCGGCACCATTCCATGCGGTCAGATAGCAGACGCGCCTCGCTTTGAATGGCGCGGTCAGCATCTGGATTGCGCCCGCCACTATTACGAGCCGGAAACACTGCTGCGGCTCGTCGATATGATGGCCTTGTTCAAGCTCAACCGCTTCCACTGGCACTTCTGCGATGATGAGGCCTTCCGTCTGGAGGTGGAAAGCTATCCGGAACTCTGGAAGAAATCTGGCATGCGTGGAGAAGGCCGTGTTGTACCCGGCATCTACGGCGCAGCAGATGGCCCACAAGGCGGCACCTACTCCAAGGCCTTTGCCAGCCGACTGGTGGAGCACGCCAAAGCGCTCCATATCGAAGTTCTGCCGGAGATCGAGATACCCGCCCACTCTTGGGCCGTGCTCCAGATCCATCCGGAACTGCGCGAAGCTGCCGATGAAAGCAACGAGGTCTCCGTTCACGGTTACCTGAACAACACCATCAACCCGGCCTTACCGGAAGCATGGACTTACATGGAAGCGCTGGCCAAAGAAGTCTCCGGCATCTTCCCATTCGCGCATCTCCATCTGGGATGTGATGAACGTCCGCCAGCGGCATGGACCAAATCACCGGCCATTGAACAGCTAAAGGCAGAACAGGGGTTAGAGACCGCTGATGATGTGCAGGGCTGGATGATGGACAAACTGGGGGCCTACGTCAGCTCGCTGGGCGTACGTCCCGCCGCTTGGGAGGAAGCAGCCAAAGGTGCAAACGGCGGCATCAACAACGATGCCATCCTGTTCTCATGGACCCAGCAGGGACCGGGGCTCGAAGCTGCCCGCAAAGGCTACTCCGTCGTGATGACACCAGCAGCGCATGCCTATTGGGACATTGCACCGTCAGGCGAGTTCAACGAGATTGGCCTCAACTGGGCAGGCATCACAAGCCTTGCTGATAGCGTCAACTGGGATCCGGTACCGGAAAATGAGCCAGAGTTGGAAGGTAAGATCATCGGTGCGCAAGGTTGCTTGTGGTCAGAGGTTGTTCTGCGGGATGCCAATATGGAAAGCATGATGGCGCCGCGCATTCTGGGCATTTCAGAAATCGGCTGGGCCACCCGCGCTAATAAGCCGGATGCAGAGCAAATCACGCAAAAAGCCGCCTGCTACAACAAGCTGTTCGCTGCTATTGGTTGGCGTCAGGATGTCAGAGACTAAACAGCAAAAGACCCGCTCCAAACCTTGGCAGCGGGTCTTTTCTAAAGCTTAAGCGTTGCGCAATTCAGCAACAAAATCATAGATATCGCCGCGATAAACGCCCGTGGTCAGCTCAATCACCCGCCCGCTGGGCAGGTACGCTGTGCGGTCGATGTAAAGTGCCGCATCTCCCTCAGAAACCTCAAGCAAAGCTGCCTGTTCTTCGGTGAGTTTGCAGGCAGAAATACGCTGGATCGCGCGGGAAGGGCGCATGCCCTCTAAAGACAGCTTCTCATAAAGCGAGGTCTCAATCCGAGACGGATCAGGAACAAACTCTGTCGAGAGCGAACTGGTCTCGATCGCCAGAGGGATACCATCTGCGCGGCGCAAGCGGGTTATCCGCGAAACCTGTCCATCGGAAGGCAGGCCAAGCGCAACAATCTCTTCTGGCGAAGGCAGGTAGATGCCGCAGGACAGGGTCTCGGAAGACGATGTTTTCCCGCGCCGCTGCATGTCCTCGGTAAAGCTGGTCAGTGCAGAAAGAGACTGCTCCATACGCTTCATCTGAGGCGCCACATAAGAACCGGAGCCCCGGCGCTGAATCACCAAACCATCCACGACCAGTTGCGAAATCGCTTTGCGAATCGTCACGCGGGACAGCCCGGTCAGTGTCGCCAACTCTCGCTCGGCAGGCAGCGTCGTCGCTGCTGCTAACCGTCCATCTTTAATGGCGGATTCAAGGTGCCGGTACAGCTGCAGGTAGCGTGGACCGCCACTCCTTTGCTGCCAGGATGTCGTTGAGAACAGATCGGTATGGGTGTCTTCTTGTGCGCTCATTCTGCTCGTCTTCATGATGAATCCGTATTACCTATAATACCTTTTTGATACCAATGCAAAACAATACCGATAGAATACCAATGAAAATATCGAGGCTTTTCCCCGCTCGATTTCCCTGAAATCTAGGGCTTTTTTGGCGTTAATCAGAAATATTTCACAGGAGATAGTGAAATGGTAGACAAATGGATTTGTTTTGGTATTATTTTGGCAACTCGCAAATAAACACGCAGTTCGTCTCCCTGGCGATAACAAGACGCAAGCGGCGAGGTACAACCGATCACCTTTGGGAATTGGGGAGAGCGCATGACACATGCGTCTGGGGACCTGCTGCCTTATCAGGGCGAGCGCAGCGGTTCGGGAAAAACAAAACAGGGTGTGCTCAAGCGGATCTTCCGCTCAGAAGCAACCTTCGCATGGCTTTTGATTGCTCCGGCAGCAATTTATCTGATCCTTATCGTGGCATGGCCGCTGGTTGAGACAATCCGCTTGTCCTTCACCAACGCCAACATTGGCGGCGAGGCTTACATCGGCACCGCCAACTACGAAAAGCTGCTCAGCAGTCGCAAATTCAGTCAGACGATTTCCAGAACGTTCTATTGGATGTTCCTGTCTGTCTCATTCAAAATCATTTTTGGTCTGATCGGTGCAACGCTGCTCAACGCGGCGATCCCGGGTCGGGCACTGTTCCGCATGCTGGTCATGCCACCATGGATTGTTCCGGTCGCGATCGGCTGTTTCGGTTGGCTGTGGCTCTACAACGGCCACTTCGGCATCATCTCCGGTGTGCTGCAATATGTTGGCGTGCTGGATGGACCATTCGAGTTCCTGGCCTACAAAAACAGCGCGTTCTATTCCGCTGTGATCACCGATGTTTGGGTCGGTCTGCCAATGGTGACCATCTTCATGCTGGCAGCCATGCAGGGCGTGCCGCGTGATCTGTATGAAGCTGCTTACGTGGATGGGGCATCCCGTTGGTATCGCTTCCGCCGCATCACCATTCCGCAAATCTTGCCGGTGATCATCACCATGTCGATCCTTTCCGTGATCTGGACCTTCAACTCCTTCGAAATCATCTGGATTTTGACCGAAGGCGGACCACGCAGCGCAACCACAACGCTGATCATCGACACCTACAAAATGGCCATCGCAAACTTCAAGTTCGGGCAAGGTGCTGCACGTGCTGTGATTGTTGTGACACTGCTCAGCGTGTTCTCACTGGTCTACCTGTTTGCGCTTCACCAGATCAAAAAACGTTTCGAGGCAGCCTAAAATGATGGATCGTTACTCGCTGCCACATAAAGTATTTCTCTACTTCTGCGTGGCGATTTTCCTCGGCTTCATTCTGTTGCCGTTCTTCGAAATGTTCATGACCTCACTGCGGCCACTGGAGCACCTGTTCCGCTCGCCCTATCAGTTCTGGTCAGATGACTTCTCGTTCAGAGCCTACTCCCAGATGTGGGAGACAGTGCCAATGCTGCCGCGTTACATCGCAAACAGCATGCTGATCTCACTGTCGGTGACAGCTCTGTCTCTAGCGTTCATCATTCCAGCTGCCTACGCCTATGCCCGGTTTGACTTCAAAGGCAAGTCTGTCAGCCTTGGCATCTTTCTGGCGGTCAACATGTTCTCCGGCGCGGTTCTGCTTATTCCGCTGTACAAGCTCCTGAGAAACTACGGTCTGCTGAACACCTACTTTGCCATGATCGTTCCGGGCGCAGCCTTCCTGCTGCCAATGGGCATCTGGCTCCTGAAATCCTATCTGGAAAAAATCCCACGCGAACTGGAAGAAGCAGCGTTCATGGATGGTGCCAGCCGTCTGTATACCCTGCGCCGTGTGGTGCTGCCACTGGCCGTTCCCGGCCTCATCGTGGTGGGTGTGGCTGTGTTCCTGTCAGCCTACGCACAGCAGTTCCTGTTCGCGATCACCTTTAACAGCGTCAAGGAGTTTATGCCTCTGCCAGCGGGCATCCTCGAGTTCATTGGCTACCAGTCAGTCAAATGGAACCAGATGATGGCAGCAAGCATTGTTGGAATACTGCCCGTACTCGTAATTTTCTTATTTTTACAACGCTACTTGGTGGCCGGCCTCACAGCTGGTGCGATCAAGGAGTGACATTTTCAAAATAGCATTGGTTACTGGGAGGAGAAACCATGAGGACTAAACTGCTATTCGCAATGGCTGCAAGCGCAGCCGCACTAATGGGCGCATCAGCTGCACAATCAGCAGAACTGCACTTCATCCGTTGTGGGGACAACGGCTTGGATCAGGATCGCAAGGTTATCGCAGCGTTTGAAGAAAAATTCCCGGGCAACACCGTCAACATGGAAAGCCTTCCATGGGGCACCTGTCAGGATAAGTCTCTGAAGCTTGCATCCGCTGGCAGCCCGCCATCCGTATCTTACATGGGCTCGCGCACACTCAAGCAGCTGGCAGACAACAATCTGGTTGTTGACGTGAAGATCTCCGAAGATCAGCAGAAAGCGTATCAGCCGGGCGTGCTGAACACCGTGAGCTATCGTGATAAGTTCTGGGGCTTCCCACGGGCATTTTCCACCAAGGGTCTGTTCCTGAACTGTGACATCTTCGAAGAAGCCGGTCTTGCTTGTGAAGCGCCAAAGACCTGGGATGAGATGTACACCGCTGCAAAGGCGATCAAGGACAAAACCGGAAAAGCAGGTGTCGGTCTGGCCGGTAAAGACTTCGACAACACCATGCACCAGTTCCTGAACTACCTGTATTCCAATGGTGGTCAGGTGATCGATCCATCCACCAACGAAATCACGCTGAACTCCGAGAACACTTTGGAAACTCTGAAGTTCTACGGCAAGCTGGTAGACGTTGCACAGGACGGTCCAACCGCATTTGAGCGTACGCAGGTCCGTGATCTGTTCAACGACAACAAAGTTGGCATGTACATCGACGGTCCATGGGCTCGCGGTCAGCATAAAGAAGGCATCACCACCAAGGTTGCGCCGATCCCAGCTGGTCCAAACGGTGTGAGCGGCACGCTTCTGATCACCGACTCCCTCGCAGTGTTCAAAGGCTCCGGCCATGAAGAACTGGCGATGGAATTCGCTCGCATGATGACCTCCGGTGAATCTCAGTACACGCTGGACAGCCCGGACGGTTGGGGCCTGACACCAATCCTCAAGTACGAAGAGCTTGGCTGGGAAAAGCCATTCTACAAAGACGATCCATACTGGGCAGTCTTCGTAGACTCCATCCCAACCGGTGGCCCGGAGCCTCTCTTTGTTGATTACAAAGCGATGCAGACAACCATCAACTCCATGATTCAGGGCATCATCCTGAAAGACGATACTGCTGAAAACCTGGTGGCAATCGCCGCTGAAGAACTCGAAGAGTTCAAGTAAGCAAAACCCGGAGAGGCTGCCCGCAGCCTCTCCCCGTTATCAAGCGCGAGAAGACGAATATTATGGCCACGCTTCAGCTACAAAACATCGTAAAATCATTTGGACCAACAACCGTATTGAAGGACGTCAACCTGTCCATTGAGGACAAGGAGTTCGTCGTCTTCGTTGGCCCCTCTGGCTGCGGAAAAACAACTTTGTTGCGCATCGTGGCAGGTTTGGAAATAGCCTCCGAAGGCTCCATCATCATTGATGGCAAAGATGTTTCCGACGACCACCCCATTGATCGCGGAATCTCCATGGTGTTCCAGAGCTACGCGCTCTATCCTCACCTCTCAGTTTTTGAAAACATCGCCTTCCCACTGCGTGTTGCCAAACGCCCGGAAGACGAGATCAAGGACCGTGTCCATAAAGCCGCTGCCATTCTGCAGCTGGAAGAGCGCCTGGAGCACAAGCCCGGTCAGCTCTCCGGTGGTCAGCGCCAGCGTGTTGCTATTGGACGGTCTATTGTTCGCAATCCAAAAGTGTTCCTGTTCGACGAGCCGCTCTCAAACCTTGATGCAGCGCTGCGCGGGGACATGCGCGTGGAACTCTCCAAGCTCCACAAAAGCCTCGACACCACAATGATTTACGTGACCCACGATCAGGTAGAAGCCATGACTATGGCTGACCGCATAGTGGTGCTCAACGGCGGTGTGGTGGAACAGTGCGGCACCCCGATGGACCTCTACCTGCACCCGCGCAACAAGTTCGTGGCAGGCTTCATCGGCCATCCCAAAATGAACTTCGTCTCCGCCATGGTCAGCCGTGTGGAAGACCGCATGCTGCACGTGCAGCTGCAAGACGGCGGCCTCATGAGCCTGCCTGTCGCATGTCAGAACATCAAGGCGGGCGACAATGTCGAAATCGGCATTCGTCCTGAGCACATGCAGCTGGATGAGAACGGCCCAATCGCCATGCACGTGGAAGTGCTGGAGCGCCTCGGTGCCCATTCCATCGCCTATGGCAAAGTCAACGGCGACAACGCTTTCTGCGCATCGCTGCCGGGTATGGCGGAAATACCGGAAGGCACAACCATTAAACTCAACGTCAAGCCGGAAGATGCCTACGTCTTTGATGCAGATGGGCTTGCACAGCAGCGTCTTGGCGCGCTGGAACTCGCATAGGAGAAACACATGCGTATCATCGTTGTTGGTTTGGGTTTGCGGGCTGTCAGCGTTCTGGAAAGGCTGCAGGCACATATGGATGAAGCGGAAGTGGTGGCCTATGTAGACCCCAAACCGCACCAGATTGAGCGCCTCAAAAACCACGAGGCCATCAAGCCTTACGACACGCTGGAAGAAATGTTGGCGGGTGAAAAAGCGGACCTGCTGTTCGTCAGCTCACCAAACCACATGCACCTGGAGCACATCCGTCTGGGGCTGGAAGCTGGCATCCGCATGTTCGCTGAAAAACCTGTCGTGATCTCCATGGAAGAGACCATGGAACTAGCAGAGCTGCTCTCAAAGCATGGGGCAGATCAGGTGCTCATCGGTCTGGTCCTCCGCTACGCCCAGCACGCAAGAGACCTGCGTGCCGCACAGGCTGCGGGGCAGATCGGCGATGTGGTTTCTATTGAAGCCAACGAGCATATCGCGCCGTATCACGGTGCCTTCTTTATGCGGGACTGGCGCCGTTATTCCAAATACTCCGGCGGCTTCATGCTGGAAAAATGCTGCCACGACCTCGACATTTACAACATGGTCACCGGCTCACGCCCAACCCGCGTCGCCAGCTTTGGCGGCAGAAAATCCTTTGTCCCGAGCAACGCACCGGCAAAAGATGCAGATACGCAGGTGTATCACGTGAAGGAATCCATCTGGGAAGCTGCGGAAGATCCGTTCCTCTCCGATGGAGATATCGTCGACCACCAGACCGCAATCCTCGAATACGAGAGCGGCGCCACCATGGCCTTCCACACCAACATCAACGTGCCGGACGAACACCGCCGGTTCTGCGTGATTGGCACCAAAGGCATGGCGGAAGGCGACTTCGTACGCGGTTATCTGAAAGTCACCGATGCTCATACCCGTGGCACATTGGTGGACGAAGATTACACCAAGTCGATTGACCGCCCCGGCGCACACTACGGCGCTGATGACATGATGTGTCAGGACCTCTGCGCGTACCTGCGCGGTGAAATGGACAGCCTGCCAGTCTCCGTCGTGGACGCATTGGAAGCAGGCGTTGCCGCACTGGCATTGGATCAGGCGCGCACCACCGGTCAGGTCGTGGATCTGACCTCCTACTGGGAAAAATTTGACAGTTTCGACCTGCGGGGGACCGCAGCAACAACAAAAAAGATGGAATCAATACAGTGACCAAACTCCCCGGCGCGTACATGCGTGCTGAGATCGATCAGGCAATTCCGGCATTTGCTGAAGGCGTGCTTCAGGACCTTTCAGCAAGTGTCAAAGCAGCAGCACTGGACAAGCTCGACGCGTTTTACACCATTGCGCGTGGAAGCTCAGACGCTGCAGCCAACCTGATCTCCTATGAACTGATGGCTGAATTGCAAAAGCCGGTAACAACCTTGCCGCCCTCTGTGTTCAGCTTGGGGAATGGATTGCAGCTGGGCAATGCTGGCGCGCTTATTTTCTCCCAATCCGGGGGAAGTAAAGATCTGATCAGCGCTGCAATCGGGTTCAAGAATGCGGGCGGTAAAACGCTGGCCATTACCAACACACCCGGCTCTCCGCTGGCAGCCGAAGCGGATGCCTTTGTCGATATCAAAGCAGGGCTGGAACAAGCCGTTCCTGCCACCAAAACAGTGATCTGCACCATCGCCGCCGGAATGGCTCTTCTGGCAGCGCTTAAACCGGATTACGTCAAAGCCTGTGAAGCTGCAGCCAAAGCCATGTGGGCCAGCGCTGATGCCAAACTTGAACAGGCTGACCAGATCATCGAGGCCGTAAAATCCACACCGCATGTCTATGTCATCGGGCGCGGATGCGGGTTCGGCGCTGCCCATGAAGTGGCGTTGAAGCTGAAGGAAACCACGGCTATTCATGCCGAGGCATACTCCGCGGCTGAGGTGCTACACGGCCCGCTGCAACTGGCCACGAAACCGCTCTGTGTCCTCATTTTGGATACGGGGGAAGAAGTCAGCAACCAAAGCCTGAGCCTGGCCGAAGAGCGGTTCCGCTCCGTCGGCGCAAATGTTTTCCGCCTGACACCAGAAACCGTTGGTGCGCAGGGCCTTACTCCCGCAGCAAGCTCCGCCATGCTGCTGCGTGCATTGTACCCAGTGATTTTGGAAATTGCTCTCCAGTTGGGTCTGGATCCAGACCAACCGGAAACACTTTCTAAGGTTACTGTAACTATTTGATTTTATGAAGGAATACTGCGATGGTCGATCTGACCAAATGGGCAACTACGCGCGAAATTCAGGCGCAACCGCAAATCTGGGCAAGCTGGGGGCAGGAGTTTTCTACCCGCCTCAGTGACCTGAGCGAGTGGGTCGCCAACTCAGGCGCTACGGAAGTCTGGTTCTGCGGGGCAGGCACGTCAGCCTATATTGGCGACCTTCTGTGCAGAGCGCTGGACGCAACCTCCGTGTTGCCAATGCGCTCGGTTCCTTCAACTGATCTGGTCAGCGCACCGCATGCGTTCAAACGCAACGGTGTGATCCCACTGGTCGTTTCCTTCGGTCGTTCCGGCAACTCCACCGAGTCTATTGGCACGCTGGACTTGCTGGACGCAATCTTCCCAGAAGCACCACGGCTGAACATCACCTGCAACAAGGACAGTGCTCTGGCAATCCGCCAGCCTGCCTCACAGGCCAGCCAGCGCGTGATTGTGTTGCCGGACGAATGCCACGACAGCGGCTTCGCCATGACTTCCAGCTTCACCACCATGATCCTGACGGCCATGGCTGTGTTTGGACAGGAAACACCGGAAGAGTTTGCCGCCAACATGAACGAGATCAGCCACGCAGCTGAAATCGTGCTGGCAGAGGCGGATCAGCTGGTGGGCAAACTCACCATCCCGCAGCGTGCTGTGTTCGTGGGCTCTGGGCCACTAGCCTTCGTCGCTCGTGAAAGTGCGCTGAAGGTGATGGAACTGGCCGCGGGCAAAATCCCATCTATCTGGGACAGCTCTCTTGGCTTCCGGCATGGGCCAAAGTCGTTCGTGGATGACCAGACCAAGGTCTTCGTGTTCCTCTCCAACAACCTGCACTCCCGCCGCTATGACGAAGATCTGGCAGATGAGGTGAAGGCACAGTTTGGTGAGCAAACGGTAGTGACCATCGGCAACTCCGCCAAGGCGGATGTGCATATTCCATGCAAACTGGAGGATGGCTGGATGTCCGTCCTCACTGTACTCATTGCCCAGTGGCTGGGTGTGGCATGGTCCAATCAGCTTGGCTTCAACGTCGACAATCCGTTTGAAGGGCAGGGTACGCTGACCCGCGTGGTCTCGGGTGTAAAGCTCTACGCATTGGAAGAGGCCTGATATGGTTCGAGCAGGTGGCATAGATCTGGGTGGCACCAAAATCGAGGCAACCGCCTTCGACCATGATTGGGCCGTGGTTGAAACCAAACGTATCCCAACACCGCATGATTCCTACGAAAATCTGGTAGATGCCCTCTGCGAGATGGTGATCTGGCTGGAAGAAACCGCAGGCTCTAAAGGCCTGCCGGTGGGGGTCGGTATTCCCGGTTTCCATTCTAAACGAACCGGCAAGTTTCTCACCGCCAACCTGCTTGCCTCGGGCCGCACTGTTCATGAGGATCTGATTGACAAACTGGGCAGAGCCGTCGCGTTTGAAAACGACTGCAACTGCTTTGCCCTTTCCGAGGCCATGCTCGGCGCAGGCCGCAGCTATGCCAGTGTCTTCGGCTTGATCATCGGCACCGGCGTTGGCGGCGGATATTGCTCCAACGGCACCCTGATCTCGGGCCTCAACGGCGCTGCCGGGGAGTACGGTCATCTCGGCATTCCATACATGACCATCAAGGAACTTGGGCTCGATGGCATCCAGTGTGGATGTGGTCGCACCGGTTGTTTTGAGACCTACCTCGCTGGCCCCGGAATGCGCCGCCTCGCAAAGCACGTCACCGGTAAGGATGTGGACGCGCAGGCCATCACCACAGCAGCCGCTGCGGGTGATCCGCAGATGCAGGAAGTCATGCGTATGTGGGCACGCATTGCCGCTGAACTGGTTACGGCGCTCCAATGCACCGTGGACCCGGACTGCATCGTGCTTGGCGGTGGCCTTTCCAAGATCCCGAATATCGACCGCATCATTTCCGAGGCTTTGCCCGGGCATCTGCTGGACCAGACAGAGCCACCGGAAATCCGCGTTGCCGAATACGGCGACAGCAGCGGCACGCGCGGCGCGGCTCTTGCAGCCGTTCAAAACTACGAAATACTGGAGGAAGCGTCATGAGCAATCCACTGCTTGAGGTGATCACTGCCAACCGTGCAGGCGCCAGAGCCGCGCTTCCCTCCATCTGCTCCGCACAGCCGGATGTCATCCTCGCTTCTGCTCTGCTCGCTGCAGAAAAGAACGCGACCCTGCTGCTGGAAGCCACCAGCAATCAGGTCAATCAGGATGGCGGCTACACCGGTATGAAGCCCGCTGATTTTGTCAGCTATGTCAAAGGCATTTGTACCTCAGCCGGATTGCCGGAAGACGCGCTGATCCTTGGCGGTGACCACCTCGGGCCCCAAGCCTGGCGCTCCATGCCTGCCGAAAAAGCCATGGCCAAAGCCAAAGAGCTGATGAAAGCCTATGTGCAGGCCGGTTTCACCAAAATCCATCTGGACTGCTCCGAAGGCTGCGCAGGTGAAGAAGCTCAGGTTGGTGATGAGTTAAGCGCCAGCCGGGCTGCCGAACTGGCAGCAGTCTGCGAAGAATTTGCTCCAGACCCAACCCGCCTCAACTACATCGTCGGTACGGAAGTTCCTCCTCCCGGAGGCGCGCGTGAGGAAGGCGAGGCTCATGGCATTGAGCCAACCCCGCCTGCGCGTGCCTCCCGTACCTTGCAGATGCATTTCGAGAAGTTTGATGTGCTGGGCCTGCATGCCGCCAAAGAACGCATTTGCGGTCTTGTCGTTCAGCCGGGCGTGGAGTTCTCACCCTTCCACATCGACCATCTGCCAGCAGACGACGGCAAAGCCCTGCGCGCTGCATTGGACCCGTTCACGAACGTGGTGTTCGAAGCGCACAGCACTGACTACCAGCTGGACAACGCTTTCCCACGCCTCGCCAATATGGGCTTCGCGATCCTGAAAGTCGGCCCCGCGCTCACCTTCGCCTATCGGCAGGCGATCTATGCACTCGATCAGATGCTGGATTGGCTGGATGAGGACAAACGCACAGCTCCAAAAATCTCAAAGATCCTGGAAACCGAGATGCTGTCAGAGCCCAAATACTGGCGTTCGCATTATCAGGGCTCGGATCACGAACTGCGCCTGCTGCGCCACTTCAGTTATGCAGATCGCATTCGGTATTACTGGCCTCAGGAGAAGGTGCAGGATGCCCTTGAGGCACTCTTTGCGGCTCTTCAAACCCATAAGATTCCAGAAACACTGCTGCTTCAACTGTTTGCATCTCAAACTGTTGAACGTGCGCGGGCTTTGCAGAGCTACGGTTTTGGCATAGAGAAGGCGCTCGTGCTTGCTGAAATCCAGCAGGCATTGGACCCTTATTTCTTTGAGAGAGTTGAGACACCTCAGCTTGAGGAGGCTCTATGAGCACCGCACCGGGCAACCAAGATATCTGGCTGAGCCCAGATCAGCTGTTTGACGGGCAGAACCTGCTGACCGATACCGCCATTCATCTGGTGAACGGCAAATACGCAGGCCTGTCTCCAGCAGACCAGTTGCCCACCGATGTGACAGTGAAAAAGCTCTCAGGCCTCATCACACCGGGTTTCTTTGATATCCAGATCAACGGTGGCGGTGGTGTCCTTTACAACACCACCCCAACACCAGAAGGTCTGGCAGCCATTGCTGAGGCCCACCGACAGTTCGGCACCACGGCCTTGCTGCCAACGGTCATCACCGATGCGCCGCAGGTGCTGGAAGAGGCTGTTGAGGCCATGAAGGATGCCTATGGCACCCATGGCATCAAAGGCATTCACATCGAAGGCCCGCACATCAGTGTGGAACGCAAAGGCACTCACGAAGCCAGCTGGGTCCGCCCGCTCAATAAGCGCAGTTTGGAACTGGTCCGCGATCTGCGGGATCGGGACATCCCCGTTTTGGTGACAGTTGCACCAGAAGGCGTTGCTAAAGGCGATGTTGCCAGACTGGTCGAGATGGGCGCCGTGGTTTCTATCGGTCATACCGATGCAGGCGCAGCGCAGATCAAACCTGTTCTGGAAGAGGGCGCCAACCTCTTCACGCACCTGTTCAACGGCATGTCCCAGATGGTCAACCGCGAGCCGGGAGCTGTCGGAACAGGCATCAACAGCACCGCTTATTGCTCGCTGATCGTAGATGGTCATCACGTGGCAGACGACATGCTGCGCCTCGCCATGCGCGCGCGCCCTGTCAAAGACCATATGATCATCATCAGCGATGCCATGCCTACCGTAGGTGGACCGGACAACTTCGATCTTTACGGTCATCAGGTCTATCTGGAAGACGGCAAGCTCATCAACAAAGCCGGATCTCTGGCTGGAGCGCACGTCACCATGTTTGAGTCCGTGGCCCGCATGATCAATACGCTTGAGTGCCCTGCTGAAGAAGTTCTGCGCATGGGCCTCTCCAACCCTGCAGCGCTGATGGGCCTGACCCAGTCTGTCGCCAATCTGGAAACTGCAGATGTCGAAGACCTTCTGCTGATCGCGCCGGACTACAGCTCCTTCACATTCCTCTCGCAAATGGCTTAAGCAAGCGCGAGAGGATTTACCTCACCGCTCCCGAAACGCCTCTGCCTTCACCTTGATCAGCGGCTTAGCGATGTAACTCAGCACGCTTTTCTCGCCTGTGAGAATGTCGATGCTCGCCGTCATGCCGGGTGTGATGGGTAAAGGGTTCTCCTCTGATCCCAGATGGTTCTGTCTGGTGCGCACGATCACCTTGAAAAACGCCTGACCGCGTTCATCCTCAGATGTATCCGGGCTGATCCGCTCCAGCACCCCTTCAAGTCCTCCATAAATGGAGTAGTCATAGGCCGTTACCTTCACGCTCACATCTTGTCCCGGGTGCAAGAAGGCCACGTGCTGTGGTTGTATCTGGGCAGCAATCAGCAGCGTGTCTTCCAGTGGTACAATCTCCACCAGCGGCTCACCGGCCTGAACCACCGCGCCAATGGTGCTCACGTTGAGCTTATTGATCACACCACGAACAGGCGCCACCAACGCACTGCGGTGAACGCGGTCTTCCGCCCCCCGCAACCGCTCCTCAATCACCGCCAGCTCCGCTTTCGTCGCCACCAGATCCGATTGCGCCTTGGAGGCAAAAGCTGTCTGCGCAGAGATGACCCGCTGCATCGCTTCCTGCTTCGCCGACCGTGCACTGGCTAATGAGGCCTCCAGCATCTGCTGCTCACCATGCATGGTCGTGTACTGACGCTTGAGCCGCAAGAACTCAATCTCTGGCAGAACCCCTCGCTTATAGAGCTGCTGATTGATCTCCAACTCGCGCGCGATAATTGTGAGGTTAGAGCCCAGCATCTGCGCTTCCGCTTCCAGCTGCTTCAGATCCTGCTCTTTCTGGCTAAACTGGCTGCGCAGCACGGCAACCTCAGCATTGAGCTGATCCTTACGCGCCTTGTAAACCTCCAGCTCTCGCTGCAGGAAGGCAGCAATGTCAGAGGGCGTATTGCTCAGGTTCAGCTGAAGATTTGCCTGCCGCGCCTCCGCCATCAACCGCGCAAGACGGGCCTGCAATGCATACTTCTTCTGCTGCAACTCTCCCAGTTGGGAAGCAAAACCGGTATTATCCAGCTTCACCAGAACAGCCCCTTGTTCCACGATCTCCCCTTCATAGAACAACACCTCGGAGACAATCCCACGCTCTGGTGCTTGCACAATCTGCATCTGGCGAGAGGGGATCACACGGCCATCACCTCGTGTCACTTCCTCCACATGCGCAAAAGCAGACCAGACGAACAGCAACAAGAGGATCCCGGCGCAGGTGAAAATCAGAATGCGCGAATGCTTTGCACTGTGAAACTCCGGCAAGTGCAAAGGCTCAATGGGAAGCGACCAGCCCTTCATGCGCGCAGCCTTTCTTCAATGGGAACCTGCGCTGGACGAGGCACTTCCCGAAGACGCGGTTGCTGCATCATGTCCCGAACTTCATCACTCGGCCCATCTGCAATAACGCGCCCTTGATCCAGAACGATCAGTCGCTTGGTGAGCTTCAAAAGGGAAGGGCGGTGCGTGCTGATGATAAGTGTCAAAGCCCCATTGTTGTAATTCTGCAGCCCCTGCAAAAGCCGTTGCTCAGCGGAAAGGTCCAGCTGGCTGGAAGGTTCATCCAGAAACAGGATCTTCGGCTTGCGCAATAGTATCCGCGCTAATGCTACACACTGCCGCTGACCGCCGGAAAGGGCACCACCATTTTCTCCAACAATAAGATTGAACCCAGCCGGATGCTTGTTCACGAGAGCATCCAGCCCCGTGATATGGCAAACCTCCTCAATCTCCTCATTGGTGAGATGAGGCAGACCTAGGCAAAGGTTGTCGCGTAACGTGCCCTGAAACAGTGTGTTTTCCTGAGACTGATAGCCAACAAACCGGCGCAGATCCGCAGGATCAAACTGCCGCGTATCAATGCCGTCAATCAGCACCGCACCCTCGGTTGGATAACGCAGTCCGCTCATCAGCCGACCAACCGTGGATTTGCCAGACCCAACACACCCAATCAGCCCAACCGTATCCCCCGGTGAAATGGCAAAACTGCAATGCGTGATGCTGGCCTTTTCGCTGAGCGGATAAGAGAAGCTCACGTTCTGGAACTGAACCTCACCGCGGCACCGCCTAAGGTTTGCCGTTGCTTTCCCCGCTTTGCGTTCTGTTGGCTGGCTCAACAACTCGTCCAACTGGCGAAAACTATGTAGTACCTGCCGAAAGCGAACCAGCGCATTGGCAATAGAGGAGATGGGCGCAAGCACGCGGGAAGACAGCATCATCGCAGCGATGAGCCCGCCCATGTTCACCGCACCAGCTTCCACCCGATAAACACCCCAGACAATGATCAGCACCGAGACCATGCCTTGCACATGCCCCGTTCCAACCATGGCAAGGTTGGACCAGTACCGGCTCTGTAAAAGAACCTCACTGCTGCGCTCCACCGAGTGCTCCCACCGCGCCTGCATATGCGCTTCCGCATTTAGAGCCCGAATTGTTTCATGCCCGCCCAATGTCTCCATCAGGATGTTCTGCCGCTTGTTACCTTCCAGACTGGATGCCTGTACAGCACGCTCCAGCGGCAATTGGGCTCCAAGATTGATGAGACAGACCACCGGAATGGCCAGCAGCGGGATCCAGGCGATGGGGCCGACAATGAAGAACAGGATGCAAATAAAAAGCCCGACAAAACAAAAATCGAGCAAGGCAATCAATGCAGTGGAGCTGAAGAACTCGCGAAGTTTCTCATATTCATGAACCGTCCCCGCATACTCTCCCGAACTTTTGGTTTTGACCGCAAAATCAATGTTCTGCATCTGGGAGAAGATCTTCGAAGCCAGCCGCTGATCGGCCTTTTTGCCAAGACTGTTGAGGATGGAAGACCGCGCCACCTTCAGCGCACTGTCTCCGGCCAACGCAATCATCACGCCAATCGTCAATGCCCATAAAGAAGCGACCGCAAAGTTGGGAAGGATGCGGTCGTAAACATTCATGATAAAGAGGGGAGAGGCAAGGGCGAGCAAGTTGATGAGCAACGTCCCAACCGCCACACTGCCATAGTCTGGCCAGAAGCGGGTGAACTCACTCCAGAACCAGTGCTTGTTGCTCTCCTGCACCTGCCCACTGCTGTCCTTGGCATGGAGCGAGGAAAACAGGATCGCATAGCCAGAATAAGCCCGCTGTAGAATATCAAGACTCAGAAACTGCGGCCTTTCCAAATCCAGCGGATCCAGCAGCTTTACCTGCCGCGTGGCAGCATCGTACCCCACTAGCAGGCGCAGCGCCCTGTCGTGAAACACCAGCAAGCACGGCACGCTGTTGCTGGAGATTTCACTGAGCGCGATCCGCTGTTTGACGGCTTGCAATCCGCAGTTCTCAGCGGCTTTCTCAACCTGCGAAAATTGCAGTCGGCCATTGATGAGCGGCAAACCTGCAGTAATGGCGGTCTTACTGAGAAAGTTTCCATGCGTGCGGGAGATGTAAGCAATGCTTTCAACGAGGGCGTCCAGCACCTCATGCATTGGATGGCTACCTTCCTCGGGATTGAGGGCATGAGGGCTGGACAAGCGAAAATCACTCACGGCGCGTTCCCTTGTTTTATGACGGCAATCTACAATTCAGTGATCTTTGTATTTAGAGGGGCCACGCTTTATTTGGTCTTCTTGCGAGAAGCAGAAAGATAAGCAGATACAACGCATTACTGGGTCCGTCTTATCTCTCAGTTCTCGCTAAGAAGTCTCGGTGTTCTTGTGGGATCTAAGAAAACACCCTGAGTAAAATGTGGCAATCTTGGGAACTTATACCGTCAAATTACGGGGCAAAAATTGCAGGAATGTTCTCGGCAAAAGACTCACTGTAAAATCTACGCCTTTAAAATCAGCGCCTGCTGAAACAGCTGTTTTTCCAGCTTTCCCGACAATTCCCCCTGCATAGATACCGCCAAAAGTGTGAGACAGGGCGTGTGTACGAAAGGGGATAATGGGATAATTTCCGTAAGGGAAGGAATCTCCCTGCTTTCTGAGGGGGTAATGCTGGCTAAGAGAACCAAAGTCCCTCAGAAGCTCTCATTCACAACAGCTTAGGCAGTTTCTCAGCTAAGAAATCAAAGAGTAGCTTGATACGCGGAATTTGCTTGAGGGTATGAGGGGAGGCCAGCCAAACGGGCAAAGCAGGTAAAGGATCGTCCAGTTCAAGGCGAACAAGGCTGTCATCTTCAACGCCAATACCAATCTGCCCGAGCCCGACACCGCACCCAGCCCGCACCAGCTCCCAGTAGGTCACCCTGTCATCACACCGCACGCTGAAGAAGTTCCGGTCCACCTCCAGCCCTGCTTCCTGCATGCCGCGCAGGATCAGATCTGACCGGTCATAACCAATCCAATCCAGCGCAAACAGGTCTTCTCTGGTCTTGGGCATGCCAACACGCTCAAGGAATGCCTTGCTGGCGAACAACCCCAGAGGCGTTTCGCCAATCTTCTTGGCCACAATGTCCAACTGAGTTGGCGTAAACATACGCACAGCAATGTCCGCTTCCTGAAACAGCAGGTTCTGCGCATCATCAGACGGCACCAGATCAATCTGGATCTCTGGATAAGCCTGCCGAAACTCTGCGATCAGCTTGGGCATCACATAATTGGAAATCACCTGACTGGCCGTTACGCGCACAGAACCAGCAAATCCGCTCTGCTTCCGCTCCTCCGCATGCAGCAGAAACTGCGCCGCCGCCGCATGCATCGCTTTGGCATGGGGCAGCAAGGCCTCACCATCTTCCGTCAACCCAAGCCCGCGTTGATGGCGATAGAACAGGGAGACGCCCAGCTCAGCCTCAATCGCTTTCACCTGACGCCCAATGGTCGGCTGGCTCTGGTTCAGCTGTTTGGCCGCTGCTGAAAGACTGCCGGTCTCCGCCACAGCCACAAAAATGCCGATCAGATCCCAGGAAAGATGATGCAAGCTACTATTCATAATTGAATATCATATCTGCATTTCAATCGAATTTACATAGCAAAGAAAGCGCTTACTATCATAGTCAAAGAGGATAACGCAGGAGCCAGATATGAGACCTGTCGCTTTGATTTTAGGGGCAACCGGCAGATTTTCCAGAAACATGATTGAGCAGCTGGAGGCCGCTGGTTGGGAAGCCCGCAAGTTTGATCGTAAGACGCAAAACATGATGGAAGCAGCCAAAGGCGTGGACGTCATCGTCAACGGTGCAAACCCACAATATCCGCAGTGGAAGCGGGATGTTCTGCCTTTCACCCGTCAGGTGATAGACGCCGCAAAGCAGTCTGGCGCGACCGTGATCATTCCGGGCAACAACTACTGCTTCGGACCCAATATGAAACCTCCCATCGGCCCACAAACACCTCAAAACGCTGCCAATGAGCTCGGCCTCATCAGAATAGAGCTGGAGCACCTTTACAAAACATCAGGCATGCAAACCATCCTGCTGCGTGCCGGAGACTTCATCGACACGTCTGCGAGCGGCAACTGGTTTGACCTCATCATGGCGACCAAGCTGGAGAAGGGGAAACTCATCTATCCCGGCAAAACAGATGCCCCGCACGCATGGGCTTATCTGCCAGATATGGCCCGAGCTGCGGTCCAGCTTCTGGAAATGCGAGACCAGCTGAACACCTATGAAGATATCTCGTTTCCCGGCTATACTTGGACAGGCGATGAGATGAGCAAAGCCCTCACTGCTGTCACAGGCGAAACTATCACCATCAAGAGTTTCAACTGGTGGATGATCCGCTTGAGCCAGCCGTTCTGGTCAATGGCAAAGCACTTGCTGGAAATGCGCTACCTTTGGGATGTGCCGCACTGGATGGATACACAGCGCTTTGAGGAACTGCTCCCTGACTTTCAGGCGACACCGGAACAGAAAGCCTTAAAGCACGCCATCAGTCATCTGCCAGCCTTCCCGTTGAACCAGTCGATCCCGCTCAATCAGCACAAAAGAGCTGCATGAGAATTGCACCCAAGTGGCCTCCAAGAGTTTACAGAGGTAAAGCCGACAGGATATAACTGGAAATTCCATCCTGATATATTTGCGGCGTTTGCCTCTTGGAATTTTGGAGTGCTCTTTGACCTTTAAACTTGGAATTCTGGAAGTTGGCCGACCACCTGAAAATCTGAGCAAGACCTTCGGTGATTACCCGTCCATGTTCGAAACGCTCTTAAAGGAGCAGGGGGCCGACTGGCACTATATGTCCTATCCTGTGGTGGATGGTCAGTTGCCTCAAACCGTCCATGATTGTGATGGCTGGCTGATCACAGGCTCCAAACATGGTGTCTATGATGACCTTGAGTGGATCGACCGGCTCAAAACCTTCCTGAAAAACGCCTATGATGAACACGTGCCAATCGTCGGCATTTGTTTCGGACACCAGATCCTCGCAGAAGCGCTGGGCGGTAAGGCTGAAAAGTCCGACAAAGGCTGGGGCTGCGGTGTCTTCACCTACTACGTTTTGGAGAACCCAAGTTGGGTACCGGAAGGTCTGACCAGCTTCTCAATTGAGGCTTACCATCAGGATCAGGTGACCAGATTGCCGGAAGATGGAGAGGTTATCGCCTCCTCCGACTTCTGTGAGTTTGCAGCCATTGATTACAAGGGCAGAGCCTTCACACTGCAGGGGCACCCGGAGTTCAACAAGGACTATTCAGTAGCCCTCTTCCAAGAACGTCGCGGTGACACACTGCCGGAAGACATTGCCGATCATGCCATCGCATCCTCCGATGCACCCATGCAGATCAGCGAAGTCGCGCACATGATCGTAAACTTTATTCAGCAGGCTGCCGTGCGAGAAAAACAAGAAGGGCACTAACCAAAACCTGCGCTGTCTTGGGGGCTTGGGGGAGAACCTTAAGTCCCATCAGGGATGTACATGGCTATTTCGCAAGGCTTTCTTCATGCCAACGACACGGCAGGCGAATACCACGCCTCCTACTACACCGCGACTGCAAACAAGCAGTTCTCCTTTCCGGCGCTGGAGGGAGAGCACTCCTGCGACGTCTGCGTTATTGGCGCGGGTTATGCTGGTCTTTCCTCTGCATTGCATTTGGCTGAGCGTGGCTACAAGGTCCACCTGCTTGACGCGCACCGTGTCGGCTGGGGCGCCTCTGGCCGCAATGGTGGTCAGCTGGGAACCGGGCAGCGCAAGGATCAGGATGAACTGGAAAGCCTCGTCGGATTGGGGCGTGCCAGAGAACTCTGGACCCTCGCTGAAGCCGCCAAATCTCTGGTCAAAGATCTCATTGCCAAACACCAGATCGATTGCGACCTGAAACCCGGCATTCTCCATGCCGATCACAAACAAAGCTACGTCAGTCACAGCAAAGCCTATGCCGAAAAGCTTGCAAACACTTACAATTACGACCAGATCCGCTTTGTAGATAAAGCAGAAATACAAGAGTTACTCGATACAACGGCGTATCACGGTGGCACGCTGGATATGGGTGCCGCACACCTCCACCCCCTCAACTTCGTACTGGGGCTGGCGGAAGCCTGTAAAAACGCAGGCGTCCAGATCTTTGAGAACTCCGAGGTGCTGGAAATCCAGAAAGGGGAACCAGCCAGACTGAAGCTCGCCAACGGTCAGGTCACCGCCCGCTTTGTGGTCTTCGCGTGCAATGGCTACATCGACAGCCTCGAAACGCGTGTCGCCTCGCGGGTTATGCCCATCAACAACTACATCATTGCCACTGCGCCGCTGTGCGAAGACCTCGCCAGAACTCTGATCGCCAATGATGCAGCTGTGGCGGATTCCCGGTTCGTGATCAATTACTACCGCCTGTCCGCAGACAATCGCCTGTTGTTTGGAGGAGGGGAAAGCTACAGCTTCCAGTTCCCGCAGGACATCAAGGCCTTCGTGCGCAAACCCATGCTGCAGATCTACCCGCAGCTGAAGGATGTGCCGATCGAATACGGCTGGGGCGGCACGCTGGGCATCACGCTCAACCGCATGCCGTACTTTGCAAAGCTCGCCCCCAACATGCTCAACGCCAGCGGCTTCTCAGGCCACGGTGTCGCCATGGCAACACTGGCAGGTCAGCTTATGGCAGAGGCCATCGACGGACAGGCCAGCCGGTTTGATGTGATGGAAAAAGTCCCAACCCACGTCTTCCCCGGTGGCCGCCACTTCCGCTGGCCCCTCATGGTCCTCGGCATGCTCTACTACAGCCTGCGCGACCGGCTGTAGCCTGATTGAGCTAAACTGGCTTAAATATCTGTTTTAGTTCAGAACTTCTGATCAGTTCTTGACTGTCTTCTGAAAGATGTTGGTACCTGTGTCCATCCTTTGACTCAATGATTGTACGGCCGTGATATCCGGAGACTTCAGGTTGCTCGAACCCGGCTTTTTTCAGTTCATTCGCTAAAGACTGGGCGAAGGGCTGTGCAACAACCTTTTCTTGGCCGAAGAACCACGTCTTCGTTACTTCACGCTCAGATGCACGCTGAAGATCTGTGGCATCAAATGAGGCTGGTTGCCGTGCATCGGCGCTGTAGCAGGCGACAACACGAACATCCGTGAAGAATTTACTCAGCCCACCCTGAGAAAGGCGTTGGGCGAGTTCTTTAGAAGAGATAGTATTCCTTGGGTGAGAGCCATGCCTGTCATCAACGATTTTGTCGGACCCATGTGAGCTGTGACCGACAATGTAAATCTTGCTCTCCTCTTTTTTCAATGTGCTGAAAATCTGTGAGTGCTCATTGCTGATAACTTCAGTTCGTTCCAGTGTATCTGCACGCCATGCGATGTCTTCTGATGCTCTCAGGGCTTCCTCAAAGTGCTGAGTTCCAACAGCCTGAATATACTCTTGTTCTGTAGCATTGTTTTTCGCAATGAGTGAGTTGCCCATCACGAGGGGGCGCCCTGCATCTTTGAAGAGTTTCTCGGCCATTTGATGCTTGAGCATATCGAGTTGCTGCTTGTCGGCATCACTTTGCACAATGATGTTACGAATGTCCTTGTTTGCTGAGCGTCGTGCATGATTGGTGTTTAGCACGAGTGTAAGCATGTCCTCCGATACAAACGGAGCGTAGAAGTATCCCGTCTTGCCTTCGTGAGCGGCTTTCGTGCTCTCGTTGGGGACTTCCGTCTTTGTCGTCGCAGAACTGATGTTCGCGTCCTGTTGTATCTGCCCGCTGGAAACAGCGGGCGGTGAAGAGCTGGTATTTGAAATAGGCATGGGGCACCAAAGTTATCTGTTTGATGCCAACCATAAATGCCTACCTATACGTGTGCTGTGACATTTAAAACATCCAGCATGCATGATGGGACCAGTGCAGGTTGAGCTTTAAGAAGAGCTGGGCAACAAGCGCCTAACTCTTCTCCAACTCCTGCTCCATTTCCGGATTGTCCAGATACAGCCGCTGTCGCTGATAAAGCTTACCGTCCACCTCAACCAGTAGGCCTTGCCTGCGCATAGAGGCAACGTACTTCGCCATACCGCGTCGGCCTTTCTTTTCAAAGAACGGCAGAATGCGGGGCATCAGATTGGGCAGCAGCATGGCCAGCCGGGTCAACCAGGAATCGCTCGCTTTGGGATAGCGCTCCAGACATGGCTTCTCCAGATGCTTCACGAACTGATCAGCCACAACACTCGGTGACTGCGGCTCATCGATGAAGTTGAGCACACTGCCACCTTCCAGTGCTTCTTGACGCAGCATGTAAGTATCTGTCGCTGTAGGCAAAACGCAACTCACCTTGATGCCGTGCAGATCTTCATCCAGTGCAAAGGAAAGCATGGCGCCACGCAGACCGAACTTGGTCGCCGCATAAATCGGTGTTTCACGAAGGGGCTGAATACCGCCAAGCGAGGTGGTTGTGATGATACGCGGATCATCACCCTTCAGCAGATAAGGCACCGCCAACCGGCTCAGCACCAGAGGGGCGACCATGTTGATGGCGATCTCTTCTTCAATGCTTTCCGGCGTGCGCTCATGAAAGCGATCAACCTTGGTGATTGCCATGTTGTTGATGAGAACATCCAGCACGCCAAAGTTCTCTTCCACCTCGCGTAAAAGACGCTCCATCTCATCGCGTTGTGTCAGGTCCCCCTCAAACACATGAACCCGCAGGTTATCCAGTCGGGCCTGAAGCTCGCGGGCTGCACGGCCATTTTTGTCTGCCAGAACGAGGTTCATACCCCGCTCATGCAAACGCGTGGCGATGTGACCGGCGATGTCTCCACCGCCTCCGGTGATCACCGCCGTTCGCCCCTGAAAACGATAGGTGCTCATGCAGCAACCTCCGCCTTCTTAGCAGTTTGAGCTTGCTTGGATTTTGGCGCTGCTCGCTTGAACCGAATATCCTCCGGGAATGTCCATCCCATCCGCTGATAAAGCTTCTTCACATACTTGGTGTGCGCCACTGCATCGCAGTAGCCAGCGTGCCGGTCTGTTTTCAGGAAATGAATGCCACCGGAAAGATCAGGCGTTTCACTTCTAATGATCGCCTCCAGCTGGCTGGCACGGGAAGGATTATCTCTCTGATCCTTCAGATAGTTGGCGACCAGCCCGGCCATATAGTCAAACCGTTTATAAGCGCCGGAGTTGGTTTCAATATAGCTGATGCCAAACAGGTTCTTATGCTCACGCGAAGCTGCCTGAATGAACATCTTGGGCCGCCCACCTTCATAGCTGAAGTAGTCACCCGCAAAGTCTAACTGCTGGTTATAGCCGGTTGCGCAAAGGATCAGATCAATCTCTTCCCGGCTGCCATCCTTGAACACCACGTACTTGCCATCCAGCCGATCCACATCCGGCTTCACCGTTACATCCCCATGCTGCAACGAATGCACCAGCTGGGTGTTCAGCAAGGGATGGGTCTCAAACAGCTTGTGATCTGGCTTGGGAATTCCAAATCGCTGTAGGCTACCGTTGAACATGCGCAGCAGCAAGGTGAAGAAAGGTCGGATCAGCCAAACCGGTAGATCAGGCCCACCATCCGCGAACACATCGGCAGGCATACCAAACACATGTTTGGGAATGATGTGATAGCCACGCCGCATGGAAATGAAGGCCTTTTCGCCCATCACACCCGCATCACAAGCAATATCGCAGCCAGAATTGCCAGCTCCGACCACCAACACCCGTTTACCGTCAAACTCACGAATGTTCTTGTAGGTCTGGCTGTGGCGGATCTCGCCATCAAACGTGCCCTTTAACGCGGGCATATTTGCCTGCCACTGCGATCCCGTGGCACACACCACAGCCTTGTACTCGCGGCATTCGCCGTTGGAGAGTTGAACCTGCCAACGATCATCCTTGGTTTTGGTCAGTTTCTCAATCTTGGTTGAGAAAGTGATCTTCTCCCGCAGGCCATAAGCCTCTGCAAAGTCATGCAGGTACTTCAGGATCTCTGAGTGCTTGGGGTAATCTGCAAAGTGGTCTGGCATTGGAAAATCTGCAAAGCCAGACAAACTGCGAGAGCTGATGAAATGCGCGCTCTCATAAATTGCAGTGCCTTCGTGCTTAATGTCCCAGAGACCGCCCACATCCGGGTTTGGATCAAACTGATCCCACTCAATGCCGTTGTGCTGTAATGCGCGGGCCATCACAAGCCCCGCCGGGCCTGCACCAGCAATGCAAACCGCGTCACCTCTATCAATAATCTCCACCGTTCCCTCCCCGAACTGTGAAAGACTTACCTTAGGGGAAGATTAAGGTGGATTAGAAGGACATATACGGACGTAGGGCGGACATTTTCGGCCATATCTTGCGGTCACTCCCGTGTTTCCGCTAGCATGATCGTGGCGGGAGGGGACATGCAGGCGGAGAATCATCAGTTGGCCTTGTCAGATGTGGTACAGCGCTCAAAGGTGCCACCACACTTGCTGCGCTATTTGCTGCAAGAGCTGGAGCAGCGCGGCATTGCGGCTGAAAAAGTTCTGCCGCACACGGTGTTGGACCAGTACAGCGACCCGACAGCCTTCCTCTCACACGATGCCCGCCTGACCTATCAGCAAAGCCGCCTGATCATCCTGAAAGCACTGGCTTTGACGGGTGACGAAAGCCTCGGTCTGGCTGTTGGTCACCGTCAATCCATTACCTCACTCGGCCTTGTCAGTCTCGGCGTTATGGCAAGCGCAACGGGCAGAGAGGCACTGGAGTTAGGCATCCGGTATCACCGTCTCACCGGCAGTATGCTGGAGATTGATCTGGAGCCATCATCCAGCAATGCCCTCACGATGATCGCCCGCAGCCGTTTCCATGAGCCGGTGCTCCTGACGTTCTTCGTTCAGGAACTGTTCGCAGCCATGGTTGGCGTTGTCCGTTTCACCACAGGCAGCAAGCAAGCGATCAATCGTATCGAGATGATGCAGACACCGCCAGAAAAGAAGAGCCTCTTTCAGGATGCTCTCGGTTCCTCCGTCATATTCGAAGCCTCACGAAACGCCATCGAGTTTGATGCAGACCACCTGCAGCGACCATTGGTAACTGCGGATCGGTTTGTGTTGCACGAGGTGGAAACACTGCTGGCTGGCATGATGCAGGAAGAAAGCACGCGCCTCGACTTCCTCAAATCTGTCGAGGAAGAAGCCCGCCGCCGATTGAAAAACAACCCATCCATCGAGGAAATTGCCGGTGTTTTCTCCATGAGCGAGCGCAGTTTCCGCCGCAAACTCACAGCCTCTCAGGTCTCCTTCCGGGACATCCTCTCCCAGATCCGTCAGTCTCAGGCCATGGAGTTGCTGTTGTGGTCTCGCCTGTCCTCAGAGCAAATCGCAGCGGAGTTGGGTTACTCTGATCCAAGGGTGTTTCGCAGGGCTTTCAAGCAGTGGACAGGGGAGACACCCAGTCAGTTTAGAAAGTCCGTAACTCAACTGTGACGGGTACATACCGCACCAAAAGTTCCATTGGGTCTCTCAACGTTATTTAATATTCTCCGAAAATTCCCTATAAAGGCGCAGGGGCACATGTTGCAATGCGCAATTCTGAGGGGCGATGCGCGCCTTTCAGTGAGGTAGCGCAAAGACATACCTCTGAAAGCACAGGCAAAAATCGAAACCCAATAATAATAACGCGTACTCAGAAAATGTGCTGACAGATTGGCAGCGAGTGCGCGGGATAACAAAGGATACAGGCAGTACAAAAGCTCTGAGCAAGGGCACGCTGCTTTGGATGAACGAAACGGGCACCTAAAATCATGTCTCATACATCTGCAATTCGGCGGAAAACCATTAAAGACATCATGAAGGCAAAAGGCCATCACAAGTTGGTCTGCCTCACTGCCTATACTGCGCCAATCGCGCAGATGCTGGATGAACACTGCGATCTGCTGCTAGTGGGAGACAGCGTTGGCATGGTGCTCCACGGCCTGCCAGACACAACAGCCGTCACGCTGGATATGATGATCATGCATGGCAAGGCCGTGATGCGTGGCTCTCAGAACGCGCTCGTTGTTGTCGATATGCCATTCGGTTCTTTTGAGGAAAGCCCGCAGGCTGCTTACCGCAACGCACTACGTGTGATGCAGGAAACCGGCTGTCAGGCCGTTAAGCTGGAGTACAACTCCGCAGCTCCTGAAACCATCCGCTTCCTCGTGGATCGCGGTATCCCAGTTGTCGCACACATCGGCCTGCGCCCGCAGTATCTGCATGTGGAAGGCGGCTACAAGGTTGCTGGCAAAAACGAAGAAAGCCGCCAGGAGCAGCTGGAATGTGCACGTCAAGTGGCTGAAGCTGGTGCGTTCTGCGTTGTGGTTGAAGGCACCAAAGACGAAGTTGCTCGTGAGATCTCTGACAGCGTGCCTATCCCAACCATCGGTATTGGCGCTTCTGTTGACTGTGACGGTCAGATCCTTGTGACGGATGACATGCTTGGCATGTTCGACAAGACACCAAAGTTCGTCCGCAAGTACGCAGAGCTGAAATCCCAGATCGAGCTGGGTGTGAAGGCCTTCGCGAATGATGTGCGCCGCGAGCAGTTCCCGGCTGCTGACGAAACCTACTAAGACCGCTCAGAACCGCTGGGAAGAGCTTGTCTCTCAGCGGTTTTACCCCCTAAAATCCATAAATGTTTTGGGGCTGCACCCACATGATAGTGTGCAGCTGCAGGCATAAAGCGGCTTGGGGGATCGAATGGTGCTTATTCTGGTTCTGGGAGTTCTATTAGCTCTGGCAGCCCTTGCTGCCTACACCTTCTGGGGTGTTCTCAAGATTCAAACCCCCACCAACGGTCCTTCTATCAAATCTGAAAGTCGCCGCGGTACGGCGCTGCTGATCATTGATGTGCAGGCCGACTTCACCAAAGAAACCGGCTCTCGGAAATGGGATCCCGATTACCTGCAATCCCGCCTTGATCAGATCAATGCACTGGCCGAGCTGGCCAAGCAAAAAGGCTGGCCAATCATCGCCATCCGGCATGTCTATCAGGGGTGGTACACCAACTTTCTGGTCCGCTTGCTGGGGGGAGGACTGGGAGCGCGGGGTTCGAATGGCCTCCAGATGGATCCACGCGTCACAGCAAAGCCGGATCTGGATATTGAGAAGTCCAAGAGTGATGCCTTTGGTGAGCAGGAACTCTCAGCATTTCTGAAGACCCATCAGGTTGATCATCTGATCCTCACTGGACTGGATGGCAACGCCTGCGTGAAGAACACAAGCATTGGCGCACTCAACAGAGGCTATCGTGTCGAACTCTGCGACCCGGCAATCCTCGCCTACAATCAGAAAGCCTGGGAACTGCAGAAAGAAGCACTGCAGGAAATGGGCGCCGCTGTCTCCCACGACATCGTTGAGAATGCTGCAGATGCTGGAGCTGAGAAAGACCCAGCCTAGTCGATCAGATTACCGTTCTTGTCAAAGAACGGATGCCGCCCACCAAAGTCGCCGATGAAGCTCAGGTGATTGATCAGCTCACCTCCGGTCCAGCGGAAAATCCGCACTGCTGGCGGATCCATCACAAAGCTTGGCTCTCCATCCGGCTCCAGATCAAGCGTCACCTGATGACCAGAGGCAGGGCAGATGCTCACCGGAATGCCGTTTTTGAACACCTCAATTGCCCGATGAACGTGCCCACAAGCAATCTGCAGGATCTGTGATTGTCCGGTGACAACAGGCCAGAAGTCTTCCTCAGCACGCAGCAGCATGATGTCATCCATGTGCTCAATGCCGGTCTTGAAGGGAGGATGATGCATGAATACGAGCGTAGGTTGGTCTTTGTGAGCTGTCAGCTCGGCACGCAGCCATGCTTGCTTATCGGCATCAAAATGCCCGTCATGTTTGCCCGGAATGGTCGTGTCCAATCCGATGATCCGCAGACCATCCTTCTCAATAGAGAACTGCAGGGCGTCTTCATTGGTCAGGTAATCATGATCCGCAAACGCCTCGCGCATCGCATCCCGATGATCATGGTTGCCAGGGATCACATAAAACGGCATCTCCAGCTGATCAATCTCCTTACGAAACAACTCATACTCATCTGCGTTACCCAGATCCACGAGATCACCGCTAATCACCACAAAATCGAGGCGAGGCTGAAACGCGTTCAGATGTGCCACGGCTTCGCGAAGATGAGAGAGCGTATCAACGCAGTTGTAGGCGAACTTTCCGCCAGCTTTGATGTGAATGTCGGTGAGCTGCGCGAAAATCATAGATGCTACTCCAAAGAGATTATCGGAATGATCGGTAAAACCAAAACAACGGCAACGCCGCCTTCAAGAAATTGGGCTGCTGACTAATCTTTATTGCCTCAAACAACAAGTGAACTTTTCATGACAAGTGGGAGGTTGCAAGGCGTCAATAAGAACAATCAGGAGGAGTGGCTGATCTGCTCCTCTGTCAAAACGAGGCGTTGCACGTATATGAGCATCTGCTTGATTTGCTCATTTTCGCCGGTTTTGAGCAATAAAATCGCCTAACTGCGGGTTTTGACGCATTGAAAGGATTTTTAAAACATATCACAGTACATCCCTGAAATATGAGAGGCGAATTTTCGGGAGATGTTCGACTCCAGATAGTTTCGAGCCGTAGCGGAGGAGGAACCGCGAGCGGTTCATTGGGAGAAGGGCGTGCTATGGGGATAGCACGCCCTTATTTTTTCATGTGCGTCTCGCAAAGCCTAAATGATCAGGCTTCTCAAGGCATAAGAGACCACCGTCACGGAAGCGACGCCTGCAATCCAAAGGGCTGCAAACCATAGCAAACGCTTCCAAAGAGGGAGCTCGACTTCACCAGTCTTGTCAGAGGTCATCAGTGGTAACCCTCCGTTGATTTAATCTTGCCGCGGAACACGTAGTACGCATAAGCCGTGTAAGCGAGGATCATCGGGATAAGGATGACCGCCCCCACAAGCAGGAACTTCAGACTGCTGTCAGGCGCAGCTGCTTCCCAAAGCGTGTAAACGTGTGGCACCACATACGGGAAGATGTTGATCCCCAATCCAACATAAGTGAGCAGGAATAGCACCAGTGAGGCGAGGAACGGCGTGTAATCCGCATCGCTCATCAGCGCACGCCACAAGATCAGCGTGGTGATCGCGACAAGAAGCGGCACAGGGAACGTGTAAAGCAGATACGGGAAGCTGAACCACTTCTCCATAATGCTCTCATTGATGAACGGCATCCAGATGCTCACCAGCAAAAGGAAAGCAATCAGCAACAAAGCTGCGTACTTTGAGACGCGGCGGAAATGTGCTTGCGGCACACCTTCCAGCTTCATCACCAGCCAGGTAGATCCCAAAAGGGCGTAACCGGAAACAACCGCAAAGCCAGTCATGACGGAAAATGGCGTCAGCCAATCCCACCAGCCACCGGCATAGGTGCGGTCCACCACTTCAATGCCTTGCACCAGAGTGCCAAGCACTAGACCCTGACAGAACGCAGCCACGATAGAACCTGCAAAGAAAGACAGATCCCAGAACGGCCTGCGTTCAACAGAGGATTTGAAGCGGAACTCAAAGGCCACACCACGGAAGATCAAGCCGATCAACATACCGATAATGGGTGCATACACCGCAGGCATGATGACCGAGTAGGCCAGCGGAAACACCGCAAACAGGCCGCCTCCACCAAGGATGAGCCAGGTCTCGTTACCATCCCATACAGGGGCAACACTGTTCATCATCAAAGTGCGTTCATCTGCATCTTTGGTGGTCGGATACAAAATCCCGATACCAAGATCGAAGCCATCCAGCACAACATAAGCGAAGATCGCAACGGCTATGAGAAACCCCCAGATAAGCGGATAATCAAGCATCATGAGAACGATCTCCCTCATTCGGTTGAAGGGCTTGGGCAGGTGTAATGCCCGCAGTTCTGACTGGAACGCCTTCTTCGACGCCCAGGCTTGCATCCGGTGACTTCGCCATGGCCCGGAAGATGTAGAAAATGCCTACACCAAAGACGATGAAGTACACCGCGACAAACACCACAAGCGAGGCCCAAACAGCAGGCGCTTCAACGGGCGAGACCGAGTCCGCCGTTCGAAGCAGCCCGTAGACCGTATAAGGCTGACGTCCAACCTCCGTTGTTGTCCAGCCTGCGATCACCGCAATGAAGCCCGCAGGACCCATCACCATGGATGCACGCTGTAACCACTCGCTCTCATAGAGCCGACCACGCACGCGGGACCATAGACCCCACAAGCCGACCAGCAACATCAGGACACCGATGCCAACCATGATGCGGAAAGACACAAACACGATCGCTGCAGGTGGCCAGTCTTCCCGAGGGAACTCATTCAGACCCGGCACAACACCATCAAGGCTATGGGTCAGAATGATGCTGGAAAGATACGGAATTTCCACCTTGAACTTGGTCTCGCCAGCTTCCTCATCCGGCCAACCAAACAGGATCAGCGGAGCAGGGCCTTGCGAGTCGAAGTGACCTTCCATAGCAGCAACCTTGGCAGGCTGATGCTCTAGAGTGTTCAGGCCATGATAATCACCGGCAATCATCTGGATCGGGGTGACCACCACGATCATCCACATGGCCATGGAGAACATCACCTGTGCAGATTCATTGAAGCGATTGCGTAGCAGGTGATAAGCGCCCACCGCACCAACCACAAAGGCGGTGGTCAGATAAGCAGCCAGCACCATGTGCACGAGCCGGTATGGGAAGGAGGGGTTGAAGATAATCTCCCACCAATCCACAGGTACGAACTGGCCAACGTCATTCATGGCGTAGCCAGCAGGCGTCTGCATCCAGCTGTTCACGGAAAGGATCCAGAAAGCGGAAAGGGCAGTACCGATGGCAACAACCACGGTGGCGAAGAAGTGGAGCTTCTTGCCAACCCGGTTCATACCAAACAGCATGATGCCGAGGAAACCGGCTTCCAGGAAGAACGCCGTGAGCACCTCATAGCCCATGAGCGGCCCGATGACCGCGCCGGTTTTGTCTGCAAAAGCAGACCAGTTGGTGCCGAATTGATATGCCATGACGATGCCGGAAACGACACCCATAGCGAAAGAAAGGGCGAAGATTACGATCCAGAACTTGAAGACCCGTAAGTATACATCACGTCCTGTCCATAGCCATAAGCCTTCAAGCACAGCAAGAAAACTTGCCAGACCTATAGTAAAGGCAGGGAAAATGATATGGAACGCGATTGTAAAAGCAAATTGGAATCGAGCTAGATCAACTGCTAAACTGTCCATGTGACCACCTGTCGATGGGATGTGCTGATTTCAAATCATGGAATTCCGTAGCGGAACACTGTTAATAATTATGTTTTTTCCGCGATCCATGACCAGTGCACCCCAAAAGATAGGGCACTTGTCTTTGCTGTAGTAACTGTTTCCTTGAAAAAGTGAGTTGCATTCCGACCTATGCGCTATGCAAAGTGTCGCATAATTTTTGCTTATGCCCGATCCAACGCGACACTATCCAGTTTGTATTCATTCTAATTCTAATATTTGGTTTTGCCTTGGTATGAGGGCTGCACAAACCAATAAAGCAGTAGCAATTCTCCGAGAATCGGTATGAAAGCGATCAGCAACCAGAAACCGGATCGGTTACTGTCATGCAGCCGCCTCACAGCCACCGCCAGTGAGGGCAGGAAGAATGCGATCGTCAGAATGGAGCTGAGCGGAGCACCATCCTGAACGCTGCCAGCGGGCAACCCCAGCGTGGGAGCAATAACGAAGTTATCAATCAGATGGGCTGCGATCATCACAATGAGAATGAACAAAACCCACCACCAAAACTCTGAGCGAGGCGCCCGCCCAGTGAACTGCACATACTTCTTGAAACAGGTTCTGATGGCGCTTTGAAAACTAACCACGCGACTCTCCAAGTTTTATAGAAACGCTAGATCGTACCAGCTGACTGGAACATTGAGGCTGGCCATGGAACGAAGTGTAGGAGAGCAAAGAACTTGTCTCTGCGCTCCTGTTTTTTCTGCCTAGGTTTTGCCTTAGCTGAGCTTGAATATTACTCGTAATTGGCGCTGACGGTTTGGCTTGAAGGAAGCAGGTGCCAGTACAATAGAAGCACTGTCCCCAATATAGGGATCACCGTAATGAACACCCAGAAGCCAGAACGGTCAACATCGTGAAGACGACGAACAGCGACCGTTAATGTTGGCAGTAAAAGGAGAAGTGCGACAATCATTGTAAGGATGAAGGGTAGGAACATACCTGCTACCACCACAGCTCCTGGAGTACCTGATGAATGCTGAAGCTCTGAGATGCCAAATGCAAAGCCACTAACAATCAAAATATCAAAAAGAAAAGCTACGGACATGACAAGGATGTTGAAGAAAAACCACCACCAATATTCAGCACGTGAGGCGCGACCATAAAAGTTGAAGTAGTTCTTCAAGCAAGTGATGACTGCATCTTTAAAAGTGAGTTCACCTGGTGAATAGCTGTAGGCCATTGAGCCCTCCTTTTTGCAGGAAAGGCTAGAGTGGGCTTTCTCACCAGAAAGTTGAGAGCTTAGGCCAAATGCAAAACAGGAGAGCAAAGAACGTGTCCTAACTCTCCTGTTTGTGATTGTTTGCTTAAGCAGAACTTATTGCTTTAGTTGGTACTGAACCGTTGGCGCAAAGCTGCATCCCCCGCAGGAGCTGCCACAGCTGCTGGAGGAAGCACTGGAAGTACACCCCACTTCCTCGATCCGCCCAAGGGCCTTCAGCTGAGAGACCATAGCCATGGCAAAATCACTTGGGATGTTCATATCCTGAGCAATCTCGCCAACAGTGGCACCGCCTCGTTTTGCCAATACACCTTCGATCCGCTGCAACATCTTATTCTGCTGCCTCCAGTGCTGCGCTCTGCGCAACAGTGTTGTCCGCCTTCTGTCGCATAAACACCAATACTCCAACAATGGATGCGAGCAGCACAACGATCCAGATTGCAGAGGATGTTGGATGACGAGTAAATGTGCCGATCTGATAAGCCAGAGAAGCGCCGGAATAAGCGAGCAGGGTGGTCCAACCAGCTGCAAACAGTGCCCAGTTGCGTCCAACCTCACGCCAGATGGTTGCCAATGCTGCGGTACAAGGAATGTAAAGCAGAACTGCAATCATGTAGGCAAACGCGCCAACCTTGCCATCAAAGTGCGCAGCAAGTGCGGTGAACAAGCCAACTTCAACTTCCTGCTCTTCAGCCGCAATGGAGTAGCTGGAGGTATCACCAATATCGATCCCAAGCGGATCAAGCATCTGAGAAGTCAGATCCACAATGCTGGTGGTGAAGGTGTTGATCGCGTCCTGGGCTGTCTCCAATGGCGCAGGAGCGCCCCCTTCCTCATCTGTGGTGACATAAAGCGTCTGCAAGGTGCCAACCACGGCTTCCTTTGCAAAGATGCCAGTCACGAGACCAACAGTTGCTGGCCAGTCATCTTCACTCAATCCCATTGGCGAGAAGATCGGAGTAACCTGTTTGGAAACAACAGCCAGCACGGAGTTGCCATTGGCCTCGTTGCCAACGTTTCCTTTGAAGTCCACGGAGTTCAGGACCGTCAGCACAGCCACCACAGTCACAATGATCTTGCCAGCACCAAACAGGAAGATCTTCAGACGTGTCCAGACCAGCTTCATCACCTGCGCAAACTGCGGCATCTGATAGGTTGGCAACTCAATAGCAAGGCTGGTGGACTGGCCTTTATAGAAGGAGTTGGACAGCGCCCAGCCCGTAAAGATCGCAACGCCCACACCCAGTAGATACAGCGCAAATACGATGTTCTGACCGTTGACCGGGAAGAACGCTGCTGCAAACAGAGCATAGACCGGCAGGCGAGCGCCACAGGACATGAACGGCGCCATCATGGAGGTCACAACACGCTCACGTTCTGTTTCCAGCGTACGGGTCGCCACAACCGCTGGCACGGTACAGCCAAAGCCCAGAATAAGCGGCAAGAACGCGCGGCCTGGCAATCCAATCCGGCGCATCAGCCCATCGGCAACCACTGCCGCACGGGCCATATAGCCGCTCTGTTCAAGGAAAATCTGGCAGAGGAATAGTATCCCGACGATAGGGGCGAACGTACCGACGGTTTGTAAACCTCCGCCAATCGCTGTGATCAGCATCTCCAGCGCACCACCTTCAAGCCCAACTGCGTAAAGCAGGCTCAGTGGTGTCTGGATAAACAAGGCATCTCCTAGTCCATCAAACAGATCGATGAAGTAGGAGGAAACATTAATCGCGATGAAGAACATCGCATACATCGCACCAAGGAACACAAATGGGCCAGCCCATTTGGAAAGTACGAAACGGTCAATCTTGTCCGAGAAGCCGCGCACATCCTGCGGCTCAGGCAACTCCATCAGTTGTGAAAGCGAGTAGGCGCGGTTGAAGTAGCTCGTCGCCATCACCAGTTCGGTTGGATCTTGCAGACGGAGCTCACATTTTCTGGAAACATCCTGTGCCTTTTCCAGAACTGCTTCCGGAACCATCTGACGGGCCAACTTGTCACTTTCCATCAGACGATGAGCCAAAGGCATGGACTGAGATGACAGCTCAGGAGCCAGCTTTGCGATCTCTTCCGCAAGCTCTTTGACGGGCTTGATCAGATCAAATGGATCCGTCAGCAGGCGGGAAGGAGCCTCCGGAGAACGAACCGCCGTAGACAGCTCATCACGCAGACCTGCCAGAGAATGCTCGTCGTGAACTGAAGTTGCGATAACAGGCATGGCCAGCGCAGCAGAAAGACGATCCGCTGCGGCCTGCAAAACACCTGTGGGCCACAAATCCGCTTTGGTCAGCACCGCAACAATTGGCACATCAAATGCTAATGCCTGAAGCAAAATGGCAAGAGAGCGTTCCAGCGCAATTGGATCAAGCACAACAGCCAGAGCGGCTGGGCGATCAGACAAAAGCGCCTGACGGGTAATACGCTCGTCAATGCGGTCATCTTCAGGAGAGGAAAGCGTAGCCACACCTGGCAAATCCAGCAGAGCCAGATCTATACTCTGCGTTTCACAAATGCCGGTTTTACGATCAACCGTAACACCCGGCCAGTTACCGATGACCTGACTACGGCCCGTCAGCTTATTGAACAGGCTGGATTTACCGGAGTTGGCTGTGCCGAGCAGATGGACTTGAGGCTTGTCATCGCAGCGACAAGAGGCGGTGTCGTGACAGCTCATTGGCTGACCTCTTCCACCAAAATGGTGTCAGCCAGATCAACACCAACAGCAACGCGCTGCGAACCAATGGAAAGGATACGAGCCCGTGAGCCGCTGCCTTCAAAAATGGTAAGCGAACGATCACTGGTCAGACCAAGCGAGCGCAGTTTTAGGGCATCCGCCCGATCTCTTCCAAGGCGAACGACTTTCAGCTCAACACCAGCACGCGCTTCGGTCAGCGGCTTAGCCTGCACAGGTGGAACGAACGTTTCGCGGTAGGGTGCGAAGACTTCTTTGTGGGGTGCTTGCTCGAATGTTTCTCTGGCTAGCAAAGACATCTACGTCTCCAAAAATCTTAGTTCTTGAAGACATGGAACTGCAATTGCGAATGACTTGCATTGACAGCAATCAATTTTGCAAGCGTCGTCGTTAACTGAAAAGCTCAGCTATCACTTTGTAATTCCTGTAAAAAATGGAATATCAGAGAGCCGGTTCCAGTCCGGTCACGCTACACGCTTGTTCTAAAACAGCTTCTTTGGATTTGCTGCTGTCCAGCTTGGCCCAGTGAATCTCGCCTAAGTCGTAGGTCTGCTGCAAGCGCACCACCTCTGCATCCGCGTCCGATGCGTCGCCGTGTCGCGCATCAACACGGTTGATAAGCGTCTCAACGTCAGCTTCTAGCCAGATCCCGATGAATTCAGCATTGGTTTTCTTGGCAAGTTGCTCAACTGAGTCTCTCTCAGCAGGCTTGCCATAAACGCCATCAATGATCACCGAATGCCCGGCGGCCAAAACCATCTCGGCCCGTCGCAGCAGTTCAGCATAAACCTTCGCCGAAAACTCTGGTGTATAGGTCTTCTTGCTGGCCTTGTCCGCTTCACCAATCTCCAGCATCTCTTTTCGGATAACATCTGTCCGCAAATGCACCGCACCGGGCATCCGCCCAAGCTTCGGCGCCAGTCCCTGCGCAAGTGTCGTCTTACCTGTTCCAGACAATCCACCAACCACACAGAGAACCGGTGGTGTCGGTGCCAAGGCTCTCTGGCAGATCCTGAAGTACTCCTGCGCCTGCCCCTCAGTCTTCAGGCGTGTTGCACCTTCCTGATGCAATGAGGCAGCCGCACCGATTTTGGCGCGGATAGCAGCACGCATCATCAGATAGAACCGCAACACGCGTATGTCTTCCAGATGTTTGAGTTCGTGTGTCTGCTGTAGGTAAGCATTGAGCACCACATTCGCCGCTTCAGGTTCATTCCGCTCACAAAGATCCAGCAGTAGAAATGCCAGATCGTACAGCACATCACCTGTTGCGATCGCATCATCAAACTCAACAGCATCAAACAGCAGCGGCTTTCCATCATGCATTACGATGTTAGCCAGATGCGCATCCCCATGGTTGAGCCGCACAAACCCATGCTCACCGCGCTTCAGAATAATGCTCTCAATGAACGTATGTTCTTCTCGTGCCGCTTTATCGAGTGCAATCACCTGATCTGCTGGAAAGAACTGGGGGAACTCCTGAAACGCATCAAGGTTCTGGTTGGTATACGCCAACAGATCCTCGATCCATGGCTGCGCATCCCGCTGCGTGGTCCGGCTGTGAGCATCTACCATCAGCTTGGCGAGATCGAGAGCCAACTCTCGGCTGATCCCCTTTTCCTCAGCAACTCGGTCTAGCCCAAGGTGCTCGTTGAAGCGGTTCATGTGAACCACCCACTCCACAACGTCCCCATGGCCGGCAAGTTCCAGAGAACCATCCCGCTCAAGTGTAATGGGCAGGGTGCTGCGGTAGATCTGCGGTGCGTACTGGCTGTTGAGCCGGATCTCCGCTTCACACGCGTTCTTGCGTTTCTCAAGGCTGGAGTAATCGAGGAAAGGAAACTTCACATCCCGCTTCATCTTGTAGGCGTCATTCCCAACAAGGTAAGCAATGTTTGCATGCGTATCGATGCGTTTGACCTCTTGCCCCCTGTGAGCGTCGGGGGAAGAGAAGAAGCCAATGATATCGCTTTGGGTTAGGGTATCCACGTCAAAACTATCAGCGGTCATGGGTCCATCCATCGAAACTGCGCAAATCTATAGGTGTTGTGCACCTTCAGGCTGCAATTGCCAATCTATCAATCGGGCTTAGGAGGTATTCTAGGGCTATGGATCTTTTGTGAAAGTGAAAAGCAAGGGCAACTCAATAAACTACTCAATCTGTCATGCAGGCTTCATCATTCTCACTGTGATTTGCCCAGTTCATTCCGTCTCGGAATAATAAAGAGAAATACTGCAGATTTTCACGAGCGCATATTCCGCGTATCTTCGCCTCAATCAAATTATGACTGGAGTGAGGGATGAGCCAGACAAAGCGGACCGGTGGTCAGTTAATCGTAGATGCGCTGGAAGATCAGGGCGCAGAGCGTGTCTTCTGTGTGCCGGGTGAGAGTTACCTTGCAGTTCTGGATGCGCTATACGATGCCTCCATTCCAGTTACCCTGTGCCGTCAGGAAGGTGGCGCGGCCATGATGGCTGAGGCTTGGGGCAAAATGACCGGTAAGCCGGGTATCTGCATGGTGACCCGCGGTCCGGGCGCTACCAACGCTTCCGCTGGTGTCCACGTGGCACAGCAGGACTCCACGCCGATGATCTTGTTTGTTGGTCAAATCGCACGTGATATGAGAGAGCGGGACGCCTTCCAGGAGGTCAACTATCGTCAGATGTTTGGCAGTATCGCCAAATGGGTTGCCGAGATTGATCAGTCAGACCGTATTCCGGAAATGATCTCTCGTGCCTATCACGTCGCCACGTCTGGCCGTCCGGGCCCTGTGGTTCTGGCTTTGCCGGAAGATATGCTGATTGAACTGGCAGAAGCGTGGAGCGTTCCAGCCATGCGCCCAATCGAAACGCACCCATCGCAATATCAAATGGAAGAGTTCCGCGAGCTGCTGGAAGGTGCTGAACGCCCATTCTTCATTCTCGGTGGCTCCCGCTGGTCAGAAGAAACCTGCGACACTTTCAGAGCCTTTGCTGAGAAGAACAACCTGCCGGTTGGCGCATCCTTCCGCCGTCAGATGCTCTTTGACAACGGCCATGCCTGTTACGCGGGCGATGTTGGCATCGGCATCAATCCAAAGCTCAAAGCTCGTATCGAAAACTCTGACCTTATCGTGTTGCTTGGAGACATCCTCTCCGAAATGCCAAGCCAGTCCTACTCCATGCTGAACATTCCTGTTCCAGCGCAAAAGGTGGTGCACATCCATCCGGGTGCAGAAGAACTTGGCCGCATGTACCTGCCAACGCTGGGCATCAACGCAAGTCCGGCTGGCTTCTGTGAAGCGCTGTCAAAGTTGGATGTGAAACAGCTGGCAAGCTGGAAAGCACAGGTTGAAGAGGCTCATGCAGATTATCTTGCATGGTCGGGTGCGCGGCCAAAAGTGGCTGGTGACCTGCAGATGGCTGAAGTTATGGAGTGGATCGAGAATAACCTCGACGACACCACCATCTTCGCCAATGGTGCAGGCAACTACGCCACATGGGTGCACCGCTTCCATCGCTTCCGCAAATACAATACCCAGCTTGCGCCAACTTGCGGTTCCATGGGCTATGGCCTGCCAGCCGCTGTTGCAGCCAAGCTGAAGTTCCCGGAACGCGATGTTGTTTGCTTTGCCGGTGACGGCTGCCTGCAGATGACCATTCAGGAGCTGGCAACTGCAGCGCAAGAAGGGGCCAACATCATCGTTGTGGTTGTCGACAACGGCATCTACGGCACCATCCGGATGCATCAGGAACGTGAATATCCCGGCCGTATCAGCGCAACCACTCTGCAAAATCCAAACTTTGCCGATGTGGCAAAGGCCTATGGCTACCACTCCAGCACAGTAAAAACAGCAGATGAGTTCGGCCCTGCATTCGAAGCTGCAAAAGCAAGCGGCCAGCCAGCCTTGCTGCACCTGCATCTGGATCCGGAAGCAATCACGCCAATCCGCTCGCTGACAGAAATCCGCGAAGCTTCAATGGCGACGAGTTAAACCAAACATTGCGGAGGCGATGATTTAGCTCATCGTCTCCCGATCAAGGGCGGTCACGTCCAAAATGACGTCTGAAAGCGCATCATCATCCGGAGAGCGCTTTACGCGGAAGCCGAGGCTACGGCACATATCCAGCATGGTGGTGTTCTCGCGCAGCACTTCCCCTTTGACAGTCTGGATACCATCCACTTTCGCATAGCGAATAATCAGCTTCATCAGCACCCAGCCGAGGCCCATACCTTTCAGGTTGGACTGAACCATCACCGCATACTCACCTTCAGTGTGGTCTGGGTTGGCATGCAATCGAACCACTCCCAATATATTACCAGCCTCCGGATCAATCGCCGCAAACGCCATCGCGCGCGCATAGTCCAGCTGAACAAGGCGGGCGAGGAATGTATGTGAGAACTCCTTGACTGGAGCAAAGAAGCGCAAGCGCAGATCTTCAACGGAAACCTTCTCAAAGAAGCTCTTCAGTTTGCCCTGATCTTCAGGCCGTATTGGTCGGATAAGAACAGTTTTGCCATCTTTAAGCTTGTGCGTGTGCTCCCACTCAACAGGGTAGGGCACAATGGACAGACGGGAAGCACCCTGCCGTCCCGGGCGTTTTGCCGGAGAGCTGATCGCCACACGGGCATCCAGAACCACGATGCCGTTCTCATCGACAACAACCGGATTAAGATCCAGCTCGCGAACCTCTGGGAAATCAACTGCGATCTGAGAGAGCTTCACCAAAAGATGCTCGACCTCAGACACATTGGCGGACGGTCTGTTACGGAAGCCTTTCAGCAGTTTGGAGGTGCTGGTGCGGGAAACCATCGCCTTGGCAAGGTTGAGATCAATCGGCACCAGATCAATGGCGCGGTCGCCCACCACTTCAACGGAAGTTCCACCCTTACCGAAAACAACAACCGGCCCAAACACCGGATCATCTGCAAGGCCTGCATATGTCTCCAGACCAAACCGACGGGTCACCATCGGCTGGATTTCGACACCTGTGATCTCGGCCTCAGGATAAGAGTGCTTCACATTGCCAAGGATCTTCTCAAAGGTTGCTTTCACTCCTTCGACGCTATCCACGCCAAGATGCACTCCGCCCACATCGGATTTGAAGGTCAGATCAGGGCTGCTGACTTTCAGCACAAGCTGGTTGTGCTTATCAAAAAGAACTTCAGCAACCTTAGCGGCTTCCTCAACAGTCTTGACCAGATGCAACTCTACCTGATTAACAGAGTAGGCCCGAAGTAACTCGCGCGTCTGCAGCGGAGTGAGCCACTTCTGGCCATTCTCCAACGCAACGCGGATCGTCTCTTTCGCAAGCCTTAAGTTCGGCTTGTAGTCGCTGGGCAGACTGTCCGGCACGGCTGAAAGATGATCCTTCGCCTCTTTGTAGCGAACAAGGTGCATAAAGGACCGGATCGCGCCGGACGGGCTCGGATAACACGGCACCCGTGCTTCATCCAGAACCTGACGCGGAATGTTCGCCCCACCAGCCAGCGTCGTCACAAAGGCCTGATGTTTGCCAAGCCGCTTGCGATCTTCCTTGCCTGCTTCTGCCAGCGCTTTTGCGATTTCAGTAAAGTCCTCAAATGCAGTCGGTGCAGCAATGGCAAGAACACCATCGGAGTTTGGGTCTTTCAGTAGAGCACTGATGCCCTCTTTAAATTCCTCAGGACTTGCAGCTTCTTGCAAAACCATCGGGTTGTCTGCACGCGCATCTGTACGGGTAAGCGAGACCAGCTTCTCTTTGGTCTCTTCACTGATCGGCGCCAGCTTACCACCCACTTTGGCAAGACGGTCAGCGGCAAGTGTCGCCAGACTACGCCCATTCGCGATGATGGAAAGGCGGCGGCCAGCAGACGGAGCGACACGGGTGATCGTCTCAGCCGCCTCAAACATCTCATCAAGATCATAAACACGCAGTACACCCGCGCGTTGAAGGGCTGCATCATAAACAGAATCGCGCGTTGCTAAGCGGCTGGAATGTGCTGTGCCGGAGATATGCTGGTCACGGCTCGCACCACTACGGATCACAATCACTGGCTTGGAACGAGCTGCAGCCCGAGCCGCAGACATGAACTTGCGCGGGTTTGCAATTGTCTCCAAATGCACAAGGATCGCCTTGGTCCGGTAATCCTGTGCGTACCAGTCCAGCAAATCTGAGACGTCAACATCCAAACGGCGCCCAAGAGAAACCACACCGGAAAACCCGATAGAGTTGGCCTTGGCCCAGGCAAGCGTGGTGTTGAAGATGGTGCCGGAACGGGAAATCAGCGCCAGCTCCCCCTTCAGGGCCTGCTCGCTGGTCAACAGAGTAGAGAGTTTGGAGTGCGGGGAAGCAATCCCAAGGCTACCCGGTCCAAGAATGCGAATATTGAATGGGTGTGCAGCTTTCAAAAGCGCATCAAGGTGTTCATCCCGCCAACTATCAAAACCACTCGCTGGAATAACAACCGCCCGTGTGCCTTGCTCTCCAAGCTGCTTGATATCTTCTGCCGCTGTTGTGTGATCGCCAAGCAAAATCGCCAGATCAGCTTTGCCTTCGACCTCTGCAATTAAAGCGACGTTTTTGAAGCCATCCGCCGATGCATCTGGCAATCCCACAAACGTTTTGGGCCCGCTAAAACCACTACTCACAATGCTGTCGATAAGACGTTGCAGGATCACCTCCTGCTTGCTGTTCGGGCCAACAATGGCAATGGAGCGTGGAGAGGTCAGGCCCTCAAGATTGCAGATCGTCATAGCGCACTTCCCGTCAAACTCACTCGAGTTTTAAAGCGTACTCCCGAAATGTAGGCACCGGTTTCCGGGTAGAATACGCGGCAAAAACAAAAGCCAAAGCAGTCTGAGCGATCCAGACAAATACAAACTGCTTAGGGTGCTGTTTCCGTTGGTTTCATTGGGGCTGATTCCCGTTCACAGATGGTGAACTGATAACATGATCCCCAAAATAGAAGAGAGGTGCGACAGCAAGGCGACACCTCTCTCCGTTTCATAAGGCAAGGATCAGGAGGCGTAATGGGAACATAGCCTCCCGATAAGATTAGTGAGCCATCAGAACTGGAATGGTCATGGAATGGAGAATGTCGCGGGTTGCTCCACCTACGAGATACTCACGCATACGGCTGTGGCCGTAACCACCCATCACCAGCAGATCAACTGCGTTTTCAGAGACGTAGTTGAGAAGCGCATCACCAACACCGATTGGTGGGTTGTTGATCACATCAACATTGATCTCCAGATCATGGCGTGCAAGGTACGTTGCAATGTCAGAACCTGGCTCACCTTCAAGTGGTAGGCCCTTGTTCACGATCACGATTGTCACCTGCTCAGCCATTTCCAGAATTGGAAGCGCTGCATGCACTGCGCGTGCTGCTGTTGCACTACCATCCCATGCAACGACGACTTTCTTAGGAGTGAAGTCACCTTTGGAGATGAATGGCACGATCAGTGTAGGCACGCCGGATTCGAACAGCAGACCTTCGATCAGCATTTCACGCATTGGTTCTGGTGCTTCAGGATTGTCCTGACCAATCACAACCATGTCGCTCAAGCGGCAATGACCCATAATGGTTTCGAGGCTGCCACCGGTCACAATCTCTTCCACGCGGGTTTCTGTAGAGATACCAGCCAGTTCTGCGTAGCCTTTGAACTTCTCGGTGGAAGTCTTGGCAGCATCGATTGCCTGATTTTTAGCAACCTGCAAATAGTCGGTTGGCATTGGTGCAGCCAGGAAGCCCGGTACAATTGGCTCAAATGCCAGCGCAAGCCCCGTCGCATGTGCGCCAGCCTGACGTGCAAACTCTACAGCAACCTTAGAAGCTGTTTGATCGCCGTTCAGATCAGTAATGGTAAGAATGTCCTTGATTGCCATAAGCCTGTCTCCTTGCCCTCTATTTCTTAGCGGTACGGGAGGTTGTCCCTCGCCTGAAATATTAGGTCAGCATTGCAGTCTCTGCTTTGATCCTTGTCAACCTTAAACATTGGGATAAGGTTTTGAAAAATAATGCAGTTTCACTATTATTGAAAGTAAGGGAGTGTAAGGTAGCGCAGTTTCGACCCTAATAGGTATACTTAAAGTCTTTATACTTTAGGCAAAGAAGAACTGACAGGCTGCATAAAAAGCAGATATTTTATACACTTGCGCCCTGCAAAGATAAATTGAAGAACCGAACCTAGGGGCATGTGAATATTCACTAAACCTTCGAACTACTAAGGTTTATTACTGAGAAAATTGTGATATTTCTATATCTGACGGAATTTAGGGAGGGGCTGAAATTGCGTGTTTTGCAAGGACGGCCAAAATAATTTTCGGGAGTTGATAAATGAAAAATCTTAAGGTTGCGACCGCTGCACTCGCCGCAACAATGGGCTCCGCATTCGTGGGCGAAGCTCTGGCTGCTGATGTGACTTGGAATGTATCTTTGTGGGGCAAACGCCGCGCATTCACCGAGCACGTCGAGAAGCTGTCTGAAGAAGTAGCTGCACGTACAAACGGCAAGTTCGAAATCAAACTGCACTACGGTGGAGCACTGTCCAAATCTCGCGAAAACCTCGATGGTATCTCCATCGGCGCGTTCGAAATGGCTCAGTTCTGCGCATCCTATCATGCAGATAAAAACCCAACTCTGACCACAACTGACCTGCCATTCCTTGGTGTGCCAGATCTGGAAACTCAGGTGAAGGTAGACTTCGCGCTCTACAATCACCCAGCAGTTCAGAAAGACCTCGGTCGCTGGAACGCAAAGCTGCTGATGCCATCTCCAATGCCGCAGTACAACTTGCTGGGTAAGGGCGATGCACCTGCAAAACTGGCTGACTTCGAAGGCATGCGTGTGCGTGCTCTTGGCGGTGTTGGCAACGCGATGAAGACCATCGGTGCTGTCCCAACCACTGTGACAGCTTCTGAAGCGTACCAGGCAATCGATTCTGGCACTGTTCAGGCCGTTGCTTTTGCTCCACACGCGCATCTGGCATTCAAAACCATTGAAGCTGGCAGCTGGTGGACCAACAACCTGAACCCAGGCACCGTGAGCTGCCCGGTTGTTGTCAGCACAGACGCCTACGACATGCTCTCACCAGAGTTCCAGAAAGCTCTGGACGAAAGCGTTGCACCAGCTGTTCAGCATTACCTGGACACCTACGCAAAGGTCTACGACAAGTTCTACCCGGCTCTGGAAGCAAATGGCGTAAAGCAGATCTCCTTCTCTGAGGAAGAGCTTGAAGGCTTCAAGGCTGTTGCTGGTAAGCCAATCTGGGACAAGTGGGTTGAAGACATGTCTGCAAAGGGTCTTCCAGCTGCAGAACTGCTCACACTTGTACAGAACACAATCGCTGGCAAGTAATTGCTTTTGCAAAGGCGCATCTCATTCAGATGCGCCTTTCTTTATTCCGATAGGCATCGCTTGTCGGAGGTTTGCTTAAGAGCCTGCTCCAACGTACCGCTTCAGAGCAGGGCGCAACATTTCTCTTAAAGTCGGGCTGATAACATGTCCAAACCAAACGGCCCCACATATCCAGCATCGGATATGGCCTATCTCCGCTTTAATGGTGCGCTGGGAAAAATTGAGAACCTGTTCAACCTCATTGCAGCCACATCTATCCTCATCTTGATGTTGCTGGCAGTTGTTCAAGTCGTTGGACGTAACCTGTTCAACCAGCCCGTGCCCGGTTTTATTGACATTACTGAACAAGCCATGGCCGTGTTCGCGTTCATGGGCATTGCCTACTGCCAGCGTGTTGGTGGCCACATCCGTATGGAACTGGTGATCGGCGTATTCAAAGGGCGCGCTCAATGGATCGCCGAGTTCCTTGGCGTCTTTGCAATTCTGCTTGTGATTTCCGTGTTGATTTATGGCTCATACCTGCACTTCGATCGTGCATGGAGCTTCGGCGACAGCACCATGGATATCTCCATTCCAACATGGCCATCCAAACTGGCGGTGCCTGTTGCGCTCTCATTGCTTTGGCTGCGCCTCGTTCTGCAGCTCTTCGGGTATAGCCGCCTGATCATCAATCCAGATGCTTCCGTGCTGGATCTGCCGCATGTGATGGATGCTGCGGCTCATGCGCAGGCTGAAATTGAAGAAACCTTCCATTCCGCAGAAAATGGAGAAGAAGCGCCTGAAATGCGAACGCCTGCTCCAGGAGGTGCTTCATGACCCCGTTTGATATCGGCCTCATCATGACCGGGGTACTGCTGCTCCTCGTTATCATCGGTGTTCGCGTGGCCTTCGCTGCTGCGTTCGTCGGCATCGTTGGTATGATTGCGATCTTCTCCATGCGCCTGGGCTTCGAACGGGGTGTGATGACTGCGGCCAAAATGGCCGGCACAATCCCACACTCTAAGTCAGTCACCTACGCCTTGTCTGTGCTGCCAACCTTCATCCTGATCGGCTTCCTTGCATATTATGCGGGCCTGACGAAACACCTGTTCGAGGCATCCAAACGCTGGCTTGGCTGGCTTCCCGGCGGCATGGCGATCGGCACCGTCTTCGCGACCGCAGGCTTTGCCGCTGTATCCGGTGCCTCAACAGCAACGTCTGCTGTGTTTGCTCGCGTAGCCATCCCGGAAATGCTGGCTGCAGGCTACTCCAAACGCCTCTCAGCAGCTGTTGTGGCAGCGGGTGGCACGTTGGCTTCCCTCATACCACCAAGCGCAATCCTCGTGATCTACGCTATTTTGGTGGAAGAGAGCGTCGGCAAGCTTCTGATGGCTGGCTTCCTGCCGGGTGTTGTTTCTGTCCTCATCTATGCCGCGATCATCTACGTCATCGCGGCTTGGCAGGGCGGTGCTCCAGCCATTGGTGGTTACAGTTGGAAAGAGCGTTTTGAATCCGTACCGGGAACCTTCCCGATCATCGGCGTGATCCTCATTATCTTCTGCAGCCTCTACTTCGGCTTTGCCACGCCAACAGAAGCGGGTGCTTGCGGTGCGTTTGTTGTGCTGCTGACAGCCTTCTACAAAGGCATGCGTACCAAGCAGCTTTTCCTGGCTCTTCATGAAACAGCCAAGCTGACAGTGATGATCTTTACTCTCATCTGGGGTGTGCTGGTCTACGTGCGTTTCCTTGGTTTCGCGGGCCTGCCAGATGCGTTCCGTGAATTCATCGTCTCACTGGATTATCCACCAATGATGATCATCGTCTGTATCCTGCTGGGGTATGCAGTGCTGGGTATGTTTATGGATGCGATTGGTATGCTGGTTTTGACCCTGCCAGTGGTCTTCCCGGCGATCATGGCACTCAATGGTGGTCTGGATGTCAGCGCTGCAGAAAGCACGCTCGGCATGTCCGGTGCAGCTTGTGCGATCTGGTTCGGCATCATCGTGGTGAAAATGGCAGAGCTTTGTCTGATCACACCGCCCATTGGCTTGAACTGCTTCGTGGTCTCCGGTGTTCGTCCGGACATCCCAGTTCAGGAAGTTTTCCGCGGAGCAACTCCTTTCTTTGTAGCTGATGTCCTGACTGTGGCCGTGCTGGTCGCCTTTCCGGCAATCATCACGTTCCTGCCATCCTTGATGTAATGCGGACGATCAGTTGAGATAATGGAAAACCCCGGTCGGTGGACCGGGGTTTTTTACTGCGCCATACTTCTTGGTTTCCAACAAAGAGCATTGCCATGAAAATTGAAAAATTATCGAATGAACACAAAGAGGCTACCTGGCAGTTTCTTATGAACCACGCCTACAGCTCCATGTTTCTACTCAACAACATCGATAAGACAGGCCTGAACTATACAGGTGAACTTTATTCGGGAGAGTATTGGGCTGCTTTCGATGAAAAAGGTGAAGTCAAAGGTGTTATTGCACATTTCTGGAACGGAAATCTGATGGTGCAGGCGCCTGAACAAGATGCGCTGGCTGCGCTTACAACGTATTTCCTGAAAAATGCCAATCGGCCAATTGCTGGGATGGTGGGAGAAGGTGAGCAGACACTCTATGTACTGGACCAGCTTGATCTTCCAAACGAAGCTTATACCACCAATCGCAGCGAAGGTCTTTATCAGCTGGCTTTGGAAGACCTTCAGCTGCCAGAAAAGGCACTCGCTGAGCAATTTAAGCTCATCCCAACATCAGCAGCGGACACTCAGCTCCTGTTTGATTGGCTCAAAGCCTACGAACTGGAGGCTTTCGGCGGTGAGCCGAGTGCAGAACACGATGAGCATATCCGAAATCGTGTCAGTCAAATGCAGGAAGGCGACTTTGCTTGGGTACTGTTGAATGATGGTGAACCAGTCTCTCTCAGCGGTATCAATGCAACATTGCCTGAAATCGTTCAGGTCGGTCCAGTTTGGACACCGCCAGAACATCGCAACAACGGCTACGCCCGCATCACAGTTGCTCTCACACTTAACGTTGCTAGAGATAGTGGAGCGCAAAAGTCAGTCTTGTTCACGGATCATCCGGCCGCTGCAAAAGCATATGAAGCTATTGGTTTCAAAGAGAACGGTAGTTTCCATATCGCGCTGCTGAAAGATGCAGTTGTGATGAACAAGGAGCCTGCCTCTGCTTAGCAATTTAGACCCCAAGTCTCTCGGATAGAGATTTCTGCTAAGGATCGATAGCATCCATAAACCCACCTTCTTTGCAAAGCAGCAGCGTGAGCCAGTCCACGCAATCGGAGAAATTAGGCACTCCGATCGTAGCAATGTCTGGTGAAGGAGGTGGTAGATGGATGAAGCTTGAACTCAGGTTCAAAATAGAAAAAGCACGGAACAGACTGGTCCTCTGGTTCCGTGCAATTCTAAAATAAGCCATCGGGAAAGGGGGCATTGGCTCCCTTTCTCTTCCTCAATATAGCCTTGATCTCTTAATCTCGCAATAATGAGGATATGGAGGGTATTCCTCCGTAAGCTTTTCTAAAACAAGCTGCCCTGTGCATCTGGATCGACAACACTTTTCTTCTTGCGTGTTGGTTTCTTGGCCTGCTTCGCTTTGGTCTGAGCCATATGCTCTTCCAAACTCTTTGGAGATGAGGTCGGCGCTGAAGGCTCAGCAGTTTCTGTTGGTGTAGGAACAGCTACTCGCGGAGGTGTAGGTGTAACGCCGCCACCATCAGCAACGGCGCCCACTGTTCCACCTTTCATCTCCAGCTTCAGAGCTTGACCCGCTTGCACAGCCTGAGCACTAGCCAGCGGAATACCGTTCTCATCACGAACCACCGCATAGCCACGCTCAATTACGCGCTCATAACTCAAAGAACCGAGCAGTCCAGCTGAGTTGCTGAGACGAAGACGTTGTCGCTGAACCTGATTGGAGAAGGCAGTCGCCGCACGAGCTTTCAGCACTTGCAGCCGTTCACGGCCCTGAGCAACCTGGCGTTCCAGCGTAATCGGACGTAAACCGGAAGAAACCGCCGTCAGAGAGTTCCGGTGTATCTGCGTGTTCATCTTCAGCCCGTGCTCAAGACGACCAGCCACCATATCAAAACGTTGACGAGGCAGTGCAAGCAAATCACGTGGAGCTGGCAGTGCAGCACTGGCGGCCCGCAGCTCTGTCCGGCGCGACTGTACCAATCTTAGTAGGCCAGTTGACAGGCGGCGCGAAAGGTCATCCACCTGAGCGGTCATTTCGGCTTTCACTGGAACTGCAAACTCAGCAGCACCTGTCGGAGTTGGCGCACGCACATCGGCAGCCAGATCAATCAGTGTCCAGTCAGTTTCGTGACCAACTGCTGAGATCAATGGGATCTGAGAGTCTGCTGCTGCGCGAACCACAGCTTCGTCATTGAAGCCCCAAAGGTCTTCAATCGAACCACCGCCGCGGGCAACGATCAAAACATCAGGGCGTGGGATAACGCCACCTGCTTCCAAAGCATTAAATCCGCGAATACCAGCAGCCACTTCAGCGCCGCAAGTCTCGCCCTGAACACGTACCGGCCAAACCAGTACATGCAATGGAAAACGGTCGCTGATACGGTGTAGAATATCGCGAATGACGGCACCTGTAGGTGACGTAACAACGCCAATCACGCGCGGCATACGTGGCAGCGCAACTTTGCGTTCTTCTGCGAACAGGCCTTCTGCAGTCAGCTTGCGCTTGCGTTCCTCGAGCAAAGCCATCAGTGCACCGGCACCAGCAGGCTCAAGGCTATCAATCACCATCTGGTATTTGGACTGACCAGGGAAAGTGGTGATCTTACCGGTTGCGATCACTTCAAGACCTTGCTCGGGCTGTACTTTGAGACGTGAGGCATTGCCACGCCAGATAATACCGGAAAGGACGGCCTTATCGTCTTTAACATCCAGATAGATATGCCCGGATGCTGGCCTGCTCACACGGCCCAGCTCGCCTCGCACACGGATATAGCCAAACTTGTCCTCAAGCTCGCGTTTGATGTCACCGGAAATCTCAGAGACGGTATACTCAGCAATGTTGGAGCGTTCAGACAAGGTCAGGCTTCTTTCATATGCGGAAAAATCAAACCATTCCCTCTTAGTGTAGACCGCGACAATTGCAAAGGGGAACCGTGAGAAGCGCTTCCACCTGTTGAGACATTAAGTTCTCACCAGCAAATCTTTAAGCGCAACGTGGTATCTATGGTGAGCTTGGCATATGGTGCCCCCATGTCACGCTATGAGTTTCGCATGCAACGCTTATTTGTCGATCAAGAACTTCGCGCAGGCCTTCATTTGGAGGCAGATCGCGCCCAGGCCAACTATCTCCTCAATGTTCTGCGTATGAAGGAGGGCGGAGAGGTGCTCGTCTTCAACGGCAAGCATGGTGAGTGGCGTGCTCAGATCCTGCCAACTGGCCGTAAGTCTTGCGAACTGATCGTCACGGAGCAACTACGCGAACAAACGCCGACACCAGATCTCGACTACCTGTTTGCACCGCTGAAGTTGGCACGGCTGGACTACATGGTTCAGAAAGCCGTTGAGATGGGAGCAGGGCGCTTGCGTCCGGTGATCACTCAGTTCACCCAAAATCCAAAGATCAAACTGGAGCGTATGGAATCTAACGCGCTCGAAGCTTGCGAACAGTGTGGCGTGCTTTCTGTACCATCCGTGACGGAACCGGTTCAGATCAAGAAACTGCTCTCCACATGGGAACAAGAAGAAGGTGATCGTCAGATCATCTTCTGCGATGAAGGGCACGGCACCCACAATCCTTTGGAAGCTTTGAAGGATGTACCAAAAGCACCTCTGGCTGTGCTGATTGGGCCGGAAGGCGGGTTCTCAGAGGAAGAGCGGGCGTTGCTCCATAGCAAACCCTTCGTGCATGCTATTCCACTCGGCCCCCGAATTTTGAGGGCAGATACAGCTGCCGTCGCGGCTTTGGCCGTTGTTCAGGCAAAATTGGGAGATTGGTTCTAAGCTACCTCCAAACGGAGGCCTGTATGGACCTGAATAACAAGACTGCTGACGCTCAAAAGCAGCCCCAAACAGATCGCTCTGCAAAAAAGAGCAAGAAAAGATGGCGCCTGTCTATCTCTGCTGTTTTCAGCATAGGCGCAGCCATGCTGCTGGCCTTAATCGGCGGCTCCATGCTCTTGTATGTATCGGATGCGACGAACAAGCAAACCACTGCGATTATGCGCGAAACTGGCGCTCTCATTGTAGAGCGCGGTCTTGAGGTGGTGGAAGACTTTTTCCGCAACGAAGAGCGTATGGGGTTACTGGCAGCGGAAGTCCTGTCAGACCCGTTGATCTATGACGCGCCGATGGCCTTGCGAGAGCAGTTGATCTCCATCCTGTCTCGCCAAACCAACATCAAGCGGATTTCCTATACATTCCCAACTGGCCGCCGGATTACGGTTCAGCTGGATCATGCGAACCAGCCTGTTCGTGAGAAAATGGTCATCCCCCCCAGCGAGCAGGATATGGAAGTTGGCCATCACAGGTGGGCTCCTCCATATTATGACGAGAGTCTCGGCGAAACCTTCATGCAGTTCGCCATCTACATCCGTAATCCAATTGACAACACCATCTCCAAGCTCACACTGGACTACCCCACGGCATTGCTCGGGCAACTAATGGCGCGCATAAAGTGGCGAGCCTCTCAAGTCCCTTTCATCCTCTATGGACGAGATCAGGTTCTGGCGAGCTCAGAAGAAGCATTTTTGGAGTTCAAGCCTAGCGTGGCCAAGCCCATACCGCTGATATCAGACCTGAGTAACACACCGCTCAGTGATATTTGGGGGCATAATGCAAAGCGCAGGTCTCTCAATACGACCTATGAAGCGCATATCGACACCAATATGCATGGCACTTATCTTTATCTCTATGATGACCTTAGAAATGGGAACCGCTTTCCAATCATCATTGGCAGTTACGTGTTGGCCTCTGAGTTCAGCGTACCCTTCGATAACTTGCATAAGATCTTTGTAGCTGCCACGGCTTTCCTGGCTGTCGGGGTCTTGTTGATGTTCTTAATTGGCCGCAAGCTTGCAAGCCCGTTTGTAGCCCTCGGTGCGCAAGCAAACGCCATTCGTAAACTGCATATGGAAGGTCTCAGTGCCTTGCCGCGATCTCGCTTGAAGGAGGTCGACCAAGCCAACCAAGCCTTCAACTCTGCTGGTGTTGCGCTCAGTGCGTTCTCTCGATATGTGCCGAAAGATCTCGTGCGAGTATTACTTGAACGAGAGTTTGAAGGACTCAACAGTACTGAACTGCGTGAGATGACAATTCTCTTCTCTGACATTGCTGGCTTTACAGGTGTTGCATCCAAGTTGACAGCGGAAGAGACTACTTCCCTGCTCAATACGCATTTTCAGGAGTTGGCAGACTGCATCAGTCACACTCACGGGACGATTGACAAGTACATTGGCGATGGCTGTATGGCCTTCTGGGGCGCCCCGGAAACAATGGAGAACCATGCTCAGGCAGCAATCGATGCAGTACGCCTCATTGCTCAGAGGCTTGAAAAAGAACTCGAGAATGAAGAGGGAGCCACCGAGAAGCCGAGACTTCGCATTGGTGTTCATACCGGCACGGTTGTCGTAGGTAACATCGGAGCTATCGAACGGATGAACTACACGGTGGTTGGGGATGCAGTGAACGTGGCAGCTCGCCTTCAGGAACTTGGCAAACAGGTGGATCCGGAAGCTCGTGTGATTGCGCTGGCTAGCAATGCCACTGTGGAGCATCTCACAGACAAATCTCATACCGAGCATTTAGGAGATTATCAGCTTCGAGGTCGCGAAGCTGCGGTTGATGTCTACCGGATTGTTTAGGGCAGGCATCACTATTGAACCCAATTCAATCAAATTTCGTCTCTTAGACATAATATTTGCAGAATACTACATCCAAAATTAGGGAACTGACGTTACGTCTGTTGGGTGTTTAAATGGCCTTGAGAAGCTTGCGAGGGGAAAACCTCATGTTACAACCGTCTAATAACAATATGTTTTCCCTTATGGAAATGCTCAGTCAGAACTACGCAAAGGCTTATAAGGACTGTTGCGAGACAAGCCACGGCTTCATGCCTTTTATGCAGCCTGAGAAAAGGGCCTCCGAAAAGTCGGGAGCCAAATCATCTGGTGAAGCTGAACTTCCATTCATGAATTGGGCTGATCCGAGCAAATGGCAGGGGATGACTGCCATGCCGCAGCAGGCGATGCTCTCAGAGTTCATGAGCATGTTCGCAGGTGATAAAAACATCGCCTCGGCCATGCAGCGTCACTTTAAGCGTAAAGACGCCATGAACATGGAGAGCTGGATGGAGCTGATGCCCATCCTGATGATGCTCTCTCAAGGAAATATGCTGAAGAACTATCTTGTTGGCCCGCAGCGCACCATGATGGAAGCCTTCTTACAAGGCTTTGCAAAGGGGTGTCCGGAACTACATCAGGATACCGAAGCCGCTCGCAATCCAATTCTGGATGCACGGGAAGCCTTCTGGTCTCAAATGATGCCCTTTGAGAATCCAATGATGGATCTATGGAGCAAAGCTCTTCAGGGCACCGTTCCTGAACCGCCAAAGCAGAGTATCGATCCCGAAAAACCTGCTCCGAAAAAAGCACAGACTAAAAGAACAGCAGAACCTTCGTCACGGACAAATGGAACTCACCAGCACACTCCACGCCAGCCGATGAAGAAGGAATCGTATATGCCAACCCTATCAGAGGGATTGGCTAAGATGCAGCAGGCTCAGGGAGAGGCATGGCAGCAATATTGCAGTGTTTTCTGGCCGACGCTGTCTCATAGGTAACAATTTCTCACAGATATCTGAGGATAACTTTTTGTGATGAAAATCACGAATTGAGAAAGTTGTTTGCTGCAATTATCTCCGTTTCCGTTCCGACCAAGAGTTCAAAGTTAGCCTAATCGTCCACCTGATCATCACTTTGCATGAATATATCTAGCATAACTCTCCATTCGCGTGAGAATTACTAGCCGAATTATATGGCAGGACTCTATTCGCGCTTCGCTACCTAGTTTTTATTTGAACTGTTGGATTCTTTCGAGAGTCTAATCCAATATAAGTGCTAATTTCATTATATTAATTATTGTGATGAATTGCTGTAAACACCAGAAAAGCGCGCAATGACTGCGAAAATAAAGTAATATGTTCCTGCTCTCGGTTTTCTTTCCTCCATAATTCTGTATATTCATATCAAATTGTTATGGATTGGGGACATGACAGCACTACTAGACTTAGATTCTCTGCGAACTCTGGTTATGATTGCGGATACTGGGAGTTTCACAAGAGCAGCAGAAGAACTCGATAAAACGCAATCAGCAATTTCCATGCAGATGCGCCGCATGGAAGACAAGCTTGAACGCACCATCTTCCGACGGGAAGGGCGGCATTCAAAACTGACCGAGGATGGCGAGCTGTTGCTGCGCCACGCGCGTCAGATGCTTCGCCTGAATGACGAGACATTAGCGATGTTCTCGGAGAGGGAAGTGACCGGTAAAGTTCGTCTCGGCCTTGCGGAAGGCATTGACGAAACCAGAACCGCGAAAATCATCTTTGAGTTTTCGAAGAACAACCCTAAAGCGGAAGCATCCATCGTCTGCGCACCTGCAGCAGATCTGCGCAAAGCTCTCGAAGCTGGCGAACTGGATCTCGCGATTATTGGCAGTCTAGCGGATGAGGCCGAAAACGCTGAGGGAAGTGTTCTTTCCAGCGAGCGCCTTGTTTGGGCTGCTGGCAGCAACTTCAAACTGGCCAGCGAAAAGGAACTGCCATTGGCGGTGGGACTGGAGCAATGCCGGATTCGCAAAGCAGCTGTTGAGGCGCTTGAAGATGACGATCGCGCATTCCGTATTCAGTACAGCTCAAGCAATCCCGGTCTTGTTGAGATGACAGCAGCAAGTGGAATGGCAATCACCATTCAGCCACGCTCATCTCTGGTCAGCTCCGATGCTGGTTTGCTGGAACTGGAAGGCCTGCCGAAACTGCCAAACTATGTTGTAAAGCTGGTGCGCGGTAAGGAAAGCCACTTCAAAGCGGCAAATGCTCTGAGCGATCATTTGGCAAAGTCATTTGAAAAGACTGCAGCATCTGCCTGACGCAGTTTTCTGAACTCACATGCTGAAGAACAAAAAGAGGGCCTGCGCAATGCAGGCCCTTTTGATATGTGGGTGATGATTTTTTAGCGGTTCAAATAGGGGTAGAACCGCCAATAGAGGCTCCCACAATTTCAAAGCATGTTCCCAAAGGTAGTCGCGGGATATCGGAAAAGAACATGCTCAGAAGAAACAAAGGCAGTTGGAGATGTCCTGCTTAAGGACAAACTGCCTTATGCGCGTTGGCGGCGCTTTTCAATTTCGGCGCAGCGGCGTTCACTTGCACGGATGCGCAGGTGAAAACTAGGATCTTTGCCATCGCCAGCAGCAAGCGCGCTGTAAACGTCGTCCCGAGTGATGCCGATATCATCCAGCATACGATCTTCAAGGCGTGTCAGCTCAATCATGGCACGGCGGTCTTGGTAGTGCTTCCAAAGCTTCATTGGAAGGGCTGCCAGCACATGCAGAGTGTGCGCGAGCGTTAGCGGTTCAAAGGTGCCTGCATTAGCGCGATTTGGGTTGCGATATTCAGAAGGGGTAGGGAATGCAAGCGTCATGATACTACTCTCCCGTTTGGATAAGCTGCTCTGGCTATCCATTGGAATTGGTATAGGGGGTTATAAACTAAGGGAACTGTGTCGTTCGATACGTCAAATATCACCGAAAAGTTGTAACTCGACAAGAGAATGTTTTCGATTGAAATCCATTCAAGATCGTGATTGATTGATCGGGATCAAGTGGGAGGGAGCCCATGCCTTATTCGATCGATGTCGATCAGCTAAGAACATTTCTCGCCGTTGCAGAGTTGGGAAGCTTTACCAAAGCCGGTGATGCTGTTCACAAAACCCAGTCCGCTGTTTCCATGCAAATGAAGAAGCTTGAGGAACGTATTGGACAACCAATATTTGTGAAAGACGGACGTAACTCTAGGATAACTGAACATGGAAGACGTCTCGTCGAATATGCAAGGCGCATGGTTGCTTTGAATGACGAAACGCTCTCTGCGTTCCATGAGCCGGAGATCGCCGGACGCATTCGTCTCGGACTGCCAGATGACTACGCAGAAAGACTGTTACCACAAGTACTTGCTGCATTTAACCGGTTGAACCCCTGTATCAATCTTGATGTGGAATGTTCCAGTTCCAACGAGATTGGCCGCCGAATCCAGAAGGGTGAACTGGACGTGGGAATCGTCACCAGTGGCGACTGTACCAGTGTGCCGGGACAGATCGTGCGCCGCGAGCCCCTGCAATGGGTCGGATCACGCGAACACATCGTCTATGATCAACGTCCGCTGCGCCTTGCTGTCGGTCCAACGACTTGCTCATGGAGACAAGCTGGCGTCGCCGCGCTGGATCATCTAAACATCCAGCATCAGGTCGTTTACACCAGTGCCAGCGCTGCGGCTCTCGCAGGAGCGGTGAATGCTGGATTGGCAATTGCAATCTTGCCAGCCAGTGCTTTGCGTCAGGGACAACGCATTCTGGGAGAGAAAGAAGGTCTTCCGCCACTTCCTCCCTGTGACATCACAATCATCAGATCGCAAATGGCCATTGAGCCGGTTCACGATGCGCTGTGTCACCACATCGTTGCGTCTATCGGTAATGTCACGATGGAATATAATGGGATGGATGCCGAAGCCGCCGAATAAGCGGCTTCGTGCGAAACAGTTTCCGGCCCGGTGCATCAAACACTGGGCTTATTTTTTGGCGGAACGGCTCAACACGATCCAGTTGCCACCCAGTGCAAACAGTAGGCCGAGGATGGATGTGATTGTCCAGGTGTAGCCTTCCATTGCAGTTGAGACACCTAGTGCCACAATCGGGAACATAACAGTAGCGTAGCCTGCACGGGCAGAACCAATACGGCCCAGCAGCGTTAGATAAGCACCAAACGCCACGATAGAGCCGATGACGACCATATAAAGGAAGCTCCAGATAAACTCTGGAGTAAAGGGAACGTCAAAGCTGGCACCCTGCATCAGCCCATTGGCACCCAGCAAAATGGTGCCGTAGACCATGCCCCAGGCACTGGCAGAGATCACAGAGATCTTCTGAGCGGTCGCGCGGGCTGAAACGATGTTACCAAAACAGAAGCTCAGTGTTCCCAGCGCGCAAAGCCCAAGACCGCCAAGAGCTGCAAGGTTCCAGGTGCTTCCAGCAATCTCTTGATAGAACATCAGGCAGATACCAGAGAAACCGAGAACGGCCCCCACAACAAGGGCACGGCTGACTTTCTGTCTGAACAGGACAAACCCGAGCACAATGTTGAACACTGAGGCGAGTGAGAACACCACTGAGAGTAGGCCAGAAGGAAGCTCTCTTGAGCCATGGTAGAACAGCAGGAAGTTGGTTGAAAACAGCAACAAACCAAGCGCTGCAAAGCTGAGGTGAGCGCGAAGCGGAAACAGCAACTTATGTCCACCCAGTTTGGCCCAGCCCCACATCAAGAACGTTGCAAACAGAAACCGCCAAAACAATGCAATTTCCGGGGTGATCACAGCCTGCAACTTCAGGGCGTACCAGCTAAATCCCCACGCAAACACGGTTGTTCCGTATAGGAAGAAGTCAAACATGCTAAGTGATTGAGGCTGTTGTGAAATTACAGTGCCTGCATCAATATCGCTCGCACTCGTCATGAAATATTCCTGCTAATCTAAAGTATTCCAAGCAACTTCCTGCATGAAATGACGAAATGAAACAAATGAATAAACGTCATCAAATCATTTGAAAAACGAATGGGTCGTGTGCCTATCTGTTAGGATTACGTATTAAACGTACCCCACTTCGGTGCGTAACCATCCCTTAGGATCTTGATGATCTGCGGTGGCGTCACCAGCGTTACTTGATCAGGCAATGTGCTGGAAACCGGCGTGTAACCTTCACAGCTCCAGCTCCACCATGTACTTTCTTTCAATGCCAGAAACGCATCTTCAACTTGAACCACTGTTCCGTCGGGCAAGTCCTCATGAGGGTTGATCACTGGCAGCGAAGCGGGAGATTTTTTGTGTCCGCAGCGTTGCTCGTGCAGTATTTTGTCCATCTCATCTGAGCTGGGTGGTTTTTCCAGCCCTTCACAGCGCATCCAATGATCAGCAAAACGCTTGGCATCTTCTTTCCGGCAAAAGAAGCAGGGTCTGTGGCCAGCAGCCAGTGCAGTCACCTCATCAAAGAAAAACAGCTCCGTATAAAACTTACCCCAGACATCCCGGTGCCAGTCCTTATAGGTCGTGGAACAGCACAGCCACCGACGGGAGGCATGAGTTCGCCCTGTGAGCTTTTGCGTCTCTGGATCATGAATACGGCCCCCTCGATTGCCCATGAACATGCCACGGGCAGAGACAGCACACAGCTCTCCATTGGGAGCAACACGGTTTTGCAAAGGCATGGGCACACTCAATCAAGCAAACTGAGAGCGGCGAGCAACAAAACAAGAAACAGGCCGCGATAGGGAAGAAGGCTTTAGCCTATCTGCTCAGCAGGAAAATGCCAAGGGCAGGGACCAGAAAGAAGATGCCAACCACGTAGCTGGCCGCAACCACAAACCGACGCGCGCCGAGATCTCCCACGAACTCAGCAAGCTGAACAGGCAAATAACGCATAAACGGCACGCAGTAGATCAGCAGCACGCCGAGCACGTTGTAAACCAGATGCACAATTGCAATCTCAAACGCCAGCTCGCGCTGTCCTGTGACAGCAAAGGCCGCCAGAATAGCCGTCAAGCATGTGCCAATGTTCGCACCAAGCGTAAACGGATAAACCTGTCTGGTGGTCAAAACGCCAGAGCCAGCAAGTGGCACGACCAGACTTGTGGTGGCTGACGAAGACTGCAGCAACAGCGTTGCGACAAGGCCCGTGAAGATGCCAGAGGAAGGTGCTGCAGACGTCATCTTTTCTGCAAGGCGGCGTGCATGACCAGCGAGCAGAAGCTTCAGCAACTGGCTCACAAAGGTGATGCTGATGATGATCATCACAAAGCCAATCGCCGCAGTAACCAGCCCGTTCCAAGGCTGGGATAGACCTGAGGTCAGTCCTTCTATCTCTTGAATGAGCGGTCCTGTGAGGTAATTGACGAAGTTGAAGTTGGCTGTGATCAGATTGTCTGCTGGGTCAAGCGCTGTAAAGAAGTCTCCCACCCACATGGCGATGGTCTGCAAGAAGCCAAAGGCAATCTCCAGCGGCAGAAAGATCAGCAGGCAGATCAGATTGAACGCATCATGCACCGTCGCAGCACTAAAGGCGCGCCGGAAATCCGCACGATCGCGAGCATAGCCCAGGCTTACAAATGTGTTGGTGAGGGTGGTTCCGAAGTTAGCCCCAATCACAATCGGCACCGCAATCGAAATCGGCAACCCAGCGGCAACCAGACCAACCAGGATGGATGTGGTGACGGAAGAGCTTTGCACCAGCGATGTGGTGAGGATGCCTACCAGCACGCCTGCAATCGGGTTGGTGGCATAGGAGAAGATCTGCTCTGCGGTCTGGTGCCCAATGGCAATAAAGCCCGCTTCAATGAGGCCCACAGCGCAAAGAAGAAAATAAATCAGGAATCCGACAGAGATCCAGTTGAGCAAACTTATGCCCAATGGCATGTGATGCTCATCCTCAAGATAAGGCTCGTCGTTGTTCAGGGGATCTTTTTGCACCGACATATCCGTCTATAAAAGTTCACCACGACATTTAGCCGTATCTTCTAACATCAAATCGCTCAGCCTAGGAAATCACCAAGGCTTTCGTTGACCACCTCTGCATTTGCAGAGTAAATAATCAAGCCAACTACGGCATTTTACAGGTCAATCACCCGCATCCTATTGCTCACAGATCGGCTAGCTGTCAACATCCGCCCGGTGTGATTCTGCCAGATTTTTCTACGTGGTGGCCAGATTTTCCTTGGAGGGGACATACCCGATGATGAAGAAATTTAAACTAGCAATCGCAACCCTTGCTCTTTCTGTCGGTTTTGGAGCTGCAGCTTCCGCAGCGGACCTACCAGATCTGAAGGGCCGCACCGTTGTTGCTGTGACCGAGAATGCGTATACACCTTTGAACTTTGCAGACCCAAAAACCGGTGAAGGCATTGGTTGGGAATATGATGCTTTCAACGAAATCGCAAAGCGCCTCAACATGAAGGTGGATTGGCGTCTGGCCTCATGGGACAGCATGATTGAAGCTGTACGTCAGGGGCAGTTTGATGTGGGCATGGATGGCATCACCATCAACGAAGAGCGTGAAAAGCAGATCGACTTCTCCGATCCTTACATGACCTCTGAGATGTTCATGTTGGTGCGTGCTGATGAAGATCGCTTCGATAATCCAAAAGCATTTGCGGATGACCCAGGCCTGTTGGTTGGCGCACAGCCGGGCACCACAAACTTCTACACCGCCGTGTATTCAGTGCTTGATGGTGACGAAAACAACAAGCGCATCCAGCTGTTTGAAACCTTTGGCGCGTCTGTTCAGGCACTGCGTGCGGAAGACGTAGACATGGTGCTGATGGATGCAACTGCAGCTGCTGGCTACATGGGCGCATCTCCAGACAGCTTCAAAGTGGTTGGTGGCCCAATCGGATCTGAAGACTTCGGCTTCATTCTGACACCGGGTTCTGACCTGCGCGAGCCAATCAACGCGGCGCTCAGCTCCATGCGTGAAGACGGCACCATTGATGCCTTGAACCAGAAATGGTTCTTCGACTATAAGTCCAAGAACTAACAAGAGTTTAGTTGGTTTGGCGGGTGCAAGGTGCCCGCCATTTCATTTTGTGGCTTATCCCAAAAGCAGGAAACTGGGTTTCGGATAAGCCAGATAAGAAGCCCTAAGGGCGTCATTCAGGGCTTCTGCACCTCATCAGAAAACCCAAACAGATTTGAAGGAAACGCGATGGGCAAGCGTTCTGCCAAAACGTCCCGATTGGACAAGCTTCCTTGGTGGTTGCTCGCATCTTTTGTTCTTGCTGTTTTCTTCCTCTGGCTCATCGCTTCAAACGGCGATTATCGCCAGATCTTCATGACCCTCTACAAAGGCGTTGGCATCACGCTTTTTGTGACGTTCGTTTCCTTCTTCATCGCCAGCATTTTCGGGCTCTTCATTGCCATAGGGCGTGGCTCCAAGCATCGCGTTATCCGTGAGATGTGCTCGTTTTATACGGAGATCATGCGCGGTGTTCCTATGTTGGTGCTGCTGTTCTACATCGCCTTTGTGGGCGCGCCGCAGATGGTCGCTGCCTACAACTGGATCATGTCACCTCTGATAGATCTGGAAATCATCGACAAACTCCGCGTCCGTGATCTCTCTATGATGTGGCGTGCAATCATCGCGCTCTCTCTTGGCTACTCAGCATTTATTGCCGAGATTTTCCGCGCGGGTATCGAGAGCGTGGATGAAGGACAGCTGGAAGCAGGCCGTGCACTTGGCCTTTCCAGATGGCACACCTTCCGCTTCATTATCTGGCCGCAAGCGTTCAAGAACATCCTCCCGCCACTTGGCAATGACTTCATCGCCCTCATCAAGGAAAGTGCGCTGGTTTCTGTGCTGGGTGTGCAGGACATCACCCAGCTCGGCAAGATCTATTCGGCTTCCACGTTCCAGTTCTTCGAAACCTACAACGTGGTTGCCTACCTCTACCTCATCATGACAGTCTCACTGTCTCTGGTGGTCCGCGGTCTGGAAAGACGCATGAAGCGGGCCTTTGAAAACGAAGCTTAGATCTGCTCCCAAAAAGGTCAGGATCAGATTTCATAGAAAACGATAATTGCAGCACGCTAAACCCCATTGCACAGCTGCACATAATAGGGATTTGGAATGACAGTTCTCGTTATTGAAAACTGCGAAAACGTAACGCTCGGCCTGCTTGGTCAGGCTCTGGATGAAGCAAAAATGCCCATTGATCTGCGTGTCATGGCAGAAAATGATCCGCTTCCTTCAGATATCTCCAAGTTCAGCGGTTTGGTTGTTCTGGGCGGCTTGCAGCACGCGAGAGCTGATGATGAGTTCCCGTTCCTGAAAGATGTCTGCGACACCATTCTGGCATTCCACGAAGCCGATAAGCCTATAATGGGCATCTGCCTTGGCAGCCAGCTCATTGCACGCGCATTTGGGGGAGAGAACATCCTCGGCAATCCGGTCGAAGCAGGCTGGTTGCCTCTACAGATTTCAGAGGCAGGCCAGCAGGATCCGGTCATCTCCGCTTTTGAGGATGACGACCACATCTTCATCCTGCACACAGACACGTACACTCTGCCGGAAGGTGCAATACATTTGGCATCCAGCGAAATGACGCCAAATCAGGCCTTCAAAATGGGCCGCGCTACCTACGCTATTCAATTCCACTTTGAGTGTTCGGTTGATCAGGTCAATCACTGGAACGGCTGCTTCCATGGGCCAATCAATGAGCTGGTGCCACATTGGAAGGAAATTCTGGAAGAGCAGGGTCCAAAACACGGTCCGAAAGCAGACGCCCTTGGCCTGGAAATCTCCCGCCGCTGGATTGATCTGCTCTAGCTCTTTTATCTGCTACTCTTCATAAACCTGAATGGTCATCTCACAGGCCTCATCGCGCAGTGGGATGATCTTCTTGTAAGCCTCGGAGGTATAGAAATCTTCGAGGCTCTGAAGGTCTTTGTAGCGAAACACAGCTGCAATGTGCGGCATCAACTCATCACCTCGTTTGGTTTGTGAGAATGTGCCGCGCACAATAACCTCTACTCCAGCTTCTTCCATCAGTGCTGCAGCAGCCTGCACATATTGCTGAAACTGGCCCATGTCTTTGATCGTGGCGTAAGAAAAGTTCAAAACAGACATTGAGAGAAATCCTTTCAAGTACACCGTGAGTGTGTATCCAGCTCACTCTGCTTACAAGTGAGCCGTTCGCAGGATTTCTTGCGCCACGTTATCGCCGCCCACCAAACTGCCTGAGCACTTTCAGACTGAGCTTGATTACCCAGTTGGGAAGTTTCAGGAGACGAGACTGAATACTGGTTTTATAGGCCTCTCGAGCTTCTAACCGAGCGATCCAATCATTCACCCGTGGCAGAGATCTAAAGGAGTAGCCCAGCTGGCGAAGGATAATCGTGTTCGGGAACCACGCAATATCTGCCAGTGAATACTGGTCGCCGACCAGCCACTCCTGCGTCTCAAGCAAACGCTCTAATTCAGAAAACTGCTCAAAAACGATCTGCTTCGCTCTCTCTGGATCATTGGCAGTTCGGCCCGCAAGCCTGTTCGCATGAAATTCAGCTCGATGGGGGACATGGTCTTTGTAAAACTGAGCGTCGCGTGGGGTTGGCAATCGCCCATAACCGCAGGAGTAAACATAGTTCACTACCATGCTCATATGCGAAGCCTCAGCACTGTTCAGCAAAGCCTCCATCTGAGCTTTCTGAGTGGGATCTGAAGGCGTGAAAGAGGGAGTCGGATACAGTTCCTCCAGATATCCGAGAATATCGATGGACTCGTTCATTGCGACGCCATCATGCACCAGAGCAGGCACCGCTGCGTCCGGATTGATGGCGTGATACTCTGGCGTCAGCTGCTCGCTTCGCATCAGGTCTACAAAATGCATCTCAGCTTCGATGCCTTTTTCCGCCAGCAGCAACATCACACGCTGAGCGCAGTTGGAATACGGATTGTAGAAAAGGTGAAGACCGCGCAAGTCTTTAGGATCAATGGCTTTCATGGCATTTCTCAGGCTAACCGGGTTAAAGCAAAACGGCGTTTGGGTAAGTGAACGTGTACGCGTCCAGCCACTTGCGTATCGCGAGCGAGAACCCAGCGGTTCTCATCCTCCCCAACCAACTCGCCATGCGTTGCTTGTGTTGCGTAGTCCGTAGGGCCGACCGCTACAGTGGCCCCAATCAGTGCACTGCGTTTCATCTCCTCAGAGATCTTACGAGGATCTGCATGAGCGGCAATCTGAAGCGCATCTTCAGTGGTTATGCCCGTTCGGTGCCCATGTCCTATAGCGGCCATCCGATGAAACCAGTTCCTGAGCAGGCGACGCCCTTTGAACACCTGTCGCCGATCCATCTTTTCACGGAACCAAACCATATGAACAGCACTGAAATCAGCGATACCGGGCGTATATCCGTGCAGGAAATCGGAGGTTAACTGGTTCTCCAACTGATCCAGAAACCGCTGCCATGTGGCCTTCGCATTTTCTCGTGAAGGCTGAAGAAGATGCGTGTCAGTCATCAGCTTCTTTTTATCCTGCAGGTATCCCGGAATAACCCGCAACGGAACTTGTTGGAGCAAAGCCTTGATCACACCGAAAACAGGGATGGAGGCCACGCAGGCAAAGAACACATCCGTCTCCAGTTCCTGAAGAAAAGCGCTAAGGTCTTCACTCTGCCCAAAAGGAGACAATTGCGGGTTCTCTGATAACCGAGCAATTTCCTCGGCTATCAGGATGGTATCGCAAAACACATCCGCACCCTTCTGAGCTACTGGTATGCGCCGATACCCACCTGCCAACGGGTCAATGGAAGGACGCGGAGGCGTCAGAGGGGCTTGCACGGAGGACCAGCTGATCCCGGTGTACCCCAGCATAAGCCGGATCTTCTCCGAGTAAGGAGAAACGTCTTTGTGATGGAAAATCATGAGAACACCGCTGGTCAGGAGGCAAACGGACGGAAATCACCATTCTTGGCAAGTGCTGTCTTGTAAGCCGGACGCGAACGCATCCGCTTCAGGTAAGCGGCAATCTTGGGATACTCGCCTCCAAAACCGACCCGAACTTCGGCCACCTCAAGACAGTATCCCATCACGATGTCAGCAGCCGTGAGGTTCTCACCAGCCAGCCAGGTTGAACGCCCCAACTCTTCCTCGATGTAAGAGAGCATACGCGTAATCCGCGGGGTCAGATAAACACTCCGAACCTTGCCAACCACCGTTGACATGATAGGCCGCAAAAAGAACGGCACTTTGGACACCATCCGCTTGAAGATTAGGCTATCCAGCAGCAGCGGCATAAAGCTGCCCTGTGTGGCGTGAAACCAAAACAGATATCGCGCCCGCTGAGCAGAACCCGGTTCAGGTCGTAAAACCGCATTGGGGTGCTTATCCAGAATGTAGTCGACAATCGCATTGGTTTCCGGCAGCACCACATCACCATCAGAGATTGTCGGCGAAGTGCCAATCCGGTGCAGCTGTTTGTAGTCCGCTGGCGCGAGGTCCGTAGTCGCATCCCGTTTGTACTGCTTGATCTCATAGGGAACGCCAAGTTCCTCCAGCAGCCATAGGATACGAATGCTCTGCGAGTTTTCCAGATTATGAACGGTAATCATGCCAATCCTTTTGCGTGGTGCAAAAGGGGCAGGCCTTAAAGCTTCAGCAGCAGCTCGTAGAGCTTCTCATAATCGTCCTTTGAAAGAGAGGAGGGCTCCATCTTCAACAGTTCCTCATCAGCAGAGCGGTGGGCTGCCCGCCCATCCTCAGTAATGCTGATGAAAACCGTCCTCTGGTCCTCTTCGCTGCGCTCTTTGGTGATGTACCCCTGAGCAACCAGCTTGTTCAAAGTACGCGAGACATTGGGACTGTCATCAATCATGATCGACTTGAGCTGGCCCACGGTCATGACGCCCGTCGGTGACTTATCAAGCCCGTGCAGAATGGTGAGCTGCAAGAGAGAAAGGTTCTGCCCGCTGATCAGGCGTTCCATCTCGGCTTTGCGTTCCTGAGCCGCGCACATGAGCAGAGCCATGGCTTTGTGCTCAATCTCCATATCTGAATTGATGATGATGTCCTTGTTGGCCAACCGCATCTCCTTGTCTGATGGAATGCTATTTCGCACAGAACTTCATGGTGTTGCAAGTTGCTGAGATGGCGAATGACCCACTGCAAAGAACTTTGACCTGTCCCCCTGTTGTCTTGATTTCAAAAGGGATCAGTGAAACCGGCGAAACCCGCCGTTCAGCCTCTTGATGTTGGGGGCAAGTGCTTGGTTGTCCCACTGATCTCCCGCAAAGGAGTAGCTCTGAGTATATTAAGTGTCAAGGAATATAAATCCATGACTATTAAATTGTGACAGTTTGAAGCGAGTGGGAGAAGGGGAAGACAAAATGAAAAAGCCCCCGCAGAAGACTGCGAGGGCTGAAGGAGACTGTGGTTACTCAGCAGGCCACTTCATCTCACCCATCACCACTTTGGCGCCAAGAGCAAGATCGTCGGTTCTGCGCTCTTCCAAAGCCGGAAACTCCGCTTTCATCAGAGCCACCAGATCCTCTGATGTTTTGGCAAGAGCTGCATTCTTCTCAACGGCAGCAACATAAGCCTTAGTAAAGGCGATGGAGCCCACTGTTTGGCTGTTGGTCTCACCCATAAAGTGCCCAGGGATCACACGTTTAGGGTTGAGAGCCAGAAGATCATCAAGGCTCTTCTGCCAGTCATCACGCTTCTTGGTTGTTGGGTTATCAGCCTGCCAGATATGGGAGTTGTCATAGACCAGCACACCACCAACCACGGTGCGCTCTGAAGGGACCCAAAGGCTGGTGTGGGATGGGTCGTGTCCTTCAAGACCAACAATCTCAATCGGAGTTCCATCCACCTCAAGACTGTCGCCACCAATGGCATCTGGAACAATCAGCTCCTGTGGCGCATCTTCTTTCAGGATTGGTCCCCAAAAAGTAAACTTGCCTTCAATAGTGGCTTTGATCTTTTCTACGGTTGGCTGTGTTGCAACGATCTTTGCATCAGGAAAGGCAGCATGCAGCGCGTCCAGACCGAAGTAGTAATCTGGATCGCCATGACTGATGTAAATGGATGTCAGAGTCTTCCCGCTTTCTTTGATAAGCGAGATCAGATTTTCCGCATCGCTGCGCTGAAACTGCGCATCCACCAGAACAGCCTCGGTTGGCCCTTCAATCAAAGTAGAAGTGACGGGAAATAGACCTTTCTCGCCCGGGTTATAAACCTCGAAGGTCAGTGCAGCAGTATCCTGAGCATAGGTTGCAACAGGCGCAAGAGTAGCGGTTGCTGCAAGGCCTGCAGCAAGAGCAAGTGACTTAATCATTTGTTTTCCTTGGGGTTAAGCGGCAGGGCTGACCTGCTGAATGGTGACAGAGAAACCCTCGAGGTTCTCTGCAAATTGCTCCTGAGAGCTATAAAGAAGCGTGGAAGGCATAAGCGCCCGTTCGCCCTGAATGTCGGCCACCAGAGTTGGGACACCGCTGGCATTCATCTGGTTCAAAACCATCTGTCCGTGCGCAACACGTCTGGCTGTTTCTGCTTCAACAGAAGCCATATGCCCTTGAAGCAACACAGCAGCGTCTGCAAAGCCGTTACCGGAGAGCAAATTTACCAGAACACGAAGATCAGTGATGTCCTCACCGCCCACATACCGCGCCTCCTGAATGAGCTTCAAAGCCTCCGGTCCCTTGTCCGGTTCAACAATGGAACAAGCCGTCATCGCGAGCGTGGCAACCGTGGAATCCAGTAGTCGCCCATCTCCATTCAGAATCTGACTGCGATAAGCGGAAGAGAAGGTCTGCCCAGTCAGTTTGGCAATCCGTTGATCTGATGTCCAGGCATAAGAAGCAAACGAACGGTCCAATGGACGAGCACCAGCTCCGGCAAACAAGCCAGCAGGGATCATCTCCACCTCAAAGCTCTTGGTAAGATCTGCCAGCCGAGGGGCTGAGCCATAACACCATCCGCAGAGCGGGTCATAAATGTAGAGGAACGAGTGCGTCATTGGTTTCTCCTAACTGCGAAGAAACCTAGGGCAACTTGACTATCTGTAGAATGCAGATAATTTCTACACACTGTCTGTAAAATAAAGACAATAAAATGAGCTTCTACAATCTGAATCGTCTCCGCCATTTTGTCGAAGTTGTCGAAAGCGGTTCCTTCACTGCCGCCGCAAAAAAACTCGGCCTCGGCAAAGCTATCGTCAGCCATCAGGTCGCCAAGCTTGAGGAAGAGCTCGGTGCAGCTTTGCTTGTACGAACAACCCGCTCTCTCCAGGTGACGGAAGCTGGACAGCGGTTCTATGAAAGTGCCGCTGAGATTCTGGAACAAGCAGAACGTGCCGCACAAGAACTTCAGCAGGAGCAAGACATCCCCAGCGGTTTGCTTACGGTGACAGCGCCGGAGGACTATGGTCGATACGTCGTCGCCAAAGCTCTCATGCGCTTGCGAAAGAAACATCCGAAAATTCAGGTCAATGCAGTCTTCACCGATGAAAAGCTTGATCAGTTCAAGGAGAAAATTGACGTCTCCATCCGTGTCGGCTGGTTAGAAGACAGCTCCGCAATCGCGCGCAAAATCGGTACGTTTCAGCAGTTCACAGTAGCCTCTCCAAGAGTGGTTGAAGCTCTGGGTTCGGTTGAAACACCATTGGACCTGCAAGGCAAGCCATGGATCTATCACCGCAAACTGCCTTCGGAGATGATATGGAGATCTGAAGACGGGGAGGAGGCACACTTTACACTTCAATCCCCAGAGGTCACAGTCTGGAACACGCTCACCTCCCATGCCTGTGCACTTGGGGACGGTGGCATCTGTATTCTGCCATCCTTCCAGATACGCGATGACTTAGCCTCAGGCCGACTGCAACGTATCCTGCCAAACTGGCATCAGAAAGAGGGCGGCATCTACGCACTCTTCCCAAACAGCCGCTTCCGCCCAGCCAAAACCAAGGCATTCGTGGAAGAGCTGATCAAAGCCCATAGAGAAGTGCGGGATGTGTTTGAGGAAGATGTGTAAGCCTAGACCCACGTCTTCTGGTGTAGCTGACACATGCGATTAATCAACCACTTACAGGCTGGAGCCTGTGATTGCTGCTTACCCCAGACAAGGGAGACTTTGTTGAGAATGGCATTCTGCTGAAAGTCATAGGAAAGCTCCTTCAGTTCACCTGCCTTCACCTCATCATCCACCATTTGCGCTGGCAACTCCGCCCAGCCCACACCGCCATGCACCATGTTATGCGCCACACGCGGATTATCCGTAATCAGCAGATGCGGCCCTTTCTGGCGTGAAAACTCCGGGGAGTTTCGGTCAATCTCAGTCTCGGAGATGATCTGCCGATAACCACGCAAGTCCACCAGCCGCACCTCCTCCAACTCTGCCAGTGGGTGATCCTTGTGACACACCGCTATACGGCGCTCAAATCCAAGCCCGCGGAAGTGAAAACCTTCCTTGTAGGGATGGCGTTCAATGATAATCCCCAGCTGAGCGCTTTCATCTGCAAGACGGGAAAAAACATCCCCGAAAGAGGTGGTCTGCACATGCAACTCCACCTTTGGAAACTGCTTGTCGAAGTCATGAAAAACACTGTTAATTTCAGAGACATAGGTGCCATACTCAAACACCACTTTCAGGCTGCCTTCTGCCCCTTCACTCAATGCACCAGCCTTCACCAGAAGGTCCTGTCTGCTCTGCAAAATTGATTTTGCGTAATCCAGCAAAGAAACGCCTGAGACTGTCAGTTCAGCCCGGTAACTGCTGCGGTCAAACAGATCAGATCCAAGATCAATCTCCAGATTGGAAATCGCAGCACTTACAGCAGATTGCGCCTTTCCAAGACGCCGGGCAGCAGCAGAAAACGAGCCCAACTCTGCGGCAGTTACAAACGCTTCCAACTGGTCAACACTGGGCATCCAACCTCAACACGATCTGAAATTCTGATGGAGTTCAACTTTACTGCATAGGTCAAACCGATCTTTATGTCACTCAAATTTACGAACTGAGAGGAATGACCATGCGAAAAATAATCGGGCTGGCAACCGCAACAATGATTGGCTCACTCATGACTGCAGGTCTTGCAATGGCAAAAACATCGCCATGCAAAACCACGCTGCCAATCGATATCCCATCCAACTGCGATGCCATCAAGGTGGTCAAACCAATCGAAAAGCTGGAGAACTTCCGGGCACTCACCACGCCGCAAAACGGTCCGGCTCTGAAGCCGCAAATGGTCTTCCGTTCCGATCAGCTGGATAGCCTAACGGAAGCTGATCAGGAAAAGCTCAGTGCGCTGGGCATTGAAACCATTGTGGATCTGCGCGCACCGGATGAGCTGGACAAGCACCCCAACAAACACATCTCTTCGGTAGACTTCAACATCAACCTGCCAATTGGGTCTGACCCGGCAGACATCGCTAAGATCATGCCGTTGGAAGTCGCCTCTCAAATCCGCCCGCTTTGGTTCAGCGGCAAGTTTGATGAGATCGATCAGCTGCTGAAAGACCACGGTGTAGACATCTATCACACCCGCATTGACCGCTATAAGGACTTCGCCCGCAAGTTCACGCCGCAAATCTCCCGCTTCATGCATGTGCTTCTGGAAGAGCAAAACTACCCGCTGGTGTTCCATTGCGCAGGTGGCAAGGACCGAACTGGTTATGTGGCAGCCGTGCTGATGCTCTCATTGGGCTTCTCAGAGGAAGACGTGATGCGCGACTACCTCACCACCAACCTCTACACCTTTGAGGAACTGAGCAAACTGGTGGGAAGCGGCCCGCATTCCCTGCGCCCGGCATTTGGTGCCCACAAAGAGCAAATCTCTGCAGCTCTGGCCGCAGTTAAAGAAGACTACGGCAGTTTTGAAAACTACCGCCGCGATGCGCTGGGCATCTCTGATGAAGAACTCGTCCGCATCAAAAAGAACCTGCTGGTAGACCCAAGTTAAGGCCTTCCAGCACTCCTCGTGCTGCCTTCCCCCAACGCTGGCGGCACGAGGTTTCTCAAGCAAGTTCCACCAGAGGCTCATTTGCGCCAGAAGGCATAACCAGCCTAGACTACCCTGATGTTTTAGGGGAATTTCATGACTGTATTATCTTCAGCAATTGAACGCGGATATTTGGGATTTGCGTCCCACGAAGCCAAGGACAACTCACCTATCTACGAGGAATGGGCGACTCACGTAGCCGGCTCGCCAATCTTCCACGATTTCCTGATGGCAATGCCGGAGGCCAAGCGGCAACCCAACCTCCTCTTCGCAGCCATCAGATGGGTCACAGGACGCGTTCCTGAAGTGGCAGAGCTGGATGAGACACTGCAACGACATAGTGGAGCCATCAAACAAGAAATGATGAACCGCAGCACGCAGACCAACGAAGCCGGACGCTGCGCAACTCTCCTCCCATTGTTCGCCCGCCTCCCACAACCACTTTCATTAATCGAAGTCGGTGCCTCAGCTGGTCTTTGCTTGCTGCCGGACCTCTACGCCTACAATTACAACAACGGGGCACACACACTAGCGCCTAAGACGAACGCACCCGATACACCAGTGTTGCACTGTCAGGCGATTGATAATGTCCCTTTGCCAACCAAACTACCAGAAGTTGTCTGGCGTGCAGGGCTGGACCTGAACCCGTTGAACCTTCAGGATGAAGATACCGCAGCCTGGCTCCAAACGCTCGTCTGGCCGGGGCAGGAGGGCCGCTTACACCGCCTGCAAAAAGCAATTGCAGTAGCAAAGCAGCAGAAAGTCCCACTCGTTAAAGGAAACCTTCTCGAAGATCTGCCAGCCTTGCTGGAACAAGTCCCATCAGGCACCACACCCGTGGTCTTTCATAGCGCTGTTCTTGTCTACACCCGAGATATGAGCAAGCGCGAAGCTTTCGTCAATCTGATGCTTAACTCCAACGCCCACTGGATCTCCAACGAAGCCTCTGGCGTCTTCCCACAACTCGCCGATAAAGTCTCCAGCCCACGCCCTTCAGGCCGCTTTCTCCTCTGCGAAAACGGCACCCCCCGAGCCTGGACCGGCCCACACGGCCAGTCGATTGATTGGATTGGGCAAACCTATCGAGCCTAACTCTAACTCCCACAAAAAAGCCCGGCACTTGCGTACCGGGCTCTTCAAACTCATAAAAGCTGTTCAGCTTACTGGCAGAGGCTCTTGCCGACGCAGTTCAGGTCTTCGCAAGCTTCTTTCAGGCGCTCGATGATGCCCAGCTCACCTTCACGCAGCCATTTGCGTGGGTCGTACAGCTTTTTGGTTGGAGCGCCGCTCTCTGGGTCGATCTGGTATTTGAAAGCATTGGCGTTTGCTTCCACATACGCACCAACTTTTTCAGAGAATGCGAACTGTGTATCGGTGTCGATGTTCATTTTGAACACACCGTAGTTCAGGCTCTCTGTAATCTTGGACTTTTCAGAACCAGAACCACCGTGGAACACAAGTGCGAGTGGGTTCTCACCCAGATTGTGTGTTTCGCTCACCAGCTTCTGGCTTTCGCGCAGAATTTCAGGGCGCAGCTTCACGTTACCCGGCTTGTAAACGCCGTGCACGTTGCCGAAGGATGCTGCCACGGAGAAGTGACCCAGTGGGTTCAGGCGATCATATGCCTGCAGCACGTCTTCTGGTTGAGTGTAAAGCTTTGGATTGTCTGCTCCAATGTCCTCATCAGAACCGATACCGTCTTCTTCACCACCGGTCACACCCAGCTCAATCTCAAGGCTCATTTCCAGCGGAGCCATCATCTTCAGCAGGCGTTCACTTTCAGACAGGTTGAACTCGATGTCTTCTGCAGAAAGATCCAGCATGTGAGAGGTGAACAGCGGCTTGCCGTGGGCTTTGTAGAACTCTTCGCCGTGCTTGATGAGTTCTTCCAGCCAAGGGATCAGGCTCTTGTCCGCGTGGTCGGTGTGCAGCACAACGCCAACACCGTAATGCTCTGCCAGCAGGTGCACGTGCTTAGCAGCAGAAACTGCGCCAAGCACTTTTGCCTGGAAGCTGTCCTTGATGCCTTTACCGGCATAGAACTGCGCACCACCGTTGGAGAGCTGAATGATAATGTCTGTATTGTTTGCAGCTGCTGCTTCAAGAACTGCGTTGATGGAGTCCGTTCCAACAACGTTCACCGCAGGCAAGGCGTATTTGCCTGTCCGGCATGCTTCAATCAGGGTTTTATAGTCTTCACCAAAGATGACGCCCGGCTTGAGCTTTCCCATGTTTATAGGCTCCTGTGTAACAGCAGATAGGGGAGGCAAAGTGCCTCGCACTGTGAACTGGCAACAAAGCCGGACCATGGCCTTGGCCAGTTGCCGCGCACACTACTCAGCAATACGCAGAACTACAACATTTCTAAGGGCATTCTGAGGAATTTAATGGATTTAAGAGGCAAATCTCTGGCCTTAAGCCGTATTTCCCTTCATGCAGTTTTCGTGTTTTTCACAAGTAGCAACAAGAACCACAACTTCTACGCAAGTTTCGCAGCCGACCTAGGGGAATCAGAGGACGGACTGTCCTGACATCACACGGGCGCTGATGCCAATTGGCATGGATTGCGTATCCCCGGCCAGAACCTCAAGCACAGGCCGTAACTCAATCGCGGACCCATACTTGCGCAGATGCGTCGAAAGCTCCATCAGCAGAGCCAGATCAGTGGACACCAGCGTGCCAGCGCCGCAAGAGCGAACCGCATGCAGCAATCCACTCAGATCCCCCTGTCCAAGCTCTGGAGAGATAGTACCATCCGGCGCACCCTTCACCTGAGACGCGCAGATCTGCGGCAGATCGACAACGGAAACTTGCTCCATCTGCCCAAGCAGAGCACGGGAAGCAACCTGACTGCCAAACAGGTTCGGTGCATCTGAAACATCCAGAAACGCGACTTTGCCTGCAAACCCACCCAATTTCTGCGCAAAGTCTGGTGCTGCGAGCAGTAGATCAGAGACCTCAAAACACTTGCGCGTAAACTTTGCAGTGATCTTGGCAAGCTCCTCAGATTGCTCGGAGAGTAGTGGCATATATGCCCGCTCAAACACCTTGGCGCAAAACGGCGACAGCACAGCCACAAAATCATAATGGCCAAACTGCGAAATCACTTCTTTCGCCAGATCCCGTGCATCATCCAGCTCATTGGAGCGCAGGGAAACGAGCCCACAGCAGCTTTGAATACTGGGCGCTTCCACCTCATAGCCAGCCTTCTCCAGCAGGTGCACAGCAGCTTTGATAAGAGAAGGGCGGAAGAGATTTGTGGTGCAGGAAACAAACAGGCCGACCCGGGCATCCTTCTTGTATTTTGGGCGTCGTTGTCTGGCCATAACAGCTGGAAGTCCTGCAGTCTTTTGAGCAATGCATAAATCAAATCACACAAAGACTGCCTGCCACACTTTCCAGACCATCGCAATGATTTATCAGGGAGGCGTTATACAGCACCCGCAGTATCCAAACTGTGCCTATGTGTATTTTTTGTGCGTACTTGTTCAATGAAAACCAAGTGCTATCTATCACACAGAACACGACTTAAAACAATAAATCGGAAATTTGGAATGAACTTGAAAGACGTCGCACTGAGCCGCTATTCCACCAAGGAATTTGACCCAACCAAGCAGATCTCTGCTGAGCAGTTTGACCACATCAAATCTCTGCTACGCTTTAGCCCATCCAGCGTAAACTCCCAGCCTTGGCATTTCATCATCGCAGATACGCCAGAAGGACGTGAACGCGTTTCCAAGGGCACCCAGGGCATGTTCTCCTTCAACAACGGCAAGGTTCTGAACTCCTCGCATGTCATCGTATTTTGCGTGAAGACGGATATCTCAGATGATTATCTGGAGCGTCTGCTTCAGGCGGAAGAAGAGGACAAGCGTTTTGCTGATCCTGCAGTCAAGGAAACCGTGAAAGCAGGCCGTGCGACCTTCGTTGGCATTCACCGTGACCAGTTGAAAGATGCTGATCACTGGATGGAAAAGCAGGTCTACCTGAACATGGGAACCATCCTCCTCGGCGCAGGCGCGCTGGGCATTGATGCTGTGCCGATTGAAGGCGTAGATGTCGAAGCGCTCAACGAAGAGTTCGCCCTTCAGGAAAAAGGCTACCGTGCCGTCGCCCTCATCGCTCTGGGTCACCGCCACGAAAACGACTTCAACGCCGCCCTCCCAAAATCCCGCCTCCCAGAAGCCGAAATCTTCACCGAACTGGCTTAATAAGCTCCACAATTAGCTCACTAAAGGGATGCTCTGTGCATCCCTTTTTTATTTGTGAAACAAAGCCTTATTTCTACCAAGCTCCGCGAGCACGTTGCAATCAGCAGATGATATTTCTCTGTAATGTTACAACCGATATCGTTTTCTGAAGACACCCAAATGACCATCAGACCCTACCACAAAACTGACTTCCCCGATGTCCTGAGCATCTACGCTGCGAGTAAGTTGGATGAGTTGATTTATGAGGATCGAAGTTTCCAGTTGTTGCCCTTGGATCAGGATCCGAAGCGGTTGGAGGGGTTTCTGGCTTCGCAAGTGTTTGTCTATGAGCAGGGCGGTGTGAAGGCGTATGGGGCGCGGAACTACTCTGAGATCACGGCTCTGTTTGTGCACCCGCAGGGGCGGGGAGCTGGCCTTGGCAAAAGACTATTGCAGTTCTTGCTGGATGGGATTGAAGGGGAGGCCGTGCTTTATGTGGCCAAGACCAATCACCCGGCCAAGCAGCTTTACGAGCGCCACGGCTTTAGCGTGACCAGCGAGTTCCTCACCGAGTACAACGGCACGCCCGTGCTGGCGAATAAGATGGTGCGTAAGGCTTAAGCCACTCACCAACATACCGGCAACAAAAAAGGGCCGCAGAACTGCGACCCCCGATCTTTAGGATCTCTGGAATCCAATTATTTCTTGGAACCGTCTTTGTTGAACTGAGCGAGGTACGCGATAACGTCCTGACGCTGCTGTTCTTTTTTAAGACCAGCGAAAGCCATCTTACCTTTAGGGATAACTTTCTTAGGCTTGGTGAGGTAAGCGTCAAGAGTAGCTTCGTCCCAAGACTTACCTTCTTCTTTACCTGCCAGAAGAGGTTTGGAGTACTTGTAGCCTTCGACTTCACCCCAGCCTGCACCAACGATACCGTTGAGCTGTGGACCTACCTTGTTCTTGGCTTTTTCACCAACAGCATGACAAGCCTTACATTTTTTGAAAACTTTAGAGCCCTTAGCAACATCGCCTTCCGCGAATGCCGCACCTGTGCTCACCAGCAATGCAAGCGCTGCAACGACGCCAAACTGCTTCATGTTTAAATCCTTCCCACTATATCCTAGAGATAACCGCGAATAGAGAACAACATAGTCTAACTCATGGGGCAGTTCCCATAGATTCGACGTTACCTTCGTATATATTGTTACGGCATATTGTCGCGGACGGAATTGATCATAAGCATAAACGCCTGAAATTAACTTGCTTTGAGTCAAACTCACGAAAATCTGAAGCCGTTGTTTTACGGGCCACAATAGACTTAATGCGGCTTTCTTCTTTGCATAAATTATGAGAGTCTCAGCCCCTGTATTTGGAAAATGCGGTTGAGTTCGTGGCTTGGAAATAAAGTTTCAAACCACGGAGCAGGAGGGAGGCCTGATGGCAGCGATTGCGATGCCAAAACCGTCGCAGGAGACACTGAACAAGCGCTCCAGGATCGTGGCTGATTTGCAAAAAATCGTGCCAGGAGAAGGCGTTATCTGCGATGAGATTGAGATGCGCCCCTATGAGACGGATGCCTTCACAGCGTATCGTCAGCTTCCGCTTGTGGTGGTCCTGCCGGAGACCGTGGATCAGGTCTCACGTGTCCTGAAGTACTGTTACGACAACGATGTGAAGGTGGTGCCGCGTGGTGCCGGAACGTCCCTGTCTGGAGGTGCATTGCCGCTCGAAGATGGCGTTCTGCTCTCCATGATGAAGTTCAACCGCATTTTGGAAATCGATTTGCAAAATCGGGCGGTTGTGACCCAGCCGGGTGTGACCAATCTGGGGATTACCAAGGCCGTGGAGGCTGATGGCTTCTATTATGCACCCGATCCATCCTCACAGATTGCCTGCTCCATCGGCGGCAACATTGCAGAAAACTCAGGTGGCGTGCACTCGCTGAAATACGGTTTGACCACCAACAACCTGCTTGGTCTGGAGATCGTGCTCATCACCGGTGAGGTGATCCGTTTGGGCGGTAAGCATTTGGATTCTGAAGCCTATGACCTGCTGGCTCTGCTCACAGGTTCAGAAGGCCTGCTGGCTGTCGTCACTGAAGTCACCGTCCGCGTTCTGCAAAAGCCGGAAACCGCTCGCGCTGCGCTGATTGGCTTCCCGACCTCCGAGCAAGCCGGCAAATGCGTTGCTGACATCATCGGCGCGGGTATCATCCCCGGCGGCATGGAGCTGATGGATAAGCTCGCCATCGACGCAGCCGAAGACTTCGTGCACGCGGGCTATCCGCTGGATGTGGACGCCCTGATGATCGTGGAGCTGGACGGCCCGGAGGCAGAAGTCGATGATTTGCTTGAGCGTGTCAGCACCATCGCAGAAAAGAACGGCTCCTCGTACCTGCGCGTGTCCCAGTCAGAGGATGAGCGCAACACGTTCTGGGCCGGGCGCAAAGCAGCATTCCCTGCAGTTGGCCGTATCTCGCCGGACTATTTGTGCATGGATGGCACCATTCCGCGCGCGGCACTGCCGCAAGTTCTGCAGGAGATGCAGGAACTGAGCGAAAAGCATGGATTACGCGTCGCCAACGTGTTTCACGCTGGTGATGGAAACCTGCATCCACTCATCCTCTATGATGCGAACCAGCCGGGAGAACTGGCCGCAGCAGAAGAGTTTGGAGCAGACATTCTGCGCCTCTGCGTGAAAGTGGGAGGCGTACTGACCGGAGAACATGGCGTTGGCATCGAGAAACGCGATCTCATGCCGGAGATGTACTCAGAAGACGATCTGAAACAGCAACAGCGTGTGAAGTGTGCGTTTGATGAAAAGCAGCTTCTCAATCCGGGCAAGATGTTCCCGGTCCTGCATCGCTGCGCAGAGCTCGGCTTCATGCACGTGCATCAGGGCCAACTGCCATTCCCGGATATTCCGCGTTTTTAGATAAAACGCGAGACGAAAAGACAGAACAGGACGAAACCATGGGAGAGGGTTTCCACCCAACCACAGCTGAGGAGCTGGAAGCGGTTGTCAAATGGGCTGCCGCTGAACGAACCCCACTGGAAGTGATCGGCAGCGGCTCCAAACGCAACTGGGGCAGGGCGGTGCAGTCCGCGCATACTCTGCGCGTTGATGGCATCACCGGCGTTGTCGACTACGAACCAGCTGAACTGGTACTCACCGTCAAGGTTGGCACGCCTCTGCAAGAGGTTGAGGCTCTGCTGAAGGAACACAATCAGGAACTACCGTTTGAGCCTGCCAATCTCAGCGCGGTATTAGGCGCACCAGCGCAGTCAGGCACCATCGGTGGTGTTTTCGCAACAAACCTGTCCGGCCCCCGCCGCCTCAAAGCAGGCGCTGCACGCGATCATGTGCTTGGTCTGGAAGCGGTCTCTGGCCGTGGGGAGATTTTCAAGGCTGGTGGCCGCGTCGTAAAAAACGTGACGGGCTATGACCTCTCCCGCGGTTTCTGCTCTTCATGGGGTACGCTGGCGGTCGCTACGAGCTTCTCCATTAAAGTGCTGCCCCGAGCAGCCAAAGAATGCACCTTTGTTCTGCTGGGCCTTACACCGCAGGAAGCTGCACAGGCCATGTCTGAGGCGATGGGCTCCTCTGCTGAGGTCTCCTCCGCAGCTCACTTGCCTCACGGCTTCTGCCCACTCTCGCAGGAGCATTCCATCACTCTGCTCAGGTTGGAAGGCATTCCCGTCTCCATCGACTACCGATTGGATAAGCTCCGCAGCATCCTGAAACGCTTCCCGTCGCAGGAGCTGATCGAAGGGCAGGCCTCCCGCAAAACATGGGGTGATCTGCGAGATCTCATCCCGTTTGCCGGCAGCAGTAAACCGCTCTGGAAAATCTCGGTGAGTCCGACAGCTGGACACAAAGTGATTGCTGAGCTGGAAAAGCGCTTCGCCATCCGCTGGATGATGGACTGGGCAGGCGGCCTTGTCTGGGTGGAAATGCAGGGCGATGAACCGCATGATGTGCCGCTCCGTCGTCTCATTGCTGAAAACGGAGGTGGTCACGCCACACTGTTGCGCGCAAGTGCTGAGCTGCGTGCGGATGTCGATGTGTTTCAGCCTCAGCCGGAAACATTGATGGGGCTTTCCAAACGCCTGAAAGCTCAGTTCGATCCGCACAACATCCTCAACCCGGGCCGTATGTACGCGGGGATCTAGTTCATGCAAACCAACTTTACGCCAGAACAACTCAAAGACAGTGCAACTGCCGTCTCCGAACAGATCCTGCGCAAGTGCGTGCACTGCGGGTTTTGTACCGCAACCTGTCCAACCTTCGCACTGCTGGGGGATGAGCTGGACAGTCCGCGCGGTCGCATCTATCTCATCAAAGAGATGCTGGAAAATGATCGCCCCGCTGACGCCAAAACCGTCAAGCATATCGATCGCTGCCTGTCGTGCCTTTCCTGTATGACCACCTGTCCGTCAGGTGTGAACTACATGCATCTGGTAGATCATGCGCGCATTCACATAGAGCGAACCTACAAGCGGCCGCTGCAGGACCGCTTGCTCAGATCTGTCCTGCAAGCCATCCTGCCCAAACCGGGCCGCTTCCGTCTGGCAATCGCAGCGGCTTTTTATGGCCGTCCGTTTGCAGGCCTCATGAAAAAATGCGGTGGCACCCTCGCAAAACTAGGCGCAATGCTGGCTCTGGCGCCAACCAAATCACCTATGCCCTCCCAGTTTGTCGGGCAAGAGAGTGTCGCACCCAAAGTGCAGAAAAAGGGCCGCGTCGCGATCCTAAAGGGCTGTGCCCAAAGCGTACTCGCGCCTTCCATCAACGATGCAGCCACACGCTTGTTGACCCGCATCGGCTATGAAGTCGTGTTCCCAAAGGGAGAAGGCTGCTGCGGTGCCCTAGTGCATCATATGGGCAAGGAAGAAGCCTCCAACGAGCAAGCCAAAACCAACATCGATGCATGGATGCGAGAGATGGAAGGTGAGGGGCTTGATGCCGTCATCATCACCGCGTCCGGCTGTGGCACGACCATCAAGGACTACGGCTTCATGCTGCGCGATGACCCGCACTATGCTGAGAAGGCGCAGAAGATCTCTGAGATGTCGAAGGATATCGTGGAGTTTCTGATCGAACAGGATCTGGGTGAAACCCAGCTTCAGGAGGAACTGACCGTTGCCTACCACTCTGCCTGTTCCATGCAGCACGGTCAGAAGATCACGTGGCAACCCAAAAAGCTGCTCCAGAATGCAGGCTTTACTGTGAAAGAACCGCTGGAAGGCCACCTCTGCTGCGGCTCAGCGGGCACCTACAACATCATGCAGCCCAAAATCGCAACAGCTCTGAGAGATCGAAAGGTCGGCAATCTGGAAGCCACCCATCCGGATCTTGTCGCAACAGGCAACATCGGTTGCATCACCCAAATCTCCAGCGGTACCCAGATTCCGGTCATCCATAGCATCGAGCTTCTGGACTGGGCCTATGGAGGCCCTAAGCCGGTGCAATTGGGTAAGATGTAAGCATGCTAATCTAAATCCCTCTCAAGTAGGCTTGAGAGGGATTTGCGTATCAGACACCACCACCTCGACGTAAAACGTTCTCCTGATGAGCCTTATCTGCTTCTTCGTACTCTTTCCGGATATGTGAAAGATCGCCGGTAGGCGTATTAGGGTTTGCTGGATTTATTGGCTTGAGCTCAACGAGAACCGGGTTCGGTTTGTGATTAAGCATCGCGCCGGTATACGCGTCCACCCCTACTCCAATCACACCTCCTATCAGTGCATTGCCTGCCATGGCTGCTGCCCCGCTTCCCGCAACTTCAGTGGTGACATGCACTTTCTGCGTTTTGTAACCTTCTTTGGAAACAGTAACGTTGAATTTTTCTTTGCGTGAAACCTTGAGTGTGCAAGGCGAGGAACTACAGGTCATTCCAATGTCCGTCGAGATCTCTGCATCCTCTGGAGAGGCATAGATTTTGACTTTTTCACTCATGCCGCGTGTGACACTGGCGCACCCTGAAAGGACAAAACCTGCTGTAAGAATTGATGCAATCAAGAAAGTCGTCTTCATCTCAAAGTTCCCGCCTTAGAAAATTGAACCGATACCTTTGGCATCGTGGGGGACATGCAAACCTAAGAAATTTGATTCCCAATGCACGTATGAGTTGATTTTCTGCCTTTCACAGTTTCAGGCAACTCCTGAAAAGGAATATGTTAAGCCAATGATTTTAGAGGTAAAAATCTACTAGGTTCTACCGTCTCCCCAAAAACGCATGGATTGATTGAGGGGCTGCTCAAGTCTCTGTAGTTCAGCAAGTTGAAGCTGCACAAAGGGCATCCAACTTGAAGCTAAATTGCAAGCGGGCGACAACTGATCCCGGTGCAGATCATGTCTATGAGAAGTCTATACTGGCGATATCTGCTCTATGTTTACTCAGCCAGTTTGTCCCGCGCAGACTTCATTTTGCAGATCACGTTGCCGCCTAACTCACCCTCAATGTGGCGCAGTTCCTTAGCGATAGCTGGGGGCATGGCATCCTCTGTGATTTCAGGAGGTGCAGTAGAAGCAACAACTGCCGGAGTGTCCTCGGCAAAAACGAGGCCGGTCTCATGCGCGAGCAGCAGCAGGCTCAGGATGCTTGCAAAACAGCCCAGAGCGATGGCTGCAAGTGTATACCGGTTCAGTGGGCTGCTCTGATCCTTCAGACAATCTTCCAAAACCACGCGGATCTGGCTGATGTCTTCTGAGTTGAGTGGTTCATCAAGCAACTCAATCGGCGACCGCTCTTCAGCAGCAGTCTCGGGAGCATCGCTCGCTCTTGAGGTCTCTGAAGCAACAGCCGGCTGCAAACACTCAAAGACTGGCACATAGCCCATATCTGGGAGCCGGATCTGTACATGATGTGCATTGGGATGTTCTTCGTTGTAGGCACGCAGAAGTGTCCGCAAACGAGAGATGTTCACACGAACAATCGGGTTCTCTCGCGGATTGAAACCATCAGGCAGATTAAAAACCTTCTGGCCAATAATCTGTTCCTTCAGATCATCTTCCTGCCGGGAGAGTTTGCGTTCAACAAGAAACGTAAGAAGTGCTGTCAGCTTCGGGCTTCGCCTGAAGTTGGGGCTGGACAAAATGCTGGAAAGGGTCGCAACCACTTCGTCTTTGCTGGTGACTAGTCCATTCTTCTTGGCACTCATGCGCAGCACTCCCAAAACACATCGGTGTGGCCTGGGGGAAAAGCTCTCCCTCATTCAGATGGTAGCGACGGCACATTCATTGGTCCGGTGCCTGCATTCAGTCAGGCCCGTCTTTTATGCTGCTTTGCCTATAGCTGGGGTAAGGCAAGCAACTTGAAGTTGTTGCCTTATCTTATGTTCCACGAGACAGGAATGCAACAAAGGCACATACCTAGCGGACATAGACCTTTGCGCCAACAGGAACCATGTTGTACAGCTCCGCCACATCTTCGTTGCGCATACGAATGCAGCCAGAAGAAACAGCTTGCCCAATTGTCCACGGCTCGTTGGAACCGTGAATACGGTAAAGCGTGGAGCCAAGATAAAGAGCGCGTGCACCCAATGGGTTACGCGGACCACCTGGCATGTAGCGTGGCAGGTTTGGCTGGCGTTTCAGCATCTCAGCAGGTGGGCGCCAATCCGGCCACTCCCGCTTGCGGGTCACCTTGTGAACTCCCGCCCATTCAAAGCCCGGACGCCCGACACCAACACCATAACGGCGCGCTTTTCCATTGGCCTGCACCAGGTAAAGATATCGTGATGTGGTATCAATGACCACTGTACCGGGGGCATGAGAGGTGTTGTAGCTGACTATTGTTGGCAAAAACTGCTTCGGAATACGGCGACTGTATCGGTTCGAAGTCGTCCGCTTCTTCTTCTGCTTGGCTGAACCACGCAGGTTCTGAACGACCTTTGCCTGAGAACGTGGGATTTGCACAACCCAAGGATTGGAAAGGTCCGGACTAAGCACAAGAGGAGGTGCAGACGCACGTGGTTTATACTCTGCCTGTGCAGCTGTGCCCAACGCACACACCAATCCACCCGCACTCAACAGGGTGACAAGCCAGCCCGCTTTACCTTTTACCGATGCCCCGAACATTCCACGCTCCTTTGGTCCTTGCCAATGGCCCGATGCCTGCGGGAAAACCTAGAACTTGCAACTCTAACAATCGTTAAAATTATCAATGTTATTTATGCGAGTTCAAACTAAGGTTAACCGATTGTTACTGAGTTGTGCGGCGAAAACGTCAAAATTATCCTTAAAAATCAATGCTGATAAATCTAAGGTAATAATTAACACTCTAAGAAGTATGTGAGAGATAGCTCGAGTGCAGGATTGCGAATCGTACCCATTAAAACCTATGGGTGCATGAGCGCGTCTGTGACCGGGAATGCTGTTTAATATCTGTAATTTATGGCCACCTTTCGCAAGCCTGTGCCAGTTTGCAAAAAGGTAAGGCGGCAAACAAAGAGGGCACGTCGTTGGGCAGGAATAACAACGATGTGGCTTTCAGTAAGAAGCAGTTATGCTTCATGAGTTCGGGGTTGGGATGTCAGTTGTAAGAAAAACCTTTCGTGCGGAGGCTCAGTTCGGAGCGCACAATGCACGTGCCGAGATTGGATCGCCAATCCAGGATAATGGTGAGGCCGCGCGCCACCAGCAGGTGATGGAAGAAATCGCCAGCCTGAAGGAAATGCTGAGTTCGCCAGACACAGACCCACAGGAACTCTCGCGCCGCGTTGCGGAAGAGCTGCGTGAAGAGATCGGCGAAGCAGCTAAGCTCAAGCGTGAGCTGGACGCCATCTACGAAGCTATTGCCGAAACCAAAACCGAGATTGCAGCCCTCCACAACAAAGCCAGCGTCGATAACGACGAACGTGGCCGCGTAACTTTGGAGCTAGGCGCGATCGTTTCCGGTACTGAAGGGGCGACCGAACAGATCCTGTCCGCAGCCGAAGTCATCGACCAGAGCGCGGCCACCGTTATGCCGATGGTTCCATCCGAGCACGAAGGACTGGTTACCGATATTCACGAGCAAGTGGTATCCATCTTCGAAGCCTGTAACTTCCAGGACTTGACTGGCCAGCGCATCAGTAAAGTGGTGAACACGCTCTCCTTCGTAGAAGAGCGCATCATCCGCATGATCGAGATCTGGGGTGGCATCGAAAGCTTCAAGGAAATCAGCGATCGCATCAATGCGGAAAAAGAAGGCGACGACTCAGCTCTTCTCCACGGTCCGGCTCTGGATGTGGAAGCAGGCACCGTCACTCAGGACGACATCGACGCCCTGTTCGATTGATCCTCTCAAAAAAGATAGATGCAGATGGCTTGCTATTTCAGCAAGCCAATGCTTTATATGAGAACATAACATAAACATTTTGGCGCGTTTTATGAGCAGGCAGATACCTGTTTGCGGTGATATCGATGCGCAAAGAAAATTGACAAGAAGGGCAGGGCAATGGACCAGAGCTCAGAATCGATTGCTGAAGGACTGATCCGCGGAGAAGACGGCAAAGACCGCTGCTGGTGGCATGGCGGGGACCCGTTCTATCAGGCGTATCACGACAACGAATGGGGTCGCCCGGTCACCAACGACATTCGTTTGTTTGAGAAGATCTGCCTTGAAGGCTTCCAGTCCGGCCTGTCCTGGATCACCATTCTGCGCAAACGCGAAAACTTCCGCGCTGCCTTTGCTGGCTTTGATTTTGAGAAAGTTGCGAAGTTCACGCAAAACGATATCGAACGACTTGTGAAAGATGAGGGCATCATCCGCCATCGCGGTAAGATCACCTCCACCATCAACAACGCCAACCGTGCTTTGGAAATGCGTGAAGAGTTCGGCTCTCTGGCAGCTTACTTCTGGAAGTGGGAACCAACCCCGGATCAGCGTCCGCAGATCTGCGACTACGCCAACCTGCGCCAACTGGGCAAAACGGAGATCTCAACAGCCATCTCCAAAGACCTCAAAAAACGCGGCTGGTCCTTCGTCGGCCCAACCACCGTCTATGCCTTCATGCAAGCCATGGGAATGGTCAACGACCACCTGGAAGGCTGCTGCTGCCGAGACGTGGTGGAAGCAAAGCGAGAAGCTCTGACACGGCCTGTGAAAGCGTAAAGAGCCATTGTCAGGCCAAGCGGCAAGGGGGAGGAGATCTCTCCCCTCTAACGCCTCCTATCAGGCATCTTCCTCAGGGCGCTCATAAGTCCCCTGAGGCGGAAGAATAGCCATCACGAGCGTCTCACGATGCTCAAACCCACAGCGCCGGTAGATCCGTCCCGCTGGGCCATCACTGAAAGCCTGCAGCACCGGCACAGTTGCCGGAAACTTCGCTTTCGCCCAATCCACGCCAGTAGTCACCAAAGCCGCACAGATACCACGCTTGCGATGGCTTGGACGTGTCTCAACCTCCTGAAAACGCGAAACAACCGCATCCCGGTAGATGCCCAGATCCGCGACAAGCAAATCTCCATCAAATGCGCCAAACCAGTTCAGCGATCCTTCCTGGACCTGACGACGACGTGCATCAAATCGAGTACGCGTATACGACCCAAAACTATCGCGATCATAGCCTTGCTCAACTGCTGTATCGATCTGAAGAGCGATGACCTGCTCCCAATCCTCCTCAGAAACGATTGGGCGGATCACTATCCCTACTGGAACTGCAGACCGGTTGAGCGAACCGGTCAGGCTCAGCACATCCATCTGCTCAAGCTCATACCCAAGATCCGTGAAAGCCGAATGCTCCGCTCCGATTGTCATATCCGGCGTATCCCAACCAAACATGGTATGCGCAGCCCTAGGAAAATCCTTGCGGAATTGAGCGATCTGCGCTTCCGGATCCACCTTGTTGGCTCGGAAGAAAACCATATTCCCAGACCAGCAAAAAGGCTCCTCTGGCATGCGCAAAACAATCCGGTCCGGATGAGCCTCAATCTCACTCACTCCCCGCCCAACAAGAAGGTTGCTCTGTACCCCCAGCGTCTCTGCCAAATCCCGCTCATCACGCATACCGCTTACCTTCAATCCATTACTCAAAATCAAAACATAGCTATTGAAATCCTGCAGGCTTATCAAGAAAAAGTCCACCCATCCGCCAAGTCCCCCAATCGTTGTTACCCACTAGACACTTTTTACGAGTAGGCAAGCCACTCCGGCTCGACACACAAAAAAGCCCCGGCGCAACACGCCGAGGCTTCGTGATAAAGCTTTAGCCAATCACTTAGATGAAGTCGAAGTCATCCGCGTGAAGATCGGCAACAGAAACGTTCTTCAGTGTGATGGACGTGCTGTCATCGACGTAGATAACAGTATCAGAACCAACATCACTTGCAGCAGCAAGAACTTCTGCAACACTCTCAAATGTCTCAGAGAACTGCAGCACATCATCAGTACCTGCACCAGCTACAAAATCAGTGATGATGTCATTGCCAAAGTCTGACCGGAAATAGAACGTATCACTATCCGCTCCACCTTCCATGGTGTCGTCACCATCACCTCCAAGGAGGGTATCGTCGCCAGCGCCACCAAAGATGGTATCGTTGCCGCCATACCCATAGATCTTGTTAGCATTGGCATCACCCGTCAGATGATCGCTATGCTTATCAGTGCCCATGATGTTTTCGATGGAAACATAAACATCCCCAGCAGCATCACCGGTATTGTTGCTCTGATCTGTCAGATCCACAGTAACCGCAGAACTTGCCCAACGATAACGCACTGTATCATTGCCGGTACCACCATCGAGATAGTCTGAACCTGAGCCGTAAGCGTTGAGCCAATCGTCTCCAGCGCCGCCTTCTAGATGGTCATTACCACCAAAGCCATAGAGTCCGTTGTTTCCGTCGTCTCCAACGATAACGTCGTCAAAATGAGATCCGAAAACCTGACTGATGTTTGTCAGATGATCACCCTCTGCATGACCGCCAGTGTTCACATTGGTTGCTAGGTTTACTGACACACCTTCTTCCGACAGAGTGTATCTGATCGCATTTCGACCAGCGCCACCATCGATCGTGTCTGCACCAGCACTACCATAGATTTCTTCGTTCGCATCTGTACCGGTGAAGGTGTCGTCACCAGAAGTACCGTAGTATCTGAGGACACCGCCTTCTTCGATTGGAAACTGCGAAAGAGTGGTTCCATCAGAGAACTCAAACTTTTCGATTTGAGGGCTATCTGCACTCCAGTTTTTGATTGTTATGACGTTAGCAATCTCGTCAAGTGGCTGGTTTGGATTAGCTGGATCAATAAGATAGATCTTCAGGTCATTACCATCAATCACGCCTTTAAGGTCTGACAGTGTAATGCCATCTTCAAAGCGGATAGTATCTGTTCCAGATGTCTCGGTGATAACGTCCTTGCCAAAGTTCTGCTCAAACACGTAGGTGTCATTGTCTTCTCCACCGAGAAGGTGATCATCTCCTTTACCACCATAAAGAGTGTCGTTACCTTTATCGCCGTAGATAGTGTCATTGCCGCTTATTTTTTGCTCTTTTGCATCATCGCCATAGATGATGTCGTCACCATCTTCCCCGTGAAGGGTATCACTACCATCTTTTCCTTCAATATAATCGTCATTGTTTGTTGCAAAGATTTCATCTGATCCCGAAGAGCCATGTAGTCCAGCAATATTGGTGAGTTTCACATTTCGCACATCTAAAACGTGAGGATCGTTCTCGGAACCACCAGTTGGATTATTTGATAATACTGGAAGAGACGTCCCGACCTGCACGAAAGTGTCAACATGTGTCAGTGTGCTTTTTATCTCTTCAATGCCTGACATCGTGATGATCTCAACATTGGCATATGAGGAATATGGGTGGAGATCATATATCTCGATTGTGTCGTACCCGGTGCCGCCAATGTAGTGATCACCATTTGTTACGGTACCAACACGAAATGTATCATCACCCCCAAAGCCATTCATGATGTCATTAAAGAGTGTGCCTTCGAAAACATCGTTCCCTGCTGTTCCGTTGTACAGGCCGCCATATCCGTAGTCATAACCTTCATTATTTTTATCGGTGTCAATATACGCCATAATAAAATCCCACTATATATTATCTTTGTGAAGTTGTTTAGGTGTATGCAACTTCATGTAAATAGTGTTTCGTGTAGCTTGCGCGTAGCTTTTATGTATAAATTAATGTATTTTTTATTTTTTTATTAGTTTATTTACTTCATGTATGAGGGTGAATGTTATTATGTTGCTATAATGAGTGGGGGTTTTTTAAAAAAAACTCCTTTTCGAAATTTGCCACTTCCTGCAGTAAAGCTCCGGCATAGAAATGCCGGAGCTTAAAGCACTTGATTACATAATTACTCAAGAAGCGAACGCAAAATCGTCCGCGTGCAGATCAGTGATTGAGACATTCTGGAGAGTTATAGAGTTGTCATTGTCGAGTTGAATAACAATATCGTCCTCAACTTCTCTCGCTGCTGCAATGACATCAGCATAGCTGTCGAAAGTGCCTTCGCTGAAGTGGATGGTGTCAATAGAACCTGCTCCCGCAGTGAAATCTGTAATGACATCTTTGCCGAAGTTTGTACTGAAGTAGAACGCATCGTTGCCTTCGCCTCCAGTGAGCGTGTCATTACCAGCTTGACCATAAAGTTGATCATCGCCCTTATCAGTGATGATGGTGTCATTGCCTGCACCAGCAAAGACAATGTGATCATGGTGGGACTTAGTAGAATAAAAGTCGTCAGCATAAAATAATGTGATTGTAGTGGCTGTTTCAGTAGTTGGAGCATCACCAGTAAGTTTCTGGTCGATGTCATCTCCGGTCCAGATCGTACCATCTGCGAAGTGGAGCTCCCCAAAGTCGAATTGCGAAGTTTGACGGTTGAAAGCTTCTTTGATGATGATTGTACCACCATCAGCAAATGTCAGCAGGAGATCCTCCTCCTGCTCTGCCACGTAAGCAACAACAACAGAGCTCGGTGAAACATCTTCGCCAAACACAATCTTGTTTGGCTGAACTGTAGGAGAGGTTGCTTCCAGTGTGTCATTACCATCCCCCAGATTATAAAGGAATGTCGCATCTTTACTGCGATAAATAATGAAGTCGTCGCCTGTCCCGCCTTCAATTATGGATGAACCGCCATTCGCGATTATGTTGTCGTTCCCAGCACCTCCAAGAAGTTTATTGCTATCACTTGAAAAGCTAACGATGTTATCGTCACCATCTCCGCCATCAAGGATATTTTTGCCTCTAGATGCTTCTAGTATATCATCGCCGTCTCCGCCTTCGAGATGATCATCACCTTCGCCAGCATTCAATCTGTCGTTGCCAGCACCGCCAATTAGATGATCATTTCCATCATCACCGAAGATGATATCATCACCTCCGAGCCCATCGATGGTGTCAGCAGCAGTAGTACCTCGAAGATGGTCTGCCTCATCACTCAAGCCTCCAAGAAGCCTTTCATTGATGCTTTCCCAGTTCCAAATTGTGCCATCGGCAAATTCGATTTCATCGAGGTGTAGTCGTAGTAAATCAGGGTCGATAACAGATAGCAGGTTCACTGTTCCACCATCTTTAAATGTGAGTAAGATGCTTTTTGAAGTACCTTTGAAGCGTGTCACTGAAACTTCGTCTGGCAAGATACCTTCGCCAAGGACAAGCTTATGACTTTCATCCTGCAACTGGCCTGAGTACGCAAAATCAACTGTGTCATTGCCATCTCCAAGCTTGTAGTGGAGTGTGACTTTTGCATTTGAGATGAAAATTGTATCATCTCCTGTTCCAGCATCCACAACGGTAGAGCCACTCCAGGCAAGAATTTTATCGTCGCCACTTCCTCCTTTGATCTGGTCTACTCCATCAGAGGCGCTGTAAATTGTATCGTGGCCATCTCCGCCATCGAGGATGTTGTTGCCTGTCCAGCCGTTCAGCTTATCGTTGCCAGCTCCGCCTTCCAGGTGATCATCACCTTCTCCACCGAAGAGATCATCATTTCCTGCTCCACCAATGAGATGGTCGTCCCCGGAATAACCGTCGATTGTGTCGTCACCACCCCGGCCATCAATGGTGTCATCGCCCAAGGTGCCTGCGAGTTCTTCACTCTCATCCCCTGCGTTTTCAAAACGCATTTTGTTGAAGGTTTCCCAGTTCCAAACAGTACCATCTGCAAAGTGGAGTTTGCCAAATGTAAAGTGATTGGGCCCATAATGGAAAACATCAAAGAGACGTAACGTTCCGCCATCTTTGAAAGTCAGTAGAAGGCTGGTTGAAGTACTACCAGTACGTGTAACTGTAACCTCATCAGGTGAGATGCCTGCTCCAAAAATAATTTTATTATTGTAAGAGCTATCGTCAGAGTGCGTGATTTCAACGGTATCATTGCCATCACCTAGGTCGTAATGAATGGTGACGGTTGAACCAGCGATATCTATATCGTCATCACCTGTCCCTCCATCAATAATAGCAGTTCCACTCAACGCATAAATGTCATCATCTCCACTTCCTCCAATGATTTGGTCCTCTCCATCGGTCAGGCTAAAGAAAGTGTCGTTCCCATCTCCTCCATCAAGGATGTTGTTGCCAGTCCAACCTTTTAGCCTGTCATTGCCCGTCCCACCTTCCAGGTGGTTATTTCCTTCGGCTCCTTCAAGCGTGTCGTTCCCGGCACCACCTATAAGGTGATCATTTCCTGAGTAACCAATGATGTCATCGTCACCACCCCGGCCATCAATCACGTCATCGCCCAAGGTGCCTGCCAGCTTCTCGCCTTCGTCACTCGCATTCTCAAAGCGCATCTTGTTGAAGCTTTCCCAGTTCCAGATAGTGCCATCTGAAAAATGGAGTTCTCCAAAGGCAAAGCCATTCGGTCCGTAGAAGAAAGCTTCCTTGATGAGCAATGTACCGCCATCTTTGAATGTCAGCAGGAGATCAAGATTGTCGCGTTCATCACCGTACTTGTCTGTGCCTTCTCCTTGACGCGTAACTGTAACGTCGGCTGGGGAGATACCTGGGCCAAAGACAACTTTGTCATTGTAGGAAGCATCTACATCGTGGTTGGCATGGATAGTGTCGTTGCCATCGCCAAGGTCATAGCGGAAAGTGGTGGTGCCTTCACCGTAGTGGAACTCATCGTCTCCGGCGCCGCCATCGAGATAATCGTCACCATTACCGGCTTTCAGGACGTCGTTTCCATTGCCGCCAAGGATAGTGTCGTGGCCATCACCGCCATCGAGAGTATCGTTGCCACCGTAGCCCCAGATCTTGTTGGCACCAGCATCGCCGGTGATGTGGTCACCATAGCTATTGCTGCCTATAACGTTTTCGATGGAAACATAGACATCACCAGCAGCGTCTCCGGCATTGTTTGACTGGTCAGTCAGGTCGACAGTGACAGCAGACCGGGACCAGCGATAGCGTACTGTGTCGTTTCCGGAACCACCATCAAGGTAGTCTGCGCCCGAGCCATAGGCATTCAGCTGGTCATCACCGCCTCCGCCTTCCAAATGGTCATTACCGTTTTGTGCAAACAGGTTGTTATTGCCATCATCGCCAATCAGAACGTCGTCATGATAGGAGCCAATGATGGACTCTACGTTTGAGATCTGATCGCCTTCAGCGTAACCACCAGAACCTTGGCCTGTTGCCAGATTAACGGTCACGCCGGCGTCTGACAGGAGGTAGTTGATGATATCGGTTCCGCCCTTACCATCAATCGTATCAGCGCCCTCACTGCCGTAAATTTCATCTCTGCCAGAGGTTCCGACAAAGGTATCATCGCCATCGGAGCCATAGAGTTTCAATCGGCCGTCACTCTGAACTGTAAACTTCGAAAGAGTGGTCCCATCAGAAAACTCAAACCGTTCGATGCCATGATCGTTTGCGATCCAGTTGTCGAAGTAGAAGACATCGGCAATATCGCTCAGCGGCTGGTTTGGGTTGGCCGGATCGATAAGATAAAAAACCAGATCGCCACCTTCCAGGCGAATCTTAAAATCACTCAATGTGAGGTCACCATCAAAACGAATGGTGGTGATGCCAGGAGCTCCCCCAAAGTAGTCCTTGCCTACACCACGCTTGAAACCGTAGCTGTTGTCGCCTTCGAGAGGCATTTTATCTGCAGCCATCTGTTTTCCTCGAGTTTCATAAATATTTAAATATATGCATTGCGCACATCGAAGATATACACCCCAAGGTTGTGTCTAGGTGACTCAGAGATATTGTGAAATTTACATAAATTGGATGGATAAGTATTTTGAAACTACTGTAATGAAGCAGAAGAAACATAAATGCGCATATTTCTCATAAGTAACGCAAATCAACGCAATAAAAAACGCACCCCGGACAGAGGTGCGTTTTCAAAGATTTCTCAGTGATTTAAGGCTTAGCCTGCGACTTTTTGTGCCAGAGGCTCAAAAAGTGGGTTTGCCGTGTGGAAGACATACTCCAGCGGCGTCACCGTCACCATTTGTGCCCCTTCCTCGCGCAGCTTATCCGCACATTCGGGAACTCTGGAAGCAGGGCAATGCAGGATCAAAGAAGAGCCTTCGATTCCAAACGGAGCCACACAGCCGAGCTCTGCCACTTTCTCCAGAACACCTGCTGGATTGGCAACAACAGTCCGCATCTCTTTGAAATTGTGAGCGTTATCCTGCGCGGTGATACGGTCCAGCATCAAGCGAGCTGCCTGAAGCGCTTTCTCGTCCCAGTTCGCTGTTCTGGACGCCACAAGGTGCGCCTGAGACTTGGCAATCACGCCATCCTCAGGGATCTTCAGATTGTTGGCTTTCAGCGTAGAACCGGTTGAGGTGATGTCGACCACCAGCTCAGCAGACCCAGCCGCAGGTGCTCCCTCAGTTGCACCAGCACTCTCAACAATACGGTAATCCGCAATGCCTTTTTCGGCAAAGAACTGCCGTGTATGGTTCACATACTTGGTTGCAATGCGCAGGCGACGACCATGCCGCGCCCGAAAATCTGAAGCAACATCAGCAAGATCGGACATGGTGGACACGTCAATCCAGGCCGTTGGAACAGCGATCACAACATCCGCATGTCCAAAGCCAAGAGCGGTGATGATGTGGGTCTTTTCCTCTGGGCGGTCAATGTTCTCGTTGACTAGATCCGTCCCAGTAATGCCGAAGTGAACCGTACCAGCCGCAATCTCACGAGCGATCTCAGAAGCTGAAAGGAAAGCGATCTCAACACCGTCCACGCCCTTCAGTGTGCCGCGATAGTTACGATCACCACCTGGACGCTTCACTTTCAAACCAGCACGCGCGAAAAACGCATGGGTCATTTCCTGAAGGCGGCCCTTGGAAGGAATAGCAAGAATAAGATTAGAGCTCATTAGTTTGCTCCCTCACCAGCTCGGTCCAGCCAGATTGTAAAGCCAACAGCAGGCACAGTGCTTGGCGCGCCAAGACGCTCAACCAGCTTGTTGTAACGACCACCACCGATCACTTGTCCCAGATGTTCACTGGATTCATGATGAATTTCAAAGACAAAGTCGGTGTAGTAATCAAGGCGGCGCCCGAAATCACCGGAGTATTCGAGTGCTGAGATATCGATGCCACGCTCTGCCATCAAATCAGTCCGCTTGGCCAGACGCTCAATGGAAGCATCCAGATCAAGGCCTGTTTCCTTGGCAAAACCATGCAAGGTTTCAACTGCTTTGGCTGGCGGAGGACCAGACACGTTGAGATACTCGGTCAGTCGAGCAATCACGTCTTTGTCGATCCCGGAACCTGCAGAAAGCGCAGCCTGCTCCATGAAGCGTTCAGCAATCTCATGAGCTGTACGCCCGCCAACAGCAGAAATGCCCGCAAGTGACAGCACGTCTTCAACCACGGCCACAGCAGCTTCAGGATCACGCCCTTCAAGAGCTGCAAGGAAGCCCAGCTTGGCGTCCGGTTTCGCTTCAGAGCCACCCATGCGGTTGATAACCTGATCAAGGCGATCACGCTCACCAAACACATCGCGCAAACGACGCTGCCAGACCTTTGGAATCTCAAGGGCTTGCAGAACAGCCGTAAACAAGCCCTCATCGCCTACGCGAATGCGGGGGGAGGACAAGCCAAGGCTGGAAGATGCTTCAAGAGCAAGCGCCAGCATATCAGCGTCTGCTTGCTCTTGGTCCGTACGGCCAATGGATTCAACACCGGCCTGCATGGTTTCGCCCAATTGTCCAGGTCGATGTCGGAAAACTTGTCCAACATAGGAGAATGCCGCAGTACGACCCGCTTCACCTGTTTCCAGATAATGTCGGGCAATCGGAATGGTAAAATCAGGACGCAAGCAAAGCTCTTGTCCGTCTTCTCCTGTGGTCAGGAAAAGGCGCCGCCTAAGATCTTCACCAGCCAGATCCAAAAAAATATCGGCTGGCTGCAAGATTGGCGGGGTAGCCTCTTCATAACCGGCATCCCGAAAAAGCTGGCTCAAAGCCATGCTGCGGTTATCCCCCAATGTCATATTAGTTCTCGCTTTGGTTTTTGCGATCTTCTTCCTGAGCAGCCAGAAGCTTCTTCACTTCTGCAACAAGCTCATCCCGTTTCACAGCAAACTGTGCAGGACGGCTCTCGCGCCAGGTTTTGTTATCTTCAATCTCAGCAGAAAGGCGTTTGCCTTCAATGAGATCTTTGATCTGTACTTCGCCTTCTTCACGCTCCTGAGAGCCCTGAATGATGGCACAAGGTGAGTTGCGCTTATCAGCGTACTGCAACTGCTTACCAAACTGTTTTGGGTTGCCCTGGTACATCTCAGCACGGATGCCCGCTGTGCGCAGGTCCTGAACCATGGCCTGATAATGCGCAATGGAATCAATGTCCTTGTCCATCACACACACAACCACAGGGCCTGCAATCTCATCCTGACCAAGCTTGCCAAGAGTAGTCAGCGCAGCCATCAGGCGGGAAACACCAACAGAGAAGCCGGTAGAAGGCACAGGCTGGCTCATGAAGCGGGAAACGAGACCATCATAACGGCCACCACCGCCCACGGAACCAAAGCGCACAGGACGACCTTTCTCGTCCTTCACTTCAAAGGTGAGTTCGGCTTCGTAAACTGGGCCGGTGTAGTACTCAAGACCACGTACGACAGAAGGGTCGATTAGAACACGGCCATCGGTGTAGCCAGCTGCATCAAACAGCTTGCCCATGGTCGCCAGCTCTTCAACGCCTTCAGCACCGGTTTTGCTGTCTGCGATCAAACTGCGAAGGTTCTCGATGGTCTGGTCGGTGGTTTCTCCACCAGCTTCCACAAAGGCCAACACCTTTTCTGCTTCAGCGTCACCAAGGCCAGCACCCTTCGTAAAGTCGCCGGAATCATCCTTGCGGCCTTCACCAAGCAGCGCTTTCACACCTTCAACACCAAGGCGGTCAAGTTTGTCGACAGCGCGCAGAACAGTCAGACGAGTATCTGCATGTTCATCACCGGCAAGGCCGATAACTTCCATCACACCGTCCAGAACCTTGCGGTTGTTCACGCGGATCACATAGTCACCGCGAGAGATGCCGAGACGCTCCATGGTGTCAGAAGCCATCATGCAGATTTCAGCGTCTGCAGAAACAGAAGGCGCACCAATCGTGTCAGCATCAAACTGCATGAACTGGCGGAAACGGCCAGGTCCAGGCTTCTCATTGCGGAATACGTATCCAGCACGGTAGCTGCGATAAGGCTTTGGCAGGCTTTCAAAATTTTCCGCCACATGACGGGCGAGGGGCGCGGTCAGATCATACCGCAGGCTCATCCATTGCTCGTCATCATCTTGTAGCGAAAACACACCAGCGTTCGGACGATCCTGATCTGGCAAGAACTTGCCGAGAGCATCAGTGTACTCGAACATTGGAGTTTCCACGGGCTCAAAGCCATAAAGCTCATAGGTCTGTTTGATAACAGAGATCATCTGCTCCATTGCCAGCAGTTCTGCTGGACCGCGATCTACAAATCCGCGCGGCAAACGAGCTTTGAGCTTGGCACTTTTCTTTTTTGCCATGAGGCCGTCTCATCCATGAAATAATTAGGTGGTTGCAAAAGCTACCCCTAGAAGTTCTTCAGAACACTCTAAGGTAAGTATGCTGTTGTCAGTCTCCTAGCCCATTGAGCAGGGGAGGGCAAGGCGCGAAGGGGACGCAATCCGGCGCAAATTTCCCAATCAATACTTGCAATAGCGTCAAGAGCGGCTAAGGTCGCCCGAAAAAATGGAAGGGCCATTCTCTCAAGTATGAGAAGGAAGGTCTGCACACTGGAGAAATCATGGTGTCAAACACCAATAGTGAACAAACTGAAATCAGCAAATCTGATGCCCGCGTCACCGGACCGGCAGAGCTAACCGTTGTACTGCCAACCTATAACGAGAGCAAAAACGTCCCGATCGTAGTTGAGCTGCTGGATAAAGCGCTCGCTGGCGTAGCTTGGGAAGTTATTGTTGTTGATGACAATTCTCCAGATGGAACCTCACAAGTTACCGCAGACATTGCGCAAAAAGACCCACGTGTGCGCATCATCCAGCGTATTGGTCGTCGCGGTTTGTCCGGTGCGTGTATCGAAGGCATGCTGGCCTCCAGCTCAAAGTATGTGGCTGTGATGGATGCTGATCTTCAGCACGATGAAAGCCTTCTGCCAAAGATGTTGGAAGCGCTCCGTTCTCAAAACTACGATATTTGCGTGGCCTCCCGCCATGTGGAAGGTGGGGATGTCGGAACCGGTCTGTCCTCTGTTCGCGCATGGGGCTCCAACCTTGCCAACAATCTGGCGCGCAAGTTCCTCAAAGTGGAACTGTCAGACCCGATGAGTGGCTTCTTCATGCTGCGCCGGGACCGGTTTGTAGAACTGGCACCGCGCCTGTCGTCTCAGGGCTTCAAGATCATGTTGGATATCGTTGCCAGCGGAAAAGGCGCTCTGCGAGTGAAGGAACTCCCATTCGTCTTCCGCGAACGCCAGCACGGCGAGAGCAAGCTCGATACGCTGGTAACAATGGATTACCTCGGTCTGCTGGTCTCCAAACTCTTCAATGACACGATCTCTGTTCGCTTCCTCATGTACTCCATGGTTGGCGGAACCGGTGTCGTCGTTCACCTCATCGCCCTGAAGATCCTGCTAGCTCTCTTCGGTCTGCCATTCGGCGTTGCACAGCTGATAGCGACCTTCGTTGCGATGAGCTCAAACTTCTTCCTCAACAACCGTCTGACTTATCGCGACCGCCGTTTGAAGGGGTTTGCGTGGGTCAAAGGTCTGTTCACATTCTATGTGATTTGTAGCTTTGGTATTTTGGCAAACGTTGGTGTGGCAGAACTCATCTACACGAACAAGCCAATCTGGTGGTTTGCTGGTGCCGCAGGTGCCATCATGGGCGCGGTCTGGAACTACATCGTTTCCAACGCGCTCACATGGCGCAAAGGCTAACCTCATCTGCGAGAAGCAAAGTCTGTTCTTTGCTTCTCCATAAGCTGACGACCAAAACAGATGCTCTCAGAGGAATGCACGTAGATGCAGGATAACACCGCAGGAAAGCCCCTGAGCTTTTGGTTGCGCCCAACCAACCTCATTCTGATTGTCGCCGTCCTGTCTCTGGCACGGTTAGTGACCGGCATGAATGTGGATCTGGTTGAGGACGAAGCCTATTACCGCTTGTGGGGACTGTACCCGGCTTTGGGGTACTACGATCACCCGCCAATGGTGGCTTATTGGATCTGGCTCGGTCAGGCACTGTTTGGTGATACGGCTCTGGGCGTGCGGTTCATCAGCATCTTATCCGCGGCCATCGGTTCTCTTGTCCTCTGGCGCACAGCCAAGATCTTGTACGATGTACACGTCGCTGGCTGGACAGTCCTCTTCTTCAATGCCAGCCTTTTAATCGGCGTTGGTTCTCTCCTCGCCACTCCAGATGCGCCCTCGGTCTTCTTCTGGGGCCTTGCTCTTTGGGGCATGGCGGAACTGTCAGTCTCGAAGAACGCTAACTGGTGGATCCTAGTCGGTATCTTCGCTGGCCTGGGTCTCCTCTCCAAGTATTCCGTGCTGTTTCTGGGTGCAGGCATCATCCTCTGGCTGATCTGGGTTCCTGAAAACCGTAGATATCTGCTGTCGTGGCAGCTTTGGCTTGGTGGTGCGCTGGCAATCGCGATTTTCTCTCCGGTGCTCTACTGGAATTCCCAGCACGAGTGGATCTCCTTCGTAAAGCAGTTTGGTCGGTCAGTTCCTGAAGGCTACTCAATCAAATACATCGGTGAGTTTATTGGCGCGGTTGCTGGCTTGCTCAATCCGTTGGTCTTCATCATTGCAATGGTTGGAGCATGGCGCGTTATCCGCCTGATGCTGAAGCAGGACAATGCCGCCAGTCTGTTGGTGCTGACAGTCCTGCCGTTTCTGATCTACCTGTTCTTCCATTCCCTTCATTCGCGAGTGCAAGGCAACTGGCCTGCGCCAATGTACCCGACATTGGCTCTGTTTGCGGGTATCGTAGCAGCTTATCCGCCTGCGAATGTCGGCCGTTGGTTCAAGGCTCTGGCGCCAACCGCTGTGGGGCTTGGCGTTGTCCTGGCTGGCTTGGTCTATGTGCATGCGTTCACAGCGCTGAACACATCTCTTGGCCGAAAAGATCCAACCCATCAGATGCGTGGGTGGCAGCAAATCGGAGATGAAGTTGCACGGCTGGCAAAGGCCAATGACATCGATTGGGTTGCAACCACCAGCTATGGTTTGACTGGCCAAATGTCGAACGCGCTCAAGACTTCAGGTCTTAAGGTCTACGGAATTCCTGAGCGAATGCGCTATGCAATGATTCCCGATAATCTCCAAAATCCTGAAAATAGTGACATGCTCTATGTCACCGAGGAAAGAAGAGATCGCTCTCAAAAGCTGAAAAGCAACTTCAATCAGGTTGAGCTGCTGGAGACCATCCCCCGAGAGAATAAGGGATTATTCGGAAAAACAGCTATTGAAAATGTACGGATCTATCGGTTATCAGGAGCCAAAGAACCCCTGAAATCCAACTGAGAGGGCTGAGATTCCGTTGCGTTAAAATTGCAGGCTTTGTTAAATGTACTCCTGAACCTTTTGGATTGGGAGATCCGCGCGATGAAGCGCATCCTCTTGACGAGTCTGGAATTTGGGCAAAGCTACGGAGTTGATCGAGCGATCTGCGATTTGATTATCGCGGGCCGCCTCTCTGCCGTCGGTTGCGTTGTTACCGGAGAGATGTGGTCAAGAGAGTTCTATCAGCTCCGTGATGTTGTGGCCTGGGCCGAGCACGAAACCATGGTTGGCCTCACGGTGACCCTCACAAAGCCCGCTGCGCCATTGACTGACTTTGGCCGCACAGTGTTTGGAGATGTCTTCCCGGCAAACTGGTGGTACGCAATCCGCAGTCCCATGAAGATGCTGCCCGAAGAGGCAATCGCAGCTGAGATTGCGGCACAGGTAGACTTGTTCGAGGAAGTCTATGCCCGTCCGCCGGCCTTTGTCGCCATTCAGGGCAATCTGGCAAAACATCCTGCCGTGCATTCTGCGCTGATCACAGTACTCAGCATGATGACAGGCCGCGAGCCAGCGCTTGTGTTGCCTGCCGGAGTTTCCAGAACTGGCAATGCCATTGCAAAGCGCGCAACCAAAGCAGGGTTGGAGACGATTTTCTCCGGGCCAGATCTACCGATGGCTGATGAAGATACGGATCTTCGGGATTTCTTCTGGCATGGAATCAATGAAGCTCAGGATTCCGCGATGATCTTGTGTCGCCCGTCTTATCCGGAAGAACAGGCGCAACCCGTCAAAAAGAAAAACATGCGTCAGAGCTCGTCTCGTGAAAACCAACTCAAGTTCCTGATTAGTGAGGAATTTCCGTTTCTTTTGATGGAAAAAGATATCTTCTTGTTCTAAGAACGATCTCTCCCTGCGGTTGAAGAGATCGTTCCTTTTGAATTTGCCATAAACGTTGGGGTATTTATGAACACCCCTAATTTGCCTAAAACTAAAGAATATCTCTGTGACTTCGGTCACAAAATGGCCGCATGATAGACCTAATTAAAATCATCAATTATATTGATGCAGCTTAAACTAAAAAACTGAATCAACGGCGCGTCAGGACCTTGTGGCAAGATGACAAAGTTCAAAGAACTCCTTCAAAACAGCTTTTCACTATCGGGTTTGGCAGAGGAGCATGCACATGGTCTCTCTGAAATTGCCCAGCCTATGTCATTGAAATCTAGCGCAGTTCTCTTCAAGGCTGGCGATCCGGGCAATGGATGTTACGCAATCATCGAAGGCAGCATGAAGGTCTCCGTTGTTTCGCTGGATGGCAGTGAACAGCTGCTGGCCGTTTTGGGGCAGGGCTCTCTGGTTGGTGAAATTGCCTTGCTTGATGGCAGTGAACGTTCGGCCACAGTGACTGCTCTGAAGCCGAGTCAGCTTGCATTTATCTCCAAAGCTGCATTTTATCGTTATGCGGATGAGAACCCCGCTGTGTATCGCCACATGCTGCAGATTGTGGCGACTCGCTTGCGCCGGTCCAACGATGCTCTTGCCGCTCGTTCCTTCCTTCCGCTTAATGGTCGCGTTGCTCAAACCCTGCTGCAACTCTCTGAAACCTTTGGCAAAAAAGTCGACAGCAATAAGATCCTAGTGCACTACAAGATCTCTCAGGCAGAGATCGCCAATATGGCTGGTGGTGCCCGTGAGAACGTGAGCCGTGTGCTCAACGTCTGGAAACGTGAGGGCGTCATCAGTCGCCTCTCTGGATATTACTGCCTCGAAAAGCCAGAGGTGCTACGAGCTGCCGCAGAGCTTTAAACTCGGTATTTGAGTAAAAGTGACCCAAAGTAACAACAAGGGCATGAGCTTTGTCCCTGCAAGGCTCCTGAAACACCGAGATGACTTATCAGCACTTTGACATTCGCCCACTAGACGAATGCACTCCAGTTCACCCTGACCTGACACACGATCAGGTCCGTGCGCTGGTCGCCAATCATTCAGAAAAACTTCGTCAGAATGATACACTGGCAAACGTCTACCAGAGCAACATGAAATGCGACTGGGAAGACTATGAAGCGCAGGCCGTTCGTTTCTGGTGCTCCGCTCTCATGAAAGACCAGAGCTACTCCGGTCGCCCGATTGGCAAGTATCGTGGTTCTGCAAAGCAGGTATGCGGTGATGATATTGCCAGCTGGTTGAATTTATTCGAGAATGCCGTCGAAGAATGTGTTGCTGAAACCGCTCGGGCCAATACCATGAAATGTGCGACCCAGGTTGTTGATTGCTTCCATATGGCGATGATCCCTTCTTGAGTAGTTGAGCTTCGCCATGCATAGCATTTCCTCTGATGGATCGACGGAGCTTTAAAACTATGAATGATACAAGAGACGCTGTCGAAGAAGAGCAGCCAGTAGGTGAGCTGACCACGCGCACAATGGCGATGCCGGCAGACACCAATGCATCTGGCGATATCTTCGGCGGTTGGGTTGTCTCTCAAATGGATATTGCGGCCGGTATTGCAGCAAGCCAGTGCGCCATGGAGCGCGTTGTGACTGTTGCGATCGACAGTATGACGTTTATTCGCCCTGTAAAAGTCGGCGATGTGATGTGTGTTTACTCCCGTGTCCTCCGTGTTGGCAGAACCTCAATTACGCTGGCAATCGAAGCCTGGGCATTGCGGCATCGTTTTGGTTACCGCGAAAAGGTGACAAATGCTCAGTTCACCTTTGTTGCCGTGGATGATAACGGTAAGCCAATCGAGATCTCTGAAGAGCAGCGTGCAAAGTACAACAACGTTTAATCAGCTCTCTGGTCAGGAAGAGGAAACAAGCTGTGTCATCCAAAATTCCCGTTATGTCAGCGCGTGAACGGACACCGCTTGATCCTTCCATTACACCAGCACAGATCAACCTGTTGGTTGAGAGCTTTTATGGCAGAGTACGCCAGCACGAGACGCTGGGGCCGATCTTCCTAAAAGAAATGGGCGAAGACTGGGGGCCGCATCTGCATAAGATGAAGCATTTCTGGGCCTCCGTTTTGCTGAAGACCGGATCATACAAAGGCAAACCAGTTCCCGCTCACGCAAAAATCACAGGCGTGACCACCGAGAACTTTCATGAATGGATGGATCTGTTTGAAGAAGAGGTCCATGCGATCTTCTCTCCGGAAGCCGCTCCTCTTCTGCTGGCGACTGCACAGCGCATAGCTCAGAGCCTCTGGCTGGCAATGTTTGCAGATCCGTTCGCAACGCCTCCTGCCAGGTTTGGCACGCGCGCAGCTTGAATATCATCTACTGATTATGGATCAGCTTGCTTAGCTCGGGAATTTCTTTTTCGAGCGAAGCGCGTTTTGTCTGAAGTATTCGCGCAGCGCTTCCAGCTCGTCAGGACGGCGGCGCACAGTATCAGCGAACAAACGCTCGTCAACGACCGTATGGCACCCTTCAGCCCACAAACGCAGCAGAACCGCAAAACGATCAGAACGCTCTTCTGTGGTGAGGGGAGTGTTGGCCTGACGCGTTGAGTTGGAAAGCAGACGGCTGCGCAGCCCTTTTTCTAAGATTAAACAGTCGAGCAGATAGCCAGCGGTAAACTCGTCGGCAAGATGAGCGACGGCTTCCCTCAAGGATTGAGGCACATATTCAGATACATACGATTGCCATGCAGACTGAGGCTGACTAGCAAGATCAAACATTAAATCCTCCATCGGTTTCCCGAGGAGGACTGGCGCAAAATCCATTGAAACTACCGCTTGGTTGTTACGAATGATGAAGACGACGTCCTCAGTTCGAAACCACATCCCTTTCGGCGGAGACCACCTTGCCCGGTTAGGCAGGTTGGCGAGGGCGCCAGCCCTTCTCTTGATGATGCGTAGGATTTGGCACGAAAATGAGGCAAATGCAAGTGGGCACCTTTCCTTTGTTCTTTGTCCACACTTTCAAACTTACGTTATGTCGTATTCTAGCACCACAAAACGCAACTTCCGCTAAGTGAATATCTTCAATTTTTGTGGTTCTATAAACCGAATTCCCGTCATATCTGAGTATTCTCCTCAGACTTTGAATGAGCGCATAGTGACAGCTCACTCAGCAGAACATTCCGAATAATGCGATAACTTTTCTCAGTCAAATTTCTAGGCCGTTATGGAGGAAAACCCATGTGCACCACGAAACCTGTTCTCTATGGAGTCCTGTCAGGGTGCGCTTATGCTTTGCTGCTAACCACTTCATTAGCAGCAACAAAAACCGAAACTGTTGATGGTGTCGCCACCGAGTATGTCGAGCAGGACACCGACGACCAGAAAACGCTAGCCCGCAACACTGGCGTGGTGGTGATGCCTCCAGGCTTTCGCATAGAGCCTTACGCCGTTGTACCGGATGCGCGCCATATGGCAGTCGCGCCAGATGGTAAAACTGTTTTTGTTGGCACAACCACAGATCGAGTCTGGGTGGTGACGCAGGATGAAGACACCAAAAAAGCTGCTGAAGTCCGTCAGTTTGCTCCAAATCAGTCCTTTGTCATCCCCAATGGTGTCTGCTTCACCAAAGATGGCTCACTGATCCTTGCCGAGCAAAACCGCGTTTTGAGCTTTCCAGATGCTTTGGAGAACAAAAAACAGGGCAAACCTGCTGTGAAGGTGCTTGTTGGTCAGGGAATGCTTATTCCTCCTTCTGAAGAAAACTACAATCACTCCGCCCGCGTTTGCGATCGGGGACCGGATGATCGCATCTACATCTCTCTCGGACAGCCCTACAACGTACCGCCCAAGATGAAGCTGAAGCTCTATGACAGTCTCGGCATCGGTGGCATCATCTCCATCACCACCGATGGAATGGATCGCCAAGTCTACGCCACTGGCATCAGAAACTCCGTAGGCCTGGAGTTCCATCCAGACAGCGGAAACCTCTGGTTCACTGACAATCAGGTCGATGGCATGGGCGATGACATTCCACCTGAAGAGCTGAACAAAGCCACAGAACCCGGCAAGAACTACGGCTTCCCTTGGTATGGCGGTGGAACCGTTAGAACCCCGCACTACATCGATGAGCCAGTACCAAGCGGTGTGGTCGATCCTGAAGTCGAGCTGGATGCGCATGCAGCCAGTCTTGGTATGACGTTCTATCAGGGGGATATGTTCCCTGATGAGTACAAAGGCGGCGTCTTCATCGCGCAGCATGGCTCATGGGATCGTTCCGTGCCCATTGGCGCCCGCGTGGTCTTCGTTCCAATCAACGCGCAGGAAGAAGCTGGAGAACCCAGTATTGTTGCAACTGGTTGGATCGACGCCAGTGGCGATTATCTGGGCCGCCCCGTTGATGTGGTTGAACTGGGCGACGGCTCCCTGCTGATCTCAGATGACTCCGCAGGTGGCATCTACCGCATGTATTACGAAGGTAAGTAGCCCAAAACAAATAAGACCAGAGGAATCCCTCTGGTCTTCTCATCTTCTATCGTAAGCCCTTAGTGCTCTCCGGGGATACCTTTGTAGGCATTAGGTCCCCAAACCTCTTTCACGCGCTGGTCACGACCACAGCGATAGCGGTAGTACTTGTAGCGGATCGGGTTCTTTTCATAATAGTTCTGATGATAGTCCTCTGCGTCGTAGAACGTGGACGCGGTGCGGATAGGCGTTACAATCGGACGGTTCGTTTCACCGGACTTCTCAAGTGCCTTCTTGGAAGCCTTTGCTTTCTTCAGCTGAGCCGGGGAGGTTGCAAAGATGGTTGTCTGATAGCTTTCACCGCGATCGCAGAACTGGCCACCAGCGTCTGTTGGATCAACAGAATGCCAGAAAGCAGTCAGCAGCTCTTCGTAAGACACCTTCGCCGGATCAAACTTCACTTCCAGCGCTTCAATATGGCCGGTACCACCAGCTGAAACCTGCTTGTAGGTCGGGTTCTCGGTACGGCCACCGGTGTAACCAGAGGTGGTTTCAAGAACGCCATCGATCTTGTCGAAATCAGACTCGATGCACCAGAAGCAACCGCCTGCAAAAATGGCAGTTTCGGTTTTCGCAGCGTGGGCAGGCTGGCTCACAGCATAAAGCAAAGGAAGAACGGCAAGGGCTTTCGCAGCTTTGCGTGCAATCATCTCAGATCCTTAAATCAGGTCATGCATTGGAATTGCCAAAACCCTAGCAGCCGCCAGAGCACAACGGAAATGAAGTCACATCAACAAAACGTCAGGTCTTGAGAGCACTACAGCTCGCAGGACATGTTCCATCCCGTCACGTTAAAGCCCGCCTTGTAATAAGTGCGGATGGCGCCGTGGTTGTCTGGGGCGACACGAAGTCCGATCCGCGAAAGACCCTGTTCCTCAAACATCGTCTTCAGCACCTGAAGTGCCTTGGAGGCATAGCCTTTGCCGCGATGTTCAGAGTACACCAGAAAATCCATGATGAACGCGGAGCCATCATCGTGAAGCGTGTACCAAAGAAAGCCAACCTCAACCTCACGCCCTTTGGTCTTGTTGAGGATGCTCAGCAGCTTGTTGTGCTCATTGCTTTTGCCTGCTGGAAAAGCTTGCTCCAGACTCTCCTTGGCTTTCTTTAGAGCAGCCTGCTCATCCATCTTGCGATTGGCCATCAGATCCTGCGCATATTCAGAGATGGAAATAATCTGAAACTCATCAAAGCGGTCGGCGGGGAAGTCCTGAAGAACAATCATGGTAAGTCCTGGTTGGCAAAAAGGGGAGCGCTTCAAAATATCCTGCGCTGATCATGCATCACTGAGCTTAATCGAAGGCAAAGACACCGCAAAGCGCAATACTGTGATTTCTAACAGGCGCTGATCAGCAGCAGTCATCTGCCTGTTGGCCTCCCAAACTTGCCGTGAAGTGGCGAAGTGTTATTGGGGCCTTTCTAAAACCAATTCAATTCAGAGCTGCAAATCCTCCGGTTGGTTAGAGACCATCACCTATACTCTGCGTTACTCTTGAAAAGGATTGCGCATGATTATCCTCCTGGCGTGTATCGCGGTGCTCTGTGGGTTGCTCTATGGCTACAACGAGGGCGTCATTGCCGGCGCGTATCAGCCAATAAAAGCAGAGTTTGCGTTCTCTGCGTATTGGGGAGGCCTGTTGGTCGCGTCCTTGTCCATTGGTGGTCTCATCGGTGCTTACTTGAGTTCCTACCTCAGTGATAGGTTCGGCAGGCGATCAACGGTCATGATCGCGGCCCTATTCTTCATCACTGGCGCGGGCTTATCCGGTGTCGCGCAAGACCTTTTCATCCTCACATTCGCTCGTTCTCTCATTGGCATGGGGATCGGCCTGTCCTCCATGGCTGGCCCGCAATACGTCTCCGAGATCGCACCGCGCAAAATCAGGGGCCGAATGCTTGGCGCGTTTCAGTTCATGATCTCCTTCGGCGTGTTGATCGGTTACCTCACCAATCTGGTTACGTTGGATCTCGGCTACACCGCTGAAATCATCAACCGCTGGCAGTTCATGTTCCTCCTTTCTGCAATTCCGGCCGCACTGCTGCTTTTCGGTATCTGGAGTGCGCCAGAAAGTCCGAGGTGGCTCGTCATGGCAAACCGCTCAAAGGAGGCGGAAGCGGTCTTTGAAAAGATCGAGCCAAATCGAACCGTCGAGTGGGTCAAAGGCAACGTCAAGCGCATCGAAGAGGATCTCGCTGAAGTCGCAGACCAAAAGGGGGGCTGGCTGGATCTCATAAACCCGCGTAATCGCCCCATTACCAGTTTCTGCGTCTTCACCTTCCTGTTCCAGCAGCTCAGCGGCATCAACGCAGTCATCCTTTACGCTCCCGAACTGTTCGGCGACCTCGGCTTTTCAGCTGAGGCAAGCCGTCTGTCTGCCACTGTCGGGCTCGGCTCTGCGTTGGCGCTGGCCGCTGCTGCCAGCCTGCTCCTGATTGACCGTGTCGGTCGCCGCCCACTCATGGTCTACGGCTTACCCGCCTGCGCCTTCTCCCAGTTCCTGATCGTTGGCGGTTTCATCATGGGCGATGGCATCGGCACAGCTCTCTCCGTCACCGGTCTGTGCCTCTATGTAATCTCATACTCCCTCTCCATGGGCCCATTGCCGTGGGTCTACATGTCAGAAGTCTTCCCGAATTACCTGAGGGCTAAGGGAATGGTCGTTGCGGTGACGGTGAACTGGGTCTTCACCTTCCTGGTGGTGTTTGTCTTCCCCAAGTTCAACCAGCTCTTCTCCATCACAGAGATCTTCCTCTTCTTCGGCATCTGCTGCTGTATTGGCACTGTGTACGCCGTACGCCGCGCACCAGAGACCAAAGGCGTCTCACTCGAGGATATCTACGACTTGTTCCATAAACGCGGAGGAACGTCCGCTGAGGGCTCTGTGGCAGGAGAATAAAACAACAAGCACCAAAAGCACCGCATGACCTGTCATGCAGCGGGGAAGCTAAGATCCCGAAGAACGGGGTGAGCAAGGCGAGCAGGCAGTGCCTGCGCATTGTAATTAAATAAGTTTCTTCGGCATTGGCTGCTCGCCTTGCCCGGGCGTTTTTGCATGAAACAAGGTCTCCACCGAAAGGCATTGGGAGCAGGTGCCTACCCATCAGGATCAGCCCTCACAAAGCACAAGGCTTTGATCAGAACCTCCCCCTCTGAGCAGTTGCTATCCGGAACAGTTTGACCTGTCCGTGACAGCTGCAGCTGCCAGTGTAGACGCCCATCGGGTGACCAGCTTCCGCTTGGTCCCTGCACTAAAGACTTTCAAGGGGTGTTTCAACGGACCCGCCAGATGATGCGTTACTTCACCCGGTAGCCCCGCCCAGCCCACGCCGCACTGACGGTCGGTCCGCCAGCTGCCCGTTTACGTGAACATGAGCTAAGTATGCAGGAGCCTGAGAGGAGGGGGATAAGAATTTCACTTACGAACCAATCTGTTTAAGTGGGCAAACAAACCTCAATTCAAGTTGAATTGAGATCTCCTGATGATTGGATAACAAACACCGATGACAAATTTGGTTAAACTAAATTAAGGCTCCAATATCTAACCATGCAACCCGCAGATCAGAATTCTATATGCTCACTACATTCACTTCAAAGCCTATCGAAGTAAGCGTTGTAGCTTCTCGCGTTGCTTGCTTATAAACCATTCTTTACTGTCAGAAGAAAAGAGTAAGATAATGCCATAAAGGCTCATAAGAGTTGTTACAAAAGTGATAATGGCGGAAAGGTAAGAGTGGTTGTCAGTTGGTATATCAATGATCACTCTGATCGTAATCCACACGTGTAAAATGATCCAAATCCATTTTGCGATTACGCTACGCTGTCTGCTCACCAACAACATCAAACCGATGTATAAGCCAAAAAAAACGAGTACGGCTATGAGCACAAATCCTGCAGAAACTTCGACTGGAGCCTCAACTGGGACAAAAAGACTGCTAATACTGCCGAGGACCAGTGACCATATGGTGAGCTTTTCAAATAACTTAATAGAGTTAGGCATTACTATAAAATTTCTGATCCTCAGACAAAAAGTACGACGCCCAAACGTTAGGGCATGCGTTACAAGATAGCCTGTTGCGTCTGCAACGAGTTTACCGCACACAAGTTACCGAAGTAAGCGTTGAAGCTTTTCGCGCTGCTTACTTAGAAACCACTCTTCACTATCAGCAGTAAATAGCAGGATCGTGCCATATATGCCCATAGCTGTAACAATAAATTGAGCAAAAGTAGACGGGTTAGAATAATCATTGGTAGGCAGGTCATAGATAAAAAGCGCTACAGCCAACACTTGCAAGATGATCCAGATCCATTTTGCGATGACGCTACGCAGCCTACTTACCAGCAACATTAGTCCTATTTCAAAGCCCAAAAGGAACAATAAGCCGCCAAATATTAATAAGGGAGTTGCTTCAGCTGGAAAAGGCTGAAGCGGGAAAAAAAGGCCGCTAATGATCCCAATGACAAGTGACCATATAATGAGTTTTTCAAATAATTTAATAGAGTTAGGCATTTGCATGGAAATTCCAAACCTCAGAGAAAAGTAGTACTACAAAACATCAGGCTACCTGCGACGAGAGGGCTGACTGCCGATCTGTATATTTAATTGCATTAACTTATATATGTATACTTCTAGTTGTTATTCTGCTTCAAGAAATGTCCTAAAGTTGTGCACATCATCCACTTAACTATCATAGGTACGAGACGTCCCGTGCAAAGCTATTCGCACATTCCTTACGCTTTTGCTGAACTCTAGTCTGAATGGAAATAAGACCCCATTTGTAGAGGATGATTTGGCCTTTCAATATAGTTTGCTTGGGGAAAGTCGATTTAAATGATTGCATACCTTGCCGTTTGTTAGGTGAGTTGGAGCGAGTGTAAGCAACAAAAAAGGGCGCCCCGAGGGACGCCCTAATTCTCATAGACTTATGAGGGATTGGCTTAGAAGCCCATGCCACCCATGCCGCCCATGCCGCCGTCCATTGGAGGCATTGCTGGGCCAGCGTCTTTCTTAGGAAGTTCAGCAACCATTGCTTCAGTGGTGATCAGCAGGCCGGAAACGGATGCTGCGTCCTGAAGAGCGGTACGAACAACCTTAGTTGGGTCGATGATACCAGCTTCGATCATGTTGACGTATTCTTCAGACTGAGCGTTGAAACCGAAGGTCTCATCAGCAATGTTGTCCTGGATCTTGCCAACAACGATGGAACCTTCAACGCCGGAGTTTTCAGCGATCTGGCGCAGTGGAGCTTCAAGAGCGCGCAGAACGATCTTGATACCAGCTTCAATGTCAACGTTCTCGGAAGATACTTTCTCAACAGCAGCTTTAGCGCGCAGCAGAGCAGTACCACCACCTGGTACGATACCTTCTTCAACAGCAGCGCGGGTCGCGTTCAGAGCGTCGTCGATGCGGTCTTTTTTCTCTTTAACTTCTACTTCGGTTGCACCGCCAACGCGGATAACTGCAACACCACCAGCAAGCTTAGCAAGACGTTCCTGCAGCTTTTCACGGTCGTAGTCGGAAGAGGTTTCTTCGATCTGAGCTTTGATCTGAGCAACGCGTGCTTCGATGTCAGCTTTGTCGCCAGCGCCGTCAACAATGGTGGTGTTCTCTTTGGAGATGTTCACCTTGTCTGCAGTGCCGAGCATGTCGATGGTTACGTTTTCCAGCTTGATGCCCAGATCTTCAGAGATCACGGTACCACCAGTCAGGATAGCGATGTCTTCGAGCATTGCCTTACGACGGTCACCGAAGCCAGGAGCTTTAACTGCAGCGATCTTCAGGCCACCGCGCAGCTTGTTCACTACGAGAGTTGCAAGTGCTTCACCTTCAACGTCTTCTGCAATGATCAGCAGTGGACGGGAAGACTGAACAGCGCTTTCCAGGATTGGAAGCATTGGCTGCAGGTTGGAAAGCTTCTTCTCGTGCAGGAGAATGAGTGGCTTTTCCAGGTCAGCAATCATCTTTTCAGCGTTGGTGACGAAGTATGGAGAAAGGTAACCACGGTCGAACTGCATACCTTCAACAACTTCAAGCTCAGTCTCAAGGGACTTAGCTTCTTCAACGGTGATAACACCTTCGTTGCCAACGCGCTGCATTGCTTCAGCAATGTCTGCACCGATCTGAGTGTCGCCGTTAGCGGAGATGGTGCCAACCTGTGCAACTTCGTCAGAAGAAGAGATGGTCTTGGAACGTGCAGTCAGGTCTGCAACAGCAGCAGCAGTTGCCATGTCAACGCCGCGCTTCAGGTCCATTGGGTTCATGCCAGCAGCAACGAACTTAGCACCTTCTTTAACGATAGCCTGTGCCAGAACAGTAGCAGTGGTTGTACCGTCACCAGCGATGTCGTTGGTTTTGGAAGCAACTTCACGCACCATCTGTGCGCCCATGTTTTCGAACTTATCTTCAAGTTCGATTTCCTTCGCAACAGAAACACCGTCTTTGGTGATGCGTGGTGCGCCGAATGCTTTATCCAGAACAACGTTACGACCTTTAGGGCCGAGGGTAACTTTTACAGCGTTTGCAAGAATGTCGACGCCTTTAAGCATCTTCTCACGAGCGTCAGAACCGAACTTGACTTCTTTTGCAGCCATTTGTTTGTCTCACTTAAATTCTTGTAATTACAGAAGGAACGAGGGTTTGCTCGATGGCTTTAATTAAGCCAGAACGCCCATGATGTCGGATTCCTTCATGATCAGCAGGTCTTCACCGTCGATCTTAACTTCAGTACCGGACCATTTGCCGAACAGAACGCGGTCGCCAGCTTTAAGGTCGATAGCGATCAGCTCACCGTTGTCCTTGCGTGCGCCAGGACCTACTGCAACTACTTCGCCTTCCTGTGGCTTTTCTTTTGCAGTGTCAGGGATGATGATGCCACCAGCAGTCTTTTCTTCAGACTCGATACGGCGAACGACAACACGGTCGTGTAGCGGACGAAACTTCATAATTGGCTCTTCCTCTCATACGCGAGCGTCCCTTTTAGGCAACGCCCGGACGCGAAGGTTAAAAACTTTGAGAGTGGGTGAAACCTTGCGGCCCCACAGTGATTAGCACTCCCAAAGGCAGAGTGCTAACAACCGGGAAATGATGTAGTTTCACGCCTCTGTATAGTCAAGGAGAGAGCAGCAAAAAAATAATCTGAACGGCAAAAAATATAGGAATACTGCGAGAATTTGGGGGTAAGCTGGGTGCAAGTTCAACCCAGATTATACCAATGGACTGTCTATGCTGATCGCATGTAATCAATCGGAATCAGAGCAAAAGAAAAGCCGGCTTTAAGATCAAAGCCAGCTTTTGAATGGTCTGTGTAAGGCTTAAGCCAATCAGTTCTGAAGAGCTGCCTCTGTCATGGAGAACGGAAGCTCAAAGCTGCCGGACTTATCAGAGTTCTCGTCGTTGAACCGAACCTTCAGCACATACTCACCTGTCTGCAAGCCAGTCAGGTTGAAGCTGAGGGAAGTCTGATACTCGCGGATCTGGTTGAAGCTCTCAGAATGCAGGGTGGTGAACCCATCCTGAGAAGCCAGCACCTGACCGGTGGTGTTGCGCAGTTCAAAATCCACGCTCAGATCAATCGCATACTTGCCGCCAGTCTCCTTGTAGGAAAAGCCAACAGGCTCAGCATAAACGGTCAACAGATCTCCGCTCTGGAACTCAGCAGTTTCCAGAGGCGTGTAAGAACCGTAACTCTCGGCTGGCAATGCAATGAATTTGGCTGCGGTAAAAGCGAGTGGCTGCTGCTGCCAGGCAACGGCATATGCATCTTGTGCAGCTTTAAAGTCAGCGCTCAGCGCCGTCGCTTCTTCAGCAGATGCGGTGCTACCCAACAAAGCAACCGCAAAGATGGAACAGGTCGCAGCTTTTGCAGCTGACATCCCTTTCACTGTAAATGGCATTCTTAGCCCCCTAGAGCCAGCAGAACACAAAATCTGCGGCACTCACCTGATTCTTGGCGGTGGTATAACTCTTAAATCTAAGGGAGACAATACTGCCCCAATTCCTGAGGCAGCTTAGATATGCGTCGTGAAGACATTCCTCATGCGATGGTTAAGCAATTACCACGCAAACCATCACGCGTTGGCGCGCTCAGCCCAGGACTGCTTCTTGCGATAAATGGTAGAAGGGCTGATTTCCAGCGCCGCTGCCGCAAGCGCGATATTGCCGTCAAACGTCTCCAGCGTCGTCTCAATAATCTGCTTCTCCTGGAACCAGAGCGGCTCAATGGAGCGCCCCATGCTTGGAGCAGGTTCAGCAGTGCCAAAGGCGATCTCAGAGAGCACCGGCACAGTCTGCTCACGCAGCAACGGAGAAAGCATGAGCTCGGTGACCTCATCACCGTCATTCATCACCACAAGCTGGCGAATGACATTCTCCAGTTCGCGCACGTTACCCGGCCAGTTATGTTGGAGCAGAAGCGTTTCCGCATAAGTTGAAAAGCGCTGAAACCTGCGGTTTTCTTCTTCTGCGTACTTCTTCAGGAAGGTGAGGGCGAGGGACGGAATATCCTCCCGGCGCTCACGAAGAGCTGGCAAACGGATCGGCAATACATGAAGGCGATAAAACAGATCTTCACGGAAGCGACCAGCTGCAATTTCAGTCTTTGGATCTCTGTTCGTCGCACAGATCACACGCAAGTCCAGCGAACGGATCTTGTGCTCGCCAACGCGCTGAATAGAGCCGGTTTGCAGGAAGCGCAGCAGCTTGCTCTGCAGGCAAAGTTCCATCTCACCGATCTCATCCAGGAACAGTGTTCCACCGTCGGCAAGCTCAGCTGCACCGGCTCTGGCTTCGTCCGCTCCGGTAAAGGCACCACGTGCGTGGCCGAAGATTTCAGACTCCATCAGATTGGCTGGAATCGCTCCACAGTTGATTGCGACAAAAGGCCCAGCTTTCCGCGCAGATCTGGCGTGAAGCGCCTGTGCACACAGTTCCTTGCCTGTACCTGATTCCCCAGTAATGAACGCAGGTGCGCTGGATGTCGCCATCCGTTTGATCTGCGCATAAACGCTCTGCATACGGTTGGAAGAGCCAACAAACCCTTCAAACTGAGAGGAGGTGCCCGATACTTCACCAGAGACGATCGCGTCGGAACCAGTAGATGCTGTCACGGACGGCGATGGTGCTGCGGATTTGAAGACACCGAGGTGCGCCTCAAGCTTCTCCAGAAGCATTTCGCTGGTGTAAGGCTTGGTCAAAAAGTCGTGCGCACCGTTGCGCATAGCATTCATGGCACGGCTCACAGAACCTTTGGCGCTCACAGCGATCAAAACTGCGCGTGGAGCAGCTGCAACGATCTCTGAAAGTTCAGCTTCTCCGCCAATGCATTCAAGGTCGACAATGACGATATTGATTGGGGTATGCCGCAGAAAAGCAACCGCATGCTCTTTGCTGGAAAGAATATGCGCAGGTTGTCCGCTGGTCACGTACTTCGACAAAGCGCTGCTGGTTTTGCGAGCCTCTGTGCGATTGGTGTCCACGACACAGGCGTTCAAAAACCTATTGTTAGCTTTGGGGGATCCCATTGGCAGGCAACCTCAAAAATCAATACATCAGGTCGAAAATCATTCGACACCCTGAGTTTGTGCAAACAGGGTAAACAAACCCTTTTCGTTTTTGAGGTTGGTTGCATTATGCAGTTAATTTCTACTGCCCAGAACGCTTCAGGCAACTTTCTCGCCTGATAAAATTCACCATGAGGCGGAATCACACACCCAAGTTCAGCTCGTGATTATGACGAAAATCGTATGCATTGATGATATATGTAGCTTGATTGTCATTCTTGCGGGGACAACACGGGTTTTCCCTAGAAATATGATGGGTATAGGGTTCGAAGGGCCTCGGTAAATGCGGCAAAATTCAGGTATGTATTCTCTGATTCGGACCAACAGGTACTCTTGAGGTTATGACGCGCTTGGCGAACATTTCCATTTTGTTTTCTATTTCGGCCATTGCAGCCTCTTGCGGCACAGTGATGGTCTATCTTTTTGCGCGTCCCGTTGGCGAAGCCATCACCGTTTCTTTCACGGCGATGTGCACCATGATCTTCATCCATTTCATGCTGACCCGCTCTCAGGAAAAATCCGCTGTATCTGAAGCCGTTAATCGCTTGGAAGAGCGTATCGCGGTCATCGATGATGATGTTGGAAATCTCGAAGGCCGTCTCACCGGTGTCGAACACAACATCCCGCGCCGTACCCGTGAAGAGATTGATCCGCTGTTCGCAGAGGTCGAAGTCATTGGCTCCCTCGTAAAGCAGATGGCGGAAGCCATGGCGGATATGGAAACCCGCATCGAGGATCAGGGCATTGCAATTGAGGACCAGCGCACCAAACAGGCCATGCTGCAGCCTCAACCAGCACAGCGTCTGGCATCTCCTCAAGCGACTGTAGCCAAGGAACCATCTGTCGATCTGGCAAGTCAGGCAGCTGCTGCCTTTGCGAGTGCTGCAAGCAAGCCTGTGGCCTCACCGCAGGAAACATTTGCTGAAACCCGCGCGCGAGAGATGAAGCGTCCAGCCGCACCGCGTATGCATCATCCAAATGCAGCGCTGGCTGAGGAAATCCGCGCCAGTATCGAAGCGGGCAGGGTAGATCTGTACCTCCAGCCAATCGTGACTTTGCCGCAGCGCCGCGTCCGCTACTACGAAGCGTTGACCCGTCTGCGCAAAGCCAATGGGGACACGCTGGAACCAATCGAGTTTCTGCAGGAAGCTGATCGCACCGGCCAGATGCCAGCGATCGATAACATCCTGCTGTTCCGTTCTCTCCAGATCCTCAAGCGCTTGGCAACACGCAACAGAGAAGCAGGCCTGTTCTGCAATCTGTCACCAAGCACGCTCATGGATGAAAACTTCTTCCCGGGCTTCCTTGAGTTTGTGCGTGCCAACGACACGTACTCTGACCTGTTGATCTTCGAATTCTCGCAGGCCGATGTCGCTGTCATGAGCGCGATTGAATACGAAAGCCTAGCAGCACTCGCTGAACTGGGCTTCCGGTTCTCCGTAGACCGCATTACTGATCTGCGCATGGACTTCCGTGCGCTGGCAGATCGCGGCTTCCGCTTTGCTAAGCTGCACGCATCCCGCTTGCTGTTGCATGAAGATGATCTGGCCAAGAGCAACATCCACCCGGCAGACTTTGGCAGCCTGTTGCAGCGCTATGGCATTGAGCTGATCGTTGATCATGTGGAAAGCGAAAGCGCTGTGCTGGAACTTCTGGAAATGGACGTACGCTGCGCGCAGGGCTTCCTGTTTTCGCCGCCACGTCCGGTTCGTGCGGATGTTCTGCAGGGGGCTCCAAACCCACGCCCGTTAAAAAGAGAGGCGAGCTGATTTTCATCAACTCGCCTGCTGCAATTTCTTGATTTCTCTCAGGATCAGTTTAGCGGCTTGCCAACTGTAACGAAGGTTGGCTCGATACCATCAAACATGTCCCGCGCAACTTCGCGAACACCTTCCAGCGTGACTGCCTCAACCATCTCATTGCGCTTGTCGATGTAATCGATACCAAGCCCTTGAGTTTGAATGCCTGTCAGCTGACGAGCAATGCTGCTGGAGCTGTCGAAGTTAAGCGCATAAGAGCCGGTCAGGTAAGACTTGGCTTCCTCAAGCTCAGCAGGAGTAGGGCCAGTCTGCGCCATGCGTTCCATTTGCGCTTTGATGATATCAATCGCTTCACCAGCTTTATCCGCACGTGTACCCGTGGAACCCATCAGCAGAGCAGCGTGCTGGTAAGGAACCAGATAGGAACCGACAGAATAAGCAAGGCCACGCTGCTCACGGATCTCGTTGTAAAGCCATGAGGAGAACGTGCCGCCGCCCAGAATGTGGTTCATCACAAACGCAGACATGAACTTAGGGTCATGACGCTTGTAACCCGGCAGAGCGAACTGAATGGAGGTCTGCGGGCTTTCAAAGTCCACATGCACATTCTTGTCCGTTACAGGTTCCACATTTGGAATCTCAACCAGATCACCGCTTTCAGGCAGGTCTGCAAAGACCTTGTCTAGAACCTCGGCTAGTTCATCTGCGCTGATTGCACCAACAACACCGATCTTCAAAGAGTCCTTTGCAAAGATCTTCGCACGCTGTGCCTTCAGATCATCAGAAGTCAGCTTGGAAACGGTGTTCTCAGTGCCACGGCTAGGGCGGCCATAAGGATGATCCGGGAAGATGGTCTTGGACAAGGTCAGTCCCGCCAGCGCATCAGGACGTTTCAGGCTGCGACGAATACCAGAGATGGTCTGTGCTTTCATGCGCTCCAGCGGAACAGCATCAAAGCGAGGCTCATTGACCGCCAGACGCAGCATCTCAAAGGTATGGTCTTTGTTCGCCTGCAGGCTCTGGAAGGAGCCATAGAAGAAGTCACGACCTGTGCTGAAGGAAAGGCTCATGGTCAGGTCTTCAAGGCGACCCTGAAAAGCCTGTGAATCCAGATCACCAGCGCCTTCATCAAGCATTGTGCTCAGCAGATTGGTCACGCCAAGTTTGGCATCTGTGTCCTGAGAGCTACCACCCGCAAACGCAAAGTTCAGCGCAATGATTGGCACAGTGTAATCTTCCACCAACCACGCTGTGATGCCGCTGGGGCTCTTGACCTCTTTGATCTCGATCGCCTGACTGCTTTGCGCAAAGCTGGCAACGATAAGGAATGACAGAGCCATCAGAGCAAACAGGCTTGCTGTCAGTCGGGAAGCGGAGGCAGAAGCTGCCATAAGAACTTTAGCTTTCATGGAGCGTCCCCTCTCACTCTACGTTTTCTGCTTGTGCAGCTGGCATCAGATAGCTCGCCACGCTGGTTTCAGTAAGGTACTTCTGTGCAACGGCCTGAACCTGTTCAGGTGTCACCTTCGCAACCCGTGCAGGCCATGTCTGTACTTTGTCGACAGAACCACCTGTTGTCAGTGCGGTGCCAAAAATACGAGCCAGAACATCCTGCTTGTCTTGGGCATAGATTGCAGAGGCCAGCATGGAGCGCTTGGAACGTTCCACTTCCTCAGCAGTGACACCGTTTTCCAGAAGGTCATTCACAATGGAAAGCGCCTTCTTCTCTAGCTCCTCCAGAGAAACGCCATCCTTCGGTGAGGAATAAAGAATGAGACGGGTGTCATCCAAAGCGGTAGATTGATACCAGGCGCCTGCACTGGTCGCCATTTCGCCCTCAATCACCAGCTCTTGGTACAGGCGGCTGTTAACGCCACCCCCCAGAATGTCTGAGAGAACTTCCAGAGCTTCAGATTCAGTTGGCGCTGCGGTGGTAGAGCTTGGAACAATCCAGCCATGCTGCAGGCTTGGCTGGGCAACCTGATCGCTCCGCAGGCTCACTTCACGGTTGCCCGGAACGATTTGGACATGCGGACGGTCACGAGGACCCGGCTCTGCGCGTTGCTCCACCTTGCCGTAAGTCTTCTTGGCAAGTTCCAGAACGTCTTCGGAGGTCACATCACCCGCCACAATCAGGATGGCGTTGTTCGGGGTGTAGTACTTATCGTAAAACGCGATTGCATCATCTTTGTTCAGGCTTTGGATTTCATCCTTCCACCCGATAACCGGAATACCATAGGGGCTGTTTGGAAACAGGACCTGATCAAAGGTCTCTGAAAGGCGAGCTGCCGGGCTGCGATCCACGCGCTGAGAGCGCTCTTCCAGCACCACGTCGCGTTCCGGGTTAACCTGCTTCTCGGTCAGGATCAGATTGGACATGCGATCGGCTTCATAGCCCATCACCATCTCCAGATGCTCTTTGGCAACCTGCTGGTAGTAAGCGGTGTAATCCTGAGAGGTAAAAGCGTTTTCCTGACCACCTACCTGGGCAACCATCTTGGAGAACTCACCTTCCGGTGTATTCTTGGTTCCCTTAAACATGAGATGTTCTAGAAAATGCGCGAGGCCCGATTTACCGGGTTCTTCATCAGCAGCACCAACGCGGTACCACACCATATGCGTTACGATAGGTGCACGGCGGTCTGGGATAACAACCACCTGAAGGCCGTTGTCGAGCGTGCTTTGAGAGACATCGGTTCCACCGATGCGAATTTTGGAGAAGTCTTCGATTGAAGCTTTCCCTGTTGTATCCGCAGCCACGGGCAATACTGGGCTTGCGAAAACAACGAGACTTAAAGCGAGGGCTTTAAGCGTGAGAGATCGACCAGTCACGTAGGGGGCTCCCTTTAAAATGAGCAGGACACAGCTGCCCTACCTATAGCGTGATTGTGGTTAATCTCCTCGTGAATTATTCGTAATCTATTGCAGCTATAATGAAAAAAGCGCGAACATCGTCGCGCTTGCTTCATAATTTACTAAGGCTTTCAGCGGGCTTTTAGCGCCCTGAGAGAGATCTCTCTTACTGCTTGCTCATGTCGATGCGAGCACCGTCTTCAATCGCAGCCGCTTCACGCTTCTGGCGTACAAGCTCGCTCTCATCCACTTCCGGCGTTGCAAAGGCTACGCCTGCAACAGGAGTGGAGTATGCGACTGGAGGCTCAGTCAGATATTTGCGGGTAGGCTTACAGGTAGGATCTTCAGGGGAGCAAATTGGAGCTTCCACATCCTTACCGCCAAGCTGCTTTTTCGCTTCCTGATACTGTTTGCCAAGGGCAGCCAGTTCTGCAGGGCTCAGCTTGTCACCGTCAAGAAGCTGCTGTTGGCGCTTCTCTGCAGCAAAGTCACGAGGACGGGCAGCAGCTTTTTTCAAAGCAGGGTGGCCGCGCATCTGCTCAATGCTCAAAGGCTCGCCTGGTTCAACCTTGTAGAACGCGCGGATCTCTTCAAGCTCTTCCTTGGAGCGGTCAACTGGCCAGTTGCTTGCTACTTCAGAAAGCTTACGACCGTCTGGCTGAGGCAGGTTGCCTGCCTGTGTTGGCATAACAAGCGGCGCACGCTCTTTGTACTCGATATCCGAATTGCGCTGGGATTCCAGACCAACTGCACTCAATACACCGGTCATCAAGCTGGTTTCGGTGGTTTCGGTGCCATCGCTGAAGTCACCATTTCCTGTCATACAGGCAGATAGTGCGAGAGAGAGCCCGCAAACAAAAGAGGCGCGAACGACGAATTTTTTGCTACGGCTTTGCAATTTCATTACCCTTGTTTCCCGATCACCATCAAAGCGGCGTTTGACAGGCTTCACGGGTCATATGACAGCCTGCGAAATCTGTAGTCCTCATAATCCAGTGATGCCACCTTAAAACAGGAATCACGAAACCATGAAGGCCCTAAGTGTGTAGTTATGCCCAGAAGCACCCGATCTTCCCCACATATAATTGGGAATTAGGCAGTTTTAGGGCCGGCTATCCTTATTTTTGCCAATAAATAAGGTGTCGAGCAGCAACCCGGCAGCGCCAATAACAATCCATGCATCAGCAAGATTGAAGACGTACCAAGAAAATTCCCCAACGTGGAAATAGAGGTAATCGACGACTTGGCCATAATAGAGGCGGTCAAAGCCATTGCTCAGCGCGCCGGATAAAACCAGACCGAGGCAGATGGCTTCCAGTCGGTTGATCGCCCGCGCACTCCAGAACCAGATGAAAACAGAAGCGGCAACTGTAAAGGCAGCTAGCCCCCAGCGACCAATCTCGGTCGTCTGCTGGAAGAGGCCATAAGAAACGCCTTTGTTCCAGACTAGAACCAAATCAAGAAACGGGCCAACGGAAATCGGAGGAATGCCTCCAACTGAAAAGTGGCCGACAGCCCAGAATTTTGCGATCTGATCAACGACCAGACCGACAATGGCAAGAAGCAGGACGAGGGAACTGTGATGTCCCCAAACTTTTAGTTTCTTCAAAGCAATTCCCTCGTCACTTTGTTTGCTTAAACAGCAGCGCTATCCAGCTCGCGCATTGCGTCCGCATCGCGCAGAGTCAGCTCTGGATACTCAGCATCTGTTCCAACTTCTGGCAGGATCTTCCAGGAACGGGCACACTTGTTACCCTCTGCAAGGCCCGGCACCACGCCAACACCAGCAACATCTTCCAGAACGAACGCACCTTCAGGAGCGCCGTCTGCAGAAAGGTTCAGCTGGGAAGTGATGGCAATTTCAGCCATATCAAGACCATTCAGTGCGCCCATCAGGTCTGCGTCAGAAACGAAGACGGTTGGGTGGGCTTCCAGAGAAGAACCGATCCGTTTTTCACGGCGTTCGATCTCAAGAGCACCGGTGATCACACGGCGAACCGCACGAACCTTCTCCCACTTCGCTGCCAGCTCATCGTTTCTCCATGCAGAAGAAACAGCAGGGAACTGCTGCAGGTGAACGGACGTGGTGGCTTCACCGTAACGATAGCCCCAGCTCTCTTCCATGGTGAACGGCAGGATTGGTGCCAGCCACATGGTCAGATGACGGAACAGCTGCTCGATCACGTACAGAGAGGCCTTACGCTTCTTGGAAGACGGTGCATTGCAGTACAGCGCATCCTTGCGGATGTCGAAGTAGAACGCAGACAGTTCAACAGTCATGAAGTTGAACAGAGTAGAGAACACGCGCTTGCTGTCGAAGGCCATGTAAGCATCGCGAATCAGCACATCCAGCTCAGCCAGACGATGCAGCATCAGCAGTTCCAGCTCTTCCATGTCAGCAAGAGCAACCTCTTCACCTTCATAGTGACCGAGGGAACCGAGCATGAAGCGCAGGGTGTTACGCAGCTTGCGGTAAGCATCAACGTTGGTCTTGATGATCTCAGGGCCGATACGCTGATCTTCTGCATAGTCGACAGAACCAACCCACAGACGCAGGATGTCAGCACCGTACTGCTTGATCACGTCCTGAGGTGCGATGGTGTTGCCCAAAGACTTGGACATCTTGCGACCGTCTTCAGCCATGGTGAAGCCGTGGGTAAGAACAGCGTCATATGGCGCATGACCACGGGTGCCACAGCTTTCCAGCAGGGAAGAGTGGAACCAACCGCGGTGCTGGTCAGTACCTTCCAGATAAAGAACGTAGTCGTCACCGCCCAGACCCTTACGCTTCGGGCTCAGGTCTTCACGGCGCTCCATGCAGAACGCGTGAGTGGAACCGGAGTCGAACCATACGTCGAGGATGTCATCGACCTTCTCGAAGTCGTCAGCCTTGTAGCCTTCACCAAGGAAGCGCTGCGTTGCGCCTTCCTCAAACCACGCATCCGCGCCTTCATTCTGGAAAGCTTCGAAGATACGCGCGTTGACCGCATCGTCCTTCAGAACTTCACCGGTCTCCTTGTTCACGAACACAGTAATCGGCACACCCCATGCACGCTGACGGGAAAGAACCCAGTCAGGGCGAGCTTCGATCATCGCATTCAGACGGTTCTGGCCGGTTGCAGGCACGAAACGTGTCTCGGAGATCGCTTTAAGAGCGCGGGAACGCAGAGTGTCCCCCTTCGCTTCTTCAGCGAGCTCTTTGTCCATATAAACAAACCACTGAGGCGTGTTACGGAAGATCAAAGGAGCTTTAGAGCGCCAGGAGTGCGGGTAGGAGTGCTTAACACGGCCACGAGCCATCAGGCCGCCAACTTCAACAAGCTTCTCAATAACGGCTTTGTTGGTGGAGCCTTCCTTGCCTTTACGGTCAAGGATGTACTTGCCTTCAAACAGGGGCACATGCGGGTAGTAAGAGCCGTCTGGCTGAACGGTCATTGGAACCTGCTCAGTACCAGCCTTCGCAAAGGCTTCCCGGTTATCCAGGAACATCTGGAAGTCTTCCTGACCATGACCCGGTGCGGTGTGTACGAAGCCAGTACCAGCATCGTCAGTCACGTGATCACCAGCCAGCATCGGCACGTTGAAATCGAAGTAGTCGCCAGCACCTTCAGCACCGCGCAGCGGGTGCGCACAGTATTCGATGGTGCTCACATCAACGTCAGACACACGCTCATAGGCATCAACGCGGGACGCTTCGAAAACAGACTCAGCAAGCTTGTCAGCAATGATGAACTCTTCGCCAACCTTCGCCCAGTTGTCTTCAGCAGCTTCAGTCACCTTGAAGATGCCATAGCTGATATCTTTGGAGAAGGAGATCGCGCGGTTTGCAGGGATGGTCCATGGAGTGGTTGTCCAGATCACCACCTTCTTGCCGATCAGCGCTTCATTGCCGGAAACAACCGGGAAGGTCACCCAGATGGTGTGGGAAGTATGGTCCTCATACTCCACTTCCGCTTCAGCAAGAGCAGTCTTCTCAACGATGGACCACATGACAGGCTTGGAACCGCGGTACAGCTGGCCGCTTGTCGCAAACTTCATCAGTTCGTTCGCGATCACAGCTTCACTGTCGTAGCGCATGGTCAGGTATGGGTTGTCCCAGTCACCTTCAATGCCAAGACGCTTGAATTCTTCGCGCTGAACGTCGATCCACTTGTCCGCGAAGTCGCGGCATTCCTTACGGAATTCGTTGATCGGCACAGCGTCTTTGTTTTTGCCCTTTTTGCGATACTGCTCTTCGATCTTCCATTCGATCGGCAGACCATGACAATCCCAGCCAGGAACATAGTTGGCATCAAAGCCCTGCATCTGCATGGAGCGGTTGATGATGTCCTTGAGGGTCTTGTTCAGCGCATGGCCGATATGGATGTTACCGTTTGCATATGGAGGGCCATCATGCAGGATGAACTTTGGGCGACCAGCGGATTGATCACGCATCACCTTGTAAAGATCCTTGTCTTTCCATTTATCAAGGATCTTAGGTTCATTCTTTGGAAGGCCTGCCCGCATTGGGAAATCAGTTTTAGGCAGGTTGAGCGTTTCCGAATAATCGCGGCTCGTAGTATCGGTCATTTGGCAGTCCGCTTATGTGGGCATCTGTTTGCCCATAGGCATTTGGTAAAGCGCAGGGATTTGCGCAAGCTTGAAAGTCCCGCCACCACGGTGACGGTTGGAGGTCTCCCGGTACTTCAGGGCGCCAGCGGGCGTCTCAGCTGAAGGCCGGGCCAATAATTCGAAATTGGCACACCTTGAAAGAGGTCAAAGGAGCAGTCCTGTTATCTTCAAACTTGGCTAACATAATGAGTGCTTTTAGCAGCGCTTATGTAAGGAATAAAGAGCCTCTAACAACAAAGCTCAATATTCTCAAGACCAAGAGTAATTTTCCTGAAGGCCGAAGCTAACGTACCGCGTCAATAATGGCGTTTGGGAGAACTGTCGACCAGCTCCTCACTCTCCGCCTGACGCTTCGCTGCAGTCCGTTCACGGTGTGCAATGTAAAGTCCGCCGCTTGCGATAAGCGCAACACCCAGCCAGACAAACATGTCTGGAATATCGCCAAACAGCACAAAGCCAACGATGGTCGCGCTGATGATTTCCGTATAACTCAGCGGCGCAAGCACGGAGGCTGGTGCACGGTCAAAGGCGAGCACAATGCAGCCATGTGAGGCGAAGGAGATAATGCCCATCAGCACAAACAGAGGCAAATGAGTAAGATCCGGTGTTGTCCAGGCTGCTGCCTCAAACCCAAACAGACTTGCGATAACCACCAGCGGCGTCAGCGTCAAAACACCAGCCACACCGGTCGCAAACTGAATGCCGAGCAGAGACGCGCTGCCAGAGAGCTTGCGCGTCAAAACAAGGTAGGCTGCAAACGAAGTCGCTGCTGCCAGCGGCAACAGGGAAGGCCAGCCTAAAGCACTGGAGCCTGGACGAATAATGATAAGCGCGCCCACCATGCCGACAACAACAGCAGACCACCTGCGAACACCCACTTTCTCCTTAAGCACCACAGCAGAAAGCACTGTCAGGATCATTGGCTGCACAAAGAAGATCGCAATCGCATCTGCCAGCGGCATGTACTTGAGAGAGCTGAAGAAGAAGATTGAACAGATCGCCAGACATGCACCGCGGATCAGCTGAATGCGGTTCACTTCCTTCATCAGCGAACCAAACGAGCGCCCCATGAAAACAGCGATCAAAAGAACAATCAGCGCCTGACAAAGAAAACGGCCAAGTGATACCTCAACCGGAGAGATAAAACTGCTCAGATACTTGGCAGTGCCATCCATAAGCGGTGCCAGAGACATCCCGGCGACCATAAACAGGATGCCATGCAGCCCGGCATTGGAACTATGACTGTCTGTCGAGGCGGTTGTTGTTGTCATGTTGCTCTCGGAAAATGGGGGATACGCTGACATATCAAAGCCAGCGATCAGGGTAAGGGCCTATATTGACGCACCAGCTATTCTTTCGCGCAAGAAAAAGAAAGTATTCGTCAAAGTCTATTCAGTGCAGTTATCTAAAGAGTATCTGTTCCGCCACTCAACATTATGAGGGCGACGGTTTTCGCTCCGCATTCGCCAGTATCAACCCACTGCAGACGAGCATCCCGACGCCAACCCAGACAAACTCATCCGGAATCTCGTTGAAGACCAGATAACCGATTGTGGTTGCGGAGATAATTTCCACGTAGTTGATAGGAGCCAAAACAGAAGCCGGGGCTCTTTCAAAAGCCTTGACCAGCAACACATGCGCAAACAGTCCCGTCCCACCAAGGCAGAGTAGAAAAATGGTCGGGAGCGTGAAATCTGCTTCCTGATCAGCAATCACCAGATCGCCGCCAAAGCCAGTCAGCCATGCGTAAAAGATGATTGGCAGAATAAAGAGACTGCCTGCAAAGCCAGTTGCGAACTGAATGGCCAGCTGAGAGGCTTGCCCGGAGAGTTTACGCGTCAGCATCAGATAGCAGGCAAACGTAATCGCCGCAGCCAGAATAAGCAGACTTGCTGGTTGGAACACACCAGTCCCCGGCCGCATGATGACAAGCACACCGGCAAACCCAATCAACACCGCTAGCCACCGCTTAGCGCCAACTTTTTCCTTCAGAAACATCGCTGACAAAACTACCAGAATAACCGGCTGTACAAAGAAGATCGCAGTCGCATCAGTAAGTGGCAGGTACTTCAGTCCAAAGACGATGAACACCGATCCAACGGCCAGCAAAAGGCCTCGGCAGAACAGGGGGAGGGTGGTTTCCTGCAGCAGACTGCGCAAACTCCGTTTCTGAAAAGGAGCGATCGCCAGAATGATGGCAAGCTGAACAGCAAAGCGGAAGAAGGCGACAGTTAAAGGCGAGAAAAACTCAGAAAGATACTTCACCACGCCATCGGTGCTCGAAAGGATGAGCAACCCGAACATCATCAGCAGTACGCCGTGCAACACATTGTCAGAGCTGGCAGCGCCAGCCCGCGTAGCCGCTGATGTCATACTAGGTCTTTCTAAAGAATGAGATTATCCGTCGGTGTTGAGCATTTGGTCCAGATGAGAAAGTGGTCGCATCGAAGCAATCATCGCCCGCGCTTCTGCACTATCCTGATCCATCTGCGCAATTAAACCGTCAATACCGTCAAATTTAAGTTCAGGGCGGATAAACCCGATAAAGCATACGGTGACGAGCTTCTCATAGAGGTTCCCGCTGAAATCAAACACATGCACTTCGAGCAGCGGAGCACCATCATCAAAAGTCGGTCGACGCCCAAAGCTGGCAACGCCATCATGCATCTCGCCGTCAATCTTGATCTGGACGGCGTAAACGCCTTCCTTCAACTCACAATTGTCAGCAAGCTTTAGATTAGCAGTCGGGTAGCCCAGCTCACGACCACGCTTTTCACCATGCTGAACAGTCGCTTCAACAAAATAACGGTAGCCCAGCAGACCATTGGCAACCGCCAGATCGCCTTCACCAAGAGCTGCGCGAATACGGCTGGAGGAAATCACTTCACCGCCCTCATCACCTTCAGCCCCAACAATAGTTACAGCAAACCCATGAGCCTCGCCTGCTTCGCGCAAAAACTCAGGTGTTCCCTGACGACCTTTGCCAAAGTGGAAGTCATAGCCGGTGATGCTCTGGGAGATCCCAAGGCGATCCACCAGTATGTCCTTCACAAAATCCTCAGCAGCCATGCTGGCAAACTCTTTGGTGAAAGGCAGTTCGATCACACCATCCAGGTGTTCCGCCTCAAGAATCTCGGCCTTGATATGGCTTGGTGTTAGACGAAACACAGGTTGCTCAGGGCGGAAGAAAGTACGCGGATGCGGCTCAAACGTCATGGCAAGCGCAGGAACACCGCGCTTTGCTGCTTCATCACGTGCCAGATCAAGTACAGCCCGGTGTCCACGATGCACACCATCAAAATTTCCGATCGCAACAACACCGCCGCGCAGCTTGTCAGGAAACTGCGCAAGGTCGGTAATATGCTGAAAAGAATGCGCCTGCTTGATCGGCTCACCCATGAACTGTACTTCCCGCTAAAGCGTATCCCGATAAGAGGCTCCGGTTTTCCTATGAGAATACGCGTGAAAATAAAGATTTAGAGTTTGCTGCACAAAAGCCGAGTGCGCAACATACTCCAAATTTCCAGAATTTTGCGAGACGGTGCCGTGAGAAGCCCGCCCCGTCAAGCTCTTCAGATAAGGTTTGACGGGCCGGACACAAGAAACTGCAAGTTCTTCGCAGGAATTTCGGCTTAAAGCGGAATATCCATATCGGCGCGGGCAGGGACTTTCACCATCGCTTCCCCTTCCAGAACCACCTTCCCATCCACAAGACACTTGCAGTCCAGACGGGCTCTGCAGCCTTTGTCAATCAGCTCCGCAACGCTCACGCGAACCTCAATATCGTCGCCGATATACACAGGCGCGCGAAAATTTAAAGATTGAGACAAATAAATTGCACCTGGGCCCGGTAATCGCGTTCCAAGTACGGCTGAGATAAGGCTCGCGGTGTAAAGACCGTGCGCGATACGAGTTTTAAAAGGGGTCTTTGCTGCAAAATGCTCCGACAAATGGATAGGGTTTCTGTCACCGGAAACCTCTGCGAATCCTACGATGTCTTGAGAGCTGACGTGCTTAACGAATACTTCGGTCATGCCGACTGATAGGTCTTCATAAGCAAGCGGACGAAGGCTGAGCATAGTGTTTCCTCGGATTAACCACAGGCAATATTGCCGGTAAAACGCGCAGAAACGCTAGTAAGCGGACCTCTAAAAAACAATTAGGCTTTTAGCATTATTGAAATCGTATTGGAGAAATTAACCTAACTATAACGTAGGGCGGTTAGTTTCGCGAAAGTTGAATTGGTGGGGACCCCTTTTATTGGAAGGACACCTGCGTCCAGTGTGACCTAAAAATGTCGTGGTCGCCGTGAGTATAGCAGAGAGGCAACGACAGCCTCTTGAGAATATGGAGTTGTACATGGCCCTTGATCTTCAGATGCCAATTTTGGTTGTCGATGATTATAAGACCATGATTCGAATCATTCGGAACTTGTTGAAGCAACTTGGCTTTACGGACATCGATGATGCGGCTGATGGCACTGAGGCCTACGAGAAAATGAAGCAGCGCCGTTATGGCCTGGTCATCTCGGATTGGAACATGGAACCTATGACTGGCTATGAGCTGCTGAAGCAGGTCAGACAGGATGCGGCTCTGTGTAAGACGCCATTCATCATGGTTACAGCTGAGTCTAAAACGGAAAACGTGATCGCTGCTAAGAAGGCAGGGGTTAACAACTACATCGTTAAGCCGTTTAACGCGCAAACTCTTAAAGGCAAAATCGAAGCGGTTTTCGCTGACTAATTTTGCATTGCGCGCACATTGAAGAATTTGGGCTGGGGTGAGGACGCCATATCGATTGCGCCCCAACCCTTTCGTGCACCCAACTGACCGGTTACAAGGTCGGGTAGAGCTCCGGCCTGGCAGACATTTCGTCTGCTGGAGGAGACGTTCCCTACTCAAATAAAGGGAAAGTGTAGTTTTGACCAAAATTGATATTCAGCAACTCATCGATTTTCTGGAAGAAAGCCGTGAGAAGTCGAGCGAAGTCACATTAACTGACGTTATGGGGCTGGCTGAGGTTATGACAGGTTCAATGGGGGACATCATTGAACATATCCAACCTGCAGTGACCATGGAACTGGCAGAAATCGGCGAAGAAATCGCGCGGATGAAAGCCGAAATCAGTAAGCTTCGCGTCGCAGATATGAGGGATAACCATATCCCTGAGGCTGGCCGGGAGCTGGATGCGATTGTTTCCTCAACAGAAGAGGCAACACATTCCATCATGGAAGCTGCTGAAGCCATTATGGCTGCTGATCCGGAAGACACTGAAGCTTACCAGGACACGGTCAACAATCAGGTGATGGAGATTTTCCAGGCCTGCGCATTTCAGGACATCACCGGACAGCGTATTTCCAAGGTTGTCAGCACACTGAACACGATTGACGAGCGCGTCTCCAACTTCGTTGAGCGTTTGCGTCTTGAGCAGGAAGCTCAGGCGGAACATCAGGGTGAAGAGACTGATGAAGAACGCCGCAAACGTGAGCTGATCCTTCACGGCCCTCAGCACAAAGGAGAGGGCGTTTCTCAGGATGAGATCGACGCAATGCTCGGCGACGTGCAGCAGGACGACATCGACAAACTGTTCGCCTGATCAAATGCGTTAAGTTTGCCTGCGGACTCGGACCGCAGAAATAAAAGACAAAAGCAGTTTGCTTGTCCTCAACAAGGCGCAAACTGCTTTTTTATTACCAGCTCAGACGGCCCATAAAGCTATGCACCTGCATGCCTTCAGCCTCGAGCATCTTCACCACAGCTTCTGAATTTCCTTCAAGATCAGCCGCATGAATGCCGTCTGTCAGAAACAAAGCACTGATGCCCTGCGCATTTGCACCCTTGATGTCTGTCGGAAACCCATCCCCAATCGCGAGTATCTCATGGGTTTCAAGCGGTTTACCCGCATGAGCATTGAGCTCAGCACGGGCCATGTCGTAAATCGGATGAAATGGTTTGCCGGTGATAACCACGCGCCCGCCCATCTCTTCATAAAGCTTCGCCAGTGCACCGCCGCACCAAACCAGCTTGTCACCTTGCTCCGCTACAATATCCGGATTGGCGCAAATCAGAGTGAGATCCAGCTTCAGCAAGTCTTCAAAATGAGAACGGTAGTCCTCCGGTTCTTCTACACGTCGATCATTCAAACCGGAGCAAACAATAATGTCAGCCTCTTCCGGCTTTACAAAATCAAAGCTAACACCATGAAATAGGCTATGATTCTTCTTTGGACCGATATGATAGACCTTGGCATGATCAGTCGCTCTCAAGTCAGCCTGAACCACATCCCCGGATGAGACGATCGAGTCGTAGCAAGAGCGTGGTACTCCCAAATTACGAAGATGCTCTTCAATCTCGTTGGCTGGTCGCGGTGCATTTGTAATCAGCACCACAGGTCTGTCGTAGTTTGCTTTGTAAGTCTCAAGAGCCTCAATTGCAGCTGGGAAGGCACTCATCCCATTATGTAAAACACCCCAGACATCACATAGAATGCCATTAAACTGATCTGCGATCTGGCTAAGGCCAGTGATGGGGGATTGTTGCTGCATGGATGTTCTCTTGGAGGAAGTTTGATAGTCTCTTGAAAAAAGAGCAGACTTGAGCCAAATCCTCATAGCCTGAGCAGCTGGCGACGACAAGTAGTTACTATCACTGCTCACCCTGTATCATTATGAGCGTAAATCACTGTCACAAATGCAGATCGGATGCGCCATGTAAATGCACTCCCGAAACTCGGCGGGTTTTCGATGGTGAAAGCAGGGCAAATGAACAACGGAGCGGTTATGGCGGTAAGACAACTTAGCGATACGACGATCAACAGAATTGCCGCGGGTGAAGTAATCGAGAGGCCTGCAAGCGTCGTCAAAGAGTTGGTTGAAAACGCGGTTGATGCTGGCGCCACGCGCATCGAGATCGTGACTGCAACTGGCGGCAAGAGTCTCCTGCGCATAACCGACAATGGCGCAGGTATGACCAAGGAAGACTTGCAACTCGCTGTCCGCCGTCACTGCACATCCAAGCTGCCTGAAGATGACCTCATGGACATCCGAACCATGGGCTTCCGCGGAGAAGCGCTGCCATCCATTGGCGCGATCTCCAGATTGGAAATCACAACCCGCCATGCATCGGAACCACACGCTTGGAAAATCGAAGTAGAAGGTGGTCAGAATAGCGAAGTTGAACCAGCAGCCTTGAATGCAGGAACACGTGTTGAAGTCAAAGATATCTTCTTCTCTGTTCCAGCTCGCCTGAAGTTTCTGAAATCAGACCGCGCTGAAGCCACAGCGATTACCGAAATCATCAAACGTATTGCACTCGCAAATCCAACCATCCGCTTCACTCTTTCTGGCTCCGATCGTAGACAACTTGAACTGCCGGCGTGCACTGGCGACGATGCAGATCTCGCGCGCATCGGCCAAATCCTCGGTGCAGAGTTCACAAAGAACGCAATGGAAATCGAGGCTTTGAGGGAGGGGGTACATCTTTATGGATATGCTGGCCTCCCTACATTCCATCGCGCCAACTCTCAGCACCAGTTCTTCTTCGTAAATGGCCGCCCTGTGCGTGATAAGCTCCTACTCGGTTCACTTAAAGCCGCATACTCAGACGTTCTCTCAAGAGACCGCCATCCAATCGTTGTGCTGAACATCGACCTGGATCCGCATCAGGTAGACGTGAACGTACACCCCGCAAAAGCAGATGTTCGCTTCCGCGATGGGCAGCTCGTTCGAGGGTTGCTGATCGGCGCACTTAAGAACGCGTTTGTTCAATCTGGTTTCCGTGCGTCTACGGCAAATACGCAATCTGCTATCAATGCCATCCGCCCAATGGGGCAGGGGACAGGTTTCAACGTCCATTCAGGCGCTTCGGCACATACCCAACAAGGTCACGGAGAAGCAGCGCAAAACTACTCCTGGCAACAATCAGCCTATCGCCCTGAAGAAAGCTCTCCCTCAGTCTGGAGCGCTGCAGATATCCCGGAAGCAGGAACTCAGGAAACACAACTGGGCCTAATGGAAGCAACGGCACCATATACGGCTTCGCCAGAGCCCTCCATGAGGCAAGATTCTGCCGCTACGCAAGGACAACAAGCCTACAATCTCGTCGACGCACCATCAGCGGATTCGCGCGCGCATGCGCATGAACTGCCAGAAGACAGAGAAAACTTCCCGCTCGGAGCAGCGCGAGCGCAAATCCACGAAACCTACATCGTATCGCAGACGAAAGACGGTCTCGTTATCGTGGACCAGCACGCCGCGCACGAACGCCTTGTCTATGAGCAGCTCAAGGAAGACCTCGCAAAGCGGGATGTCCCAAGACAAATGCTCTTAATTCCTGAGATCGTCGATCTCCCAGAAGATGACGTCGCCCGTCTGGAAGAGCGTGCTTCTGAACTGGAGGAAGTCGGCCTCGTTCTGGAACGCTTTGGCCCCGGAGCAATCGCTGTCAGAGAAACCCCGTCCATGCTGAAGCGTTTGAATATCAAAGCGTTGGTGCAGGATCTGGCGGATGACTTTGCTGAGTACGACAGTTCAACACGCATCAGAGAGAAGCTGGATCTGGTGGCTGCCACGATGGCATGTCATGGCTCAATCAGAGCAGGCCGCCGCATGCGCCCTGAAGAGATGGACAATCTGCTCAGAGATATGGAAGCGACACCAAAGTCCGGCCAGTGCAACCACGGCCGCCCAACATGGATCGAGTTAAAACTTCACGACATTGAACGCCTTTTTGGGCGTCATTGATCTCACAACCAAAAGAGGCGGATCAATGATCCGCCCCTTCCGGTTCGTATTCTCGACTACGCTAAGTAATCGATGGGTTCTGACATGTGGCCTCAGAAGTCCCTCTGAACACGGAGTAGGATAGAGATGATATCCTGCTGACCGAGCGGACGAGTTGGGTTACCACCGTTAACGGCTGTGTCTGGATACAGATCACCCAATCCAACGTTACGGTAGGCAACTTCCGTACCGATTTCGAAACCGCTAACTGGTGTCCAGCCGATCTTACCGACAACATCCCACTGATTCTGGTTCCAAAGGAACTTAGAGCGAGCGTTGGCGAAGGAAGCCTGGATAGCTGCGTTCCATTCAGGTGAGAAGTCTGCCTGGAAACCCCAAGCAATGGACCAACCGGTAGCAATACCGTCTTCACCATCTGTAAGAGAAGTTGCATCCCAGATGACGTTCTGCCAGTCACTGTTCACGTAACCGAGTGCGCCTTGAGAGAAGGTTGCCTGAACCACACCCTGGAAGCCGGAGAGATAATTGGTGAAGAATGGTAGATTAAATTCTACACCACCACCGACGGCCCAACCGAGAAGGCCGGAAGGATAAGATTCAAGATAGCGAACTTCTGTCAGAGCACCCATGATCTGGGCAGAACCCCAACCTTGGTCCAAACGGATGTTTGCGACCAGATCCGGGAAGCGCATACCGCCGTAGCCCTGGTTAAATCCTGTAGAGTTAAGATACTCACCAGTAAAGAGGTTCTGCTGGCGAGCGGTTCTGTCTTCTACAGACCAGCTGGTTGAAAGGCCATTGCCAAGGTCAAATGTGTAACCGGCAAGCCAGAGGTTTTGGTCAGAGTATGCAACGGTGGTGATCGCACCATATGCATAACCGGTCCAGAAGTCATAGAAGGACTGCGCACGACCAATGGTCATACCGCCAAACTGTACGAACGCATAATCAAGCGTCATAACAGTGTTGTCCTGCTCAACCCCAAACGAGCCGACTGGGTTGTTCACGTTAGGAACGGAGCTGTCATCCTGAATAAAGCCAGGAGTGTCAACTGTTCCAAACAAATCGATGTAAGCGCGAAGCAGACCGTATTCTGTTTGAGTTCGTGCGTCCATGCGGAGGTAGCCACGTGCACGAGTGGAGGTTGAATTTCTTGTCCGCTCGGACCAGTCGCTTGGGCCAGCTCCAAAGTTGTTGAAGCGGTATTCAGCACGAACACGACCGCGAATTCTCAAACAGGTATCAGTGCCTGGAATATAAAAATATCCAGTACCGTAGGCGTCACAGATCTGGACGTATTCTACGGGCTCCGGTGCAACGGGAAGATCGGCTGCAAGGACCGGAGTGGCACTCATCATAAGCGCTGCTGCGGCGCTAGTTGTAAAGTGGCGCATAATTCGACTCCTAAATCGGGTTGAAACCCACTCCTCAAACAAGGTTAATTGACAAAACTACTTAAGGCGGCCCAAATGCTGCCTAAGCAAAACTGATTTTATTTTTGTGTACGCGAATTCCCTGCAGCAATTGATGCCAGCACATCCTTGTTGATGCAATAATAACTCTAAAAATAACCTAGAGTTATCAAAGTAATCGAAACCGCTGTTTCATTCCTGCAACGCTTTTATCCAAAACTAGGTAGATGTAACAAAGACGAAATCGGGGTCGATCTCCGTGAATTAAGTGCTTGTTATTGTTTATTAAAAGTTTGTTTCGCAGATTCCTTAGCCTTTTTATATGCAATCTGCGTCATTCGAATCAAAGACTCGCTGAGCGCCAAATCTGGAAAATTCAGGCTTTCCCTCATAAGTATAGTGATAGTAATTACAAGTATTCGTGTTTTGCGTTGGTTTGGGGAATTCTGCGTTCTTTTGAGGTGTGACGCGTTGCTATGTGAACTGTGAACCCGATCCCCTCAAATCCCGGAGATCTCGGCCCCAACCATGCCGCGAGGATAACTCCTACAACCACCACCGCCGAAACCACCTCGACACCCCGTGTCAGACAGCCTCCGCTGCCACCCCACTCAGCCGCGCCCCAGCAATCCACCCACCACCGTGAAGCTTCACCCCACGCCACATCACCCAGTCCAAACAAAAAAGGCCCTCCCGAACCACGTCGGGAAGGCCTTCTTCTACTCTTTATATATAAGGACGGTCTGAACGAGCACGCACCGCGCTCAGCTCTATGTCCGCAGCAGGCTCAGAATCTTCGCTTCAAGCTCAGACCCGAACCTGTGACCGGAACCGCATGCCGAAAGGTCGCTCTACAGACCTATGTACCGCACAATCAGGATCTGGCTGTCACCAGCGTGGCGCACGTCCAGCCCCTCGAACCCATCAGGGATCACCGGCGAAACGCTCGCATCTTCTTCCCAGATGCACAGCGCGCCTTCATTGAGCCAGCCACCGGCTGCGGCACTTGCCAGAGCCTTTTCGCCCAGCTCCTGCCGGTAGGGTGGATCCAGAAACACCAGATCAAACGGCATCATGGTGCCGGCATGTCCCAGAGAAGTCGCATCGCGGCGCAGGATCTTCGTGGCGCCCATCAGACCGGTGGTCTCCACATTCCGGCGGATCAGACCGCGTGGCTCCACGGCGTCCTCAACGAACACGCAGTATTTGCCGCCGCGGCTCATCGCTTCCAAACCCAAAGCGCCAGTGCCTGCAAACAGGTCCAGTACACGGGCATCCTGAACCGGATTGCCATAGGCATGAGCGAGCACATTAAAGATGGTCTCTCTCATCCGGTCAGTGGTTGGCCGCGTATTCTGCGTCTTGGGTGTAGCGAGCGCTGTTCCCCGAAATCGTCCAGCAACAATTCTCACGAGTTTCTGCCACCTTTATGTCCGCGAGGCGCGCCACGATCACCGCCTGGGCGACCACCACGTGCTTTATCTCCGCCAAAGCTCTTGCCAGAACGAGGGCCTTTGCTGAAACCGCGCTTGTCGCCATCACGGCCACCGTCACGAGGACCTTTGCTGAAGCCACGCTTTTCGCCATCACGGCCACCCTCACGAGGGCCTTTGCTGAAGCCGCGCTTTTCGCCATCACGGCCGCCATCGCGTGGACCTTTGCTAAAGCCACGCTTTTCGCCATCACGACCGCCTTCACGAGGGCCTTTGCTGAAGCCACGCTTTTCGCCATCGCGGCCACCCTCACGAGGGCCTTTGCTAAAGCCGCGCTTCTCACCATCACGACCACCGCGTGGGCCTTTGTTAAAGCCGCCGCGCTTTTCATCAGATGGGGCATCATCGCGGGAGCGACGATTAGAGAAGCGGCGCTCGCCCTCAGTTGGACCAGTATCGCCGGTGTACTTCGCGTTTTCTGCCGGGTTGAAGCGGCCACCACGACGATCTTCACGGCTTGGCGCATCTTCTGCAGAACGCTTGGTGCCACCATGTGCCAGATCGAAACCACCACGCTTGGTGCGGGTGCCGAAGCGGCGCTCTTCTGGCTTGCGCTTTTCGTCGTTACGACGGTTGTCGCCGTCCTCGAAGGAAGGTGTGTAGGTGTCTACGGTGCCGTCAGCGCTGAACACGCGGCGCGGCTTGCTGTCGCCACCACGCTCATTGCTGCCATAGCGGGAAGGGCCCGCCTTGCGGTCACGATCGCCAAACGGCTTACGATCACCACGGTCGCGGTCGCCAAAGGATTTACGCTCGCCGCGATCGCCAAATGGCTTGCGGTCACCACGGTCGCGGTCTCCAAAGGATTTGCGTTCACCGCGATCACCGAACGACTTGCGTTCTCCGCCATCGCGATCACCAAAGGTTGGCTTCACGCCAACGCGCTTACGATCACCAAATGGGTTGCGCTCAGAACTTTCACCGTCACCATCGCGCTTGTCTTCGCCATGGCGCATTGGCTTCTTGTTGTGCTTGGCAAGAACAGCCGCTGCATCTTTCGCGCTGATCCAGCCGCCACCAGCACCACCGGAAGATTTCTTTTTCTTCTTCATCTCGGCTTTTTTGCTGGTGCGGGCATCCATCTGGTTGATGATTGGCGCATCAAAATCGAGATCGGCTTCAGAAACCAGGCGCTCGCCCAGCTGGTCACGCAGCACGCGACCACGGATTTCCTGCAGCTCACCTTCACCAAGGTCGCCCAGCTGGAACGGACCAAAGGAGATGCGGATCAGACGGTTCACGGAAAGGTCCAGGTGCTCAAGAATGCGCTTCACTTCGCGGTTCTTGCCTTCACGCAGGCCAATGGTCAGCCAAACGTTGTCGCCTTTTTCAGTGTCCAGCGTCGCTTCAATAGCGCCGTACAGAACACCGTCAATGGCAACACCATCTTTCAGGGCATCCAGCTGCTCTTGTGTCACTTTACCAAACGCGCGCACGCGATAGCGGCGCAGCCAGCCGGTTGCAGGCAGTTCAATCACGCGGGAAAGGCCGCCATCGTTGGTCAGCAGCAAAAGGCCTTCTGTGTTGATGTCCAGACGGCCAACAGTCACTACGCGTGGCATGTCTTTTGGCAGAATGTCAAAAACAGTCTTACGGCCTTCAGGGTCTTTGTTGGTGGTAACAGTGCCCCGAGGTTTATGGAAGAGCCACAGACGGGTGCGTTCACGGGTTGGCAGAGGTTTGCCATCCACGTACACCTTGTCTTTCTGGGTCACGGTAAAAGCTGGTGTGTCCAGCACATTGCCGTTCACGCTCACGCGGCCGGCTTCAATCCATGTTTCTGCTTCACGGCGTGAACACAGGCCAGCACGTGCCATCGCCTTCGCGATACGCTCACCAGTAACGGTTACTGTCTGTTCCTGTTTCTTTTTGCCGGAGGATTTCTTGGTCTGCTCGCCGGATTTGCGGGGGGAGCTTTTGGGGGTTTTACCGCTGTTTTTCATTGGCTCTTGCCCGGCGAACCGGGGCCTTTAACTTTCTACACTCTGTACAGATACACTGGATGAGCTCGCATAGGCGTCACCGCCTTGGCTGCCCAGCAGTCTGTCAGATGCCACACAATATTCGAATGTCGTCAAAGCGCATTCCGTTTGATTGATTCAATCAGAAGACAGGAACTCGCTCAAAAAAAGAAGTCGGAGCGTGCTGCGTGGATGTTTTCGGGACGCGAACATACTCTGAAACCGGTCATAACCTAAGCGGAGCCCGTTGGCAAAGGGGCAAAAGCAGACTCATGCCATTTTTTCTGCTTTTGTTGGGTTACAGCGTACCTGTAGGAGAGTAATGAAGTCTAATATGGCGAGGGCTTAAACGCGGGACGGAACGGTCTTTCGCTTCAGCCTTGGCTGCTCTCTTCAGCATACCGCAAAAGGTCTATTCCTTTTTCGGCTTGAGCCGCGTTTCCATGTAGGTTGGTAGGTTGTCCTTGGTTAACATCTTTTGATCGTCCACGACAAAGGTGTCCAACGAAGGCATCTCCAGAAGCGGAGATAGGTCTGAAGCCAAAGTATCATTCAACCACAACCCCTCAACGCGGATCATACCGACAAGCGGGCTTATGTCCTCGGCAGGTATGCGCGAAAGGCTCACACTTTTAACGCTTTTGAGGTGTCGTAAGGGTGCAAGATCAAAGACCATTGTATCGCTCAGGTCAAGAACTGTCAGGTTTGGCAGGTCAACCAATGGAGAGAGATCTGAGATCGGGTTTTTGCGCAGGTCAATTTGCTCAAGCCGGAATTTGCCCCGAAGTGCCGCGACATTTGTAACGTTTGCCTGTTCAAGCAGCACCCGTTTCACGTTTGTTGCCGGGGCCAACGCCGAGATGTCACGGAGGCCACTTTTTGAGCCATCAAAATGAACCAAAGATGGACCAAGCCGCAGGCCATTTAGACTGGCAATGCTCGGACCACCAATACGGAGATGTGTGATTTCTGTGCTTCGGGCAAGTGGCGAAAGGTCCGTTATCTGATTGCTGACAAGTGTGACACGTCGCAACTTCAGCTGCGCAAGGGGGCCAAGATCACGCACGGGATTGTTAGTAAGTGCAATCGCCTCAAGGTTTTGCAATGCTTCTATGCCTTCGAGCGACGATACACCCGAATTGATGATCGAAAGCTGTTCAAGAGCCCCCAATTTGTTGAGGGGAAGTTCAGAAATCGAATCTATTGCATTGTTGATTTGAAGAGTTTGGAGCTTCTCAAGCGATGCTGCGAAGTCATAACTCAGGGGCCGACTGTTTCGGATAGACAGCGAGGTCAGGGACTCATTTTGGATTCCCGACGCATCAAAGGCCCCAAGATCTGTCAAATCCAACCGTTCGAGTTGCGTGAGGTGCGCAATGACGCTGAGATCAATTTGATTCTCTGTGCTTTCACGACCGGAAATGGACAGAAGTCTGATCCATGGCGCATCTGCGACTGCACTCAAATCCGCAAGATCGGCTGCTTTTCGTATGATCAGACTATGATCTGTGCGCTTTTGGCATTGGGACCCTATCTGAACACAATTATCCGATTGCGCGACGGCTTGGTGCGCAATCAGCATAGTCCACAAAATACAATGAACCAACAGCCTCATCGCACGTATCCTTCAAGCAAAGAGAATGTGTGATTTCGAGCTGGCAGACCATATTGAAGCGCACCTACGAAACTTCCACTTTTTCAATTTTGCAGCGCTTTGTGGCGAAAATGTGAATTCAATGCGGCGACAACAAGGTCCAAAGAAAATCGCCAATGTAGCTGAATGCGGTCATGCATCCAGAGCGCAGCATTGAGCGGAATGGGCTCTTTGATCACTTTCATAAATGAGGGCACTTTAGCATTCAGAGTAGAAGCAACTCTTGCTCAGGCAAGTCAGGAGGAGCTGCTTTATCTCTTGTTTTGCATATCTTTGTCCGCAAATCAGCTTCCCCTTTTCTGCAAATGGCACTAGCTTGGCGCACATGAAGACGCCCACATTGAACTCAACCTTTATGGATATGGCATTGAACGAAGCCCGCGCGGCAGAAGCACGAGGGGAAGTGCCCATCGGCTGTGTTGTGGTCAAAGATGGCAAGGTGCTTTCCGCCGCAGGTAACCGCACGCTGGAGCTGAATGACCCAACCGCCCATGCCGAGGTGCTGGCCATTCGCGAAGCTGGCAAGCAGCTGAACTCCCAACGTCTGGAAGGCTGCGATCTGTACGTCACGCTGGAACCATGCCCAATGTGCGCGGCTGCGATCTCCTTCGCCCGCATTCGCAGGCTCTATTATGGGGCAGGGGATGCAAAAGGCGGCGGCGTAGACCACGGCGTTCGCTTCTACTCCTCCCCAACCTGCCACCACACCCCCGACGTCTACTCCGGCCTAGCCGAAACCGACTCCGCCGCCATGCTGAAGACGTTCTTTCAAGTGAAGCGGGATTGAGTGGTAAAGAGCAGTGGCAACTGAGGGGTTTCGGAGTGTACGTGCTCCATGTCTCTCCTAAGGCGTGACTGAAGATTTAAGAGTTCAGGAAGCAGGCAATCTGCGACTTCCCTGATGAGAGATAGTTCTGAGGTTGGCGCCACAGCAAGTTCAGCTGCACGCCAAATCATAGGCGCATGAGAAGGAAACGCCTCTGAGGCGATCTCAGCACACGGGTAGATGTCTCGGGAATAGACGTTCCTTTTCAGCATTTCTGCTTCAAAGAGCGAGCGGACAATACGTTTCATCAGCCAACTACAGGCCCGTTTCCGCTCACCATCTGTCTTCGCGTCGGCAAGGTGTGTCGGCCAAGCCTTTGCCCACCGATCCACGCGATGCAAATGAGCAATCGCACGAGAGCCAAGTGTTGGAGCTGGTAACTCCGTAAGAAGGTTTTGAGGCCCGAAGCAATATCCCGAGTAGCTGAGCGAGAACTTGAGCCACTGGTATCTGGAAGATTGCAGGAAGTCCTCGGGCTCAAACCATTCAAGATCTATGTCGGTTGCCTGAGTAATGCAGTGCTCTGGAGACAAGGTCTGCAAAGCAGGACCATAAGCGAAGACAATCAGATCGATATCAGAAGCCCCTTTAACGAACGTTCCTCGGGATGCTGATCCTCGAACTGCCAGACAATGAAAGTGTTCCCCAAGCTCTAGCTTGAGCTTTTCCGCAAACTGAGAAAGCTCAGAAAACAAAGGCTCTTCAGGAGCTCTCCCAATACGCGGCAATACCCCATGCTCGTCAGCCCGGGAAAGTCGTCCAATTGGCTTAAGGTGCGATGCCGTTATTACGGGTGTTTCCATGCTTCTCCGAGGTGAGACGAGCTTTGTATGAAATGAGAAGATAACTCAAACAAGCTATCAGCAAATGCCCGAAATAACGGCATCTAATTCTTTAAAAAGTAACATCGGCTTTACCTCCCTTGTTATGCATCGCTTAGCGCCTGTGACGTAAACTTTCCAAAATGATTGTGAACGCGTCATGGTCTAAGAATTTATGCTAGTCAGCCAAAAACAGGTCTTAACGGGTGCACCTCTCAGGCAGTTTCTGCTTTATGCGATCCCGTCGACATTCGGTTTACTGGCATTGGCGATAGCTGAAATTGTTGATGCCTACTTCTTGGGAAACTATGTTGGCCCTCATGCGCTTGAAGCTGTAAATTTCTCCCTTCCAATCATTACTGCCATCTATGGTCTCATGTTGATGATAGCTGTCGGCGCATCTGTCATCACCGGCAAGTACGTTGGAGAAGGTAAAGAGGAAGCCGCCTGCCAGGTCTTTATCAAGACCTTGCTGACGACCATTCTCCTTGGGTTTGCGCTGACTATTCTTATTCTCGTGTTTATCAAGGATATTGTCGAACTCGTCGCATTCGACCCTGAAGCATCAGATTACATCGCAGACTATCTGAAAGTGTTTGCCTGGGCATTTCCGCTCATAGGGTGTGCCATCGTTCTTACCACCTTTGGGCGGATTGATGGGCGGCCTGCTCTGGTGCTGCTGGCAATCGTTTTAGGGACAGCGCTTAACGTGCCACTTGATCATGTACTCGTTGCTGAACTTGAGATGGGCGTAACAGGTGCTGCCATCGCGACAGGAAGCTCTCAGGTGGTGGTGGTGCTTGTGTTACTACCGCACCTGTTAAGAGGGGCAGGGATTATGCGCTTGCTCCGTCCTGATGGGAAATGGCGTGTCATGTTGCGCGCTGCTTACACCGGACTTGCCGAGTTCATAAACGAGATCTCTACGGGGGTGATTGTCTTTGTAAGCAATTGGATTTTGATCTTGGAGCTGGGCACTGACAGTATCGTCGCGTTTGGAATGCTGAACTATCTGGTTTTCCTGTCCATCATGATCTTCTATGGATTTGGGGAGGCCCTGGGCCCGCTCATCTCGATAAATCTGGGCGCTCACCGCTACGACCGAATTAAAACCTTCCTCTTCTATGCGTTGTCTGCAAACCTTTTAGTCGGTGGTGGGCTTGCGATCTTCATTCTTCTGTTCCCTGTGTTCATCAGCACGGTTTTCCTGAATATGGCGTCAATGATGGTTGTTGATCTGACAGAAGAGTTCTCCAACTACTTGTGGCCCATCTTCATTTTCAATGGCATCAATATCACCCTTTCCTGCTATTTTGTTGCCATCCAGAGTGCATCTCGGGCTGCCATTGTTGCCTTGTCACGGTCCTTGGTGTTCCCAGTGATATTCATGATTGTTTTCCATATGCTGTTTGACGGTGGAATGGTCATTCTTGCACTGCCATTGGCTGAAATCGTGAGCCTAACCATATGTTTGTATCTATTCTGGCAGAGGACACCGGGAAAGTTGCAGGCTTAAGCCACTCTCTTCGCCGCAATCAAGGAACCGCCTGCAATTGCCAATGCAGCAATAATCACGTTGGCTTCCAGAGTGCCTTCGCCGAACAGGATCAACAGCAGCGTCGAGATCAGCGGGGCGCCGTAGGCGAGTACGCCGAGAAGCTGAACGTTGCCGTGTTTCACGCCAAAATCCCAGGTATAAAAGGCAACACCAACGGGCCCTAAACCGAGGCCGAGAACAGCAAAGATCTGCAGCGGGTCAGCTGGAACTGCTGTGGTCTCCCAGAGAAAATGTGAGAGCCAGCCAAACGCAGCGGTCAGCGCACAATAGCCGATCACCGCATCCGAAGAGGTGTTCTTGATCAGGCGGCTCAGCACGGAATAGCTAGACCAGATAAGCGCGCAGCCCGCAGCGGCCAGATAGCCGATGAGATACTCCCACTGCAAGTTGCCAGCAGTATCCTTCCATCCAAGCAACACCCAGTATCCAGCCAGCGCCACAAGCGCGCCAGAAACATGCCACCGCGTGATGGTCTCCCCCGGCAACAGCGCAGAAAATAGCACGATGAGCAGCGGCCAGATGTAAGCAATCAGCCCCGCCTCAACTGCAGGCGCATTCTGCAGGGCCACGAAGTAAAGCGCATGGAAACCAAACAATCCACCAACTCCGAGCAACCAACCGGACAAAGGCAGCTTGAATGCAGACCGCAAATCAGCCTTCCCACTGAGCAGCTTGCCGGAGAGTGTGAGCGTCGCAACGGTGAACGTCATGGCCAGCAACTGAAATGGCGGGAACTGATCTCCTGTCAGCTTGGTCAACACCGCAAGGGTGCCCCACAAAACAATGGAGATGCTCCCGATCATCGTCGCAGCGCTGGTCTTGCCCGCTGAGTGGTTCTGTAACATGCAAATAGTCCGCTTAGATAACAAAGGTCTGGCGCCGCACCTGTCGCACGCCATCACCGCTAGGCCGAGGCTTCTCAGCAAAGCAGGCCAGATCTTGCCCCATTTCCTGCTTATTGGAATTAGGCAAAACAGGAAATAGATTTTCTTTTTGAGATTTGTGCGCCTACGCTGTATCCCTTAGCCATCAACAGGCTTAGTACGTTCAGATAAGAAAGTTGAGACCCGGAAGGAAGAGATGTCGTTTCAAGCTGTAATCCGCGAATATAACCGGCTGGAACTCGGGCACCGCCACGCGTTCGCGCAGGCTGTTATTCCGTTGCAGGGCGAGATGGATATCGAGATCGGTGGCCAGTTCAAAGAGTTGAAGGTCGGCTCCGTCGGCCTCATCGCGCCGGAAACCCTGCATGACAGCGAAACCACCTCCGGCAGCCGCTTTCTCATCATCGACGTCAGCGACAAAGCAGCCATCACCCAGTTCTTCCGTAATGCCAATGACAGTCATCTGGAACTGTCACCGCTTGCGCTCAAGTACCTCAACTTCGTTGCCTCTCTGACAGATACCTTCGCCGCAGACGCAACCGGCGCATCCACCATCCTCAACACCGCTCTGGAACTGGCAACCGGGCAGGGCTCCGACCTTGCCAATCAAAACATGACCAGTGCCCGTCTGTTGAGTGTGAAGGACCAGCTGCCCGCGCCCGTCAAAATCTCCGAGCTTGCGAAGGAAGAGGGCTTCTCGGTTAGCAGCCTGCAGAAGAACTTCAAAGCCTCCTTCGGCAAGTCCCCGAAACAGGTACAGCTGGAGATGCGCCTCAACAAAGCGCTGGGCCTGCTGCGCTCCTCCAACCAGACCATGGCTTCCATCGCCTTTGAGGTTGGCTACGAGAATGCATCGTCCTTCACCAACATCTTCAAAAAACACTTCGGCCTGACGCCATCCCAGTACAGAGCCCAGTACCGCGCCTCCCTGACGCGCCACAACTGATCTCCACCAGAACACCCAATCATTACAGCCCTTTAAGTTGTCACCCTTAGGTGCGATCAGTATGTTGCATGCTTTCTTCAGTATCACCACTGCGTGCAAAGCCAACAACAGAAAGCATCTGATGACTGAAACTGCTCTGATCACCTACGTCGCAGCGCTGTTCTCCATGATGAACCCCATCGGAAACACAGGCGTCTTCGCAGGCATGACTGCGGATCGGGACGCTGCCACCGCCCGCCGCATCGCGTGGACCTGCGCCGGCGCCATCGCGCTGACACTCCTCACTGTCACCTGGACGGGCGGCATCCTCCTCAAGTTCTTCGGCATCACCGTGCATGAGCTGCGCGCTGCGGGCGGCGTAATCGTTCTGCTAATCGCGCTGTCCATGCTGCGCAGTGATAACAGCCACCGTCAAACCCCGGAGGAAGCCGCCTCCGCAGCAGAGCAGAACCACATCGCCGTTGTGCCATTGGCCATCCCAATCGTTGCCGGACCGGGCGCTATCGCCACAGCCATCGTCGCCGCTGAACGTCATTCCGGCATCTGGGCCAAGATTGATCTCTCCATCGCGGCTGTCGGTCTCGCTCTGTTCACCGGCTTCCTGTTCTCCGTCTCCAAGCCAATCGCCAACAAACTGGGCGAGTCCGGCATGGGCGTTGTCACCCGCCTCATGGGCATGGTGCTTGCCGCAATCGCCATGGGTATGCTCGCAGACGGCGTCAAAGGCATGATCCCCGCATTGGCGAGCTAAACGCCTACGGAAAGGCTCGCCTAACTGAGCCTTTCTCCTCTGAAAACCAATGATTTTCGCCACAAGCTTTACCCTCTGTTTCGCACAGCAGGGATCGGTCCATCCGGCAAAGAGTACAGAAGCTATACTTGATCCAACGAGGCACCATCCGCCTCCAAAACAACAGATCAGGTGTTTCTATGCTGGAGTTCAGCAGCCACAAAAATCATCGGAACCCCTCAGGCCGGGCGTGGGCGCTGCAGGCCATCAAAAACATTGAGGCGGATTACAATCGCTCGGCTGATACACATCTGATCAAGCTGAACATTCCCAAACTCACCAAGGCGGGCATTGATCTCTACCTCAAGGATGAAAGCACCCACCCCAGTGGCAGTCTCAAACATCGGCTGGCCCGCTCGCTCATCCTCTATGGCATCTGTAATGGCTGGATCAGGGAAGGCATGCCCATCGTGGAATCCTCCTCCGGTTCCACGGCAATCTCGGAGGCCTATTTCGCCCGCCTCATCGGCAACCCCTTCATTGCCATTGCGCCCAAAGCAACCGCCACCGGCAAAATCCGTGAGATCGAAGCGCTGGGCGGTGAGGTACACCTCGTTGAGCCCTATCAGATCTACAGCGAGGCCGCACGATTGGCGAAGGAACTGGGCGGACACTACGTGGATCAGTTCACCTACGCGGAGCGGGCAACCGATTGGCGCGGCAACAACAATATTGCCCAAAGCCTGTTCTCACAAATGGAGCTGGAGCGCTTCCCCGCTCCCAAGTGGATCGTCATGAGTGCCGGAACTGGCGGCACATCGGCAACCATTGGCCGCTACATCCGCCTCCATACAGAGGACTATTCCAAGACGCAGCTCTGTGTCGTCGATCCTGAAAACTCGGTGTTTCATGAGTACTACCGCAACCGCGATGCCCAAATCGTCCGCAACAAGCCCTCACTCATAGAAGGGATTGGCAGACCAAGAGTAGAACCCTCCTTCATGCCAGATGTCATCGACAGAATGATCGACATCCCCGATGCAGCCAGCATCGCCACCATCAGATGGCTAGAAGGTGTCATCCTGCGCAAATGCGGCGGCTCAACAGGCACAAACCTTTATGGTGCTCTGGCGCTGGCCAAGGAGATGATGGAAAACGATCAGGAAGGCTCCATCGTCACCCTAATCTGCGACAGCGGTGAGCGCTATCTGGATACGCTCTACAACGACGACTGGGTCGCCAGCAAAAACCTCGACCTGCTCTCCTACATGCACAAACTCATCGACTTCGCCGAAATTGATGGCATCTAGTGAGGGAACTGCCTCACCTACTGATGAAAGTTGGTCTAACGAAGCTATACAGAAGGTGTTTGGTCTCCGGTTCTGTTGCACTGATCCGGCATTGCTCCCAAAGTTTCGGATCATGATCCCCGATCATGGATTCATACGTTATCTCGTCAAAGCACTGTTCTTTGAAGTTTTCACGAAGAGATTTTGTATTCACTAAGACAATGTGTTTTCGGGTAATAGCGAGAGGGAATGGGTGTAGTCGAACCCTCAGGCTAACCTGCATAAGACTTTTTGTAATATCAGTGGAGAATGTTGCCGCATCGTCGATGTCGATACCTAGGTGCGGTGCTAGCTCTACGTTTTTGATGTCTGCAAAGCCTTCTAAGATTAAAACCCAAATATCGACGTCTTCAAAGCTGCTGGGTTCGCGAGAAGCAAATTGCCCTTTTGCATCAGCCATAACTTGCGTAAACAGCGGAGGGTTTTTGTATAGTTCACCATCTTGCCAAAATACAAAGGTCGAAGGATTGAGTTTCCTTTCCAAGATGGCCAAACTACCAAATCTCGTCGATGCGACAGAAAACAACAAAGCAAGGATTATGAGCAAAATATATAAGCCGATTAATCTGTTTGCCCACCAACTAAAACGTACCATTCCTACCCGCTCCCAGTCCCATTATGCCTAGACCTGTCAAAAGGCGCTGTTGTTCAATTATCAGTACTCGATCTAGGGATAAGGTTGGTAGCCCAAACAACAGAGCTGCAACCATGTCGGTTATAGAAGTGAGCATGCCCGCGTAACAAGCTCTGCCTCTTTAGCGGTGCCTAGAAGGAACAGAACCGCCAATCACTGGAATCAGATGCCTAGTGAAAGACGAGACGTACTCTCAGCCATAATTGCGAGTTTTCATAGTAAACTATTGGCGTTTTACTTAGTGCAAGTTAGCCAAGCACGCTGACTTTAATTCAGTCAGCGTGCTGAGCGGTAAAAGCCGATAGCCCTAAGACTGCTCGGCTGCTGCATTAAGGCATTTGATAGAGTCCCAAAGCATTTCCGAATGGGTCAGCGAACTCGGAATATGTCACGACCTCAGGTATCTCCACGGCCTCTCCCGTATCGATTTTCAGTGCCGTGCGTGCGTTTTGGCTCGCTGCCATATCCTCCACCATAAAACGGATAATAGCGCCACTTGGTTGCGTGTCATCGACCTCAAAGACTTGGAACCAAACCCCCGGCGCTACCTTGAACTCCACAATACCGGGAACAGGTCTGAGCACCTCAGTGTCAGGGCCTAGAAACTTGGCGTACCACGCTTCTGCTTCCGCCAGTGAAGGCACTGGCACCCCAACAGTCACCTCCTGAAACGGCTCTGCCGAAACAGCGCTTGCAAACGCGAAAGAGGCAATAAAACCTAGAGCAAACCGACGCACAACAGCGCCTTTACCCTGCAATGAATTAAACAACATAACGACTCTCCATAGCATAAATATAGCAACTATACTTTATGTACATAAAGCCACATGTCAACATCTCCTCTTTTGACCTCGAAGTTTTGAGAGTGTCGCTGGAACAGAAACGCGATCTAATGGGATAGAGAACTCACCTCAAATCAAGCGCCGGCAGGAGTTGTAATCTGCTGATGGGATAATTAACTTCTGGTTCCATACTCTTGATAGATAGATGGCAGGAGCTTCCCATGCGCGCTTCACTCGAACAATTAGAGGCATTTGTAAGCACACACCGGGAAGGATCATTTTCTGCCGCAGCCCGCAAATGCAACAAGGCACAATCGGTGATCAGCACGCTGGTCGCCAATCTTGAAGTCGATCTGGATGTTGAGCTGTTCGATCGGAGCCGGAGGTATCCCACCCTTACCAAAGCAGGCGAAACGTTGATCTCACAGGCAGAAATACTGCTGGAACGTCACAGCCGGTTTCTGGCTGTTGCCGATGCTCTCTCTGTCACCCTGGAAAGCCGGGTGACGCTTGCAATGGCGCCGCACATTAAACTGGCCAATCTGGGGGAGATCATTCGCGACTTCAGCGCGGAATTTCCATCTGTTGATGTTGAAATTCAATCATTTACCGCTGGAGAGATCCAACGATTAATCAAACAGGGCGCTGTGGATCTGGGCATAATATTGGAACCTGAGGGCATTCCGGAAGCCATTGATTTCCGCTCATTAGGCACACTCAGGTTGGTCTGCGTCAGTCACCCGAATAGTCCGCTTGCGCTAAAGCCGTCGGTCTCCTGGGAAGAGCTGCGCTTGCATCGTCAGATTTTGCTGAAAGAAGCCGAAAACGCCAACAGTGCCATTCTGAAAGCGTCGTCATCTATTTGGCAGGTGAGCACGGCGACGGAAGCCATAGATCTTGTGCAGGCCGACCTGGGCTGGTCGGCGCTGCCAATGCATGCGGTGGATGCCTTTGTTCAAACCGGTGCTTTGAAGATTTTGCCACTACAGTTCGAGACCAAACCCTATGCCGAGCGCCCGGTTGATATGATCTGGTCCTTCGAAAAGCCTATGGGTCAGGCAACCGCTAAGCTGCTGGATACACTCTCTGAAAAAGGCATCATTCAGAACTCGGTGGTGACTTAAGCTTCTTCGCGAAGCTCCTGAGCGAAGGAGGTGATGGTGTACTTTGGTGAGCCCAGAACCCGCCGGGTTTCGCCCGCCACATCTTTCTCCTGCAATTGCTCCACAAATGTCAGCACGTGCTCCATGAAAACAGTCTGTTCTTCAGGCAGCCCCATCTGGCTGATGGCTTCCATTGGCAGCTGTATGATGTCTGCGTCAGGGGCGTAGGTTCCCAGAAACTCTGTTGCGGCTTCAGTGTAGGTCATGGCTTCATGGCCCTGAACCGCAAACTCTTTGTTTTGGGCTGCCTCATTATCAATGGCCTTGAAGACCAGTTCTGCCAAGTCACTGGAGTTCGTGAACCAGATCGGGTTTACATGATTGCCAATGACGGCCAGCTGATTATCCATCAGCAGCTTGGGCAAGGAATCCAGGAAGAACGAGCAGTAGAAGAACGTGTAGGGAATGCCGGACGCCTTAATGGCATCAATCCCGCCCTTGCGAATTGCGTTTGTGCCATAGGCCATGCCTTTCGCCGAAAACTCGGGGTGCGCATAGTCGACCCCGGCAATCTGCATAATATGCTGCACACCGGCCTCTTTTGCTGCCGCAACAACATTGATCACACCTTCTCGTTCGGTGTGGAAGGGCAAGCGAGTGTCCAGTGTTTCGGTGTTGAGTGTGATGTAAAGCGTTTCAGTACCTTGCAAAGCTGCGGTAAGGCTGTCCGGATCAGACACATCCCCCTGAACGAGGCGAACGTTAGCGGGCAGCTTTGATTTTGCAGCAATCGGATCGCGCACAATCGCTGTCACGTCTACGCCCTTCTCGACGAGTTTAGCAGTAACGCGATGCCCCAAATGACCCGTGGCGCCGATGATAGTGATCTTTTTGATCATGATAGTATCTCCTGTTGTAACGACGCTTTTACAACGCAGGAGACGATACACTTAGTTATAACCCATCTATTAAATAGATAGGTGGTTGGCCGCATCTATGCTGCCAGAAGCAACACAATCACCCCCGACGACGAGACTTCGACAGCGTGACCGGAATAGCCTTGCTTGTGGGAGTGTTGGATTGGTCGCCCGTGGAGTACACCGGAACAAGCACGTTCACCTCCGGGAAATAGGAGGCGATGCAGCCCTCGGGGATGTCGTAGGGCACCACCTGAAAATCCAGCGCACGCCGGTTGCGGCCATCCTCACTCACAGTGCCAATATCGACCTTTTCACCTCTGGAAACACCAGCACGGCGCATGTCGATCGGGTTCATGAACACCACTTTACGCCCACCTGAAATGCCCCGGTAGCGGTCATTCAGCGAGTAAATGGTGGTGTTGAACTGGTCGTTGGAGCGCATGCTCTGCAGCGTGAAGGTGAGCTTCGGTGCCTTGGAAGTCAGCTGAGCAGCGGTTGCCAGCGGCAGGGAGTAACCGGAAAACTCAGCCTTACTGGATTTCGTCGCCCACCGACGGTCCGCAATCGGGTTGGCCAGATAAAAGCCGCCCGGTGTCCGCACCTGGCTGTTGAACCCGGCAAACTCCGGCAATACTTCCTCAATCTTCTCGCGAATGCGGTCGTAGTTCTCAATGAAATGCGTCCAGTTCACCACCTTGTTGCCAATGGTCGCTCTGGCAAGCCCGGCAATGATGGCGGGTTCGGACATCAGGAGATCAGAGGCTGGGGGATTAACCCCGGCGGAGCTATGGATCTTGGAGAGGGAGTCTTCCACGGTCACAATCTGATCGCCGGACCGCTGCTCATCATATTCCGTGCGCCCAAGGCTCGGCAGAATGTAGGAGAGGGAGCCAGTCATCAGATGGCTCCGGTTCAGCTTGGTCGCAATGTTAATGGTCAGGCGACACTTGCGAATGGCTTCTTCCGTCAGGCCTGTATCCGGGGCAGAGCGGGTGAAGTTGCCGCCAAGGCTCATGAACACCCGCAGCTTGCCTTCATTCATCATCTTGATGGCTTCAACCGAATCCACACCCGCGTGCATTTCCGGTTCAAACTCAAACACATCCTGCAGTGCCAGCAAAAACTCTTCGGACGGATCGGAGGTAATGCCCATCCGCCGAATGCCCTGCGTGTTCGCATGTCCCGGCATCGGGCAGGCGCCTGCGCCCGGCTTGCCAACATTGCCGCGAATGAACAACAGGTTCATGATTTCGCGAATAGTCGCCACAGAGTGCTTATGCTGACTAATGCCAGTGCCCCACGTAATAATCGGCCGATCCGCCTGCACGTAGAGCAGGGCAGCTTTTTCGATTTCATCACGGGTTAGACCAGACTGATCCTCAATCTCTTTCCAAGGGGTCAGCTCTAGCGCTTTCTCATAGCTCTCAAACCCACCGCAGTTCTCTTCAATAAACACACGGTCGATGATGCTGTGGGTGAGAATGCGCTCGTTGTCCCACGCCAGAATGGCCTTCACCATACCGCGCACGGCTGCCATGTCGCCGCCCAGCTTTGGCGTGAAGAAGTGGCTGGCGACGGGGCGAGAGCCAAAACGCACCATCTCCAACTGGTTCTTCGGGTCCGCATACCGCTCCAGCCCACGTTCGCGCAGCGGATTGAAGGAGACAACCTGCGCGCCCCGCTTGGTTGCGTCACGAAGAACAGGCAGCATCCGTGGATCCGTCGCGCCCGGGTTATGGCCAAACACAAAGATCGCATCCGCCTTGGCGAAGTCTTCCAGCCGAACCGTCGCCAACCCGCACCCAATAGCTTCCTCTAGCGCAATACCACTGGCCTCGTGGCACAGGTTAGAGCTGGAAGGGAAGTTGCTGGTCCCGTAAATGCGGCCAAACAGCTGGTAGAGGAAGGCAGCTTCATTGCTGGCGTGCCCGGAGGTGTAAAACACAACCTCCTTGCGATCTTTAATCGCCCGCAGCTCAGCGCTGATCTCCTTGAAAGCCTCAGCCCAGGTGATCTCGTTATAGCGGTCTGTAATCCTGTTGTAGCGCAAAGGGCAGGTCAGTCGGCCCTGATCCTCAAGGTCGAAGTCAGAAAACGTCTGTAACTCGGAGACGGTGTACTCCTGAAAGAACGACTCAGTGATCCGCTTCTCGGTCATTTCCGCGGCCACAGCCTTCACACCGTTCTCACAAAACTCGATGGAAGTTGTTTTTTCCGGGTCCACCCACGCCACGCCGGGGCCAATAAACCCGTCAGGCTGGTTGGTTTTTAAGACTGTTTTGATTCCCGAAGTGAGCGACGTGTTTTGCAGCAGAGCCTGACCACAGCTCCACACGGCACCCCAGCCACCAGCGGGAGCTGTTGATTTCTTTGCAATAATATTGTCGGACACGCCGGACTCCTCAGGCTCTTAAATCGCCCACGAACTTGATGAGTCGCTAGCTGTAGCGTGTGAAGCTGTATCCACGGTTGCAACTAAACAGATTTAAACAATTCTCTCGCGCCAGCTTGACAGCCAGATCGCTGGGCGTTGCCATAACAGCAAGAGTACCCACACGGGCGCTGACAGCCTTCTGCACCAGATCAGAGCTGCACCGGCTTGTGGTGATGACAAGATCAACCGGCTTTCCACTGCGGGCTCCAGCCCCAAGTGCCTTGTCCATGGCGTTATGGCGGCCAATGTCTTCACGCACGGCCAGAATATCCTCGCCGCAACACACAGCAGCTGCATGCAGGCCACCGCCGTAAATGTCGTTGAGCGTTTGCTTGGACTGCATCGACTCAAACATGGCGCTGATGCTCTCTGTTTTGGGAGCTGGCTGCGGGGAAAGGGGAGTAAGCGCACGCAACGCCGCGCGAATGCTATCAAGACCGCACAGCCCGCAGCCGGATGTCCCGGTCAGCAGGCGTTTGCGTTTCACAGCGGTGAAGAACTGCTCGTCTTCAATCTCCAGATTGACGCTGATGCCTTCCTCGCCATGTTCATGCAAAGCAATGGACTGCACATCCTTGATACCGGAGACGATGGACTCACTGATCGCAAATCCTACGGCAAAATCTTCAAGGTCTCTGGGCGTGGCCATGAACACAGCAAAGCCCTCTCCGTTCAGCGTGACCGCGACCGGAACTTCAGGAGGTAGCTTTCTGCCGTCATTGATAGGTGTTTGCCACTCAGGGTCTACAATAGACAACCCAGACTCCACTTCTTTCTATTCTTCTTATCAGGAGATTAGGTAGTTCTCGATCTTCTGGTCAAGCTCAACCTTCACACTATTCCTTAACCCAGAGCTATCTTCCAGAATTTCCCGCGCCTTCAGGAAATCAAGTACCTGATATTGCTTGATATTCGGGAAGATGGAAAGGTCCGGTGCCCGTATTCTCAATTTTTCCTGAGAAATGGTCTGCATCAGGATCTGGGTGGCTCCGAACACACTTTCGGTCGCGCTGGGCACAGCGCGCTTCTCATCCTTCTTCGGCGTACCAACCACATCCACGGCTATCACGATGTCACAATCGCTGGGCAGCACATCAAAGGGCAGGGGGTTCACCACCCCGCCATCAATCAGCACAGTGTTGTTCAGGTGCACAGGCTTGAAGACAAACGGAATGGCGATACTCGCAGAAACCGCGTCCACCAGATTTCCTTCCGCAAAGCGCACTTCCTCTGCCTTGTAGTAGTCCGCAGCAATGGCCTGAAACGGGATGGAAAGCTCAGAAAAGTCCTGCTTCAGCACATCACCGACAAAGACTTCCAGAACACGCTTGGAATCGAACTGGCCAAAACTGGACTTGCCGCCAATCAGGTCGGCAAAGCGTTTGGGCATGCTCACTTCCACCAGCTTACCCAGCACCTTCTTCCACTCGCCAAGCGTCTCCAGTGTGTACTCCTCAAGCTGGTCACCGCTCATCCCACCAGCATATCCAGCGCCAATCAAAGCACCGATAGAAGTGCCCGTAATGGCATGAGGGGTGAGGCCCATATCATCAAGAGCTTGCAAAACAGGAATATGGGAGAGACCGCGGGCGCCTCCGCCACCAAGGGCAACGCCGATCTTGGGAGTACTCATTGAAAGCCTGTTCCTTTAATATCTATAATAAAAATATAGGTGTTCCCCTCAGCTTTCCAATTGAAAACCGAGAAGAATACAGTGATAATCACCGCGACGAACATAGATAAACAATAGATGGGCGTTGGGGCAAACATATCATTTTATTTGGTAGCAGTTGAGCAAGGCTCGACTGGCTGATGTGTAGCGGGGCTCCAATCTTGCGGTGTTACGATGAACTATTCCATGGGCTATCCGGCGGGCTTTGACCGAAATCTCCTGCAGTTTTCTCAAGAGCTATGGAACTGTTCATCCCTACAAGCACGCTGGGAAGAACTCACTCGATTTGCAGAAAAGCTCGGTTTTGAAAAAGGCGCCTACATCATCGTGCCCAAGATTGAGGGCCGTGTGGAGGATCGCCAGCCAATCTGCCTGTCCAACCATTCGCAGGACTGGGTCGAGCACTACAACTCCCACCATTACTATTTCAAAGATCCGGGTATGGACCACCTGCTCAGCGGCAGGAAGGTTGATCAGCTCTGGACGGATTACACTGTGCGTCCCACCAGCAAGGTGGATAGCGACTTCTTCAATGATGTCCGCTCCGCTGGTCTGAAGTTTGGGGTTACTATCCCACTGGAGTGTTCCAACAAGCATTTGGTTGGCGGGGCCAGCTTCGCCTCGTGCGAACGCACCCAGCTGGGCTTCGATGCGCAGATGACCTCCAACTACCCGGTTCTGAAGGGCGCGGTGCACCTTTTCCATACTTATGCGCAAGAACCCGAAACCTTAAGCGAATTTTTTGGTTTCACGCCGCGGGAGCATGAATGCCTGCTGTGGTTGACGGCGGGGAGGGCAAATAAAGAAATCGCCCATATCCTGAATCTCTCTGAGAAAACTGTTGAACACCACATAAAACGGGCCTGCAAAAAGCTTAGAGTGACCAACCGTACGCACGCTGTGGCCCGTGCAATGACCTTTCAGTTGCTTTCACCTTAGGCACTTGCAACTTTAAGGCATCAGGGAAAATCCCCCATTGTTATGAGTTGTGCATTTATGCATACTCACATTTGCTAGAGGTTGCACTTTAGCTCCTGCATGGCACTTTTTCGCCTCGTGCAGTTGTTTGTGGTAGTTTATCAATTTGATCTGTTGGTCTGGGCACAGGCTGTCGTGGCCCGGCCGAATAGTGTAGATAAATACAACTCCTCCGAAGCCAGCTTCGGAGGATTTTTTTTGCCCACCCCCAAGCCAAAAACAAAAAGAGCGGCCCTACAGCCGCTCCTTTCAAAACTCATAGGTCAAAGCTGAACTTGATCAGCCCTGCTGCTCACGCTCAACAGCGCGCCAGCCAATGTCTTTACGGTAGAACCCTTCTGGCCAGTCAATCTTTTCAATCGCAGCATAAGCTTTTGCCCGTGCTTGAGAAACGGTCGCTGCCCGTGCGGTGATGTTCAGAACACGGCCACCATTGGACAGCAGTTTCTCATCAGCAACCACGGTGCCTGCGTGGAAGATCTCCACGTCCGGATCAGCCGCAGCTTCCACCAGACCTTTGATCTCAGTCAGCTTCTCATAGGAGCCCGGATAGCCCTTGGAAGCCATAACAACAGTGATCGCAGGATCACTATGCCATTCCGCATCGACCAGATCCAAAGTACCTTCCGCGCAACCAAGCAGAATTGGCAGCAGATCGGTCTTCAGGCGCATCATCAGCACCTGACACTCAGGGTCACCAAAGCGAACGTTGTATTCAATCAGCTTCGGACCGTCCTTGGTGATCATCAGACCAGCATAAAGCACGCCTTTGAACGGGCAGCCCTGTGCCTTCATATCAGCGATGGTTGGATGGATGATCTCTTTCATCACCCGGTCCATCATCTCTTCGGTCATCACAGGAGCAGGGGAGTAGGCGCCCATACCACCGGTGTTCGGGCCTTCATCACCATCAAACGCACGTTTATGATCCTGCGCAGTGGCCAGTGGCAGTGCATTCACACCATCAGACAGAACGAAGAAGCTGGCTTCTTCACCCTCAAGAAACTCTTCTACAACAACCTCGGCACCCGCATCGCCAAATGCGCCATCAAAGCAGCTGTCGACTGCGTCCAGCGCTTCCTGCTCGTTCATGGCGATGATCACGCCCTTACCAGCAGCAAGGCCATCTGCCTTTACAACAATCGGAGCACCTTGCTCACGAATGTAGGTCTTGGCAGCCTCTGCGTTGTCAAAGCGGCCATAGGCTGCGGTTGGCACGTTTGCGCGAGCACACATATCTTTGGTGAAGCCTTTTGAGCCTTCCAGCTGCGCAGCGGCAGAAGAGGGACCAAATACGCGCAGACCAGCGTGGGTCAGGCTGTCGGAAAGGCCATCAACCAATGGTGCTTCCGGACCAATCACAACGAAGTTGATGTCATGCAAACGGCAGAACTCGATGACACTACGGTGATCAGTCAGGTCCAGTGCAATACATTTGGCAAACTGTTCGATGCCTGCGTTGCCCGGAGCAACAAACAGTTCATTGAGCACAGGAGATTTTGCCAAAGACCATGCCAGCGCATGTTCACGCCCGCCAGAACCGATCAGCAGAATATTCATGAGAGGTAGACCCTGAAATTAAGAAGGGAACAGGTTCCCGAGTTGTGCGTCTAGATTGTGATGCAGCGTGTAGCATGAGTAACGCTGTCAGTAAACGAACAACAGCTCCGGAGAGACCCAAAAATGCCTCGTCCATCAGTCGAATTGCTGCTGGTTACACCGCTGTTTATGAATGAGTTCTTCGAGCTGCTGGCAAAATGGGGAGAGCAGGACACGCTCTCAGAGCCAGTTCTCTCGCTGGAAGAAACCGCCCGCCGCCTGCTGGTGGACCCAAGTGCAGGGCAGGCCTGGTTGATCAGAAGCACAGGAAAAAGCCTCGGATTTGTGCTCGTCAGCTATCGCTATAGCGTGCGGGCAGGTGGCAAAGTCGGGTTCATTGAGCAGATTGCTCTGGCCCCGATTGAAGGAATAGAGCGGCTGTTGCCCTCCATATTGCATGAGCTGGAAGATGATCTGGCGCAAAAGTCTGTCGTTAAAATGGAGGTTTCGCTCAAGAAGCCTCAGGGAAAGACCAGAAAACGGTTCTTCGAAGAATTTGGCTTCTTGACGCAAAGTGTCGATCTGTTGGAAAAGACCATTCACTACGAAGAGGAATTCCCTCTCAGCTTTTAAAGCAAACTTGGGGCTTGCTGCGTGAAGGGAAATGAACGCAGATAAGCTCCAGACATGACGGTGAGGTGGCAATGTTCAATACCAAAGACACTGGACCAGTTGCTGATGCGGTAAAGCGTCATTGGGTTGATACACGTCTGCCTGCGGGGCTGCGCCCGTTTGCCCGCCTTGCAAGATGGGAACGCCCGATCGGCTGGTACCTGCTCATGTGGCCGTGCCTGTGGTCTCTGGCTCTGGCTTCCAATGCAGCTGGCGCACCGATTCCAAACATCTGGTATGCCATTTTGATGTTCATTGGCGCAGTGGCAATGCGCGGTGCTGGCTGCACCTATAATGACATTGTCGACAAGGACATCGATGACAAGGTTGAGCGCACGCGCTCCCGTCCCATCCCGTCCGGTCAGGTCACCAGCAGACAAGCCAAGATCTTCATGATCCTGCAGGCTCTGGCTGGGCTCATTGTTCTTCTGCAGTTCAACACCTTCACCATCATTCTGGGCATGTCGTCCCTTGCCATTGTGGCGGCATACCCTTTCATGAAGCGCATCACCGACTGGCCGCAGTTCGTGCTGGGCCTTGCATTTTCATGGGGTGCTCTGATGGGCTGGGCAGCGGTCTTCGGCAGCTTGTCGCTGGCACCTGTGCTGCTCTATTGCGGTGGTATTGTTTGGACCATCGGCTACGACACTATCTACGCGCATCAGGACAAAGAAGACGACGCTCTGGTCGGAGTGCGTTCAACGGCACGTCTGTTTGGTGAGAAAACCCGTCAGGCTCTGGTCATTCTCTACGGAGCCACTGTGGTTCTGTTTGCAGGCGCATTCGTTCTCGCTGGCAGCGGTCCGCTAGCGTTTGCAGGGCTGGCTATTGGAGCCTTCCACCTGTTCAACCAGATCCGTGTGCTGGACATCGATGACGGGGATCAGTGTCTGGAGCTCTTCAAGTCCAACTCCACCTTCGGTCTGATCCTGTTTATTGGATTGGTGCTGGACGGTCTGGCTGCCTATTATCTCTAAGAGTTCCGGCGACGCAGGGATGTGAAGCGGCGAGAGCTGGCAAAAACCTTCTGCAGCTTCGTCGGCTTACCTGTCTCACGTCCCACAAGAAACCGCGGGCGACGTCCGGTGAGCGCACGCAATTTTCTGCGTGGCAGCGGCTCCCCTTTAGAACAGGTGTTCAGGCCAAGACGCGCAAGCTTGGATGTGCCATCACTGTCGATGGTCAACAACGGCAGCGCCAAAGCATCCGACCACGCTTCCCAGTAATCCGCCGTCAATTCCATATCAGTACCGGTAAGAAGGGGAATGCTCAGAGCATGATCTCGGTGCAGCAGAACCACCTGATACTCAAGCTCATCAGTGATCTCGTTGACAGTAACCTTAGCCGCGATACCTGAGTACGAACCAAGCGGGACCGACAGAGTAAGAGGCAAGCCCCCCATCTCCCGGCGGATCAGCACCTTGTCCGGATCAATGCGAATATCGGATCTGTTAACACCCGGTGTTTCAAGAAGATCATCCGGCAGGTCCGCTTGCATACGATACGGCAGCGAGACACGCACACGATTAATGTGGTTGTCATTGCTCGCAAGGCCCAAAAACTGCGATTTGTAGTTGATCACGGAACTGCCCCTCCCTCCACAGGTGTGGAGGTTTCAATTCATCTTCTTTTCAAACTAGAGGAAAATTACAGGGTAGAATCTGCGTAACTCCTTAACTCGAATGGTTAAAAAACTCTGATTTTAAAGAGGCTTAGCGAACCTCTTCCGAACTTGATAAAATTCTAACTATCTTTAGGTGGGTTCATCGGTAGGGCAGCGAACTGCAAGCAGAACCCCGCAATTTCTGCGTACAGCCCCGCGATTCTTGGCAGGTGTGCTTGCTCTTATGTCAGGCACGCCCTAAACACGAAGAGCAAGACAACAGGAGGTCCGCGCGAATGTCTGACGCAATTGCCAATTCAAAGCTTGAAGAACAGGCAGTCAGCTTGGTGGAAGCTGCAAAAGCAGCTGGAGCCGATGCAGCAGACGCAATCGCAGTTACGGGCATGTCACTGTCTGTCTCCGTGCGCGAAGGTAAGGTTGAAAACACCGACCGCGCCGAAGGCAACGACGTGACACTCCGTGTCTTTGTTGGCAAACAAGTCGCCAGCATCTCTTCCAACGCCAGTGATGACCCAGCCGAACTCGCTGCCCGCGCAGTGGAAATGGCAAAAGTCACTCCGGAAGACCCATATGCTGGCCTTGCTGAACCTGAGCGCCTCCTGAAAGAAATCCCGCAGCTGGACCTGATCGACCCACGCGAAGTGAGCCCGGATGAGCTGACCAAAACTGCTCTGGACGCGGAAGCTGCCGCACTCACTGTAGAGGGCGTGTCCAAGTCCGGCGGTGCTGGCGCAAGCTGGGGCCTCTCCGGCATCGTGCTTGCCACAAGCCACGGTTTTGTCGGCGCCTACCAACGCTCCCGCTCCGGGTTCTCCATGACCGCAATTGCCGGTGAGGGCACCGGCATGGAGCGCGACTACGAGTTCGATTCCCGCACATACTGGGATGACTTGATGTCTGCGGAAGAAGTTGGCCGCATCGCAGGGGAGCGGACAGTTCGTCGCCTCAATCCACGCCAGCTGGAAACCCGCAAAGCCCCCGTGGTTTACGAACCACGCACAGCACGCTCCTTGCTTGGCCACTTCGCAGGCGCAATCAACGGCGCATCCATCGCCCGCGGCACCAGCTTCCTGAAAGACAAGATGGGCCAGCAGGTGTTCAGCAAAGGCATCACCATCTCCGATGACCCGTTCAAAGCGCGCGGTGGTGGAACCGCTCCGTTTGATGCGGAAGGCACAGGCGCTGAGTACCTCAACATGATTGAGGATGGTATCCTCGGCCATTGGTTCCTGGATGGCTATGCAGCCCGTGAGCTTGGCCTGACCTCCAATGGTCGTGCCCGCCGCTCCGGCTCAAGCACATCTCCCGGCGCGACTAACCTGACCCTACAGGCTGGCGAGAAAACACCGGAAGAAATCTTAAGAGATATCGGCGAAGGTTTGCTGGTAACAGACTTGATCGGTCACGGTGCAAACGGTGTAACAGGTGACTATTCCCGCGGTGCCTCTGGTTATTGGGTCGAAAACGGCGAAATCGCCTACCCAGTGAGCGAGATCACCATTGCAGGAAACCTGAAGGACATGTTCCTGAACCTCACACCGGCATCTGATCTGGACGAGCGATATGCAGTGGCAACGCCAACAGTGGTTATCGAAGGACTGACGATTGCCGGAAGCTAATACAAATAGCCTGCAGGAAGATCTGGAGCTGCTGGTTACAGCAGCTCTGCAGGGCGGCAAGATCGCCCTTTCTTATTTTGGAAACTCACCAAAAAACTGGACCAAAGAAGGCGACTCGCCGGTATCTGTCGCAGATATCGAAGTTGACCAGTTCTTGGCTTCCAAACTGCGCGAAGCACGTCCGAATTACGGCTGGCTTTCGGAAGAAACTGAAGACGATCTAGCCCGCAAGGATCACGAAACCGTCTTTATCGTTGATCCGATCGACGGAACCCGCGCGTTCCTCAATGGTCGCGATGAATGGTGCTTGTCTCTGGCCGTGGTCAAAAATGGCCGCCCCACCGTCGGCGTCATCTATTGTCCGGTTCGCGATGAGCTTTACACCGCAGTCAGTGGTGGTGGCAGTTACCTCAATCAGGAAAAGATCAGCGTTTCCGATCGTCCATCTGTCACCGGATCCTACATTGCCGGTCCGGTCAGCTTCCTCGAAAAGGAAGGCGTAAAAAGCGAGCAGATTCGTTTTAGCCCTTATCTGGGCTCACTTGCCTACCGTTTTGCACTGGTCGCCTGTGGGAAATTGGATGCAGGTTTGGCCCGCGCGAGAGCCCGTGATTGGGACCTTGCCGCAGCGGATTTAATCATAAGCGAGGCTGGTGGGCAGTTAGTAGACTTGTCTGGATCAACGCTCTACTACAATAAAACTAGAACAAATCACCCCGGACTAGTGGCATCTTCTGCCAAATTGTTTAAAAGGCTTCAGGGAATATCCGTAGAGGATTAATCCTTACGGTATTCGGTCGGACTGTTTGTGGAGAAGGTGAGCGAACACCATGAGTGCTCAAGAAGAAAACCAACAGCTACTTCACCTCGTGTTTGGTGGCGAATTAGAAGATATCAGCAATGTTCGCTTTAAAGATCTTAAGGATCTGGACATTGTAGGAATCTACCCGAACTACGCTGAAGCACACGCAGCGTGGAAAGCAAAGGCGCAAAGCACTGTAGATAACGCCCTGATGCGTTACTTCATTGTACACATGCACCGTCTGCTTGATCCGGGCGCAGAAACCAAGTAAGTACTGCGCCTCCCGGGAATTCCGCCCGAAACCAAATGGGCCTGTGAAATGTTGAAAAAACTCGGCAAACACCCGCTTGTGATGAAGCTGGTGGGCAATGCCATGGCGTATTATCTGCTCTTCGTGCGCAAGAGCAGTAAGTTCACTCTCGATCCTCCTAACTTTTATGAGGATCACGAGGACACTGTTCCATACGTTGTGTCCATGTGGCACGGTCAGCATTTCATGATGCCCTTTGCGCGCCCAAAAGACTGGGACGTACGGGTGATGATTTCCCGAAGTGCTGATGGTGAAATGCAGGCGATTTGCGCATCAAAACTGGGGCTCGGTCTTATCCGGGCCGCTGGTGCGCAACGCGCCAAGCAGATCAAAAAACGCGGCGGTATGCGCGGCTTCATCGAAGCTTTGCGCGCGCTGAAAGAAGGTGGCAATGTCGCTATGACGGCGGACGTGCCTAAAGGCCCTTCTCGTAAAGCAGGTAAAGGCATCGTCCAGCTAGCCAAACATTCTGGTCGGCCACTCCTGCCAGTCGCAATTGCGACCAGCCGTCATTATGACCTTGATACTTGGGATAAGGCTTCCATCAATTTGCCGTTCAGCCATATTGCGTTATGCTTTGGCGAGCCCATTCCGGTCCCGGCTGATGCAAGCGATGAACAGCTTGAGGAAATTCGTCAGCTTCTGGAAACCAGAATGAACGAGACGACTGACAAAGCTTACGCAATCGCCAAATCAGGCAAAAAATAATTACTGGCAGAACTGGGTCCCATGAGTTCAGTGATCTTCAGAGTCTATCAAGGTCTCGGTCGTCTGGCCGCGCCTTTGCTCGTTGGCTTATACAAGCTGCGCGCCCGACAGGGTAAAGAAGATCAGAACCGCAAAGGCGAACGCTTTGGCGTCGCCTCAAAGGATCGTCCAGCTGGAAACCTGATCTGGATCCACGCGGCCAGCGTTGGTGAAGCCAATGCCGTTTTGCCATTGGCGAAGCAAGTGGTTGATGGTGGGTCGCATGTCCTGCTCACCACGGCAACACTGACATCTGCGCAAGTGGTTGAGGCATCTGCGCCAGAAGGTGTGATCCACCAGTTTGTCCCCTATGATACCCGCGGCAACATCAAACGGTTCCTAAATCACTGGGCACCGTGTCTGGCCATCACTGTTGAATCCGAGATCTGGCCTGCAACGTTCCATGAGTTGGAGAAGCGCCAGATCCCGCTAATCATCGTCAACGGACGTATGTCAGAAGGTTCCTTTGCAAACTGGAACCGTGTTCCATCCTTCGCGCACTCCGTTTTCGGGACTGTAGACTGTGTGCTCGCGCAGTCTGACGATGATGGCGCCCGCTTTAAGCAGCTTGGTGCTATCCGCGTAAAGGCGACAGGCAACATCAAGTTTGATGGCAACATTCCTGAGTGTGACCCGGTCGAACTTGCTGACTTTAAAGATCAGCTCGAAGGTCGACCAAGATGGCTCGCAGCCAGTACACATCCTGAAGAAGAAGCGGAAACTGGTAAGGCTCATCTGGAGCTGAAGCAGAAGTTTGATCGGTTGCTCACAATTATTGTTCCTCGTCATCCGGTCCGGGCCAAAGAAATCCGGGAAGAGCTGGAGCAAATGGGCCTCGTGTGCACACAGCGCTCAAGAGGCGAGGCTATCACCAACGCAACAGACATCTATATCGCAGATACACTGGGCGAGTTGGGTCTGTTTTACCGCATAGCTCCAATCGTCTTCATGGGTGGCTCTTTCGCTCCAATCGGTGGACACAATCTGCTTGAACCAGCTCAGATCGGCTGTGCGATCCTCTCTGGTGTTCATACTCAGAATTTTGCATGGATCTATCGCCACTTCGCTAAAGAAGAGGGTGTGCTTGTGGTGCACAATGCAAGCGAGTTGGCCGCGCAGGTCGAAGATTTGCTCCACAAACCAGAAGAGGTCCAGCAGCGTGCTGATAAGGCGAAAGCCTTGGTAGAATCCGGACGCGGTGCGCTCGCTGCGACACAGCTTGAGTTGCAACAGTACCTTCCGGTGAAACCAACAGAAGCAGGGGAGGCTTAAGCTATGAATGCTCCTGATTTCTGGTGGACGTCAAATGGAACGTGGCAAGCAAAACTCTTGAGCCCATTGGGTGCACTCTATGGCTTCTTGGCAGCACGCCGCTTCAAGTACAATCCACGTTACAAAGCCAAGCAGCCAGTGATCTGCATCGGCAATTTTACAGCAGGCGGAACGGGCAAAACACCTTTTGCTCTGGCATTGAATGCACTGCTGCGAGAAGCGGGCCATACTCCAGGTTTTCTCCTGCGTGGTTACGGCGGCACCAACAAAGGCCCGCTGCTTGTTGATCCTTCTAACTATGCTGCTGCTGAAGTTGGAGACGAAGCCCTCTTGTTGGCTCGTCGTGGCCCAACGGTAATCTCAGCGGATCGCGCTGCAGGTGCGAAGCTTCTGGAACAGCAAGACATCTCTGTCATCATCATGGATGATGGTTTTCAGAACCCGTCCTTGCACAAAGACTTCTCCATCGTGCTGCTGGATGCCAAAACCGGTATCGGTAATGCCAGATGTATTCCAGCTGGCCCACTCAGAATGCCTTTCAAAAAGCAACTGGGACGCGTCAGTCTGCTGATGGTTGTGGGCGAGGGGAATAAGAGCGAGCTGCAACAGGAAGCCGCCCAGCAAGCCGGTATCGACCTGATGCGCGCTGCTATCCGTCCCGTCTCTGCAGATGCACTGGAAGGGGAGCGGGTCCTGGCTTTTGCGGGTATTGGCCGACCTGAGAAACTCTTTGCCAGCCTGAAGGAAGCAGGAGCTGAGGTCGTTGAGACCATGTCCTTCCCGGACCATCACTACTTTACAAAGGAAGATGCACGCCTGATTTTGCGCGTGGCAGAAGCGCAGGATCTGCTGCCGATCACCACAACCAAGGACTATGTGCGTTTGGATGGCCGCGAAGAGCAGTCCATTGCGCGGCTTGCAAATGTTGCAAGTGTTCTGGAAGTGGAGATGAAGATTGAAGATCCAGACGCCCTGCTTGAGCGCCTGAAACCAGTGCTTGGATCCGCGAAGGTTTAAGCCTTCAGATCATTGCTTTCATAAGCCTGCAGGGCAGCATCTGCATCCACATAAGCTTCTTGACGGGAAACACTCCAGTACTTGAGCTCTTCAAGCATGATCGTTTTGCCAGTGATCGCACACTTCACAAAGTTACCTGGTGCTTTCACCTGATAATCACCATCCATGTAGCGGATACGTGCTTCTGTTGGAATGCGCGGTTGTTCAAAACGGTTCATTATTTCTGCATCCGGAATTGTTTCATTTCTCTCTTCTTACCGCTCAAACTCTAAAAAGGCCACCGCGTATCTCCGAAAAATAGAGACGTAGTTTTCAGGTTAGAGACGCCCTTTGAAACTGCAAAGCGGTAAGTCTGGATATCTTAAGCAATGAACTCTGGCAGCAATTAAGCTGCTGCCAGTTTTTCCCTGCGAATTTTCTCGATGGTCCGCCAGCACACATACTGCGCAAGAAAGGCAAAGACCACGCCACCAATAGCTTGTCCCGCTAAGACACCGTTAGCCTGATAGAAGTAAGCACCAGCGATAGTGAACGGAATGGTACCCAGTGTCGCTCTGCCCCAGTTGAACAGCATGGAGTAGATTGGGAAGCCGAGGTTGTTAAAGACCGCATTGGTCACAAACAACGCTGCATTAAACAGGAAGCCAGCAGCCGCGAATGTGCAGAAGAAGAACACCAGAGAAGCACTATCGCCCTCTGCATTGAAGAACTCAACCAGCGGCTCTTGCAGCATGAACAACAGTGCCCAGGCAGCCAGCGTGTAGACCACGATCAGTAGAAGAGAATCCTTCACGATCTTGCTCAGGCGATCAAACTTCAAGGCTCCAAAGTTCTGCCCAATGATAGGGCCAACAGCACCGGAAAGGGCAAAGAGCGCACCAAAGGCCACAGGGATGATACGGCCAACAATCGCAAAACCTGCTACAGCACCATCTCCAAACTGAGCCATCTCAGCAATGATCCAGGCGTTACCAGCGGGCGTCGCAATGTTCGTCAGCATGGCAGGTGTTGCCACCTTGAATAGATCAACCGTATCGCTCACAGCCTCTGAAATTTCCGGACGGCCGATCATGTTGTGTTTCACGATCAGGATGTAAAAACCAACGCCAACCATCACCGCACGGGAGATGACAGAGGCGACAGCCGCGCCTGTGATGCCCATATCAAACCCGAAGATCAGGATAGGGTCGAGAACTGCCGTAACAAACCCGCTTGAAAGCGTCACAAACATCGCACCGCGCGCATCACCAACAGATCTCAGCAGCGCAGAAAGCACCATGGCCCCAACCAGCAACGGCATGGACGGCACGACGATGTAAAGGAAGTGCAGCGTGTATTCGAGGGTGCGTCCACTTGCGCCAAGCAACATCGCCAGATCATCCAGAAACGCCAGACTACCCGCCACAACAGCCAGTGAGATCAGCGTGGAAATGATCAACGACATACTAACAAGCCGGTTTGCGCTTCTGGCGTCTCCTTGCCCAATACGGCGGGCAACGGAAGCGCTGGCGGCGATGGAAAGCCCGATGCCGATGGCGGAGTTGAAGAACATCACCGTACCGGCGTAACCGATAGCCGCGGCCAGCTCTTCAATACCCAGCTGTGCAATGTAAAAAAGGTTAGCGAAATCAACGAGGAAAATAGCAATCAGCCCGACAGAGCCGGTAGATGTCATCACCAGCACATGGCGCATGGTCGAGCCATAGGTAAACTTTGCGTCCCGTGCGCCGGATCTAGTTGGTCTGGACATAAAAACTCACTTTTCGCGATGCTGATAGCAATCGCAGGAGAGGGCCTCAATGACCCTGCAATCATGTATCTTGCCGCTGGAACAATGAACCAGCATTTTTTTCAGTTCACTTTGCAGGCTTTGCAGACGAGCAATTTTGTCTTCAACCTCGGCAAGGTGAGCCCGCGCGATCTCGTCTGCACCCTCGCAGTCATCTTCGGGATGTTCCTTGAGCAGCATAAGGCTCTCGATCATCTCAAGAGAGAAGCCAAGATCACGTCCATGACGAATGAAAGACAGTCGGTTCAGGTGGTCTTCGCCGTATCGGCGCTGGCCGCCCTCAGTCCGCGGAGGCTCCGGTAGCAGCTTCTTTTGCTCGTAAAACCGGATTGTCTGGACTTTAACACCAGCCTTCTTCGCCAGATCACCGATTGAATATTCACCAGCCATATCGAACCATAGGGATTAATGTGGACATCGTGGGAATGCAGTGCCACAGATCACGAAATGTAGAAAAGAGGATGCAATGCACCCTCGCTCTAAATGTGCTTCAAATCAATAGAGGTCAAGAGTAGTGTGCTGATATCTTGACTAAATCAATCAGGTTTTTCTGATTTGCCTTCGTCGCGCGGAGTGCGTTGATGCAGCATATCAGAACCGGCCAGATCACCACCAGCCAGCTGCATTGTCAGCCGCTCATCGTCCCGTTTGCGAACATCATCCTCAACCTCATCAATCCGGTCCGCTGGCAGACCAAGGTACTCAAGTGCCTTGCGGCCAAAGGTGAGGCTGGACTCGAACGTCTCGCGGATCTGGTAGTCAACACCCAGGCGGGTGAGATCCAAAGCATGCGCCCGATCCGTTGCACGGCAATAAAGAGCCGCATTCGGGAAAGCGGATCTAATCTGCAAGATGGCCTGCTTCATCACGCGGTCATTTTCAATACACAGCGCGATCAAGGTCGCGTTCTCGCCACCAGCAGCCTTCAAAACATCAGGCCGCGTTGCATCACCATAATAGACCTTGTAGCCATACTGACGTGCGTAGTTGATGCGGTCCGGCTTGTTGTCGAGAGCAGTCACGGAAATACCTTCAGAAGTCAGCATCTGCGCAACCATCATGCCAAAGCGACCAAAACCCACGATTAGAACGCTTGGGCAAGCATCTTCGAAGGTCTCGATCTTGTTGGTGGTGTCGCCATGCTTCTTCATGCGCTCGGCCACAAAGTCCAGACCCACAGCGCCAAGCGGTGTCAGCAGCATGGTCAGGATCACAACCGCACTCAAGATGTTTGCTGTTTCTTCCGGCAAAATGGCCGCAGCGGTCGCCGTTGAGAATAATACAAAGGCAAACTCACCACCTTGAGGCAAGGTAACAGCCACACGGAGCGCGTCAGAGTTGGAAGATCCAAACAGGCGGGAGAGACCCCAGAGCAACACGCCCTTGGTGATCATAAGCAGGACCACAGCAGAAACGATGCGCTGCCAGTTGGCGACAATCAGATCCAGCTCCAGCGCCATGCCCACCGTCATGAAGAACAAGCCCATGAGCATGGATCGGAACGGTTCAATATCGGCTTCCAACGTGTGTCGATAACTGGATTCTGCGAGCATCACGCCGGAGAGAAATGCGCCGAGAGCCATGGACAATCCCACGAGGCTCATCAGGCCCGCACTGCCAAGGGCAACCAGCAAAGCGGCCGCAATCATCAACTCTCGCGCACCAGATGCTGTCAGAAGCTGGAAAAGGGGAGAGAGCAGGAAACGTCCGGCAAAGATCACGAAACCGACGGCGGCAACGACCGTGATCACCTGCATCGCAATGGAAGCTTCTTCCACGTCTGCTTGGGCAGGGGCCAGAATGCCGACCATGGCGAGCAAAGGCACAATGGCCATGTCCTGCAGCAGCAAAATACCAAAGGCCCTCTGGCCATACTTGGTGCTTAGGTGCCCGCGTTCCTGCAGCATCTGCAATGCGAATGCGGTGGAAGACAAAGCAAGGCCAAGACCGGCAATCAGCGCAACCTGCCAGGAAAGGCCAAACATCAATGCGCCCAATGTCAGCACAAGGCCGGAAATCAGCACCTGTGCTGTGCCAAGACCAAAGATGTCCCGCCTCATGGTCCATAATCGGGCGGGCTCAAGCTCAAGCCCGATTACAAACAACAGCAGCACCACCCCAAGCTCCGCAAAGCCCAGTATTCGCTCAGGCTCATTGAAGAAGCTGATGCCATAAGGGCCAATCGCCATGCCCGCTGCAAGGAAGCCCACAACCGCGCCAAGTCCAAGCCGTTTGGTAATTGGTACGGCGATGACGGCTGCGGAAAGAACCACAATGGTTTCAATAAAAAACGGAGGGACGTGAGCTTCTGCCATTGGCACCCTAAAAACAAAAATTCAAATACTGAAACAGACTTTGCTGATTTCTGTCGATTCTGAGGGAAATACCTTAATTGTATCTAAGGGAAAATGTAGTTTTCCGTATAAAGCTAGTCTGATGATGGCTTATGTGTTGAAGTTTTTTCAGAATTGTCCGCCTGCTCCTTCTCAGCCTGTTTTTCAGCCTCTGCCAACCGCCGTGCTGGCTCGTTCAGGGCCGTGGATTCGGACTTCGGTTTGATCAGTGGTTTCACTGGCACTTCTGGCAGTTTGAACTGCTTGTAACCAGAGTAAAGCCCACCAACCTGTTGCAAGGCCAACAGCTCCGCATCACGCCGGCGAACATCAGCAAGAATTTCGTGAGTGTGATCCTCGTCTTCTCCAAGCTCCTCCAGAATTTCCCGACCAAACTCCAGCGCTGACTCCAGTGTTTCGCGCAGCTGATAATCCGCCCCGGCAGTGACCAATTGAATGGCATGGCGCCGGTCATGCGCGCGCGCAAATATCTTGGCGAGCGGAAACTGTGTTTTGGTCATACGCACAATCTGGCTGGTCGTCTCAGCACGTTCCGTACACACCGCAATCACACTGGCATTTTCTGCCCCTGCTGCCCGCAGAACATTCAGTCGCCGACCATCACCATAGTAGATCCGATAACCAAAGCGCGAAGCCTCCCGAATGTGCTGGGCATCCATATCCAGAACAGTCACGGTGGAGCCCTGTGCAATCAGCATCTGGCTAGCAAGCTGCCCAAAACGACCAAACCCGATCACCAGTACATTGGTGCGCCCGCCTTCTGTATTGGGAATATCCGGCTTCACCGGCTCCGGCCTGAGCTTCACCCCAAACCACTGCGTCAGCTTCACACTGAGCAACGTGAAGGCCATGGTGAAAGAGATTATCGCCGAAAGCAGGCTGCTTTGATGCGGGTTCAGCAGGTCAACGGCAACGGACGCGGAGAAGATAACAAAACCAAATTCCCCCGCTTGCGCCAGTAATCCGCCAATCTGCAAACTGTTCTCTGACGTATGCCCGGAGATGCGGGTCACGGTGAAGATGCTCAGGCACTTCAGAACCATGAGCCCAAAACTGCATGCCAGCACCATCACCCAGTTCTGGAAGACAAAGTTCATATCAATGGACATGCCCACGGTGATGAAAAAGAACCCCAGCAACAAGCCACGAAACGGCTCAAGGTCTGCTTCCAGCTCATGTCGGAAGGAGCTTTCTGCCAACATCACCCCCGCGATGAACGCCCCAAGCGCACTGGAAAGCCCTACAGCTTTCATCAGCGCGGCAGCCCCCAGCACGGTTAGCAATGCAGAGGCCGTCATCATCTCTCTGGCACCAATGCGGGCAAACAGGCGAAACAACGGTGTCAGCAGATATCGCCCAACAGCAACCAACAGCAGCACGGTGGACGCCATAATCAATGCGGTCTCCCAACCAGGCCGTTGTCCTGTATCAATCGGAACCGGCGCTACAATCGCCATCAGGGCGAGAATGGGAACGATCATCATGTCCTGAAACAACAGGATTGCGATGGACGTCTGCCCCATGGGTGTCGTCCGGTCCCCACTGCCTTGCAGTATGCGCAAGGAAAGGGCGGTTGAGGAGAGGGCGAGGGAAAGCCCGATTATGAGCGACTTCTGCCAGGTCAGCCCTGCAAAATAGATCGCCAGACCAATCAGAAGTGCAGAAAACCCAACTTGAGCAGACCCTGAGCCAAAGATCTCCCGCCGTAATGACCACAGCCTGCCGGGATTAAGTTCCAGCCCGATCAGAAACAAAAGCATTACAACGCCAAGCTCACCGATCGGGCGAAGTTCATCTGGCGTGCTGAAAGGGCTGCCAAGATACTGGCCAATCCCCCAGGGACCAAGAATGACACCTGCGATCAGGTAGCCCACGATCGTCCCAACCCGGATCAGCTTGGCAAACGGCACCACCAGAATCGCCATGCTCAAAAACAGCATGATGTCTGCGACAAAATCCAGTTGGTGGAGTGAGATCATGAAAGAGGGCGGCTCATTATTATTTTTGCAGGAAAAGCTACAGACCCATCGTAAATTCGGCTTCAACACAATGCAGACAAGCTAAGGCAAATCTTCAGGACCCTTAACGAACTGCAATTTCCGGTGTTCACGTTGTATTGAAAAAAGATGCAATTTAGCTCTTGAACCTACAGTGACTAGAGCCTTTACAGTCGATTCATTCTCGATTGGAGGCGCAAATGCTGGATAAACCGAACACTCAATTAGATGTCCTGCTCAAGGAAACCCCACTGCTAAACTTCCGGGCGCCAACCATCCGTCAGCTCGTAGATCAGCGAAAATGGAAGGACTTATCACCTTTCGATCGGGCAGGGGCTGTCTATGATTTTGTCCGTAACGAAATCATGTTCGGCTACAACAAGGCCGACAACATCCCCGCCAGTCAGGTGCTCGCCGATGGTATCGGTCAATGCAACACCAAGGGCACACTGCTCATGGCCATGATGCGCGCAGTTGGTATTCCCTGCCGCCTGCACGGCTTCACCATCCATAAGGAGCTGCAGCGTGGCGTGGTGCCGGAGCTGGTCTACAAAATCGCCCCTGAGAACATCTTGCATTCCTGGGTGGAGATCTGGCTGGAAGATCGCTGGATCAATCTGGAGGGCTTTATTCTGGATGAGGCCTTTCTGACAGCGCTGCAAAAGGAGTTTGCCCCAAACCGCCAATCCCTGTGTGGTTACGGTGTCGGCACCAACTGTCTTAGTGCGCCTCAGGTCGATTGGCAGGGACAAGACACCTACATCCAGAAAACCGGCATCAACAACGACTTTGGAACCTACGACAGTCCTGATGACTTCTATGCAGAGCATATGCAGGCTTTTTCACCAGTAATGAAGGCACTTTATGAAAACGGCATTCGTCATGTGATGAATTGGAAAACCAACCGCATCCGTGCCGGCAAAGTGCCAGCTATCCCATTGCTAGACTAAAGTGAACCGCGAAGAAAAAAGGGGCATCACTGCCCCTTTAAAATTCTCAAGATGACCTGAAACCAATCAGGTCGCTGTGCCACCAATAGTCATCTCATTGATGCGCATGGTTGGCTGGCCTACGCCCACTGGCACACCCTGACCAGCCTTGCCGCAAGTACCAATACCCGGATCAAGCTTCAGGTCATTACCAATCATGGACACGCGTGTCAGGGCATCAGGACCGTTACCGATCAACATCGCACCTTTCACAGGAGCTCCAATCTTACCGTTCTGAACGCGGTAGGCTTCTGTGCAGGAGAACACGAACTTGCCGGAAGTGATATCAACTTGACCACCACCAAAGGAAACAGCATAGATACCGTCCTCAAGGCTCTCAATGATCTCTTTCGGGTCTTTATCACCGGCTTCCATGATGGTGTTGGTCATGCGTGGAAGTGGCTGATGTGAGAAGGACTCACGTCGGCCATTACCAGTCGGCTCAACACCCATCAAACGTGCGTTTTGACGATCCTGCATGTACCCAACGAGAATACCATCCTCGATCAGTGTCGTACGGCCAGTTGGTGTGCCTTCATCATCGACAGAAAGAGAACCGCGACGCTTGGCAATGGTGCCATCATCAACGATTGTTACACCCTTCGCGGCCACCTGTTGTCCCATCAGGCCAGCAAAGGCAGAGGTCTTCTTGCGGTTGAAGTCACCCTCAAGACCATGCCCCACTGCTTCATGCAGCAGAATACCCGGCCAGCCGTTGCCAAGCACAACATCAAACGTACCTGCCGGAGCCGGGATCGCTTCCAGATTGACCAGAGCCTGACGCAGGGCTTCATCAACTGCGTGTTGCCAGCTGGTCTCTGCAACAAACTCACCAAACCCTTCGCGGCCACCAGAGCCATAGGACCCAGACTCTTGCTTGTCGCCATCACCAGCCACAATGGAAACGTTAAGGCGAACCAGCGGGCGCACATCGCGAATACGGTGCCCATCAGCGCGTAAAATATCAACGGTCTTCCAGCTGCCTGCTAAAGAAACAGTCACCTGCTGAACGCGTGGGTCTTTCGCACGTGCATAGGCATCAATCTCCTGCAGCAGCTGAACTTTCTCGGCAAAAGTCGGACTACCAATCGGATTTTCATCCGTATAGAGCTTCTGGTTGGTGCGGGTTGGCGGCGCTGCATACGTGCCGGAATGCCCGCTCTGCACGGATGCCACAGCATCAGCGGCACGTTTCAAAGCAGCTTCGGAAATGTCGTCGGAATGGGCATAGCCAGAGGCTTCACCAACAACAGCGCGCAGGCCAAAGCCTTGGCCGGTGCTGAAGCTGGAGGATTTCAGGCGTCCATTATCGAACACCAGGCCTTCGTTCTGGCTGTACTCCAGATAAAGTTCCCCATCATCGGCGCCTTTCAGCGCTGCCGCAGTGATCTGGCGCGCTGTCTCCTCGTCCAGTCCTGAGGTCTGGAGAAGATCAATCGGTTTATCGCTCATGGGTAAAACTCCGAAATAAATGGATTTGCTCTGTTGTGGCGAACAATCCGTGCACTTTCAAGGCTTACTCGTCAATAAAGGGGGAGGGAAGCCCATCGCTCCCAAGTATTTGAAGGTCAGTGCAAGAAGGCAAGCACCAAACCGGCACAAACCAGAACCGCACCGGAAACCCGGTCGAGCCTGAACTTGGCCGATGGTGCGGACATCCAGTTGCGCCAATAGCCGCCAAGAATGGCAATCAACCCATCAATCAAAACCGCCATCACCAGATAAGTCGCGCCCATAAGAGCAAGCTGCGGGTCTGGCGGATAAGCCTTGTCGATAAACTGCGGAAAGAAAGCCGCCATGAACAGCAGGGACTTCGGGTTGGAGAGGCCAACTAGAAAGCCGATTTTCAAGTGCTTACGCCCATGGCTCTCTATTTTGTCATGCCGTCCGGCACGCAGCCAGCTGGAGATCCCAAGAAAGATCAGATAGGCAGCACCCCCCAGCTGAATGATCTCAAAAGCATCAGGATACGTGCGCACCACCCAGGAAAGACCCAGAATAACGGCAAGAATCTGTACTGCTTGAGCGATGGTCATGCCAGCCATGACAATCAACCCGGTTGCGGTACCTTCACGTGTCGATTTTGCCAGTATCATCATTATGTTGGGGCCGGGAATGGCAAGCAGTATGAAGGTTGCAGCAATAAACCCAAGATAAAGGCTGATATTCATCATCTGGATCCAATACCCGATGCGATGTTCCTGAGGGCAGCTGGCGCAGAGCAAACTGCTGCTAGGGGATGTTCCCAACATGCATAGGTTCCGCAATCAAACCCTTGGGATTTCTGCGAGAGTTTTAAGCAAGCTCTCTGTTTCATCTGAAAACCAGCAGTCCCATCAAAAAAACACCCGCCGTCAAAAGCACACCGCTGTTAAACCGCTTTAGAATGTCCTCAAGCCGCGGCGACCGGATCAGGCGCTCCACCAGCCCACCACCAAGAACTAGCGGCAAGTCCAGACAGGTGGCGATGAGTAGGAAGGTGGTACCAAGAAGAACAAACTGGCCGTCAACTGGATGAGTATGATTGAGGAAATGAGGAAAGAGAGCTGCGAGGAAGATGAGGGTTTTGGGATTGGCAATGCTGATGGTGAAACCGGTGAGAAAGTCTGAACCTTGTCCGCTGGGCTCCTGGATTTTTCCATCCGCAGCCCGCCACCTGCGAATGCCAAGATAAATCAGATAAGCCGCCCCCAAAACGGTCACAACTTCAAACACATAAGGATAGCTCACAATCAACCAGGAAAGCCCGAAGGAGACCAGTATCACCTGAATGGCTTCAGCAGCTTTCACGCCAATAAGGGTAAAGAGCCCAGCAAAAGTGCCACCAGATGCGGATCTGGAAAGGATCAGCATTTTGCTGGCGTCAGGCACGGACATAATCATTAATGTCGTGACAACAAACGCGATATAGACATGCATCGCTATGGGCACGGCTCACCTGCAAGGGGCTGTTTTCTATTCTGACGGGCCGATGTAGCCGCAATCAATCAGAATGTGCCTTCATAAAAAACTGCCTATCGAATATAGGGTGCAAAAACCCTTTGCCCGGCCATCATCTTTTTAAGAAAACTAAGAGGGCTCTCGGTTCGATAGCGTTCTATTTCAATGCAATAAGATAATGTAATGATGACACTTCAATACTTTAAAGCGCAGGCAAGGAACAACGCCTGGGCCAACTACAGGCTCCTGAGCAGCTGTCAAAACCTGACAAAAGTGGAGCTGACCGCAGAACGAACCAGCTTCTTCCCCTCCATTTTGATGAGCTTGAACCACATCCTCACCGTTGACTGGTTCTATGTCAGCGCTCTGGAAGGAAAGCCACTCGGCATCCGTGCTTTCGATCCTGAGTACCCATTCGACGACATCGCACCACTTTTTGAGGCACAAAGAAAGAGCGATACCAAGCTGATCGATCTTGTTGACGCTCTGGAGCCATCTGACCTTGCTCGAATACTCGTGCTGAGAGATGACAAACCGTTAAGCGAACAGGCAGACAGGATCTTACTGCACCTCTTCCAACATCAGATCCACCACCGCGGGCAAGTGCACGCCATGCTGAGCGGAACCTCCGTCAAACCTCCGCAGCTGGATGAATTCTTCCTGGGGAATGAGATGGAACAGGCCGCCCGTAAAGACGACTTTGCAGCTCTGGGCTTTTCTGAGGCAGATATCTGGCCTGAGCCTGAAAAGCAGAAGGGCTAAGAAGTGGGATCAATGCGGCCCTGAAAAGACAAAAGCCGAAGCGATTAACATCACATCGGCTTTCAGCTTACTTTTTAAAGGGGCGAGGGCTTATGGAAGAGCCGCAATCGCTTCTTTCAAGCCAGTCAGGGAAATCGGAATGCCGATGCCTTCTTCTGGTGTTTCAAAGATAATGAAGGTCGCAGTCTGGCCATTGGTCAGCTTGTCGATCAGGTCTTTTTCCAGCATCGCTTCAGAAACACAGCCGCTTGGAGCTGGCAGGCAGCGGATGAAAGGCATACGGCCAACATCTTTGCCATCAACATTCAGGCCAAGCTGCATAGGCAGCAGAACACCTAGTGGAGCGAGAATGCGCAAAACGGTTGCTTGCTGGTCAGCCGTCTTAAGAATGATCGCTGTCAGGCCCACGGTATCGCGCGCAGAATCTGTAACGCTTTGAATAAGAGCACACTGCTCGACATTGGATCCCGGAGAAGTGGCGCAACGCTGCTGCCAATCACCAAACTCGCCCTTCAGTTCGCCGAGTGCCTGTTGCGCATGACCTGCACCGGAAAACCCGACGGTGCCCGCCATTGTCATCGCAACTGTTAAAGTCAGCGTGCGTAAAAACTGCTTCAAAAAACCTTCCTCCAGTTCACTGGCTACGCAGTGCCTGTCTCCTCAACCAGCCGGCGAGGGGTGCTTCCCTAAAATATTGGAATACCGCTCCTGATGTCAAAGCGCAAACTGGCATTATTCGCTGTCCACTTAACTGACGGGGAAGGAGGGTTCCGACTCACTTTGTTCACGCCGAGGTAACGATCCTTTTTGCCGATAAAGTGACGATTTGGTGTGTGAAATTAGACGCATGGATAGAAATGATCGATTTTCTTTATAGGGGAAAGTAACTAGGTGAAAACACCGGAGAGGGCTCAAAATCCCATTGCATCTGCGGATTTCTTATGTTTTTTGTCACCCACATTGATCAAAGTCAAATGATACTGCGACTTATAGTCGCTATAACCTAAGGGGAATCGCGTAGAAACCCTTATTGGGTTAATATGTCGCAGGGATTCACGCAGGTGTGAGGACTGGTCGGACGGGCCAAAGTGGGCACCCCACGTGCGTGAACAAGAAGAGGATTGCCGTTTCGGCGGCATTAAGAGGGACAGGGAGCGCAAGACGTGATGAAGCTCTTGAAGCATCACCTGGCGGCCGTTGCTGCGATTGTAGCAATTGGACTGACGGGTTTTATGGCAGGTGCGGCCAGTGCTGCACAGCCAACGCCGTGGCAGCTGGGTATGCAGCCTGCGGCGACAACAGTGATGGAAGACATTCGCTGGTTTAACGATTTTACCCTTATCATTATGGCCGGCGTGACAGTATTTGTAGCTATTCTGCTGCTCGTTGTGATGATCCGGTTCCGCAAGAAGGCGAACCCAACGCCATCTCGCACTTCACACAACACCATGATCGAGGTTGTCTGGACCGTTGTTCCAATCCTCATTCTGGTGATGATCTCAGTTCCGTCTTTCCGTTTGCTCTTCAAGCAGCTTGATATCCCTGAATACGAAATGACCATCAAGGCTACTGGCTACCAGTGGTACTGGGGTTATGAATATGCCGACGAAGGCATGGAAGACGTGTCTTTCGATGCGTTGATGATTCAGGACGACGAGCGCGCTGGCATCATGGCTGAAAAAGGCCTGACAGACGCAGAACTTCCTCGCCTCCTTGCAACGGACTACAACATCGTTGTTCCAGTCGACACCACCGTGCGTGTTCAGGTGACAGCAGCTGACGTGATTCACTCATTCGCTGTTCCTGCATTTGGCATCAAGATCGACGCCGTTCCATACCGCCTCAACGAAACCTGGTTCCGTGCTGATAACACCGGCATGTTCTACGGCCAGTGTTCTGAGCTTTGCGGTAAGGACCACGCGTTTATGCCAATCGCCGTTCAGGTCGTGACCAAAGAGCAGTACCAGGCTTGGGCCGAAGCTGCAAAGTCCGACATCGACGAAGCGAACACACTTCTCGCAAAATTGATTGCTGATGAGAAGAAGGTTGCTGCCACCGCAGCCACCGACGTGAAGGTTGCGTCCCGTTAATCGGGACCACTGATTTAGCCGAGTATGCGCGCGTCAAGGGCTGCTGCGCATGCGAGCAAGAACTTTACGAGGGAGCACAACTATGTCTGCGTCTGAAACGCATGCACATGACCATCCAACCGGATGGGTGCGGTGGGTCTACTCCACCAACCACAAGGATATCGGTATCCTTTACCTGATCTTCGCGATCATGGCTGGCATCATCGGCGGTCTTCTTTCCATCGTTATGCGTATGGAACTGCAAGAACCGGGAATGCAGTACTTCGCAGATCCGCACATGTTCAACGTGTTCACCACAGCGCACGCGCTGATCATGATCTTCTTCATGGTTATGCCAGCGTTGATCGGTGGTTTCGCGAACTATTTTGTTCCGATCATGATCGGCGCGCCTGATATGGCGTTCCCACGCATGAACAACATCTCCTTCTGGCTTCTGCCACCAGCATTCATCCTGCTGCTCATGTCCCTGTTCGTACCGGGGCCTCCAGGTGCAAACGGTGTTGGCGGTGGCTGGACCATCTATCCTCCGCTGTCCACCTCTGGTCAGCCTGGCCCGGCAATGGACTTTGCAATCCTGTCACTCCACGTTGCAGGCGCATCTTCCATTCTCGGCGCGATCAACTTCATCACCACCATCTTCAACATGCGTGCCCCAGGTATGACCATGCACAAGATGCCACTGTTCGTTTGGGCGGTGCTGGTGACTGTATTCTTGCTGCTGATCTCCCTGCCTGTTCTGGCTGGCGCGATCACCATGCTTCTGACAGACCGTAACTTCGGCACCACCTTCTTTGAAGCTGCTGGTGGCGGCGACCCAATCCTGTTCCAGCACTTGTTCTGGTTCTTCGGTCACCCTGAAGTGTACATTCTAATCCTGCCTGCATTCGGCATCATCTCCCACATCATCTCTACTTTCTCCCATAAGCCAGTGTTCGGTTACATCGGCATGGCATACGCGATGGTGGCGATTGGTGTTGTTGGCTTCGTCGTGTGGGCGCACCACATGTTCACCGTTGGTCTGTCTGCTGACACTCAGGCATACTTCCTGTTCGCGACCATGGTGATTGCGGTTCCTACCGGCATTAAGATCTTCTCTTGGATCGCGACCATGTGGGGTGGTTCCATTGAATTCCGCACACCAATGGTTTGGGCAATCGGCTTCGTATTCCTGTTCACCGTTGGTGGTGTAACCGGTGTTCAGCTGGCAAACGCAGGTCTCGACCGCGCTCTGCATGACACCTACTACGTTGTGGCTCACTTCCACTACGTTCTGTCTCTGGGTGCTGTATTCGCGATTTTCGCAGCCTGGTACTACTGGTTCCCAAAAATCTCCGGTTACATGTACTCCGAGTTCCTCGGTAACCTGCACTTCTGGGTGATGTTCATTGGTGTGAACCTGGTGTTCTTCCCGCAGCACTTCCTTGGTCTTGCTGGTATGCCTCGTCGTTACGCAGACTATCCGGATGCGTACGCTGGCTGGAACATGGTTTCCTCCTATGGGTCCTACATCTCCGGCATTGGCGTGCTCATCTTCCTGTGGTGTGTTGCTGATGCATTCCTCAAGAAGCGTGTAGCTGGCGACAACCCATGGGGTCAGGGCGCAACTACACTGGAATGGACACTGTCTTCACCTCCTCCATTCCACCAGTTCGAGATCCTTCCAAAGATCAAGTAACTGGCCTGAGATTACCGGGGGCGGCCAATGCCCCCGGTGCTAGCCGAAGCACAAGACCCGGAAGTGCTCCAATGTTCCGGGAATGAAGCCAAGAACGCTGAAAACAGCACAGGCTTCTCTATCGCGACAGAGGTACAGGCATGACAATGCTGGATCAGACTCAAGGACTTCAGGAAGACGTTACCGATCTGGGCGGTCGTGGCAGCGTTTCTGATTACATCGCGCTGCTCAAGCCGCGGGTAATGTCCCTTGTTGTGTTCACAGCAGCTGTTGGCCTTGTCATGGCGCCGGGCAACCAGCACCCATTCCTCAGCTTCATTTCTATTCTCTGCATCGCCATTGGTGGTGGTGCTTCTGGTGCGCTAAACATGTGGTGGGATGCAGACATTGATGCTGTTATGTCCCGCACCAAAAAGCGCCCGATCCCTGCAGGTAAAATCACGCGCGAAGAAGCCTTTGCATTCGGCATGGTGCTTTCTTTCGGTTCCGTCCTGACACTCGGTCTGGTCGCAAACTGGGTCGCAGCTGGCCTGCTGGCATTCACCATTTTCTTCTACGTTGTCATCTACACAATGTGGCTCAAGCGCAGCACACCGCAGAACATCGTGATCGGTGGTGCAGCTGGTGCGCTCCCTCCAATGGTGGGTTGGGCAGCCGTCACAGGCGACGTTACTCTGGTCAGCATCGCCCTATTCATGATCACTTTCACTTGGACACCTCCACACTTCTGGGCACTGGCGCTGGTTAAAAACGGCGACTATCAGGAAGCAGGTGTTCCAATGCTGCCGGTCGTTGCTGGTAAAACCGCAACACGTCATCAGATCGTTCTCTATTCCCTGCTGCTTCTGCCAGTTGGTATGTCTCCATACTTCCTGGGCTTCGCATCCGCCTTCTTCGGTGTTGGCTCTGCGATCCTTGGTCTGATGTTCCTTGGCTACGCAATCCGTGTCTGGAAAGTGCGCGAAGGTGATGCCGCCAAGAAAGCAGCAATGTCTCTCTTCAAGTTCTCACTGTTCTATCTCATGCTGATCTTCGCTGGGTTGCTCGCTGAGAACATGATTGGTCTGGTCTAACGCACAACAGGAAAGAGAAGAAAATGAGCAAGCAAAAAGCAGTTCTTTCTGAAGAGCAAATCAAGACCCGTCGTGGCCGTTCTGTGGCTCTTGCAGTCACTCTGGCTGTACTGGTTGCCATGTTTTACGTCGTCACCATCGTAAAGCTCGGTCCGGGCATCATTGATCGCCCGCTGTAAGAGACGCTGATGACTGATCAAAACTCAGAAACTGCAGAACAGGCAAAAGCGAAACGCAGCAACGCAACCGTTGCCGTGATTTGTGCTGGTGTGTTCTTCGGAATGGTTGGTCTGTCCTTCGCCGCTGTCCCGCTTTATCAGCTCTTCTGTCAGGTGACGGGCTATGGCGGAACCACACAGCGTGCGGAAGAGGCATCTGAAACAATTCTCGATCGTGAGATCATCGTGAGCTTTGACGCCAACGTCGCTCCGGGTCTGAATTGGGACTTTAAACCGAAACAGAAGAAGGTCCGCGTGAAGCTCGGTCAGATGACAGAGATCATGTACGAAGCCAAAAGCCTCGCGCAGCAGGTTTCAACCGGAACCTCCACCTTCAATGTGGCCCCTTTCGAAGTAGGGGGCTACTTCAACAAAATTGATTGCTTCTGCTTTACCGAGCAACCGCTCCAGTCAGGAGAGTCAATCGATATGCCGGTCGTGTTTTTCATCGATCCGGAACTGGACAAGGACGAAAGCCTGAAAAACATCAAGGAAATCACCTTGTCCTACACATTCTTTGAATTGCCGAAAGACGGCGAGGAAGAAACAGCTGCAGTGGCTTCTCCAAGCGACGCGGCCACTGACAAGCTTTAGGTCGCGAGACGGATCTGCTTTAGCAGAAGCGACCTTTTTGAAATGGGGAGAAAGATATGGCTGGTGCGAAGAACCACGATTATCACATTATCGAGCCAAGCCCATGGCCCTTCATCGGGTCTGTTGGTGCGTTGGTTATGGCAATTGGTGCCATTGCGTTTATGCGGATGGGCGAAGGCGGTATCAACTTTTCGTTAGACCTTTCCTACTGGAAAGGCTGGACTGACTTTCAGCCTATCGGTTTCACATTAAGCGGTTGGGCGCTGTTTGCCATTGGTTTGGCAATCGTTCTCTACACCATGTTTATGTGGTGGCGTGACACTGTGCGCGAGTCCCGCGAAGGTCATCACACCCGCGTTGTGTCTTTGCACCTGCGCTATGGCATGCTGCTGTTCATCCTGTCCGAAGTTATGTTCTTCGTAGCATGGTTCTGGGCATTCTTTGATGCGTCCCTGTTCGCAGGCGAAGCAGCGCAGTTTGGCCGTGTTGAGCATACTGGCGGTGTATGGCCTCCACAGGGCATCGAAACCTTCGATCCATGGCACCTGCCTCTGCTGAACACTCTGATCCTGCTGCTGTCCGGTACAACGGTTACCTGGGCGCACCACGCTCTGGTTCATGGTGATCGCGAAGGCCTCAAGTGGGGTCTGATTGCAACCGTAGTCCTCGGTGTAATTTTCACCATCTGTCAGGCCTACGAGTACTCTCATGCAGCCTTCGGTTTCTCTGAGAACATCTACGGCGCAACCTTCTTCATGGCGACCGGTTTCCATGGCTTCCACGTGATCGTGGGCACCATCTTCCTCGCTGTGTGTATGTTCCGTGCTCTGGCTGGCCACTTCACCACCACCAAGCACTTCGGCTTCGAAGCTGCTGCCTGGTACTGGCACTTCGTGGATGTGGTCTGGCTGTTCCTGTTCGCAGCAGTTTACATCTGGGGCGGCTAATCAGCCGGCATTAGCCAGGAGTAGGTCTGGATCTCAGGCCAAAAAAATCGAAAAAGATAAGGGCGGCGCAAGCCGCCTTTTCTATATGTATATGACCTAGGTGTCTGCTGTGCGTTCTCACGGGCACCCTTGGATCCGAGGCTCCACATGAGTGAGAGGAAAAAGACAAAGGCCTTTCAAGGCCTTCCCGCCAATCCATTGTCCGCCGGTCTACGCGGTAAATGTCCACGATGCGGGGAGGGGCCATTGTTTCAGGGCCTGCTGAAACTACGGGCGTCTTGTTCCAGATGCGGTCTGACCTATGACTTTGCAGATTCTGGAGACGGACCAGCAGTCTTTGCCATTCTCATTCTGGGGTTTATTCTTGTTGGTGGTGTGCTGTTTGTCGAGTTTGCGTATCAACCACCATTATGGCTGCATATGATCATATGGGCACCCGTCACTGTGGTGTTGAGCATAACGCTTCTGCGCGTTCTCAAGGGCCTGTTGATCGCGTTGCAGTACAAGAACAATGCAGCGGAAGGAAAACTTGATGATCGCTGAGAGGGAGGTTGGCGATGTATCACCTGATGCAAAGCCTGCGCGCAAAAACGATGTCGAATGGCATGAGGAGCCTGAGCCGGTTCCAGAAAATCCATCACAACACACAAAAAATAATAAAGATAACGCCGTGACTGATGATCAATTAGAACATGACGATGAAGAGGCTGGAAATGCTGACGCGAGCAAGTCCAGACTCATACCGTTTCTGAAGCGCTACTGGATCCTGCACCTGTGCGCTGCAATCGGCCTTGCCATTCTGGCAAATCTGAGCTTGTGGCAGTTTGACCGGCTGGACCAAAAAGTTGCGCTGATCGAACGTGCTGAGGTGCGGGCAAAAGAAGCACCTGTCGCCGCACCCGGACCAGCCACTTGGGCAGAGCTGTCCAGCGACGAGATCGACTACATGCCAGTCGAAGTCTCAGGACAATTCATCATTGGTGAGCTGTTCTACTTCGATACATTGAGCAAGCCGAAGGGCCCGCTGGGAGGACAGGGGTATTTCGTCTACGCACCGTTCATCACCAATGATGGATGGACTGTGTTGGTCAATCGCGGTTTCGTCCCGATTGATCGCAAGGACTTCAGCACACGTCTGGGCTCTGCTCCACCGCGCGGTCAGATGACCATTACAGGTCTCGCACGCCGCGCTGAAGTGGCAAGCATGTTCTCAGCTGAGCCAAACCTGAGCACCAATGAATGGTATGTTCGCGAGCCAAAGGCCATGGCAGAAGCCATGGGCATGCTGGCTGATCAGACTGCGCCATACACCATTGACCTGCAGGAGACTGTCAGCGTCGCCGGTGACCTGCCACAGGCGGGTGAAACGCGCATGACGTTCTCCAACAACCACCTGCAATACGCGTTCACATGGGCGGGGCTGGCTCTCACCTTGGTGGGCGTCTATTTCGCATTCTTGATCAAGGCTTGGTTCAATCAAGACAAGCCAGTCGTCAAAGACGATGATGAGGACGAAGACGACGACTACGACGCGGAAGAAGAAAAGCGAAAAGCGGATCGTTACAAGATGATCTCGGATGCTGCTCGTCGACCTCGCAGGTAGCTTTAAGTTCTTTGGGAAGACTAACAAAAAAGGGGAGCTTGGCTCCCCTTAAACGTTTTTGGGCTGAGCCCCTTAAAGCTGAGAGAGAATATTCTCTGCAGAAGAAATCGTAGCTTCGCCTGGAGCTTCTTCTATGTTGAGGGAAGACAGCACGCCGTCCTTCACAATCATGGAATAGCGCTTGGAGCGGATGCCCATGCCAAACGCGGATGCATCCAGCTCAAGGCCGATTGCTTTGGTAAAGTCTGCACTGCCATCCGCAAGGAACAGGATCTTGTCATCCGCACGAGTGTCACGTGCCCATGCGCTCATCACAAAAGCATCGTTCACGGAAACCACAGCGATGGTCTCAACACCCTTGGCCTTAATGGCTTCTGCATTGTCGATGAAGCCTGGCAGGTGGTTCAGGTGACAGGTTGGTGTAAATGCACCCGGAACCGCAAACAGCACCACAGTTTTACCGCCAAACAGCTCTTCACTGGTGACATCAACTGGACCATCTGCACTCATGGTTTTGAATGTGACAGTTGGCAGCTTATCGCCCACTTGAATGACCATGGAAAACTCCCCAATTTGCTTGTTTGAGGCGTACCTTTGAAAGTGCTTGGGCTTTCAGATCAGATACGCTCAGGACTCTGGATGACAACATAGCAGACCTTTCAACTTAAGGTCTGCATCTGAAAAGAAACGGGCTCTAGTTGTAGCCGCGAGCTCTTCGTTTCGCAAATACAACTAAAGCCCTTAGAAAAGCTTAGTTTGAAGCTGTGGTTTGAGGAACAGAGACATTCTGCGTTTCCTCAAAGGCTCCGTCTTTGGTCACCAGCGTCAGGCGCAGCTCAAGCTCACTCACATCTTCTGGCAGGCCAATGTAAGGCAGTGTCCAGTGAGCCTTGCCCTTCTTCACAGAAGTCAGCTTTGGCACGCCATGGTAAGAGCCGGCAGGGCCCTCAACAAAAAGCTCTGGGGCTTTTTCTTTGGCAGGCACTTTCGCGCTGATTTCAAGCTGGCGTTCTTTGCCTTCACCAACAACCTTGATCTCAGGAAACTGGCTTGGCAGATCACCTTGTGCGATTGGCACTTGTGCAAACGCATCGTTGACCAGCTTGTCAGCAACTTCATCTTTCATGGTTGCCGCTGGAAAAACGAGAGAAACCTCAGCTTGCCCAGGAATGCAGATATCCTTACAGATGCCAAAGGTCAGGTTCGCATTCAAAATGGCTGGACGTGCATCGTCCATCCGTTTGAGCAGCACAGGTAGCACCACTTTCTCTGAATAGATCAGAGATGTGGAAAATCCGTCAGAGTAAGCCTTGGGCGCCGGGAACATCAGCTCCGCGCTAGCTATATTGACTGAATTAACAAAGCTGGCTTCTGTCGGGATACCGGCTTCGCCCGGGTATCTCCAGTAGGTATGCCAGCCATCTTCAAGGCGAAATTCAATCCCGCCGCGATAGAGGCCATCAGGTGTTGGCTCGCTCGCACGAATAAGACGGACAGCACCACCTTGAACAATTACCCATTCAGACACACTTGATGACAAGGCGCTTGAAACAGAGGCGGATAGCACCGCAGCAGCGATGAGGGTCGATTTGAAGAATCTAGAAATCATAGAGTCTATTTAAACGGTCCCTTTTCGAATTCCCATTAAGATTGCCTCTCAGACAATCAATGATCCGTGAACAATCCCATGTTTTTCTCACTGATCATTGATCACCGGAAAAATCCGTGAGTACCTATAATATAATTGCCTCTACACTCAAGTAAGAGGCAATCCGTTCGAAGCATGAGGAGAGCGCCCCCAACATGTCTGGTGAAAAACCGGGTTACATTGACGGACAATATCTCATTGCCATGCCCACAATGGAGGATGGCCGTTTTGCCCATTCCGTCATCTACGTGTGCGCTCACTCTGAAGAGGGTGCGATGGGGATTGTGCTCAACCAGCCGGCCCCTAACATCACATTTGGGCAACTTTTAGGTCAGTTGAACATCATTGATGAGGACGACGATGACCAGCTGGCAATCGACATTGCTGACCGCAAAGTGTACCGCGGTGGACCGGTTGATGCTGGTCGTGGTTTTGTTCTTCATTCCGATGATTACTTTCTGGAAGAAACCAGCCTCAAGATTGAAGAAGGGGTTGTCCTGACAGCCACCGTAGAGGTGTTGCGCGCCATCGCAGCAGGCAAAGGCCCCAAGAAGTCCCTTCTGGCACTGGGTTATGCAGGCTGGGCACCCGGTCAGCTTGAGGCAGAGTTGCAAGCCAATGGTTGGCTCACGTGCCAAACAGATCCTTCGCTGATCTTTGAAGGTGAAGGCGATCAGAAGTGGCACAATGCTCTTGAAATTCTTGGTATCGATCCGGGAATGCTGTCTAGCGACATTGGTCACGCATGATCTTACGTGCCTAAACGAGATTTCGCCGTGCAACTTCTTAAAATTTCTGCTATTTCCCTGTGCGCACTTGAAACACAAATGCGACTGATTTGGGAATCTGTGTTTGGGTTCCAGCTGAAAACCTGAAATATACCAATAGGGTACGGCACGAAACTACTCTGATTCAGGTTAAGCGAGAAGGGATGTAACGGTGAGATATGTAAGTACGCGCGGCGATGCACCAGAACTCGATTTTTCTGAGGTGCTGCTCACGGGATTGGCACGCGACGGCGGTTTGTATCTACCAAAAGAGTTCCCTCAATTATCTACTGAGGAAATTTCAGGATTTGCTGGAAAGCCTTACAGCGAGGTTGCGCTCAAGGTGATCGCGCCATTCGTTGGCGACTCCATTCCGCATGATGATCTGAAGCAGATGATTGACGAAGCCTACGCAAGCTTTGCGCATAAGGCTGTCACACCTCTCGTCCAGACAGCTCCAAACACATACGTCCTTGAACTCTTCCACGGCCCGACACTCGCATTCAAAGACGTTGCAATGCAGCTGCTTGGTCGCCTGATGGATTATGTTCTTGCGCAGAAGGGCTCTCGTGCAACCATCGTTGGCGCAACTTCTGGTGATACTGGCGGTGCAGCGATTGAAGCATTCCGCGGCCGCGAGCGCACCGACGTCTTCATTCTTTTCCCGGAAGGCCGTGTCTCTCCTGTTCAGCAGCGTCAGATGACCACTGCGAAGGAAGACAACATCCATGCACTGGCAATCAAAGGCAACTTTGATGACTGTCAGGGCATCCTGAAGGATCTGTTCAACAACTTCTCTTTCCGCGAGCGTGTTGGCCTGTCTGGCGTAAACTCCATCAACTGGGCGCGTATCGTTGCGCAGGTGGTCTATTACTTCACCTCCGCAGTATCTCTGGGCGCACCGCACCGCAAAGTGTCTTTCACCGTTCCAACCGGCAACTTTGGTGATGTGTTCGCTGGCTACGTGGCACAGCAGATGGGTCTGCCAATTGAAAAGCTGGTGATTGCGACCAACACCAACGACATTCTGGCTCGTACCCTGGAAACAGGTCGTTATGAGACACGCGGCGTGGTGGCAACCACTGCACCTTCCATGGACATTCAGGTGTCTTCCAACTTCGAGCGCCTGCTGTTTGCGGCGAACGACAAGGACAGCGCCACTGTGAAGAGCCAGATGGACAGCCTCAAGCAGTCCGGTGGCTTCACTCTCTCCGAAAAAGCTCTAGGTTTTATCAAAGAGAAGTTCTCTGCTGGTCGCGCAAGTGAAGAAGACACTGCACAGACCATCACTGATACGCTCAAAGAAAGCGGCTACTTGCTTGACCCGCACACAGCGGTCGCAATCCATGTAGCCAAAGAGCACAATGACGGCGTAACTCCGATGATCGTGCTGTCAACAGCGCATCCGGCCAAGTTCCCGGCGGCAGTAGAAAGTGCATCAGGTATCCATCCTGACCTGCCAGCCCACCTGTCTGATCTGATGGAACGCGAAGAGAAGTTCTCTGTTCTTCCGGCAGATGCTCTGGAAGTTGCGAAATTCGTTGAAGGCAGTGCACGTGCCGTGAAAGCAGGCGTTTAATGGCGGTCAAACTAACAAAACTAGAAAATGGCCTGACTGTAGTTACTGATCAAATGGAGTACCTCAAGACAACGGCTCTTGGGGTATGGGTGAAAGCTGGCTCCCGCTCAGAAGGCGAGCAGGAGAACGGCATCACACACCTGCTTGAACACATGGCATTCAAAGGCACCACCAAGCGGAATGCCCGCGAGATTGCCGAGGAAATCGAAGCCGTTGGCGGCGAGATGAATGCCTCCACAAGTGTTGAGCATACAAATTACTACGTGCGCACACTGGCCGATGATGTGCCGCTGGGACTGGATATTCTCTCCGATATCCTGCAGGATTCCATCATCGATGCTGATGAGCTCGCACGCGAAAAACACGTTATTCTTCAGGAGATTGGCGCAGCACAGGACACGCCTGATGATCAGGTCTTTGATGTTCTGTTGGAAACAGCATGGCCAAACCAGCCGCTCGGTCGCCCGATCCTGGGAACTCCGGAAACCGTAAACGGCTTCTCTGCTGACGCAATCCGCCAGTACGTTGAGCGCAAATACACCGCGTCCGACATGGTACTCGCCGCAGCAGGTGCTGTAGAACATGAAGCGCTAGTAGATCTGGCAAGAGCCAACTTCTCCAAGCTTTCCAACTCTGCACCGGATGAAGACAATCTGGCTCAGTATGTGGGCGGGGAAGGCGCGATTGAGCGCGACCTGCAGGAACTTCAGATCATCCTCGGTTTCGAAGGCCTGCCTTACGAGCACGAAGACTATTACGCCGTTCAGGTGCTGGCTTCCATCCTTGGTGGTGGCATGTCCTCACGCCTCTTCCAGGAAGTGCGCGAAAAGCGCGGCCTTTGCTACTCTGTCTATGCCTTCCATTGGGCCTTCGCAGATACCGGTTTCTTCGGTGTGCATGCAGCAACCGGTCCGGAAGATGCGGCTGAACTGACAGAAGTGCTCGTGGATCAGCTGAAAGAGATTGCAAAAGGTGTTTCTGAGAAGGAAGTGTCTCGTGCAAAGGCGCAGCTGCGTTCCGGCTTGCTGATGGCTCTGGAAAGTCCGGCAGCGCGTGCTGGGCAGCTGGCGCGTCAGGTGATGATCTACGGTCATCCTGTTGCGATCGAAGAGCTGGAGAAGCGTCTCAATGCTGTTTCTGCAGACCGATTGCAGGTGCTGGCTGCAAAACTTTTTGCCACCGACAATCCCACATTTGTGAAGGTTGGACCGAAGGCACCTATGCTAAATTATGCTGAACTAAAAGAGCGTTTGGCTGGCATCAAGGCATAAGCCTGTTGCATTTCAGGCTACGCTTTCTGCATAATGGAGTTCTAATTTAGAGGGGAGAGAAGCTGTGTCATTTTTTAAAACAAGCACATCTCCCCAGTCCCTTGCGACTCTGACCACTCAGCGCCTCTATCTGCGCGCACCTTCCATGGCGGACTTCGCCCAATGGGCTGATCTTCGCGCACGCAGCAGAGATTTTCTGCAGCCATGGGAGCCAACTTGGCCAGCCGATGATCTGACCAAGGCATCCTTTCGCAAACGCATCCGCCGCTACAATCGCAACATCCGCGAGGGTTCTCACTATCCGTTCTTCCTGTTCAATCGGGATACGGATGAGCTGCTGGGTGGCCTGAATCTCTCCAATGTCCGCCGCGGTGTCGCACAGGCAACCTCATTGGGCTACTGGATGGGCGCTCAGTTTGCGGGCAATGGGTACATGAAAGAGGCGGTCACACGGGTCTGCTGCTTCTGCTTCAATGATCTGCACTTGCACCGGATCGAAGCCGCCTGCTTACCCTCCAATGAAGTCTCCAGAGCACTTTTGACAAAGGTCGGATTCTCTGAATTAGGTTACGCACCTTCCTATTTGTTCATCAACGGAATGTGGCAAGACCATATTTTGTTTGGCAAAATCCGGGATTCTGCGCCTTTACCAGTCAAAGTGCTGCCACAATCAGAGGCAGATGGGGATAAATTGCCTGTAACACATGCTTGAACCATGAAACTGGCGCCTTGACGATGTAATGATCTTGGCAAGGAATTCAGTTAATTTTTCGTTATCGTGGAGAAGCCGGTGTCAGGGACTTATTGTCAGCGCATGCAGAACGTTATTCAGGCTGTTCTGTTAAGCGCTCTCCTGCTCATTGTGGTTGCATCACAAGCTCTAGCTTTGGAGGCGATTGTCGTCCCGAAGGACGTTGATGCACTCGATCTGACCGGCTCTGTCGATATCTATCCAAACACCAGCAAAAGCATTCAGGTCTCCACCGCTCCCGATTCTGATGGCATCGTCCGCCGCATTGAGGTGCGCTCCGTTGATGATACCGCCAGCTCCTGGGCCGTGTTCGCACTCTCTAATCCGGGTGAAGAGCAGATCGACCGCTTGCTCGTTGCGCCTTATTATAAGATGACCGGTGGTGGTGTGCTTGTGCCGGACCTTGGTCAGCGCCGCATCGTATCTCTGACACCAAGTCAGGGCATCCCGCCAATCCGCGAGCGCAGCACAGAAGCGGACATCTACCGCATCACGCTGGATCCAGGCGCAAACGTAACCTTCATTGCAGAAGTGAACACCCCAAGCCTGCCGGAAATCCGCCTTTGGAAGCCTGAGGCCTACAAGGACAACATCAACGCCTACACGCTTTACCGCGGTATTGTGCTTGGTATCGCAGGACTGCTGGCACTGTTCCTCACCATCCTGTTCGTGGTGAAAGGAACCGTTCTCTTCCCGGCAACTGCAGCGCTTGCATGGGCTGTTCTGGTCTACTTGTGTATCGACTTCGGCTTCTGGAACTTAGTCTTCGGGCGAACGCTGGGGGATGACCAGCTTTATCGAGCGGTCGCGGAGATCAGTCTGACAGCCGCCCTTGTGGTCTTCCTATACGCCTATCTCGGCCTTAACCGCTGGCACATTCATTACACGCACCTTGCCATTGGCCTGTTCATCACAGTGATCAGCCTGTTCGGTCTGGCCCTTTGGGACCCAACCATCGCAGCGGGTATCTCTCGTATCCTGATGGGCGGTGTGGCGATTGCTGGCTTTGGCGTCATTCTGATGCTCACCGTCCGTGGGTTTGAGCGCGCGATTATGCTGCTGCCAACATGGTTCCTGTTCCTTGCATGGCTGTTTGCAGCATGGATGGCAACAACCGGTATGCTGCAGAGCGATCTGGTGCAGCCAGCTCTGGCCGGTGGCCTTGTTCTCTTCGTTCTGTTGCTCGGCTTCACAGTTATGCAGCACGCCTTTGCAGGCTCCGGGCTCTCCCACTCCGTGGTGAGCGATGTTGAGCGGCGCGCACTGGCTCTGACAGGCTCTGGCGACATCATCTGGGACTGGGATGTTGATCGCGACAAGATCCACACCAGCGGCGGCCTTGAAGAAGCGCTTGGCATCAAACCAGGCCTTCTGGATGGACCTGCACGCCTCTGGCTCGAAATCCTGCACCCACAGGACCGTGATCTGTTCCGTGGCACTCTGGATGCTGTGATCGATCACCGCCGCGGTCGCGTCAATCAAGCGTTCCGCCTCCGTGGAGAAGATGGCCATTACCGCTGGTTCAAGATGCGTGCTCGTCCGGTTCTTGGGTCTGATGGAGAAGTCATCCGCTGCGTTGGTACGCTGCTCGACATCACCTCGCAAAAGACCGCGGAAGAACGTCTCATGCACGATGCTGTGCACGACAATCTGACCGGCCTACCAAACCGCGAGTTGTTCATGGACCGCCTCGTTGCTGCACTAGCTCGCTCCAGAGCAGAAGGCAGCGGCAACCCAACTGTGATCCTGATCGATCTCGACCGCTTCAAGCAGGTCAATGACAGCATCGGCCAGACCGCTGGTGACTCCATGCTACTCACCGCAGCGCGTCGCTTATCCCGTCTGATCAAGCCACAAGACTCCCTATCTCGCATCTCCGCAGATACTTTTGCAGTGCTGATGATCTCTGAGCAGGACGCAACCCGTATCGCTTCCTTTGCAGATGAGCTGCGCAAGTCTCTGCGCACGCCTGTCACCTTTGGCGATCAGGAAGTGTTCCTGACTGCCTCCATAGGTGCTTCCATCTTTGACGGGGGCCCTGAAAAGGCAACGGACCTGATGCGCGATGCTGAGATCGCGCTCAACCACGCCAAGCGCCTTGGTGGTGATCGCATTGAGATCTTCCGCCCGACACTGAAGCCGGTGGCAAGCAACACGCTGGCGCTGGACAACGATCTGCGCTCCGCTCTTGAGAAAGACGAGATCAAGGTTGTCTTCCAGCCAATCGTGCGTCTGTCTGATAAGACCACAGCAGGCTTCGAAGCTCTGGCGCGCTGGGAACACCCAAGCCGCGGCCTGATCCCACCATCCGAGTTCATTCCAGTTGCTGAGCAAAGCGGCCTGATCAACGAGCTCGGCCTGCGCGTGATGGAAAAAGGCGCGCGTCAGTTGGCACAATGGCAACGTGAGTTCAAGCACGCTCTGCCGCTATTTGTCTCCGTAAACATCTCAAGCCGCCAGCTGCTGAAGCCTGATCTGATCAACGATGTGAAAGCCGTTCTGGCCCGCACCGCGCTCACCCCAGGCTCCCTGAAGCTGGAACTGACCGAGTCTCTGGTCATGCAGAACCCGGAATTTTCAGTGCAGGTTCTGGAGCGCCTGAAAGGTCTGGGTGCTGGTCTGTCTCTGGATGATTTTGGCACCGGCTACTCATCCCTGAGCTACTTGCAGCGTTTCCAGTTCGACACCATCAAGATCGACCAGTCCTTCGTCCGCCCAAACGGCCAGAGCGCACGCCCTGTCATCCTGCGCACCATCGTTGCGCTGGGGCATGACCTTGGTATGGAGGTGGTTGCTGAAGGCGCTGAAACTGAATCTGACGCGCTGGAACTCTTCCAGCTGGGCTGCGAGTACGTGCAGGGCTTCCACTTCGGTCAGCCAATGCGCGCTGCTGAAGCTGGCCGCATGCTCAAAGAGCAGTTCGCTCAGCAGGACCGCAGCAATCAAAGCTAACATGGGCAGTCAAACCCAAGAGGCTCCGAGTGGTTACAAGGAAATTTTGTGATCACTCGGCAACAGCAGCATTGCTGGTGAAATTTTGATCATTCACCTCTGTGTATTCTCTGAATAACTCTGGCGGTGACACACTCGAGGCAATTTTTTAACGGCATCTGGTCCGGCTCTTCTTTTCCCTATCTGAGTTTAATAGCTGCATGTTTTGTTTTGGTAATGCGTGTCGAAAAGTTCACGCCGCTCTGGGCCTGATCCTGATTTCATATGGTAGCCTCACGCCAGCAAGTGCCACACCAGCTCTGTTGTTGAATCTGGATACGCAGAGTGTGTTGTATGCGGAAGACGCTGGCGATCCGTGGTATCCGGCCTCAACAACCAAGCTGATGACAGCGCTTGTCACCTTCGAAGCTCTTGCCAACAGAGAAATTGACCTCGAAACGTCTGTGGTGATGTCTCCTTGGGCAATGAGGCAGGCCTCTTTGAAGTCAGGCCTGAAGGTTGGAAGTGTCATGACTCTGCAAGATGCCATTTACGCGGTTCTTGTCGGGTCAGCCAATGATGTTGCCGTTGCACTTGCAGAGAGCGTTGCCGGCAGTGAAGAGGCCTTTGTGCAGCGGATGAACGCCACAGCACGGCGCCTTGGCATGACAGCCAGCTACTTTGCCAACGCCAATGGATTGTTCGATGCCACCCAGCAAACATCTGCGCGTGATCTGGCTATACTGGGGCGAGAAATCTACCTCGATTACCCGCAATATCACGACGTGTTCGCCACATCAAAAGTGACCATAGATGGCAAGGCAATCACATCCTTCAATGAACTGCTGACACGTCTGCCGGGAACTGTTGGTATGAAGACAGGCTTTGTCTGTTCCTCGGGCCGCAACATCGTTGCACTGGCAGATCGGGGAGGGCAGCGCTATATGGCCATTGTCCTTGGAGCAACGACCGGACGGGAACGTAGCGAACGGGCTGCCAAGCTGCTGACAGAAGCAATGACTGGAGAGTTGGGGCCAAACGGTCAACAGCTCGAGGATATTGCGAACGACCTGCAGCAACAGCCTGAAGACATGCGCAAACGGATTTGCACCAGCCAAAGCAAAGCCTACGAAGCGCAACAGAACAAGCGCTACCCAATGGGGATCGGCAGGAATAAGAGCTACCTGAAATCCCGCACAGAGCACAAAAGCTACAGCATCCGTACATGGAAGGTTGCGATCGGTTTCGGCAGCCCGCTGCCAACGCCTAAACCACAGTAACTCACCCAGCTACGCTCAAAGTCGTGCAGGTTTGGATGTGAACTTGATACCTGCTTCTTCGCAGTGAAGCCAGACAATCTTGCCCGTAAACGAAAGCTTGCGGGCTGGCACCTGAATCTTCACGGTAGACCCTGAAGTCAGCTTGCCCGTGTTGACCAGCAAACGGCACCCGCCATTGCTGATGTCCTCAATCACGCAGGATCGGTTGAAGTTGTCTGTAAACAACACTGCAGGCCAGTGGCAGTTATGCCGTTTATGGCCTCTGTTTTCTATCTCTAAAAGTTTCGGTCGAGGCAACATCATGAGACCGCCGGCCTTTACGTCAAAAATGCAATAACTAGAATCGTTAGTTTGGAAACTTACATACGCAGTATCAACTATATGTTGCGCAGATGTTAACGCGTGGCCAGGCAGCGTACATTGCTTAAGTTACTCATTTCACGAGTTAAATTAGAAAAATTTCAACTCTAATATATGTAAGGATGACGTGCAGGTTATAAGCTGCGGGAAGCACTACGTAAATTTGAGGTTGTAGCCATCAAACAAAGCGTAGAAAGGAAAGACTGTTCTAGTTTCCGCAGATCACAGTCAGTTCACAGTCACCAACTGAAACTTCAAGCGGTGTACCGCCGAATGGCTCCCCATCAATCTGAACAGCCGCAGCGCGATAGGCCTCAATGCGGGCTGTTTTGATGGTCCGGCACTGAACATTGCGCGATTTTACCACGCTGCCAGTAAGTAAGCGGCATGCGTATTTGAAAAGCGCCCAGGCGCCATCCTCTTTGAAGGTGAGCAAGTGCAACTGCTTCTCTAAAATAGAAGCCTCAGGCACCACCAGGTGTTTTCCGGCGTAGTAGCGGCCATTGGTGATCAACGCCATGGCGCATTGCAGCTCTTCACCATCCGCGCGCACCTTAAAACTGCCTTTGCGACGAGAGAATGCCAGCTGAGCGGCAATGAAGAGAGACGCGAAACGACCATACCGACGCTTCAGGCGCAATGGTACGACATGCACTACTTCTGCATCAAAGCCCGTAGAGGTGGATAGGAAAAACGGTCGCCCATTGGCATAGCCGTTGTGCAGCTTCTGCGTCTTACCGGCGATGATGGCCTTGGCGATCTCTTTCGGCGCGCTCGGCACACCCAGTTCATGCGCCAGTACGTTGGCCGTGCCAAATGGGATGATCGCAAGATGCGGCTTCATTCCACGCCCCAGCATGGCAGAGGCTGCTTCACTGACGGACGCATCACCGCCAGCAATCGCCAGAATATCCGTATTCAGGTCTGGATCAGTGCAGGTCTCGGTAATCTCACTGGCACGGTTGGTCAGCTTCAGCTCCACCTTCATCCCAGCCTCTTCCAGACATTTCACAATCTCTGTGATGCGCTGAAAGCGGAAGGATGTGGCTGTCGGATTGGCAAGAATAAGCACACGCTTGGCTTTGCGAGGCTTCTTCTCGGGTTTATCCAGCCGGGAGTGAGGAAGCGGGCTTTCCATGCGTACGTCCGAACCTTCCCGACTTACTTGGACTTCTGAAAGGGCTTCATACCCTTTCGTGCCAGTTCATCAGCACGCTCGTTTTCTTCGTGCCCGGCATGGCCTTTCACCCAGTGCCAGGAAACATCATGACGCTGTGCAGCTGAATCCAGCTGCTGCCAGAGATCTGCATTCTTAACCGGAGAATTGGAGGCGGTCCGCCAACCTTTACGCTTCCAGTTGTGCATCCACTGCGTGATGCCGTTCTTCACGTAAGAGCTGTCGGTATAAAGATCCACCGCACAAGGCCGCTTCAGGGTTTCCAGAGCCTGAATAGCCGCCATCAGTTCCATACGGTTGTTGGTCGTGGCTGGCTCGCCGCCGCACAGTTCTTTCTCGTGCTCGCCAAAGCGAAGCAGCACACCCCAGCCTCCAGGCCCGGGGTTGCCGGAGCACGCTCCGTCCGTCCACGTCTCAACACGTTTGGTATCGCTCATTTATCCAGCCCGTATGCACTCGCATTGGATACGCCACGATGGAACCTGAGTTTGCGCAGGTATTCAAGTGGATCTTTTGGAACAACCAGCGCACCTTCCGGCACAGACAGCCAGTCATAAAGACGTGTCAGCAGGAAGCGCAGCGCAGCACCGCGGCACAGCAATGGCAGATTGTCGAACTCCAGCTCGCTGAACGGACGCACACTTCGGTAACCTTCCAACAGCGCACGTGCTTTTGTCACGTTGAACATGCCATCCGGTTCAAAGCACCACGCATTGATGCAGATCGCCACGTCATAAGCAAAAGCATCATTACAGGCAAAGTAGAAGTCGATCAGGCCGGAAAGTTCCTTGCCCAGATAGAAAACGTTGTCCGGGAACAGATCCGCGTGAATCACACCGCTTGGTAGATCCTTAGGCCACAGCGCCTGCAATTCATCCAGCTCAGCTGTCAGCTCTTCTGCAAGGCCTGCCTTCACCTCATGCGCACGGTCGCGGCTTGCATCCAGCAAAGGTGCCCAGCCATCAACGCTCAGGGAGTTCGGACGCTTGATCTCAAAGTCAGCACCAGCCAGATGCATCCGCGCCATGCCTTTGCCCAGCTCAGAGCAATGCACCAGCTGCGGCTTGCGTACCCACATACCATCAAGGAATGTGACCATGGCCGCAGGACGTCCTGCGAGCTCACCCAGCATCTGCCCGTCGCGATCAATCAGCGGGGTCGGGCAGTTGAGACCTTTACCGGCGAGATGCTGCATCAGGCCCAGAAAAAACGGCAAATCATCAGGATTAACGCGTTTTTCGTAGAGCGTCAGGATGTAATAGCCCGTCTCCGTATGAACCAGATAGTTGGAGTTCTCAACGCCTTCGGCAATGCCCTTGTAGGAGAGCAGTGTGCCAATGTTGAAACGGTCGATGAAGGCGCCCAGCTCTTCATCGGAAACATCGGTATATACAGCCATAACTATTCTGCCGCGCTTGTTCCGCTAGGTGCAGGAGCAGCCCGTAACTCTTTCGGTAGATTGAATGAAATGTCTTCTTCAGCAGTTGTAACGGTTTCCAGTGTCACATCAAAATGCTCACGGAAGGCTTCAACAATTTCTTCAACGAGGATCTCAGGAGCAGACGCACCGGCAGTGATGCCAATGGTCTTCACGCCTTCAAAGTCACCCCAGAAAATCTCGGAGGCCCGCTGGATCAGGAATGCTTTGTCACAACCAGCCCGCTCACCAACTTCACGCAGACGCTTGGAGTTGGAGGAGTTCGGCGCGCCAACAACAATCATCGCATCACATTTCGGCGCAATTTCCTTCACCGCATGCTGGCGATTGGTGGTCGCATAACAAATGTCATCCTTGTGCGGCTTCGCAATAGTCGGGAAGCGCTCTTCAAGGATTTCGACGATCTCTTTGGTGTCATCAACAGAAAGTGTGGTCTGTGAAATCCAGGCCAGCTGATGATCTGTCTTTGGCTCAAACGTGCGTGCATCTTCCGCAGTCTCAATCAGAGAGACACGCCCACGCGGCAACTGACCCATTGTGCCGACAACTTCCGGGTGGCCTTTGTGGCCGATCAGAAGAATTTCACGCTCGCGTCTGTCGTGCAAAATTGCTTCTTTATGCACCTTGGAAACCAGCGGACAGGTCGCATCAAGGAAGAAAAGATTACGCAGGCGCGCAGCTTCCGGAACGGACTTAGGCACACCGTGAGCAGAGAAAATCACAGGACGGTCATCAACCGGAATCTCATCCAATTCCTCAACAAAAACAGCACCTTTGTTGCGCAGACCCTCAACAACATATTTGTTGTGAACGATCTCGTGGCGCACATAAACAGGAGCGCCATACTTCTCCAGCGCGAGGTCCACGATCTGAATCGCGCGGTCAACACCGGCACAAAAGCCGCGTGGAGCGCAAAGTAAAATTTTGACCGGTGCCTTCGGGGAGGGCGTAACCTGCATGATGTATTCCTGAATTTTGACTTTGAGCAATTGAAGGATGTTGGCTGTCTCTGTCAAGAAAAAGAGTTTTTAATCGGGCATCAAGCGCTGATTTTCTCCAATATTCAGCCTGTCAGCTTCCTCCAATGTGTTTCAGGTGACTGATGTATCTCGCCATTTGCGTTTGCGGCTGATATAGAAACAAAAACTGCAGATAAATTTGGGATTCGTATGGTGGGCAATTTATTGGCAAAATCACTGCTCAAAAACACAGGACGGGCAATTCTTCTAGCAGCAATCGGTGCATCTCTGGCAGGCTGCGGAAGCTTCATGTCATCAGATGCTGAGCTGGAATCTTCTTCAGCAAATCCGCCTGCAACTGAGAAGACTTTCGATCTGTCCGTGCTTCAGGCACCTGCCTTATGTCCCGCCTTGCAGGAACTTTCAGGAACAACCATCCTGACCAAATACCCACGCGGCAAAGAGAAGACACCTGAGAATCTCAGCTATCAGGCAATCATCACCGATTGGGCACGCACCTGTAAAAAGTCCGGCCAGAACTCAGCAATGAAATTGGGCATCGCGGGTACGATTACCCCTGGTCCGACGTGGAAAGGGGGCGAAGTACTGCTTCCTGTGCGTGTAGCAGTCACACAAGATGTGGATGGCGGAGAAAAAACAATCTACTCCAAACTCTTCAGCGTTCCTGTCACTTTAGGGGCCGGATCGCCGTCTGCGACATGGGCATTTGTGGAAGAAAATATTATCCTTCCGAATGAACCGGGACAAAATGTCGTCTTTGGATTCGACGAAAAGTAAAAAATAGGTTAGTAAGGGTTCACAGCTTGGCGTCATAGTGTCGCGCCAGCCTTTCTCAGGGGCATGTTGCAGCCGCTGAGGAGGAATACATTCGCCGGTTCTGAGAGGAGGGCTGGCGAGTGCAGAGCTGTGCGGGAGAGAATAAGCCACCCATTGGGTTATCGCCGAAGGAGCAACCGCCCCGGAAACTCTCAGGCAAAAGGACCGCATAGTAAGCAACACTCTGGAAAGCAGTGCCGAGCGCGCTATCCGTATGGATCGCACGTTAAGGCTCTCACCGAAGGAGTAATCGCTCTGGTTTTTGTAGCTGCCAGTGCGGGAAATCTCTCAGGTTCTCGAGACAGAGGGGGCGTACTTGATCATTCCAAAGGGAATGGTCTTTGACGTGTACGCCACTGTCTGAGGGGACCATATGGCTGAAGCTACAGACCTGCTGAAAACACCGCTTTTCGATCTACACACCGAGCTTGGCGCTAAAATGGTGCCGTTCGCTGGCTATGATATGCCAGTACAATACCCGCTCGGCGTTATGAAAGAACATCTCTTCACCCGTGAAAGCGCAGGCCTCTTTGACGTGTCCCACATGGGACAGGCTTGGCTCGTAGGCCCTGACCACGCAACCACTGCTGCTGCATTGGAAACGCTCGTTCCATCCAACATGAAGGAACTGAAGCCGGGTAAACAGCGCTACACGGTTCTGCTCAACGACAACGGTTGCATCATCGATGACCTCATGGTGTCTCGCCCGCTTGCGGCTGAAGACGACGGTCGCCTGATGCTTGTTGTTAACGCAGCATGTAAAGACAACGACTACAAAATCATCGCAGCTGCTCTGCCGGACAACGTGAAACTTGAGATCGTTGAAGACCGTGCACTCATCGCAATTCAGGGCCCGAAAGCCGCTGAAGTGATGGCGCTGCACGCACCGGAAGCCGCTGAGATGGGCTTCATGGAAGCGCGTCCGCTTGAGTTTGACGGCATCTCCGTGATTGCATCCCGTTCCGGTTACACCGGTGAAGACGGTTACGAAATTTCCATTCCTGCTGGCGCAGCTGAAGCTGTCGCAAAGGCGCTGCTCGCCGATGAGCGTGTAGAACCGATCGGCCTTGGTGCGCGCGACAGCCTGCGCCTTGAAGCTGGCCTTTGCCTCTATGGTCACGACATCGACGAAAACACCACACCTGTTGAAGGCAATATCACTTTCTGCATGCAGAAGCGCCGCAAAGAAGCGGGCGACTTCCCAGGTGGCGAGCGCGTGCTCAAGCAGTTGGCTGAAGGCACTGAAAATCTCCGCGTGGGTCTGCTGCTTGATGGCCGTGCTCCGGCACGTGAAGGCGCAGAGATACGTGTTCCGGGTTCTGAAGAAGTAATTGGCCGCGTCACATCAGGTGGTTTTGGCCCAACACTCGGCGCGCCGGTGGCAATGGGCTATGTCCCATCCAAACTGGCAGAAATTGGCACAGAAGTTGAGCTTGTGGTCCGTGGCCGCGCACTCAAAGCCAAGGTAGCCGAGATGCCGTTTGTAGCACAGCGCTACTACCGCAAACCAAAATAATTCCGGTGAGGGCAGCGGGCTGCCCCAATCACATTTCAATCGACAAACGACAGTGTAGGGAACGCTTAAATGAGCACATATTTCACAAAAGACCACGAGTGGCTGAAGGTTGAGGGAGACGTAGCAACCGTCGGCATTACTGAGTTCGCACAGAGCCAGCTGGGCGATGTTGTGTTCGTCGAACTTCCAGAGAACGGCAAAACCGTTGCTCAGGATGATGAAGTAGCCGTCGTGGAATCCGTGAAAGCTGCATCCGAAGTATATGCACCGCTGGATGGCGAAATCACAGAAGGTAACGAGCTTCTTGTTGATGAGCCTGCAAAGGTAAACGAAGACCCAGAGGGCGCTGCATGGTTCTTCAAAATGAAGCTCGGGAATGCTGCACAGCTTGAAGCCCTGATGAGCGAAGCTGATTACAAAGCATTTGTAGAAACGCTTTAAGGCAAAGCGTACTCCCGAAAAGCCCGACCGGTTTTCGGAATAAGAATACGCAATAAGCCAAAAGCCGTTCAGCCCCTGCCATGTCGGGCAACCTCATGGCAGGAAATGGCAGAAGCCCTATTTGCTTTTGCTGCAATGTGCATCAGACAATCTGATGGAGAGGGAACATGCGGTATCTTCCGCTTTCAGACAACGACCGCGCCGACATGCTGGCGCGTATCGGTGTAGACTCAATCGATGAGCTATTTGCCGATATTCCAGAGGCCGTTCGCCTTGAAGAACTGACAACCTTGCCACGTCGCAAGACCGAGATGCAGGTGGAGCGTCAGCTCTCTGCAATGGCAAACAAGAATGTCAGTGCCGGATCACTCCCGTTCTTCGTCGGGGCAGGGGCGTACAAACACCACATTCCTGCTACCGTTGATCACCTGATCCAGCGTTCCGAATTTCTGACCAGCTACACCCCGTATCAGCCAGAAATTACACAAGGTACGCTTCAGGCACTCTTTGAGTTCCAGACCCAGGTCGCAAACCTGACCGGAATGGATGTTGCTAACGCGTCCATGTATGACGGTTCCACCGGCACCGCAGAAGCTGTGTTGATGGCTCACCGCGTGACCCGCAAGAAAAAAGCGGTTCTCTCCGGCGGTCTGCACCCACAGTATCGTGAAGTGGTTGAAGGCGTTTCCGCCAAACTTCCGGGCGCATCCGTTGTTGCGCTGCCTGCTGACCCAATGGGCACAGAAGACATTCTGGCTCAGATCGATGATGAAACCTCTTGTGTGGTAGTTCAGTCTCCATCCTTCTACGGTCAGCTGATTGATCTGAAGCCGATTGCAGAAAAAGCACATGCCCACAAAGCGCTGCTGATTGCTGTGTTCACCGAAGTTGTCTCCCTTGGCCTTCTGGAAAGCCCAGGCGCCCAGGGTGCAGACATCGTGGTTGGTGAAGGTCAGTCCATCGGTAACCCACTGACGTTCGGTGGCCCTTACGTTGGTCTATTCGCAACCCGTCAGAAGTACATCCGCAACATGCCGGGCCGTGTTTGTGGTGAGACTGTTGATGCGGAAGGCAAACGCGGTTTCGTGCTGACCCTTTCTACACGTGAGCAGCACATCCGTCGTGACAAAGCGACCTCCAACATCTGCACCAACTCTGGTCTGTGTTCTCTGGCATTCACCATCCACATGACCCTGCTGGGCGGTAAAGGCCTCGCACGTCTTGCACGCATCAACCACATGAGCGCAGTCGCTCTGGCGGATGCTCTTGGCGCGATCGATGGTGTTGAAGTGCTGAACTCCTCATTCTTCAACGAGTTCACCATCCGCACACCAAAGAACGCACACGAAGTGATTGAAGCACTGGCTGCAAAAGGCGTTCTGGGCGGTGTACCTGTCTGCCGTCTGGACAAGTCCGGTGGTGACATCGACAACCTGATCGTTGTTGCAAGCACTGAAGTGAACACCGATGAGGATCGTGCAGCCTATGCGCAAGCTCTGAAGGAGGTGCTGGCATGACTATGAACCATCAGGGACGCCCGACACGCGCAGGTGAAGCTGGCCCTCCAATGCCGCACCAGACCTTTACTGGTAACCGTGCACTGGACATGGAAGAGCCGCTCATCTTTGAAATCGGCCACATGGACAACTGCGGTGTGGATCTGGATGAGCCGATGGACTTTGTTCCACGCCTCGGCAACCACATGCGCAGCGAGCCTGTAGACCTTCCAGCTCTGTCCGAGCCGGAAACCATGCGCCACTATGTACGCATGTCCCGCAACAACTATGCGATTGACTCAGGCCTGTACCCTCTGGGCTCCTGTACCATGAAGCATAACCCGCGCCTCAACGAAAAGATGGCGCGTCTGCCGGGCTTTGCGGACATTCACCCACTACAGCCAATCTCCACCGTTCCAGGCGCTTTCGAGCTGATCTCTGAACTGGCAGACTGGCTGATGGAACTCACTGGCACCAACGCCGTGGCAATGAGCCCGAAAGCGGGTGCTCACGGTGAGCAGTGTGGTATGATGGCCATCAAGCATGCAATCGCTGCCAAAGGTGAAGAGCGTTCTATCGTTCTGGTTCCGGAAAGTGCCCACGGCACCAACCCGGCAACCGCTGCACTCGTTGGCTACAAGGTTGTATCCATCCCGGCACGCGAAGACGGCACAGTGGCTGTGGAAGCTGTGATCGAGAAGATCGAAGCGCACGCAGGTCAGGTGGCAGCTCTCATGCTCACCAACCCGAACACCTGTGGTCTGTTTGAGCCGGAAGTGATTGAGATTGCAAATGCAATCCATGAAGCTGGTGGCTACTTCTACTGCGATGGTGCAAACTTCAACGCGATTGTTGGCAAGGCCAAGCCGGGTGATCTTGGCATCGACGCCATGCACATCAACCTGCACAAAACCTTCTCCACGCCACACGGTGGTGGTGGTCCAGGTTCTGGTCCGGTTGTTCTGTCTGATCGTTTGGCGCCTTACGCTCCACTTCCATTCATCCGTAAGAATGGTGAGGAACTGGAAGTCGTAGAAACCAACGACCAGCTGAACGAAGGCGAACAGCCATTTGGCCGTATGACCGCTTTCTTCGGTCAGATGGGCATGTATATACGTGCACTTTCCTACATGCAGTCCCATGGTTCCGATGGCCTGAAACAGGCATCTGAAGATGCAGTGCTGAACGCAAACTACGTGCGCGTTGGCCTGCAGGACCTGATGACCCTGCCATACGGCATCAAACCTTGCATGCACGAAGTTCTCTTCGATGACAGCTTCCTCAAAGACACCGGCGTTTCCACACTGGACTTTGCAAAAGCAATGATCGACGAAGGCTACCACCCAATGACCATGTACTTCCCACTGGTCGTGAGTGGTGCAATGCTCATCGAGCCAACCGAAAGCGAAAGCCGCGCGTCTCTGGACCTGTTCGTCGCAACTATGCGCGATCTGGTGATGAGCGCAAAAGCAGGCGGAAAAGACCGCTTCGAAGGTGCTCCGTTCCTGGCTCCGCGCCGCCGCCTGGATGAAACCGGTGCAGCGCGTAAACCAATCCTAAAATGGGTGGCTCCAGAACCAACCAAGGTGGAACCAGAACTCGCGTAACAATGCGTTTTCTGTAAAACTTATAGCCCGGCTCTTGCAAAAGACGCCGGGCTTTTTCTTTGCCAGGAATCCAGTGGCATCTCCCAGATCATACCCTCAAAAATTGATAGATCAGAATACGTGGATACTGAGCACTCGCCGGTCAGTATACGGTCATGCATGCTCCGCAAAGAATGGGTGAGGTGGGTATGCGTAAAGCACCAAAATGGCGTAGTTGGATGCCAACAAGCAGGCAGCTTCGGTTCAAATTGCAATCAAGCCTCGCCAGAACCTTCCCCGCCATCGGCTACCGCTACAACTATTTTCCAGATAATGCCGCACCGGGGCTCGCTCCGCATAAGCACCTGATCACCATAGATGAGCGCAGCTCCCGCGATCTACCTCAGCAAGTGCAGGCATTCTTCACTGAACACGGCGCGCTTGAACAAAGCCGCTACCCCTTACCAATCACACCATCAGGCCACACCCAACTTAAACTTCATAAACTGACTGATACTCTGGTCCTTGGCAGCACTGGCGCCACGGTCCTCAAAAGCCAGCACCGCCAGATAGAAGCGGCAGCACCCAACACCATGCGGTTTGCCCGCCTTAAAGATCGAACAATCCAATCTGCGGCGATCAACATGCTCGGCATGGCCACGGGGTATCGTCACTACTACCACTTCCTCTGTGATGTAGCGTTTCCGCTGTTGTTCCTGTTGGAGCATCTGGAACCGCGCACTTTCCCTCTCAAAATCCTTCTGAGAGAAGACCTGCCGGAGTTCCAGCGAGAGTTCTATGAGTTCCTGGCTCAGGACACACCGCTCCTCACACTAGAAGAATGCAGGGCAAATGAGCGAATACACTGCAAGACCCTCTACCATTGCTCTCCTGCCATGAACTGCGAGTTCCGGGCACCTGCCAGCGAGCAGGCGGCCTCCATGGTCGCGACACACTATCTTGCAGCCTATGGGCTCGATATGCACAAGACGCCCACGCAAAAGCTCTACATCGCACGCAATGATGCAAAAACACGGCGAATCCTCAATGAGACAACGCTGATCGAGCAACTGGAAGCACGCGGCTTCCAAAGCGTGGTGCCCGGCAAGCTGACACACAGAGAACAAGTAAAGCTCTTCAGCAGCGCCAAGATCATCGTGGGCACACACGGTGCAGGCCTCACAAACCTGCTCTTTACGCAGGCAGGCGGCAAGCTCGTAGAGATCTTTCCAGCCGACTACATCCAAAGCGCTTATGCATGGCTCTCGCATGTCAGAGGTTTGGAATACGCCCCCGTGATAGGCGAGATGAGTGGAGCCCATCAGCACTTCACCCTGCCGCAAACTGCGATTGGGCAGATCCTGCATGAAGTTGATGCCTCGGAGTTCGCCTAGCGATCTTGCAAAGACTTAGACCTCACAACCGCTGCCAATGCGGCGGGACGATCAAGCTGTCATCTAGATTTGGATTTTTGAACCACTTGAGCGGCGCGATCACATGCTTGTCTTCATTCCCATTGAGGAAGGCTGCCCACCAGCTGAACGTGCTGTTCGCCGTCACGATATGATCGCATGAAGACATAACCATCAGATCTTCATGATCTTTTCCATCCTGCATCGGATCCGAAAAGTAGACGTTCTCTTGCTGAGGAACCACCTCGCGCGCCCGCTCAGGACTGTCTGAAAAAACATAAAACGTCAGCCCTGGCACGCGCTCAGTCAAAAAATCCATTGCGCCTTTGTAGTAGCCAGCAGAGCACAAACCAAAGTTCTGCAAGTTATGCGCCTGACTGTAATCACCATACCTTACATGCAGCGCAGCTGAGGGTCCGGACTTGATCCGTTGCAACAGCTTCAACCGCTCCAAAACCATAGGCTTCTTCAGGGTGATCTCGTCACGCAGTTGTTCCATGATTGAGAACGGAATCTCCCAGGTCTGCCAATACCCATCCAGATAGGCACTTTGCTTCAGCACCGGTGTTTCGCTGTCTTGCAACAACTCATCCTCACGGATGTAACGCCGTTGATAAAACGGATAGAATTTGCGGCACAGCTTAACCGTCTGCCCAAAGGACTGGGCAGGCCAGAGCACGGCTGACATCTCAGATTCTGTTGCTGATAAGCCCTGTGTCTTGAACAGGTTAAGGCAATAGGAGCGATTGAAGTACTGATCGTACTCACTGCGGTCGAAGCGCAGTTTCATCCCTGTTTCAAGCGCGATTTTTCGCCCAAGAGCATATTGAAAAAGCTGATTTCCAATGCCCCCGCGGATACGGACAATCAATGTTGGCTTGAGCTTGCGTCGCCGTGCAGCTCCCGATATTCGCACCTGAGAAGCAACTGACATACGTCCCCCGTACACAAATCAGCATATTTGTCTCTCAGCCTAACGGAGCTTTGGCAAAGGCTCACTACTAGGTTTTTGGGAGTAAATCTCTACGGGGTACCCGTTTACCAGCTTGGCCTGCAGGGATAAGTTGCAATACCAAATCATGTCACCATCAAAACGCCATGCTTGCTGGCAACACTGCACCGGATATAACCAACTGGATTTGCTTATGAACTACGATTTACTTATTTGGGATTGCGATGGCTGTCTGATTGATAGCGAGTGGATTGGGTGCCAGGTTGAGGCCGAAGGCTTCACCAAAGCTGGTTACCCTATCAGCACAGAAGACATGATCGCGCGCTTCTGCGGTGTGTCGTCAGCTGAGATGTTCAGTCAGATTGAAGCGGAAACTGGTGTCAACATCCGCAACCATGAGGCACTCGCAAATCAGGATGCTGCTCTCAAAGCAGCGTTTGAGAAGGACCTTCAACCAATCAAGGGCATCCACGAAGCATTGCATGAATTGGACAATCTGTTTCCAAACCTGAAAATGTGCATTGCCTCTGGCAGCTCCATGGAAAGGCTGGAGTACACGCTCAAATTGACTGATCTTCATGGGCGTTTTGAGAAAAAGTACTTCTCAGCTGATCTGGTTGAAATGGGCAAACCAGCCCCCGATGTGTTCCTCAAAGCAGCCAGTGAAATGGGCGTTGCACCTGAAAAATGCCTCGTTATTGAAGACAGCCACCTCGGCCTGCGCGCTGCCCATGCCGCTGGAATGGACGCCTTTGGCTTCACCGGTGCCACCCACGGCAGTCATAATTTACACAGCCGGTTGGATGAGCAAAACCCTCTGGCAATCTTCAATGATATGAGAGAGTTAGCTGGGCTGATGCAAAAGCTGAATCTGCTCAAAAGTACAGCCTGAAATCGCTTGGCCAGCATAATCTGCCAAAACTTTCTTGACAGGGAAGGTGGGTTGCGGTCATACACTTGGGCATGAACAAGAACCTGACCATCATTTCTGCAGTTTATTATTATGCGCCCGACATATCGGCGGCCGCGTTCCTATAAACTCATGTAAAATTGAGGTCAGAACCAAAAGCCGCCGCGTAGGCGGCTTTCGTGTTTTAGCTCTCCTGCGCGGCGAAGGAGAGCATTATGAAACATACCGTTGTCGATACCACCCGCTGCTTCCGCCCAAAATCCGAAGCCCTTCAACTGCTGATCGATCGCGGCTTTCTGCATCAATGCACGGATCTGGAAGCACTGGACGAAAAACTGCAAGCAGGCCCTATCACCGCATACGCTGGATTTGATGCAACAGCAGACAGCCTGCACGTAGGTCACCTGCTGCCATTAATGGCCATGCGCTGGCTGCAAAAAACCGGACACAAACCAATCTTGTTGGTGGGCGGTGGTACAACCCGAGTTGGTGATCCAAGCTTCCGCAGTGAAAGCCGTCCACTGCTCGATGATGCGCAGATCTCCCACAACCTCGCGGGCATCCGCGCGACCGTAGAGCGTCTCTTTGATCTCTCAGAAGGGCAGGGGCAGATCGTCAACAACGCGGAATGGCTGGACGAGTTCCGCTTCCTCGAATTCCTGCGCGACTTCGGAACCCATTTCACCGTCAACCGCATGATGACCTTCGACAGCGTCCGCTCCCGCTTGGAAGCGCAACAGCCACTATCGGTCCTCGAGTTCTGCTACATGATGCTGCAAGCCGTTGACTTCGTTGAGCTCAACCAACGCTTTGACTGCACACTGCAGATCGGTGGTTCCGATCAATGGGGTAACATCGTCAATGGTGTGGACCTTGGTCGCCGTTCTGGTAGCCAGCTCTTTGGCTTCACGCTGCCACTGCTGACAACAGCCTCCGGCAGCAAAATGGGCAAAACAGCAGAAGGCGCGGTCTGGCTCAACCCATCTCGCCTGTCCAGCTTCGGCTTCTGGCAGTTCTGGCGCAATGCAGACGACGCAGACGTACCGCGCTTCCTGAAGCTCTTCACCGACCTGCCACTGGGAGAAATCGACCGCCTGGCTTCCTTACAGGGGCAAGAGCTGAACGAAGCCAAGAAGATACTGGCAACACAAGTCACCGGCATCGTCCACGGCCTAGCCGCAGCAGAAGCTGCTCTCCAGCAAGGCGAGGCGCTCTTTAGCGGTCAGGAAGACCTCACCCAACCAACCCACGAGTTGCCATTAGCACTCCTCGCCAAACCACTAGGCCTCCTGGACCTGCTGGTAAAAACCGGCTTCGCCACCACCAACAGCGAAGCCCGCCGCCTCATCCGCGGCGGCGGCGTCCGCCTGAACACATCCATCGTTCTGGAAGAAACCCGGGTGATTTCTGAGGGCGACCTAAAGCCGGGTGAGCGGCTAACACTGGCCGTCGGCAAGCGCCGTAAGGCATTGGTTGAGTTTGTGTAAGCAAACTTGATGCGGTCAGATCTGAGCTGACCGCTGAGCCAAGAACTACAGTTCTTCCCCATTCACCATCGACCAATGATGCGGCTGCAGTTCTCGCAGACTTTTGAAGATCAACTGATTGTCCGTGTTGGAGATGGCTGCGAGAACGTCTCCACCCCAATGGACAAGCCGTTCCTGACAAATCCCGCAGGGTGTCAAAACAACAAAGGGGCTGTTCTCATCTTCACGGTAGATACAAAGAGATTGAGTAACGGCCTCATTCAGCTTATGAGCCTCCAAAATGGCGCCAACTTCCATGCAAAGAGACAATCCGTCATTTTTGGTGTCCGGCGCTATACTGGTGAGGATCTTTCCACTGTCAGTCCTGACAGATGCCGCCCCGCCCCATCCTGTAGGATATCGACGCTCAATCAGCAGCTTTGCTTCATCAAATAATGATTGCTCAATGGTCATTTGTAAGATTTTGGGCAGGTTAGAAGTTCAGAGAGACTACTAAGTATATGCGACATAGGGAATGCTTGAGACCATAATTCGTAGACTGATATAATCTTGATTCTCAAATGATTTTTTATTGGGGCTCCTGTGAGTAAATTTTTAACTTTTCTTCCCCTTGCTGAACCAGTTCATTTATCTGAAACCAAACTTTTTAGTGGTGCGACTGGGACCTACTTAGGTCAGCCATTTCTTCTTGAAAGTGTTTCTTCTGATGATCCGGACAAAGAGGCTCGACTTGTGAAAGTAAATGGCTTCATGTTCGTCATCATGAATATGGGTTTTCCGCTCCCTTTTGAATCTTACGAGGAAGCTGTTCAAATTGATAACCTTTGGCCAGAAGCAAAGACGATAATTGACACCAACAAATCACATATAATCCTGAGTGTTTTTGAGAAACCTACATCACCTTGTGACTTGTTAAATGCAGCTAAAGCAATGGCTCTCTTCGCAGCATACTTGTGCGATCTTCTTCCTATTCAAGCCAAACTAACCGCAGATGCCAAAACCGTTGCTTCACCTAAGCAGGTAAGATTAGAAGCCGAGTACCTTGGTCAGGATAATCTGCCGATTTCTTGGACATCCTTTCAATACTTCAATGGAGGTTTGTCACATAGGGGGGATCAAAAGATTGTAACTGTTTCGAATGGCCTGAAGCCCTTTATTGGAAGAGAACTCGAAACTCCAGCAATGGAAGGTGTTACGGAGAAAACATCTGCGTTTCTATTTGACCTTGCCATTTACTTAATCAAAAACGGTCTGATTGTTAAGCACGGTGATACAGTTGGCCAAACAGAAGGGCAGATGATTAAGGTATTTCATAAGCCTTCGGGACTACGAGAAGATACTCCAATTCTTCTTGTGGAGTTTTCTTCAACGGAAGAAGAGGCCTTTAAGGCTGTAGCAGCACAAGAACAAGCGCAACCTGCGCCACTTGTACGTAGACCTCGAAGACCATTCGGTAAACGAAACAGATAGCTCAAAAAAAAGCCCCCGCCGGTGAGGGCAGGGGCCAAGTCATATGGATATGAAGCAGGATCAATGATGAACCCTGTAAATCAGCTAGACCGCTTGCCTGGCTGAAAGAGCTGCAGCGTTAGCGAGGCATCTGAGAACGAACCACCTGACGCAGAGCGTCGACTGGTTCAAGAGCCTTACCACGCTTGACGTGCCAGAATGTCCAGCCATTACAGGCTTGCTGGCCTTGGACGAGCGCACCCACTTTGTGGATCGATCCTGAATGCTCGCCGCAAATCAAAGAACCATCAGCGCGAACTGTGGCTTTGAAACGTCCCCGGGCATCGGTCAGTTCCGCGCCCGGTGTCAACAATCCGGTTTCCAACAGGTTGCCAAACGGAACTCGTGGAAGAGCGCGTTTGCCTTGTGTCATCGCCAGAAAATCGTCGTTGGCTGGTGTCACCCGGTCAATCCGCTCAGAAGCTGCCTTGATGTAGGCATCTTCACGCTCACAGCCCACAAAGTGGCGGCCAAGCTTTTTGGCAACAGCACCGGTGGTGCCGGTTCCAAAGAACGGATCAAGGATCACATCACCCTGATTGGAAGTGGAAAGCAGCACACGGTAGAGCAGGCTTTCCGGCTTCTGTGTTGGATGCACTTTGTCGCCGTTGTCGTCCTTCAAACGCTCATGACCGGTGCAGATAGGCAGCACCCAGTCAGACCGCATCTGAAGGTCGTCGTTAAACGTCTTCATTGCATCGTAGTTAAAGGTCGGCTTGCTCTCCTGTGAAGGGCAGGCCCAGATGAGCGTCTCATGAGCATTCGTAAAACGCTTGCCACGGAAGTTCGGCATCGGATTTGTTTTCAGCCAAACCACATCATTGTTGATCCAGAACCCAAGGTCCTGCATCACCGCACCAACGCGGAAAATGTTGTGATAGGAACCGATAACCCAGATGGACCCGTTTGGCTTCAGCACGCGGCGAACCGCAGTGAGCCATGCACGAGTGAACTCATCGTAAGCTTTAAAGCTGGAGAACTGATCCCAATGATCATCGCAGGCATCTACCTTTGAATGATCTGGTCTGTGCAGGTCTCCGCCCAGCTGTAGGTTGTAAGGGGGATCGGCAAAAACCACATCCACGCTGTTGTCTGGAAGCTTGTTCAAAGCCTCGACACAGTCACCCTTAATAATCGTATCAAGCCACTCTGGCTTGGTGGAAGTATGGGGTGTCATCAGGGACACCCCTTCTTTACGCTTTACTCTCATTGCGACGCAGCACCTCACGCAATTTCTGAGTGCTATGGTTACCGGATATGGTAAACCACTGGTTAACGGTGGATATCTTTTATTCTTTTAGAATCAACGCTTTATTTACAGATCCGAATATTTGTCTCGAAGTTAACTCCTATTAATATTCGGTCGCGGATTCCCTTGGGGTAGAGGTTTATGAGGAGTTAAAATGGCGAAAATGGAGAGCTAAAATATTTTTTTGAGAGTCAAGCTTTTTTGCTGGCTAAAACGAACAAGGTAAACGCACTGCGGGGACAGCGGGCAAATCGGTTAATCAGTGTGGCAGAGCTCCCGTAACGGACAGCGCAAAAAGAAAGCGCGCCACAAAGGACGCGCTTCCCAAATTGCAAATCAGTGTGAGGAGAGGGGCTTACTCAATCCCTATGCAGTTGGCGTAGAAGGTCACTGTCGCTGGCCAGTCAGAGAACACGCCGCTCACCTTCACATCCTGCGCCAGAACATCCAGCAACTCGTAAACGCTGCCTTCGCTGGTGATCGCATCATTGATGCTGCGGTAGTACCAACCACCTTTGTTATGCGACAGCAGGCCGGAGCGCTCCAGCGTCCAGGCGAAGATCTTGATACCCGCCTCATTGGCAGCCTTCGCATAAGCGGAAGGAACGATCTTGCCGTCTTCCAGAGTAACAAGCATCCACAAAGGGGGGGAGATGTAGTTGACGCCCACCTCCTTCAGTTCAGCCATGGATGGCTTGAAACTGGTTGGATCGGATGTATCAAAACCCTGCATGCGGAAGCGACCATCAAGGAACACAGCCTGCTTACCAAACTCTGGCTCATTCTTGATCCAGTAAAGCACATCATCAAGGAAGAACGACTGAGGGTATACGTCAGAGGCTGGAACACCAGCTGCCTTGTACTCATCAATCAGCTTCTGGGCGTAATCTTCCTGAGAGAACCCATCAAACGGCATCTTGACGCTTGGGCGCTTTAACTCCGGCGTAAACTTAGCGCCTTGTGCCTTGAACAACTCAATGGACTGAGCATGGGTCATCAATGTTCCGCCATTACCAGCCGCCGCATAAAGGTCAGTACGCCAGTCGGCTGTGCCTTTCAGGAAGTCCTCAACTATTGTCGCAGTTGGGTCAGAAGCATCCATCTTGCCCTTCAGGCCTTCAAACTCAGCCAGAGTGATCTCTGAGGTTCTGCACTCAGCAGTCGCTTTCTCACCACCCGCAGCCGCGGTAAATGGCTTTACACAGGTGCCAGCCAGATCTGTTGCCAGAATATTGGTGGTGGTTGCCAGATCGTTCTGGGAGTGACGGCAAACCAGCTGCTTGTCTTTGGTGAAGGTGACATCACATTCCTGCACACCAGCGCCCATCACTGCAGCAGCCTGATAAGACTCTAAAGTATGTTCAGGAAACTGCAGCGGCGCACCGCGGTGCCCAATAGAAAAGCTGGAGGTGGTGGCTGGGTTGCCAATGCAGGCCCGCAGTTTTTCCTTCAGCGGGCTCTCCTGCATCTGCTCAACGAGAAAAGCAGGGCGAGGGCCCAGCTGTGCAGCTTGCGCGCTTGCAGTAAAACAAGCGCCTGCCATCAGCCCAAGCGCGGCGGTTCGAACAAAGTGCATAAAAAAGATCCCTCCCGATCATTGAATGCTTTGGTGGTGTGATGCTGAAAAGAGCGTCGTACCTTTCCTCTGAAATCACACCCTTTAATTGGGATGTAGTTTTACAGAATAAACTGAAGGAGATAAGGGTAAATATGTAGTCAGATATCGCAATTCTGTGCGCAGAACTGGATCTGACGTTGCGTGAAAATATCCTCACTCACTAAAAAATAAATCATATTTGTCTGCGGATTGTCTTGACCCTGTCGTAAACATCCCTCAGATATATAGTGACACGAAAGAGGAGAAACCGAACGTGTCGACTATATCCGATAGCGACGTTGTGATGGAAACCCGTTCCATCCGCACGCCTGAAACAATTCCCCCACGATCCTTTAAAGATGCCGCTGAAGCTGTTGAGCACCTGATCTTCCTGTTTGATCGGGCAACGGACTTTTTGCGCGAGAATTTTAAGTCTGCCGCTCAGGGCAGCATGCCGACAAACCGGGTCAGAGCTTTTTATCCGGAACTTCGTTTTGAAATGTCCAGCCACATCCGTGTGGACACCCGCCTGTCCTATGGATTTGTAGCAAGACCTGGCAAATACAAAACCACAATCACCCGGCCTGATTTGTTCAGACACTATCTGGAACACCAGATCGATCTGCTGATCAAGAACCACGGCCTCGAAGTTGAGATCGCTGAGAGTGAACAGCCAATCCCGCTGCACTTCGCATTCTATGATGGCGCCCACGTTGAAGGCGCACTGCCAGACAGCGCAGAACGCACACTGCGTGATGTGTTTGATGTACCAGATCTGGCGGTTATGGATGATGCCATTTCCAACGGCACCTACCGTGCCAAAGATGGCTTTGAGCCTCTGGCCCCATTCACCGCGCCGCGCGTAGATTACTCCCTGCATCGTTTGCAGCACTACACCGCAACGGCACCGCGCTATTTCCAGAACTTCGTGCTCTTCACAAACTATCAGTTCTACATTGATGGCTTTGCGCAGATGGCGAAGGAACTGATCAACGATCCAAACAGCGGCTATGTCGCCTTCGTAGAGCCGGGCAATCTCATCACTTACGCTGGCGATAAAGAACCACGTGAAGGTGTAGCCCCACCACGTCTGCCGCAGATGCCAGCTTATCACCTGCTGCGAGAGGACAACTCTGGTATCACCATGGTGAACATCGGTGTCGGTCCATCCAACGCGAAAACCATCACCGACCACATTGCGGTGCTTCGCCCACATGCCTGGTTGATGCTGGGTCACTGCGCTGGGCTCAGAAGCAGTCAGCAGCTCGGTGACTACGTGCTGGCTCATGGTTACGTCCGCGAAGACAAGGTGCTCGACGCTGATTTGCCAACATGGGTTCCGATCCCACCTCTGGCAGAAGTGCAGGTCGCGCTGGAAGATGCAGTTGAGAAAACCACCGGTTACAGCGGTTATGATCTGAAGCGCGTCATGCGCACAGGCACCGTAGCGTCCATCGACAACCGCAACTGGGAACTGCGCGACCACCGCGAGCCGGTACAGCGCTTCTCCCAGTCCCGCGCCATTGCGTTGGACATGGAGTCCGCAACCATCGCCGCCAACGGCTTCCGCTTCCGCGTTCCATACGGAACCTTGCTCTGCGTCTCAGACAAGCCACTGCATGGTGAGTTGAAACTGCCGGGCATGGCGACAGACTTCTACCGCAAACAGGTGGACCAGCATCTGGAAATCGGCGTGAAGACCATGGAGATCCTGAGAGAGATGCCACTGGAGCGCCTCCATTCTCGAAAACTCCGCAGCTTCATGGAAACCGCTTTCCAATAAGCACCATTTGGCAGCAACAAGAACAAGAAAGCCGGGCTTCAGACCCGGCTTTTTTGTTGTGTGCTTAAATCAACCCACCCGCCTTAAGCGCCTTCTTCATCACTGTTGGCAGAGCTTCCCCTTCAAGCTCATCGGGAGTGGACCACCAGTAGCCCTCTGGCTCTGCGTAGTTCGCTGGAGCCTCCGCCTGCCAGACACTCATTTCTAGATGGAAGTGGGTGAAGGTGTGCTTCACGTCTTTGGCTGTCCGCACCCACTTCGCCTGAATGGGGGCGGCTGTCAGATCTTCCAGCGCAGCGTCATCGGACCAGTGTGTGGTGATTGGCTCACTCATCCCGGCAAGCAAGCCTTTGTCCTCTCGCTTGCGGAGTAGAATGCGTCCCTTGTCATCACTCAGCAGGAAAGCCATGCCCCGTCGTGTCGGCTTCACCTTCTTCGGTGCTTTGCGCGGCAGCGTGTCTGCAATGCCTTGCTTGCGGCCTTCGCAGACCTCCATCCATGGGCAGATGCCACAGGCCGGTGATTTGGGAGTACAGATGGTGGCGCCCAGATCCATCATGGCCTGCGCAAAGTCGCCGGGGCGATCATGGGGCGTCACCTCAGCCATCAGCGGCTTCACCTCAGCCTTGAGGGCAGGGAGCTCGGTCAGCAGGGCGTGGCGGCGCGAAAGCACCCGTTCCACGTTGCCATCCACCACGGCTGCATGTCGTCCAAACGCAATGGTGGAGATCGCCGCAGCGGTGTAAGGACCCACTCCGGGCAGCTTCAAAAGCCGCTCTTCCTCCTCGGGAAAACGTCCATTGTGATGCAATTGGACATATTTTGCACACTTATACAGATTTCTTGCACGGGAATAATAACCAAGCCCAGCCCATGCTTTGAGGATATCTTCCTCCTCCGCATTGGCCATATCTGCAAGTGTTGGCCATGTCTTTATGAAGAGTTCGAAGTAATTTTTTACCGCCGCGACAGTAGTCTGCTGAAGCATGATCTCGGAGAGCCAGACGTGGTAAGGGTCTGGTTTTACACCGGAAAGTATATCAGCAGGAGCTGTTCGCCATGGCAGTTGGCGAGAATTTCTGTCATACCAGTAAAGAAGAACTAGATTATCTTGCATGGTTTTGTGGGTTAACCTTGGTTTTGATCCCTAAATAATTGGGGTTCCCTTGGTAATTCATGGTACCGCGAAAAACGGGACTAAATTAAAACTAATATAAAGCAATGGTCATATATGTGCCTTAATCTAATGGCGTGATGAAGACGATGAAAGCAACTGCGCAAAATCGGGTTCCCAAAAGATCGAGCCATCAGCTAAACGAGCTGATCGGTAAGACGATGCACCCTGTCGCGCGCAAACGCGGATTTGCCAGTGCTGATCTTCTCGCCGCTTGGCCCGAACTTGTCGGCAAGCAGTATCACGGAAAGGTACAGCCCGGTAGGCTTGTCTGGCCAAGAACCAAAAGCTCCGATGGAGAGCCAGTCGCCGAACCTGCAACCCTTCTTGTTCATGCTGATGGTCCCACTGCTTTGTTCTTCACCCATGAAGCGCCGCAACTGCGTGATCGTATAAATGCCTTTTTGGGCTGGAATGCGGTTGGCCGCATCAAGGTTGTGCAGCGCCCAGCTCTCAGAACCAAGAAGATCACACCCAAGCCACTGCGTAAGCTCTCTGAGATCGAAAACCGCCGCATTGAGCAAAAGGTGGCGCATGTTTCTGATGAGCGTTTGAAGAACGCACTAGAGAAGCTTGGCAAGAACCTCATTGCCCGCACACCTGCAGGCAACTCCTGATCCCTCAGCATTTCTTGTATACGTTGGAAAGTGATTACTGGCTCACAACCAGATCATGACCTTTGGCTGTGTAACCCAGCAGCAGGTCTGGGCGCTCCATCAAAAGATAGGCCGTGGTGGTTTCCTGCGCATTACGCAGCTCAATGGTATCCCCATTCACCGCCCAGGCTGTCACACTGCTCAACTCTTCATTGGAACAACCGCTCGTCGCCGCCAGTCCTGAGGGCAGGCCATGGGCTGCCGCAGAAGGGGACGCCACAGCTCCCGCAGCGGATTTGCTAAACTGCACACGGCACGGTGCAACGCTGTTTCCGTTGCCTTCACTCACCACCCAGTTCGTAGAGGTAAGCGCGCCCAGATCTGCTGTGCCCGTATAGATTACGTTTTGAGCTGCAGGTATAGCGGTTGTTTCAATCGTCGTTTCTTGAGTAGTTGTAGGTATAGCTTCGACGAAATCTTCAGATACGGAGGCTTGGCAGGCTATCAGTGGAGTGCTGAGAAGCATTAAGGTAGTCAAGCGCTTCATGGTGTATCCGTATATCTTGTTAGTGAGTTTGCTAAATCTTTAATAACTCATTAATGAGGCAAAAACAAAACAACGCGAAAAATTATTGTTGTTTTCCATGCATAAATTCTGTGGGTATGTATTAGCAGTGCAAATTTAATCATGGCAGATATCTGGAGGCGGATTTCGCCAGTTTGCCGCGAAACAGCGGAAGTCCTTTGTTTTAAACGAAGAAAATCGATTTCTCCCCTAATGCAAACGTCAATCAGGCCGCCTTACCAAAAATTAATATGACTACTCAGGATATTCAGTAGCTTCTGACAAGTATTTGCCATAGTTTCCTGAAAACCAATTGTTGCTGAAAAGCGAGTTGTGGGCATGTGCCGCAAACGGCAGGTGTTCACCAGCTTGTGATCAGAGGTCTAAGGGTAGGAGAGGTTATACTCGCACCCGGCCTCTGGCTGCCACCGCAGTAAAATGCAGTGGGTCAGTAGACAGGGCAACACATAGATAACTTGGGATAGGAAAACGTGACACTCTCTCGCCGTAAGTTTCTTGAGCGCACCAGCGCTCTGACAGCAGCTTCTCTCGCATTTGCCGCTATGCCAACTGTTGCCTCTGCACAGAGCTACTCTGAATCAGACTTGAACCAGGTTGGCCCACTGGGCGAGAAAGTTATTGGCAGCCCGGACGCGCCAGTCACCATCATCGAGTACGCTTCTCTGACCTGTGGCCACTGTGCGAACTTCCACAACACCACATATAAAGAGCTGAAGAAGAAATACATCGACACCGGCAAGGTGCGTTTCATCTTCCGTGAATTCCCGCTGGATACAGTCGCTGCAGCTGGCTTTATGCTTGCGCGCTGTGCACCGGAAGACAAATACTTCGACATTATGACCCTGATGTTCGAACAGCAGCGCAATTGGGCATTTACCAATGATCCGTACTCCGCCCTGTTGAATATGGGTAAGCAGATCGGTTTCACTGAAGATGCTGTAAAGGCTTGCTTGACGAATCAGGAAATACTAGACGGAGTAACTAAGGTTCGTGACTACGGTTCAGAAAAGCTGGGCGTAGATTCAACACCGACCTTCTTTATCAACGGTGAGAAAGTAAGCGGAGCACTCTCTATTGAGGAGTTCAGCAAGTACGTGGATAAGAATCTGTAAGCAAAGCGGGCAGCCCTCAGGGCTGAACAACCTGCTCGCAGATCTATGCGCGTATGATCGCTTACACCCTGTTGTAAGAGTAGGGGGCGCTCTGTGAAGTTCCAGCGCCTCCGCGTCCTTGGGTTCAAATCCTTCGTCGAGCCCATGGAGTTTGTCATTGAAGACGGCCTGACAGGCATTGTCGGGCCCAATGGCTGCGGTAAATCCAATCTCGTTGAAGCGCTGCGCTGGGTTATGGGAGAAAGCTCCTATAAAAACATGCGCGCCTCCGGCATGGATGACGTGATCTTCTCCGGCTCTCTCAATCGCCCAGCACGAAACACCGCAGAAGTCACCCTGTTCCTCGACAATTCTGATCGAACAGCCCCTTCCGGCTATAATGACAGTGACACGTTGGAAGTTACCCGCCGTATTGAGCGCGAAGCGGGTTCAGTTTACAAAATCAATGGCAAGGACGCCCGAGCCCGCGATGTCCAGCTGCTCTTTGCTGACGCTTCCACCGGCGCACGCTCCCCGGCCATGGTCCGACAGGGGCAGATCGGCGAGCTGATCTCATCCAAGCCAACCTCTCGCCGCAAGATCCTCGAAGAAGCCGCTGGCATTTCCGGCCTGCACAGCCGCCGCAAAGAAGCAGAGATCCGTCTGCGCGCCGCCGAAACCAATCTGGAACGTCTGGAAGATGTGGTCGTGCAGATCGAAGGGCAGCTCGACGGCCTGAAGCGTCAGGCCCGGCAGGCAACCCGTTACCGCAATCTATCCTCCGAGATCCGCAAAGCAGAAGCGACCATCCTGTACCTGCGCTGGCATGAAGCCACGGCTGCGCTGGACGCTGCCCGCAAACAGTACGCTGAAGCCGAAATCGGCATGCGCGACATTGCTGGCCTGCAAGCCTCCACCGCCAAAGAACAAGCATTGGCCGCCCACGAAATCCCTAAGCTGCGAGAAGCCGCAGGCGGGGCCGCCGCCGCGCTCCAGCATCTCATCATCGCCAAGAACGATCTGGAATCTGAAGACCGTCGCATCAAGGAAAAGCTGGTCGACCTTCAGGCCCGCCTTGCTCAGATGGAGCAGGACATCGAACGCGAAGCCCAGCTCGCCAGCGAAAACGCCAGCCATCTGGAAGAGCTGGAAGAGGAAAAGCAGGAGCTGCTTGAAGCTGCTGAGACTATGGATGAGCGTGCTGCAGAGGCGGAAGAGCTGGTCCTGATCGCAGAAGACAACCTCGATGCCAGCGAGATGAAGCACTCGCGCATCACGCAGGACCACGCCAGCCTCCTCGCCAAGCACACGCAGCTGGAAAACCAGATCTCCGGCATCCGCCAGAAAACCGCGCGCTTTAAAGAAGAGGCAGACCGCTTCAAAGGCCAGTTGGAAGCAGTCGAGGCAGATATCAAAGCCGCTAGTGGTCCAAGCAACAAACGCGAAGAGCTGGAAATGGCTCTGGAAGAACTGGCCGAGGCGGAAGAAAGTGCTGTTGAAGCGGAAGAGCTGCTGGCAACAGCTCGCGAGACAGAGAACAACTGCCGCAACCCATTAAATGAAGCGCATTCAGCTCTCTCCAGATATGAGACAGAGGCCAAAACCCTTCAGGCGGTCCTGTCCGCCGGTCAAAGTGGCGATTGGACACCCGCTGTAGATAAGATGAGCGTCAGCCCAGGCTGGGAGACTGCGCTGGGGGCTGCGTTGGGCGAAGACCTTGATGCGGCAATGGAAGATGCTGCACCGGTTCACTGGAGCCTGAACGCACTACAGGACAGCGACCCGAGCCTGCCTGCTGCGGCCGAACCACTCTCTGCCTATGTGGAAGCACCACAGGAACTGGCTCGCCGCCTTGCACAGGTCGGTCTCGTCGATGCTGAACACGGCTCAGCTTTGATGAAGCAGCTCAAAGTCGGTCAACGACTGGTGAGCAAGCAGGGCGACCTCTGGCGCTGGGATGGCTTGATCGTTGCAGCAGACGCCCCAACCCCAGCCGCACAACGCCTCGCCCAAAGAAACCGCCTTGCCGAACTGGAAGATCTGGTGGAGCAGACGCGGGATCTGGTGGAAGAGAAAAAGGCGGCTCTGGAAGAAGCCACAGAGCAGCGCCGTCGGGCTGAAGTGGCTGAGCAGGACATGCGCCAGAAACTGCGCCTTGAGCAGTCCCGCATCGTGGCTCTGCGCGAGGAGCTGGCTACTGCTGAGCGGGCTCTGACAGAACTTTCCGTGCGCAAAACAACGCTGGAAGAACAGCTCCGCCGCGCCAACGAAGATTACGAAGAGACTGCTGCGTCCCTCGAAGAGGCCGAAAGCGCTCTCGACGAGCTGCAAGATATCGAAGGCATTTCAGCCGAACTGGAAAATGCCGCCAAAGATGTTTCCAACTGCCGCAGCAAACTTGCCGAGGCCAAAGGCGCCACCGATGCCCTGAAGCGGGAAGGGGAGCTGCGCGCCAAGCGTCTGGAAACCATCGAACGAGATCGCCAGAACTGGGTCCAGCGAGCTCAGAACGCGGACAAGCAAATCTCCGTTCTCCGCCAACGCCGCGATGATGCCGCCGAAGAACGCCTCATCCTGCTGGAAAGCCCGGAAGAGATCGAGCTCAAGCGTCAGGATCTGCTGAGCAATCTGGCAACAGCAGACGATGCCCGCAAGGCCGCCGACGACAAACTGGCTGAAGGCGAAAAGCGCCAACTGATCGCGGATCAAAAAGCCCGCGAAGCCATGGAAGGCCTCTCCGGTGCCCGCGAACGAAAAATCCGTGCGGAGGAACGCCTCGAAGCGGCCAAGGAACGCCGCAGTGAAATTGAGCGCCGCGTGGATGAAGCTCTGGAAGTGAACGTCTCCCGCCTGCATGAGATGGCAGGCCTGTCACCGGAAGCACCATTGCCGGATGCTGAAGCCGCGGAGCGTAAACTCGATCGCCTGAAAGCCGAGCGTGAACGACTGGGCGGTGTAAACCTGCGTGCCGATGAGGAAATGCAGGAAATCACGGAGCAAAGAGACACCCTGATCACCGAAAGAGACGACCTGATTGAGGCAATCAGGAAGTTGCGCACAGGAATCATGAATCTCAACAAGGAAGCGCGCGAGCGACTCCTGAGCTCTTTTGATCAGGTCAACGACCACTTCAAGCGTTTATTCACACACTTGTTTGGTGGCGGCACAGCAGAGCTGAAACTGGTGGATGCGGAAGACCCGCTGGACGCTGGTCTGGAGATCTTCGCCCGCCCACCAGGCAAGAAGCCACAGACCATGACCCTTCTCTCAGGTGGGGAGCAGGCACTCACCGCCATGGCGCTCATATTCGCAGTTTTCCTTACGAATCCGGCTCCAATTTGCGTTCTGGACGAGGTTGACGCTCCGTTGGATGATGCCAACGTGGAGCGATATTGCGCTTTGCTGGAGAACATGGCGCAAAACACAGAGACCCGATTCACGGTCATCACACACAACCCGATCACCATGGCGCGCATGTCCAGATTGTTCGGTGTAACCATGGCTGAAAGAGGGGTTTCTCAGCTCGTATCAGTAGATCTTGAGACGGCTGAACGATTCACAGAAGAGGCCTAAAATAGGGTACAATACGGCCTTGAAAGTATCCTTTATACGTATTCTCTGTTAGAAACTCTGAAAAATACTTAAATATCAGTTATTTAGCTTAAGTAGCTCTAACCTTGACAGTGCAGATCACGAGCATTATGGTGCCCCCGACTTTCAGGGGCGTCCGTGTCTTTGAGCTATCTGCTGCTATGAAGGAAGAATGTTGATGTCTCCTGAAGAGAATAAGCAGAAGAAAAAAGACATGAAAGAAACTGATCGTCACCTGTCTGAGCGGCTAGAAAAGCTTGGCAAAACGCTGGATACACACTTGGACGAAGCCTCTGCTAAAGAGGAACCGAACAAGACCGGCGCGATGGCGGGCCTATCACAGGCTTGGAAGATGTCTTCCGAGTTTATTGCTGCGATCTTTGTCGGGGGGGCACTCGGCTGGATGGCGGATAGCTGGCTCGGGACCAAGCCGTGGGGGATGATTATTCTCCTGATGCTTGGCTTCGCAGCGGGAATATTAAACGTCCTTCGGGAGGCGGGCAAAGTCGCTCCACCTGAAAGACGGATGAATTCCGGCAAGAAGCAGGACTAACTAATTCATCGCGCTCTTGCGCTCGTAAATTGGCACTTCAGGGGTACTACCTGTGGCTGGAAATTCAGGCAACGCGATCGATCCGATCCACCAGTTTCATATCTCCAAGATCTTTCCTGTGGAGATTGGCGGTGTTGATTTCTCCTTTACCAACGCTTCCTTGTTCATGGTTGTCACCGTCGCTGTAGCGACCTTGTTCCTCGTTCTGTCTACCAACAGACGTGGTCTGGTCCCTAGCCGCGCTCAACTCATGGCGGAAATGTCCTACGAGTTTGTTGCTGCCACATTGCGAGGATCAGCAGGCAATGACGGAATGCGGTTCTTCCCGCTCGTCTTCTCCCTGTTCATGTTCGTCTTCGTTGCAAACATGCTCGGGATGTTCCCATACTTCTTCACCGTTACAAGTCAGATCATCGTGACATTTGCACTCGCAATGCTCGTGATTGGCACTGTAACGATCTACGGTTTCTTCAAGCACGGTGTTGGCTTCCTTAAGCTGTTCGTCCCAAGCGGCGTTCCGGCAGGGGTTGTTCCTCTCGTCTCCGCGATTGAAGTAATCTCTTTCCTTTCCCGTCCAGTTAGCTTGTCCGTTCGTCTGTTCGCAAACATGCTTGCTGGTCACATCACTCTGAAGGTTTTCGCAGGCTTCGTGGTAATGCTCACTGGTGCAGGTGCTGTCGGCATCGCATCCGCGGTCTTGCCTCTGGCTCTCACAGTTGCCATCACGGCTCTTGAGTTCCTTGTGGCCTTCCTTCAGGCCTACGTCTTTACCGTTCTTACCTGCATGTATCTTGCAGACGCGCTTCATCCGAGCCACTAAGTAACGTGTAGAATCCGGGTATCAAACCCAAAACAAAGTCATAGACGAATTTGCTAGTTTAGGAGCACTTGTCATGGAAGCAGAAGCAGCAAAATACATTGGTGCCGGTATCGCCTGCCTTGGTATGGGTGGTGCAGCTCTCGGTCTTGGTAACATCTTCGGCAACTTCCTTGCCGGCGCACTGCGCAACCCATCTGCTGCAGATGGACAGTTCGGCCGCCTCATCCTCGGCTTTGCTGTGACCGAAGCTCTCGGCATCTTCTCCCTTCTCGTCGCACTTCTGCTGCTGTTCGCAGTATAATCGACAGAAAGATTAGAGCGTTTTATGCGTGACGGTTCTTAAGCCTTAAGAACCGTCTCCAAACCATAAAACGTTACGAAGAGCGTTCACGGAGAAGTTGATGTCGAATACTCAAGGCAACCTGAATACAACTGCCGAAGTTGGCATTGTAGAGGATGGCGGTAGCTTTCCTCCGTTCGACAGCACGACTTTCCCGTCTCAGCTGTTGTGGTTGGTTCTTTCCTTCGGCGTTTTCTACTGGGTAATGTCGAAAGTGGTCCTGCCACGCATCGGCGGTATCCTCGAAGATCGTCGCGATCGCATCGCAGGTGACATGGCTGAAGCATCCCGTCTCAAACAAGAGACAGATGAAGCCATCGCATCCTACGAAAGTGCTCTTGCCGACGCGCGCAAAAAAGCCACCACCATGGCTCATGATGCACGCTCAAAGGTAAAAGCAGAAACAGAAGGCGCCCGCGCAGCAGCTGAAGAGCAGCTGGCAGCTAAGCTTTCCGAATCTGAACAGAGCATCTCCAAGATCAAAGCTGAAAGCCTGTCACATGTTGGCGAAATCGCCGCTGAGACAACAGGCGAGCTTGTGAAGGCACTTATCGGTGGCCGCGCTCCAGCAAAAGCTGAAGTTGCCAAAGCCGTTGATGCTGCACTTAAGTAAGGGGTGACAGAATGTTCGATGCAAGCCTTTGGGCACTCGTTGGTCTCATCCTCTTCTTTGTCCTGCTGTGGTACCTGAAAGTACCTGGCAAGATTGGTGCAATGCTTGACCAGCAAGCGGACAACATCAAGCAAGAGCTTGAAGGCGCCCGTAAGCTGCGTGAAGAAGCTCAGGCTCTGATGGCCGAGTACCAGCGCAAGCGCAAAGAGGCTGAAGCCGAAGCCGAGCAGATCGTTGCTGACGCAAAAGTCGAAGCTGATCGTCTGGCTGATGAAGCCAAGGCAGCTCTCGAAGAGATGATTGCACGTCGCACCAAAGCAGCTGAAGCGAAAATCGCTCAGGCTGAAGCAAATGCGATTGCAGAAGTTCGCTCCCGCGCTGCAGATGTTGCAGTTCAGGCAGCTGAAACCATTGTCGCTTCCAGCGCTGCAAAAGCAGAAGTTCAGGATAAGGTGCTCAAGCAGAGCATCAAACAGGTTTCTGATAGCCTGAATTAATCCTCAGAACTTCTGAAAAGAACACCAAAAAGGCTTCCGATCTTCGGGAGCCTTTTCTTTTTGTCCGGGCATCAAGCCGTTTCAGTCTTTCCCGGCAGTTTCCTTAGACGTGCCATTCAGCCAGACCCAACCGTTCAGAACTATCAACCTTGATTGGCAGCGGGCTATCATCAGGTTGGTGCATCAAGACAACATCCGCCTCTGTACAATGCGTCAGCATCGCGATGATGTTGCCGGTGCTGAAAGCATCCGCATGAATGGTGTTGCCCGGAACCAGAATGCCGCTGCCATGCGGTACAAGGAAGTTGGTCATGGCAAACTGATCTTCTTCAAGCTGCTTCCCGATTGTAATGACAATCTCGCTCTGCTCTGACGCTGGCATGAACACATGCGGAAAGTCATGTGTCTCAATAAAGAAGCCATTGGCCACATCCAGTCTGTACTGCGGATAGGCTTTCCCAAACTCATATTCGACAGCATTCAGATTGCCGTCAAACTTCAGCGGGATGGTCTGTCCTTCATCGAAGATCCTCACGCCAAACGCTGCTGCAATATCATCACGGTTTGGGCTTGCTGGCGTGACAAGTGGGATCTCCAGGCTCGTCTCAGCAGAGGCGAAGAGACCGCTCGCACCAAAGACATTGCCGGGTGCTGGGACCTGTACCGTGGACGCATCCAGCCATCGCCCTTCGGTCTTCAGATAAGAACTGTCAGGAAGGGATTTGATAGCATCAGTACTCGAAGTAATAGCCTTATGCGTCTCAGACGTTTCCTGAGCCGGACTAGCACCTGTGAGAAACGGGGCACGCGCTGAGAGCACAGCATCTTTGCCGCTTTCAACGACGCTGTGCAGAGCGTGTGTGGTCATGCCGAGCTTGTCACCCACCGTGCGATGAACAGAGACAGCAGCCAGACTTGAATCCACCTGATGCTCGGGGATCGCTGGGTTGTACTTGACCGTGATACCCAGATCCCCAAGATGACGCTCCTTATAGCTTTCTTGAAGATCAGCGGGCCTGTTCGCTTGCTGAACGGCTTGAGGCTGAACAGGAACATTCACCTGAGGGGCTGCACTCGTGATAGTAGGCATATCGCTCTCCTTAACTTAGAGTTGTAACCCCATCAGAATGCGAGCTGCGACTAAAACCCGATGTGCTGAAATGAACATCAGAACGGGAAAGTGACCTAAGGGCATTCAACTCTGCGTTATTGGCGGGGGAGTGCTGGCTTCCTACAACGTCGCCAGATAGTCGGTGAACTCCTTGCCCCGCTCAAAGGCAAACGTGCTTTCCTGAGCAGCAACATCACTTATCAGATCCACCCGGAAGTTTCGAAAGTCCTCCCGCATCTCACACCAGCCTGTCAGCAACCAGGAGCTCTCAAAGGCAGTGAGGTCCAGAGGACGAACGCAGCGCTGTGATGTGTCTCCGGAAAGCGAGGTGTATGTGAACCCGACGAAGGTCCGGTCATGGATAGCAGAGCGCAGCACAGTCATCTGATCGCCGGACTTGGTATCAGTCTTCGCCTTCACAGTAAGAAGTGGCCTGTCGACGCTCTCAGGGCTTTCCTGATGGGCTCCGCTGATCTTGCCCAGCGCACGCTCCGCTGCGAGCCGGAGCGGCGTATCACCTCGTGCAGTGACCATCCGCAGACCCAGCACCACCGCGTCCATCTCATCCCGGTCAAAAGCGAGGGGAGGGAGGAAGTAGCCATCTTCCACCTGATAGCCCAGCCCGCCTTCACCGCGGATCGGGGCGCCCATGGATTGCAGTGTAGCAATATCCCGATAGATCGTGCGCACAGATGTGCCGAACCGCTCTGCGATCAGCTCAGCAGAAACAGGCCGTGTCCGACCACGCATGAAATCCAGAATTTGAAACAGCCTGACACTGCGCATGAATGCCCCTGACAGAAAATGTCACTGGCCTATCTTAGTGTGCGGCTCGCACTAAAGAAACACGGGCACCTACAAAATGCTTTTAAAACAAAACTCCACCGCATCCGTCATGGGCTTCGCACGGTACTCCAGGAAACCGGAGATCGAGCCTGCCGAACTGGTCGCCGCAGCACGCAACTGGCAGAAGTCCTTTCTGGCCAAACAGGATGGCATTCTCATGCACGCCTTTGTCGGCAATCTGGCCGGAGAGTTTGCGGATGTAATCCTGGCGAGCGACGCGGCAGCCTTTGCCAGCATGTCCCAAAACTTCAGAGGTGACGAAAGCGCCAGAACCTTTCACAGCATGCTGGATGAAAGCACTATCAAGCTCACTCAGATCCGATTGCTCGACAACGCCTTTCAGGTGCCAACCGGCTTTTCCTCCATCGAGATCGGTAAACTCGCGTTAAGTGGCGTTGACGGAGAAGAGGAAATGCTGGCCTCTGCGGCTCAGCTCAAGAGCAACTACCTCTCCCGCTTCCCGGAGGCGAAAGCCCACGTGATGGGACACATCAACGGCGATAACTATGCCGAGGTTGCTTTTGCCGAGAACATTGGTGCGGGCAGACAGATTTGCTACGGATATCTGCAGGATGAAAGCGGCCAGAACTTCCTCAAGCACTTCGATCAAACCAGTTTCGATCTCGATTTCTGGTTCGTGCTTGCGTGATCTCTTCACCGCAGGAAGGCTCCCTCACCAGAGGGAGCTTTCACTTTGAGGCGATTACTCCTCGTAAATCATCTTCCGGGTCATACCGCCATCGATGGTCAGCGTCTGACCTGTCATGAACCCGGCCTCACTCAGATAAAGCACTGCCTCTGCAATGTCTGCTGGGCGACCAACCCGTCCAACCGGATGCTGCGCATGATCCCGTTCACTCAGATCAGCTCCATCGGAGATCCATCCCGGCGCAATCGCATTCACCCGCACCTTGGGACCAAGCGACATCGCCAAAGCCTGCGTCAGTGAAAGGATACCGCCCTTTGCAGCCGCATAGATGAAATCACCGGGCTCAGACATGAAAGCGCGGGTAGACGCCATGTTCACGATGCTCGACCCTTCTGGCATCAGCGGCAAAGCCCGGCGGCTCATCAGAAAAGTCGCTGTCAGATAGCTGTCCAGCGTTGAACGCCAGTCATCCATGGTCGCTTCCTTCAGCCCCAACTGCAGACTGGTAGCATGACCGCCATTGTTGACCAGCAAGTCCAGCTGCGGCCATCCAAGTGAGCTGAACGCCTCATCAACCGCACTCTCATCGCTGATATCACAGAGCACATCCATAGCGCCGGAGCTGCCCTCTTTAAGATCAAAGCTCGCCACTTCCCAACCCTTCTTAAGAAGCGCTGCGCAGATACCAGTCCCAATCAACCCCGCGCCACCGGTAACAATTGCTCGTTTCATAACGATGACCCCTTATCTCAACTCACTCAGCATACGCGCCAAGCTCTAAAGCGAAAGCCTGAACGTTCCGTTCTAAACCTCCGTTCCATGCAGGACATTCAGCAGTTGCGCATGAGAGTCAGCACGTGTGCCTGAAGAAACTGCCGGGCTGCCAAATTTCCCGGAAGTTTCTGCCGACTTCAGCACGGATCCACCATCAGAAGCCTTGGTTTTCTGCGGGTTCTAATGGCATGTAACTTGCATCTTTGATCACCAGTTATTGCTTACTCAATGAGTTTCAGATCAAATGATGAATCCAATTAATTCTGCTGCACCTACTCCAACACTGATGAACACGACCCGGCAAAGTCAGGAAGCAAAACAGCCTGAAAAGCCAATGCCGGAAATCACGATGGACTTCAGCGAAACCCGTATCCTGAAACACTTCTTTGCACCTCGCACGCCGAAGGAAGAAGCAGCCCACGCCGAAGTTAAAAGCGCCATTCTGGAACTTCAGGAATACGAGCGTTACCTGAAAGATTTCGAAAAAATCGTCGACCCGGAAACCAAACGCGCCTTCAAGGACGACCCTGCCGGAGCCGTCTCCGAAATTGTCTCCGACAGCCCGGGCACTGGCGGCTCCTACCAACAATACGGCGACCTGCAACTGCGTGTAGAGTTGACGATTTAACCGACTGACGAATTCTCTCCATCGGAGCATCTGGTCCAATGACAGATCCTGCCAGTTTCCTGTTTCCCAAAGCGTTGATTGCACCTAATGCAAGTCAACAGGTTGCTGCTAAGGCACAACCAGCCGATGCCAATGAAACACGCAGTTTTCTTGAGCTGGCGAATACAGAGATGGAGAGATTTTACACGAAAGGTGCGCCCATCAAGCTATCCGAGAATTCAGCATCAGTTGAGATGATCGACGTTCAGCGACTGCTCCTGCAAACTCAGGAGATTTGGCAAAAGCATTTCGGATAGACAGCTGTAAGCAGATAACAATCTAATCCTCACGGATGCTCTTTGCGTGGCTTTAATCTCATTGCCTTGTAGAAGAACCAGATCACCTGCGCTCCCAGCAGAAATGCAAAAACTTTCATGAGTGCAAACGGGTAGAGAGACAGCGCAAGTAGGTCCGCAAAAATGTTTCTGCGGTTTAACGTTTTCAGGCCTGTTTCGCTCGCTGCCTGAAGAGAATAACCAAAGCCATCAAACTGGAAGAAGACACCCAGATGTTCCAGTTTGCTCGCAGATGTTGGACGGTGATGACCGCTGCACGCATCAGCGACGTCAGCCGATTGAGTTCTGCCCAGTGGTTTTCCGTTGAATGTGTACTGCAGGTAACCGGCATCTGTTGGCCAGTTGGAGCCGCAATCGACAAGCCGCTGATTTGGAAAGACCTTAAAAGCTCCGGTCGCTCTTTGATATTCCAAAAAGAAGCCGGAGATGAAACCACGCTTGCGATGATAGATCTGCACACGATTCCACATTGGCAGGCGGGTCACGATGAAATCACCATCAACGGACAGCTGGCTATCCGAAATGAGCGGCAGATCAACATGGGTCAACTTACTCCCACCATGAAAGTAGGAAATGCCAGCAATGAGCATGGCGAGCATCACAGAAAGAATAGAGTAGACTATGAAGAAGCGCGTGAGCTTGTTTGAGAGCAACTGATTTAGATCGCCGGATGTCATCATATCACTCTGCAAGCCGCGCCTGTTTTCAGGCTGACCTGACTACCCTTCTATCAGCTCTCGGATAGGCCGGAAAGAGCAGCGGTGGAGGGGGGTGACACCATGGGCGGCGAGGGCTTCCTGATGCTGTTTGGTGCCGTAGCCTTTGTGCTTGGCAAAGCCGTACTCCGGGAAGTACTTGTCCATCTTCACCATCAGCCGATCTCGCGTCACCTTGGCAACAATGGAGGCTGCAGAGATGGCGAGACAGCGACCATCACCCTTGATCATCGCTTGCCCTTCCTGAGGCAGATGATGTGGTACATCCTTGCCATCAATAAAGAACCGTTTGACCGGAACGGAAAGAGAGCGTGCGCAGGTGCGCATACCTTGCAGCGTTGCCTCACGAATGTTCAGGCGATCAATGGTCTGCGCACTTTGCACGCACACACTCACATCAGCCACCTCAAGGATCTGCTCAAAAAGCTCTTCGCGCTTGGCTTCTGTCAGCTTTTTGGAATCGTTCAATCCCTCTGGCAGATTGTCGTAATCAAGGCTGGCGGCAGCCACCACCACAGGGCCAGCCCATGGTCCGCGTCCGGCCTCGTCAATGCCAGCAAAGCGCCCTTGCAAGTCTTGCTCAACAGAGCGCTCAAAGCGCAGGTCCGGTGCATCAGGAAAGGCGATATCAAAGAGGGAATTTGCAAAATACGACATGCTCCTCTTTGCCACGCAGACCGGTCGCTTTCAACCGCAACAACAAGCCTCATCTACAGCAATGAGAGCTGCACACCACCGCAGGTCGGTTTGATGAAGTGATCGCAGGAGAGCTTGAGGGATCGGGAGGATAATCCCTTGCTCTTGCAGGCCAGCTGAAACCGCTTCGCCAACTGATCTGCATAAGGCCCTTTGCCCTTGAAACGCTGTGTCCACTGCGCATCGTAATCCTTGCCATCACGCATGGACCGCAGCAGGCTGAGCACACGGCGATAGCTGCCCGGAGCTTCCCGCAAAAGCCATTCCTTGAACAGCTCAGAAACCTCACGCGGCAGGCGCAGCAAAATGTAGCTGGCCTCCGTTGCCCCATGCTCCTTGCAGATCTCCAGAATGCTCTCCAGCTCATGATCTGTCAGACCGGGAATAATCGGTGCTGCCAACACAGCAGTTGGAATACCCGCATCAGACAGCGCTTTGATTGCTTGCAAACGTCGCGTTGGCGTAGACGCACGCGGCTCAAGACTGCGGGCAATCTTCCGGTCCAGTGTCGTCACTGAAATCGCGACCTTGGCCAGATTACGCTCAGCCATCTCCGCAAGGATATCGATATCCCGCATCACCAGAGCAGACTTGGTGACAATGGTCACCGGATGCCCGGTCTTGTTCAGCACTTCCAGAATACCGCGCATGATTTTCTGGGTGCGCTCAATTGGTTGATACGGATCTGTGTTGGTGCCAATGGCGATTGGCTTAGGCTGATAGGAAGGTGCACCCAGCTCTCGCTCCAACACCTGCGCCGCATTCGGCTTGGCAAACAAGCGGCTTTCAAAGTCCAGCCCCGGCGAAAGCCCCATATAAGCATGAGTTGGCCGTGCAAAGCAGTAGATGCAGCCATGCTCACAGCCGCGATAGGGATTGATGGAACGGTCAAAAGGCAGGTCCGGCGAGGTGTTCTTGGTGATCACATGCCGCGCAGCTTCTGTCTGAACCTCGGTCTTGATCGGCGGAAGTTCATCAATTGTTCCCCAGCCATCATCCATCAGTTCCCGGCTTTCTGCCTCAAACCGCCCAGCCTTGTTGGAATGCGCAGCCCGTCCACGGCCTGTCATGTTGACTGGCAAAGCAGAACTCAGCGGATCTGTCGCGTCTGCCTCGACCCTGTGATTTTGTGCAGTTGACATGGGGCGTGCACTTTCATCTTCTTATGAGAACATAAGTGGAACATTGCTCAAAATATCTGGATTTGCAAGCCTTTACTTTCCCATACTCTGGCAAATCACTGTAAGCTGTTGGAATGATTAGCGCACTTATTCTCAGCAAGAACAGCGAGCACCAACTGGTGCACACCTTGTCCGCTCTGGTCCCGGCCTCGGCAGAAGGCATCCTGAAAGAAGTCGTCATCGCAGACGAAGGCTCCACCGATGGAACCGAGGTCGTAGCTGATGCCTCCGGCGCGCACTTCATCGATGCCAGCGCTGATCCTGCGTCTGCTCTAGCAGAAGGGGCAAAGAAATGCGCACGGTCCAACTGGGTGCTGCTGATCCGCCCCGGCGCAATCCTGCAAACCGGCTGGCAAACAGAAGCAGCTGCCTTCATCGAGCGGGCCGAACGGGTCCGTACCGGGGACAACTTGATCGCGGTGTTCCCAAGCCGGACAGAGGAGTTCGGCACCGCGGCGCAAGTCAGGCAGAAGCTGATCAACGCCATGCATCGTGTGCTCAAGTCGTCCGCACATGCTCTGCCCATGCTCGTACACAAAGAGCACCTGCAAAAAGTGCTGAAGGGGAGCTCCGCCAAAACTCGGCAACAGCAAATCCAAAAAATCTTGAGGGCTAGCCGGGTCCATTGGTTGAACGGTACAGTGGTCTTTCAAAACAGCACGAGGTAACCCGGTACCAGCTCGGAGGTCTTATGGATTGGAACCAGCATCTGAACCAATACTGCGAAAGAACCTCCGCCGCCTTCTGGTCTGAGCCGCTCAATGCCATCAGCAATGCGGCATTTATCATTGCCGCTCTGTTCGCCCTTCAAATCTGGCTTAAAGCACGTAGCAACGCAAAAAATACGCAAGTAACGCAAACCAACGCACAAGATAACGCAGCGCTGGTTCTCATCGCTTTACTGGCCATCATCGGCATCGGGTCTTTCCTGTTCCACACCTTCGCAACCCTCTGGTCTATGCTCGCTGATGTGATCCCGATCGCGATCTTCATGCTGGTGTATTTTTATCTGGCCACACGGCGCTACATGGGTGCCAACCTATTGATATCACTGGGTGCAACACTGCTCTTCTTTGGGGCAATGGCATTCGGCCCAAGATTGGTGGAAGGCATCATTGGCCCCACTGCTGGTTACTTCCCAGCCCTCGTTGCCATCCTGCTTTTTGCAGGCCTCACCCGCAGCAAAAACCGGCAGACATCCAACGCATTGCTGCTGGCAGGCATCGTCTTCGCAATATCCATGGGATTCCGGATTCTGGACGAGCCAATCTGCTCAATTTTGCCAGTTGGGACACATTCCTTGTGGCATATTTTGAATGCTACCGTTTTGTTTATTCTAATTCGCGCATTTATACGCTTTAAGACGTACTTAGACGGTGCAGAATCTTAGGCAATGGTCTAGGTTTTGCCAAACTGCGACATCTGAACCGGAAGTCATAATGATTCCCGGTGGCGAGCCGCTCATTCACTAGGTCAGGCAAGAATAGACGATGACGGACAAAAAACGCCCTACCTCCGGCGAACTCGATGAACAAGCGCTCTTTTACCACGAGTATCCGCGCGCGGGTAAATTGGAAATTCAGGCAACTAAGCCATTGGGAAACCAGCGAGATTTGGCGCTTGCCTACTCTCCGGGCGTAGCTGCTCCGTGTTTGGAAATCCATAAGGACGAGTCAAAAGCAGCCGACTACACCGCACGGCAAAACCTCGTTGGGGTGATCTCAAACGGCACAGCAGTACTGGGTCTGGGCTCGATTGGTCCTCTGGCATCCAAGCCGGTGATGGAAGGTAAAGCCGTCCTCTTCAAAAAATTCGCAGGCATCGATGTATTCGACATCGAGGTTGATGAAACCAACGTTGATAAGTTCGTAGATGCAGTTGGCGTTCTGGAGCCAACCTTCGGCGGTATCAACCTGGAAGACATCAAGGCGCCTGAGTGTTTCCAGATCGAGAAACGCCTGCGTGAAAAGATGAATATCCCGGTCTTCCATGATGACCAGCACGGCACAGCGATCATCGTTGCAGCTGCTGTTCGCAACGGCATGGAACTGGCCGGCAAGAAACTGGATGAGATCAAGGTCGTCGCTTCTGGCGCAGGCGCAGCCGCGCTGGCATGTCTCAATCTGCTCGTATCTTCTGGCGTAAAGCGCGAGAACATCTGGGTTTCCGACATCGAAGGCGTTGTCTATGAAGGCCGCGAAGCCCTTATGGATGAATGGAAATCCGTCTTCGCGCAGAAAACAGACAAGCGCACACTCGATGATATCATCGAAGATGCCGACGTCTTCATCGGCCTGTCCGCAGCTGGTGTTCTGAAGCCGGAGATGGTCGCCAAGATGGCGAAGCGCCCTCTGGTGATGGGTCTTGCCAACCCGAACCCGGAAATCATGCCGGAAGATGCGCTTGCTGTTCGTGACGATGTTGTCATGTGCACAGGCCGTTCCGACTACCCGAACCAGGTGAATAACGTCCTTTGCTTCCCTTACATCTTCCGTGGCGCACTGGATGTTGGCGCAACCGCCATCAACGAAGAAATGAAGCTGGCCGCAGTGGAAGCAATTGCAGGTCTGGCACGGGAAGAACCAACCGATGTGGTTGCCAAAGCCTACGGCGGCGTCACCCACACATTCGGCCCGAATTACCTCATCCCATCCCCGTTCGATAACCGCCTGATCCTGCGCATTGCACCAGCTGTTGCAAAAGCTGCCATGGACACTGGCGTCGCAACCCGCCCGATCGAAGATCTCGATGCCTACATGGACAAGCTGAACCGCTTCGTGTTCCGCTCCGGCATGGTGATGAAGCCAATCATCGCGCAGGCAAAAGCTGACAAACAGCGCGTTATCTACGCTGATGGTGAAGACGAGCGCGTTCTGCGCGCCGCTCAGGTGGTGATCGAAGAAGGACTGGCAACCCCGATCCTGATTGGTCGTCCGCAGGTTCTGGAAAATCGCTGTGAGCGTTTCGGCCTCCGCATTCGTCCGGGAACAGATTTTGAGTTCGTGAACCCGGAAGACGATCCACGCTACCGCTCCTACGTTGATACACTGGTGCAACTGGTTGGCCGTAAAGGCGTAACCCCGGAAGCTGCCAGAACCATCGTGCGTACCAACACCACCGTGATTGGTGCATTAGCGTTGCATAGGGAAGAAGCTGACGCGCTCATCACTGGCCTTGAAGGCCGCTTCGATAAGCACCTGCGCGACATCAATAACATCATTGGATGTTCTGATGGCATCAGAGATTTCTCCACGCTCTCTCTGCTGATCAACACCAGCGGTGCATACTTCCTGGCTGACACTTACGTCACAGAATGCCCATCCGCTGAAGAGATCGCTGAGATCACTCATCTGGCGTCCGAGCAGATCAAGCGCTTTGGTATCACCCCACGCGTTGCACTGCTCTCACACTCCAACTTCGGCTCCCGTCCGTCCGAGACTTCCAACAAAATGCGGGAAGCCCTGCAGATGGTCTGGAAGCAAATGCCTGATCTGGAAGCAGAAGGTGAGATGCACGGTGATGCTGCACTGAAGCCGGAAATCCTGAAACGCTATATGCCAGATGCGCATATCTCTGGTCCTGCAAACCTGCTGGTTTTCCCAACACTGGACGCTTCAAACATTGCACTGAACCTGATCAAGGCAATGACAGATGCACTCCATGTTGGTCCAATTTTGCTGGGCGCGAAGAAAACCGCGCACATCATCACACCATCCGTGACCTCACGCGGCATCGTAAATATGACAGCGCTTTCAGCAGTTGATGCGCAATGTCGTAAGGAAAATGCTGGGGTTTGCCTGGCACCGCATAGCTAAAACAACTCCTTCGGCGGGCAGTGGTTAATATGCCCGCCGAAGTTTTGTCAGCTTGATAATACCTTCCCTATACGGCATGCTATCTGCATTGATGCTGCTTGATATTACGGGGAGGGTAATATGAGCTTTTCAGAAGCGACCGGGCGTCGCATTGATCGCCTGTTAGGCGAGTATGGCGAAAGCCACCAAAATCATAAAAACAAAGCAATTCACTGGATCTGTGTGCCGATCATTTTCTGGACGGTCACAGCATTGTTGTGGTCTGTCCCAACACCAATCGGATTTTCAAACATCTCACCATGGCTGAACTGGTGCACGATCGGCTTGGGGCTGTCGATCATCTACTACCTGTCGCTGTCCATCACACTAGCCATTGGCATGGCTGTGTTCTCAGCGTTGATGGTCTGGATCAACATGACCTATCAGCAGTTTGGGCTTGGGATCCCACTCTGGCAGACGGCATTGGCAGTGTTTGTGATTGCTTGGATCGGCCAGTTTATCGGTCACCATATTGAGGGGAAAAAGCCATCCTTCTTCAAGGACTTGCAGTTCCTGTTGGTCGGACCTGCTTGGCTGATGCATTTCATTTATAAAAAAGTTGGCATCCCGTACTGAGGGACAAAATAAAAACGCTGCTTTTAAGGCAGCGTTTTTTCTGGGTTGATGTAAACATCACCAATTTCGCGGGTATCCATCCGCTGAAGGGCAGGGTGTGCAAGCGGGTCAGCACAGTATGGTTTGGAGCCAGCTGGGGCTTTGGATTTACGCTGGGACTTTCCGCGCAACAGATCTTTTAAAAGATTTTTCATTGTCATTTCCTTTGTGACTTTATGGAGCGACAATGCGTCAATTGCGTTGCAAGTGCTATCTGGAATAACTAAACCCCGGTTTAGGTTTACTGCTCGGAACTGTTCTCGATGAAAAATCTCAATCAGGTCAGCCTCGCCGGCCTCCGCGTTGTGGAAGCTGTTGGACGCCTGGGATCCCTTAAAAATGCTGCAGAAGAGCTGGGTATCACGTCCGGTGCTGTCAGCCAGCAACTGCACAAAACCGAGCACCAGCTAGGCCGTCCGCTGTTTACACGAGAGCCCGGCGGACTGAAACTCACCAGCCTCGGCACAGAAATCTGCCGCGAACTCACATTAGGTCTGAAGCAGATCTCTGAGGCTGTCGCTCTGGCAGACCGAGACAGAGAAGAAAGTCTGTTCCTGTCGGTTGCACCGCTTCTCGCCGAAAAGTGGCTCGTCTGGCGCCTGAGCAGCTTCATGAAGGCCAACCCGGACATCAACCTCCGGCTGGATGCCAACGACCAGCTCGTCAATCTCAACCATTCCGACGTTGATGCCTGCGTCCGCGTTCATAAACGCGCACCAGATGACGTCTACTCCGAACGCCTCTGCGAACACTTCATCTATCCGGTTTGCTCTCCTGAAGTAGCTGAACGCCTTAAAGAGCCCAAAGACTTGCTTAATGAAGTGATCATTCGCGACTACAACTCTTATTATCGCTGGAGCGACTGGCTCGCTCCCTTCGGCTTGAAGGAAAGCCAGCTGCCGAAAGGCCATGGCTTCTCCAACGCCTCCTTGTGCATGGATGCCGCCATCGCCGGTCACGGTGTCTTTCTGGGCTGGGATACGCTGGTCGCCAATGCCGTGAAGCAAGGCCAGCTCAGGATCCCGTTTGATCACCGCTGCTCAACCGGCCGGTCCTACTGGTTCATTTGCAGGGAAGGGGCACTTCGCAGCCCAAGCGTTAGAAAGCTGCGGGACTGGCTTAAAGAAGAGATCGAGCAAACGGCCGTTGAGTACGACAAAGCCGTCAGAACATAGCCTATAAAAAAGCCCGGCAACTCAACTGAGTTCCGGGCTTTTCAATGTCTTATGAAGTATGCTTAGCCAGCGATCTTAGAGAAATCTGCAACCTGATGAACGGCGGCACGGATTTCTGAAAGGATCTTCAGGCGGTTCTCACGAACCTCAGGCTTCTCAGCATTCACATGGATGTTGTCGAAGAAGCCGTCAACCGGACCGCGCAGCTTGGCAAGCGCAGCCATCGCGCCGGAGAAGTCAGCTGTATCCAGCAGAGGCTTGATTTCAACCAGAACGCTATCCAGCGCTGCAGCAAGGTCTTTTTCTGCCTGCTCTTCCAGCAGAGCAGCGTCAGGCTTGCCTTCAAAAGTCTTGCCGTCTTTCTTCTCTTCCGCACGCAGAATGTTAGCCGCACGCTTGTAACCAGCCAGAAGGTTCGCACCATCTTCGCTGCCCAGCAGCCCAGCCAGAGCTTCCGCCTGCTTAACAATCAGCGCAATATCGTCCTGACCACCACGTGCCAGCACAGCGTCGATCAGATCGTGACGCACACCCTTGTCCTTCAGAACCACCTTCATGCGGTCCGCAAAGAAGTCGAGCAGATCATCAATCAGGCCGGATTCCAGAGAAGTCTCAGGGATCTTGTCGGAAACGTTCGCCAAAACAACATCAGCAGCTTTGGAAACCATAGAGAAGATGTCTTTGACAACGCCTTCGCCGGTTTTGCCTTTGCCGATAAATGGAAGATCGGAAAGCGCACTCTCACCACGAGCAGCAGCAATGTCCGCCAGATTACGACGCAGGCTCTGAACCAGCACATCACGCAGTGGGAGACGAAGATCGTTTTCCAGCACAAGACGGATAACACCCAGAGCAGCACGGCGCAGTGCAAACGGATCTTTGGAGCCGGTTGGCTTTTCATCGATCGCCCAGAAACCAGCCAGAATGTCCAGCTTGTCGGCCAGAGCGACAGCAATGGAAACTGGCGATGTTGGAACATCATCAGAAGCGCCTGCTGGCTTGTAATGGTCTTCAATCGCCTGTGCAACAGCAGCATCTTCGCCCTGTGCTTCAGCGTAGTAACGACCCATCAGACCCTGCAGTTCAGGGAACTCGAAGACCATTGCGGAAACAAGGTCAGCCTTTGCAAGACGCGCTGCACGCTTGGTCTGCTCAATGTCAGCGCCAACAAGTGGAGCGATCTCAGCAGCAAGGCGCTCAAGACGATCAACGCGAGCAGCAACACTGCCCAGCTTCTCGTGGAATACGATGTCCTGAAGTTTGGAAACGTTGCTTTCCAACTTGGTCTTCAGATCAGTTTCCCAGAAGAACTTCGCATCGGACAGACGAGCGGAAACAACCTTCTCGTTACCGGCGATGATCTTGGTACCACCGTCTTTCGCAACAATGTTGGCAGTCAGCGCAAACTTGTTGGAGAGGTTGGAGGTTGCCGGATCACGCAGAACGAAGTTCTTCTGGTTCACCTTAATGGTGAGCTGGATCACTTCGTCAGGCAGCTGAAGGAAGCTCTCGTCGTAAGAACCGATGAGAACAGTCGGCCACTCGTTAAGGCCAGCCACTTCTTCAAGAAGGCCAGCATCTTCAACCAGTTCAAGGCCAAGTGCCATCGCAGCGTTTTTCGCGTCTGCATCAATGATGTCTTTACGGCGGTCCGCATCCAGCACAACTTTGGCGGCTTCCAGCTTGGACATATAGTCTTCCAGGCGGCGCACTTCGATTGCCTCAGGTGCCATAAAGCGGTGACCGTAAGTGGTCTGACCGGATGTGATGCCATCAACTTCAAACGGAATGACTTCCGGCTCTTCGGTCTCAGGACCAAAGGTGCAAACGATGGAATGCAGCGGACGCACCCAGCGCAGGGTGCCGGAGCCCCAACGCTGAGACTTAGGCCAAGGGAAGTTGCGAATGATGTCAGGCATCACATCAGCAACGATGTCCTCGGTCTTACGGCCAGGCTTTTCGATAACAGCGACGTAAAAATCACCCTTCTTAGGGTCATTGTGAACTTCAGCTTCTTCGATAGAAGAAAGACCTGCGCCGCGCAGGAAACCAGCCAGTGCTTTTTCAGGCGCGCCAACGCGCGGGCCTTTACGCTCTTCACGAGTTGCTTTGGAGCCAGCAGGCAAGCCGGCAATGTGCAGGGCCAGGCGGCGAGGAGTGGCATAAGCCTTCGCGCCTTCATAGGTCACACCTGCTTCAACAAGAGCATTGGTCAGGAGGGATTTCAAATCCTCAGCCGCACGACGCTGCATGCGGGCAGGAATTTCCTCGCTAAAGAGTTCGAGGAGAAGATCTGGCATTGGTGAACGACGCCTTTAACTGGTCAATCAATCGCAAATTTCTAGAGTGCGTAGTGCCTAGCAATACTAAAGGGCATTGTCACCCCCAATAGCCAGTGCACCATGGGAATTGAGCAAAAAACTGCAGAGGAGGACCACCCATCAACAGGGGTGTGTACAGCTCCCTGCTGCCAAAGGCGAATTAAGTTGGAAAGAGCGTATGGGTATACGTTGAGTTTTCAATGAGTTGAAAACAGATAGTACTTATGTATGTGGAGTTAATAGTGGAATGATGCCGAAGAAAATAGGGATGCTTTGAAGCAAATTGCGTTGTAACCTTGATGAACTTTGAGAGAAAAACAGTGGGTGTGGGTATGAGTGAAATGTTGATTAAGGAGATACGTTTCAGAAATAGTGAAGATCTGACTTGTCGAGTTCTCCCACCTGATGTGGTCAACGCAGAAGGAATGTTGTCACGAGAAGAGCGTAGTCTTCTCTACTTATTAGCGCGAGATCACTATCGTGGAGATGGAGTGCTGATTGACGGCGGGAGTTTTTTGGGCTCTTCAACAGTTTCACTGGCTCATGGTATTCGGGACAATACACATTCTCAAAATGATATGAGCGTGTTCCGTTGCAAACCCATTCAAGCTTTCGAAATTGGTTTTCTTCCCCGTCTCAAGAACGGTAAGGAGAAGTTTAAAGAATGGGGAGCCTTCAAGTATCGGTTTGGTGACTCTTTCATACCAAGGCTCGAGCAAAACATCGAAAACTACTCAGATCTAATTGATCTTCATGTTGGTGACCTGGTTGACTTCAAGTTCCCTGCAACTCCCATTGAAATCTGCTTCATTGACGTTGGTAAGTCGGTGCAACTAGATGAGTATGTGAATAAGAATTTCTTGGCTAATCTAATTCCAGGTAAGTCAATTTTAGTCAATCAGGATTTTTATTTCGACCGGTTGCCTTGGATAAAAGTAACGATGGGATATCTGAAAGATTACTTTGAGTGGATCGGGCAGGTTAGAACGTCTGTGGTCTATAAGAATACAAAAAAAATACAACAAGAAGTACTGTTATATAATCCCTTCCGTGATGGTACACTAGATGAGTGTATAGCGTATCATGACAGCCATGTGTTTCCCGATGATCAAAGCCCTATAACCTTATCGCGTTTAGCTTTATCTAGAGCACTTCTGATTGCGTTGAAATCTACAAAAGAGTTGGCTCTAGCAGACCTCAAGGATTTTGAGAGGATACATGCAAATGTGCTCTCAGACGGGAAGCATGGAGACGACGCAAGAATGCGCTATGAAAGAACTGTACGGCAGATCTCCAATGGAATGATCCTCAAACAGTGGGGGTATTATCCGTCTTCAGAGTTCCAACCCGCTTAGTAACCAAGGCCTATTCAACTAGTTCAGCAACTTCATCAAGTTCGCCAAACAATTTCAGTTCTTGTCGTAGGCTATTGGGATCTTGACTGGAGCCACCCACAATCACGTCATAAAGGATGCGCTCAACCACCATCTGGTTCCGGTCACCATCAAAGATAGCCAGCTCCTCAATGGGGACTATGATTGTCACGCGTCGGCTCTCTCCCGCTGGAATAGAAACTCGCTGAAACCCTTTCAGTTCCTGCTTGGCTCGTTCCACCGCTGAGCCCTTGGGTGCAATGTAGACCTGCACAACCTCCTCAGCATTTACTCGACCGATATTCGCAACAGAGACCTGCATCTGAATGTTTCCGCCCATCAGCTCTTCAGGCCGGGAGACCTCAAGCTCAGAGTAGTGGAACTGGGAGTAGCTCAAACCAAAACCAAATGGATACGCCGGTGTTACATCATCCTTGTCTAGTTTCCTGTAGCCGTGCCAGAGATCATAGATCACTTTGCGCGCATTGCGGTCAAAGTCGGGGAGGTCGCTTTCGCGGCGGGGAACCACAAAGGGCAAGCGGCCGCTCGGTGAGATTTCGCCGGACAGAATACGAGCAAGTGCAGTTCCACCCTCCATACCGGGATACCAATGCAGCAGGACGGCAGCAGGTTTATCTTCCCATTCATTCATCAAAATTGTGCCACCACCCATAACAACAACAACGCAGTTCGGATTGACCGCACACACTTGTTTGATCAGCTCCACATCATGCGGTGGCAAACGTAAGCTGGAGCGATCACCGGCGCCGTAACCGTCCTCAACCGCACTGGAACCCTCAGATTTCCCAGTTGATCCTCCACCACCGAACGATCTGAGGAACTGCGAGGCTATCTGTGCTTCTTCGCGATTACGTGGCTGCGGCAAAACCCCATGGAACTGAGCGGCTAAACCGGCAGAAACCCATTCTCCTTCACTGCTGTGATCGTTCCCGACAACCAGAACCACAGCATCAGCACGCCTGGCAATTTGCAAAGCACGATTGATGTTCTGGCCCCGGTCCTGCCAGATGTCTACCTTGTGCTTGTAATAGGCCCGCAGGCCGGCAAGTGGGGTGATGACATGAGTCGGCTGTGTATCACTGGTTCCTTTGTCTCCCGTGTTCGCCACACTTGCCAAACGACCAATAACGCCAATGCTTTCAATGTCTTTCAAAGGCAGGAAACCGCCCTCGTTTTTCAGCAGAACAATCGACTTTTCTGCTGCTTCTTGCGCAACAGCACGGAACTCGGCACATCCAACGCGCTTCTTCTCGTAGTTCCCTTTTCGCAGAACGCACAGCTGCTGCAAGATGAGCCGATAGCACGCATCATCCAGCGTGGCTTCACTTACCTCGCCAGTCTCGATCAACTCTGGCAGGCTCTGGTGGTAATGAAGCTGAAAGGGCATCTCCAGATCAACACCAGCGTTCGCTGCTTCTTTGGCACTGCGGATACCGAAGATGAAATCACTCAGCACGAAACCTTTGAAACCCCAGTCAGATTTCAAGAGCTGTGTCAGCAGCTCCTTGTTATGACCGCACAGTTCTCCATTGATGGAACTGTAAGAGGTCATCATCGCCGCTGCGCCGGCCTCCACAGCCTTTCGGAAATGAGGGAGGTACATTTCATAGAGTGCCCGCTGTCCAATTGTCACGTTCAGTGAAAGTTTGGACTGCTCCATGGAAGCCAAAGCAAAGTTTTTCACGCAAGCCATACCATGCTGCTGAACACCGCGAACAAGCGCCGTCCCCATGGCTCCAATCAGGAAGCTGTCTTCGCCATACGACTCTTGCGCCCGCCCCCAAGCTGGATGGCGCATCAGGTTCAAAGGAACACCACCAAACAGCGTCCCTCCAAATGCACGCATCTCATAGCCGATGACCGCGCCAATCCGCTGCTCCAGCTCAGGATCAAAGGTTGCCGCGCGGGCTATCGCTGCCGGAAAGGTGGTTGCTCCTTTCATGACAATCCCGCGCGAACCCTCCGTATAATGGATTCCGGGCAAATGATGCTCTGGCAAAACGCCTGCAGCCCACGGACCTGACTGAGAACCGCTCTTCATCATCTCGCGAACGCCTGGCCAGAAAGCTTTGTCGCCATCACGCATAGCCAGTTTATCGTCTCTGCTCAGCCGAGATACGATCGCTCTGGCAATCTGCTCGTCAGAAAGGTTTTGCGTAGAAGAAGGTTGTTCTACTGGCTTGGGAGAAGATTGAGAGGGAACAGCAGTGTTGCCGTCTTGAAGCACCTCGGTACTTTCAACAGTCATGGAAGTTAGAACTCCGCGAATGCCCCCCAATTTAGGTCAGCGGCTAAAGATACGCGGTGAAACAAACATCAAGCAGCTTGATATGTCAGAACTTTAACAAGCAACTCTGGAACTCAGGCGGCTGGCATCAGGGGAACAGATTTGCAAATCAAACAGGATATCATTTTGAAAATATCCAATTGGTAGCGGTTCTGAAAACCTACCGATTTTCAGCAGTCATCTTTCAAGGAGTCATAGGTGAGAGGGGGCTGACAACAAAAAATGCCGAGGCATTTCTGCCCCGGCATTTGAAAATTCATCAGGTTGGCTAGGATCAGCCTGTGTAGCCAACACCACCAGCTTCGGTCTGCAGGAAAGCAGCGCCACACGCTTTGGAAAGCTCACGAACACGCAGAATGTAGCTCTGGCGCTCGGTCACGGAAATCACACCGCGCGCATCCAGAAGGTTGAAGACGTGAGAGCATTTGAGAGCTTGGTCATAAGCAGGCAGAACAACCTTCTGCAGGCCATCGCCAGCTTTTTCCATGGCTTCCGCACTTGCTGCCAGCAGACGCTTGCACTCGCGCTCATGGTCAGCAAAGTGGCGGAACAGCATTTCGGTGTCGGAATGCTCGAAGTTGTGACGGGAATATTCCTGCTCGGCCTGTAGGAACACGTCGCCGTAAGTGACTTTCTCGTCGCCTTCCAGACCGTTGAAGTTCAGGTCATAAACGTTGTCGACGCCCTGAACGTACATTGCGATACGCTCCAGACCGTAGGTCAGCTCACCGGAAACCGGCTTACACTCAAAACCTGCAACCTGCTGGAAGTAGGTGAACTGAGAAACTTCCATGCCGTCACACCAGCATTCCCAACCAAGGCCCCATGCGCCCAGTGTCGGGTTCTCCCAGTCGTCCTCAACAAAGCGAACGTCATGGATGTCTGTGTCGATGCCGATTGTACGCAAGGAAGCCAGATACAGTTCCTGAAGGTTTTCAGGAGATGGCTTCAGCAGAACCTGAAACTGGTAGTAGTGCTGCAGGCGGTTGGGGTTTTCACCATAACGACCATCGGTAGGACGGCGGGATGGCTGAACATAAGCAGCCTTCCATGGACGTGGACCAAGAGAACGCAGTGTCGTCGCTGGGTGAGAAGTACCCGCGCCAACTTCCATGTCGTAAGGCTGCAAGATAACGCAGCCCTGATCGGCCCAGAATCTCTGGAGGGTCATTAAAAGACCCTGAAAGGACTTGGTTGGCTGCATATGTGCCGGAACGGCTTCACTAGACATGGGAGTGTTTCCTGAAAATCCAAAATGTACTGCGCTAAACCACGCAAAATCCAAGTTGGGGCACAGGTGCCACGTCAAACAGGGAAGGTCAAGCATTCCAGAGGGATGTTTCTCTGTTTACCGCGTATTTAACAGGCTGAACGCCAGTTGTGCCCAATGATGTCGCAACAGCGACAAATCTGGCGGTGGCAGCGCAAAGAGAAAGGGGGAGTGGTCGAGAACGACCGCTAGCCCGCAGACCAGATGTCATGCGGGCATATAGGGTGCAACTACAGAGCTGGTGCTCTTAGTAGTTGCTTGTAGGGCGGTATTTGCCTGTGACCGGATCCTGAACCAGGCGTGTGTAAGCAGGGTCAACCGGACGCTTGCGAGCAGTTGCATAGGCAGGCTGTTTCTTGAATGCCATGTTGGAAATTTCCTTCTTTACGGCTTTGTAAAGAGCATATCCACCTGCAATCAAAGCAACAGTTCCCAATACCTCAGTCATCTGCATTTTCCTTCCATCACTTATGTGAAGCATTGTTATTTATGGCAATTTTGGCAATCCTATGGAGATTGCTCAAAGACCAAACTTTGCCCAAAGGCTTTTTTCTTCTAGGGTAGCAAGTGCGGCAGCTGGAAGCGTACCTGCTGCTTCATTCAAACCACCCTTAAGGCTTGCGCCCGGGATAAAGCGGCCAAGAAAACGCTTCTTGGTGCCAACAACTTTCACTTTCATTTCCTTGCCGTACCGCTCATGGATTGTGGAGTGAAGATCACCCAGCCCATCTACAAGGCCAAGGTCGCGTGCCTTCGCTCCAGTCCAGAACAGACCGGAAAACAAGTTGTCATCATCGCTCAACACGTCACCGCGACGGCTTTTCACCATATCGATGAACATCTCATGGATCTCGTGCTGCAAGGTCTTGAGGTGCTCAATGTCCTCTTTGACCTCTGGTGCAAACGGATCCAGCGTCACTTTCTTCTCACCGCTGGTGTAAACGCGGCGCTGAACGCCAGCTTTTTCCAGAAGCTCGGTGAAACCGAAACCGGCGGAAACAACGCCGATTGAACCGATGATAGAGGCTGGATCAACGATGATATCATCACCAGCCAAAGCAATCATATAACCACCAGAGGCGGCAACATCTTCAACGAAAACAAGTACCTGTTTGTTGTTCTCATCCGCCAGCTGGCGAATGCGTTTGAAGATGAGATGTGACTGTACAGGAGAACCACCAGGTGAGTTGATGGACAAAGCAACAGCCGGAGCTTCTTTAAAGCTAAAGGCTGTTTCCAGCGCGTCTTCGACACTGCTCAGGTTCAAACCTGATTTCAATGGAGACGCAGCTCCGATAGCACCACTCATACGGACGACGGGAACAACAGGTCTTACTTTTCCCCACTTGCCCGGAAGGTAGCTGCGCAGCTTCTTCAACAACTCAAAATTCTCCTTTGCGTCGATAACTTGTCTGTCGCTGGGTGACCCAGCTCCATCCAATATAGGCAGCAATCGTCAGGAGAGAAGAGCAATAGCCAAAAGAAATGGCAATTTACGCAATAAAACGCAACTGTGTGATCTCTATAACAAAACTACACCTCAAGAACTCAGAGAGTTCATGTGCTGCAGTGGGGATTACTCGGTTGTTTCAAGCTCAGCACGAATCTGGAGCATGTCCCGCCATGCATAGCGTTTTTCCGCTGGGCTGCGCAGCAGATAGGCAGGGTGGTAGGTTGCAATAGCCTTCCGCTGAGTGCCTTCACCGTTATAAGTCAGCCACTTACCGCGCAGCTTGCGAATGCCGTCACGGGCACCGCTCAGCGTCTTGGCCGAGGCTGCTCCCAGGAACACCACGATTTCAGGATCAACCAGTTCAATCTGTCGCTGAATAAACGGACGGCAGATCTCGGTTTCATGCGGAGTAGGGGTGCGGTTCCCTGGAGGGCGCCATGGAACAACGTTGGCAATATAAACGTTGGAGCGATCAAGTCCGACAGCCTTGAGCATACGGTCCAGCAGATGGCCGGAACGCCCAACAAATGGAACGCCCTGAATATCCTCTTCACGCCCCGGTGCTTCGCCAACAAACATAACGCGGGCCTTGGAACTGCCATCACCAAACACGAGGTTCTTGGCGGTCAGGCGCAGATTGCAGCCCTCAAAACCGGCAAGGATCTTACGCAACTCATCCAGCGACTGAGCAGAGCTCGCAGCACTTCTGGCAGAACCAACGGTTTCTGCATTGGGAACAACAGCATTGTCAGCAGCATTTGGCATGACGGTCTGCACGGCAGACTCTTTGGCCGCCCGCTGCCGCTCCAAAATCTGCCTTGCTTTCATCTTGTCATCAGCCGAAACGCCGTTTTCACGCAGATTACGTGCCATCTCAGCAGGAGAAACGCTAAGGTTCTTCGGCTGGGACTGGGTTGGCTCTGGTGAAGCAAAGGAGTTGGCCGGTGCAAAGTTCTGCTGCGGAGCCGGGCGTGCCTGTGCCTGTTTCTCCATCTGAGCCTGCGTTTGCGCAAAGCGATCAATCGGAGCATCTTCCATCGCGCAGTCGACACCGACAGCACTCAGGAACTCCAGATAAGCCTCCAGCTCGGCGGCATTTGCGACAGGAACTTCAGACATAGCCATTTTCTAGTTGTGGCACACAGGAAGGTGCAGATGAAAGGGAGTAACTCTTTTGCAATGCACCATAGTTGGGCAGCAGCCCGTTTAGCCCTATATTCTATATGAGAGCGCACGTGTCCAATAGAAAAACGTAAATGCGCTAACTCAATTGGGAACAGTGTAAAGTCATGCACGTAGATTTGGGGAAATCACAATAAATCCTTGCGGTGTAGGAAGCTTTTTTTATTGGGGTACGCCACGTAATGCACCTTAAAACGCATTGCGCTATAGTATCCGGTCAATTACACAGAGACTAAATAAAGTTTTGACACTTGAGGGGCGTGGAATTAATGCGCTGCCACATCATTTGACGCGAAATGAAGTGGATAAAGTGTAGAGGGAGAATAATATGTCTGAAGGGGAAACTCTGGCAGAACGCGAATCCATGGAGTTCGACGTTGTAATTGTGGGTGGCGGTCCTGCAGGTCTGTCAGCAGCAATCCGGATCAAACAGCAGGCTGCGGAAAAGGGAGAGGACGTCTCCGTTGTTGTGCTGGAAAAGGGATCTGAGATTGGTGCGCACATCCTGTCTGGTGCTGTGATCGATCCAATCGGTATTGATCGCCTGATCCCGGATTGGCGCGAAGACGAAAGCGCTCCAATCAAGACACCGGTAACCGCAGACCACTTCAACCTGCTTGGCCCTGCTGGTTCCCTTCGCCTGCCAAACTTCCTGATGCCAAAGCTCATGAACAACCATGGCAACTACATTGTGTCTCTGGGCAATGTATGTCGCTGGCTGGCAGAAAAAGCAGAAGCGCTCGGCGTGGAAATCTATCCAGGCTTCGCAGCAGCTGAAGTGCTTTACGATGATGCGGGCAAGGTGATCGGTGTTGCAACGGGTGATATGGGCGTAGCTCGTGATGGCTCTCACAAAGATGGCTATATGCGCGGCATGGCGTTGCTCGGCAAGTACACGCTGATCTCTGAAGGTGTTCGTGGTTCTTTGGCCAAAACCCTGATCGACAAGTTCGATCTGGACCGTGACAGCGATCATCCGAAATACGGTATTGGTATCAAGGAGCTGTGGGAAGTTGACCCAGCCAAGCACAAAGCTGGTCTGGTACAGCATTCCATGGGTTGGCCGCTGGATGGAAAAACCCAGGGCGGTTCTTTCCTTTACCATCTGGAAGACAATCAGGTAGCCGTTGGGTTCGTTGTGAACCTCAACTACCAGAACCCGTACATGTCTCCGTTTGACGAGTTCCAGCGCTTCAAAACCCACCCTGCAGTGAAGGACGTTTTTGAAGGCGGCAAGCGCATCTCATACGGTGCGCGTGCGATCTCCGAAGGGGGATATCAGTCCGTACCGAAGCTGTCCTTCCCGGGCGGTCTCATCCTCGGATGTTCCGCTGGCTTCGTGAACGTGCCACGCATCAAAGGCTCCCACAACGCAGTGCTCTCAGGCATTCTGGCTGCTGACATCGTCGTGGAATCTCTGGGCCGTGGTGAAGCAAACGAAGAGCTGGACCAGTACGATATCGCATGGCGTAATTCCGAAATCGGTAAGGATCTCTGGAAGGTACGCAATGTTAAGCCACTGCAGACCAAGTTCGGCAGCCTGATGGGTATGGTCTTCGGCGGTCTGGATATGTGGACCAACGAGCTGTTCGGCTTCTCCTTCTTCGGCACCGTAAAACACGGCAAGACCGATGCTGCGAGCCTGAAGCCAGCTAAAGACTGCAAGAAGATCAACTACCCGAAACCAGACGGGAAGATCTCCTTCGACAAGCTGTCTTCTGTCTTCCTCTCCAACACCAACCACGAGGAAGATCAGCCGATCCATCTGAAGCTGCGCGACGAAACCTTGCAGAAGCTTTCAGAGCACGATGTCTATGATGGACCGTCGAACCGTTATTGTCCCGCTGGTGTGTATGAGTGGGTGGAAGAGAATGGTGAGCCACCACGTTTCCAGATCAACGCGCAGAACTGCGTGCATTGTAAGACCTGTGACATCAAAGACCCGAACGGAAACATCACCTGGACCGTTCCGGAAGGCACAGGCGGACCGAACTATCCAAACATGTAAGCTGTTGGATAAATGCAGAACAAGAAAAAGGCCCGGTCATCAGATCGGGCCTTTTTCAATTCAACTTATCAAACGCTCTGGCGCTCTAACCAATCTCGATATCGAGACCTAGATCCAGAATTGGCGCGGAGTGCGTAATCCAGCCGGAAGAGATGATATCAACGCCAGCCTCAGCGATCTCCTGTACGGTGGAAAGCGTAACCGTTCCAGACGCTTCCAGCACAGCCTGACCATTGTTGATCTCAACGGCCTGCTTAAGCAGGTCAGGGCCCATATTGTCCAGCATCACCACATCTGGCTTAGCTGTCAGGGCTTCCTTCAGCTGCTCCAGCGTGTCCACCTCAACCTCGATGCGCACAAGGTGGCCAGCAAAGGCACGCGCGCGCTCGATTGCGGGAATAACACCGCCAGCAACGGCAATGTGGTTATCCTTAATCAGGATCGCATCATCCAGACCGAAACGGTGGTTCATACCGCCGCCACACCGCACCGCATACTTCTCAAAACTACGCAGTCCCGGAGTGGTTTTCCGGGTGCACACAATCGTTGCGTTGGTATGTGAAATTTTGCGTTGAAATGCGTTTGTGGCCGTTGCTATGCCGGAAAGGTGGCTCAAAAAGTTCAGCGCCACACGCTCAGCTGTCAAAAGCGCACGAGCAGGACCATGAATGCGGGCGATGATGGTGCCTGGTGCCAACTTATCCCCGTCCTGCGCTAGCACGGTAACATTGAGGTTCGGGTCCACCTGACGAAACGCAGAAAGAGCCAGATCGATGCCAGCCAGTACCCCGTCCTTACGAGCCGCAATCACACCAGTCGCCATTGCCTCAGCTGGAATGGTTGCCTGCGAGGTGATGTCACCTGCGCGGCCAAAGTCTTCCAGCAAAGCGGCCTTAACAGCGTCATCGACCATGATCAGGGAGAGTTCAGGTAAGGAAGAAACGCTCATAGCATGTCTTCCTCTGCAACAGCCTTCTTGCCAAGGTCGCTGGCCACAGCATCAGCGGCAAGCTTCTCGATCTGAGCAAGCTTCACATAAGAGCGCTTGGCAGCCTCTGCCTTCTGTGGGAAGTCAGAGCGGAAGTGTCCGCCACGGCTTTCTTCACGAAGCAGAGCAGAGCCAGTAATCAACTTGGCCGCAATCACCATGTTGAGGATGGAGTCACGACGACACAGCTTCTCAGCATTGTGCAGGCGGGCAAGCGTTGTGGTCAGGCCTTCCGCATCACGCACAACACCCACATTGCGAGACATAACTGAGCGAACAAGAGAAACCACTGCACGCTCCTGAGGATTGCGCTTGGATGCCTGATCTTCGCTGTCATCAATCTCCGCCCAGGCATGGACGCGGTGATGAGGCATGAGCGCCTGAATATCTTCTGCAATGCGCGCCGCAAACACAACAGCCTCCAGCAGAGAGTTAGAGGCAAGACGGTTTGCACCATGCGCGCCCGTTGCAGCAACTTCACCAGCAGCCCACAGATTGTCGACGGAGGTGCGGCCAGAGGCATCCGTCAGCACACCGCCCATGTGGTAGTGCGCAGCTGGAGCAACCGGGATCAGACCGTTGATCGGATCAATGCCAGCTTTCTGACAAGCTGCATAAACGCGGGTGAAATGCTCAGGGAAGCTCGCGCCAATAGCTTCGCGGCAATCAAGGAACGCACCGCGACCAGCAGCAATCTCCGTGTGGATCGCGCGAGCCACAATATCACGTGGTGCCAGTTCCAGATCCGGATGAAGGCCTTCCATGAAGCGGCGGCCATCATTGTTGACGAGGATCGCACCATCACCGCGGATTGCTTCACTGGCAAGCGGGGCAGGATCCAGATCAACATCCAAAGCGGTTGGATGGAACTGAACAAACTCAGCATCAGAAACCAGCGCACCGGCACGGGCCGCCATGGCGAGGCCATGACCGTTTGCTTCACCCGGGTTGGTGGTGGTGGAGTAAAGATGACCAACACCGCCGGATGCCAGGACAACAGCCTTTGCCGGAATGGTGATGCGCTGTGTACCGCCACGACGACGCGCGGTGATGCCGGTAACATAACGACCTTCGGTGATCAGCTGACAACCGATGTAACCTTCAATGATGCGGATAGACGGTGTCTTGTAAGCCGCATCAACAAGCGCCTGCATGATCGCTTCACCAGCCATGTCGCCGCGCACACGCACAACTCGGTGGCTGGAGTGAGCTGCTTCACGGGAAAGCGCCAGCTTGCCTGCAAGGTCTTTATCAAACGGAACGCCATAATCCAGCAGATCGTGAATACGGTCAGACGCTTCACGGGTCATGCCTTCAACAACAGCTTCTTCGCAGATGCCATCACCAGCAGTCAGCGTGTCCTGAGTGTGGGCGGAGTGGTGGTCACCCTCAGCCACAGCAGCAGCGATGCCACCTTGCGCCCACGCAGAAGATGTGCCGCCGCCGATTGGAGCGTTGGTCACAATGGTCACTGGCCGCGGCGCAAGTTTAAGCGCACAAAACAGGCCAGCAAGGCCGCCACCTAAGATAACAACATCATCCACGCCGTTCAGAGCAACAGCAGGGGCGAGAGAAGAACCGAACTGAGACATTTCAGAGATTATTCCAGACTATGGGGACCTGATCTAAAAGGCCCGCTGCCTTTTTTGCAGGCAGCAGGGTGCACTGAAGACTTTTCAATAAGCCAGCTACACGAAAGCTTCTAGTTCTTCAAGTTGATCATGCGTTCTACGGAGGCGCGGGCGCGATCGGCCACACTTTCATCAACAATCACCTCACCGGACATATCGAGCAGACAGTCCAGAATCTTGGTCAGGGTGATGCGCTTCATGTGTGGGCACAGGTTACACGGACGAATATAGTTGACGCCCGGAGTGGAGGCCGCAACATTGTCTGCCATGGAGCACTCGGTGATCATCATCACCTTCTCAGGGCTGTTGTCCTTCACCCAGTCGATCATGTGAGAGGTGGAGCCTGCAAAGTCAGCCTCCGCCACAACTTCAGGCGGGCACTCAGGGTGCGCGATGATCTTCACGTCCGGATCAATCGCGCGGTAATCGCGCAGCTCTTCAGCCGTAAAGCGCTCATGCACCTCGCAGGAACCTGCATAGGTCAGTACATCCACATCAGTCTGGTTGTTTACGTTGGCTGCAAGGTACTGATCCGGGATCAGCAGAACCTTGTCAGTGCCCATGGCCTCAACAACCTGAACAGCGTTGGAAGAGGTGCAGCAGATATCGCACTCAGCCTTAACATCAGCCGAGGTGTTCACATAGGTGATGATCGGAACGCCCGGATTGGCTTCGCGCAGCTTGCGCACATCTTCACCAGTGATGGATTCAGCAAGAGAACAACCGGCATCCATATCCGGGATCAAAACGGTCTTCTCAGGGGAGAGGATCTTGGAAGTCTCTGCCATGAAGTGCACGCCGCACTGCACGATGACCTGAGCCTCTGTCTTCGCAGCTTCTTTCGCCAGCTGCAGGCTATCGCCAACAATGTCAGCCACACCGTGGAAGATGTCCGGTGTCATGTAGTTGTGCGCCAGAATGACAGCGTTGCGCTCTTTCTTCACCTTGTTGATCGCAAAGATCAGCGGTGCAAGCGCAGCCCATTCGATGGCCGGAATAAAGTCCTTCACCTTCTCATAGGCTTCAGCAGTCGCTTCAGCCACCTCAGGTGTGTAGGTAAGATCTGGTCGCTCCAGAGGCGTATAGCGCTCGTTTGCTGGCACGCCAGCCTGAACAGCAGCACCATCAATGCCGGCAGCAATGTCTTTGACAGCCGGGCTGTCTGTTTCAGCGAATGTAGTCGTGGCGGACATGCGCTATCCCTTGTTCTGCCGGTCTTTAGCCGGATTATACTCAGTGTGAGTATAAGGGGCTTATAAAAAAACACGGCTAGAAAGCCGATGCCAACCCTTATGCTCATTTTGAGTTTTTATAGACCTCTTACCCGCCAACGACAACCTATTCTTTTGCCGAATGCATATAACCCCTGCGTTTAAGCTGGAAATAGGCTTACAAAATAGCCACTTAATTTGTTAAATTTGCAGGGTACAAACAACAAAAGCCCGGCGGTTCTGCTCATTTGCAAGAACCGTCGGGCTTTAACATTCACGTCAGAGCAGGGAACTGCTCTTACTTGGCAGGAACATAGCTGGATGGATTGCCATCAGCGCCCTGGTTGACCATGTAGTACTGGTTTTCGCCGGTGTCGAACACGAGGAAACCATCCTGATCAGCAGGCTTGGTCTGAGTGCCCCATGGAGACTGGATGGTCACTTCAGCAGCTGGCTCATAACCAATTGCGGACATACGAACCATCTCAACAGGAACAGTCTTCAGCGCACCGGTCAGGCCTGCGTCTTTTGCGTTAAACAGCGCCAGCACTTCCGGAGCCATGTCCAGACGCTTCACAAGGCGGGTGTTCTTCGCAGCAACTTCTTCCAGACCTACCATCTCATACTTGGAATCGAAGGTCTCTTTGCCGATCACGTAAAAATCAGGGCCGGTCTTGCTCATCTGCAGCGCAACAACAGAGCCAACATTCTTCGCGATGTAAGCATCGTCGTAGCTGGTGGAATCGACAGAACCCAGAGGGCCGCGGATCGCTTCTGGCAGGTCAGCAAGCTTGTCACCAGTGATCTTCCAGCCAAGGATCGGACGGTCCTTGATGTAAAGCTCTTTGGATGGTGCATGCTTTTCAACGCGTGCGGTCAGCTCTTCCTGGCTCTGAACATCGTCTTGAGCAGATGCAGCCAGAGGTGCGCTTACAGCAAAAGCAAGCAGGCCCGCTGCGAGTGTTTTTCCGAAAGAAAATGAGTAGGTCATGGTCGGCCCCTAAATGTAGATGGGGGAATTAGGTCAGGAGCCAAATCAAAGTCAAGCGTCTCTGCGAGTTTCGCTAGGAAATTGAAATATATTAGTATTCTCACATATGCGCTTGTTTACATCTGTGGTTGTATCTCGCTAAAATGCCTTAGGGTCAAAAACTCATTCCAATTACTGATGGATGACCTAAGTAATTTCAATTATTGCAGAGTGTGATTTTGGATTACACCTGATTACTCCCCCGCTGCTCAGCGAAAAATACCGACCTCATTGATCCGGCAACCAGTCGTACACCCGTCTGGAGGCAGGAAAGGAAGCTGCAATGTCCCAAGCGACCCAAGCTGGCGCCAACGCCTCTGTCCGGCGTGGACCAAACGTCCCGCTTATCATCATCAGTGGATGTATCATCGGGATTCTGTCCTTTGGACCACGCGCGACATTGGGTCTGTTTCTGACACCCATGTCCTCTGAGTTCGGCTGGGGCAGGGATGTCTTCGCCTTCGCTTTGGCGCTTCAAAACCTGATTTGGGGAGCAGCGCAGCCTTTCGCTGGTATGATGGCAGACAAGTTCGGCACGGGAAGAACACTGGTGCTTGGCGCGATCATCTACGCCATTGGCCTCTACCTCATGAGCCTGTCAGACACACCGTTCCTACTGCAGGTGTCTGCCGGTGTCCTTATCGGTCTCGGCGTTGCCTTCACCTCGTTCTCCCTCGTGCTGGCAGCCTTCGCGCGCTCCGTTCAGCCCAAGTACCACGGCATTGCCTTTGGCATGGGCACCGCAGCCAGCTCCTTCGGTCAGTTCCTCTTTGCGCCCCTTGGCCTTGGCCTGATTGAAAACTTCGGATGGTCAAGTGCGCTGGTCTACATGGCTGCTCTCATTGCCATCGTACCGCTCTTCGCCTACATCCTGCGTGGACGCTCCGCAGCTCCTGCTTCTGGCAGCTCCGCAAACCCGCAGGATAATCTGACCCTGTCTCAGACATTGGGTCTGGCCTTCAAAACCAGAGACTACATCCTGCTGGTCTTCGGCTTCTTCGTCTGCGGCTTCCACGTGGCCTTCATCACCGTGCACATGCCAACCTTCATCGTGGATCAGGGCTTTGATGTGTCTGTCGGCGCATGGGCATTGGCACTGATCGGCCTATTCAACATCGTGGGCTCCATGTCCTCAGGCATTCTGGGTGCACGCTTCCCGAAGCAATACCTGCTCTCATTCATCTATCTGGCCCGGGCCATCGCCATCACGCTCTACATCACCCTGCCGATCTCCGAGATGTCCACGCTGATCTTCGCAGCCACCATGGGCATTCTGTGGCTCTCCACCGTGCCGCCAACATCCGGCCTCGTTGCGGTGATGTTTGGCCCACGCTACATGGCAACCCTGTTCGGTATCGTGTTCTTCTCCCACCAGATCGGGTCTTTCCTGGGCGTCTATCTGGGTGGCGTGCTCTATGAGCAAAGCGGCAACTACGATGCCATCTGGTGGCTGGGAATTGCGCTGGGCATTTTCGCGGCAATCGTGCACTGGCCAATCCGCGAACAATCCGCCACCGCAGGGCGTCTGGTCGCCAAGCCTGCGTAAGGCCCCTATTAGTCGAAGTAGCTAGGTTTCTCAGCGTGTTACACCGCAATATTGCCTAGCGTTATTTTCTTGCCTTATGGCCCTCCTTCTGCCAGCTTTCATGCAACATGATTTGGCGAGAAGGATTGGCCATGAGCGAGTTTGATGCCCTCTGGATTGAAGCAGACGAAAGCGGTCGTAAACCGCTGCCTGCCAAGTGGAACAAGGTCACAGTTGACCAGCTCTCTGAAGGCGACGTGACAGTCAAAGTCACGCACACCACCATCAACTACAAGGATGGGCTGGCACTGGCAGGCGCACCGGGCATCACCCGCAAGTTCCCGATGGTGCCGGGCATCGATGTGGTCGGCGAAGTGCTCACCAGCGAAAGCGACCGCTTCAAGGCTGGCGATCAGGTCATCCTCAACGGCTATGGTGTCGGCGAAGTCCATACTGGTGCCTACGCACAAGTCGCCCGTCTGAAGTCTGAATGGCTGCTGCACCGTCCGGAAGAACTCTCCGCTGCCCGCGCCGCTGCAATCGGCACCGCTGGCTACACAGCCATGCTCTGCGTGATGGCGCTGGAGAAATACGGCCTCACGCCTGAGCACGGTCCAATCGCTGTTTCCGGTGCATCCGGTGGCGTTGGCTCTGTTGCCATCAGCCTGCTGTCCAAGCTTGGTTTTGAAACCATCGCCTTCACGGGTCGTACAGAAGAAGCCGATTTCCTCAAAGGCCTCGGCGCAACGCAAGTGCTCGACCGTGCAGAACTGGTGGAGAAGGGCAAGCCATTCGGCAAAGAACGCTGGGCAGGCGCAGTTGATGTAGCAGGCAGCCACACACTGGCGAACCTGCTGGCGCAAACCAACTACGGCGGCGCTGTTGCAGCCTGCGGTCTGGCGCAAGGCATGGACCTGCCAGCATCCGTGATGCCGTTCATCCTGCGCGGTGTCGCGCTGCTGGGCGTGGATTCGGTGATGGCGCCAATGGCTCTGCGGGAGCAAGCTTATCGCCGTCTTGTACAGGATCTCGACCTGACCAAGCTGGACACCCTCTCTGAGACAATCAAACTGGCAGACGTTGAAGAGCGTGCCGCCAAGCTGCTGAAGGGACAAGTCCGCGGTCGTACCATCGTGGAAGTCGAATAGCGTTCAATCGCTGCGTATCGCCGAATAATGGGAGCCGGTTTTCGGATAAAGATACGCAAATACAATAGCTTCAAGTAAAGAGAAACCCCGCATCAGTGGTCGCTGATGCGGGGTTTTTAATCGGAGCGGTCAGGCTACCAAACTTACCAAGGCCAAGAGGAGGGGATTAGCTCCACCCGCCTTTGTAGGTCTTGTAGAAGATGTGCTTACCGATGCGCTTTTTACGCTGCATAGTTGGGGCCCAGTTCGGACGAACATAAGTCGCGTGATAGTGCGTGGAAGCGTCCACGGCTGGGATGCTGACTTCACCATTCACGATCTGCTGTGCGATCTTCTTCGCTTTTGCCCATGGGCCAGCTTCAGTCACGCGCTCAGGAATGCCATCACAGGCAAAGGAGAACTGACAAGCGTTCTTCATGCTCTTGTTCTGATAAACCACACCACAAACCGTGTTCGGGTAAGCAGGGTTCTTCAGACGGTTGAGAACAACCTGTGCCACCGCAATCTGGCCGTCACGCGGCTCACTGCGGGCTTCAAAGTAAATCGCTTCCGCCAGGCAGCGCATTTCGGTCTTGGAGTTCTTCACCGAGCTTGGCAGCTGGCGCATGTACCACCAGTGCGGATTGGTCTCGGAGTAAGATGCCAGCTCTTTGTCTGAAAGCTGCGGCTTGCCGGAAGGCGTAATGGACACCTGCGGCTTGTTCAGCAGCGCATCAAACGGAGCTTTGTCTGTCTGTGGTGTTGCTGGCGCATAAGCGGTCGCCAGCGCAATTTCGTTCTGCTTGGCAATGGAAAGCGTCTCAGGCTGCTTCGGAGCGGCCTTGGCCATCGCAATCTGCTTGCGCGCTGCCAGTGCAGCCCGGCGTGCGGCTTTGCCAAGTGGAGAATTGTCGGTCTGATCCTGTTCAGGAAGACCTGCCAGCGCATCCCCGCCGTAATGACCGTTGAAGGCCATCTGAGGAAGCTGGGAAACAAATCGATCCGTGCTCTTAGGTTTGCCTGCGTTCTGGATGAAGGCAACAACGCGGCTCGGCAGGTTGGTGATTTGCATATCACCCTTGCCGGTGCGGTTCACCGCATAACGTTGTGGTGCTTTCTCCTCAGCAGGCACGAAGTACTTCGCGAATTTCTGGCTGTCTCCTGCAGAAACAGACTGAAGCCACCGCGGTGTATCTTCGTCGAGGGTTCCGGTGAGTGCCGGAATATCCTGCAACGCAACTGGAGACGCAGCAAAGGTTCCAACTGCAAGCCCTGCAGCTAGAATAGGGTACTTAAAGTACATGAGGACAGCACGGCGTCCTTCATTCTTCTTCATCCCATGGCCCGACATACGCAATCTACTCCAAATCAACGCCCAAAACTCAGCGCTTCTCAGTCCCTGAAAAGGGAACCCCAAACTCTGAGATCGACAGGATGAAGAAGCCCGATAAAATCACTCCCACCCGTCAATTTTCCGGATGAGTGCATTTTTCGCTTTTAACCTTGATATAAAGTTAAGCCCGCCAAAACCCCAGTTATTCTGCCACAGTTCACGCCGCTGACAGTCAGCATATGGTTAATATGCAGGGGCAGTACTCACCAAAAAACTAGGGCTATTTCATGTCTGGGTGGATTTTTCCGCGGGCCAAAAATCATAGGAAATAAAAGGCGTCATGCAGAAAATGACACCTGTGATATCTTGGAGCGGCTGTAGGATATCAACACAATCAAAATCTTAACAAGATTAACCATAAGGCCTCTCGTTGAATCCACAACTCCGTTTTTCCTATGAAATTCTGCCGAGAAAAAATTCAAAAAAATTGTAGATAACGTAACGTCATTTAAGGCGAAAATGTGAATCAGAGTAGGCTGACCCGCAAACCTGGAGCAGGGCGCTCCTTCAAAATGTCCCGTCGGAACCGGTAAAGCGCTGCCGGACGCCCGCCCGTAGCGGTTGAAGTTCCCCCAGTTTGCTCAACCAGTTGTCCTGTTTCGACAAGGCGGCGGAAGTTCTGTTTATGCAAATGCCGACCGGAAATAGCCTCCACAGTCTGCTGCAAATCAGTCAGCGTGAACTCCGGCGGCATCAGTTCGAAAACAACCGGGCGATACTTCAGTTTGGCACGCAAACGGGAAAGGGCAGTGGCCAGAATACGCCGATGATCATGAGCAAGGCCTTCGCCAAGGTCGGGCAGGGTGCCACGCTCAAGGGCTGTCGGCTGCTTGTCACGCAGGGCTTCATAGATCAGCCCAGAGCCATAAAGCAGCTCATAGCGATCCAGAACGCGCTCTTCATCCCATTTCAGCGAACCAACGCCAAATGCCAGTTGATAGCGATCCTTCCGGCTGAGCTCCTGATAGGTGCGGGCATCATCATCTGGCCTCTTGCTGAAAGCTTCCATGCTGGGGTGAATGATCTCCTCCAGCATCTTCGGCTGCCCACCGCGCCAGTCCTCCCATGGAAAGAAGTCATACCAAGGACGCCACCGAGCACCTTGCGCGGCCAGAAGCTTCTCTGACTCCGGCGTCTGGCGTGTCAAAGCCAGATAGCCAACGGAGACCATATGCGGCTCACCCGCTTTCGCCAGCGAATAACGCCCTCGGTCCCCAAATGTATAAAGCTGCTCAACGTGACCAATATGAAGAGCCGTCTGCTCCTCAACAAAAGCCCGCAGGCCCAGTTCAAAGGTGCGGTGAACCCGCGGATCAAACGGACCGGAAGGCAAACCAGAGCGTTCGTCCTGTACTTTCTGTGGTATCGTCAGAACAAACGGCACTTTGTCTTTCACGGAAACAATGACAGCATTCAGACCAATGCCGAGCTGAACAGGCTCCATGCCAGCGCCAGATCGGGCTGCATCTCCTGTTTCCATCGCATTGCTCATCAAGGTCTGCTCCGTGTTCATTAGGCAAGTTCAGCAAGGGCAGCAGGTTCAAGGGAGAACTGGTTACCCTCAAAGGTTTCCGCACCGCGGCCAATCTCTTTGATAGATTGTATCATGCGCCCATTTCGCTGCAAAAGAGTGTCTGCCAATGAGATAAGAAGCGGATTTGGTGTCGCTACAGGAGAAACCTTGCGCAAATGCTGCGCCAGTGCGCGCTCATCAGCCTCCGGCAATGCTGCACAGGTGATGATGTAGGCCGCAGCTGTCGACCGGCTCACCCCAGCCCAGCAATGCACCAGTAAGGAACCATTTGCTTGAGCTTGCTCTGCAAAGGCCAGCAAGCGCTCCACATGCTCCATCTGAGGAGCAATCAGCCCATCGCGTTCCTCTGCAATGTCATTGAACTCCAAAACCAGATGATGTGCTGGCTTTGGCTCAACCGGCAAAACCACCTCGGTGCCCGGGGAAACGAGAGAAAGCACATGGGTCGGTGCTGCAACATGCAATGTGTCGGCCAGCTTGGAAAGGGGACACACATGCAGCATCAGCGACCTCCGACAGCTTTGCGAGCTTCATTCAGCTCAGCAAACCGCGCAAGAAAAGCCTCCTGCGCATCTTTGGTAGGCAAAGGCGTGATGCTCTCCGCCAGCACGTCCAGCTGTGCGGCGCTCACTTTGGCAGGCTTTCCGAAAATCTTGTCAGCCTCTTCCTTGCTGAACCCCGCCAGATGGATCGCCTCCAGATAAGCACTGATGATATCAGCTTTCTTAGCGAGCTTGGCTATGCTGGCTGGCAGATCAGCAGGCAAATCAAAGGCTCGGTGAATGGCGTGATGCAGGCGTTCTTCAACCGCCTTATAGGTGCCACCCATCACGTTCTTGAAGGGCGAGATCATATCGCCGATTACATACTCCGGTGCATCATGCAGCAGGATCGCCATGCGCCACTGAGTGTCCAGATCAGGCTTCAGCATCAGCGCAATCTCTTCCACCACCACACAGTGCTGCGCAACGGAGAAGGCATGGTCGCCGATCGTCTGCCCATTCCACCGTGCCACACGCGCGAGGCCATGAGCGATGTCAGAGAGTTCCACATCCAGCGGAGAAGGATCGAGGAGATTCAATCTCCGGCCAGAAAGCATCCGTTGCCAGGCACGGGGAGAAGATGAGGAAAGCTCTGCACACATATGTCAATCAAGCCAGTCGTCGGAGGTATCTAGGTTTCTAGCAATATCTCTTAGTCAGATGAAGGCCAGTTGAAGGTTGCCCACGCCTGAATGGAAGGGGAAAGCGTAACGCCCTCACACATCAGCGGCACACCCGCGTCCATAGCTGCTTTCGCACGGTCCAGACGCAACATCGCCAGCCCTGCACCGCCAGCAGAAGAACCCAGCGATCCCACGCTCTTCTCACCTGCCAGAATATCGCTACCGGTGGCCGGAAGATCACTGTCTGCGGAAACCTTGATGACGCGCTTACGGGCAGTACCACGGTGCTTCATGCGGGAAACAACTTCCTGCCCGATAAAGCAGCCCTTGGAGAAGGCGACACCATTCAGGCTGTCCATGTCCGTATCATGCGGGAACACATCAGCCAGCTGGAAATCCTGTCCACTTTGCGGAATGCCAAGACCAATCCGGTGCGCATGATAATCAGCCTCAGAGGCCGTCTCTTCTACCTCACCAGTCACGATGTAACGCAGGCCCATCTCTGCAAGGCGCGGATCCTGCGGTTTGTCTGAAGGCAGATCGTCGCCCCACTCAGCAACCACATGAACCGCTTCATCAGCAGGCTCAACAGTCACCTTGGCGCGCAGCTTGTAGAAGGCGAGGCGCTTGGCAAACGCATCCAGCTCATCAGCACTTACGTCAATCAGGAAGCCATCCGTGCTCTCATCCGCAAACACAAAAAAGTCCCAGAGGATCTTGCCCTGCGGTGTCAGCAAAGCGCCAAATGCACTGGAGGTCGCGCTGAGTTCGCTCACGTCACAGCTGACGAGATTTTGGAGGAACTCCTTGGCATCATCGCCAAAAACCTTCACGAGCCGACGCGAAGTGAGAATGGTGCGTTCAGATGCCATGGGCCTGTCCTTCCAATGAATAAAACAACAAGAGTGTTTCATAACCCATCCGCCAGCCTCACACCACGGAAAAAGAATTGTTTCTGTGGGTGAACCGGCACTTGATGAGACCACTCTTCCGCGCGCGTTCGTGGCGATGTTTTCTGAAATGGTAAGGCTGGTAAAGAGAAAACCAAAGGCCTTGAGGTGTTTATCTGATTAATCCAGTAATCCCATATTTCTGGCGGGTTTCTGTAAATATCCATGATGTTTTGACGTCGCAAAACTGTCGTCTGCGTGAACTAACTCTTGCTGCACATTGATATCAGTTCTTGATTCTGGAGATGCACGTGACATCAACTATCAGGCAGTCAAAGAAACGTTTGGATCGTGCAGTACATCGCTCAAAGCTGATCTCCATGGAAGGCGTGCTGGAACGCCTGTTCACTTTTGCTTTTAAGGGGCTGGTCTACCCGCAAATCTGGGAGGATCCGGAGGTGGACATGCAGGCCTTGCAGTTGAAGCCCGACACCAGAATGGTCACCATCGCTTCGGGCGGCTGCAATGTCATGTCCTATCTCACGGCCAATCCGCAGCAGATCACTGCGGTCGACCTCAACCGCGCCCACGTGGCTCTCAACCGCCTGAAGCTCACTGCTCTTCAGGAGTTCCCCGACTATGCCACCTTCTACCGCTTCTTTGGTGAAGCAGATGAAAAGGCAAACATTGCGGCCTATGAGAAGTACCTGAAACCTGCCATCGATCCCGAAACCATGGCCTACTGGGAGGGCAGGGACATGACTGCGTGGGGCCGCAAGCGGATTACCCTCTTCTCGCGGGACCTCTATCACCACGGCATGCTCGGCTACTTCATCGGCCTCGGCCATCTCATCGCGAAGGTCTACGGCGTCGATCTAACCAGGATGGCAGAGACGCAGAATGTAAAAGAGCAACGGTCGTACTTTGACAAAACGCTGGCGCCGCTCTTCGACAAACGCCTGATCCGCTGGGCAACCTCCAAGAAGATGTCGCTCTACGGCCTCGGCATCCCACCTGCACAGTACGAAAGCCTTGCAGCAGAGGGCGGGGGCAATATGGCCGGAGTGCTCAAACAGCGTCTGGAAAAGCTGGCCTGCGACTTTCCCATGGAAGAGAACTACTTCGCCTGGCAAGCCTTCACCCGTGGCTATGCCCCATCAGAAGGCAGGGGTGGAACCGGTCCATCAGGCCCTTTGCCGCCCTATCTGAAGCCGCAGCACTTCCCGGAAATCCGTAAAAGAGCCTCCCGCGTGCGCGTTGTTAATCGGTCTTTCACAGAGCATCTGGATAATCAGGATGCAAACAGCCTTGATGCCTACGTCCTGCTGGATGCGCAGGACTGGATGACAGACAGGCAGCTGAACGATCTATGGGCAGGAATATCCCGAACGGCAAGAATAGGCGCACGCGTCATCTTCAGGACAGCTGGCGAGCCAAGCATTCTGCCGGGCCGGGTGCAAGACGGAATACTGGGGCAGTGGACCTATGAGGCAGCGGAAAGCGCACGCCTCAACAAGCTGGATCGCTCCTCCATCTACGGTGGTTTCCACCTCTACATCTATAACTGACAAGAATAAGCATGTGAGGGAAGTGAAATGGCGAACGAAAAGTCCTCAGCCTCACTGATGGATAAAATCTATAAGAACCAACGGCATTTTTATGATCTGACCAGAAAACATTACCTTCTTGGCCGTGATCATCTCATCAAACACCTCTCAGCGCCGCGAGGCAGCACGGTGCTGGAACTGGGCTGTGGCACTGGGCGCAACCTCATCGAAGCCGCACGGGCCTATCCAACCTGCCAGTTCTTCGGCGTCGATATCTCCTCGCAAATGCTGAAGACGGCAGAGGCAAACATTCACAAAGCCGATCTGTCTCACCGCATCCATTTGGCACAAGGGGATGCAACCAGCTTTGATCCCTTCGAGAAGTTCGGCATCGACACGTTCGATCGCGTGTTCCTCTCCTACTGCGTCTCCATGATCCCACCATGGGAGGAAGCCCTGCGCAACGGCACCAAGCTTCTTGCAAAAGGCGGCCAGCTCTCAGTGGTGGACTTCGGCCAGCAGGAGCGTCTGCCCGGCGTGTTCAAGCTGATGTTGGAGAAGTGGCTCGGCAAGTTCCACGTGTTGCCGCGTGAAAACCTGCAAGACGTGCTGCATGATATCGCGCAGGACCAGCGTGCCAAACTGCGCTTCCTGCCGCTCTATCGTGGATATGCCTACTATGCGGAACTAGACAGCAGCTTCTACACGCGCTTCATGGAAAAGCCGGAGCAGATGGACCTGCTGGAAGCGGAAAACGAAAGCCACCGCGAAATCCGCAAGGCCGGATAATCAACCGCGCAAACAAAAAGCCCACCAGATCCTCTGATGGGCTTTCATCAAACAGTCATCGCAACAGCATTAGTCTCCGGCAATAAAGCTGCGGACATCGCCATTCTTGGAGATGCCAAGGCGATAGAAGGTCCATGCGCCATAATCCAGCATCTCGTAGTAATCAGCTGCAGTAACGATTTGGTACATTTCAACCTTTTGAGAAGGGGTCAGGTCGTGCAAAGGATACCGGGCAAAATAGGGCCAGACATAGGTTTCTTCCTCTGTCCCCTCATTCAGTCGCAAGTAACCTGCTGTGACGATGTCCAGAAGGATTGCAAGGATCTCATGCCCCTCACCATCGCCAGAGCTGTCTTTCAGAAAGCCGACCGGATCACGAACCGGTGTAAACGACAGTTCCGGCGGCTGCTCCTGCTTGGCAAACAGCGGAGCCAGGGCAGAAACGTCGCCACTGCGGGCGATCTTGATCAGCGCCGCACGCGTCACCTTCACAGCCTCCGGCAATCCTGTATCATCATAAAAGACTTCCAGCTTTGGCAGAGGAGGTTCTTCAGCAAACTCGTTGTCCAACGCATCTTCAAGACTGGTATCTCTGTTGAAATCTTCGTCCAACAGCGGAAATTGCTCAGCCTTGGGGCGCTGAATGCGAATCGTTTCGGTTTTGATTGCCTGTGTTGCAGCCATAGCCGGGGCTGAGGCGCAAAGTAACCCTATGATGAGTAGGCGAAAATACATGAAGTGCTCCGAAACGGACGAGGGGCTTGTGTTTTGCCCCCTAGTTTAAGGGCTTGTAGGGAATCAAGGAAGAAACGACAGAATGCCTATGCACAAGCTAGAGGGCCTTTAGAGAATTTATAGGAAGATCTGACAGGTCTTCTGCGCAGTTTGGAAGTTTGGATTAAAGCGTTGAATATTGAACTCTTCATTACGGGTATGATCATCGGACTCATCACGTCCGCGCCGATTGGGCCTGTAAACGTGCTGGCGATCAGAAGGGCAGTGCACTACGGCTTCCTGCCTGGCCTTATTGCTGGCTTCGGTGCCGTGCTTGCTGATGGCGTATTCGCCACCGCTGCGGCCTTCGGTGTGACAGCCATCTCAGAGTTTGTCGAAAGACACGAGTTCTACATCCAGACCATCGGTGGCCTCTTGCTGATCATCTTCGGCGTGGTCGTGTTCCGCTCTCATCCGCACCTGAAAGGCGGCAGTGATGGCGGCCCAACCGTATGGCGCGGTATGATTGTCTCGTTCGCCATGACAGTCACCAATCCCGGCGCCATCCTCGGCTTCATTGCGATCTTTGGCTCATTGGGCGAACACGCCCCAGAGAAGGGTGACTACGTCGGCGCGCTTGCGCTTGTCCTTGGCGTGCTGAGTGGAGCGCTCTTGTGGTGGGCGTGCCTGTCCGCTCTGGTCTCAAAGCTGCGCAACCGCATGAATGACAACTGGCTCTCCGCCATCAACCACGGTGCGGGCGTTGTTCTTCTCGTTTTCGCCGCGATCATTCTGGCAAAGGTCGGTTACGAGCTGTTCTGCTAAACGTAGCCTCATGAATCAAAAAAGCCCCGATCAATCGGGGCTCTTTGAAAATCAGCTAAGCTGGATTAGTGCAGTCGGCGCTCTAAAGAGTAGTCACCGCGCTCAACGCGCTGTGGCAGTTCCTGCGCAAATTTGGAAACGGCTTCTTCTCCGTAAAGAGAAACCAGATCCATCATGGCAGAGAACAGCGCTGCATGCGCAAGAGCTGTACTGTCGATGCCGTGAGATAGACCATCCTCCCAAGCTTCCTGAATGAAGCTCAGAGCCAGTCGGCGGATGTCTGCATCAGATGCATCGATCTCTTCTGTGAATTCGCCGGCGATAGCGTCGTCCTTGATCATGCTGGCTCTCATGTCCCTCTATGTGCTGCTTCTTGTTATTTGCCGTTACATGTAACGGGCAAACGAAAACAAATGAAGCGTCGCATGCCTTATCTGTTAAACGGACGTTAACACGCGAAACGGCAGGAACAACCGACTCACTGATGTTTTGGTAAACTCGTCCAGAGCTTCTGTAAGTTATGGTTAATATTTGTGGCAAAGCCGAGTTATCCAAAAAACACGCAATAATTGTCTGTGGAAAATGGTTGCAACCGGCTTTTTTATCAATCGCGGCTGTACTTACCAGTGACTTCTTGGGTGATAATTACACCTTCGTCCGCGAATCTGCGAGAGGCCTCAATCGCCGCTGGAGTGCAGGTTTGATAGACCGAGGCGAATCCCCGATAGCTCTGGTTAAACCGCTCAACAAGCCGCCTGCGACGCAGCTCGTTTTGCACCTCTGCACCCAATAACGAGTACATGCGCTGGCGCCATTCATCAGCTTCGTCATGGCCGCAAAGCGGGCGCAAATAATGAAGCGCCCCCAGAATTTCTGAAAGGCGGATGAGCTGCTGCTCATAAGGCGGCTCTTTCAACTCTGGCTGAGCTGGCTTGCCCGGAGATTGTGGTGAACTTTGTGCAAACGCGCTGGGCGCCGTGGCAATACTTAAAAGCATCAGGCCAGCACAAACCCCACGGCCAAGAGACCGAGCAGGGGCCGCACACGACCGCATCCAGGCTTTACGTTTTGCAAGTTCAGTCAAGCCACATCTCACAGCAGGCTGGTTGCTTCAGATTCTGTAAGGATGGCGGTCTCCCCGCGCTCTGTCCACTATGGAACCTTGGGGATTTCCTGTTTTCCCTTGTTGCAACTAGCGCTGGTGGGATGATGTGACAGCGTATTCCCGAAAAGTGGTTTCGGTTTTCGGACAAGAATACGCGCAAGCTCTAACTACATCTTAGAAGGTTTAGAATGTGCTGCTGCATTCCCGGTGCCAATGGCAGGTTCATGGAATCTTCCCAAGTGTACCAGCCCAGCTCGGACGCATCAGAGCTCGCCTTCTCTTCACCTTCCACCTGACTGCAGGTGAAAACATGAATGCGATACTGCACCTTGCTGTCTTCAGGAGAGGGGTAGGACACCGTCCATGTTTTCAGGTCAGTTGCAGCCAGAGAGGTCTCTTCTGTGAACTCTCGCAGCGCAGCCTCTTCAAGGCTTTCGCTGGCCATAACCTTGCCACCTGGAAAGCTCCAGAGGCCTTTGGACGGGGATTGAGCTCGCTTAACGAGCAACACTTTATTGTTCTGGACACAGGCAACGCTGGTTGCCTCGATGTATTCCGGAGATATTTTCTTGCTCATGAAAACAGGGCGTCGACATCCGCTTGAGTGCTTTCCTCAGTGCTGATTGTCTCATCCGGCAAGTGACCATGGATGATAGACCCTGCCTGTGAAAGCAGCGGTCTGATGACGGTCACGGCTTTATCCTGAACGATTTGCAGCAGTTCACCCGTGACTTCAGCTGAGCCAAGCATCTTTTGAAGTGAGATCACCTCCTGATCAATCTCGGCAATACACTTCTCAAGCGCGTTGCGCAGCCGTTCTTCAACAGCTCCATAAGCGCGAATAGCCAGTTCCTTCTCTGAGAACTTAGAGGCACTGAAATGTGTGATATAGTCTGCCGGTTCCCATGCCAGAACATCTTCTGCGCAATCGGGAATGTCAGGAAGCATTTCAAGAAGCATGACCACTTCATTGAAATGGTTGAGATAGTCAGTTGCAAGGCCCGTGGATGGATTGATGTTTGCATGCGTCAAAAGCTCAGGAGAAAGATCTCCTATGCCAATTTTATCGCAGTACATATCCATTGCAGCCTCCCAGCTTCCTATCTGTCGCGCGGAACCTATCTCTCGATTGGTTGCAATTTTACTAAAATGTGAACAGAGTAATCTGCATGTGTGGTAGATATAGCCTGTCAGCGTCTCCGGAAGAAGTCAAAGCGTTGTTTGAATACATCGAACAGCCCAACTTTCCACCGAGATACAACATAGCACCGACTCAGCCAATTGCACTCGTAAAACACGAAAATGGTGGGCGCCACTTTGGGTTAGCGCGTTGGGGCCTTGTGCCCTCATGGGTCAAAGACCCCGCAAGTTTCACGCTTTTGCTCAACGCCAGAGCAGAGACTTTGGAAGAGAAACCCTCGTTTCGTGCCGCCGTTCGCCACCGCAGATGTCTGATCCCTGCAAACGGTTTTTACGAGTGGCAACGCAAAGGTGCGGCAAAGCAGCCCTACTGGATCGCGCCGGCAGATGGCCGCCTTTTAGCCTTCGCTGGCCTGTGGGAAACCTATTCACACCCGGACGGCGGAGACATTGATACCGCTGCTGTAATCACGGTTGAGGCTAATAATACAGTAAAGCCAATCCATCATCGTATGCCCGCAATCATCCCTCAAGAGCATTTCAATGACTGGTTGAGTAACGGAACTGTGATGTCCAGAGACGCAGTTAAATTGCTGCAACCTGTGGATGAAGGTATCCTGATTGCCACTCCGGTGTCCACGCGCGTCAACAGCGTGGCAAATGACGATCCATCTTTATGGGATCGCGAGGTCATCGCTGCCCCACCACAGCCACCCAAACCAGCCGCCAAACCAAAGCCTCGGAAAAAGGCTGTCGGTGGCTCATCAGGAAACAGCGGCCAGTTAGATTTGTTTTAGGCTCTGCTCAACATACTCAGTCTCACATGAATGATCTGGAGGGACTGAGGATGCTCGCATCGCTAAAAGGAAAGTCTGTCATCGTCACCGGCGGCTCCAAAGGGATCGGCCTCGGTATCTCTCTGGCCTTCGCCCGCGCCGGTGCTTTTGTCACCATCGCCGCTCGCGGAGAGGAAGCTGGTGCCAATGCGGTGAAGGAGCTCGCCTTGATTGGCGGGGCAGGGCAGTTTCTGCAATGCGATGTGACGGACTGGGAAGCCGTCAAAAGCACCGTGGACGAAACAACCAAACAAGCTGGGCTGGATATCATCTGCGCCAACGCTGGCATCTTCCCAAAGCAAAGCATTGAGGAAATGGAGCCCGAGCAATGGGAGCTGGTGCAAAACACCAACCTGCGCTCCGCATTCTACTGCACCAAAGCAGCGCTTCCGCATATGAAGGAGACAGGGCAGGGACGCATCATCCTGACCTCATCCATCACCGGCCCCGTAACCGGTGATCCCGGCTGGTCCCATTATGCAGCATCAAAAGCAGGCCAACTCGGCTTTATGCGCACCGCCGCGTTAGAACTGGCGCCGCACAACATCACCATAAATGCGGTGCTGCCTGGCAATGTAAAGACAGAAGCGCTTGATGATCTCGGAGATAGCTATTTAAAGAAGATGGGCCAGATGGTTCCACTCGGACGACTGGGCGCCCCGCGCGAAGTGGCAAGCGCAGTTCTATTCCTCGCCAGCGATGAAGCCTCCTACATCACTGGCCAACAGATCGTCGTCGATGGAGGGCAGGTGCTCCCGGAAGGACTGGAAGCACCTGACTAATCTTGTTAGAGCACGCGCCCTGGATTGAACATGTTGGTTGGGTCAAGCGCCGCTTTAATAGAGCGCATCATGTTCATCTCAGTTGCGCTCTTCACTTCAGCCAGCAGATCCCGCTTCAAAATGCCGATGCCATGCTCCGCAGAGATGGAGCCGTTGTAGCTGGCGACAATGCCATGCACCACGCGGTTCACATCATCCCACTTGGCAAGGTACTCAGCCTTATCGGCTCCCTTTGGCTGCGTGATGTTAAAGTGAATGTTGCCATCGCCCATATGCCCGAATGGCACAGGACGGCATCCCGGCACGGCCTCTTTAACAGCTGCAATCGCTTCTTCCAGAAACTCCGGCACTTTCGCGACAGGAACGGAGACGTCATGCTTGATGGAACCACCTTCAAACTTCTGCGCTTCTGACAGACCATGCCGCAGCCGCCAGAAATCAGCAGCCTGTGCTTTGCTCTGCGCCAGCAGCCCATCCCGCAACAAGTCAGCTTCAAACGCTTCGGTGAAGATGGTCTCCGTCAGGCTGGCAATGTCGATGTCCTTGGTGCCCGCGGAGATCTCGATGAGCACATACCACGGATGCTGCTCCTCGAACGGATAGCGGGACTGCTCCATATGCTCACACACAAACTGCATGCCCGATTGCGGCATCAGTTCAAAGCCGGTGAGCATGTTCCCCGCATGGCTTTTTGCCAATGAAAACAGGGAGAGGGCCTTCGCAGGCGAATCTAGCGCGACCAGAGCAACCTCGACTGACGCCGGGGCTGGGTATAATTTGAGGCTGGCACCCGTAATGATCCCCAAAGTGCCCTCTGAGCCGATAAATATTTGTTTCAAATCGTAACCAGTATTGTCTTTGCGAAGGGTCCGAAGTCCCTCCCAGACCTCACCATTTGCGAGCACAACTTCCAGCCCAAGAACAAGGTCACGGGTGTTCCCGTAAGACAGTACAGCGGTGCCGCCGGCGTTGGTTGCAATGTTGCCGCCGATCTCACAGGAGCCCTGTGAAGCGAGGGTCAAAGGAAACAAACGATCATGTTTTTCAGCCGCATCATGGATGGCTTGTAATGTGATCCCTGCATCTACAACCATCGTATACCCTTCAGGGTCGATGTGGCGAATTTTATTTAATCTAGAAAGGGATAGCACGATTTCACTGCCATTTGGATTGGGGATTTGGCCCCCCACCAAACCGGTGTTTCCTCCCTGCGGAACCACCTTCAGGTTATGCTGTGCCGCAAGCTTCACACACTCTGCAACCTCGGCAGTGGAACCGGGCCGCAACACCATGGGTGTGGCCCCTTTGAACTTGTCTCTCCACTCAACGAGAAAAGGGGCTTTGTCGCTGTCGCTGACAAGCACATGTGCGGCCCCGATAATGCTCTCAAACGCGTTCACCAAATTTGGAATAGTCATTTTTCTGTCGCAGTGTTGGAAGTTGATCTGGCTTTCACTATCAGATAATGGGAGCGCAAGAACACGTCCATGTCTGATTGGACTTTTTTCGATGGCTTGAAGCCAAATGAACAGTGTGCCATAGCATTTTTAATCTGTTCGCCAGATAAAGTGATATTCACTCAGGAGAAAAACATGGCAGAAGCGCAAGGATTGATGGCCGGCAAACGTGGTCTCATCATGGGACTGGCCAACAATCGGTCCATCGCTTGGGGTATTGCGACAGCACTACACGATGCCGGAGCTGAAATCGCACTCACCTATCAGGGTGAAGCGCTGAAGAAGCGCGTTGAACCATTAGCAGAGAAGCTCGATGCACTTGTTGTAGGTGATTGCGACGTTACGAACGAAGCAAGCATTGATGCAGCATTTGAAGTTCTGGAGCAAAAATGGGGCAAGATTGACTTCGTCATTCATGCGATCGCTTTCTCTGACAAAGAAGAGCTGACTGGTCGTTATCTGGACACCAGTGCAGACAACTTTGCAAAGACAATGCAGATCTCCTGCTACTCGCTGGCATCCGTTGCCCGCCGTGCAGAGAAGTTGATGACCGAAGGCGGTTCCATTGTAACTCTCACCTACTACGGTGCTGAGAAGGTTATGCCAAATTACAACGTCATGGGCGTTGCAAAGGCTGCATTGGAAGCAAGCGTGAAGTACCTCGCAGTTGATCTTGGTCCAAAGAAGATCCGCGTCAACGCGATCTCTGCTGGCCCAATCAAAACACTGGCAGCAGCTGGTATCGGCGACTTCCGCTACATCCTCAAATGGAACGAGTACAACGCACCACTGCGTGAAACCGTCTCCATCGATGATGTCGGAAACTCTGCGCTCTACCTCACATCCGATCTGTCCCGCTCCGTCACCGGTGAAACCCACCACGTTGACAGCGGCTACCACGTGATCGGCATGAAGGCTGTTGACGCTCCGGACATCTCTGTCGTCTAAGCAATTCAGGCTTATCAGTTTGAGAAAAGGCGCTCTTCGGGGCGCTTTTTTTGCGTTCAGGGAGCCGGTAAAGCCACGTATGACTTAAATCAAGAATGTGTGCATAACTGTTGTCTCTCAATGAGGAATGACACATCTACCTCGTAAGAAGCCGTTACAAATCGGTTGCCGACTAAACTATTGCCAAAGGCCCATGGAATGACAGGTTCGTTGATGCCCCTCGCGAAGATCACACCAACTCCGCTGCTTTATGTGCGTCACGGACAAACCGACTGGAACCTGGAAGGGCGCATGCAGGGCGGTCAGGACATCCCGCTCAACGACACTGGCCGCAAGCAGGCCCGTCGCAATGGCATGGTAATGAAAGACTTCCTCGTCGATCTAGGCAAAACCCCAGATGATTTCATCTTTGTCTGCTCCCCGATGATCCGCGCCCGCGAGACCATGGAGATCCTGCGCAAGGAAATGGGCTTGGATCCCAACGACTACAAAGTCGATGAGCGCTTGCGTGAAATCACCTTTGGCAACGTGGAGGGAATGACAGTTCCTGAAATGATGGTTGAACGTCCCGAAGTCATCCGTATGCGTCGTGAAGACAAATGGGGTTACGTTCATCCGGAGGGCGAAAGCTACAAAATGGTCTCCGACCGCATCGCCGAATGGATGTCCGAGCAGAAAGACCCCATGATCATCGTCGCTCACGGTGTGGTCATGCGCGTTCTGCGCGGCCTGCTCTGCGGATACGCTCCAGCCGAAATCCCTGATCTGGACACCCCGCAGGACCAGTTCCTGCTCTGGCGCGATGGATCAGAAGCCTGGATCTGAAGAACAAGTCCAAAATCTGACTGTTCTTTTGGGAAATTGACGCAAGTGCTGCAAGGCTCTCAATTGACCTCTTGCGAGAACCCTCCTAAAACCATTTTAATTTCCAGAGTACGTTCCGTTCGATTGAAGAGAGTCGACGAATGTGGGCGTGCTCATGCTCTAAAAGTGAACCACTAGAACATGTCCCACAACACCTTTGGTCATCTGTTTCGCGTAACGACTTGGGGCGAGAGCCACGGACCAGCGCTTGGCTGCGTTGTCGATGGTTGTCCGCCTCTGCTCCCAATTACAGCAGAAGAGATTCAGGTGTATCTGGACCAGCGCAAGCCGGGACAAAACAAGTTTACGACCCAGCGCCGTGAGCCGGATCAGGTGAAAATTCTCTCTGGTGTGATGGTGGACGAAGACGGCGTGCAGCGCACGACCGGCACGCCCATCTCCCTGATGATTGAGAATACTGACCAGCGCTCCAAAGACTACTCCGAGATCAAAGAGCGCTACCGCCCGGGCCATGCTGATTACGCTTATGATGCAAAGTACGGCATCCGTGATTATCGCGGTGGTGGCCGTTCTTCCGCCCGCGAAACTGCAGCGCGCGTAGCGGCTGGTGGTCTGGCACGCAAAGTCATTCCAAACATCCTGATCCGCGGCGCTCTGGTGCAGATGGGCCCGCACAAGATCAATCGCGACAACTGGGATTGGAACGAGGTTCACAACAACCCGTTCTTCTGCCCGGATGCTGAAGCAGCAAAGTTCTTTGAAGAGTACCTCGATGGTATCCGCAAAGACGGCTCTTCCATTGGCGCGGTGATCGAAGTGGTCGCAGAGCACGTTCCAGTCGGTCTGGGCGCGCCACTTTACGGCAAACTCGATCAGGATCTGGCATCCGCCATGATGTCCATCAATGCTGTGAAGGGCGTCGAGATCGGCAACGGATTTGAAGCAGCTTGCCTCACTGGTGAAGAAAACGCAGACGAAATGCGCATGGGCGAAGATGGCAAGCCGGAGTTCCTCTCCAATCAGGCTGGCGGCGTCCTCGGTGGCATCTCCTCTGGTGCGCCTGTGGTGGTTCGTTTTGCAGTGAAGCCAACTTCTTCCATCCTCACACCACGCAAATCCATCACCCGTAGCGGTGAAGAGGTGGACGTGATGACCAAGGGCCGTCACGATCCGTGCGTTGGTATTCGTGCAGTACCAGTTGGCGAAGCCATGATGGCGTGCGTTCTGGCCGATCACGTCCTGCGCGACAGAGGTCAGTGCGGCGAGCGCTAAAAAGAATCTCAACCTCTGATTTCATTCTGATTGAAAAGGCGCTGGTACAACCGGCGCCTTTTTTGTTGCTCCCCGCGCTTATGCAAGATGTCTTTGAGACGTGTGATGGTGAAAAAATCTTATCCCCCTCGCTCAGTTATGCGCACATACTAATCCCATGCCCACGTGACGGGCAGCTGGCGGACCGTCCGTCAGCGTGTCGTGGGCTGGGTGGGGCTGTCAGGAGAGGTAACGCATCTTCTGGTGGTCCGGTGGCACCGATTTTCAGGCGTGACTGCATGGTCTGAGAGGAAGGGCCCAAGCCTGAAGGGCATCACGCAGTGATATGGACCAGCCAGACTGGCCATATCATAGGCAGCGGACCTGTTCGGATACGGAAACTTATCTGAGCAAAGCCGTTGTCTTTCCGGGAAACCGGCTATCGTGTCTTTCAGGATAAGAGGCGATGTTGGCCATACCAAAATGCCCGGGCAAGGCGCGTAGCCAATGCCGAAGACTCTATTACGAACTCAATGCGCAGGTGTTGCCTGCCGCCTTGCTCCTCCCGACTTTCGGGAATTCTGTTTCACCACTGCATGGATTGCCATGTGGTGCTATTGGTGCTTGTTCGTTTGCATCAAGAGGCAGGCAGGGTGAGGGAGCCCCGCTGAGCGCAGATATACAAAGCCGCAAACCGTTTATTCACCTCAACAGAGCACTTACATACGACCTAGGTAGAAAGCGGTAAGCTTTTTTCCATTTGCCCCTTGATTTCCGAGTTTAAAAGCGCGATTTCAGTATCACTGAAAATTGCAAGGCCAAGGGGCTAGGATTATGCGCTTGACTGAATGGCTGGAAGACAATGGTGAAAGCAGAAGTGCATTTGCACGTCGTGCTGGCTTGTCTCCTGCATCTGTAACCGCACTGTGCAACGACCCAAGCGCATGGATTTCTCGGGAGATGGCCCAGAAGATCGCTGAGGCGACGGGCCATCAGGTGACCCCTAACGATTTTCTCGGACTAAAAGAAAACAAGGAGTACGTCGTGTCTCAAACAAGAGTAGCCGAAGCCCTGCGCGCGTTCGAAAACGGCGAGATGGTTGTTGTGACCGACGATGACGATCGTGAAAACGAAGGCGATCTCATTGTAGCGGCCAACATGATCACCCCGGAACAGATGGCGTTCATCATTCGCCACACCTCTGGCATCGTCTGTGCTCCAATGACGCTGAAAGAAGCCAAGCGCCTGCACCTTGAGCCTATGGTCGCCAACAACGACGCCCCACTGGCAACTGCCTTCACCGTTTCCGTCGATTACGCACCGGGCCTGACCACTGGCATCTCCGCAGAACAGCGCTGTGCAACCGTTCGCGGCCTTGCCAATCCAAACGCTGGCGCTGCGGACTTTGTCCGTCCAGGCCACATCTTCCCGTTGGTTGCCAAAGAGGGCGGTGTCCTCATGCGCTCCGGCCACACCGAAGCGGCTGTCGACCTGTGTAAGCTGACCGGCCTGCCGGAAGTTGGCGTGATCAGTGAGCTGGTCAACGACGACGGCACCGTAAAACGCGGTGAGCAGGTGGAAGCTTTTGCAAAAGAGCATAACCTGAAGATGGTCTCCGTTGCGGATCTGATCGCATGGCGTCAGCGTCACGAAAACCTCGTCAGCCGTATCGATGAGTTCGACGTGGACACCACAGCAGGCAAGGCACGCGCCATCGTGTATTCTACTCCGTTCGACAATGTTGGCCACTTGGCGCTGGTTTACGGCGACATCCGCGATGGTCAGGATATTCCTGTCAGATTGCATCTGGAAAACGTTCTCGATGACGTTTTTGGGCAAACCAAACCTCTGGAAGCAATCATGGAAGACTTTGCGGAAAGAGACCGAGGCATTATTGTTTACCTGCGTGAAGGTGCGGTAGGCGTTGCCAGCAAGTCCAACCGTCATCGCGATGGTCTGGAAGCGGCTGAAAATGAGCAGCATGAGTCTGCACAGGGCCGCTCTGAAGACTGGCGCGAAGTTGGCCTTGGTGCGCAGATCCTGAAAGATCTGGGTGCAAACTCCATCCGCGTTATCGCTTCACGTGAGCGCCACTATGTCGGCCTGGAAGGTTTTGGCCTGAAAGTGGAAGCAACGGAAACCCCGGCGGACTAACAAGTTTAGCCCCCGGCGCAATATGGAGAGTGGCGGGGGCATGTCTCAGTTTGATCTTGACCCATGGCAGGAAGAGCAAAGCTCGGCTGAACCATTCACACTGGGATACAAAAAGGGCACAGGGGAACCTGTCGTCTATGGCAGCCTGCTCTTAGGCGCTGCCCTGCTGGGAACCGGCATCGTCAGTGGTTCTCTCATCCCGGCACTGGCCTCACTTCCCGTCTTCCTGAGCGTTTACTGGCATTACCCGTTTATAGACAAACGTCCTCAAATGGCCGCCAACGACACCGGCCTGTACCTGGAACGCCTCGGCGTCGTGCGTTGGTCAGCCATCTCCGAACTGTCCATCTACACGACTGCTGTTCGTACGATGGAATTCAACCAGTTGCGTATCCAGTTCAATCGCTCGTTAGAAGAGTGTTTCGTTCAAAAAGAGCCGCAATCCCTGACCCGATTGGCCATGCGAAAGAACTGGCGATTGAAGCAAGCCAAGTCGAATACGCCAGTACTTGAAGTGGATTTGCATTTGCTCGCATGTGACTCTGAGATCCTGCTGCAAAGAACTAGACAGTTCTGGCGAGGAGCATGATGTTTATCTGCAACACAGATCTATAAACAATCATTAGGCAGATTAAATACCTCATAAATCTTCGTTTAGCCGTAAATCCGCCTATCCTGTTACAAGACGTTAACACTCTTAACCTAACTTTTATTAGGAAGGACAGGACCCGGAAGGCAATGATCATGCAGCTAAATCGCACGGATATGGAGAGCAACACCTGCAGCTTTACTAGTCTGGACAAAGATTGGGGAGCTGATGATGATTACCTGTTCAACTTTGCCTGCACACCAGGCGGTAGCGTTTTGCAAATCGCCTGCGGCACAGGAGCACTGTCCAACGCCCTGTCACAGCAGGACGTAAACGTTGTTGGGGTCGACCGAAATCCGAAGAAAATCGCACAAGCTGTGAAGCGTACAGATGCGGTGACATGGTTAGAGGCAGATGCCCGAACGGTTCACCTCAATCAGAAGTTCGACCGCATCATTATCACCGGAAACGCTTTCCAGGCCTTCGCAACCAACACCGATCAGATCCTCGTCCTACAAACCATCGCTTCCCACCTGAAACCAACTGGCAAATTCGCATTCGGCATGGAAAACCCGAAGTCGCGTCCTTGGGAGAAGTGGGGCCAGAAGAGCAAACCAACCATGGTTCGCTCGGTAGCAGGGCAACGCGTATCGCTGTGGCAGGATACGTCCGGACCAGACAAAAACGGCCTTGTCCATATGCAGACCCACTACGACAGTGATGGTCAGCATTACTCAAAGAACAACATGCGCCGCTTCGTGCACCGCGACCATATCCGCCATCTGCTGGAAGCTGTCGGCTTGCACGCAACAGCCTCCTATGGCGATTGGTCTGCTCTGAACCTCAACGATGCTGCGCCTTACATCATCGTCAGCGGTGGCCTGAGCAACTAGTCAGCATTACCGATTAGCCACCAGTCAATTAGATGCCATCAATAATGGTCAGGCTGCACTTGGCCGCAGCATGACGGATCTTGGCAACAGGGGCATACTCCGGGCTGCTGAGAAAGGCCTGCGCTTTCTCCATGCTGGGGAACTCAACAATCACCAGCCGGTGCGGTGTCCATAAATCGCTCTCGATCACATCCATATCACCGCCACGGGCCCGGTAAACACCACCATAGCTTTCTGCAATCGGACGAGCCTGAGCCTTGTAATCCTCGTAGGCGATGGGATCTTCAATTTTTGTATCAACAATGACGTAAGCTGGCATACACTTCTCCTGTAACTGGAAAAGAGCCTATCTGATTTGGTTGTGCTGTAAAATTACGCGGCAGACTTAGTACCATTATCTTTAGGTGAAGACTGCCCCTTGCCCTGACGCTTCTTGAAGTAGCGCGGGCGTGTCCGTCTGATGATTTTCTTGAACCGCCCGCTGGACCGCACTTCAATCCAATGCAGAGCCTGATTGAGCCAGACGAAGTTCTTCCGGTGCCGTCGCACAAACTTCGCAAAACGGCGACTACTGGCAATCAACAGCACGGCGCCCAGGGCAAGCAGAGGCACACCCGTTGGAATAGGGGTCCAGACCGTCAGCAGGCCCAGCACAATGCAAATGATAGCAGCAAAAACCGAAAGGCCCTTGATCAATAGCTCGACCACCCGTTCACGTTACCAACACGGCAAAGTATACGCACAGGTCGTGAAGCTTCGGTAACACGTGCTTTCAAAGGGAGGGCAGGTATTCAAAATTCAGGGAAGACGGCAAACTGTAGGTAACCCGCCGCCTTCACAAAAGGGCTTAAGCGCTGCGCTCCAGCAGAGCAACCACTTCCACATGAGGGGAGTAGAGGAACTGATCAATCGGCACCACGCGTTTGATCTCATAGCCACCATCCAGCAATTCGCGCATGTCACGGGCAAAGCTGGCTGGGCTACAGGAAACCGCAACAATCTTCTTCACCGGAGACTTGGCCAGCTCCTGCGCCTGTGCAAGTGCACCAGCACGCGGCGGATCAAACACTACGCCGTCATAGCCTTTACCGAAGTTGTCCAGTTCTTTGGCAACGATAGGGCGGCGGAACAGATCGCGGCGCTCAGTGGTAACCTTCTTAAGGCCCTTGGCACGACGCAGACCCAGATCAAGGGCTTTCAGAGAGGAAGCTTCCCCCTCTACCGCATGCACATTGGCAAACTGACCAATCTTGAACGTGAGCGTTCCAGCGCCGCAGAAAAGATCCGCTACACGCTTGCAGCCCTTAAGGCCTTCTGCCAGCAGATCACCCATGGTGTTTTCTGCACTAAGAGCCGCCTGAATAAATCCACCAGCAGGGATTGGAACAGCTGCGCCGCTCATGTCCAGCAGAGGAGGACGGATCTCGATGATTGTCTCGCCATCAACGGTCAGGCGAGCAAGGTCATTCTCAACGGCCCCTTGAGAAAGCTGCAGGTAATGCTTGTCCTTGTTCTTGCCAAGGCCGGTAATCGCCACATCAAGACCACTCTGTGTCGTGGTCACGGTGAACTTCAGCTCACCTTTGCGCGGCAGCACGTCGCCTGCAAGTCTGCGCAGGCCCGGCACGGCCTTCATGATTTCGGGTGCAATTACCGGACATTCTTCAATGTCCACGAGACGATTGGATTTCGCGGTGTGATAGCCAAACAGAACTTTGTGTCCTGCCTTAACCGCCGCAAACACAGCACGGCGACGGCTGCCCTTGTCGCAGACAACAACATCCTCAACCGCGCTCTCGATGCCGCGGGAGGCAAGGGCATCAACCACCTGCTGTCGTTTGAACTCCTTATAGGAAGCCTCATCCATATGCTGTAGCGAACAGCCACCACATGTGCCGTAATGCTTACACACTGGCGCAACACGATGCGCACTCGGCTCTATAACTTCTTTCAGTTCCGCACGTGGTCCCTGCACCTTGGCGCTCACAAGCTCGCCTTCGAGGGTATAGGGAATAAAGATCTGTCCGGCTTCGCTCTCAACAACGCCATCCCCTTTGTGGGCAAGGCGGGCGATACGAAGGGTTTCTACAGTGGCTTCAGGCTTCTTAGACATGGCACTGCGTTTACAGCGCTGCAGGGACACATGCAATGCTTGATCTCATGAAGTTCAGCGATCCGCGTCTGAGCCAGCGAGAGTCGATTCTATCTCTTGTATCTGATCTAGAGGAAACCTTGCTGTGTGACGCAAGGGTAATGTGGAAAGTCGACGTAGAGGCACCATGAAAAGCTTTTTCTCTTCTGTTTTTCAGATGAATCTACTGATGCATTTAAAATGCTCTCAAAAATAAACTTTTTGTTTTCTTATTTGATCGATTTCCCAGCTGAATGCGAGTTGCATGCGTGAAGACGTACAGTCTAGAGCTGCAAACTTCCCAATAAAAATATCGGCAATGTTCAGCAGGAGTTTTCGATGCCGTCTTTGAAATTAAAAGGGAAACTGACATTTTGGGTTGTTGTGATTGCACTGGTATCGATGATTGCCTCGTCGGGCTCCGTCCTGTTCATCGGTGCTGGTGTGATTGAAGAGCAAGCGATTAAGCTCTCAAACGAAATTGCAAAGGAAAGCGCTGCAGCTGTTAAAGCTGAACTGGACCAATCCTTCGCAGTGGTCAGAAACACAGCAAATTCCCTTGATGTGCTCAGAAAGAGCGAGAGCGCAGACCGCGTTGCTTCTGCTGACATCCTGAAAAGCGTCCTTCAAAGCAACAGCCAGTTGATCGGCAGTTGGGCAGCCTGGGAGCCGGATGCATTTGACGGCAAGGATCAGGACTTTGCAGGCAAGCCGTATCACGACAAAACCGGACGGTTCATCCCGTACTGGTTCCGTTCCGGTGGCCAGATCGACCGCGAAGCACTTGTTGACTACGACAAGGATGGAGCAGGGGACTACTACCTGCTCGCTCAACGAAGCGGGACAGAAGTCATTCTGGAGCCGTACACCTACTCAGTTGGCGGCATTGAAACCCTCATCACATCCCTTGTTGTGCCGGTGGATGGATTTGGCGCCAGAGATGGTGTTGCCGGTGTAGACATCGCACTCTCTGCTATTCAGGAAAGACTGAACGAGATGCGCCCCTATGAAGAGGGATACCTTACCTTGGTCAGCTCCTCCGGCACCATCGTCTCCCACCCTGACAGTGAGCTCGTAACAAAGTCAGCCAGCTCTGCAGGGTTCTCAGAGGCTGTTCTGGAGCCGCTAAGCTCAAAGCACACCAGCATTCTTCCCAACACCTTGGTCCGGGGTGTTGAGATGCTGCAGGTTGGCGTTCCGATCAGCATTGCGAAAACAGAAAAGCCTTGGCTGCTGGTCATCACTATCCCCCGCAGCAAAATCCTCGAAGCATCAAACCAAATGTTCTCGCTGGTTTCTGTTCTGGGCGCAATACTCGCAGTGCTGGCAGCCCTTGGTGCATGGATCTTTGCCAACTCTCTGAGCAAGCCGATCTCCTCCCTCACGCATGTCATGGGAGAACTGGCATCAGGTAATCTGGAAGCTGATATTCTGGAGCGTCGTCAGAAGGATGAGATCTCTGACATGATCACCGCCGTCCGTGTCTTCAAAGACAACGCTATCAAAGTCAAAGAGATGGAGGCGGACAAGAAGGAACAGGAAGCCAAACGCATCGCCGCTGAAAAGGCAACCCGAACAAAGATCGTCACCGACTTTGAAAAGAGTGTTGGCAGCGTTGTTGAGACAGTTTCTTCAGCAGCATCCGACATGAAGTCTCATGCAGATGTTTTGGAACCTGCTGCAAACAAGGCCCAATCCCGGGCTCAAGCTGGAGCAAGCGCAGCCGAGGCAACGTCTGTAAACGTGCAAACCGTGAGCTCCGCGGCAGAAGAACTGACGGCCTCCATTCGTGAGATCGGCGTTCAGGTTGATCTGGCCTCCAGAACTGTTGCTGTGGCAGTTTCTAAGTCAGAACAAACCAACGTGACAGTTCGTGGTCTCTCCGAAGCGGTGCTCAAGATTGGTGAAGTGATCGACATCATCAACGCCATTGCTGATCAGACCAACCTTCTTGCACTCAACGCCACCATTGAGGCGGCGCGTGCCGGTGAATCTGGCAAAGGCTTTGCTGTTGTGGCCAACGAGGTGAAAGACCTCGCCAACCAGACAGGCCGAGCTACGCAGAGCATTGCTGAGCAAATCAGCAGCGTTCAGGAGGCAACGCAAGGTGCAGTTGATGAGATTGCCGGTATTTCAAAGACGATCAGCGAACTGGATGAAGTGGCATCCAACATTGCTGCCGCTGTTGAGGAGCAGGGTGTCGCCACAAGCGAGATTGCCCGCAGTGCGGAACTGGCATCCAATGGAACCAGAGAAGTATTTGCCAACGTAAATGACATCGAAAAGGCTGCCGAAGACACCAGCACCTCGGCCTCCAGCGTGAAGAAGGCGTCTGTAGACCTGACTGAACTTGCTGATGAGCTGAAAGGTCGCGTCGAAGGGTTCGTCTCCCAACTGCGCGCTTAAGCTAAAAGACAACAACAGCCTCTCTCGGATCATTCAGGTGTGAGAGAGGCTTTCAGAATGTGAGCTACGATTGCTTCCGGCAAGCCATCAGGTACTCAACATTCCCGTCTCCACCTTTGATGGGGGAGGTGGTAATTCCCAGAACTGACCAACCAGGTTGGTCGTTCATCCACTCTTGCAGCTCAACAGAGATTTCCTGCGCAATCTCTTCTGAAACGAGACCGCCTTTGCCAATCCGCTCACGCCCAGCTTCAAACTGCGGCTTAACAAGGAACACGCCAACAGCTCCATCAGCAGCCAGTTCCAAAGCAGGAGGAAGGGCAAGCTTCAACGAGATGAAACTCACGTCAGAAACCAGAAACTCCGGATGCTTTCCTTCAAGGTGCTCAAGTGTGAGTTCTCGCGCATTCAGCCCGTCTTTGCGGATCACGTGCGGATCATTGGAGATCTTCTCAGCCAACTGGTCATGGCCCACATCAATCGCATGCACCACCTGCGCACCATGCTCCAACAGAACCTGCGTAAAGCCACCAGTTGAGGCCCCAATGTCCAGACAGATCTTATCGGCAGGATCGAGTGAAAAGTGCTCCAGTCCTTTGATCAGCTTCAGAGCGGCGCGGGAAACATAAGCAGAGGCAGGATCATCAATGGAAATTTGCGGAGCACCAATAACCTTCTGAGATGGCTTCTTCGCAGGACTGCCGTCCACCATAACCGTATTGCGCAAGATCGCATCACGTGCCCGGGCACGTGTTTCAAAATAGCTATGTTCGACGAGGTATTGATCAAGCCGCATATGTCACCTGACTGGGAAACTCAGAAAGCTCAGCTTATAAGCCGAAACAACCAGCCAGTGCATTTAACAGTTTGTCAGAGAAAAGCAAATTGCCATAGCGCATCCAAAGAAATGCGGTGGCCGCGATCAGCAGTAATCCAATGGCGGCTGTGCCTGCATAGAGAGCTGCATGATCTTTCATATCTTCATCCAAAAAAGGGTGCCTGAATTCTCAGACACCCTAAACTTATCTTAGCTACCAAGCAACTTTCTGATTTTAGGAAGTGCTGTTTCTTCTGGTTCCTGATAGCTGATGGTTCCCACGAAATCCAAATCACCATTCAGCATGTAAACTGCTGCGGTATGGTCCATGGTGTAGTCACCGTCATCCAGAGGTACTTTTCTCGCATATACGCGGTAGTCTTTAACGACTTTTTTAACCTGGTCGACGGAGCCAGTCAGTGGAACAACGCGAGTGTCAAACGCTGCAACATAATCTGCAATCACGTCTGGTGTATCGCGTTCAGGATCAACGCTGACGAAAACGAAGTTCAGATCGTCTGCCTTAGGGCCCAGATTCTCAATCCAACCCTGCATGTCAGAAAGAGTTGTTGGGCACACATCCGGACAGTACGTGAAACCGAAGAACATCAGGGTTGGTTTGCCATTGAGGTTCTTGTCGGTAAAGACCTGACCTTTGCCATCAACCAGCTCAAACGGACCGCCAATCTGTACAGTCGCGGCCTGAGGCACGTCGTCCTGTACAAACTTCATTACCGTCACAGCAGAAACTGCGGCAACGAGAACGGCAACAGCAGCCCACGCTCCATATCGAATTGTTTTCGCAACGTTCATCTTATTCCACCCGTGCACAGTTCAATTGGTTAGTGGTGCATTTTGCCGGACTTGGCACCCATCTTCATAACTGGGAAAGTTACGTCTACTGGACCGGCTTTTTCGAATTCCAGAGTAACATTGAGCTCTTCGCCCATTTTGAATGGCTGATTCAGGCCCATGAACATCACGTGGTAGCTACCAGGCTTCAGCTCAAGGGTTTCACCTGCTGGAATAACAACGCCTTCTTCCAGCTTGCGCATTTTCATGACGCCATCATTCACGGCCATTTCGTGAATTTCAGTGCGCTTGGCATAGTTGGACACTGCACCGGTCAGGCGCGCATCTTCGCTGCCATTGTTGGTGATAGTCACAAATGCTCCGCCACCTTTTGCTTTTGGTGGGGTAGCGCGTGTCCAGGCATCTTTAATTGTCAGGTTGCCATGCTGAATGCTTTCCGCAAGAGCAGCAGAACCGGTGAACGCAACAAGAGCTGCTGCAACAAGAAGAGCACGTGTTTTCATAATTTCCATCCAAGGAATAGCTCTCTACCTGTAAATATAGGCAGTAGAGGACAGTCAAATCAGGTTTTGTTGATCGGAAAAGAAAAACTAGACGACTGGAGGAGCCCGGATGAGGAAATTATGACCGCGAAGGCTTTTTACATTTCCTAGAGCACTTTCAAGGGAGAGAGAACCGACAACCACGAGGGTAGGGCTCTGCCAGTTCTCGGGCTCTATCGAAAAATAAGTCGCCTGCTTGGACGTATGCGGGCACATGTACGTGCAATCGCAGCCTATTCCCAGCGGATTTTCGGTATGAGTCGAGCCTTCGATCTTGGCAATATGCGAGCCCCCCGAAGGGGCACACAATTGCATGAGCGCAGCAGCAGAAGGATCAGCCGTTGCGCCGGAAAAACTCAGGACAAGCAGCAGTACTCGGGCCAGCATCGCAACGCTGGCAAGCAAGACAAGCGGGTGTCGCTCGCTTCTGAGTACATGTAATGTATTACGCGGCTTGACCATGGGTCTTTCTTAGTTGCTTCCGTCGAGTGTGTCTACACTTAGCCAGGAGGGAATCTGGAATTATCCTGAGTCTCATCAGTTGTAGGCGGATTCTCACCCTCATCATTGCGATTTGGCAAATCATCCGTTTCTTCTGATGGATCTTCCTCCTCTTGTTCATAAGCAGGGAACTCTTCAGGCGGAATAACGTAAGGATCTTCGATATCTAGCGGATCAGGCGTAAGCACGGCACCCATGTTGGATGTTGCACCGTATTCGAAGTCTGTCTTCTCCAGAGCCTCGTCTGCAGGACGGATGAACAGGCGGCTGATAACGAAGAGCGCCAAGGCCACTTCAACGAGCGCAACCCAAACAAACAGGCCTTCCGGACCGATGCTGTACATCAAACCAGCAGCAAGGGTAGGGCCGATCATTGAGCCGATTCCGTTCGACATCAACACGCCGGAGGACGTCTCAACGTAATCTTCAGCTTCTACGTAGTCGAAGGCGTGTGCAGCAACAATCGCGTAAGTCGGCTGACTGGCCATGCCCAGCATTAGGAAGATAGTGAAAGTTCCCCAGAAGTTCCCGCTCTCAAGGATAAAGAGCAGCAGAGATGCTGCAGCAGCGGTGAAACCGAGTAGCAAGATGATGATACGACGATCCACGCGGTCTGAAAGACGACCTATCGGCCACTGCGTGATCGCGCCACCCAAAACGATGGCCGCCGCAAAATAGGCCGCTTCGTTGGTGCTGTAGCCAATCTGCTTGGCGTACAGAGGTGCAAGCGCCCACATGGAACTGTTGGCAAGACCGATGAGCAAACAACCAATCAGTGCCACAGCTGACGTCTGATAGAGATTGATCGGGCGGAACCGCACCAGCGTAATCGGCGCTGGCTGCACGGCTTTGGTGAGCGCAACAGGAACCACTGCGATGCTGACAAAGATGGACGCAATCGCAAAAGGTACGAAAGTGCTGATATCAAAACCAACAACCATCAGCTGGCCACCCATGGTCGCGCCAAGATAGCAGATGATGTAGAGCGACATCACTGTGCCGCGGTTCTCATTGGTTGCCTGGTCATTCAACCAGCTTTCGACAACCAGCAAGATACCGGCAAAACACAAACCGGTAATGACGCGAAACAGCGCCCACGCCAGCGGATCGAGAAGGATAGGGTGCAACAGGGCTGCACCAGACATCAACGATACCAGCGCAGCAAACGCACGAATATGACCAGCTCGTAGGATCAGGAACGGGCCAAACACACACCCGATCACAAAACCGATGTAAAAACTGGACGAGATCAGACCGATCTGGAGGTCTCCAAACCCGGCTAAATCAGCTCTGAGGGGGATAAGCGTCGAGGAAAGTCCATGCCCTGCAAGAATGAGGGCCGTAGACAACATTAAGGACGCAAAAGTTGCAAGCAGCAGGATCATGCGCGTACCAGCCAACAATGTAAAACTGGAGTCACATTACATGCCATGTGCAAAAAGAAAATAAGAAGGGCAGCCGAAGCTACCCCTCAATTATCTTTTTCGCTGAGTTATGAACAAAAATGAGTAGTTCTAAACAAGCCTTAACGGCAAATCCTCAGCTTTACCAAGGGTTTCAAAGACGCGATGTACAATCCCTGATGCGTCTAGTCCTGCATCTTTGTACATGGCTTCCGGCTTTGCGTGGTCCTGGAAAGCATCCGGCAGGATCATACTGCGCACCTTGAGTGAGCCATCCAGCAAGCCATTGTCAGAAAGGAACTGCAGCACCTGACTGCCGAAGCCACCAATGGAGCCTTCTTCGATGGTAATCAGCACATCATGCTCTTTTGCAAGACGGCCAATCATGTCGGTATCGAGCGGCTTGGCAAAGCGTGCATCTGCCACCGTGGTGGAAAGACCAGCTGCATCAAGAGTATCCGCTGCCTTAAGCGCTTCCTGCAGGCGACCACCCAAGGAAACCAGAGCAACGCGAGAGCCTTCTTTCACGATGCGGCCTTTGCCGATCTCCAGTGGAGTTCCAACCTCTGGCAAATCAATGCCAATGCCTTCGCCGCGTGGGTAGCGGAAGGCAATAGGGCCTTCATCATAAGCTGCAGCGGTGGAAACCATATGCACCAACTCAGCTTCATCACCCGGAGACATGACAACCATGCCCGGCAGACAGGAGAGGAAAGCAGTGTCAAAGGAACCAGCATGCGTCGCGCCATCAGCGCCTACGAGACCTGCACGGTCAATCGGGAAGCGCACAGGCAGCTTCTGGATCGCTACATCATGAACGACCTGATCGTAGCCACGCTGAAGGAAAGTAGAATAAATCGCGCAGAACGGCTTGTAGCCTTCTGAAGCCATACCCGCAGCGAATGTCACGGCATGCTGTTCTGCAATGCCCACGTCGAACATACGGGTTGGGTGAACCTTCTCAAACACGTCCAGACCAGTACCATCCGGCATTGCTGCGGTGATACCAACGATCTTCTCATCTTTGTTGGCTTCTTCAATCAACGCATTCGCGAAGACGCGGGTGTAAGACGGCGCGTTTGGCTTTGGCTTGGACTGCTCACCAGTCACAACATCAAACTTGGCAACCGCATGATATTTGTTGCTGGCGTTCTCAGCTGGCAGATAACCCTTACCCTTTTGCGTCACCACGTGAACAAGGATCGGGCCTTCTTTGGCATCACGAACATTTTTCAGCACTGGCAATAGGTGGTCGAGGTTGTGTCCATCAACCGGGCCAACGTAATAGAAACCAAGCTCTTCAAACAGCGTACCGCCCGTAAAGAAGCTGCGGGCAAACTCTTCAGCCTGCGCTGCTTTCTCCTGCAATGGTTTTGGAAGCGCGCTTGCCACCTGTTTGGCCGCTTCGCGAAAGCCTGTGTAGGTCTTGCCGGAAACAAGACGTGCAAGGCTCGCAGAAAGAGCACCAACTGGCGGAGCAATCGACATATCGTTGTCGTTCAGAATAACGATCAGGCGAGAGTTCAACGCACCAGCGTTGTTCATGGCCTCATAAGCCATACCAGCTGACATCGCGCCATCACCAATAACGGCAATCACATTGTTGTCGCCACCAGCAAGGTCGCGGGCAACAGCCATGCCGAGACCGGCAGAAATAGAAGTAGAGGAGTGGCCTGCACCAAACGGGTCATACTCACTCTCAGAACGCTTGGTGAACCCACTCAATCCACCGTCCTGACGCAAGGTACGTATACGTTGTTTGCGATCGGTCAGGATCTTATGTGGGTAACATTGGTGTCCCACATCCCAGATCAGGCGGTCTTTTGGGGTGTCGAAGACGTGGTGGAGCGCAACAGTTAGCTCAACAACACCCAATCCGGCCCCTAAATGGCCCCCGGTGACAGAAACAGCATCAACCATCTCCTCACGCAACTCTTCAGCAACTTGTTGAAGGCGGTCTTCCGGGACCTTTTTGAGATCAGATGGATTATGAATTTGATCTAGCAGGGACATCTGGGTCTTCTTGAGTCTTTTGACTATCTGGCAGCTTAACACCTATGGAACCGACCATGGTATATGTTCCAAATTATGGCCGGGACAAGTGTCTTCCGTAATTGATCACGATTATAGCAAGGCTGCCCACTGTGCAATTACCTGTCATGAATAATTGATCGTTTATGCTAGGTCCTTTTGTAGGGATGTCCCTAAGAATCCCCTGTCAATAGGGGATGAGAACGTATTTTTTTTCATTTGCTAGTACAAATTGCGCTTTTGTCACCCCATGGGGTGATGCAATCTGCGACGAAACGTCCTATGTCGAATGTGTGGTCGATGGGGCCACGTGCACAGTGATCGACTTGGGGCTACGGTTTTCGTAGCCCCCTTTTTTTTGTCTGTGCCAATAACCCGCGATAAATGAAGAATACTTACCAATTTAAACTAGACCGTCCGGTCGGTAATACGATCAATGATGATCTTTGTATTCTCTGCCTTGAAACAATATTCTGTGAAATATCTCCAGTTAAGTATTGTTCCAATTAAAACTTCACTGTCCCATAGAATAACAAGTGTGTGTTGTGCTCAGTAATTTTTGTCCAATTTTATTTAGTAGGCTAAATAATTAATTATCACGAAATTTTTATCAGCGAAGTAAATCGGTGTTCTGGATGTTTCACAGGCAAACAAAAACCCCGCTCGAGGCGGGGTCTGTTGAAAAAATGAACGCGTGTACTAGAGCGTAAATTCTAGTTACTACTGATAAAACGAGAATTTCTGTTCTGGACTAGCTGAATTTCTTAGTTATCCAGCGCTTCTGTGCCAACCGCGTTTCCAGAGGTGTTCATCTGGATTTTTTCCACCTTCTCTTCGGCAGCTTTGAGCAGACCGTCGCACTTTTCACGCAAAGCTTCACCGCGCGCATAAAGCTCAATGCTCTTTTCCAGCGGTACGTTGCCTTGCTCCAAATTGCGAACAATGGTTTCCAGCTCAGCTAACGCTTGCTCAAAGCTAAGATTTTCAATGGAACCGGCTGCTTCTTCTGTCACCAATATGTCCTCGCTCAGTTGGGAACAGGGGCTCCCAATTAGTAATCCATCAATGTCATTACATGAGCAGCAGCGGATCGCGCAAGGCCTTCCAGATCATACCCACCTTCTAATAGGGAAACGACGCGTCCCTCACAACAATCATCTGCAATCTCTATGAGCTTGCGAGTCGCCCATGCAAAATCCAGCTCAGTCAGGCGCAGTCCACCCAGTGGATCACGTTCATGCGCATCAAAGCCGGCTGAGATAATGATGAGGTCCGGAGAAAACTCCCGGATGCGAGGCAAAATCGCGTAATCCAGTGCTTCGCGGAACTGCGTGCCATCATCGCCCGCTGTCAGTGGAGCATTGACGATATTGTTGTGCTCTCCGGTTTCATTCACAGCACCAGTTCCCGGGAACAGCGGCATCTGGTGTGTGGAGGTGTACATCACCGTAGGATCGGCCCAAAAGATCTCTTGAGTACCATTTCCATGGTGAACGTCAAAATCCATGATTGCCACACGCTCAAGCCCGTAAACATCCTGTGCATAGCGCGCCGCAATTGCAGCATTGTTGAACAGGCAGAAACCGGAGGTGAGGGCTGTCTCGGCATGGTGCCCTGGAGGTCTGCACGCAGCAAAGGCGTTGGAAACCCGTTTGCTCATCACCTCATCTACACAGCGCGTGGATCCGCCAACAGCTCGCATCGCAGACTCCCAACTACCAGGGGAAAGATTGGTATCCGGAGCAAAATCAACGAGTCCCTCTTCAGGGTTCATGTTGTGGATGGAGTTGATGTAGTCGGAGCTGTGAACCCGGGCAATATCCTGAAATGTTCCAAATGGTGCGATGTCGCGATCCAGCATAAAGAACCGCTCGTTCTCAAGCATGCGATCAATGGCCCGCAAACGGTCTGGCCGTTCCGGGTGACCAAGCGGAGTAAGGTGATTTAAAAAAGCCTGATGGTGCAGCAGCAAAGTACTCAAGATATTGAACCCGTAAAAAATGAAATCAGGTACACAACCGACAGCCAACTCTAAAGTGAAGGCACCTAAATCCAGTCCTGTGAAAAATTGGGCGAATTAAATATACCACTCCACAATGCGGAGTGATCTGTCAATTGCGCAACCCTTCAGTTTATCTCGGCAATTGGGATGAGGTGCTGGCATATGACCATGTTGATGCCGCTATGGAATGCTCCAGAGAGCGGTCATGGAGACAAGAAAAATCCGGAGTGCGTGTACGACACGCAGCCCCGGATTAAAGGTGCGAGCAATCTGTGTTGCTCGTGGGGGAGGTCCGCTGCATCTCTAAGAAATACATGACTGTAATATTGAGCTAATTCTTGAAATTTGCACGCCGTTTATTCGCGTGCTCCATGAATTCACACTGAGTGAAATGAGAAAAGGTTAATACCTATTCTTTATGTGTTGCATAAATACAAGGAATTCTACAATAAACCCAAAGTATTCAGGGGGAGTTATCCTGTGCTCTCAACGGCTTGCAGGAGAAGTTTGTAGGCAAAATGCAAAGAAGAGTGCAGAGCGCTGTCTGTTTTCAGCGCTCTGAAAGCGTTTTAATCGCGTGGAGCAGCAGCACGTGCCAGCCGGTCATTAATAGCTTCGCCCAGTCCATGATGAGGGATTGGCATGACTGCAATTTTTCCGTTCTCACCCAGATCTGCTTGGCGCAAAGCAGTAAACAGACGGGCGGCAGCTTCAGTCAGATCTTCTGAGTCGCTTAGGGGAACCAACTTGGCCGCCTTGTCTGAACCATCAGGCAGCGCACTGCCAAAGGTAATCAGCGCTTCACCAGCTGCCACATCCTCTGCATTCAGGCGAATATGGGAGTTGGGCGCATAGTGAGAGGTCAGCATGCCCGGCGCCATTGGCGCGCTGTCATCAGTCCCTGCACGCACCAGCTTTTCACCAAGAACGGCTTCAACATCCTCACGCGCAAGGCCACCTGGGCGCAGCAGAGTTGGGCGGTCACCAACCAGCGAGACGATGGTTGATTCAACACCCACTGGCGTCGCACCTGAATCGATGATGTAAGACAAGTGATCTTTAAGATCGTTGATAACATCTTCCGCCGTTGTGCCGCTGATCCGGCCAGACAGGTTCGCTGAAGGCGCCGCCAAAGGCAGGCCCGTCCGCTTGCACAGGGCGCGCATAACAGCAGAGCGTGGCACACGAAGCGCAATGGTCTCCAATCCCGCAACAGCCAAATCAGAAACCGGACTGGTTGGCAGCTTCGGCAACACAAGGGTCAACGGCCCCGGCCAGAATGCTTCTGCCAGCTTCAAAGCGCGGTCATCAAAAAACGCGTGGGTTTGTGCCGCTTCCAGACTGTCTACATGCGAGATCAGGGGATTAAAACTAGGTCGACCCTTAGCCTCATATATACCGGCACAGGCCTTTCCGTTAGTGGCATCCGCAGCCAGTCCATAAACCGTCTCAGTAGGTATGGCGACCAGCTTGCCATCGCTCAGCGCATCGCAAATATCCTGAAAAATTTGCGTGTCTTCCAACTGGGTATCAGATGGGTTTAAGCGCCAGAGTTTCATACCTTTTCTTTCTTACTAAGACGAATGTAGGGGGCTACCTGCCTTTAAGGGATGCTTGACGTATAGGTTAATCGCACTACTGTCCCAAACAGGAAAAATTTCTGTAGCGGCCTTTTGATAGGCAAAAGCCAATTCGTCAAGTCGCTATAGCGTGTTCCTGAGACGTAGTGCCGGTTTTCGGACAAGGATATGCGCGAAACTACGCGTATGTCCGCTGAACAGCCGCCGATAGTCGGCAAGGAACACCGCAAACGCACATCTCTGAAGCCGTTCGCCGGCCCTACATGCAAGGCAGGCAGCTTCAGAAGGGGAGGAAGGTATAAAATGTATCGTGCACCACTAAGTGAAATTGCATTCACGCTGAAAGAAGTGGCAGGACTGGGACAGCTACAAGCGCAGCCAGGTCAGGAAGAGCTCTCAGATGATCTGATTGAAGCTATTCTGGGTGAAGCTGCAAAGTTTGCTGAAGAAGAGATTGCACCACTCAATCGGGTTGGAGATGAGAACCCGGCTCAGCTGATTGATGGCAGCGTAAAAACCTCACCGGGTTGGAAAGATGTGTACACCCGTTGGCGTGAGGGCGGATGGAACGCGCTGACCGGTGATCCGGAGTTTGGCGGACAAGGCCTCCCAAATATGCTCCATGTAGCGGTCTTCGAAATGTGGAACGCTGGCAGCATGGCATTCACTCTGTGCCCAACCCTGACCACAGGCGCTGTGGAGGCCATCGAGAAGCACGGTTCTCCAGAGTTGAAAGCCAAGTATCTGGAGAAGCTCACCAGCGGCGAGTGGACAGGTACCATGAACCTGACCGAGCCTCATGCAGGATCTGACCTCAATGCCCTGCGCGCAAAGGCAGAGCCTGTTGGGGATGGGTCCTACAAGATCTCCGGCCAGAAGATCTTCATCACTTACGGTGATCACGACATGACCGATAACGTGATCCATCTGGTGCTGGCACGCTTGCCGGATGCACCAGCTGGCACACGTGGCATTTCTTTGTTCGCGGTTCCAAAGTACTTCGTCAATGATGATGGCAGCCTGGGCGAGAAGAACGATGTCACCGTTGCTGGTGTAGAACACAAGCTCGGCATTCACGGCTCACCAACTTGCACCATGTCTTATGGTGACAACGGCGGTGCAATCGGTTGGTTGATCGGCGAAGAGAACCGCGGTCTGGCATGCATGTTCACCATGATGAACAATGCCCGCCTCGCGGTTGGCGTTCAGGGCCTTGGCATCGCAGAGCGCGCTTTCCAGGAAGCGCTGGCATATTCTCTGGACCGCAAGCAGGGCCGTGGTGTGGGTTCAAAGACCGATGGCATGGACCCGATTGCAGTGCATCCAGACATTAAGCGCACACTCCTTTCCATGAAGTCACAGACACAGGTTGCCCGCGCGATCTGTTACGCCTGTGCGCATGCACTGGACATGGCCAAGCTTGCACCAGATGCAGAACAGAAGAAGTTCTGGGCAGAGCGTGCGGGCCTGCTCACCCCAATTGCAAAAGCACTCTCCACCGACTTCGGCGTGGATGTTGCTTCGCTCGGCATCCAGATCCACGGCGGTATGGGCTTCATTGAAGAAACCGGTGCAGCACAGCACCTGCGTGATGCCCGTATTGCTCCAATCTATGAAGGCACCAACGGCATCCAGTCCATCGATCTGGTGATGCGCAAGCTGCCAATGTCCGGCGGCGATCAGGTGCGTAGCCTCATCTCCGAAATCAAAGAGATCGCAGCAAGCGTGAACGCAGACAACACCGGTGAGTTAGGTGATCTTGGTTCCAAACTGGATGCAGCAGTCGCTGATCTGGAAACAGCCACAGAGTGGATGTTGGCAGCGCAGGCAGATGGCAAGGTCTCTGAAGCTCTGGCTGGCGCAACACCATACCTGCGCCTGGCTGGAATCACGCTGGGGGCTGGCCTGCTGGCCAAAGGTGCACTTGCATCCAAGAGCGCGCCAGAAGCACTCAAAAAGCCGCGTAACCTCATGGCACGCAGCTTTGCGGAAACCGTTCTGGGCGAGAGCGCTCCGCTGAAAGACGATGTAACCCGTGCAGCTGAAGCAATCCTTGCATTCGACGCTGCTGAACTTGCCTGAAATTAAAACAGGCCACCGCATTTTAAAGGTGAGGCCGTACAGGCCTCATCCAGTTAGTTTGGGAGGGACATATGATCAGTATTGAACGGGACGGCGCAGTCCAGATCATCCGCATGGACCGCGTAGAAAAGAAAAACGCACTGACACAGGCCATGTACATGGACATGGCAGAAGCACTGAAAACCGAAGATGAAGGCATCCGCTGCCACGTGATGCTTGGTCGTCCAGGAGTTTTTACGGCAGGCAATGACATTGCTGACTTCCTGAAAGCCGCTATGTCTGGTGACGGACTGGAAGCAGGCGGTGTTGGCAAGTTCCTCGGTGCGCTCCACACGCCATCCAGACCAGTGATCGCAGGCGTTGACGGCCCAGCCATTGGCGTCGGCACCACCATGCTGTTCCACTTCGACATGGTCTATGCGACTGAAAACGCACTCTTCAAAACCCCATTCACCGATCTGGGTATCATCCCGGAAGCAGGGTCAACCCTGATTGGTCCGGAAACCATGGGTTACCACAAGGCGTTTGAGCTGTTGGCACTGGGTGAAAACTTCACTGCTGAAATGGCAAAAGAAGCTGGCTTCGTAAATCACGTGGTCTCTCCGGATGAGCTGGAAGAGCGTGTGATCGGCATGGCACAGAAAGTGGCTACTAAGCCGCAAAATGCACTGTGTATCTCCAGAGAGTTGCTGCGCGGCAAGCGTGAGCCTCTTGAAAAGCGCATCTACGAGGAAATCGGCCTCTTCGCAGAGTTGCTGAAATCCGATGAAGCGCGTGAAGCCTTCATGAAGTTCATGAGCAAAGCTTAAACCATTAGGAAGCGGTGCTCAGCACTGCAATCCATCTCAGAAACTGGGGGGAACATGGGAAGTCTGAAGGGTAAAACGCTGTTCATTACCGGTGCATCTCGTGGAATTGGGCTCGCGATTGGCAAGCGTGCAGCGCAGGACGGTGCGAACATCGTAATCGCCGCAAAAACTGCAGAACCGCATCCAAAACTAGAAGGCACGATCTATACAGCCGCCAAAGAGATTGAGGATGCCGGAGGTCAGGCACTACCGCTCGTGGTTGATGTGCGCAGCGAAGAAAGTGTCGACAACGCCATGAAGGCCGCCGCTGAGAAGTTCGGTGGCATCGATATCGTGGTCAACAACGCCAGTGCGATCAACCTGACACCAGTTCAGAAGATCGACATGAAGCGGTTTGATCTCATGCATCAGATCAACACGCGCGGCACATTGCTCTGCTCAAAGCTGGCTATTCCTTATCTGAAGGAAGCTGAGAACCCACACATCCTGATGCTCTCACCTCCGCTTGATATGCAGGAAAAGTGGTTCAAAAACCACACGCCATACTCCATCGCTAAGTATGGTATGAGTCTTGTTGTGCTGGGACTGGCAGGAGAACTGCGCTCCAAAAAGATTGGCGTCAACGCACTCTGGCCAAGAACGACCATCGCAACCGCTGCAGTTCAGAACTTGCTTGGCGGTGACATGATGGTTCAGGCCAGCCGCACACCAGACATTCTGGCAGATGCTGCGCACCTGATCTTCACCAAGCCATCCGGCGAAACCACCGGCAACTTCTTCATTGATGACACGTTGCTAGCTGAAAACGGCATAACCGACTTCGATAAGTACCGCGTCAATCCAAAGGTCAACCTGCAGCCGGACTTCTTCGTCCCGGACGACAGCGAAGCCCCGGCCAGCCTGGCCGCAATCGAAGCTTAGGCAACTGTAACGACACATAAGATCAGTTTGAGAGGGCATCGTGTTTGGTGACATGATGCCCTTTTTGCTGCGGTCTGTAGTTGTCTGCCGGGAATGAAAAATGCGAGTTTGGTGAATCAAGCAAAGGTTACTTTTGTGTTTGCTAGCTAGTTAGAATCTGGAGGGGGAATTTCAAAAAACTGAATGATATGCTTTCTCATACTCTCTTAACGATGCTTTGATCGGGGCTTAAGCCAGCGTTTCGGGAGCAAGTTGCCGAGGTCAGCCTGATGCTGGGAGTACGGAGATAAGAGGTGGCCGTTGGCATCTTTCAGTTAAGTGGGCCAATCAAGGTAATCATAAGCATATTCGCTTTGATAAGCGCTTATATCATCTGGGATTACTTCTTAACGTACACAGCAGACGCCTACGTTTCAGCAGATGTCGTCCTTGTTGCTCCAGAGATTTCTGGCTTCGTAACTGAGGTTCCGGTGGATCGGAACAGACAGGTCAAAGCCGGAGAGTTGCTCATGCAAATCGATCCGGAACCCTTCGCCCTTGCAGTCCAGCAAACGCGGGCGGAAGAGGCAAGAGCACTGGCAAATTTGCGACGCTCGGAGGCCGAGGTTCAGGTTGCTGAGGCCGCAGTAACAGCGGCGGTCGCTAAAGTCGCAAACCTCGCAGCTCAGCAGCAGCGCTTTGAAGAGCTGACCAACAGCGGTTTTGTAACCCAGCAACGGCTTGATAACATCAGTCTTTCTCTTGAAGAAGCGAACGCGGAAACTGATAGCGCGCGCGACATGTTACGCGCAGCAGCACATCAGGTAGAGGTGATGCGGGCCACTTACGAGGCGGCTCAAGCGGCAACCGCTCTTGCTCAATATAACCTGCGTAAATCTTCGCTGACCTCTCCAGTTGATGGAGTAGTGAGCGAGTATTCGGTCAATCCCGGCAACTATGTTCTGGAAGGTGTGCCGCAGTTAGCGCTGATTACCAATACGGATTGGCGGATTATTGCCAATCTGGTTGAGCGTCATGCTGCACGATTGAAGCCGGGGCAGACAGTTTACTTTCAAGTCTCCAGTGATCCCTATCGCATTCATAAAGGCACAGTTAGATCCATTGGGCGTGGAGTTTCGCGTATGGATGAAAACCCGCGTGTTCTTCCCTTCATTCCGCTGACCACGGCTTGGGTCCGGCTATCCCAACGATTTCCCGTTGAAATTGATATGGGGGAATTTCTCTTAAAGCACAAACCGATGCACGGCGGTGATGCGCGCATTTTCCTATTCCATTGAGGGGCGAAATGAAACTGGATTACTACAACGGCTTTCGAACTGCCCTGATCATTACATTGGCCTCAGTACTGGCATTGGTTCTGGATGTGGATGATCCATGGTGGTCGGGTATGTTGGCCCTCACAGTCGCTAACGCCAACTGGAGTAATGCCTGGTTTCAGGGAGGCCAGCGCATAATCGGTATCTATATCGGAATGATTGTCGGATACCTTTTTGTCATCCTGTTCAAAGATGTACCCATTCTGCAAATGGCAAGTATTGGTGGTTTGGCAGCTCTGGCGGTTTACAAGCGACTGGCAAGCCCCGACTACAACATCGCATGGCTCCTGGGAACTATCAGTGCGATGCTTGCGCTCTACATCTCCGTTGTTGAAGTCGATCAACTGTTTTCGATCATGACGGATTGGGGTGCTGCTGCAACCATCGGCATCGGCAGCGCAACGATCGTCATGTATAGTCTTACAAAGGACAGCCCCATCGGCATTGGAGCAGGTCCTATCACAATCCGTCAGCTAGATGATGTTGAACGCAGTTGGGTCATAGCCCTTTGCATAACTGCAGGTGTTGTCTCTGTTCTGGCGCCAGTTGTTTACGTCGGTCATGATCTGGTTGCTATGCTACAGATCACCATAACAACACTGATTGTGCTTTACGGGCCAGCTGAAGATGTCAAAAAACTTGCCCTAAACAGAATGGCTGGCTGCCTCCTTGGTGGAGGGCTCGGGCTGCTGTTTGTTGCATTGGGTCTCGAGACATTCTTCTGGTGGCTGGCCATATATGCAGGAACCCTGTTCTTTGTCTGCTCACTTCACCACAGTACCATTTATTGGGCGTATTCAGGAACGCAGGCCGGATATGCATTTATCGTCGCAGCTTTAGCTTCTGCTGGACCAGTCAACGACATTGAAGGCGTTCTGGATCGGCTCGTTGGTATATATATTGGTGCTTTCCTAAGCATCGCCGTGTTGTTTGCCGTGCGTGTTTGGCAAGGAAGGCAGGTGCATGACATCAAGCGGTTGGTGAGTGAGAGTGAAGGCGGGACCGGTGATAGAGTGTGACTTGGCAAACGCGCAGTATGAAGCGTTGCGCAGCGTCGTGGATTGTCAGCTCAGATAACTGTCAAATCCGTCGGCAAAATAAAAGGCGGGGTGCCCCGCCTTTGTTGTATGTTCTGATCAGTCGAACTCTGGTCCGCGAGCCGTGTAGGGCTTCACTTCTTTCCAGGCGCGCATCAGGTTTTCCAGCTCTTCGTCGGTCTGTTCTGGCAGAACAATCTCAAGCCCAACCAGAAGATCGCCGTGGCCACCTTCCTTCTTCGGCAAACCCTTGCCTTTCAGGCGCATGGTTTTGCCGCTGCTGGTGTTGGCTGGAATTGTCAGGTTCACTGCACCGCCCAGTGTTGGAATGCGCACCTTTCCACCCAGCACAGCTTCATAAAGGGTGAGGGGAACATCCACACGGATATCCGCGCCATCCACTTTGAACAGCTTATGGGTAGAGATGCGAACTTCCACCAGCGCATCGCCAGCCTGTCCGCTCTTGGCAGAAGCAAAGCCCTGACCCTTTAATCGGATCTTGTCGCCGCTCTGCGTGCCAGCTGGAATTTTCACATTCACAGTCTTGCCGCTTGGCAGCTTCACTTGAACCTTGCCGTGATTGGCCAGATCTTCAAGCGTTACACGGGCGATCAGGTTGGCGTCTGCACCCTTGGTTGGGCCTTGATGGAAGTGAGATTCACCGCCACCACCTGCACTGCGACGTTTGCCGCCGCCAAAGCCGCCGAGGATGTCATTGAGAATGTCGTCAAAGCCGCCGGCATCCTGCGGGCCGCCGCCACCATGACCATCACCAAAGCCCTGCTCGAAGCGGAAGCCGCCACGACGTCCTGCATTGCGGAAACCGGAGAAACCTTCAAAGCCGCCAGCACCGCCACCCGGGCCGCCATAAAACTTAGGCTTACCTTCAGCGTCGATCTCACCGCGATCAAACTGACCGCGCTTATCTTTGTCGCCCAAAATCTCATAGGCTTGGTTCGCTTCTGAAAAGCGCTCCTTGGCCTTTGGATCATCTGCATTCTGGTCTGGGTGATACTTCTTGGCCAGCTTGCGAAACGCTTTTTTGATCTCTGCCTCACTGGCATTTTTGCTAACACCAAGAACAGAATAGGGATCTCTCATCGTCATCCATCAAATAGAAATTGGGGCAGTTTACAACTCACCCATTACATAACCATGCAAATGAAAACAAGCAAGCAGCCGCAGCCGAACTTAGCTAATCAGAAGTGAGTATTTCAGCGCTTTTAATGTGTTGGCTTACTTCACGTTTTGCAAAGCTTAGGTGAGGAGCACGTTATTGGGCAGGAGCTGCGTCAACCTGGAACGGAGCCAGCTGGACAATCTTCATTTTGTGATTGGTGTCCGGGCAGCTACGGCCCTGATACGCACGCACACCGCCAACAGTGTTTGCGCTGGTCACAAAATCAGTACAACCGGCAATGCTTCCGGTCTTATCAACAGACATCAGGGAAGTAATTGTGCCACTGTTGCCGCTGACCGGATTGGTCCAGGCCATAGGCGCAAAACTACGGTCATCTTTTCCCCCCTCATTCAGAGCTTCCTCGATGGTATCCGTAATAACCGTACGGTCTGTGCGGTGGATTTCGCTATCCGCGACCTTTTGCTTGGTATCAACCGTCTCAGTCAGGTTGAGAGGTTCTTGATACTCACTGTTGTTCACCGATATGGACATCTGAGTGCAGGCAGGAAGCAACAGCAAGATTGCAGCCGAGACAAAACACGACTGGCGTAAACTGGTTTTCTTGCTATACAAAACTGCCATATTACTACTAGAGCCTCAGGTTGAAGCCGCTGCTTTTACGAGTTCCGGTTCATCCACAGTGTGAGGATCCTAAAGGGACTATTAACTATGAATGGTGACATCCAAAATCTGGAAGAAAAGTTTACAAATAGTTACTCCGAAAGCGTAGAGGTTCCTTTTCAACTATTTGGCGACTGGTTGGCCCTTGCTGAAAAGAGCGAGCCCAATGATCCTAATGCCATGTCAGTTGCGACTGTAGATGAGAATGGCATGCCTAATGTACGGATGTTACTCCTTAAAGGTTACAGTCCACAGGGATTTGTGTTTTATACAAACTTTGAAAGCACAAAAGGTCGGGAAATTCTTGCTCACCCTAAAGTAGCTCTATGTTTTCACTGGAAAAGTCTGCGCAGACAAGTTCGTGTACGCGGCAATGTTATCCACGTAACTAATGAACAGGCAGACGAATACTATAACTCACGGCCACGAAAAAGCCGCATTGGTGCGTGGGCGTCCAAACAGTCCCGTCCTCTGGAGAGCCGTTTTGCGCTCGAAAAAGAGGTCGCAAAGTACGCTGCCAAGTATGCTGTCGGTGATATTCCGCGTCCCGAATACTGGAGCGGTTGCATTTTGCAACCATTGGAAATCGAGTTCTGGCACGATCGTGCGTTCCGTCTACATGATCGATTTGTCTTCAAAAGAGACAGCGCAGACGCCGAATGGGATAAGGTCCGTCTGTATCCTTAATACATACTGATTTGATCTGGAGACGCACCACACAGTTGGTGCGTTTCTTGTTTTTGGAGCTCTCTCAGGCGTCCTATGGACGTTGGCTGTTCGGAAGGGGAGGGCCTGTAGGTGCACTGCACCACAAAAGTAGCTCGTGACCTAAAACTGAACGACAGGCAAAAATTAAGGCGGCTCGCAATCCTGCGGGTCGCCTTCTTTAAGCAGATGACTGAATGTTCGTTAGATCATTAAGCCTCTTTGAAGCCATGCCAATCTAGGTCATGACTATGGGATGCAGCTGTTACCAATGTGATTGGAATACATAATCAATCAATTTGCTTCGTGCAAAACGGAAGCCGAATGCCTGATCTGCAGCCCCTGACGCATCAGTCAGTCGGAAGAGGATATTCTTCCTGAACCTTTGGCTGATAAGACTCTTTCTGCTTACCTGAACAGCAGTTTGCAGCGTTGACAGCCTGAATGCCGACTGGACGATAAAGCTTGTCCAGATCAGGTTTTACGTTTTTGTTTTGTTGCTCAGTGGTTCCGAAGGCCATTTTAGTCCGTCCCCTTGGGACAAGTTGTGTTGCAGAAATTGCGATGCTTACCCGGAATGAGTAGCCGGATAACCCGATATAAGCGTCAGCTCATATGCAGGAGTGATACTCAAATCGGGCATGAATATGTTAGCGCCAAAAAAACTAAAAAAGCCAATCTAATTTAGAGGGGGGAATTTCCCAATAATCTCAGCAATTTGAATGCATGAAACATGCCGTTAACTATTTGCCTGAGATGTATTCTGGAAATTTGCTATATTATACAAAAGGATAAGGTTTTGGGTTGTGAGTTGATTAAAATTATCGCCACTAAACCATTAATGTATCAGGCCATTTTGGGTGACATTTGGCCGCAATTTCCCCGAATACGAAACTGACAAAAAACTGTGTATTTATTGTGCGACTAAGCTTGTGGCCGATTGATTAGCACCGTTCATAGTGATTGGTGCTCGTAATACTCTGTATAAGTGCGTAGATTGAGCCGCTTGCAAATAACACCTCTGTTCAGGCTTGGCCTGAAGACGGTCTCCCATAAAAGCCGTCAACTGCGCTAAAGGAAAATGACAATGAACGTGCGCGCCGTTTTGTTTGATCGCGATGGAACCCTGATTGATTTCAATAAGACATGGGGCACCGTGCTCCAGCATGTTCTGATGGATCTCGCGGGCGGCGATGTAACACTGGCCACCGAGCTTGGCCATCTCGTAAAGTTTGATTATGCCAGCTGTGCCTGTGAGCCGGGCAGTCCGATCCTGACCAATCCACCAAGCGGTTACAGCGAGCCATGGGCCAAACATCTTGGTGTTGAGTTCAACCGCGCATTTCTGGATCGGATCGAAGACCTCATTCTGGAACACGCTGCTGAGTGCGTTGCAGCATTTGATGACACCACTTCATCCATCAAAGCATTGGCCGCAGCCGGTTTGCCAATCGGTCTGGCCACCAACGGCACCGAAGCCAGCGCGATCGCCCAGCTGAAGCGTCTGGGCATCTTCGACTACTTCACCTTCGTCGTTGGCTACGACAGCGGCCATGGTGAAAAGCCGGAGCCGGGCCAGCTGTTCGGCTTTGCTGAGCATACCGGCATCGAGCCACAGCACATCGCCATGGTGGGGGACAGCCTGCACGACATGCACGCCGCTCAGAATGCAGGCATGCTGCGCGTTGCTGTCACCACAGGTGCGCTGACCGCTGAAGAGCTGAAAGACCACTGCGACCATCTGCTGGATAGCCTGACAGATCTCGTAAATCTTGTTGGCCTTAAGCCAGCAGGTGAGGGCGCGGCTGCCTAATACCCGATTTCGATCGCGGCGGATTATCCGTCGCGGTCCTTTCGGAAGCTGCGCGAAAATAATAAAGGCATTCAACCCTCGGTAATTCTGGACTGCTATAATCTGGTATCGCGAAGTAAAGAGCTGTAACCTGCCTGACGAACGGGTAAGTTAAACGCTGAGCTGCAGATCGAAGAGAGTGGGATAGAATGACACTGCAACTGCCTTTAAGACATTCTCGCACTGCCATGCGCAGCCGTCGTATCGGCGCCATTGCAATCCCGTTTCTCATTCTCTCCGTTGCTGGCCATTACTTCGAGCTGTTCAACACAGAAGTGCTCCTCGTCCTCTTCGTTATTGGCTTCTTCATGGGCGCAACAGCCATTGTGCTGGCTGCCATTGCCGTGGTCGATCTTTGGAAGGACGGCGGCAAGGGCTTCGGCAACTGCTTTCTGGGCACCTTTTACGGATCGATAGTCCTGACCCCGCTGTTCATCGCAACGCTCGGGCTCTACATGTTCCCACCGCTCAACGACATCTCGACAGATATGGAAGATCCGCCCGCATTGGTGGCAGGTGATCGTATTGATGATGAGATTGAGCAGGATAAGCAGTTGATGCAAAAGGCCAGCTATCCGGACATCGTGCCTCGCCGCTTCCGTTTGCCACCTCCAGAGCTGCACAACGCTGTCTCCAGCGTGGCCTCCAGTATGGGCTGGAAAACCGTCTATGAACTGCCCGCAGGTTTCCCGGATGAGCCAACTTATCTGCTCATGGAAGCACGTATGCCGTACTTCTCTTTGAAAGATGATGTCGCAATCCGCATCCAGCCGGACCGTGTCGGCACCTTGCTCGATATCCGCTCCGCTTCCCGCTTTGGCAGTCATGATTTCGGCACCAACGCCCGCCGGATCAGAGGTTTTCTGGCAAGCCTCGATAAAGTCCTGCTGCAAAACTATGGCATTACAGCGCGGGTAGAAGAGCCGGAACTGGTGCTGCAGGAAGAAATTGAGCTGGTAGAGCCACAAATCACAGAGCGTGCGCCGCTTCTGGAAGTTCCGCTGGAGCTGCCACCTTCAATTGCATCCATGTTGAAAGAGCGCGGCTCCGCACCGATCCCAGCTCAAAAACCAGCACAGTAAGAAGACGCACAGCACCGGGTAGGTCCGAACTGCTCGCTATTTGTGATTTGCTTGAGAAAGTAGCCCCAGAAACAACATAACCAGCGCCGGGGAAGCACTGGTTATGAAAGCTTGCGTGAACAACGAGTACCGCTTTAAGGCTATCGCGAAACTCGAAGAGTTCTTAAAGCCGGGGAAGCCGTCGAACTCTGTGAATCTAATATGACTCAATTCCTAGCATATGTGTGTGATTATTGTCACGCACGCACAAAAAAATACGCCCAGAAACGGGCGTATCTTTGATAACTCAAATTATCTCTTTGAAATCAGGCGTTTGCCTGCATACGAAGATCTGCAAAAACATCTTCCAGACGTTTGATTGCTTCTTCAACTGTCGATTTTGGACAGGCTAGATTGAAACGCAGGAAGGTTTCGCCGCCTTTTCCAAACGTGCTGCCGATGTTGACCGCAATCTTCGCCTGTTTCTGGATTCGGTTGACGATCTCATCAAACGGCAGGTCTACATCTTTAAAGTCGACCCACTCCAGATAGGTGCTCGCCATGCGCATCACCTTGGCACCCGGAATAGCTGCTTCCAGTCCTTCAATCAGCAGCTCCTGGTTAGCAGCAACATAGTCACACAGCTCCGTAAGCCACTCTTCGCCGTGGTTGTAAGCCTCAGTGGTCGCCTGAGAGCCAAGCGGAGTAGAGTGCACACCACAAGCGGTGCAGACCTTGCGATAGGCATCACGCAGCTCTTTGTTGCTGATGAGACAAGCCGCTGTTGCAAAACCGGCAAGGTTGAAGGTTTTGGAGGCAGAGGTGAACGTAATCGTCCGCTCTGCAATCTTTTCAGAAAGGGTGGCTGTCACAACGTGCTTGGAACCATCCAGAATAAGATCGTGGTGGATCTCGTCGGAGATGATCAGGATGTTGTGCTCAAGGCAGAACTCACAGATGCGGGTCAGCTCGTCAGCCGTCCAGACACGGCCACCCGGATTGTGAGGGCTGCACAGCAGCAGGATCTTGGTGCGCTCGTCAATCTGGTCCTTCAGATTGTCAAAGTCCATGTAATAAGCGCCATCACGCTCAATCAGCTGGCTCTCAACAAGGCGGCGGTTGTTATCGCGCACGGCGCGGCCAAACGCGTGATAAACCGGTGAGAACACCAGCACGCCATCGCCTTCTTCCGAAAACGCCTGAATAGCCATGGAATAACCAGCCACAACGCCCGGCACGGTGGTGATCCAGTCTGCGGAAACGTCAAACTGATGGCGACGCTTCATCCAGGAGATGATCGCCTCTTTATAAGGCACGTCATTGCCATAATAACCGTTGATCCCGTGCTCGGCAGCACGTGCAACCATATCGTTTACGGCCTGAGGCGGTCGGAAATCCATGTCCGCAACCCACATAGGCAAACCGTCATCACAGCTGATGCCGTAGCGACTTTCCATCTCATCCCATTTCAGAGAATGAGTGTTTCTGCGATCGATCTTCTTATCAAAAATACTGGTCATTACGTCTCGAAAAGTTGGAGAGATCGGTTTCTCTGGGGTGTCGTGACAGCGTGTAGGTCTGGCTATGCCGTCTCACGCAGCGTGAATTTTGCGGAGAGTGTAACCTTACCATTGCACAAGACAACCCCTTGCGCGATGAGATCGTCCAGTTGTGCAAGTACATTGAGCGCCGCAGCGCCATGCAGCTTTGGATCCACATCGGTGTAGATGGCTTTCACCATGGTCATGACGTCATCATCACCGGCACGCAGACGCTCCATAATGGCGTCAGAGCGCATCTGGCGATGCTGCTTCAGCTGAGCAAGAAACACTTTCGGGTTGTTCACTTCACCGCCGTGAGACGGGAAGTAACGGGTCTCGCCACGTGCCATCAGCTTGTCCAGCGACTTCATGTAGGCGTTCATGGAGCCATCTGGCGGCGCCACAATGGTCGTGGACCAGGCCATCACGTGGTCACCTGGCAGCATCACACCGTGGTCGGGTAGGGCAAAAGACAGGTGATTCTCGGTATGCCCCGGGGTCGCAACCACCTCAATCACCACACCATCAACAGAGATTTTGGCCCCGTCTTCCAGCTCTTTATCCGGTGCAAAGTCCTTTTGGGAGCTCGCATCCATTGGCGTTTCATCCATGTCCTCGAAGGAAACTGCACGTCTGTGTGGGCCGCAGCCCATCACGGGTGCGCCGGTTTTTTCTTTCAAAGGACCAGCAAGAGGAGAGTGGTCCACGTGCGTGTGGCTCACAAGAATGGCCTTCACAGGACGACCGTCAATCGCTGTCATCAGAGCGTCCAGATGCTCCAGATCCATCGGGCCCGGATCAATGACGACAACCTCGTTTTTGCCAACGATAAACGTGTTAGTGCCTGCAAACGTTAGGGCACCGGGGTTGTTGCAGGTCACCCGCGCCAGCTCGTCGGTGATTGCAACAAGCTTGCCGTGTTGTGCATCAAACTCGCGATTGAAATCCATCTTGCTCATCTCAGGTCCCTCCCATTGCTCCTATAAATAAGCCTTTGGCAAATAAGAGGCAATGGCAACTAGGCCTGATTGATGGTCGACTTTCTGCTCACTTCAAACACTCCATGAGAATGGCAGGGAAACAACAAATTTCAGAAAGCTTCATTTTTTTATTGCTATTAAGAATGAGTTGCAACTAGACTGGGTGAAGAAACAGGATACCTGCGGGAGATCTGGTGGTATCTATATTTTAAAGAGCTCAGGGCGAAGATATTGGCCAAGGACAAAGCGGCCAGATCGGAGAACTGTAAAAGATGAAGAGCCGGTACGTTTGCTCAAGTCGTTTTAGAAAGTTGGACTTTATGCGCTACTTTAAAGCTGCTGCACTTGCAGTCACACTGATGATCTTCGCAGGCCTCTCCAGCCTGTCAGCGGCCTTTGCAAAAACTCCAATTAACGCCGTGGCAACCGTTGGCATGGTGGCTGATGCAGTCCGCGCTGTCGGTGGCGACAACGTCACTGTCGAAGCGCTCATGGGGACCGGCATCGACCCGCACTCTTACCGTCAGACCCGCTCCGACGTTGTAAAGATGGGCCGTGCAGACGCAATCTTCGCAAATGGCTTGTTTCTGGAAGCGCAGATGGAAGATCTGCTGCTCAAGCTGCAAAAGCGCAAACCAGTCTTCTTCATTGGAGAAACCATCGACTCCGCAAATTTGGAAGGCTCAACAGCCTACACAGGCCGTTATGACCCACACGTCTGGATGAGCCCAACTCTCTGGAAAGGTGCGGTTGATGGCGTCACAGAAGCATTCATTTCTATTGACCCTGAAAACGAGCAGGAATACCGCGATAACGCAGCAGCTTACCTTGTGCAAGTGCAGGAGCTTGCTGACTATGGCGACAAAATCCTCAAGACAGTTCCGCAGGAGCGCCGTGTTCTCGTAACCGCGCATGATGCGTTCACCTATCTTGGCCGCGACTTCGATCTGGAAGTGGTTGGCGTTCAGGGCATCTCCACCAACTCGGAAGCTGGCCTGCAGCGCATTGAGGAGCTAGTAGACCTTCTCGTAGATCGAAAAATCACAGCAGTGTTTGTTGAATCGTCAGTATCAGAGCGCAACGTGCGTGCATTGGTGGAAGGCGCTGAAGCCAAAGGCCACAAAGTGGAAGTGGGCGGCGAGCTCTTCTCCGATGCGATGGGGCAGTCCAACACCTATGAGGGAACGTATATCGGTATGATCGACCACAATATGACGTCGATTACCCGCGCTCTGGGCGGTGTCGCTCCTGCGCGAGGCATGCAAGGTAAACTTGGAGCAGGTCACTAACATGCACGACAGAAGTTCCTCCGGCCTGCACCTGTTACACGATACCGATGCAGGCAAAAACATAAGACCAGAAGATCTGCCGTTCACCGTGCAGGGCATGACAGTTGCATACCATCACAAGCCAGTTCTTTGGGGCGTTTCCTACTCGGCTCCAAAAGGATGTCTCACAGCGATCATCGGTCCTAACGGGGCAGGCAAGTCCACATTCCTCAAAGCAGCGCTGGGCCTGATCCCGAAGCTTTCTGGTGAAACCAAGGTGTTCGGTGAACCAATCGAAAAGGCCCTGAAGCGCATCGCTTATGTTCCGCAGCGCTCAGCCGTGGATTGGGACTTCCCGGCGACAGCCATCGATGTGGTGATGATGGGCCTTTACGGCCAAATCGGCTGGTTCCGCTGGCCATCCCGCAAACATCGCCAAAAGGCAATGGACTGCCTGGAATCCGTTGGCATGCAGGACTTTGCAAACCGCCAGATCGGCCAGCTTTCAGGCGGCCAGCAGCAGCGCGTGTTCCTTGCCCGTGCACTGGCGCAGGACTCTGAAGTCTATCTGATGGATGAGCCGTTTGCGGGCGTGGATGCGGCAACAGAAAAAGCAATCGTTGCCGTGCTTCGTCAGCTTGTTGCAGACGGTAAAACCGTGCTCGTCGTGCACCATGATCTTGAAACCGTACGCGACTACTACTCCCACATTCTGCTGCTCAATGGCCAGCATGTGGCGGACGGTCCGGTCGAAACAACCTTCACCCCGGAAAACTTGCAGAAAGCGTATGGCGGACGCCTTGCCAGCACCCAGCTGGATGGCCTCTCAGAAGCCTCAGGCGCATAAGGCAAAGCTATGGAACAGTTCTTTGCCGCCCTCACTCTGTCTGCAGGCTACAACACAGCACTGGTCTGCATCGGCGCTGCTCTTCTGGGCGCGGCCAGCGGTGCAATCGGTGTCTTTGTTTTGCTCAGAAAACGCACGCTGGTCTCTGATGCCGTCAGCCACGCGACACTTCCCGGCGTAGCGCTCGCTTTTATCATTGCGCAGGTCTACTTCGGCTCTGGCCGTTCTCTCCCAGTGCTTCTGTTCGGCGCGGCCTTGTCTGCCGGCATCGGAGTGCTGGCGGTGGACTGGATCAAAACCCACACCCGCCTAACAGAAGATGCAGCCATCGGCACCGTGCTCTCCACCTTCTTTGCAGTCGGCATGGTCTTGCTCACCATCATCCAGTCCATGTCCATCTCAGGGCAGGCAGGTCTGGAAGGCTTCCTCCTCGGCGCAACCTCCGGCATGCTCAAGTCTGAAGCGCTGACAATCGCCGTCGCAGCAGCCCTCGTTGGCCTTGCCGTTGTGCTGCGCATGAAAGAATTCTCGCTGCTCTGCTTTGACGAAGGCTTTGCAGCGGCCAGTGGCTACAACGTCCGTTGGCTCGACCGTACCCTTCTTCTCTTGCTTCTCGGCATCGTGGTCATCGGCCTCAAAACCGTTGGTCTCGTGCTCATCATCGCTCTGGCCATCATCCCGCCCGTCGCTGCCCGTTTCTGGACAGACCGTGTGCCGGTGTTGGTTGCTATTGCAGCAGGAATTGGCGCCTCGGGAAGCTACATTGGAGCTGCTCTCTCAGCCAGCGCCCCAAACATGCCAACCGGCGGTTTGATTGTGCTGGTGCTCTTCAGCTTCTTTGTGGTTTCCCTCCTTGTCTCGCCCGTTCGTGGAGTACTCGCTGCAGCGCTCAAGCACTACCGCTTCCAGCGCATCGTGCACCTGCGTCAGGGCTTACTCGCCATCGCGCATAATGAGCCGGTGCTCGAACCTCTGACCCGCTCCATCCTGCGCAGAGGCGGGTTTATGAGCGGAGACGGCCAGCCAACCGTAAAAGGTCAGTCAGAAGCACGCCTGATTGAACGTGATCAGAAGCTCTGGAACCTCTACCGCGAAATGCACCCGGAAGAGTCCCATGCACTTGCAGACTGGTCCCTGAAGCCAATCGGCGAAGTCCTGCCTGCTGACACTGTTAAGGTGCTGGAGCGGGAACTTAGCCCCCATGTGGTGCACCCTGAAGATAATGGCAAAGGAGGAACAAACTGATGGATATCTTCCTGCAATTTGACCTCCCAAGCATCCTGCTGGGCTCACTGGCAGCACTGGCCTGTGGTCTGCTCGGCAACTTCCTCGTCCTGCGCAAGCAAGCGCTCATGGGCGATGCAATCTCCCACGTAGTGCTGCCCGGCATCGTGCTCGGCTTCCTGTTCTCCCATGAAACGGGCTCCTGGGCCATGATGATCGGGGCAGGGATGGCAGCCATCTTCGCGGTACTGCTCATCGAACTCATCCGCCGCATCGGCAATGTGGAACCCGGCGCTGCCATGGGCGTGGTCTTCACCACCATGTTTGCAGCTGGCGTTGTCATTCTGGAGCAGACCGGAACCGCAGGCGTTCACCTTGACGTAGAGCACGCTCTATACGGCAATCTGGAAAGCGCCATCTGGCTGGATGCTTACACTCTCTCAGATCTTTGGAACTGGCAGGCACTGTCCACGCTACCAGAGAGCATCAAACAGCTGTTCATCGTCAACTTGTTGGTGATCGCTTTCATCGTGCTGTTCTTCAAAGAGCTGAAGATCTCCAGCTTCGATCCGCTGCTCTCCGCCAGCCTCGGCTTCTCACCAAAATGGCTCGGCTTGTCACTCATCGTGATGGTTGCCATTGCAGCAGTTGCAGCGTTCAGTGCAGTGGGCTCAATCCTTGTGATCGCCATGTTTATCTGCCCGGCTGCCACAGCGCGCATGCTGACCGATAACCTGAAGACCCAGCTCTTCATCTCAGGCATTGCCTCACTGTCCGCTGGCCTGTTCGGATACCTGCTCGCAGCCTTCGGTCCGGGCCTGCTGGGCTACGAATTTTCGGTCTCTGCTGCCGGTATGATTGCTGTTGTCGCTGGTCTGCAGCAGGTGCTCGCCATGTTGTTCGCGCCGCACTATGGCGTCGTCATGCGCCGCCGCCGGCAAAGGGAGCATGTCAGCGCCTGAAAGAGCCTGTAGACTTCGACAATGAAAAGGGAGTGCCCCAAAAGGCGCTCCCTTTTTTAGTTTGCCAAATAAATAACAGATTGAAATTACCTAGAGTTTTTCGCTCAACTTATAGAAATACAAATACAATATTGCGTAGCTCGCTAATAATGAGCTACGCTCGATAAGTTAATATACGTAAATTGTCATGGGTCTGTCACAGGTTGCAGTTAGCTGCCTAGGTGATGGAACCAGAGAGGTGTCGAATCTCTGCATCGCACCTTGGTTGCTATTAGAATTTCTTAGTCTCTTGAGGGCCCGTTAATGTCTATCTCTCGTCGTTCAGTACTGAAAGGCACTGCTGCAGCGTCCGCCGCTGCTGTTGCTGCTCCTGCAATTTTGAAGGCCTCTGATGCGCTGGCATCTTCTGGTCAGGTGAATGTATTCGCATGGGGCGACTACGTTCAGGACAACATGATCAAGAAGTTTGAAGGTGATACAGGGATCAAGATCAACCTGTCCACCTTCGGCTCCAATGACGAAGCTGAGCAGAAGCTGAAAGCAGCTGGCGGCAAAGGCTTTGACGTGATCTTCCCGTCCATCACCAACGGTGCGAACTACTACCCGGATGACCTGCTGGCCCCACTGGACGAAAGCAAGCTCAAGGTGGATGCCGTTGTGCCGTCCATGCTGCGCGACAGTGTGAAGCTCGGCGGCACCTACCGCGGCAAGCGCATGCTGCTGCCATTCGACTGGGGCACAGAAGCTATCACCTTCGACAGTACCGTCTTCCCGCTCTCAAACGACGAAGTCTCCTTCGGCTCTCTCTGGGCTCCGGAAGCCAAAGGCAAGGCTGCATTCCGTCAGAAATCCGCTCTGATCGGCACAGGCCTGTACCTCGACGCGATCGGCAAGGTGAAATCCAACCGCATGCTCGACGTGTACAAGACCGAAGAAGACGCCCGCCGCGTCTGGGATGAAGTGGCCAAGTTCATCATCGAGCGCAAAGAAAACATCGCTGCGTTCTGGAACAACGCGACCGAAGCCACCAACGCCTTCAAACAGGCAGGCGCGTCCATCGGCCAGACATGGGATACAACCGGTCTGCTGCTCAGCCGTGAAGATGCAAAGTGGAAATACCGCATGCCAAAAGAAGGCGGCATGACCTGGATGGATTCCATGGGCATTCCAAGCGGTGCTGAAAACACTGAGCAGGCCTATGCCTTCATCAACGCCATGCTTGATCCGGAAATGGCTGGTATGTTCAGCGCAAACACCGGCTACAACTCCGCTGTTGTAGGCGCCGCCAACCATGCAGGCGAAACCTACAAGAAGCAGTTCCTGGAGATCTACAACAACGACACCCTCGCGAACCTGTGGTGGTACCCGGCTGACACGCCGTGGTTTGCACCGCTTCGTCAGGAGTACGTGGACAAGATCACCAACGCCTAATGGTGTTGGCAGCAAAGCGCGGCATCAGCCGCGCTTTGCGTATCAGCTTGCAATCGCAGCGGTGGCACAGGCGCCGTTTTTGCAAGGAAGGAACTGCGCTCTGGCATGGCCAGTAGCCGAGCGGAAAACCTCAGGTTTCCATCCCTGAAAACCATAAGATAAAGCAATAGGCCCTTCATGCATGGCAATGATGTAATTCTCGAAAACCTCTCCATGAGATTTGGCGATTTTGTCGCCGTTCAGCCCACGAACCTCAAAATCAATGCTGGTGAGTTTTTCTCTATCCTCGGCCCGTCCGGCTGCGGAAAAACAACCATCCTGCGCATGATCTCTGGCTTCCTCAGTCCCTCTCAGGGCCGCGTCGTCATTGGCGACAAAGACATGTCCGGCATTCGCGCCAATGCCAGACCGACCGCTCTGATCTTCCAGAACCTCGCGCTCTTCCCGCTCATGAGCGTACGAGACAACATCGCCTTCGGTCTGGAAGCACGCGGCATTTCCAAAAAGATCCGCCACGAAAAAGCGCAGGAGCTCCTGTCCCTCGTCGCACTGGACGGGCAGGGCGATAAACTGCCAACAGAACTCTCTGGTGGTCAGCGCCAGCGCGTTGCCATTGCCCGTGCTCTCGCAGTTGAGCCATCCGTGCTCCTGCTTGACGAGCCGCTTTCCGCGCTGGATCTGAAGCTGCGCCAGCACATGCGTGCCGAGCTAAAAGAGCTGCAGCGCAAAACCGGCGTCACCTTCATCTACATCACCCATGATCAGGGTGAAGCGCTCACCATGTCAGACCGTGTCGCGGTCATGAACCACGGCGTAGTGGAACAGGTCGCCACCTCTGATGAAATCTACGCCCACCCGGTCACCCCATTCGTCGCCAGCTTTGTGGGCGAACAGAACGTCTTCAAAGGCAAGGTTGTTGGCAGGGAAGGCGACTTCGCTGTTCTGGAAACCTCCCAAGGCAAGCTGTTCGGACAGAACGCACATGGCTTGAACGAAGGGGAGGACGCCATCCTCTTCGTTCGCCCGGAACGCGTCACGCTGGAAGAAAAGGACGGCCAGCAAAACGGCCTGTCTGCAAAACTGGAACGCCGCGATCTGGAAGGACCGTTTGTGAACCTGCACATGCGGGCAGGGGATCAGCCAATCGCAGTCCATGTCACCAACGTGGAGAAAACACACCAGCCACTCGGCTCTGATCAGAACCTCTGGTTCGCAGCACAGGATGCTGTTGTGATGCGTCCAGGAGAGCTGGCCAGTGAATAGTCTGATCAAAAGTTACGGCAAAGGGCTCACGGCTCTTTTCATGGGGCTGGCAGCACTCTGGATCGTGCTCCTCATCGTCTTGCCCCAGTTCTCCATGATTGAGCGCGCCTTCACCTATGAGGACAGAGGTGGAGCTGCGGCTACACTGGCGTTGGAGATCGACCGTGCCTACGAAGAAGTGTTTCAGATCAACACCTCGCTGGAAGAGCTGGATGCGGAAAAAGACGCGGTCAATGCAGGGGAGGCAACAGCCAAGCCGCAGGACGGTGCCTCGTCTCTCAACCCGTTTGCCAAACCAGAACCCTCCACCCCTGGTGGTGCATCTGGCCTGAACCCATTCGCAGAAGAGAGCCCGGCACCGTCAAACGATGCCACCGGCCTCAATCCATTTGCAGAGCCTTCCGGCAATGACACCACCGGCCTGAACCCGTTTGGGGCGCCATCGTCTGGCGGGGCAACAAACGCGACCCGCACGATTGCTGAAATCGAAGCTGAAGTAGAACCGCTTCTTGCCAGAAAAGGCGAGTTAGAAGCAAAGATCGCCACACTGGAGGCCGAGGAGAAAGCCACCAGCGAAAGCGTAGGTTTGGACACCTCGTACTCTCTCAAAAACTTCACCATGATGAGTTCGATCCACTTCCAGATTTTCCTCGCAACCATCGCCTACGCGCTTTGCGTCACCATTCTGGCGTTCATCATGTGTTATCCGGTGGCTTACGCTGTCGCCACAACAACCAGCCGCAACAAACTCGCCATCCTGATGATTGGTCTGCTGATCCCCTATGCGATCAACGAGCTGTTGCGCATCTTCTCGTGGATCATGATCCTGGAGAAGCAAGGCATCCTGAATGGACTGCTCGATCTGTTGGGTATCATCAACCTGGAGGCAGGAGAGGGCTTCCGCTTTGTCGCCTCAAACGGCGCAGTCTTCACAGTGATGGTCTACGCCTACGTGCTGTTCATGGTCTTCCCGATCTACAACACCATCGACACACTGGACAAAAATCAGATTGAAGCGGCCCGAGATCTGGGTGCCTCCACATGGCGTATTCATTGGCGTGTGGTCCTGCCACATGCCAAACCGGGCATTGCTGTTGGCGCGATCATGACCTTCATGCTCTCGGCTGGATCCATCGCGGTTCCAAGCGCTGTGGGCCGTGGTCTGCATCCAGACTGGTTTAGTCAGGTGATCTACCGCCGCTTCTTTGAGGCTGACAGCTGGAACCAGGGCGCCGCCTATTCTCTGGCACTTCTGGTCGCCTGTATCGTCTTTATTCTGTTCAATATGTGGGTCTTCCGCGTCGGTATCCGGGACATCGCGAAATGACGGCAACAACTCTTGAAAGCACCGGCGTGACAGAAACAGCTAAAACTCCAATCGATTGGGCGTCCGCCGTCTTGAACGGCTATCTGGTGATTTTCTTCGCCTATATGTTCCTGCCGATGATCTTCATGGTGATCGCAGCCTTCAACTCAGCGCCAACCCCTTCGGTTATTGACTGGCAGGGCTTCACGCTGGATTGGTTCCGCGCTTTGCCGCAGGATCAGCGGTTCATTGATGGCCTTGTGCACTCCCTTATCATTGCTGTGGGCGTGATTGTCATCTCCATCCCGCTGGGCCTTGCAGGCGCGTTGCTGCTCACCCGCCTGCAGTCTCAGGCAACAACCTTCCTCTACACCGTTCTGGTCTCACCCATGCTCACACCGGGCATCGTGCTGGGTGCAACCACGCTCATCTTCTGGCGCGACGCGTTTGGCGTGGAAGGCGGCCTGTTCACCGCAACCATCGCTCAATCCAGCTTCATCGCCTCCTACTGCATGCTCATGTTCATGGCCCGCTTGCAGCGTCAGGACATCGTGCTGGAAGAAGCTGCGCTGGATCTGGGGGCGTCCTCGTTCTTCGTGTTCCGCCGCATCACGCTGCCCTTCCTGATGCCCACAATATTGACCGCATCCGCCATCGCGTTTTTGCAGTCCATTGAGAACTACAACACCACCTTCTTTGCCATTGGCCCAAGCTGGACCCTTGTGACAGAGATTGGCGCGCGCATGCGCTTTGGTATATCCCCTGTCATCAATGTCATCGGTGTTCTCTTTGTAGCAATTACGATAATTGCTGCTACAGTCTACGTGATGGCAAGCCGCAGGAAGGGACGCGGCTGACAGATCTATTTTGGGGGGAAGCAATGACATCAGGCGAAATGGGTGTCTTGGAGCAATTTTCATTGTGCAAGGCAGAGGTGCTTCTGCCTGCCTCTGCCCAAAGCGCCTATGTGTGTTTTCTCGAGAAAATCGACGCATGGTGGCCTGCGGAATACAGGTTCTCCCCGGATGGTGTTTTAGGCATAGAGCCGCTGGTGGGCGGCTCGTGCTTTGAAGATGTGGAAGACGGCAGACGCCTGCACTGGGGCACCATTCAGGAGCTGGAAGAGGGCAGTAAGATCGTCCTTGCCTGGCAGATCTCTCCCAAACGCCTGCTCATTGAAGACCCGCAAAAGGCTGGCATCGTGACAATTCAGTTTTCAGATGTTGAGGGTGGCACCCAGCTCAAACTGGTGCATAGTCATTTTGAACGCTACGGAGACGGTTGGCGGGAGTACCTGCGCGCCATGAACTCCAGCGCCGGGTGGGCCTACTGCCTGAACAAGCTGAAAACCGCCATTGTGAAGATCTAGGCACCTCGCTCAACGCGATGCCGGTTCTCCAATGAAACGACGCATTTAGGAGCCCTCATGAAGCTCAAGTTCCGTTGTCTGCCAGAACTTCATGGCCACATTCCAGAGCCGGTTGAGGCAAAGTCAGCGCTTCCAGAATGGTTGAAAGACATCCCTTCAACCGTGGAAAGTGAGCTGCTGGGCAACGAACAGGTGCGCACCCTCAAACACTGCCCACCCATCATTGACGGCTTCTCCACGGGCATCCTCTTCAAACTGCCCTGTGATGTGACGATGAAAGACGGCGAGTTCTCGTGGCACTGGCCCAAACCGGTCTCACCAAAAGCACAGCAAACTCGATCCCCCATCGGCCTGCATGTGCCGGAACAAGCAACCGGGGCGCCGCTGGGCACGAACCCCGGCGATTTCATCATCAAGCTCAACAACTTCTGGAGCATCGAGGCTCCGGAAGGCATCTCACTGCTCTTCACTCATCCCCTCAATCGCGAGGAACTGCCGTTCAGAACGCTGGCTGGCGTGGTAGATTGTGATCGCTTCAAAGGTGGTTTTGTGCACTTCCCGGCGCTTTGGAAGAACCCGGAGTTTGAAGGTACGCTCCAAGCTGGCACCCCCATCGCACAGGCCTTCCCCTTCAAGCGGGAAGCAATGGAGCTGGATTGTGCCCCGATGGATGAGGCAGAGTTCGAAACTCATTTAGACACGCAAAACAAACTGCAGGCAGAGCCGGGACACTACCGCAAGTCTGTTCGCGCCAAACGCTCCGTGGATGCGTAAAGGTGAGGGGGCTTCTAATCTCTAGGGCAGCATAGCCTTTGAGTTGAGCGGCACACGGCCAAAGGAGCCCTGGCTCATAATCTTCAAAAGTTCAGGACGCACAGGTGGGTTGTTGGCAAACAGGCGCCGCAGCATACTGATACCTTCTTCATCCCCCATCATCTGCATGGCCTCGGCAGCACCCAGAATGTTCTCCGCATCATTCTCAATCTCAGCCCGCTTCTGGAACGCCTGCAACGCAAGATCCGGCACTTCCATGTGAAGCGCAATGCGCGCCAGATTCAGCAATCCGTCTCCATCATCGGGGTAGGCGGCTGTGTACTCGGCGAAGTCATTAAGGGCGGTGTTGAAATCTTCCATGTCCAGACAAGCCGCAGCTCGCTCAAACATTGCGCCTTGGTGCTGCGGTGAAAATTCCAGCGTCTTCTCAAAGTTCTCAAGGGCCTGAGTATTATTGCCTGCACGCCGGCGCACAAGGCCCAGATTGTACCAGAGGCTCGGGTTGGTCTCGTCTTCTTCCAGCATGAGAAGAATATACTTCTCCGCTTCTGGCCAGTTTTCCTGCGAAATTGCTGCTTCCAGTTTTTCCAGAATCTCTTCCATCATCAGCCCTTCGTTCCGCGTCCTAAAGCGTGCCCCAGCAAGCAAACTGCCCTCACTCTCAGGTCCACCCGCAGTACCTATTTAAAGGCGCAGGCCATTTAAATACAATTACCAAAGGTAAGAGTGAGATGACACTTCGCTTCAATTGGGCTCTAAACGCAAAAGATGAGAGTTGCGTGACGTTGAACCTGCCTCAAATGAAGCTTTGCCGATTAATTATTATTCCTCAGCTTCTCTTCTGCTTGATTTGTTAAACCTGCTAAATATATAACCGCGCCAACGCGTCGAAAATGTCTGAGTGGATCTACGCCATTTCCTAAGTGGACCGAACCTCCAAGATCCTTGGTTTCGCTACGTCTCCTTGTGGGGAAATTGCAAAAATGAGCAGCCGCCGTCGCGAGAATGTCATGCTGACCCAGTTAAATTCTCGGTCAGTCTGAAAGAAAAAACAACGTAAACGCGCAGCGGCGTTTAGAGAGTGGCACGTATGTCCCTGGATACTGACAAGGAAGAAAAGCAGATAAATCAGGAGCCGTTGAGACTGGGTCTCAACAGGCAGGCGATTTATCGCAAAACCGTCGATGTACGCTGGATCCTTCTGGCCGCCGCAGGCATTTTTGCTGTCTTCTCTGTTGCCTTTCAGGTGCCCGTCTGGGCCTCATTCTTCGCCTACGCTCTCATCTTCATTCTGGTCATCGGCGGCGGCATGAAAAGCCGCACAAAGGTCAAAGCGCCAAGCGGTGTCAGCCGCAAGGAAGCCAGCGAGATCGTGGATCGCGGCATGAAGTCCGCCGTCAACGCACTGCCGGACCCGTGTTTCGTCGTCGACTACCGCGGTACCACCCAGTACGTGAACCTCGCCGCACAGCGCCGCTTCGGCACCATCGCGGTGGGGGATCCTCTGTCCTTCCGCATCCGTGCACCATCCTTGCTGGAAGCGCTGGATCGCGTCTCCAATGGTGGTTCTACTGAAGTCATCGACTGGACCGAAAAGGTGCCAATGGAACTGTGGCTGGAAGCGCATATCGCGCCGCTCTGGTCCGTCTCCAGCGGAAACCTTGCAGTCCCTCGTGGACGCCCGGGCCTCATCCTTGTCGTCATCCGCGACCTGACCGAAGCCCGCCGTCTAGAGCGTATGCGCGCCGACTTTGTCGCTAACGCCTCACACGAGTTGCGCACGCCGCTTGCCTCCCTCACAGGCTTTATCGAAACCTTACAGGGACCAGCGAAAGGCGACCCGAAGGCGCAGGACCAGTTCCTCGGCATCATGCTGGATCAAGCAGAGCGCATGCGTCGTCTCATTGATGATCTGCTGTCTCTGTCCCGCATCGAGATGAAAGTGCACGTCCAGCCCGAAACCCTCGTGGACCTCGGCCTGATCATGCGCCACTCCGTGGAATCGCTGCTGCCCGTCGCCAAGGAAAATGGCGTCGAGTTGAATGTGACAGTGCCCGATGAACCTGCAGAGATTCGCGGTGAAAACGACGAGCTGGTTCAGGTCTTCAACAATCTGGTCGAAAACGCCCTGAAATACGGCTCTAGCGGTGGCCGAGTCGATGTCACATGCCGCCCGGACCCTGATTCCACCGAGACACCGCATTGGATCGCAGAGGTTCGTGACTACGGCCCGGGCATCGATCCGGAACACCTGCCGCGATTAACCGAGCGTTTCTACCGGGTTGACGTGGTCACCTCCCGTCAGATGAAGGGCACAGGCCTCGGTCTGGCCATCGTAAAACACATTCTGACTCGCCATAGGGCCCGTCTGGAAATCGAAAGTAAGCCGGATGAAGGCGCCTGCTTCCGTGTGTTCATACCCGGTGCCGTTATTTATGACGAAAATGAACTCGATTAAAAATATGTAGCAAAATCAATCTCTTGCGATGTCATAAAACTGATACTCAACGTTCATATAACCATCACAGCCAAACGCTAGGTTACAGCCAGCTCACAGCCGGGGCGCTGTGAGGTGAACGTAATTAATCAGTTTTAAAACCAAGACTCTCAGGAGACTTCAGGTGAAAATCAAGGCATTCGCAAGCGTCGCAGCGCTCGCTCTCGCAGGTACCATTGCTGCAGGTTCCGCACAGGCTCGTGATCAGATTCAGATCGTTGGTTCCTCCACTGTTTTCCCATTTGCAACAGCAGTAGCTGAGCAGTTTGGTCAGAAAACAAACTTCAAAACACCAGTTGTTGAATCCACTGGTTCCGGTGGCGGCATCAAGCTCTTCTGTGAAGGCGTTGGCGAAAACACACCTGACATCACCAACGCTTCCCGCCGCATGAAGGCAAAGGAGCTGGTCAAGTGTAATGAGGCTGGCGTAACCCCGGTTGAAGTCACTGTTGGTTTCGACGGCATCGTTCTGGCAAACTCCAAAGCGGGCGCTCAGCTGGACCTGACCCTTGATCAGGTATTCCTGGCTCTGGCGAAAGAAGTCCCGGTTGACGGCAAGCTGGTTGCAAACCCATACCAGAAGTGGTCCGACATCGACCCATCTCTGCCAAACACCAAGATCGAAGTTCTCGGTCCTCCTCCAACATCCGGTACCCGTGATGCATTTGCTGAGCTGGCAATGCAGGGTGGCTGTAAGAAAGTTGCAGGCGCTGCAGAACTCGGCCTGAAGAAAAAAGCATGTCACGAAGTTCGTGAAGACGGTGCTTACATCGAAGCTGGTGAGAACGACAACCTGATCGTTCAGAAGCTGGAAGCAAACCCGAACGCACTCGGCATCTTCGGTTTCTCCTTCCTCGACCAGAACGCTGACAAAATGCAGGGCGCAAACATCAACGGTGTTGCTCCTACTTTTGATGCGATCGCAGCTGGTGACTACCCAGTGTCCCGTTCTCTGTTCTTCTACATCAAGAAAGAGCACGTTGGCGTCATCCCAGGCATCGCAGAATACCTGGCTGAGTTCACCAACGAAGACACCTGGGGCGACGAAGGTTACCTGGCAGACAAGGGTCTGATCCCACTGCCAGCAGCTGACCGCGCATCAGTTTCCAAGTCTGCATCAGCTCTGACACCACTTGCATTCTAATTGCAAAAAATCAGAGAGCGGTCAGCACCTCAGCTGACCGCTTTCACGCATCCGCAAAAGGTCGACAGCGCGTTCGGGTGCTTCCAAACAAACACCATGAATTCGCTATAACAGTTGCAGCGTGTTTCCGCATAACAAGCCTGATCTGCAGGCAGAAATACGCTCTGACAGAAGAGCCAAATAAGGCGACGCAATCAAATGTTCTGGACTTACGCTGCCCTTCTTCTACTGGTCTTCGTAGCCGCTAACGTCTATGGACGCTTCCGGGCTCTGCAGGTCGCTGGTCATCAGCTTTCCGTGCTTCACTCCCGGCCAACCTACCACGGTGGGTATCTGGCAATCCTGTCCACACTTCCGGCATTTGTGCTCCTGATTGCATGGGCAGTTGTAGAGCCGGGCATGCTTGATACCCTGGTCATCAGCGCCAATGCCGAGGTGATCGAGGGACTGTCCAAACCAGAACTTCAAGCATTCCTGCGCGATGCCCGCGCCATCGCATTCGGCGGCATTGTTGCCTTCTCCGATGCTGGCAAGGAACAAGCAGCTGAGGTGTTTGCCTCGCTCGCTCAAACCTCCTTTGTCCTTAAATCAGTTCTCATGGTTGGCCTCGTGCTTGGCGGCTTGTGGTACGGCAACCGTGCCATTCGCCCAACAATGCGGGCTCGCCATTTTGTAGAGCGCACCGTCATGGGATTGCTGATCCTGTGTTCCGCTGTTGCGATCTTCACCACCATCGGCATCGTGCTCTCACTGATCTTCGAAAGCCTGATGTTCTTCCGCCAGATCCCAATTCTGGACTTCGTCTTTGGCACCCACTGGAGCCCGCAAAGCGCGTTTGAAGGTGCGGGCGCAGAACACGGCGAAGCAAACACTAAGATCTTCGGCGCAATCCCGCTTCTGGTCGGCACCATGCTGATCACCGCAATCGCGATCATCGTGGCCGCACCAATCGGGTTGCTCTCAGCGATCTATCTTTCTGACTACGCAAGCACACCAGTGCGCGCCATCGCAAAGCCGGTTCTGGAAATTCTGGCCGGTATCCCAACAGTGGTCTACGGCTTCTTTGCCGCGCTCACTGTGGCACCGTTTATCCGCGGCTGGGGTGAAAGCATCGGCCTGTCAGTCAGCTCAGAAAGCGCTTTGGCCGCGGGCCTCGTTATGGGCATCATGATCATCCCGTTCGTCTCCTCCCTGTCTGACGATGTGATCAACGCGGTGCCCCAGTCTCTGCGTGATGGCTCTGCTGGCCTTGGTGCCACCAAGTCCGAAACCATTCGCCGTGTGGTTCTGCCAGCAGCTCTGCCGGGCATCGTCTCGGCGCTGATCCTCGCCATCTCCCGCGCCATTGGCGAAACCATGATCGTGGTGATGGCAGCAGGCCTTGCCGCCAACATGACAGTGAACCCACTGGAAGCGGTAACAACCGTGACCGTGCAGATCGTCACCTTGCTGGTCGGTGACCAGGAGTTCGACAGCGCGAAAACACTCGCAGCATTTGCTCTCGGTCTTCTCCTCTTCTGCATCACACTTGCTCTGAACATCTTCGCTCTGCGCGTCGTGAAGAAATATAGGGAACAGTATGATTGATATCGCTCAGGACACTGCCGGTTCCGCAATTGGCGGACGTGTCAAAGGCATTCCTTCCGGCGTCCATACGACAGACGAAGCTCGCAAGCGCCTGAAAAAGCGCTACAGCATGGAAGCGCGCTTCAAGGCTTACGGCATCGGTGCCATTGCATTGGCCGCAACCTTTCTGGTTCTGCTGCTCTTCACAATTGTCGGCACTGGCCTGCCAGCTTTCACCTACAACTACGTGAGCGTGCCGCTGAACCTGAGTGCTGAAAAGGTTGATCCAGCCAATCCGGCAGGCGCCAGCTACAACAAGATCATCCGTGATGGTCTGAAGGCTGAACTGCCATTTGCATCCGACCGCAAAAACCGCCGCGTGCTGTACTCGTTGGTGTCCTCCGGCGCCAACGTCATCCTGCAAAAGCAGGTGGTCGCCGACACATCCATGCTGGGTGGAACCGGTCCAGTCGCCATCCCGCTTTCAGATTTCGCAGACCTTTATGTCAAAGGCCTGATCACGCAGAAAAACGAGATCACCACAACAAGTGCAGCCACCGTTTCCGGAACCGAAGGGCAGGTGACCATCACCGCCGAGAAGCCGGAGTTCGGTGCACTCATCGTTGCGCTCAAATCTTACTATGAGAATGAGATCACGCTGCTTTCTGACAAGATCGAAGCCCGTGGCCGTTCTGAAGTCAGCGTCAACACCAAGATCACAGGCCTCGAAACCCGTCTGAAAAGCGAAAAAGATCCGCTGGTCGTACAGCGCCTGACAGCTGAAGTTGAGAGCAACAGAGAGGCGCTTGAGAAAATCAAGGCCACTCTGGAAACCCGCAAGGCTGAACTGGCCGTTCTGCAGGGCCACCTCGCCAATGTTGAGAACGGTGGCACACTCAACAACAAGATGCCAAGCTTCTTTGTGAACGTGAATGGCGGCACCATCAAAGCGGAAAAGGTCACGCCAACCAGCGTCACCGGCACCGCCTTCATCCCGCTGAGCTCCGATGCAGCTGCCGCTGCTGGTCAGTGGGGCGTTGAAGAGCTGGAAACACCGGAAAGCTTCCGCAAGTTCTCTGACAAAGAAATCGCCTACACGGACTATCTGGTCTCCAAAGGTACCATCGAGAACCAGTGGAACTCCATCTTCTTCAAGTCCGGTGCAAGTCGTGAACCTGAAATGGCCGGTATCTGGGGCGCTGCTGTTGGTTCCTTCTGGACCATGCTCGTCACCTTGTCCCTGTCGTTCCCGATTGGCGTGGCTGCTGCGATTTATCTGGAAGAGTTCGCGCCTAAGAACCGCTGGACCCACCTGATTGAGGTGAACATCAACAACCTGGCAGCCGTGCCATCGATCGTCTTCGGTCTGCTTGGTCTGGCAGTGTTCCTCAACGTCTTCGGCTTGCCGCGATCCGCGCCGGTCGTCGGCGGTATGGTGCTGGCGCTCATGACCCTGCCAACCATCATCATCGCCTCCCGCGCAGCACTGCAGGCCGTGCCGCCAAGCATCCGTGAGGCTGCACTGGGTGTTGGAGCTTCCCGCTTGCAGGCCGTGTTCCACCATGTGCTGCCTCTGGCAATGCCAGGCATCTTGACCGGAACCATCATCGGCATGGCGCAGGCTTTGGGTGAAACCGCACCGCTTCTCATGATCGGCATGGTGGCCTTCATCGTCGACATCCCGGCAAACCCGGTTGATCCGTCGACTGTGCTGCCGGTTCAGATCTTCATGTGGGCAGACTTCCCCGAACCGGCCTTCCAGCAGAAAACCTCTGCCGCGATCATGGTGCTGCTCGGCTTCCTGATCTCGATGAATGCAATCGCAATCGTTCTTCGTAAACGTTTTGAGCGCCGCTGGTGATTTGAAAGGCAAGATCATGGCATTGGAAATGACCACAGACACCGAGAGTGCAATGGATACAACAATAAGCACCCCTCCAGCCGTATCAGCTGAAGGCGAAACGCTCAAAATGCGTGGCCGTGATGTAAAAGTGTTTTACGGTGACAAGCAGGCCCTGCATGGCGTGGATCTGGATGTGCGCAAAAATCAGGTGACCGCGCTGATCGGCCCATCCGGTTGCGGCAAGTCCACCTTCCTGCGCTGCCTCAACCGCATGAACGACACCATCGACATCTGCCGCGTGGAAGGTGACATCCTTCTCGACAACGATGATGTCTACGACCCACGCATTGATGTGGTGGAACTGCGGGCCCGTGTTGGCATGGTGTTCCAGAAGCCAAACCCGTTCCCGAAATCTATCTTCGAGAACGTGGCTTACGGCCCACGCATTCACGGTCTGGCGCAAAACAAGGCCGATCTGGAAGAGATCGTTGCCAGCTCCCTGCAGCGCGCCGGTCTGTTTGAGGAAGTGAAAGATCGTCTGGATGAGCCGGGAACCGGCCTCTCCGGTGGTCAGCAGCAGCGTCTGTGCATCGCGCGCGCAATCGCAGTGTCTCCGGAAGTGATCCTGATGGATGAGCCATGTTCTGCGCTTGACCCGATCGCCACCGCTAAAGTGGAAGAGCTGATCGATGAGTTGCGCCAGAACTACACCATCGTCATCGTAACCCACTCCATGCAGCAGGCGGCGCGTGTTTCGCAGCGCACTGCATTCTTCCACTTAGGGACACTGGTGGAAGAGGGGCTGACCAACGACATCTTCACCAACCCCAAAGACCAGCGCACGCAGGATTACATCACTGGCCGTTTCGGTTAAAAATAATAGGCAAGGAGGTCTAAGGAGATCATCCGATGAAAGATCATATCGTCTCGTCCTTCAATGAAGAACTGAAAGAGCTGGCCGGACGTGTCGTCGAAATGGGCGGCCTCGCAGAAACGCTGGTACATGATGCCGTCAGCGCACTGCTGAGACAGGATCGCGAGCTGGCAACCCGCACCATTGCGGCGGACAGACGCCTCGACAACATGCAGGCTGAGCTGGAAGAGCTGTGCATCTCCGTGATCGCACGCCGCCAGCCGATGGCAAGCGACCTGCGCGACATCATCGCCGCCATGCGCATCTCCAACGATCTGGAGCGCGTTGGCGACATGGCCAAGAACATTGCAAAGCGGACGCTCGCAATTGAGAGTGAGTTCAACAACAAGCAGCTTGCTGTCGGCGTGGAGCATATGTCCGATCTGGCGTTGGAACAGCTCAAAGCCGTTCTCGATGCCTATACTTCCGGCGATCTGGAAGTCGTTCAGCGCGTACATTTGCGCGATGATGAGGTAGATGCGCTGTACACCAGTCTGTTCCGTCAGCTGCTCACCTACATGATGGAAGATCCACGCTCCATCACCATGTGTGCCCACCTGCTGTTCTGTGCAAAGAACATCGAGCGCATCGGTGACCATGCGACCAACATTGCCGAGAACATCTACTACATGATCTCCGGAAATCAGCTTCCGGCTGATCGTCCAAAAACGGACGAACTGGCAGACAGCAGCGCTGTCTGAGACGTGCCGCTCTCCGGGAAGCTGCAAGCCCGGAAGGCGACCACGTTGAACAAGGTTTGGAGTGTCGGGTTCATTACGCGGCACTTCATGTGTCAAATCAGAGGGCGACTTCGTGTTTCTGATAAGAAAAGACGCAACTACAAAAGGTTAAAGTGGTTTACATGCACAGTGATGGCGGTAAACTGCTTTACAACAGAAGGTGCAAAGAGAGCACTAGGGTATGCCTAAGATACTGATTGTAGAAGACGAAGAACCTTTAAGCCTGCTGCTGAGATACAATCTCGAAGCGGAAGGCTACAATGTCGACGTATGCGCAAGAGGAGATGAGGCGGAACTCCTGCTGCAAGAAAGCCAGCCGGACCTGCTCTTGCTGGACTGGATGCTGCCCGGCCTCTCCGGTATCGAGCTTTGCCGCCGTCTGCGGGCACGTTCAGAAACCGAACGAATGCCAATCATCATGCTCACAGCGCGTGGTGAAGAGTCTGAACGCATCCGCGGTTTGGCAACCGGAGCCGATGATTACGTCGTCAAACCTTTCTCCATTCCGGAGCTTATGGCCCGCGTGCGAGCGATCTTCCGCCGTGCATTGCCGGAAGTTGTCTCCACCATGCTCAAGTCCGGTGATATTGAGCTGGACCGCGAAACCCACCGCGTCCGCAGAACTGGCCGCGAAATCCACCTCGGCCCAACCGAATTCCGCCTGCTGGAGTTCCTCATGAGCGCACCGGGCCGCGTCTACTCCCGCGAGCAACTGCTCGACGGCGTGTGGGGACATGATGTCTATGTGGATGAGCGCACCGTGGATGTCCATGTGGGCCGCCTGCGTAAAGCCATTAATAAAGGCCGCATGAAAGACCCAATCCGCACCGTCCGCGGCGCCGGATACGCGTTCAACGACCAGTTTGCTGTCGGGTAATCGATTTCTGCTATATGCGCATTGTGAAACTGCATCTCTGATCCGGAGATGCAGACTAAAAACAATGCGGAAAACAAATGAAAATCAAGACGGTTGATAGAGCAACCGCTCATATCTACGACAATCTCTGCCAGGCTTACGAGGCAGAGTTCTCGCCTCTCACACACAAACAGCCTGACGCCAACGGTCTGTTCGCTAAGGACACGCTGCTGGAAGGCAACATCATCGGCTATCTGGTGTACAGCGACGACCTCCCGGCAGGACTGGCCGCCATCAAACAGGATGAGCAGGAGGGGTTCGAAGTCTGTGAGTTCTACGTCGTCCCCTATTATCGCCGACACAAGCTGGGCTTGCAGTTTGCCGGCGCGCTGTTTGATCAGATGCCCGGCAACTGGCAGATCAAGCAGATTGAAGGCGCGGACCACGCCACCGCCTTCTGGCGCGCTGTGGTGAACGACTACACCTCAGGCCACTATCAGGAAGACAGCTACAACGACCCGTACTGGGGCAATGTCACCCGCCAGACTTTCAGCGCTCACAAACACTAGGTCACAGTCACAGGCGGATAGTCGTTACAAAACAGGCATCCAGACAGCAAAAAGCCGGGCACTGGACCCGGCTCATAGCGCTTGCTTTCAGTCTGTTTTAGCTGGCGCGGCGGTTGCGGCGGTCGCTGACTGGCTGATAGGCAATGCTGCGGTGATGCGCGCAATACGGTGTGCCTGCATCTGACTGACGACCGCAGAAGTAGAAGTCTTCAGAACCCGGATCGCCAATTGGCCACTTACAGGTGCGTTCGTTCAATGTCAGGATGGATGCGCGTTCGGAAACCGGAATAAAGATTTCTGCGACTGGGACGGGAGCGATTTCGGTCTCGATCGTTTCAATTGGCTCAACTTTAAGAGCGTTGGCGCCTGCCACTGTTGGCTGAACTTGTCGAGGAGTAGGAGAGGGAGCTGCTGCTGCGACCGCTTCGGTCACTGTCGGTTTAATTGGAGAAGCTGTTCTTGCCGCTGGGGCAGTTGCCTTTCTCGTCTTGGTTGCACCGCCCCCTGATTTAGCACGCCCTGAAAGCCCTAGCCGGTGAACCTTACCAATTACGGCATTTCGGGTCACATTGCCTAGTTCCCCAGCGATCTGGCTTGCGCTTAACCCGTCTGCCCAAAGCTTGGTTAGTAACTCTACACGTTCTGCTGTCCAGCTCATTAAAGGCCCCCGTCTTCCTTCAGTGGCGCGCAAAACAGTATTCGCTCAGCTCGGACGTATCCGAATTTGCCGCTAACCTGAGCGTGTGTGCTTGCAGCGTTCAGTAACTACGAGATGGTGTATAACTCTTATCGCACAGTACTATATCGGCGTTCCTACGAGCAATAACCTCAAAGAATTGAGGTGGGGAAGACTCTGGTTTTCCCCAGAATTGCCGTACTACTACTTACCTATAACAGCCTTCTTGTGGTGGGAGAAGATTATCAATCTAAAGAATAGGAGCTGTTTGTTAAACCAAGTTCCACCGCATTCTTTCCAACACAAAGTAAGAGCTGATAGCGTTACCCCGTTGATATTTAATACATATATTTACCACTGAAAAACAACTAGTAAAAAACACTAGTAAACTACAAATTGCAGTGCAGATGCACTCGCCGAATGACACCTTCATATGACGCGGTACACGCTAGAGGTGTATTGAATAAACCTTAAGAGATATGGAAAAAAACTGGCCAGTGAAGAGGGGATTAGACCTCTACTCCATCATTTAAAAATGCCACAATGTGCCTTTCCTCAGGTAGTAGACCAACCGGAATGCACCGATAGGAAGAACAAAAAGCCGGCTGCCCATTCCTGAACAGGAGTAAGGTATTGCTGGCAATACGTGTTATTGACTGCCCTGAGGGAACGCGGTTTATATGTCGCTTCCCTTACAACTGAACACCTTCGGGTGTTGAATGAAGCGCCAGATGGCGTTTTTTGTTTTTGTAGCAACCAAGATTTTTGAGCCCAGAGCTCAATCCATGAGGAGTGAGAAATGACGACTTCGTCGCTAATGCAGACTTATGCACGTTCAGACCTGGCGTTTGAGCGTGGGGAAGGTGTCTGGCTTTATGCGGCTGATGGTCGACGATACATGGATTGTGCCTCGGGTATCGCCGTCTCCGGCTTGGGTCATGCGCATCCGAAGCTCGTTGAGGCGCTCAAATCTCAGGCTGAAAAGCTGTGGCACGTCACCAACCTCTACACCATTCCAGAGGGTGAAAAGCTCGCAAAGCTGCTGACAGACAACACCTTTGCTGACGTTGTGTTCTTTACCAACTCCGGTACGGAAGCGACCGAAGGTGCCATGAAGGCAGCGCGTCGCTACCACTTTGCCAAGGGTAACCCGGAAAAGAACCGCATCATCACCTTTGAAAATGCGTTCCACGGCAGAACCATGGCAGCTCTGGCTGCTGGTGGTCAGCAAAAGTATCTGGAAGGCTTCGGTCCAGCACCAGAAGGTTTTGATCAGGTGCCGGCTGGCGATCTGGAAGCAGTCAAAAAGATTGTTGGCCCGGAAACAGCAGCCATCATGCTGGAGCCTGTTCAGGGCGAAGGCGGCATCCGCTCCATGGATCCGGCTTTCTTGAAAGGCCTGCGCGAGATCTGTGATGAAAACGACCTGCTGCTGATCTATGACGAGATCCAGACGGGTGTTGGTCGTACCGGCAAGCTCTTTGCCCACGAATGGGCTGGTGTTGCACCAGACCTGATGGCGATTGCAAAAGGCATCGGCGGTGGCTTCCCGATGGGGGCGTTCCTCGCAACCAATGAAGCGGCCAGCGGCATGGTGCCGGGCGTGCATGGCACCACTTTCGGCGGCAACCCGCTGGCAATGGCTGTCGGCACTGCTGTTATGGAAACCGTCCTGGAACCGGGCTTTCTGGAAGCCGTTCAGGAAAAAGGCCTGATGCTAAAGCAAAAGCTTGCCTGCATTGTAGACCAGCACGGCGACGTGTTTGAGCTGGTGCGCGGTGAAGGCCTGATGCTTGGCCTCAAATGTAAGGTGCCAAACACCCAGCTGCTGGTTCACATGCGTAATAATGGTCTGCTGCCGGTTGGTGCCGGAGACAACGTGCTCCGCATCATGCCGCCAATGACCATCACCGCTGAAGAAATTGACGTGCTCGCCCAGAAAATTGAAGCCGCTGCTGCGGACATGGAAAACGAGCTGAAAACTGCCGAGACTGCCAAATGACTACACTGACAAAACCACAGCACTTTCTCGATATCAGTGATTTTTCAAGTGACGAACTCCGTCACATCATGGATGTCTCCAAGCAGATCAAATCCACCCGCAATGGCGTTCATCGCGGGCAGGGGCCTCTGGCAGGCAAAGTGCTGGCCATGGTCTTCGAACAGCCATCCACCAGAACCCGTATCTCCTTTGATGTAGGCATGCGCGAGCTTGGCGGCGAAACCCTGATGCTGACCGGTGCAGAAATGCAGCTTGGCCGTGGCGAGTCCATTCCGGACACCGCCCGCGTCCTGTCCCGCTTCGTCGACATGATCATGATCCGCATGCTGGACCATGACGCGGTCAGAGAGCTGGCGGAATATGCGACCGTGCCTGTCATTAACGGTTTGACCAAGATTTCACATCCTTGCCAGATCATGGCAGACATCATGACCTTCGAAGAACACCGCGGAAGCATTAAGGGTAAAACCGTTTCCTGGGTGGGTGACAGCAACAACGTTCTTTACTCCTGGATCGAAGCGGCATCCAAATTTGACTTCAAAATTAACGTTGCCGCACCAAATGAACTGACAGTACCCCTTGAATGGATCGAAAAGGCCTATACATCCGGTGCTGAACTTTCAGTAACAGACGATCCGTTTGCTGCTGTTAAAAACAGTGATTGTGTTATCACCGACTGCTGGGTTTCCATGGGTGACAGCGATGCTGAAACCCGTCACAACATGCTGGCTGCCTATCAGGTGAACGAACGCCTGATGAGTGAAGCCAACGATTCAGCCCTGTTTATGCACTGCCTGCCTGCACATCGTGGGGAAGAAGTGACAAATGAGGTGATCGACGGCCCGCATTCTGTGGTATTCGACGAGGCAGAAAACCGACTCCACGCCCAAAAAGGCATTATGGCGTGGTGCATGGGTGCATCGCCTCAAGGATAAAGCATATCGCTGAAAAGTGGCTGCTGGTTTTCAGGTGACGATATGCGCAAGCATAGTGCATATCGCTGAAAAGTGGTTGTCCGGTCTTCAGTCGAAGATATGCGCAAGGATAAAAGAACAAGATGACAAATACACCTGCTCAACCGACCGCCGCCGGCGTTGACGCTGTCGTACCATTTGCTGTTGAAGCACTGGACGTTCGCGGTCGGGTTATCAATATGGGGCCGGTGCTGAACTCAATGCTGGCGCGGCACAAGTACCCTGCGCCGGTAAACAAGCTGCTGTCAGAGGCAATTGTCCTGACATCCATGCTTGGCAGTACCCTCAAGTTCGAAGGTCGCCTGACTCTGCAAGCCCAGACAGACGGTGCAGTCTCCATGCTCGTGGTAGACTTCAACGCACCTGACGGCCTGCGCGCCATGGCTCAGTTTGACGAGGCAAAGGTTGCTGAAGTCGCAAGCAAGGATGGCTTCAAGCCAGACCAGTTGCTCGGCAAAGGCCATCTCGCCTTCACCATCGATCAGGGCGCCCATACCAGCCGTTACCAGGGTATCGTGGTTCTGAACGGCACCACTCTGGAAGAAGCTGCGCATGAGTACTTCCAGAAGTCCGAACAGATCCCGACTTTCGTTCGCCTCGGCGTTGCTGAAGTGCTGACCAAGGCAGAAGAAGGGGGTGCTGAGCACTCCTGGGCTGCGGGCGGCATCATGGTTCAGTTCCTGCCACAGTCTCTGGATCGCCTGAGACAGGCAGACATCCACCCAGGCGACGCGCCAGAAGGGCACGAAGCTCATCAGGTCGACGAAGACGACGCATGGGTTGAAGCGCGCTCACTGGTTGAGACCGTGAAAGATGACGAACTCATCGATCCGAGCCTCACAGTTGAAGGTCTGCTCTATCGTTTGTTCCACGAACGTGGTGCATCCGTCTTCTCCCCGCAGAGCATGGCAGACAAATGCACCTGCTCTGAAGAAAAGATCACTGCCATGATGCAGAACTTTTCTGATGCAGACAAAGCCGAGATGAAAGCGGAAGGCACCGTCCACATCAAGTGTGACTTCTGCTCCAAGGATTACGAGCTGGACGCCAACAAGGTGTTCAAGGACTAATCCGCGCAGAAAAAGCGTAAATAACGCTGTCAGAAATCCTCTGGCAGCGTTTTTCTTTAACTTATTGAAGCTGAACGGGTTATGCCGCTAAACACGATCAAAGATCGACCCCATGCGTGGACTGAACAGCCGGTCATATGTTTTCAGCAGCATCATATCCGTCATGCTGGCAACGTAATCACAGATGATCCGTGAACCCTCTTCAGCCTCTTTGAAGTCCGCGTAAACATCTTCCGGCAAAAACGCTTGCGGCTCGCTCATCAGCGTCTCAAAAACGGCAACCACCATGGTCTGCCCTTTGAACTCAAGATGCTGAACGTTCGGTGCCTGTATAACCCGTTTAAAGACAAAGCCTTTGAGCGCATCCAGAACCTTCGCATGGCCTTCTGGAAGAACAGCTTTGTACTTCAAAAGCGGCTCGCTGAAGGCCTCTTGTTCCTTGATCTGAACGGCCACAATGAAGAAATGAACCAGCTTACCGATGAACTGCTTTCGCCGATTGGCATTGCCAAACAGCCCTGCAATCATCTGCTCATAAGGATCTTTAGAATACTTACCCGGATTGCTGGAAGCCAGATCTTCAAGGAATGCAGAGCAGTCTTCTTTCGAGATATCCTCCCGGAACTGCTCCTCGCGCACCAGCCCCAAAGCAATAGCATCTTCAAAGTCATGGACCCCGTAAGCGATGTCATCAGCCAGATCCATGATGGAGCAATCCCATGATTTAAAACGGGATTTTGCGTGCTTGCCGTCTTTACGCACAAAGCTGCAGAACAGCGAGCGATCCTGCTCAGAGAGCGGCTCCAGCACCCAATCGACGATCTCTTGTTCCCCATCCATAAAACACTTGGGCGGAGCAGAGCGTTTCCTGTCGATCAGGCTCACTGTTGAAGTGTTGGGGCTAAGCTGCGGGGATAAATCGGGATTATGCACGCGGGAAAACGCCACCGGATACTTCATCATACCCAGTAATGCCCGCCGTGTCAGATCAGCCCCATGCTCAGCAGACATCTTCTCCAGCCGTGAAACAATGCGCAGGGTCTGGCCGTTGCCTTCAAACCCACCATTCTCTCGCATGCAGTAGTTCAGCGCCACTTCACCCCCATGTCCAAACGGAGGATGCCCGATATCGTGGCAATAGCTGATTGTTTTAACGAGGCTTTCTTCCGGGACGAAGTCATAGGCCGGATGATCTTTGAAAAACGCCCGAAACTGCCGTGTGATGCCAGAAGCAATCTGGGCCACTTCCAGTGTGTGGGTCAAACGCGTGCGATAAAAGTCGCTGTCCCCCAGATTGAGGATTTGGGTTTTCCCCTGCAGGCGGCGAAAGGCATGAGAGTGAACAATGCGGGCATAATCTACATCATAAGGCGTTCGCGCATCATCCGACTTGGGAACCCAGCCACTCTGACGAGCAGTCCAAACAACATCACTCACGTCTAAACCTCACACAAAAAAGCCCTGCACAACAAAGCGCAGGGCAGAAAAAAGCTTAATCTATCAGGCTCTTAAGGAACTCGGCGGTCTTCGCAGCAGACTGCTCGATATTGCCGTTCCAGGTCGCGGGAGAAGCCCCGCGCGGTGCCAGATCATGGTTGCCATCCTCCAGCCAGTCAATGCTGATTGTCTCAGGAAGATCAACAGCTTGCACCTCGCTCTGGTTCCCCATCTGATCCCGGTCACCCTGCGCAATGAAGATCGGGCGCTGAGCATTTTGCAGCGGCTCCACACGCCAGTCCGCCAGATCAGATTTCCCAATAGCATGAAAGGGATAGCCCAGACATACAACGCCCAGAACCCGCTTCGGAAGGCTCTCACCACCCGCCAGCATCGCCGCAACGCGTCCACCCATGGACTTCCCACCAATCAGAACCGGCCCCTCAGCATTTTCTAAAATCAGCTGTACAGCCTTTTGGTACTCACCAATCAGCTTGTCAGCTCTTGGTGGAGGCGATTTCTTCCCTGTTTCCCGACGTTTAGCCATATAGCCAAACTCAAACCGCGCCACAGCAATGCCGTTCAAAGCCGCCGCTTCCGCATACCGGTTCATAAAATTGGCATCCATCGGCGCACCCGCACCATGAGCCAACACAAGAGTGCCAAGGCACTCACCTTCAGGACGTGTCCATAAAATCTCAGTCATGACGCTATTTTAACGCCTCTTTCACATCAAAAGTGACAGGAAATTTACTTGTCCCCGTCTTCAATAAGACCCATATTCAAATTAGCTAATATAAATGCGTAGAACCTACGCGAAAATAGAACGGAATACATTATGGAAGAAGGCGTCATTCGCCTGGGAATTTTTGCAGGAGCGTTCCTTGTGTTCGCACTGCTGGAAATCTTTATCCCCCGGCGCTCAGAGAGCCAGGAACGGCCGCAGCGCTGGTCCACCAACCTTATCCTGTCGGCAATCAATACACTGATGCTGCGCTTTGCCCTGCCTTTTGCTGCAGTTTCAACGGCTTACTGGGCGCAGATGCAGGGCTTCGGTCTGTTTCACTGGCTGGCGCTGGATCCTGTCCTCGGCGGTATCATTGCATTCTTTGCCCTCGATTTCGCCGTATGGGCCATGCATGTTGCAAGCCACAAAGTTCCGTTCCTATGGCATCTGCATAAGGTGCACCACACCGATCCACGTTTCGACGTCACCACCGCACTTCGCTTCCACCCGCTTGAGATTGCCGTCTCAATGCTCTGGAAAGTGATCGTGGTCGCCTTGCTTGGCGCGCCTGTTCTCTCAGTTGTGATCTTCGAGGTGGTCCTTAACGCAGCCGCCATGTTCAACCACGCCAACATCAAGCTCTCAGAGAAGGCTGACCGTGTGCTGAGATGGGTGATCGTGACGCCTGACATGCACCGCATCCACCATTCAACCCGTCCAATTGAGACCGATAGCAACTACGGCTTCAACTTCCCTTGGTGGGACCGGTTATTCTCCACCTATGTTCATGACCCGAAAGGTGGACAGGAGAACATTACGTTTGGTCTGAAAGAGTTTCAGGGCAAGGAACCGCGCCAGTTGGGTTGGGCATTGCTGTTGCCTTTCAAGGCCTTAACCCATGTACAAGGCTGGCTGTCCAGCCGTGTCAACAAAGATGGCACGCCCAAAGCAGGGCACTAAAAAAAACCGCGTGGGAAATATCTGAGATAAAGTTCCCCCAATCGGCCATTGGATTGAAGGCGGGTAAGACCAAGATTGATCGCATTTAACATCTTGGTATTGCCTGCCTTTGTTGCAATCGCCAGTCCGCCACTGAAGTAACTTGGATCCAGCCACGGCCCCCCAGCAAACTTGCAGCACCCGTTGGCCTTCTGGGTATCCAGCCAGAACGACAACCGCATCCCATCGCCGAACAAGGCATCTACCTCGGAGCTCACAAGAGCGTTTCGTGCAAGTTCCTCATTTTCAAAGGGAACTGCAATCGCATCCGTAAAGAACCGCTCTAAAAACGCTTCGTGCCGAGATCCCTGAACCACCGCAACCCGTTTGCCGCCCATGGTTTCAGGCAGAGGCTCCAGAGAACTGCGCTTGCTGGTTACAAAGCGGCCCGGAAACCGCATGTAAATCTGCGAAAAGGAAAGTTTTTCAAGGTTGGCCGGTGTCATGCTAACACCAGCAATCACAGCATCAGCCTCACCATTGGCCACGGTATTGGCCAGGTGGTTAAACGGCAGAATCTTCAGGCTGCAAGCCGCTTTCAAGCTCTGGCAGATCTCGCGGGCAAGATCCACGTTGTATCCCATCAAACGCTCTTCACTATCCCGGAAAATGAAGGGCGGAAAATCATCGGCTGCAATGAAGCGAATACGCTCTGGTGCCTTACCAGTTGTCGCTAAGCCAGATTGTCCACCTGAGAACAGTGGGATTGTCACGGAAGAGGGAGCTTTTTGCGAGTTTACTGCATTTTCAGAGCCATCGTTTCCCGCTCCCAACAAGGGAGAGCTCTGGGAAATCGCCCATGTATCAGTGCCATATGCATTCTGTGCCATGGCATTTGACGCCGCGAAAATGAGCGGCTGGGCACTACAGAAAATCAGCAATATGAAGAATAAAGGGAAACGCAAAAGCTATCCAATCCAGTTTGCAACAGAGCGTAAGCCTAACGGGAAATTCTCAAGGAGATACTAAGTGAATGTCTGCGAGAGGGAAAGGCCTGTAGCCGGAAACCAGCCTCATGGATTAACAGGGGCGGAAGTATCATGGGGAAGTCGGGAATACTCTGATAACTCAGTGAGTAACGAGCCATCGAGGTCAGTACAGCAGGCAAACACTCTGCGCTCTCTGGCGCTCTCCATCAGCCGTATCGACAGCATGCGCTCCGCCGAAGCCGGACAAGCCCTACGAAGCCGCATGACGACCATCACACCGCTGGACGCTCCTTCTCATTCGCAAAGAACATCACCAGTTGTTCAGAAAATCTCAGGCAGCTCAGACAAAGAACGCTATGTCCCGGAATTTCTGCGTTTACGCAATGCTTTAGAGCGAGATGTCTTGCTACAATGCAACTGCTCTGATGCCTTGATTGATTTTGCAAAATCCCGATGCTCAACCGAAGATAAATGCGTCAGCAGCTATTTGATTGATCAAGGATTTCTGGATGCCTCCGTGTTTTATTGGGGCATCTCCGGCAAAATGAACATCCGCTATGCTACGGATGGTAGCCTCTCTGCCATTGCTCCCATCTCTGACAAGCTAAAACCCTTTGAAACAGAAGGTATTCTGTTTGTACCAGCACTGGACCTGAACCAGAAAGTTGTCTTCGCCGCAGCTCCCCTCGGCCATCAGTTGGAGGCCTTTGAGCGAGCGCTTGGATACTTTGATGAAGCCACCAGCAAAATTGTCGTGGTAACGCCCAGGTACCAAAAGGCCCTAACCGTCACCACAGCCAGCTCTAACGCCTTGATGCAAGACGATCTTTCCATGTCAGCGGTTCATCGTTTCATGCCGTCACAGCGAAAGCTTCTCACGGTCTCGCCAATCTTCTTCCTCGGCACAATTGGATTTGCATTTGATGTATTCTATTGGGCCCTGTTCATACTGCTGACGCTCTCTCTCGGAGCCATTGGATTGCTCAGGATTGCCTCCTTCTTCACCTACTCCGACAAACAGGATTTCGTGGTCCCAGAACTTGAAAAGTGGCCGCATTACACCGTTCTGGTCCCACTTTACAAAGAGTCAGCTATTTGCCGCCAACTGGTTGATGCATTGGATGCATTGGATTACCCAAAAGAGGCGCTCGATGTTATCTTTCTGGTGGAACAGGATGATGAACTCACGCAAAAGAACCTGCGCAAACTTCTGCGCAAGTCCATGCGGATGATCATCCTGCCTCCCGGCAAGCCTCAAACCAAACCAAGAGCACTTTCTGTTGGTTTGGCTGCCACAAAGGGTGAGTTTGTCACGGTGTTTGATGCAGAAGACCGTCCAGAACCGCAGCAGCTTAAAAAAGCGATCTGCCAGTTTGCGTTGGAAGGACACGACGTCGCTTGCCTGCAAGCTGCACTATCTATCGATCACGCCAAAGAAGGCTGGCTCGTGCGCCAGTTTGCTTTTGAATATGCGGCTTTGTTTGATGTCTTCCTGCCGTTCCTCTCGCGCAAGAACCTACTGCTCCCGCTGGGTGGCACCTCCAACCATTTCCGCGTCAGCGCGCTTCGTAAAGTCGGGGGATGGGATCCCTTCAACGTCACTGAAGATGCAGATCTCGCCGTCAGGTTTGCCAGGCAGGGCTTCAGAACGCGTACCTTGAACAGTTCCACCTATGAGGAAGCGCCGCTCACGCTCAAAGCATGGCTACATCAACGCACCCGTTGGCATAAAGGCTGGATACAGACGCTTGCCGTTCACCTCAGAAGCCCACGATTGACCTATAAGCAACTGGGCGCAAAGAACTTTGCTCTTCTTCTGCTGACTTTCTTCGGTGGAATGCTATGTCTCTGGGCGGCTCCACTGACAGCATTGATGTTTGCCAAAGTCCTTTGGGGTGTCCACCAATCCGGTCTGCAAGCCTTCGATGCTTTCAGCATCTACGCACTCTTCTGCTTCCTATTCGGTTTGGGGGGGACTGTCGTGACTGTCCTTCAAGGCAGCGCAAAACGGGGTTTCAGGCCTCGTAGCTGGGAGATTGCGAGTATCCCGCTTTACTGGGTGTTAGGCTGCATCGCCTCTTACAAAGCCCTGTTTGAGTTCATCGTCAAACCGCATTACTGGCGTAAGACTGAGCACGGCATCGTTCGGCACCGTGGAAAAATCAAGGATGCAGAAGGAGTCTAGCTGAGCGGATGCGACTAAGGTTTCCAAGGGATACCGAGTGCATCGACCGTAAGCTCACAGGGATGGCCCTCATAAAACTGGGTGAGTACCTGATGAAACACTGTTGGATCATCTGCCGCATATGCAAACAGGGTGGCACAGCTGCGCACTTTCATGCTGTCAATCTCTCCAAGGATCTGGCGGGAGGTAAGGTCGGATTGCCGAAGCAACAACTGGCAACACCCGCGCAAACGTGAGGCGAGGAGGGGATAGGCAAGATACCGTCGTGCTTCATCAAGGTTTTCAATCCCATAAAAGTGGGCTGTTGAGGAGCGCCCAAGCTTTCGAAGTTGCGGGAAGATGAACCAGATCCAGTGACTGGTCTTACGGCCTTGCTGCAGCTCCTGAACCACCTGCTGAAACACTGGCTCCTGCCCAATAACAAACCGGGTGATGTCGTCTTTAACGGTTCTGACCATGGGGTTTCCTCCACTAGGTTTCAGCTTAACAGTAAACACGGTGACTACGACTTCCCAGCGAAAACACGAATACTTTTGACGTTCAACCAGAGCCAAAACCGTGCAGATACCTAAGAGTGAACTACATTTTTATCTCACTGAGTAATCTGCTGTTTGCTGTCCTGATAAGTTTCACATTGCAAGAACATAAAAAACATCTGGTTTCGGAGTTTTAATTGACCTTCCCTAACGTAATGTTCTGGGTATATGGACGATGCGAGAAAAACTTCGTGCGATCATCGAAAGTAAGGCTTGGGAGTACACAATCATATCCATTATCGCGTTGAATGCGATAACACTAGGGATAGAAACCAGCCAGACTGTTCAACAACATTACGGCCCAATTCTCCGCACATTGGATGACATCGTAGTGGGCATTTACGTGGTTGAGATATCTCTTCGCGTATATGCATATGGCTTACGGTTCTTTCGAGGAGCCTGGAATCTCTTTGATTTCATAATCGTAAGCATTGCTCTTGTTCCAACCACCGGCCCAGCTGCCATACTGCGCTCACTCAGGATCCTACGTATCCTGCGCCTGATCTCAGTTGTGCCATCACTCAGACGCGTAATCGGAGGGCTGGTTCTGGCATTGCCCGGCATGGGCTCAATTATGCTGCTCCTGTCTCTCGTCTATTATGTCTTCTCCGTCATGGCCACGCAGCTCTATGGCGAGACTTTCCCCGAATGGTTCGGCACAATCGGCGCTTCAGCCTATTCACTGTTCCAGATCATGACGTTGGAAGGCTGGAGTGACGCGATTGTGCGCCCGGTCATGGATGTTTATCCAAATGCCTGGATGTTCTTCATCCCCTTCATCCTCACCACGGCCCTGACTGTGCTGAACCTGTTTATTGGTGTCATCGTGGCAGCCATGGAGGAGGAGCATGAAAAGGAGATGGAAGAACACCATCACTACGTGCGCATGGAAGCCAGTGAGATCATGAAAGAACTCAGAACACTGCGGCAGGATGTGGCAAAGCTGAGACGCAACCGTAAGGCCAGCCACAAACAGAAAGTCGAAATGACTTAAGCGCAAAGATACGACCGCCGGTTGTCAAAACAAGCGGCGGTCTCAATGCCACGTTATCGAGGTTAAAACGACATCTTTCATACCAACCCTCTCATATTTCTCAAAGCATCAGCCTCTGGGCGGGGTGCTGTTGCAATATCTACAGAATTTGAACAAATTTGTGTAAGGTCTTGTGGAAACGAGCAACCCCATGAAAACTATAAGCTAAATTTGGTGGTGTTGTTTCACCTTTACTACCTCTAGTTCTTGGCGATTTCTTCATCTCTGCGCGCCATTATTTTGCAGGCCCCTTTCAACTTGAAACCATCAGATAAATACTTAGGCTGGGCCCAAATACGTATTGTGAGGTCAAGTGTCGAAATGCGGGCGAAGTTACGATCCATCATTGAAAGCCGCCAATGGGAATACACAATTATTAGTATAATCGCGTTGAATGCTATTATCCTGGGGTTGGATACAAGCATGTCGCTGATTGCGAATTACGGCATGATCCTGCGGTTTCTGGATGAGTTGATCCTCGCAATTTTCGTCGTAGAGCTGACCCTGCGTATCATCGCGTTTGGCCCAAGTTTCTTCAAAGGTCCTTGGAATCTCTTCGATTTCTTCATCATTTCCATTGCGCTTGTGCCGGCAACCGGCCCGGCAACCATCCTGCGTTCCCTGCGAATTCTCAGGATCTTACGCCTGATCTCCGTGGTCCCATCGCTCAGAAGCGTTATCGGAGGCCTTATCCTTGCTCTGCCGGGCATGGGTTCCATCGTTCTGCTGATGGGTCTCGTGTTCTATGTCTTCTCCGTCATGGCGACACGGCTATACGGCGCAGTGTTTCCGGAATGGTTTGGCTCCATCGGCGCTTCGGCCTATTCCTTGTTCCAGATCATGACGCTGGAAAGCTGGAGTATGGGCATTGTGCGTCCGGTGATGGAAGTCTTCCCGAATGCGTGGATGTTCTTCATTCCCTTCATCCTGTGCACGGCCTTCACGGTGTTGAACCTGTTCATCGGTATAATCGTTGCAGCAATGCAGCAGGAACACGATAAGGATCTTGAGGAAGACCGTATCAACGTGCACGAAGAAACACGCCACGTTTTGCACGAACTCAAAGATCTGAAGGTTGAACTGCTTAGCGAGCTGGAGCGCATCCGAAAGGACCGCAAGAAGGGCTGATGTACTCTCAGGTCTTTGCAGCGGAGCTTCTTTCCCTTCAAAGGATTGCCGCTGCTGCATTTGTGATCAAGTCGTGTTGAAGTAATCTTGATCGCAGCGCGTGTGGATTGCGGGTTTGCTAATATAGGCACCTGCGCAAAAAAGGCCTAAGACGAAAAGCATATCTGATAGGATACGATATGTTTGATGCAAAACTCCGCGGCTATATAGATCCCCCACTCAACAGAATGGGAAAAGCACTGGCAGATCTAGGGATTACGGCAAATGCTGTAACTTTGGTTGGCCTCGGCTTTGGTCTTGCTGCAGCTGCGGCGGTGGCTGCTGGTCAGTTCTATACTGCACTGCTGTTCATTCTGCTTAATCGCTTCGCCGATGGGTTGGATGGTGCAATCGCTCGTGCAGCCGGATCCACTAATCTCGGCGGGTTTTACGACATCACATTCGACTTCATCTTTTACGGAGCCATCCCGCTCGCCTTCGCGTTTGTCGCTCCTGAACAGAATGCCCTGGCCGCAGCCGCGCTACTTTTCAGCTTTTACATTAACGGTTCCACATTTCTTGCATTTGCCACTCTGGCACAAAAGCTGGGTATGCAGACCACATTGCGCGGTAAGAAGTCCTTCTATTATCTGGGAGGGCTGGCTGAAGGCTTTGAAACCATTGGCGTCTTCGTCGCATTTTGCCTGTTTCCCACTTACTTCTCATGGGTTGCGTGGACTTTTGCTGCGATTTGCACACTTTCGGCCATTTCTCGCGTTTTCATGGTCAGGCATATGGTTTTGAACCACCCAGATCCCTCGGTGTAAGATCGTTGCTCTTGCGAAGATCGGGGTGAAAAGGCTAGACTTATTAAAAATAGGATGCGTACTGCTGTTGTAATTGCAGCGGAATTTTCCTGAAATATGGGTTGTGCTATGTATCGTGCCGTTACCCGAAATATACAGATCACTGTGGAGCCGTATTATCTTGCTGAGGAGTCTACTCCTGAAGATGAGCAGTTCTTCTGGGCCTATACGGTCTCGATTGAAAACTTCAGCTCCGAAACCGTGCAGCTGCGCTCACGTCACTGGCATATCATTGATGCCAATGGTCATACGCAGGAAGTCAACGGGGCAGGGGTCGTTGGAGAAGAGCCAATCATTGAGCCCGGTGGCTCATTCCAATACACATCCGGCTGCCCTCTCAACACCTCCTCAGGTATCATGACGGGCAACTACCGCATGCAAACGGACAAAGGCGAGTTCTTTGCGGTGAAAATTCCGGCGTTCTCGTTAGACTTGCCGGATATGGTTAAGACAGTGCATTAAGGCTCTGTCTGCATCACTCCCTCAGGGCGAGGGAGGACTTGCGGGCAGCCTTACCGCCCGCCTTCCATAACAATCTTGGCTTACTGAGTACGGAAACGTGCCTGTGCACCGCGCTCAATGGCGGCGATGGTTAGCTTGTCTAGCTTCAGGTGGTCGCGTAGCAACTGCAGCATACGCACTTCTTCCGGGCTTACACGAAGGTCAGCCGCTGCAATTTCAACACCAAGCGCATAAGCCGTGTCATGCAATTTGGTTGGCAAAGACTCTGCCACAAGCGCCAATGTTGCGTTCATGCCATTTTCGCCGGAAAGACGCTCAGCGCACTGCTGGGTGATCTTGATCAGGTCATTGTCATCAAAGTCTTTGAAGACAGGGAGAATGCCCACAATATCGCCAAGCTGACGTAGCTCAGCATCGCTCATCGCGCTATCAGCGGCAGAAACCATCACCATCACATGAATGAGAGCTTCTTCTACGCTCAGTAATCTATCTATTGTACCCATATCTCCCCAAAGCAAAAAGCTTTGCCTCTTGGTTTGCTTTAGTTTTTCGCTTCGCCAAATCGTCCGGCAGCGGTTAATGACTGCAAAGGTAAGTTGGCTTCCTGACACATACAAGGGGTTACAGCCGAAAACCCGAGAACTGTCATTGACGTGGGCGCTAGTTTTACATAAGTTCGCGCAGCTTTCCGGCATCTAATTGAGCTGGTGAAAGCGAAACTCAGTTACAATTTAATCTCCAAATACGGATCTCAAAATCCATGTCTACGAACAGTTTGCCTCAACTCGATCTCAGCCCAGAACTTATCGAGGCGGCACAGGTATCTAAAGCCTGGCCGTTTGAAGAAGCACGCAAACTGGTCAAACGGTTGGAGAAGAAACCCAAGACCGGGCCGGTCTTGTTCGAGACCGGCTATGGTCCATCTGGTCTGCCTCACATGGGCACCTTTGGCGAAGTTGCCCGCACCACCATGGTGCGCACCGCCTTTCGTTTGCTCACACAAGACAAGATCCCGACCAAGCTGATCTGCTTCTCAGATGATATGGATGGCTTCCGCAAAGTGCCAACCAACGTGCCTAATCAAGAAATGTTGGCAGAGTATCTTGGTAAGCCGCTGACACGCGTGCCGGATCCATTTGGTGAGTTTGATGGGTTCGCTCAATCAAACAACGCGAAACTGATGGCGTTTCTGGACAAATTCGGCTTCGAATACGAATTCGCGTCTTCCACTGAATACTACACCTCTGGTGTATTCGATAAAGCGCTCCTGCGCATGCTGGAAGTCTACGACAAGATCATGGCGATCATTCTCCCAACTCTGGGTGAAGAGCGTCAGGCGACGTATTCTCCGTTCCTGCCAGTCTGCCCGCGCACAGGTATTGTGCTGCAGGTGCCAATGGTGGACCGCAATGTCGAAAAAGGCACTGTGACCTACATTGACCCGGAAACGGAAGAGCGCGTTGAAGTACCGGTGACCGGCGGCAACGTCAAATGTCAGTGGAAAGCTGACTGGGCTCTGCGTTGGTACGCACTGGGCATCGACTATGAGATGGCTGGTAAAGACCTGATCGACAGTGTGAACCTGTCTGGCAAGATCTGTAAGGCTCTGGGCGGTCCTGCTCCGGAAGGCTTCAACTATGAGCTCTTCCTGGATGACAAAGGTCAGAAGATCTCCAAGTCCAAGGGCAACGGTCTGACCATGGAAGAGTGGCTTCAGTACGCCTCTCAGGAAAGCCTGTCCCTGTTCAACTTCCAGAAGCCAAAGACTGCGAAGAAGCTGTACTTTGATGTGATCCCGAAAGCGGTTGACGAGTATTGCACCTTCCTGTCCAAGTTCGACAGCATGGAAGCAGCGCAAAAGCTGATGAACCCTGTGTGGCACATCCACTACGGCAACCCACCGAAGGAAGAAATGCCAATCTCCTTCGCGATGCTGCTCAACCTCGTTTCTGCATCCAACGCAGAAAACAAGGACGTGCTATGGGCGTTCATCTCCCGCTACGCACCGGGTTCTTCGGCTGAAACGCATAAGATGCTGGATGAGCTGGTTGGTTACGCAATCCGCTATTACGATGACTTCGTGAAACCAACGAAGAAGTTCAAAGCTGCGGATGAAGTTGAAACAGAAATGCTGACTAAGCTGGACGAAGTTCTGGCTGGTTTGCCTGCTGATACCGATGGCGGCGATATCCAGAACGCAATTTACGACATTGGTCGTAATATTGAGCGTTACCAGAACACAGCCAAGCCGGGACCAGATGGTCGCCCGGGTGTAGCGCAGACCTTCTTCTCCGCGATTTATCAGGTACTTCTGGGTCAGGAGAAAGGTCCTCGCTTCGGATCCTTCATCGCTCTCTACGGTATTCCAGAAACCCGTAGTTTGATTGCAAAAGCACTTGCAGGAGAGCTTGCAGCGTGATGAATTAGCCCCCTCAAACGAGGGGGCTTTTTTATGTCTTTTCCCAGCTGGCTTACTTGGGCACTTTTACCCGTCTATATTGTTGAAGGTTTGCGCGCACGCGCCAACTCCGTGCGTTTTGCACCTGCTCCCGGTCCGCAATCCGGCGAAATCGCCGGGCAGGGCAAACAGATAAATCTGCTTGTCGTTGGAGATTCCTCCGTTGCAGGTGTTGGCCTAGACCACACCACAAATGGCCTGACTTACAAGCTGGCCACCAAACTCTCAGAAATCAGCGGTCAGCCCATTAAATGGCGGGCAGCAGGCAACAACTCTGCAACATCAGCACAGCTGAGGGATGTTGTGGTGCCGAACCTTCCGGATGCTGACTACACCCACGTTTGCATCAGTATCGGCTTCAATGATCTAAAGAACTTCAAATCCGGTCGTGCTTGGAAGAAGGGCTTTGGCGAGTTGATCTACGCGCTGCGCACTAAGTATCCGAATGCGCGCCTCTACTGGCCCAACCTCATGTCCCCCACCTATGTGCCAGCCCTCTCAAAAGCGCTGGCAGGTGTTCTGGAGCCGCGCCGTCAGATGATCAACCGTGTCGGTACTCAGCTCTGCTTCGAGCGTGGAGCCATCTCCATGGCAGCTATACCTCAGATCACCAGCGCTGCCTTTTGCGAGGACGGCGTGCACGCGACATCGCTGGGGAACCAGATCTGGGTAGACCACATGGTCGCTGATCTTCTTGAGCGCGGCCTCCTAGGGCTGGAAGATGAGGATGAAGTAGAAGACAAACAGAACCAGATGGACAGCGCCCTGTAGGGCGTTCGTTCGGGTCCCTGTGAATGTGATCATGCTCAGGATCAGTGTCAGGAGCAGTAGGATCATATCTGTGTCCTTCACACCCAGCACAATGTGAATGTCAAAGATCCCGGCTGCGATCAAAACTGCCGGGACTGTCAGCCCGATGGTTGCCAGAGCCGAGCCCAGACAGATGTTGACGGAGCGCTGTAGCCTGTTGGCCAACGCCGCACGGAAGCTGCCAAGCCCTTCTGGCGTCAAAACCAGAAGCGCCACAAGAACACCACCAAAGGCCGCAGGCATGTGGAAGCTGGCGATGCCAAAGTCCACCAAAACCGCGAACTTCTTGGAAAGCAGCACAATCGGCAACATGGTCAGGATCAGGAACATCGCATGATAGCCGGTGGAGTAAATCTCCAGATCATGATGATGGTCATCCTCATCATGAGCGTGCTTATCATCCTCCACTTCATCCTTCGCCATCAGAAACGACAGAGCTACACCGGAGTGCGGTTTAGGCTGAATGAAGAAGGACTTATGCCGGATACTCTGCGTCGCAAGGAACACTGCATAAAGCAGGCTGATCATCACCGCGAAGGAAATCTGTTGTCCAGTGGAAAGGGAAGGGTCTGCGGTGGAAGTGGTGTAACGGGGAAGGATCAGAGAAAACGTTGCAAGAGGAATGAGAACTGAAAGGAAGGAGCGGGCACCCGTGGTGTTGAAGGGCTGTTCTCCATACTTGAGGCCGCCCAGCAGTAGGCTGATGCCCACCATGCCATTTAGCACGATGTTGAGCACCGCCAGCATCGTATCCCGTGCCAGAGGCTCATTGGTGCCACCTGTTAGCATGATGGAGACAATCAGCGATACCTCAATGCCGATCACCGACAGGGTCAGGATCAGTGTCCCGTAGGGTTCCCCCAAAATAACGGCCAGACAGTCTGCATGACGCACCACGCCAAAGGCACACCACAGCATAACCCCAAAGAGCCATACAAAGCAGAACATCTGTACGATTAAACCAGCAGACGGCTGCAATAGGTCCGCCCCAGCCAAAAAGAAAAAGGCTGTGGTTGCAGCACCTGCCAGAAAACAGGCTTCTCGTTTAAGTGTACTCCAAAACCCTGACATTATACTTTTGTTCTCCAAGGCCCTGTAAAAAATGAATTATTCCGTTGCAGAGGTCTCCGCAGTAACGTCTTCGCGTGGACGCCAGATGATGGCAGGTTCCCCTTCCATCACCAGTGGTGTCTCGGAGGTGCTATCGTCCGCAAGCTCCTCCCATGAGTTCACCAATGTGGCTGACTCATCATCACTCAGCTGCACAAGCTTGGAACGCCAGATACCCTGTTCAGTCCGCCGCGCCTTCGCAGCAACGTCTTTCAGGGCCTCTGGGGCATCTCGCTCAGCCTTTGCCCAGCCATTCTCAATCAGCCAAGTGGCAAGATCATGTTTGCCCACGTTGCAGGTTGCAGCATAGTCATCCCCTTGCATGGGCTTCATATCAGAGCAGGTGACACGCTTCTGGCGGATGAAAGCACGCAAAGCCGTCCGTGCTCTGATCCCGCAAGGCCATCTTTCACCATCTTCACTGGGGCATGTTGTGCTGAGAGGAACAGCTTGGACGTGATGAAGCGAAATCCGTTTCTTTTTATCGCTCAATGTTGCCCCATCCACCGCAACAGGGCGATAGAGCACCAGTTCTTTCGGAGGAGGCTGCTTGGACTTGCGCGGTACTTTGACATGAGCAACACGTTGTAGAGTAGCTGTCACCGCAGGAGGAGGCGTGCGTGTGCCACCCACATTGCGCAGTCCATCAGGATGTTTAGGCGGTGTTTTGGGAATTTTGGCTTCAGCAGCAAGGCGGGCAGCTTCCAGAGCAGCGAGCTCTTTCTGCTTTTCTTCAGCGCTTGGCTTATGCTCAACCGGGAAAGAGGAAGGGCGATAGAGAGTGCGGGCGTTTCCACGCAGAGCGGTTTCTGCATTGTGCTCAATAAGCGCATAAAACCCGACGCCAAGAAGCGCCACTCCAAAAAGAAAACACGTGGTCTTGGTAATCCGCATAAGCACCCTGTCTGCTTATTGGCTCACCCACAAAACCCTTGCTGTCCAGACCAGATCCGCAACTTGAACAACCCTTGAAGTGTCATCCGGGTTGTTCCGTCGAAATTCAATGCGTTCGTTCGTTTGCCGTTGCAACGGGCCGCAATGTAAATCTCCGGTTTTAGTCGCTATCAATGCATGATCATTTCGCCGCAAAGAGCTCTCGGGAGAGACGATGAGTATTTGTCCTTCCCTGTAGTATGGTTCAAAACTATTACTCGAAACTTCCAGTGCGAAGAATTTCTCACTCTGAGAACTGGGAAAAATGAAGCTATCGCAGAATTTATCTAGCTGAAAACCCGAGAGATCCTCAAGATCCACCTCTCGCAACTCATCACTCGTGCATAAATACGCTGGGAATGACCGGAAATGTGTACCAGAGATCTCTGTTTTATCTTGCTGCAATCCGGCAAAGTCCACGAATGTCATTTGAGTGACTTCCAGCACCTTGGCAAGCGACTCTGTTGACGGCCAGCGTGGGCGCCCATCAGCAGCAAAGCGCTTGGAAGGATTGAAGGAGGTCGGATCGAGTCCTGCACGGCGTGCAAGACCAGAGGGCGTCAGCTGGTGCCGCTCAGCCACTTTATCAAGCGCTGCCCAAAGGTGCTCGTGATCTAACATTCATCCTCCAACAGCAGAAGCAACCAGACATAAACCTTGCAGATTTGCTGGAAAAACAGCCTTGTTCTGCACCTCTTAGAAATCTTGTATGTGGTGAATAAAATCCTATTGCAAGCACTAGTCGAAAGAGAGGGGTTGCCAGCCACCGATTTGTGGATGTATGAGCATGGCTTCAGTTGAGTAGACGTCTCTCCTGAAAGGCAATTCCCATGTCCCTCATATTCAAGATCGCCCCCAAGGCGCTTTGGCAGGAAGCTGAAGCCGCCGGTATCTTTGCGGGTGCTCCGATCGATCTGGCTGATGGTTACATCCACTTCTCCAGCGCCGAGACCGTGAAAGAAACCGCTGCACTGTACTTTGCGGGACAAACCGACTTGCTGCTGATTGCCGTTGAGAGCGAAGACTTCCCGGAAAATGAAATGAAGTGGGAAGCTTCCCGAGGCGGCACACTCTTTCCGCACCTCTACGGCGAGTTTCCTGTCTCCAAGGCCAAGTGGGTCAAACCATTGCCATTGGACGCTGAAGGCAATCACGAGTTTCCGGAGCTTTAAATGTCGATTGAAAACCTGATCAACAAAGTAGGCATTCGGGCACTGCATTGCTTGGATCCTGAGACCTCACACAACGCAACCATCAAGATGCTTGCCTCTGGCCTGGCACCAACGTTCGGCCAGATCGAGAATAAAGCACTTGAGTACAAGCTCGGTGATCTGGCCTTCAAGAACCCAGTCGGCATGGCAGCAGGGTTTGATAAGAACGCGGAAGCCATCGCGCCGCTCATGAAGCTCGGCTTCGGGCATGTTGAAGTGGGTACGGTGACCCCGCTGCCGCAGGAAGGCAATCCAAAGCCTAGGAATTTCCGCCTCAGCGCAGACCGCGCCGTGATCAACCGCTATGGCTTTAACAATGACGGCCACGATGTGGTTTACGAGCGCATCCGCAAGGCTGGTCGCACGCCGGGAGTTCTGGGCATCAACGTAGGAGCCAACAAGCTCTCTGAGGATCGCGTCGCCGATTATGTGCTTGGTGTAAAGCGTTTTGCTGAATTGGCAGACTACCTGACGGCCAACATCTCCTCTCCAAACACACCGGGTCTGCGAGACCTACAGGAAAAGGATGCTCTTGCGCACCTACTCTCCGCCATCGTCAATGCACGTGACGAGCAGGAAGATCGTCTGGGTCGCAAAGTCCCGGTCATGCTGAAGATCGCACCGGATGTCACGGAAGAGGCGCTCAAGGAGATCGCTGAGGTTGTCATGGCCAACAAGGTCGATGGCATGATTGTCTCCAACACCACCATCGCCCGCCCATCCACGCTCAAGGATCAGCAGCAGGCAAAGGAAGCAGGCGGTCTGTCAGGCGCCCCATTGTTCGAACGCGCAACCATCGCTTTGGCTAAGACCAGACGCGCTGTAGGGCCCGACCTGCCGCTCTTTGGTGTTGGTGGAGTTGATACGCCAGAAAAAGCGGCTGCGAAGATCTTTGCAGGGGCTAACCAGATCCAGCTGTATTCCGGCATGGTGTATGAGGGGCAGACGTTGGTGAAGAAGATCAATCAGCATCTCTCTCGTTTAGTCGCAGCCCGAGGTGTTTCCAACCTGCAGGAGCTGGTCGGTATCGACAACGACATCTGGGCAGACAAAACGCTCGACTAGTAGACACTAGGCGAGGCGCGTATCAGTAGCTTCGCCTTTTGATTTTGTGATCAGCCAGCCCTACTGGAAGCTGGCTTCAGAGCGCCAAAATATTGCCGCTCACGCACGATGCACAGATAGCTCAGCGTCAATCCACGTGCACCGAAGAACACCAGTAACGAGAACCAGAGCCCGTCGTTTCCATAGACCGGAAACAGCAGATAGTAGCTGGCAAGGAACAGTATGGTTGAAACCACCACAGAGTTCCGCATGTCCTGAGACCACGTTGCGCCAATGAAAATCCCGTCCATCTGGAAGGCCAGAGTGCCGATGATTGGCGTCAGGACGGCCCAGAACATAAAGGTCCGCGCTGTTTCTCGTACTTCCGCGTGGGTGGTGAGCAGATCAATGACGACACCCCCAGTCAGCCACAGCACCATTGCTGCGCCAAAGGAAAGCCCAAAGCCCCAGCCGATGGAAAGCCGTAGAGCCTTGCGGAAGGCCGTACGCTGCTTGGCGCCAATCGCTTGCCCAACCACCTGTTCGGCAGCTGATGCCGTACCATCCAAAAAGAACGCAGCAACCAGAATGAACTTCTCCAGAACCGCATTCGCTGCCAGCACCACTTCGCCTTGAGCTGCACTGCGTGATGTGAAGAAACCAAAGGCAAACAGCATCACCATGGACCGGATCATGATATCCCGGTTCAACGCCAGCATCGGCTTGAGCTTTTCCCAGATGATAATCTGAGAGAATGTCGGCAGCGGCGCGCCGTTCAGCTCACGCTTGATCAGGTAAAGCCCCAAACAGAAGGTCAGCATCTCCGCAATGAAGGTCGCAACGGCAACACCCGGAATGCCCCAGTTGAACCCAAGCACAAACACCACAGAAAGCACCATATTGGTGACATTCAGGAAAGTTTGAATAAGCAGCCCAATGCCCGCTTTGCTCAGTCCAAGATACCAGCCAAGGATGGAGTAGTTGGCAAGCACAAACGGAGCAGAGAACGCACGGATCGCAAAATAGGTCGCTGCAGCTTCCTGAACCGCTTCCGTACCGCCAATGATCGGCAGACCGAAACTCAGGATCGGCCATTGCAGGAAGATAACAATCACACCGCCAATCAACCCCAACAACAATGCACGTGCCAACACAGCCCGCATCTCATTGCCATTGCTGGCGCCAAGGGCTTGTGCCGCCAGACCCGTAGTGCCCGCGCGCAGGAAATAAAAGAATGCGCCGATCACATCAAACAGGATCGTGCCCACAGCCAAACCACCCAACAAAGCAGCATCATGCAGCTGCCCGATCACTGCAGTATCAACCAGCCCCAGCAATGGAGTGGAGATATACGCCAGGGTCATCGGGACAGCGAGCGCAAGGAAAGAGCGGTTTGTCACTTTGAAACTTGTAGACACGGAGAAACCTTTAAACGCACGAGAGCAATGCGAGCTAGCAGCTCAAATGGGCTTGGGGAAATTGAAGTCTCTATGCTCATATTGGTTTGTTCTGTTTTTGTCCATATTTATAATCTTGAGAGATCAGTTAGATTGGCTTGAAACAGAGAAGGTGTTGCTCTCGTGAGACTACCAATTGTGCATCATCCCGCCTACACAGCGGACATTCCGGAGGACCATCGGTTCCCCATGAGAAAGTATGCCGAGGTCGCACGGTGGCTGAAAGAGACAGATCCGCAGGGCGCACTCTATGACTTCCATGAGCCAGCCCCAATCTCACGCGATGATCTGCTCCGGGTTCATGCAAGGGAGTATGTGGATCAGGTGCTGAGCTGCACAGTACCGCACGCCATTGTCCGCGAAATCGGCTTTCCCATGACTGAGAGCGTCTCCTTCCGTGCTCAGTGTGCGACCGGTGGATCCTTGCTGACGGCCATGCTGGCGCTGGAACATGGCGTGGCCTGCAACACCGCCGGAGGCTCTCACCACGCCCGCATTGCGCAGGGGGCTGGCTTTTGCGTCTTCAACGATGTTGCAGTCGCGGTGAGGGCAGTGCAGGCCATGCGAATGGTCCGCCGCGTACTGATCATCGATCTGGATGTGCATCAGGGGGATGGCACTGCCGATATCTTCGCCCACGACACCAGCGTCTTCACCCTCTCACTCCATTCAGAGAAGAACTACCCCGTCCGAAAGAAGTCCTCCACGCTGGATGTGCCGCTGGAAGATGGCATGGAGGACGACGAGTACTTGTCAATTCTGGAAGACACCCTCAAGCGCGTTCTCACCACGTTCAAAGCTGATCTGGTGTTCTTCAATGCCGGTGTTGACCCTCACCATGACGACCGTTTAGGCCGCCTTGCCCTGTCCGATGAAGGGCTGCGAAAACGGGAGGAACTGGTCTTTAAACTGGTAAGGAATGAAGGTCTTCCACTTGCAGGTGTGCTGGGAGGCGGTTATTCGTATAATCTTAGACTATTGGTTAACCGGCACTCAAACCTGTACCGCGTGGCAGCGAAGTACTTATAATTCAAAAACAAGTCCTTTTTATATAAAATTTTAGTAAAATATAAAATTCCACCTTTAAGAACTGAATAGGTAAATGTGTCTTGCCATTTTATGAAAAATGCGCAGTATCCCCTCCGTAAAGTGCAAATAAAATGCCTCGGAAGGCTAGGAGACACATATGGGTGTTGTGGTCACCAATAGAAGCGTTGTACTGGATACTGCGGATTACATGATCCGGGAAAGCGGACTGTTGGGCTTGGATGTTGATCAGCTTGCCAGTTCCACCGGAACCAGCGAACAGGACATTTCTGAAATGTTCTCCTCAGTCAATGGGGTAGAGCGTGCTGTTCTGCAAAGATACATCGACCGCTTCCTGCAGATCCTTGGTGATCCTTCCACACAGACGCTTCACTTCCGCAGAGCACTGGACACTTACATCGCAGCTTTCCAGGCTGGCATGGCAGACGGTGGCGAACTATTCCTGTCCGCAGTGCTGGGCGATAAGGACGAAGAACTGCCTGAAGACCTGCAGGAGCTTGCAGCAACCTTTGCCCGCCGTGCCCGTGTATGGCTCGCAGACCTGTTGGAATACAGCGGCAACTGGTCCTCAGAAGAAGCTCTGGTGAAGTCGGACTTTGTTCTGGCAGCATTGGAAGTGGCTGTTCTGATCGGCAATACTAGCGAAGATCCGGAGATCTTCGACAACCTGTCCGTCAACATTCACAATATCTGCATGCAGTAAGTTAAGAGCAGGCGCGGTTATCGTCCGCGCCAGTTCATCAGCCGCGAGATAAACCACAGCGGCACTACCACAATGGCTCCAAGGAAGAAGTAGGAGCCAAAGCGCTCAATAGCTGAGAAACCCATATTCCAGATCCGGATAAAGAAATCCTGCACGGAGTAGATCAGGGTCAGCGGCGAAAAGTCCAGCGCAGACAGCACAATCCCGACAATCAAAGATAGAAAAATCAGCCGAATGAGCACGCGTCCCGGCGTGTCTCCAAGAAAACGGTTGAACTTATCGTTTGACATCAAAATCTCCGCAATAGCCGTGCTCAAAAAGGGCAGTGGACGTAAAACCCAGGCAAAGGACAGGGTAATACCAAACTGCTTTACAATGCTTTGATCCCTATATAGGCACCCAACCTACTCTTTCATATGGGGCGATGCCAAATTTTCTATTCCATTCCATATACGCAGTAATCGGTCTTTCCTTTAAGTGCGTCTTCCTTACAGTACCTCCAAAACAAGAGGATGGCCGCCGGAGCGCTAACTGCACGTGCCCAAAGGCTGGCAAAGAAGACCATAGGATAGCCCATGAAAGCTGTGACCTACCACAAAGAGACCGACGAGTTTGTGCTGGCTGACGTGGAAAAGCCCACCCCGGCACAAGGGGAAGTGCTGATAAAGGTGATTGCCACCGGCCTCAATCCGGTCGATGCAAAGATCAACAAATGGTGCGCCGCTGCTCACGATATGAGTGACAACTGGGTGCCCGGTCTGGATGTGTCCGGCATCATCGAACAGGTCGGTGAGGGTGTCACAAACTGGGCTGTGGGCGATGCAGTTCTGTATCACGGCAACATGTTCAAGCCCCACGGTGGATTTGCGGAATTTGCTGTCACCGATGCTGAGGCACTCGTCAGACACCCGGATGTGGACCCGGTTATAGCCGCGGCAACCCCATGCGCAGGCTGGACTGCATGGCGCGCCCTCGTGGATAAGCTGGACATCGAAAACCGCGATACCCTGCTGGTCATGGGCGGCTCAGGTGGTGTGGGAGGCTTTGCCATCCAGATCGCCAAACACTTCGGTACAGAGAAAATTCTGGCGACGTGTTCTGAGCGCAATCTCGACTACGTGCATTCTCTCGGTGCGAACCGCGCGATCGACTACGGCTGGGAAGATGTGATTGGTATCGCTTTTGAAGAAACCGGACGGCAAGGCGTTGATGTAGCGCTTGATACGGTTGGAGGCGACAACGACATTACCGCTGCAAGCTGTTTGGGCTTTGAAGGGGAGATGGTTGAACTCGTCAGCACCGTGCGCCCTGCTGCCTATGACAATGCATTCCTGAAAGGCCTTAGTTTCCACCAGCTCAGTCTGGGATCAGGTCTGCGCGCAGGTCCAAAGGCCAAAGCAAATCTGGTCAAAGCAGGCACAGCCTTTTCAAAGCTTCTGGAAACTGGCGAGATCTCTGTACCAAGGATCAGGCAGATCAGTCTTGAAGATGTAGGGCCTGCTCTGAAAGACATGAGAAACCAACGCACTGTTGGTAAGATTGTGTTGAAGATCTAAGCCGTAATCCAATACCTTCTCTCCATCGGAATCAAATGAGGCTGGCCTGTTCAGCCTCACCGGCGGAGGCAGGAATGAGTGAGTTTGTAATCTACGCAGCAGAGCCCCAAGATGCAGAAGACCTGGCGGCCCTGCGCGTAGAAGCCATGCGCGAAAGCCTTGAAGCGCTGGACAGGTTTGATCCGCAAAGAGCACGGGAGCGCTTTCTCAAAGGGTTCGAACCTGAGCAAACTTACAAGCTCGTCAGCGGTGCAATGCCTATTGGGTTCTATGTGCTACGAGCCCGTCCTGATCACATCTGGCTGGATCACCTCTACATCCACCCAAGAGCCCTAGGGGGAGGCATTGGCGCAAAGGCAATCTCGCAAATTAAAGCCTACGCTTTTGCAAAAGGAAAGCCTGTCCGCCTTGGTGCACTCAAGCAGAGCAAAGCCAATGCCTTTTACCAGCGCCACGGCTTTCAGCACACTCATAGTGAAGAGTTCGACAACTACTACGAACTCCCTCTGGAACACATCAAACCGGGAACACCAACGTTCATCCTGAAGCGCGCAAAGCCCGAAGATGCCGAACAACTGGCCGACCTGCGCCACGAAGCCATGAAAGACGAGTGGGCCGCCAACGGCCTCACCAACTACCCCTTGGCCCGCAGCCATTTCTTCGAAGACTTCAAACCCGCCGCCACGTGGAAGATTGAGTTAGAAGGGGAGTTGCTGGGCTTCTATGCGTTTCACTCCTATCCAGACCATTTCTATCTGGACATGCTGTTCCTGCGCCCGGCAGCGCAAGGGAGAGGGTTTGGCTCGAAGGTACTTCATCACCTGAAAGAGGTTGCCACGAAAGCAGGTAAGCCAATACGCCTTGATGCGCTCAGGATCAGTCGGTCAAATGAGTTCTATCAGACCCATGGCTTCTCTGTGATCCATTCAGAGGGCTACGAGAACATTTATGAGTTCACGCCCGAACCTGCCTTCTATCTCGAAACAGCTTCTCAGGATGACTTTGAAGAACTCCAGCACATTCGCTACACATCCATGAAGGAAAGTGCAGAAGCCAACGGCTTGTTTCATCATGACAAAGCCCGCGAGGTGTTCCTGAGCGAGTTCGCACCTGAAAAGACGCTGAAAGTCCAACGAAACGGCAAAACCATCGGCTTCTATGTGGTCCTGAACCACCCGGATCACCTGTATCTGGATATGTTCTACCTGCTGCCTGAAGCACAGGGGCATGGCATTGGCTCTAAACTCCTGAAACAGATCAAGGCACAAGCGGACAAGCAAAACAAACCCATCCGCCTCGACGCCCTCCGCATCAGCCCCGCCAACGCCTTCTACCAGCACCACGGCTTCCACCTGACCCACTCCGAAGGCGTCAACAACTACTTTGAGTACACTCCGAAGTGAATAGCCACAGCGGAAGTGGCGTAAGCCACAACCTTACTTGGCCAGCACTTCCAGCGGCTGTTTGGCTACAGTGATAAACTCCCAGGCATTGTTGGGATCAGCTCCCGCCTGTCGAAGTAAACCGTCGATTTTTGCTGTGAACTCATACTTCTGGGTTGGAGAGAGACTGCCATTTGCTTCCAGAGCGTCCTGCAGCTGAGATTTGACATCCAGAAACTGAAACTCAATCTCAGGATCACCTGACTCCACATTGAACCAGCCTTTAGCAGCCTGATAGTAGACCTCTGGATTTTCCTTTGTCAGCTGAAAGAGGTCTTCCGGGCTCGCTTCTTGTAGGTTGCTGGAGGAGCTCGGCCCAAACCACAGGCTCAGCACCTTGCCGTCTTCTGCGCCAAGGGCCACATGGGTGTCAGCAAAAAAGAAAACAACATCGCCAGCCTCAAATGAAGTCGCAGGCTCGCTCTCGTCATACCCGACAACCTCATCCAGAATTTCATTGTAGCCAATGTCATAGTTGAGATTGTCTTCCAATTCGCGAATGACCCTGTTGCTCTCTGGCGTATCAGCATAAGCCTTGAGGCCCATCAGCAAAACGGCTTCCTTGCAGTTCATGCAGCTGTGCGCAGTGGGCTGAAGCAAGGCAGCTTGGTTGGTCAGGTTCTCGCGAAAATGCGAGTTATCTTCCAGCGGTGTTGCCCCGGATTGCCAGTTGAGGCTTCCTTTCCAGAATTGTCCAACTTCAACGGCTTTGTTGGTGCTTTGTACGTTCTGCACACCGGCTGCTGACTGCAGCGGATGTGTGGCCTGAACATTAGTAATGCTCTGAGTGTTGATAGGCATCGCGTGATCTTTGCTAGGTTGTTATCTTCAACCACTGGTATAGGATTTGCGCAGTCCAGCGAGTGTCCTTCAGCACATTGCAAAATCAGCGTGCATTCAAAGACGCATGAGTAATCTCATCATGAAGTGGGGAATGATGAAACAAAACGAATTGGAGAGCTGTAACGGTGACCAGCAGGCTCTCTTAGAACGGCCTTCATGGCAAATTGAACCCGCGGCTGCAGCTGATTTTGACCTGCTCGCAGACATCCGCCATCTGGCCATGAAGGACAATATGGAAGCCAATGGCATGTTCGACCATGAGCTCTACCAGCAATACTTCCAAGACAGCTTCGACCCTGCCACCACGTGGAAGATCATCGAGAACGATGACGTTCTGGGCTTCTACGTTCTTTGGGACAAGCAAGACCACCTCTATCTGGAACGCCTCTACTTCCACCCCAATGCACAAGGCCGCGGCATTGGAGCAGAGATCCTCACCCTCCTGAAGCAACAAGCCACCGCCCAAACCAAACCCATCCGCCTCGACGTCCTCCCCAAAAGCCGCGCCAACCCCTTCTACCTCCGCCACGGCTTTAAGCTTGTTGAGGAGAGGGAGGAGGAGAAGGTGTATGAGTGGAGGGTAGAGGGGCACAAGGTATCCGCTTAGAGACCTCCCACCAATTAGAAAACATAAAGACTATCAAAGGCTTACTGTTCGCAAGAAAAGAGAGAATATGAAAACTAGGTTTTGTTGCTTTGGTTTGCTTTTCCTCGGCACATTAGGATTAGTGTCTGCCAATGAGCAACAGCGGCAAAAAATTGAGCAGTTAGAATGCTCCTCGGCTGGATGCGAGGAAGAACAAACTCGCTCCAAGAATGATGCGCAAGGTGCCGTCGAAGAATGGCAACCTGCACCTGAGGTCTTTGTAGAATGCGAAGAAGAAGGCGCCGAAGCATGTGAGCACTTAGAGGCATCTGCTACAGACTTAACAGAGGAAAATATCAACTATCTTTTTGAGCTACTGAAGCCGTTTACCGCTTCAGATGCCACAGAAAATGCCGCTGAGACCAAACCCGCTAGTGCTTCAAACTGAAGTCTGACAACTGATTAGCACAGGTAAGCTCATTCTCTTCAAACAGTAATCCCGCCCTATCCCGCAAATACAAAGAACCACCAGAGGCTTGCTGTGGCTAGGGAGAGGGGGACGCCGACGCCTATTGTGGCGGCGACCAGTTCGCTTTCCAGGTTGTACTGCAGGGCGATCAGGCTTGCGCCCAGCATGGGGGGCATTGCCATTTCCAGAAGGGCGATGCGGGCGATGTTGTTCTCCAGCTGTCCAAGGCCTGCATAAACCAGATACAAGAACAACGGCGCCAGAACCAGGCTGAAGGCGAGGGCGAGGCCTATAGGAGCCCATCGCCCTTTTAAGTGCTCAAATCTCAGGGCAAAGCCAACAGCTGCAAGAGCCATCGGCGTTAGTGTGTCGGCCAGCGTGCCGACCACATCATCAACCCAGATCGGACGCCCCAGATGGTTGGTCGCAAGGGCAACAATGATCGCCCAAAACGGGGGGAACGTGAGAATGCGCCCTACGATTACTGGCAGTTCAAAAGCGCCGGCACTGGCAACGGTGGCAATGCTGATCCCGAGAATGGAGAGGGCAAGGTAAGAACCGAAGAGGTCGATCACCAGCCCGACGCCAAGATACTGGCTACCCGCTAAGGCTGAGATCATCGGCAGGCCGACAAAGCTGGTGTTGGCCCATCCGGCAACCAGCAGAAGCGCGCCAATCCTCTGCCACGACCATTTGAAGTACTTGCCAATGGGAACAAAAAACAGGATTGCGAAGCCCACACCGATCCACGGAGTAGCAGCTGCAAACCACCAATCAGCTGAAACGGTAACCCCATGCACATTCTTGATGGCCATGGCAGGTAGCGCAACGTAGATGACCCAGCCGCCAAACACCTTCGTTGCTGTGTCAGGAAGCGCTTTGGTGAGCCGCAGAACAATCCCGATCACAAGGCAAAATACGATGAGAACAATCTCGGCCATGGGGCATCATGCCTGCGTTATGAAAACAACCTTCCTCCTCAGCAAAATAGAAGAGCAAGTTAAACGCGGCATGAAAGAACTCATGAACACCGCCCCGATGCCGTAAACACTTCTTAAAGCCCAAAGCGGGCAACGAGAGCTCTCCCAATGAAAACGCCGGTGAGATGTCTCCCACCGGCGCTTCAAACTTAGACCAGAGGGCTGAGCCGCAAAGCCCAGCCGGGTCTGTATTACTCAGCAGCTTCTGCCACAGCCTCTGCAGGGGAGAACTTACCGTAGTAAGTCTCACCAGCTTCTGCCATTGCGCGCAGCTGTTTGTTTGGTGCGAAGCGGTCGCCCCACTTGGCAGCCAGCTTGTCACAGCGCTCTACGAACTCTTTGGTGCCGATGCCGTCGATGTAGGACAGCGTACCACCGGAGAACGGCGCAAAGCCGAAGCCAAGGATGGAGCCAACGTCTGCTTCACGAACGTCTGTCAGGCAGTTCTCTTCAAACACGCGTGCGGTTTCAAGAGCCTGAATGCCAAGCAGACGGTCCTTCAATTCTTCAACGTTAAACTCATCAGCGGACTTCGCTGGGCCGGTGATCTCGGTAATACCAGGCCACAGAGCCTTGTCTTTGCCTTTGTAGTCGTAGAAGCCCTTGGTGTTCTTACGGCCATGACGCTCATGCTTCACAACCATCGCATCAAGGATCTCATCGAACCCGCTGGATGGATACGCATCACCAAGGTCTTTCTTGGTAGCTTCCTTAATCTTCCAGGCAAGGTCCAGAGCAACTTCATCACCCAGAGACAGCGGACCAACAGGCATGCCTGCCATCTTGCCAGCGTTCTCAATCATCGCTGCCGGAACACCATCGGAAAGCATCATGATGCCTTCGCGAACGTAGGTGCCAACAACGCGAGAGGTGTAGAAGCCACGGCTGTCATTCACAACAATCGGGGTCTTCTTGATTGCTTTCACGTAGTCCAGAGCAACAGCAGTTGCCTTGTCCTCGGTCTTCTCACCCAGAATGATCTCAACAAGCATCATCTTGTCCACTGGGGAGAAGAAGTGAATGCCGATGAAGTCTGCAGGACGAGAAGAAGCTTCTGCCAGAGAAGTGATCGGAAGCGTAGAGGTGTTGGACGCGTAGATCGCGGAAGCTGGCATCGCTGCTTCTGCTTGCTCGGTCACAACGCGCTTCACTTCACGGTCTTCAAACACAGCTTCAATAACCAGATCCACGTCAGACAGCGCGCTGTAATCGGTGGTCGCGGTGATCAGGCTGAGCAGCTTCTCTTTCTTCTCAGGCGTAGATTTCTTACGCTTGATAGCCTTGTCCATCAGGTCTGAAGAGTAGGACTTACCCTTGTCTGCAGCTTCCTGAGACTGGTCGATCAGAACAACTTCAAGGCCAGCTTTTGCTGTCACATAGGCAATGCCTGCGCCCATCATGCCTGCACCAAGAACACCAACCTTTTTAAGGTTGCTTTCCGGAACGCCTGCTGGACGGCGTGCGCCTTTGTTCAGCTCCTGCATGGAACCAAACAGGGAGCGAACCATAGCAGCAGCTTCCTTGCTCTGCAGAACATGCGCAAAGTAGCGGCTCTCGATGGTCAGACCAGTGTCGAATGGAACCATCAGACCTTCGACAACAGAGTGCAGCATGTAGCGTGCGCCCGGATAGTTGTCATAGGTGTTCTGACGGTAGATCGCGTTCGCTGCTGGCCAGAACTGCATACCGGATGGGGAGTAAACCTTACCGGTAGGGATCTTGAAGCCCTTCTTGTCCCAAGGCGCAACAGGGTCAACGCCTTCAGCAAGCATCTTCTTGGCAGCATCAACAAGCTCAGCTTCAGGCGCAACGTCGTCAATCAGCTTCAGGCGTAGAGCCTTCTTGGCATCAAGGTTCTGACCCATTAGCAGGAACTGCAGGCCACCTTGAAGATCAGGCACCATGCGCATCACGCGCTGCGTACCACCGGCACCTGGGAACAGCCCCACCTTAACTTCAGGCAGAGCCATCTTCAGGCTTTCTTCAGCGCCGATACGCTTATGACAAGCCAGAGCCAGCTCGGTGCCGCCACCCATGGAAACACCGTTGATTGCAGCCACATATGGCTTGCCGGAGGTTTCCATTTTGCGGAACACGAGTGAAAGCTTACGAGTGCCTTCAAACAGTTCTTTCGCTGCACCTTCAGGATCAACGCTCTGGCGCTTCTTGTAATCACCAAGAGCCTTGCCGATCATGGAAAGGTCAGCACCTGCGGAGAATGCTTTCTTGCCGGAAGCAACAACAACACCCTTGATGGCGTCATCAGCAGTGATGTCGTCGATGACTTTGTCCAGCTCGTTGATGACGGACTCGTCAAACACGTTCATCGGCTTTTCAGGCGAGTCCCATTTCAGAACTGCAAAGCCGTCTGCATCGGTTTCAAGGGTAAAGTGTGTGTATGTCATTGTCGTTCTCCCCCCTTAAACGCGCTCGATGATGGTCGCAGTACCCATGCCTGCACCAATACAAAGAGTTACAAGAGCCGTGTTCTTGTCCTGACGCTCCAGCTCATCCAGAACTGTGCCAAGGATCATTGCGCCGGTCGCACCCAGTGGGTGACCCATCGCAATCGCACCGCCATTCACGTTCATAATGGAGTGGTCAATTTCAAAGGCCTGCATGTAGCGCAGAACAACAGAAGCAAACGCTTCGTTCAGCTCAAACAGGTCGATATCGCCGATTTCCATGCCTGCGTTTTTCAAAAGCTTCTCAGTCACATCAACCGGACCGGTCAGCATCAGGGCAGGGTCAGAACCGATATTGGCAAAAGCTTTGATACGTGCACGGGCTTTAAGGCCAATCGCATCACCAGCTTCTTTCGTACCCATCAACACAGCAGCTGCACCATCAACGATACCGGAGGAGTTACCAGCGTGGTGCATGTGGTTGATTTTTTCGATTTCAGGGTGAGCCTGAATGCCAACAGCGTTGAAGCCGCCCATATTGCCCATCATCTCAAAAGATGGGTTCAGACCAGCTAGAGACTGCATGTCTGTTTGTGGACGCATGTGCTCGTCATGGTCCAGAATGGTCAGACCGTTGATGTCACGTACAGGCACAACAGAATTCTTGAAACGACCTTCGTCCCAAGCCTTCTTCGCGCGCTTCTGGCTCTCAACTGCATAAGCATCCACATCATCACGGTTGAAACCGTACTTGGTGGAGATCAGGTCAGCGGAAACGCCCTGAGGCATGAAGTAGGCAGGAATAGCCACCTGCGGGTCAGCAGGCCATGGACCACCAGAAGCACCAAGGCCAACGCGGCTCATCGCTTCAACACCACCAGCAACAACCAGCTGGTTCTGGCCGGACATGACCTGAGAAGCACCCATGTTCACCGCATCAAGACCGGATGCACAGAAACGGTTGATCTGCATACCAGGAACAGAGCGGTCATAATCTGCTGCGAAGACAGCTGCACGTGCAATGTCAGAACCTGCATCACCCACTGGGTCAACACAGCCAAGCACAACGTCGTCTACAAGCTTGGTGTCAAGCTCATTACGGTCTCTGATGGCTTCAAGAGCGTTCGCTGCAAGGCGCGCTGTCGAAACTTCATGCAAGGAGCCGTCTTTCTTGCCGCGCCCGCGTGGGGTGCGAACATGATCGAATATAAGGGCGTCTGCCATATTGTCCTCCGCGAAAAAATTGGTCAGGCTGGTGTAGGCAAGGGGTGGCCGGGCATCAGGTCATAAGGGGCTACCCAATGGGGCAGGGCCTTAATCCGCTCAAGCCATGCATTCACATTTGAATAAGGGCCGAAGTCCACACCAATCTCTTCTGGCCAAAATAAGTATCCGCATACCGAAAGGTCTGCGATTGTTGGGCGATTTCCAACAAGGAAGTCAGTGTCCGCAAGGCGCTGGTCCAGCACCTTCAAAGCGGCGATGGCCCGGCCTTCAAAAAAGCGGGTCACATCAGTCTCACCGGTCTTCACCATGGCTCGCATGTAGCGCAGGGTTGCCACATAGCTGGTCAGCTTGTGGTTGTCCCAGAACAGCCAGCGCAGGATTTCCCGGCGTTCTTCCTCGTTCTCCCAGCCAAATGTGCCAAGCTGCTGAGAAAGGTACTCCAGTATCACGGCAGACTGGGTCAGCCGTGTCTCCCCGTGCCGGAGCACAGGAATTTCTCCCATCTCATTCTCTTCACTGCGGAACTCAGGATCGCGGGTGGCACCATTAAAAAAATCGACCCACACCGGGGTCCATGATGCCTGGGAAAGCTCCAGCATCAGCGCAACCTTGTAGGCATTGCCGCTCTGCGCAAAACACTGAAGTTCATATTCCGCCATATCGCACTCCTAAAATCTGTCAGTTATATATCAGATCGAGAATAAGGCAGGACAAGAGCTCAGGATAGGTCCTGAGCTCCTGAGTTGCGATAAAGTGATTAGAACGCTTCCGCGTCCAGGCTCATCATGGTTTCAGAGCCGGTGGAAATGCGTGCCAGATGCGCTGAAGATTCAGGCATCACGCGTTCCATGAAGAAGGTGCCAAGGGTCAGCTTGGTTTTCAGCCAGTCTTCCTGACCGTTCGCGCCGTCTTTGATCTTGCGGTTCGCAGCAATCGCGATCTTGGTCCACATGTAACCAAGAGCCACCAGACCAAACAGGTGCATGTAGTCGGTAGAACCAGCACCCGCATCATCCGGGTTCTTCATAGCGTTCTGCATGAACCACATGGTTGCGGCCTGCAGGTCTTTCAGGGACTGCTTCAGACCCTTCATGTAAACGCCAAGCTCTTCGTCGCCTTCGTGCTCTTTGATGAACGCGCCGACTTCCTTGAACCATGCCTGGATTGCACGACCACCATTTGCTGGCAGCTTACGGCCAACAAGGTCGAGCGCCTGAACACCGTTAGCCCCTTCATAGATCATGGCGATACGAGCGTCGCGAACGAACTGCTCCATGCCCCATTCCTGAATGTAGCCGTGACCACCATAAAGCTGCTGAGCCATAACGGTGTTGTCAAAACCCTTATCAGTCAGAACGCCTTTAACGACAGGTGTCAGCAGACCCATGATGTCGTCAGAGGCCTGCTTTTCAGCATCATCCTGAGACAGGTGGGACACGTCACCATGCAGAGAGGTCCACATGTAAAGCGCACGTGCTGCTTCGTTGAAGGAACGGATGGTCATCAGCACACGGCGGACATCCGGGTGAACGATGATCGGATCAGCTTGTTTCTCCGGATTTTTAGGTCCGGTCAGCGAGCGCCCCTGAATACGGTCCTTCGCGTAGGTCACAGCGTTCTGGTAAGCCACTTCAGACTGAGCCAGACCCTGAATACCAACGCCAAGACGTGCTTCGTTCATCATGACGAACATCGCACGCAGGCCTTTGTTCTCTTCCCCAACGAGATAGCCCACGGACTCATCATAGTTCATGACACAGGTCGCGTTGCCGTGGATGCCCATCTTCTCTTCGATGGAACCAACGGACACACCGTTCATCTCACCCGGATTTCCGTCCGCATCCAGCTTCTTCTTCGGTACGACGAACAGGGAAATACCCTTGGTGCCTTCTGGAGCACCTTCGATACGTGCCAGAACAAGGTGGACAATGTTCTCGGAAAGGTCCTGATCACCAGCGGAGATGAAGATCTTCGTGCCGGAAATCTTGTAGCTGCCATCGCCCTGTGGCGCTGCTTTTGTGCGCAGCATGCCAAGGTCGGTACCGCAGTGTGGTTCGGTCAGGTTCATAGTACCTGTCCACTCGCCGGTCACCATCTTCGGCAGGTAGGTGTTTTTGATTTCGTCGTTTGCATGAACAAGCAGAGCTGCCATCGCACCGGCGGTCAGGCCAGGGTACATCGCAAACGCTTGGTTTGCGGAACACAGATACTCGTTCAGAATAACAGAAAGGGTTGCAGGCATGCCCTGTCCGCCGTACTGCTCAGGAATGGACAGACCGCCCCAGCCAGCTTCCACGTAAGACTGGTAAGCCTCTTTGAAGCCTGGAGGTGTTGTCACGGTTCCATCGTCATGGCGGGTACAGCCAATCTTGTCGCCGCTCTGGTTCAGTGGCTGCACGATCTCTTCAGAGAACTTTGCGCCTTCTTTCAGAATAGCTTCAACAAGATCCGGCGTTGCCTCGGCGAACCCTGGCAAGTTGGAATGTTTCTCGTAGCCCAAAACGTCCTTGAGCAAAAAGAGGGTATCTTCAACGGGAGCACTATAACTCGGCATCTCAATTTTTCCTTCCGACCAACCCTAGAGGCATGGCTTTAACGTTTGCGTAAACGTCAACTTGTTTCGGAATATAGAGCGCCCTCGCGCCTGCGGCAAGTTATACCCAAGTGTAATTTCTTAGGGGCAGGTACGTATCCGCGGAATCCTGCGGGTTCCCACCTGATAACTTCCCTGTGAAATCTCAGTGTGCCTTGCCTCTAGCACTATGAAAGTGACGGGTAACCTTTGTCTGCCCCTCAATTTTAAAGGGAAAATATGGCGTGAAAGCGAGAATCGCCATCTCTTGAGAACTCAATGATGCGACTACCCTCAACACGCTTGGCCCAGCCTTGGTCCAGAAAGAACGAGAGTAGGGAAGTCCCCGCAATCCCCGCCAGATGCGAGCGCCGCGCACTCCAATCCAGACAGGATTTGCACAAAGGCCGCCGTTTCGTCTCCTTCTCAGGAAGCACCACACCCAACTCCGTCAGGAACGACCGACCGTCACCCGTCAGATGCAACTGCTCGCCATCTTCCACGAGGAAATCCCGCGCCAGCAAGCTGTCATAGGCCTGCACACCATACTCACCCGCCAGATGATTGTAGCAAACCCGCGCTTTACGCAGGGCAGGTTCCTTGGGGCCAGTGCGCACGCGCGTCATCCCGGTGCGCATGGCAATTCCGCTCATGGCCTCCAACAGAGCCGCCACATCACTGTCGGCCAGACTGTAATACTTGTGCCGCCCTTGTTTACGCAGGCTCACCAGCCCGGCCTCGGCCAGACGGCTCAGGTGAAAGCTAGAGGTCTGCGGCGTCACCCCAGCTTCCTGTGCCAGCTCACTGGCGGTGAGGGCAACGCCAGTCATCAGAGCCTGCAACATGTTTGCCCGTGCCGGATCTCCAATCAGCGCGGCGATCCCGGCAATGTTCGGTCCTTCTTTCATGTGCGGCTCCATTCGTGAAACAGTCTCCGGACTATAGCACACACAAAGAAGTGATAGTTCGATCATGATCGAAACAACACCGCATTTCGCCTTGCTACACCATCAGCATCAACAAACCGAACCGGAGACCTGTGATGCTTACATGTATCATCCGCTATGAGATCGATCCGACAAAACGTGCGGAGTTTCAACAGTATGCCCGCAACTGGGGGCAGGCGATCCCACGCTGTGGTGCAGATCTGATCGGCTATTATGCGCCCCATGAAGGCTCCACCACATTGGCCTATGGCATCTACAATGTACAAAGCCTTGCTCACTACGAAGAATACAGAGCCACCCTTGCCAAAGACCCGCTGGGGCGTGAAAACTATGAGTTCGCAATGAGAGAGAAGTTCATCCTTAAAGAAGACAGAACCTTTCTCACCCTGGCATCTGCACCACATGCCAAGCCCTGATCGCCATTCTAATCAATGAAAGTTCCCAGCATGATTGCCGTTATCTTTGAAGTTGAGCCCTTCGCAGACCACAAAGCCAGCTATCTGGACATGGCCGCCTCCATTAAGCCGGAACTGGAGAAAATCCCGGGCTTTATCTCCGTGGAGCGCTTTCAGAGCCTCACCAATCCTGAGAAAATTTTATCATTGTCATTTTTCGAGGATGAAGAGGCCGTGCTGCGCTGGCGTGCTCAGGAAAAGCATCAGGAAGCACAGCGGAAGGGAAAAAGCGAATATTTCCAGAAGTATCGCATCCGCGTAGCGAGCATTTTGCGAGATTATGGCTTGGATAACAATTAAATTAAGAAACAGCACAAGCACGAGCGGGCTTCAATAGCTGAATTTTATTGAATGTATTCTCAGGGAATATATTGGAGCGCTCAAATAGGGCGGCTCAACAAAAAAGGTGGGGTTTATGCCCCACCTGTCCGAGCTTGAAAAATCAGCTCTTTTTCTCTCGTAGCATACCTTCGACAATCGTCACGGTGCGCTGCAGATCTTCAATCGCTTCATCGATATTGGCGCGCTGACCTTCCAGAACCTTGATCTGTTCCTGAAAGCGTCCAAGAGCTACCTCCAGCTGCGTGACCTGACCGTCGCGCAGATCATAAAGGTCCAGCATATCGCGAATTTCTGAGAGCGAAAAACCGACCCGCTTGCCCATCAGAACCAGCTTCAGGCGTGCGCGATCCCGACGGTTATAAATACGATTAAGCCCGTCACGCTTAGGATTCAGGAGTCCCTTATCCTCGTAAAACCGAAGAGTGCGGAGTGTAACATCAAATTCTTTTGCCAGATCACCAATTGAAAACTGGGTCTTCTTTCCCTTACCCAGCTCATTGGCAACAACATCAACAATCATCTCATTGATATGTAGGGCTTCGCTCATCTGCTTGACCTGTTCTTTTTTGCTTCCGCGACACTGTCGGTAACCCGCGACATGTGTACATGAGTACATGCTAAATGATGCACCGCGCAATTTCTATCAAGTTTATACATTGGCAGGAACACGTAGGTCTAGCAGAAGCCGCTTGATAACCCTTAATTCGGGTAAATCAGAACACGAATTATTTTCATGAGTTGGTTCCGTAACCCCTAAAAATGCATGGTATCTGCCCGACAACAGCCATAATTCACATTCCTTAAGGGCTCTTCACGCAGAATTCGACCTATTAACCCACTATTTACCCTAACGAGTAAAAAAATAGTCCCACGAGTTTTGAGACCGGTGCAAAACCGCAAAGTGATTCGTTCCTTGACCTATTCATGCACTGCGTAAGGCAGTTGACGTTGATTGAAAAATTTGGATTAGGGCAAGTGAACAGGACACCGCGCGGGACCGGACAGTTTTATGGGGCCCTTCAGGCATGTCTTGGAATAAACCAGAATTTGGAAAATCCGCTTCAGACACGTCCTTTGGTGAAGGGCTGGATGCAGACCACATCAAGTGGTTGGAGGAAAGTGGAATGGCGCAACGAAATCCTGCAGCAGCAAGGCATGCGACCCACTCTCCATATGCTGACGAGTATGGTGGCGCGAGCCAGCAACCCTACGGACAACCTCAGCCAACCTCTCAGGAAGAGGCGATGAATGAAGTTGCACAGGCATTAAGCCGCCTGATGCATGCAGAACAAGGCCGTCCGTCCCGTGGTTATGGCGAACCTCAGCCGCAGCCACACGCACACAATCCGCGCCCGCGCGATCCATGGCACCGCTCTGATCTGAGATCCGGACTGGACCAGTCCACCAGCCCGCATGCCTACGAAGACCAGTATGATCCGTCCGTGGATCAGCACTTGTACGCACGCGCCGGTATCTCCCGTGATCCGCTGTCACATCCGCGCCCGCCAGTCATGCGCCGCAATGAGCAGCCTGCCATGCGCCCTGCGCCAGAGATGGGGGCTGCTTATGCGCCGCGCCATCCAGCCGAGCCGTACGCTGAACCTGTTCCAATGCCAATGCGCTCTGAGCAACCGTCTGCTTACTCACCATCTCCTTCACCACAGGAAAAGATGGAATGGGCTGCCCCACCTGCAAAGCAGGAAGAGGCGCCAACCGCAGAAAATTCCAAGGTCAAGCGCATCAGCTCTGTTCTGGATGCACTGAACGCTCTGGACGAGCGCCTCAATTCCCTTGCTCATAACGAGAATGAAAAAGGGAAGGGCATGCCGTTCAAGGCTGAAAGCAATGCATCTAATCGTCAGCCTGAGCCAGCACCGCAAGAGCCATCCTGGGCACCAGCTGCACAAGACTTTAGCCGCCCGCCTGTGACCCAGATGGAGCCGCGCTTCAACACCGCTGCAGCCCCTCATGGTGTGCAGCCGCAGCAAGCGCCACAGCCTGCCATGCAGCAGCCGGAAAAATCTGCAGAGTATTCCGAGCTCAACACAATGATCGACGGCCACTTCAAGCATTTGGCCGAACAGCTCGACAACATGCGTGAGCCGGATGAAGCACGCTTTGAAATGCTTCACGATGGCATGCAAACCCAGCTCAACAGCCTGCGCGATGAGATGATGGATCGGACCTCCGACAATCGCGCCCAGCTTTCTGAAATCATCGGCCGTCTGCGCGATGAGGAAGGCAACGGCCTGCTGCTCAAGGAACTGCGCCACGAGCTGGAGCAGATGAAGGCATCTCTGTCCCGATCTGACATCGAAGACAGCCTCAACGCTCTGGGCATGGCCCATGCATCTATCCAGTCCCGCTTGCAGGAACTGGCAGAAAAAAACGTTGACCCGGCGATTTATGAGAGCCTGTCCCAGCGCATGGCAGAGGTGGAAACACAGATCCGCCAGTTGCCACGTGTGGACCAGCTCAACTCGCTTGAAAACCGATTGTCCTCTATGGGCGATCGTCTGGAAGATGTTCTGCACCGTTCCGGCACCGCTGGCCTTGAAGTTGTGCGCGAAGAAGTAGCACAGCTCAGAAAAGTTATTGATCGTCTGGACTCCGGTCGCATGATCCATGATGTGGATCAGCGCATCCGCTTCCTGACCGCACGCATGGATGAGCTGGACCATTTCTCCGCCATCCAGCGCGATATTCAGTCCCGCCTCAGTAGTGTTGAAACACGCATGCCGGATGGCGAAGTGATCGATCGCCTGCATGGTCGTCTGGACTCCATCTCCAACATTCTGGCTGAAGGCCCGGAAAACGCAGGCAACAGTGACCAGCTGAACCGTCTGGAAGAGCGTCTGTCCAACATTGGTCAGCAGCTGGACCGTATGGAGCGCAGCCCGGAAACCTCAACCGGCTTCGATCAGGCGTTCACATCCATCGAAGGCCGTCTCGATCACCTTTGCAACAAGGTGGATGATATCGAGGTCCGCCTCGCTGACACTTCCTTCGAAGTTGCTTTGAACGAGAACGAAAGCGCAGCGCTCGCCCGTCTTGAACAGCGTGTGATGACGCTAACCCAGATGGTGGAAGACAGCGCACACGGCGGGTCTTCTGACAAAGCTCTGTCCATGATCCGCGCCGAGATTGCAGAACTGCGTGGCCACATTGGCGCGCTGGCAACCAATGGCGACATCGAAGCTCAGCTGCAGGATCTGGCAGCAACCATCTCCAGCCCATCTGGCCTGTCTTCTGACGTCGAAATTGACCGTCTGGAACAGCAGATTGCAGACCTGTCTCACAAGCTGGATATGTCACAGAGCCAGTTCGGCTCCATCGGCAATCTGGAAAACAGCTTCGGCTCCATTGAGCAGGAGCTCAAAGGCCTGCACACCGACATGGTGGACAAAGCCCAGCAGATCGCTCAGGACGCCGTAAAAGCAGCCACTAACAATCTGGCTCTTGGTAACGGCGAGCATCAGGGTGAAGCTGTTGAAGCAGCAATCTCCGCGCTCCGTCTCGACCTGCAATCCCTGCTGGAAGCTTCCGGCCAGAAGGGTGATGTGGACCAGCATGCGCTGCAAGACGTGCGTGATGTTCTAGGCACCATCTCCAACCGCCTGGAAAATCTGGAAAGCATCCGCGCCGCCATTGGCGACACTGAGATTTCCGAGGAACACCAGAAGCTGGTTGGCGACAAGCAAATCAGCAGCATTCTGGGCGCTTTCAACATGGGTCGCAAAGGCAACACTGCTGCACAGTCAGCTGTCGCCACCGAGCCGGAAGAACCACGCAACCGTAAGGCAGATTTCATCGCCGCTGCACGCCGGGCCGCCAAAGCAGCCGCCAAGGAAGCAAAAGAAGCGAAGAAGGAAGACGCCAAGCCAGCATCCGGCAAGAGTAAAGCACCGGAACGCGCGCGTCGCCTGCGGGACTACATCAGCCCGAACCGCACTAAAAACGTTGAGGTGCCTGAAAGCCTGCGCGCCAAAAAGGCTGCCGCAACCGCTCAGGTTCTCAGCAAGCTTCAGGTCGCTGAAGAGCCAATCTCTCTGAGTGCAGAAGATATGGTTCCTGAGACAGAGACTGCTGTTAAAGAACCAATCAATCTGTCCGCAGAGCCTGTTGAGCTGGGCAAAGCTGAAAAGCCAGCCAAAGGCAAGAAGAAGGAAAGCAAATCCAGCCGCCGCCGCGCGATCATGCTGGCAGCTGCTGCAATTGTTCTGACCATCGGCGCTTTCCAGGTGTTCAAGTCTGGCGTCTTCTCCAGTGCTGATGGCGTGGATACTGCCGGTTCTGAGGCACAGCCAAGCATCATGGCGCCAAACGCTGAAATGCCAGGCAAAGACGACACCTCTCTGCTGAGCGGTGGTGTTGATGCAGTAGCAGCGCCTGACGTTCTCAGCAGCGCAACCGGTTTGCCATCAGAAACAGAGTTACCGTCACCTGTTAGCTCCACAAGCATCTGGCAGTCCGGCTCCGCCACAGCGCCGTCCGAACCAACCAAGGAATTGGTTTTCGGTCAGGCAACGGATATTGGCCCGGCAGCTGGAAACGCCCAGCCAACCCAAAAAGTTGCGCCGGAAGTTGCCGCTGACCCAATCACCACTGCGAGCGTTCCCACTTCTCCGCAAGCATCGGCAACGAGCTTTGGTGAGCACGTGACACCAATCATCCCACAGCCGCCAATCCAGCAGGTTGCGCCAAACCAGTCCGCCTACGATCTGCCATACGCCATCGGTCCGATGGACCTGCGTTCCGCAGCCGTTTCCGGTGATGCTGCCGCGCAGTTTGAAGTGGCGCGCCGCTACACCGAAGGCAATCTGGTTCCGGCAAACCTCGGGTCCGCCGCTGAATGGTACCGCAAGTCCGCCGCACAAGGTCTGGCACCTGCGCAGTATCGTCTGGGCAGCTTCTACGAGAAGGGCCGCGGTGTTGTGAAAGATCTGGCACAGGCGCGTGACTGGTACTCACTGGCTGCTGCTCAGGGCAACATCAAAGCCATGCACAATCTGGCCGTGCTCTTCGTGGAGGGCATCGATGGTGAGCCTGATTATACATCCGCCGTCAAATGGTTCCGCATCGCTGCGGACCATGGCGTAGCAGACAGCAAGTTCAACCTGGCAATCCTTGCAGCCCGTGGCCTCGGCATGGAGCAGGATCTGGTCGAAAGCTACAAGTGGTTCGCTCTCGCTGCCCTTCAGGGCGATGAGGATGCAGCTGGCAAGCGTGATGAAGTTGCCGCCAACCTCACCAAGCGCCAGCATGCAGAAGCACTGGAAGCCGTCGCGACCTATCAGATGAAGCCAGTTGACCCTGCTGCGAACAAAGTTGTGATCCCGACCGAATGGTCCGGCAAGCCGAAAACCACCGTTTCACAGGCGGGTTCTCCAACTGTGAAGAAGATGCAGCAGGCGCTGCTGAACATGGGGTACGATCCAGGCAACCCGGATGGTGTAATGGGACCAAACACGCGCCGTGCAATCAAAAGCTTGCAGGCTCGTTTAGGAATGGAAGCAACGGGTGAACCGGACCAGCGCCTGATGACGGCACTGGCCTCTCAGACCATATAATTTAACGTTATTAGGGGATTTCTGGTTAGATTTGCACTTGCTGCTCCGCGTAGATTGACAGAGCGTCTGGAATGGCGCTTAACACTCTACAATGTTGTTGGATAAATGGTGACTCGGGGCGCGCTGTCAGGTCACCTGTGTTACCCGCGGTGCCATTTTGCAGATCTATCTACCCATCGCAGAACTGCCGATTAATGTCTTCATGATTTTCGCCATGGGCGGAACCGTCGGGTTCCTCTCAGGGCTGTTCGGCATTGGGGGCGGTTTCCTCCTCACACCGCTGCTCATCTTCTCCGGAATTCCGCCAGCAGTCTCCGTTGCGACCGTCACCACACAGATTGTCGCCAGCTCTGCATCCGGCGTTCTGTCCTACTGGCGCAAAGCGGGCATTGACTTCAAACTGGCAGGCGTTCTCCTGTGTTCCGGTGTGATCGGCTCGGCCCTCGGCGTCTGGATCTTCGGCATTCTGCAAAGACTTGGGCAGCTGGATCTGGTGATCTCACTGGCCTACGTCACCTTCCTCGGCACCATCGGCGTGCTGATGCTGGGTGAATCCATGAAGGCCATCATGCGCCGCAAAAGTGGCAAGGAACCCGCCGGACGCAGACCCGGACAGCACAACTGGGTCCATGGCCTGCCATTCAAAGTCCGGTTCCGTCGCTCCAAACTCTATGTGAGTGTCATCCCGATCTTCGGCATCGGCAGCTCCATCGGGTTCCTCGGCTCAGTCCTCGGCATCGGCGGCGGCTTCATGATGGTGCCTGCGCTCATCTATCTGCTGCGCGTACCAGCCAACATTGTGATCGGCACGTCCCTGCTGCAGATCCTCGCCACCATGGCGGTGGCAACTTTCCTGCATGCCATCAACACCCAGTCCGTGGACATCGTGCTCGCCCTCACGCTCATGATTGGCGGCGTCATCGGCGCCCAGTTCGGCGCTCAGGTAGGACAGGGCATGCGCGGCGAACACCTGCGCCTTGGCCTCGGCCTGCTGGTGCTGCTCGTCGGCCTGCGCTTTGCGTTCAACCTCGTTGTGGAACCGGAAGATCTGTACTCCGTCAGCGTGATTGAGGAGCCAGTCAAATGAGGCTCGCACTCCAATCCCTGACCACACTGTTGACCGTCACGCTGATCGCATTTTCCGCTGCTGCACCGGCACTTGCCGAGAAGCTCGTCTCGGCCGTCTCATCTTCCCGCGTGGCCATCACCTCCAACTTCACCGGAACGCAGATCCTCGTTTACGGTGAGATCGCCAGAGACGCAGAAACCGTCTCCAGAACCGGCAGTCAGGATGTGGTGGTGGTCGTGGAAGGCCCGCTGGAGCGCGTCACCACCTGGCGCAAGGATCGTATCCTCGGCCTCTGGATCAATGCCACCTCGCAGACGTATATCGCCGTGCCCAGCTTCTATGCTGTTCACGCCACCGATGACCTGCGCAATATCGCCTCAGAAGACTGGCTCAAGCAGTACCGCATCGGATTGGAAAACCTGCCGCTCGCAGCCTTGGGCACCCGAGCTCCGGCCACTGAGCGCAAGGCGTTTAAAGAAGCCTTCCTGCGCGACCGCGTTCAGCACGGCCTCTATTCGCAGATGTCCAAGTCCATCAACTTCCTGAGCCCGACCCTGTTCTCCACCACGGTTGACCTGCCAGCCACCATTCCGACTGGCGACTATAAGGTGACAACCTTCCTCTTCAGTGGGGGCGTGCTGCTGGACAGTCAGGAGCAGGTGCTGACCGTGGCCAAGATCGGCTTTGAGCAGGTGACCTTCAACCTGTCTCGCCAATACCCAGCTGTCTACGGCGCACTGGCCATCATTCTGGCCCTGTTCACCGGCTGGATCGCAGGCGTTATCTTCAAGAAAGACTAGGAAGCAACAAGCTCAGCCATTGCAGATAAAAGAAAAGGCCCTCAACTCAGAAGGGCCTTTTTTGTTAATCGCTTAAGAGCTTGGAAGCCGTGAACGGGAATAATCGCCCGTTACCCAGCATGAACACCGAGAACCGCTTCTGCGCAAACACGTCAGTAAAGGCTGTGTCCATCACATTCAGGCCACCCGTCAGGGCTCCAAAGGCTGGCAGCACAAGGCGATTGCCGTTGGTCGCAAAGCAAGCTCTGCGAATGGTGCGGCCCATGCGGCGCACTTTGGCTGCCGGATGCAGGTGTCCGCAAATCTCGCCACGTTCTGCGCCTTCCTTCGGCTCATGGCGGAAGCTGAGGGAACTGATGGACAGTTCCTCATAGCGCTCACCACAAATGTGGCTGGCAATCTCAGGATCGTGGTTGCCGGTGATCCAGATCCACTCACGCCCCAGCTGCATGGTCGCCAGCATGGCAAGATACGCCGCTGGCATGCGCTCGGAGCTTTCACTGTCATGGAAGCTGTCACCCAGACAGATGACACGGCTTGGATTGAACAGGTCAATAAGAGCTGCCAGCTTTTCCAGCGTGGCAGCCGTGTCATAAGGGGGCAGCATAAGCCCCTTACTCTTGGCAATACTGGCTGCTTTTTCCAGGTGAAGATCCGAGACCACAAGGGTCCGTTCTTCTGGCCACCACAGGGCTCCACTGTCGTGAAGGCCAACAAGTTCTCTTGCGAGAGACAAGTCATGGCATACAGGAATAGGTTGACGATAACTCGGTTCTACTCGTGGCTGCAACTGACTGTTAAGTCTCACAATTGGGCCTCCAGTATCAAATCATCTGCTGCGTCCGCCAGCAGCGCTTCTGTCGCACTTCCAAAGATAGGCTCTTTCCCAATCTCAAGAAGAACCGGAACAGCCAATGGGGAAACACGACCCAAAGCACTATGCGTGATTCTTTTGTCGATACGAGAAAGAAAGTGACCTAAACGAGAGATATCCAAAAGTCCTGTTGCTGCATCTGTCCATGTCGCCTGTAAAAGCAGGTGCTCCGGCTCGTGTTCATGCAGTACGTTATAAATAAGATCCGTATTTATAGTTATCTGCCGCCCGGTTTTCTCTTTACCGGGGTGGCGTCTTTCAACAAGACCAGAGATCATGGCACAATTTCTAAAGGTACGTTTCATCAAACTACTTTCAGCAAGCCACGCTTCAAGGTCATCTCCAAGCATATCTTCTTCAAACAGCTCATCCAGCCGCAGGCGCCCACTTTTAATCGCCAGCCCCATATCCCGCAGGCCCCACAGGGCCAGAGAGTACTCCGTGGCCACAAACCCCAAGGGGTGCAGGCCAGCGCGCTCAAGGCGGCGTGTCAGCAGCATACCAAGCGTTTGGTGAGCCAATCTGCCTTCAAACGGATAGCACACCAGATAGTGTTTATCGTTCCGCGGAAAGGTCTCTACCAGTAGACGTTCATAATCTGGTAACTGTGATTTATCTTTTTGTAGCTCCAACCATTCGCGAACCTGACCGGGTAAAGATGACCAAGTGTTAGGATCAGAGGCAAAATGTCGAACGCCTTCAGCTAGATAAGTACTGAGAGGGAATTTGCCCCCTTGATAGCTGGGGATCTTCGGATCCTGTGAGGAACTGCGAGACACATAGGCCTCACTTTCTTTAAGGCCTTCAAACTTCAGCACTTGTCCGGCAAACACGAATGTATCACCCACCGCCAGCTGCTCAATGAACCACTCTTCAATCTCACCCAGCATCTTGCCGCCAAATCCCAAGGGGCGTTTGCTGTTGGGGCCACGTGGCTTCACCTGCCGCACTTTAAGCGTGGCCGCATCTAAAATGGTGCCGGAGTTGAGCCGGTACTGCTGGGCAAACTGAGGGTGAGAAACGCGAAACAGCCCCTCCTTGGTCGGGCGCAGCTTGGCGTATCTGTCATAAGCCTTCAGCGCATAACCACCAGTGGCCACAAATTCCACGGCCTTCACAAAAAGATCATAGTCTAGATAGCGGTAGGACTGGCTGCTGATCACTTCCTCATAGAGCTTTTCAGGCTCAAAGGGAGCTGCACAGGCAACGCACATGATGTGCTGGGCCAGAACATCCAGCCCGCCCTGACGAAGGGGAGGGGTATCCTGCTCTCCAGCCTCTGAAGCTTCCAGCGCTGCCTGACACTCCAGCACCTCAAATCGGTTGGACGGCACCAGGATCGCCTTGGACGCCTCATTCATACGGTGATTGGCACGGCCAATGCGCTGTGCCAGACGGCTTGCCCCCTTGGGCGCCCCCACATTGATCACCAGATCGATATCACCCCAGTCAATGCCCAGATCCAGCGAGGAGGTACAGACAACCGCCTTCAGCTGACCTGCCGCCATATGCGCTTCCACCTTGCGGCGCTGGCCCACATCCAGCGAGCCGTGGTGCAGGGCAATCGGCAGTGTCTCCTCATTGATGCGCCAAAGCTCCTGAAATAACCGCTCAGCCTGAGAGCGCGTGTTCACAAACACCAGCGTGGTGTTGTGGGCTTTGATCTCCTCATAGATCTCCGGCAGGGCATAAATGCAGGAATGACCAGACCACGGCAAACGCTCCTGCGTTTCCAAAATGCTGATATGCGGCTTGGCTCCACCTTTGGCCTGCACAATCTCCGCATGGTGAACCTGTTGCGACAGGGGTTGCTCCACCAGATACGCCCGCAGATCATCCGGATGCGCGATGGTAGCGGAAAGCCCGATACAGCGTAGGTTTGGCGCCAGCTTGCGCAAACGCGTCAAAGCCAGAGCTAACAAGTCACCGCGCTTGGACGTCACCAACTCATGCAGCTCATCCAGAATGACATACTGCAGATCAGCAAACAGCCGCTCGGCGTTCTTGTCAGACAGCAGGAGTGAGATCTGTTCCGGCGTGGTCAGCAAAATGTCCGGCGGAATACGCTTCTGCCGCTGCTTCTTGTGGCTTGGCGTATCGCCAGAGCGGGTCTCCAGTTTGATGGAAAGACCCATCTCCTCAATCGGCACTTCAAGGTTCCGATGAATATCCGTCGCCAAAGCTTTGAGGGGAGACATGTAAAGCGTGTGCAATCCGCCTGAGCCTGAGGACGCAGCTGCCCCCGGTTGGCGCTTCTCAGCCTTCGTGCGTTGGTGCAGATCCACCAGACTGGGCAGAAAGCCCGCAAGAGTCTTACCGCCCCCGGTGGGCGCGATCAAAAGCGCGGAGTTGCCAGCGGTCACTTTCTCAAACAACTCCAGCTGGTGCACACGTGGTGCCCAGCCACGGCTGTCAAACCAGTTGGTGAAGACGGAAGGAAGGTGAGAGGTATCTGCCAACAACGAAATGTCCGATCCTGAAAACAGTTGAGCGCACTTTGCCACCAATGATCACATGTGCCAATCAGAAATGGGGCAAACCAAGAACATATTCAGTGTATCTCCGAAAGGTGGGCACCGGTTTTCGGATAAAGATACGCGTGAAACAACAGCTAAAGCAGCTCAAACGGTTAGGTTTTAAGGAGAACTACTTTAGCGCAAGCCCGCAGGGAGGGGGATAAATCGATCCTGCTCAAGTCAGGACTGTCAAACCATGAGATTTATTCTGTGATGTGGTTGGGAAACCGGCATAAAAAGCGGAAAATACCCATGAATTTTGTTTCCTTCTGAAAAAAGGACTGGCAAACTAAGCCCTATCCACGGCATATAAGGGAAAACGGGCTTCAGAGCCCGACCTACGTGAAAAATGCTGGCACATCAATAAGCTGGGAAAAGGGGCAGTCACTATGAGTGTTCAGGACGAAACAGAACTAATGCTCTCCGAGTTGTTTGATAGCTATGCAGATGCCTATGAGGACTATGACGCCGGGCAGATCGCAGATTGCTTCGCATTTCCATGCGTGATCTGGCAGCTGGAAGAAGGCCACGTCTTCAACGACAAGGCCGAACTCTGCGAGAACATCGAAGCGCTCCTCGAAGTGCACCGCGAGCATTATGTGACCTCTTCCATCTACGAAGTCGTCTCCTCCCACATTTCAGGCTCCACCGCGAGCGTCAGCCTCGACTGGCAGCAGGAAGATGACGAAGGCGAAACCATCTTCGATTTCACCTGCCACTACCTGCTCATCAACATCGAAGGCCAGTGGAAAATCGCAAGCATCGTGAATGAGCCTGCCTGATTGAATTCCTCTCAGGAATGAAGAATGAAGCTCCCATCCTTCAGGTTTGGGGGCTTTTTTGCATTTGAACGCACCAAAACCATAAAGAACGCAAACCAACGCACCAAAGAACGCAAACGGGATTAGACTGCGTAAACGGATATTTGCAGGCCTCATACGTAATGCGCGTTTTTGTGAACGCTTGTGCAGGGCTTACCCATTGAAATCCGGCTTTTTTTGCAACAGGATAAGCTCGACTGTATACAGTGGGGAACAATCATGACAGCACAGATCGATTACTTTTACACGCACCTGTCACCATGGGCATTTCTGGGTCATCAGGAGTTCCTGCGCATTGCGGAAAAGTATGATGTCACCGTGACCTTTCGCCCGGTCAACCTTGCTGTGTTGTTCCCGCTCACCGGTGGTCTGCCACTGGGCAAACGCCATCCAGCCCGCCAGAAGTACCGCTTCATCGAGCTTCAGCGCTGGGCAGAAAAGCGTGGCGTGACAATGAATTACAAACCAGCCCATTTCCCAACGGATATTGCTTTGGCAGACGCCATCGCAATTCTGCTGCAGGAGCAGGGCGGCCCGGTCGGTGCTTATTCCCAGAAAGTGTTCGAAGCCGTCTGGCAAAAAGACCTTGATGCTGCCGGGGAGAACGTCCTCTCTGATATTCTCAAAGAGCTTGGCCTTGATGCGGATAACTTACTCGAAGCGGCAAAATCCGCCGATATGCTGGAAGCCTACACGGTCAACTCCCGCATGGCAGAAAAGGCAAATGCCGTCGGTTCCCCAACCTATCTGCTCAACTCCGAGCCGTTTTGGGGACAGGATCGCCTTGAACTGCTGGAAGATGCGTTGAAAAGTGGACGCGGCCCTTACGAAAGCCTCGAGTAGTCCCCATTTCACTCCTATGTCTGATCGGATGGTCAAGGCGCTCTGATTGCTGCTAAACTGAAAGCCATACCTGCCAGCAGGTGTGGCACTGCAAGCATCTGACACCTTAACTCATTGATTTGAAACAGAGATGGGAAGAAGTCGTGAAACAGTCTTATCTGGCCAGTGGAATTCTCGCCCTCGCAATCGCGACGGGTGCACCAAGCGCATTTGCCGAAAGTGAGCCGGAAGTTCCCGTTCGCTTCGAAATGCAGGAGACGGATAACGGACTGCTGCGGCTAGACACCCGCACGGGGATAGTTTCCCTATGCTCCAACAAAGGCGACAAACTTGTCTGCCAGCCCTCGATTGATGGCATTAAGGTCTATGAGGACGAAATCACCCGACTGGAAGCAGAAAACGATAAGATGCGTCAGGAACTTAGACGTATCTCCGAAGCACTTGCTACCCTGACCGAAGACGCCAGCATCGCCGCTATCAAACCCGAAGCCGGCCTCGACCTCTCCCTCGCCAAACCCCAGGAAGAAGGTTGGTTCGGTAAAGAGGAAGAGCAAAAGCTCAATGAAGCGCTGGAGTTTACCGAAAACGCCATGCGCCGTTTCTTCTCTGTTGTCGAAGAAATGAAGGATGATTTCCAAAAAAATGAGCAATCCGGCTCTGCCAACTGAGCGGGCATAAAAAAACCGCCTTCACAAGAAGGCGGTTTCTAATTCCTTGATCACAAAGCTTATTGGCTCTGCAATGCCACCAAAGCAGTGCGGAAATCTTCAGTCAGCGGAACAGTCTTGCGGCTGTTCAGGTCCATGCTGATGGACACCTGATCACACACCGCAGCCAGTCGCTTAGTCCGCGCTTCAAACAAATGATGACGGATTGTAAACGTGTTTTCCTGCACGCTGGTCAGCGTAGAAATCACCTGCACCATATCACCCAGCTTCAACGGGCTGATCCAGGAAAGCTTCTGCTCCAGCGCAACACGGCCATATTCGTTCTCATCCAGCCACGCCGTATTCATCGGCGTCCGCTCCCAAACATGGGCAGCAGCATCAGAGAAGCAAGAAAGTGCAAACGCATCTTCCGCTTTCTGCTCAGCGTTCAGATGACGCGGCAGAACAGTAGAGCGACCAGTAATCATCGCACCACTCTTCAGCAAATCATCAACGGTCGGCTTACCGGAAAACGGGCTAGGAGAGATGCCACGTGGAACCGCTGGCTTGGAGATATTCTCTTCAACGTCTTTAAAGCGAGCACGAAGCTGCTTTGCAGAGGAAGGGTTTGGCGTGTAGCCGTCAATCGCGGTCGCACAGATTTCCCCGGTTGAGCCTTCAATCATTTCATGCACAACGGAGAGCATGTGAGGACCATCGAAAGCCACGTATGACTTAACTGTAATCAATGATGCAGCAACCAACTCTGCATGATAACGCACATGCCGAACCCGGCGCGCACCAACCAGTGCTTCGCTAAATCCGGTCAGCATTCTAAATTGACGGTCAGCTTCTTCAAACTTGGAGAAGTAAAACTGCACGTTCAGATGGTCGTTCTCGTCGCATTCCCATGTATTCACAAACGAGAGAAGTGTTTCTAAGCTTGCCATATCCAACCCTTTGTGCAGCCTCGGTCCATAAGCGCTACTGCGATACCCCACTAATTATTAACAATTAGCTCAGGTCGAACCGAATTTCGTCCGAAAAAAACTATCTATCCTTTGGGTGCTCAGCTTGGCAAGAGCAAGATCAAAACTTTGAAAAACATGACATCCATGGGGATAAACCTCAAGTGAGGCGTCCACTCCAGCTGATTTCAACCTGGACGCGAGAAAACAAGTATCATCCAGTAGGGGATCTTCTGTACCTACACTTAACAGTGTCGGCGGCATTCCTTCCAGCCGGGCATAGAGTGGGGAGATCTGAGGATCTTCAGGGCTTTCCTCTCCCATCAAAAAGTGCTTTCCAAACATCCGCATATCCCGCGTGGTTGGAAACAAGACTTCATTTCCCCACAAACGAGCAGAGGGCGTCAGGCCGATATCATACCAACCTGCTAGTAAAACCAATGCTTTAAAGGGAACCATGCCGTGTTTATCACGCAGCCGTAATGCGGTTATCAGGGCCAGAGTTGCCCCCGCGCTTTCCCCTGTCAGGCCAAAGCTACTCCATCCAAATCTGCTTGCCCCTTCATTCAAAATCCAATGACAGGCCGCCTCACAATCATCCGGTCCCTGCGGAAAAGGACACTCCGGTGCAAGTCGATACTCAACGGAAACCACGTCTAATCCGGTGTTTTTTGCCATCTCTTCAAGATAGGGATCCTGAAAAGCGGCCGAACCAAAAACAAACCCACCACCATGAAAATGGACAATAACGCCCTTTGATGAATTTTCGTCAGCTCTGAATAAGCGCAGTGAGATTGGCCCGTGTGGTCCTTCAATCTCCAGTTCCTCTGCATTCTCTGAGTAGGTAGGGATCGGAAAGGCGCCCAGCCCTTGCAGGCGGCGTTCACGGGTAACAGAAGGGGGAAAACTCCATTGATCAGGGAGCGCTCTCAGCTGCTCCGTCATTTCCTTGTTAAATGCCTTTGCTTCTGCGGCAGCCTCTTGACTTATCGACAGAGGGGCGAAATTCTCAGCCATGTAGTTTCTCCGGAAGCGACAATAAACAGTTGCCAATATGTTTGTTATAGAAGTTGTCGCGCAATCTCGCGTCAAAGACAACGACACGATCTTAATTAACTAATAATAAGGGGATGGGTTTCCAGCATGTCGGGTTGGTCGAAAACAAAGAATAGCTGCGAGGTCTGGACAATTGACAGCGGCCAGACGCAACTCTCCCAGTCCATGGGAAGACTGGTCTTCATGACACAAGGTCTCGGCTTTTATGAAGTCACCAACGAGATCCGCGAGTGGGCGAAGTCTGTTCAGCTCAAAGATGGCCTGCTCACCTTGTTTGTCCGCCACACCTCTGCATCTGTCACCATACAGGAAAACGCTGACCCAACCGTCTTGCAGGACCTGCAAAAGGCCCTTGCAAACGTAGCGCCGGAAAATGGTGGTTGGCTTCATTCCTATGAAGGCCCGGATGATATGCCCGCCCACATCAAAACCATGCTGACTGGAGTGTCCTTGCAAATTCCAGTGGTTGATGGGGATCTGGATCTGGGCACCTGGCAGGGTATTTACCTGATCGAGCATAGAAGAGCGCCACACCGACGCTCAATGACCCTGCATTATCTTGGCTCATAACCCCAGTTTCAGATCAATCTGAGAAACTGGCAACAACGCTGACAAACCAAAGCCCCAAAGCAACCACCATCGCGCGCTTGGAATACTCATGGTAAGCCGTGCGCAATGCATCGCTGTGCAGTCTGTTGGGGTCTTGGCTGTTGCTGTCCTGGCTTTTGATCAGAGCCCACGCATCATCGCCATCATTCTTGTTGAACGGCATGTTCCAGGCTTTGTAAATAAGAGCAGCACTCAAAGCGATTGCAAGCATAGCGCCTGCGCGAAATGAACTGGCCGGATCAAAGCTGAGCGCAGCCATAATGAAAAGCACGCCAAGGCAGTAAAATCCGCAAATACGGGCAACGCTGGCACGGGCAGCACGTTGTAAAGCGTCCATAGGTTTCTCCTAGGCTTCTATTGGAGATAAACTATAAACGCAGCTCTATTGAATTCGACTTATCGCAAGTTGCAAACTGGAATTGGCGTAAATGGACTGCAAACGCCCTCTAGTAGTTGTAATGGTTTGATTAGAACTTTCTGAAAATTACGTCTTAATCTCTATGAGTTCTTCTGGTTCATCCTCGTCAGAATTCTCAGGGATATCTATCGTAAGATCTCGTTCATCTGGTTGCTCAAGCAAACTTGCGAGGTGAAAATGGCGTTCATCTTCAGAAAAAGTGACGTAGCTGAGTGAAATGCCAACCACAAAACTTAAGAAGGCAGCAAGCAAACCGCCCATTTCTGCAGGGAAGCCAAACCAGAACCCTGTCGATCCGCTCTTCACTGCAATCGCATAAAGCACAGTCGCCAGACTACCTGCCAGCATTGCACTGTAAGCCGCGGTCGCATGGAAGCGGCTCCACCAACATGAGAGGATCAGAACCGGGAAGAAGGTCGCAGCTGCAAGTGACAACGCAAAAGCCAACATATCTAGGAAGAGTAGGCTTTGGCTGTATGTGAGATAGGTGACAAAGGCACAAACACCCAGCACCACAAGGCGTGCCAGCACGATTTTCTGGCTCAATGAAGCTTTTGGTAAAGCAAATGTTTCAATCAGATCTCTAGAGATGCTGGTGGACAGAGCCATCAGCAAAGCAGAGCTGGCTGCTAATGCCGCTGCGACAATGCCAGAGCGGATCAAGGCTGCGATCAGACCACTCTGACTGCCTTGATCAAGCGCATTGGGACCAAGCAGGCTTTGCAGTCGTTCATCAGCTAGAAGCAGGAAGTAGGCCGAGCCGATCACCATCAGCAAAAGGAGGAAAGAAAGAGAGTAACCGGCAGCTCTCCTCGAATCCGATGAGCTCTCCGTCCCCTGAAACTTGTTGAGTAGATGCGGTAAGCTCGCCATTCCAACAGCAAAGAACAGCGCTGTACCGATCAGAGGCCACAGGCCACCTGCATAGGGGCCTTGGGACAGGAACCAACCAATGCTGGTGTTTTCGATATCGATAATTGCAGCGAGTTGAGTGTTCAACGATGTTCCAACGACACTCGTAAACTCAGCACCTTCCGCCACTAAAGGAGCGGTGAGCTGATCCAAAACAAGTAGGATGACAGGAGAAAGGCAGGCAAACAGCATCAGCACGCCCTGAAGTGCCTGTGTCCATACAGCGGCGCTTACACCACCCAAGACCACTGAGATCAGCAGCACAGCTGCAAAGAGAAGAATGCCTGTTGTTGCTGTTGCTCCAAGAGAGGTGGCAAGCACTTGGCCCCCAATAAGCATTTCAGCACACAGTAAAGGAACAGCCACCAGAATAAGCAGTCCACTTGCAACCAATCGCACCAGATTGCTTTGCAAGCGCACACCCAGAAACTCAGGAATGGTCGCAGAACCAAACCTTCTGAGCGGCGATGCAAACAAGACTGCGCACAGAACCAGACTGCTCACCCAGCCGAGGATGATTGGAAAGCTCACATATTCCGGCAGGAAAATCAGGGAGAGAAAGAGCGGAAAGAAACTTCCACCAACAAAACAAGCTGCCAAAGTAATGCCGGTCAGCCCTGCGGGTACATTTTTACCACCCCAGTGAAACTCGGTGAGCTTCATGGTTCTAGCAAGGATACCAACCATGGCAAACACCAGCAAAGGCAACAGGGCCATCAGCGCTTCGATCAGCACCACCACAACACCTGCTTTCTCCATCACGGCCAAGAGACCTGTCAGCAGGAACAGGGCCAGAGCAAAAAGGGAAAGTGCGAGCGGAATGCCTTTGTATTGCGAAGGATGAGGATCAAGGCTTGAAAGACTCATGGCTTGCCTCCCGCACGTTTGGAAGCGCCAGTACTGCCTTCATCAAGCCGATCTTGTGCACCGCAGAACCAGGAGATTAAAATGCTGGCGACAAAAAACAGGATGCATCCCCACACATAGCTGTTTGAAAGAGAACCAAAAAGTCCATTCAACGCCTCTTGGGATGCGCCTTGCCCCTTGGACGGAGCGCCGTAGTAAATCGCCAGACAGAAGAAGATGAGCCAGAGTGTGAGGGTTGCGGCCATGAGCGCACGGGTTTTGGTCCAATAGGCGACTCTATTTGGTGTACGCACTCCCACCTCCAGTAATGCTTACTCAACGTATACATACTCTACAGTGCCCAAAGCGAACCGCTAGACTAAAATTCTACTACCTAATACTAATCCCCAATCCTCGAAGCACTGAAAGCAGAAAAACATCGACAATTTGCGACCCATACTTTGGGCGCAACTATTGAGATCTGTGCATGCCTTCTTGCAATATCTTAATGATTACTGGTTGTTTTGTCGTAAAAGTGCATGAGATGGGTGAAAACAATCAACTTCATGCTTGCCAGCACCTCCTTGTTTAGCATAATGCTTTTGTATAGGGGGTTGCGATCAATGAGACTCTGCGGAGTTCACTGGTTGTGAAAAATCTATCGTGGCGTTTTGGGAGAGCTGCGAAATTCTCGCTCATGCTCCTGAGGCGTCGAAAACTGTATGTCTGATGATCGTATTTCGATGAGACGGATCGAAGACCATTGGAAACAGTCCACGACAAGAAATGGAGGAGCACAGCGTGCACAACGCGGTCCACCGCTTTATTATCGCTGATGACCACCCGCTGTTCCGTGGTGCAATGCGTCAAACAATAGAGAAGCAATTCGCGTCGGTAAAGATTATTGAGGCTGGGAGCCTTGATGAAGTTACCGCAGCTCTCGATCGGGAGGAAGACGTAGACATGATCCTTCTGGATCTGTCCATGCCGGGCATGCGAGGGTTCTCTGGTTTAATGTACTTGCGTGCTCAATATGTGGGTGTGCCAATTGTCGTCGTTTCAGGAACAGAAGATCCGACTACAATTCGCAGTGCCATTGAGTTTGGCGCGTCCGGGTATATTCCAAAGTCACTTGGTATTGATGTTATTCAGGATGGTGTTTCTGTTGTTCTGGAGGGAGGCGTTTGGATTCCACCGGACATCGACCTGAACACCGTTGATGAAGCAACCAAAATGGCTCAGCGTCTTGCATCGCTGACACCGCAGCAGGTGCGCGTGTTGATGATGCTTTCGCAAGGTTTGCTGAACAAGCAGATCGCCTACGAACTGTCCGTATCTGAAGCGACTGTCAAAGCACACGTTTCTGCGATCTTGCAGAAGCTGGGCGTTGAAAGCCGTACGCAGGCAGTGATCGCAGCGGCGAAGATTGAAGCTGGTCAGTGGCAAAGTATTGCTGGCTGATCAGGCTTTGATATGAATTACGAAAAAAGGCGCTCCCCTGAGCGCCTTTTTTGTTGAGCTGATGATGGAAACGATCGCTGATCAGCTATCTCCAAGCGCCGCCTTGCAGCGCATCAGATGCGCGCGGAGGACTGCTGGTTTCAATGGCTTATGGATCATCTCCATATCTTTGTCCGTTGCTTCCGCGCGAACCTCAGCTGTTCTGTCAGCTGTGATCAGCATAGCAGGGAAGTGGACACCAAACTTCCAGCGCAAATGCACCACTGCTTCAATGCCGGTGCCCTGATCCAGGTGGTAATCCGCTAGAATGATATCCGGCTGTGTTTTGCTGGAGTAGATCACTTTAGCCGCTTCCTGCGCATTCGGAGCCGTCACCACATTACACTTCCATGTGCGCAGCAGCGACTCCATGCCTTCCAGAATTTGCGGCTCGTTATCGATGGCCAGAACATTGAGTCCGGCCAGCTGGCTGACGATAGCCCGCGGCTGTGCCTGCTTCTCAGCCACTGGCACACTCATCGCTTCTTTAATGGCGACAGAGAAACGGGAGCCCTTGCCATCCTGTGACTTGAGCGCAACGTTCAAACCCAGCACCTTGCTGATCCGCTCAACAATGGAGAGGCCAAGGCCGAGGCCGGATGCAATGCGAGCACCATCATCAAGACGGCGGAATTCTTTGAAAATCAGCTCCTGCTGTTTCTCCGGAATGCCGATGCCGCTGTCATAGACCTCGATGTTCGCCATGTTGTTCTTGGTCTTACGAACCCCAACAACAACGCCGCCTTTCGTGGAGTACTTCAGGCCGTTGGAGATGAGGTTCTGCAGCAACCGGCGCAACAGGCGTCGATCAGAACGGACGCAGACATCTGTACTCCGGATCTTGAGCTTCAGACCTTTCTCTTTAGCAATCGGCGTGAACTCAACCCGCAGCGGATTTAGTATGTCATCAAGACGGAAAGTTGAAATCTCAGGCTTGAAGGCTCGCGTATCAAGCCGTGAGATATCCAGCACAGCACCGATGATCTCTTCCACGGACTCAAGAGAGGCCTCAATATTGCTTACGAGCTTCCGGTCCTCAGGATCGCCATCCGTGAAACGGTCGGTAAGGGTAGAAGAATAGAGTCGCGCAGCATTGAGCGGTTGAAGAATATCGTGGCTGGCAGAAGCGAGGAAGCGGGTTTTGTCCTGATAGGCCAGCTCTGCCGTCTTTTTGGCTGCCTCCAGTTGCTCATTAACCTTGGTCAGCTCTTCGGTACGATCCCGAACGCGCTGCTCCAGGTTCTCATTCGCACGTGCCAATGCTTCTTCTGCCAACACGCGTTCTGTAATGTCCGTGTAGCTGGTCACCAATCCGCCATAGGGCATTGGGCTTGTCCGAACTTCCAGAACCGTACCAGCACTCACTAGATGCTCCTGATAAGTCTCCTGTCGGTTGATGAAGTTGTGCATGCGCAGGCCGACGATTTCATCGACGTCACCGTCCCCAAACTCACCAGCTTCAGCGATATGTCGGATCATCTCTTCAAGCGATGTCCCCACTTGCCCAAATTTGGCTGGCAACATGAGCATTTCGCGATACTGCCGGTTCCAACAGATCAGCCGGAGATCCTTGTCGTAAACAGAGATACCCTGACGAACCTGATCCAACGCGATTTGCAGAAGGTCGCGGTTATATTGAATGGCTTCAGTCGCATCATCGAGCAGCTTGATTGCTTCTTGAGTACCCGGATCTCGGCGTTTCAACAGCAAAGATAAGACGAGGCGGGCAGAGGCCGAACCGATCGCACTAGCGAGCAGTTGCTCTGAGAACCTCAAAATGACAGCATCGGCTTCTTCTTTACTGTCGATCGTGATGCGGTGCTCAGCAGCATACGTATCAAAAGAGCGCTGCGTCCGTTCTTCGCCCACATAGCGGGAGATGGTCGCCTGAAGATCACCTACAGTGATAGTCGTGCGCAGCTTCCGTAGGGCAGGGGCCTGTGTGATGCCGGTTGGCACAAAAGTGTTTGCCTGAATGCGCTCAATGGCGGTTGGCTGACGTGTAAGAGAGAAGACCACATAAAATACAAGACCGGCGACAATGCTCCACAGCACACCATGAACGAATGGATCTACATCCAGATAAAGCAGCGCTTCTGGCTTGAGGATCTCAATGCCAAATGGGCCGTTGTTCAAAATGGTGGCGCCAAAGATGTTCTCCCGTGCAAATACCGGTAGCAGCAAGGTGTAAAACCAAACTGTGAAGCCAGCGATCATACTTGCGATTGCACCACGTGCATTTGCTCTGCGCCAGATCAGTCCACCAATGAAGGACGGTGCGAACTGCGCAATGGCTGCGAACGAAAGTAAACCAATGCTGGAAAGAGCGGCACTGTCACCAGCAACACGGTAGTAAACATAGCTTCCCAGAATGACGAGGAAGATGGACATGCGTCGAATGCCCAGAACCAACTGGCTCATATCCTCGCCAGAGGTGGAGATGATCTCATCTTCACTGCGCCGCCGCAGAATGATCGGCATCACAAGGTCATTGGAAACCATAATCGACAGCGCAACAGTGGTCACGATCACCATAGCCGTTGCGGCTGATAGACCACCGATGAACACAAGAAGGGTCAGCCAGTCAGCATCATATGCACGAGGCAGGGCCAACACGAACATGTCCGGATCAACTGTGTTGCCCAGAATGGTCAGGCCAGCAAGAGCGATAGGAACAACAAACAGGTTGATGGCGATCAGGTAGCTTGGAAACAGCCACGTTGCCCGCTTCAGTTCCGCTTCGCTGTTGTACTCAGTAACCGTCACATGGAACTGGCGTGGCAGCAGAACTATTGAGAACAAAGAGAGCAGTGTGATCACTGCCCACTTGCTAGCATTGATGTTTGTGAACAGATCCTGCGAGCTGTTGGTGTTGGCAAAGGAGGCGTGCAGCAGATCCCACGGGCCATCAAAGAGCATGAAGGTGACCCAGATACCGATTGCGAGGAAGGCCACAAGCTTGACGACCGCTTCCGTTGCAATGGAAAGCATCAGGCCTTCCTGGTGCTCTGTCGCATCGATATGGCGAGTACCAAACAACCAGGTGAACACCGCCATGAAGATGGCGATCATCAGTGTCTCATCGCCAAAAATCGAGATCTCAGCATCATCTAGCGACAGCAACGGGTGCAGAACAATAGTGCCCACAGAAAGGTCCAGTGCTTTCAGCTGCAACGCGATGTAGGGGATCATGCCGATGAAAGCGATCAGCGTAACGATCGCACCAACCATCGGGTTCTTGCCATAACGAGCAGCGATGAAGTCAGCAACGGAAGTGATCTTTTCTGCCTTTGCCAGCTGGATGACCCGCAGGATCAACGGGTACCCAAAAGCAAACATCAAAATGGGGCCGAGGTAGATAGCAATAAACTCGAAACCATTTCAGGAAGCAGATCCGACGGATCCAAAAAATGTCCATGATGTACAGTAGACCGACAGCGAGAGGGCATAGATCAGTGGCCGCCCTCTGGTCTTCTTAACGCGGGTTTTTGCGACTTTATCACCGTAGCTCGCGATAACAAATAAGAGCAGTATGTATGCCAAAGCGACAAGGACTACGATCCAACCTTGAAGCATGCTTCCCCCGCCGGACTGGTGCGTCCGTTACTTCCATTAAATGTTTTTTGTCTCTCAATATTGCACAGTTGACCGATCTTTTGCGAAAGGCAAGAGTTCAATACGAGTTATTGCGTCTTTGTAACTGTAGAATTTTCTGACCTCGACGAAAGGCTATGAGTTGGGACAACAACGCAATTCTACAAAAGAGAACAGGCAAGGGGCCTTTGAAAATATTGAGAAAGTTTCTCTCGATAGTCCAAGCTGGCTGAAGCGCCTTTATGCGTTCTTCTTTTATAGATCCGACCTTGATACCCTCGATAAATTAAAGGGGTATTTAGGGCGCAGCGCGGCCTACCTCACACATAAGAATGTTCAGGAATATTCACGTTCTCGCGCCGGTGTTCATTGGAAGGCTTTGTTGGATGAGGAAGAGTTCCAACAAGCCTTGGAAAGTTCCCGCTGGAACTCGTTTTCAATCACTGTCGAGCTGGTTGGTGAGATGGCACTCATCGTGCTGCGCCAGAAAACCAGAATAGATCCTCAGGATTTGGCAGGAATGATCGGTCAGTTGCTCAAAGAGATCATCGTTGAGCATCAGGAAGCCTCAGTTTGCTCATCGCAGGAGTGGAATGCAGCAGCACTCAACATGCAAACCAAAATGCGAACAGACGCCCTAGTGCCATCCAGAAACGTTGCGGACATTGCGGCCATGCATGTCTCGAAGATTTTCTGCAGTCTTCCGATCCATAAACGGCTGCACGGTCACGACGAGCTGCTGCTGTTGAATGGTCTGCGTTTGAACCTGCTACAGCTGCAACATGAGTTTTCTATCCGCGCAAATTGCAAGGCGCTTTCAGAACTGGCAAAAAACCATCAGATGCGCTCTCCAGATCCCGATTTATGATCAGCGAAATATTATTTCAAACAGCGCTGACGACTCAAACTACTGCCTTCGATACCGTGTGTTTTGGAATGAAAACCGCCTGCATCGGTGGAAAACCTAGGCTTTGGGGAAGATATATCCTGCGACATATACGCGCCGTATAGGTGAACACGCTTACTACTTTTGGTTTACTCTATTTAGTCTTATTCCAAATTTGGCAATGATTTTGCGTGAGCACCTGAGAATTGTAAAATAATATTTTCCATAAACTAACCTAAGGGTTCTCAGGGTTTTGTAGCGCTTACGCGGTCAATCGGTAGGCATGCGTGCTGTGTTTGAGACCTCTTACAGCTCTAAGTTTGCACGCCTAGGTTTAGAGAACGCATGTCTCCTACTTAATATATCAACAAATTTAAGGGAATTAATCGTTAAATCAGTCGCAGGCTAGGTGATTGACCTAGCTTAGGCCATGGGATAGCTGATTAGTCAAAATACCCATCTAGATACCCGTTTAGATAAGCGTGCGGGTACGCTTACAACAACTAGGAAACTACTATGGTCTCCTCTTCATGCTTGCACAGTGTTCTGGATACAGCCGTTAATGGCATCATTGTCATTGATGATAACGGAACGATCCTGATCTATAACCGTGCTTGCGAGAACATGTTTGGCTACAAGAGCGCCGAAGTGGTTGGCAAGAACGTCAATACGCTGATGCCGAGCGCCGTTGCTGAGCAGCATGACCAGTACATCCAGAATTACCTGAAATCCGGTGATGCGAAGGTTGTTGGTATTGGTCGTGAAGTTGTCGGTCGCCATAAGGACGGCACCGAAATTCCAATAGAGCTTTCTGTTGGCGAAGCGCAGACGGAAAGCGGGCACCAGTTCATTGGTGTTTTGAAGGATCTTCGCGCCACGAAGGAATATGAAGAACGCCTTCGCGTGCTTCAGTCCAACCTGGTGACAATGACCCGTGTGAACGCCCTCGACGAAATGGGCGCTGCAATTGCGCACGAAGTCAACCAGCCTCTCACAGCTCTGATGCTCTATCTGCAAACCGCCGCTCGCAGAGCGCGCGCAGCAGAGCAACCAGATGATGCCATGATCAGTTTGATGGACAAGGCAGTCGTTGAAGCAGAGCGGGCAGGGCAGATCATTCAGCGCATGCGCAACTTTGTTGAACGGCAGGCGCCGCAATGCATCGGAACCGGGCTGGCAACACTGATTGATGATTGTCTTGAGTTGGTTCGCGTGGGCCACGAAGCTGATGATGTCGAGTTCATCTCTACTTTCGTGGACTACGATTACCAGCTTGAGTTGGACTCCGTACAAATACAACAGATTCTTGTAAACTTGATCCGAAATGCAGGGGAAGCCGTAAAGGATCAACCTGTTAAGCAAGTAGTTGTCTCTGTCGAACGGGACGAGGACAATGTGTTTGTTAAGGTTACGGATACTGGACCAGGCCTGGATGAGGAAGCAGTGTCGCACCTTTTCAAGGCCTTTACTGGGACAAAGCGGCGCGGTTTGGGTATTGGACTTGCGATTTCTCGTAGTATAGCCCAAAACCATGGTGGCGATTTACTTGTAGAACCATATGAGGAAGGTAAAGGTGCAACCTTCACTTTGCGGCTCCCGGTAAACTCAAAAGCAACGAGCTGAGCTGAAGCTGTTGTTTAGAACAACAAGAATAAGGACCTGAGCAATCATGACAATGCCGTCTGTGATCCATATTGTTGACGATGACCCAGCGGTTCGCGACGCGCTTTCTCTACTGTTTGAAACAGAAGGGTTTCGCGTAAAATCCTTTGCGAACGCTGAAGAGTTTCTTGGTGGGGTAGAAGAAGAGACGCCAAACTGCGTACTTCTTGATGTTCATATGCCAGGACGGTCAGGTATTGATATTCTGAAAAGCCTGAACGGCGAGAACTTCCCGGCACCGATCTTTATTATTTCCGGTCAGGGCGATATTCCAATGGCTGTTGAGGCGATCAAGTCTGGCGCCTACGACTTTATTGAAAAGCCATTCGACGTAGAATCCATCATCTCTCGCGTTCGTGAAGCAGTTTCCAGAACTGCACAGGCGAGTGGTGCGAACACAATGACCTTCCCGGGTGCAGAAACCCTGACACCTCGTGAGCGTCAGGTTCTGACCGAAATCACAGCAGGATCTTCCAACAAGGAAGCTGGCAGAAACCTCAAGATTTCTCCACGTACTGTTGAAGTTCACCGTGCACGCATCATGGAAAAACTTGGTGCACGTAATGCTGCGGACCTCGTTCGCATCGTCCTCACAGGTGAGCCTCCAGCTGCTTGATGTAGCGCAAACTAATAGGGAATGATCGGCTATACTTTCGGCCAATCTTGTTATTCCCGCGTGTTACTACGCATTACAAGACCCCGGCGCTTGTTTATGGTGGCTGGTGAGACAAAGTGCTGCACCTATTGTGCTTTGTCTCTCGAGCTACGAGAACAACGCTGGGGTTTGTTGTGATCTATATCGTTGAAGATGATGTATCTGTACGCGATGCAATTGCGGAAATGTTTGAGAGCCTTGATCTCACATGCACCGCGTTTGCAGACGGAGAATCGTTTCTCTCAGATGCATCACCGCGTGTGGATGACACCGTTTTCGTTGACCTACACCTGCCTGGACTGGCCGGATCTGACCTGATTGAGAAGGTTGCCGCTTTGGATGAGGCGCCACAAATTGTCGCAATCAGCGGTCAGCCTCTTTGGAAGATCACGCGGGAACTGCCAAAAATAAGCTCAACACCAGTTGTTCGTAAGCCATTGAAAGAACAGGATTTATTGGATTACGTGTAAACTTGATCTAACGCAAAAATTCATTTGTTTCAGATCAAATTACTGAAATATGAACCTGCTCCATAAGTTTTAATGCGTATTTAGGCGTTGCATTCTAATCAGTAAATCTGCATCAACAGGTCAGGCAAGCAATGACGGATGCTTGTCATGGCCAAGAGGCATTTAGAGAATAAACGAATAGTTCTCGCTACTTGCCCAGGCACGATGTTTGCGGAGGTATCCGCGAGGAGGGATTATGGTATCGGCCACATTGACAAAGCTTAGCGACCTTGATGGCCAGGCACCATTCAACGGTTGTCAGGAAAACTTCAGGCAGTCAGAAGTAATGGAAAAGCACTTGGGTCGTAAGCAGCGCTTGTCCGCGCACGATGTACTTTTCTATGAAGGTGATAAGGCAGAGCGCCTCTATGAAGTCGTTCGTGGAGTGATGATGCTCTACAAACTGCTCCCAGATGGTCGCCGCCAGGTGGTCTACATTCTGCGCGAAGGGGATATGCTCGGTTTCTCCAACCGTGACTTCTTTGATTGCACTGCAGAAGCTTTGACTGAAGTTGAGCTTCAGGTCTTTGAAAGTCGTGAGATATCTACTTCTCCGATGATGCAGCACTACGTAAACCGTTGTCTGCTCTCTCAGATGGAAATCCTCCACGAGCATACTGTTCTGCTGGGCCGTAAGTCTGCTCTGGAGCGCGTTTCTACCTTCCTGATGAGCTTGGTGCCAAACCGTGGTGGACACGGCTGCACAGGCCCGAATGAAGAAGGTAAGCCAGATACCAAAACCGTTGCTCTGTCCATGACCCGTCAGGAAATTGCAGACTACCTTGGCCTGACCATCGAAACCGTCAGTCGTGTGATTTCTCAGCTGAAGCGTCGCGGTCTGATCAAAGTTGAAAAGCAGGACAGCATCCACATCACCAACATTTGTGGCATCTGTCAGCTGACCGGTATGCACTAAGCTGAGCTTAGGTGCAGGGCGCTCACTATAGAGCATCGATAATAAGATAAGGAAACAGGCGCTGCACTCTCAGCGCCTTTTTTGTTGTCAGCATGTCTGCATAAAAGAAAAGCGGCCCGTTAAGGCCGCTTCTTTCATTCCGGTATGTCGTCGCTTTTAAACTGCGACAGAGTGCCGTGCCTGCTGGGTGGCTAGGTAAGTGTCAAACGCGGCGGCAACCACGCGCACATACCGCCGGCCTGCATCTGTCACAGTCACAACAGTGCCTTCCAACGTCGCCACACCGTCCGCAATCATCTCCTGCATATCCGCTGGAATGCTAGCGAACTCGCTAACTGGCAGGCCATGCTTTTCAGCAGTGGCTGCATAATCGACCTCATAGTAGGTCATCAGCTGCATGATGATCTCTGCGCGGCACAGATCGACCTTATCGACAGCAATGCCCTTCTTGATCGGCAGAACATCATCAACCACCATACGCTCCCATTCGCGAGCAGATGGAGTTGTCTGAATGTAGCCCTGTGGCAGGAAGCCAATGGAGCTGCAGCCAAAACCGATCAAAGTGTCAGCCGTATCTGTTGTGTAGCCTTGGAAGTTACGGCGCAGACGGCCTTCCTTCAGAGCGATAGCCATTTCGTCAGTTGGTAGAGCAAAGTGGTCCAGACCGATCACTTCATAGCCAGCTTCAACGAGTGCATCGCGGGAAACGTCAGAAAGGCGGATGCGTTCATTGGCACCCGGCAGGTTTTCTTCTTTGATCAGCTGCTGATGCTTCTTGAACCACGGAACGTGCGCATAACCGAACAGAGCAACACGGCCAGGTGCGAGTTCCTTGGTGTATTCAACAGTCTCGCGGATCGTCTTTTCAGACTGTCCTGGCAGACCATACATCAGGTCGAAGTTGATATCGTGCAGCCCAACATTGCGAAGGGCAGTCACGGCCTTCTTCACTGTGTTGTAGGGCTGGATACGACCAATCTGTTTCTGGACGTCTTCATCGAAGTCCTGAACACCCAGACTGGTGCGTGTGATGCCAGCCATCTTGAGGGTTTCAGCTAGATAGTCGCCAACTGTTCTTGGGTCGAGCTCGATTGCGTGCTCAATATCCTCTGAGAAGACAAAGTTGGCTTTCAGCTTGTCGACGATCTTCAGAAAAGCTTCACGAGGGACAAGGCTTGGAGTGCCGCCCCCCCAATGGATATGGTGAACCTCACGACCTGTGCCCAAGCGCTTCAGCACAAGGTCGATCTCTTTGAGCATCAACTCCACATACGCAAGCACCGGCGCCATCTTGCGCGTCGCCTTGGTGTTACATCCGCAGTAATGGCACATTTCCTGACAAAACGGCACGTGCAGATACAGCGACAGTGGGGTGTCACGAGGAATACTCTCCAGCCATTCTCCATAGAGAGATGGCGTCACTGCTTCACTGAAGTGAGGGGCAGTTGGATAGGAGGTATAACGAGGTACGTTCAAAGACGCATATTTTTGCTCTAGATCGGTCATGACGCTACCATACGCAAATGGACTAATTGAACTTTGATCCCTGTCAACAACACTGAGTTTTTAAAAAACTCAAGTCCCTTCAAGCAATTCGCAGCTGTTTGCGAACAGTTCTAAACTCTATGATTGAAATGATATATTGATTGATTGAATCAAGATTGATCATATGAATTTCGCTTTGTACCTCTGCTGTAATGATCCGTGCAGAGAGGTAAGCTAGTGAGTAAAAACGACATTCTGACATTACTAGGAGTTTTGGCGCTCGGCGGAGCAGGGGCTGCTGCGTTTGAGGCACTGTCACTACCTGCCGGTTTTCTCGCTGGACCGATGGTAGCTGTTGTTCTCGCCAAATCTATTTCTCTTCCCTTGCTCAAAGACAACAGCTTCACATTCCCAAGCGGCCTGATCTCTGCCAATTACATCTTCATCGGTGCGGCGATGGGATCCGCTGTCTCACCTGACTTCTGGGCAGGTGCTGCCTTATGGCCGCTCTCCATGTTGGCACTGGTTGCTGTCGTGAGTGGCATTACGTCCTGCGTTTACCTCTACACCTATAAAAAATGTAGCTGGGGTCGGGATGAAGCCTTCTTTGCAGGTCTGCCGGGTGCACTGGGAATGACTGCCGCTCTTGCACAGGAAAGGGGAGCACCCATGGATCGCATCATGATCGTCCAACTCGTGCGCCTTTTTCTCCTGATCGCAGTTATGCCTCTGATCATCTCCAGTGTTGTCGAGGGCAAGGAGGTCGTCTTCACTGAGGCAAATGATGCAATGAGCTTGATAGACGGGCTCCAACTCGTCCTCGCATTGCTGATCTGCGCAGTCTGCGGGTATGCTGCTCTTAAGCTAAAAGCGCCAGCGGGAATGCTGACCGGCGCCTTCTTCGCCAGTGCTGCTCTCAATTCAACAGGTATGTTGGAGTTCGCGCTTCCAGTATGGCTGGCGACGCCCTGCTATGTATTAATGGGAACTAACGTAGGTCTCTACATCGGCAAGATGGACCGCAACACCTTAAAGCCAATGCTCGGCACCTCACTTGTCGTGTTCGCTATCAGCCTCTCAGTCGCTTTGGGTGGAGCTGTAGTCACCTCATGGGCGCTGGAGATTTCCTTCGATAAGGTCTTTCTCTCCTTTGCGCCCGGAGGCATGGAGGCCATGCTTCTCATCTCGATCTTGCTGGATATCGATCCGGTGTTTGTGGCCACCCATCAGTTGGCTCGCTTTATGGGGCTTCTGGCCTTCATGCCGATCGTCACAAGATATGTGCTGGGGCCTGTTTCTGCTGGTCAGGCAGATGAGGCGAGGGCGCAGAGTGCGACCTAAGACGCATATCGCAGCGGTGCTTTTGTGCGCTGCAGAATATCGCGAGGAACTTATCCAGCTCACCATGATTCTATGTATGCGTGCCTACGCTGATTTACCTATCAAAATACGCTAATTTATACCGAGCCCGCCAAAACACGCTTCAAGCTGCGCCAAAACAACGCATCTTGGGCTAATTATATGTAATATATGACGAAAACCCCAAAATAAGGGGTGTACTTGCGAATTAGAGTAATTTTATTTTTTTGTTCGAGTTCTTTTTGACATGTATCAAGGGCGGGGCAATTTGCCACCCATAGAACTACGGTCAGGTAGTCCTATCTGGACGAACTTGTTTACTTTATATGGGGCGAACATCATGGGTGAGCGGAAAGTCAGATATCTGTCGCTCGAGGAAGGCGGATTTTCCCTCCTTCTTCTCGCGGTAGCGATTTTCTGTCTGGTCATTGCAGGGAAAACCTGGGATCAGGTCTTGGCATTTCATACCGCATTGATTGCACTAGCATCATTGGCCGGTATTTTCTTCATTTTTCGCCGATACTTCGACGGAAACAACACGCCTGCACCGCTGGAAATTAACGGTAAGCCAAACTACAATATGGCTCCTGTTAAATTTGCAACGTGGGCATCTGTTTTCTGGGGTATCGCGGGCTTCCTGGTAGGTGTGATCATTGCATCTCAGCTGGCATTCCCAGCTTTGAACTTTGACCTGCCATGGATCAATTTCGGGCGTCTTCGTCCGCTGCATACTTCAGCTGTTATTTTTGCATTCGGCGGTAACGTTCTTATCGCGTCTTCATTCTACGTTGTGCAGCGCACCTGTCAGGCCCGTTTGCCTGGTACAATCGCCCCATGGTTTGTAGTCCTCGGTTACAACCTCTTTATCGTTGTTGCAGGTACCGGTTACCTCCTCGGCGTAACTCAGGGTAAAGAATACGCTGAGCCAGAGTGGTATGCAGACTGGCTGCTGACCATCGTTTGGGTCGGCTATCTGCTCACCTTCCTCGGCTCCATCTGGCGTCGTAAAGAGTCCCACATCTATGTGGCGAACTGGTTCTACCTTGCGTTCATCGTAACAATTGCAGTTCTGCACCTGTTCAACAACGCATCCCTGCCAGTAAGCATCTACTCCACTAAGTCCTACATCGTTTGGGCTGGTGTTCAGGATGCGATGGTTCAGTGGTGGTACGGCCACAACGCAGTGGGCTTCTTCCTGACAGCTGGCTTCCTGGCGATCATGTACTACTTCATTCCGAAGCGTGCTGAGCGTCCGGTATACTCTTACCGTCTGTCCATCGTTCACTTCTGGGCACTGATCTTCCTGTACATCTGGGCTGGTCCTCACCACTTGCACTACACCTCACTGCCACAGTGGGCGTCTACTCTTGGTATGACCTTCTCCATCATCCTCTGGATGCCGTCCTGGGGTGGTATGATCAACGGTCTGATGACCCTGTCCGGTGCTTGGGACAAACTGCGTACTGACCCTGTTCTGCGTATGATGGTTGTGTCTGTAGCGTTCTACGGCATGGCGACCTTCGAAGGTCCTCTCATGTCCATCCGCGCTGTGAACGGTCTGTCACACTACACTGACTGGACTGTTGGTCACGTACACGCTGGTGCGCTCGGCTGGGTTGGCTACATCTCCTTCGGTGCTCTGTACTGCCTGGTTCCTTGGCTCTACAACAAGAAGGCTCTGTACTCTCTGCGTCTCGTTAACTGGCACTTCTGGATCTCTACTCTGGGCATCGTGTTCTACATCTGCTCCATGTGGGTATCCGGTATCATGCAGGGCCTGATGTGGCGTGCGTACGATGAGCTGGGCTTCCTTGAGTACTCCTTCATCGAAACAGTGGATGCGATGTATCCGTTCTACGTCATGCGTGCATTCGGTGGTCTTCTCTTCCTCTCTGGTGCTCTCATCATGGTTTACAACCTCGTGATGACAGTTCGTGCAGGCGAAGAAGTTGAAACCGAAGCTGCAGGCCAGCCTGCAATGGCGCCAGCGGAATAATCGGGAGATCACGAATGTCTGCTTGGAAAAAACACCAAATCTTCGAGAAAAACTCGCTGATCCTGATTATTGGCATCGTCATCATGATCTCAATCGGCGGTCTCGTTGAAATCGTTCCTCTTTACTACCTGAAGAGCACGATCGAAAAAACTGAGGGTATGCGCCCTTACACCCCGCTTGAGCTTGTTGGACGTAATATCTACGTGCGTGAAGGCTGCTACGCTTGTCACTCACAGCAGATCCGTCCAATGCGTGATGAGCTGCAGCGTTACGGCAACTACTCCCTGGCAGCGGAATCCATGTACGATCGCCCATTCCAGTGGGGTTCTAAGCGTACTGGTCCTGACCTCGCTCGCGTAGGTGGCAAGTACTCTGATGAGTGGCAGCGTGATCACCTGGTTGATCCACGTTCTGTATCTCCGACTTCTGTAATGCCTGGCTACCCATTCCTGATGGACGCTAAGCTTTCTACAATCGAGATCGAAAACCACCTCAAAGTGAATGCACTCTACGGTGTTCCTTACACTGAAGAGCAGATCGCAAGCGCTAAAGTAGACCTCATGGCTCAGGCTCAGCCTGACAGCGATGCGGCAGAAGGCTTCGAAGAGCGTTACCCAGGTGCTCTCATCCGTGACTTCGATGGCAATGCTAAAGAAGTGACTGAGATGGACGCACTGGTGGCTTACCTTCAGATGCTTGGCACACTCGTAGACTTTAGCCTCTACGACGAAAAAGCAAACTTGCGCTAAGGAGGCGATGATGGACGCGACTTACACCGCCCTCGCACACTTCGCGCAAACTGGTGGTCTCCTCTATTTCATGGCCATTTTCGCAGGCGTAATTCTTTACGCTTGCTGGCCAAGCAATGGGGAGCGCTTTAACGATGCTTCACAGATCCCGCTTCGGGAGGACGACTAATGGCTGAACATAAAAAGGAAATTGACCAGGTATCGGGTGTCGAAACCACTGGTCACGAATGGGATGGCCTGAAAGAGCTGAACAACCCGCTTCCGAAGTGGTGGCTCTACATGTTCTACGGCAGCATCGTATGGTCAGTGATCTACTGGGTCCTGATGCCGAGCTGGCCACTGGTCAACGGTTACACAAAGGGTCTTCTGGATTACAGCCAGCGTGCTGTTGCGACTGAAGAGTTCAATGTAGCTGCTGCAGAACGTGCCGAAACCGGTAAGATGCTTCTTGAAGCGTCTCTGGATGAGATCCTCAACACACCAGAACTGCTCGAGTATGCGAGCGCTCAGGGTAAAGTGGCATTCGGTGACAACTGCGCACCTTGTCATGGCACCGGCGCAACTGGCTTTGAAGGCTATCCAAACCTTCAGGACGACAGCTGGATCTGGGGTGGCGATCTGGACACTCTGGCAACCACCATCTCTTACGGTGTTCGTTCAGAACATGACGAATCCCGCTTTGCAGAAATGCCTGCATTCGGTCGTGATGAACTGCTCGAAAAAGAAGAGATCGTTCAGGTTGCCAACTATGTTGGTTCAGTTGCAGGTCTTCCAACGCAAGACGGCGTAGATCTGGAAGCTGGTAAAGTTATCTATGAAGAGAACTGTGCAGCTTGTCATATGGATAATCTTAAGGGTGATATAGAAACAGGATCTCCAAACCTGACGGCACCTACTTATCTCTATGGCAAATCTGTAGATGACATCATTGCGCAGGTAAATGCACCGCGCCACGGTGTGATGCCTGCATGGATCGATCGTCTGGGTGAAACAACAGTCAAGTCTCTGGCTGTGTACGTTCACTCTCTCGGCGGCGGTCAGTAAACTCTCTTTACTTACTAAAATAAAAAACAAGCGAGGACGCGCAAGTGCCCTCGCTTCACTTGCACAAATACATCGCCAACTGAGGAAGACGTTATGTCTAGCCAAGTTGAACCCATCGATAACGAAGAGGATGAGTCCTGGTTTGCGTCAGCTGCCAAAGTTTACCCTATGGAGGTAAAAGGCCGTTTTCGTAAGATCAAATGGGCAATTCTCTTTATTACCCTTGGAATTTATTACTTTACCCCCTTCATTCGTTGGGACCGGGGACCTTTGCTCCCGGATCAGGCTGTTCTGGTCGATTTCGAACGTAAAAGAGGTTACTTTTTCTTTCTCGAAATCTGGCCTCAGGAAGTCTATTACCTTGCCGGATTGCTCATCATTGCATCTGTTGCCTTGTTTCTGATGAACGCAATCGCAGGTCGTCTCTGGTGTGGCTACCTCTGCCCGCAGACGGTCTGGACCGACCTTTTCTTCCGCGTAGAAAGCATGATTGAAGGCGATCGCCGCAAACGGATCGCACTGGACAAGCAGCCTTGGAATGCTGAAAAGATTCTCAAAAAGGGGACAAAGCATTTTATCTGGCTGATGATTGCCTGGTGGACCGGCGGGGCGTGGGTTCTTTATTTTGCTGACGCACCAACCCTTGTTTATGACCTGGCAACCGGACAGGCAGCAATGTCTGCATATGTCTGGATCGGAATTCTGACCTTCACCACCTATTCGCTGGCAGGTCACATGCGCGAGCAGGTTTGTGTTTACATGTGCCCTTGGCCACGTATTCAGGCCGCTCTGACTGATGAGCATGCGCTGAACGTAACTTATCGTTACGACCGTGGTGAGCCACGTGGACACCTCAAAGAAAGCAAGAAGCGTCTGGCAGAAGGTTTGCCAGCTGGTGACTGTATCGACTGTAACCAGTGCTTCTACGCTTGCCCAACCGGTGTTGACATTCGTAAGGGTGCGCAGCTCGACTGTATTCAGTGCGGCCTGTGTATCGATGCCTGTGACTCGATCATGACCAAGGTTGGCAAACCAACTGGCCTGATTGCGTATGACACTGACATCAACATTGAGCGCCGTGAGAAAGGTGAAGAGGCAGTCTATCGCCTGATCCGTCCACGTACCGTGATCTACACTGCAATCATTGCTGCGATCGCTGGTGTGATGCTGTACATGCAGCTCAACCGCTCTATGACAGACCTGTCCGTCGTGCACGATCGTAACCCGCTCTACGTTCAGCAGAGTGATGGCGGCTTCAGAAACGGCTATGCACTCCGTCTCCTGAACAAGCACAACAAGGAACAGGCGTTCACTCTGAGCGTTGAAGGCATGCCAGCAGGTACAACACTTGAAGTTGTTGGCATTCACAAGAGTGCTGCGGACCTTACCAAGGACACGCAGATAACCCTTACGGTGGATGCGGATACTACGCGTTCTGTTCGTGCTCTTGTGTTCTCACCTGCAGGTGTTGAGCTCCCAGGTTCCAAGCCGATGAGCTTCAAGTTGATCGACAGCGAAACCGGTGAAACCACTGTTGTGAGCGACTTTTTCCGGGCTCCGGGCAAATAGAAGTCCTTTGAGGTAAAACTACCTATTTAAACTTGCGTGATGAGGGGTACGCCCCTTATCACTTAAATGGTCATAATGGCGAGACTCTCCCCATCATAAGAGCCGCCAAGAAGGAGCTAGGATATGACAATGGCTGTAGACCAAAAGTCTCCACGCAAACCTCGGCAGATTACTGGCCGCACGGTTCTGTTCAGCCTCATCGCATTCTTCGGTGCAATTGCTGCTATGAATGCCGTGATGATCTATATCGCGATCGATACATTTCCTGGGCTGGAAGTAGATAGCTCCTACAAAGTAAGCCAACGCTACAATAAAGAGATTGCCAAGGCGAAAGCTCAGGCCGCACTCAACTGGAGCGTAGATGCCGTCATTGAACGCAATGGTGATGGCTCCGCACACATTCGGGTAATTGCAAAAGACAAGGCTGGTGCACCAATTACCGGTGAAGCCGTTACCGTAAAACTGCATCGCCCAACAATCACCGCTGCTGATCAGGATCTCGTTTTGTCAGAGCGTTCAGCGGGTGAATATGTCGCCAATGCATCTGGTGTAGGTGCTGGCCATTGGAACGTCATCGTAGAAATCGCAGACCGAAACGATAAGGCTCTGCCGATTTTCCGTTCCAAAAACAAGACTTTCTTCGCTGAGTAAGGCGGTATTGCTATGTCTGCGCCTGAGAGGGATTGGGCTGCATTCGTAACAAATACGGACGATGGCAAGGCTCATATGGACCTTGCTGTCGACGGTATTACGTGTGCTGCATGTATGTACGAAATTGAACGCGGCCTCCAGAAGCTGGATGGCGTTGAAAAAGCACGCATAAACCTGTCATCCCACCGGCTCTCCGTTGATTGGGATGAGGAAAAGACAAACCCGTCTCCCATCGTCGATATGCTGCAGAAGCTCGGGTACAAGGCATATCCCTTTGATCCGGCACAGGTGAAATCCCGCGGCGATGCTGTTGGTAAAGAGATTCTGCGAGCCCTTGCGGTCTCCGGCTTTGCCGCGATGAACATCATGCTGCTGTCGATCTCCGTCTGGTCCGGTAATGCCTCTGATATCGATCATGAGACCCGCGCATTCTTTCACTGGATCTCAGCTCTGATCGCACTGCCAACGGTGGTCTACTCCGGACGCATCTTCTTCCGCAGTGCATATATGGCAATCAAGACCAGCCGCCTGAACATGGACGTGCCGATCACGATCGGAGTGCTGCTCGCAACAGGCCTTTCAGTCTGGCAAACCATTTCGGAGGCTGAGCACGCCTATTTCGATAGCGCAGTAATGCTCCTGTTCTTCCTGTTGGTGGGCCGTTACTGCGATCATTTGATGCGCAGAAAAACGCGTTCTTTTGCAGAAAATCTCGCGACTCTGAAAGCAGAGAGCGCAGCGAAGATCCAAGAGGATGGCAGCACGCTCGACGTACCACTATCCAAACTGGCTGTTGGCGATCGTGTACTTGTCCGCGCTGGTGAGCGCATCTCCGTAGATGGCCGGATTGCGACAGGCACGTCTGAAGTGGACCAGAGCCTCGTAACAGGTGAGACTCTGCTGCAAGCAGTCGGGGGAGGGGATCTCGTCTACGCAGGTACCATGAACACATATGGTGTTCTGGAGATTGAAGTCACCGCAGCTGCCAAAGGCACATTGCTGGATGAGGTGAACAAACTTCTCGAAACAGCCATGGAAGGCCGTTCCAAGTACGTTCACATCGCTGACCGTGCCTCTCAGCTCTATGCGCCTGTGGTTCATGCAGCCGCATTGTTGACGCTGATCGGCTGGATCATGCTCGGCATGGCGTGGCAGCCAGCACTGGTCATCGCCATCTCGGTTCTGATCATTACATGCCCGTGTGCTCTTGGCCTTGCGATCCCTGCGGTGCAAGTTGTTGCCAGCGGATTGTTCTTTAACGAGCGCGTCTTGCTGAATGCTGGCGATGCCATCGAGCGCCTCGCAAGTGTCGACACCATCGTGTTCGACAAGACAGGCACGCTAACCCTCCCGGAAGCATCGCTCTCACAAAAGCATGGGCTCTCAGCAGAGCAGTTGAAGCTGGCAGGTCGTCTGGCATTGTCTTCTTCACATCCACTGTCTCAGGCCATTGCAAGAGCCACCAGCGCACAGCAAAGCTTGCCAGATGCAAAAGAGCTCGCGGGTAAAGGTGTTGAAGCACAGATCGACGGCCTGCAGGTGAAGTTAGGTTCTCCGGCATTCTGCAATGTTTCGGAAGAACAGCTTGCACGGGCGAAAGAGCAACATCCGGATGCATCCTTCGTTGCGTTCCAGAGGGGAGATGAAACAGCTCATCTTCTCCCTGTTGGCCAGTTCATGCGGGAAGGGGCCGTTGAGACCATTCAGAAGCTGAAAGAAGCTGGCTTTGCGATTGAGATCCTCAGCGGTGACCATGCAGGTGCAGTAAAACACGCTGCTGATCTACTCGACGTTGAGAGCTGGAAAGCAGGTCTGAAACCTCAGGAAAAGATTGACCGCATTGAAGAGCTGAAAGCGCAAGGCAAGAAAGTGCTGATGGTTGGTGATGGCCTTAACGACGCGCCATCCCTGGCAGCTGCAAATGTCTCTATCTCACCGGTATCTGCTGTCCATGTCAGTCAGGCCGCAGCTGATGCTGTGTTCCTGGGGGATAGTCTTGCACCCGTCATGAGCGCTCTGAAAAATTCCCAGAAAGCGCGCTGGGTAATGAACCAGAATCTTGCCATCTCTGTCATCTATAACCTGATCGCAGTGCCGTTTGCGGTGCTAGGTTTTGTCACACCTCTCGTTGCAGCCTTGGCTATGTCGGGTTCTTCGATTATCGTGACGCTAAATGCAGTACGCCTGAGAATGATTGCAGGCACATCATCCCAGCCAAGCCAGGAGGCCTAAGCAGCACTATGGAAGTCTTAATCTACCTTATCCCGGTTGCGTTGGTTCTTGGTGGCGCAGGTTTGGTAGCGTTCCTATGGTCTCTGCGTGCAGGGCAGTACGATGATATGGAAGGGCCGAAGTGGCGCATTCTTGATGATGGTGATCTGCAGGAAAACAGCACACCTGTTGAAGCTGCCAAGCGCAAGGCATCCTGATCAGTAATCAGCTTGCATTTAGCAAAAAGAACAGATCAATGAGAGGCTTGTGAGCGATCCGCTTCAGGCCTCTTTTTATTGGTGGGTGAGGGCAACAAAAAAGGCCGGCGAAAGCGCCGGCCTTTTGATGTTTCTATGCGTTGGCGCTTAGCCGCCAGCAAACTGATAAACGGCCTGACCTTGTGCAGCATCCAGCTCTTCTTCCGCTGGAGCGTCAGTGAATGGCAACTCAAGGGTCTGCCATACATCAACCAGGGCGTCGCGCAGGTGATCAATCAGGGCGTCGTTATGGACAGGACCTGGAGTGATACGCAGACGTTCTGTGCCGCGTGGAACGGTTGGATAGTTGATTGGCTGAATGTAGATGCCATGCTTATCAAGAAGAAGGTCGGTTGCCTGCTTACACAGATCAGGATCAGCCACGAGGACCGGAATGATGTGCGTGTCAGAAGGCATCACAGGAAGGCCTGCTGCTTTCAGTACGTCCTTGGTGCGCTGTGCTTGACGCTGCTGGCCTTCACGCTCAACACCAGATTCTTTCAGGTGCTTGATGGAAGCTGTTGCAGCTGCCGCAAGTCCTGGAGGAATAGCAGTGGTAAAGATAAAGCCCGGAGCATAAGAGCGAACCGCATCAATGATGGTCTGAGAAGCGGTGATGTAACCACCCATCACACCAAATGCTTTTGCCAGAGTACCTTCGATGATGTCGATACGATCCATCACACCATCACGCTCAGCAATACCTGCCCCGCGTGGACCGTACATGCCAACAGCATGCACTTCGTCGATGTAAGTCATCGCATTGTACTTGTCTGCAAGGTCACAGATGCGCTCGATCGGTGCGATATCGCCATCCATGGAGTACACGGATTCGAACACGATCAGTTTTGCGCGGTCGTTGCCAGCAGCCTTGAGCAGGTCTTCAAGGTGCTCAAGATCATTGTGGCGCCATACCTTTTTGGACGTACCTGCGCCGCGAACACCCGCAATCATGGAAGCGTGGTTCAGCTGGTCGGACAGGATCAGACAATCAGGCAGAAGTTTTGCAATGGTGGAGATGGATGCTTCGTTGGAAACGAAACCACTTGAAAACACCAGAGCGCCTTCTTTGCCGTGCAGGTCAGCGAGTTCTTCCTCAAGCTGTACCAGAGGGTAGTTCGTGCCCGAGATGTTACGCGTACCGCCTGCGCCTGCTCCCATGCGCTGAACGGTTTCTGTCATGGCTTCAATCACTTTAGGGTGTTGACCCATACCCAGGTAGTCGTTCGAACACCAAATGACGATTTCACGGAGGTTTTGATTTTCTTTACGCCAGAGTGCGTGTGGGTGACGCCCTGCAATGCGCTCGAGATTAGCAAATACGCGGTACCGTTTTTCATCCTTCAAAGAAGCAATCGCCTCATTGAAGATATTTTGGTAGTCCATTTTTTGCCCCTTATATTGCGGCGGTATTATTCGGCGATACTTTAGAGTTAGCCTAAACTTAGCGATAATCCTTATCCCTGTCGAAGGACACATTGACGCGGTCCATGGAAATGCGGATTTATCAAAGGATATTTTCACCTAACGCATATCAGCCTATCTATATCGCAGAGACAGTCTTTGACATAGAACTATAATTGGGCAGTCTTGCAATTTGTTATGTTCTCTGCCACACCTTGTAACTAATAACTGAATTTCTGTTCTAATTAAATTGGGTTGCGTCAAGTGACCGGGGCATGACTGCGTGAGTATAGACCTTTCATCCTTATCATTTCTGGTGGTTGAAGATAGTGCGTACATGCGCACGATTCTGCGGACAATGCTTCAGGGGTTTGGTGCCCGTAAGATCGTAGAGGCGGAAGACGGTGCATCAGGCCTTGAGGCGATGGATCGCGCGAACCCGGATATCCTGATTCTCGACTGGGTTATGCCAATCCTCGATGGTGCAGATATGGTTCGTATGATCCGTACCCAGAACAATCCATACGCCTATATCCCAATCATTATGGTGACCGCGCACACAGAGCGCAGCCGTATTATTGAAGCTAGAAAACTGGGTATACATGAGCTGCTTTGCAAGCCGATCTCGGCAAAAGCACTCTACCAGCGCATCGCTTCAATCATCCTGCAGCCAAGAGACTTTGTGAAAACAGCTGGTTACTTCGGTCCAGCTCCGCGCGAAATCCGCGGGCACAAGAAGAATTGGGATGGAAACAAGGTTCTGACAGACGCCAACTCTGCAATGGTCTGATCAGCTTTTCCAAAAATCTATGAGATTTGAAGTGCCTCCTCGGAGGCGTCAGCCTGCCTCCAAGGTAGGTAGCCTGTAATGCGATCCATATACCCCTGACAGCAACTCCGATATTCGGAGAGGGATAGGTGGGTGCTAAGGCCGGATGTGCAGCGCGTGTAAAGAGATAAACGCGAAGGGCATTAAAGTGAGGAGAGGGCCTCGACTGCCTTTTCCCATTTTTCTGAGGGTAGGCTAGAAACCAGTCGAATAAGTTGCGCAAACTCTGCTTCTTCGAGCTGGTAGCGGAGCATCTGCAGCTCTGCCTCAGTAAACTTGCCGGTTGCAGCTGCGGGAACATCCGCTTCGATGACTGCCTGATCCATTTTCACCTCCTGAAACTCCAACAAAATGAAAATCAGTGGACACTCGCACAAGAGCTCGCGCAAGTGCGCTTGGGAGGCATATCCTCTTCCCCGGTTCCGCAAAAACGGATGTTGGAAAACTACCCCAATACGCCCCCAAGACCACAGAAACGTCGCAGGACCGCCGCCATATGTAAACCAACCCCAAGATGAAATTTGGTAGAATTGTGGCACGTTGTATCTGAGACACAGTGCCGTTGAGGCAGTCAGGGTACAGCTGTGCGCGGTGGAATTTTATTTCCATACGGTGATATTTAAGTCTCCTGCAAAGTTCAAATATTTCGCAGGGCCTTTGGATTATCGATGGATTAGCGTTGATAAGTGCTAGCACGTATCTGGAAGACTTATGCGGTCAGCAGCATTTGCTCACGGCAGAGTTGCAAGCTGTTCTAAAAATCTGTGATTTTTTAAAATCTAATTTCTCGTTTTGGGGAAATGCAAAATCAAGGCGTAGCGACTTCAGCACGTAAAATCTAACAATGTAGAAGAAGAATGGTGCTGCCGGAGAGATTTGAACTCTCGACCTCTCCCTTACCAAGGGAGTGCTCTACCCCTGAGCTACGGCAGCGCGCCGAATGTGTGCATCGCCTTTAGAAGAATGGTGCTGCCGGAGAGATTTGAACTCTCGACCTCTCCCTTACCAAGGGAGTGCTCTACCCCTGAGCTACGGCAGCATCGCATAAATATGAAGCTGTTAAGCGCTTCTTGTATCTTCCAAACCAGCGTTTTTGCAACGAGGTAAGTGCTCCGTGGGCGCTGCCCTCGGAACGAGGAGGCTTATGTCATAACCTTTTTAAACCTGCAAGAGGTTTTATTGGCAGTTCTGTGGAAACTGAATAACACAGCGAAATGAGAGCATTGCCATGTACTTGTCGTATATTAGGGCACTTGGCTTCATTCCCGACCTCGTGTACCTGTTGCGCATGACAGATTCAAAGAAAACAGAAGGCGAGGATAAGGCGGTAAAGTCTGCATCCAAGCCAAAAAACGATCCGAAGGCTGATCGGTTGGCTGAAGCCTTACGCGCAAATCTGCGCCGCAGAAAACAAGCTGCAAAGCGAAGCGCTGACGAAGATTGAGCTTGCTTGCCATGCCCGTTGGGCGTGAAAAAGGGCGTTAAGCAAAAATCTAGCATTTTTCGCTAAATTAGAAATACATGTAAAACTCGTCAGAAACTGAAGGGTTTTGACGAGGTAAGACGCTGCGGACTTCGTATATCCTGCTAATTGCGAAATATCAGTAGGATCTATTGGGGAAAACCGTTGGGGAAGCAGCAGGGCGAAAGTGACGCCTTGTTTATGCCATAGCGCTGATGTTAGTGGGCACAATCAATTCCTCTTCAAATTTGCGTTTCCCTCTGCGGGCTTTATTGGGGTTATGAAATATGGACAAAATTCGTATTGTTGGTGGTAATCAGCTAAATGGTGTTATTCCGATCTCAGGCGCGAAGAATGCTGCGCTGCCTTTGATGATCGCGTCACTGCTCTGCGAAGATACACTGACACTCGAGAATGTGCCCCGCCTGCGCGATGTCGCGCTCCTCACACAGATTCTTTCCAACCATGGCGTTGATTACTCTGTAGATGGCAAGCGCGCTGGTCAGGACACAATGACCGGCCAGACCATTCATCTGAATGCAAGCAACATTGTCGACACCACGGCTCCTTACGAGCTGGTTTCTAAAATGCGCGCAAGCTTCTGGGTCATCGGTCCATTGCTCGCCCGCATGCACAGCGCGCGCGTTTCTCTGCCAGGTGGCTGTGCAATTGGTACTCGTCCGGTAGACTTCTTTATCGATGGCCTGAAAGCACTCGGCGCGGATATTGAAATGGACCGTGGTTATGTTCAGGCAGAAGCAAAAGGCGGCCTGAAGGGTGGCCGTGTTGTCTTCCCTAAAGTGTCTGTTGGCGCAACCCACACAGTTATGATGGCTGCGACACTGGCAAAAGGCGAGAGCGTGATCGAAAACGCGGCTCAGGAGCCAGAAATTACAGATCTAGCAAACTGCCTGATTGGTATGGGCGCTAAGATCGAAGGCGCTGGAACAGACACCATTCATATTCAGGGCGTGGATAGCCTCGGCGCACATCGTCACCCGGTTATTCCTGACCGCATTGAGACCGGCACCTACGCAATGGCTGTTGCGATGACCGGTGGTGAAGTCACGCTGGAAGGTGCACGCGGCGATTTGCTGGAAAGCGCGCTGGACGTTCTGCGTCAGACCGGTACTGAGATCACTGAAACCAACATGGGTCTCAAAGTACGCCGCAACGGTGCAGGTATCAGCCCGGTTGATATCTCCACAGAACCGTTCCCAGGCTTCCCAACGGACCTGCAGGCACAGTTCATGGCGCTCATGACACGCTCCAAAGGCGTGAGCAAGATCACAGAGAACATCTTCGAAAACCGCTTCATGCACGTTCAGGAGCTGGCACGCCTTGGTGCCAAGATCACTCTGGACGGGCAGGTCGCTTCCATCGAGGGCGTAGAAACTCTGCGCGGTGCGCAAGTGATGGCAACCGATCTGCGTGCCTCCGTTTCTCTCGTGATCGCAGGCCTTGCAGCTGAAGGTGAGACCACGGTCAGCCGTGTCTATCACCTTGATCGTGGCTTTGAGCGTCTGGAAGACAAGCTCTCTCGTTGCGGCGCAGTCATTGAGCGCATCTCTGCTTAATCGTCAGAGCGCAAAAGATGTGAACCCGGTCTGTTTCAGGCCGGGTTTTTTCATGGAGAATTTCTCAAAGAAGACGGACCGTACCTTCAAGCTTGAAATCTGCTGCGTTCATTCATAGATGTTTTTCTGTAAATTGTTGTAATAGTAAGGATGTCTCGCGCTTATGTACGGTGCGCGGGCGTAGGAAATTCTGCAAGGGATCGATATGGAACAGGTAAAACCGATGAAGCTGATGGCACTGGATCAGGAAGACTTGCAAGTCATCTCTTCCATGGTGCAGGACAGTGTTCTGAAACTCGCGGATATCAAGTACTTACCTGGCGAACGTCGTCTGGTTCTCACAATGAATCGATACCTTTGGGAAACAGACGCAAATAACCAGAAGAGACGCATGCGCGCACGTTCTGTGCTCTCCATCTCTCGCGTTGATGCTGTCAAAGCACAAAAAATCAACCAGACAAACAAAGACATGGTCCTGTCTTTGCTCTGTGTGTTGTTTGAAGAGACAAATGCGCCGGCTGGTCAGTTGAAGCTTGAGTTTTCCGGTGGGGCTGCTATTGCAGCAAACATCGAATGCATCGAAGCACAGCTTGCTGATCTGGGCTCTGTCTGGGAAACCGATAACAGACCCGAACATCATCTGGAAGGCTAGTTGGAAAGCGCGGGATAGTTTCGTAAAATCCCGACACAACTTAAAGGCTTGGACCGTAATTCGAAAAAATGGAACATCACCTCAGAGGCAGTAGTTCTCTGAGAACAAAAGTAAATTGGGAACGATAACGTGGCGATAAAGCTCTCCTCAAAGTCTGAAGGTTTCGAAGAAGAAATTCGTGCCCTGCTTGGAAGCAAGCGGGAAACTTCAGAGGATGTGGATCATATCGTGCGCGACATCCTACATGATGTCGAAACGCGCGGTGATGCGGCCGTGCTCGAGTACACCAACAAGTTTGACCGTATGTCGGCCAAATCAATGGACGAGCTAAAAGTAACTGAAGCGGAGATCGAAGCAGCTGTTGCTCAGATCCCTGCTGAAACACTGGAAGCATTGCAGCTTGCCCATGATCGTATTCGTTCCCACCATCAAAAGCAGCTGCCGGAAAGCTACACCTATAAAGACGCAATCGGCGTAGAGCTAGGTGCCATCTGGACTGCAGTGGAAGCTGTTGGCGTGTACGTACCAGGCGGCCTTGCAAGCTATCCATCCTCCGTTCTCATGAACGTTGTTCCTGCAAAGGTGGCGGGCGTTGAGCGCATCGTGATGGTGGTTCCAAGCCCAGACAATGTGCTGAACCCACTTGTGCTGGCCGCTGCCAAAATGTCTGGCGTCTCTGAGATTTACCGCATCGGTGGTGCTCAGGCTGTTGGTGCGCTGGCATATGGCACGGAAACAATCGCGCCGGTCTCCAAGATCGTTGGCCCAGGCAACGCATTCGTTTCCGCAGCAAAGCGCCGTGTGTTTGGCACTGTTGGCATCGATATGATCGCTGGCCCTTCCGAGATCCTCGTCGTAGCAGACAAAGACAATAACCCGGATTGGGTCGCTGTCGATCTATTGTCTCAGGCTGAACATGATCCGGTCGCGCAGTCCATTCTCATCACAGACAGTGAAGAACTGGCACAAGCCGTTGAAGAAGCTGTTGAGCGTCAGCTGACCACACTGCCACGGGCAGATGTAGCCCGTCAAAGCTGGAATGACTTCGGCGCCATCATCACCGTCGATAATCTGGACGATGCCATGGTGCTGTCCAACCGCTTCGCTCCAGAGCACCTTGAGCTCTGCGTTGATGATCCAGATGCGCTTCTGCCGAAGATGAGAAACGCTGGCGCTGTGTTTGTTGGTCGCTACACACCAGAAGCAATCGGCGATTATGTCGGCGGCTCCAACCACGTGTTGCCAACGGCACGCTCTGCTCGCTTCTCCTCTGGTCTTTCCACGCTGGAGTTTGTGAAACGAACATCGCTCCTGCGCTGTAATCCGGAAAATCTGGCGCAGATTGGCCCGGCAGCCGTCACCCTTGCAGAGGTGGAGGGCTTGCAGGCACATGGACGTTCAGTCTCAATTCGCTTAAATCACTAGTCACTTGATCCAGTAGGGAAAAGATCGCTCGATGAACAAGGAAGTCCCTGTAAACGAAGAACAGAGACAACAAGGAGGAGAACGCCTCTTTGAGGTGGTTCTCGACCGGGATTCGATTGTGCGCGCCGACAAAGACGTTGAGCGCGAGCGGAAAATTGCGATCTTTGATCTGGTAGAGGAAAACATGTTTTCTCCGGTCGGGCCCGATCTGGGCCCGTACCGACTGGATCTTGCGATGATCAAGCGTAAGCTTGTGCTTGGAATTCGAGATGAAATGGGCAGCGAAATCGCAACTCATATCCTCTCGCTCACACCTTTCCGGAAGATTATCAAAGACTACTTTATGATTTGCGAGAGCTACTACGATGCCATTCGAAGTGCCTCTCCCAAGCAGATTGAAGCCATCGATATGGGGCGCCGCGGACTGCATGACGACGGTGCCTGCATATTGGAAGAGCGCCTGAAGGGGAAAATCACCATCGACCATCAAACCGCCCGACGTCTGTTTACGCTTATTTGCGCCTTGCAGCATCGGGGGTAAGGATGGCCGAGTTTATGTCACGGCCAAGTTCGATCCTGTTTATCTGCAGAATGAACGCCGTACGCTCCCCGATGGCAGAGGGGCTGACCAAGCTGTTGTATCCAAAACAGGTCTACACGCGCTCTTGCGGCGTCTTTGCTGGCGAACGAGATCCCTTCGTAGACTCCGTGATGGATGAGTTGGGTATGGATCTGAGCAACCACCATCCCAAGACCTTCGAGGACTTGGCGGAGGAGGGGTTCGACCTCATTGTAACCCTCGCACCAGAGGCTCACCACATGGCATTGGAGCTGACACGCACGCAGCACGTCGATGTTGAGTACTGGCCCACAATCGATCCCACAGTGGCAACAGGCAGCCGCGCACAGATCATGGATGCCTATCGTGCAGTGCGTGACACACTGAAGCGGAAGATCGAACAGCGCATGCAATAAGCTGCTGAAAACGCTCTACGCGTGGCCTTTGCATGTGTTTTCCACCCAAAAACAAGAAATATGCGGTAAAACTCGTGAAACTGCCCTCCAAGAAATGGAGGTAGCCTGTTCACTTTTGACGAGTTATCCGGTAGGTTCCGCGAAAATTCCATTTAACAAATCAGGAATCCTAATGGCTAAAGAAGAAATGCTGGAGTTTCCAGGCGTCGTCGTCGAACTCCTTCCTAATGCGACTTTTCGTGTGAAACTTGAAAACGATCACGAAATTATCGCTCACACTGCTGGTCGTATGCGCAAAAACCGTATCCGCGTTCTGGCTGGCGATAAAGTGCTCGTGGAAATGACACCATATGACCTGACAAAGGGTCGTATCACCTATCGCTACAAGTAAGCGATCCACTGAGCGCGGGTTCATGATGAACCTGCCTTGGTTGAGCTCTGGTCTGTAATTCTATCGGGGAACTGGCATATGACCAAAGAACTGCCGCTAGTATTGGCCTCCGGGTCACCACGTCGTCTGGCGTTACTTCAGCAGATTGGTATTGAACCGGATTTCCTTCTACCTGCAGACATTGATGAGACGCCTGTGCGTGGGGAAAGCCCGCGCGCGCTGGCGCAAAGACTTGCACGCGGCAAAGCCGCCGCTGCTCGTGTCCTGATCGACCGGGATGAAGAAAAAGCACATTCCATCATCCTGGGGTCTGACACAGTAGTTGCAGTCGGGCGCCGCATCCTTCCTAAAGCCGAGAGCAAAGAGCAGGCCAGTGTCTGCCTCCAGTTGCTGTCTGGCCGTATGCACAAGGTTTACACCGGCGTATGCGTAAACATGCCGGATGGTGTGGTGCGCACCAAGCTGGTCGAAACTCGTGTTCGTTTCCGTCGTCTGTCTGCAAATGATACGGACAAGTACCTCGCCTCCGGTGAGTGGCGTGGTAAAGCCGGTGGTTACGCCATTCAGGGCCTTGCCGGTTCGTTTATCGCCCGTGTGATTGGGTCTTACCCCAGCGTGGTAGGATTGCCGCTGCTGGAGACCGCAAACCTTCTGCAGTCCGCTGGCTACCCGACGCAGAAGACCTGGGACGAAGACGCCGTACCTGCTGCTTAAAGCAGGGCTAACGCGCAAACCCTCCGACAGTCTGCACATATCGAGGTGAAAGGCTCGCAAGAGCGTTTCGCAGCTCCTGTGTTGGCTTGCCATAGACGGTCATGCCTGTTGGATGCAGCGTATCCATGAACTGCTTGGCATAGGTGTTAGAAAACCACGTCAGATGCAGCAGGGCAGAGTTGCTGTCCTTGAAGCTTGTAAAGATCTCGCAGGATTGCCCGTCCTCACACAGGTACCAGACATAGGCTGTAGTATCACCTTGCATCTGCTGGACGGATTTCACCATCTCAACCATCAGTCCTTCAAAGACCTTTGGTTCTGCAGTGGCCAGGCGCGCTGTAAGGATCCAAGAAACTTCGTTATTCATTATACGCTTCCCCGGTTTTCGCGAGATACTTTCAAATAGATAAAGAACTCATGGCGTATCCCGACAAAGTGCTTCCGGTTGTTGGGCAAGGATACGCGCATACTTAAAAGTGCCTGCCTATGAGTAATCTTAGTCCGAACTTTAGCAGCTGCAAAGTTGTTTGCACCTAAACTGATTAACACCTTAAATTTAGGAGATAATTTGCAGTTGTGAAGAGGTCGCGAGGCTGTCTTTATTCCGAAATCGACAAAACCTCGGAAGTGGCCTGAGTTTATCTCTTGATGTCCTCGCGAATTCTGGCTAGAGGCATCTGGCAGATGCTCCGCTGAGCCGGAGAGGTAAACAGCCATATCTGCGAAGACCCAAACCAGCAGTTGAGAGAGATGATGAAGAAGCCATCCGCAAAATGCCCGATCTGCGAAAAGCCGACGCAGGAAGCGACAAAGCCGTTTTGCTCAGACAGGTGTAAGCAAGTGGATCTCAACAAGTGGTTGAGTGGTCATTATTCCGTACCTGCAGTTGAGGAAGAGTTCAGTGAATCTGATATCTCTGACCTAGAAGATCCACGTATTCTGCACTGAGCATTTGGGGATAAATATTTCGAAAAATTGAAGATTTTTTCGACAATTTTTACGTATTTTCGGTGTTTTCTACCTCTGATTTGTTGAGCCAAGAAGTTGATATATTAAAAGGATTCTCAACAATCTTACCCCTTGCAACAGGTGCCGGATAGGTAAGCGATAAAAAAGTCAGGCTCTGAATTTTTTTTCAATTAGATGGCGAAATATATCTGCTTTAGTCTTGTGCCTGTCACAGTTATGGGCAATTGTACCGAGCGTGTTCTTGGGAGGTTTGCGCGGATATAGAGATTCTCGCGTAGCCGTCTCGTTAAATTGCTTGGGGCAATTGAAAAAAGGCAAGACCTATGAAAAAGCATCTCTTGGGCGCAACTGCGCTTTTGTTGTCTTTTGGCGTTTCTGCGCCGGCTATGGCAGAATTTGATCTTACAATTTTGCATACGAATGACATTCATTCGCGCATTGAGCCAATCACCAAGTATGACTCTGGCTGTAAAGAAGAAGACAACGCGGCAGGCAAGTGCTTTGGGGGTATCGCCCGCGTTGCGACGGCAATTAAAGATCGCCGTGCAGCACATGAAAACACAATCCTTCTGGACGCTGGTGACCAGTTCCAGGGTTCTCTGTTCTATTCCTACTACAAAGGTCAGGCTGCTGCTGAGTTCGTAAACGCTCTTGGTTACGAAGCAATGGCTGTTGGCAACCACGAATTTGACGATGGCCCAGAAGCTCTTCGTAAGTTCATGGATGCAACCAATCTGCCTGTTCTGCTGGCAAACGCTGAAGTTTCCAAAGACGAACACCTGGCAGGTCAGCTGATCTCCACAACCATCATCGAAGTTGCTGGTGAAAAAGTTGGCGTTATCGGCGTTCTGGCTGAAGACACCGACGAAACCTCCAGCCCAGGTGACAACGTTCACTTCACATCCACTGTTGAAGCTGCAAAAGCTGAAGTTGCAAAGCTGGAAGCTGAAGGCATCAACAAAATCATCCTTCTGTCTCACGTTGGTGTGACACAGGATAAAGTGCTTGCTGCTAAAGTTCCTGGCGTTGACGTGATTGTTGGTGGTCACTCACACACTCTGCTGTCCAACACTCAGAAGCGTGCGAAGGGTCCTTACCCAACATGGATCGACGGTCCAGACGGTAAGCCAACTCCAATCGTTCAGGCATACGCATACGGCAAGTTCCTTGGTGAGCTGAAAGTTAAGTTTGACGACGATGGTAACCTGCTTGAAGCAGTTGGTGAGCCAATCCTGCTCGACGCAAGCGTAGCTGAAGATCCAGAAATCAAAGCTCGCGTGCAAGAACTGGCTGTTCCGCTTGATGAAATCCGCAACGCTGTGATCGGTTCTTCTGCTGAAGCAATCGACGGTTCCCGCACCACCTGCCGCGCGCAGGAATGTCAGATGGGTAACCTCGTTGCAGACGCAATCTTCGCTGCTACCAAAGATCAGGGCATCGAGATCGTGATCCAGAACGGTGGTGGTCTGCGTGCATCTATCGATGCTGGCGACGTAACCATGGGCGAAGTACTGACCGTACTGCCATTCAAAAACACTCTGGCTACCTTCGAAATGGAAGGTAAGTACATCAAAGAAGCGCTTGAAAACGGTCTGTCCAAGCTTGAAGAAGGCGCTGGTCGCTTCCCTCAGGTCGGTGGTCTGAAGTACTCCTTCGATGCATCCAAGCCAGCTGGTGAGCGCGTTGTTGAACTGACACTGACAGACGGTTCTGCAGTTGATGCAGACAAGGTCTACAAAGTAGCAACCAACAACTACATGCGCGGCGGCGGCGACGGTTACAAGATCTTCGCTGAAAAAGGCATGAACGCATACGACTACGGTCCAGGCCTTGAAGTTGTTGTTGCGGACTACCTGAAAGCACAGGGTGGCGCATACAAGCCATACGTTGATGGTCGCATCACCGAAGTTACTGCAAAATAAGCAGATCTTGCTTAGCAGATGATTTGAAGCCGGAGGTTCTGCCTCCGGCTTTTTTCATGCCATCCTCTCTGGCACCAAAACCATCATCCTCTGCTGCCGTTCCTATTGTTCTTTGCAAACAGGGACTTGCATGAGGCAGTGAGAAGCCCTTACAACTATGTGGGTTCCAAATCTCAAGAGGCGCGTGGACGTGGGCAATCTAGAGCAAGAGCAGCAAAAGCTCATCGACAGGTTCCATGCGCAAAAGCCAATCCGCTCATGGTCTATGATCATCTCCATCTTTGGTGACTGCGTTGCGCAGCGCGGCGGAGAGCTCTGGATGGGCAACATCACCGAGATCATGCAGATGATCGGCATCAACTCAGGTGTCGTCCGCACTGCTATGTCACGCCTTGCCTCTGATGGCTGGCTGGAACGCACCCGCATAGGCCGCAACTCTTTCTACCGCCTCACCAAGATGGGCCGTGAAGCCTTCGGTCAAGCCACCCCGCGCATTTATGCCCGAGGCCCGGCCAAGGGGAATGGCAGCTGGATCACCGCGATCCTGAGCGAGGGCGACGACCGGGCAGACCGCCGCGAGCAACTGATGGAGCAAGGCTACGGCGTCATCGCGCCCAATGTGCTGATCAAGCCAGACAACGGGCAGGGCACTCCCAGGTCCTCTGGCAAGATCGTCTACATGCAGTCTAAGGCTCCGGCAGACAAAGCGCTCCAATTGGCACGACAAGCCTGGAACCTGGATAGTCTGCAACAAGGCTACAGCGAGTTCATCGAGAACTACCACGGTCTCCACGCATGCCTTTCAGAAGCTTCAGAGAGCGAGCCGGTCATCTCACCGGAAGATGCGCTGGTCATCCGCATCATGCTCATCCACGACCTGCGAAGGCTCGTTTTGAGAGATCCAGAGCTGCCTCTTCAGGCCTTGCCAGGCAACTGGGCAGGAAGCATCGCTCGGGAGCTGGCGGCAGGCATCTACAGCGCATTGAGAGACCGCGGTGAGATTTGGCTTGATTCTTACGCCAAGAATGCAGAGGGCACTTTGCCGCCTCCTGAGCCTGCTTTTTTTGAACGGTTCCAACCTTTGTAATCATTAGCGAATTTAGAATTGTCCTAAAATGCGCCCTTAAATGTTACAGAAAAAACTTGTGAGAATGATATTCTGTGACATATTGAAGCGGAGACGAACATTGGTGTGCTCTTGGGAGGGACGTAACCTATGTACACGCAAGCATTGAACAACCCAGCTATCGAAGCTGGTGTTGAGGACGAAGAGAAGCTTGCTGCTTTTCAAGCCCGTATTGATCGCGAAGAGAAGATTGAACCCAACGACTGGATGCCAGCAGCCTACCGCAAGACGCTGGTCCGCCAGATCTCTCAGCACGCGCATTCTGAAGTGGTTGGCATGTTGCCGGAAGGAAACTGGGTCACCCGCGCTCCATCCCTGAAGCGCAAAGCCATCCTGCTTGCCAAGATTCAGGACGAGGGTGGCCACGGCCTTTACCTCTATTCCGCCGCAGAAACTCTGGGTGTTTCACGCGAGGAGCTGGTGGATCAGTTGCTCAGCGGTAAGGCCAAATACTCTTCCATCTTCAATTACCCAACTCTCAACTGGGCGGATGTTGGGGCTGTTGGCTGGCTGGTGGATGGCGCGGCCATCATGAATCAGATCCCGCTCTGTCGTTGCTCTTTCGGCCCTTATTCCCGTGCGATGATCCGCATTTGTAAGGAAGAAAGCTTCCACCAGCGTCAGGGCTACGACCTTCTCGTGGCCATGATGAAAGGCACTGCAGAACAGCAGGAGATGGTGCAAGACGCCGTCAATCGCCTGTGGTGGCCAGCGCTAATGATGTTTGGCCCTTCCGACAAGGACAGCAAGCACTCTGCAGCCAGCATGAAGTGGAAAATCAAGCGTTTCACCAACGATGAACTTCGCCAGAAGTTCGTGGACGCGACCGTGCCACAGGCAAAGGTTCTTGGCATCACGCTGCCGGATCCGGACCTCAAGTTCAATGAGGAAACAGGCCACTGGGAACACGGCCAACCGGATTGGGACGAGTTTTACAACACCATTCAAGGCAATGGCATCTGCAACAAGCAGCGGATGAAAGACCGCATCAAGGCGCATGAGGACGGTGCTTGGGTGCGCGAGGCTGCGCAGGCGTACGCTGCAAAGCAAGCCGCAAAGAAATCAGCTGCTTAAGGGAGGGCGGAACATGAGCGAACAAGCAACACCACTTTGGGAAGTATTTATCAGAGCACGCAATGGCATGTCTCACCGTCATGCGGGCTCAGTCCACGCAGCTGATGCAGAGATGGCGCTTCAGGCGGCGCGGGATGTATACACCCGCCGCGGAGAAGGCCTCTCCATCTGGGTTGTGCCGTCTGCAGCGATTGTAGCAAACGATCCGGATGAGAAGGGCGAGATGTTTGAGCCAACAGCCTCGAAGATCTATCGCCACCCAACCTTCTATGAGCTCCCTGACGAAGTCGCGAATATGTAAGGAGGCCATGATGAAAGATCCGGCACTATTTACATACTGCATGCGACTGGCAGACGATTCCGCAATCCTAAGCCAGCGTTTGAGCGAATGGTGTGGCCATGCTTCCCACCTGGAAGAAGACATCGCACTCACCAACGTTGCACTTGATCTGATTGGTCATGCCCGCGAGTTGTACACCTACGCAGGTCAGATTGAAGGCAAAGGCCGCGATGAAGATGCCCTGTGTTTCCATAGGGTTGAGCGCGAGTTCACCAACCTTCTGCTTGTCGAACAGCCCAATGATGATTTCGCTTATGCCATCATGCGTCAGTTCCTGTTCTCCGCGTTCATGCATCCTTTCTGGGAAGCCATGATGAAATCGGAAGACGAGCTGTTGGCCGGTCTGGCAGCCAAGGCAGAAAAAGAAGCTGCCTACCATCTGCGCCATTCTGCTGAGTGGGTGATCCGTCTGGGTGACGGCACCGAGGAAAGCCACAACCGCATCAGTGATGCGTTGGAGTTCCTCTGGATGTACACCGGAGAGATGTTCGAGTGTGACGAGGTTGTATCATCTCTTGTTGCAAAAGGCATTGCCGTAGATCACATGTCTATCAAGCACTTATGGGATGAGACAGTGAACACGGTGCTGGTCCGGGCCAATCTGGAACGTCCAACGGAAAGCTGGATGCAAACCGGTGGCCGCAAGGGCGAACACAGTGAGCATCTGGGACATATCCTGTCGCCAATGCAGTACCTGCAGCGCTCGTTCCCGCAGGCCCAGTGGTGATCGGGAGCTAACCCATGGCAGTTGCAGCGAAAATTCTGAGATCTGAACTGGACCAAAAAGCCTGGGATGCGGTGTGCGATGTACCGGATCCCGAGGTGCCGGTTCTGACCATTGAGGACCTTGGTGTTCTGCGCGATGTGCACGTGCAGGCGGATGGCTCTGTGCAAGTGACCATCACACCAACCTACACCGGTTGTCCGGCCATGAGCATGTTCGCCTTCGACATCGAAGCAGCTCTGCTCAACGCTGGATTTGACAAGGTGGAGGTGAAAACCGTCCTCAATCCGGCCTGGACCACAGATTGGCTCTCAGAAAAAGCGCGTGAAAAGCTAAGGGCTTACGGAATTGCGCCACCCAATGGCAAGGCCTCGCGTCGAGCTTTGTTCGGGGAGGAGCAAGTCCGTTGCCCCAAGTGCAACTCTGCCAACACCAGTCGTATTTCCGAGTTTGGCTCAACCGCTTGCAAGGCGCTGTACCGCTGCAATGATTGCTCTGAGCCTTTTGATTATTTCAAGTGCATCTGACCGGTTCAGGTGCAAGGGAGGAAACCATGTCGCCACGGTTTCATAGATTGAAGATCAAGTCAGTCCATCAGGAAACGGAGGAGGCTGTCTCCATCGCCTTCGAGATACCTGCGGATCTGAAGGAAGATTATTCTTTTATTCCAGGGCAGTACCTCACACTGCGCGAATTTATCAACGGTGAAGACACCCGCCGCTCTTACTCTATTTGCTCCTCTCCGAAGGATGATGATATCCGCGTTGCGATCAAGAAAGTGGAGGGGGGGCGCTTCTCAAGCTTCGCGCTCGACCACGTGGCTGTTGGCAACGAGATTGACGTGATGACCCCAATGGGCCGCTTCAATCTGCCACGAGGAACCACTGAAGATGCAAGGGTTTACGCCGCTTTTGCTGCAGGGTCCGGCATCACGCCGATCATGTCCATGGTGCAGGCAGTACTGGAAGATGAGCCGAACAGTCATTTCTTCCTGTTCTATGGCAACAAGAACTCTCAGAGTGTGATTTTCAAGGACCAGCTGGATGACCTGAAGGACCGTTTCCTCGATCGCTTGAGTGTCTACCATGTTCTGTCCCGTGAAGAGCAGGAACTGAGCCTCTTCAATGGTCGCTTAACATCTGAAAAGATTGAGGAATTCATCACCAAGACTGTCGGTGAAAACAGTATCGACCATATCTTCCTCTGCGGTCCCGGCGACATGATTGAAGTAGCCAAGCAGACCTGCCAGAACCACGGCATCCCGCTGGAACACATTCATAACGAGCTGTTCGTTCCAGCAGACGGCGGTGATCCGCATGCAGCCCATAAAGCTAAGGATTCCAGCGCTGTAGACCACAACGCCAAAGTCTCCATGATCGTCGACGGAGCCCGTCACGACATCACGTTGGAGCCGGGTGAGACCATCATCGATGGCGCTCTGCGCGCAGGCATTGAGGCACCATTCTCCTGTAAGGGCGGAATGTGCTGCACCTGCCGTGCGAAGGTCGTCTCCGGCGAAGTGGACATGGCCGTCAACTATTCACTGGAACCATGGGAAGTCGAAGCAGGCTACGTGCTCACCTGCCAATCCAGACCAAAAACAGATGATGTTACAGTCGATTACGACGACATCTGATCAGACAAACCACCTGTTTGCGTTGGTTTGAAAGGAAAAGCCGGAATTTGCGTAATTCCGGCTTTTCTTGCGTTTATATGTCAGCGTCGCGCTTTCAGGCCGCCTCTGTCGTCGGAACCGGGAACACCAGATCGTAAGCCCAGTTGTAGATGAAGGCGTAAACCAGAAAGAACATCGCAAAGCCGATATCAAGCAGCAATGCCTGAATGAAATTCATCTGCAACCACCACATGATTGCAACGATGCCGAAGCCGAGCAGTCCGGCTTCAAACAGGATCGCATGCACAACGCGCAAGGCGATAGTTCTTGGCTGGGTACCACGGTTGGCCACATACCAATTGTCGAAGAGCCAGTTGTAAACAAAGTTCCAACCCATGGCGATCAGGGACATGATCAGTCCGAGAACACCGATCTCTGCGAGGGAATGACCCGTAATCCAGCTTCCGAACACTGCGACGATTGAAAGGGCGATCCCTTCAAACAGCACGGAGTGCCGAACTCTGTCCCAGAAACTTCTCATGTCACACCTATCTATCTAAGTAGCTTTCTAGATAGATATATTCAAACTATCTTTCTAGCAAGGTTTAATTTAGAAAACCGGTAGAGTTGTGATGAGGATCTCATGTCAAAAGCCTACCCAATGGGCAAAGCCCTTGAGCTAATGCGCCAGAACTGGCCGGAAGCCGTCTCCGTTGAAACCGAGCTGTTTCTCAGCATGAACCGGTTCGCCGAAATCCTCGACCAGAACTGCACCAAAGAGTTGGAAGTCTATGGCTTGACCAATGGCGCCTTTGAGGTGCTGGTGGCTTTGCGTGGCCGTCCAGAGCCCTGGGAAATGTCCCCCAGTGATCTGTACCGCGCACTGCTGATGACATCAGGCGGCATGACCAAAATTCTTAAGCAATTGGAAGCAGATGGCCTCGTCACGCGCATCGACCACGACACCGACAAACGCAGCAAGATCGTACGACTGACAGAAGCAGGCAAAGCCACCGTCGAAAAAGCCATGGAAAGCGTCATGGCCGGCGACCGCCGCGTGATCTACCAGAACCTCACCAAAGAAGAAGTCCAATCCCTCCGCGACACCCTCCTCAACGTAGTCGTGAAGCTGGGAGTGTAGGGGGATAAAGGTATCCCTGATCATGCTGTTCATGGAAAATTAAGCGCGAGAGCTTTCTAGCCTGTTTACTTTAAGACATCTGGCATAAACCTAAAATTGTTTATTAAGTTATTTTGGGTTTACGCATGTCAAAACTCTCCCGTTTTGGGATCGCAATTATATTTCTAGTAATTGCGGTTCCCATTTTCATTACAACGCCCTACGGCGCACGCCATGTGAACACGTTGGCTGCGAGAAGCGTAACAAACGGAAACTACACGGTACCGTTTTACGTTTTCCGGTATTTGAGTGTCTTCAATAATCTGGATGCGCTGAATAATTTGGGTGTGCTTTACATCCGCGGGCTTGGAGTTAAGCGGAGCCGCCAAACTGCGCAGTACTATTTGGCAAAAGCAGAAGCTCGAGGTCACGTCGTTGCAAGGTTCAACTTAGCGAAGACCCTTCCATCGCGTTCTAAAACTCCAGAACATATCCTTCGTGAGAAAGTTCATCTCCTTTTGGCAAATGTGAGTTTGGGAGATATCCCCTCACATCTACTTCTTGCTGATACTTTGTATTTTGTGAGGGTGGAGAAGATACTGGCAAACCACAAACAGAAGAAATTGGAAGTTCTGAAAGTTGCGGCTGATACCGATGATCCGGACTATTTGCGCCAGTATGCTGAAGAACTGGAAGTTCAGGGTTTCGTGCTTGAGGATGCCGCAATGATTGCCAATGCAATCAAAATGTATAAGCGAGCATATCAGCGCGGATCCATAGTCGCAGCGGAACGGCTGGGTAGCGTTAGAAACATAAGAGATTGGGATTATCCAGTAAGTCGTGCAGATCTACTGGAGTATCCTAAAGCTGAGTGGACACGTATAGCTGCAAAGAAGGGAAGAATTGCTGCAGTTTGTAAAGCAGGCTTAACTGGCTTTGGGCCTATGAGAAAACTCATCTCTCAAATGAAGCCATCTGCATTTCTCAACTCTTCAGATAACCAGATGGCGTCATTTCTTGAGGCTACTGATACTGGAGTGTTGAGAGAAAGTCTGAATTTTTTGATTGAGTGCGGAAAAGCGAAGAAACTCTCTTTTCCCCCAAACCCTCCTTTCGGAAGCCCTGCGCTTTATATCCAGAAAATACGTGGAAGTGTTCCAAGTCTCTTGGATAGCCCTAAACGAGCAAATCTGATGTTAGGCGTAATGTATGGGCTAGGTATCTATGTTGAGAAAGATCTGGAACTCGCAAGGAGCTATCTAGGAAAACTTGGTGACCTTGAGCATTGGGAAGTTGCTCAGTTTTGGACCGGAAGTTTTGCAGAGTAAACATCCAAGCATAATAAATTAGAAGTACCATGCATAGGCAAAGACCCCGCAAGCAAGCAGCTAAATGCGAGGCCCTTAAGTTCGAATACCTAACTTGATACCAGCTACAACCTACCCGGTACCGCCCGGGCCACCCTTCGCGTAGTTGATCAGGGTTAGGGCCTGATCTGCGGAGAGGCGGGTGGTGGGGTTGAGTTTGAGCAGGCCGATGATGGCTTCCTTCATGTTTTGTGGAACACCTGCCAGATGTCGTTCCAGCAGAATGCGCAGCTGGTTGGAATCCGTGTTGGCACCATTGCGGAAGTCCGTCAGATCCTCTTTGAGAAGATTTGCAGTGCGGCTCCCGGCAACAGCTGTCACCAGCAAAATACCGGCTGACCATGCATCGATCTTTTCGCTTAGATTTTCCTTGTTGGGGCCGGGGTTCTTGGCTTCCGGCGGCATGATGTCCGGGGTGCCGCTCAGGTCGAACCCGTCGGGCTCGCCTTCACCTGTGCCCGTTGCTACACCTTCATGGGCGGTGGCAAGGTCATAGTCGATGATCACCGGCACCTCATCACCTTCCTCGCGGAACATGATGTTGTCGGGCTTCAGGTCCTGATGGATGATGTTGCGCTTGTGTAGGAAGGACAGGCCGTTCAGCAGCCCATTAGCGAACGCTTCGGCCTGTTCGTCAGGCATACCACGTTCCTCTGGGATACGCTCTGTCAGGTTTCCGCCCTTCAGCTTCTCCATCACCATGTAAGGCTCTTCCTGTTCGGTGATGCCGGTGCCTTTGATCTGCGGAATGTTCTCGTAACCCTTCGCCTCGTCAAAGTCGGCTAGTGCCGTCAGGATCTTCGCTTCATGTAAAAGCTGCGGAATGCCGATATAGGTCAACGGCTCTCCCGCTTCCACCTGCACCGCATTGGGTCGCTTCAAAACCGCATTTTCCATCTCCGGGAAGTCCTGAAGCACACCTGTTGCACCATGGGCAAGAACACCCGGCTGATCGTGTTCTCCATCGACGATAGGGGGCGGAACATGTTGGTTCATGCGCAGGCTGTGCCGTGTTGCGCGATAGCGGTTGCCATACTGGCGGGCGTCTCGTCCGCGTTGAGGCACCATTTCGATGCCTGTTGGCACACTGTCCGGTTCAATCACCAGAGTGCCATTGCGTTTTCTCTGAACGCGAATAGGGCTGCCTTCCTTGGGCTCGTCGCTATAGACCGGTTCCGGCTCCTGTGGCTCCGGCTCTTGCGGCTGTGGCTCTGGTTCCTGTACCTGAGGCTGCTCTTCCGGCACAAAGTTCGGGTTGTTCTGCTGCATCAGCGCAAGAGCCTGCTCAGCTGTCAGGCGCTCGCCCACCTCAACCCGCATCATGCCTTTGATGGCCATTTTGATGTGCTCAGGCGCAGTGCCTAACCGACGATCCAGCGCCTCATCAACAACAGCCTGATTTCCCTCGGCCTGTCTGGCTTCCTGCACCAACGCCTGCTGGCTTTGCTTGCCAATCACTGCCGCTGCCAGACAAAGCCCGCCAGTCCATGAATCTGCCTTTGGCGTGATCTTGGCCAGATTGATCTGCTGGCCTTGCTTTTCCGGGGGCTGGATGTTCGGTTCGCCATCCCGCTCGTAGCGGAACTCTTCATAATCATCCGTTGCCGCCGCAATCCCCTCTGTGGCAGAGGCTGCGTTGAAGTCGATGATCACCGGCTCAACACTGCCCTGATCACGGAACATGATATTGTCGATCTTCAGATCCTGATGGATCACATTGCGGTTCTGCAGGAAGGAAATGCCAGAGAGCAACCCCTCCGCAAACTGATCCAGCTGTTCTGGAGGCAGCCCCTCATTGGCAATACGATCATCCAGCGTACCGCCCTTCAGGTTCTCCATGATCACGAAAGGTTCGCCGCTGCCAGTCACGCCAGAACCTTTCACCTTGATGATGTTCTCAACGCCTTTGGCACCTTCAAACTCGCCAAGAGCGGACAGAATGGTTGTTTCGTGAATGATCGACTCCATCCCCAGAAACTGCTGGTCCTCTCCCTCACCATAGCTGTAAGGGCGTTTGATGACGGCATCTTCCATGTCGGGGTAGGTCTGCAGGTATCCCGTACCACCACGGCCAAGAGCTTGCTGTGCCAGAGCATCCCCTTGAAGCGGCGGTGTGATTTTGCCTTCCACATCGGTTGAATATCTGGTCGGCGCGTAAACGGCGTGGCGCACGCCATCCAGTCCAGCGCCATGAGCTGTCGCGATGGTGCGGGGCACGGAGTAGGGGTCAATGACCATGGTGCCATTGTCCTTGTACTCCACTTGCATCCGGCTACCTGCCTTAGGCTGCTCATTGGGGCGGTTCTGCATCGGAACAGCCAGCGGCGGCATCATGGGCTGGCCCGGTTGAGGAGGCTGCTGGGCATCAGCATCGTTGACCCGCACCTCTGGCGGAGCCTGGTTCTCTGGTTGTCCAACGGGTCTCTCTCCAGCCAGATCCGCTGGATCAAACTGCAGGTTCAACTCCTGCCCCATGGCCTGTATCCAGTTTTCATGATCCGGAGCAGGATTTTCATTGGGCTGTTGTTCGTTATTGTTGCCAGGAGCCATAAGCTTGCCCTTCTTGCCGACAATCTTAATCAACTGACCAATTATGACTCGCAGCGCTCACTGCAGAAATAATAAAACCAAGGAACATTATCTATTGTTATCAGCCCGATAACGCGCACAACGACTATCGATTCAAGTTTGCATCTGATCTGAGATGTCTCGCATGCAATCGGCGCTACATTGGGCCATGAGGGAGAAAATGGGAATGCTGGAAACAACCATCCAAACACCCCGCTGCATCCTCGCCAAACCAACACCCGCCGATAAACCGGACCTCATAAAGCTGTTCTCAATCTCAGGCACCCTGAAGATAGACAAGTACAAGGACAGGGAGGGCTTATGAGACCAACTACCCACCTACGTCAACCGTATGGCCCTCTCTGGCATTCACGGTGGCTATTTTCATAACAAAAGCACCCGCTGACATAGCCTACTAGCGGGGAGCGCTTTCTTAGGTCGAAGACACTTACTTAAACTCAGGAATTTTGGCTAACTGCTTATCTATGCACGAGGAGACATTTTCATCATCGAGATGTCCTGTTTTACAGAGTTTTTTGATGGCCAATGCCGTTTTAAGTTCCTCATAATTGGCATCAAGGGAGTTCGGTATACCAGAAACAACGAGGTAGCTGTCTTTCATACATTGAATGTTTTCAGCATAGGTGTTTTGCTTGGTCAGAGTTAAGCGGGCATGATACTTCTCGATATGCAAATGGCAGGTTTTGCCATTAGTGAACTCAATAATGAAATTTGCATCTTCCTTAGCAAATCCGAAAAATACATTCATATTGTTGAGTGGGCCTATAAAATGTAAAAGGTCTCTTATCTCATTTGGAACTGGATTTGGATAAGCGTATTGCTCAAAGTATACAAACAGTGCAGCTAGATATTGTTTTGAAGAGAAATTTTCTAGCAAGAGATCTTGTACTTTTGTGATCCTTACTTCGTTATTTTTCTTATAAATATTAGTGTTTACACCCGCAAACGCTTTATGGGGGGACGCTAGGATTAATAATAGAGCAAGCAATCGAAGAGTGGTCATTATCTCGATTTGTGTTGGTATTTTCTAAGTTGCTTTATTTGAACTCAAAACGTGATGCTGACAAGTTTCTTAAGGCGGTCAAGGGACTAAATTCTTTTAGGGAACTAAAAAGATGACAAAACACCCGCTGATGACGTTCATCAGCGGGTGTTTTGTCCAAAACGGATAACTTATCGTCTACCCCAGCATCCCGGCTGCTTTCACCGCCTTCACGGAATCGCGTTCTTCCATCAGTTTCTGGAAAGCGTGGAATTTTGGAAACGGCGTGATGTCGACCTGATCGCCTTTGAGCCAGGTGCTGACCACGTAAAGGTAGGCGTCGGCGATGCTGAAGGTCTCGCCAAGCACGTAAGGGCCGGTGACGATGTTCTCTTCCACATACGCGCAGCAGGCTGTCATGGTTTCCGGCACTTTGGCGCGCATGTCATCCCAGCTGGCTTCCTTATCCGCCCAACGGGCACCACGCAGCTTGTGAGCGTGGTTCACGTGCATGGTGGACGCCAGATAGTACATAGCCTCGCGCATCTTGGCGGCCTTGTAAGGATCAGAGGGCTTCAGGCTCGCATCTGGTGCAAGGTCGGCAACGTAATCCAGCAGAGCTCCGGCTTCCGTCAGAATACCGTGGTCTGTCACCAGAACAGGCACACGGCCTTTCGGGTTTACCTCCAACAGCTGTGGACGGCTGACCTCTGGGTTCTTGAAGTCGATTTTGTGCGTGGTGTACGGCACGCCGGATTCTTCGAGGGCAATGGCAACGGCAATCGAGATGGTGCCGGGAGCGTAAAACAGTTTCATAGATCACTTGCTTGGCTGAAATGATAGGATGCTTGCACACTATACGTAGCATCCCCAACCTGCAATTGAGGTTATTGTGACCAGCACTTAAGCTGGCATCCTTTAGAGCGTATTCCCGAAAAGTGGTTCCGGTTTTCGGATAAGAATACGCGTTAAAACAAAAGGTTAGAGCTGGATGCGTGAATGCAGATGAACGCAACCTGCTCTAGCGCCGATAAAGCTCGCCCTGCATATCTGGCCGCAGATCCATAAGCGCATCTGCCAGAAAATCTACAAAGCGGCGGATCCGCACGGTCTTGCGCAAATCAGCATGCAGCACGATCCAGAGTGTCTGCCCAAACTCCAGCGGCGTACCGGGCACACGGCACAGGTCTGGAAAGTACTTCTCAAACACCACCGGCATTGGTGAGATGCCACAGCCTTCCCGAAGCATCTGTAGCCGCATGTATCCATCAGAAACGCTATGCCGCACATCTGCCTGAGGAAAGGCAGACTGTGAGATCCAGTTGCTGAATGGACCATTCTCCGGCCATCCGATCCACGACAGACCTGCGCCTTGCGGACCAGCCTTTGCAAACGTAGTGTCGATGTAAGCCTTGCTGGCATAAATGCCCATCGCCATCGGATAGAGCTTGCGCGCAACCACATCCCCGCTCACATCATAGGCGGCCCGCAGTGATACATCCGTCTCGTCCTTGTTGATGTTCTCAACCGCAGAGGTCAATCGCAGCGCCACCTGAATATCCGGATAAGCTTCCTGAAAGCGACTGATGATCGGCGTAATCACATCATAGGCAAATGTAGGCGTAACGGAAAAGCGAAGCGTTCCTGCCTCGGTCTTGTCCAGCCCTTCAACCCGTTTGCGCGCATTGATGATCACCTGCTCAGCCTGTTCGGCGAACGGCAGCACAGCCTCGCCAGCCTCCGTCAGCTTGAAGCCCTTGGTGGAACGCACAAACAACGCCACCCCATAGCTCGCCTCCAGCGCCTGAATATTGCGGTTGACTGTGCCGTAGTTGGTGTGAAGCAACTCTGCCCCAGCCCGTAAACTGCCAGCCCGCGCCACGGCGAGAAAGGCGGGCATCAACTCCCAATCGGATGACTTCATGAATGCTCCACTGTTTCTCTCAAGTAACACACTGTTGCGAACGATAGCATTCTTGTTCTCATCAAGTAACGTAAAATGTGCCCAGAATTGATCAGGAACTCGTAGGCAGGTTCCTTGAAAATGGATGGAGCATGCAATGACAACTCGATATCACCCGGTTTTGGTCGCCTTGCACTGGATTGTCGCCCTGATGATCTTCATGGCACTGGTGGTGGGTGGCCCCATGCTGGCCGAAATGGATAGTGCTGACCCGGAAAAGCTGACAGGTATGACAGGGCATATGATCTGGGGCATGACTGTTGGTGTGCTGATCATCTTACGCCTCATCACCCGCTTTGTGACGAATAAACCCCGCAAAGCTGATGCGGGCAACGCCGCCCTTAACACGCTCGCTGGGCTGGCGCACTGGGCGATTTACCTGCTCATTGCAGCGATGGTTGTCTCTGGCTTGATCATGGCCATAAACGCAGATCTCTTCGCGGTCGCATTTGGCGGCTCTGGCCAGGCACTCCCGGCAGACCTGATGATCTTTCCGGCACGAGCCGCCCATGGAATGATCGCCACCTTACTGAGCGTGCTGATCCTGCTGCACATCGGTGGATGGGCCTTCCACCAGTTCATCCTGAAAGATCGTCTGTTCAGCAGAATGTGGTTCGGCAAGCGAAAATTGTCTTCTGAGGCAGAAAAAACACCTCAGGCATTGAAGGCCTGACCGGAGTAAGAGATGGCTGCTGGGATGTCCTCGGCAGCCTCTGCTTTACCCGCGAACGCGAGCGGGATTGCCCACCACGGTTGCCCCGGCAGGTACGTCCTTGGTCACCACGCTGCCAGCACCAACAATGGCCTCATCGCCAATTGTCACGCCCGGCATGATGATCGCAGCCCCGCCAATCCAGACGCGTTTGCCGATGGTTACTGGCTTGGCAACCTCTAGCCCGGCACAGCGTTTCTCCGCATCCTTATGGTGCTGTGCGCAATAAATCTGCACATTCGGCCCCAGCATGGTCTGCGCCCCAATCCGCACCGTGGCACTGTCCAGAATGGTGCAGCCCGCGTTGAGGAAGACCCTCTCTTCCAGATGAATGTTGACGCCATAAGAGCAATGGAACGGTGTTTCGATGATCGTGCTGTCCGTGGCGCTGCCAAGCAAGGCACGTAGGGCAGGGCTGATCAGCCCACGTTCACTTGGGTGCAGTGTGCGATGTTCATGCACGGCGCGATAGGCCGCCTGACGCATCGCCTCCAGCTCATCATCAATGCAGGTGTACCACTCACCTGCCTCCATCTTTTCACGTTCTGTTTTCATGTGAGGCCATTCCTTGAGTCTTGCCGTAACTCTCGGAAAAATCGAAGAGTCTTGCAAGCAGCATTTTCACTGTCACCTGCATTTCGCTATAGCCTGAGCAGCGCATCAGCGGAATCTGCTGGTTTGCGTTGCCATAAAATGCGATATAGAACATATAGTGAACAAATGGAGCTGGAGATGCAATGGCTACCTGGGTTCTATTGGAAGGAGAGAGACGGCCAGAGAAACATGTTTGTTGGCGGCTCGCTGCTGTCCTTCGAAGTCGCAATCTTGCTTTGGGAAGAGCTGGCAATGCCGCCATGCCTCATGTGGCAATGGCAGATTTTGCATAAAGCCTATGTGCGAGCATCCGGAGGAGAAGCAACAAAGCCGCTTGGCACCATCTCCTCTCAGATCGCCTACTGCCATTATGTTGGCTCGCTCATGGCGCAACCACCTGAAAGAGAAGAAATGAGAAAACCGAAATACATCTGGGGCCCCGCTGAAGGAGCAAAGGTAGGCGACGGCAGAGGCATTGGCCGTGTCCCCGACAATCCTGAGATCTGCATGCGTGTTGACCGCTTCACCCAGGAGAACGGTGCGATAGGCTGGTACTATGTGGTGTCCGAAGGTCGGGAGTTCATCGAAGACGGACACCGTCTCAGTAAGTGGGAAGCCGTTTTGGCGGCTGAAGAGGTCTATGACAGCAGTGGCATCTGCAAGGCCTCTCTGATCTGACCGCACGCCTCAGGTGGAAATCCCCACGGCACGGCGAAGGTACTGCGCATCTGAAAGTTGGCGACTGAGAAAACCGGCGATGTCTGCTGGGTTGATCTTCAGCGAAAGGCGCGGTTCAGATGCGGGGAAGTTCTCTTTGTAGCTGCCGGTTGCCAGCTCTGGGGCAAACGCGCTGGGCCGCACGATGGTCCAGTCCAGACCACTCACCCGCACAAGCTCCTCCTGCAGTTCATGGTCTTTGAACACAGGCCGCAACAACGCACCAAACATGATCCCCTTCCAGAAGAAGTTAAGGTTCTCCCAGCTCTCATGTGCCCCAAGGGTGGACTGACAGACCAGCCGCTTCACCCCGTGCTTTTGCATGCCCAGAATGACATTGCGGGTGCCGTCTGACCGGATCGTGCTGCTGCGTGACATGCCGGCTCCTAGTGTAATCACCACCGCCTCATGCCCTTCAACCGCTGCTGCAACCTCATCAGCAGAGGCCGCATTGCCTGCCAGAAGCATCAGGTTTTTATGCTCAATCTTCAGCTTGCCGGGTGTGCGGGCAAAGGCTGTCACCCTGTGCCCATCTGCCAACATCCTCTCAGTCGCGAGCCTGCCGACGGTGCCTGTTGCACCGAATATGATCGTTTTCATTGTCGTGCCTTTCTAACTTTACATGGTGTCAAGTTGACATCATGTCAATCGCATCTATATTGACACCATGTCAAGTCAGAATATTCCCACCCGAGATCGTATCCTGAAGTTCACCTGGCAATTGCTGGAAGCAGGGAATGGCAATGCTGTGCGCATGTCAGATATCGCAAAGGCTGCCAAAATCAGTCGTCAGGCGCTCTATCTGCACTTTCCCAATCGCGCAGATTTGCTCACTGCCACAACGCGTTATCTGGATGAAGTACACGATATTGATGCAAAACTGGCAAAAAGCCGGAGTGCTGCATCCGGTACGGAAAGACTGGAAGCCTGGGTCGAGACCTGGGGCAACTACATCCCGACGATTTTTGGTGTGGCTAAGGCGCTCATGGCCATGCAGGAAACGGATGAAGAAGCCGCAGCCGCGTGGAACGACCGAATCCTTGCCATTCGCGATGGCTGCGAAAAGGCGGTGCAGGCACTGAAATTTGATGGCAAGCTAACGGATAAAATGAGCGAAGAAGAAGCAACCGATTTGCTCCTCACACTCCTTTCCGTACGCAACTGGGAACAGCTGCGTATCACCTGCAACTGGACGCAAGACCGCTACATAGACATGATGCAACAGCTCACTACGCAGGCATTGGTAAAATCTGGATAAGGGCAGGGGAGATCAGCTTGCCGCAGTTCCCTGTATGGAACGCGAGCCATTCAGCAGAAGCTGCACCACCAGATCCGCATACCCTTCGCGGCTCAGATCGCCCCCCGGTTTAAACCAGAGGTAAGACCAGTTGAGCATGCCAAACAGGCTCATGGTGACGGGTTTGATCAGCGCGTCGCCATCACCAAATTGCGGATTGGTGGCAGCCACAGCATCAGCAAAAATGGCAACCAGCTTGCGCTCCAGCTCAATGATATCCTGCTTCTTCTCGGTTGGAAGAAATGAAAGCTCGTTGATCTGCAGCTTGTGCTCTGAATCTGCGTCCTCATAGGCCATCATCAAAGCACGGCACAGGCTACGCAAACGCTCCAGTGGCTCTTGCTCAGCCTGACCAGCACTCTCCACCGCATCCACGAGCTCCTCAAGGTGCGCACTGATAATGTCAATCAGCAGCGTCTCTTTGTTCTCATAGTAGTGATAGAGCAAAGCCTTGGAGAAGCCGCAGATCTTGGCGATCTGCGCCATGGATGTTTTGTCGTAGCCATGCTGCGCGAAGGCGCGCGCCGATAACTTCAAGATGGATTTGCGTTTATCGTCATAATCCGCTGCTCTGGTGCGCGCCATGCTTTTGTATTTCCGTTAGTCTTCTTTAGGCCGCAGGTCCACAACCCGCTTAGCCTTGCCTTGGCTTCGTTCTATGGAATTTGGCAGGCCCACGTCTACCCCAACCGAAATTCCAATGTTGTTTTTCACATGAACCGCCAGCTCTTTTGCGCTCGCCAGACGATCTGCATCAGAGGTGGCATGGGCAGCCGCTTCCACCTTCACCATCAGCTGATCCATGCGACCTTTGCGGGCCAGCTCGATCTGGTAGTGAGGGGAGAGACCATCACAGCGAAGCATCTGCTCTTCAATTTGGCTTGGGAACACGTTCACACCGCGCACGATCATCATGTCGTCAGAACGTCCGGTGACCTTCTCCATGCGCCGCATCTTGCGGGCCGTGCCCGGCATCAGACGTGTCAGGTCGCGGGTGCGGTAGCGGATGATCGGCAGACCTTCCTTGGTCAGCGTAGTGAACACCAGCTCACCCTCAGATCCGTCGGGCAGAACCTCACCGGTCACCGGATCAATAATCTCAGGATAGAAGTGATCCTCCCAGATGTGCAGCCCGTCCTTGGTATCAACGCACTCCTGCGCCACACCCGGCCCCATGACTTCTGAAAGGCCATAGATATCAACCGCATGCATGTCGAACGCCTGTTCGATCTCTTCACGCATGGAGTTGGTCCACGGCTCAGCACCAAAGATGCCGATCTTGATGGAGCTCTTGCGCGGATCCAGACCTTCCTTGCGATACTCATCCAGAATAGAGAGCATATAAGACGGGGTGACCATGATGATCTCAGGCTTGAAATCCTCAATCAGACGCACCTGACGCTCTGTCATACCGCCAGACATAGGGATCACCGTACAGCCAAGCGCTTCGGCACCGTAGTGTGCACCCAAGCCACCAGTGAACAACCCATAGCCATAAGCGATGTGCACTTTATCACCCGGCTTACCGCCGGCTGCACGAATGGAACGGGCAACAACACCCGCCCAGGTCTCAATGTCCTTCTTGGTGTAACCCACCACAGTCGGCTTGCCCGTGGTGCCGGAGGATGCATGAATGCGGCAGATGTCTTCTTCAGGAACAGCAAACATCCCGAACGGATAATTGTCGCGCAAATCCTGTTTGGTGGTGAAAGGAAACTTCGCCAGATCAGCCAAACTCTGCAAATCATCCGGATGCACGCCAGCTGCATCAAAACTATCTTTATAGAACTTTACGTTCTCATATGCATGGCGAACTGACCAGCGCATGCGCTCCAATTGCAGCGCTTGCAGCTCATCCCGTCCAGCCGTTTCAATAGGCTCCAGATCAGGCCTGCGTTCTTCAACCTCCAACATTTTCTCCTCCTCAAATGCTGGTCATCCAAATAAATTAGGTGCTTAGCTCGATATGGGTGCCTTTGATGGTCCTCGAGTTTCCGCGAAATTCTGCAATGCGTGCACCGTCCTGATTGCACACATGAATGTCATAGACGCCGGATCGGCCCTGCACGGTAATTTCCTCGGCAGTCGCCGTCAGAACATCATCCTCAAAGGCCGGGGCGAGATAAGTGATAGAGCATTGAAACGCCACAACACGCTGGTTATGGCTGTTGCATGCAAAAGCAAACGCACTGTCCGCCAGGGTAAAAATGTACCCGCCGTGGCATGTCTTGTGCCCATTGGTCATGCGCTCAAGAATTTTCATGGAGATCACAGCACGGCCCGGTGCAATCTCATCGAGCGTCATGCCCAGTGCGCGTGTTGCTTCGTCTTCTTCCCACATGGAGGCCGCAACGGCCTCCGCCAATTCCTGCTTGTCCATTATCGCTTGCCTGAATACTTCGGAGCCCGCTTTTCCATGAAGGCAGTCACACCCTCCAGATAATCCGGCGTGCGGCCCGCTTCGCCCTGATAATCCCGCTCCAGATCAAGCTGCTCATCCAGCGTGTTGCCTTCAGAGGCATTAAGCGCTTGTTTGATCAGGCCAAGACCAATGGTCGGCCCAACAGAAAGCTCCTGAACCATGGCAGTGGCTTCCTCCAGAAATGTCTCGGCAGAAGAGCACTTCCAGATCATGCCCCATTCTTCTGCCTGCGCGGCCGTGATCGGCGTGCCCAGCATGGCAAGTCCGCGCGCCCGGGCCGATCCCACAAGTCGCGGCAGGAAGTAAGTGCCACCAGAATCCGGCACCAGCCCGATTTTGGCAAACGCTTGAATGAACTTGGCTTTCTCAGAGGCAATCACGATATCGCACGCCATGGCAATGTTGGCGCCAGCACCAGCTGCCACTCCATTGACCGCACACACGATCGGCATGTTGATCGACTTCAGCTTGCGGATAAGGGGATTGTAAAAATCACCGATAGTCTGGGTGAGATCCGGCGGAGGGGAGTCGGGTGTCGGCTTCACACGGTCACCAAGATCCTGCCCTGCGCAGAACCCTTTGCCCGCCGCCGTCAGCAAAATAGCGCGGCAGTTCTCATCCGCGTCGGCTGCTTCCAGCGCCGCGTATAGCGCACGGTGCATCTCGTCATTGAACGAGTTCAGTTTGTCAGGACGGTTCAGTGTAATCACATGGTAGGTGTCTTTCACATCCACCAGAATGCTCTGCTCGGAAATGACGCTCGTCTCGCTCATGGTCTCTCCCTCCATATAGGTCTGTCATCACTCCCCAGTGAACCACCGAATCTCCTCCAATGAACTTCCAAATTTATGAGGAGAGCCCTCTGGAAAACCTAATCACTTCGTAGGCTGGTCGATGGTTCTAGCAATTTTTGCTTGAAATGACTGACCGGTCGGTAAATTATTGTCTGGAAGTGAAACCGCTGTCAATTGGAATTCAACTCACACATTGGTCGAAGAAACACTGCGGTAACCGCAGGTTTTTCGAGGAGGAACAATGAGTAACTTTTTTGAAGCACATAAAGACACGCTCTTTCAGGCAGTAAAGACAAGTAAATCAAGAGATTACTGGTCTGCTTACCCTGAGATCGCCTCTGGCAAGATCTATGGCGAAACAGCAAAAGACGATCAGCTTGCAGAATTTGAGGGGATTCTCGGCAAGCCATTCGCACTGGGCCAGCCAACCAACGGCAACTGGACTGGCTCCGAGGCCTCACCCTATGGCAAGGAGCTGGGCGTGACTTATGAAGATGCTGATCCGGCAGAACTGGTCAAGGCCTCGCAGGAAGCTGGTAAGAGCTGGGCGAAAGCATCCGTTGAAGAGCGTGTCGGCGTCGCGCTGGAAATGCTGAGCCGCATCAACAAAAAGTCCTTCCTCATCGCCAACGCGGTGATGCACACCTCCGGTCAGGCGTTCATGATGGCGTTCCAGGCAGGTGGCCCACACGCGCAGGACAGAGGCCTTGAGGCTGTTGCTTACGCCTATGATGCCATGACCCAGACACCAACTGAGGTGACCTGGACCAAACCGCAGGGCAAGCATGATCCAATCGTGCTGGACAAGAAATTCCGCGTTGTGCCACGCGGTGTTGCGCTGGTCATCGGCTGCGCGACCTTCCCAACCTGGAACACCTATCCGGGCATGTTCGCAAGCTTCGTCACCGGCAACCCGGTTATCATCAAACCACATCCAATGGCGATCCTGCCAATGGCCATCTCCATTCAGATTGGCCGTGATGTGCTAAAAGAAGCAGGCTTCGATCCAAACGTCCTGCTGCTGGCTGCGGATACTGCGGATGCACCAAAAACCAAGGAACTGGTCACCGCTGATGCTGTGAAGATCATCGACTTCACCGGCTCTAACGCCTTTGGTGAGTGGGTGCGTGAAAATGCAGGTGATGCATTGGTCTACACCGAAGAAGCAGGCGTCAACGCGATCACCATCGAGTCGACCGACAACCTGCGCGGTATGGCCAGCAACATCGCGTTCTCCCTATCGCTTTATTCCGGTCAGATGTGCACCACACCGCAGAACATCTTCGTTCCGCGTGATGGCATTGAAACCAACGACGGCAAAAAGAGCTTTGAGGAAGTGGCAGACGCCATCAAGATCTCACTGGACAAGCTCCTTGGTGATCCGGCCCGTGCAGCTGCGATCCTCGGTGCCGTGCAAAATCCAGCGACGCTGGAGCGAATCGATGCTGCTGGCAAGCTGGGCAAGGTGATCCGCTCATCCGAGCCTGTCGAAGGCATGAACGGCGCTCGTTCTGCAACACCAACACTGGTGGCGGTCGATTCCAAGAACGAAGAAGCCTACATGCAGGAACGCTTCGGCCCGATCTCCTTCATCATCGCCTGTGATGATATTGACGACGCCATCGCCCGTGCAGCCGGTTCCGCAAAGAGCCACGGTGCCATCACGGCAGCGCTGTATTCAACCGATGAAGCTGTGATCGACAAGGCCACCGATGCTTATGCCTGGGCAGGCGCACCGCTTTCTGTGAACCTCACTGGCAACATCTACGTGAACCAGTCAGCCGCTTATTCTGACTTCCACGTCACCGGCGCCAACCCAGCCGGCAACGCCAGCCTCACAGACGGCGCCTACGTCGCCAACCGCTTCCGTATCGCGACAGTGCGAAGACAGGCAGCCATGGCGTAAGCTAGATTTTTGAGACAATAAAAAAGGGCCGGTGCAATGCATCGGCCCTTTTCGTATTCATATCTGAAAGCAGACTTAAGCGTTTGCCAGTTCGCGTGCTTTTGCAACTTCAGCTGTTGCTGCTTCTGCCAGCTCAAGAGCCTTCAAACCGTCGAAACCGTTTGGAGAGATCTCGGAGCCGCTGGTCAGTGCGTCAACAAAAGCTGTCAGTTCAATGCGGTATGCTGCTTCATAGCGCTCCATGAAGAAGTCCATGAGAGGCTCTGCAGTGTAACCTTCGCCGTTTGCAACAGTCACGGTGGTGGTGCGCATGTTCTCAGCAGAAACCATGCCCTTGGAACCGTGAACTTCCACGCGCTGGTCGTAGCCGTAGGTCGCGCGGCGGGAGTTGGTGATGGTGCAGATCTTGCCGCTTGCAGTCTTCAAAGTTGCAGTAGCTGTGTCCACGTCACCAGCTGCGCCGATCTCTTCAGAAACGATCGCGCTGCCCATTGCGTTCACTTCAACGACTTCTTCGCCAAGCAGGAAGCGAGCCATGTCGAAGTCATGGATCATCATGTCTTTGAACAGACCGCCAGAGCGCTTCACGTAGTCAACTGGTGGCGGGGAAGGGTCACGAGAGGTGATCTGAACCATCTCAACATCACCAATCACACCAGCTTCGATCTGGCGCTTTACTTCAGCGAAGTTCGGGTCAAAACGACGGTTGAAGCCAACCATCAGCTTTGCGCCGGTCTCTTCAACAACCTTCAGGCACTCACGAACGCGGTCGCCATCCAGATGGATCGGTTTTTCGCAGAAGATTGCCTTACCAGCGCGTGCCGCCTGCTCAATCTGCTCAGCGTGCAGATCGGTTGGGGTCGCGATGATCACAGCGTCAATCGCAGGATCATTCATGATGGCGTCCAGACCATCAACGCGTGCACCAGTCTGAGCTGCAATTTCTTTTGCAGCGTCTTCAAACGGGTCGTACACAGCCGCCAGTTTTGCATTTGCAAGCTGGCTTACAGCTTTTGCGTGGGTTTTGCCAATACGGCCAGCTCCCAACAGGCCAATTGAAACAGTCATAGCTTATCTTTCACAACAGCGTTTATATCGCGCACTCCAGCAGAGTTGCCTGGTGGGTCTCCCAAAAGAAGGCGCGTTTATTAAACGCATGCTCCCGCTTAAGAATTAACGGGAACATGCGGATATCAAGTGCCTCAGGCGTCCGCAGGTTTTGCGTCGCGCTGAGCAATCCAGTCATGGTCAGGGTGGTTCTGGAAGCGCCATTTACGCATCGGGCCAGCCATCACATTCAGGTAGTACATCTCGTAGCCATAAGGCGAGCCACATGGGTGGTGACCTTTTGGTACAAGCACAACATCCCCGCTGGACATCGCAATCGCCTCATCCAGCTCACCATCTTCAGTGAACACACGCTGGAAGCCGAAACCCTGCTCCGGGTTGAGACGGTGATAATACGTCTCTTCCAGATAGGTCATTTCCGGGAAGTTATCTTCGTCATGACGATGTGGAGGATAAGAGGACCAGTTACCCTGAGGGGTGTAAACCTCAGTCACCAGCAGGCTCTCTGCAAAGTCCTGATCTTCCATGGCGATTGGGTGGATGTAGCGGGTGTTGGCACCAACGCCGCGCTCAACGCTTGGAATGTCATCCGGGCCAATCACGCGGGCAGGGTAGCTGCCATCCTTTGCAGGGGCAGTACACACAGCCAGTGTCAGCTTGGTAACCGCGGTTGCGCTCCACTCAGCTCCGGCAGGTACGTACACACACCATGGCTTGATGCGCTCAAACACGTTCTTACGCTCACCAAGGGTGCCAAAGTCCTGACCATCAGAGGTGATGGTTGCTTTGCCTTCCACGATAACCAGAATGGCTTCTTTGCCCTTCATCAGTTCCTTGGCGCTTGCGCCCGGCTCCAGATGATAAAGGCCAAAGCCAACGTAGCCCCAACCGGCGCTTTCAGGCGTGATGTCATGCACCTTGCCTTCTTTGCCATTAGGTTTTACGAGAAGCTTGCTCATGCGACTACCTTCTTATCAAGACCAGCGCTCACAGCCATCTCGCGCAGTGCTTTCAGGCCCATGCTCTGGTAGGTGAACGGATTGCGCTGATCAGGATCCTGTTCTGCTTCAATCACCAGCCAGCCTTCATAGCCATGCTCAGCTGCAATCTTCAGCACAGGTTCAAAATCAACGCCGCCTTCTTTATCGCCAGGAACGGTGAACACACCGCGGCGCACGCCTTCCAGGAAGCTCAGGCGCTCGCCTTCAACCTGCTCACGGATGGTTGGACGAACGTTCTTCGCGTGCAGGTGACGCACACGAGCCATATGCTTCTTGGCAACTTCAACCGGGTCCGCACCGCCAAACCATGCATGGCCAGTGTCCAGCAGCAGGTAGGTGTTCGGGCCGGTCACTTCCATAAAGCGATCGATCTCTTCACCTGTCTGTACCACAGTACCCATGTGGTGGTGGTAAACGAGGGAGATGCCCTGTTCAGCGCAGTAAGCAGCAATCGCTTCCACATCCGCACCAAACTTTGCCCACTGCTCGTCAGCCAGCACAGGCTTGTCTGCAAGCGCGGTGTCATCAGCACCGTGGATGGCGTTGGAGGTTTCGCAGGTGATGCAAACCTTACAGCCCATTGCTTTCAGCAGGTCGAGGTGAGGCTGGATTGCTTTCTTCTCGTCTTCAACGCTGTGCGCCAGAAGGTTCAGAGAATGCCAGCCAGAAACAAAGGCAAGACCGTGTGGTGCCAGTGCTGCTTTCAGCGCTTCTGGCTCGGTTGGCATCTTGTGGCCTTTTTCAATGCCGTCGAAGCCGATTTCACCGGCTTCTTTGAGGCACTGCTCCAGAGAAATGTGCGCACCGAGAGTACGGTCGTCGTCATTGCTCCATGCAATTGGGTTGGTTCCGTAACGGATCATTGGCCTTAGTCCCCCAAACGCTGATTGGTCAGCGCGCTTTCGTAGCCCTTGCGAGCTTCATTTACTTCTTTTCTTTTTGATACTTCCGGCACAGCCACATCCCACCAATGACCACCTTCCGGCATGGTTGGCAGCGGATCGGTATCGATCACAATGCAGTAGGACTTGGTGCTGGCTTTTGCGCGCTCAAGAGCTTCACCCAGCTCTTCAATGCTCTTAACGTGCTCAGAGGTTGCCCCCATTGCACCCGCATGTGCAGCAAAATCGATGTTGGATGGCTCAACGTGATACGCGTCATCCAGAAGGTTGTTGAAGTTGTCACCACCGGTCGCCATCTGCAAACGGTTGATGCAGCCGTAACCGCGGTTGTCCAGCAGAACCACGATGATCTTGTGACCCAGCATGACGGAGGTCGCCAGCTCGGAGTTCATCATCATGTAGCTGCCATCGCCAACCATGACGACCACTTCATTCTCAGGCTTGGCCATCTTCACGCCAAGACCGCCGGCAATCTCGTAGCCCATGCAGGAGAAGCCGTATTCCAGATGGTAACCACCCGGCTTATCGGTCTTCCAAAGCTTGTGCAGTTCGCCCGGCAGACCGCCAGCAGCACACACAACAGTGGTGTCTGCGTTGGATGCACGCTGAACAGCGCCGATCACCTGCGCATCAGTTGGCAGCTCATTGCCACCATCAGGTGCTGCAGTTGCGCTCTCAACAGCGGCGAGCCAGGTCGCACGGTGAGACGCACCATCGGTTTCAGCTTTCCAGTTGCCCAGGTTCCGGCTGAGAGCCTGCAGGCCAACACGCGCATCACACACCAGTGGAAGTGCGTTGTGCTTGCCACTGTCATAAGAGGCTGCGTTCAGCTGCAGGATACGACGATCCGGGTTCTTAAACAGCGCCCAGGAGCCTGTGGTGAAGTCCTGCAGGCGGGTGCCCACAGCGATGATCAGATCAGCATCTTCCGCAATCGCATTTGCAGCGGCAGAACCGGTCACACCAATACTGCCCAGATTCAGCTCATGATCCCATGGCAGAGCGGACTTACCAGCCTGCGTTTCAGCAACCGGTACATTGTGTGTCTCAGCAAAGCTCTTCAGATCGTCCGTTGCCAGTGAGTAGTGCACACCACCACCTGCAATGATCATTGGCTTTTTGGCAGCGCGGATAGCAGCAACCGCAGTTTCCAGCTCCAGCGCATCAGGTGCAGGGCGGCGGAAGTGCAGGGTGCGCTCTTCAAAGAAGCTCAGCGGCCAGTCAAACGCTTCTGCCTGCACGTCCTGACACATCGCCAGAGTTACAGGACCACATTCGACCGGATCAGTCATAACCGCCATGGCGCGTGGCAGGGCAGTCAGCAGCTGCTCAGGACGCTGAATGCGGTCATAGTAACGGCTCACAGGGCGGAAGGTGTCATTTGCACTGACGGTGCCATCCTGGAAGTCTTCGATCTGCTGAAGTACAGGATCCGGCGCACGGTTTGCAAACACATCACCTGGAAGCAGCAGAACCGGCAGACGGTTCACGTGAGCCAGAGCCGCAGCAGTCACCATGTTGGTCGCACCTGGACCAATGGAAGTGGTCACAGCCATCGCACGGCGACGGTTGGACGCTTTGGCATAGGAAATAGCCGCATGGGCCATGCCTTGCTCGTTGTGACCGCGATAAGTCGGCAGCGTGTCTTGAGCGTGATAAAGCGCTTCACCAAGACCCGCCACGTTACCGTGACCAAAAATAGCCCAGACGCCAGCAATAAAGCTGTCTCCCTCAGGCGTTTTCTGGGCTGCTAGATAGCGAACCAGAGCCTGTGCGGCTGTTAATCTGATCGTACTCATGCAACTTCTTTCTTATCCGCTCGGGCCTGCTCCCAGACAGAACCGAGACCTTCAAATTTCGTAGCCATGTTCGCAATGGCTTCTTCGTCAGAAATGTTTCCGCCAAGCCACTTTTCAGCAGCTTCAGCAAAAATGGTACGGCCAACAGCAAAACCTTTCACAAGGTCGTACTTGCCTGCAACCTCAAAGCTCGCTGCGAGCTCTTCAGCCGGTGCATCAAGGCCAAGAACAACAATACCGCGGCACCAAGGATCATTTTTCTTGATCGCATCACAAGCTTTCTGCCAGCCTGCATCGGTCTTCAATGGCTCCAGCTTCCACCAGTCAGGGTAAACACCCAGATCATAGAAGCGCTGAATGATGGTCGCGGTGGTGTCATCATCAACCGGTCCAACCTTGGACGGGATGACTTCCAGCAAAAACTCCAGATTATTTTCGCGGCACGCATGTGCAAGGCGAAGGATCGTCTCTTCCTGACGCGCTTTCATCTCAGCGCTGTCATCTGGGTGGTAGAAGCAAAGCACCTTAACCACATGCTCAACCGGCCATTCTGCCAGCTGGCTACCAAGGTCAGGGCCGATCTCCAGCTCTAGCGGACGGGAACCCGGCAGTTCAACAGGGCGGCCAATCCAGAGACCGGAACCAGTTGCCTTGAACAGCGCTTCCTCACCAAGACGACCGTCACACAGAATGCCGTAGTCGTCGCCACCAGCGCGAACCTGCTGAGCGGCTTTGAGGCAAAGCTCTTTGAACTCAGGGATCTTGTCTTCAGAAGCACCAACTTTGGCAGCCATGTCTTCCAGCTGAGAGCGGTGGTCGAAGGCAAACACTTTCATGTTGGACCAATCGCCCTTGCGGTTGGTCGCCCAGTGGATCTGCTCCAGTTTCTTGTCTTTGCGCAGAGCATGCTCGGTGGAACCGTTCTCAAGGAACCACTGCAGTTCTTCCCAGCTTGGGTAAGCCGGCGCACAGCCGTGACGGGATACCGCAAACGCACCACATGCATTTGCATAGGTGAGGGTGGTTTCCCAGGTCTCGTCTTTCAGCCAGCCGCGCAGCAGGCCAGACATGAAGCCGTCACCCGCGCCAAGCACGTTGAACACTTCAATCGGGAAGCCCGGACCGGACTTGCCGTCATCAAGGCTCGCGCCAATCTCGTCTTCAAACACCACTGCGCCCATTGGGCCACGCTTGCAAACAAGAGCAGCCTTGCTGACCTTGCGCACCGCGTTCAGTGCTTCAAGCGTATCGGTGGAACCGCCTGCAATATGGAATTCTTCTTCCGTACCCACGATCAGATCAAACAGGTGCAGGTGCTTTTGCAGCTCGGCAGTCACTTTCTCAGATGCGATGAAGCGCTCTTCACCGTCACCGTGACCAGCAAGACCCCAAAGGTTCGGGCGGTAATCAATGTCCAGAGCAGTGCGCGCGCCGTTCTCTTTCGCAAGACGCAGCGCTTTAAGAACAGCAGCTTCAGTGCGTGGATGCGAAAGGTGAGTACCTGTGACGGTCACACAGCCTGCTTGGGCAATAAAGTCGGGATCAATGTCATCTTCGCACAGCGCCATGTCGGCACAGTTCTCGCGATAGAAGATCAGCGGAAACTGCTCTTTGTCGCGAATACCAAGAATAACAAGTGCGGTCAGACGCTCTTTGTCGGTGACAAGACCATCGACACAAACGCCTTCTTTGACCAGCTGCTCACGAATGAAGCGGCCCATATGCTCATCCCCTACGCGGGAGATCAGGGCAGACTTCAGCCCGAGACGAGCTGTTCCGACTGACATATTGGTTGGTGAGCCGCCGACATACTTATTAAACGAAGACATGTCTTCAAGTCGGCTGCCAACCTGCGTTCCATACAGGTCGACCGATGACCGGCCGATTGTGATGACATCAAGTGATTTCAACGGATTCTCCCAATCAGGTACTAGCATTTCCTGAAAGATTACATATTCCAAAAATAATCACAAGTGGAATGTATGTTCAAAATAGAATGAGCTTCATTCCAAAATTTGGAGAAGCTCTCTTCCATTTTCGGTGCTGTGTGGGCTTCCCTTTGATTCCTTAGAGATACTCTAGGAGAGGGAGGTCCACTTTCGCGCATCGCCAACTGCAACAGCGATAGAAGTTGCAAGGCACATGGTTGTGGAGAGTGAACGGAATGCGCCGTGCTCTGCCTCATTTACCTCCAGAACGGTTGATGAAACGCGGGCGATTGGAGACAGGACACTGTCCGTCAAAGACACTACCGCCACGCCGCGGCCAAAGGCCTTGCTGGCAAACTCAACCACCTCTGGAGAGTAGGGGCTGAAGGTCGCCACAAACAATGCATCGTTCTCATTGATGAACTGAACGCGCTCTTCCAGAATACCTCCCGTGTATTCCAAAAGATTGGTTCTGACGCCCATCTTACCCAATGTATAGTGCAGGTAGCTAACCACTGGGTATGCACGTCTAAGTCCCAATAAGTGTATGTTTTCTGCAGCTGACAGCGCTTCAATGGTGCGTTCCAGTGCCACCGTATCCACCTGCCGTAGCAGATCATCCAGCGACTGCTTGGAGCGTTCCACGAAGTTGCCCAGAATGCTGCCAGGGGTGTTTGTTCCGCTTTCACGGATCTTGGTCAGGCGCTCTGTATACTCAGAGCTGCGGCCAACCAGTTGCCCTTGGAAGATCTGCTGCATCTGCGAGAAACCGTCAAACCCCAGCGTCTGCGCAAAGCGTACAAGAGTAGACGGCTGCACGCCTGCAGCGCTGGCAATCTCCGCTGTTGTGCCAAGAGCGATTCTGTCCGGATTTGCCAATGCGTACCGTGCGCACTGCAAAAGTCTCTTCGGCATGCTCTCTGAAAGAGTACTTATTCTAGCCTTCAGGCTCTCGTAATCCGAGGGAATGTCTGGGCTAATTGCATCTAAATTCTGTGTCATGAAAAAAATCTATTCCAAAACTTGAAAAACCGCAATGTACGTTCTATAAATTTGGAATGAATTTTCCGAATTGGAAAAATTTGGATGAATTCTACGATTGTAGGGCCGGTAACACGCGCTCTGTCCATCTACCTTGTATCTTGCAGATCCAGCACGGATTTGCCGCAAACAGGCTTGCGTTGATATAAAAGGGGATGGGTGCTTTCGCCCGTGGGACGGCTGAGCACTACAATATATGCGGAGACGCATTCGAACTCTGGTGTTTATGGACGAGATACACACCGGACTTCTAGGGGAAACCCTGACTTAAAATTGGCATGCGCCAATCTTGGGAGGTTTATATGAAAAAGACTTTACGCGCGTTCGTAGCTGCTGCTGCGATCATGACTGCACCTGCTGTAATGGCTGCTGACATTATTGTTGTGAGCCACGGCCAGGCAAACGACCCATTCTGGTCTGTTGTTAAAAACGGTGTAGACAAAGCAGCAAAAGACAGCGGCGCTAACGTTTCTTACCGTGCTCCAGAAACTTTTGACATGGTGGCCATGAGCCAGCTTATCGATGCGGCCATCGTTCAGGAGCCGGACGGAATTGTTGTGTCCATTCCAGATGGCGACGCGCTTGGTCCATCCATCACCAAAGCCGTGGAAGCTGGCATCCCTGTCATCTCCATGAACTCCGGTAGTGACGTGTCCGCAAGCTTCGGCACCCTGCTTCACGTAGGTCAGGACGAGTTTGACGCCGGTAAAGCAGCAGGTAAGAAGCTTGCTGATATGGGCGGCAAGGTCGGCATCTGCGTCAACCAGGAAGTGGGCAACGTTTCCCTCGACCTGCGTTGTGAAGGCTTTGCAGCTGGCTTCGGTGGCAACGTGACCGTTGTTCCAACCAACAACGATCCGGCAGAAGTAGAAGCTAAAATCAAGGCAACTCTGGAATCCAACGAAGACATCGACACCATCATGGGTCTTGGTGCTTCTCTCGTGGGTGAGCCAGCAGTAGCAGCGGTTGAAGCTGTCGGACGCACTGGTGAAGTAAATGTAGCAACCTTCGACATGTCCGCAGGCTTCCTGCAGGCAGTTGTTGACGGCAAAGCAGCATTTGCAATTGACCAGCAGCAGTTCCTGCAGGGCTACCTGCCAGTTATCTTCCTCGCTCTCAATGCAGAGTACGGACTTATTCCAGGTGGCAACGTTCCATCCGGTCCAAACCTGATCACTGCTGACAAAGCAGGCCAGGTTGTTGAGCTGTCCGCTCAAGGCATCCGCTAAGGAGCTTTGCTATGGGAGGGGTGCCTGCATCCCTCTCATCCATGCAAACTGAGGGAAATAAAATGTCCGATCTTGCTGTTGAGAGCGCGGACGAAAGAGTAAAAAAAATCTCGCTCATCTCCCGGCTCATGAAGCGTCCGGAACTCGGCGCTATTGCTGGCCTTGCTCTCGTAACAATCTTCTTTCTTTTCACTGCTGACTCCAAGATGTTCACCCTTGCGGGGATCATGAACTTCATGACGCCTGCTGCCCAGCTCGGCATTCTGGCAATCGGAGCAGCACTTCTCATGATCGGCGGCGAGTTCGACCTCTCCGTTGGATCCATGGTTGCGTTCACAGGGCTGATCTTCGGCGCGGCAATGGTCACCTTTGACCTGCCGTTGTTTGCAGCGATTATTGTCACCTTCATGGCGGCAGCTGCGATGGGTGCCCTCAACGGGCAGATCGTTATCCGCACAGGTCTGCCGTCTTTTATTGTAACGCTGGCGTTCCTCTTTATCCTGCGTGGTCTATCCCTGGTTGGCCTCAAGGCCGCAACCGGCGGCTCCACCCAGCTCCGCGGCATCCGTCAGGAGTTTGAAGGCACGTGGTTGGCTGAGTTCTTCAGCGGCGAAGCGTTTACACCTCTGTTCTACTGGTTGGCGGAATCTGGCTGGATCGACACCTTTAAGTCCGGCAAACCAAAAGTCGACGGTGTTCCGGTTGATATCATCTGGTTCCTGCTGCTCGCTCTTGTTGCCACCTGGGTGCTCCTGCGCTCTCGCTATGGCAGCTGGATCTTTGCAGCTGGCGGCGACAGCAACGCAGCAAGCAACTCCGGTGTGCCAGTGCGCAAGGTCAAGATGTACCTGTTCATGTTCACCGCATGCTGTGCAGCGCTTGTTGCAATCCTCACCGTGATGGATGCAGGCTCCACCGATGCCCGTCGTGGCTTCCAGAAGGAGTTTGAAGCTATCATCGCAGCGGTAATTGGCGGCTGTCTGCTCACCGGTGGTTACGGGTCTGCGATTGGTGCGTTCTTCGGCTCCATCATCTTCGGTATGGTGCTGATCGGCCTCAGCTACACCAATATCGATCAGGACTGGTATCTGGTCTTCCTCGGTTCCATGCTGCTGATTGCGGTGTTGTTTAACAACATGATCCGCAAGCGCGTCACAGGGGAGCGCTGATCATGACATCACCTATCGTAGAGATGAAGAATATCCAAAAGCACTTCGGTTCCGTAATTGCTTTGGCTGGTGTTTCCTTCTCCGTCATGCCCGGCGAGGTGCATTGTCTGCTTGGTGATAATGGTGCAGGTAAATCCACCTTCATCAAAACCATGTCCGGCGTGCACAAGCCAAGCAAGGGCGAGATCTTTGTTGACGGTCAGAAGCAGGTCTTTGAAAGCCCGCGTGATGCAATGAATGCTGGCATCGCAACGGTGCACCAGGATCTGGCCATGATCCCGCTCATGTCCATCACCCGCAACTTCTGGCTGGGCCGCGAGCCGGTCAAAAAGTTCGGACCAATCTCTTACTTTGATCACAAGTACGCAAACGAAGTGACCATGGAAGAGATGTCCAAGATGGGCATTAACCTGCGTGAGCCGGATCAGGCTGTGGGCACACTGTCCGGCGGTGAACGCCAGACAGTCGCAATCGCACGCGCCGTATACTTCGGTGCGAAGGTCCTCATCCTTGACGAGCCGACCTCTGCTCTGGGCGTACGTCAGACGTCCAATGTGCTCTCGACAATGGATAAGGTCCGCAAGAAAGGTGTTGGCGTCGTGTTCATTTCGCACAACGTTCGCCACGCCATGGCAGTGGGTGATCGCTTCACAGTGCTGAACCGGGGCAAAACCCTCGGCACGGCGAAGAAGGGCGAGATCACCGCTGAGGAATTACAAGACTTGATGGCTGGCGGGCAGGAGCTTGCCAGTCTGGAGGCATCATTGGGCGGCACCGTGTGATGCGTATTTCCGGGAGCTAAACTCAGTTCCCGGTCCAGGCATACGCAACATACAGGTTGTTCAATGACACATTGAGGAGCGGCATTACCCGATCGTGCCGCTCCTTCTTTCTAGCAATGCTCCGTTTCAAAGCGCGTTCTGTGGGAACCAATTAAGAACAAGAACCCGCTTCGCTCTGGGAGCACTTTCAGGATTACTGAGATGGAAAAAATCGGCGTAGGTCTGATTGGAACCGGATATATGGGCAAATGTCATGCTCTGGCATGGAATGCCGTATCCGGTGTGTTTGGTGGTGAGCTTAAGCCAGAACTGGTAACGCTTGCTGAGGTGAATGAAGAACTGGCAGCAGCGCGCGCAAAAGACTTCGGCTTTGCCAAGTCAACGGGCAACTGGCGCGATATGCTGGCTGATCCTGATATTCATATTATCTCGATTACCACGCCGAACGAGTTCCACCCGGAAATGGCGATTGCAGCTCTGGAAGCTGGCAAGCACGTTTACTGCGAAAAGCCGATGGCACCTTCCTTTGAAGATGCCCAGAAGATGCTCGAAGCATCCCGCAAGTCCGGCAAGAAAACCTTCCTCGGCTACAACTACATCCAGAACCCGATGATGCGCCGCATCCGCGACCTGCTGAACGCAGGTGAGATTGGCGACGTGCTTCAGATCCGTCTTGAGATGGACGAAGACTTCATGGCCAACCCGGATGATGAATGGGGCATCAAGAGCGGTGCAGCTTCAGGTTTCGGTGCTCTGGACGACTTCGGCGTACACACCATGTCCCTGCTGATGGCGCTCAACCTGCGCATTGCCAAAGTCATGTGCCACATGACCAAGCCATACGCGACCCGCAAAGACGCAGCAGGCAACGACAAGGCTGTCGAGACTTATGATGCTGCCACCGTGCTGTTTGAACTTGAAAACGGCGGCAACGGCACATTGCAGCTCAACCGCTCCGCATGGGGCCGCAAAGGCCGCATCGCCGTACAGATCTTCGGCTCCAAAGGCTCCATCGTTTATGATCAGGAACGCATGAACGAAATGCACGTCTACAAGGCGGAAGGCGACGTCGCAGGGCAGGGCTACACCACCATTCTGGCAGGCCCAGCACACGAACCATACGACCGCTTCATTCCAGCTCCGGGCCACGGCCTCGGCTTCAACGACCTGAAGATCATCGAAGTCAATGAGATCCTGAAGAGCCTGCAGGGCCAGGAAAGCCACCTGATCGACTTCGAACGCGGCATCTTCATCGAAGGCCTCGTTCAGTCCATGGCCAAATCTCACGAACAGTCTGGTTGGGTCTCTGTTTAAGATCCATAGACATCGGAATGAAAAAGGCGCTCTAAAGCGTATCGCTGAAAAGTGGGAACCAGTTTTCAGATAAAGATACGCGGGAAACAAAGGCTAAAGCAGTTCATGTGCTTCTACGAAGATGCGAACTGCTTTAGCCACGCCCTTTTTTGTGCTGTGATTTCTCAGCCACAAGGCCTTCAGCGAAAAAAAAGATTTAACCCCCTAAAAGCCTTTGGGAAAACTCTTTGAGGTGCTGGACAGACAAACTTTCCCACCCTATAAGACCCTCACCTCAGCGGGGCACACTGCCCAACGCGACAGGCCCGGATAGCTCAGTTGGTAGAGCAGCGGATTGAAAATCCGCGTGTCGGTGGTTCGAATCCGCCTCCGGGCACCACTTATCTCCTTGAAATTATTAGATGATAAACCGAGCATTTGCTCTTCTTTATCAAGGTTTGACACTTTTTCCGGCATGGTTTGACACTTTTGCTCCAACTGTTTGCTGAATTCTTCCCCGCGTAGCGTGATTTCCTTCTCAAATCGGACAGCAATGTCCGACATGCTTTTGCGCAAATCAGCTCCTTTTGCATAAAGCCGCGCCATGGCTTCTGTCTCATGTCCCAGCGCAGCAGCAAGGTCTCTGTCGTTCAGCCCAATCTCCCGCAAAATGGTCGCCACCGTATGCCGCAGGCCATAAAGAGTGAGGCTCGGCTCAATCAGGCTCTTGTCTTCTAATTGGATGCGTAGTTTGCGCCATGATGCTCTGAACCCCGAGACAGTCCATGATTGCCCTCTGGAGTTTGCGCAAAGCGTTGGAGCCGAGTGGGTAGGGGCTTCATCAAGAGCTGCTTTCAAAGGTGCAATGACAGGCCAAAAGACCGGAGCCCCTGTTTTGGCTCGCCGTGTTGAGATGAAACCATTTTGGTATTGCTGCTTGGAAAGCGTTAGAGCGTCTTGTGGACCAAGTCCCGTATACATCATCAAGGTAAGGGCAGGAACCATTTGAGGAGATGCGTGTTTTAAAACGATCCTGCGCTCGTCATCCGTCCAGGGCCTGTTGGCGATTGGAGCGTTCTTAGGATTGCGAATGGATTTAACCCGCAGGGTTTTCTTTGACGAACCCGCGCTCCTTGCCCCAAGAAAACAGAACAGAGAGCACTTGTTTTATATAGTTTGCAAAGCGCCGCTTACGCTGCTCCTCTGCTTTATCTCTGAGTTTGACTATGAAGGGTGAGGTAAAGCGGGTGAGGGGGGTGTTGTTGATTGGCGCCAGATAATCAAAGACCTTCTGGTAGTCCGACTTGGTGCGATCGGCTAGTTCAAGAAAGGCAGAGCTGGCGCGATACTTGTCAATCAGATTGCCGAGCGTGCCCGGTCTGTTGGTATCAGCCACTGACATCAAGCTTGTCAGTCGCTCGCATTCCGCCAGAAAGGCAGCGCTGCCAATTGGCGCTTTTTCCAGATTGATCGCCTCTCCAGTCTTGCGATGATAACACCGGAGCTTGCCATGCTGGTCATTGAAGATCTTGAAGCCTTTAACCCGGATCATCGTCATATCAGGCTCCCAGCTGATTGAGGAGATCATCATCAGATGGATGGCTGTTTTCTTTCAGGCATTCAATCCAGCGATCCAGATCCTTGACGTCCCAGACCTTGCGCCCTCCGGGAAGAAGAACAGCGGGAACCGGGCAATTGGCCAGGAAGCTGGTTGCACTTAGTCCGCAATAGGAAGCCGCATCAGCTCTCTTCAGCATGCGATACGGCTGGATACTCAAGTTCAACTGCGCTCTCGCCATATCAATCCCCTCTCGATCTTCAGGCTATAGATGTTTTGATGCCGACAGCATGGGCCTGTGATTTAATGAGCCAAAGTGATTACTCGCTCTCCTCACGAACCTTTGTGCAAGATACCAGCACTTTCAAAAACAAAGCACCACAATCGACAATATGATAGGCAGGCTGACGTTTTGAGCTTCGCATAATCTGAGTGATCGCCTTCAGAAGCTCTTCCAGTCCGAGATGCATCTCTATCTGAATATTTTCCTCATCCATTGCATTGTTGCAAAGGCAGAAAACACTACTTTCTGTGCCAAGAATACCAGACCATTTGTTGGCGAGCTGCTGTGAGACAGTCCCGGCAATCAGCTCTGCAATCGTATTTGTGCAGTGAGAGCGTACCATGTTGTGGTAGGTGGCAACGGCCATCAGATCATTAAAGGTATATCGGGTCCAGCCTTGGCGCTCGCCCTCAAGCACCAATTGCTTCCGCCGCCTCCAGACCCGCAACGTCTCAATATTCATCCCAACGATCTTGGCAACTTCGGACGCCGTGTAGGTCCGGCTATAAGTGTCACTCTTCCCAATCATGCACGACTCACTTCTTGAATTGGGTCGAGAGTACCATTTTATCCGAATGGGTCAAGTGAAACGAAAATGAATCTTCTAACTGATTGGTTTAGTAAGTGTATTGCATGCTGATAAAAAGTGATAATGGAATGTAGTGTTCGTAATCGAGCCTTAGTGGAGATTGAAATACTTCTACGTGAAGTCGAAGCAAGCAACACCGAATGTTCTTTTGCAGGTCCTTACGATCGGCCTAGAACCTCCAATTGACTACGGAGGCCCTTAGCTCTGGCCAATAGCATCTCTTTGTCGGAGCTTTACAGGTCATTATATATGTCTCAAACATTGTATGCTTTGAGCTGGTTATTTGCATTCAAGACAATCTGATAATGCAATTCTGGCTCCTCCACACCGATCCATTTTTACTGGTATCGTTACTTGGTTGTTTGATCATTTATGAAAGCCTATTACACATCAGATTAACTGTTGGAGAGGCTGCAATATGGATGAAGCCGGGGTTCTGGGTTATTCTTACATCGAACTATCGTTGATTGCAGCTACATACTTTTTTGCAGCCTTTATCAAAGGGTTCGCGGGACTTGGGTTCACGACGAGTTGCCTTGCAATCCTGGTTCATTTCATAGGCTTGGATCGCGCAATACCTCTCATTACTATACCTGCGTTAGCGATAGACATCATTCTTGTCTACGAATCTGGTAATGTAAGAACCTCTTTTTTGCGATTTCAAAAACTGCACATCTTCACGATTCCAGGAGTGGTTTTGGGTTTATGGCTTTTGAGTACTGCACCGATGCATTTGCTCACCATAACCTTGGGCACTCTTATTATCTTGTTTTATTTTTATTCTATAGCATCGAAGGATTTCAGTTTGCCTCCCCATCTGGAGAGCGCTTTCGCAAGCCCAGTCGGATTTATTACAGGGCTTCTTTGCGGCATGACTGGCTCTCAATTGTTACCAGTGGCGCCATATCTCATTTCTCTTCGATTACCTCGCTCTGAGTTTATTCAGGCTATCAATACATGTTTTACATTCCTCACCCTTAGCATGATGATAGGCCTCACATATCTGGGGTTGTTGCATATTGGTGCATTTGCCGTTTCTTTCGTCGGGCTAGGTATCGTTTATGGCGGGACGAAAACAGGCAATTATCTCGGTCAATATATGAGCGCCACGCTGTTTCGACATGTAGTACTGGTGATGCTTTTGTTGTCTGGAGTTGCCCTGATCGTGTTTGAAGTCCTTAGATAAAATGGCCTTTAACTCTGATATGCACCTATGACATGTTTGACGTTGCAACGTCCAAGATCAGATAGCGCTGAGTATATGGCCAACACCAAAGCTCGTTCCAATTAGGCCCAACTGGACTGAACGTGCATATTTGAGCGTCGAGAAGAACAACAAGGGAACATTGAGGCGTATTCACCCAAGTTTAATAATTTTTAACTGGTAACATTGGGTAAGGATGTCGTTGGCTGCACTGCAAAAAGTCGAGTCAGTCTGAGACCTCTGCAGCCGACGAGGGGCAACAGCAGCCATTCGCGCGATGCTAAATGTAATTGTTGGCGTCTGCGAAGAGAACATTCATCTAGCAATATGAAAGACTACACGGCTTTCTGATTGAGACTGGTAATCGGAGGAGAAAACTGCAGCTACAAAATCTTTGTTTTGGCAACACGCTTGGTCTTGATGGCCAACCTTGATCTGGTGGCTTGTTCCGCAAACAAGCATTCATTGCGCTATACTAGGGGATACTCAAAATATTCAAAGGAAGCAATCACTCTGACTTAGCGGACTATCCATTGCAAAAAGGCAATAGTTGCTTGTAGGCTTCAGGCAAGACAGTGCTGTTTTGTTTGGCAACTGAGTTACTCAGTAGTTGCACAAGGACTAGACGTCCTATCATTCCTACGTGATGTCCAGTTTGTCCTATTATTGAAAATCAATTATATCTATAAATTTAAGCAAGAAATACAAAGCTCATATGGCTCTTTTGATGGGTGGTTTTGAGAAAGTATTTTGAAGAGCAAATAGTCAACTGATCTTTGGCAAGTAAAGGGCAGGTATCCCGATACATTTGTGTCTCTGCAGTATCTTCCATTTCTGTCTGGTCAGTACTGAATAAAGGTCTCTTATTGGGATACGTAGGTTAACTATGAGCTACAGCTTGCTTAATTCAGTGTTAGGTCCAGTCATGCGGGGGCCATCGAGTTCTCATACCGCAGGGCCATTTTTTATCGCAGATTGTATTCGGCAACTCAGTCTTGTCGATGGTGAACGATTACTCTCAGCACGTATCAACTTCGATCCTACTGGCTCCTATGCGCGTGTTTATAAAAACCAGGGCTCCGACCAAGGTATTGCGGCAGGACTATTGGGTCGAGCAATGACTCATCCAGTTTACGCTCATGCTCAAGATGATATTGCGAAGGATAGGCTGTTCGACCTCAGCTTTAATATCAAGCCTTTGCAAGCGGCTAGCCATCCCAATGATGCTGAGTTTGAGTTGCAGATAATGCAACAGGATGGCTCAATCAGACACGAGAACTGGCGTTCTGTCTCAGTTGGCGGGGGCATGTTTCAGCTTACATCCCTTAATGGGGCCGACTTACAGATCAGTGGTGCATTCTACGCTACGCTGGTCGAAGCCAGCAGTCGGCAGGTAGTCGAGCAAACACTTGCCCATATCAGAGAAAACTATTTTCTTGCTGATCTTGGAGTTTGCTCGACCTTTTGCTCGGATAACACCATCGAAATTCAAACTCTGGTGCCTCTTAGGCCTGATGTCATCGCAAACCTACGGCGATTGGATGATGTTGTTCGTGTAAGACAATGCAAACCGGCACAACTCATCATTAAAGATGCAACACCCCTGTTTGAGAGTTCCAGCCATATTCTGAATGCAGCAACTCAGGCGCCTCTCCATGAGCTTGCAGAGCAATATGAGGCCAAGCAACTTGGTCTGACAAAAGCAGAAGTACGCGAGCTTTTTCTGCAAAGATTGGAAACCATGCTTGCTTCCATAGAAAAAGCGCTAGAACAAGACTCAAAGGGGATGAAGTTCCTTTCTCCCAAGGCGTCTCAATTGATAGCGTCTACCCAAGCTTCTGCCATCGCCAGCCCAATCTTGAGCCGCGCTATTGCTGCGGCATTAGCTACAATGGAGTCTGGTACGAGCCGAGGCATTGTAGTGGCTGCACCAACCGCCGGTTCTGCTGGAATAGTTCCGGGTATCGCATACGCTCTTTTGAGAAGTGGTTTCACAAAAGATGACTGCATCAATCTTTTGGAAGTAGCGGCTTTGGTGGGAGCGATTGTCGCACAGCAAGCTACATTCGCTGCAGAAGTTGCAGGCTGTAACGCAGAAACAGGCGTCTCAGCTGCAATGGCTGCAGCTGGCCTTGCACATGTGCTGGGTGCAACACCACAACAAGCATTTGATGCTGCCTCAATTTGCATGATGAACACCATGGGACTGGTGTGTGATCCCGTAAACGGCGAAGTAGAAATTCCGTGTCACGCAAGAAACATTGGTGGGGTTTCTCACGCCATCAGTTCGGTCACAGCGGTCCTTGGTGGCTTTGAAGCTGTCTTGCCGATGGATGAACTCATCGGCTCCATGATGCAAGTGGCCAGCAAAACACATTCGGACATGCTCTGCACCGCCAGAGGTGGATGCGCAGTAACTGCAACTGCGCGGGAACTCCTGAAACAAAAAGCAAAAAGCTAGTTCTTCGATAACTGGAGAAAATCCAATGCAATGGAATAGAAGTATTACCATGCTCGGCGTGCATGCCGAGGGTGAGGTCGGCCGCGTCATTACGGGTGGAGTGATCAACATTCCGGGTGAAACGATGTTGGACAAAATGCTCCACATCAACAACGTAGATGACAGCATTCGCCGCTTTGCACTTCACGAGCCCCACGGAAGTGCGCAGATGTCAGTGAACCTGCTTCTTCCACCAGTAAACCCGAAAGCTGATGTGGGCTTTATCGTCATGCAACCGGATGCTGCCCACGCACTATCAGGTTCCAACACAATGTGCGTCACAACTGCTGTTCTGGAATCTGGCATGCTGCCTATGCAAGATGGTGAGAATACCCTGACAATTGATACACCAGCAGGCCTCATTCCAGTCGTTGCACATTGCAAAGACCACAAAGTTCAAAAGGTCACAATCGATATTTGCCCAAGCTTCGTAGAGCACCTTGATCATCTGGTGCAGGTGGATGGTCTCGGTGAAATCAAAGTCGATGTGGCATTTGGTGGTTGTTACTTTGCCATGGTGGATGCTGAAGGCCTTGGCTTTGAGATTTCACCAGAGAACGCACGGCAGATGGTTGATACAGCGCATGCAATCAAAAAGGCCGTTGATCAGCAGGTGAGGGTGCAACACCCTGAGATCGAGCAGTTCAACCATGTTGAATATGTCATGTTCACCGGAGTGCACCCAACCGAGACAACTGTCTACAAGAACGGAACAATTATCTTCCCTGGCCGTGTTGATCGCTCTCCATGCGGCACTGGCTCCTCCAGCCGAATGGCATGTCTATATGCCCGTGGCGAGTTGGAGATTGGCGACAAGGTGTTCATGGAGTCCACGATTGGAGGACGGTTTGAAGCCGAGATTGCTGCCACATGTAAGGTTGGTGATAGGGACGCGATTGTTCCACGCCTGACAGGCCGCTGTTGGATTTACTCAATTGAGCAACATGGCGTCCATCCTAGCGATCCTTTCCCTCTTGGCTACACGATGTCTGACACCTGGGGCCCAGACGTCAAAGCTCCGACACATAACAACTAATCGACAACACAACCAACGGGAGAATGGTCATGCAGTCGAAGTCAAACTCGCTGATGAAGATTGTTACTATTGCGGGAGCATTTACCGCCTATCAGATTGGATCGGGTTTTGCGACGGGACAAGAGATCCTTCAGTACTTCGTATCCTATGGATATTGGGGCATCTTGGGCGCTGCTCTTACCCTTATATTATTTGCTTACGTATCTATTTGCTTCATGTCTGTTGGGCGACATCAAAAGCTCAACAAAGCAAACGACGTCTACCAGTATTATTGCGGCAAACATGTCGGAATGTTCTATGATTACTTCTCGACATTGTTCTGCTTCCTGACATTTTCAGTAATGGTTGCGGGCGCAGGCGCAGCCTTGAACCAACACTTCGGATTACCAACGATCTTTGGTGGTTCGTTGATTGCAATCCTGGCGTTTGTCACAGTGATTATGGGCCTGAATCGTATCGTTGACATTATTGGGAAACTTGGACCCGTCATTGCCGGTGTTGCAATTGTTCTTGGACTTGTTTCTATCTTCAGTAACCTCGGTAATTTAACACCCAGTGATGTCACACCGCTTATTGAAAGCAAAGTTGAGGAAGGTGTTGTTCTGCAAGCCTCGAGCAACTGGTTCTTTGCAGCTCTCAACTATGTTGGCTTTTGCATGTTGCTGCTTGGTGCCTTCATGGCCGCAATTGGCTCAAAAACATCAAATGACTCCGAAGTGAAAGGTGGAGGCATTTTGGGTGCGATGCTTTTCTCAGGCGCTATTATCGTAGTTGCTTTGGGTTTGATGGGGCAGTTGAACAATGTTGCAGGAACACAAATCCCGATGCTTGTGTTGGCAGCTGATGTGAGTCCGATCATTGCAAGCGCATTTTCATTCATCATCATTGCAGGCATTTACACAACAACAGCACCGCTGCTTTGGAATGTATCGGCTCGGATCACTCCAGAGGGAACGCCAAAGTCTAAGTTAATCACAGCCGGTCTTACACTGGTTGGCGCAACGCTGGGTCTTTTTATTCCGTTCGATCAGCTTCTGAACGTTGTTTATGTGGTGAATGGATATGTTGGCATTGTACTACTCGGCTTTATGATCGCTAAACAACTGAAGTCCAGTGTTTCAGTTAAGGCAGAAGCCGTTAGTTGAGGAGAAATCTGAAGTTCAAAAGAGGTTTGCATTCAGCTTTATTGCAAATCTCTTTTGGCATCTCATTCGAGCATCGCTTAGGTTTGGGATCGATCTGAGAATGATGCGTTTCTTGATTTACTCACGATGAAAAGTACGTGACTTGCTTTAAGAGTGATGAAGATGAGACCTCAATCATTAAGCCGGAGAGCAGAGTGTAAGATGAAAGTTGCGATGGTGCTGCTTCCCAATTTCACGCTTCTTGCACTGAGCTGTATGACTGAGGTCTTACGCCATGCTGCGGACGATGGTGATGAAAGCAGGCAGATCAACTGTTCGTGGGATCTGCTATCCGTCTCAACGAACCCAATCATGTCCAGCTCTGGAATAGCGGTCACACCCAACAAAACGCTTGAATGCGATCTTACAGGTTATGACTACATCGTCATTATCGGAGGTAAGCTTCCCAAGGATTGCTTGTATCCTGATGCCTATATCCAGTTCATCAAAAGATGCCGTCAGCAAGGTAATAAAATGATCGGTATGTGTACCGGTACATTTGCTCTTGCACGTGCAGGTATTATGAAAAACGTACGGACTGCGCTGCATTGGTACCATTATCAGGAGTTTAAGAGACACTTTCCATCATCAATAGCGGTTACAGACGAGCTCTTCATCGAAGATCGTGGCATCATCACATGTGCAGGAGGAGCGGCTAGTTCAGATCTGGCCTTGTACCTGGTGGATAAACACTTGGGTAAGGGGAAAGTCATCAAATGCTTGCGGCACCTGATCTTAATTTCTGCCAGAGAAGCTCGGCAATCTCAAACACCCTTTGATCTGGATATCCCTCAGTTTAGCGATGTGAGACTACGCAAAGCTGTATTTCTGATGGAGCAGAACCTCGAAGAGATTCTTGAGATCGCACAACTGGCCAACACCCTAAGCCTTAGTCAGCGCCAGCTCAGTCGTTTATTCTTAGAGCATACAGGCATGTCTCCGAGTGCTTATTACCGTAGCCTTCGTCTTCGTCATGCGCGATGGCTTCTCGAGAACTCCGACCAACCCTTAGATCACATTGCTCTCGGTTGCGGCTTCTCAGATCTCTCGCACCTAACGCGCTACTATAAGAAGCAATACAAACAGACACCAGGTGCAACCCGATCAACTCGAAGAAAAGCTCAAGCTGAGTTGGAAGCAGAGCAGTCCGGAAGCTTAGCAGAGTTTATACATGAATGATGGGCCGAGAGACGATTTAGCCTATTTTAGAACTGAAACTTAGCCGAGATGGGGTTTTCACTAGCAATGCAAAAATCCGCTTTGGGCCAAAGGCTGACATTCAAGAGGTTCTATCACGGGTTGAATCAGTTCCACCAAGAGACTTCTTCAGTAGTCCTCGCAAACGATCTGCAACCACCCGAAGGCCCCAACAGCCGACTTTAGCCTATGGCAGCAATTTCGCTGTTGCAAAGTGCAAAAGCGGCCATTCAATGTAGGCGAAAATACAATGGCTGACTTTGCGGTCGCCCTATAGTGTTTTTACATTAAAGCTTTGCCTGCTTTCGCTGGTTCCGATACTATCTAGTATACTCGCCTTCAGCTTGGATTGAGGCCAATTTCAAAGAGCTAGAAATTTAGAAAACATCGGGACAGTATGAGAGATTACCCAAAACCATCTGAGCTAATGAGAGAATGGCGCCCGTACCTTTTTTCGGACAGCAGCCGAGTTGGTGCATACAAACTCGATAGATCGGAATTCAGCCATTGGTTGGAAACACTAACGGAACGCAATCAACACAAAGACTTCGAAATTTTTTGTCGTCATCTTTGTGAACGTGTCATTTGCCCTAACCTAAGGACACAAACTGGTCCCGAGGGTGGAGGCGATGGAAAAGTCGATACTGAGACTTACGCGGTTGCAGAAGAGATCGCACAACGTTGGTTTGTGGGTGATGCGAACGCAGCCACCGAACGTTGGGCCTTTGCGATGAGTGCCAAGGAGAAGTGGGCACCCAAAGTTCGCAGCGACGTCAAAGGGATCATCGAAACGGGTCGCAAGTACGATCGCATATACTTTCTAACCAGTCGTCCAGTTAAGGCGAAACGCTGCCATGACATCGAGAAGGAACTCACCGATAAGTACGGTGTTCCCGTGACCATTTTGGACCGAGAGTGGTTGATCGAGAAGACAATTGAGAACGGTTTTGAGGACCTGGCCTACAAGGATCTTGGTGCAGGAACCTATGAGCCTGAAAAAGAGCTGGTTGGCCCCAATGACTTCCGTCGGAACCAAGAACTGGAAGAGATCGAAGAGCGCATCAAAAAATTGGGCGACGAAAGGAGCGATCAGACCCAACTTGTCTCAGACACCTATGAAGCTGCTCGCCTGTCACGAAACCTAGAGCGCCCACGCTTTGAGACAGAGGGTCGCTATCATCGCGCGATCAATGTGGCAAACAAAAGCGGTTCTCATGATCAGGTCTTGCGCGCTAACTACGAGTATTGCTGGGCGATGTTTTGGTTCCATGACGACGTCGAACCGATGAACCGCATGTATGAAGAGGTTGAAAACCTCGCTTTGAGTTCTGGGACGGCAGCGGACCTGTCAAAAGTCGGCAATTACCTAAGTGTCATGTCGAGCCACGCTGCTCAAAACTTCGAAACCGCAGAACACTTAAAGCTCGACGAAAGAAGAGCGCGAATGGCCGACCAGCTCACAGCCATGAGCCAGAACGCGTCTCAACCGAATAACGCGCTCCACGCCGAAACTCTTTTAGTTCTCATGAGGCTACACGACGAAGGCTCACGAAACGATCCCGAAGCGCTGGAGAGCATTTGGGGTAACCTAGATGAAATCGTTGGCCGCTCAGAAGGGCTTGCTGAGTTCCCGATAAGTCTGATTGACGACATTGTGGAACGAATATCTTCGATGTCACCAGAAAGCGAAGCTCTTGACAGACTGACGGAGACACTCGCAGAGTTCATGGGACAGCGGGAGCAAGACGGGAAAGCAGGCGAGATTTACCTTCGGCGTGGTCTTGGGAAGGCAAAAAATGAAATGCCGATTGATGCCATCTATTGGCTTGGCAAGGCGTCGATACGTTTCAGGAAAGACGAATACACCGAAGAGCAGTTCAACACCCTGTATTACATCGCTGTTGCGTATCGTAGTGCTGGATTGTTGTGGGCGGCTCGCTCTACCTGTTTGTCTGCACTTGTCAATGCAAACAAGATCTCGTCCAAAAACGCCGAGACGAAAATAGAAACAATCCCAACGGTTTCATTGTTGGGCATGCTGAGCGTGCAGCTGGGGCGCACCTCTGACCTCATCCTATGTATGTTTTGGTTGATGGGGCTCCTACAGACGTTGCCTCTTGCTAAAGAAAGCAAAGCTCACCTCGAAGAGCGGATCACTGAGCTTGATCGCTTGCACGCTTGTTTCATCGCGGGGCTTCCCAATTCTTCGATCCCGGTATTGTCTGGCCTTCCTGACATTCTTGATGCACTGGGCATGTATCAATCTGAGTTCATATTGCTGTACCGGCTCGGCTGGGGAGAGAAACTTGTTGAAATGGAACTGATCCCAGAAGGCACTGAAGTTTCTGAAGTTGCCGATATGACCAGTCTATTAGCCGCACAACCAGCACGCTCCAGCATGCCAAAGGCTTTGGGACTAAACCAAGGTCATGCCTTCCAAGCTCAAACCACCATAATCGGTGTAGAGATCAACTTTCACGGTGGAGACACCTTGGACGATGTTCTGCTGTGCCAAACATGCCTAACGGCGGTTGAAAGTTTCATGGCTACAGCTTTCAGACATCAGGTTTTCCCTCGTGTCGAGCGGCTGGATGTATTCATTTCGTTGCAAATTGATCTTGAAGAGGTCTCTATCGAGCTTGACGAGAGTAGCAGCCGCATCACCGTCATGTGGCCTCAGGTTCAATCGGTTTTGAATTCACAAGCCGTCATGGTGGCTCAGCCTCATCTGTTAGAATTGTGCGCGCTTGTCCTAAGCGCGATTTCGATGATGCCTGAAACGGAAAAGTCGTTAGATCAGATGGTGACACAAGAAGAGGTGCTTGAGCGAGCTCTCTCGTTCAGCTTCGCACATTTTGCGTTGGAACGTGTTATGGGAACCAATGCATCGTCTTTGGATGACTTCGAACACCTTAGGGAAAAATCATATCCGCCTATTTATCCGTTGCCTGACGTTGTCCCGCAGTCTTCAAAACAGGGTGGAATATCCCAGTCTAATGAGTGGGCTGGAAGCAACGAGGTGCCTGATGAGTTCGAGACGCCGCAAAGTCACAAAGCAATAAAATCATGCAGCATCATCAATTTGCCGCTCTGGGATAAGGCTGGATGGCAAGGTGTGCTCTATGCGCACAACGGAGCCGAAGATCAGCAACCTCCAATGTTAGGTTTGGTGCTATCCGACCGGGACGCAGCCACTGGCATCTTTAAGGAATGGAACAAGAAGTTTGGCCGGAAGGACGTTGATGACCAAATCAGAATTTCAATTATTCGAGGGGTCAAGGCGGAACAAGAACACCACTATCGTGTCCACATCTCCAGATCGATCGAGAACGGCCTGGGACAAGAAAATCCAGGCAGCCGGATCTACAATGTGTCACGGATACATAACATGGAGCCCGAAAGTTCCGAAAATCTGGAGATGTTTTTAGAGCAATTCAATAAGTTCGGAATGTTCTTTTTGATTCCTGTCGTAGTGTCTGAAAGCGCGTCAATGCCTGATTTGCTGATTGAGCATTCAATCTTATGTCGCAATCTCCATGTCAGGTATGCCTATGAGATTGGTCAGCATGATCCCGACTCGGTGGTCATAAAGGACGGTGACAATATCGTCCAGCCTGACGAAGTATGATCTAAGCAGTGTTTTCGGTGGTGGCCGGACGCCGGGTATTCATAGCATGATGGTGACTTAGTATTCAGCCGAGAACCACTGAATAGACCCACTTGCCACCATCAAGTCACTCTAAGTAATGTCGGGTTCGGAGAACTCTGATCGAGTTCTTCGAATCTACAGCTAATGTCCGCTTCCCGCCCACAGCAGCAACAAGCCGAAAGAGATTGACCTATGGTTGAAATCATGCGCTGGCTAGAGATCCTAGATTTAGGTTGAATGGCAGCAAATGGTCAACACCGTACACTTTGACGCGAGGTGCCAAAGTGTACGGTTTGACACATCAAAGCTGGAGTTCATCGGCTCCGATTTGGTGAGCAAACGCTCGGACAGTATTGACCAGCAAATAAGAGATCGTTAAAGGCCCAACGCCTCCTGGAACAGGAGTGATGGCGCTTGCAATTTTACTTACTGCATCGAAATCCACATCACCGACGATACCAGACTTTCCATTGCCCAGATCGCGTAGGCGGTTGATGCCAACGTCAATCACCACGGCACCGGGCTTCACCCACTCAGCTTTTACCAGATGCGGAGATCCTGCTGCGGCTACGATAATGTCTGCAGCGCGAACTTTACCTTTAATATCGTGGCTTAAGTGATGAACTGAGGTGACGCTACAGCCTTGCTGAAGCAAAAGTTCTGCCATGGGTTTCCCAACAATGTTAGAGCAACCAATGACAGTAGCATCCTTCCCATGAAAGTCGTCAATCACAGTCTTTAAGAGACGCAGGCAGCCTTGAGGTGTGCAAGGAGCTAGAGCATCTTGCGCGCCCGCCATGAAGCTTCCGAAGTTAAGTGGGTGGAAGCCATCGACATCCTTTTCAGGGGCAATTTCATGGAGGATTTCGCGAGCATTCATGCCATTAGGCAATGGCAGTTGCAACAAAATGCCATGATTTTCAGGATCAGCACTTAAGTCACGAATAACTTGAGTAAGGCCAGCCTGAGTGATGTTGGCATCAAGTGCTAGTTTCTCGCTTTCGATACCTACTTTACGGCAACGCTTGACTTTGTTGTTGACGTAGATTGCGCTTGCCGGATCATCTCCAACAACCACTACCGTCAGCTTAGGCGTTTTGCCAAAGCTAGCGTGCAAGGAGGCAATGGCCTCTTTAACTTCCCCGTCAATAACTGTGGCAAGGGTTTTGCCGCAGATAGTTTTTGCCTGTGTCATTGTTGGAAGATCACTGTGCGATTACCATGGATGAACACGCGACCTTCAGCATGAAGCTTCAAGGCGCGAGCAAGCACACGTGCTTCAATATCCTGCCCACGGCGAATAAGCTCCGCAGGAGTTTCTGCATGACTGATACGCTCTGCATCTTGCTCAATAATAGGACCTTCATCCAGATCAGGCGTCACATAGTGCGCCGTCGCACCAATGTGCTTCACACCACGTTCCCATGCGCGGTTATAAGGCATCGCACCTTTGAACGCGGGCAGGAAGGAGTGGTGAATATTGATGATCTTGCCAAAGTGTTTGGAACTAAGCTGATCTGACAGGATTTGCATGTAACGAGCCAGAACCACTAACTCAGCTCCTATGCGATCAATCAACTCATCAAGCTTGGCTTCTTGTTCAGCTTTGTTTTCTTTATTGACTGGCCACAAGTAAAACGGAATACCTAGTCGTTCAACATCTGCCCGACTATTAGCGTGGTTTGAAACTACAGCCTTGATCTCAATGGGTAGTTTGCCGGTCTGAACACGATACAGGATATCGATCAGGCAGTGATCAAACTTCGAAACCATCAGGATAGTTGGAATAACACGAGCGGTATCTTCAACCGAAATCTCGGCTTTAAAAGCATCAGCAAACTCCTCAAGAGTTGCATCAAGTGCCGCTCGGTCGGTTTGGCCGGATGGCTGGAGGCTCATTCTGATAAAGAATTTACCGATGCCATCTTCCTGCTTCGTGCCAGGTTCTGGCTGGAAGAATTGGGAACTCTCCAAAATGTTGCAACCGTTTTGGTTCAGACGATTGCTCAGATCCGCGACGACACCTGGCTGGTCGGGGCAGGTCATTTTCAAAATCAGACTCATGATTTCATGCTCGCATGGCAGTATGGAAAGACGCTTTCCACACGCAATGTTTCAGTAGTTAGGGGGCTTAAACGACCAGAAGGTCGCGTGAATAATCGGTCAGGTACTCAAATCCGGTCTCGGTGACTACAATGGAGTCACCAATACGGCCACCGGTCTGACCATCAACGGAAATGCCGCCATCTACGGCAAAGGTCATGCCCGGCTGCAGAACGGTTTTGTCACCTGCTTTAAGCTCAGGAGCTTCCAGATAAGCCATGCCGATAGAGCGGCCAGTACGGTAACCGGTTTCGTAACCGCGAGCGCGGTAAACTTCGTTTGCGGCTTCGGCAACATCCTCAGCCAAAATACCTGCTTTGATAGATTTAAGAGCAGCCTGCTGTGCTTCAATCGCAGCCATCTGAACCTTGGCGGCTTCATCGCTGACTTCTTCCACGAAGAACATGCGGTCAAACCCAAGCTTATATTGCTTAAACTGCGCCATGTTACAGAAGCAGAAGTAGACAGGGTCGCCGACTTTGTAGTTCTTCACGCTGGCACGACGGTGAACCATGGATGTATCAGTTCCACTCTGCATGATCTGCAGGTTATGAATCATTGGAGAGACAAACGCTTCCCAGCCTTTGGCTGTTAAGAAGCCTGCGGCTTTCCGGGTACCTGCATTGATAACTGCAAGCGCACTTTCATATTCTGGAGCTCCTTCCCGCAATGAACCTTCAGCAGCTGCCATCATAGCGCCAGCAATTTGGCCAGCCTGGCGCATCACTTCAATCTCTTCTGGAGATTTAATCGTGCGCATCACGCCCATAATTGCTGCAATGTCCTTGAGCTGAGTACCTTGCATTTCTTTGTCAAAGAAATTGCGAACGATAGCGGGGATTTGGTCCAGCTCGACATGAATGTTTCGAGCTTTTGTATCACCAATTGCCCGACGCAAAACATTGGACCAGGTGTTTTCGCCAAAGTCTTCCCAAGTCATAACATTCTCGACCCAGGTCATGGCTTCTACCATCTCGCTTTCCATGAGCGGTGTAATAACAACAGGGGCTTCATCTGGGCGAATGACAAGGAATGTCGGGCGACCAAACTCAATACTGAGGTATCCCCAGAAGCCTGCAAAATATGCAATTGAGCTTTCATCGGTTAGAACTGCGACCTCAATGTTGTTTTCTTTCAGACGGCGCTGAAAGTCAGCTGTTCTTTGTTTTGCTTGTTCGAGCATAGATCACTTCCCATTATTCGACGACCATGTGTATGAGCTGGTGTTTAGGCGCAGCCGAGGCTCGGTCGTGCAGCTCTTCGACTGCTTTTTCAAAAATCGGGACGAACGTCCCCGGCACCCTCAATTTAGCCGGCAGCTGAATCTGAGAATGTGAACGAAGGGGAGTGTTCCCCTCGGAACGAGTACACACTCAAGAACGTGAACTCAGATTGTTGGTTATTAGGAGCTAGTCGAGTAGCCCTGGTAAAAAGAGTGATAGTTCCGGTATAAAAGTGACAATCAGAACCATCGGAAGATGACCAAGAAGCAGGAACTTCATTGTTGGACCGATGTATTCAGAAAGCTCCATCTTTGTTACCCCTCCAGCCATGTAAAGCAGGGGTGCGCAAGGGGGAGACACGTTGCCCAATCCCAAGTTTGTGCCCACAATCGCTGCGAAGTGAATTGGATCAACCCCGATTTTCTGGATCACAGGCAGCAAGATAATGGCTGCCAAAACTCCACCGGATACATCATCAATGATCATACCCATTATAAGTAGCAGTAAGTTGATGAGCAGCAGTAAGACAATCTTATTGTCAGAGATGTTCAGCAGCATGTCAGCGAACTGGTTCGGAACCTGTGCGAGGATCATGCCCCGGCTCATAATAAACAGGAAGAACAGCACCATCATCACAGCGCCAGTCAATCGAGCGGCATCGATGGTTGAGCTATAAAGATCTCTGAAGTTCATGCCACGATAGATGAACAACCCAACGACCAGTGTGTATACTAGCGCAACGGCTCCGGCCTCAGTTGGAGTGGCGATGCCGCTGTAGATGCCGCCTAAGATAATAACTGGCATGATGATAGCGAGGCTTGCTTCTTTACCAGTGCGACTCACCTCTTTCACCAAAGCACCTGCACTAATTTTGGGTTGAACAGTAATGGTCTTGTTTTTGCGCAGAAAAATGAAATTCAAAGCGCAGTAAACCAGTGCCAACATGATCCCGGGACCCATCGTGGCAAGAAATGCCTTTGCAACAGATTCTCGAATAGCAATTGCAAACACAATCATCGGAATACTGGGCGGGATCATGAGAGCCAACACAGAAGAGACTGCTACAAGTGCGGTTGCGTGTCCTGGAGGGTATCCCTCCTTAATCATGCGAGGCACCATAATTTTTCCGATGGCAGCAATAGCGGCAGATGCGCTTCCGGAAATGGCACCGAACATAGCACAAGTGAGCACAGTTACAGCTCCGAGTCCACCTTTTGTCCGACCAACAAACGCATTCACAAAATTGAGTAGACGTTCAGAGATCCCCGCCGTTCCCATAAGTGTTCCAGCAAGAACGAATAGCGGTAAAGCAAGAAGGGAAAATGCACTGATCTGAGCATATCCGAAACCGGCATGGAATGAGATATCAGTCCCGGATAAGAAGCCATAAAGCAGCGCGCCAATACCAAATGCAAAACCAACAGGGACTTCTAAAAGTAAAAGTACAAGGACAGCCGCGATCGTAGCAAAGAAAAAGACCATCTTATTTGCCTCTCATCGTAACGAGTGCTTTGAACTCAACGATGAGTTGAAGCAGATAGTAAAACCCCATTAAGAAGAAACCTGCTATCATACTGAAATCCCATAGATATTTTGGCCATCTCATGTAAACGCTAGTCCGGTTAAGTTTGAGGTTGAATGCAGTAAGTTTCCAGGCGTAGTAACCAAAGATAATCACAGCCATCAAGCACAGCAGAGTGCCGATAAAGCGGATACTCATCAGAATTTTAGGATTGTGAGTGATAAGAGCGAGGACGCCACCCGAGATATGGTCTCGCTCACGACTGCTATAAGACATTCCCAGGAAGTAAACCCACAGTGCCAACATTGGGGCTAGCTCTTCCATTCCAAGGAATGGTGATTGGATGACATATCGCATGAAAACTTGTGCTGCCATGAGTAACCCCAGTCCAAGTGAGGTTAGAAACATTGCCAGTCGTAAAATTTTGGCGAGCTGTGCTTCCAGCTTATAGATTAGTCCGCTGTACTCATCTTTATGGGCAGTCGCTTTATTGGGAACTGGTAAGACGGGTTCAGGCGTCATAATGTCGTCTAGGCCGTCAATGTGGAGCAGTGTTTTATCACTCATTATTGCTTCCTCGCGAAAATGCCACCAGAAACTGGTGCTGGCGGCATATTTCTAAGGTTTTATTTGAGGCCAGCGGCTTCGCGAATATCGTCCATCACCTGTTTTCCGATGACACCTTCCATGTACGGATATTCAACGTCCACAACGATTTTCTTGTACTCAGCAAGTTGCTCTGGAGAAAGCTCAACAACCGCGATGCCCGCATCACGGATTTTTTGCAACCACTTAGGACTTTCAGATTCAGCAACCCCCCAAGCCCAGTCGGTAGCTTCCTTGGAGGCCGTTTTGATCCAGTTTTTCTCATTGTTGTTCAGACTGTTGAACCAGTCTTTGTTGGCAAGCCAAAAAGTGTGTTCAAAGTTTTCGCGAGTAAATACATAAGTGCTGACGACATCTTTGAAGAGTAACACCTCTGATGGCGGGGAGTAGGCACGGCCATCGATGGCACCAGTCTGAAGTGCTGTGTGAACTTCGGAGAAAGCCATTGGTACAACTGAGAAACCAGTCGCACGGTAACGCTCAATGGACATTGGCTGTGCTGGAACTCGCATTTTGAAGCCTTTGGCGTCTGCGGGGAAGTTGACAGGCACATCAACGCCCTTACGGACAACAAAGCCGGTATAGTCTGTTGGAATGGTTCCGAGCAGCACCATATTCAAGTCAGAAAAAATATTGTTGTATACAGCTTCCATTTTTGACCCTGGGCCATAGATTGCCTTGCCTTTTTCCCAATCAGAAGCAACGTAACCAAGAGCCATGATATCCCAACGTGGGTCCATTTCCGAATGGTTCCAGGCCATGGTCATTTGAGCTGATCCAAATGAAACTTGTTCAACAATTGAAGTCCAGTCACCAAGATCGCCACCTGGATGGTAACTAATTTTCATCTGGCCATCAGAAAGCTCGTCTAGACGCTCCATGAATTTTTCGGAAACTTTGTGAAAGATATGTTCCTTATCCATTACATGGCCGAGGATTGGCTCAGCTGCATTTGCTTCACTGATCAGTACAGGAGCTGCAAATAAAGAAAGTGCAACTGATGCAGCAGTAGCCTTTCCAATTATTGATGAAATTTTCACGCTTTATCTCCTCCCGAATATCGTGATCGCTGAACCTTTGTTCAGACCCGATTGAGCGCTTTCTTTTGATGTTGCAACGCTCAAAAGGTCTGGGGTCAAAGCGACCGAATACGTATATAAGTGTATACAGCTAAGAATTTGAGCGTCAACAGGTGGATTTGTAAAATTTTCCTAGTGTATTTAGGTTTTGCTATAAGTGTATGAAAATAAAGATATACATTAGATTTGCTGATCGGGTTTATAATTTTTTGCAAGTGCTCGAGTTGCGTATGTCGCAGCTTTTCCTTAAGCTATGTGCAGCTATATTGGGAGGTGAATACAGCTATGGGCAGTTCAAATGCTGGAACTCTATCTATGGAAATGAATAGATTCGATGAGGGGGCGCATCCTTTGGGGAAGGTGGGGTTTGTGCTATTGGCTACTGAGCAGACCATTCAAGATGAAATGATGCGCTTGCGTCCTGATGGGGTGGGGTTTCACTTTGCTCGTGTTCCTATCGCTGATGATATTTCGGTCAGCAGCTTGACGGATTTGGGTGTAGACCTTTCCGCGGCAGCGGCGCGGCTTTTGCCTGACGGGAGTTTGGATGTCGTTTCCTACGCGTGTACTTCTGGTAGCTTAGTGTTGGGTGAAGGTAGGGTGAATAAGGAGCTGAATGCTGGAGCTCCGAATGCAAAGGCGACGTCGCTGATTGCTGCTGTGGTTAGCGCTTTGAAGTTTCTAAAAGTTAGAAAGCTTGCAGTCGTCACTCCATATATTGATGAGCTCAATGAGCAAGAAAAGTTATACCTTGAGAGTGCTAGTTTTGAGGTTTGCTCGATAAAGGGATTGGGATTGCGGAAGGATAGTGAAATGGTTTGCGTGCGAACTGAATTTATCCGCGATTTCGCGCGTTATAATGATCATCCAGAGGCGGATGCGCTCTTTATTTCGTGCGGTGCGTTGAGGTCTTTGGATTGTGTGCAAGTGCTTGAGGATGAGCTGGGTAAGCCTGTAATTTGCAGTAATCAGGCATTATTCTGGCATGTACTAAATCTCTTAGGAGTGCAGGCTAGGATATCTGGATATGGTAGGTTGTTGAATGGGTGAGGCTTAGTTAAGTGCAACGAGTACTTAAGGGGAGCTTGAGCGACAGCTTGACCTTAGAGAACATAGATCATAAAGAAGCCGAATGATAGCTCCAGACGCCGATACCAAGCATCGACATCTTGATGCATTGTTTGCAAAGTCGAACAGCGCTAGTGAGATGCATAGCGTAAAGAGAACTCCGCAAGAGGAAATCTATTTTCAATTGCGTGAGGATATCTGCTTGCTTCGCTCTCCTCCTGGTACTGTGTTGCGTGAGGGTAAGATCGCGAGTGATTTTGGTATAAGTCGAACCCCTATCCGAGAAGTCATGCATCGCTTACAGTTTGATGGACTGGTTACCGCAAGGAATGGTGTTGGTTACATCGTTACTAGCGTCGACTTTGATTACTACATCGATGCCTATGCTCTGCGTATTCGACTAGCCGAAACAATAGGTCAGCTGTCTCCTCGCGCTATTACGCCTGCTGATGTGGCTGAAGCAGAAAAAATCAAAGAAGAGGCAGTTTTGCTTCTGGAGACTTTTGACCTTCATCGCTACTGGACATTAAATCACGATCTAAATCATTTGATTTACACTCTGATTGGAAATCGCGCGCTTCAGGAAGTGTGGAATCATATCTACTTCAAAGTCGCGCGTATTTGGTATTCGCTTGCTCCTTACTTTGCTGAGGAGGTTGCTGAGTACTTTTATGCGGAGGCGTGCGATGTTGTGCGAGCGCTAAAAGGTGATGATATAGAAGCTTTGGGGTATTCTCAGCGAAACTATATTTCTCGCGGACTGAAGCGGGTTCAACGGTTCATTGAAGAGCAGAAGCGTCTTGAGATCTGAGCTAGTATCATTCTGCGACTTCTGATGGGGTTGCATTCAGTTGCTCAACCCCTTCGAGGCGAGAAAGAACCAATGATAAGTAGGCGCTGTGAATGCGGCCAATAGCTGTCACATTGTCATGTGTCATAAAGCGCTTCAGGGTTTTGATCTCTTCTAGTACATCCTCAAGCTCTTCTTTCCAGTTTAGATTGGGAAGTAGGAGAAACCAGATCCGGGCCGTCTGATAAAACAGTTGGTCAGAAAAGTCTTTCAAAGCCTTATTGCGAATGATGCTTTGAACCTGCTTGTGCAAGCCAATACTGATTTGTGCAAAGGTTCGATAATCAGGTGTATCGGCAACTGAGAATGCCATCTGCTCCAGTTTCTGCATCTCCTCAATGGCGTCCGGCTTTGGGGCGTGCGGGCGTGAATAGGCAATTGCTTCAGCAAGATGCACGCGCATGAAATAGATATCCCGCAAGTCGGCAAGGTTAACGGTTGTTACAGTCGTCCCTCGGCCTTGATGGCTCGTAATCAACCCATCTTTCTCCAGTCGTTGAAGGACTGTGCGGATTGGAGTGCGGCTAACACCAAACTCTTCTGCAAGAGTTCGTTCGCGAAGAACACAGCCCGGTGGGTAATCCAGCAGGCAGATGCGCTCTCGAAGGGTTTCGTAAATTTCGTCCACCAGTCCAACCTTGCTAAGGAGGTCATACACTGTGCTGGTCATACTATGACACCTTGTTTAATCGCAAGGGGTTGCTTCTCTTGCAAGCCTGTGAAGTTTGGGTGAATGGGGTGCGTTGTCAGCCGGGCGCCGCGTTTAGGTGATTTGCAAAATCTCCAGCGCCAAGATTTCCGCCAGATAAAATGACGACAACAACTTTGCCTGAGCAGTCATATTGCCCGTTCATAATAGCCGCCAGTCCAGCAGCTCCACCGGGCTCTATAGCCAGCTTGAGGTTCTCAAAAGCGGCTTTCATAGCCAACCGGACATCATCCTCTGTAACCACCAGCCCTCCAGTAACGTTGCGCTGGTTTATGGGGAATGTGAGCTCTCCGGGGCGGTGCGTGACGATGGAATCGCAAATGGATTGGCCTGGCGCGTTCTCAAGCCTTTGTCCGGCGAGTAGGGAGCGGGCGGTGTCGTCAAACCCTTCCGGCTCAGCGCTGTAAATGCAGGTTTCCGGCGAAAGAGCTTTGATTGCCGTTGAGGTTCCGGCCAATAGGCCTCCGCCACCAGCAGGGCAAATTACGGCGTCAGTTGTGAGGCCCTTAGCACGCAGGCTCTCTATAATCTCCAGCCCTATAGTTCCTTGCCCTTCCATTATGGCATAGTCATCATAAGGAGCAATCATGACTGCGCCGGTTTCATTTGCTATGTCTTTTGCTATCTGGGCTCGATCGCCGGTTGCCCGGTCATACAAAATCACTTCAGCGCCGAAGCTGCGCGTGTTCTCAATCTTTATTGCAGGTGCATCCTCAGGCATCACAATGCGGGCAGTGGTTCCTGCTTGTGCAGCGGCGGCGGCAACACCTTGGGCATGGTTGCCAGATGAAAAGGCGACAACGCCACGCTTACGTTCTGCTTCAGTGAGTTTTGCGATGCGATTGTAAGCTCCGCGCAGCTTGAAAGAGCCGGTGCGCTGCAGGCATTCAGGTTTAAAAAGAATTCGCCCTCCACTGCGCTTGTTGATGAAATCGGACTCCAGTAAGGGCGTGTTTATGATGACAGAATCGATGCGTTTTGCTGCTTCTTGAATGGAGGAAAGAGATATCATGGAGTGTCAGCTTCCAATCTGAATGTGCGATGTGCGGGTACGGAGTACAGCTAAAACGCTCTGCGCTGTAATTCGCCCTGTTCGGGGATTTTCGTCGCTTGGGCGATTTGAGATGGTCATTGTAAAGTCGGAGCTGTCTGAGGTCACGGACACCGTATGTGTGTTTTTTGAAAGGTTGGGATCGGCCCAGATCTCCATCGTGGTTTTGTCAGCTCCGAGTCCTGCCAGAGCGAGTGCTGCTGCTACATTCACATTAGCCGGAAAGTGCTGGGCAACTTCGTTTACGGAGCCGGAAAGAATGCAGGTAGGTACGTTGGAGCTTTCTACATCTATGCTGTTCTCAATGAGGTAAGCTGCACCCGCAAGGCCTTGAGGTGGCTTGCTTGTTCGTACGACAACAGACTGAATGGTCCCCTCTGCGGCGGCTTTGAGAGCGTCGAGGCCCAAAATTGCACCCGACGGAACAATGATGTTGGCCCCGTTTTGCTTCGCAAGATCTAGTAGGTGCATGCGGGAGAGTAACTGACTGGTGCTCATTACTATAAGAGATTTTCCGCAGGAGAGTGTTGGTCGTGCGACTTTTTCAAATAGTTGCGGTGGTAGGCATTCCAGAACGATGTCAGCGACAAGTGGAAGTTCATCTAGTGGGAGGGGCTGACAGGAATGTTCGGGAAGTGCTTTCAGGAATTCTTTCCCTTTTTGGATGTCGCGCACAGCTATAGCCTTTAGCTCGTAGCCTGGAATTTCATTTTTTATGACTGCTTGCGCAACGCGTTTGCCGATCGCACCCAATCCGGCAATGGCAATTGACTCTAGTTTTCTCATAAGACCTCCATACGCCAAGTGGTACACCAATATCTTGAAATGAGATTATGTAAAGCAAGGTATGGGAAACATAAATCGCAGGTATTCTAGATATTATTGCAAATAAATAAATAATATCAATGGTATAGAATTAATTCTAGGTGGCTGAAAAATTTTGTATGCGTTTGTACGTAAAAAATCTTTGACAATTGGTATACCTATAGGCAAATTGAGGCTAATTATTGCTCGGGAGGAATTAGCGTTGAATGATCCGTTTTCACAAGAAGAGCTAGAGCAGCGCGTAGCGAGCGTCTGTAAAGCTATGGAAACTCATGATTTCGATGGGCTTTTAATCTCTGTTCCAGAGAGCATCTATTACTTGACGGGTCTGGATCATTGGGGCTTTTTCGCCTGTCACGTTCTTGTGGTGACGCGCGATTGCAAAATGGCATTGATGTGCCGCGGCATGGAAAAGATCACGGTCGACAAGCAGGTTAAGAATGCTACTTTTTATGGTCATAAAGACCATGAGGAGCCATCAGACTATGTGCTGAAGGCAATGCGGGATCTTGGTATCAATGGCGGCAAAATAGGCATTGAAAAGCGTAGCCTTTTCATGACGCCACGTATTGCAGAAATGATTCAAGCTGGCGATCAGGCCGCACAGTGGATCGATGCTTCTGGCCTCGTTGATGATATTCGGCAGGTGAAATCTCCACTAGAAGTTCAGTATGTACGCAAAGCGGCCCATGCCGTAGACGTTGGCACTCAAGCAGCCGTGGAAGCTATCCGAGATGGCGCGTCCGATTATGAGATTTCTGCGGAATACCACCGTGCTATGATTCTAGCCGGGAGTGAGTACCCGGGATTTGGCCCGTTTATCCGCCCAACCTCCCGTCTTGGCGAAGAGCATACAACATGGCGTGGAGACGTTTTCCGCAATGGGGATGCTGTCTTCCTTGAAACTTGCGCTGCATACCGGAAATATCAAGCTCCAATGGGGCGTTTAGCCTACGTCGGCTCAGCTCCTAGGGGGGCAGAAAAGTCCGCTGAACTGGCTATCAGCGGCATGAAAGCCATTTGTGATGCGATTAAGCCCGGAGCAAACGCGGGTGAAGCGTATGCTGCGTGGAAAGAAGTCGCCAACAGTGCCGGTTTGCATAATTACCATCGCCACCATTGTGGTTACATGGTTGGTATCGGCTTCCCACCAAGTTGGACTGGAGGCAGCATGGTCACCAGTCTGGCACCTAACTCCGAACGCATCTTGAAGACCGGCATGGTGTTCCACGCACACTCCTGGTTCACCAACACGGACTGCGTTGATTACTTTATCTCCAACACTGTGGTTTTGACTGAAACCGGTGCTGAGATCCTGACAAATCAAACGCCAGAAACACTCATCATTCGTTAGCGGAACACGAGGTTTAAGGCGGTGTCAAAGTTGCAAGGTACCGCTCATGACGTGGGCAAAAAATGAAAAAGCTAAAAAAAGAAACACTAGTAAACCTTTGCGATCAGCTGGCTTCTCATCCTTGGCATTATGATGAAATTGAAGAGCTGGTTCATCCGAAGCTGGGTGTCATCACTGGCTTTCAAGAGCTGCTCGATCAGCTGGAAGTTCTACGTAAAACAGATCTGGGACACACACCACCAGCCATGAGTGTTCAGAAAGGAAACTGAACATGTTTATGCTGCACTCAAAACTTCAGTCCGAAGAAGATATCGCATTTGCATCTGCTACCGAGCTGCACCACCTCATGGTAAAAGGTGATTTGTCAGCAACTGAGCTGACAGATATCTATTTGAAGCGTATCAAGAAATATAACTGTGTTTCAAAGGCTTACATTGCGATAACGGCAAACGAAGCTCGTATAACCGCTACATCCTTCATTCGTCACGATCTGGAAAAATCTCCCTTTGCCGGTGTTCCGTTCGCTGCAAAAGATCTGTTCGATGTGGAAGGTATTAAGACCACTGGTGGCTCACGCGTTTTCCATGACCACCTTGCTGAAAAAGATGCGGTCTCCATCGCACGGCTGAAGGCGGGAAAGGCCATCTCCCTTGGTAAACTCAATCTGCATGAGTTTGCATATGGCGCGACCGGAGAAAACCCAGAATTTGGCACGTGCCCCAATGTCTACGACACTACACGCTTGGCAGGCGGTTCTTCAAGTGGCTCTGCCGCCGCACTGGCTTTCGGCCTTGCACCTGCAACATTGGGAACTGACACAGGCGGTTCTGTGCGCGCACCGGCTTCTTTGAATGGCATTGTCGGTTTAAAGCCAACCATGGGCCGGGTTTCCACCCGCGGTGTCATGCCATATTGCTGGACATTGGATCACGTTGGCCTGATGACGCGCACAGTGCACGACTGCGCCAATCTGCTTGGCTTGATCGCCGGTTTCGATCCGCAAGACCCGGTCACTGTCAACGTCCCGGTTGATGACTACGCCTTTGAGTTGGACAACGAAATCGCAGGGCTCCGCGTCGGTATCCCAGCCAATTTCTTCTACGAGCGCACAGACCCAGAAATTCTGGCAGCGGTAGAGCGTGTGCAGCGCTATCTGGTCAGCCATGGAGCGCAGCTGGTTCCAGTGACCATGCCAGACATGACCAACACCCGCACGGTCTCCCTCACAGTGCAGATGCCGGAAGCCTTGAGCGTCCATTCTCGCTATCTGGAGGAGCGCGGTGATTTGTACGGTCAAGACTTCCGCGCAGGTCTCGCCCTGGGCCAGTGCCTGCTGGCGGAGCACTACGTCCGCGCCAAACGCTTCATTGAAGTCTACCGTCAGCAGACCAATGCTCTGTTTGACGATGTCGACATCCTGCTCACCCCAACCACCCCAGCCATTGCACCGCACATCGGCACCGTCACCACCAAGGTTGATGGTATGGACGAGCCGGTCGGCAATGCAATCACCCGGTTTACGAGCTTCTTCAACATGACAGGTCATCCGGCCATCACCGTCCCATGCGGTCTTCACAGCGAAGGTCTGCCAATGGGCGTGCAGATTGTCGGGAGATATTTCGATGAAAAGCTCATCCTCAATGTCGCTCGCCTGATCGAGAAGAACGACGAATTCTCAGTACCGCGTCCTAAGATTGGATAAGCACCGTGCCATTTGCTCTCCTCAAATACGGATTATCCCGCCGCCACCCGGCCCGGGAGGAAATCCCCCAAACGCCCGAACTTAAGCCCAGCTACGATGTGGTCATCATCGGCGCAGGCGGTCACGGCGTCTCTCTGGCCTATTACCTCGCCAAAAACCACGGCATCACCAACGTCGCGGTGTTGGACAAAGGTTACCTCGGTGGTGGCAACACGGCGCGAAACACCACGGTGATCCGCTCCAACTACATCACATCTGATTCCATCCAGTTCTACGCCAAGTCCATGCGCCTCTATGAGAGCCTGGCCAATGAGCTGGATTACAACCTCATGTACAGCCGCCGCGGCCAGATCACCCTATCTCACTCAGACGGTGTATCGCGGGCGCTGCGGTTGCGTGCTGATTCCGGCACGTTCCACGGTGAGCGCAACGAGATCCTTGATCGCAAGCAGATCAAAGAACTCGTCCCAACGCTCAACTTGGACATCGAAGGACATCCAATCCTGTGCGGTCTGTGGCACCCGGATGCGGCAACGGCCCGCCATGATGCCGTGGCATGGGGCTATGCCATTCGTGCCTGCGAACGTGGGGTGGAGTTGCACCAACGCACGCAGGTGACAGGCTTCAAGGTCGAAGGCAACAAGGTGGTTGGCGTTGAAACCAATCGCGGCGCGATCGCAGCTGGTCAGGTCGTGCAGTGCGTTGCGGGCATGTCCTCCGTTGTTGCGGATATGGCAGGCATCAAGCTCCCGATCCGTACTTTCCCACTTCAGGCGATGGTGACGCAGCCGCTCAAGCCGTTTCTGGACCCGATGGTCTCCTCAACGGCCATGCACTGCTACATCTCCCAGTCTGGTCGCGGTGAGCTGGTGATTGGTGGCGGCTCAGACCCTTATGAGCTCTACAACACCCGCTCCACACTCGACATGAAGGAAAGCCTGGCCGCCAGCGCGCTGGAAATGTTCCCGTTTATCGGTGACCTCAAGATCCTGCGCCAATGGGCAGGTATCACCGACATGACGCCGGATTATAGCCCGATCATGGGTACCTCGCCACTCGACAACTATTGGCTCGATGCGGGGTGGGGCACATGGGGCTTCAAGTCCACACCGGCCAGTGGCTACTACATGGCGCAAACCGTCGCCAACCAGGCCATGCCAGACATGATTAAGCCTTTCGCTCTGGACCGTTTCTACAAGTACAAGCTCGTCAATGAGATGGGTGCAACGGCAGCCAGCCACTGAGGTCACACATGAAGATCATGAACTGCCCTTTGAATGGGCCACGCAACATTTCAGAGTTTCAGTGCCACGGTGAGTACATCGAGCAGCCGGACCCGGAAGCTGTTTCTGACGATAACTGGAACGAATACATCTGGTTCGCCAATAACACCGCTGGCGTTGTGCGCGAATGGTGGTGTCACACGCCAACCAATTACTGGTTCGTTGCAGAACGCCATACCGTCACCGACAAAATCCTGAAAACCTATCCGGCACCTAAAGCCGGCTCTACGACAGCGGATGTACCCTCATGAGCACAGCACAAAAGCCACGCAAAGGGCTGCTGATCCGTTCGGATAAGCCTGTTTCTTTCCGCTTCGAAGGCAAAACATATCAGGGGCAGGAAGGTGATTGTATTGCCTCCGCTCTGGCGGCCAGTGGCAAATGGATCCTGTCGCGCTCCTTCAAGTATCACCGTCCGCGCGGTGTGCTGACAATGGCAGCACAAGACTCCAACAGCTTCGTGCAGATCGGGAACGAGCCCAACGTCTTCGCAGATCGCCATCAAATTGAAGAGGGCATGGACGTCAAAGCACAGAACGTGAATGGAACTCTTGAGAAGGACCGGGACTTCATTCTCAATCGTTTCGGTCGCTTCATGCCAGTCGGTTTCTACTATCGCGCGTTCTTTAAGCCGAAAGGTATCTGGGACAAGTTCTGGGAGCCTATCATCCGCAAAAAAGCGGGCCTTGGCGAAATCGATACCACCAAAGAGACCGAAGGTTACTATGATAAAGCCTATGGTTTCTATGACGTTGTTGTCGTAGGTGCTGGTCCTGCTGGTCTTGCAGCTGCGCTAGAAGCAGCGGATGCTGGTGCAAAGGTTCTGCTGGTTGAAGAAAATCTAATTTTGGGTGGCGCACTCACGTTCAGTCGCTTTGATGCTGAAGCGACAAAAGCTGAAAGCCTGCGCCAGTCTTTGATCGCAGATGTCGAAGACCACAAAAACATCACAGTTATGGTAGATGCGGTTTGCAACGGCTATTTTTCTGATAACTGGCTGCCAGTGATTCAGGGTAAGCGTTTGCATAAAGTACGTGCAAAGCAAGTGGTGATCGCCACCGGTCTGATTGAGCAGCCGTCGCAGTTCCGGAACAACGATCTGCCCGGTGTAATGCAAGGAAGCGCCGCGCAGCGTTTGATTAGCTTCTATGGGGTTCAACCGGGCAAGAAAGCCGTAGTTCTGGCAGCAAATGATGATGCTTACGGTGTCGTTCTAGATCTCCTTGATGCTGGCGTTGAAGTTGCAGCTGTCGCAGATTTGCGTAAAACCTCAAAAGGCCCGTTAGCTCAAGCAGTAAAAGCTAAAGGAATGCGCATTGTAAGCAATGCATGTGTTTATGAAGCGCATCCAGCTCCAGGGCACCGCCACGTCACAGGCGTTACCATTGCCTATTTGGATGATGAAGGCGTAGCTACCAGCAAACGCGAGAACATTGCTTGTGATCTCGTTTGCATGTCTGTTGGTTACACCCCAACCTATCAGCTGCCAATCCAGGCGGGTGGTAAGATCGGCTATGAAGACGCAACCGCAACCTTCTCGCTGACAGGCATGCCTGAAAATGTGCATCTGGCTGGTGCCATCGACAGCTATTACGCCATTGAAGAAACTCTGGCGCATGGCCGCCATCAGGGCCAAAAAGCAGCTCAGTTTTGTGGTCTTACTGTGCCAAAGCCTGTGGCAGAACCGGCTCGCGCTGCGGTTTCTCCAAACCACCCATGGCCAATCTTCCCGCATCCGGATGGAAAAGACTTTGTAGACTTCGATGAAGATCTGCAGGTCAAAGATATCCGCAATGCAGTGGGCGATGGTTATCGTGAGTTGGAGCTGGTGAAGCGCTACTCAACGGTTGGCATGGGCCCAAGTCAGGGCCGTCACGCTGCACTGGCAACAGCCCGTCTGGTTGCGGATAAAACAGACCGATCAGTCGCACAAATCGGTGTTACAACAGCGCGTCCGCCTTTCACGGCTGAAAAAATCGCAGTTCTCGCTGGACGCCAGTTCGACCCTAAGCGCAAAACTGCCATGCACTATCGCCACGAAGAGTTCGGCGTTGAATGGCTTTTAGCTGGCAACTGGGTGCGCCCGGCATATTATCCGAACACAGATCGTAAGGACATGAAGTCCTGCATTGATTTTGAAGTCAATAATGCCCGCAGCAATGTAGGCATCATCGATGTGTCGACGCTTGGTGGTCTGGATGTTCGTGGGCCGGATGCTGCTGAGTTCCTCAACCGCATGTACACGTTTGCTTATGCCAAACTGCCAGTAGGTAAGACCCGTTACTTGCTCATGACCAATGAAGCAGGCACGGTGATTGACGATGGTGTAGCGTGCCGTTTGGCGCAGGACTATTTCTACATCACTGCAACCACAACAGGTGTAGAGCGCATTTATCGCAATATGCTCTGGTGGAACGCTCAGTGGCAGCTCGATGTTGATATCGTCAATGTTACCTCCGCATATGCAGCGCTCAACTTGGCTGGTCCGAACGCTCGTAAAGTCCTCGAAAAGCTGACAGGCGACATCGATTGCTCCTCAGAAGCATTCCCATATCTGGCATACCGTGAAGGCACAGTGGCTGGTATTCCAGCACGGCTCTTCCGTGTAGGTTTCGTGGGCGAGCTTGGCTATGAGATTCACGTGCCATCCCGTTACGGCGAAGCTCTTTGGGATGCTGTGATGGAAGCAGGTGCAGAGTTCGACATTCATCCGTTCGGCCTAGAAGCGCAACGTGTTATGCGTCTCGAAAAAGGCCACGTTATCGTAGGCCAGGACACGGATGGTCTGACAACACCAGAAGAGCTGGATATGACCTGGGCCATTGCCAAGAAGAAGAAATTCTTCGTCGGCAAGCGTTCACTGCAAATCCGCGACAAGCAGCTCTCTGAACGAAAGCTGGTTGGCTTCTCAGTGGAAGATGATCCTGCAAACCCGGTTCTGGAATCCAATCTTGTCCTCAAAAACGGCAAGATCGCTGGTTTTGTTACCTCTGTCTGCAAATCCCCTACGCTGAAGAAAACAATCGGACTTGCTTACGCAGCGCGTGAAGATGCGGAAATCGGCTCTGCTATCGAGCTTCGTCACAGCGATGGCTCGACCGTGACAGGTAAGGTGATTTCACCGCACTTCTATGATCCAGAAAACAAACGGCAGGAGCTCTGAGTTATGGCTAATGCACAAGACATTCATCCAGATCAGGCGCTGGCCAGAAGCCCGTTTTCTCGCAAACTGAATGCAAAACAGGCTCAGTTTGCACGCCGTGGCGAATACACTGTGGCATCGTCCGTATCCGGCTCCGGATATGAGGCCGGTGGCGTAAACTTCTGCGACCTTTCAGGTTTGGTTCGCTCAGGCTTTAAAGGAAATGGGACAACAGACTGGCTCTCTTCCAAAAGTCTGGCAGTTCCAGCCAAGCCAAACACTGCTGAGCTTCAGAAGGACGGAACACTCCTGTGCCGGTTGTCGGATGAAGAATACCTTCTGTTGTCGCCATTGCAGGGCGAAACAGCAGGTATTGCAGAGTTAGATGCTGCATGGGCAGCAGATCATGTGGCTTCTGACAAAGGGATTGGTTATCCGCTCCCTCGTCAGGACACACACAGCTGGATCTACCTCAGTGGCGCGCAAACTTCGGATATGTTCGCCAAAATCTGCGGCGTGGATCTTCGTGCCGAAATGTTCGCCAACAAAGAGATAGCTCAAACAGTTGCGGCACGTCTTGGTGCGATCATCATTCGCGATGATCTCGGTGGACAGCTTGGCTTCCATTTCCTAACAGACAGCGCGTCAGCCACATACATCTGGGATGTGCTGGAAGACGCAACTGCTGAGTTCGCAGGTGGGGTGCTCGGGCTAGAAGACTTGCTGAGAGCTCTAAGCTAAAAGTCTGACAACTTGTGAAGTGAGTATATAGTGGCGCTCGCGTAGTAACTTGCCTCTTGTTGTGCTGCTACCGGATTTGCTGAAATAAACACTGTCCAGTGAATATCTCGGGAGAACACCTGCAATATTACTTCTCAAGGGTTTCACGTATCCTGATAGACAATGTGGCTCCAGAGGGAACCTTTGGAGCCATTCAGATGGTTATGAGCTTACAAAATGCCTTTGTTTGCTTTTTAACCCAGCCAAGAGTGCTGTATACTTGTGGCGAGCCAAAGAGGAGGCATTGGCGTGTTCGGCTTTACGTTCACAGCTACCCACTTTGCAATCAAATGAGCTGATACGAAGTCTGCCATTGTGATAAAACTGGATAGGAGAGCAACTATGAGTGTAGCTTTCTCGACCCCGTTTTATTCCAACGGCCTGATCAGCGGCCAGCTCGCCTCAACCATTGTGTATCATCCACCATAATGGGTCCTGTTTCAGGGTGACTTGTCGCCGTAAGCCTTCAAAACCAAGTAGATTGCCTACGGGTCCTTCCCAGCCCTTTCTCGTCTTGCGGGGAGTTCAGCAGGGCAGGGCTTGCGCTTGTGTTGGGTTTGCGGAGGCTTGGTGTTTATGTTCATGTTGTTGTTCTCATGTTCTAACCCCGCTAATCCTATGGGTTTATAGGATTTTTCACCTTCATCTCATTGACAGTTTAAACAATCCATCGCATGGTTTAAGCGAGGCTTCGAAACCTCGTAGAGCGGTCACCGCTGCCGTTTTGTTTGGCGGTTTTTTTGTGTCTGGAGTTAGGTCTTCAAACGCAAACTCTCGCTTATGGGCGGGAGGGCGGTGAATACAATACCCTTTGCGGGGGAATAAACCCGCCTGACTCTACCAGGTTTCGAACCTCCCGCTCGCCAGTGGGTTGTCGAAAGCCTTCTGCTGAGCGGCTTGTTCAACAAGCCAGTAGAGAGGGCTTACTGATGACTGATACTGGAAAAGAGAAATGTGCCCATACGTCCCTTCGCAATGAAGTGGATCAGCTTCGCTTATCAAGCAATCACCTCAAAAATCTAGTTTATTCCATGAGCGTGGTGATGAGTGAACGAATGGAGCACACTCAGGAATATGAAGCGTTGCTGACGCTGTTTGATACTGTGCGCAATCACATCAATGATGTGCAGGAAAGCGGCGAGAAGATCTCAGAGCTGCTTGATCCCTGTGCACTGGAAATCTCTAAAAGCAAGTAAGTTGGAATGATGAGAGGCTTGCCTCTTAAGGAATATTCTGGCTTGGGAAGCGTGAGCTTCTCAGGCCTTTTTAGTATGTGGCTGCTGAGGTGCCCAAAGCACTGAGAAGGGCATTCAATGATGGAGCGCTGCTTGGTTGCGTTCTAATCGTTGCCTTTCTTTTGCAACTTCTTCTTTCAAGAACCAATGGCCTGTCTTGCCGTCATGCTTTGAGAGATTCTGAGACAAGACCTTTCTCTTTGAGGTCTTACAAAGAACCTCAAAGAGTGGGTCTGATACCGAGATAAACTTGGATGTTTGATTGAGTATCAGCTTTGCTGCTGCTTTTGCGCTAGATGACACTGATTGAAGTTCACCTGTATTATTATTTGTATATTTATCTTTATTTCGTGGTGCTCTGACGTCACCCTTTAGCTGCTCATTTTGGCACGCTTTTTGGTCTTTTTTGTCACTGCAACTGTGTTTGGACAGCGAGTTTGGTGCGACCATAGGTGCTCTGCTGTCACGTTTTTCATCCCCTACATGGCAAAAGGCATAATGATTGCTTTGCCCACGACCACGTGCGCGTTGAGCTTTAAAATATCCAGCTTGCTCTAGCTTCTTCAAAGCTCGGATCACCGTTCTTCTGCTGGTGCCTGCGTCTTCTTCAAGGCGAGAGATGCTTGGCCAGGCATCTCCGGCTTTGTGTTGAAGTAGTCACACAGAGCGATCCCCACGACCTTTTCTGATGCTGAAAAGTTATGGTCCCGGCACAGCTTGCTAATCCAGACAGCTTTGTCGCTGTATTGGATGGTTAGACTGTTACAATGCTGTATCTTACTAGTCGAGCTACCCATCATTTCCTCCCCCACTTCAGTAGGCGAGAAACCTTTGACAAATTTCGCCCAGTTATTTGACGTTTAAATAGCGGTTTGACGTTTTTTACGGATCTAAGCCATTGAAATTTAGACAAGAGTTCAGGATTGAAAATCCGCGTGTCGGTGGTTCGAATCCGCCTCCGGGCACCACTTATATTCTTGAAATTGTTATATAATAAATCGTCAGCTCATTGATTTGTCGATAGCTTGGCATTTCACTCCACCTGCTCGCTAGTCTCTCCCCATCAAACCGAAACCTTCACGCCTGTCTTAATCGGGTCCATTGAAACGAAGGTTTTGAATTTTTTGATGTTTCCGTTTTTGAAGAAGATGCGGCGGGTGAATTCTTCGTAAGCTGACATGCTTTCCACGACGACGACCAGTACGAAATCAATCTCTCCCGTAACATAGAAGCATTGCTGAACTTCCGGGGCATCACGGAAGTTTTGCTTGGCTGCGTCGATGTCGGTTGGCAGTTCGCTGACCAGTTCTACCTCAACAAAAATTGTGATTGGCAGTCCCACCATCGCTGGATCAACCACAGCAACATTGGCAGCAATAACACCTTCTGCTTCCATACGCCGAATGCGGCGCTGGACGGAGGGGGCGGACAGATTGACGGCCTCGCCAATTTTTTGCTGAGAGGTGCGGTTGTCTGCTTGTAGGATGCGCAAAATGGCGCGGTCATATGAGTCTAAAGGTGTCATGTGAAAGATTATTGCATATCAAGCGTCTATATTCAGCGCATTTTTCACATCTGATGAAGTATTAATTCAGATAATCAGTTGAACTGCAGCACGCTGCCTCTCGGGAGTACTCCATGACTGACTTTGCGCATCGTCTTCAGGCCCTTCGGCATGAGTTTCATCAAAATCCTGAGCTTGGCTTTCAGGAGGAGTGGACCAAGGCACGGATCGCGCGCCATCTGCGTGATCTGGGCATTGAAACCCACGAGAGCGTCGGTGTTGTTGGCGTGCTAAGAGCAGGTAACAGCCATAAAGCCATCGGCATACGGGCGGACTTTGATGCGCTGCCCATCACCGAGCTCAACGAGTTTGCACATCGGTCTCGCAATGAGGGCGTGATGCATGCCTGCGGCCATGATGGACACACCACCATGCTGCTGGGGGCTGCGGAGCTTCTGGCCAAATCTCCTGAGTTTGATGGAACGGTTGTACTCCTGTTCCAGCCTAATGAAGAGCATGGTTTAGGTGCGCAGGCCATGATTGACGAAGGTGTCTTGCAGAATTTTCCGATTGATGAGGTCTATGGTCTGCACAACCTGCCCGGCGAGCCTATTGGGCGGATATCTACCCGGGCAGGGGTGATCTGCTTCAGTGAAAGCCTGTTTGAGATTACGATCAATGGGCAGGGTGGACATGCCTCAATGCCTCAGGCCGGTCGCGAAACGATGACCCCAGCTGCCGAGTTGGTTCTGGCGCTTCAAACCATCGTTTCTCGAAAGCTACCGCCGTCCTCTGGCGCTGTCGTTTCAGTAACCGAGTTTATCACCGATGGTCAGCGCAACGTCCTGCCGGGTCACACGCTGCTGAAGGGGGAAGTGCGCGCTGCCTCTCCAGAACACCGAAAACAGGTCGAGACCCATCTGAGGCAGATCGCAGAAGGTATTGGTGTGAGCCATAGTCTCGATGTTTCAGTGGAATTCCGTACGGAGTTTATTGAAGCGATCAATGATGCCGATGCCGCTTCTCATGTGATTGAAGCTGCCAAAGCGATGGGGCTGGAGCATGACGGTGCCCGCCCTTCCATGACGTTTTCTGAGGACTTCGCAAACTTTGCCGCGCAAGTTCCTGGCTGTTTTCTTCTCATGGGAAACGGCACGGAAGGCGCCCATGCCAAACCTTTGCATGCAGCTGACTATGATTTCAACGATGAGCTTTTGGAGACGGGAGCTCGGTTCTGGGCTGAGTTGGCAAAGCAGCGTCTCCCAAAAGGTAAGTAAGCAGGAGTATCCCATGTCCAAAAGCATCTCATATACGCAGGGGTCTCCCGATTTCGGCCCGGCAGTACTCTCCGTTTTGCCTGAAACTGCTTTCGCTCAGGCAATTGCCGAGATCACTCAGTGGGAAGGGTATGCACCCAGCCCATTGTGTTCTTTACCGTCTTTGGCGCAGGAGATTGGGGTAGGGGCGATCCTCTACAAACATGAAGGTCCACGTTTTGGTCTTGGAAGCTTCAAGGCCTTAGGCGGTGCATATGCCGCATTGCGCGTGCTGCAACGAGAAGTGTCGCGCCGTATAGGGGAAGAGGTCTCCCTCTCAGATATTCGTAACGGGCACTACGCAGATCAGGTGAGCAGCATCACCTTAGCATCCGCAACCGATGGCAATCATGGGCGGTCCCTTGCCTGGGGATGTCAGAGATTTGGTGCGCCCTGCAAAATCTATATCCATGCGGAAGTCAGTCAGGGCCGTGAGCAAGCGATGCAGGAGCTGGGTGCAGAAGTCATTCGCATCGACGGCGATTATGATGCGTCCGTTGAAATGTGTCGGAGTGAAGCTGAGGCCGCTGGCTGGTTCGTGGTTTCTGACACATCCTGGCCCGGTTATACAGAGCCTCCGCGGGATGTTATGGCTGGCTATGGTGTCATGACCCACGAGATATTTAATGATCTCGAAAGCCCGCCAACTCATGTATTTTTGCAGGCCGGAGTAGGCGGCATGGCAGCTGCCGTTGCCGCTTCATTACGGCAGCACTGGAAGGATGAAGCCCCTAAAGTCTGCATTGTTGAACCGGACCTCGCCGCCTGTCTATTTGAGAGCGCAAAGCAGCGGCAGGCCGCATCTATTGAAATTGATGAAGAAACGATCATGGCAGGTCTGTCCTGCGGCGTTCCCTCTCCAATGGCCTGGGAAATCCTGAGAAGTGAATGCTCACATTTCCTCACCATCAGCGATGACCTGATCGCCCCAACAATGCGCCGCCTCGCACATCCCCTTGGCAATGATCCTGCCATTGAGGCAGGCGAAAGCGGCGTCGCTGGCCTCGCCGCAGTGATCGAAGCCTCCAAGGACCCGCAACTCTGCCATGAGCTAGGCCTTACCCCAGACTCCAGTATCCTCCTGATCGGCTCAGAAGGCGTCACCGACCCTGAAATCTACGCTCAGATTATGGGAAACAGCTAGCGATAGCTGTCTCCCTCTCAAACAGATATTATTTCCTACTCTTACGCGTGAGAACAGCTGCTCTTTTGAAAAACTCTGGGTCCCAGTCGGTGATGGAGGTTTCTTCTACGGCGGATTGGAGGCGGAGGGTTTGGTCGGAGACGAGGGCGGAGAAGCCGGAGAGGGCGAGGTCTTCCAGCATTGCCAGTTCCATGAAGGCTTTTTGGCGAGGGGAGCGTTGGGATTTGTACTCGCCGTTCCATTTTGTTGCGAGTTTGGGATTGCTGACGAAATCAGTCAATCCTTTTTGCTCCTGCGGTGTGCTTAGTATTTCGGGCGTATCGCTGTTCAGGGGCTTTGAGTTGAGCCATTCGGCTGTTTCGCCTTCGATGAATGGCGTTCCATCATCAAAGCAGAGTTCTCGCAGTTCGGGGACGCGACTAACAAAACTCTGGGTGCTTTCAGTTATCGCATTTGCGACATGAACATGATCGGCTTTGAGTGCCAGTTGTGCGGCGAGATACTGGCCTTCAATCCAAAAGGGCATGGAGAAAAGTGTCGTTTCTAACTGGTGAATGATCGAAATATCTGGCGTGCCTTGCTTTAAGGCATCCCTATACTTGTCGCAGGTATCGATAGATATTGCCGGGATAATGGTTCGTGGTTCTGAGGTGATTTGGGGAGCGCCTGTTATCTCTTGCCAACACGCGTGGCGGCGGAGTTGGTAGATGAAGGGCAGGGACGGGTCTTGCTTAAAGATGAGTGTACAGATCTCAGCTGTGAGGCGCTTAAAGGAACGAGCATCCATCACTGATGATGAGCTGATTTGACCGGCACTTGTTGAATCTGCAGAAGTGCTGGAACTGGTCGCTTTGCGTGCTTTCTCGTTCTCTTGCTGTTTTTTCTCCAGCTCTATGCGTTCTTGAAGAACTCGAAAATCCTTTGCCAATCCATGTTCAAGCAAGAGCTCGTTTTTGATCAGCCGGGCAAGGCTCTCCTCAAGCTTCTCAGCTTCTGATCCGGGTTTGCCGGGCAATGTATCCAGACTGAAAAGGCCGCAAATGCGTCTGAGGATGAGCTCAAACCTACGATCTTCTTTGGGATGAAGCTCTGTCTTGGATGTCGTTAAGCACGCATCGAGTGCTCTGATACAACTGGCCAACGCACCACGTGTTTTCCGCGTCATTCTTGCCAGCAGGAGTGCCTCGAAAACGGCGAGACTCTTTTGCGTGTTCTGCAGCAGCTTGAGGGCTTCTCGCTCCACCAGACTCCAATCGATTGAGCCATGGGAAAGTGTACCGCGCTTCATTAACTCGTCACTTACGGCATCAAAATCTGGGTGATCTTCGATATCATCTTCAAACTCTTCTGAGATGGGTGAAAGGACCGCCTTTGCCAGATCATCGTAGGATGTCACGAAGATGGAGGAAGCAGCCGAAGCTGCTTCTTCTGAGTTTGTATCTGTTGTGGTCATAGGCATCACATCTTTGCTGGCAGGATAAGGCCGGAGAGTGGCTGTTTGCGTGCCAGTGAACTGGCTCCTTTATGAAGCAAGGAGTATGTTGCTTTCTGCCCGTTGAAGCTGAACTCGATCAGTGCGCCATTGCTATCAAAGCCTTTAGTCGTGGCAAAATCCAGCAGTCGGAAGCCTGACCACGGCCCCTTAAAGGTGGTGGTGTGTGGGCGACCACGACCCGCAGGGAAGACTGATAGGCTGCTCTCAGCTTCATTTGTGAGAACATTCGGCCAGATCACTCGGATAGGGCGACGTGGACCATGGGAGTAGGAAATGATTTGTCCCTCAATATTCATCACGGCGCGGCGGAGTTTTGCGGAAAGAGAGATAGGCTGGATGTTGTACTCCACACCGATCAGTCCTTCTGAGTTGAAGTAGCTTCTGCGCAGATCTAAGATGATCTTGAGATTATCCTGAAATTCCTTAGCGATGGCGAGATGGCGACCATCGATGGTTTTAGGCTCGCCCGTTGCCTCATCAACAAACACGATCAGGTTCTTTTTGTAGAACGTTTCGATCTTGCCGCCCGGGCCGAAGAAGCTTTCAAATTCTTCAAGTGGGATCTCTTGCTCAGCCTGCTTGTTGAAAGGATAAAGCTGTGCGTAGTTAAGGTTATAGTCCGCATAGATTTCCTCGTTCCAACTGCGTTGCAGCTCTTTCTTGGCTTCTTGCAGCAACACCTTCCAACTTTGATCTGCCAGTTTTGCGAAAAAGCGATTGAGTGGGCTGGGAAGGTCGACGCCTATGCGTTTGAGTGTATAGATTGGGTCTTCGCCCTGAAGATCAATTCTGGCTTTGGCACGTGCCAATGCAACTTCGCCAGATCGTTCCCCGGCTTGGCGGATGTCTTTCAGATATTCGTAAAGAGTATTAAGGGCCGCATCTAGATCTTCCAGATAAGCCTTCTCACCTTCTTCAGCTTCCACCAATCCATTGAGGTTGGAAAAGGCGCGGCGAACGCGGAGGCCTTGTTCTCTATAGATGTCAAAGGGCAAATCAGAATTGACGGCTTGCTCGGCATTGAGCTCAATGAGCTTACTCTCGTAGATTTCTGTTTCACTCTTAACCCGGTTGATGAGCCGATTAAGAGGCCTGTCTGGGCCAGTTAGTGTTTCCAGAATATCTACGGCGTGGTCTAGATTTCTGAAGTCCGTAATTTCCAAACGGTTCAGCGCGTCATTCCAGTTGGAGATGTAGTTCGTTGCATAGCGGGATGCGATTTTGCGACGGAACTCTTTTAGGTCAGCTTGGGAATATTCCACGGTGTCCCGCTCGTCGGCCACCCAGGCATCCTCTACGGCGACGACGGACAGGCCATCATTCATTTTGACGAAATAGTCGAGATAAGCATCTTTTGTGAAAAACTGCTTTACCCCAATTGGTTGATCATCATGAGCGGTGGTGCCGGTTCCGCTGAAAACGATGTTGTATGCCGGCCCGATGTCGTTTCTGAAGTTCACCGGAGAGGCCAGCTGTCTGTCACTGACTTGCTCGATGTTGCGGTAGAGGCGCAGATCTCGTGGCACTTCTCTCAGATCTCTTTGAGAGGTCTCAACCAGATCTTTGTCCAGCTTCGCTTCTAGCCCGGCGGTTTCGATGGCAAAGACAAGATGATCGAGCAGCGCTTTTTGTAGTTTGAGATCGCCTTCAAACTGCTCCTGCCATTTCTGTTCCATCCAGGATTTTACGAGGAGCTCATTTCGCCGGGAAGCGTCGCCCAGCATAAGGTAGACACGCAACGCTTCCAGACGTTCATTACTGTCTTTGCTGGTTTCATCATTCCCAAGAGCTGCGATCTCGTTTCGGACATATGCTGCAACCTCTGGGAGGAAGTAGCGGGCCAGCATATCGACGTAGGCTTTTTCAACTTCCGGGCCGATCTTATAGCCCTGATAAAGTGAGAGTTGGGAGATAAGCCAGTTTCTGTCGCGATAGTTGCCAAAGATGTCGCTTGCAGATGTGAGTGCGCCAAGAGGACGGATGTAGTTCTGTCCAGAGGCGTTAAGATTCTTATCAGGACCTTGCTGAAACAGCTCTTCGAAGCTCTCGGTTATATCGACGACCTCGTCAGCTCGTGCCCGATTGTTTTCATAGCCGACCCAATAGGTGCTGAAAAAGCCAACATAAAGAAGAGAAGCGGCAAGGCCTGATCCGACGAGAGCGAAGCGTTTGGCGCGCTCGATCTTGATGTTATCGCCCGCAAGGCCGGCTTCCTTGAACACGACCTGATCAAAGAGTGAAGCAGAGAAGTACTGTTTGGATGGACCGCTATGAATGGGCAGGATAGGTGCTGCGATCTCATACTTCTGCGAAGTTGCCAGTAAAACCGGATTTGTGGGAATGGCCTCCTGACGTGCAGAGGAAAAGAAGACACCGCGGATATGAGGAGCAGTTGAAAACTTGTCCTGATGGAGGGCTTTCCCCAGAAAAGAGCTCAGTATATTGCTCAGACCAGCCATTTCGCGCGTGAACAAGTATAGCTGGCGCCTTTGATGCGCCGACCGCATTTCAGAAAGTCGGTCGACAACGGTGTTGTTGAGGTCATCAAGAAACTTGGCAAAGGCTGAATTGAACTCGTCCAACCACTTATCTTGATCACGGCCATCGTGAAGATCAAATGTAAAGCCGAACGGTTTTGCTCTTTCGGCTGCAGCCAGACATCCAATGAACTCATGGAAACCATCGATCAGATCGAACTTTGTCAGCACGACATGTACGGTGTAGCGAGTGCCGAGCACTTCCGTCATTTCGCTCAGGCGAGCGTGAACAAGGGCTGCTTTCGTTGTTCGTTCTTGCGAGCTGAGTGAAAGCAGTTCTGAGAGATCCAGACACAATACGACGCCATTGATCGGTCTGCGTGGCCGGTTATCCCGCAAAAGCTTTAGGAAACGACGCCATAAACCGGAGTAATACGTTTCTTTAGAGTCTGGTTGCTGGCCGTTTACATGCTCAACGAACTGGCCTGCGACATCAAAGAGAACAGCTTCATCAGTTACCCAGCAATCGACGTCCTTGGTTGGTTGGACGTGTTTTGCATCTTCCTGAGAGAATAGGTGGGCGAGCGGGAACTTTAAATTCGATTCAACGATCAGGGATGTCTTACCTGAACTGGGAGAGCCCAATACGACGAACCAGGGAAGTGCGTAGAGGTTCTTTCCTTTCTTCCGTTCACCCTTGCCTGCCCAATTTCTGCTGATTGTTTGGAGTGCCTGTGTGAAGCCGCGTTCAAACTCATTCAGATAGGATAGATCAGGTGTCTTTGGCTTTTCTTTTTTGTCTTTATTTTTACTTAAATCAACCTTTTTCTTCTTTATGCTTACATAAACTAAGTTACTCACGCCCCAAATGACAGAAAGTATGGCCATTGCTACTGTCGCATAGATTAATTTTCTTTCGTCTGTTGGAGCGAAAGAGAAGACCGTATCCCTGAATAAAAATACGCATAAAACTAGTAAAATTAGAAATGTTAGGCTGATAAATATATATGACGTAGTTAATTTAATAATCGATAATAGTATTAATTTGATTATTGAAAGAGATCTAGCCATCACTACGCTTCTCTGATTGATGTTAATAGGCGCGAATCACGTGTTGTGTTTGAATAATCTATTTGTTTCAGAATATTTACTTTGCTAATCAATATGACTAAAGTCTAATAATGCAACTTTTACTTTTCTGTTGTCGATCGTTTTTCTTTCCGATAGGCCTAAAGAAAATTTAGAGTCGAATTGGCGCTAAAGTGTTTAATTTTAGATTTGAGTATAATCTTAGGTAAATCCTAAGTTGTTTTCTGATTTTCTAAGAAGAGATGGGGAAGTTCTATGGCTGGCAAGGAAGGTTCTGTTGCGCCAAAAGAGCGAATTAATATTCGTTATGTTCCGGCAACTGGTGATCAGCAGGAAGAAGTTGAACTGCCGCTGCGTCTAGTCATGCTGGGTGATTACAACGGCAAAGAAGATGACACGCCTCTTGAAGACCGCGAGCTGCTTTCCGTCGATAAAAATACCTTTGCATCGGTTATGAAAGAAGCTGGTCTGGAGCGTGAGCTGACAGTTAAAAATACCCTTGTTGAAGATGAGGATGCGCAGCTGGCCGTCAACTTGAAGTTTGAAGGCCTGAAGGACTTTGAGCCAGACTCCATTGTTAAACAAGTGCCTGAACTTAAAAAGCTAATTGATCTTCGTGAAGCGCTGGTTGCTTTGAAAGGGCCGCTTGGAAACATACCGGCATTCCGTAACCGGCTCGAGCAGATTTTGCAGGACAAAGAGCAAAGGGAAAAGCTTTTGTCAGAGCTGGATGCAGTCGTGTCTTCTCAGGAAGAAACCAGCTGATTTCGAGCTGTTGCAAGTAAAATTTCTGTAAAGCTGCGGAGCTCCATAGTTTTGATCCGCAAGTACTTTTCTAATTAAAAACATGGATATGATGACATGGTAGATGTATCAGCCTCTGCCGGCCAGCCGGATGTTGCCGGTGCGGGCGCCGCGATTTCTCTTTTAGATCAGATTATGGAAGAAACGCGCATTCGCCCGGAAGACGAAGAAAGCTATTCCATAGCGCGCAGAGGCGTAGAGGCGTTTATTTCCGACCTCCTTTCCAGTCAGGAAGTTGATCAACGGATCAATCGCGTTCTGGTCGATCGCATGATCTCCGAGTTGGACTTGAAAGTTTCCTCGCAGCTGGACGAAATCCTTCATGATGAGAAGTTTCAGGAACTTGAGTCTGCCTGGCGCGGACTGAAGCTGCTGGTTGATCGCACAGATTTCCGTGAAAACATCAAGATCGATGTGCTTTCTGTTTCCAAAGACAAGCTGCTGGAAGATTTTGAAACGAGCCCGGAAGTCGTACAATCCGGCCTTTACAAGCACGTCTATTCAAGTGGTTATGGCCAGTTTGGTGGTGAGCCAGTCGGCGCCATGATTGCGAACTATGACTTTGGTCCAGGTGCTCGTGATGTAAAACTGCTGCAGTTTGCTGCTTCTGTCGGTGCAATGGCACACGCTCCATTTATTGCGGCGGCAGGTCCAAAGATGTTCGACGTTGATGAGTATGTGGATCTGCCAGCGCAGAAAGATCTGTTTTCCATCTACGAAGGACCGCGTTTCCGCAAATGGATGGGCTTCCGACAGAGTGAAGACTCCCGCTATGTTGGCTTGACATGTCCACGCTTCTTGCTTCGCATGCCGTATGACGCTGAAGAAAATCCAGTTGATGCGTTCGTCTACAATGAGAACGTGACGGAAGAGCATGAGAGCTACCTTTGGGGTAATACTTCCTTCTTGATGGCGACCCGCCTTACAGAGAGCTTTGCGAAATACCGTTGGTGTCCAAACATCATTGGCCCTCAATCTGGTGGTGCTGTTCACGATCTTCCAGTGCATGTGTTCGAAGCATTTGGTCAGCTTGAAGAGAAAATCCCGACAGAAGTTCTGGTCACAGATCGTCGCGAGTTTGAGCTTGCAGAAGAAGGCTTCATTGCGCTGACCATGCGCAAAGGCTCTGACAATGCCGCTTTCTTCTCCGCAAACTCTGCCCAGAAGCCGAAAATCTTCCAGAATACGAAGGAAGGTAAAGAAGCGGAGACCAACTACAAACTTGGTACGCAGCTTCCTTACATGATGATTGTGAACCGTCTGGCGCACTACATCAAAGTGCTGCAGCGTGAGCAGATTGGGTCCTGGAAAGAACGTGAAGATCTTGAGCGTGAGCTGAACACCTGGCTGCGCCAGTACGTGGCCGATCAGGAGAACCCACCTCAAGATGTGCGTTCACGTCGTCCATTGCGTGCTGCTGAAGTTATCGTCTCCGATGTTGAAGGTGATCCGGGTTGGTACCAGGTGTCTTTGAAGGTGCGTCCGCACTTCAAGTACATGGGTGCAAACTTTGAGCTGTCGCTCGTAGGTAAGCTGGACAAGGATAGCTAAGGCTGACCTATGAGAAAGCGCGAAGATACCGTTGTTTGGGACAGTAGACTTCGGACAGCTCGGGGCAGTTTGTTTGAGCGTTTGATTGCTGATGAGGAGGAGGTAGCTCCTCCTCAGAGCGTCGATTTGCTGGAAGCCAAAGTAAATTCGATCAAACGTCACTTGGCTAAACTGTTGAACGCCAGAGCAGGGGCTTCTGCTGCTACTCCGGATTTAGGGCTGGTGGACTTCAACCTGTCCAGTGTTGCGACCAACGATCTGACCCAACACATCGCAGCGTCTATTCGCCAATGCATCGAGAGATACGAACCGCGGGTGAAGGTGCGATCAGTTCATTTTGTCCGTGATCCCGACAGGCCGTTAGAGCTGCGCTTCAAAGCAACGTTGCTCATGCCCGCCCTTAGCAAGGGAGAGCAGGTGCAAATCGATATCCTCATGAAAGACGGGCATGTCGCCCACATTGTTTAGTCAAGCAGGCACCCAGCTGTGAAAGCTTCTTACTTTCAGGACGAACTGACTTATCTGCGCGAGAGCGGTCGGCTTTTTTCCGAGCGCAATCCGCGGCTGTCAAAGTATCTGTCTGACGCCTCCACTGACCCTGATGTGGAACGGTTGCTGGAGGGCTTTGCGTTCCTGACATCAAGATTGCGCGAGAAGCTGGATGATGAGTTGCCAGAGCTCACCCACTCGCTCGTGCAGTTGCTTATTCCAAACTTCCTGCGGGCATTTCCTTCAACAACGCTGATGCAGATGGTACCCGTTGAAAAAGCGATTACAGAACGTCAGGTTCTGCCTGCCGGCTCGCAAATTCTGTCGAAGCCAGTTGATGAGATTGTTTGTCCGTTTCAAACCACAGCAGATGTAACCGTTTATCCGCTTGATATCGTCGAGCAGGACGTTCAGCGGTCACGCGAGAGCACAGTCCTGACGCTTAAGTTCCAGACACTCTCTGGTTTGCCGTTTTCTCGACTGAGTTTCCGCGATCTGCGTTTATGGATTGCAGGAGATGAGGTCGCCGCGCAGATGCTTTATCTGTGGCTGGGGCGATATCTGAAGGACATCAGTGTTTGCTTTGAATCCGAAGAGGCAGGGGATGACGAAGTTACCCGCTATAAGCTTCCGATCTCGGCGTTACAGCCGGGCAGTTTTGGTGGATCTGAGGCACTACTTCCCAATGAAAACTCGGCCTATGAGGGCTATCGCCTGCTGCAGGAGTACTTCGTCTTTCCTGCGAAGTTCCAATGCTATGATATCGATGGACTAGAACCGTTTTTCCGAAATCGCGAAGAGACAGATTTCTCATTAGAGCTCACGTTCTCCAGGCCTCTGCCACCAGAGGTTAAAGTCCGCCCTGGAACGTTCCGTCTTTACTGCGTGCCAGCAGTGAACCTGTTTGCCTATGATGCTGAGCCGATGAAGATCGATCATAGCCAAATGCGGTATCCAATCAGGCCAACCGCCAATGGGCGTGGTGCGATCGATATCTTCTCTATCGACCGCATTATGAGTTGGCGTGCTGCAAAAGATCCGACAAGCGGGTCTCATTTGCGAGAGTATCCGTCTTTTGAGTCTTTCCATCACGAAGTTGAACGGGCAGATGGCCTAACTCAGATTTACTATCGCTTGCGGCTTCGCGAAGCCTTGGGCAAGCGCGGCATGGAACATCTGGTTTCATTCGTGCGCCATGACAATGAGCGCGCGATCCCGGAGCATGAAGTATTGTCCGCAGACCTGAAGTGCTTCCATCCCAACCATGCGATGGAATTGGGAGCAGGGGATGTGTGTGAACCAACCGGTGAAACGCCAAGCTTTGTGACCTTCAAGAACTTGGGGCAGCCAACAGCGCCAGTTTATCCGCCACTGGATGGATCGCTCTACTGGAACCTTATTTCCAATCTTTCTCTCAATTACGTCTCTCTTCTTGAGAAAGAAGCGTTGAAGACCGTGATTGCGACCTACGATTTTCAGGCGCGCCTGAACCGGCAAGATGAGCGGGTCAGCAAGCAGCGTATTGATGGCATTGTTTCGATTGAGACAAAGCCAGTCGACAAGCTATTCCGAGGGCAGGCTGTTCGAGGTTTGAAAACAGTCATGTCCCTCAATGAAGAGGCGTTTCAGAGTGAGGGCGAAATGTTCTTGTTCTGCAGTGTGCTTGCAGAGTTCTTTTCTCTCTATTCAAGTGTCAATTCGTTCCACGAACTCATCGTAAATGGAACGCAAAATAATGAAGTTTATCAATGGCCAGCGAAAATTGGGCGACAGCCTCTGATTTAAGAGGTGACATGCAGTTTAATGCTCGCAGCTGGTCCTTCTTCCAAGCTGTTGAGTTGATCCAGCGTTGCTATGACGAAAGCAATGAGGTTGGTACGCATCTTTTGCCAAAAGATGAGAAGATCAACTTCAGTGTTATGCATTCTCTCGGCTTTCCGCTCTCTGATATTGCCAGTATCGAGAAACGAGATGAGGCAGAAGAAGGTGACGAGTCGATCAGTTATGCTGACTTCAATATGGAAGTCACATTCCTTGGCTTGCATGGTTCAAGTTCGCCGCTTCCCTCTTACTATCAAGAGGTCATAGCCAAGTATGATGCGCAGGGCTCCTTGATGAAGGGGTTCTTTGATTTCTTCCATAATCGCCTTGTTGGCCTCTTGCACCGTTCCATGCGCAAGTATCGCTTTTACGTGCGTTATGAACCTGGGGCGTTGGATCCGTTCTCTCAATGGGTGTTCTGCATCTTCGGGCTTTCAGATCAGGAAGCTCGTCGCAAATCCCCGATCAATTGGGCGCGCTTGCTTACATTTGCAGGTGTGTTGGCCTCCCGCAATCGCTCACCGGCTGCCATTGCCAGTGTCGTCTCACATGCCTTTTTTCATAAGGATGTTGAAGTGGAAGAGTGGATCGCTCGTAAGGTGGACATTCCTGCTGCTCAACGCTCTGAACTTGGACAGCACAATATGCTTCTGGGTGAAGACACCATTATCGGGGACAGCGTTTCCGATATCTCCAGTAAGTTCAATATCTTCATCAAGAACCTGAGTTTCGAGCGCTTTCAGGACTTTCTCCCGCATGGGCGTGACTACAAGGCCCTACGAGATCTGGTGGAGTTCATGCTGCGCGACCAGCATGCCTACGACATCAAACTGGAACTCGCGCCCAAACAGGCCGCACCTGTTGTGCTTTCCGATGAATATCAAGGACGGCTGGGTTGGTCGACGTTTCTCGACAAAGGGGATGAGAGCCCTCGCGAAGTTCTCATTTCAGCGCGGTTGTAGGAGGTAAAATGAAGCTGGTTTTAGTCATCAACAACACCTCCACGTTAGAGAACGGCAGCAAAGCCACCGCTACGTTTGAGAAAACCGGCGGAAGTATCGGTTCTGGAGCGCAGTGCCATTGGCAGCTGATGGATAGGCACAACTCCGTCTCCCGTGAACATGTGCGCGTGTTCTTTCAGGATGGCGTCTATTGCGCAGAAGCCGTTGGTGATGAAGGGATCATCGTAAACGGTTCAAACCGGCCAATTCCGTCCGGGCAACGCTTTCGCATTTCAGATGGTGATGTCTGGAAGGTTGGGGCGTTTAAACTGACAACCTATGTGGTCGCTGAAGGAAGCGAACTGGAGGACCACAGCGAGCAGTGGGCGGGCCGGTTTGCAGCTATTGATACCATCGTGTCAGGGCATTTGCAGGATGAAGACGAACAGTCTCAAAGCAACATTGAATACATCTTGGCTGATCGCCTTGAGAGCGATCTGAGCGAAGACTTTTTTGCGAGCAATCAACGCTCCAACGCGCTTCTTTGTGATCCGGTTGAAGTTCTTGACCAGCAAGATGAAGAAGGCCTGCCGGGAAATCAGGACCCTCTCTTCCAACTCAATCACGACAGTGAGCCGGAACAGCAAGAGCAGGATGAAGATCTTCTGGGCACGCTGGGATTGCAACCCGAATACAGCGGGAAGGCGGTGGGTATCGATGACCCTCAAGCGCATCACCGCCTCATGATTATGCCCCAAGCAAAAGGAAACCACGCAATGTCCACGACGAGTACAGAGCCGGTTGACCCGGAAATGGATAGCTATCTTGAATCCCTGACGAACTCGGGCGGGCAGGAAATGCTGGTCAGTGATATTCAGGAGACCGAGAGTTGGCATGGGTCGGTTTCTTTATCTGAAACGGGCGAAGAAGGCATGGTGGATCACGTAGTGCTGCGTCCACTCCTTTCAGCATTGGGACTACCGATTGGCGATATGAGTTTGCCTGAGGCAAACCGCATTACCCAAGAAGTTGGTGCGGCTTTGAAGACTGCGATTTCCGGTCTGATGTCCATTCACGCTCAGCAGTGGGAAGATCGGTCTTCCATGAACGACACCCATTTGCATCCGGTGGAAGACAACCCAATCCGACTGGCGCAAAGCCCTGAACAGGCAATTGAAGATTTGCTGCTTGTTCAAAGCCCTGTGCACCTGAATGCACCATCCGCCATTGAAGAGAGCCTCATGCAAATTGAGTTGCATGAGAAGGCAAGCCGTATCGCTGCTGACGAAGCTTTGGAAGCGGTTCTGTTTGGTCTCTCTCCTGAGAACCTGACCAAACGCTTTGCGCGTTACAAAGGGCATGCGCCTCGTACAGGGGACCTCGATAGCTGGAACTGGCAGATGTACGAGCACTACTACAATGAAATGCGTTCGGGTCGACAGCGCGGACTAACCCGCATGTTTTGGGAGATCTTCCGACAGGTTTACGACCGTGAGATGCGCAGCCATCAGCTCTGTGCTGCGGAGTAAGCGGGATGGCGGATCAGTACACCCAATACCTTCAGCTTCCAAAATAATAAGGCGGCAAGCAGAAAATGAACTGGGGTTGGACACAACACGCGCTCCTGAAAAAGAGCTTCCACTTGGTCTGCATGGTCGCAGCACTGCTGGTGCTGGGCGCATGCGAAGCGCAGAAGATACCTGAGAAGGTTTTCAAAGTGGTTATGGATCCGGGCATTCCAGTGGGAGAGCCCAAAGACCAGCCGAGCTTGATTGATGTCACCATTTTCTCTGAACCGGGATCAAACAAGAACGATCTTGGTGAGAGTGTTCCCATTGATGTCTGGGTCTTTCAGCTGGGTGATGACGGTAAGTTGCTTCAATCCTCGTTTGAGGAGGCGACGGAAGACTATGAGAACGCTCTTGGAACCACCTTTGTTGACGTGAAAGAGGTTCAGGTCATGCCTGGGGAGTCAAAGGTTGTGACAGAACTGGAGCTGGACAAGGAAACGGTCTTTATCGGTCTGGTTGGCGGATATGCCAAGCCTGAGAAGGTCGACTGGCGTGCTGTTGAGAAGGTCAAGCCCAAGGGAGAGACGTACAAGCTACTTGCTGTGATCAGCAGAAAAAAAATTATCACAAACCTGCATCGATAGGTTTGAGAGCAAATAGGTTTATTTAGATTATGTCACTGCGAAATCATGTAATTTGGCGAGATGGCTTGTTTTTGAAGCCCCACCATTTTCAGCAGCAACAGCGATACTTGGAGCATCTTATCCGCTCTCGCAGCGAAGCTATTGATCCTTACCAGCATGGGGTGAGCCGGTTGGAGATCAATAAGGAAAGTCTTCTGCATGGCAAGCTGCTCGTTGATTATGTGCTCGGCATTTTCCCCGATGGCACGACAATTGATGTGCCCGGCGAGTCCATGGCACCTGCACCTTTGGATGTGAGCGGTGAAAATGTCGTGGGTCAGACCGTTTATCTGGCTTTGCCACTGCGCTCAAATGGCGTGCCGGAGGTCGAAGATCCGCTTAATCCTCAGGATGCGACCAGAATGCGCGCCTTCTCTCAGGATGTGCGCAACAACACCAGCTCAGACACAGAACCTTTCATGGTGGATGTGGCACAGTATCGTTTACGCCTGATGCTGGAACGCGAAGATCGCTCTGCTTTCACTTGCTTGCCGCTGACACGCATTAGGAACAAAAACTCGGATGGCAGCGTTGTGCTGGATGACGAGTTCCTGCCAATGGCCTCGACTATCGATGCTCAGCCGCGTTTGCGCAAAACGCTTGATGATCTGGTGGGATTACTGCGTCAAAGAGCAACGCACATTTCAACGCGTATGGGGACGCCCGGTCAAAGGGGGGTCTCGGATGTCTCCGATTTTCTTATGCTGCAAACGATCAACCGGCTCTGGCCTGAATTTCGGCATACATCATCGCTTAAAGGCGTGCACCCAAGAGAGCTTTACAAGATCTTTTCTGGTGCAGCAGGAGAACTGGCGACGTTCACCAATGAGCAGCGGATGCCTACGTCCTGGCCTGCGTATCATCATGAAGAGCCGCAGGTTTGCTTCGATCCGGTGATTAGTTCATTGCGCCAATCACTGTCGACGATCTTTGAAGCGAACGCGATTGCGCTGCCGTTGAACAAACAGAAGTACGGGATCATTACCTCTCCGCTCAATGATCGCTCACTGTTGAACTCAGCAATCTTCGTGGTTGCTGTGAAAGCAAGCATGGAGCTTGAAGAGCTGGCAAAATCCTTCCCGGCACAAACCAAGGTCTCTTCCATTGAGCGTATTCGTGAGCTGATCCATCTGCATTTGCCGGGTGTGGTTCTGCAGCGGTTGCCGTCTCCTCCGCGGCAGCTGCCTTATCATGCCGGGTTCTCATACTTCCAGTTGGATGCCAACTCAGCAGGCTGGCAATACATTGAAAACGCGAGTGGTTTTGCATTCCACATTGCGGGCGAGTTTGCTGATCTACAGCTGCAGTTCTGGGCTATTCGCAATGAAAGGACGGCATGATGAGTGAAGTCGCAAATCTGTTTGACGCTAGCGATCCTGAAGTTGCAGAGGATGTGCCTGTCGCAACAGCAGAAAGCGTTCCGCAGAACCTGAAAGATGTTTCTCCGAGACCTGTTCAACACATCAGCTTTCCGATGCGGGGGCACAGCATCAATAAGATCATTGATGCGAGCCAATCATTGTTGGCTTTGATCTCGCGTATCCCGGAAGTCTCAGAAAACAACAAACTGGATTACCTCCATAAGGATGTTCGGGCAGAGATTGAATCTCTGGAACTTGAACTCCAGCGCGAAGGGTTTGACCGGGCGACTATTCTGGCTCACCGCTATTGCCTTTGCTCTGCAATTGATGAGGCGGTGATGTGCTCTCCCTGGGGGCAGAATTCTGACTGGTCAGAGCGCAGCCTGTTGGCTCTATTTCATAGCGAGACCTGGGGTGGAGAAAAGTTCTTCATCGTTCTTAGCAGGTTGATGCGAGATCCGGTTCGATACATCGAGTTGATTGAGTTCTTGTATGTGCTGCTTGGCCTCGGTTTTGAGGGCAAATACCGGGTCATGCACAACGGCAAGCTGCAGCTTGAGGAAATTATGCGGGACGTTCGCCACATCATCCGTCAGGAACGCGGTGAGGGGACTTCTGAACTCGGTCAATCAGAAAACAAAATCATAGAAAAAGCGCATGTTGTTCATTGGCATACGCCTGTTTCCCTAGTTTGGATTAGCCTTTTTATTTTGTGCGCACTGACCTACGTCGGGTTTTATTGGCAGATCGACCAATACACCGACGGCGTTGTCACTCAACTGCGCGAAATGCTATAGTTTTGGAGATCGGGTATGGCTCGACTGGAAATCAAGGCGCTGATTGAGCGTCTAAACCCGTGCTGTCGGCAGGCAATTGAAGAAGCTGCTAGCCTGTGCGTTTCAAACTCGCATCAGGAAGTAACAATTGAGCATTTCCTCATTTCTCTTGCTTCACAACCTGCAGTAGATTTTAGGCTTCTCGTACAAAGCCAGAATGTAGATGTCGACGTTTTGAACGAAGCATTTCGTGCGACGTTCAATCGGTATCGTCGGGTTGAAGCCGACCGGACACCAACCTTCTCGCCGCTGCTTCAGGATTTACTGCAGGATGCCTGGCTAATCGCTTCCGTCGAACAAGGTGAAAAGACCGTTCGCTCAGGGGCAGTGCTGATTGCACTGCTGAATGATCGCGGTCGTTACATGCAGATGGATTACTATCCGCTGCTTGAGCGCGTATCCTCCGACACTTTGCTCCGGCAGTTTGATGAGCTAACTGCGGGGTCATTTGAGAAGGACCATCGTGCCGGGCAGGGTGCTGCTGCAAGTGCAGGCGATACGGCGGATGGATTTCTTCATAAATACGGAACCAACTTCACTCAGCTTGCGAAGGATGGAAAGATTGACCCAATCTTCTGCCGGGACAATGAGATCCGCCAGATTATTGAGATCCTGTGTCGCCGTCGCAAAAATAATCCGATTTGTGTTGGCGAAGCAGGCGTAGGTAAAACCGCACTCGCTGAAGGGCTTGCACTGCGCATTGCAAATGGCGAGGTGCCTGAAGACTTTGCCAATGTCGCGCTATGGGGGCTGGATGTAGGTGCCCTGCAAGCGGGCGCTTCCATGAAAGGCGAGTTTGAAAAGCGCTTGAAGGGCGTGATCGATGAAGTGCGGTCCAGCGCTGAGCCGATCATTCTGTTCATCGATGAAGCCCATACTCTGATTGGGGCAGGGGGCGACCAAGGTGGTTCTGATGCCGCGAACCTTTTGAAACCAGCCCTTGCCAGAGGTGAGCTGAAAACAATCGCTGCAACAACCTGGACGGAGTACAAAAAGTACTTCGAAAAAGACCCTGCACTCACTCGCCGCTTCCAGTTGGTGAAGCTGGATGAGCCGACCATTGATGAGGCTATCATCATCATGCGCGGGCTCAAAAAGGCCTATGAAGAAGCGCATGGCGTTTACATCACTGAAGAAGCTATTGGCGCTTCTGTTCGGCTGGCTGCGCGTTACATCACCGGTCGCCAACTGCCGGACAAAGCGATTGATGTTTTGGATACAGCCTGTGCCCGTGTGCGCGCTGGAGCCAACACTCCCCCAGTAGAACTGCAGGATGTGGAGCAAAGCCTTCAAACCCTGAGCTGGGAGAGGGAAGGCCTGGAGCGCGATCAGCTCACGGCACCTTTAGAGCCTGAGCAACTGGAGCGTCTGAAGGCAATTGCGGATCAGATCAATGATCTTGAAGAACGCAAGCAGGAACTATCATCTCGCCTTGAAGCGCAGGTGGCGCTGGCTGAAAACTTTATCTCTGCGCGTGAAGACTTGTTCCAAAAACAGCCGGAAACGCTGGAAGAAGATACACTGGAGCAAGGCCGCGCTCTGCTCGCCAATCACAAAAATGTGCTGATAGTGGAAGCCGGTTCTGAGCCTCTCATTTCAGTCGAAGTGGGCTCTGCGGAAATTGCTGCCATTATAAGCGATTGGACGGGCATTCCGGTCAACTCCATGGTTCAGGATGATTACCATCGCCTTCTGACACTTGCCGAAACCATGAAGAAGGCTATCAAAGGACAGGACCACGCGATTGATGCCATCGAAGCGCGGTTGCGTGCATCACGGCTTGATCTGCATAAAAAAGGTCAGCCGTTGGGCGTGTTCTTCCTTGCTGGACCTTCAGGCGTCGGTAAAACAGAAACTGCTCTGGAAGTATCGCGCCGGTTGTTCGGTGGCGAGGAGTTCATCACGACCATCAATATGTCTGAGTATCAGGAGCGACATACAGTCTCTCGTCTGATTGGTTCGCCTCCCGGTTATGTCGGTTATGGCGAGGGTGGCGTTCTGACGGAAGCCATTCGCAAGAAGCCATACTCAGTCGTGCTGCTTGATGAAGTTGAAAAGGCTGACCCCAACGTCCTTAATTTGTTTTATCAGGCCTTTGACAAAGGAGAACTGGCAGACGGGGAAGGCCGCCTCATAGATTGTCGCAATGTGGTGTTCTTCCTGACCAGCAATCTGGGCTCAGATCAGATTGAGAACTGGGTTGCAAATGCAGAAGACGATCAGGTGCCGAGCCACGGTTCAATGCTGAAGTCTCTTACTCCGCTGTTTGCTCAACATTTCAAACCAGCGCTTTTGGCCCGCATGGAACCTCTGGTGTACATGCCGCTTTCTGAAGAAGTGCTGGCCGACATTGTTCAGATGCGTCTGGATGATCTTATTGAGCTGCTGAAAGAAACCCAAAAGATAGCTCTCACAATCACCGAGGCTGCATATGGCCGCGTGACGCAAATGTGCCGGGTGGCCTCAAACGGTGCGCGACTTGTTGATCAGGTTATCCAGCGCCAGTTGCTCCCCACTCTCTCCATTGAGATCCTGGAGGCGGGGCATCGCGGCGAGCACATCGCTTCCATCACCATCGACTCTCCAGAAGACGATGGCGGTTTCTCTTTTTCTGCGGTTTTCCAGGAAGATGCGATTGCTGAACCAACCGATGAAAACATATTGGAAGAGGCATAGAGGTGCGGGTATGGACACATCCTCTACAACAGACGCTCTTATGGCTTTCATGGTATGCAGATCAGAAAATGAGCTGCGTGCAAAGGTCCTGAAGACTATTCTGGAGTCTACCAAAGCTCAGGCAATTGCCGTGTATCTGCCGGATGTTACAGGTCGCAAATTAGTCCCTTTTGCTTGCGATGGTGGCTTACCAGTAAGCCGACTGCCAGAGCTTGAGAATGAAGTTGGTACGGAGCGTGATGGAGTTCTGGATGCTTTGCAGACTGAGCCCTTTCATGAGGCGAAAACACAAGGCTTGAGCAAAGCACTCTTCTGCCGACATGGTTCACTCATTGGGCATCGCCTCTTGCTGGAGAGTGCAGAACGAAACAACACGCATCAGCAGGTCTATGTTTTCTTGCTGATGCCTTCAGCAAGCATCACAACGCTTCAAAAAGACCACGCCGCAATGCACGTGTTGTGGCACTCGTATTTCCATCTTTCTCTTCTTCTGAATTCACTGGATACACTGCAGAAAGATGGCGAAACGCAAGCAGTTCAATCGAAAGTGCAAAAGGGGCAGGTGGATGCAATGCTCTCTGAAAGCCTTGTCGGACGGTCTCCGCAAATCGTTCAAGTCAGAGAGAAGATCGCTCAGTTTGCGCAAACCAAGTATGCGATACTGGTGCAAGGAGAGACGGGTTCTGGTAAAGAAATTGTAGCCCGCTCTTTGCATCGTCTGTCTCAGTTCGCTGACGGGCCGTTCATAGCTGAGAACATTTCGGCCCTGCCTGCAAACCTTATTGAAAGTGAGCTGTTCGGTTACAAAAAAGGTGCCTTTACCGGGGCAATGGAAAGCAGAGATGGCCTTGTAAAACGCGCCTCGGGTGGCACTCTGTTTCTGGATGAAATCGGCGATCTCTCCATGGATCTGCAGGTGAAACTGCTCCGAATTTTGCAGGAGAAAAAGCTTCGGCCCTTGGGCAGTGACAAAGATGAGCCTGTCGACTTCCGTCTTGTGTGCGCAACTCATGTCAATCTGCGAGAGGCTATTGAGCAGGGCAAGTTCCGCGCTGACTTATTTTACCGCATCTCCCAGCTTGCCATTGAGGTGCCGCCACTGCGTATGCGTGACGGCGACAGTGTTCACCTTGCCCGCTACTTCCTTCAGGAAATCGCAGTGAGTGAGGGAGATACGCCAAAGACGTTGAGTTCTGAAGCTATGTCACTGCTGGAAGCTGCTGAGCTAAAAGGCAACGTTCGCGAACTTCAGAACTGCATGATCAAAGCCGTCTTCCTTGCTTTTGGAGCCGATGAAATCACAGGCACCATGCTGCGGCAGGCCATGGATGAGCAGATAACGTGTGCTCCAACTGTTCAGAGCAATGAGGCTGCGCCGCAAGGCGAAACTGAAGAACTGATGCTGGCTGAAAAAGGACTTCGAACGGTTCTTTCTGATTTCGAGCACCGACTGTTGAGCAATGCCTACTCTCGCTTTGATGGCGACCGGCGGAAAATGGCTGACTTCCTGCAAATCCCAAAGCGAACTTTGGCAAACAAACTCAGCAGCTTCAAACTATCGAACGGTGGGGTTTGATCATGAGTACGAATAGATTTCATCGTTATTCTGCAAGTGCTGCGCTCGTGGGATTGCTGGCTACAATGCATCCTCTTTCAGCTGAAACCATTCAGATTGACCAGCAGGCGCTTAAACAATGCACGATGACACTGGGGCGCGTTGATCGTTTATCGTGCTTTGATCAGTTGCTTGGTACGCCCCTGGAAGTGCTTTCTGCGGCTGAGCCGCAAGCGGAGTTTGTCGAAAAAGTAAATGCGCCTGCAGGCCCTCTGGAGCAACAAGCAAAAGCAATGGAAAGAATGCGCCGGACTGGTAACTCCAACTGGATGTTCCGCTTCGGCAAAATCGGCTACCCAGCCGTCTTTGAGTGGGAGGATATTCAGGAAGCAAAGCAGCCTGAAAAGACACTTAAGTCTCGTGAAGGTGTCGTGCCAGAAAAAACACAGGCGCTCAGCACGCGGGAGGGGCAGCAACCGGTGATCGAGCCGGGGGCAACCAATGTCTATCTCAGTATGAAAGCGCTGAAATCAGTTGATGAAAGGCATGACCAACCCTCTGCGATCCTGCTGTTATCCTGCGTTGAAGACATCACAACGGTCGCCTTGGTGCTGGATGAACCGCATGCCAAACGACGGATTCCGATCCGGGTGTTGTTGAGGGAGCAGCGTATCGACAATGATGTGTGGCAGAGCGCGGAAAGCAAACGTGTTTTGATCAGTCCGCGCGGCTTAACCAGCATCGCGCATATCAACCGATGGGCTCAGGTGGACCGGGTGCAGTTTGATGTCCTCTCGGATGATGGTTCACGCGCCTACCTCTTTGACCTGGCAAACCTTCGCGAAATGCTGCCGCCACTGCGTCAGGCATGCCATTGGTAACGTTTGATTTTTAGACAGGTTTCATTTCAATGAAGTATAGTTTCCGTATTGCCGTAACGCTGGTCACCCTCGGTTTTCTCACCATCCCGGCCTACCTGATTTGCGACTACCTCAATCTTATCCCCGATGAGTACTCGATGGTTCGAAACCTTGTGGTACTGGCTGGTGGTAAGATCGAGATGTTCCGCGGTGAGTTGCCGGTGCCAAAAGGGGTGCCATATACTCCGATTGAGCAGACATCGGTGTTTTATAACGTTGCTGCGGGTTTAAGTGCGTTATTTACCGTTTTTGTTGCGATTCCTGCGTTCTTATTGCTCGCTTACATTGCCAGCTCCGCTTTTGCCGCTGTGAAAGCAACACGGCGAAATTACGTGCTGGGGCAGTTCACCAAAGCGGCTGAGCTTCTTGAATCTGGCAATGGCGCGCTGCGTGAAGCGGGTATTGTGATCCTCTCCGAGATCGCAAAATCCAATCCGAAAGAACACCATCAAGATGTCCTTCAGCTTCTGGCCGCGCATATTCGCAGTGCCAGTTCATCGCAACGTGCAAACCTGATGGCTGGTAAAGAACACGCCCGGGCACGTGGGGAGTTGATTGCTTCCATTCAAAAAGTTTCTGAACTGAAGAAACTACTCAAGAAGAAAGACCAGAGCATCCAGCTGGATCTAAGCGGTGCCTATTTCCGCGGCATGAAGAACAGCGGCCCTCTGGCTGGCAAGCTTGCCGCCAACGGACCTGACCTGAGCTACTGCTTACTGGCCGACAGCGTCTTCGACGATGCCGACCTCACCAACGCCAACTTCTCAGATGCAAACGTGAGCCGCGCTCGCGTTGAAGAAAAATGGAAATCCCTGTTCTCCGTCGAACAATGGGCAAGCGTCCAGGTCATCAACGAAAAAGGCAAAGTCATCCGCCCTCCGATCAGCTGAGGGGACAAGGCTGTGTAGGTAGTTGGGTCTTGGCTATCGGTGAGAGCATCTAAATCCCAGTCATTAAGCTACTCCATGTCCAAGCTCTAGGTTCAGCATTTCACCATTTCTCGTCTGCATTATTTGAGCTTTGCTAATAGCTTATGTAGAGATTGTGGCCTTCAGTACCTTTGCTCTTCCGGCGGTGGGTTTACACGCTACTTGGCTATATTTTTCACCATCGCCTGCATAATAGGAGTTAGTTGTGGGGCTGCTTCATAGGAAAAAATAGATTTAAGACGATATAGGCTAAGTTCGTGTCATACTTTTTATTGATCAAGTTGATAGATCAGAAAATAAGCAAATGCTCAGATGATTTGCTTTCTGCGCGATACATCTGATTTTTATGTTCGCTTCTCTGCTGTGAAATGAACAGCAGTCGATTACTACATTGGAATGGAAAAAAGCAGCACTCGCCGGGCGGGGAGTGCTGCTTTGGGTGGCGGTGCCTCTGAAGGTTCGGGAGGAGGGTAAACCTCCAAAGGCACCTTGGGTCTCTGTCAGTTAGATCTGAGCAGAGAGATCCTTGGCGAGGGTGGTGTACTTTTCGCCAACGATGAGGTGGAGCGCTTTGTCTCCGGCTTTCATGACCTGAACACCTGCCTGGGACAGGTCCGGCATGGACACACCAGCGATATCGCGCAGTTCAACGCGCACGCGGGTGTTTGCCACAGCTTCAACAGCTACCACGTTATCCTTGCCGCCAAGCTGACTAAAGATCGCGGCTGCATCGAGAGCTTGTTCTGCTGCTGGTTTTGCGGAAGCACCGCCGCCTTGCAGGTAGATCTCCATGTCGGTTTTCAGGTTCTCAGAGGCAGTGCCGAAGATGGCCTGTGCACCGTTGCCAACGCGGATCACACCGCGGGCGCCGAGGGCTTTCAGGGCAGCGTCGTCAACCTTGGAAACATCAGCTGTGCTGACGCGCAGGCGGGTGATGCAGGCGTCCAGATTGGTGATGTTGTCTGCACCGCCGAAGGCTTTAACCAGTGCTGCGGACATTGCGTCTTCATCACCGGAGGCAACAGCAGCAGATGCTTCAGTTGCAGCTTCACGGCCAGGTGTTTTCAGGTTCAGAGCTACGATGAGAACACGGAACACAGCGTAGTACAGAGCCGCATAGCCCAGACCAAACACGACCAGCATCCAGCCGTTGGAGGAGAGTGGGTAAAGCAGAACGTAGTCGATGAAGCCGTGTGAGAAGGTCATGCCGTGCTTGATGCCGAGCATGATCATCAAAGAGTAGCCAACACCTGCCAGAATTGCGTGTGCAATGTAAAGAACTGGCGCAACGAACAGGAACGCAAATTCGATTGGCTCGGTGATACCTGTCAGGAAGGAGGTCAACGCTGCGGAGATCATGATACCGCCAACCATGGTGCGGTTTTCAGGCTTCGCGCAGTGCCAGATTGCCAGTGCAGCAGCAGGCAGACCCCACATTTTGAAGAGGTAGCCACCAGCCATGTTACCAGCAGTCGGATCACCAGCAAGGTAGCGCTGGATTTCGCCGGTGACGGCCTGACCGGTTGCCGGATCGATGTAGGAACCTGCTTCGAAGAAGAATGGAACGTTCCAGATGTGGTGCAGGCCGAATGGGATCAGCGCACGTTCAATCACACCGTAGATAAAGAACGCAACTTCTGGGTTTTCTTCAGCAGCCCAACGGGAGAATGCGTTGATGGCACCACCGATTGGAGGCCATACGAACGACAGGATAACGCCGAGGAAAATACAGGCGAATGCTGTGATGATCGGAACAAAGCGCTTACCAGCGAAGAAGCCCAGATAATCCGGCAACTTGATGCGGAAGAACTTGTTGAACATGAACGCGGCCAGCGCGCCCACGAGGATGCCGCCGAACACGCCGGTATCGATGGACGTGATGCCGAGGATCGGTTTGGTTTCGATGGCAAGTGTTTCTGCAACAACGCCCATTGTCGCCAGAAGAACACCGTAGCCAACCACAGCAGCAAGACCGGCTACGCCGTCGTTTTTCGCGAAGCCAAGAGCAACAGCAACTGCAAAGATGATTGGCAGGTTGCCGAAGATCGAACCACCAGCCTGCGCCATCAGATGGTTGATGAACTCCGGAATGAACGGCAGGTCAGCAGCGCCGACGCCGAGAAGGATACCAGCAGCTGGAAGAACCGACACTGGCAGCATCAGGGACTTACCAACCTTTTGTAAGGCACCAAATGCGTTTGAGAATGTACTCATTGTTTTTCCCCCAGAGTTGCATGGTGTGCGAACACGCCATGCCCCCTGATTTTGTTAGGCATTCCCGTCTGGAACGCCAACTCCCACATTTACTCCTGCATCACTGGTGTGACTTGAGGAGATCTTTCACGTCACTGGTATCCGCGCAGTCCAAAGCTGCTTGCGCGAGCTTGCGGGACTCCTCCATGGATACAGTGCGAACTGTGTGTTTCACTTCCGGCAGCGCAGGTACGCTGACGGAAAGTTCTTTAACGCCGAGGCCGATGAGGATCGGTACGGCTTCAATCTGACTGGCGAGACCGCCACATACGCCAACCCATTTGCCTGCGTCTTCTGCGGCTCTAACGGTGAGCTCGATCATGCGCAGAACGGCTGGGTGCAGGGCATCTGCACGGGCTGCGAGGCCTGGGTGGCCGCGGTCGATGGCCATGACGTATTGGGTGAGGTCGTTGGTGCCGATGGAGAAGAAGTCGACTTCCTGCGCCAGCTTGTCGGCCATGAGGGCGGCGGATGGCACTTCGATCATGATGCCGACTTCAACGTGCTCAACACCGAGGTTTTTCTGCTCTTCACGCACCAGTGCGTTGACGGCACGCAGCTCGTCCAGGGCGCTGATCATTGGGTACATGATGCGAGTGTGGCCCTTGTGAGCCTGAGAGAGGATCGCGCGGACCTGACGGCGCAGGATGCTTGGGCGCTCGATGCCTATGCGAACACCGCGTACACCGAGGAACGGGTTTTCTTCATGCGGCATTGGCAGGTATGGCAGAGGCTTGTCGCCGCCCACATCCAGTGTGCGGATGATGACAGGACGCTCTTTGCCCATAACCTCAAGAATTGCGCCAACTTTATCGGCTTGCTCTTCTTCGGTTGGCTCGTTGAGACGCTCCATGTAGAGGAACTCAGAGCGTAGTAGGCCAACGGCTTCAGCACCGGCTGCAACAGCCTTTTCGGCGTCTTCTACGCTGCCGATGTTGGCTGCGATTTCGACCTGAAAACCGTCTTTGGTGATAGCTGGTTTATGCGCGTCGCGCTGGTATTCTTCAGCCTGTTTCGCAGCATTTTCGATCTTCTTGGTGAAGGCCGCTTGCTCTGCGTCTGTCGGGGCAACTTTGATCTTGCCGCGTTTGGCATCCAGAAGCAGAACGGTGCCGTCTGCCAGATCCTTCATGGCGTCTTCAACGTTGACAAGATAAGGCAGATCGTTAGAGCGCGCGATGATAGCTGCGTGAGAGGAAGAGCCGCCGTGAGTGGTGCACAGGCCGACGATCTTGGTCAGGTCCAGTGCAACGATTTCGGATGGTGTGATGTCTTCCTGAAGGAGGATCGTACCTTCTTCGAGGATTTCACTACCATCATCAACGCCGAGCAGCTTCTTCAAAACGCGCAGGCCAATGTCGCGCACGTCGGCAGCGCGGCCTGCCAGCAGAGGGTCGTCCATCTTGGCGAGGGTTTCTGCTTGTGCCTCATAGGCCAGCTTCCAGCTCCAGGCTGCGCCCTGACCCTTGGCGATGTCGGCCAATGGCTTTTCGGAGAGTTCCGGATCGGAGAGTAACTCGATGTGAGCGTTGAAGACTTCTGCCAGCTCTTCCTGACCGTTCTTGGTCAGGCGATCAATGATGCTTTGCAGGTCTGCGATGGAAGATTTAACGGAAGCTTTGAAGGCTGCACGCTCTTCAGCAGCGCCGATGCTTTCGCTGGTGACTTCCGGTAGAGCTTTGTTGTGCTTGACCAATTTGCCGATGGCGCGGCCCGGTGATGCGGTGAAGCCAATGAGAACGCCTTCTTCGCCAGACTTGACTTGAAGCAGCGGCGCTTCTTCCTCAACCTCTTGCTGTGGGGCTTCAGAGAAGCTGGTGATTTCTTCGCCAAGACCTGCCTTCACAGCGGCGATAACATCAGCCACAACCTGTTGTGCATCCGGTCCAACAGCTTCGATTTCCAGCGTATCACCCAGCTTTGTTTTCAGGGACATGATGCCGGTGACTGAGGAACCGCTGCAGGTTTTGCCGTTGACGGTGAAGGTCACTTTTGCATCGGCTTTGCGCACTTCAACAGCCAGGCGAGCAGCTGGACGGGCATGCAAGCCGGTGGCATTTGGGATCTTGATGGAGCCGGTGATCGCAGGGCCGGTTGGCTCTATGGCAGTGTCCTGCACAGGGGCGAATGTGCCTTGAGGATCGTTGCTGCTTGGGACGGTGAAGACGACCTGATTAAGGTCTGTCTGGACGCTGCCAAGGGGAGTAACTGGGGTGATTTCCTGACCGCTGGTGATAACAACTGCGGACTGGACGGAAACACATTCGCGGGCGATGACGTCGGCGTCGAAGGTGATAAGTGGCTGACCTTGCTCGACCTGATCTCCCTCAGCGACGTGCAACTCGAAGCCACGGCCTTTCAGAGCGACGGTGTCGAGGCCGATGTGCATCAGCAGTTCAACGTCGCCTTGCTGCAACGTAACTGCATGGTGTGAATTATGAATTTGAGTTATCTGACCAGCAAATGGGGCGTAAAGAACATTGTCGATCGGGTCGATGGCAACGCCATCACCCATCATCTTTTCGGCAAACACCGGATCGGGCAGGTCGGTGACAGCCTGAACAATGCCCTTCAAAGGCAAATTGATGGAAAATTTGTTTTTTGGATCCTTCACCGTTTTATCTCCCGATTATATTAGGTGAATGCGCGCCTTCTTAAGCTTCGACTAAGTCTTGAAAGGACAAGAGGCGATTTTTACGCGAGGATCATTTGGGCGAGGCCGCGCAACAATACGTAAAAAGACTAGTGTTACGAGGTGTTACGAATTGTTACAAAGGGAAATATTTCTCATTACATAGAGAATGACTTACTTATAAAACTCAGGTCTAATCTATTAGATCTGTAAGAAAGATTAGTTTGAGTTCTATACTAATATATATCTTGGAATTACATGCGGATCAGAGCGTGCCCTTACGCATTTGCAACAGGTTTGTAACAACAGCTTGATACATTACAGGCCAAGTTTTTCACGCTGTTTTGCCCGCAAACTGCTCAAAGTCAGATTGTAACAGACAGAAACCGACTGCATCCGCACCTGAAGACGCCTTCAGAGCACCGGATTTGGTCCATCGTTTTTTAGTGCGTTGCTATGTGAAATGTGCGTTCAAAGCGCGTTTCGTTGCGCGCTTATGTTCTGAACCGCAAAGGAAGGAACCTGCGGCAGCACGGGGCTGCCACAGGTCTGATTTCGAAGTCAGAGGAAGACTGTTCTGGTCTCTTTGTCGCTCAGGTAAGCGGCCTCAATGATGCGGATGGTCTGCATGGCAGCGTGAGGGGAGACGGGTACTGCGGTACCGCGGCGGATCGCATCCCGCATACCAGCGTAGAAGCGCTCATAGCCACCTTTCTGGCTTGGTACAGGTGTACCTTCACCTGCCTCGTCATAAAGAGCGCCCCAGTCGTCTTCCGCTTCAACACCCCAGTCAGAACGGGCTGGTCCGCCACCGGCCTTCAGCATGTCCTCTTGCGGGTCCATACCATAGGTGATGTAGGTGGCTTTATCCCCGCTCACCTGAAAGCGCGGGCCTTGCTCGGTGCTGAGGCAGTTGCCGTGCAGGATGACGTCACAGTCGTCATAGCCGAGCACCAGGTGGAAGTGATCCACTGCTGCGGCATCTTTGCGCTGAACACGCAGTTTCGCCTGAACCGACTTCGGCGTGCCAAACAGGCAGAGCGCCTGATCGATGCCATGGGCGCCCAGATCATACAGAATGCCCGCACCGGGGATATCTTGCTCGCGCCAGCGGCCTTTGATGTCCGGGCGGTAGCGATTGTAGTTGCACAGGTATGAGTGCACTTTGCCGAGGCGGCCTGTTTCCATCAGGTCCTGAACCGTCAGGAAATCACAGTCGAAGCGGCGATTGTGATAGACGGAGAGCTTCAGGTCTTTCTGCTCTGCAATCTCAATTAGCTCTTTGGCTTCTGCACTGGTGATGGTGAATGGCTTTTCAACCACCACATGCTTGCCAGCGAGCAGTGCCTTCTTGGCATGATCGTAGTGCAGCGTGTTGGGCAGGCTGAGAACGACTAGCTCGATCTCCGGCAGCTTCAGCACCTCTTCAAACGAGGTGTAGGGCGTGCAGTCCGGCAGTTTGCTCTTAACCAGATCCGGCTTGCTGGAAACAACGGCTGCAAGCTCAATGCCGTCAACAAAGGTCAGCAGCGGCGCGTGGAAGCTTTGGCCGGAAACGCCAAAGCCCACCAGAGCGGTTTTTACAGGTTGATCAGCGCTCATATCACTCATCGCCTGCAGGGAAGTTCTTCTGCACGTTGTCCAGGTCCAGAACGGTTGGCAAAGATGCTTCGTTGCCGAGGAACTGAATGGCGTGCGCAGAAGCTGCACGGGCGGTTTTGAAGTGATCTTCCCAGCTGCCTTTTGGATCAGCCAGATACGCGTAAACATAGGCACCGTGGAAGGTGTCGCCCGCACCGTTGGTGTCGATGACGCGGTTCTTAGGCACCTTCAGCGCTGGCTGGCGTTTGATCGGGCATTTGTCTTCGTACCACAGCAGACCTTGCTCGCCCTGTGTCACGCCGCCCACTTTCACGCCTTTGGCGCGCAGGTATTCCAGCGTGTCTTCCGGAGATTTGCCAAGCTGCTCGCAGAACAGTTCAGAGACAATCGCCACATCGATGTAATCGAGCAGCTCCTCGGTGTTCTCACGAACCGCACCACCGTCCAGAGAGGTTAGAATACCGTGCTTGCGACACAGTTTGGCGTAGTGCAGAGCAGCGTGTGGGATGTGGCCGTCAACATGCAGCGCCTGGCAGCCAGCAAGGTTCAGGTCCGGGAACGGATGCAGGAAATCGTTGTCACGACAACGGACAATCGCGCGCTTGCCATCCTTTGGCATGATGAAGGAGAGAGAGCTTTCTTTCACCTTACAGCTATGGATCGGAATGGAGTACTTCGCGGCCATATCGCGGAACATGCGGGAGAGCCAGTCGTCTGCCATGGAGCACAGCAGGTCTGGCGCGATGCCCAGCTTTGCGCAAACAAAAGCTGCGGTAACGGCGTTGCCGCCGAAGCTGACTGCATAATCCTGCGCGATCGCCTTTTCGTCGCCTTCCGGCATGGTCTCTGACAAAAAGGTTACGTCGATGTAGGACTGGCCAATGAATAGCGCTTTCATCCTGTACTCCATTATAGTCCGGCCCCACTGCCCAAATGCAGTGAGAGCACTCTCCGCTTTTAAAGGCGGATTTCTAAATGATGTCCTAGGGAAATCATGAAACTGGTCACTCGGCAAACCTGATGTTTCAACTTGTTACATTACAGGTTGTTTTTGCAGATCTTTCCCCAAAATGAAGGGTGAGATGAGGAAAACTACGCAGGCTGTGATTCTTTAAAGTTCGCGGGGTAGTTTTACGAAGATGCAGAACTTGCCTTCTGTCGTTTCGCCAAGGCTGATCTCGCCGCCATGGGCGTTGATGATCTGCTTGACTATGGACAGGCCAAGGCCCACGCTGGAGGAGCGGGTGCGTTCCACACTGTCATTGCGGAAGAACGGTTCAAACACCTTCTCATGAAGATGAGGCGGAATGCCGGGGCCGGGATCGCTGATGGAAACAAGCAGCTGATCATTCTCAAGGTTCTGCATTTCTACCGTGGCCGCACCGCCGTATTTGAGTGCATTATCAATGAGATTGCTGAAGGCACGGCGCAAAGCGGTGGGCTGGCCATTCATGACGGCGCGGCCTTCCACTTCCAGTTCAACCTCTCCGCCACCGCCGAAAATGTTGCGGCTCTGGTCCGTCATTTTGTGGCGCTGAGGCACGAAGACAACATCGTTGCCAGTGTCCATGTAATCATCACAAAGCGACTGAAGCAGCGCGGCGAGCGAGAGCTGCTGTGGCTCTTCCAGCAGGGCGTTGAACCGCAGAAAATCAAGGGAAGCTGCGATGAGGCGGGTCATCTCCTCCACATCATGCAGCATGCGATTGCGCAGTGACGTGGACTCGATCTGCTCCAACCGCAGGCGCAAACGGGTAGCGGGTGTGCGCAGATCATGGCTGATGGAGGCCAGCATCCGCTTTTGCTCTTCTAGCAGCTGCGCCCGGGCTTCCTGCTCTCGCACCAGCGTATCCTGCAGGGCGACGGCTTCCTCCGTATCCCAGGGTTTCAGCTCTGCGCGCTCATACTTGGCGAGGGACCGGAAAGGCGCAGCTGTGTAATGCACGAGGCTGCGGGCCAGCACGAACACCAGCGTGATGCAAAGGGCTGCGAGGATGAAGAGCACCGGCTCTGTCATCCGGTCCTGCCACAGTTTCGGGAAGCTGATCAGACGGCTGCCTTGTCCATCCGGCAAGGTCAGGTAAAGCTGAACAGCCTTGTCCTGTCGTGTGACGGCCTGCGCAAAAGTGCCCAGATTATCAAGCTGATAGGTTGGATTGGACTGGTCGCGCGTGATCAGGTCTGCCCGAGGCAACGTGCCTGTAAACACCAGTTCGGCGATCAGTTCTATGCCATCATCATCAATGGTCAACGGAAGAGACGAGGCATCGCCAGAAAGTGCTGGTTTGCCAGCTTCAACCACTTGCAGATACTTACCCGCAAAGGGTGCTGGCGCGGTGCTACCCAGTATAGACGAGCGAACGTATTGGCTCAGTTCAGCACCGGCCTCAAAGGAGTTGGCGAGCGCCAGCTCTCTGCTGTTGTAGGCATTGAGCGTAAGTCCCAGAACCACAAAGATCGACAGTACGGCGGTGATGAGAACCACAACCATACGGCGTTCAAGTGATCTGGGAAGGATGCTCAGGATCAGTCCTGACACGGCCACGCTCTTTCCGGTGCTCTCACATTACACTCGCGTTACGCTTTGAGAAAACAGATAGCCCTGATGGCGCACTGTGGTGATGAAGTCAGTATTTGGATCAGTTTGCGCCAGCTTTTTGCGCAGGCGGCTGATCAGAATATCGATGCTGCGATCATGGGAATCCACCTTGGCACCGCGCAGCACACGCCCTAGCGTATCGCGGGAAATTGGCTTTTGCGGTGACTTCACAAAAGTCAGCAGAGCATCAAACTCGGAAGAGCTGAGATGCACCAGCACACCGTCCGGCGCTGTCAGGTGGCGGGTTGCTTCATCCAGCTTCCAACCGCTGAACTCAAAGCGCTGCGCTTTGGGCGCTGCTGCTGTTTCAACGTCTTCCGTGCGGCGGAAAATGGCAAAGATGCGGGCCTGTAACTCTCTGGGGTTAAACGGCTTTTCCAGATAGTCATCTGCGCCCAGTTCCAGCCCGACAATGCGTTCTGTATCACCGGTAATGGCGGAGATGATGATGATCGGCATCTTGGAGGTCTGGCGCACGCGCTGGCACAAGGTCAGCCCGTTTTCTCCCGGCAGCATGATGTCCAGAACCATCAGATCGATGTGGTTGGTGTCCAGAAGCTCCATGGCTTCTTCCGCCGAGTTTGCGGTGAACACGGTGTACCCACGATCTTTCAGGAAGTCTGCCGTCAGGCTGGCGATTTCCTCATCATCGTCAACAATCAGCAGTGTTTTGTTCGAGAGCATCATACCTCGGTGTACCCATTTCAATCCCAACCAGCTCACTCTGGCCCAGTGCTGTATAACAAAACATTTGGCCGCGGCGAGAGGAATGTGTATGCGTCAGGTTGTCTTGCACGTGCAAGTTCATTGGATTGTGTGTTTATACGAGATAAATTGAAGAAAGAGTTTGCTAGAAGCGTCCTCTGACCATCCATCGGGAGAATGTAATGGGCAGCCAGCGTCTCAGCTTGGTCGCACTTGCTGTTTTACTCAGTAGCATAACCGCGCAGGCCGCACCGACAGCTGAAGTTCTGCATTTCTGGACGTCTGGCGGGGAGGCGCGCGCCGCGTTGTCGCTGAAACACGCCTTTGAAGCCCGCGGCGGCGTATGGGATGATGCGCCCGTGGCTGGCGGTGGTGGTGATGCCATGGCCGCCGTTCTGCGCGCCCGCGTGCTGGCCGGTGTGCCGCCCTCCGTGGCGCAGGTCAAAGGCCAGAACATCAAGGAGTGGGCCGCTGTTGGCGCGCTGGAAGGCCTCAACGCAGTGGCAGACGAGCAAAACTGGGACGCACTACTGCCAGACCTTCTGAAAGAGACCGTGCAGTATCAGGGCGAGTATGTGGCTGTGCCGCTGAACATTCACCGCGTGGACTGGATCTGGGCCAATCCCAAGGTGCTCGACAAGGTAGGCGTCACACCTCCGCAAACATGGGATGAGTTCAACAAGACCGCTGAAAAGATCAAAGCCGCTGGCTTCATTCCGCTGGCCCATGGTGGCCAACCCTGGCAAGACGTAACCTTGTTTGAGGTGGTGCTGCTGGGTATCGGCGGGGCGGATTTTTACAAGCAGGTCTATCTGGATCTGGATCAGGAGGCCTTGCACTCTGACACCATGATCAAGGTGTTCGACCAGATGCGCAAGCTCAGCACTTATGTGGACCCGGGCGCTCCGGGCCGCGAATGGAACCTTGCCACCGCTATGGTGATGCGCGGTGAAGCGGCTATGCAGATCATGGGCGACTGGGCCAAGGCGGAGTTTCTGACCGCAGGCCTCAAGTACGGTGAGGACTTCATCTGCGTTTCAGCTCCGTCCAGTGGCGGCTACATCATCAACTCCGACAGCTTCGCCATGTTCCAGGTCTCTGACGAAGAACAACAGAAAGGCCAGCAGTTGATGGCCTCCATGTTGCTGTATGAAGACGTGCAGAAGGAGTTCAACCTGCTGAAAGGCTCCATCCCCGCCAGACTGGGCGTCAGTTTGGAGGGCTTTGACGAGTGCGCCATGAAATCCAGCGAGGATCTGGTGCTCAATGAAGCCCGCGACACTGTTGTCGGCTCCATCGCCCATGAGCTGGTACAGTCCGGCGCGGTGCGCGGTGCCTTTCTGGATGTGGTGACGGAGCACTTCAACACCAACATGTCTTCACAGGAAGCTGTCGAAAAGCTTGCCGAGACCGTAATCCTAGCAGATTGATTTCCCAAGGGCAGTCAGAGTAAAGCGTAGGCACTGACACCCAAACCAGCACTGAGCAAAGAGAGCCCCATGTCCAACCCCCAGCAGCGCAAGCAGATGTCTGTTCTGGACAGACTGCAGCGATATTTGCCGCAGCTGGTCGTTGGTCCGCCGTTCCTGCTCATCGTGTTCTTCGTGTATGGGTTCATCGCGTGGACGGGTTTCATCTCGCTCACCAACTCCCGCATGCTGCCCACCTTCGATTTTCAGGGCATCCAGCAATATGTGCGCTTACTGGCCATGGACCGCTGGAACGTGGCCTTCCATAACCTGCTGATTTTCGGCAGTCTTTACATCCTGTTCGCCATCACCATCGGCTGCGTGTTGGCCGTGCTGCTGGACCAGCGCATCCGCGCGGAAGGGGCGCTGCGCACCATCTATCTCTACCCCATGGCGATCAGCTTCATCGTCACCGGCACCGCGTGGAAATGGATCCTGAACCCGTCCCTCGGCATCGAAAGCTACATGCAACAATTGGGGTGGGAGAGCTTTCAGTTCGACTGGATCGTCAACCGCGATATGGCAATCTATGTGGTGGTCCTCGCCGCTGTTTGGCAAGCCTCCGGCTTCGTGATGGCCCTGTTCCTCTCCGCTCTGCGCACTGTCGATGAGGACATCATCCGCGCGGCCCATCTGGACGGCGCCAGCACCACCCGCATCTACTTCGGCATCATCCTGCCATCCCTGCGGCCTGTGTTCCTCTCCGCCTTCGTCATTCTGGCGCACTTGTCCATCAAGAGCTTTGACCTTGTGGTGGCGCTGACAAACGGCGGTCCGGGCTATTCTTCCACACTGCCCGCCAACTTCATGTACGAGATGGCTTTCCGCCGCAATCAGATCGGGCTTGGCGCAGCCTCCGCCATGATGATGCTGGCCACTGTGGCCGCAATCATCGTGCCCTATCTTTATTCCGAGTTGAGGGCAAAGCGCCATGGCTGAACCCAAAACACTCCCCGGCGCCAGTGGCAAGCGCTACCTGCTTGGTCGTCTCTTCATCTGGACCCTGCTGCTCGCCGCCGCCGTGCTCTATCTGGGCCCAATCTATGTGGTGCTCTCCACCTCCCTGAAGGATCTGGCTGAAATCCGCGCAGGTGCTCTGTTGGATTTGCCCCACGAGCTCAACTTCACCGCCTGGCGCGAGGCATGGTCCAGTGCCTGCATTGGTGTGCGCTGTGAGGGCCTGCGCCCGTACTTCCTCAATTCGGTGATCATGTCCGTGCCATCAGTGGTGATCTCAACCCTGATCGGCGCCTTGAGCGGCTATGCTCTGTCACTCTTCCGTTTCCGCGGCGCCAACATCATCTTCGCGCTGATGCTGTTCGGCTGCTTCATTCCGTTTCAGATCGTGATTTTGCCCATGGCCCAGACCCTTGGGTTTCTGGGCATCGCCAACTCCATCACCGGCCTGATTGTGGTGCACACCATCTACGGCATCAGCTTCACCACACTGTTCTTCCGCAACTATTATGTGTCCGTGCCCCAAGAGCTGGTGCGGGCGGCCACCATGGACGGGGCAGGGTTCTTCCGCATCTTCTGGCACATCATGCTTCCGCTCTCCGTGCCCATCATCGTGGTCTCGGTAATCTGGCAGTTCACGCAGGTGTGGAACGAATTCCTCTTCGGCGCCAGCTTCACCTCCGGCGGAGCGCAGCCGGTGACCGTGGCGCTCAACAATCTCATCAACTCCACCACCAGCGTAAAGCAGTACAACGTGGATATGGCCGCCGCCCTCATCGCCGCAGCGCCGACCCTTGTTGTTTACATCATCGCTGGCAGGTTCTTCGTGCGCGGGCTCACCGCTGGCGCAGTCAAAGGCTAGAGGCTCATATATGGTGACCATATCCATCGAACATGCGTCCAAGTCCTTTGGCTCAATAAAAGTTCTGAAAGACATCTCCCTTGATGTGAAAGACGGTGAGTTTCTCGTCCTGCTCGGGTCCTCCGGCTGCGGAAAGTCTACACTGCTCAACATCATCGCAGGGCTAGAACCCATCGCGGACGGTGAAATCCGGTTGGATGGGGAAGTGGTCAACGACGTCCATCCCAAGAACCGCGACATCGCCATGGTGTTCCAAAGCTATGCGCTCTATCCAAACATGACCGTGGAGCGCAACATCGCGTTTGGTCTGGAAATGCGCAGGATCAGCAAGGCTGAGCGCAAAGCCGCCGTGCACGAAGTGGCCAACATGCTGCAGATTGAGCATCTGCTTGCCCGCAAACCAGCGCAACTTTCAGGCGGTCAGCGTCAACGCGTTGCCATGGGCCGCGCTTTGGTACGTCGTCCAAAGATCTTCCTGTTTGACGAACCGCTTTCCAATCTGGACGCCAAACTGCGCGGCGAAATGCGCACCGAGATCAAGAAACTCCACCAGACCCTCAAGGCCACCATGGTCTATGTGACCCATGATCAGATCGAGGCCATGACGCTGGCAGACCGCATCGCCATCATGAAAGACGGCATAATCCAACAAATCGGTACACCGCAGGAGATCTACAGCAAACCCGCCAACATGTACGTCGCCGGCTTCGTCGGCGCACCGCCCATGAACTTTGTCAAAGTGGATCTGGTGAAGCAGGATGACCAACTTGGCGTCATCCTCCCAGCTGCTCTGAAAGGCGAGCCTAAAGACTATTTCCTCCCTCTGCCCGCTTCAAAGCAACTGGAGCCGCGCGAAAACACTAGGGTCATCCTCGGCCTGCGCCCCGAAATGATCACCCACAACGCCTTTGCAGCCGCCAACACCCCACAGATCGAATGCGACGTCGAACTCCTGGAACCCACCGGCGCCGACACCCTCTGCCTCCTCCGCCTAGCCGGCCACCCCGCCAAAGCCAGAGTATCCCCCTTGTTCGCATGTAACCCAGGGGAGAGCATGGTGTTTTCCGTTGATATGGAACGAGTGTGCCTGTTTGATGGGAAGAAGGAGGAGTTGATTGGGTAGGCATTGAAACAGGGACCTAAGCTTCTTTTTTGCTCATGTCCCCGCTCAATACTGCACAAACAGTCTTGCGTTGGCGCCGTGGTCTACGGCTTCGTCAGAGAGGAGGCCGTAGTAGTTGACGTTGAGCTGGATGTACTCAGTGAGGTTGGACTGGAGGCCGGTTTCGATCAGGGCGACGTTGCGGGCGATTGGGACACTGGCCACGGTGAACGGGTTGCCGCTGTCGATGAAGCTTTGGGTATAGTCCAGTGTTTCAGCGGAGGCGTATTGCCAGGCGGCCAGTCCGACGAAACTGGTGTCGCCGTAAAGGTAGTTGGAAAGATCAAACTCGCCGCGTGTTCCAAGTGTCAGGAAGGTGAGGGAGTTGGACTGGCTGTCGGCCTTCAGGGCTGCGGCACCGCCGCTTTCATTAAAGCCAGGGCCGGTGAGATAAGCGTAGGCAACACCAGCGAAAGGTTCCAGATTGCCGTAGGTGCTTTCCAACGTGTAGCCGAGCTCACCAAAGACCTGAACGGAACCGGCAAACTGATCAGCTGAAAGGGTTTCTTCCGGAAAGAGGGCCACATCACGATCGGTTGCAATGTTGTACCAAGTACCGGCAACACCGCCGCGTAGTTTGACATCGCCGATCGGATTGGCGCTTGCATAGCCACCCACGCTGTAACTGTCGCTGTCTGAAGACGCATCAATGGAGCTGATATCGATGGATGTGCGGCCAAAGCCAGCAACCACACCCAGCTGCACCATATCGAAGTAGGTCGCATCAACACCGACCAGAACACCGCCGACGCTTCTGCCTGTGGTGCGGGCGTTGCCGTCAGAGAAGAACTCACCCCAGCTGCCGTAGACCTGACCCCACATCTCAAAGTCACCGACGATGCGGGTCACCATGTCATCATCCACTTTGGAGGCGAAGGCGCTGTGAGCTTGGTAGAGCCGGTCATTCACGGCTTGCCTTAGGAAGCGGCTGTCAGCCAGCAGGATTGCTCGGGTTGACGCATTGATCTCACCGGAGAGGGGATCAAGAAGCGCCTTGATTTGCGCGTTGTTCATTGGAGCGAGGTGTGTGAACAGATCACCGCTTTCGCTAATGGTATCCAGCGCCAGCGTGACGGAATGTTCGTTACGCGTTGTTGCCAGACCATTGAAGTTGTTGGAACTGCGGATGAACTGGATTGCAACGTCGTTGTCATCACCCGGAATGCCGTAGAGCACGTTGACGTCCAGCATAAACATGTCGTGATTGACGGCATCGAAAGTACCGGTTACGGGCTGGGTTCCCGGAGTTGAGAGATTGTCGATTATGACGAACTCGTCGCCAATCTTCACGGGTGTTGGGCCCGAAACACTGATGAGATTTAGGGTCATGTCAGTGACATCAACGGAACCGCCTGCGCTCACAATGATCTGATCTGTATTGGCCGCACCTGTGTCCGGGTCTGAGCCGACCTCCATATCAAGAGTACCCCCGTTGGTGGTTGCACTCAGGCTGCCTACCGTGATCGTACCAAAGGAAGCACCGGGAGAGAGAACACCACCATCCAGAACGACGTTGTCAGTAACCTCGCCATATCCGGAGAGTGTGCCATCTGAGACGACGGTCAAGCTGCCGTCCAGAATAGATGTGTCCGTTGCTGAAGTACCAATCTGCAGTGTGCCGCCATGAATTCGGGCATTTACCAGAGACTTGGTGCCATCTGAAAGGATAAGGGTGCCTGCTCCGTTCTTGACGAAGTTTCCTCCACCCGGAGCTGTGTTACCAGTCCAGGTGAGGGTGGCACCTGTATTGGCCATATCAATGGTGTTGTCATTGTTTCTGAGTTGCAGCTTGGTCGTGTCGACAGTCTCATTACCTGTGCCCAGATAGAACAGGGTGCCACCGTCAATGATCACATCGCCGGAACCGATGGCTGAAGCGGAGAAGCCCTCCAGACCAACCGTACCGGAAGCGATCTCGATATCAGCGGTGTAGCCGGAGTTGTCGCCCAGCAGGTTCACTTCACCCGGGCCAATGAATGTCACCTGATCAGAGCCCGTCAGGCCGGACATGATATTGATCTGCCCGACAACATCTGTTGTGCCGACCACGTTACCTGTGCCGGAAAATGCAAGCTCATTGATGGTGACAGTCCCACCGCCTGTGTAGGTCAGGGTTGAAGAGTTGAGTGTGATACCGACATTGCCGTTGCCGATGTTCTCTGCTGCGTTGAACATGAGTTGCGCATCGGTAATTGAAAAATCACCTGTCCAGGAACTGTTGGTCCCTGAAAGAGTAATGATCTCACCGCCGTCGATTGAGAGGTTGCCTGAACCGGAAAGGTTGGAAGAGATTTCAAGGTTTACTGAAGCATCATCAATATCGATCGTGTTGCTTGTGCCATTGGCCAGCGCAAGGCGTGAAAGAATGACGTCGGTTACGCCCTGATAAAGCAGGTTACCATTGCTGAGAGTTGTCGTGCCAAGGCCAAGGCGGTCCGGATCTGTAAACTCAATGGAGCTGTTTTCCTGAACGATGAGACCACCAGAGAAACTGTTGTCGCCCTGCAAGTTGACTGTGCCGCCAGACCCAATGGTGAGGGTGCCCGGTGTGGCGCCGCCATCGGTGATGTTGCCCGTTAGTGTCAGGGTCCGCCCAGACTGTACATCAAGCGTGCCGTCGTTGTGCATCTCAATGTTGTTAGTAATGGTTGCGTTTGAGCCAGAAACATAGCTCAAATCACCGCCATAAAAGAGAACGGTGCCGCTGCCGATGTTGGCTGCTGCTTCAAACTGTGTGGTGCCTTCTGCCAGATCCAGCCCACCGCTGAAGCTGCTGCCAGTGCCGCCGAGCACCAGTGTGCCTGCGCCCAGCTTTTTCAGACGGCCGGTGCCGTTGATGTCATTGCTGGCGGTGAGTGTATCGCCGGAGCCAACTGTTATGGCGGAGGTGCCAGTCAGGTCGAAGCCGTTGGCGATCGTTGCGGTGGTGCCGTTAAAGGTGAGGTTACCATTGTCCAGCGTAATGTCGCCCGTGCCAAGGTTGTTAGCGCTGGTGAAGCCGACTGTGCTGTTTTCCTGAACGGTGAGGCCAGCGGTAAACGTGTTGGTTCCGCCCAGATTGACTGTGCCGCCAGATCCGATAGTGAGCCCGCCAGGTGTGCCATCACCATCTGTGATATTGCCTGAAATGGTCAGCGTGCGGCCAGACTGCAGATCAATCGTGCTGTCATCAAACAGCTCAAGATTATTGGTGATCGTCGCAGATGTCCCAATGAAACTCAGGTTGCCACTGTCCAGACCAATATCACCTGTGCCCAGATCATTGGAGTCTGCAAAGCCAACCGTACTGTTCTCTTGAATGACAAGACCGCCGGAGAAGGTGTTAGACCCTCTCAGATTGACTGTGCCGCCAGATCCGATGGTCAGTGTTGCGGGCGAGCCTCCACCATCAATAACGTTACCTGTGATGGTGAGCGTGCGCCCGGATTGCACATCAAGCGTGCCGTCATTGTGCATTTCAAATGTATTTGCAACGGTAGCATCTGAACCGGAAACATAGCTCAGATCACCGCCGTAATAGATGATGTTTCCAGTGCCGATGTTGGCTGCTGCGCCAAACTGAACAGTACCTTCAGCCAGATCCAAACCACCGCTGAAGCTGCTGCCAGCTCCACCAAGAACGAGTGTGCCATCACCGAACTTTTTCAGGCGGCCCGAACCGCTGATATCATTGCTGACAGTCAGCGTATCGCCGGTCCCGACGGTCATGGAGGATGTGCCGTCCAGATCAATCAGGTTGCTGATGGTCGCCGTTGTTCCGTTGAAGGTGAGGTTGCCGTTGTCCAGCTCAACAGTGCCGCTGCCTAGGTCATCAGAATCCGAGAAACCAACAGTACTGTTCTCCTGAACCACAAGGCCGCCGGAGAAGGTGTTGGTTCCCTGCAGATTGACCGTACCACCAGAGCCGATGGTCAGCTTGCCGGGTGAGCTGCCGCCGTTGACGATGTTGCCTGTGATTGTGAGAGTACGCCCGGACTGCACATCAAGCGTGCCGTTGTTGTGCATCTCAAATGTGTTGGAAATGGTCGCATCTGAGCCGGAAACAAAACTCAGATCACCGCCGTAGTATATGATATGGCCGGAGCCGATACTGGCTGCGCTCCCAAACTGAACAGTTCCGTCAGCCAGATCCAACCCACCGCTGAAATTGCTGCCCGTACCACCCAAAACGAGGGTTCCGTCACCCAGTTTCTTCAAGCGACCTGAACCGGAGATGTCATTGCTGACGGTGAGCGTATCGCCAGACCCAACTTCCATGGAGGAGGTACCATCCAGATCAAACAGATTGTTGACCGTGGCAGTCGTTCCGTTGAAGGTGAGGTGGCCGTTGTTGAGCTCGATCGGGCCACTGCCAAGATTGGAGGCGCTGGAGAAAACAACCTCTGTGCCATCAATATCGGCCCCGCCGGTCCAGGTGTTGTTGCCTGTCAGCGTGGTGATGCCATTGCCCTCAAACCGAACCTTGCCGGTGCCGATGATGTCTCCAGCAAGAGTTAAGTTGCTATTGGAGGTTTCGAATGTGGCGTCATTCAATGCACCTACATTAGTGACTTCAATATCGCCGTTGACCGTTGTGCTGCCAATAGTCACCATTTTGCCGCCGACAAAGTCGAGATCTGCATTTCCTACCGCGTTGGTTCCGGTGAAGACGGCTGTCGCGTTTTCCTCAAAGAACATTTTGCCAGAAAACCGGCTGTTATTATTCGTTATCTGAGTGGTGCCGTTTTCAAAAAGGACCTCGCCTGAACCCGATGAGACAGAGACCAGATCTGCCATAAGATGATTTCCACCGGAGCTCGTGGTGTTAATCACAATCTTTGAGCCGTTTAGCATGTAAATGTCGTCTACCCTGAGGTAGCCGGCGGAACGTGCAGCTGCGTTTTCTTCCCCACCAATGTTGATGGTTCCCTGACCTTCCAACACAATGTCGCCAGTTGGTGCAAAAAGCTGGCCGCTCTCATAGAGGTTTATAGTTCCCTCGTTGAAACCGTTTCCAACTTCTATGAATACGAAATTTCCCGACTGCGTGACTGACGCACCCTGATAAACGTTCAGTGTGCCGTTTGCATTTGCAACACCGATCTCTACCAGTTGCCCGATGGGTACTGTCGTTCCACTGAACACATTCAGTGTTCCATCAGAGCCGTTTTGACCGATGCGCAATCCATTTGTGCCATTAATTGTGAAGGGAGGATTGTTGATGGTGCCAGTAATAACTGTCTGAGCGTTCACCCGTTCCACCTGAAGGCTGAACAGGCAGGCGAACGCGAGACCCGCAAGGGCAGTTGTTCCGAGAAGACGCTCACTGTACCACATTTCAACCCTCACACATTTGCCAGCAACAGCAGTTCGGAGACAGTTGTTCGGTCGAGCACAGCCGTCACGGAAAGCTGCGCAGAGCAAAACGCAGTTTCAGTGTAAGTAATCGCGTTAGTAATCTATTAAGATTTCTTTGCGCTACACAGGTATGCTGTATTCGACTGAAGAGCTGTGAAGTGATACGCAAAACATTTTTCACAAACTATAGATTAACTGAATCGAATATGATGACTAATAGAGTTTTTATTTATTAAATAAGACTTAATTGAAGTATATTTGTGAAATATGCAGTAAGTACTTACTTATAAATGGTAAGCGTTTATATGTTCTTGAAGGTCAACTGAAGGTGTTCGTCAAAACATCCGGAACAGGCTGCCCGGTTATTGCACTTTCAATCGTCATTTCATCAAGCACATCCAGAAATGCGATGGAGGCACGCTGCATTAAAGGTTTAAGGCGGCAAGAGGGCAGGAAGCAGCAATGGATTTCACCGCATTCGCTCTGACGCAAGCATTCAACAACGGCAAAGTCATTCTCAACGGCCCGTACGACATCCCCAACGCTGATGTCCTTCGCCAGACGGCCAAGCTTGAAGCCACCGCCTCGGCCACGCATGGTCTCCAATATGCCCGCGCGGGAGAGTTGATTGACCAGTTTCATCACATGCCCGCGTGAAAAGCCTTGCTGCAGAACCACCTGATCGATGCGCTGAATTACATCTGGTTGCATGGCACATTGCATCGTGAGTCGCAGAGCGAAATCGCTCGCCTGATTTAATCGCATCGTGAAGCTCCAAAGATATATCCACCGTATATCATATCTCCTCGCGTCTCTGAACACGAAAGATAAAAAAACCCTCAGCTTGCTGATATCATTCAGAAAATTGCGAGAATTACATGTTCATTGAGATTGAGAGGACAATCTCAGAGTCTAAAAGATGTAAATCATATATTCCATTTAAGCGACGATATGTTAAAGGTATATATGAAATAGATATTTAAGAATCGCGGTGGAGCAGCTCGCGATGTGCAGCACGTGTCGTTATCTTTTCTGTTCTCAAACTCCCAGGAAAAGCGGCGCGTGCTGTGCTGCTCAGCATGCGCTCACAACCTCAGCTCCACGCGAGTTTCTGCAAATGTTTGGAGGTAAGTCATGTTACCCGCAATTGTTTTAGTGGCCGAAGGTCTTGTCGCTCTCTGGTTCCTGCTGTTTCTGACAATGATCACCAGCACTTATCTGGATGGAAAAAACTACGGAACCGCAATCAGGACCAGAGTCGAACAGGCCTTCCTCAAACACATCCGCAATTTTATTGTTCTCGGCATCACAACAGCCTGCCTCTTCACCCTCGCTGAAGCCTTCGAGCTCGTCTGACGAAACAAAAGGAGAGCCCCATGAACCTCTACCCCTATCTCCCCGCCATCTTCATCTGGGCCATAGTCCCAGCCCCCCTCTGGATCTGGCTCTGCGTCTTCTGGTTTGTCTGAGAGGTGAGGGGATTACTTCGTTCCTTTAATATGAATATTTAACTACTTGAATTATTTAGTGTATCATCTCCAATAAAATCCCCCAATCGGCCTTCAAAACGTACTACCATGATGTATAGAGTTGTACAGATCCTAAGTCCCTTGAGTGGCGTTTATCATTGTTTAGCCAGTTGCTTGTTCACACACCAATTGGAGACGGAGCAGCTATGCTCGCTCTCTTCCTGTGAAGTTTGTACCAACAGTCCGTCGCTTTTGCGCTTAATCAGCGGGCTAATATGAGGTAGGCTGGAAGTTAGGACTTGGCTATGGTTGGGCTATTAGCAGATAAACTGTTAAATTGAAGATTACCCTTCAGATGCTTGAGAACAGGATCGAATTGCCATCTCAAACGATAGAGATTGGCAAATTTTGAAAGGGAAGTGAACTGCAGCATTTGCTCAGCAATGATCAGAGATTTAGGATTTAGCTTTGATTTCTTTTTCTGAAGATCCTACGTAGGTGTCTTTTCATTTAAACCCTGACATACGGGTTCCGTCGATCAGATGTAGAAGATACCTACTCAAGTAAGCTGTTTCGCTGGTCTCTGAAAGCGACTCTGAAGTTATGTACTCCAGCCACCTTGGTCATGTGTCCACCGCGTTGCAGATGGTTCAGAAAATGACCAGAAAATGTTCATCTAAAGGACGTGGTTATACGGTAATTGGACCTCTTGGCTCTAAATTTCTGACGTGAAATGATCCAGAATTTATCGGTGTCCTGCTCAGAAATGCTCCTCAATTTTTGGTATTGCTTCCTGAAAAGCCTGCAGGCATTGAGGCTGAAAAGCGGATCACGGACACTCAGCATAGGTCATTTAGATCGCGTCTAACCTTCAGCCTGTCAGCGTTAAGGGTGCTAGCAAACTAATGCAATTATCAGCGAACAATCTTTGCTATACTAATGATTGATAAGGGTGGGTAGAGGCTTAGTCGCTTTGCGGCTTGCATGTTTATGAGTACTGAGAAACGCTCGAGAGCCTTGACTGAAAGTGCGCCAGGTGACTGTGCTTTGAATAGGATTTCGTAGGCCTGAGTTGCTGCCAGTTTGCCCACGTTTTTGTAGCTGTTAGAAACCGACATAAGGGCCAGTCCATCACGAACCATTTGCTCATAGGCACTGAAAACCGGGAGGTTTTCAGATACTGCAGCCTCTGTGTAACTCTGTCGGTTTTCGAGGTTAAAAGAGCTGGACCCCACATATAGCGCGTCTGCGCCCAGAGCTTTAGCCTCAGCGATCTTGATCGGTATTTCTGCTGGATCAGCCCGGTCGTCTGCGCCAAGATTGTATTCAAGAGAAATGACGTCAAAACCCAGTTGATCTGAAAGAACTTCCAATTTCTGAGTGTTCTGGCGAGAGTTAACCGCGTTTGGCTCGTTAATGACGGCGAGGCGCTTTATGGGGTGGTACTCAAAAATGTGCTTGAGCTGCACTGTCTCATTTACGCGATTGTGCACGCCAGTTACCAAAGGCCGCCCAGAGCTTTCCTGGTCTACTATAATGCCTGCCCGAACCGGATCAGCAACGATCATGAAAAGGGATGGGATATCACCCAAACCTGAGGCGGTCCCGTAATCGGCAATCGTGCCAATGAGAGATCGCGTGACTGTGGTTCCCCAGGTGACAACAAGATCAGGTCGCTCTTTAATGAGCTGTTGCTTCACTTCGGGCAAGAGGCTTTTGTCTTTCGCCACATCAGTAACAGTCACGTTCACAGGAAGTTTTCTGCTTTTGAAGAAATGAATAAAGCTATTGCAAGCCTCTTCACAACCACGCCAGACAACCATGTGTACCTGATAAGATTCCGTCGTATCCTCTTCGGCTCTTGTCGTTCCTGCCATCAAAACAAGGGCCACAAGGATGAGCATCACTTTAGGCATGAGCTTGGATCTCCTGTTTTGTGGAGCGTGAGACCAGAAGCATTATGAGGCCCGAGCCAATAATCGCAGCACCAAGAAGGGCGGCCACGGTGGTAAACTCTTGCTGTACAAGCAGTGCTGCTACGATCAGCGGACCAGCTGCACTACCGACACGCTCAAACATACGAAGGTAACTCAGCGCGCCAGTTCTGCTAATGTACTGGTCCTTCTCGACTGCTTCCATGACCGCTACCATAATAGGAGCCTTAATGAAGGCGTGGGCGAGGCCTACCAACGCGACCACTATAAACACGGCGATGATGTTCGTGTTTTGGTAGAGCGCCATCAGAGCCACGCCTGATGCAATTGTTGCATAGGTGATCACCGATAGATTTTTTCCAAGCTGATCAGAGAGACGAGAGGCCAGGGGACTAATTGGTATAATAATCAAAGAGTAGGCCATCATAATCCGACCAATCTCAGATTGACTGGCGTCCAAGCTGGCCAGATAGATTGGAACAAAGAAATAAAGGAACCCTGTAAGGACGATTTTGGTCGGGATTGCGCAAAACATTAGGATTGCCACAAACTGGGTGTTTCCTATGAGCGTTGTCAATGGTTTGCTTGCTTTTGATACTGTTGAACTCGCATCGGATTTAGGGCTTGGCAACTCGTTTTGCAGCATTCGCCAACCCAGAATTCCTGCAAGGATCATAAGACTGATAGCGATAACGAAAACTGGCTTGTAACCAACCCAATCAGCCAAAATTGCCCCAATTGCCGTTCCACACATAGTGGCTGTCATGGTGACGCCAACATAGGTTGCCATTGCCTTTGCACGGCTTCCTTCTTCTGCAACAGCAGCAATATAACTCTGGCAACTGATTGTAATAATCCCGTAACCGATTGCCGTAATCGAACGCGCAATAACAATGTCGTTAGCGTTCTGGGCCAAAATGCAGAAGATGTAGCCACCAATTGCCGGGACTAAACCTGCAAGATAAAGCGTTTTGTTGCTGAAGCGCTCAATAAGCTGTCCTGAAAACGGTGATGTAATAGCGACCACGAGCATGAAGGCCGAAATCGGCAATCCCATCATGATGTCTTTTTCGAACCAAGCGTTTTCACCGTAATACTCCATGGAAAAAAACGGCAGAAACGACTTTTGAAGCTCATCAGCTAAGCAAAATACAAAAAGTGGTATGCGTGCATCTGAAATAGACGCCTTGTTCCCTTCTTCGACACGATACAACTTGTATTTCTTAGCGAAAGTGCGCAACTCCTCGTGTGTTATGTTTTTTGCCTGCTGTAGCTGCTCGAGTGTTTTGCGAATTTTGGCATTTTGCCGATTCATCGCTGAAATGAACCGACCGGCCCAATCTTTTCGATCAGACCCATGGTATGTGCCCAAATGCCCCCCAGCACACTTCACTATGGCCGCCTCAACAAGACGAAGTGGCATTGTTATGGTTGAGTTAACACAAACAATCACAACTTCAACGGCAATCAGACATGCTGCCAAGAGAAGAACAAACGTATCAAGAAAGATACTGGTGAGCTGGCTGTTGACGTAGTCCTCATCCAGAGTTGTTTGCACTCGAACAACAATAGCGCCGTTTACAACTACATCCGTCGATACCGTCTGCTTCACATTATTTGAGCCAAAAATGAAAGTTCCTAACTTTGACAGGGAGTCGAGTGTTTGTTGAGCAAGCAAAAAAGTACTGCTCTCGTTATTCATTAGCTCCGGATGAACTGCTTTACTCTCTCCCAAATGCTCGGAAGAATTAGCAGCAACCATTGAAATGCTACTTATCTCATTATGCTCTGCAGTAAGATCAGTGAGATACTTGTTCACGCCTCTAATTTCAGAGAACGGAATACCAATCTCACTAGCATACTCCAGATTTTGCTTTACGGTTTTGCTTAGGCTACGTGCCTTAGCGAGCAAGAAAGGGTTTAGACCAGAATTAAACTCGGCCAGAGTAACAACAACACTTAGAAATGCTGCCAGCGACATTGCAACCGACATGATAAGCAAAAAGTGCCTTGAGAATCTTGAAAACATCATCACGTCAACGTTCCTCAAGCTGATCGCTCTGTTTGATAACTGCGCTCATGTTAGACAGGTTCGATAGGTCTAGTAGCGCTGTTTCCTGCACCTTCTTGCCCTTCGATATCTGCTTTTGCAGCTCATCAGCACTCTTAGGATCAAGGGTTCCAAGGTCAGCCTTGTCAGACTTCCTGAAATAGGACTTGCGAGCATGTAATTGGAGCAAGGAGAAAAGGCTTATCGAAATTGCAACGATTGCAAAAATGGCAAGATACATAAAGGTGAGACGGGACCATGTGTCTCTTACCTTTGCTGACAGCTCATCAGTATGCTCTGAGATTAAAATAGCGCCCATAATGGAGTTTGATGAATCGCGCAGAATGCGGCCTGCGTACAGATACTCCCCACTTTCATGTGTTATGGTTTTATCATCACTCGTCAGAACACGGGGCAGAACCTCATTCATGTCCTCTTGCAAGACATTGCGCCCCCCGGAACGAGCCAGAGTAGCGCCCTGAAGATCTAAGAGAAGAATTTGATGTATCTTTGGATCGCGCAAGCGCTCGCGTTCGATCAATGCGTCCAGGTCGGATATTTCATGCATACCAAGGCCGACAGCTTCCGCGCGCCGGATAACCACATCAATAGCGCTAGCGGTGACTTGCAACCGAGATGATGTTGCCTCGACAGCCAGAGTTCGAAACTTGAGTAAGCTTAAAGCACTTTGGAGCGTAAGCATCACGGCGATAACCGCAAGTGTTGAAACAACAACTCGCGATCTCATGCCAGAGAGCATTTGGGTATCCATAAATTAAGTTCTCTAATCTTGTCGCCACGTGTAAATCAGATCTGAGATGTTCACTTGATGATCTACGTGGAGGCCCATCTGAAGTGCAGCAGTTCATCGGATGTCGTTTTAGTTGTGTGGAGTGGCCGTGCATCAATTTGACAAGCCGCGGCACTACTACCCGTTAGGGGAGTGAGTATTACACTGGAGTTTTACATGTGATATTGAAGCGGTGAAATTCATTGCTCACACAGCAAAGTACACATCTAATAATATATTAAAGCGCGTTATTTAATATGCAATATTCATTGCGTAAACGCGCTGTTCGTTAGGCTATAATATTAAATTCTAACCCATTACTACATTGCAGCATCAAAGTTAATCTCGACATTATTGACTTTCATCAAGTTAGAATTTAGATCTCTCAGTCCGAAGTGCACATCATCGAACGCTCGATTTAGACACGGAGATTAAATGTAACGCGAGTTTTGGCCTCTTGTTACTTAAGATCGCTCATTACATTCGCTTCTTTCCATTTCCATTTTGCGCTCTAGTAAAACTACGGACTGTGAGTAAGCAACTCATAAGACCACCGCAACAAAAAGAAATTGAAGGCCCTATAGTTATTAGCTATGAGGCGAGGAGGGCAATTGAGTACATTGACCATTCAAAGGCTTGAGATCTTTCGAGCCATCTATGAAAGTGGAAGTCTTACTCAGGCAGCATCAGAGCTTAAACTTGCGCAACCCACTGTTAGCAAGCATATCAGTAATTTTCAGCGCACTCTGGGATTTGATCTCTTCGTTAACGAGAAGGGGCGCTTGCGACCAACCGTAGAAGCAAATGCACTCTATCAAGAATGTAAAGGTATGTTTGATCAGCTGGAGCATATTGACCAGTCTGTTCAATCTCTGCGTCGCGGTAGTGAGCAAGTTCTCAGGGTGATGATTGTTGTGCCGGGTGCACAGCTGCGCCTCTTTAGTGATGCTATCCGGGCCGTGAGAGATCGCTGGCCAGATATAAATCTGATTGTTTCTGTTGGAGGGCGCGATACTCAGATTTGGAAACTGCGCAGAGGGGAAATTGATCTTGGGATAGGAACTCCTAAGCTTCCTCATCCAGATATTGAAAGTGAGGTTTTGACCACCTTGCGGATGGTGGCTGTCATGCCTGCTACCCATGAACTTGCAACGCAGAAGAAAGTATCAGTTTCTGATTTTGGCAAATACCCAAGCATTTTGCCTTCAGATTCAACATTGTATGGTAAGCTCATTTTAAGGACCCTGGAGCATGTGGGAGTTGTTCCAGATACTAGGATCAGCGCGGAAGCGCCCAGCCAACTACCATTACTCGTAGATTCATTAGAATGTTTGAGTATCCTTGATATGATCACAGCCTTTCATCCACCTAAAGACGCCGCCATCAAAGTTTCGCCCCTAGATGTGTCCATGGACTACAACGTCTGTGTTAATCGGATCCAGGGCCGGGTTCTTACACCGCAAGCCGAGTTCTTAATTGAGAAGCTGCGTGAAGGATTGTCACAAGAAAAGCAACGCATGGAACGTCAGCTTTAGGATTGTAGGCTGATTTTCTGTTCGAACTCTGCATTTAGCTGGAGAGGCGGCGCAAGATAAAGACGCCGCCTTTCATGTACTTATCACTCAGCACAAGGCTCTAGGCACAATGGGTCATCTTCTCTGCAATAACCTGGAACGCATTGCGGACCGCCATAGCCAGCCGGTGGGTTAGAAATTCAAGCATAGTCTTGCGTATAGGTGGCTCCTGTACAACTTCCATTCTCCAGACAGCTTTCGGTTGTGTTTGTCTGAAACTGGAAAAGTGCGCGATTAGTGGCATGTTTGTCTGGATTGCATGTGGCGGTATAAGTGTCAGTCACGGACTGCGACAGTGCTGTTTGGAAGTTTTCTGACAATGCAAAACTCATCGACACCTGTTCGCTCACCTTGCCACCAGCACCGAGGACTTCAAAACTTTCCTCTACGGATTCTGTAACTGTAGACGTCCATTCTGCCGTCGTGGACCAGGTGTTGGTACGCGAGGTGCCGATAGAGAGTTGTTTTGAAATCGTACATCCCTGGCCCTGACAAGATTCGACTTTGGACCAGAGCCCGAATGTGCTGGTCGCAGATGGTGCGACAGCCATCCAATAACAGCGCTTGGTTTCGTGGATTGGATTAGGCCCAAAAGTCTCATTATTGCACTCATAAATATTGTCTGCCGAATGCATAAAACGCCAATCATATTGATTGTCAGTCCCATAACGCATGAGAACCACATCACCGACTTTTGGAGTGCAGCTTTGTCCTTCGGTCGCACACTCTGTCAGCGTTTCGTTGTCCGAAAGTGTGTAATATGCATCCTTACTGTACTGACACACCTTGGTGGTGCCGTCGCTTGGGTTATAGTTGAAGTAATCGTTGGAGCAGTCCACGGTTTGCTTTCCATCACCGGACATCACAGTGTACATCCACACGTTGCCACTGCCATATCGGATCCAGTGCATCTTACCTGTATCCGGCAGACTGAACGTTTCTCCTTGTTTGGCGACGTCAGAATAGCTTCCTTCTGTTGCAACTTTCAGTAGGTTCGCTGTCGTATAGGCGCATTTCTTGTTTTGACCGTCCGATGGGTTGCCCCAGAAGTTGTTGCAGGAAATTCTGTCCAAACCCTGAGTGATGATATAGGTATAATTGTCTCCTTCACCGTACCGCAGGGTGACGATACCGTCGCTGTCGGGATAGCAGTGTTTACCTTCATCAGCGCAGTTTACCCAACTCGTTTCTTCTTCGTTTTGATGAGCGGAGTCGGCTTGCACAGGGAGCGTAACCAAGGCTTGGGCCACGAGCACAGAGCTTGCAGCAATCAAAAGACTTCGTAACAAAAGATATTCCTTTCAAGAAAACACATCAGCTGTGAAATGACGTAGGCAACGCCTCGCAAGCGCGCAGCAGAATACGCCGTTCCAGCTTTTTGAAGATCTGTTCAACTTAAGGGAGGGATTGCCTATTCAAGTAACTTGACATAAATATTGCCGCCCCTAAGTAGAAGTGCGGCAAATAAATAGATTGGTCTCGTAGTGGTAACAACATAAATGGTTTTAATGTTACATTGCTTCAGGCTATGCGTTAATTAATCTAAGTAGTTTTAGTTTTATGCGAATTATCGGCATTAATACTACGGTCAACGCATCATGCTGAGATATGATGATCTAACAGTTCCCAGTATTACACAGTGAAAACGTAGCCTAAAAACAACTAAGGAATAATTTGGGAGAAATGCCAGAATAATTGAGTAGAGGCTCCTTAGAACTATAGATAGGACCACTCCTGCAAGCGAAGTCATTGGGTATTTCTTCGATTCTGACAACAAGGGGGTGTCATCAAGTTGCTAACTGGCATTTCTCCCATGCCAAAGCTAATCGCTCAGGCTATTGTTCTTCTTACTCCTATTAATTTTGGCAATAACAGAACCGGACTCTGCGCTTATCATTTTGATGTCATCGGAGATTAGGTATTTGAAGAACAACAGGCCTACAACGCAAAAAAGTTATAAGACACTTTGCTTTAGGCTATATGGTAAGGTTCAAAAGCAAAGATGCTGGTTTTGCTAAGCGCTCCCTAAGTAGAAAAGGAGCAAACCCGCCTAGCTTCTATCTTAACTCGTAGAGACTGCCTCAGCAGGCAGTGAGATCAGTTTCCGGACTGCAAAGAGCGTGAGCTACATAAGTTAAAACGCACATGCTTAAATTGCTGCCTCTAAACCTTAACTCTAAACCTTAACTCTCAACCTCAAACTCCGAACTCGCTATCCCTCGCTCACCCGGTTTGCACGTAAACAGGCCTCCGGAGAGGGGGGCTTCGGCTAGGGTGGCGGCGGGGAGGCGGGTGCGGGCGCTGGTGATGTAGAGGGTGTCGAGGTTTTCTCCGCCGAAGGTCACGCTGGTTGGGCGTGGGACGGGGAGATCGATCACGCGATCTAACGTTCCATCCGGCAGGTAGCGGTTGATGCGCCAGCCGTCCCAGATGGCGACCCAGACACCGCCCTGATCATCCACCGTCAGGCCATCCGGACGGCCTTCGCTTTCAGGGATGGTTGCGAACATGCGTTTGTTGGTGAGTGTGCCGATGCCCGGTTCCGTATCATATGCATAGATGACGCCCAGAACGGTGTCGACGAAGTAGAAGGTTCTCGCATCCGGGCTCCAGCCCAGACCGTTGGAAACGGCAATGCCAGTTTCCTTTACGGTGAAGTTGCCATCATTGGTAACGCGGTAGAGGCCGCCGGTTGGCTGACTTGCATCCAAGCGCATGGAACCAACCCACACTGCGCCACCGGGGCCAACCTTGGCATCGTTGAGGCGGTTGCCTGCCACATCCCGTTCCGGGTGCATAAACGGTGTCAGCTGTGCGCTGGCAAAGTCCAGCCACTCCAGACCATCCTGCGTGGCCAGCAGCAAGCGGCCATCATTGGTTGGCATCACAGCACTGACCAGCTTGCCGACATCACAGCTGTCGTTGGAGCCGGTTTGGGGATCAAACCGGCAAACGCTTGGTTTAAGAATATCGACCCAGTACAGCTTGTTTTCGCCGCTGTGCCAGACCGGGGACTCGCCCAGTTGCGCACCCCAGGGCAGCACGCATTCCAATGGCTTGGCCATGTTCGCTCTGTTTGTTCTTGGTCTCGGCTGAGAGCTGATCGCAACGGCACCGGCCACACCGGTGATGCGGCGGGCGGCGGCCATTAGCTCGCGGCCAATCGGGTGGATCTGACCTTCTGTCATGCGTGAGGACGGGCCGAGGACGGCTAGTGCGCCAACAGGTTGTCCATCCTTGCCGGTGATCGCCACTGCAACCGAGTTCACCCCTGCAAAATGCTCTTCCAGCGAGATGGCATAGCCGCGGGCTCTGATCAGGGTCAGGTCCGCCAGCAGCTGTTCCTTGCTGGTGATCGTTTGATCTGTGAAGGAGTGCAGGCTCATATTCTGCAGCAGTCTGCGCAAAGTGGTTGGATCCTGAAAGGCCAGAAGCGCTTTACCGGCGGCTGTGGCATGGGCCGGTACTTTCTGGCCCACATCCACACGCACGGCGAGGCCCTGACCGGACCGCTCTTCCAGATAGAGCACGCGATCTTCATCCAGTCGGCACAGGGTCACGGTTTCCTGGAGATCATCAGAAAGGCGTTGCAGCTCAGAGCCTGCCACGGAGGACAGATCAAACGTATCCCAAACCTTGTGGGAGAGCTCCATGAAGCGCGGGCCGAGGGTGTAGATGCCCTTGCCCTCATCTTGCCGAACAAGACCGAAGGCGATGAGTGTTTTCAGGATGCGAGCAAAGGTGGGTTTTGGCAGACCAGAAAGTTTGAGCAGCTCAGAAAAACGATGCGGCTCATCCGCATCGGCGATGATATCAAGCAGGGTCAGGCCTTTGGCCAGCGCTGCAGCGCCTGTTGGCACTTTGGCTTTGGTATCACGGTCTTCTTTGACTGTTTCACCCTGCATCATCAATCACGATCCCCGAACCTGCTGCACTCTGTCGAAGTTTGCCACTATCTTACAAACAAGCGACCGACTCTGCATCCCAGAGCCGGTCACTCTCCCTATCAACGACTGCTTACACCTGCAACCAAATCTGGCAACGTCAGTGTTATTGCCGGGAAGAAGGTGATCACAATTAGTGTAATCACAATAGGTAGATAGAACGGCATCATGGCCTTGACCAATTTGCCATAGCTGATCTTGGCAATGTCCATCATGATGAACAGGATCACGCCGAATGGTGGGGAGACCGCACCGATCAGCAGGTTGAAAATCATCATCACGCCGAACTGGGTGGTGTCCATGCCGATATGCTCAATGAGCGGCAGCAGGGTTGGCACACCAATCAGCAAGATCGCGGTAGTTTCCATGAAGAGCCCGGCTACCAGCAGCATCAGGTTGATCATCAGCAACAGCACAATTGGGTTGTCGGAGATGGACAGCAGAGCTGTTTGCAGCGTTTCCGGTACGTTGAGTACTGAGATCAGCCAGGAGATTGGGGCTGCGCAGCCAATGATGAACACCATGGCACCGATGGTGAAGGTGGTTGCCCGCATGGCATCCAGCACATCCTTGAAGGACATCTCACGGGAGAGCGCTCCAAGAGCCATGGCGTAAACGGTGACGATTGCGCCTAGCTCGGTTGGGGTTGCTACACCGAGCAGCAGGCCGGACACCAGCAGGATCGGAGCCAGAAGACCCGGCAAAGCACGCCATCCTGCAACAACCACTTCGCGGAAGGTGGCCCGCGGGGCAACCGGTGAGTGCACCTTGCCGGAAACGGCCATGAAGTAGATGAGCACCATCAGCACGAAGCCGAGGAACAGGCCCGGCACGATGCCAGCCAGGAACAGGCGGGCGATGGATTCACCGGACAGTACGGCATAGATCACCATAATCACACTTGGTGGGATGATCGGGCCAATAATGGAGGAAGCTGCAGTGACAGCGGCGCTGAAGGGCTTTTCAAAGCCGGCGTCTTTCATGGCCTTGATTTCGATGGTGCCAAGGCCAGCAGCATCGGCCTGTGCCACGCCGGACATGCCGGAAAAGACGATGGAGGCCAGAATGTTTACGTGCGCCAGGCCGCCGTGAATATGGGCCACCAGCGTTTTGGCGAAGGCGAAGATCCTGTCAGCAATGCCTGAGACGTTGAGCAGGTTGCCCGCAAAGACGAACAGTGGGATTGCAAGCAGTGGGAAGCTTTCCAGCGAGGGCGTGACGCGCTGTGCGATGATCTTCAGACCCACGGCAGAGAACAGTGGCGAAGCGCCGGTGACCTGCTGGATGACGATGAAGATGACAGAGGCAGCCAGCATGGCGAACGGTACTGGCATGCGCAGAAAGATTAGGCCAAACAAGAGGCCGAGCAGAAGAAGTGCTTCCATGATCAGACCAGAGCCTCCTGCTCGTCTTTGCGCTCAAAGATCACGTCATAGGCCAGCGACAGGATGATCGAAGAGAAGCAGTAGATAAGTGGAATGGAGTTGTAGAACGCGACCGGGAAATTGAACGGCAGGGAGATGGTGGTACGGCGCATCTCAACCTTCAGAACCGGATTAACGTGCAGCAGAATGACGACGAGCGTTGCAATCGTCACCAGCGCCATGATCACGCCCAGGGCTTTGGAGAGTGACTCTTGCGGGAAAAGGTCTACCAGAATATGGCGCTTTTCCTTGGTTGCCACGGCGGCGGCCAGCATGGTCAGCAGAATAAAGGCGATTGTTACGATCTCTTCCATCCAGGCAATGGGAGAGTCAAAAACGTACCGCAGGATGATCTGGAAAGAGATGGTTCCTACGATCATGGCAATCAGAGCCATGCATAGTGCCATTTCTATCTTCCCGAGAACCGTCACGACGGTCTTCAAGAAACTTTTCATCGAAAAGCCCTCTTAATGCGGCTTAGACCGCGATTGATTAGAGGAGAAGCGCGGGCAGCCCCGCGCCTCACAACAGCTTTGGTGTCCGGTCAGAGGCCGGGCTTAGTATTTCTGGACAGCTTCAAACAGGCCTTTGCGCCATAGGCCTTCTGCTTCCACATCCGCAACGCCAGCGTTGGCAGCTTCGCGCAGTGGGGTAGCGTCGATCTCACGGATGGTGGCACCGCCCTTGCGCATTTCGTCCAGCACGGTTTCACGCCGCTCGGTGGAGTACTCGTAAACCCAGCGGGAGGCGTCTTCTGCAGCTTTGGTCAGCAGGTCCTGCTGTTCCGGTGAGAAGCTCTGGAACTTGTCTTCGTTGATGACGATGGTAGAGGTCGCCCACACGTGGTTAGTCATGTACACGTTTGGTGCTGCCTCGTGGAAGCGCTGGGAGATTGCCGCGCTTGGAGGACCTTCTGCACCATCAACGATGCCGGTGCGCATGGCCAGGAACACCTCACCCCAGGCAACCTGCGTTGGCTGCGCGCCGATGGCTTTCCAGAGGCTCAGGTAAGCAGGGATCTGCGGAATGCGCATTTTACGGCCTGAGAAGTCGGCTTTCTCGTTCAGCTCTTCAGTCAGGAACACAACACGAGGTTCAGTTGGACCGGAAGACAGCGGACGGATGCGGGCCTCGTTGATCATGTCCTTCGTCAGATCGTCAAACAGATCGCTCTTGAAGAAGTTGAAGACGTGATCCGCATCGCGGAAGGTGAAGCCCCAGGTGAGGATGTTGGTGTCTGGTGCATAGCTGGTCAGCCAGGAGCCTGCGGTGCCGAACGCGTCCAGAGACCCGGCGGAAAGCTGGTCCATCACCTGCGGAGGTGTGCCCAGCTGAGTACCGGTGATGTAGCTGACATCGATGTCGCCGTTAGAACGTTCTTCAACCAGTTTGGCAAAGTGCTTGTTCATCAAATCAACGGGTGAATCAATGGCATCCGCATTCACAAGAACCAGTGTTTCCGCTTGTGCTGCAAAGGATATGGCAACCGCTGCACTCGCCCCAAGTAGCAGTGATTTAATATAGGATTTCATAGAGCTTTCCTCCCTAAAGCAAGGTTAGAGCGTTTCCAGAAGCGTCAATGCTTCTGGCGAAGGTTTGACACCAAGACCCGGACCTTCCGGCAGGAAGTACGTCCCCGCTTTGCAATCCATGTTCCCGACTAGCAGGCGGCGGTTTGGTTCAAAGATGGAATGTTGGAATTCGTGCCCACGGGTGGCGGACAGAGCGGCAGAAGCCTGCAAGCTTGCTGCCAGAAAGATCCCCGCACCAATGGTGGCGTGAGGAATAACGTCAATGCCGAGTTCTCCGGCCAACCGGCCAATGCGCATAAAGCTGGTAATACCCTTATGCCCCATTTCCGGCTGAACGATTGAGATGCGGCAGCGCTCGATGCGGTGACGCATATCCCACACCGTGCGCCACTCTTCGCCCACCGCGATCTTCTGCGATGTGCTCTGGCTCACCTGTGCAAGGGCATTGATATCTTCAGTGCGCACCGGTGCCTCAGCAAACCAAAGGCCGTATGGCGCCATGCCCTCAATGAGGGACAGAGCTTCATCGGCTGTCTGGTTCCAGTGCATATCCGCCGCGATCAGAGCTTTTGGTCCCAGAGCGGAACGCAAATGCTCGATTTCAGCAACCGGGCCATCATCAGCCACCGGGCTGGCAAACTTGAAGGCGTGGAAGCCCTTCTCCTGCCAGCTCAGCGCCAGTTCTGCGCGTTTCTCACGGGTTGGTTCCGGCAGGCCGGAAACGTAAGCAAGAATGCCATCCTGCTTCACACCACCCAGCAGCTCCACCACAGGTTTCCCTGCCTGCTGCCCGGCAATGTCCCAAAGCGCGATATCGATGGCGGCCAATGCATCCACATAGAAACCGCCGGTGTACCCACGTACCCGCATCAAATCATAAAGATCGTCGAAGATGACTTCCGGATCTGCAGGATCGCGGCCAATGACAAAACTGGCCAGCAGATCGTTGATGATGGCACCGACAGCTCCAGGTGCGGCCAGACCATAGGTCTCCCCCCAACCAACTGCGCCATTGCGTGTTTCAAGACGCACCAGCACAGAGCGGTCGAAGATTGGATAGACCGTGCGGTTTCCACGACGCACCAGATATCCCTGCGCGTTAGGCTCTTCACCCGGACGTGCAGCACCCAAATAGGGTGTTTCGCGAGGTTGAGTTAATGTGAAAACCTCAACTTTTGCGACAGGATCTGTCATTACGCTGCCCCTTCCATGACAGAGCTTTCCAACAAGCCCAGCTCCACCAGATTATTGTCAATATCCGCTAGAGCCGTTTTGTCCAAGAGGGGGGTTGGTGCGCGCACGTCTGTTTCGATGGAAATGCCGCGTTTTAGCAGCACATATTTGGTCAGGCGCATGCGGTAAAGCGCTTGAATTGCAAGCAAAGGTAGAGTTCGGATGTAAAGGTCCCGCGCTTTGGACTGCTCGCTAGAGCGCCACGCCCGGTCCATCTGCACATGCAGATCAGCGATTTCAACGGCTGGCATAGCCGCGCAGGCGCCCCGCTCGTACTCATCCAGAATGTAACGCGCGCCACCGCCACCGATAACGCCTTTGAGGCCCGCTGGACGGTTTGCCAAAATCTCAACAATAGCTGGACCCGCCGGAAGGGTCTCTTCCTTCACGTAGGTGACTGCAGGCACGGCTTCGAGGATTTTCAGGATCGCTTTTGGTGACAGGTCAGAGCCACGCGGTGCTGGCGCGTTCTGCAGAATGATCTCCATACCCGGCAGTCCATCAGCAACCTCCGTCATGAAGACCAGTGCTTCTGCCTCACCCAGCTCCTTCGGAGGCTGCACCATCAGGTAGCCAATGCCCAAAGCTTCGGCTGTCTTGCCATGTGCAATCACCAGCTCCGGCTTTGCAGCGCTGGCACCGGCGACGATCGGCAGACGACCAGCAACGGTATCAACGACCACTTTCAGAAGGTTGCTGCGCTCGTCTGCGGTGAGCTTCTCCACCTCACTGGCGAAACCGGGAAACACCACTCCATCCACGCCAGCGGACAGGGCGAAGGTCACCACCTCTTTCATTCCGTCGAGATCAACTCCGCCATCTTTTGAGAAGGGCGTCGGCAGTACCGGCAAGATGCCATTTAGATCAGCTTTTTTCATTGGTCCACTTTATGATACCATGTGTTACTTATTGATACTAATAAAATCAGCGATATATCGCAATAGGGTTTTCAACGTAATCGGAGGACGCGGCAGAACACTAAAACACCACGGCTGAACGGCAGAATTCTGCCGCTGGAGCGTGGTAGATAGGTAGGATGGGACTAGGACGCTGGAAAAATAAATCTCGCTCAGAAACTCTCAAAACGGACGTGCAGCGAAAACGATTCTCGCAAAATCACTCAAAAATATGCGGATCAACGCAAACCAACGCACATTTCAACGCAAGCATTCAGGCAGCAAAAAAGGCGGCATCAGCATCTGCTGAGCCGCCCTTTTTATTCCCCTTCAGGACCGGTGATAACTAGTAGCCACCAGTCATGAAAATGCTCTCACCCGTCATGAACCCACAGGCATCTGAGGCCAGCAGCAAGGCTGCCCCCACCATCTCATCGGTCGTGCCCTCACGGCCCATCCAGTTGAGCTGGCGCACGTACTCAGCAAACCCTTCCGGGTCTTCTGCCTTGCGCCCGGCGCTTCTGTCCGTGTCGATCAGGCCCGGTGCCAGCGTGTTGAGCAACACGTTGTCCCTGGCGTAATCCCGTGCAAGGCTTTGCATGATGTTGTGCTGCGCCGCTTTGGTGGCAGCATAGGCCGTGACGATCTGCTTTGGTTTCAGCTGGTTGACCGAGCCAATACTGACCACACGCCCCCATTTGCGCTCTGCCATCACCGGCAAACAGGTTTGCAGCATCTCTAAGGTCGAGCGCACATTAACGTTGAGCTGAAACTCCAGATCCTCTGGCGCAAGATCTTCCAGCACTGCGTTTATCTGAGCAGAGGCGTTGATGACCAGAATATCTACTGGCCCCGCCACGGCTTCGGCCTTCTTAATGGCTTCACGCCCCGCTCTGGGAGCGCTCAAGTCCTGTCCAATGGAGTAAGCAGTGCCGCCACCTGCTCTGATCTCCTCCAGCGTGTTTGCGCAGGCATCTTGCTTGTGCCCGTGCACCACCACTGAGGCCCCAGCTCCTGCAAGCCCCTTTGCAATGGCCGCACCAATCCCGCGGCTGGAGCCTGTCACCAAAGCCGTGCGCCCAGTGAGATTAAAGATTTCGTTTGGTGTCCGCATGACAACCTCACATCCTGAACAATGATGATACGTGCTAAGTCGTTGACTTAAGAAGGTTCCAGCACTGAGCGATGCACCTTGAAGATAGCTTTGCGCACGGGCGCGCCCTTGCCATCTGGTGCCACCAATGGCCGGTGCAGTTCACCGGGAAAGAACACGGCAAAGTCGCGCGGTGCCATGAGAACCGTCTTTTCTGAGGCAATCTCAGCTGTAAAGGCGACATCCTTATCTGCCATCTTATCCTCGGTGATGGCGCCTGCTGGCATATGGCCGTAACCCAGCACTTCCGTGCCTTCCAGCAGCACCTGAATATCCGCATAATCAGCATGGAATTCTGGCCGACGCTCTTCTATGGGCTGGGTTTGCGCATCCACCACCATGGCGAAAACCTTATCGCCATCAAGGTCATAGCGTCCCGCTTCGCGGTCTTCGCTCAAGAACTCTTTGGCATCTTTCAAAAGCTGCTTCAGCTCCGTGGAGATAAAGGGGATGATCTCCAGATGATCAAGATTTGCACTCAACATGCTAGCATTCCTTCTTGTTTACGTTTGTCACGAGAGCTCTGGCCCGCTGCCGCACCTGATCTGGTGTGTCTCCCGGTTTAAAGAGTGAGGACCCAATGCCCGCACCGGCTGCCCCAACCGCCATGTACTGCGCAATGTTGTCTGCATCGACGCCACCAACGGGGAGAACACGTGTCCCCTTAGGCAATACGGCAAGCATGGCTTTGATGATGGAAGGTGGGCAGAGTTCTGCCGGAAAGAGCTTGAGTGAATGCGCGCCCAGCTCGGCAGCAGCAAACGCTTCTGTTGGGGTATAAACACCCGGCATCCAGTCCATATCAAGTAACTGGCAGGCTTTGCCGACTTCCGCACTGAAGTTGGGCGCGACGATAAACTGCCCACCGGCTTCCTTCACCTGCTTTACATTGTCTGCGTTCAGCACAGTGCCTGCGCCAACACTCACCTGATCGCCAAACTTCTCGGCAATTAATGAAATGCTTTTCAAGGGTTCCGGTGAGTTCAGCGGCACTTCCATAATATGAATGCCGCCATCAATCAGCGCCTGCGCAATGTTCAACGCCTCATCCGGTGTAAGCCCGCGTAAAATCGCGACCACTGGCGCGGTTTGCATGTGTCTATCAAGTGATTTCATTGTTCTTCCTGAAATTATTGGATGAAGTTGAGGGCCCGTGCGACCTGCGCTGCACCAAATACCGCCGACCCGTGTGGGACGATTTTTGACGGGGCACCAAGCACAGAAAAGCCGCGCTGATACAGCTCTGGCAATCTGCCATTGCCGAGGATCCAGAGTGTGTCTTGAGAAGTCGCGATGGCTTCGGATAGTTCTGCTCCAATCAGCAAGCCTGAGAGATAGCAAGCTGCATGTACTTGTGGCATGCCATCCACCAAAACACGGGAGCGCGCGGAGAATACACGGTTGAGTAAAGCACCAGCCCCACCTTGTTGCGCACCAATGCGGATGCCTTCCTCAAACCAGGAGCAGCCAGCTTCACATGGTGTGCTGCCAAATGCCCCGAGAATGGTGGATTTGGTCAGGGCGCTGAACATCTCTCCTGTGAGATAGGTGCGGAAGCTTTGAATAGCTCCATCCCGAATGATCGTATGTTTGGAATGGGTTCCGGGAATGATCATGGTGGCATCGCGCAGGTTGAAATGAGAGACAGCCCCAAGGATCTCCGTTTCCTCTCCGCGCATCACATCGGCCTCATCCCCTTCAGCTTTGATGCCCGGAATGAACCAAAGAGGCCCCAGATCCGGTAGTGCTAGTTGCTTCGCGGCACTGGAAAGGTCTGCGGCTGCGGTTGGCAAGGTTGCGTAAGGCACCTCAACCCAGCCGTTGCGAGAGGTGATCATGCCCGAAAGGACGACTGGCAAGCCCCCATGGAACCCCTTCAGGCCTTTGAGGTTGTCTCGCAGGACATCCTCAAACTTTCCGTCACACTGCAGAATCCCTTGGTCTGTCGAGATTTTATTGAGGATTTCCATTTGGTTGCTGAGAGTGCACGCGCGAAACGAGCTCGTGCCCCAATCAACAGCGACCAGACTCGCATCTGTCATGATCAGCGCCCCATTTTTTCGCAGCATCCGGTGAGGACAGCTGCCTGAGTTATTCGGGTGGGTTAGCTCACCCATGCGCAAACCAATCACAATATTGCTTTTATAGCAACATTAAATCATACCGCAGTTCCGCCTATGCCTTGTGGACCAAGCTGATAGACGCAGTTCAACGCTGGAAAACAGCACAGAAAATACAGTAATGTTGCTATTGGTAACTCAATGGAAGATGGATCAGGTTGGCAATAGCACGATGATCCGCGATGCGAAGGCAGAGATGGCAACCAAAAGTCCCGCCCAATCCAACAAAAGCATTTCTGATGGCTTCGTCGTTTTGCAAGCGCTTGCCTCCTCTGATCGTCCCATGGGGGGACGAGAGTTGGCACGCGTATTGGATATGGAAACCACGCGGGTCAACCGCCTGCTGAAGACCCTGGCATCCATGGATATTCTGCAGCAGACCACTCAGCGCAAATATGAGCCAGGCCCGGGCATGCACGTGCTTGCTGCGCAGAGTCTGCACGCTTCCAGCCTGCTGCGCCATTCCATGGACGCGCTGGAAACGCTGACTTCCACTGGTCTGATTGTGGCACTTGGAGTTTTGTGGCGGGATCAGGTGGCTTACCTTTACCACCGCACGCCGGGGATGTCCGCCGGTGACGCTCTGGGCCGTATCGGATCACGCCCTGCCACTATGACTGGCGTGGGCATGGCACTGCTCGCAGCCAAAACGGACGAAGAGATAATAAGTCTTTATGCCGGGCGAGATATCCCCGGTTACCCCGAGGGGCCAGAGGCGATGATGGACCGCATCACCACCATCCGCCGCCAGAACTACGCTTACGTGGAAGTTCAGCCCGACACCCTCGGCAAAGCCAACGACATCCACCAAACCATCGCCACCACCCTAGGCACCCCCACCACCGCCGCCCTAGCCCTCTCCGGCTGGATCCCCGAGCCAAGCACCGAAGAGCTGATGAAACTGCTGAGAGGGTGTAAGGAGGTGATTGAGGGAAATATGGGTGGGGTATAAGTAATTGTAATATCTACTACTACCCACACAGATCGCAGGCTGTTGGAGTGGCTGCGCATCCGCCTCTTGCAGTGCAGCGCAGGTCGGAGTGCATTTGCTTTCCTACTTTTTGTGTGCTCACGACCATCTCATCAAATGGCAACACGGCATCAAAGCCGGAAAGGCTTGCCACGGCGGCGGATTGCGTATGAGAAATCCCCGCGATGTTTCGTGCATGACAAGGGATTTCAACTTCTCCGCCTACAGGGTCACACACCAATCCAAGTGTGTTCATGAGGCAAAGAGAGGCAGCACTGAAGGCTTGTTGCGCGGAGCCACCAAACAGGTGAACAAGCCCCGCCGACATCATGGCAGCAGATGCGCCGGTTTCAACGGAGCATCCCCCGGTTTCAACGGAGCATCCCCCGGTTTCAGCTGCAAAACTCCCATGCTCTGCAAAAACAGCTCCAATCAGTGCTGTGACCTGGAGTGCATCGATAATCCGTTCGCGATCAATACCTTGCTGCTGAAGGGAGTACAGTGTTCCCGGAACGATCCCCGAGCTCCCGGCCGTTGGGGCTGCGACAACAACTCCTCTGTTGGCGTTGGCATCCATAACACCAAGTGAGGCGGAGATCGCACCTTGCAGGAAAGGTGAGCCTATCACCTCCACAGGATCTGCGGCAGCAACCCGTTTTGCACCTGGTTCCAGAAACTTCATGCTGGAGCTGTCTTTTGTCAGCGCCAATCCGGAGTGAACCGCCTCTATCATGATATCAAGCCGATCCGCAAAAGCCTTCCGAGCCTCACTTTGGCTCAAACCCAATCGCTTGGCTTCCAACGACAGGGCAAGATCAGCAAGACTGCCGTTGATGCTTGCCTGCTCAAGTAAATCTGCTGAGCTTGCGAAGAGAGATGCCTCATCTCTGACCGGAAACTGAACAGGTGCACAGGATCTTACCCTGGTGCTTTGATCCAGTATCTCTTGAATGAAAGGGGCATCATGAGAGAATGGGTAAGGGGATTTAATTTCAATAAGTTGAGTGTTTTTGTCAGGCGATTGACGAGTATGAGCCTGTAATTTCTCGCCAGACAGAAATTGTTCTGGAACCACGTTGTTCCCGCACTCAACTAAGAGCATATAGTCGCTCCCTGAGACGTCAATTTCGTAGCCATCCAACCCGTCAACTTTGAACATGCCTCCGCCGATCGAGAGCCCTTTGAAGCATTCTTGCCGACGTATTCCTTCGCGATCCTCAACAGAAACAGCAATCTCAACCCGGTTGGGATGATCGGCAACCTCAAGCTGCCGGATGTTTATCTTCAAAGGAAATGGTTGCCCCTTCAGAAGATTGGGCAGAGCATGTCGATAGGAAGGAGAGTTGATCTCTTCACCAACAAGGCCAGCAGCAAAGCCCTCATCACTGCCCTGGTTGGTGTACACTTGCGCAAATGATCCACCCGGATCAAAAGCTATTTCAACACCAACAATCTTATCGCCTTCACAAACGGCAAGCTGTTGAATGGTTTTACCAAGAAAATAGGGAGCAGCTGAATGTGAGCTGGAAGGCCCTCTCATAACAGGACCAATGATTGAGTTAAGAAGACTGATCGTGCTCATGCAAACTCCCTGGAAAACACTGTGATATTTTACACAAATGACAATCAGTTTGAAGCAGCTTCTTTAGTGTTGAGGATGCATAAATCAGCCGTGTTCCAACCCCGACATTACTCAAAATCTAACTGATAAGAAATTCTTATCATCTCATGCAAAAGATGCAATTTCACTTAATACACTTCAGTACCTACATTCATTCTAGGATTTGCTGGATGCATCGTTTCGTCTCACCGCTTAAGGTAAACGCTACGTCAAGACCCAGTGATCGCCAAACATAGGTAACGGAGACAGTTATGCACGGCAACGATGTCAAGACATCCGGCGTTTGTCCGGTGGTACATGGCGCGAATACATCGATGGATAAGCCAGTCACCCGATGGTGGCCTGACGCTTTGAATCTCGATATCCTCCATCAACATGGTGCGCGTACCAACCCGATGGACCCAGGATTCAATTATCACGACGCTGTCAAAACACTCGACTTTGAAGCAGTGAAGGCAGACGTCCATGCGCTCATGACCGACAGCCAGGACTGGTGGCCGGCCGACTGGGGCCATTATGGTGGTCTGATGATCCGCCTTTCATGGCACACAGCTGGCTCTTATCGTCTGGCAGATGGTCGTGGCGGCGGCGGTTCCGGCAACATTCGCTTTGCGCCGCTCAATTCCTGGCCTGATAACGCAAGCCTCGATAAAGCACGCCGCTTGCTTTGGCCTATCAAGAAAAAATACGGTAACGCTCTTTCCTGGGCTGATTTGATTATTCTCGCAGGTACAGTCGCCTATGACTCTATGGGTCTGAAAACCTTTGGTTTCGGATTTGGCCGTGAGGATATCTGGGGTCCGGAGATCGACACCTATTGGGGATCTGAAAAAGAATGGCTCGCACGCAGTGAAGAGCGTTATGACGATCTGGATGACCCTTCAACGCTCGAAAACCCTCTGGCAGCGACCCATATGGGGCTGATTTACGTGAACCCGGAAGGCGTGAATGGCGTTCCTGGCCCACAAAAAACAGCCGACCAGATCCGCGAAACCTTTGCTCGTATGGCAATGAATGACGAGGAAACGGCTGCACTGACATGCGGCGGTCACACCGTTGGTAAGACCCATGGACGCGGCGCCGTTGATAACATCGGTGTAGCGCCGGAAGCTGCCGGTCTGGATGAGCAGGGACTTGGCTGGTCCAACCCTGGTCAGGACGGCAAGGCAACAAATGCCTTTACTTCTGGCATTGAAGGGGCGTGGACAACACACCCAACCACATTCGATATGGGTTTCTTCGATATGCTGTTCGGTCATGAATGGCATCAGGTCAAATCCCCTGCCGGAGCCTGGCAATGGGAACCTGTCTCCATCAAGGAAGAAGACAAACCTGTCGATCCAACAGACCCATCCGTTCGCCATAACCCAATCATGACTGATGCAGACATGGCGATGAAGGTTGACCCGATCTACAACGAGTACTGCCAGAAGTTCATGGCAGATCCTGAGTACTTCAGGGATACCTTTGCACGGGCCTGGTTCAAGCTGACCCACCGCGATATGGGACCGAGAGCAAACTATCTTGGCCCGGATGTGCCGAAAGAAGACCTCATCTGGCAGGATCCGGTTCCAGCGGGCAACACAAACTATGATGTTGCTGCGGTGAAAGCCAAAATTTCAGCAAGCGGCTTGAGCAATGAAGACCTGATCAAAACGGCTTGGGACAGTGCACGAACCTATCGTGGCTCTGACATGCGCGGTGGCGCCAACGGTGCTCGCATCCGGCTTGCTCCGCAAAAGGACTGGGTTGGTAATGAGCCGGATCGGCTTGCGAAAGTGCTGGCGGTGCTCGAACCAATTGCAGCAGAGACAGGGGCCTCAGTTGCAGACGTGATCGTTCTGGCAGGGAACGTCGGCGTTGAAAATGCCATCAAGGCAGCTGGCTTTAACGTGGATGTTCCATTCGCACCGGGCCGCGGTGATGCAACGGATGAAATGACAGACGCAACATCCTTCTCTGTGTTGGAGCCTATTTCTGATGGCTTCCGCAACTGGCAGAAGCAAGAATATGCTGTGAGCCCAGAAGAAATGATGCTGGATCGCGCACAGCTCCTCCGCCTCACCGGCTGGGAAATGACTGCGCTCGTTGGCGGCTTGCGCGTTCTTGGTGCTAACTACGGTGGATCAAAGCACGGTGTCTTCACGGATCGTGAAGGCCAGCTGACCACAGATTTCTTCGTCAACCTGACCGACATGGACAACAGCTGGCATCCGCTCAAGGATGGTACCTATGAGATCCGTGACCGGAAATCTGGCAAGCCTAAGTGGACTGCAACCAGTGCCGACCTTGTGTTTGGTTCCAACTCCATCCTGCGTGCTTACGCTGAAGTGTACGCCCAGGACGACAACCACGAAAAGTTCGTCCGCGACTTCGTGACAACATGGACCAAGGTCATGAACGCCGACCGCTTCGACCTGACTGCATAAATGAACCTCAGCCTGGGCAGGAGACTGCCCGGGCTTTTTCGCAACTTCATTGAGGTGCTTTTCGTCCCTCAGGTATATCCGGTTGCGCTGCTCTTCTTTTCCAGTTAAGAACCGCTTGACCTCGGGGTGCGCGCTTTTGTCGTGCTGAGATGCCAGATTGGCGAACCCGTTGAACCTGAACCGGCTAGAACCGGCGGAGGGAAGGGTACCGGTTTCATCCATCCTTGCCCTCTCGCCGCAATGGAGGATGACTTGAAACATCTGTTAATTGCTGCGGGATTACTCACTGCAACATCGGCAATGGCTACTGAGAAGCCAGAACTCACCGTTTATACCTATGACAGCTTCGTTTCTGACTGGGGCCCTGGCCCTAAAGTGGAAGAAGCATTTGAAGCAATCTGCGAATGTGACCTGAACCTTGTTGGTGTTGAAGATGGTGCCGCGCTGCTTTCCCGTCTTCGTCTTGAAGGCAACAACACCGATGCTGATGTTGTTCTGGGGCTAGATACCAATCTGATTGAGACAGCCAAGAAGACGGGTCTGTTTGCACCGCATTCAGTTGAAGCAAACTACACACTGCCGGTCGATTGGGCAGATGAGACCTTTGTGCCTTACGACTGGGGCTATTTCGCATTCGTGTATAAGAAGGGCGCAACGGTTCCTTCCAGTTTCCGTGAGCTGGCCGAGAGCGACACAAAGATCCTCATTCAGGATCCACGCTCTTCCACCCCAGGCCTTGGTCTGCTGCTTTGGGTAAAGTCTGCTTATAGCGATGAAGCTGCGGATATCTGGGCAGGGCTTTCCGATAATATCGTGACTGTTACCAAAGGTTGGTCTGAAGCCTATGGCCTTTTCCTTGATGGGGAAGCGGACATGGTGCTCAGCTACACCACATCTCCGGCTTATCACCTGATTGCTGAGGAAGATGACAGCAAAACCACGGCTGCGTTTGATGAAGGCCATTACATGCAGGTGGAAGTGGCAGCGAAACTTGCTGGCACCGATCAGCCGGAACTGGCAGACAAGTTCCTGAACTTCATAGTTTCTGACGCTTTCCAGAGCATCATTCCAACAACCAACTGGATGTATCCGGCAGTTACACCTGCAAGTGGTCTTCCAGCAGGTTTCGAAACCTTGCAAACACCTGAAAAGGCTTTGCTGCTTGCACCTGAAGATGCAGTTGCTGCACGACGTGAGGCTCTGCCGGAATGGCTCGAAGCACTCAGCCAGTAAGCTCGCTTCCCGGAGTTGCCGCGGCATTGCTCGTCGCGGCACTCATTCTTGGCACGCTGGCTGCTGTTGCACTGCGTGCTGAAGCCGGGCATGGTTTTTCTTTGTCAGACTGGGCGGCACTTAAGTTTACGCTCACACAAGCCGTGCTTTCAGCCGTGATCAGCGTAGGGTTGGCGGTGCCTGTTGCACGCGCGCTGGCACGCCGCCGGTTTAAGGGGCGCAGCTTGTTGATCGCCTTGCTTGGCGCCCCGTTTATCCTTCCGGTTATTGTCGCCATTCTTGGTCTACTGCAGGTTTTTGGACGTTCCGGTTGGATTTCAGATGTACTGGTTTACTTCGGCGCGTCTCCCATCCGCATTTATGGCCTGCACGGTGTTGTGCTGGCTCATGTGTTCTTCAACCTGCCATTGGCAACCCGCCTCATATTGCAGGGGTGGCAAGAGATACCGTCGGAGCGTTTTCGCCTTGCGGCTCAGCTGGGATGCGACGGCTGGTCTTTGTTCCGCCTGATCGAGCTTCCCATGCTCAAACGCATTTTGCCCGGCGCACTAGCCGTAATTTTTGCCATTTGCCTCACCAGTTTCGCCGTTGCACTCACCCTTGGTGGCGGTCCCCGCGCGACAACAATTGAGCTGGCGATTTATCAGGCCTTTACCTATGATTTTGACCTTGGACGTGCAGCACTTCTCTCTGCCCTGCAATTGGCGCTGACAGCGGCAGCTGCTTTTGCCGCTCTGAAGCTTTCCCGTGGTGAAGGTTTTGGTGCGGGATTAGACAGAGCCATCCAACGCTGGGATGGTGGTACGCCTGTCATCGATAGTTTTTGGATTATACTTGCCGCTGTCTTTCTCCTTCTGCCAATCAGCGCTGTTGCGCTCTCCGGTGTTGCAGGTCTTTTCTCTCTGCCGTTTTTGGTGATCAAATCTGCATTGATCTCGGTAGGCGTTGCTTCAGCCAGCACCATCATTTTGCTGTTGCTTGCGTTACCGATGGCTGCAGCCATTGCTGTTAGAAGGCACAGCCCTGTAGAACTTGCGGGCATCCTTGGCCTTGCTGCTTCTCCATTGGTGATCGGCACGGGGCTGTTCATCATCATCCGCCCCTGGGCAAACCCAACAGATCTCGCGTTACCTGTCACTGCGCTGGTTAACGCAGCCATGGCACTGCCGTTCGCCCTGCGCATTCTGGTTCCGGCTGCGAAGGATACTGTTTCCCGTCATGGACGTCTGGCGCTGTCTCTGAATATGGAAGGCTGGGTGTTCTTCACGCGTGTCTTTATTCCGCGCATGAGGCCACAGATTGGCTTTGCTGCTGGCCTTGCTGCCGCGCTTTCCATGGGGGATCTGGGTGTGATTGCTCTTTTCGCTGACCCGGAGATTGCAACACTGCCTTTGCAGATCTATCGCCTCATGGGCGCTTATAAGATGGAAGCGGCGGCCGGTGGAGCACTTTTATTGCTGGTGCTGTCCATGTCTTTATTCTGGCTCTTAGACCGCGGAGGACGCTGGCATGCTGAAGCTTGAGTCTTGCATAATCGCCAATGGTGTCTTTCAACTGCACGCAGATGTCAGCGTAGAAGCTGGCAGCAGTGTTGCCGTGATTGGCCCTTCAGGTGCAGGCAAATCAACCCTGCTGGAAGCGATCGCCGGTTTCCGCCAGCTCTCAAAGGGGCATGTCTCATGGAAGGGGCAGGATCTGACAGAACTGACCCCGGGCAAACGCCCAATCGCGATGTTGTTTCAGGATGGCAACCTCTTTCCGCACCTCACTGCTGAGCAGAACGCAGCACTTGGTCTGCGTCCAAGCGGCAAACTCTCAAAAACAGAGCACGCTCAGGTCGCTGCTGCGCTGGAGCGGGTGGGTCTTGCTGGGATGGGAACACGTAAACCTGCTGAACTGTCTGGCGGCCAACAAAGCCGCGTTGCGCTCGCTCGTGTGCTCGTACAACACCGCGACCTGCTTCTGCTTGATGAGCCCTTCGCCGCACTTGGCCCAGCCTTGAAGGCCGAAATGCTGGATCTGGTTGCAGAGCTAGCAACTGAGACAGGCACTACGCTCATGATGGTCAGCCACGACCCACAAGACGCCCGCCGCATCACCAACCAAGCCATGCTGGTTGCAGACGGCACCGTCCATCCCCCCGCTGAAACCACAGAACTGCTGGACAACCCTCCACCGGCATTGAAGGAGTATTTGGGGTAGCTCTTCGGTCTGGAGCTTATCAGCCACACGCAAAAGCGTGATTGGCGTCCTTTTGGTATTTCTGATTTTATCTCTCGAACAGTGCGTGTGCGGTCCTGACGGAGTTCCGGTTTTTGTGCGCGCTGCGCTTTGGTTTTGCAACTGGAAAGAGATTTAAATCATGGGTTTGCTTCAGGATGGACGCTGGGTTGATCGTTGGTATGACACCTCTAAAGCGGGTGGGCGATTTGAGCGCAAAGCATCTCAGTTTCGAAACTGGGTCACCTCAGATGGTCAACCTGGCCCCAGTGGGACCGGAGGCTTTCGAGCAGAAGCAGGTCGTTACCACCTTTACGTTTCACTCGCGTGCCCATGGGCTCACAGAACTCTGATCTTTCGAAGCCTCAAAGGCCTCGAGGATATGATCTCATTGTCCGTCGTCCATTGGCATATGGCTGAGAATGGATGGACCTTCGAAGAGGGAGAAGGCGTTCAGCCGGATACCATCAACCATGCCGAGTTCATGCATCAGGTCTATACCGCAGCTCAATCAGACTACTCAGGCCGTGTGACCGTTCCAGTCCTTTGGGACAAAGAGAACAACACGATTGTCTCCAACGAATCCTCCGAGATTATTCGGATGTTCAACTCAGCTTTTGATGATGTCGGAGCGAAATCAGGCGACTACTACCCTGAAGCTTTGAGAGCCAAAATAGATGCACTGAATGACCGCATCTACACCACAATCAACAATGGCGTTTACAAAGCCGGGTTTGCAACAACACAAGCCGCCTATGAGGAAGCTTTGTATCCTTTGTTCGAAACGCTGGACTGGCTTGAAAGCAAACTTGTGAAGCACCGGTATCTGACTGGCGCAGCAATAACCGAGGCTGACTGGCGACTGTTTACGACGCTGGTACGTTTTGATCCGGTCTATGTGGGACACTTCAAATGCAATCTGCGGCGGATACAGGATTACCCGAACTTATCCGGTTACCTTCGGGATCTCTACCAACAACCGGGTATTGCCGAAACCGTCAACCTCCACCACATAAAAGCCCACTACTACACCAGCCACGCAACAATAAACCCAACAGGCATAGTGCCGGTTGGACCAGAGGTTGATTACAGTCGTCCTCATGAAAGGGCAAAACTGGGGTAGGAAGAAAGCGAAAGCAACGACAACGATGTTGATGGCTTTTCGACTTACTCCATCCCCTCCACAATCATAATATCCGCGAAAGCTGCATGGGCTCTGTGGGATTTGGCTTGTTGGTATTCGGGGGAGTGGTAGCAGGCGAGGGCTTGGGTCATGGTGTCGAATTCGATGACCACGTTGCGGGGGTGGGCGGTGCCTTCCAGGTGTTCGGTTTTGCCGCCGCGGGCGAGGAAGCGGGCGCCGTATTTTTGGAAGGCGGCAGGGGCGGCCTTTGTGTAGTCAGCATAAGCCTCAGCGTCAGTCACTGTGACGTGGGCAATCCAATAGGCTTTTGGCATTTATTTTTCGCTCTTGCTCAGCTCTGCAGTCAGAAGGGTTTTGGCGATGTTGGCTGCTTCTGTCAGGTGCACCTTGATGGCTGCGGCTGCTGCATCAGCATCGTTGGAATCGATCGCAGAGTAGATTTTTTCCATCCGCTTGTACCCGGCTTCATGACGGTCACGGGTTCCCAATGTCATTGCACGTAGGCGGCTGATGCGACCGTTGAGTCGCTGAACAACTTCCCATGCCACGTTCTGTCCGCTGATCTCGAAAATACACTGATAAAACAGAGTTGTTGCCTCAAACAGATCATTGGTCTCGCCGCTGCTATACGCGGATTTGAGCTGGCCGAGGGCTTTGCCGAGTTTTTTCTTATCCCCATCTTTGGCCAGTTCTGCGCATTTCTGTGCGGCGCTGGTCTCCAGAAGCATGCGGATTTCATAGATCTGCTGCGCGTTTTCCCAATCCAGTTTTGCAACAATCGGGCCTTTGTTTGGCAGAATTTCCACCAGCCCCTCAGCTTCGAGGTAACGGATGGTTTCCCTTACAACTGAGCGACTTACGCCCAGCTGGTCGCACAAAGGGCGCTCCACCAGACGGTCCCCAGACTGGAAGTGCCCGGCAATGATAGCAGCCCGCATTTTCTCAAGGGCCATATCGCGAAGCGTCATTGTAGGACGCTCAATCTTCAAAGGATTATTTGCAGTCTCGATCATGGTCGCAATCTAGCCCGCGTTTACTTCATTCGCAAGAAGGTATTGACATTCGGTATTATGGTATACCATCTTATCACCATCGATTTTGTGAGTGGAATGAACGGAAGATCAAATGCCGGCAGAAATACGCAAGACGCTTCTTCATGTGGAAGACACGCTGATTGAGGGTGGCAAAAAAGCAGAGGTACCTTTGCGGATGATTGCTGCTGTGGCTGTCATCAAGAACCCATGGGCCGGACAGGGCTTCGTTGAGGATCTTCGCCCGGGCATCCATGATGTTGCGCCGGATGTTGGCAAACTGCTGACAGACATGATCATCAACTTTGCCGGTTCCGGTGAAGCAGTTGAAGGTTACGGCAAAGCGGCTGTTGTTGGTGTGAACGGTGAAGTGGAGCACGCATCTGCGCTCATTCACACACTGCAGTTTGGCAACTTTTACCGTGAAGCTGTTGGCGCTAAAACCTATCTGGCGTTCTGTAACACTCGCGCTGGTGCCAACGCGCCGATCATGATCCCGCTGATGGACAAGAATGATGGTGGACGTCGGTCTCACTACCTGACCATTCAGCTGGCTATTCCGGATGCACCGGCCCCGGATGAGATCGTGATTGCACTGGGCGCTTCTCTGGCAGGCCGTCCGCACCACCGGATTGGTGATCGTTATCAGGACCTTAAGGAGCTGGGACATGACGTTGACAACCCTGCAGCTGTCACATCCTAAAGGTACCGTCTGCTACCGCGAAGTAGGCGAAGGCGAGCCGCTCGTGCTGGTGCACGGCGTTGGCATGCAAGACGCCTCCTGGGGTCCGCAGGTCGAGTTCTTCGCCAAAACGCACCGCGTGATTGCTGTGAATATGCCAGGGCACGGAGGAAGCACTGCGCTTCCTCAAGGCTCTCAGCTGGAGGACTACGTAGAGTGGCTCCATGCTGTGATCAGTGCGCTGGGATTTGAGCAGGTGAACCTTGCGGGACACTCCATGGGCGCGTTGATCAGCGGTGGTTACGCAGCAACGCATCCAGAACGTGTAAAACGCGTTGCTTTGTTGAACGGCGTTTACCGCAGAACACCTGAAGCCCGCAGTGCTGTGCAGGCGCGGGCCAAGGAGATTGCACAGGGCAATATCAACATTGATGGTCCGCTGAGCCGCTGGTTCGGGAACAGCGATGTTGAGTTGAATGCCAAGGAGCAGGTCGGCAACTGGCTGCGGGAGGTAGACCCGGTTGGATATGCGATCACTTACAATGCGTTTGCACATGGTGATGCAACCTATGCAGATAAATGGGAAGAGATCCGGTGTCCTGCACTTTTGCTGACAGGCGATGGTGATCCGAACTCGACCAAGGAAATGGCCGTGGATATGGCGCAGGCTGCTCAGGACGGCATTGTCTGCATCATTGAAGGTCACCGTCACATGGTCAACCTGACGGCACCGGAACAAGTCAACGCCGCGATGGCGAGCTGGTTGAAACAACCAATAAGAACAAACGGATAGAAAGGGAGATCTACCCGATGACAGCCATGGACCCACGGAGTTTGAGGAATGCGTTTGGGACATTCCTGACCGGTGTTACGGTAGTGACAGCCCATGGAGCAGATGGTGAGCCGCTTGGCTTTACCGCGAACTCCTTCTCAAGTGTTTCTCTGGACCCACCCTTGCTGCTGGTGTGTCTTGCAAAGAGTTCCAGCAATTACGATGCGCTGACCAATGCATCCGGTTTCGCCGTCAACATTCTGGCTGAGACCCAGAAGGATGTGTCCAACACCTTCGCAAGCCGCGTTGAAGACCGCTTTGCGACCGTGGATTGGAAGGTTGGTCCAAATGGCGCACCAGTCATCTCCGATGTAGCGGCGTGGTTCGATTGTTCCATGCACAATGTGGTTGATGCGGGTGATCATGCGATCCTGATTGGTGAAGTGAAAGCGTTTGATACCGGCGTTGCCAATGGTCTGGGTTATGCCCGTGGCGCCTACTTTACGGCGACACAGGAAGTCAGCTCCATTCAGGTGGACAGCGAGACCATCATCAGCGCGCTTTTGGAACGAGACGGCAAACTGCTGTTTCTTGAAGATGATGCTGGGCAACTGCGTTTGCCAAGTCGCACGGCCAGCAAAGGCACCCCTACAAAAGAACTTGCTGCGCTCCTGGAAGAAGCCGGGATTCCTTCTTCCGTTGGCTTTATCTACTCCGTTTATGAGGATGAGAGCGCAAATGCCCAGCATCTGGCCTTTCACTGCAGCGCTGGCGAGGGAGACAGCAAAGTCGGGAGCTTCCTGTCGCTGACGGACGACGTGCTGGCACGGGTGAAAGATTCAGCAACGCAAACAATGCTCACCCGATTTGCGAGAGAGGCGCAAAAGGGCAACTTCGGCATTTATTTTGGAAATCAGGAAAGCGGCGAAGTGCGCAAAATCGCACTGGGAGAGTAAGCCATGAAATTTTCACTATTCATCCATTTGGAACGTATTTCAGCAGACGAAAGTCAGCAAAAACTCTATGACGAGTTTCTGCAGCTCTGTGAGATCGCTGACAAAGGCGGTATGCATGCGATCTGGACTGGTGAACACCATGGCATGAACTTCACCATTGCGCCTAACCCTTTCATCAATCTTGTAGACTTGGCACGGCGGACTGAAAATGTACGTCTTGGAACTGGAACAGTCATCGCGCCCTTCTGGCATCCAATCAAGCTGGCTGGCGAAGCTGCTATGGCGGACATCATTATGGACGGCCGTCTTGAGCTGGGTATCGCTCGTGGTGCTTACAGCTTCGAATATGAGCGGATGATGCCAGGTCTTGATGCATGGGAAGCCGGTCAGCGCATGCGTGAGCTGGTGCCTGCGGTCAAGAAGCTCTGGGAAGGCGACTACACCCATGAAGGTGAGTATTGGCAGTTCCCGAAAACCACCTCTGCGCCGCAGCCAATGCAGCAGCCTCACCCGCCAATCTGGGTGGCGGCTCGTGATCCAAACTCCCATGACTTTGCAGTTGCAAACGGCTGTAACGTTCAGGTGACTCCGCTTTGGAACGGTGATGATGAAGTTGAAAGCCTCATGGAGCGCTTCAACGATGCTTGTGAGAAGAGCCCATCCGTTCCACGTCCAAAAATCATGCTGCTGCGCCACACGTATGTTGGTGGTGATGATGCGGATGTTCAGCAGGGTGCTGAAGAGATCAACCGTTTCTACAACTACTTCGGTGCATGGTTCAAAAACGAGCGTCCAATCACGCAGGGTCTCATTGAGCCGCTGAGTGACGAAGATATCGCGAACCATCCGTTCTACAGCGCAGAGCAGATGCGCACCAACAACGTGATTGGCACCTCTGAGAAGGTTATCGAGCGCCTCAAGCACTACGAAGACCTTGGTTACGACGAGTACTCATTCTGGATTGATAGCGGCATGTCGTTTGAGCGTAAGAAAGCGTCTCTTGAACGCTTCATCAACGATGTAATGCCTGCTTTCCAAAAGGATGCATGATGAAACGCTTCCAGCACTATATCGATGGTCGTTTTGAAGAGGGTTCAGCACAGTTTCAAAGTCTGGATCCGGCAACCGGTCAGCCTTGGGCAGAAATGCCTGAGGCGCGGACAGAGGACGTCAACCGGGCGGTTGCTGCCGCTGAACGGGCTTTCTTTGATCCAAGCTGGAGCGGCCTGACCGCAACACAGCGCGGTAAGCTGCTCTACAAACTGGCAGATCTGGTTGAAGCCAATGCACCAAAACTTGCTCAGCTGGAAACGCAGGATACCGGCAAGATCATCCGCGAAACCTCTGCACAAGTGGCGTATGTGGCGGACTACTATCGGTATTATGCTGGTCTGGCAGATAAGATTGAAGGCGCTCACCTGCCAATCGATAAGCAGGATATGGAAGTCTGGCTGCGCCGTGAGCCTGTTGGTGTTGTGGCAGCGATTGTTCCTTGGAACAACCAGCTCTTCCTGTCTGCAGTCAAGATTGGCCCGGCGCTCGCTGCTGGCTGTACGCTGATTGTGAAAGCATCAGAAGAAGGCCCGGCGCCGCTTCTGGAGTTTGCCAAGCTGATTGAGGAAGCTGGCTTCCCGAAAGGCGTGGTCAACATCATCACCGGCTTTGGCCCAGAATGCGGTCAGGTGCTTACTTCGCACCCATCCGTCGCGCATGTTGCCTTCACGGGTGGTCCTGAAACCGCCAAGCATATCGTTCGCAATTCCGCAGAAAATCTTGCCAGCACCTCGCTGGAACTGGGCGGAAAGTCTCCGTTCATCGTGTTTGAAGATGCGGATATTGACAGTGCGGTGAATGCGCAGATCTCCGGCATCTTTGCAGCAACCGGGCAAAGCTGTGTTGCAGGCTCTCGTCTGATCATCGCAAAGAGCATCAAGGATGAGTTTCTCGCTCGTTTGAAGGCGAAAGCTGAAGCCGTTGTCATCGGCCATCCGCAAGAAATGACGACTGAGGTTGGACCTCTGTGCAGTCAGCGTCAACGCGATCACATCAACGCTGTGATCAAAGCTTCCGTGGATGCTGGTGCCAAGTTGCTGACAGGTGGTGCAGATTGTGAGCGGGACGGGTTCTACTTCCCGCCGACCATTCTGGATTGCTCAGAAGTGCCGAATGCCCCTTGTGTGACAACCGAGTTGTTTGGTCCGGTGCTTTCTGTCCTCACTTTTGAGACAGAGGCAGAAGCTCTGCAGATGGCAAACGACACCAAGTTTGGCCTCGCATCAGGCATCTTCACGAAAAGCCTGACCCGCGCCCACCGAATGGTGAAGGGCATCCGCTCAGGCATTGTTTGGGTCAACACTTATCGCGCTGTTTCTCCTGTTGCTCCGTTTGGGGGGCAAGGCCTCTCCGGCCATGGCCGTGAAGGCGGACTGCAGGCGGCGCTGGATTACACGACAGTCAAAACAGTCTGGCTGCGCACGTCAGACGATCCGATCCCGGATCCATTCGTGATGCGCTGAGACAAAGGAGAACCCCATCCATAACCCCAGTTAATGGGGCTGTAGATAAGCCGGAGTGGAACCCGGCACGGGCAATATGCCCGAACATAGCCAGGGAGGGAACGATGGCTACCGATAACAAGCAGGCTCAGGGAGAACTGAGTGTTGCTGAAACCGGTCTCTTTAAGGGGCTTCATAACGGAATGTCGATTGCGGCCAAGGCAATGGTCGCAGCATTCGTTGTGTTTACAATTCTGAACGTTGATTATGCTGGCCAGCTGTATGGGGCGGTACGCAGTTGGGTTGAGACAGCGCTGAGCTGGTACTACATTTCTTCAGTCATGATCATCTTCTTCATCTGTATCGGCCTGATGGTCAGCCGCTTTGGCTCCATTCGTCTGGGCGATGATGATGCACGTCCGGAATTCAGTAATTTCGCATGGTTTGCAATGCTGTTTTCCGCAAGTGTATCTATCGGCATCATGTTCTTTGGTGTTGCAGAACCGCTGTTCTACTTCGACAACTCCGCAGGCTGGGGCTACCCGAACAACCCGTTCGCGGATATGGCTGGCCATACTGAGATGAACATGGACCGCGCAGTGGATGCTGTACGTGTGACCAACTTCCACTGGGGACTGCATGGCTGGGCCATCTACACCATCACTGGTCTCTGCCTTGCGTACTTCTCATTCCGCAAAAAACTGCCGCTGACGTTCCGCAGTGCTCTTTATCCGATCCTCGGTGAGCGCATTTACGGTCCTGCTGGTCATGCTGTTGATCTGCTGGCAGTTTTCGGCACCGTTTTCGGCATCGCGACCTCCATGGGCCTTGGCGTAAACCAGATGGCAGCCGGTCTGAACGTGCTGTTTGGCATTGACCCAGGAACGCTTACCCAGATTGGTCTGGTGATTGGCATCTCCATCATTGCAACGCTCTCTGCTGTTTCCGGCATTGGCAAAGGCATCCGTATCCTGTCTGAGTGGAACATCGCTCTGACGCTGATTTTGATCCTGTTCTTTGCACTGGCTGGTCCATCTCAGTGGCTTGCAAGCTTCTTCCTGACTTCTGTCGGCGATTACATGTCTCACTTCCTGTCCATGGGTTTCTGGACTGCAAGCGAGCCGGGTGATGTGAAGTGGCAAGGTGGTTGGACCATGTTCTACTGGGGCTGGTGGCTGTCTTGGGCACCATTCGTGGGCATGTTCATCGCACGCATCAGCCGTGGCCGTACCATCCGTGAGTTCATGTTCGGCGCGATGCTTGTCCCAACTGTGATGGCTTTCCTCTGGATTACCATCTTCGGCGGCAACGCACTCTTCATCGAGATGAATGCTCCGGGCGGTGTAGGCACTGCAGGTCTGATTGACACCGTAAACAGCTGGAACCTTGGTGGCGCGCTCTATGGCACCATCGAGCAGATGACCTCCAACGGCACCATCAGCTGGCTGATCGCAGCACTGACCACCTTCCTGCTGGCGACTTGGTTCATCACGTCCTCTGACTCCGGCACTTTGGTGATCACCACCATCCTGTCCATGGGTAACGCACATCCACCAAAACAGCACCGCGTCATCTGGGGTGTTGCTCAGGGTGTTGTGGCTGCGGCCCTGCTTGTTGCCGGTGGTCTGTCCGCCTTGCAAACAGCGGCAATCGCAGCAGCTCTGCCGATCAGTGCACTGGTTGTGTTGATGGCATGGGGCATCGTGAAGTCCCTGATGCAGGACCCGAGTGCAATCGCAGATGAGCACAAAAAGCTGGCGCCGGATGGCACAACGCTTGATCGGGAACTACGAGCCTGACCCGATTTAACGGAAATTGAACAGTATGGGGGCCAAATCTTCTGGTCCCCATTCTTTTACGGCGTGATGAAAACCAGCGTGATTACAAGGAAAGACAAAAGGTGTCACCATGGACCTGAAGCTCAACAACCCCAACCTGCTGCAATCCGGTGCTTATATTGATGGCGGCTTTGTTTCGCGCCAGAAGACGTTCGCAGTCAACAACCCTTCAACGGGAGAGCTGATTACCAACGTAGCCGATTGCTCCCGTGAGGATGTTGTTGATGCCATCAACGCAGCGAAGGTCGCCCAAAAAGCATGGGGCAAGCGCACTGGCAAAGAGCGCTCCCAGATCCTGCGCCGCTGGTTTGATCTTCTCATTGAAAATGCCGATGATCTCGCTGCTATCCTGACTGCAGAGATGGGCAAGCCATTGGCGGAGTCTAAAGGCGAGATCCTTTACGGTGCCAGCTTTATCGAGTGGTTCTCAGAGGAAGCCAAGCGTGTTTATGGCGATACCATTCCGGGTCATCAGGAAGACAAACGTATCATGGTGATCAAACAACCCGTTGGCGTTGTTGGTGCGATCACCCCATGGAACTTCCCGAATGCCATGATCACCCGCAAAGCCGCGCCAGCTCTGGCTGCTGGCTGTGCCATGATCGTGAAACCTGCTGACGAAACTCCGCTCTCTGCTCTTGCTCTGGCACTGTTGGCCGAACAGGCAGGCATCCCAAAAGGCGTGCTAAGCATTCTGCCATCAACCGATGCAGTAGCCGTGGGCGAAGAGTTGTGCAGCAACGAGATTGTCCAGAAAATCAGTTTCACCGGCTCCACCAATGTGGGCCGTATCCTCATGCGCCAGAGCGCTGACCAGATCAAAAAGCTCTCACTGGAGCTTGGTGGCAATGCCCCGTTTATCGTGTTTAACGATGCGGATCTGGACAAAGCCGTTGAGGGCGCGCTGATCTCCAAGTTCCGTAATGCCGGCCAGACCTGTGTCTGCTCCAACCGCATTTACGTGCAGGATGGTGTTTATGACGCTTTTGCCAAAAAACTGGCAGAAGCCGTGTGCAATATGAAAGTTGGCGATGGCTTCGAGCCGGGCGTCACTATTGGCCCGCTCATCACCGATGCAGCGGTTGAAAAGGTGGAATCCCACATCCGCAACGCGCTCGAAAATGGCGCAAAGGTTGTTTGCGGCGGTGGTCGCAGCGACAAAGGTGGAACCTTCTTCCAACCAACTGTCCTGTCTGATGTCACCAGCAAAATGGAAGTGGCAAGAGAAGAAACCTTCGGCCCTCTGGCACCACTGTTCCGCTTCAAGGAAATCGATGAAGCCATTGAAGCGGCCAACAATACAGAATTTGGTCTGGCCTCCTATTTCTACAGTAATGATCTGTCCACGGTCTACAAAGTGGCAGAAGAGCTGGAATACGGCATGGTGGGTGTGAACACTGGCCTGATCTCAACGGAAGTGGCTCCATTTGGCGGCGTCAAGCAATCCGGCCTTGGCCGTGAAGGTTCAAAGTACGGCATCGAAGATTATGTCGAAATCAAATACATCTGCATCAGCGTTTAAGAGAGAAAGTGTACATGTTTGACCGGTTTGAAAAAGGCCTTGAGCAACGCAAGGCCACCCTTGGCGCTGACTATGTGGAGGCCAATCTGGCAAAAGCGGACGATTTCAACCGTCCGTTTCAGGAAGCCATGACCGAATGGTGCTGGGGCTTTGGCTGGGGAGATGAAGCCATCGACGCCCCAACCCGCAGCCTGATGAACCTGGCCATGATCGGTGCCCTCGGCAAAATGCACGAATGGGAACTCCACTGCAAAGGCGCACTGCGCAACGGCGTCACCAAAGAACAAATCCGCGCCGCCTGTCACATAGTCGCCATCTACGCCGGCGTCCCCGCCGGAGTAGACTGCTTCCGCAGTGCAAGGAAGGTACTGGAGGAAGCAGGGGAGTTGTGAGCGGCATAATGAACTAATTGCTGATAAGATCTACAACTGCGAAAAGCCATACCAAAATCAATGGTGTGGCTTTTTGCATTTATGAGATTGAAACGAGAACTCTTGACCTTCCAGTAACTGGAACGATTATCATGTTTGGCTCTAGGCTGTTTTGTGCTGCTTTATGTCAGCAAAAAGCGGCGTAATGGTGAGGATTTGGAGTGGTGTTGGTGTTTTAGGATGCTGGCGGATTGCTTCAGGTTGGACCAGTGATTGGTAGAGCAGGACAGGACCGATGCGTAGTAAGTACGCTGTTGTGGTTGGCTTTGCGGTTGTTGCGAGTGTCTCGGCTGGGCTTGGGATTTTTCTCGGAAGTTCAGTAAATTGGACTTCGGGAAGTTCTGGTGGCACTGAGAAAGAGATACTGTATTGGGTTGCGCCTATGGATCCGAACTTCCGGCGCGATGAACCCGGTAAGTCTCCCATGGGTATGGATCTCATCCCTGTTTATGCTGGTGAGGAAACGCAACCAAGCGGGACTGGGGTGACGCTTTCACCGAGTGTCATCAATACGATTGGTGTCCGCACAGCGGTTGCCAGTGTGGAACCAATTTCTCAGAAAATCGAAAGCGTTGGCTTTGTTGGCTATGATGAGCACCGTTCCAGTCAGGTTCATCTGCGGACCGAAGGATGGATCCAGAAGCTCAATATACGCGCCGTTGGTGATCCCGTTGAAAAGGGTGACTTGCTCTTTACCGTCTACGCGCCGGAAGTGACGGTTGCCAGTGCTGATCTGATCAGAGCGGTGCGAAGGGGCGATAGAGCTGCTGAGCAAAACATCCGTATCCAGCTTCAGAACTACGGGATTGATCCCGCTCAGATTGATGAGATGGCTCAGGCCAGCAAGCCCGCGGATGTCTTCAAGGTTTTTGCACCGCAATCCGGTGTGGTGACCACACTGGAAGCGGCAGATGGCATGTACCTGCAGCCAGATTCCATCGCTTTGACGCTTGCGGACCTGTCTTCTGTCTGGCTGATGGTGGATGTGTTTGAGCAAGATATTGCCCGGCTAAGCCCAAACAGTGAAGTGCTGGCCAGTTTTGAACATCTTCCCGGTAAAGTGTTGGATGGACGGATTGACTACATCTATCCGGAGCTGGACTCAGTCACTCGTACTCTGCCAGTTCGCCTGCATTTCGATAACTCAAAGGGCTTTTTACGCCCTAACATGTTTGGCCGCGTCACGATCATTCTCTCTGAAACGCGAAATGCAATCACCATTCCCACCAGCGCATTGATCCGCACAGGTATGTCTGAACGGGTAATCCTGCAAACGGAGGAAGGCACCTTTCAGCCCCGTATCGTGACCCCCGGTTTGACTGGTAGTTTTGGTAAAGGCAGCCGGACGGAGATCCTGCAAGGTCTGCAGGCTGGGGATGAAGTTGTCACTTCAGCGCAGTTCCTGATCGACAGTGAAAGCTCACTTTCTGCCGGAATGGAACGGATGTCGCCGGCGCAAGGTGCTCCCATCTGGTCTGAAGGGACTGTTACCCGCGTTGACCCGGAGGCCAACACTATCACTATCCGTCACGCGACGATCAACGAGCTGGACTGGCCAGAGATGGAAACCACCTTTGTGGTTCGTGGCAATCTGAACGAGTTTGATGTGTCAGCGAACAAGCAAATTGAGTTTGCTATCACGCGAGGCTCAGACAAACGCTTCAGCCTTGTCGAGATGCGCGAGAGTGGAGAAAGGCTCTCCAAATCAGCACCTGCTGAACCGGTGGGGGCCGATGACAAATGATTGGCTCCATAATCCGTGCCTCCATCAAGAACCGTGTGATTGTTCTGATGGCTGCAGTGATGCTGGCACTTGGCGGCATCTGGGCACTGAAGGAAACACCCGTTGATGCGATCCCAGACCTTTCCGATGTTCAGGTGATCATCAAGACCCCTTATGATGGTCAGGCACCTCAGGTTATTGAAGATCAGGTGACCTACCCAATCGCCACTGCCATGTTGTCCGTGCCGGATGTGATCGATGTGCGCGGGTTCTCGTTTTATGGCGATTCCTACGTTTACGTGGTGTTCAAGGACAGCACTGATCTTTACTGGGCTCGCAGTCGGGTGCTGGAATATCTAGCTCAGGTGGGCGCTAAACTGCCGGATGGTGTAACGCCTGAGCTTGGACCAGATGCGACGGGTGTGGGCTGGATCTATCAGTATGCGCTGATCGACCGAACCGGTGATCATGATCTGGCGCAACTCCGATCCTTGCAGGATTGGTGGCTGAAGTTTGAGCTTCAAACCGTCAGTGGGGTTTCTGAAGTGGCAACCATTGGCGGCATGGTCAAGCAGTATCAGGTTGTTGCTGATCCCATTAAACTGCGTGCCTATGGAGTGACTCTGCCAGAGCTGATGAGCACGGTTGAGAACGCAAACCGTGAGACCAGCGGTAGCGTTATTGAGATGGCCGAGGCGGAGTATATGGTCCGCGCCACTGGTTATATTCAGTCCATTGAAGACCTGAAGCAAATTCCGATCAAAGTGAATGAACGGGGTGCGGCTCTTACGCTTGAGGATGTGGCTGAGATTCGCCTCGGTCCGCAAATGCGTCGAGGTGTGGCAGACCTGAATGGTGTGGGTGACTCCGTTGGGGCCGTCGTGATTATGCGCTGGGGCGAGAATCCGCTGCGCACCATTGAGGGCGTGACGGCTAAACTGAATGAGCTGAAGCCCAACTTACCGGAAGGCGTTGAGATCGTAACCACTTATGATCGCTCCGGTGTGATTGAGCGGGCCATTGATAACCTCACCCAAAAGCTTACCGAAGAGTTTCTGGTGGTGGTTCTGGTCTGTGCAATTTTCCTGCTGCACCTCAGATCGTCATTGGTGATCCTAATCTCACTGCCACTGGGTATTCTGACGGCACTGCTCGTGATGCGATTGCAGGGCGTGAACGCCAATATCATGTCTCTTGGCGGCATCGCCATTGCGATTGGGGCCATGGTGGATGCGGCGATTGTGATGATCGAAGCGATGCACCGGCGGCTTGAGAAGAAGCCAAACCCCGACAAGAACCGCTGGAAAGTGGTTGCTGAGTGCTGCTCGGAGGTTGGACCAGCATTGTTCTACTCGCTTGCGATTATCACCATCAGCTTCCTGCCGGTGTTTGTGCTAGAGGCGCAGGAGGGACGTTTATTCAAACCGCTGGCCTTCACCAAAACCTATGCCATGGCAGCGGCAACGATTTTGAGTATCACTCTGGTGCCGGTGCTAATGGGATACTTCGTGCGTGGGCGCATTCACCCTGAGGCTAAGAACCCGGTGAACCGTTTCTGCATTGCGCTGTATCGGCCAGCCCTTTCGCTGGTCATCACGTGGCCAAAGACAACAATCGTGTTTGCGCTGGTTCTGGTGGCCTCCATTCTTGTACCGCTGAACAGGATTGGAACGGAGTTCATGCCGGAACTGAAGGAAGGTGACTTCCTTTACATGCCCTCGCTTTACACCGGTGTATCCATCGGCAAGGCGCGGGAAGTGCTTCAACAAACTGACCGCATGATCATGCAGGTGCCTGAAGTGCAAACAGTCCATGGCAAGTTGGGGCGCGCTGAAACCGCAACGGACCCAGCGCCCTTGACCATGTTTGAAACCACCATTCAGCTGAAACCGCAGGACCAGTGGCGAGAAGGTATGACGCTTGAAAAGATACGGCAGGAACTGGATAGGTCCGTACAGGTGCCTGGCCTGACCAACGTTTGGATTCAGCCCATCAAGAACCGCATCGATATGCTGGCGACAGGCATGAAAACACCAGTGGGCGTGAAGGTCTCCGGGCCTGATCTGCAGGTCATTCAGAATATCTCGGTAGAGATTGAAGGTCTCGTCAAAGGTGTAGAGGGGACGCTGTCGGCTTATGCGGAACGCCCCAAAGGCGCACGGTTTATCGAGATTGATATCAACCGAAATGCAGCTGCCCGTTATATGCTGAATATCAAGGACGTTCAGGATGTGGTGCAAACCGCAATTGGCGGTATGGATATTTCTGAGAGTGTTGAAGGGCTGGAACGTTACCCCATCAACTTGCGCTACCCGCAGGATTGGCGAAGCACGCCAGAACAACTGGAGAAACTGCCGGTTGTTACGCCGTCTGGCGCACACATTCCACTTGGTGCTGTGTCTGACGTGAAGATCGTTGACGGCCCCGGTATGATCCGTTCCGAAAATGCACGGCCAACAGGATTTGTGTTCATTGATATCGAGGGCCGTGATCTGGGTGGCTACGTGAGTGAGGCCCAGCAACTGGTTGCCTCGAATGTGAAAGTCCCGGCTGGCTACTCAATCACCTGGTCAGGGCAGTATGAGTATATCGAGCGGGTCCAGGAACGTTTGCAGCTGGTTGCGCCCGTTACACTTCTTATCATTACGCTGATGTTGTTCCTTGCTTTCAACAGGGTGGGAGAAGTCGTGATCATTCTCACTTCACTGCCCATCGCGCTCACCGGCGGCATCTGGTTTGTCTACGCTTTGGGCTTTGACCTGTCAGTTGCGGTGTTGGTGGGCTTTATTGCGCTTGCTGGCGTGGCCGTGGAAACAGCCATTGTGATGCTGCTTTATCTCAACCTTTCCTGGGAGAAGCGCATCGAGACGGCTCAGGCAACACATCAACAGCTGACCACTAAAGACATACTGGAGTCTGTTGTCGAAGGAGCTTTATTGCGGTTGCGCCCCAAAGTGATGACGGTCGCAGCCATCTTCGCAGGCTTGATTCCCATAATGCTTGGCAGTGCTACGGGCTCAGAGATCATGAAGCGGATCGCAGCTCCAATGGTGGGCGGTATGATCACCGCAACGCTGCTTACGCTCTTCGTAATTCCAGCAATCTATGTGCTTTGGAAGAAGGCACGATTGAGTGCCTTGAATAAAAGAATAGAAGCAGCGCCCATCTCTGATGAGCCAATAAAAACAAAGGGTAAGTGAGAGAGTTCCACCTCCCTCACTGAATACTGCTGCCAGGAAAAGGTCGACCTTCAAAGGTGATCAAACTCTTTCCATCTAATTGTAGTTTTCTTGCTTGACCTTCCAGTGACTGGAAGCCTTAGAGTGCGCTCAAGAGACAATGAAATGGTGAAGTTATGTCCCACAGTTCAACACTGAAAATGCAAGTTGAAGGCATGAATTGCGCCTCTTGCGTCGGTCGTGTCGAGAAAGCGCTTAAGAACATCTCGGGTGTTATCAATGCTTCCGTCAATCTGGCGACGGAGAGCGTGCAGGTAAACTATGATGACAGCCTCACACCCAAGGATGTGGCGAATGCGCTGCAAGAGGCTGGCTACCCAGCCGTTTCAGAAAGTATCACATTTGGTGTCTCCAATCTGAACTGTGCCTCCTGTGTTGGCCGCGCAGAAAAAGCACTGAGAGCCGGTGATGGCGTTCTGGAAGCGAATGTCAATTTAGCCACCGAGAGCGCGACCGTTCGTTATGCCGTGGGTACAACAACACCAGCTGCGATAGCTGAACTCGTCACAGCCGCGGGCTATCCAGCTACACTGGAAAAGACTGAGCCGACTGAGACTGCTCACCGTAAAACCGATGAAATCCGTCAGCTCAAAAACAAGACGCTTCTGGCCGCTGTTCTAGCTCTTCCGGTCTTCCTCATTGAGATGGGCAGCCACTTCATCCCCGGCGTTCATATGCTTGTTGCGGATACGCTTGGCATGCAGAACAACTACTATCTGCAGTTTATCCTGACCACGATTGTGCTGTTTGGTCCGGGGCGTCAGTTTTACACCAAGGGCTTTCCATCCCTCTTCAAAGGTGCACCAGATATGAACTCTCTGGTGGCGCTGGGAACAGCTGCTGCCTATGTGTTCTCTCTTGTTTCAACCTTCACGCCTCAGGTGCTTCCGGCTGGAACGATCAACGTTTACTATGAAGCCGCGGCCGTAATCGTCGTGCTTATTCTTCTGGGTCGTTTTCTGGAAGCCCGTGCCAAAGGGCGAACAGGGGAAGCCATTCAAAAACTCGTCGGCATGCAGGCTAAAACTGCACGCGTTGAACGCAATGGCGTGGTAAGCGAAGTTCCTATCGAAGAGATCATCGTTGGAGATGTCATTCAGGTGCGTCCCGGCGAGAAAATTGCGGTCGATGGTACTGTTGTCTCCGGTTCCTCGTTTGTTGATGAAAGCATGATCACCGGTGAACCGATCCCAGTAGAGAAAGCTTCTGGTGATGAAGTAGTCGGTGCAACGATCAACGGCACAGGTGCGCTCAGCGTGCAGGCCAGCAAAGTGGGCAATGACACGGTTCTTTCCCAGATCATTCAGATGGTGGAACAGGCGCAAGGCGCAAAGCTGCCAATTCAGGGACTGGTTGATAAAATCACGTCCTGGTTCGTTCCAGCAGTGATCACCATCGCAATCTTAACTGTTGGTGTCTGGTTCCTGTTTGGCCCTGATCCAGCCCTTAGCCTGGCGCTGGTTGCAGGTGTTGCCGTGCTGATCATAGCATGTCCTTGTGCCATGGGCCTTGCAACGCCAACCTCCATTATGGTCGGTACAGGCCGAGCTGCAGAACTCGGAGTTCTGTTCCGTAAAGGCGACGCCTTGCAAATGCTTCAGGAAACTGGTGTGGTTGCATTGGACAAGACCGGTACCCTGACAGCTGGCCATCCGGAACTGACCGACATCATCCTGCGTGATGGCCTTGAAGAGAACGACGTCTTGCGGATGGTTGCTGCCGTGGAGCAGAACTCAGAACACCCAATCGCAAAAGCAATTGTTCAAGCTGCTGAGGAGCGTGATATCTCCCTGCCAAAACCAGAGAGCTTCAACTCCCTGACAGGCTTCGGTGTAAGTGCAGTGGTTCAGGGCCGTGATGTTCTTGTTGGTGCAGATCGCCTGATGGAACGTGAAAACATCTCGCTGGAACAGCTTTCTGTTGAAGGCACAGTTCTGGCAACTCGGGGCAAAACCCCGCTCTACGTTGCACTTGATGGAGAAATCGCAGCAGTGATTGCAGTGGCTGACCCCATTAAACAAACGACACCAGATGCAATCAAAGCACTGCATGCTTTGGGCCTCAAGGTGGTGATGATCACGGGTGATAACCAGAAAACCGCCAATGCCATTGCAAATGAACTGGGTATCGACAGCGTGGTTGCTGAGGTTCTGCCTGATGGCAAAGTGCGCGCGCTGGAAGATCTGCGCAAGAACGCCGCTGGCAAGCTGGCCTTTGTCGGAGATGGCATCAATGATGCCCCAGCCCTGGCTGCTGCCGATGTAGGCATCGCAATTGGCACAGGCACCGACGTCGCTATTGAGGCAGCTGATGTTGTGCTGATGGCCGGTGATCTGAACGGTGTGGTCAATGCCTTCCATATCAGCCAGCAGACCATGCGCAACATCCGTCAGAACCTGTTCTGGGCCTTCAGTTACAACACCCTGCTGATCCCAGTGGCTGCAGGTGTGCTATATCCATTTGGCGGACCGCTGCTGTCTCCTGTTCTGGCCGCCGGTGCCATGGCACTGTCAAGCGTGTTTGTCTTGACCAACGCTTTGCGGTTACGCTGGATCAAAGCGGCCGCCACGTACTAACAAGGGATGATACTAGCATGAATATTGGCGAAGTAGCAGAACGCTCCGGCATCCCAACCAAGACAATTCGTTACTACGAAGACATTGGTTTCCTTCATCCCAAACGGAATGAAAACGGGTACCGCATCTTTGAAGACACCGAGCTTCACAAGCTGACATTCATTGGCCGTGCCCGCTCCCTGGGCTTCAACATCGAAGAGTGCCGGGCCTTACTGGCACTCTATGAAGACAAAGACCGCGGCAGTGCAGATGTGAAGAAAATCGCGCAACAACACGTGCAGGAAATCGAAGACAAAATCGCCGACCTCATCGCCATGCGCGACACCCTAACCCACCTCATCAACGCCTGCGCCGGCGACCACCGCCCTGATTGTCCAATTCTGGATAACCTGAGTGATGGGAAGGGGGAGTAGGGTGGTTCATGATTTCGTTACTGCAAAAAGATGACTAACTGCGTCAGCACCATAGACAAGGTAAACTTTACTGTGTGAACGTGTCCTTAACAAACTGCATGTGAGGACCATACCGTGCTGCTGAATACGCCGATTTGTGATTTTGGGTGGAAGGCTCCGGATTTCACGCTTAAAGATGCTGATGGGCAGAGTTTCACGATGTCGGAGCACATTGGTGAGAATGGTCTGTTGATCGCATTTATCTGTAATCATTGTCCGTATGTTCAGGCAATAGGTGACCGTTTGGCAGCAGATACCAAGCTTCTGATGTCAGAAGGTTTTGGTGTACTGGCGGTCATGTCCAATGACTACAAATCTGTTCCGGCAGATTCTCCTGCAAAAATGAAAGAGTTCGCGAAGCTTTATGGATTTGAGTTTCCATACCTGATCGATGAAGACCAATCTGTCGGCAAGACGTATGGTGCCGTATGTACTCCAGATTTCTTTGGCTTGAACAACAAAGGCGAACTCCAGTATCGCGGTCGTCTGGATGACGCAGGGTTTAATGACCCAACAGGACGAACACCCGAACTGCTCAACGCAATGCGTTTGATTGCTGACACTGGCGCCGGACCTAAGAACCAAGTGCCGAGCATGGGCTGTTCAATAAAGTGGACGGACTAGTTCCATAATGTTGATTTTGCGTTTTGTGACTGGGAAAGTGCTTTCAGCTACACAGCTTGCTTAACTCTTTCCCTTCTCCAAAAACAAAAGAAGCCTGCGCGGGGCGCAGGCTTCTTGTTCAGCGGTGTTATTATTGTTGTTAGCTGACTGCGATACCTGGGAAGATGATCAGCAGGGCTACGGCGACGATCTGGATCATGATGAAAGGCAGCAGGGCCTTGAAGATCTCGCCGAGGCTTATGTCGGGTGGTGCCACGCTCTTTAAGTAGAATGCTGCCGGTCCGAATGGTGGTGACAGGAAGCTCACCTGCATGTTCATGGCGAACACAACACCAAACCAGATCGGATCATAGCCAAGCTGAGAGACGATTGGCACGAAGATCGGCATGGTGAGCAGTGCGATGCCAACCCAATCCAGGAACATACCGAGCACGAACAGGATCAGCATCATGAACAGGATCACGATGGTTGGATCATCAGAGATACCGGTGATCAGTGCCTGAACAAAGCGAATGCCGCCCATCAGGTTGAACACGCCGACCAATGCAGATGCGCCCACACCAATCCATACGATCATACCGACGGTAGACAGCGTCTGCTTTGCTGCACCCATGATGAGTTTCAGGGTGAACTCGCGGCGGATGATGGTGGAGATTGTAACGCCGAGCACGCCAATCGCAGAGGCTTCCGTCACACTGGCAATACCGCCATAGATGGAGCCTAGCACGAAGACCACAACGAGGATTGGCAGGAACAAGCCCTTCAGAAGACGGATTTTCTCGGAAAGTGGGATCTCTCCTGCTTCTGGAATTGGTGCGACTTCAGGGTTGGAGTAAGCGCGGATCAGAATATAAGCGGCATACATGGCGGCGAGCATCAGACCCGGGAAGAACGCTGCGGTGAACAGATCGCCAATGGAAACGCTGGCCGTCAGGCCATAGATGATCAGCACGATGGATGGTGGGATCATGGTTCCCAGTGCACCACCTGCACAGCACACACCGATGGCGAGTTTGCGATCATAACCGAGGCGCAGCATTTGTGGCAGGGCGATCACGCCGAGGAGAACCACCTCACCGCCGATGATGCCGGACATGGCAGCCAGAACAACGGCTACGAGAAGTGTCTGGATGGCGATGCCACCGCGCAGGCGCCCTCCGACAAGGCGCATGGCGTCGAACAGATCCCTGGCGATGCCCGAGCGATCAAGGATCGCGGCCATGAGCACGAACATGGGAACTGAGACGAAAACAAAGGAGTTCACAAAGCTGAAGATGCGGCTGACGATGAGCGGCACCGCGCCTGGGCCAAACCAGCCCAATGCGAAGATGAGAGCAACCAGCAGTGTGACGAACGCAAGAGGCATGCCCGTCAGCAGCAGGAGAAGCAATGAGCCGAACATCAGAAGCGTAGCCACCTCGATGCCCAGAGCTTTGAAATCCGGGATCAGGAAGAGTAAATCGGTCATTTTTTCTTAGCGTAGTTGACGGCCAGAATTGCAAATTGCAGGCACATAAGAATGAGGATGCCAAGCAGGAACAGTTTCAGAAGCCCTGGCGTTGGCGGGTTCCATGCCGAGCCGGATGTCTCCAGACGAAAGGCGCCGGAAGGTGTCCAGATTGCGCGCTTCACAACAAGCCAGCCTGCCCAGGAGAACAAGGCACTGGCGAGCGCACAGGCAACGGAAATGGCAACGTTGAAAACGCGCCGCATTTTGGGAGAAAGTGCATCGTAGATGAGAACCACACGGATGTGCTTGTTCGTGGATGCGCAGTAAAGACCACCAAACAGGAATGTTGTCGCCGTCAAAAAGATAACGGTTTCATGGGCCCAGGTGGTAGGTGAGTTAAACAGATATCGCATTGCGACTTCCACAATCAGAATTGCAGCAGACAATACGATTGTGAGTGAAAACAGCGTGCCGAATTTTGCTATTATGCTCCCGAACAGACCTGCTTCAGGTATGGCCTTTTGGCCTTTGTCCTTGTCTTCTTGATCTGACATTCACCTTGCCTCCCCCGCTAGGTACCGAACCGTCGGGGAATTTGACGGTCCGGTATGTTTCACGCGATTAAAATCGGCTTACTCAGCAAGCAGACCTTGCTCTTTCAGGTAAGCAGACAGTACCGCGTAAACGCGTTTTGCGTTCTCAGATTTTTCAGCAACTTTTTCCCACTGAGAGCGTGCGATTGTACGGAACTTAGCACGTTCTTCTGCAGACCAGTTGTGAACGGTGATGTTTGGATCTGCAATAGCTTCTGCTACTGCAACAGCGTCACGCATGGAAAGCTGAGCGGTGATGTCACGTGCGTAGTCACGAACGGACATTTCCAGGATTGCCTGAATGTCAGCTGGCATTGTGTCCCATGTTGCTTTGTTCATGGAAACTTCAACCAGTGGCATGGAGTGGAAGCCTGGGTACACTGGGTGGCCAGCTACGCCGTGCATGCCCTGCTGGTGGTTGGTGGAGAACACAGTGTAGTCAGCTGCGTCGATCACGCCTTTATCAAGAGCGGTGAATACTTCAGAACCTGGCAGGTTCACAGGTGCTGCGCCAGCTGCTGCAAATACGTTCTGAACCAGACCTTCAGGTGCGCGCATTTTCAGACCTTTCAGGTCTTCAACGCCGTTCAGTGGAACTTTGGAAATGAAAGCTTCAAGACCTGGGGTTGTTGCACCGATGAACTGAAGACCATATGGGTTCAGCAGTTCGTTCATCAGCTGCTTACCGCCACCGTACTCCATGAAGTTCAGCATTTCGGAAGGAGAGCCGTAAGCACCAACTGGGTTAGCGATCAGACCGAAAGCAGCGTCTTTACCGGTGAAGTAAGAGGTGTCGGTGATGTGACCGTCGATGATGCCTGCAGCAACAGCGTCCTGGGTTTCAGTGTGCTGAACGATGGTGCCTACTGGCAGCATTTCGATGTTCACACGGTCGTTGGTGAGAACGCCAACGCGCTTCGCCCAAGCCTGCTGCAGTTCAAAGTTTGGGTTACCAGCTGGGTCAGAAGACTGGAAACGCAGCGAAAAATCTGCTGCAAGTGCCGTGGTTGCGGTGGATGCTGCAATCACTGCTGCAGCTGCAAATTTCAAAAGTTTCATACTCACAGTACCTCCCTGAAGAGTATTCAGTATATTGGTGACCTCAGGCCACAGTTTCCGGCATGATTTGGCGCAAAATTTGATTGATGATTTCAGTTTTAGCGCCACTCACGTCGATGTTTATGTGCAGCTCGTCAGATGACGGGGGCTGCAGGATTTCCAGTTGGCTGTCGAGCAGCTCAAGCGGCATGAAATGATCCTGCCGATTCACCATTCTTTCGCGAATGAGATCTTTTGATCCTGAAAGGAAGATAAAACAGGCATGAGGCACGTAGCTGCGGATGATATCGCGATACGACCGCTTGAGAGCGGAGCATGCTACAACAACAGCAGGTGTTGCCTCTTGCTTGGACAGGTCAACAATCGCTTGTGAAAGATCGTTCAGCCAAGGCCGGCGCATTTCATCCGTTAACGGATGCCCCCGGCCCATTGCTTCAATATTGTCTTCAGGATGAAAATCATCGGCCTCGACATAGGTCGCCGGTAAACACGTAGCCAAAGCGCGTGCCACTGAAGTTTTTCCGACGCCACAAACACCCATGACGACAAATACTGATTTTTTATAGTCTTCCACGGCCCTAGTTTTCCTCCTAAGAGAATTTGATCATAAATGATTGCGCAATCATTTTGCAAGGGGTATCTGAAATATCTAAAAAGGCGCTCAGGAATAGGGAGTATTTTTTGATGCCAAAACCGACGCTTGTAGATGTTGGACGAGAAGCTGGAGTTAGCGCAATCACAGTTTCCCGCGCTCTTCGCTCACCGGAAAAGGTGTCGGAGGCTTTGCGCGCAAAAGTTGAAATTGCTGTGAAAAAACTTGGTTATGTGCCGAACCAGTCCGCTTCTACTCTAGCGTCAAATAAGTCCAGTTCCATCGTGGTCATGGTCCCTTCCATCTCGAACAACGTGTTCACAGATGTGCTCGGGGGAATCAGCGACTCACTGTATGGATCGCGCTTCAACATGCAGATCGGTTACACCAACTACGACTCGCTGGAAGAAGAGCGTATCCTGCGTTCGTTTCTGAACCCTACTCCCTCAGGTGTGATTATTTCCGGTATTGAGCAAACCCCTGAAACCAAGCAGATGCTTGAAAATGCGGGTGTTCCTGTTGTTCAGATTATGGACATCAGCGAAGACCCAATCGACAAGATCGTTGGGTTCTCTCACGACAAGGCAGCTGAAACAGCAACGCAGCACCTCATCGATTCAGGCTACAAAAACATCGGCTTTATGGGCGCACAGATGGATCCTCGTGCTCAAAAGCGTCTGGCAGGTTTCAAGAAGGCGATTAAAGCCAATGGTGAGCTGCAGGAAAAGAGCATCGCGGTAACCAACAAGCCCTCCAATGTACAACTTGGGGGTACATTGTTTGGCAAGCTGACAGCACAATTTCCTGAGTGTGACGCGGTTTTGTGCAACAACGATGACTTGGCGATTGGTGTTTTGTTTGAGTGTCAGCGTCGTGGAATCAAGGTGCCGGAAGAGTTCGGCATCTGCGGTTTTAACGATCTGGGCGTCTCATCGGAAACCGTTCCAAGTGTTACCTCGGTCTCTACAAACCTGCGCGAAATCGGCCGACTGGCCGGCGCGATGGTGATTGGCAAAGAAGATGCGCCGACTGATCCGATCGTTGACCTGAGCTATCATATCTGTGTGCGCGAAAGCACCAAAAGACCTTAGGCCAGAGAAGCCACTCTGGCCCTTTGATCAGTGGTAGTGTTTGCAGCGGGATGTTTTGCCCAGTCCCGGATTGAAGCTGTTTGTCGGGTCGATTGACTTGTAAAACTCGACCAGATCCGGTTTGGCTTTGTAGATGTGCCCAACATTATGTTCTGCCGGATACTCCGCGCCGCGAGTGTCCAGAATCTCAAGCATTTCCTGCTTGAGTGCAGCCACATCAACGCCCTTCTTCACGATATAATCCTGATGAAGCACATGGCACATGAAGTGGCCGTAATAGAGACGGTGGATCAGCTTTTCTTCGATGTGTTCAGGCAGTTGCTCAAACCAGGTGCGATCATCGCGGCGCAGTGCAATATCCAGTGCGAGAATATCTTCAGCAGCATCACCATGAACGGCTTTGTAGCGCACGGCAGCACCAGCAGCGGCAAAGCGGTGAAGCGCTGCCATCTTGCCTTCGGTGGCGTCACACTCAAAATAGTCTCCTGAGCGAGATGCAAAGAAGTCTTTCAGGAAGGCCCCTGCCTCATCAATCCCTTCATCGCTCATCTTCAGGATGAGATGATGCTCGTAGTCTTGACGATACTGGCTCATGCGCTCTGGCAGCACACTCGGCCAGATTTTCGCCAGCACCTGCATGAAGCGATCTGTCAGGTTCTTTGGCAGGAAGCTGATCTTGTTCAGATAAGCATCCATCGCGCCTTTCAGCGCAAAGAACATGGGCAAGCGATCCGTACCAAGATGATTGATCATCACCACGGTGTCTTTGCCGTATTTCTCTGAAATGTCGTAGGCTTCACGGTGCATGTATTCCGCAGAAACCGGCAAGTTCTCGAAATGTGTGAGGATATGGCGGCGCAGTTCCGTTAGTTCAGCTGGATCATTGGTGCCGATGTAGAAAGTCTTTTCTGCGCCAGCTTTGGGGAACGTATCCAGACGAACAGCAAACACACCCAGCTTACCTGCACAGCCGCTGGCCTCATAAAGGCGACGCTTGTCAGCGTTGAAGCGGGCTGGGGTTGAGGCATCCACTTCGCGAACGCGGCTGTGATACTCACTGTCGGAAGCTTTCTGGTTGGTGTCCTTCACATCTGCGGATGTGTAACTCCCGTTTTCCAGATTGGTCAGGATCTCTTCAGCGGAGTTACCAAGCTCTATGCCGAGGTGATTGACCAGCACCAGCTCACCATTTGCGTTGAGCTGCGCAAAAAGGGAAAGCTCGGTGTAAGATGGGCCACGATTGACCAGTGATCCACCGGAGTTGTTGCAAACACCACCTATGATAGACGCACCGATACAGGATGATCCAATGACCGAATGAGCCTGACGACCGAGCGGTTCCAGCAGTTTCTCCAGTTCGAACAAGGTTGAGCCAGGAAAACTGATGATCTGCTTGCCACCGTCCAGTGGTTGGATCTGGGTCATACGGTTGGTGTTGATGAGCACCACATCGCGCTCATACACACCCTTCGGTGTTGAGCCTTCTGTAAGACCTGTGTTGGCCGCCTGCATGATGACGATCTTGTCAGCTGCAACACAGGCTTCCAAAACTTTCCATTGCTCCAGCAATGTGCCGGGGCGGACAACTGCGATGGCCTCCCCTTCTCCAGAGCGGAAGCCTTTACGGAACCGCTCTGTTTTCTTCGGGTCGCTGAGAACATGGCGATTGCCAACGATGCTCTCAAACTGCTTGATCAGTTCTGCGTTGCTCATCACGGCATCCTAGTAGGCGACGGATGGCAGCCATGTGGCGAGCGGCGGCATGTAGTACACCAGCATCAGACCCAGCAGCTGCAGCAGTACGAATGGAATGATACCGCGGTAGATGTCAGTCAGCTTGATCTCTGGCGGGCACACGCCCTTCAGGTAGAACAAGGCAAAACCAACGGGCGGTGTCAGGAATGAGGTCTGCAAGGTCACCGCCACAAGGATCACGAACCAGATCAGAGCAGGCTCATCAATCACACCATAGCCGCCAATGTCGAGGCCAAGGCCGTTGATGATTGGACGCATCAGAGGCAGCACGATCAGGGTGATCTCGATCCAGTCCAGCACGAAGCCGAGCAGGAAGACGATGAACAGGATAAACAGAACAGTTCCGTTCGCACCGAAGCCAGTGGAGGCCACCATCTCTTCGATTAGCGCGTCACCGCCCATCTCACGCAAGACGTAAGAGAAGATGGTTGCGCCCAGGAAAATCGCGAAGATGTAAGCGGTGGTGTTGAAGGTGGACTTCAGCACGTTGACCAGCTTGCGGAATGTGAGCTTGCGGTAGCCAAGAGCTAGCAGTGTCGCGCCCAGTGCACCGATGCCGGAAGCTTCAGTCGGAGTGGTCAGGCCAGCGAAGATGGAACCAAGCACAGCGAGGATCAGCAGCAGGGTTGGCAGCGCTGCGATCAGAACATCCTTGATCGCGTGCCAATCCGGAGCCTTTGCACCTTCTGGCACAGGAGCAGCATCGCGCTTCACTAAGGCAATCACGAAGATATACAGCAGGTACAGCATGCCGATGATGATGCCCGGGAACACAGCTGCCATGAACAGGTCACCCACGGACAGAGCCATCTGGTCTGCCATGATCACCAGCATGATGGATGGCGGAATGAGAATGCCAAGCGTACCAGATGCTGATACAACACCTGCTGCGAGCGACTTGGAATACTTCTGCTGCATCATGGATGGCAGGGACAGCACGCCGAGCAGCACAACAGACGCACCGATGATGCCAGTGGAGGCTGCAAGGATGATGCCGATCAGCGTAACCGTAATCGCAAGACCACCGCGTACTGTACCAAACAGCTTCTGCATGGAAGTCATCAGGCGCTCAGCCACACCACTCTCGTCCAGCATCAGGCCCATGAAGATGAACATTGGCAATGCGACGAGCACGGCATTGGACATGGTCGCATAAACGCGGTTTACGGTTGCGCCCAATGTCAGGTAGTCGAGGCCAGTGAACGTGCTCTCAAGGCCAGTCCATGCCATGTGGTCGTTATCAAACAGGTAAGCCAGACCGCAATAAGCGATACCGACACCGGCAAGCACCCAGGCAACCGGATAGCCGGAGAAGAGCAGTGCAATGAAGGTGAGGAACATTGCGATGACGAGCTTTTCTTCGGTTGTCTCTACGAGGAAAGACAGGCCGTAGGCAACCACAGCAAAGCCAAGGAATGCGAGGAGGATGAGACGGATGCCCTTCCCTTTTCGCTCGCTCTCACTGTTGACCCAGATTGCGTGCACGTCGTGAATGAGGCGGGCGAGCGCTGCAACTCCAAGGAGGACAAAGCTTAAGGGGATGATTGCTTTGAACGCCCAACGTGCAGGCAAGCCTGTTGGGCTGGAGGAGCGTTCGCCAACGCGGAAACTGTCGTAGAAATAGTCGTAGCCCTGATCCACCATCAAATAGATGAACGGAACCAGCAGCGCCAGAATACCAACAATCTCGATGAAGCGCTGAGTGCGTGGGCTCAGCTGCATGTGCAGCAGGTCAACGCGCACGTGACTGTCTGTCACCAATGCATAGGAAATGCCCACCATGGTCACCAGACCGTAGAGGTGCCATTGCAGTTCATCGAGCTTAGGGAAGTTGTAGTTAAACAGGTAGCGCATTGTTACCTGAGTGACGATTGCGAGGATCAGGAACAGGTTGGCCCACATAACCACGTGGCCAACGCCCTTTACAAAGTGATCCAGTGCAACGGCTATGGGTTGTTTGTCAGTGTCTTCGTGCTCGAGAATTTCTTCAAAGAGCTCAATTGGATCTGAAGTATCCTGAGGATTTTTTATCATAGCATTCACTCTTGCAGGTCAACGCCGCAACTATCTGGGCTGGAAGGCTGAGGCCAATAGCAAAAAAGGGAGCGGCAAAAGGGGGAGCCGCTCCCAAGTTTTTATTATTTACGCGGCAGGAACGCGTTTTCTTTCCAGATTTTGTAGTTGTCGCGGAACTGGTTCAGGTCAGCCAGAACCTTCGCGAAGAACTCATCGTTCGCAGCTTCTTCCTGAGCAACTTCGTCCCAGGTTGAGCGGAATACGTCGAGCATTTCAGGAGACCACTGCTTGATCTGAACGCCATTGTTGTTGACGTTGTCGAGCAGAGCTTCGTGCTGGATTGCTTCACCTTCTGCAAAGCTGTCAGTCACAGATGCTTTACAGGCGTTCTCGATGATTGCTCTGTTGGTGTCGCTGGTTTTGTTCCAGACGTCTTTGTTGATCAGTAGTTCAAAGACAGTCGCTTGCTGATGCCAGCCCGGGAAGTAATTATACTTTACCAGTTTGTGGAAGCCGAGGCGTGCATCGATCGCTGGCATGGAGAACTCGGTCGCGTCGATCGCGCCTTTTTCAAGCGCCGGAAAGATTTCGCCACCTGGCAGCAGGGAAGTCGCAACGCCGAGTTTCTGCATCACTTTACCGCCAAGACCGAAGAAGCGCATCTTCAGGCCTTTGAGGTCTTCTGGGGAGTTGATCTCTTTGGAGAACCAGCCGGATGTCTCAGGAGCGATGATCGCACATGGCAGAACTTTTACGTTGTAGCCAGCCTGATCGTACATTTCCTGGTAAAGGGACAGGCCGTTACCGTAGTAGAGCCATGCAGCGTATTCGCCAGCTTCCGGTCCGAAAGGAACGGCAGAAAACAGCGGAGCAGCTGGGATTTTACCTGCCCAGTAACCTGCTGTGGTGTAACCGGAGTTGATCTTACCAGAAGAAACGGCATCGAGAATTTCGAATGGTGGAACCAGCTTGCCCGGCTCATACACCTTCATTTTGATAGAGCCGCCGGACATCAGCTTCAGCTGGTCAGCGACACGAGGAATTGGGCTACCCAGACCTGGCAGAGAGGTTGAGAAAGCGATTGGCGTCTTGAGCAGCAGCTTGTCGGCTGCATTCGCAATTGGAGCTGCGAGCACAGATGCAGCGACAGAGGCGGCGAGAGCAAGGCTTAAGACAGATTTTTTCATGTTTCCTCCAAATGGCATTCAGCTGCTAAACGTGCTTTTGCGCTGTCCTCCCAAGCAGCTGATTGCTGGTAAATAATATTGACCTCTAAAATAAATCAAGAAATATATTTTGCGGTTTTAGCCGTTTTTCGGGCTTGACACGCGTGTAAATACTAATGGTGTGGTTGCGTATAATTTTTGGATCTTTGTGCTTAAGGAATGGAAATTAAGCGGTAAAACAACGTATTAGTGCGTAATACATGCTTTGATATATCAATATTGTGGCTCTCTGGCCTCTTCCTCTTGAATTGGAAAATAAAATCGACCAATATTGGATTTGTGTCCGGCAGGAAGTGTAAAATGGTGTCTGTAGATAATCTTTTTGAGCCGATCGATCACGATACGGTGGTGGATTCTGTAACTGAACAGATCGAGGGTCTCATTCTGGCCGGTGTACTGAAAGAAGGCACGAAGCTGCCTTCTGAAAGGGATATTTCAGAGCGTATGGGTGTGTCTCGTCCCAAGGTTCGTGAAGCTTTAAAGCGACTGGAAGATTCCAATCTCATTACCATTCGTCATGGGGAAGGATCGTTCATCGCGCCTTTGATCAGCGCGGCAATGAGCCCTGCCCTGATCAACCTGATCAGCCGAAATCAGACGGCTTTTTACGATTACCTTGAATATCGCCGAGTTCAGGAGGGTTTTGCAGCTCGTTTGGCTGCGGAGCGTGCAACGAAGTTGGACCTTGAGCGGTTAGAGGCGATCCTCGAAAACCTGCGGGACGCGCAGGCTCGGGCGGATGATATCGCCTCAAAAAAGAACGACATCGCCTTCCACCTTGCAATCGTTGATGCCAGCCACAACGCTATGCTCATTCATATGATGTCATCTATCTATGAGCTGACTCAAAAAGGTGTCTTCTATAACCGCGAGTTTCTGCGTTCGATTGATGGAACGGGTGAGCAATTACTAGAACAGCACGAAGAAATTGGCCGCGCGATCTTTAGTCGTAATGGCGCTAAGGCAGAAGAAGCTGCGCATCGCCATATCGACTTCGTTGAGACGTCTTTCCGTCTGGGGCAGGATCAGCAACGCCGCGAACTCATTTCTTCAAAGCTCTACGCTCTGCAAAGAGGTGAAGAATAATTACCACTGTTACGTATTGGGAAGCTCTGCGGCTTCCCGCTCAGTGAAGGATCATTCGCAAGTGTGCCTCACGAATGATCTTGAGGATATGGTGCTTAGCGGCTCTCAATCCACGCTTTCAGGTCGGCAACGTTTGGCTCAACAAACTCCGCCATGCCACCTGAGAACTCTTTGAAGGCATCAATGTTGATGTCATTCGTGCCCACGAGCACTGACGCGCCGCTTTCCAGCGCTTTTACAATCAGATCTCTGAAACCGCTGCCGTTGGCTTCTTGTTCGCCAAACTTGTTCAGGATGAACACATCAAACGGCTGATCAATGCGCTGAGACACTTCGCCTGCAGCTTGCGCAAGGGCTGATGTGTCCAGTCGGCAACCGGAAGATTCTTTGCCAAGAGATTGGGTGATCGAGATCTGTGGGCCGTCTGGCAGAACGAGCACGTCCATGTCGCAGCGGTGACGATCTTCGTTCACTGTTTCTGCTTGCACGATACCGCGAGTCCGAATGCCATCTTCCCGAAGTTTTTCGGAGAGTTCTGTCAGCACCAGTTTTCCTTTTGGCAGGGTGTAAGCAATTCTCATCTGGGGTCTTCCTTGCGCTTCTGTTTTTTCAGCTATGTGAAAACTCTCATATCAAACTGTAATAATCCTAGTTTGATCTACGCAAGGTTACCCCTGCGGCGAATGCGCACAATCTTCTTTCAAAGGCAGATTGCGCGCATTCACTGCAGGGTGAAAAGTGTGGCTATTGTCTCTTGTCTAGCCCGCGTGCGCCAGTTCTGGTGCGTAAAATGCCTCTGCAAAGATATCTGTCAGTGTTGCTTGCGGTTTTGGCGATGTGGCATTGCCGAGCAGCTCCCTTACTTGTGGAGATGAAGTCGGGTCAAAGCGGACAATCGCATTCGGTCCGCCCGTCAGTGTGATTGATTGTACCTTTATGGGCGATTGGGCGTAGGTGCCAAGGAGCAGCCGGAGCTCCTTGGCATTCAGTAGCTCATAGGGCTTGGGCGTGGTCAGGTAAACTCTGTCAGTCTCAATGCGACGTAGGACAACTGGTGTTTCCATGTTGGATCTGAGGCGTACAAGACCTGCTATGTCTGTGTCTATAAGCGCTGAGGTGACCTCCTGTGCACCGAAAAGGTGATCGTACTCATGCGTTGGGTAATGGCGCCGGAGCAGTTTCAGCTCATCCGGTGTCAGCGAAGCTGCGCCCTGGATTGGGCCATGAAGGAAGTGCTCCAACTCTTTTGTGCTCCAGCGATTGCCGTCATAAGCCGTCGTTACTCTGCTCAGCTTTTGAAAGCTGCCGAACTCATATTCCATGTAGTATTTGAAGAGGTTGCGCTCCTCGGGAGTGTCGCCATAGACCCTCAGGTAATCGGCGTGCATCTCAGTGAAGTTTAGATAAGCTCCGGTTGCTGTTGTGCCATTCACGTAATCGAACGCATCAATCACTTCGTGGCTTAAGCGCCTGAAGAGCAGAAGTGCCTCGTAGAAATCCATGTGCTTTGGAGTGCAAGCCATGACGAGATCGTGGATGCCCAAATCCTCTCTTGCGACCTGAAACATGTACTTCAGCAAGGCGTGGATGAGTGAGCCCTCCTGAGAGCGGTAATCCGGGTGAACTGTGAGTGAGGATGCTTCAGCGATGCGGCGGTCCCACTTGGTGATGTGATCCAGAGAGAAAATCTGCTCAACAGGCAGTTCTTCCTGAGACTTCACGATAACCGTTGTGGTTGCGATGACGGTATCACCCTGCTTTGCGATGAGAGTGTAGCTGGATGGGAGAATGTAGTAGGGCGTGAATCTGTAGCCCGTGCCATCCTCCTTCATGTAACCCACCTGAGTGTAAGAGTCGTAGAGTAACTTGCAGGCCTGAGTGAGCTCTTCAGGTGTATCTGCTTGTTTGAAAATGACGCCTGCAGGGGGGCTGCTTTGCAGCTTTACCCTTCTCCGGAAAATGGAAAACTTTCGCGATCTGGCTGCTTCATGATTTGCGCAGTGCTGATTTGTATTGATCATGCTCAATCACCTTTACTTAAACAATCTCGCTTGTTGCAGAATAAAAATCGAAATTACCTAAAGTTATAACTCTGCAATGCTTTGATGAATCTGAATAGAATAAAAATAATATTAACGTTAATATTATAATTAATATTGACAAATACTTGTTGTGATAAAAATATGCTTAGTTGGGTTGTGTTTTAAATTTAAGCGCAATCGATAAATGATATTACTGAGCGCGTTGAGCACTTGGAATGAATTCACGTTTTATTTGTGGAGGAAGGCATTGACTGTTTTAGCTGCATCCCAAGTTCATGAGGTATCACCGGTCGCAAATACCGGATTTTCCTATGAAGCTGCATTTTCCAGAAACATCGGATGGGTCACTGAAGAGGAGCAACAACTGCTTCGAGGCAAGCGGGTTGCCATTGCCGGAATGGGCGGTGTTGGTGGCATCCATGCTGTTACGCTGGCGCGTCTGGGCATTGGTGCGTTCAGCGTGGCAGATTTTGATCACTTCGATATCGTTAACTTCAATCGCCAGATCGGCGCCACCGTCAGCACACTGCAGGAACCGAAGGTCTCGGTGATGTCTGAGCAAGTGCGAAACATCAACCCGGAGGCGGACCTTCGTGTGTTTCCTGACGGCGTAACAGATGAGAATATCGATGCCTTCCTGGAAGGCGTGGATATGTTCGTTGACGGGTTCGATTTCTTCGTCCTTGGCATGCGACGCAAAGTGTTTGCGAAGTGTCGTGAGCTTGGCATCCCGGCTGTAACTGCCGCGCCTCTTGGTATGGGGACTGCCTATCTATGCTTCACACCGGATGGCATGAGCTTTGAGGACTACTTCCAGTTTGAAGGCGAAGACGAGCTGCATCAGTACTTCAAGTTCCTGCTCGGCCTTGCCCCAAGTGCGTTGCATCGCCATTCACTGGTTGATACCTCTCAGTTGAACCTGAGTGAGGAACGCGGCCCTTCCACGGCTGCCGGGTGTCAGTTGGCTGCAGGTGTTGTGGGGGCGCAGGCTGTGAAGCTGCTGCTTGGTCGTGGGCCTTTGAAGCCTGCCCCTTGGTATCATCACTTTGATGCCTACGAGGGTAAGTTCGTCACCAAGCGCCTCCCTTCTGGAAATGGCAACTTCTTCCAGAAACTGAAGCTTAAGAAAACGATGAAGCTGTTTTCCTAGGAGCAAACCTCTGAGTTTTGTGCGCGCAGGATAAAACCAATCTTGCGCGCATTCTGTTTTTAAAGATTTTGAGGAGCTGCGTGATTTAATATGAGTTAAAATCTCATATTATTGACTTTCGTCAAATAAGAGCGCCCGGGAACGTGATCTACAGTTCTTGCAACTCATTCGCATTTGCGAACTGCCCGTTTTCTATCCCGTTTCGATGGAAGCCCCGTAATGATCACACGTCGTTCTTTTTTGAGCCATTCTGCTGGCTTTGCTGCCGCCGCCTCAATTGGCGGAACTTTGCCAATCATGGCAAATGCAGCTGCGCCAAGCCTATCTCTTTATGGGCCTCCGGTTGGTCCATCTGTTGTGCTGTCCTACATCGCCAACAAAGGTCTGCTGTCTGAGTACACGTCAAAGGTGGATTTCTCCGTCTATAAGTCACCAGATGTTCTGCGTGCAGGCTTTGTTTCCGGCGACTGGAAACTGGCGGGCACTCCTTCCTATGTGGCAGCGAACCTTTCTAATAAAGGTCTTCCGGTCAAGATGCTCAACATCATGACCTGGGGCATGCTCTACGTGCTCAGCTATGATGGTTCTGTAAAGTCTCCGGCTGATCTGGCGGGCGAGAAGATCGGCATGTTCTTCCGAAATGATATGCCGGACCTCGTGTTTGGCCGTGTCATGCAGCAGAACGGCCTGACTGAAGGCAAAGACTACACGCTGCATTATGTCAGCACACCGTTTGAGGCGCTGCAGCTCCTGCTTTCGGGCCGTATCAAACATTGCGTTCTGCCAGAACCAGCAGCAACAGCTGGTATGGTGAAAGGCAAAAAGCTTGGCAAGAAGATCCACCGGTCAATCGATCTGGCAAATGAGTGGGCTTCTGTCACCGGCGGTAAAGGCCGTTTCCCAATGGCAGGCATGATGGTGCATGAAGACTTGTTGAATGCGCAGCCAGAGCTGATTGAAGGTTTCCATAAGGCCTGCATCGAAGGCACCGAATGGGTTAAGGCAAATCCGAAGGAAGCAGCGGCAATCGCTGCCGAAAACATTAAGCTTCCCGCGCCAGTGATCGCCAAATCGGTGCCGCACACGCACCTGACAGCTGAACGCGCCAAAGACATCCAGGCAGAGCTGGAGCAGTTCTACTCCATTCTGGCGGAGAAGAATCCTTCCATCATTGGTGGGAAACTTCCAAGCGCGGACTTCTATCTCTAGCTAAGTTGGCTCGGCAGGCCGCTCAAAGGTTACGGTCAACTGGTCTGCTGAGCCCTTTAAAGAACAACGAGAGAAAGTGCCTCATGATCCATCACATGCTATCAACGCTGCTCAATAAACTTTGGAGTGGGTGGGGCACGCTTGCCGGTGTGTTTCTCATATTTGCGTTGTGGCAGATTGGATTTGAGACATTCGGCTCTCTGGTGTTACCCGCACCTATGGAAGCACTTGGCCAGCTGATCAACCTGGTCGCATTGCCTTCCGGTTTTGAGTACATTTTGATCACTGCAAAACGCGCTTTCGCTGGCTTCCTGCTGGCCAGCGCTTTCGGCATCTCCTTTGGATTGATTGCCGGTTGGTCCAACACGCTTTCCCTGCTGTGTAAGCCATTCATCACCGTTGCTCTTGGTGTTCCCCCGATTGCGTGGATTGTCCTCGCCTTGCTGTGGTTTGGTGGCGATGACGGGACGCCAATCTTCACGGTGTTCATCTCAACACTCCCTCTTATTTTCGCAGGTGCCTTACAAGGTGTGCGGATGCGGGAGAAAGAGCTCGATGAAATGGCGCAGAGCTTTCACGTGCCATTGATCCAGAGATTCTGGCAGGTGCAAGCGCCGCAGATTGTTTCCTACCTCTTTCCGGCATGGGCGACCGCATTGGGTTTGAGCTGGAAAGTGGTGGTGATGGCTGAACTGCTCTCCAGCACACGTGGAATAGGTGCCGGGCTGGCAGAAGCGCGCGTAAACATCGACACCGCCTCCACAATGGCATGGATCGTGGTTGTCGTTGGCCTGTTGTTGGTGATCGAAGGTATGTTGCTTAATCCTGTCAAAGACTATGTGGAGGGCTGGAAGCATGCCGAATGAAACCGCTCCATTGCTCTCTGTCGTGCCAAACACGTCAGTTGACCCGAAGCCATCAGTCCTGTCCGTAACGGTGAAAGATCACCGATACCATCCGCTGCAACAAACACTGGCACCATGCACGCTGGAGCTTGCAAAGGGTGAGGTTGTCAGCATCATCGGTCCGTCTGGCTGCGGAAAATCCACTTTCCTTCGCATTGCAGCTGGATTGATTGAAGCCAGTGAAGGCAAAATCTCAAACGCGTCAAAGCGGACAGCGATCCTGTTTCAAGAGCACAGGCTTCTGCCATGGAAGAGCTTGCTCAATAACATAAGCTTCGGATTGCAGGGTCAGAAGCTAACTAAGTTTCAGCGTATGAAAAAGGCGCGTGAAGTGGCGTACGCCATGGGCTTTTCTGAGGATGATCTAATTAAGTATCCTTCCGAGCTTTCAGGTGGCATGCGCCAGCGTGGAGCATTGGCCCGCGCCTTGGCGGTGGAGCCTGATTTGCTGTTTCTGGATGAGCCATTCAGTGCGCTCGATATTGGTCGCCGTCGTGACCTTTATCGGCAAGTGCTGCACGAGGTGGATGAGAAGCAGTGTTCCGTTTTGATGGTTACTCACGATGTGACAGAAGCACTGGCCTTGAGTGATCGCGTCCTCATCATGGCGCCAGGTCCGGGCCATTTTGCTAAAGAGTATGAAGTGCCATTGCCGCGGTCTGAACGTACACGTCGAATCCTGATGGATCTGGAAGCAGGTCTGCTGGCAGATGATCGCATCGCAAGCCTGTTCAACATGAGCAATTGGGAGAAGCTGGTATGACTGATGTTGTTCGTATGCCAGAGCACAAAGCCTCCTTTTTCGATGCTCCTGTTTTTTCTGAAGGGTTTCGGGTTTTCTTCCCTTTAACGGCGTTTTACGCGCTGTTTTCAATCGCTATGTGGGGCCTCGTTCTGGCGGATGTTTTGCCAGTACCTTTTGATGCCGACCCGCTGTTGTTCCATCAATACGAGATGTTCTTTGGTCTGTTCGCTGGTGCAATGGCAGGCTTTCTAACGACAGCCGTGCCTTCCTGGTCGAACACACCAAAGATAGCTGGGGCTGAACTCGCTGGCCTTGGAGCCTTGTGGCTGGCTGGCCGAGCGGCTTTCTGGACGCTCGATATTTTCCCGAGTGCCATTGTCTTCGGCATACAGGCTCTCTTCCCAGCAGCCTTGCTCCTTGTGGTGTTGCCACGGCTCTTGAGAGCAAAGATGCGTCACCTCATGTGGCCCGTTTTGATGCTTTGTGCTGCACAGCTTGTTTGTTTTTGGGAGTACACCGAACTTGGCGTGCTTAATCAGGGACTCGCGATTGCTGAAGGTGCATTCGTACTGATGGTTTTGACCGCTCTGGCGCCGGTCTCCATGGTGATTGTGAATGATGCGCTCTCAATTCGTGAAGATGGTGCGGTGTTTATTCCTCGCCCGCCCATGAGACGGGCGGCGCTGTTCTGCATTTCAGCTTTCACGCTCGCCAAGGTGTTGGGTGTTTCAGATGCCTTGCAAGGATGGTTGGCGCTGGCTTCAGCATGTGCCGTTTTGAATATACTGCAGGATTGGCATCAGGCGGGATCACTAAGAACCCCATTCGCAAAGACGCTTTATCTGGTCTACTGGTTCTTCGGAGTTGGCTTTGCTTTGGAAGCTGGTGGCCTGCTTGGGGTGTTGTCTGCTGGTTCTTATGTATCCGGGCAACATATGATCTTCATCGGCGGATTGTCTCTGGCGACATTCATGGTTCTGACCATCGCGGGGCTGCGTCACGCAGGCTATTCTTTGCAGCTGCCTAAGGTGTTAGGGCTCGCGATCCTGTCTCTCATTGGAGCATGTCTGGTTCGCTCATTAGGTCCGCTCCTCGTACCGGACCTAGATGTTATGCAGATTGCCTGGAGCCTGTTCGCGTTGGCCTTCGGGCTCTACCTGATCCACTTTCTGCCAATTGTCTTTCGAGAAAACGTTGATGTGTAGGAGGTAACTGTCGATGCTTTTCCTAACCAAACTGCTTGAGCCGAAGAAACTCGATCTTTTTGAAAGTCCTGTTTTAAATGTCACTTCCCCTCGGCACGATGTCGCTAATGTGTATGGCAAGAACATTAGTATAAATGCCAGGGAACATTTTCATGACACTCGGAGTTTCATCCTCTCAGCACCTGTCGATTACTCCGGCTCAGGGCAACCACAGTTCATCGATACCATCTGGTCAGCAGAGCGCTGTTGAGACGGTCTCTCATAAGCAAGCTGAACTTAAAAAAGATGTCGCTCATGTTTTGCACGATGCCAGTAAAGTTTTGAGCGCAGAAGTAGTTAAGGAAACCAATCGTACTTCGCCTTCAATTTTTGGTTTGAAAGCGCTCTATAAAGTAGTCTCATCTGTCATAAGTAAGATTGAGCATTTTCTACACGCTGAGAAAGGCTCCATTGAGGGCAAAATATTTAAAACCTCGGAGTACTTTCAGGATCTGCAAGGACTGAAACAAGATCTCGGGAAACTTAATGATGCTCTTCGGGATCTCGACAATCTCACTGCTGACATTAAGCAAGGCACCGTAGATGTTAAGAGCGCGAAAGAGCTGCTCGTTGCAAAACTTCAAGCAATCGAAACAGCTACAGATGCGTGTCAATGCAACATCAGATATGACCATGCGGAGCATTATAATCCGGTGGATTCTGACAGCAGAGATAAGTTCTTGGGAGAAGTTGTCCGGGTTATTTCTTCAATTGGTGGTACAGCCTTTCAGGAGGCACAAGCTATCTCGGAACAAGAGTTCGCGACTACAGCCGAACTTCTCAGCGCATTGGGGCGGTCTGATTTCTCAGAGGCTTTAAGTGAAGCTATCTCTCATGAGAATGTGAAACTGTCCGATCTGAACGATTACACACTGCTTGAGAACAAAGCAAAGAGCACTTTGCAGCAGGCCGAAAAGCTGTTTGAGAACGTTCGTGATGTGTCGTTTGAGGATGCTCCCCCAACCTACCAGTCTCTGCAGCTTCAGGATTTGCGTGCAGCGGCAAACCAGCTTGACGATGAAATCCAATTACAAAACCAGGATCTTTATCGTCAGAAGCTCTATAGCGAAGATCGACATGAGCACCTGTCTTTACAAACGAATGAGCTGAATGAACTGATCAGGAAGGTTGAATATAAAATTGAACCGACAATTCCTGAAGAGGTGTCAGCTCCGCCTAAGGAAGATCGTGTGCGTTACGGCTCTGCCCACACAACGGCAACACACAGAAGTAATGTTGATGCACGTGAGAAACCTGCTGGTGTAAATCCAGATTTCTACTGCGAAAAGCAACAGAGCCAATACTGCCTGAAGCATGCTTTGAATGCTTGTCTTGGGTTTGAAGCCGTGACCGTCGATGATCTGGTTGATCAACAAGTGGCAGGCTTCATCGAGGGATACAAGCAGAAGTCTGAAGAGGCTTTCCTCCGGGAAGCTTCGAATTACTTGCGTCGTAAGCCTGCAGATCTGCAACGTGAGTTCCATCGTGATCCACTAAAGCTTTATCGGGAAACAGCAGCTGCGGAGTTTGCAATGTTCAACGGACATTCCCCTGCTGATCATATTCGTCGACATGGATCACAGGCTAACTTTGGGGTTGATATTATTAATGCAAAACGTGACACACTTGGCGTCCCTGAGTTTAAATCCACTTGGTTAATTGAGCCAAAGGATGAAGCGAAGTTGAATCAGAATGTTGCAAGCCTGACGAAGATTATTGGTGAGACTGACCGATTGGTCTTTGGTCAAGGCGGCCATTTTGTTGCACTTCGCAAAAATGAACACGGCGATTGGTTTGAAGTTGATAGCCTATCTGATGGTGCGAAACGTGTTGATCCTGTTGAGTACTACAAAACTCGTGTCGCACGAGACGGGACGGTGCCGATCCTCCATTTTTCAGCTGAGGTAACATTTCAAAAAGAAGAAGGACTATCTTCCAATAGATTCTACGCCTAATCACATCAGAAGCACTGAATGATCTCAGTGTTTTGTGAAGCCGCCCATGTTGAAGCGTTGCAGTTGTTGGTGCAGCGCTTCGGCGAGCTCTTCTTTGGTATAAGGTTTGGCGAGGCGGGTGATTTTTTCAAGGCTCTCGCCTTCCGGCTCCAACGCTTTGGGGAACCGGCCTGACGTGACAACCACCTTTTGGTCTGCACAAGCTTTGATACTGGCTTCGGCCAGATCCCAGCCGGTTTTGCCGTCTTCCAGTTGGACGTCAGTGAACAGGACATCGAAGAACGTTCCGTTATCGATCAGTACCTTAGCCGAACCATAGCTGTTAGCTTCGATGCAAACCAAACCCATCTCCTGCAGCATGGTTTTTGCACGTAGCAGGGTTTGCAGGTCGTCCTCAACCAGCAAAATACGATAGGGCTTGTCAAAGGTAATTGCAGTGTTGGGCACCAACTCATCGACTGGCGCTTGCGGGATAACGAGGGTGACTGTTGTGCCCTCCCCTTTCTCACTGGTGATGCCCATTTCACCGCCGGATTGCTTAATGAAGCCGAACACCATACTCAGACCAAGACCAGAGCCTGCTGAAGTCCTGCGGGTGGTGAAGAACGGCTCGTACACCCGCTCCAATGTCTCTTGATCCATACCGCAACCAGTGTCGGTCACGCTGATGGAGACGCTTTCGACGCCGTTGACCTCAACCCGAATGGAGATGGTACCATCCTCTTCAATCGCATGCGAACTGTTGATGCACAGGTTGAGCAGAGCACTCTCCAATTGGCCTGGATCAATGCGAACGTAAGTTTCTTCCTCGGGCAAATCTGTGGTCAAAATGATCCGCTCATCTACGCTGAGAGATATGATTTCGGCTACACTCTCAATGAGATGGTTGATCTCGATGACTTCGGGCTCAAGGTGCTGTTTACGTGCGAAGGCGAGCAGGCGCTGTGTGAGGTTGGTTGCCATCTCCACAGCGCTGTGAATGCGTTGGATGTTCCCTCTTAGATCAATCAGCTTATCGCTCTTGCGCTCAATGATGCCCACACTGCCGGAGATGCTGGTGAGGATATTGTTAAAGTCATGGGCCACCTCACCTGTCAGCTGGCCAAGGCTCTCAAGCTTTTGCTTCTGTCGTGCCTGCTCCTGCACAAATCGGCGGTCTGTTGCATCCGAGAATGACCAGACAGCACCGCCTTCCGGTAAAGGGCTCTTACGCACTTCGATTAGGACACCATCATCATGGATCAACTCAGCGAACCGGAAGCGGCTACCATGGGGGCGTACATTCGCGTCTTTCCATCGAAAGCCGGAGTTCTGGATGAGGATACGAATGTCCTTGGCCGCTTTGATGTCGGTTTCTTTGATGCGGAGAGTTTCTGCAAGGCGTGGATTCCAGGCTGTCATATCCAACGAGTCGTTGGTCAACACCAGCCCTTCAGCGATGCAGTTGAAGGTGGTCTCAAACAGCTCCGTCTTGCGCTGCAGCTGTCCATAAATGCGTCTCAAGCGAATGGAGTTGGCGCGGAAGATACGGAAGGAGTGCAGCAGACGTGTGATCTCATCGTCCTGTCTGGCCGGACGCGGCAGTACGGTGGAATGATCTCCCTTTGCCAGATTGGACATGGCGCGGGAGATACGGTTGATGTTCTTGGTAACGTATCCGGCGATGTAGTGCGCTGAAATCAAGGCCAGAATGATACTGGCTATCCCGGTAACCAGAACGACGAGCTGGGCGCTGGAGATGTAGGAGTAGGTTTCCTGTCGCTGCTTGGCGATCTCCTCACCAGACAAGCGTACAAACTCAGCAACAAGCTGGTTGATTGTCTGAGCGCTGGATTTGATTTTGAAGAGGGCGTTGCGCGCTTCCAGCTGCCCAGCCATAGCTAAATGGCGGGTGGCATAAAGCCCGGTTTCATCTTCCGCAATGGCTTTCAGAGCCTGGGTTGCCTGCTGAACTTCTGGTGCTGACACCCCATCAAGATCCGTCATCTGCATGTGATATCGGCGGCGCAGTTCACCAAGGCTGAGGAAATCGGTGACATGGGCTGCAGAGATCAACAGATTGGCAGCTTGTCCAATCCCCTGCCAGGCTTTGCGCTCCTCTGCACTCTGGTAAAACGTGGAGGAGTTTTTGACAGCCAGACGTTCCATCTTTGTCAGGTCTACAAGAACGCGGCGCACCTGATCTTCAGACTCGCTGATCTGCTGAGCCGCGTTGACCAGCACGGCCACTTGCGAGCGCATGAGAGAGAGATTCTTCTGCACTTCTGGCAGGAACCGCCCAAGGCTTCCTTCCTGACGAGACAACGGAAAGTTATCGCGATACTGCTGTTCAGCTTTGCTCAGCTCCACCAGCAACCGGGAGCCTTCGTTCTCGATCTGGTAGACGGAAGAAAGGTTCAGAATGAACGGAGCAGAACTGACCAGACCTGCGGATTTGTTGGCAAGCTGCAGGGAGCTTGCAATGGCTTCGATGGTTTTCTGATAATGCCCAACGAGTTTTACATTGGCCTGATCCAGCCAGTACCACGCAATAGACCCAGCAAACAAAGTTGCGAAGGTCAGCAAAGTGATGGCTGCAAGCAGACGTGTTTTGATGGAAAGCAGAGCTTTCACACGTTGGGGCAAAAGGGTCATGGCAGATCTACAGCCGCACCTTCCAGCGCGAAGACATAACCTTTGCCACGGCGGGTTTGTAAAAAGACCGGCTTGGAAGGATTAGCCTCAATCTTCCGACGCAAACGCAGGATCAGCACATCAACGGTGCGGTCCATATAGCGAGAGAGATCGCCGCCCAGATGCTCCAGCAGCTCAACCCGATCTATTGGTCGGTTCGGGTTCTCGATGAGGAACTCCAGCAGGCGCAACTCGGAGTTTGTCAGGTTAATTTCCCGCAGGTTCGTATCCAGCAAACGCCGCTCATCGCAAATGAAAGAGAGATCGCCTAGTGGAATGATCCCAGCACTTGAAGCTTGTGGGGGCGGTGCAGCAACAGTTGGCTCAGGTTCAGCCGGAACGTTGCGTTTGTAACGACGCAGAACTGCACGAATGCGTGCAATGAGCTCACGCGGATTGAATGGCTTCATCAGGAAGTCATCGGCACCGGTTTCCAGCCCAACGATCTTGTCTACCTCGTCGCCAGTGCCAGTCAGCAAAATGATTGGAAAGTCATAGGATGTGCGTAGGCGTTGAGCCAACATCATGCCGCTCTCACCGTCCAGTTTCAGATCGATGATTGCCAGATCAAGGCTTTCCAGTTCTTTTAGCTCTATTAGGTCTTTGCTCCCATGGCACGGCAGTGCCTGAAACCCATACTCGTGCAGCAACTCCTGCAACACCTCACGGATAGCCGGATCGTCATCGACGACCGCTACCTTTGAGGGTGACCTATCCCAACTCTCGGTCATTGACGTAACCTTCCTCGCAACCCGTACCATGCTCCCAGACGCATACTCGGAGGTCGTTTTTGATTTTCTTCAGATTGCGGCGACAATGCACGGGAAAGTGCCTTGTCATCAATAATTCTAATATTTCATATGTAACTCATTTCTGTAATAAATGTAACATTTAAAATATATATCTGCTAAATGAGAACATACTTAACGGTAAATCATAAGCGTTCCTGTGATGTTTCATGTAATTTTCAAATCAAGTTACGTGATGATGTGGGTGTACTTATAAGTTGTTACACTTACATGCGTTTTAACTTGGGAGAAGATAATGAAAAACGCTCTTTTAGGTGGTCTTGCTGCTGTTGGCCTCCTTGCTGCACTTCCTGCAACAGCTTCTGCAGAAGAACTCAACATGGTCTGCGGTGCTGAGCAGGACTGGTGTGAACTGATGGCTCGCGGTTTTGAGGAAGAAACCGGCAATGAAGTTCTGATGGTTCGTAAGAGCACCGGCGAAACGCTCGCTCAGGTGCGTGCAGAAGCAAGCAACCCTAAAATCGACGTTTGGTGGGGCGGCACCGGCGATCCACACCTGATCGCAGCGTTTGAAGGCCTGACACAGGATCCAGGCGTTGACACCAGCGAGCTGCTTGGCTGGGCATCCAACATGCACAAGATCTCCAACGGTGGCACCGTGGGCATCTACGCAGGCGCTCTGGGCATCGCTTACAACTCTGAAGTTCTGGAAGAGCGCGGCCTGCCAGCACCTGCTTGTTGGAAAGATCTGACCAACCCAGCTTATGCGGGTGAAATTCAGGTAGCGAACCCGAACAGCTCTGGCACCGCTTACACTGAACTGGCAACATTCGTTCAGCTGTTTGGCGAGGACGAAGCTTATCGTCTGTTGACTGAAATCGGCAAGAACGTGAACCAGTATACCAAGTCCGGTTCTGCACCAAGTAAAGCTGCGGCTCGCGGCGAAACCACCATCTCCATCGGCTTCATGCACGACATGGTGAAACTGGCAGGTTCCGGCTTCCCGCTGAAGATCGTGGCACCTTGTGAAGGCACTGGTTACGAAGTGGGTGCTGTGAGTGTGATCAAAGGTGCAAAGCACCCTGAGCTGGCAAAACAGTTCGTTGAATACGCGCTGCGTCCAGACGTTCAGTCCCGCTCTGTTGAAGTGAAATCTTTCCAGGTTCCTTCCAACTCTAAAGCATCTGTTGCTCCTGAGTCCCCAGATCTGGCAAGCATCAAGCTGATCGACTACGACTTTGCAACATACGGTGAGCGTTCTACTCGTGAACGTCTTTTGAAGCGCTGGAACGAAGAAGTTAAAAACGCTTCTCACTAAGTAAATCAAGCGCTGAAGGGCGGATCCGTCCGCCCTTCCCTTACATGCATTGCTTCGTATTCGCGCTTGCGCCAATACAAAACTCTCGGATCAACATCATGCGAAAGACAGTTGCGCTCTGGCTCGCCGCCGGAATAGTGGGATTTTGCATATTTCCCTGGTACTCAGTAGATAGCGGCTTTTGGTCTTTTAGCTGGTTGTTCAGCGAATTCCTCAGCGAAGACGCCGCACCTGCCCTCTTCCAAGCTCTGCTTTATGGCCGTTGGTGGTTTGTTCCATTGGCACTGGCATTCGTGGGCATTGCCCTGTCGTTTGCCGTGCTGAAAGATGAACGCACCCGTGCAAAAGCCCTTGTTATTCTGTCCATTACAGGCATCGTTCTGTTGTTTGCGCAGGGCTTTGCAATTGGCAGAACCGGCCCTGAACTGTTCAATGAGGCGCTTAACTTCGGTTCAGCTGCGTCTGGACAGATTGGCTTTGGTGCCGGTGCCATGCTCACCGCTGGCGCTCTGCTCTTCATCCTCACCACCAGTATTTCAGGTCTCGGTCAGGGCCGCGGTGATGCGTTCATCGTCGGTAGTATCGGCCTGATCATTGCGCTGGTCGTGACTTTCGTCTTCTATCCGGTCTCCCAAATCCTGATCCGCGCTTTTGAAGCATCAGATGGCAGTTTTGATATTACGGCCTTCTTTACCCGCTTCTTCTCCAGCGATATTTGGAGCCTTGCCTGCCTCGCTGGCGGCAAGACCTGCGGACCAGCTTGGAACTCCGTTTTCCTCGCAGTGCTCACCGGTGCTGGTACAACCCTTCTCGGTCTCGCCTTTGCGTTGATCGCGACCAAAACTGCGTTTCCTGCGAAAAAGCTGCTGCGCGTTCTCACCATCATTCCAATCATCACTCCTCCCTTTGTGATTGGTCTTGCGCTGATCCTTATGTTCGGCCGTGCTGGTGTTGTGACAGATGTGCTGCATGAGATGTTCGACATCTCCAAGAGCCGGTGGCTCTACGGCTTCTCCGGCATTTATCTCGCGCAGCTGCTTTCCTTTACGCCGATCGCGTTCCTTGTTCTGATTGGCGTGGTTGAGGGCGTCAGCCCGTCTATGGAAGAAGCCTCTCAGACGCTGAACGCAACCCAGTGGCAAACTTTTAAGAACGTTACATGGCCTTTAATGCGCCCGGGTCTGGCAAATGCCTTCCTGCTGGGCTTCATTGAAAGTATCGCCGACTTCGGCAACCCGTTGGTTCTGGGCGGCAACTACAACGTCCTGTCTACCGAGATCTACTTCGCGATTGTGGGTGCTGTGGCTGATCCATCCCGTGCAGCTGTCCTCGCTGTCGTGCTGCTCATGCTCACTCTGTCTGCCTTCATCGCGCAGCGTCTCTGGCTCGGCAAGAAGTCCTACGCAACTGTCACCGGTAAGGCCGACTCTGGTCAGCATTCTCCGCTGAACCCGGCTCTGAAATGGGCGTGTTACGGCTTCGCGCTTCCTTGGGCAGCGTTCACTGCAGTTGTCTACTCCATGATTGTGTTTGGTAGCTTCGTGAAGCTTTGGGGTTACGACAACACCTTTACGCTGGATCACTACATCCGTGCGTTCTCCGTCAGCTTCAACAACGGCATTCGCTGGACAGGTGTGGCTTGGGACAGCTACTTCACCACGCTGACCATCTCCACCATCGCAGCTCCTTTGACTGCTGTGGTTGGTCTGCTCACCGCGTATCTGCTGGTGCGCCAGAAGTTTGCAGGCAAGAACATGTTCGAATTCAGCACAATGCTCAGCTTTGCTATTCCGGGCACTGTGATTGGTGTGGCTTACATCATGGCCTTCAACACACCACCAATCGAGCTGACCGGCACCAGCATCATCCTGATCATCGTATTCGTGTTCCGCAACATGCCAGTGGGTGTCCGTGGTGGTATCGCGGCTATGTCTCAGCTTGATAAGAGCCTCGATGAAGCGTCCATCACCCTTGGAGCAAACAGCTTTACTACTGTTCGCAAGGTGATCCTGCCTCTGATGGGACCAGCGATCCTCGCAGCATTGGCTTACAGCTTTGTTCGCGCCATCACATCTGTGAGTGCGGTGATCTTCCTGGTGAGCGCACGCCACAATATGGCAACCTCGTTCATCGTGGGCCGTGTTGAGCATGGTGAGTATGGCATCGCTATTGCGTACTCCTCCGTGCTGATCATCACCATGCTCGTGGCAATCTTGCTGCTGCAACTCGTCATTGGTCAGCGCAAGCTGCGTCGTCAGAACCGTCTGCAAACTTCAAACAAGAACAAAGAGCTGGCTTCAGCTTAATCCTAGAGTTTCTGGAGTAAATCATGTCTATTATGCAAAAAGCAGGCTCTGTACAGTTCCGGGATGTTGTCAAAAAATACGGTTCTGTCACCGCACTGAAGCCTCTCAATCTGGATATTCAGCAGGGTGAGCTTGTCACTCTGCTGGGACCAAGTGGTTGCGGTAAAACCACCACCCTGCGTCTTATCGCAGGTCTGGAAGCCGCCACTGAAGGCACCATCTACATCGGCGGCAAGGATGTCACTCACCTGACAGCGACATACCGCAATGTCTCCATGGTGTTCCAGTCCTACGCCTTGTTCCCGCACATGAGCGTTGTCGACAACGTGTCTTATGGTCTGCGCGTCAACAAGGTGCCCGCTAAGGAAGCCAAAGCCAAAGCGGAAGAAGGTTTGGCAATGGTTGGTCTGGCTGGTTACGGCGAGCGCCTTCCATCTGAGCTTTCGGGTGGTCAGCAGCAGCGTGTGGCAGTTGCCCGCGCTGTGGTTCTGGAGCCAGAAGTTCTGCTGTTGGATGAGCCACTCTCTAACCTTGATGCGAAGCTGCGTCGTCACGTGCGTGAAGAGATCCGCGAGATCCAGCAGAAGCTTGGTCTGACCGCTGTCTATGTGACGCACGATCAGGAAGAAGCAATGGCGGTTTCTGACCGTATCATCGTGATGAACAAAGCAGAGATTGCGCAATCCGGCACCCCACGTGAGCTCTACAACCAGCCAAACTCAGCGTTTATCGCTGACTTTATTGGTGACGCAAACGTGGTGGACTGTGAGATTGCAGGTTTCGGCAAAGGCACCGTTTCGCTGAATGTTGGTGGGGCAACTGTTGTTCTGCCTTACTCCGGTCCGGCATGTCAGCAGGGAAAGCTGGCGATCCGTCCGGAAGGAATCTCCGTATCTCAGAATGCGACCAATGGTATTGCTGCTGGCGTCTCCTATGCAGCTTATCTCGGCAACCAGATCCAGTACTCCCTCAACACTGGTATGGGCAAGCTGTTCGCCATTGATCACAACCTGAGCGCAACTGTGGTTCCAACAGGCACAGAAGCCTTCATCCACCTGAAAGAAGAGGGGCTGGCCTTTTTGCCAGAAGCATAAGGGCTAGGACGGCCACCTCCATCCGAACCCTCTCTTCTCTAGCAGAAGCCCGGAGATCCCCCTCTCCGGGCTTCTTTACGTCTGGATCATGAGAATATGCGGGGTGCATGAGGTGCGGATGCCCGCATAAGCTGTACTTACCTGCGATTGCTCGTTAGGTTTATGTGGCCCTGCAGTTTTGGGAGGTGGCGATGGCGAAGAACATAGTGGTGTTTTCAGACGGGACCGGTCAGGAGGGTGGCGATGGTCCGGACACGAACGTCTATAAGCTCTTCAAAATCTGCGAAAACAGAACCAAGCGACAGGTGTTGTTTTACGATCGTGGTCTGGGGACCAAAGCCCATCGCTCTCGCCTTACGCGGTTTTTGGGCAATGCCACGGGATTTGGCATCAGCAAGAACCTGAAGGAATGCTACCAGTTCATTTTCGAGAACTATCAGGCGAAGGATAAGATTTTTCTGTTTGGCTTTAGCCGTGGCGCCACCACCGTGCGCAGCCTTGCAGGTTTTATTGAGATGTTTGGCATCCTACCGAAATCCCGCCCCGAGCTGATCGACCAAGCCTACAAAATCTATCAGATCAGTGATGGCCATTTGAGGAAGGCCAAGGCGCAGGAGTTTCGTGAAAAGCACCACAACATGTGGGCGGAGATTGAGTTTATCGGCGTGTGGGACACCGTTGCGGCGCTCGGCCTGCCATGGAAGCCACTTTCAGCTGCCATCAACAAACTCCCCGGCTTCAAGCATGAGTTCCACGACCTGACTTTGCCCGCCGCGGTGAAGAATGCCTACCACGCGCTCTCCATTGATGACGAGCGTGAGGTGTTCCATCCCGTTTTGTGGAATGAAAGTACAGCTCCCAACCAGATTATGCAGCAGACGTGGTTTGCAGGTGTGCATACGGATGTTGGGGGTGGTTATGAGGATTCCCGTCTCTCTGACATCACCTTCAACTGGATGCTGGGGCATGCAGAGCGCAATGGATTGCGTATTCACGAAGGCAGTCGTAAAGCGGTGATTGCTAGGATGAACCCGGATGAAACCGGCACCATCCATAACCCGCGTGAGGGTATTTTTGAGTACATCTACAAAGTGAAGCAGCGTGTGTGGCCGAGGTTGGACCTGAACGCCAGAGAGCGTGGGCAGCCGCATGTCCATCCAAGTGTGTTCAAGCGAGCGGATAATCCTGAGATGAACTACAAGCCGTGGATGATGGAGATGAACCCGATCGAAGAGCCTCTGATCAAACGCACGGCTCAAGCGCGAGAAACAGAGGCGACTTAGTCATGAAAAGCCGGAGCAGATGTTTCCGCTCCGGCCTGAAAATTTGCGTTGATCACTTGGCTTTCCGATGACCTGTAATCATTGGTATGACGAGGTCTTCCCTCTTCCAGAAACGGTAGAAGAAGATAGCTGCCACATGCAGGATCACCAGAATAAGCGTCGCGCGAGCCAGAATGCCATGCGACGCCAATGCGGTGCGGGCGCTGTCGATGCCCACCCATGAAGCGAATGGCCCTACATTGATGTAGTCTTCCGGATCCACGAACAATCCAAGCGCCGCCTGTGCTCCGATGACGCCCAGCAATAGGAAAACGAACAGGCCGCCAAGCGGGTTGTGTCCCTTCCAGTTGCTTGCCTGCCGTTTTGGCAGTTTGGCGATGTAACAGAACAGTGCTTTGGGGCTATAAATGAAGCTTGAGAAACGGGCTGTCTCTGACCCGATGAAACCCCAAATCAGACGGAACGCAATGAGCGCGAGCACTGCATAGCCAAACCAGAAGTGCAGCGTCATCACGTCAGGCCCGAACTTGCCCAAACCCCACGCGGCAGCCACACAGCCTGCAAAGAGCCAGTGGAACAGGCGCAGCGGCAGATCCCAGATACGGGTGCCTTTTTTCTCCTGCGTTTCCAAAGGATGATCAGTGCTCGCAGTCGTCATTTCTTAAAAGTCCTTTGCGCGGAATTCTTTGTGGCAACCTTTGCAAGTGCCGCCCAGTTGGCCGAGTGCTTTGCCCAGTGCAGGACGGCCTTCGCCAGCGACTTCGTTGAGTGCAACAAGTGCCTGATAGAAGTCTTTTCCTTTGGCCTGATAGCCAGCCATGTCTTCCCAGATCACTGGACGAGCACGGGTTTTGCCTGGCAGGTCAGCGTTTGAGGTGCCTGGCATGTAAAGGCCTGCTGCGTTGTAGCTTGCAACTGTCATCATGTTGCCTGCAGCTGCTTTTGCTTTCTCGGCGCTGTATTCAACTTCGCCTTTGGCCATCGCTGCCAGTGCGCCCATGTCGTGTCCAAGCAGAGTAAAGTAAGCGCGGCGTGCGTCGACCACATCTTCCTTGTTGGCATCGGCTGCATAAGCCGTTGTTGCAGTCATGGCGACCAGTGCGGTGATCAATAGTTTACGCATGGATTTCTCCGTGTTTGGTGATTGGAAAGTAATTGATGAGGTTTGGTTGGTTTTGTTTGTCTTATTGGAAATATAGATTTCTCATCTGATTGAAGATCAGATCGGATCTCTTATGTATTCCTGCTGTATCTATGTATATGCCCGTATAAGCTGCGTTTGTGCTTGTCTTTGCTGAGAATAGATGAGCAAAACAACGCTTCAATGGGAATGTTGTAATAGTTTGTCGCAAGGTGTAACGGACACCTGCATGTCTTGGTTAGTGAGATCATGCGGGCACAGCCTCCTCAACCAGATGCCCTTCATCCATGGTGAGAATACGGTCCGCCAGCTGCAGGATACGGTTGTCATGGGTGACCATTACGGTGGTAATGCCACGCTTATCGCCCAGCTCCTTCAGCAACTCGACGACTGTCAGGCCTGTGTCTTTGTCCAGCGCTGCTGTGGGTTCATCTGCGAACACGATATCCGGTGAGGAAACCAGTGCACGCGCAATAGCAACGCGTTGTTTTTGGCCGCCGGAAAGGTGAGCTGGCAGATAGTCGAGCCGGTCTTCCAATCCCAGCAAACTCAGCATGTGCCGGGCTGCTTTTTCCTGCTGCGCTGCATCCACGGTTGCCTTCACTCCGCTCTGGTGCACCTGAAGGCCCATCAGCACGTTTTGTGTTGCTGTCAGGCTTTCATGTAGATTGTGGGCCTGAAAGATAAACCCAAGGCGGCGGCGCAGCATGATCTTCATGGTCTCATCCGCGCCATGCAGCTCATGACCGAGTAAGGAAAGCTGACCCTTTTGTACGTCACGCAGGCAGCCCATCAGAGTGAGCAGTGTGGTCTTGCCAGAACCTGATGGCCCCATCAGCACAGTCAGGCTGCCTTTTTCGATTTCAAAGTTGACGTCAAAGATCGCCTGTTTACGCGCTTCCCCTTCACCAAACCAATGGCTGAGGCCAGAAACGCTGATCGGGGCGTGTGGTGTGTATGTCATGCAGCCCCCTAGAACAGATCTGCGGGATCAGCATGTGCCAATCGGCGTGTTGCGATGGTTCCGGAAAGGGCGCAGGCCGCGAGTGTGCCAACAAACACGATCAGCGCACGAGCCAGTGTTAATCCCACGGGTAGCCCGGACTTAAGGGCCAGCATTTTGTAAATGCCCGTTGCTGCCAGTGCGCCGGGGAAGAACCCAAGCACGGCAAGGATCATGGCTTCTTCAAAGATGATGCCGAGGAAGAAACCCTGGCTGAAACCCATAGCTTTGAAGGTGGCGTATTCTTTCAGATGATCTGCCACATCGGTGCTCAGAACCTGATAAACAATGACGATCCCTACAAGCACGCCAATGATGGTGCCAAATCCAAAGATGATGCCAACGGGCTTTTCTGAGGTCTGGTAGGCTTGCTCATCTGCCGCCGCCTTGGCAAAGCTTCTGATTTTCAGCGTATCTGTCGGCAGTACCTGCTTCAGCAGCTCCACTGCCCGCTCAACGGAAGCGCCGGATTGCACTTTCAGCAGGATATGGTCCGGTGCGCCAGAACTGCGTGAAGGGGACAGGCGCAGGACGCTTTGGTCGGACATAACCAGATTGCCGTCGGCACTAAAACCAGCACCAATCTGCAAGGTGCCGATCAATTTGATCTGGCGGTTGTTCATTTCAAAGATTGCGGGTGTTTCCGGTGAGAGCGAGTTGAAGAACTCCTCCGTCCCGCCTCGTGTCTTACGGTCAACCAGCGCCGTATCCGGTAAAGCTAACTGTAGGAACTGAGGACGAAGCACAGGCGCCATAAAGTCGATGGCTTCAATAGGAAGACCCACCAGCTGCAAACCCGCAATCTGATCTTCCTGCACACGCCAGTCGACTTTGGTGATGTAAACTGGTGCAGCTGAAGCCACCTCCGGCACCGTCAGTGCTTGCAGCATATGCACTCGTGCAACGTTACCGCCTTCAGTCAGAGATTTGGCATCGGAAGCAGAGATGAGAATATCCGCCTCAAACAGCTCGTAGGGCTGTAGTGTAGAGCCAGTCAGCGCGCCCATCATGCCGAGCTGCACGAACACCAGCACGTTGGCGAAGGCAACACCCGCCAGAGCCGCAGCGAAGCGCCCTTTATTGTGTGTCAGCTGCAACCAGCCTATGGGCAAACGGCCCAGCAGCCATGTGAGAAAGCGGGTCACTTGGTGTCCCTCTCAGATGCAGACTGAAAGTAGCCAAGGATTTCCAGATTGGTCAGGTTTGCTGCTAATTCAGAGGATGTCTCATCCAGTGTAACGACCACAGTCACTACACGTGCATCGGTGTTTGCAGCTGGATCTACGCTGATGATGTTCTGGCGTCCGACAATCAGACCGATCTCGGTCAATGACCCACGCAGTTCCTGCGCCAGAGCTTCGGCCCGCAACACCACGGCATCACCTATGTTCAGGCGTCCGATCTGGTTCTGGTAGATTTCCATCTCAGCGGTCATCTCACGAGTGTTGCCGAACTCGATCAGGCCTGCAGAAGATGGTCGCTCGCCGGGTTGCACTAGGAGGTCAAGAACTGTGCCATCAAAGGGGGCACGAACGATGGATTTTTCCAGATTAACCTCAGCTGTACGCAGAGCGATCTGAGCGGATTGAAGCTTGCGCTTGGCGAGCTCCACATCTGCCTGAGAGATATCCGCCGTACTGCTGTATCGCTTGAGCGTTGCTTCTTTGCGGGCCACATCCAGCAGTGCACTTTCTGCCTCCGCCTTTGCGCGATCCAGTTGAGCCTCCGTTACAACCTTGCGGGCAAACAGGGACTTCGTGCGTTCCAGTTCGGCGCGTGCCAGATCCGCATTGGTTTTGGCACGGTTCAGATCTGCTTCGTTCTCAACCTGACTGGCTTTGATGGAAAGCTGAACTTGGCTGAGTGAGGCTTCAGAAACTGCAACCTCAGCTTTTGCTGCTTCAACGCTTGCCTCCAGAGAGGGGCGGTTGTCGAGGGATGCCAGGATGGTGCCCTTCTCAACCCAATCCCCGACTGAAACGGGAAGGTCTGCTATGCGGGCATCTCCCGCACCGAATGGCAGAGCGATTGTTGACACGCCGTCCCGGGGGATCAATTTGCCAAGCGCGACGACAGCACCAGCTTCCAGCGCTTTGATGTCTTCGGGTGTAACGGTTGTATTGATGGGAACAGCGATTTTCTGATCACTTCCCCCTCCCGGTTCAAGGCCTGTCATTTCATAGAACAGGCGTAGGCCAGCGGGTTGGAAGTACATGCCCATGACGCCACCAGTGAACATGATGGCGATGAAAACAGGGATGAGCAGAATGATCCGCTTAAACGGTAAGCCTTTGCGTGACTTACCAGAAATAGAAGAAATGCCAGTATCTTCCAAAGGCAAATCTTTGTTTGGCGCATTGTGATGGGTCACAGGACCACCTCTGCTGTGACTTGTTAGTTATTACTTTCTAATATTCTAATATGAAGTTCACGCAACCCAAAAAATGTACAGATTTGTAACACAGGTGGATTTTGGGTTTTGGGTGCGGAAGGGGATGTCTGAAAAGTGCCCGAGCTGTCTCAGTGGACAGCCCGGTTGATCTCAAGCTTCTTAAGCTGAAGCTGTCTGAAGCGTGGTTTCTTCTTCTGCGATGCGGACGAGGAAGCTGTCGACTTCCGCTGAAAGGTCGTTGGTGACCTGCTCCAGCAGAGCGGAAGACTGGTTGGCAGCGCCTGCCTCACTGGTGGTCTCGTTGATGGCACCGCTCACGGAAACAACATTGCTGGCTGCTTTGGCGGTTCCATCAGACGCTGCCTGAACAGCTTCTGCGATTTCTGCTGTCGCCATCTGCTGTTGTTCAACTGCATCGGAAATGGATGAAGTCAGCTCGCTGATCTCCTTCACAGCTGCGGTAATGGAACCAATGGCCTCTACCGTGCTCCGGGTTGAACTCTGGATGCCGTTGATCTGTGCCGAGATTTCCTCAGTTGCATGGGCAGTCTGGCTTGCCAGTGTCTTCACCTCGGTCGCCACCACAGCAAAGCCCTTGCCTGCATCACCTGCGCGTGCCGCTTCAATAGTCGCGTTCAGAGCCAGCAGGTTGGTCTGCTCGGCGATGTCACGGATCAGGTTGAGTACAGTGCCGATCTGTTCAGCAGACTTGGCCAGTGCGATGACCTCATTGTCCGTGTTCTGTGCGATCTGAGAAGTCGATGCCACCAGTGTGTTGGCGCGTGTGGACTGGTTTGAGATTTTTTGGATAGAAACAGCCAGTTCTTCCGCTGCTGCAGCCACTGTCTCCACGTTTTGTGAGGCGCTCGCGGAGGCTTCGCCAGCACTGTTTGCCTGCTGGGTTGCCTGATTGGCCACGTCAAACAAACGTTCAGAAGAGCTGCGCATTTCCATAGACTGGTTGGAAAGCATGGAAACGTTTCGCTCCAGAACCACACGGAACTGCTCGACGACCTCTTCCTTCTTCTGTTGGCGGGTCAACTCGCGGGAGCGTTCTGTTTTTGCTTGTTCTTCCAGATCGCGGCGGGCGATGGCGTTTTCGCGGAACACAATCACCGCATCCTGCATCTTGCCGATCTCATCTTTACGGGCAGCCAGATTGAGGTCTACATCCACGGCACCGGAAGCAAGCTCACCCATCTTAGAGGTCAGTGTTACGATCGGCTTGCTGAGACCATTCGCAAGCCACAGAGCAAAGCCAAGACCGGCAAGGCCAACAACCAACGCGAAGCTGAGGGAGATGATGTTCACCCGGCGTGCATCCGCATTGGCCTGCGCCAGAGCGGATTGACTGGCAGAGACGGTGGAAGACACAATCGCATTGATAGAGCCGCGCAGAGCCTGATTGTGGCGCTCAATCTTCTCTTTGGTTGGGATCATGCGGGATGGTGTAATGCCGAGCAGGATTGCAGCGTCCTTGCTCCAGTTTTTAAAGGCAGTTTGCGCGGAGGTAACGGCCTGGCGCATCTCATCATTGAGCGCCACATCAAGCGTCTGCTCAATATCCATACCCAAAGACGCGTTGATGTCGTTGAACTCGCGGCGGAACTCTTCTGGCTCAATGAAGGTCGTCATAGCCAGTGCTGTATCAACAACCTCCTTAGCGTGCTCAAAGTCATTCACGATGGTGAAGGAAAGCCGCTGTGCTTCTAGTGCCTTCAGTGTGACGCGGCCAAGGTTTTCGCGGCCTTCTGCGGCCTGCCAGACGAGGAAAGCCATCAGGGCCATTGCAACGATGATGAGGCTGAGGATCGGAATAAAGATTTTGTAGCGAATGGTCATGGATTCCGGCCCTTAGTTCGGCAGCGTTGGCATTGGCGTTTCGGTGCGCTCAGCGGTCAGCGAAACGAGGAAGTTCTTGAGGTCTTCCACTTCCTGCTCAGACAGGTCCAGCGGACGCACATGCTCGGATCGGGAAGGGCGCTCGATGCCGCCAGCGTTGTAGTGGGCGATCATGGTTTCCAGATCAGGAATGCTGCCATTATGGGTAAACGGGGCGCGGTAGGTCAGATTGCGCAGGCCCGGAGTTTTGAAGGCAAACTGGGCTTTCGGATTGTCTTCCTCATAAAGCCCGCGACCAATGTCTTCTGTCGGTGTGCCGATGTCGTGGAACTTGTTGTCGGTGAAGTTCCAACCGGAGTGGCACGGCGCGCAATTGGCTTTGTCGTTGAACAACTCAAACCCACGTTTGGCAGAGGCCGAGATTGCCCCTTCTTCGCCTTCGACCCAGCGATCAAACGGCGCCCAACCGGAAACCACGGTGCGTTCATATGTTGCGATGGCTGTGAGCACGGTGTCACGCGTGATCCCTTCATTCGGGAACACAGAGCGGAACCATTTGTTGTAGCCCGGAATTTCATCCAGGACCTCAACGATGGTCTCGAACTTGCCGTCCATCTCTTCCGGATTGGTGATTGGGCCGGCGGCCTGCTCTTCCAGCGTTTCAGCGCGGCCATCCCAGAACATCGGCGCGACCCAGGCAGCGTTCAGCACGGTGGGCGCTTGCCGTCCCAGATGCGTGTTGGCGGACCCAACAGCGGTGGGCACCGGAACCTCGTAGCCGAACGATGGGTTATGGCAGCTGACGCAGTTGATGTTTTTGTTGCCAGACAGGCGCGGATCAAAGAACAGCATTTTGCCGAGTGTCGCCATCTGTGGTGAGTAAGGCGCGCTGTCTGGAAACGGGATTTCCAGTGGTCGGCGGTACTGTTCTTTGAGTGAATTAATGTCTGCAGCACTCAGAGGAGATCCGGTGAGCCCCAACACAATGGCAGCAGACAGACTGCCTACAACTCTTCCTAGAAACGACACAATGCTCTCCCCTAAGCAAATATAAGGGAGATCCCCTAGCTGAAGAGGCGTTAATGAATGCTTTATCGATTGTTTTGATTGGGTACCCTCACCGATATGTGAAGTGAAGTTTAGCTAGCTTTCCACTGAAACTGGAAAACTCCTTGTTTCTATAGGATGTTATACGCTTATCCGGTTTTGAAGTTCACGCGATGGATTCGCTTTCCTGATTTTAATGCTGACATTGAAGTGCGTGCTGCATGCGTAAAACGACAAGATCGACAACGTGATTCAATCAGAATCTCGACTTCGCCTCGTCAGTTGAATCCAACTGAACCTGTGCCCTCAATTTTCAAAGATTGCGACCTGCCAGATGCATGGTCAGCCTAGACGTTAACTCTTTGTTTTTGGAATCGTTTGGCCTGTGCTCAGCGGTGAGCCAGCCGTCGAGCCTGTCTGAGCGATCCAAGCGTAACTGCCCGGCATACATTGCACGATTTGGCGGGTAGAGTTTTGTGCTCGGCGTATTTCGAGAAGTTTAAGTGCCTTAGTTCTGTAGTCTGAGGGTTTAAATGCGCGGCACCGTCACATCAGTAAAGTCACAGCGAGTGGTATCTTCCAGCAGGCTCTACCAGTCCCTCCTCCTCTCCACCGCGCTTATCGCCTTGCCAATTGCAACCACTGTTCCCACAAGAGCGCAATCAGTCTCCCCGCAGCCACAATGCCAGATCAGTGGGACGACGGTGACGTGTTCCGGTGATTTGTCCGTTGGGGTGGATGTTCAGGGTGGCGCGGGAGGAGCCTATACCACACTGATTATTGAAGACGTGACGAGCAATATCACGCCCTCCTTCTTTCTGCCGGGCATTCAGTTTGATTCCAATGGCAACATCACGATCAACAGTGATACCGGTGATTTTTTCATCGCAACAGATGGCCGAAATGCAATTGAGATAGACCCAGATGGCGGGAACGTTTCCCTCACACACACCGGTGATATTCAGACAATAAGTCAGTATGCCTCTGGTGTTGAGGTGAGGGATGCTGATGCAGTGACGATTACCCAGAGCGGCGATATTACAACGGACGGCTATTACAGCCGGGGCATTGAAGTTGTTTTGTCTCAAGAGATTACGATCACCCATACCGGTGATATCACCACTACTGGCAACATGTATGCTCAAGGGATTTACGCCACCACGCAAGGTGGCAGTACTGGTGCCATAACCATCTCTCAGACCGGCAATGTCGATACATTGGATACATCAAGTACAGCCTTGTTTGCACGTTCTGATGGGACAGGAGATGTTAGCATCACGCATGTTGGAACGCTGACCACCGCCGGTAACGACTCGCGCGGTATTTTTGCACGTGCTCGCGGCATTGGGGCCGTCACGATTGACCAGAGCGGCACAATTACAACAAGCGGCAACTCAGCACACGGCATTATGGTGTATTCAGAAAGCACCGCCACTGTAACCCACAGCGGAACGATCAATGCTAATGGAGCGAGCTCGGATGGGATGCTTATTTCAGATGGCCTTGCACCTGCAAGTACCTTTCAGGTCAACCTGACCAACAGCACCATCAATGCGCAGTCGTTTGGTATCAACATTCAGACAGTTGGCGATACCACCTTCACGCTTACCGGCACCAACGCCATCTCGGGCGTTGTAGACGACATTAAAGGTGGTGCCGGGGATGATACGATCAATAACTCCGGCACGTTGACCTCCACCAATGGCATCGATCTTGATGCCGGGACCAACGCCTTTAACAACTTAAGTGGCGCGCGATTTAATTCCGGGGCTGAAGTCATTCTGGGCGCGGGCAATCTGCTGACAAATGCCGGGATTCTCTCGCCTGGCGGGGATGCCAGCATTCAGGAAACGGATATTACCGGTGATTTTCAAAATGAGGCCTCGTCGACCTACATGGTCACCTTCAATGCGGATATGACGGCGAGTGACACACTGGATATCTCCGGCACAGCCACATTGAATGGTGGTGTAGTGCAAACCAGTGGGGCAACATTTGCGCCGGTTGGTGCGTTCACCATTGTGGATGCAGCAGGAGGTGTAACGGGAACGTTTGATAGTGTGGTCGATACCTTGTTTATCGACTGGGAGCTGAACTATGGAGCGACGGCCGTCACGCTGACGGCAACAGCGCTGGCCAACAACTTCTGCGGTTTGGCAGGCAATGAAAACCAGCGCTCCGTCGCCTGTGTTGGGTTGGACAGTCTGCCGCTTTCAGACCCCTTGCCGCAGGCCGTGCTGGGGCTTTCCAATGGAGCAGAGGCGCAAGCGGCCTATGATGATCTTTCCGGCGAGATCTACGCTTCCATTCAAGGGGCGCTCGTTGAAAACAATTACCGCCGCATGGCGTTGATCAACAACCGTATACGGAATGCCGATGCTTCTCTTGGTGCGATCTCAGCGTCTCTCGCGCCTGAACAGGATCCGCTTGACCCTGAAAAAGAGCGTCGCAACGGTCTGTGGGGCATTGGCTATGGGGCGTGGTCCAACACCTTCAGCACAAGCGATACAGCTTCACTGGACAACAGTCTGGGCGGCTTGCTCTTCGGGTATGATAGGGAGTTTGATGATAACTTCCTGGCAGGTGTTCTGGGCGGATACGGACGCACCAATGTGAAGCAGGATGCGCGCTCGTCCAGCGGATCAGCGACCACATGGTCCATAGGGATTTATGGTGAGACTGATGTGAAGGACGTGGGCTTTGTTCTGGCCGGTATCTATAACTGGCACTTCCTTGAAGGGGCAAGGACGGTTGATTTCTCTACGATCGATGAGCGGGAGCACAGCAGCTACAACGGACGCGGCTGGCAGTTCTATGCGGAGGCAAACTACGAGTTTCCATTGATTGATGCCTTTGTGTTTGAGCCATTCTTTGGTGTGTCTTACATCGACGTGCGCACAGACGGTTTTACTGAGGATGGCGGCATTGCAGCGCTCACGAAACAAGGCGGCAGTTTTGACAGCACCTTCACCAATCTGGGTGTGAGGGGTGCTTACAACGTTCTTGATTGGATCAACGTCAACGCATCTCTCAGTTGGCGACATGCCTACGGGGATGTCGATCCGTCGGCGCTGCTGGCCTTCGGTGGCAGCACGGCCTTCGGCGTGGATGGCGCTCCCATCTCACAAGATGCCTTTGAACTAGAAGCAGGGATTGATGCGCGGGCGACGGAAAACCTCTTCCTGAATGCGGAGTACAATGGCCAGTTTGGTGACAACGCGACGATCCATGTGATCGAGCTGGATTTCACCATCAGGTTCTGATGCTCAAACATGTCTAACCCCAAGATTTGCCTGAGGTTTGGGCAGCTCAAAGCCCTTATAGTTGCTTAAGCTCGCAATGCATAAGGGGATGAGATGAGCGCTGCATCAGAACAAGCAGGCCAGGCAACGGAAACGTCGGTTCGGTTGGGGCCAGGTGATATTGCCTGCTCACGTGGATTGGCAACATGGCTCAGTACCCAACAGGTATCGTTGGCGCTTTCTTCTTATCAGACCGGACAACTTTTTCTGGTGGGCGTGAAACCCAGTGGCGGCATTCACTTTCATGCGGTGGGCACAAATCGCGCCATGGGTTTGTGGGCTGAACCGCAGACATTGATCCTCGCAACCGCCAATCAAGTCATTCGCTTTGAGAACATTCTTGAAGAGAACCAGCGCATTGGTGATGCAGATAAGTACTATGTGCCCCGTGTTGCGCATACGACCGGTGATCTGGACATCCATGATATTGTGAAACTGAAGGATGACAGCATCGTCTTTGCCAACACTATGTACTCCTGCCTGTCTACCTTGCATCCGGTACATTCCTTCGCCCCTTGGTGGGCACCGGACTTCATCTCAAAACTTGCGGCGGAAGATCGGTGTCACCTCAATGGCATAGCGCTTCGTGGAGGTAGACCGGCCTATGTGACCATGGTGAGCCGCGCGGATGTGGTCAATGGTTGGCGAGATCGACGGGATCTCGGGGGCTGCATCATCGATGTGCGCAGTAATGAGGTGGTGACAGAAAACCTCTCCATGCCTCACTCCCCACGCTGGCATCAGGGCAAGTTGTGGGTGGTGAACTCAGGTACAGGCCATCTTGGCTGGGTGGATACGGCGAGCGGAGCATTTCAGGAGGTTTGCTTCCTGCCTGGGTTCGCGCGCGGGCTTTCGTTCCACAATGGACATGCCATCGTTGGGCTCTCGCTTCCGCGCGATGGATCGTTCAAAGGCCTGCCGCTGGATGATGAGTTGAAGAAACGGGATGCTGATCCGTGGTGCGGTGTGCAGATTGTTAATCTGGATACTGGCGATGTGGTCGAGTGGATCCGCTTCAGCGGGGTGGTGAAGGAAATGCTGGATGTGTGTACGCTGCCGGGTGTTCGTCTGCCATCAGCGGCCTCGCCCACATCTCCGGAAGTGAGCAACCTGCGGACCATTGCAAGCACTGCTAAACACGTGGAACCTGCTTAAGGCTCGGTGAGTGAATGTGAGCAGAGATTTCCCTGCTCACTTGTTTTGATAGATGCCTCAGACTTTCTGCAGGAAGTCGAAGTCGCAGCCCTTTGTCGCTGGCAGAACTGTGTTGTGATACAGCTGCTTGTAGCCGCGGGCTGGTTCCGGGTTTGGGGAAGTGAAGGCCGCGCGGCGACGCTCCAATTCTTCCTCAGGAACCAGCAGGTCGATGCTCTTGTTTTGAGCAGACAGGCGGATGCGGTCACCGTTCTGTACCAGAGCCAATGGTCCGCCGAGATCCGCTTCCGGCGTCACATGCAGAACGATGGTGCCGAATGCAGTGCCGCTCATGCGGGCATCGGAGATGCGGACCATATCCTTCACGCCAGCACGGGCCAGTTTTTTCGGAATTGGCAGATACCCAGCCTCCGGCATGCCCGATGGGCTGCGTGGACCTGCGTTCTGCAACACCATCACGTCATCGGCGTTGATGTCCAGATCAGGGTCATCAATTCGATTGGCGAGATCTTCCAGAGACGAGAATACAACCGCCCTGCCCTCATGCTCCAGCAGTTCAGGCGTTGCTGCGGCGCGTTTCAGGATTGCGCCTTCGGGTGCCAATGAACCTGTCAATGCAATCAGGCCGCCTTGAGGGTCAACCGGATTATCGGCGGTGCGGATCACGTTGTGATCGATCGGGTCAGCCTTTGGCGCATCCAGACGCTCACCAAGGCTTACTCCCTCAATGTTGATTGGGCTGCGATGGACCTTGTCCTTGATCGCATCCAGAACACCATCCAAACCGCCAGCACTATGGAAGTCTTCCATGTATCCCTGTCCAACTGGCTTCAGGTCCACGACAACCGGTGTTTCATCGGAAAGCTGATTCATACGGTCCAGCGAGATGTCGATGCCAAGGCGACCAGCAACAGCGGTCAGGTGGATGATCGCGTTGGTGGAACCGGATACAGCAAGCAGAACGCGAAGGGCATTCTCGACCGCTTCACGGGTCATGATTTTGTCTGGTGTCAGGGCGTTTTCTGAAAGAGCCATTTTGGCTGCGACAACGCCTGTCTCTTCAGAGTTGCGCAGCCGGTCTGCGTGGACTGCGGGAATACCTGCTGACCCCGGCAAGATCATGCCAAGGGTTTCAGCAATAACGGCCATGGAACTGGCGGTGCCCATCACGGCGCAGGTGCCCGCAGTGGTCGCCAGTCGGCCTTCGATCTGGTTGATCTCCGGCTCATCCACGGTGCCCGCGCGGTATTGCGCCCAGAAGCGGCGGCAGTCGGTGCAAGCGCCGAGGCGCTCGCCTTTGTGACGACCAGTCATCATGGGGCCAGCCACAACCATGGTGGCCGGTTTGCCAGCAGAAGCAGCACCCATCAGCAAAGCGGGAACGGTCTTGTCGCAGCCGCCCATCAGCACAACTGAATCCATTGGCTGTGCGGTGATCATCTCTTCCACGGCCATGGCCATCATGTTGCGATAGACCATGGAGGTCGGGCTCAAGAACACCTCGCCCAGAGACATGATCGGGAACGGCACCGGCAGCGCCCCGGAGGCAAGTACGCCGCGTTTGATGGCTTCCAGCATCTCGGGGAAATGTCTATGGCAGTTGTTAAAACCGCTTTCGGTGTAGCAGATGCCGACGATTGGTTTGTCGAGGCTGGCATCCGTGTAGCCCATGGACTTGGCGAAGGAACGGCGCAGGTAGCGGGCAAAGCCCTTGTCGCCATAGTTTGTCAGGCCGTTTTCCAGCCCCTGTACTTTTTTGCTCATCAGATCTCTCGGGAGATTAGCAGGTGGCGGGTGTATTTCGGGACGAGGTAATCCATGATGCCGAGTGAGCCGCCTTCACGGCCAAAGCCACTTTCCTTGTTGCCGCCAAACGGTGCTTCTGCGGTTGCAAGAAGCGTCTCGTTGATGCCGACCATGCCCGCTTCCAGCCGATCAGCGGTTTTGAGTGCCAAAGCGCTGTCATAGGAGAACACATAGGCCGCCAGACCAAAGGGCGTGTTGTTGGCGCGTTCAATTACATCTTCCACATCATCAAAGGTGGAGATCGGGGCGACCGGAGCGAATGGCTCCTCAGTCATGATCGCAGCATCGTCCGGTACATTCATCAGAACCGTCGGCTCAAGGAAGCTGCCCTCTGGCAAGTTATCTGGCTGGTTGCCACCTGTGAGCAACTCAGCACCCTTGGCGATGGCATCTTCTGTCAGGCGCAGTGCATGGTCGACGGCACGTTGGCGAATGAGCGGACCAGTCGTGACGCCCTCTTCCAAGCCATCACCCACCACGAGAGATTTGGCATAGCGGGCGAACTCTTCGGCAAACTCCTGTGCGATGGAAGAGTGCACATAGAAGCGGCTTGGCGAAATGCAAACCTGCCCGCAATTGCGGAACTTGGTGGCGGCCAGCTTCTGGGCTGCAGCAATTGTGTCAAAGTCCTTATGGATGACCACAGGGGCATGACCGCCCAGCTCCATGGTGACTTTCTTCATGCCATCTGCGCACTGGCGCATCACATCCTTGCCCACTGGTACGGAACCGGTGAGCGATACCTTGCGGATCTCTGATGCGTTGATCAATGCAGGCGCAAGCGTGCGGCTGTCACCTGTCAGGATCGCCAGAGCCCCCGGCATCAGGCCTGCATCCATCAGCGCCTGACCAATGGCAAAACATGGGCCAGCCGCTTCTGAAGCTGGACGCGCAATAACCGTACACCCAGCCGCCAGAGCTGCCGCGATTTTGCGGGCTGGCAGGAGTGCTGGGAAGTTCCAGGCGGAGAGCGCCAGAGATGGGCCAACTGGCTGGTAGTTGACTGTCAGGCGCTCATCTGCGTTGCGACCCGGAATGGTCTGGCCGTAGATACGCTTGGCCTCTTCCGCCTGCCACTCAAACTGGTCTGCCGCTGCTCCGGTTTCGCCAACAGCTTCCGCCAGTGGCTTGCCGGTTTCCGTGCTCATTACGCGGGCAATGTCTTGAGTGCGTTCGCGGATCAGGTCTGCGGCTTTGCGCAGAACCTTGGCGCGTTCCCATGCTGGAACCGCTGCCCATTTCGGGAAGGTGTTCTTTGCCAGCTTCAGCGCAGTGGCAATGTCGTCTGCGCTGGCTGCGGCAATGGTGCCGATGGTTTTGCCTGTGACCGGGCTATGCACATCGCGGGTGTCACCAGTGCTGGCAGCCACCCACTTTCCACCAATAAGAAGTTTCGCATCTGTCATGATTAAATGCTCATTTTCAAATATTTGTCCTGAACGTCATCGCACCAGTTGCCAACGTTCCAGTTGCCATAAGCGCCCATGCCGCCAATCGGGTTTTCGCCGTGATAAACCGGCACATGAACCACACTGAGGCCATTATGTGCTCTGGCTTTCTCAAGAGCTTCGCTCAGATCTTCGGCGCTGTGACCACCAGAAATAGCCAGCACACCCTCGACCGCATCGGCCATGGCGATGTAATCGACAGCCACGCCGTCATTGGTGCGGTAGTCGTTGCCGTATTGGGCGAGCTGAAGGTGGCTGATGGCGGCCATGCGGCGGTTGTCGAAGATGATAACCGTGCCATGCACACCATGCTCCACACCATCAATCAGCACCTGCGGGTTCATCATGAAGGAACCATCACCGGTGAAGGCGACAGAATATCTGCCCTCCTCCGCCACGCCGCCTGCAATGAGAGCGGAGACGGCAAAGCCCATGTAAGAGGCGCCGGTTTCTGTGATGGTTTCACCAACACGGTCATCTTCCACCACCTGAAAGCCATTGGCCTGAACATCGCCTGCGTCAAAGAACTTGATGGCATCGTGCTTCTTGCAGAAATCTGCTGCCGCTTTGATGGCCTGAGGCTGGGTCATCACCCCGCGATGCCAGACCGGGTCATCAATCGCGCCTGCGGCATAGCGGTCTGCTTTGAAGGCAGTCCACTCGCCCTTCTTGGCAGCACAGCCTTTCAACCACTCAGCTTTGTTGCTGACACCGCCTTTGGAGAGCTCTGAAAGCAGCAGTTTGACCACCTCACCAATGTCGCCGTTCAAAGCCGTGGTGTGGGCGTAGTGCTGCACATCCACTGGATCGGCGTTGATGTTGATGACGTGTTTGGCTTTGGGCCAGCCCATGCCGGAGCAGTCGCTCTGGCAAACAGCGCGGGAACCAATAGCAACCAGAAGCTCAGCCTCCTGCATGGCATAGTTACCGCTGATGGAACCTTTGGAACCCCCTACATGCATGTTCTGGGGGTGGGAATCTGGCAGGATGCCCAGTGAACCCGGAGCTTCGACGACTACTGCACCAGAAGCTTCAGCCAGCGCACGAACTTGCGAAGCAAATGGGCGAGAACCGCCACCTGCTTTGATGGCGACTTTACCGGTGGACTTCAGCAGTTCCACGGCTTCCAGCAGGTTATGATCCGCTGCTGGAATGGTTGGCTCATAAGTTGGAATAGTCGGCAGGCTGTCCAGCCGGATATCCAATTTTTGAGGCTGCGTGTTCAAAGGCAGGTTCAGGTAGAACGGCGCAGCTTTGAACGGATGATAGACGCAGCTGGCCCCCATACGCAGAGCATTGCGCAGAGCTTCTGGCGTGTGCAGCGTATAGGCTTGTGACATAGCCGAGGTGATCTGCTGGAACAGACCCTGCTGCGGCTTTGGCACCTGCTGCATGTTATAGCCTTCGCCATAGGTCGTCTCATCACCATAGATGTGATAGAGGCCTATGCCGTTGGAGGCAGCTGCCAGTGACCCAGCCATGGCCTGTAAAGCGCCGGGGCCGATGGAAGTCACCACCGCGCACACCTCGCCATAAACCCAGCGCAGCGCTGTGCCGGCGTGGGCCATTTCCACCTCATTACGGAACTGCCATGTGCGTACAAGACCAGCATCCTCATAGATGCGCAGCACCTCACCCAGCTCTGTGGAGCCGTGGCCGAAGATTGCCAGATACTTGGTGACGCCTTGCCGCATCAGGCCCAGAACCAGCGCTTCAGAGAGCGTCATGGTCACCTGCTCGGCAAAATGACCATTGGCGATGGCGGCATCCAGACCGCCCTGACTTTTCAGCCAGTTGGCTCGCTCTTGCATGCTGGTGGGAACAGATAAAGACATGTCTGTACTCCCGCTGCTTAGAAGCTGATTGTCTGGCCTGTACGTGCAGATTCTTCTGCCGCCAGCGCAAAGCTTAAGACATCACGGCCCTGCCGCGCTGTCAGAATGGGGTCGCCGCCCTCGGTGATTGCATCAAGGTAATGGCGTGTGGAGTTGACGAAGCTCTGCTCCCAGCCCGCATAAATATCGCGGTACTCAGTGACGTTGCCTTCGCGGTAATGCACCAGCGGGGCCGGATCTCCAATGGAACCGTGGCCGCAGTTGATCCAGAGAACGCCTTGCGTTCCGGTGATCTCTACACGGTCATCCTGCGCGTAATGCTTGGTCGCAATCTCCAGCTCAGGGGAGTAAACCACCTCCAGATTGCCGATTTTGTTGCCCGGGAAGCGGAAGGACACCATGGACGGAGCGTCCAGATAGATGCCTTTGAACACCTCGGTCTGGCCAATGAAGGCATGGACGTCCGATGGCATGCCCATAAAGTGCCAGGCAAGGGCGAACTTGTGGTGGCCGTCGTCAAACACCAGCGGACCACCGCCAGCCATGTCTTTCATCTGCCGCCACGCATTGGCAGCTGCTGGCACCTTCCAGGCGGTTTTACTTTTGCCCGGATTGGATTTGATGCGGATGGAAATCGGGTCTCCAATCGCACCTGCATCCACCAGTTCTTTGGCTTTTAAGACAGGAGGATGGAAGATGAAGTTTTCGAAGATCTTGAAAGGGCGATCATAGCCGTCAACGGCCTCTACCAGCGTGTTGGCCTCTTCCATGTTCATGCACATGGGCTTTTGCAGAGAGACCATTTTGCCAGCATTGATCGCGTCCAGCGCGGCTTGCAAATGCAAATGGTGTGGCAGCAGAATCTCGACCAGATCGATATCCGGGCGGGCCAGAATCTCTTTATAGTCGTCACTGATGATCGGGTCATCAATGCCCCATGCCTCTGCCTGAGACTGGGCCTGCTTTACGTTTCGATCACACAAGGCAACAATATTGCCTTTCGGGTTCTGCTTATACTCAATGGCATGCAAATCCGAAATGCGACCTGTGCCCAGAATGGCAACGCGAACCGGCTGGTTCCCCATCCCTTACTCCCTCATAAAACACATTTTCTCGACAAGCGCACCGAGCTCCTCAAATCGCTTGTCATTAATTCGAACTGTCGGTCCTGACACGCCGATCGCGGCGATCATCACCCCATGCTCATCAAAAACCGGTCCCGCCACGCAGCGGATGCCGGAGGTAAATTCTTCGTCGTCAATCGCGTATCCGCGATCTCTGCTTTTGGAGATTTCGGCTGCCAGTGCCTTATGGTCGGTCAGGGTTGCAGGGGTGAACTGCTTCAGCTCCTGCTCTGCCTCTGCATCACCAAAGGCCAGAAAGGCCTTGCCAAGGGCGGTGCAGTGCAGTGGTCCAAGAGAGCCGATGGGGTGATCGACCTTGAGCGGGAGCTCAGAATCGATTTTATCCACATACCAGACCTGCGAACTGGCCAGAACAGCCATATGCGAGCACTCTCCCGTCTCGCGTGTGAGCTGTTTCAGGACAGGTTGCCACTGCTGCCGTGTTGCGACAATTGCCTCCGCTGTTGGTCCAGATCCTTGGGAACTGGTCATTTTTTCGCTTGCTGCGTAGCGCCGGTCAGTCCCTTGCGTAGCGTAACCGCATGCAACCAAAGTACGCAGAATGTGCGTCGCATTGGACTTGTCGACACCAAGGTAACTCGCGATATCCGTAAGCCGCAAAGGTTTAGCCTGCTCAACAAGATAGTCGAGTGTCTGAAGTCCACGGGATAGCGATTGTAAAAGGCGCAACGTCAATCTCCACTAACACGCTGGAATAAGTTGAAATATGGACAACTAATTACACAAAGTTAAACATAGGGCAACAAGATTCCTGCGTCTGGCTTCAGAATTGACACAGGTTTTACAGGAGCGCAAGAGGCCGTATACGTATTTTTGTACAAAATAAGCTTGACATTTTGCGAAATGCGCGGCGAAATGGGACGTATATTCAGTTTTGTTGCACATATGGCAACTTATTGATGAAATGATTTTGTAAAACATATGCAAACTCTTGGGAGGGGATTGAAATATGAATAAGCGCAGAAGGCAACTTTTGCTTGCTGCGGTGCTTGCGCCTGTTATGGCGACAGCATCCATGGTTCCATCATTTGCAGCAGACGAAGTCACCATTTCTCACTACTTCACCGGTGAGCTGGGCCAGAAAGGCCTGAAAGAGATTCTGGATGGCTTCAAAGCCAAATCCGGCATCACTGTGAAAGACAGCCCAATCGGTCACGAAGACTTCAAAACCGGCATTCTGGTGCGTGCGGCGGGCAACGCACTGCCAGACGTCTTCTCTTATTGGGCTGGTGCGCGCACGCAGTTCGTCATTGATGCAGGTGATCTGCGTCCAATCGACGGCATGTGGGACAAAGCTGGTCTGGATAATGTTGTTGCCAAGTCTGTTGCGGACGGTGCAACCAAGTATGACGGCAAGCGTTATCTGGTGCCATTCGGCTACCACTACTCCGGTCTGTTCTTTAACAAAGCTGTTATGGAAAAGGCTGGCATCACCGAAGCTCCTAAAACCTGGGAAGAGTTCCTCGCAGCCTGTGAGAAGCTGAAGGCAAACGGCGTGACCCCTATCGCGCTGGGTTCCAAGAACCGCTGGCCTGCTCAGTTCTGGTTTGACTATCTGATCCTTCGCACCGCGGGCCCTGACTACCGCGCGAAGCTCATGAACGGCACAGCCTCTTATGCCGATCCTGAAGTTAAAAAGGCGATGGATCTTTGGAAGAGCATGGTCGACAAAGGCTATTTTGTTGAAAATGCAAACGCAGACAGCTGGACAGATGCCTCTGACAAGGTTGCCCGCGGTGATGCAGCCATGACCCTGATGGGCACATGGATCACCGGTTACTGGAACTCCATCGGCCTGAAGCCGGGTGAAGACTATGACTTCTACCCATTCCCGGAAGTGACAGCTGGTGTACCTAACGCTGTGGTTGGTCCGGTTGACGGTCTGGTGATCTCCGCAAATGCGAAGAACCCGGAAGGTGCTGAGCAGCTGCTTGAGTATCTGGTGTCCGATCCGGAAGCGCAGGCCAAGTGGGCCAACATTCAGGGCGCTCTGTCTGCTAACGTGAATGTTGCAAAGTCCAACTACAACGCTGTGATGCTCAAAGCGCTCGATACCATCGATGCAGCGCAGACCTTCGCGTTCAACTACGACCTGTCCACGCCTCCACCAGTGGCGGAAGTTGGCTTGTCCATGTTCGCTCGCTTCATGGATGACCCATCCAACGTGGATACCATTCTGGATGAAACTCAGGCCAGCGCTGCAAGCGCATTTGCCGAGTAAACATCACAATCCAAACAGAGCCGGTCGCAACTGGTTTGCGGTCGGCTTGCCTCTATAACATCGAGCATATCGCTGGTCTTGCAGCAGGATATGCGCACATCTGAGGCAGGCTTTTTCTGAGACGGGTATGAATCAAAGCAACACATTCTGGCGCGTTGCCCTTTTGGCGCTCCCCCTCAGCGTTTTCGCGCTGATCATCATCTGGCCGCTCCTAAGCTCGTTTTATTACGGCTTTACCAACTGGAACGGTTTCAGTGACACCTATGATTTCGTTGGCTTTGAGAATTTCGGAAAGCTGTTTTCCGATCGCCTCTTCATGTCTGCGGCAATAAATACGATTATCTGGATGGCTATCGCGGTGGTGCTTCCAACTGTTCTTGGCCTCTCGCTGGCGCTGCTCATCGACAGTCATGTGCCCGGTGGCCCGATCTTCAAAACCATCTTCTATCTGCCAATTTGTCTGTCTGCCGTGGTGGTTGGTCAGGTCTGGGTCTGGATTTACCAGCCGGACTGGGGCCTTTTGAACACTATCATCGAGTACGTCACCAACGATCGTTTCAACTACGCATGGCTGGCGAAACCGGACAGCGCGCTTTACTCGGTCATAGTGGCCTGGTCCTGGCAGGCAACCGGCCTGTCCATGGTGATCTACCTTGCGGGCCTGACGGCTATCCCGGGTGACCTGCTGGAAGTGTGTGAGCTGGAAGGCGCGACCACGTGGCAGCGCATTCGCCACGTTATCCTTCCCTTGCTGACACCAGCCACGGTGGTTGTTGTTGCGCTGAGCGTGATCAACTCGCTGAAGGGCTTTGATATTCTGTACATCATGACTGGCGGCGGGCCGTTCAACAGCTCCGATACGCTGGCCATGCACATGTATAACGAGAGCTTCAAGAAGTACCTGATGGGCTATGGCAGCGCCATTTCCGTCGTGCTGTTCCTCGTCGCGCTGACCATCATTCGCCTCTATTTCAAACAGCTTAAAAAGGTGGACGAGATCTATGGCTGATACGGCTACTCTGGGCAGCACCAGCGGCGATTATGTTGCGCCGAAGCGGTTCAATCCGTGGCCTGTTGTCATCTTCATCTGCCTGTTTACGCTGGCAATCCTTTTTCTTGCGCCAACCTTTGGCGTGCTGCTCTCTTCCGTCAAAACCACGCGAGACATCGCGCTGGGGGATCTTTGGGCGATCCCAAGTAGCATGTACTGGGGCAACTATGTTGAGGTGCTGAGCAATCCGGCCGTGCATGGCTACATGCTCAACACGTTCCTCGTGGCAGCACCGGCAACGGCGTTTTCCATCGCGCTTGGTGTGCTTGCGGGGTACGTGTTTGCCAAGCTTCCGTTCAAGGGCAGTGACTTGGTGTTTCTGCTGGTGGTGTCGGGCATGTTCTTCCCGCCGCAGGTGATCCTGATCCCGCTGTTCCGTCTGTTCAACCTGATGGGGCTGATCGATACGCTGTGGCCGATGATCATTGTGCACACGGCGCTGGGTATCCCAATCTGTACCCTGCTGATGCGCAACTTCTTTGCCACCGTGCCGAACCCACTGCGCGAAGCGGCAATTCTGGAAGGTGCCAGTGAATGGCAGGTGCTGACCAAGATTGCACTGCCCATCAGCCTGCCAGCCATTGCGGTGCTGGCGACGCTTCAATTCACCTGGATCTGGAACGATTTCCTCTGGCCGCTGATCTTCACCCAGTCGGATGAGAAGCGCACCATCATGCTGGGGCTCGTGTTCATGAAGGGCCAATACTCCGTTGCCTGGGGCATTCAGGGCGCTATGTCGCTGATCGCCAGCCTGCCAACGCTGATCGTATTCCTGTTCTTCCAGCGCTACTTCATCAAAGGCATGACCATGGGTGCCGTGAAAGGATAATCGGGGACATTATGAGTAGTTTGTCACTGAAAAACATCAAGAAGTCATACGGCCAACATGAGGTCATCCATGGGGTGGATCTTGAGGTCGAAAAGGGTGAGTTCATCGTCTTTGTTGGCCCGTCCGGCTGTGGCAAGTCCACCATGCTGCGCATGATCTCTGGTCTGGAGGAAGTCACGTCCGGCCAGATCTCCATCGCGGACAAGGATGTAACCCGCGCCCATCCGTCCAAGCGTGAAATTGCGATGGTGTTCCAGTCCTACGCGCTGTTTCCGCATATGAGTGTTGCGGACAACATCAGCTTTGGTCTGCGCCTTGGCAAAACGCCAAAGGATGAGGTGAAGCGCCGTGTGAATGAAGTGGCCGATACGCTGCAGATCACGCACCTGCTGGAGCGCTTCCCGCGTCAGCTTTCTGGTGGTCAGCGTCAGCGCGTGGCCATTGGTCGTGCGATCATCCGTAATCCGCAGGTGTTCCTGTTTGATGAGCCGCTCTCCAATCTGGATGCAGCCCTGCGCGTGCAGATGCGTCTGGAGATTGCCCGCCTGCACAAGCGTCTTGGTGCGACGATCATCTATGTGACCCACGACCAGACCGAGGCTATGACCCTTGCGGACCGGATTGTGGTGTTCAACCACGGTGTGATTGAGCAGGTTGGCCGCCCGATTGATCTGTATGAGCGGCCAGCCAACAAGTTCGTGGCCGGGTTCCTTGGGGCTCCATCCATGAACTTCATCGGAGCAACCGCGCAGCAAGGTGCGATCCAGCTGGATGGTTTCAACATCACCGATGCGCAGAAGGCCCATGCCAATGGGGCGATCACGCTTGGCATTCGTCCGGAGCACATGCGTATCTCTGATACAGAAGCTTGTGATTTTTCCGCGAAGGTGGAACTGGTTGAAGAGCTGGGGTCAGAGTCCCTCGCCTACCTGCAAACCAGCTTCTCCTCTGATCCGCTGACCATGCGGGTGGACCACTCCATCACTGTGCGTGAAGGGGATATGTTGCCGGTTTCAGTCAACCGCGAGTTCCTGCATGTGTTCGAGGAAGGTGGGGCGTCCCTGTAAAGCAGGGCAGCTAACCCCCGCCGATGAGCACGCCTGCGGCAAACACCAGTGAGCCGCCAAGGACAACCTGAAACGTCGCCCGCAAGAGCGGCGTTTCCATGTATTTGCTCTGTATCCACGCGATGGCACAGAGCTCGACAGCCACGACAAAGAACGCGATGGACGTGGCTATCCAGAACTCGCTGATGAGATAGGGGATGGTGTGCCCCAGCCCGCCAATGGCCGTCATCACCCCGGAGGCCAACCCGCGCAGTGTGGGGGGGCCGCGCCCAGAGATCTGCCCGTCATCAGAGACTGCTTCCGTAAAGCCCATGGAAATCCCTGCCCCGATTGAGGCGGCAAGGCCGACCAGAAATGTGGTCCATGTGTTGCCCGTTGCAAAGGCGGTGGCGAACACGGGGGCGAGCGTGGAGACTGAACCATCCATCAATCCGGCGAGACCCGGCTGAATGAGTGTCAGCACCAGCTTGCGATGGGCGGTCTCATCCTCGCTCTCTGCTTCCGTCTCCATGTGGGACTGTGTCAGGAACCGGGCTTTGTCCTGATGGCTTGCTTCGACAGCCGCCAGATCTCCCAGCAAGCGCCGTGTATCTGCATCCGTGCTTCTCTTCTCCGCATTCTCATAGAAGGTCCGCGAGGCAGTCTCCATGTTCTCGGAGATGTGGCGGATCTGGTCGAGGGTCAGATGAGCTGAGAGCCACGTGGGTTTGCGGGCATAAAAGCCGGAGACATGCTCGCGGCGGATCAGAGGAATGGTGTCGCCAAAGCGTTTCTGATGCAGTTCGATTAAGGAGATGCGGTGTTGGTCTTCTTCATTCGCCATTTCTGAGAAGATGGCCGCTGTACCCGGATAGTCTTCATGTAATCTGGCTGCAAAGCCGCGGTAGATGCGGGCGTCGTCTTCTTCTGAGGAGATGGCAAGGGCAAGAACCTGCTGCTCACTCAGATCAGAAAATCGCATGCGTGACGTCAGATACAACATCCGTGATGGTCCAGTTGTTCCGGTTTCGGCAGATCCTAAGCAGGTTTCATTGCAAACAGGCAGTTTCAGCCCCTCAAATGAGAGGCAAATTTGAGGGGTCTGGCCGCTGAAATCAGGAGAATAGGGCAATGCGTCTGTGATTGCGCTATCAGCGGATGTGATTGATGTTTTTGGGAAAATGTGATCGCCCAATCGGATCTAAATGAAGATCTCGATCGCATTTGAGCAGAGCGGTTTAATCAGTCTTAACTTATTATACTAAAGTCGATTACATGCCTTAAAATAAACGGATAGGAGGAGCACAACTTTATTAGCCAATAACAAAACTTAGTTAGCAGGAGACGTGTCATGCCTGTAAATAAGTTGAATGCTGAACAACACGATTGGGCCAAGGCTGTTTACCAAAACATGCATTGGAACTTCCCCGAGGAAGAAGGGGATGAAACCAATCTGACAGCGCAAGCCTCAAACGAGCAGGCCAACGGCGTGAATGGCACTCATGACCAGCGCAATGGCACTGCTGAACCGGATTTGAGCGACTATGTCGTCGTCGACACTCCTCCTCCAGAACGACAAAATGGCTCCAAGCCTAGTCCTGTCCATGCTGTCTTTGAGGAAATTGGCCTCCCACAATCCGAAACACTTCGCGAGCAACTGGGCCGATTACGTGACTTCCAGCAGAAGAGGGAAGCCTTCTTAAAAGATCCGCTTGCCACAGCTTATGCTGACCCTGCAGCTGCCAAATGGGAGCATCATGTGAAAGATGTTCTGGGTATGCCTCAGGAAAAAGCTGATGAAATGGTCAAGCAGCAGTTCACTCGTGATCTGAAGAAAGACCTAAAGGATGAATCTCGGAGTGTCACCAAGGAGATCTTTGACACTCAGGCTGATGATCCTCGCTTCACCGAGTTCCTGCAAAATGCAGCTAACTCCAATCCTAAGCAGCTGACCCCGGCACACCGCGAAATGCTGGTGTTCATGAGTCAGAACATGGTCAAGCTCGGCAACTCCCTCGTGAAAGACGTCAATGAACTGTATCGCCAGCATGCCTTTGGTAAGGCCATGAGCGATACCATCGATAATGCGAAGGAAAATGCCGTTTCTGACAGTGAACGACAAAAGCTGGAAGAAATAGAACAGGAAGTTATTGAATACCGCATGGCTGTTGCACGGCAGCTGGGTATGGCCCTGAACACCACCAATGATGTACAGTCCGCCATCAGCTTTGGCGAAACCGTCAACTCCGCCGTTGATGAACTCGCCGAACAGAACGATCGTGCACTGAACGCCGCTTCCGGCCTTGCAAAGATGGCAAGGAATATGGTCAACGACCACCTCGCCCAGACAAACAGTCCTCGCAAGACCATGAAGTGGGTTGAAACTCAGCCATGGGCAAAGCTGGTTGATATCGACATCACCACCAAGGGTGACTACTTCAACATTGAAGCCGAGCTGCGCGACAACAGTCCGCAGAACGAAGATACCGATGGTCTTGATATCGACGAAAACACCGATCTGGCACAGCGGAACCTTTCAAAAGAAAAGCTCATGTACAATCCTGAGCTCATCTTCAACGGTTTGCGCTCACCGGAAATGATGGCCGCCCTGACCAGCAAGGCCACGGGTGAAGCCAGCAATGACGATATCCCATTTGTCGAAAAGCCAAGTGATCTGGCAATGAACTGGGGTGAAACCCTTGCCCGCGCGCAGGAAGGTGGCCGGGACATCAGCGATCAGCTGCCCGACTACATGACTTTGAAGCAGGTGCGCTATCACGACATCAAGAAGGGCTTCTTCTCGAACACCGATACCGTGAAGACCGCCTGGGTGGTTGAACAGAAACCAACCTCCGACACAGTTGCGGAAGTGAACCTGATCAACAACCTGCCACGAGCCATCGCGGGTGATCTTGGAGATCTGGCATTGAACATGTCCGATTTGCGGGAAGACCAGACGAAGAAGAACGATGACATTCAGGGCAAGCGGAGCCATCTGGATGACTTCCTCAGCTCCAAGGGTGATGGCCTGCTGCAAAGCTATGGTAACGCGCATGATGCAATCAGCAGCTTGCAAGACCACGCAATGCAGGAAGTCATGGCCAAGATGAGCAATGGCACAAGCATCCGCAAGATCCTGAGATGGGCAAAGGAACAGCCTTGGTCTGCCATGTTCCGCGTTGAAATCACGCCAATGGAAGGCGGTAAGAAGGATCAGTACAACGTGGTCGTCAAGGAAGTTGAACATGGCACCACGGAAGCAAACAGTGTTGTGCTGAACGAACCAACAGAACGAGACAAGGAAAACGCCGGTAACATCGCAGATGAAGAAGATCAGGCCTTTGGTGAAGACCTGCATGGTTTGAGTGGTGCGCTGAAGGCTCTGCTGAACCCATCCGTCTATAAACAGCTGATCTCCAAACCTACCGGTGAAAACAGCGACGGAATGCCAGTCGTTGAAGAACCCACCAAGTTGGCACGGGATTGGGCAGAGCTTATTCAAAAGTCTGCCGGCCCCGGTGCAAGCTTGCCGGACTATCTGGAACTTCGCCAGGTGAAGTACCGTGTCCGCTCCTTCCTGCCATGGAAGAGAAACAAGCTGGAAGCTTGCTGGGTTCTGGAATTCAAGCCTACGGCTTTTAAACAAGCCGCTTAACAGAGCCTCCCATGCTCTGACCTTATAAACCTTCCTTATCTAATGGCTGGGCTCTGCGGTTTACCGCAGGGCCCTTTTACATGCTGGTCTGCAGCGCAATCCAAAGCGGCAGGCTGATGCAGGAAAGTAAAGTGGACTGGGCAATCAGCGTTGCAGGCTGTCGGCAATCAGCACCAAAGGCAGCGGCCAGCACATGGGCGGCTGAAGCGGTGGGCAAAGCTGCGAACAACACCAGCACGGATGCCTGTTCTTTTGGAATGGCAAAGCTGTGCACCACAAACCAGGCGATGCAGGGCAAGGCCAGCAGTTTGATGGAGTTCAGCCCGCCGGTATAGATATCCAGCTTCATCAGTCCCTGCCAATCAAGTGTCGCTCCAATCGCCAACAATGCTAGGGGGATGGCGGCCAGAGCCAGTTGATTGAGACCTTCCGAAAGGACTGAGGGAAGCGGATACCCACTCAAGCCCACCGCAACACCGCCAAGGGCGGCCAGAAAGAATGGATTGAGAGCCACCTTTCCAACCGCCTTGCGCAGACGAAGACCTTTGCCCATGGAAAGAGCTGTCACAGCCATCAGGTTCGCCATTGGCACCGCAAAGCCAATGGCAATGGCCATCAGGGAAGCGCTGTCCGCGTCCAGCGCGTTGATGGCCACAAACCCGATTGCTGTGTTGAACCGCCATGCTGTTTGCCAGCCAGCGGCAAAATCCAGAAACCGATCCGGACCAAACGGGCGCAGCAACCACCCCAACAGCAGCCCGACGCCCAAAATACCCCAAACGCCCAATCCGATGATGGCTGCATCATCCAGATTGATGGGCCGGGCCGCCGCTGCTGAAAACATCAGTGCCGGAAACAGCAGCTGAAAGTTCAGCGTATCAATGCCGCGCCACACTGTCTGATCCAGACGTTTGCCAAACACGCCGCCCAAAGCCAGCAAGCCCAGACTTGGCAGCAATGCCATCGCGATCCCCATACGCTCTCTCCTCACGGTTTGGCTGGTCTTTCCTGTCGCTATGTCTTAGGCTAATGAGGACAGATAAGATAATAAGCTGAGCTTATGATGTGTGATGGCAGCCTATGACCAAACCTGATGGACCCAACAATTTCGCAACCCGCCTGCCGGAACTGGCCGTGCGTGCTCTGCCTCTGGTGCAGGCCGTTGGCTCCGTCACCAAAACGGCGCATCGGTTGGGTGTCAGTCAGTCCGCTGTCAGTCAGTCCATCGCGGAACTGGAGAAGCGGCTTGGGGTGAAGGTGCTGCGTCGCGGGGCACAGCCGGTGCAGTTGACGGATGAGGGCGACCTGATCGTCCAATATGCCTTGAGCGTGCAAGCAGCCGAAGAAAACGCACTGGCCCGCATCAATGACCTGCGCCAGAACAAAGGAGGCCGTGTTCGCATTGGTTCCTCCGGCCCCTCCGCCTCCACGCGCCTGCTACCAAATGTTATGAAACGCTTCTCCCGCCTCTATCCCGGCATCGCGCTGGAACTGCGAGAGGCGCAGGATCAGGAGATTATCGCCGCACTGCGCCGTGGAGAGGTAGATGTGGCCGTTGTGCCGGGTCTGGATGGAGACGAAGAGTTCGAGAGCATCCCCATCGCCTGTGACCGGCTTGTCGGCATTGTTGCTCGTGATATGGATTTGCCGCCTCAGATGACGGCGGAGGACTTTCAGCGCCAGCCCTTTATTATGACCAAGGGCGGCAGTGAGCCTCTGGTGCGTAAATGGTTCAGCCGCTCAGATACAGAACCGCGCGTGGATCACTCCATTCAGCAGATCACATCTATTCTGGCCGTCGTGCGATCTGGCCTTGCCTGTTCCATCATCGCGGAACTGGCTCTGCCTGAGCATCTGGAAGGTGTGATGGCCCTGCCTCTTGATCCCCCTGCCCCGCGCAGTCTCTTCCTAACCCGCCTGCCAACGACCCCCACCAACAGCGCCGTCACCCGCTTCTGGGATTTTGCGGAAAATGAGATCTACAGGGAGGATTGATGGGATAAAGTATTATATGTAACGTAAGGGTAGATAACTCTTGAGTCAGGAACGTAGTTAATGAGCGCTCTTTTGAAACTTGGAGAGATTGCCGGAGTAACGGGAATTGCTTTAGGGGTGATCTACCTAGTGAATAAACAGTTATTAAACTTAGATATTTTTTCTCGATTGAATAGGTGGTTAACTTTCTTTCTTCTGATGTTTATTGTTTTTTGTATTTGGACTGTTGCAATAATTGCCATTCTTGGAGATGGAGAATTGAATATAGTCATTGGAGATTGGAATATTACTGGCGTGACTAAGTAATTGGAGCGGTAATGAAAAGTCTGGCATTTGTTTTCTCTGTAATTGTTTTTGTTACTACACCGGCATTTTCGAGTAATATTGTGATTGGTGATGGTAATTGTGTAGATAACAAAATAATTATTGAACAATATGGACAGGAATATGAAGGTGGTATTTATTTAGAGTGTTTACCTCCAAAACCGGAGGACTCATTTAGGGTTAGATACTTTTGGTTAGATATTGATACATACACAATTATTAAGGAAGGTGCGGGAGTTGAAAAAATAAAGAAGCTTGTGGGCTCCTCTCCCAAGATATGGTCGAATTCAGTTGCTAAGGAAATCAATTCGATAACTAAACAGTTCTCCGTGCCTTATACTCGTTATCATCCAAAAACTCATTTTGAGGGCGGCTTGGCAGTACGTTCGCTAGGAGGCAAGCAAAGTGAAGCTGGGAGTCATCTTTTCTATGCTGAACCTGATGATGATGGAGACAACGCTTATCTAAACAATATTCCCATATTCTTAGGGCAAGAGCCACTCATTTGGCCTGATCCTGATGCTTATCAAACTGTTTTCTCTAGTAAACAATGGCCAGGTGGTTGGAACAGTTATTACTCATTTAAAGACTATGGGAGAATTAGAAACCACAGAGTTGACAAAGCTACGGCCGATCTAGCTGCTTTGTCGTGTGTTAGTATGTCTAAAGCAATCAGCAAGCAAGAGTTCGATGCATATTGGTCAACAGTATCTCGTCTTGCTAATATATATCTGCAGGAGAGTAGATACAATCGTCTGATTAAGGAGAATTACCGCTACAATAGCGTGATTGCTATTGAAGATTTTGATTCCATTAATGAGTCTTTCAATGCGATAAGTTATTTTACTTCCTTGAGTTGGCCTGACGACTTCTTGATTAAAAAATTATCGCTAGATTTGTATCCAGATACTGATGAACCTTGTTTCTCTGGGGCATCTGGATTGATTATTATGGCTGTACCTCGCAAAGTTTTTGTGCTTGTCGCTTCTATAGAGGCAATGGGACCTTCGTTAAAAATTAAGGGTGTGGAATACATAGCTGACAGCCATGCTGGGCTAAGGAACAATCTTGCTTACAATGAAAAGAGGCAGGAAGAGATAAACATACCTGCTTTAAAAAGAAATGAGACTCTAATAATCCCGCTGCGCATAGAGTTAAGATACGATTTGGATACTCCATTTCTTGAAGATCCGAAATTTAAAAAGAGCTTACAGAAACCGCTTCTGGTGCAGGAGCAGGTTAACGGGTTTCCGAGTGATATAATTTTTGAGGCTGAAAATAGTGCTTTTAACGTAATTAAAGCACCTGAAGCTTATCGCCCACCAGGGCGCACGCCTGTCACGCAGACTTACTATTTTAAAGAGGCTCTAAAACTGAACCAACTTCAAGTAGCGGAAACATATTATCCAGTTCGTGAGACGCCGAAACATGCTTTGTTTACTGAAGCGGGGTTTGATGCAGGCTCGTGTCCATTTGTTTACTTTACCAATGCTCACGGTAAAAAGGTATTGCATGGACGAATTTTGAGAAATGCTACTGATGAAAGTAAGGAGTTAACCGAAAAAGTTAACTTTCCAAGGGGTACGCGATCATTTGAACTTGTTGAGAAGGAGCCTGAGATTTCATTTATAAAAACAATCAAATTAGTCACAAAAAAAGAAAATTTGCTGGTTGCTCAGGATTTAATTTTGAAGCCTGGGCAAGTGCTTTCATTTGACATTCCGGAGAAGTTTCACAGCGATGAAGTTGTCGTCGAGTTTACGGGATACTATGTAGACATCTCAAAGGTTAATTAACTGATGAGTATCTTAGTGAGCAAATCTACCAAGTAGAATAATCCCCTTCCCTTAACGGAATACGCGGATACCCTTATCTTAGTTAATGAGAATGTGCTCATAAATTACAAAATGGGGGATGAATTTTGCGTTTTTGTACCGGCTGGTCGGTTGAAATCGATATTTTCTTCCCGTTAGGCGGGAATTTTTCACCAAAAATTTTCGTGATTACCATAGGTAACCCACTATCTCACGCAATAAGTCATTGATATATAGCAAAAAACTTTGAAATAGTTCTATTGTACATGTATTCCCTATGCATGCTGAGGATGTAAGCTAAATCATAATAAAAATCATGGTGGGAGGCTAACCATGGAAACAATGACGAATATCCTAGGCGAAATTAATTCTATCGTTTGGGGCCCTGTGATGCTTATAGCCATTCTCGGGGTTGGACTTTTCCTCCAGATCGGACTCAAACTAATGCCCATCTTTAAGTTGGGCACGGGCTTTAGCCTGCTCTGGAAAGGTCGACAAGGCGCAGGTGGTGGCGAAATCAGCCCCTTCAATGCGCTGATGACTTCTCTTTCAGCAACAATCGGGACCGGTAACATCGCAGGCGTAGCGACTGCAGTGTTCCTCGGCGGACCTGGCGCACTCTTCTGGATGTGGATGACCGCTCTTGTGGGCATGGCCACCAAGTATGCAGAAGCCGTTTGTGCGGTGAAATACCGTGAGCGTGACAACGCTGGCAACTATGTTGGCGGTCCAATGTACTACATCAAAAACGGTCTGGGCCGTAAGTGGTACTGGCTTGCTCCAACCTTTGCCGCGTTTGGCGCAGTTGCTGCGTTCGGCATCGGCAACGGCGTACAGGCCAACAGTGTTGCGAACGTTCTGAACGAGAACTTCGCTATTCCGGCACAGGCAACCGCAGTTATTCTGATGGTGCTGACCGCTGCAGTTATTCTGGGAGGGGTAACTCGCATTGGTAACGTTGCTGGTAAGCTGGTTCCATTCATGGCTGTTGCTTACATTACTGCTGGTCTGGTTGTTCTGATCCTGAACATCGATTCCATCGGTTCTGCTCTGCAGCTGGTCTTCGCTCAGGCATTCACCTCAACTGCTGCTGAAGGTGGCTTTGCTGGGGCTGCTGTGTGGGCGGCTATCCGCTTTGGTGTTGCGCGCGGCGTCTTCTCCAACGAAGCTGGTCTGGGTTCTGCACCAATCGCTCACGCGGTTGCTGAAACCAAGAGCCCTGTAAACCAGGGTCTGATCGCGATGCTCGGCACGTTCATCGACACCATCATCGTATGTACCATCACTGGTCTTGCGATTGTGGCATCTGGCGTGTGGACTTCCGGTTCCTCCGGTGCAGCGCTCACTTCTCTGGCATTCGAAACATCTCTGCCGGGCGTTGGTGGTTACATCATCGCGATCTCACTCTCCGTGTTCGCGTTCACCACCATCCTGGGCTGGAGCTTCTACGGTGAGAAGTGCATTGGCTTCTTCTTCGGCCCTCGTGCTCTGAAGCCATACCGCATCCTCTGGGTTGCTGCGATCTACTTCGGTGCGACTGCAGAGCTCAGCTTCATCTGGCTGTTGGCTGATACGCTCAACGCAATGATGGCTATTCCAAACCTCATCGCGCTGGCACTTCTCAGCCCGATTGTCTTCAAGCTGACCAAGGAGTTCTTCTCCGAAGACGGCGAACCAGAAGGCGCAGAAGAAGCACCTGCTGAATAACAGAAAACACAGTTTTCAAGAAAATGGCCCGGTTCATCGCCGGGCCATTTTTGTGTGTGCAGATGGATGGGGTGCTGCATGATAATTGAGGGCGCAGGCCAACTCACTGCATTTTCTGCGCAGTCCTGTTGTGGTGGTTTCTGAATGCCAATAGGATCAGAGCCAGCTTTGATTATGGAGTGGCGAACCCGCAGAATTACTGTAGTGGGGCATTCATGAAAACAGCAATAGTCTTTGATTGTGAGTTCCTTATAGCCGAAGGGGCTCAGCGCAGATTCTGGTGTGGTCCGTATGATCCTGACCCGGTTATCGCCCAGATTGGAGCGGTAAAATTATCGCTTGATGGCAGCTTTGAGTTTGTCGATACGTTCAGAGTTCATATCAATCCAGTCGATCGCTATGGCGACAGGTACAAGCTTGATCCGTTCTTCTGCAAGCTCACGGGAATCACCCAAGAGACGATTGATAGCGAAGGCATTTCATTGCAGGAGGCCAACGATCAGCTGAACGCGTTTGCCGATGGCGCCACGCTCTGGTCCTGGGGCAAAGATGAGCTGAACATGATGGCGATCAGCTGCTATATCGCTGGCATCCAGCCCTCCATACCCGCGCATCAGTTTGACAATGCCTGCAAGCTCATGCTCGCAGCAGGCATGCCTTACGAGGATATCAAACGGACTCGCAGTAATGATCTTGCAGATTACTTCGAGCTGGAACATCCTCCCTTAAGAGGACACGACGCCTTAGACGATGCTCTCTCCGTCGCCTACGTCATTCAGCACCTTCTGAGGAACAAGCGACTTTCGCCGGCTGAACTCGAGCGCGGTGGCGTTGCACTGGAAGGTTTAGCTTAGGTGATATGTGATCCCTGCCAATCCTTGAGGCAGGGACCAGATAGGTTCTACTTCCACCATGCATCTGGGGAGGTGTAGGCGTCGTAAGTGTTGTTGTTCCGCTCCCATTGATACTGGGCGGAATCGTAGGCAGACATGGACTCCAGCTTAGCGTCCGGATTGGTTTTCTGCGCATCAAACAGGTCTTCATGAGCTTTAGTCAGCAGGCTGACGACCGGGTCATCAGAGAAAAGATCACTTTCCTTGCCATTTGAAAGCCGTTTGTAATTGGCCTGTGCACTCGCCTTGTTGACCGCCCACTCGAAGGTTGCCTTTTCTTCCTCTGAGCTTTCCTTTTCAAGATACTCCAGAAGCGACAGGTAGTTATCAGCAGTTGGCTCTGCATCCGGATCGCCCTTGTTGAGGGCTTCTTCCAGCTGCTCTTCCATCACGAGCTCAGCGGCTTTGATCTCTTCTTTAGAGAAGTAACCGTTGTCGTTGCTAGCGATCTGAAAGAGCGTAGCGCGATCAAACTTCAGATCGTCAAAGATCTCTTTGCGAAACGCCTCGATGTCGTCCTTGTACTTGGCAGAAGTGGTGTCCAGATCGCCATAGCGCTCAGTCAGTTTTGCCCGTGCATCAACGGCATTGTCCGGCATGGATGTCACGTCCACCTTGGTGGAGTTCTTCTCTGAATCATCATCCTTCGGTTGCGCGATTTGTGTCGCGCGCGCCGCGAATGATGTGGTGCCACTGCTCACAAACTTGGCGACGCTGTAATTGGAAATGCTGTAGGAGGACCCGCCTCCACCGAAAATGCTCACAATCACTATCCTTTAAAAATCAATTGGCGTGATGCTAGCCGCCGAAACCTGCGCAGCGCTTGCTGTTGAGGTACGTGCTATCACCTGATTTCAGTTGTGAGTGTGATGCGTTCTGGCAGGCCTAATCGGCTATCTCAAAAACTTCGCCGGAATTCAGATCTTTGATCATGTCAATCGCCTCTCCGCTCCAGTGGTAACTGAAATGACGCGCCTGAACAGGGGCTTCAATCACATCCGGATAGAAGGCCGCGATACACATACCGCCTTCATCGCGCACGCTGGGGTAAAGAATGCCGTCGCCACCATCTTCCAGCAGTTTGCGCGCGAAATTCTGAGAGGCGGAGTAATCATCGGGGTGCAGAAGCACATCAAAGCGGGGATCTGTAACGTCCGCGAGTTTTGCATCCACACTGCCAATCAGCTCACGCATCTGCGCAATCCAGCCGGGAGCCTCCTGTGTGGCAGCATAAAAGTTTCCGGTGTGGTGGACGGTCTCAAAGAGCGCAGTTTCAAAGGACTTGGCTGCGTAAAACGCGCCATAGGTTCCATCATGAAAGCGCCCTGCTCTGTCTGGAGAAGCATGGGTGAACGGAGCCATCAGGTAAGACGCGCCAGTCCCACTCACACGGCGCTCTACGGGCACAAGATCCAGATTGCCTATGGTCACTGCTAGGCGTGGGTTTGTGCGGCTTTCAGCAGCGGCCAGCAACTCCCAGTCTGCCGGATCAGCAATGTCTTCAAACAAATCTATGGGTGGGTAAGCCGAGTTGACCAGACGATAATATTGGGGCCAACTGACATGTGTTTCTGGAGCTTTCAGGTCCGTCTCCACCAGAGTTAACGTGGTCACCAGTTGCCTCGCTGCGCATCAAGATATCTGCGCACGCGCATCAAATCAGTCAATTGCCCGCCCAGCATAATCTCAAGAGCAGTTTTTCCGCCGAAATCCGTGTTAGGCCGCTTCACCCAGCCATATCCGCGGTTCGGATCGCTGAACAACAAACGCAGGGCTTTATGAATGCCGAGAAGGTTGGAAAGGCGCGCGGCAAGGTCAACACTCACGCGGCCATAATGCTTGGTCTTCCAGCGTTGATAGGTACGCTTGGCAATGTCGCCCAGCAACAAGGTGGCTTGCTCATCAGTCAACTGCCAGCGATCAAACAGGTTGATCACGGCCCGCTGCATGGCATGGACCTCTTCCTCCGTGAACTTAGGTCCACCAGGCGCTAAAGGCTGCTCAATCTTTCGAAGACTAGGCATTGTCCCTCTCATCCAACCAACAAAACACTGGAAGTGCCATATGTCATTATATTATGATTATAGCGCCAAATGTCAAGGTTTTGGACGTGTTTTCGCGCGAATGACGATCTGCGACAAAACCCTGAGTGGTAGTTTATTCAAGTACATCCTACTATACGCAATATCTAATATAAGCGTGGATGACCAAGCGTCCGCCTTGATGTGTGACGCCTGCAACTATAATTATCGATAAAAATACGAATAATTACAGTTGGGGTGGGGCCGTGACTTTTAAATCTCGCAGTTTGAGCAGTGTTTCCGTATGCGCGCTCGTTTTAAGCAGTGTTTTGGTCGTACCAGCCGCGGCGCAGACGGTGAATATTACCGTACCCAACAGCGCTCCCAATGATGCATCTCTGAATACTCAGGTCATCACAGGACCTCTTTCTAACTACTCAGGGGAACTGCAGGTCGAAGTCGTTGGCGGTGAAGCCTCCGGTGCAGGAGCGACAGCGGAAGTAACAATACGCGGTGTTCGCTACGATATCACCGGAGACAATACGGGCAATATCTCGGTTGATGTCCGCGGCGGAAGTGCGGATAGCAGTACCGGTGCAAATTCAGGTGCAACCGCTGCGATTACAATTGATGGTGTTGAAGGCACTCTGGAAAAGGACAATCTCGGAGCAATTTCTGTCAAAGGCACCAGTCAAAATGCCGTCACATCGGGTAGTGGTAAAGCCAGTGTAAAGGTGAATGTGAAGGCCATTGATGACCGACTGATAGGCGACAATCTGGGGACACTCTCCAGTTTTGCTCAGGCGGGTACTGCCACAGCTCTTGGCAGCGGCAATGCAGATGCAAGCGTCGAAGGTTTTGGCACCTACCTCAGTATTAAGAGCGACAACGTAGGTACCATCAAAGCAGAAGGCTACGCCGGAACCGCGAAAACAGGCACAGGCATCGCCTACGCAGATGCTGACATTACGGGCATTGATGAAGATCTGGAAGGCGAGAATAAGGGCCTGATCGACATTATTTCAAAAGGTGGGCAGGCCACCTCTGAAAGCGCAGGAAATGTTGATGTATATGCCCTGGCCATTGGTGTGAAAGGGTATGCGGACGCGAACAGTGGTTCCATTCTTGTTCTTGCCGACAACAGAAATGCCAGTGCGATCACAGCAAGTGGAGAAGCCAAGGCAGCGGCTGATGCCTATGGCCTTTATGGAGACCTTCAGACAAGCAACACCGGTTTGATTGATGTGGTCGCAAGAGCTGGCCTGTCAAAAACCGATGGCAGTGCCACTGCAAACTCTAAGGCGCTGGCAGTCGGTGTGAATGGTTCCATTGATGCGAATAGCGGTTCTATTCTTGTCGATGCTGACAACCGAACTGTCACGGCAAAATCCGCTGGAGGAGAAGCCAATGCCGCAGCTGATGCCTTTGGCGTTCAGGGAAACCTACAGGCTGAGAATACGGGCCGGATAAATGTGTTTGCAAGCGCCGGTCAGTCTGAGACTGTTGGCAACGGAACCGCGAACTCGGCAACACTTGCAGCTGGTGTAAAGGGGTACATTGGAGCGAACAGCGGCCTCATTTTTGTGAGGGCTGCCGGAGAAGGTGCAAAAGCAACCTCGGAAAACGGATATGTCGATGCATCTGCGATCGCGTCCGGCACAAAAGCTAACCTGAATGGCGAAAATTCGGGTGAGATTGATGTAATCGCGCGTGCCGGAGCCGCTTCTGGTCTTCGTGCGAATGCGAACGCAACTGCGTTTGGCGTTGAAAATACGCTCCAAGGCACCAACTCAGGTGTCATCCGTATTGAAGCGCTTGCTGGAACTGCAGAGAGTGATGGAACCACCGGCGACGGGGCTGATGCAATTGCCAGTGCTGTGGGCGTCAATAATTACATAAGAGGCAGCAATAGTGGCACTGTATATGCACGCGGTGTTGCCGGAAAAGCAACGGCTAAAGGAGCACTTTCAGCTGAGGCCACGGCAAATGTGTATGCCGTCAACAATGGGGTGGAAGGAGAGAACTCAGGCTCTCTGATTGCCCTCGGATATGGCGGCACAGCTGAAGCTAAAGGGAGCGGGAACGCATCTTCCTATACTCGTGTCATGGGCCTCTTTGGCCGCATTGAGGGTTCTAATACAGGAACCGTTTTCGCTGAGACTCGAGGCGGAACCGCAATAGCGCACGGTTCAGGCAGTGCCAGTGCCTCAGCAGAGGCTATCGGTGTCTACCTTGGCATCAGAGATACTGGCGCAGGTGAGCAGCCCGATAATCTGGGTGTTGTCAGGGCACTCGGTACTGGTGGAACCGCGAGTTCTGTTGGTGGCCCAGCTTATGGCTACGCAGATGTAACGGGTCTTGATGGCTCGCTTGGCGGTGAGAATAAGGGGCTGATCGAAGCGCTGGCGGTTGGAAAGTCAGCAAAAACGCAAGCGAATAAGACCGCCAATGCAGAAGGCCTTGCTGTCGGGGTCAAAGGAGATGCCGAAGCGAACACCGGAACCATTTTTGTGCGTGCCACTGGCGGTAAGGCTGAGAGCGGTGATGCTGCTCAAGCCAATGGTGGCGCACGCGCTTTCGGTATCGGCTATGTCGAAGGCACAACGCGCTACGGCATCGAAGGTGATTTTACCAACTCAAACCTCATTGATGTAAAGGCGGTTGCTGGCACTGCAAATGGTGTTCAGGACAAAGCCATTGCGTATGGTGTGGTGCTCAAGGGTGACGCAACGCTCGACAACAGCGGTTTGATCCTGGCATCGGCGACCGGTGGTGCGGGGTCTGAAACCTATCAGGTGCATGCCGGATCCAATGCGTTGACTGTGACCTCCTACGGTATTCTCTTCCAGGACGATATGGAGGAAAACTTCGGCGGTACCATTCAAGCTGATGATCCGGCCAAGGTGACCTTCGACAGTGCGACACTTCACGTCCATCATTCCAACAGCACAAAGGTCAATGAGGCCTATGTAGTGCCGGATCTTGTTGCCGGTAAGGACGTACAGCAGTTCACCGCGCTCAATGCAGATGGCATTGTTGGCTATGGTTGGAGTGCTGAAGCGGTGGAGAGTAGCTGGAACACCAAGGATCAGCAGATCATCTTCAGATACGCGCCGAAGGTTTCCAGCCCACAGTTGGTTGCGCAGCAGCAGCGCGGCGTGATTGATGCGACGCAGCGCGTTGGTGCACGGTTGCTGAATGATCTGATGCTTGGGCAGGAAGCTGCCGAGAGTGAAGGCCTGCTGCTTTCCTATGACGGACAGCCGACATCAGACGCTGCAAAGGCTGTTGCGGATATGGCAGGTGTGAAACAGCCGGTTGAGCAGTACGGTGTGTTTTACGCAGCTCCTCTGCATCTTTACCAGAGCAACGGTTTTGAGGAGCTTGGTTACTCTGCCCACACAACTGGCGTTCTGACGGGCTACAACCGTGTCATTTCTCCTGAACTGATTATCGGCGCCAACGCTTTTTATGGACACAGCGCGCTGGAGTTTGATGGTGTTTATGATCAGGCCAAGGAGAGCGTGAACACCTACGGGTTTGGCGTTCAGGGCGCGTACCGTATGGATGGTGTGCTCTTTAGTGCGCAAAGCACCTTCTATCACACAAGCAACACCTACAAGGACAGCTCTGTTCAAGCCAAAGAAAGCTACACCAGTCAGAACCTGCTGACCCGTGTCGCAGCACAATACATCTGGGAGCATGGCAACAACACCTTCACACCGGAAGTTGGCCTCAGCCATCTCTGGCACTCCCGTGGGGCATTCTCTGTAGATAATCAGAACGCACCGGATGTTCGCTATGATGCGGTCAGCAACCACCAGTTCTCCGTGGATGCGTCCCTTGGCTGGACGGGCACCTACGAGTTCGAAGAGGGTGAGTTGAAGGCCAACGTTCGCGCTGGCCTGCGTCAGATCCTCGGTGATGGTGGCTTTGAAGATATCCTGCGGTCCGGCGCAAACGGTGTCGTATACGTGACCAATGACGTGGACCAGACACTGGCCCGCGTTTCAGCCTCACTGGACTACACCAAAGGCAACTTCGGGGCATCTGTTGGCGTCCTTGGCGAGTACGGCGAAGACACAACTGACACAGCCTTCTTCGGCCGCATGTCCTACAAGTTCTGATCACTACAAACAGATTGCATGCTGGAGCTTGGCTTGGGGCTCCAGCATGCGGCTGGGGAAAGGCTAAACGCGACTGCCCGGGCCTGTTCCGCCAGCGGTGTGGTCCGGCTATGAAAGCCTACCGGTTTAGTGGGAATGTTCGGAGGGTTTGGTCAGGTGCACGCCGGGGGCTGGGCGTTTCAGGTCGTGGCTGTTCTGGCCCTCGGCTGGGATTTCGACCCATGCGTTCTCGCCATCAGCGCATTCCTGTGTGGTTTTGAAGTAGAGCGTTTGGCCGGGAGCCAGCGTTTTGTGCAGTTTGCCGCGGAAGACGAACTCGTCGTAGTGCTCGTGCTGCAGAGTGCCGGTCCAGGTGATCTGCCTGACGCCTTCCTTGAGGGTTCTGCCGTAGTATTCGTAGCTCTTGGCATACGGGCCGGTTTGGGTTTCCAGTTTCCATCCCGCTTTGGGCATCGGTTTGACGGACACCACGCCTTCAGGAATTTCAACGCGTACCTTGAGTGTTGGCTGGCCGTCGCAGCCGTGGCCAATGCGGATCACGCCCTTGTAGGTGCTGCCGACCTCCGCCTCTTTCTGTTCCAGCGTTGCGTGCGCAAAAGCGCCGGAGGAAGCGGCGATCATGGTGAGTGAGAGGAGGGATAAACTAAGCTTTTTCATAGAGTTACTTTCAGTGTGAATGGTGTGCTCTGACAGAGAAACGGCACAGGAAGGCTCAGGCACGCAGTCCTCAGTCAGGCCAACTGCGCGCTGTTTGCTTCTTGCGAAGGGGGAACCGTCAGAAGCTAATCAATTGTTTTTATTGGCTCTCAGCTTCGGCTTATGTCTTTGAGGCGACGTATTTGGCTCCTTTGCGGCCTGTGGCGAGGTAGAGCGGTAGTGAGGGAGAAAACAGGTACTTGCCAAAGAGCGCCATGAGTTTGCCAGCCTTTTCAGGTGAACCCACGTTGAACACCGGATTGGGCGCGAATTGCAGTACCTGTTGTTCAATGTGGTGGGCAACGTCTTTGCCATAAACATCCTGCACCGCTCTCAAGGCCACCTCATAGGAGCCGATGGCCGGGCCTGCGCTGTAGAACTTGCCGTCATAAGCCACTTCGGTGCCGCTTGATTTGGCGCCCAGCTTATCCAGCAGCGGGGTGTGGTGATAGTTGGAGGTGGCGGTTCTGCCGTTCAGCAGACCAGCAGTGGCATAAACCAGCGTGCCTGCACATACGGAGATCATGCCTTTGGCATTTGGCTCCTGCCGACGGATAAAATCCAATAACTGCTTATCTTTCAGCAGAAACGGTTGTGTAGCGCCCATGATGACAAAATCAACTTGTGGGCAGTCTTCAAAGCTGGTGGTTGGCACCACCTTTGGACCAAGAAGACATTGCACCGGTGTTTTATCATGGGAGACCACATGAAGTGTTGAGTTGGGGAACGCACTCAACACCTCCACCGCCCCCAGGTAGTCTGGCAAATAACAACCTGAGGGCAGTGCCATTGCGATGGTTGGAGCATCGCAATCTGCCAGATCCACCAGCCTGCTTGGCGTGTGGGCGGTGTACTGGCAGTGGGGATCGTATTCCAGTGTCAGCTCTGCAAATCTGGCAAAGCGGGTGCCGCGTAGTTTCTCCAGCACCATGAAGGCGGCTTCGATCATGCCGGTGGAATGGCCTGCGGTGTGGAACTTGCCATCCACCATAGCTCTGCGCTCAAACACCGGCTTTGCGCCGTATTCTGCCAGCAGTGCAGTACCATGATCATCCGCTGTTGCCGCTTTACTCTCCAACACATCCGCCTTGGCAAGGGCAACGACACCGCCACTGGATGCCACAACGTGCGAAACACGGGCGCATTGATCTGTCAGAAAGGCATGAAGTGCCGGATCATCCTGAGCTGCCTCAGGAATATCAGGAATGACCAACACATCCAGCGGGGTGCGGTCCTGAAAGTCGGCATTGGGCACAAGGGTCATGCCATGTTGGCCGGTTACAGGTGTTTTGGAAGGCGCGATGATTGAGCTTCGGTTGAGTGGATGACAGCCCAGAACAGCCTGCATTTCGCCAAGTTCGGATTCGTTGAACCCGGGCATTGCGATATAACCGACACGGTAGCGTTTCATGGGTACTCTCCTTTTCCCTTAACCGGACGCATCCGACCAAAGATTCTTGTCACTCAATTTTGACAAGTTATATAAAAAATGTAAAAAGAGTCAAATGGCATCGATGATCAACTACAAGCCCGTGGTCGAGCTGCTCAGTCACTACGGGATTCAGAAAGCGACCATGGGTAATCTGGCAGAGGCTGTCGGGTGCACTCGGCAGACGCTGTACAACCGGTTCAAGACCAAGGACCGGGTGCGCGACTGGGCGCTGCTGGAGTATATGACCGAGGTGAACGACACCGCGATTGCCGTGTTGGATAACGCGCCAGCAGAGGTGCCGCTAGATTCTGTGCTGGAAGCGTTTGACCGTTGGGGTGGTGATCATGTGCCCATGGTGCGTCAATCACCACATGGGACCGAGATACTGGAAGGCGGCATGCAGCTGATGGCTTCCAGCATGGAAACGCCCATCGACCGCTTCGAGCAACGCTTAGAAAAATTCATCGAAAGCAGGCATCTCTCCCCTACCCCGGCGAAGACAACCATGGTGTTGGTGATGGCGGCCAAGGGGGTGTTTGTCTCCTGCTCAGACGCGCAAGACTACTCGGAAAAAATGGAGGCCGTGGTCAAAGTTCTGCTGGGAGTAATGCAGACCGCGTGATCAGCTCTGATTTCACATAGGAACGCACAAAAACCCAAAAGAACGCAAACCAACGCACATAACAACGCAAAGAGAAATGGCGAACTTTATACCCCTCCTGAAAGCGGCATAAAAAAAGCCGATGCAGAGCATAAGTCTGCACCGGCTTTGGAACTTTGTAGGTTTGCTGTGTTAGCGCAGGCGGGCCAGAACGGCGTTGGCAGCGGCTTCTGAGGACGCCGGGTTCTGACCGGAGATGAGATTGCCATCTTCCAGAATGAAGGAACCCCAGTCTGGGCCTTTCTCGTAGAGTGCGCCTTTTTCCTGCAAGGCATCTTCCACCAGCAGTGGTACAACATCAGTCAGTTGAACAGCGTCTTCTTCCGTGTTGGAAAAGCCGGTGACCTTTTTGCCTTTCACCAGTGCAGAGCCATCCGCAGCCTTGACGTTGACCAGAGCAGCGGACGCATGACAGACGACACCAACGGGTTTGCTCGCTGAGTTCAACTGTTCAATCAATGAGATAGAGGCAGCATTGTCCACCAGATCCCAAAGCGGGCCGTGACCGCCCGGATAGAATACGGCATCAAATGCATCAGCGGAAACGCTCTCCAGCTTCACAGTGTTTGCCAGAGCTTCATTGGCGGCGCTGTCTGCCTTGAAGCGATCGGTAGCCGGTGTCTGGAAGTCTGGCAGGTCGCTTTTTGGGTCCAGCGGTGGCTGGCCACCTGCAGGAGAGGCCAGAGTGATTGTCGCGCCAGCGTCTTTGAAGACGTAATAAGGTGCCGCGAGTTCTTCCAGCCAGAAGCCGGTTTTCTCGCCTGTGTTGCCCAGCTTGTCGTGGGATGTGAGGACCATTAGCACGTTCATTGTGATCTACCTTTCAGCAGGCATAGGGGGAGTAGTCACCAGTGCCCGAAGGCACTGATGTTGGTGTTGTTTTTGTTGTTCTTGTTTAGAGGTTAGTCGCCGACTTTTACGACAACTTTGCCGAAGTTCTTCCCTTCGAGGAGGCCCATGAATGCGTCCGGGGCATTCTCCAAACCATCTACCATTTGCTCGCGGTACTTCACTTTACCCTGCGCGATCCACTGCTGCATATCCGCTGCGAACTTAGGGTAAAGATTTGGGAAACTGTCGAAGATGATGAAGCCCTGCATGCGGATCTTTTTGACCAGCAAAGTGCCCATCAGCATGCCGATCCGGTCCGGACCATCCGGCAGGCTTGTTGCGTTGTACTGGGAGATCAGGCCGCACAGCGGAATACGTGCATGTGGGTTGAGCAGCGGCAGAACCGCATCAAACACAGCACCGCCAACGTTTTCAAAATAAACGTCAATTCCGTCCGGGCACGCGTCTTTCAGGTCCTGCGCAAAGGTCGGGGAGTTGCGGTCGAGGCAAACATCAAAGCCCAGATTGTCTACGGCGTGCTTGCACTTTTCAGCGCCGCCCGCGATGCCAACAACACGGCAGCCCTTGATCTTGCCGATCTGGCCAACGGTTGCGCCAACAGGGCCGGTTGCTGCTGCAACAGCAATGGTTTCACCCTCTTTCGGTTCGCCGATTTCCAGAAGACCTGCATAGGCTGTGAAGCCCGGCATGCCCATAATGCCAAGCGCCCACGATGGCATTGCTGGCTCTTTGCCGAGGTTGAACACCATCTCGCCATTGGAAATTGAGTAGTCCTGCCAACCACCCAGGCTCACCACCCAGTCGCCTTCTGCAAAGCCCTTCAGGTTGGATTTCACCACCACAGACACAGTGCCGCCCACCATTGGAGCGCCAATCTCCACCGGGTCAGCATAGGATTTGGCATCACTCATGCGGCCACGCATGTAAGGGTCGAGCGAGAGATAAACCGTACGCAGCAGCATCTCGCCCTCACCCTGCGTTGGGATCGCAGCATCTTCCAGGCGGAAATTCTGAGATGTCGGAGCCCCGACAGGACGTTCCGCCAGCACAATCTGGCGGTTTACTTCTGTATTCTGCGGCATTTCAGGTTCCTCAATTAATGATAGTAATGCTTTGTTTTTATTGATTTTATGAGTTCAATTTGGTGAACACGCGCACATCCACATTGCCACAAATGGCGTTGGAGTACGGGCAAAGCGTATGGGCTGTGTGGATCACATCCTCAGCCTGCTCACGGGTGAGACCGGAGAACTCAAGATGCAGATCAATGTCTAGCACAAAACCGCCTTCGTCCTTCTCGATGACATTGCCTTCGGCACGCACCTCGACGGTGTTGAGCGGATATTCCTTATGGCCGGAGACCATTTTCAGGGAGTGTTCAAAGCAGGAGGCATAGCCCACGGCAAAGAGCTCCTCCGGCGTTACACCTGGCCCCTCCACTCCTGGCGGGGTCACTCGAATTTTCGCAGCTTCGTCGCTCAACGTCGGGCTACCGGAGCGTCCGTTCTCTGCTTTAGTGTCTGATTCATAGAAGACTTTCATATCTTCACCTTAGATTTTGGACTGGCGTTTGGTTCTTACGGGTTGATGGCGTTATGCAGCAGGCAGCATGATTTCAGTGACCTCCAGTGCTTTCTGGAGTGGTGTTTTTTCTCTTGTGACCTTCCCGATGAGGCTGGCACCCAGCCACATCTGGTAGAGCATCTGTGCTGTCATTCTTGCATTCAGTTTTGGAGCGATGGATCCTTCCTGAACACCCGCTTCGATAACGTCTCCAAGACGCCGTTCGACTTGTGCGGTCATTCGGGCCAGCAGTTCTCTCATATCTTCAGAAATGTCTGCGATCTCGGCGCTCAGCTTCACGATCAAGCAGTGCTTGGATGCATCCTCTGAATGCTGGTAGTTCTCCCAGAGGTGCCAGTACTGGAACAGCTTTTCTCGCATGTTCAGCGCGTCTGTTTCAAACAGCGCGTCCAAGCCCTTCATATACTCATCTAGGTATTGCTGAACCAATACGCAACCGAAGTGCTCTTTGGATTCGAAGTAATGATAAAACGAGCCTTTCGGAACTCCGGCAGTTTTCAGCAGTACGCTCAGGCCCATGCTGGAAAAACCCTGCTCTGCTATCAACTTACGACCGGTTTCCAAGATGTGTTGACGGGTGGCTTCACTCTTCTTCATCTTCATAAGGAGTGTTTTAATTAAAAATAGACCGGTCGTCTAGTACCCTTCGCATTATCCCTGATGACGTCTCTTCACATTGACTTCATGACGGGAAATGTCAGGCGGGGATAAGCCTGAGGTTGTGCGTGCTGATGGCTTGGGCCGGGGCGCAGTTATGCCCGCAGCCCCTCTTCCATGATCGCCCACGAGTTGTCGAAGCGCTGCTCAAAGTCAGTAGACTCCTCCAACCGCGAAATGATCAGCGTACCTTCCACAAGCGCGATGATGGCTTCCACCACATCCTGCTCGTTCTTCTTCTTGATGGTTCCCTGCTCAATGCCTTCTCGCACCAGCTTGGCAAGGCGGGCTTTGATCTGCCCGAAGAACCGGCGCAGAACCACCTTGGCCACGTTGTGGCGATAGAACTCAAACCAGATCGCGGTGATAACCTTATGAGTTCGCAGGAAAATCAGCGATGTCTTGCAGATGTAGTAGATCTGTTGCAGCTGTGTGGCATCAGGGTCTTCATGCCCCTCCAGCTGCATGCGCAGGTCGTCTTCATAGGTGGTGATGTACTCCGCGAGCACTTCATCCTTGGTTGGAAAGATGCTCGTGACGTCCTTAACCTTCAGGCCGGCGTTGGCTGCGATATCTGCGTAAGTGGTTTCAAAATAACCGAATTTTTCAAAGCAGCAGATTGCGGCTTCCAGAATTGCTGACTTGGAGACTGGGGCTGGAGAGTTCTCTGAATACCCTGCATGGGTGCTGTCCGTGTCACTCATAACCTGCCTCTTTTCCACGTCTACGCCTGCTACTTTTGTGTGTGAGCAAGCAGTCTGATTAGAAACCCATGATGGAACAACACTTTGCCAAGATGATGGTAAATCGGCATCTATGAATTCTGATAAAGATCGAGCGCTTGCTGAATTCGGCTGTTTTAATAATGAGTTACGTAGTGCTCAAGTCGGTCTTTTACATATTACGCTACGCGCTTGAACACGCTTGTCTGGAATTTTTGCTGGTTTTTCTTCGGCGTAATATGGGTGTGTTCCTGCGTTGCAATCTGCTCAAAAACACCCGGCGCAAGTGCTTCCAGTTTCTCGTTTAGGGACTGGGAAGAATAGCGCTGCACAGGAAGGCCGGAACACTTCTCCGGTCCATCTTCGGCAAAGGTGGAAATGATGGCAATACCACCAACAGGAACGGACTTAACCAACGCATCTATATAGGCTTTTTGGTCCTGTTCGTTGGTGAGGAAGTGAAAGACCGCACGGTCATGCCAAACCTGATAGGTGCTCTCTGGCGACCACTTGGTAACGTCTGCTGCGATCCACTCCACATCATCGGCCACGCCGCCCAGACGCTCTTTCCCGGCTTCCAGCACCACTGAGGAGATGTCCAGAACTGCAAGCGGGCCATAGCCTGCGGCATGCAAAATGCTCGTCAGCTTGGAGGCGCCACCGCCCACATCAATAAAGCTCTGGCCCAGCTTGAGATAGCTGATAACGAGTTGATAAGACAGCGTTGGCTGGTTTTCATACCATGTCAGCTGCTCTTCCTGGCGGGCATCATACACCGCGTTCCAATGTGCAACTTTCTCGTTCATCTCGGGCCTCGCCTTTGCAACAGGGCATATATGGGAGTAGCCGGCTAAGAAAGCAATATATAATTTAGATAATTCTAATCTACAATCAATGTATTGCGGTCATTACCCAGCGTCTTCCTTCTGTCTGCTAGGAGTTTAAGCGATTTTGCTTTGTCTCTGCAGTCACGTTTTTACGATGCGGACAAGCCCATGTTGCCTGTTAAAGGCATTTTTCCAGTCAACGGGCGATCTTATGCGCCAATAACGGTGCGCAGAACCAAGGATCGATACATGCCTGAGCGGAAGAAACTTGAGAGCAATCTGGACAAGGTGGAAGTGCGGCAGGTGGAGTTTGAGTGCCACGGCGAGAAGCTGCACGGGGATCTCTATCTTCCTAAGAAACGACCACCTTTTGGCAAACTTCCCGGCGTTGTGGTGACGGGCGCATGGACTTCCGTGAAGGAGCAAATGTCCGGACTTTATGCCTCAGAACTGGCCATGCGCGGGTTTGTAGCGCTTGCTTTTGACTTCCGCGGCTGGGGGCTTTCCGCTCATGATGGCAAGACCAAATATCTGGAGGACCCGGCCCGCAAAACGGACGACATCCGCGCGGCGATCGACTTCATGGGCCGCTGTCCGGATGTGGACCCCGACAGGATCTGCGGCCTCGGCATCTGTGCATCTGCGGGGTATATGAGTGCAGCTACTGGCGGAAACAGGCACGTGCATTCGCTGGCCTTGGTCGCGCCGTGGCTGCATAATTCCGAAATTGTTTCAGAGGTTTACGGTGGCGCGGAAGGCGTCAGCGAATTGCTCAAGGTCGGTCGGGATGCTCTGACCCACGAAGAACCTCGCTACATCGTAGCAGCCAGCAAAGTGGATGACACGGCACTGATGTTCGATGTGGAGTACTACACCGAGGAAGATCGCGGCCTGATCCCTGAATTCGATAACAAATTCAACCTGGCCTCCTGGGAAGCATGGCTGACGTTTGATGGTGTGCACACTGCTGAGAAGCAGAACCAGCCAACCCTGATCGTGCACAGCGAGGCAGCGGCCATCCCGAAAGGCGCAAGGGAGTTTGCACGGCGGATGGGCGACAGAGCGACGACGCTTTGGTTTGAGGATGTGACGCAGTTTGACTTCTACGATAAGGCCCAACCCATTGATCGCGCATTGGAAGCTGTAGCCGAGCACTTCCTTTCAACGATGTGAGCAGGATCTTCCATGAGTGACCCCTCCGAACTTGAACTGGCCAAGGATGTCGCCGCCATAACCTCGGTTATTGAAGGCGTGGTCAACTGTTTTGATCGGGGGGATTATGAGAGCCTTGCCACGCTCTACAGTGATCATGTGGAGATGGATTACAGCTCCTTGTTCGGCGGCACCGCGCATAAGAAGACACGGGAGCAGCAGCTGATGGACTGGGCTGGTTTGCTGCCGGGTTTCGATCTTGTTCGTCATTCCCTTGCTGACTTCAACGTACGCATTGAGGAAGGCATCGCGATCACCACTTGCTCTGTGGTTGGGCAGCTTTATCTGGGTGAGAAGGTTTGGGAGGTGGAAGGCCTCTACCAGTTCCGCTTGCACAAACGCAGCAACCACTGGCGCATCTTCAAGCAACGCTTTGTTTTGAAAACAGAAAACGGCAATGGAGACATTGTAGAGGCAGCGAAAGACCGCGCAAAAGGTCACCCTCCTCCGTTCGTAAAACGCCGCAAGGCACAGGCTGCTGTTGTTCGGTTTTTAAAGGCCCTGGAAAACAAGGATATGGACGCACTGGCAGACGTTTGGTCAGAAAAAGCCGTGCAGGATATGCCTTACTCACCCGATGGTTTTCCTGATGTGGTGGAAGGTAAGAACAACCTCATCAAACACTACAGCGCTTGGCCGGAGAATGCGGGAGAAGCGGATTTCACCTCCAACCTCAAGTTCTACCCCATGATGTCGCCGGAATGGGTGTTTGCGGAGTTTACTGGAGAAGTGGAGATTCTGACGACTGGGCGGGAGTACAATCAGATCTATGGCGGTTTGTTCCACGTGCCCCATGGCAAAATTCAGTATTACCGTGAGTACTTTAATCCTGAACCCTTCCGCTTTGCCTATGACATTGAAGAGGGAAAAGAGCCGGATAGCTTCCCAACCAGTGAACCTTGATGATAATATAAAAATGAATCACTTTCTAAATTAAGTGACGCCAAACAAGAACTGCAGCAGAGGTGCCAGATGGCCAGACGTGCGTTGATTACCGGTGGTAACAGAGGCATTGGGTATGCCATCGCGAAAGGATTGAAGAAAGAAGGCCTTGAGGTCATCATCGGCTCGCGCAACGCAGAAGCAGGTGCTGAAGCGGCCAAAGAGATCGGCTGTGGGCATGTGCAGCTGGATGTGGCCGACCTGCGCTCTATTGAACAAGCCTATGACGATATTGGGGTTATCGACGTTCTGGTGAACAACGCTGGTGTGCTTTACGAAGAGCCTATGCTTGAAAATCCGCGCCAGTTTGAACAGAGCATGCAGGTGATGGTGCATGGTCCCTATCACATGATACGACGCGCAGCGCCCTCCATGATCGACCGGCAATACGGACGGATTGTAAATATGAGCTCTGAATGGGGCTCATTCGCAGAAGGACTAGGCGGACCCGGCGCTTACGGCGTTGCCAAAGCCGCGCTGAACGCGTTGACACTAGCGCTTTCCCGCGAACTGCCGTCTTGCGTCAAGATCAACTCCATGTGTCCCGGCTGGGTGCAAACCCGCATGGGCGGCAGCGCAGCGACACGCACACCTGAACAAGGCGCTGAAACAGCTATTTGGTTGGCGACGCTGCCGGAAGCCGGACCAAACGGTGGCTTCTTCAGCGATCACCATCCAATGGACTGGTAATGCCTTCTACTCGGCTGGGATCAGCTTCACGGCCTCGGCTTCTCCATGCTTGGAGAGAAGCTGCTCAAAGTAGTGGATCGTCTTGCCCAGCCCCTCCCGCAGTTCTGTGGTTGGCCGCCACCCCAGATAATCTCTGGCGCGGGTGATATCAGGTTTGCGCTGGAGCGGATCATCCTGAGGAAGTGGCTCTCTGATGATCCGGGACTTGGACCCGGTTAGCTCCAGCACAAGCTCAGCAAGCTGCTTGATGGTGAACTCCTTGGGATTACCAATATTGATCGGCATGGAGATATGATCCGGCGCGTTCATCAGCTTGATCATGCCATCTACCAGATCATCGCGATAGCAGAAGGACCGGGTTTGCATGCCATCGCCGTAAAGCGTGATCGGCTTGTTCATCAGCGCTTGCATGATGAAGTTGGACACCACGCGCCCATCATTGGGGTGCATGCGCGGTCCGTAAGTATTGAAGATGCGCATCACCCGGATGTTGATGTTGTTTTGCCGGTAATAATCGTAAAATAGCGTCTCGGCGCAACGTTTTCCCTCGTCATAACAAGAGCGTACGCCGATGGGGTTCACATTCCCCCAGTACTCTTCTGGCTGCGGATGAACCTGCGGGTCACCGTAAATTTCTGAGGTCGAGGCCTGCAGGATCTTGGCTTTCACCCGCTTAGCAAGCCCCAGCATGTTGATCGCACCAAGCACACTGGTCTTGGTGGTCTGCACAGGGTCAAATTGGTAATGCACGGGAGAGGCCGGGCAGGCGAGGTTATAGATCTCGTCAACCTCCACAAACAGCGGCTGACACACATCGTGGCGCAGAAGCTCAAACCGCTTGTGGTCCAGCAGGTGCTCCACATTCATGCGGGTGCCAGTGAAGAAGTTGTCCAGACACAGCACTTCATGCCCTGCTTCCAAAAGCTTCTCACTGAGATAGGAGCCGAGAAAACCGGATCCACCTGTCACAAGAATTCTGCGCCGATCATCAAGTGAGAACATGAGGCCAATCCGCAATATTGTCAGAGTTGGGAAAAGCCTATCAGCCTGCCTTGCGAGGTAAATATTGAAAAACCTCCACCGATAATTGGGAGTGTTTTCAAAGAGATGCTGCTCTGCACGCTTTTGTTGAGCAAATTTCAAATAAATGTGCTGGTTGAAGACTTGCTCACAGCGGCATGGCTGTTAGCATTGTACGTAGATTTCCTCACGCCTCGCGTGACTTCTCTGTTCCCCAATCTTGAGAGGTTCACGCCAACACTATGTTGCAGGGCTCTAATGAATTCCTCCTTTTCGGCTAGCGCCACCAGCGCTGGCATCCTCTCCGCATTCGTTGGTTTTGCCAGTTCTTTTGCTATTGTTTTGCACGGTCTGAGCGGTGTTGGCGCCACTGCTGAGCAAGCGACGTCAGGATTGATGGCGCTCGCAATCGCCATGGGCCTGTGTGGTATCGTCTTCAGCCTTTGGAAGCGTATTCCGATCTCTGTGGCATGGTCCACGCCAAGTGCAGCTCTGCTGGCGACCTCAGGGTTGCCTGAGGGCGGTTTTGCGGCGGCTGTGGGGGCGTTCGTATTTGCTGGCGTGCTTGTGGTCATCACAGGTCTCTGGAAGCCTCTGGGGCGCATTGTAGGGCTTATCCCGGTCACGCTTGCACAGGCGATGCTGGCAGGCGTTATCCTGCCGCTGTGTCTGGTTCCGTTCGAGGCCATCGCCGAGATCCCTGCTCTTGCCCTGCCCGTTGTGATTGCATGGTTTATCGCCGGCCAGATCAACAAGCTTCTCGCGGTTCCGGCAGCTTTGCTGGCATTTCTTGTGGTGCTGTACTTCCATGCGGATACTTCGGCTCTTGGATCGCTGGAGGTGGTTCAGGCCCCTGTTTTCGTTATGCCAGAGTTTTCCTGGGCAGCGCTCATCGGCATTGGCATCCCGATTTACATCGTGACCATGGCTTCGCAGAATATTCCCGGCGTCTCCATCCTACGGTCCTTTGGCTATCAGCCGGTTCCTGGCCCGTTGTTCAGTTGGACTGGCGTAGGCTCCGTCCTCAGCGCACCGTTTGGAGGACACGGGATCAGTCTGGCGGCCATTACAGCTGCGATCTGCGCCAATGAAGATGCGCACAAAGATCCGGCCAAGCGCTACTGGTCCGCAGTAGTCGCTGGCGTTGTCTATATTGTGTTTGGCGTGTTTTCAGCCGGTTTCGTTGGAGTTGTCGAACTAGCACCGCGCATTCTGATTGGCGGCGTGGCTGGATTGGCGCTGATTGGTACGTTGACCGTCTCGGTACAAGGCATGCTGAAAGAGGCTGAAGCCAGAGAGCCCGCGATCCTGACGTTCCTGATCACCGCATCAGGCCTGTCCTTCTTCGGCATCGGGGCCGCGTTCTGGGGATTGCTGGTGGGTATGGGCCTGAAGTTCTGGATGGACTGGAAACAGCGCGGCCTGCAAGTGGAACAGGCCACGAAGAAAGCCTGAGGCTACTTGGGTAACTCGTCGAACTTGGCCACGTCTTCCAGCTTCTCATCCCAGTTGGCTTTGCTGCCCATGAAGATGTGCGCTGTTGGTTCCGCTGACACCGGTGTGTCTAAGGATCCTGCCGGAACGACGATAAAGCTGTTCTCGCGGTCATATGTTGGAACCGGAGAGCCGCAGCTCTCGCAGAAACTTCTGCGATGGCGGCTGGACGGTACATTGTAGGACTTAATAGCTTCTTCCCCAGCGCTGCAGGTGAAATCAGCATCGAATGCAAAGAGATTTGAACCATGAGCTGAACCGGTTCCCTTTCGGCAATGGCTGCAATGGCAAAAGAAGAACTTCTTGAAAGTGGCTTGAATCTCAAACTGAACGGTCCCGCACAGGCAGGAGCCTTTATGTATTTCGCGCATAATGATGGCCTTGAGGGGCAGAGAAATGGAATGGAGCTGCACTTTGGCAGCGTGTCTTTTCAATTGCAAAGCATAAAAAAACGGCGGAGCCTTTGCTCCGCCGTCTGTTGTATCATTGATACATAATTGTGTTTTAGGCGTTTGCTTCCGCCGCGCGGCGCTCTGCAATGCGCTTACGCTCCGCAATTGGATCCGGGATCGGTACCGCGTTGATGAGCTCTTTGGTGTAAGGGCTCTGCGGGTTGTGGATCACATCGTGCGCATCGCCGATTTCTGCGATGTCACCGAACTCCAGAACCATGATGCGGTTACTGATGTGCTTCACCACGCTGAGGTCGTGCGCAATAAACAGCAGGGACAGACCCAGTTCTTGCTGCAGATCCATCAGCAGGTTCACCACCTGCGCCTGAACAGACACATCGAGCGCAGACACCGGCTCATCACAGATGATCATCTTCGGGTTGGTGATCAACGCACGGGCGATACCGATACGCTGACACTGACCGCCAGAGAACTCATGCGGATAGCGGTTGATCATGCGGGCAGACAGACCCACCTTCTCCATAAGCTCACGAACGCGTTTTTTAACTTCGTCCTTTGAGGTTTGTGGGAAGTGTGTCTTCAGCGGTTCAGCAATGATCTGGCCGGCTGTCAAACGTGGGTTCAAAGACGCGAGAGGATCCTGGAAGATCATCTGGATTTCCTTACGGATACCCAGCAGTTCCTTCTCGTTCATCTTCATCAGGTCGCGGCCCTGCCAGAACACTTCGCCGCCCTGAGACGGGATCATGCGAATGATCGCACGGGCGAGTGTTGACTTACCACAGCCGGATTCACCCACGATACCGAGGGTTTCACCTTCTGCCAGATCAAAGGAAACACCTTTAACCGCGCGCAGAATGTCTGGCTGATGCCAAGGCAGAGCGTTTTGCTTCTTGATTTTGAATTCCACCCGCATGTCGCGAACGGATAAGATTGGCTCTTTCGTGCTCAAAATTAGCCCTCCGCCATTTGGGATTCAAAGCTGCGGTCCAGCGTCATCAAGCGGTCCTCGTCCTGATCCAGACGAGGAACAGCACTCAGCAGACCCTTGGTGTATGGATGGCTTGGCTTGCCGAAGATATCAACGGTAGAGCCTTGCTCCATCACCTCACCCTTGTACATCACCATGGTGCGCTCACAGGAGCCTGCCACGATGCCAAGGTTATGGGTGATCAGAACAATCGCCATGTGGAACTCTTCCTGAAGTTCCACCAGAAGATCCATGATGCGCGCCTGAACAGTCACGTCGAGTGCCGTTGTCGGCTCATCCGCAATCAGCAGCTTCGGACGGCAGAGCAGAGACATCGCGATCATCACACGCTGGCGCATACCACCGGAGAACTCGTGCGGGTAAAGGTGAATGCGGTTCTTCGCATTCGGGATCTTCACCGCTTCCAGCATACGCACACATTCAGCAATCGCATCTTTTTTCTTCATGCGCTTGCCGTCTGGCGAGTTGTAGATCAGCGTCTCAGCCATCTGGTCTGAAATACGCAGGTAAGGGTTCAGGGAGGTCATCGGATCCTGAAAGATCATGGCGATCTCATTGGAGCGAAGCTTGTTCATCTCCTCATGAGAAAGGCCAATAACTTCCTGTCCCTGATACTTGATTGATCCGGAAACCTGCGCGTTGTGCGGCAGAAGCCCCATAGTCGCGAAGGCGGTCTGGCTTTTACCAGATCCAGATTCACCCACGATCGCAAGAGTTTCGCCCTTGTCGATCGTCAGGTTTACGTTTCTTACGGCTTCTACCAATCCGTCAGGAGTGTCGTAGGTGATCCGTAGGTTTTGGATATCCAGAAGTGCCACGTTTTCACCTCCTACCGGTCTTTAGGGTCAAGCGCATCGCGCAGACCGTCGCCGATAAAGAAAAAGCTGAACAGAGTGATGATGAAGAAGAACATTGGGAATGCCAGCTGCCACAAAGTGCCATACTGCATGGTTCCCGCGCCTTCAGCGATCAATGCACCCCAGCTGGTGTTCGGCTCCTGAACACCCAGACCAAGGAAGGAAATGAAGCTCTCGGTCAGGATCATCTGTGGAACCAGAAGAGTCGCGTACACAACAACAACACCCAGCAGGTTCGGTACGATGTGACGAAGAACGATCGTGATTGGCTTTACGCCTGTCGCGATAGCAGCTTCCACGAACTCCTTGTTCTTCAGCGTCAGGGTCTGACCGCGTGCAATACGGGACATGTCCAGCCAGGAAATCAGGCCGATACCCACGAAGAGCATGAAGATGGAACGTCCGAACACAACCAGCAGAAGGATCAGAACGAACATGTAAGGGATGGACTGCAGAATATCGACGATACGCATCATCACGTTGTCGACCTTGCCGCCAGTGTAGCCAGCGATCGCGCCATAAAGAGTACCAACGACCACTGCGATCAAAGCGCCGATAACGCCAACCATCAGAGAGATCTGGGTACCCTGAACAACACGCGCGAACAGATCACGGCCAAGTTCGTCAGCACCAAAATAGTGGCCGTTTTCAATGCTTGGAGCACCAAGCTCTGCAATCTGACCCAGAACACCCCAGTCGATTTCTTCGTTAGACCACGCGGCGATCAAATGACCGAAGGTGGAAAACGCGAGAACGCCAATGAGAATGATCAGGCTGACAAGAGCAGCTTTGTTTTTGAGGAAGCGGCGGCGCGCATCTGCGAAGAGCGAACGACCTTGCACTTCATCCTGAGCAGCCAGATTCTCTGCCAGCTGCTCCATTTTTTGAACATCTACCATCATGTGCTCAGCCCTCAGTATCTAATCTTCGGGTCGACCCATGCATACAGGATGTCGACAATGAGATTGAAGAGAATGGTGAGACCGCCAACGAGGATGGTGATACCCATCATCACTGCATAGTCTCGGTTGAGTGCGGAGTTCACGTAGAACTGACCAATACCACCAGTGGAGAAGTACATGTCGATGATAACGGAACCTGTGATCATGGAAACGAACGCAGGACCGAGATAGGACATGACTGGCAGCAGAGCAGGCTTGAGGGCGTGCTTGAAGATGATAACCCTGTACGGCAGGCCTTTCGCCATCGCTGTGCGAATGAAGTTTGTGTGCAGCACTTCCAGCATGGAAGAGCGGGTCAAACGGGCGACAGATGCCATATAACTGGTCGAAAGCGCGATCACAGGCAGGATCAAGTGGTTCCACTGGCCGTCGTTCCAGCCACCGCCTGGCAACCAGCCAAGCCACAGGGTGAAGGTGAGAACGAGGATTGGTGCCATAACGAAGTTAGGCAGTACCTGTGCGCCGATAGAAACACCAACTGCAAAGTAGTCAAGCCAGCTGTTCTGTTTGAGCGCTGCTGCGATACCAAGCGCGCCTCCAACAAGGACAGCCACAGCGAATGACAGGAAGCCGTAGGTCAAAGTGACCGGGAAGCCATTTGCAATGATGTCGTTCACGCTCCGGTCCTTGTACTTAAAGGATGGGCCGAAGTCGAATTCCGTAATGATTCCACCAATATAGTTGATGATCTGAACGTATATTGGATTGTTAAGGCCGTACTTGGCCTCAATGTTTGCAAGAACCGCAGGTGGGAGCGGGCGCTCGGATGTGAATGGGCCGCCGGGTGCCGCATGCATGAGCAGGAATGAGATGACTATGAGCAGCAGCAATGTAGGAATTGCAATCGCCACTCTTCGTAGGATGTAGCTGAGCATTGTTATTAGTGTCTCGTATGAAGAACGGGTGTTTCAGCAACAAAAACATGCAAAAACACCGGTGTCAGAAACACCGGTGTTCTTGATTGCTGAATTACTTCGCAACCTTGTAGAGGTTTTTCGCGTACCAGTTCTGCTCAGCGTTTTTGATTGGCCAGTTCTTCAACTGTGCGTTCATCATGTAAACGTTGGTGTAGTGGTAGATCGGAATGATTGGCATTTCAGCTGCCATGATCTCTTCTACACGGGTGTAGTTTGGCTGAGGATCAGCTGCAGACTTCGCGCCTTCCAGCAGTTCGTCAACTTCTGCGTTAACAAACTTACCGTCGTTGTAGCCGGACTCGGAGTCCATCAGATCAAGGAAGGTAGAAGCTTCGTTGTAGTCACCGCACCATGCGCCACGAGCAAGCTCGAAGTTCTGGTTGCCACGCTCATTCAGGAATGTCTTCCATTCCATGTTGTTCATGTTGACTTTAACGCCGAGCTTCTGCTTCCACATCTGGGTCATCGCGATAGCGATTTTCTTATGACCTTCAGAAGTGTTGTACACCAGATCGAACTCAAGTGGGTTGTCTTTGGTAAAGCCAGCAGCTTCCATCAGTTCTTTAGCTTTTGCATCACGCTCAGCCTGAGACCAACCAGCAAAGTCAACTTTTGGTACGTCGAAGCCAGCGGTTACTGCAGGAGTGAAGGTGTAAGCCTGGAACTGACCACCCTGAAGTACAGCGTCGGTGATTACGCGACGGTCAAGAGCGTATGCCAGAGCCTTACGTACACGAACGTCCTTGAACTCTTCCGGACCGGAATCGGACAGGTTGAAGGTGTAGTAGTAAGAGCAGAGACGTGGGAAGACCACTGCCTGATCTGGGTACTCTTTCTGAAGACGTGGGAACTGACCAGCTGGAACTTCAGTACGGTCGGTTTCACCTGCCAAGTAACGGGTCAGAGCGATGTTTTCATCGTTGATTACAAGGGTTTCAACCTTGTCGATGATGGTCGCGTCGTTGTCCCAGTAGTTGGTGTTACGTTCCATGATAGCAGTTTCCTGCGGAACGTGCTTCACGAGCTTGTATGCACCGTTGGAAACGATATTCTCTGGCTTTGTCCACTCAGCACCATGTGCTTCGATCGCCCAGGAAGGGGATGGGAAAGTGCTGGAGTGAGTGGTCATTGCTGCGAAGTAAGGCAAAGGTTTGGTCAGCTTAACTTCGAGAGTGTGATCGTCGATAGCTTTGATGCCCAGCTCTTCAGGCTTCATTTCGCCTTTAACGATTGCATCAGCATTTTCTACAGACATCAGCTCAGCGTACCACTGGTACGGAGAAGCCAGTTCTGGGCTTGCAAGGCGGCGCCATGCGAATACGAAGTCGCCAGCTGTTACAGGCTTACCATCAGACCACTTTGCGTTGTCGCGCAGTTTGAAGGTGTATGTCAGCTTGTCATCAGAAACGGTGTGGCTCAGTGCAACACCTGGTACCAGGTTGCCGAGGTTATCCTGGTTGTACAGACCTTCAAACAGGTTACGTGCAATCTCGGAGCCGGATACGTCTTCGTTGACCTGTGGGTCAAAAGAAGAGTGCTCGTCAAGAATACGGTAAGTGAAAGTCTGGTCGTCAGCGAGCTTCTCGCCTGTTTCTGGATGAACACCCGCAGCAAATGCAGAGGTAGAGAGCAATGCGGTGCCTACTACGCTCGCCAAAAGAGAGCTTTTGCTGAATTTCATCTAGGAATCTCCTCACTACATCGGTCGCCTGTTCCCCAACAGCGCCGACTTGGATACATTTCTCAATAGGATCTGGAGTTCACCTCAATTGAAGGGCAAACCCAAAAAATTGCATATTTTCCTGAGAGCAACGCAAAATAGAAATTATTTCGCCGTTTAGCAGCTCCCCACGAGTGGCTTTATGCTCAGTTCCCCTCGCTGCTGGCAGATACGCATATCCCGGTACGCACTCTAACGTAGTTTTTATCTTATTCAATTGTATTCTTCGCAAGAAATGCCCGCTGCATCATATCCTGGGGGAAATCTAGTTAGAACGATAGGCTAGGAAGCTTGCACATTCCTAGCTTTTCAAAGCTTTTTAGGTAGTTTTGCGACCAATAAAATTTCCAAAGAAAAATATCTGAATCAATCAGAATGACTATTAACCAAAATTGCGAGTAATTAGTTAGGTATTCATAACCCATACTCTTTGTAGGGCAGAGTCTTCGGGTGGGGCATATGGAAGAAATTCAGAGAGTTCACAGGGCAGCGGATCCTGAATTACAACCTCCGCTCATATTAGATCTTGATCACACGCTGATAAGAACAGATTGCTTTTTCGAAGCGCTCATTCTGTTCCTAAAATCAAACCCATTGAATTTATTCATCGTTTTGCAGTGGCTTTTCCGTGGGAGAGCCTATGTTAAGCAACAGCTGGCGATCCGGGTAGATTTAAAAATCGATAATCTCCCCTTGAATGAGGATGTTGTTGCCTACGCGCGGGCGGAAGCGGCAAAAGGGCGTAAGGTTCACATGGCGACGGCAGCTGATGAGCTATTAGCGCTCGCAATTGCTGATCGACTCGGCTTTGTCGAAGAAGTGCATGCAAGCAATGGCAAGATCAATCTGAAGGCGGAAAACAAGGCGGATTATCTTAAGACCCGTTTTCCAGAAGGCTTTGCATACGCAGGTGATAGTCTCTCGGATCTTCCCGTGTTTAAGAAGGCAGTACAGTCGCTGATTGTCCATCCCTCCAGCTCGTTCTCTCAAAAGGCTGAGGAGTGTGGTGCGGTTGAAACGACTTTCGCCCGGCCAGATGGTTTCTGGCAGCCCTTTCTGAAAAGCCTGCGCCTTCACCAATGGGCAAAGAATTCGCTGCTTTTCATTCCTCTCATCTTGGGGGGACAGGCTCTGAACCCAGCAGCCTGGGGAAGTGCTTTCCTTGGCTTTGTCGCGCTCGGCATTTTGGCCAGCTCGACTTACTTGCTTAACGATCTTTGGGACCTCGAAGCTGATCGTCAGCATTGGAGCAAAAAGTCCCGACCTTTGGCGTCTGGCAAGTTGAAGATCGCCCACGCTATATTCGCCATTCCAGTCGGACTGCTCCTGAGCTTCGGTATCGCTGCTGCTTTGGGGCCATTCGTCGTGTTGGGATGCTTCTGTTATCTCGTCTCAACGGTTGCTTACTCGTTCTATTTGAAGCGCGTGCCTCTTCTTGATACAGCAGTCCTCGCAATGCTCTTCACCATGCGGCTTGGCATTGGTGTTACGCTCGTTGATGTTCCACCCTCCCCCTGGCTCTTTGTCTTCTCCATGTACCTGTTCCTCTCGTTGTCACTGGCAAAGAGACACACTGAGCTGGGCCGCCATGTGGAGGCTGGCACCAATGGTGAAATGTCTGGTCGGGGGTATCAGAATAAGGATCTCCCTGTTCTGCTGGCTCTTGGTGCGGCGAGTGGATTGGCGGCGACGCTGGTTATGGTGCTTTATCTGACTAATGAGGCATTCAGCGCCGACTTCTATTCAGCACCTGTCCTTTTATGGGGTATGCCGCCGATCCTGTTCCTCTGGCTGGGGCGTGTCTGGCTTATATGCCAGCGATTGGAACTGAATGACGATCCGGTGGTCTTTGCTTTGAAAGATCGGCAAAGTCTGATGCTTGGAGGTGTTCTCGGTTTGATGTTTATAAGCGCTTGGTTTGGAGGCTACTTGCTCTGATGGTTGCTGCACGCCTTGCGGCGCTCAAATCCTCCTATGACACGAACCCAGAGTTTCGCCAGATCGTCCGCTTTCTGTTTGCAGGCGGTTTTGCTGCCTTCGTGAACTGGCTATTGCGGATTGGCCTTTCCGTCTTTCTACCGTTCTGGCTGGCAGTCCTGCTGGCTTACTTCATCGGCATGAGCGTTGGTTACACACTCTATAAGCACTTTGTGTTTGTCAGGGCAGAGAAGCCTGAGAGCGTCAGACGGCAGGCTCTCATCTTTCTAGGAGTGAACCTGTTCTCTGCTGTAATCGTGCTTGGATTATCAGTTGGCTTGAATGAAGTGCTGCGAACAGCACTCCCTCTCTTTATTGCTCAAGCGCTTGCCCATGGTTTTGCGATCGCTGTTGGCGCTGTCACCAACTACCTTGGTCACAAGGTGATCACCTTCCGTTAGGCGTTGGCGACAAAAGCCAGTGCTTGCATGGCCACGTTCAGGAACAGTGCCTGCACCACCAGAAGTGCAAAGATACCAAGATTGTCGCGTTGAACGGTTCTCACCACAAACAGCATCATAAGTGGTAGCCAATCCAACACGTAGCGCTGGACGGAATACTGCGAGAAGCCGTTGGAGTGATAGAACAGTGTCACACCAGCGATAAGTGCAATTGTGAGTGCTGCAAAGAGATACTCCCGATCCCATTTGGCCAGAAAGAAATAAAGCAGGAATGGCGCACCGATAAAGAGTGCGATGCCTTTGTCTCCAAAACCACTCATCTCGGTCAGGTATTTACCCGAGAACTCTATGTCAGGCCCTTGTACGAAAAAGTGCATCAGGTTGAAGAGCAGATAATCTCTATGGAATAGGCCAAGCTCCTGGACCCTGTCCTCGATCCATTCCGCAGCAGGATCTCCAAGCGCATCCCACTCCGGCGGGAAAATATAGGCATAGCCCGTCTGCATTGGATCGCCGAAGCGCGCGTAGTTGTAAGCGAAGTAAATGCCGATAGCGATGGCCGGGAAAATAGCCAGTTTGAGCAATCGCTTGATGCTCTCTGAGTTAACCGCAAAGATGGATCTGTCAGGTGGGGTCATCAGGACAAAGAAGAACGGCATGTAAAGGATACTCATCTGCCGCGTCAGGAATGCAAGGCCAATGAACAAGCCAACCAACCACGCGTTCCGCTTCACCAGCGCAGACCAGATGGCAAGTGACGTCAACATGGCCGCGACCGCTTGAGCGAAGAACCAGACCCCGTCAGACCGAAGCACCACATACTGCAGCGGTGTCGCAAACAGGAAGGCAGCAACTAGCAGAAGAGCAAGACGATAGTCCGCCTGATATTGCCGAGTGATCTGCCACCAAACCAACCCGGTTATGACGAAACACAGAATGCCTAGTGCAATGAAATGATGAAAGCTGACACCAAAGATAGCTACAAACGGCAGTGCGATTAGCGCAGGAACAGGCGGAAAAATAACGAAGATCTTTTCTTCAAAGAGTGCGCAATCCAGATCAAAACAACGTGCAGCATCAAACCGGCCCTGCAAGAATGCCTCCGCTAACAAAGCATAGGAGTTGCTTTCTGGTTGTTCGCCTAGCAACCGAAACGCAATAGCTGCCAGAAGTGTAAAGACCAGCCCACCCAGCACTGCAGTGAGAAGTGCGCCTCGAAATCGCTCAATCAAAATCATGATGCCCCCAAAATATGGGAGAGTAATAGCATCAAGAATCCTAGTGTCTTCTTAAGGTTTTGCAGAACGTGCCAATGCCCCTAACCGAAAATTCAGCTGGAACACGTCAAAGCGGTTCATTGGTTTCAACTCATCTCATTTCTTGATTTCATATTTGTTGCCTGATAGGTGAGAGATATTGCTCCCACAGATTATGCCGTGATCACGGTAGGTCCTGTGCTCTGGGTTTTAGACTGAACCTGCAAAATAGCCGGGATGAAACAGGAATATCCAGATGTCGGACTCTCCGAAAACCGCAGGTGCGAGCCTGGGAACGGTCGAATTTGTTGCCCTCATGGCCACGCTGACCAGCCTGACTGCACTCTCTATTGATGCAGTGCTGCCTGCTTTTACGGTCATCGGAGAAGATCTGCAGCTTGAAAACTCAAACAACGTTCAGTTCATTATTTCTGCGCTGTTTCTTGGGCTCAGCGTCGGGCAGTTTTTCTTTGGTCCGGTATCAGACCGCTTTGGTCGCAAACCTGCTGTTTATGCAGGCTCAGTGGTGTTTGCGCTTGGAGCTGTTCTCGCAGCCACGGCAACATCTCTTCCCATGATGTTGTTTGGAAGGCTGCTGCAAGGTATTGGAGCCAGTGCACACCGGACAGTGGTGATGGCGATTATCCGCGACAAGTATGTTGGCGCGGAGATGGCCCGTATCCTGTCCTTCGTAACAGCTGTGTTTATTATTGTGCCAACATTAGCACCGTTGATCGGTCAGGGTATTCTGTTTGCTGCGGGATGGCGTGCGATCTTTGTTATCATGCTGATCATGGCTTCTGTTGGATGTATCTGGCTCGCAGTTCGCCAGCCTGAAACGCTAAAGCCGGAGAACCGCCGCACGATTACGCCGAAAGTGCTTTGGCAAGGCCTAGAGGAAGTCGTCAGCCACAAGGCGACCCTGCTTTATACAGCTGCCTCTGGCTTCGTGTTCGGCACCATGATGACTTATCTCAGCACTGCGCAGCCGATGTTTGCTGACATCTACGACGTGCATGAGACTTTCCCGCTGTACTTCTCCGGAATTGCAGTGGTGTTCGGTATGGCATCCATCGTGAATGGTCGCATCGTGCGTCGCATTGGATTGCAGAATATGTGTCGCGCCGCGCTTGGCATCCAGATTGTCGCCAGCCTTGCCTTTGCACTGTATCTGCTTTTTGTCGATAGCACTCCTGCTCTGTGGCTGTTCATGACCTATCTGTCTTTTGCGTTCTTCTGTCAGCCAATGTTGAACGGCAATCTCAACGCCATGTCTATGGAGCCTCTTGGCCATATCGCTGGCTTGGCTGCCACGCTGATTGGTGCGTCGACCACGTTTATCGCGCTCATTCTTTCTGTGTTGGTTGGTCGTTTTTATGATCAGACCCTGCTGCCGCTGTCCTTCGCATTCTGCGTGTTTGGCGGGATCGCGCTGGTTCTGGTGGTTCTTGGCGCACGGGTGCAGAAAGCAGAGAAAATCGCGTCCTCTAACACGATCTCCGCAGAAGTCAGCGCTTAAGCGCCCACAAATGTTAATTGGATTGCCGACTATTTCTTTTTCGGAAGTGTTCTTACCCAGGAGACAGCCGGCATTTCTACGTCTGAGCCGGGATACCAGTCGTCACGAACTTCTTCGTGACCTTCTTTGGTACACACGATCTGTGCGTCTTTGTATTCCTCAGGAATAACCAGTTGGCCGGGGCTCTTCACGTGCAGATTTTCTGCAAAGCCATCTAGAACGCACTGTGCGCCTGCCGGCTTGGTTTCAATGGAAACCACATAGGCGTCGGAAGGTGGTTTGGAAGGATCCGGCCCAAATACGTTGGATTGGCATGCGGCGAGTAAAGCTGCAGATGCAACAAGAACTCCGACAGATGCTCCTTTCGAAATAAGGGGGCTGAAAGAACCAATTTCTGATGGTTTGGCGGTCCGCACGCGAATCTCCTGAAAATCTGGATTGCGCTTGGAAGCTACGCTTATTCGCTGAGCAGGGTGAATCCCCAAAATCACCCCCACAAATAATAGAGGTAAGCCTTCAGAGCAGTCCGATGGTTAGCTGGAGAAGGATTTGCTGAGGGCCCGCTTGCTCAATCAATTTATCAACAACTTTTACGTGTAAATTATCATTAGAATAGTTTTAGTTGTGGGTGCATCGTTTCAAGCATAAAGGGTTTTCACTACTTCACCCAAAGCCTGAAGAAAACTATTTCATTCCCACTCTCATAACACACATCTGAATTTATGCATGGGTTTTAAAGTATTTTATTTATTAGAAAATGCTGATTGAAGGTTCTCTCAACATAATTAATAAATCTATTAGAAATTTAACTAATATATCTGAATGGGGTAAGCGGGAATATATAAAGCAAATTACGGCATTTCGGCTGCGTCTATTTCGTTAATTACCAAACAATATCAGAGATGTAATTTCAAATGTGATTATTGATATTGGGCGGAGCTAGCGATGGCCTCTTTTGTGCCACGCACCCTTAGGGCGAGAATTTGGGGTGCTCTTGGAATCTTATTTCTATGTTTCTTAATCGGTACAGCGTTTCAATCCTATGTGCTTTACCAGAGCTTGCTCACGGCTAAGAACCGTGAACTGACGTCGATTATTACTGCAGCAAATTCAATTACTCGGCAGTATTATAAACGTGAGGTAGACGGCACGCTTACCCGTGAGGAGGCTCAGGCTGCGGCATCAGCAGCTCTCAAAGCGCTGCGTTACGACGGCAAAGAATACGTCTTCATTTTCAGCTATGACTACGACGGCGTCATGCACCCGTTCAATGCCTCGTTCCTTGGCGCGAACCAACGCAACACCAAGGATGGAGACGGAAAGCCGTTTGTTCTGGAGATGGTGGATGCTGCCAAGCAAAACGGCAGCGGTTATGTCACCTACAACTACATCAACGAGCATGGGGAGGCGAACCCAAAGCTCAGCTATGTTGAGAGTTTCCCGGAGTGGGAATGGGTGATCGGCACAGGCGTGCAGAAAAGCAAACTGTTCATGAACCTGGAAGAGGCGATTTCGAAACCCCTCCTGATCCTCGGACCTCTGCTGTTTGGTTCCCTGATCATAGGGCTTTTGCTGGGTAAACGTGTCGCTGCGGCTGTAGATTGGCTGTGTTCCAGCCTGCTGAAGCTATCCAGCGGCAATCTGAATTTTGAGAGTGTCTACAACAACTCACAGGACGAGCTGGGTGACGTCTCCCGTGCGTTGACCAAGTTCCGGGACCAAGCTGAGCAGCAACAGCAAATGGAAGCTGAAACGCGCGAGAACTACGAAGCTAATCTTGAACGTGAGAAGCTTGTTATGAACGCCGTGGAGGACTTCCGCAACACATACTCCAGTGCCGTCGGTGTGCTGAACAGCCTAGCTGAAAGAATGCGCGGCACCGCCCTCTCCTTCCGCCAGTTTGCGCAGAACTCCGAGGAAGGTGCGATCTCAGCCACCACAGGCGCACAGCAGGCTTCAGCCAGCGTGCAAAGTGTGGCGGCAGCGTCTGAGGAGCTGACGGCTTCTATTCAGGAGATCCGCGATCAGGTCAACCGTACCGTGAGCTTCGTTGGCAACACAAAGGCAACGGCGGCTAACTGTCAGGAAGATGCTGTCGTGCTGCAAAAGCTGAACTTGGATGTCAGCGAGTTTTTGGAGCAAATCAAAGGCATCTCAAACAAGACGAAGTTGCTGGCGCTGAACGCGACCATAGAAGCGGCACGTGCGGGCGCTCATGGAGCTGGCTTTGCCGTGGTGGCCACAGAGGTGAAGGATCTGGCGGAGCAGACGGAAAAAGCTGCTGAGGAGCTGGAAGCGCACGTGCTCTCGGCTTCCAGCCGCACAGAAAGCAACGTTGCTTCGCTGGAGCGGATTGGTGAGGAGGTTGAGCAAGTTGTCAGCTACATGACGGCGATCAGCTGCTCGGTTGAGCAACAGCAGTCTTCGACAGAAGAAATCAGCCGTAGCTCGCAAGCCTCTGCTCAGGGAACAGAGGCTGCAACGGCAAACTTTGAGATGGTTGCTAATGCGGCGGGCGAAACCCGCACGCAGGCAGAAGAGCTGCAACGTAGTGCTGACGATATCTCAGAGCATATCGATCAACTGAACAAGCAAACAGAGCAGTTTCTGCTCAGAGTGCAGCAAGTGTAGTACTTTGAAGGGGAGAGCTGAGTGCTCTCTTCTTACTTGTCAGACCAGACAGCCAGCTCGTTGTTGTTTGGATCAAGAAAATGGAACCGGCGTCCACCTGGGAAGGAAAAGATCTTACGGCAGATCTTGGCGCCGTTTTTTTCAAGCTTTGCCTGCAATCCTTCCAGATCTTCTGCATAGAGCACAACAAGAGCCGCACCGCTTGCAGCTGAAGATGACATATCGGCCTTGTAGAAGCCGCCATCAAAGTCGCCATCGTTGAATGCGGCATACTCTGGTCCGTAGTCCTCAAACTTCCAACCTAATGCATTGCCATAAAACGCTTTTGCGGCTTCCAGATCAGCAGCTGGAAGCTCGATGTAATTAATTTTTCCGGACTTGGTCATACTAAATTCCTTTGAAAAGCAAGGAGCCACTACACGAGAACTCTCCTGCAAATCTCCAATATTGCAACAGATTTGGAATGGTGAGATAGATAACTCAGTCCTATCGTTATAGTTGTAAGCAAGATATTGAAATGAAGATTTTCGGTTTTCCCATTTGTACAATTGCAGCTCTTGCGATGGGAGCTGTTGCAATTCTTGAGCCCACATCAGGCACTGCTCAAACTGCCGCAAAATCGGAGGCTGCTGTTCAAAGCAGCCCTAAAGTCAGCAGACAGCAGCATGGGGATTGGATGTTGGAGTGTTATGACCCCGCAGTGAATGGCATGAGCTGCCAGATCAAGCAGCGCGTGGTGCATAACGAAAGCGGCCAAACCATAATGCAGATGACGCTCAGCCATAATCCGAAAGACAATGCTGACATCGTGCAGTACGTACTGCCGCTGGACTTTCTGCTTGCGCCGGGCGTTGGCGTAAATGTGGGAGATTATCAGGCCGTTGCCCGTGTCACTCGCTGTACCGCGCAGGGTTGTATTATCGAAGGTAAGACAGAAGATGCCTTCATCAAGGCTATGAAAGCGGCAACGGAGCAAGGGCGCTTTATCATGATGTCCCGAGCTGGCAAGAAGGTCGGTATCAACTTCTCTGCCACGGGTTTCACAAAAGCCTACAACGAGATGAAAGAGCAAAACACAAAATAACGAGCTCTTTCAGCACCTTATTGGGCCGCGAGGCAGTTCCATTCACCGCGTGAGCCCATCACCGCAATGGCACCAGCCACGCTGCAATGAGAAACCTCTGACTTTGCCAGGTGCAATTTTGAAGTTGGGTTCGGGTTTACAAGATAAGCAAGGCCAATTGTGGTGGTCAGTGCAAAGACACAAGCAGCTACGCAGAAAAGCATACCCATGTTCCAGTTGGATGCAGGCAGGTGAGCAGAAGTCGTCATCTCAGGTTCAGGTCTTTCATTTCGGGGAACGTTCAACGCGAATGCGCTGATATGCTTTGCTGTAATGTAGATTATTCCTGCAATATGCATGTGAGGGAAATCCCCGTGTTTGCCTCGGTTATTCAAGGGATTTTCACTGTTTTTCATCGAAATGTGTGACGTGAAAACCTCTGTGCTCTCGTAAGTTGAGGTGCCCTTGCTGCATTACACCTCGTGTGCTCTTGGAAGCCCTGCGGTTTTTCTCTAATCCCTTTCTGAGTGTTTGTTTGTGTGTTGGGAGGCACGGTCCTGTGGCGAAGTCCAGTGGCAATCCATTGATAACCGGCAGTGGCCTGTGGCAGCAGTCGCCTGAACGTGTGCTGTTTGAGAACCTTTCCTTCGGACTGAATGCGGGTGATCGCATCGGTCTTGTCGGGCACAACGGTTGTGGCAAGTCTACGTTTCTGAACATCCTTGCTGGCCGTGGCGAGCCGAGCGAAGGCAGTATTTCTGTCTCCCGCGCTGCTGTCGTTTCCTGCGTGGAGCAGCATCTTCCTAAGCATCTATTAGACCTCAGCCTTGCTGAAGCTGTGCGCGATGCCCTGCCAAATGACAAGCGGGACTGGATGGATTGGAAGGTGGAGGTGATCCTGCCGGAAATGGGGTTTGAGCCCCATCAGTCTGAAGTGCTCTGTAAAGATCTCAGCGGTGGGCAGATGACGCGTCTGATGTTGGCTCGTGCGTTGATGACCGAGCCCAACCTGCTGCTTCTCGATGAGCCAAGCAACCATCTGGATCTGCCGACAATTATGTGGCTGGAGAGCTTCCTGAAATCCTGGAAGGGCAGCTTCCTGATGATTTCGCACGATGCCACACTGCTGGATTCTGTCACCAATCGCACGTGGATCCTTCAAGACCGCAAGCTCCACGCGTTTGATCTGCCTTGCACAAAAGCCCTTGAAGAACATGAGGTTCTGACAAAAGCGCGGATTGCGCGGCGTGAGGCTGAGGATAAGGAGATCAAGCGGGTCGAAGCAAGTGCCAAACGCATTGCAGAATGGGGCCGCACCTTCGACAACGAAGACTTGTCGCGCAAGGCAAAGTCCATGGAGAAGATGGTTGACCGCATGAAGGGCGACCAGACGGAGGCCGTTGAGGCCTATCCATGGAACCTGTCCATTGCTGGTGAGACCATTCAAGCCGATCGGCTGGTACAGCTGAAAGATCTGGATGTGACGCCGCCAGTGGCTGACGTATTCCTCTATCGTATCGATGATATCGCTGTTCGACCGGGAGACCGGATCGCCGTGATGGGTGCAAACGGAACCGGTAAGTCCAGCCTGCTGCGCTGCTGTTGGGAGAAGCGACAGAGCGATGACGGCGAGGTTCGCGTTCATCCGCGCTGCCGGATTGCGTTTTATGATCAAACGCTTCAACAGTTACCGGGTGAGTCCAATCTCGTTGAGGGGATGGTGGCTGTTGGTGAAGCACTTGGTGTAGACCTGCGTGTGCCAGATTGTGAGAAGACCATTATTGCGGCTGGTTTCAAGTACAATCAGTTGCAGCAGAAGGTTTCAAAACTCAGTGGTGGGGAGCGTGCGCGCTTGTTGCTTGTTTCGCTGTCTCAAGTGCAAGCCAACCTGATGATGCTGGATGAACCAACCAACCACCTTGATCTTTACGGCCGCAATGAACTTTCCCATCAGCTTCAATCGTTTGGCGGTTCATTCCTGCTTGTCTCGCATGATCGCCATCTGGTGGAAGCGACTTGTAACCGGTTCTGGGTGGTTCAAAACGGTCGATTGCAGGAAGTCAACGATGTGGATGCTGCCTACGCGCTGATTGCAGAAACTCAGGTGAAGCCAATCAAGGTTACCGCCGAACAAGAAGCGCCTGTAAAGCTAGAGCGCGAAGAGTTGGTTGCGGCTGAGGCCGCTTCCTCTGAAGATGAGTTGCTTGAGCGGTTGATTGAGCTGGAAGAGCTGATGGAAGCAGATCTTGCACGACGCCCAAACAGGCAGTCGCCTCACCTTCAGGTGAAATGGAAAGATGAGATTGCGCAGATCCACGAACAGCTTGAACTTAACAGTTAGCCTGGATCTTTCTCCAAATCTGCGAGAGCTGCACGAAGCTGAGCCGAGTGTGTCTCTCGCAGCACGTCGAATGCCTCAGCGCCATACATTCCTTTGAGCGTGACTTGTGAGATCGCGAAATGTTGGATTGAGCCAATGAGCTGATAAATCCAGCAGAATAGCTCGGCGTCAGAGGCTTGAGACCACCGTTTCGTCTTATGCGCCAAAGCTCCCAATGCATCGAGGAATGGCTTTAATGGCCAACTCTCGCTGGACACTTGCGCGTCTAAAAGCGCGCGAAGAACCAGTTGGGTATCTGCAGGCTTTTCAAGAGATGCGGTAGAGAGTTGCAGAAAGAAGCTGCGCAGCTGTTCTTCCGGTGATGCCCCTTCTACGTTTTGAATGGAAGACAGCAAACGGTTCGAAAGGGCTTTCAGCACTTCTTCATAGAGCGCTGCTTTGGAGCCGAAGAAATGCAGCAGTGCTTGCTTTGTTACGCCAAGCTGATTTGCAACGTCTGCTAGGCTTGCCGCGTTGTATCCCTTTTCCGCAAAAACACTGGTGGCTGTTGAGATGTAACGTGTTTTTGGGTTGTCGGTGTGCTGATCCAAATCACTCTCCCTATCCTCTTCGTATAGCCTGAACTTGACAACTTACCAAGTGGTAAGTTTATACTTACCGATTGGTAAGTGAGGAGAGTGCCATGACGCGGGATGAGGAAATTGGCCTGATTGCAGAGCTGCTTGGGTTGGATGCTGAAAACAGCAAGTTTCTGGATGAGGATGTCACGCGATCGCCAATAGAGCGTTACAGTTGCCCGGATCGGTTTGCGGATGAAATGAAAGGTTTGTTTCGCAGCAAACCAGTAGCGGCTGTTCAATCCTTCGAACTTGCTGAGAACAATGCGTTCCTGAGCCGAACTGTGTCAGGCCTGCCAGTTCTTTTAGTGCGTGATGCGGATGGTCAGGCGCACGCGTTCCTCAATGTATGTCGTCACAGGGGTGCCAAGCTGGTACGGGATGAAGCTGGCTGCAAAAAGCGGTTCTCCTGCCCTTACCATGCGTGGACATGGTCAAATCAGGGAGAGCTGATCGCCGTTCCTCAGGAGAGCCAAGGCTTTCCGGATCTGGATCGATCCCAGCATGCTCTGAAAGAACTGCCGGTTCATGAAGCCTATGGTTTTGTGTGGGTGATCGCCGATAGTTCCAGTTCAGATCTAGGAGAAATCCAGAACTCACTTGCTCCTCTCAGTGAAGACTTGAACTGGCTTGATTTGGCGGATCATAGGATTGCTGTCGAAGAAACCTTTGAAATAGCAGCCAATTGGAAGACGCTCATTGAAGGTGGGATCGAGGCATATCATTTCCGGGTTGCCCACCGCAAAACCATCGGCCCCTATTTTCCGGATAATCTCTCCAGCTATCAGATGCTGGGAGACAACATGCGGTCCGTTCTGCCGCGCATCACTCTGTTTGAGCTGTGCGATCAACCGCGAGAGACATGGAACATCCGCGAGCATGCCAATATCATTTATTCAATCTTCCCTGGAACTCAATTGCTTGTCCAGCAGGATCATGTGGTCTGGGTTCACCTGGAACCGCTTGCGGTGGACCGCACTCGTGTTCGGTTAGCAACATTGGTTCCGATCTCAGCTCCGCAAACGGAAGAAATGCAGAAACATTGGATGCGCAATCAGGCGATCACGATCACTACCTTGAAGGAAGACTTCGAGTTAGGTGAAGAAATTCAGCAAGGTTTTGCCAGCGGTGCCAACGAGTATCTGACCTTTGGCCGATTTGAAGGCGCGCTACACCGCTTCAATCAGGTGCTGGAGAATGCGATGAAAGTGCCAGAAGACGCTTGAGTTTCGACGTACAGGCAAAAGAAAAGCCCGCTGAAATGACAGCGGGCTTCTCAAAATCAGATGTGTCGAAGGATTAACCGACAAATGCGCGCTCAACCACAAAGGTGGAAGGAGACGCGTTGGAACCTTCTTCAAGGCCATGTTTTTCGAGGATCGCCTTGGTGTCGTTGATCATTTCCATGGAACCACAGATCATGCCACGGTCAACTGCCGGATCAAGACGCGGAACACCCAGGTCTTCAAAGAGCTTACCATTCTCGATGAGAGTCGTGATGCGCTCCTGACATGGATAGGGCTCACGGGTTGCTGCAGTGTGCAGGCGCAGTTTGCCAGCAGCAAGTTCACCAACGAGCGGATCGTTAATCACTTCTTCAACCAGTTCTTTCGCGTAGGTGAGTTCGTTCACTTCGCGGCAGGTCTGGGTCAGGATAACTTCTTCAAACTTCTCATAGGTTTCCGGATCACGGATCAGAGAAGCGAAAGGCGCAACGCCGGTGCCGGTGGAGAACATGTAAAGACGCTTACCTGGGATCAGGGCATCATTCACAAGAGTACCGGTTGGCTTTTTGCGCATAAGAACAGTGTCGCCCGGCTGAATCTTCTGCAGGTGCTCGGTCAGTGGACCGTTTGGCACTTTAATGGAGAAGAACTCCAGCTCTTCGTCCCAGGAAGGGCTTGCCACGGAGTAAGCGCGGAAAACCGGCTTTTCAGCGTTTGGCAGGCCGATCATGACGAACTCGCCAGAACGGAAACGGAAAGAAGCTGGGCGCGTGATGCGGAATTTGAACAGGCGGTCGGTGTAGTGCTGTACGGACACTACTTTCTCAGCAAAAACGTTTGCTGGGATAGGAAATTCGGTTTTAGCTTCCTGATCAAGCACAGGAGCTGGGGCCAACGCTGCGTCGGTCATGTGCAATCCTTAGATTGTTTTGATTAGGCCAGAGCCCGATACTTGGCCAATTGTTGCCTTCGCTTTATCCGAGCCAAGGTCCCAAAAGCAACCGTTTTATAAGTAAAATTTCAGAAATTTGCTCGTGAAAGTGACTAAGTCACCGTCCAGGCTCAAAGAACTGTCAGTTTTAAGAAGAAAGCGTGTAAGGTGAGCTGCAGGCCAATTGCAGCAATAGGTGAAAATACTCAAGTTGTCTCGCGGGATATCGATCACGTGGTTTTGCGAGCGAGTCGGAGTTACATGCATGTTTCGGGGATAAAATAGCAAGATATGTTCAGTCCCTCTGTGATGTAAGGGAGTTAACGGCGACTGACGGGGGACGTTGAGAGTGAAACCGGAGCAGAACAAAGCAGCCTATGAAAAGAGGATGCTGCGCGTTCTTGAGTACATCTACAACAATCTGGATGGGGATCTGAGTCTGGACGCTCTGGCAGATGTTGCCTGCATGTCGCGGTTTCACTGGCACCGGGTGTTTCAAAGCATGCGGGGAGAAACGCTGGCGACCTCTATTCGGCGGATCAGGCTGAACCGGGCTGCGTTGGATCTTATTCAATCAAAACAACCGATTACAGAGATTGCCGAGCAATACGGTTACCCCAGTGCGCAGAGTTTTTCCCGTGCGTTTAAAGGTGAGTATGGCATGGCGCCGGGGCAGTTTCGTGAAAGCAAGTATGCTGCGCCAACGCTGGAAACGGAAAAAGAGAGCATCTTTTCCATGCATCCCGTTGAAATCAAAGAGGTTCCGGAACGAAGCCTGCAGGCATTGTTTCATCGTGGGTCGTACTTTGAGATGGGGGTGGTGTTCAGCAAGCTGGCGGCGATGTTGTCGTCGCGGGGTGTTATCCGCAAGTGTGGGCCGATTGTCGGGATCTATTATGATGATCCCTCTATTGTGCCGCTGGATGAGTTACGCTCCCATGTGGGGGCCGTTGTTCCGCAGAACTTTGCGAATACGGAAGGGCTTGAGCCTCTGGTTATCCCCAGTGGTCGTTGTGCGGTGTTAAAGCACAAAGGCCCGTATGCCGGGCTGAGAGGCGCGTTTCATTATCTTTACGGTGTTTGGCTACCAACCTCGGGAGAAGAGGCGGCGGACCAGCCGTGCTATGAGGTTTTTCTGAACAGCCCGACGAATACAGCGCCAGAAGACCTCCTTGTCGAGATCTTCCTTCCTTTGCAATAACAATGAGTTAGTTCTGCAGGATGTTGTTTTCTTCTTCCGTTTCCTGCTTCTCGTTGATGTTACCGTCCTTATTGATTTCCTTGATGCAGGCTTCCTGATCAGCGGCGGACATATCGCCGAAACCGAAGTTGGGCGGATAACCGAGCGGATCAGCGCCAGCGCCGCCGGATTGGTATTTCTCAGCAATGCCAGGGCAATCGGAGACCGGGCTGATGATGTCAGGGTATTCGGACTTCAGCGGGTTGGCATCCGCGTTGGCGGTTGGGTCCTCAGCGAAGTTATTAATCTGCGTAAAACCGGCGCCGGATGAAATCACAAGGAAACTCAGTGCAATAAGAGAGACTGTTGTTTTTGACTGCATGACAAATACTCCCACCAATCGGAGAAAATGAAGGCTGCAACCATTAAACAGGAGACCGGCAAAGACTATGTGAGTTCTTATGTTTTAATTGCGTTTAATTGGGTAATACATCGCTTTTTTGTTGCAGCTTCCTCGCTTTACAAGTCTTTAACCCATGCGTAAGCTTTGGGCTCGCTCTGGAGGGGTTAACCTCTCACCGCGATCTTGGGGGGACATCATGTTAAAGAAGATTGGCTGGGGTGTTCTGGCTGTTGTCGTGCTGCTTGCTGCTGGCGCATTTTACTTCCGACAGGACATTGCAGAGATCCGTGCCGTGATGGCCTATGCGGATGCATTTAAACCTGAGAACATCGATCAGAAGTTCCGCTCTCTTTACGTTGAATATCCGAGCATCTCCGTTGAAGCGCCAGAAGAGACCTATCAGCTGCCGCGGCAGTATCAGGCGTCTCCGATGCCGGCGACCTTTATGTACAAAGGCGAAGCGGCTTCGACAGCGGACTACATTTTGGATTCCCACACCACCGGCCTTGCCATCATGCACAATGGTAAGCTGATCCATGAGTACTATGATCGCGGCAACTCAGCTGAGACTCATGCGATCCAGATGTCCGTTTCCAAGTCCATGGCCTCGATCCTTGTGGGTGTGGCGATGGATGAAGGCTATATCGACAGCGTTGAGGATCAGGTGGTCAAGTATGTGCCGGAGCTGAAGGGCACAGCCTATGATGGCGTACGCTTGAAAGATGTGCTGGAGATGTCCTCCGGTGTGCGCTGGAATGAGAACTACGCTGATCTAAACTCCGATATCGTGCAGTCCGTCGTTGCGATCCTGCTTGGCTCGCAGGATGAGTTCACTAAGGATGTTCCACGGGAGCTGGAGCCGGGAACGTACAACCGCTACTCCTCTATCGATACCCATGTGGTCGGCTGGGTGCTACGCGGGGCGACAGGCAAGCCCTATCAGGAATGGTTCAACGAAAAGCTCTGGTCCAAAATAGGAGCTGAATCCTCTGCCGAACTTATGGTGGATCAGGCCGGTCAACCAGTGGTCTTCGGCGGGGTGAACATTCGCCTGCGTGATATGCTGCGGGTTGGCATGGTGCTGGCCAGAGGCGGTACCAACCACAAGGGTGAGCGTATCGTTTCAGAAGAGTGGATCAAAACTTCAGTGACGCCGGATGAACCGCGCCTGATGCCGGGCTATGATAATCCGCAGAGCCCCTCTCCGCTTGGCTATAAGTACCAGTGGTGGCTGCCGCTTGAATCTGATCATGGTGACTTCACCGCCATCGGCATTCACGGACAGTTCCTCTACATCAACCCTGCCCGCAACGTGGTGATCGCCAAAACCTCCACCTATCCGTCCTATCAGCGGGATAAGGAGATGGTGAAGATGAAATCAATCGCCCTGTTTCAATCCATCGCACGTCATCTGACCAAGCAGGAAACAGTTGAGTTAGAGAACCAGTAAGCGCGACACTCAAGACAATACGTTCTTGATACTGTCAAACAGCCATGAAACGGCAGGGCCCATGCGGGCGTGTTTGAGCTTGATACATTCTACTGGGGGGCTCCAGAGCTTGTGCTCAAACCGCAAGTTCAGGCGTGCCAACTGGCCGGAAGCAATGGCTGTGCTCACCAGATGTTCTGGAAGATACGCCCAGCCAACCCCTTGCATCACCAGTTCGCGAAGAGCGTGGAAGCTGGTTGCGTGCCAGACTTGAGTTGAAAGCTCCGGAAACTGAGCAAGCACGCTGCCTTGCGGACTACGCAGCAGAAGTTGGCGATGAGACAGCAGCTCATTTGCGCCAATCTCGGTCAACTTGGTGAGCGGATGGTTAGGCACGCAAACGGAGACAAACGGCAGATTACCGATGAAAACCTGCTCCACCCCTTTTTGCACGCTGCCGCCAGAGAACATCAGTCCGATATCCGCCTGATCTTGTGCCACTATGCCGGGGATGTCCGGACTGACACCAGAGAGCAGATCGATCCGCGTTGCCGGAAACTTCTCGCCAAACTCAATCAGAGCCTGACTGAGCGAGGGCAGCATCAATGCATCATCCAGCATGACCCGAACACTGGTTTCTTCGCCTGAAAAGATGCTGTCGGCTGCGGTGGTCATGTTCTCGACCTGCATCAGCACCGCGCGGGCGTAGGTCAGCATGCGTTCACCGTTTTCGGTGAGTTGAGGCTTGCGGGTGGTGCGATCGAAAAGCTCGAACCCCAGATCCACCTCCAGATTCACGATCCCCGTGCTTACGGCTGACTGGCCTTTGCCCAGTGTTCTCCCCGCCGCAGAAAAACTGCCGGATTCAGCGGCGGCGATGAACATTTTCAGTTGCTCGATGCTTGGCAAGCTGCATCCAATCTATTGATAAAAGCGGTAGTAACTAACTTTGTATCATCTGCAAATGAAATTAATCAATGGGCATGCCTCCATGACGAGATGGAGCGCTCCTGATTTTTTGAAAGAGACTAAGCACATGAAAACTCTGTTGCAGATCAACACAAGTATGCTGGAAACAGACTCTCAATCCTCGCAGCTTTCCGATAAAATGGCAGAAAGCCTGCTCTCTCGTTTTGCGGGCATGCGGCACATCAAACGCGAGCTGAGCAAAGATCCGATCCCGCATCTGGAACACAGCCTTTTTCAATGCTTTTATGATCCAAGCGCTGCTGTTACGCCCGCACAACAAGCGGCCCTGGCGCTGTCTGATACGTTGGTTTCTGAGCTGAAGGAGGCCGACTTCATTGTGCTTGGCGCGCCAATGTACAATCTGATGATCCCGTCCACGCTCAAGTCATGGATCGACTACGTGACCCGCGCAGGGCAGACCTTTCAGTTTACAGAAACCGGCCCGGTTGGCTTGCTGGAAGGCAAAAAGTGTTATGTGGCGATCACGCAAGGAGGAAACTTCCTTGGCACTGCCCATGATCTGGCAACGGCTTACCTCAAATCCGCTCTGGGTCTGATGGGCATCACAGATATTGAGTTCATCTATGCGAAAGGGCTGGCTATGGGGCCACAAGCCGCTGAAGCGGGCCTGAGCAAAGCCAATCAGAAGATTGCTGAACTGGCCTAACAAGCATCGTTATCGCAAAAAAAAAGCCGGCTCTGGGGGATGAGCCGGCTTCTTGCTTAAACTGTCTAACTCAACCTTATGCAGGCTGACCAGTTGCTGCGAGCAGAACTTCGCGGATGTTGACGTTCTGTGGCTGCTGGTAAACGAACAGCACGGTGTCTGCTACGTTCTGTGGGTCCAGCACGCCGCCCATTTCTTTCTTCCACTGCTCGTAACCATCAATGATTTCCTGAGAAGTGGTGTGGGACAGCAGCTCAGTCTGCACAGCACCTGGAGCGATGGTCATGACACGCACGTTGTCCGCGGCCACTTCTTCACGCAGGTTTTCGCTGATGGCGTGAACTGCGAATTTGGTGCCGCAGTATGCTGCGTGTGCTGGGAAGGTTTTGCGGCCAGCGATGGAGCTGACGTTGATGATGGAACCGCCCTTACGTGCTTTCATGCCTGGCAGAACAGCGTGGATGCCATTCAGAACACCCTTCACGTTCAGGTCGATCATCCGATCCCATTCAGAAGGATCCTGCACAGACAGATCACCCAGCAGCATGCAGCCAGCGTTGTTGACGATAGCGTCTGCCGGACCAAACTTGTCTTCAGCTTCTTTAACAGCAGCGATCAGCTGATCACGATCAGTGACGTCAACGCCGCGGCACAGAGTGTTTGGAAGACCCAGAGCTTCCATCTGCTCAACGCGACGTGCCAGCAGAAGAAGAGGATGGCCAGCTGCGCTGAAAGACTTCGCAATCGCTGCACCAATGCCGGAACTTGCGCCAGTGATAATGATAAGTGGCTTTGTCATTTTGTTTTCCTGCCTAGTTAGCTTTTTCTTGAGCAAGATGGACTTGCGTTGTGTTGCGGCGATTGTACAAAAATGATCATGCTGATAAATGAGGGTAATTCAAAATAATTGTTAGGCTGAAATGAACAATATCTACTGGAATGGTCTGCGCTCGTTTCTGGCCGTGGCGGAACATGGCAGTTTTACCTTAGCTTCTGATGAAACAGGTCTTTCAAAAGCGAGTTTAAGTCAGCAGGTCAGCCAGTTGGAGGAACACCTGGACGTTCAGCTGCTCTACCGCACCACCCGTAAACTGCGCCTGACAGAGATCGGTGAACGCTACTACGAAATGTGCCGTGCGGGTGTGAAGCAGATTGAGGATGCCTCTGATCTGGCGTCGCAGGCGACGGACAGTCTGACTGGACCAATCCGCATGAATGCCGTTGGCGGGTTGATTGGGGAGGAGCTCATCGCACCGCTGGTGATTGAGTATCAGCAGGCCAATCCGGGGATCGAAGTGAAGCTGGATTTCTCCAGTATCCGGGAGGATTTGCTGGAGACGGATTTCGACCTTGTGCTGCGCATGGGAGATCTGGAGGACAGCACCTTGATCGCCCGCAAACTGCACACCATCACCACCCGCTATGTGGCCTCCCCTTCTTTTGTAGCAGCTCACTCCAAAATCCGGCACCCGTCTGATCTGAAAGGCCTGCCATTTATCTCTGGCAGCGTGCAGGAATGGATCTTCACGCGAGGCCAGGAACGCATCGTGGTGCAGGCGGAGAAAGGCTTTCAGATCTCCAATGGCCGCGTCATGTGTCAGGCTGCTGTTGCGGGCCTTGGTATTGCGCGGCTTGCAGATGTTTACACCGATGCGCCGATCAAGCGCGGAGAGCTGACGGAAATGCTTTCCGGCTGGAAGCAAACAACCCCGCTGTGGTTGGTGAGCCCGCCAACACGGCACCAGCTCCACCGGGTGCGGGAGCTGATGAACTATCTTAGCTCCAACTTCAAAGCCCGGTATGAAGCAGTGCTGGGTTAGCGGCGATAGGTGCCGACGAAGCCATCCGGTACGATGGCACCTGCGGGGCTGGAGTTGGGATCATTCACACCCACCGGAATGAACACGCGCTGGATGATGATCTTGTCTCCATCCGGCGGTGGTGGGCCGGGCAATACAGCACCACGCGTTGTCTTGAAGCCTTTCAGCTCGCAGATGAGGTTTTTGTTTTCAAACCCGGCAGGCACAACCATCGGTCCGGGCGTGTGCTTCACGAAGATAGAAGACCGATAGCCCTGCAAATAGCAGAAGGCGCCATCTGGTGTGGTGTTGACGGTGATCAGCGTGGCTCCCTGCGGAATCTCCACGGTAGGAGAATACGCCTGCGGGATGCGCTCTTCATCAGAAACGCAACTGGCCAGAACGGGAAGCGTGAAGGCGAGAACGCACAGGGAGAGCTTGCTTTGCAAATCAGTGTCCTCATCAGGTCGTTGTGAAGACCCTAACGATCCGCAGTTTGCGAAGACATCCATCAGATTTGCTGAGGCTATTTTGCCGATTGCCTCAGGAATGGTGAGGAGCAGCTGGTGGTGAGCCGAAAGGGGCGAAGTTATCCCAAACGCGATCCACTGAAGATTTTGCAGGCAGACCTGCGGTTTCCTCCAAATATGCTTGATGGAATGAGGCTGCTTGAGAGGGCCTATGTGAGGCCGATGCTCTTGAGATGTGTTCAGCTTAAACTTTGCAAACAGTAGAAGCTGAGTACTGGTTACACGGAAGGATTTAAGCTTCCCCAGAGAACGCACGGCGTTCGAAATATCCGTTAGAGTGTTCAAAATGCACACGAACTTTGTGAGCTGACTGAGTAAATGCCGTGTTTTTTATCAGCTCAGAGCACTGTATTTCGGGGTATGTCTGCTTGTTGTTCGAGCCTATGTATCTTCTTGTCTGAAGAGTAGTCAGGACTTTTTAGGCAAAATCAGCAGTTTAGGGCTGAGTGTTCCGCAGTCCCTATTAAGTATATATTTTTTGATTATTGAGGGGTGTTCAGGAATACATATTGCTGATGTGTTGAACGTCAGGCAGTGAATTTCTTCATTTTCTCAGTTTAATTTTATTCTCGAATTGATCTTGGTTCACGCATTAATGATAGGAGTTGCGCATAAAACACTAAGGAAAATTCGACAGGTTTTGTACTCTTGCATCCATGAATTTACAAAGTATCTATGTCAGAGAGTAAGCCCTGCGGTTTGCTAGGATATTTTGAGCCCATATAACCGTTTTGCGCAGATTAACGGAACGAGAATGACAAAATTAGGTGAAGCCACGCTGAAGCTGTTGGAAAATAGCGCTGTTCGCAAAGGTCTTGCAGAACTCCGCGTGGGGATCGAAAAAGAAGCTCTGCGTGTTGGCAGAGATGGCTTTATGTCATTGCGTGACCACCCGGACGCTCTGGGCAAGACGCTAACGCACAAGTTCATCACGACAGATTTCTCTGAAGCTCAGCTGGAGTTCATCACCCCTGCTGCGCACTCAGTTAAGGAAAGCCTCGAGTTCCTGAAAGAACTGCAGGCCTTTGCTGCGCGCAAGACGGAAGCAGGTGAGTACCTGTGGAACGCCTCCATGCCGCCGGCAATTACCAGTGATGAGACCATTCGCATCGCTGAGTACGGCAGCTCCAACGCCGCGCAGATCAAGACACTTTACCGTAAGGGATTGGCGCATCGCTATGGCAAGCGGATGCAGACGATCTCTGGTATTCACTACAACTTCTCCATCTCCGATGGTTTGTGGCATGCGTTCCACGAGCAGTGTACCTCCGGCAGCAGCCTTCAGGACTTCCGCAGTGCAGGATATCTGGGTCTGATCCGTAACCTGCAGCGCCATGGCTGGCTGATGCTGTATCTGTTTGGCGCCTCCCCTGCGGTTGATAAGAGCTACCTGCCATCCGCTCATCCAACCCTGTCTATGCTGGGCGACGACACCTATTTCGGTGAATACGCCACCTCTCTGCGCATGAGCGATCTGGGTTACACCAGCGTGGTGCAGAGCGAGCTGGACATTCACTACAACTCCCTTTGCGATTACATCGAAGGCCTGCGCGGCGCTTTGGCCACATCCGTGCGCCAGTACGAGCAGATTGGTGTTGCTGAAGAGGGTGACTACAAGCAGATTAACACGCACCAGCTGCAGCTTGAGAACGAGCTGTATGGTTCTGCACGTCCGAAACGCAACACGGAAGAAGGTGAACGCCCGATTGCTGCGCTCTGTCGCCGTGGCGTTGAGTACATCGAACTGCGTTCTCTTGACATTAACCCGTTGAATCCAATCGGCATTTGTGAGCAGCAGGCGCACTTCCTCAACGCATTCCTCACCCACATGACGCTGGCACCTTCCGCCTGTATCACCTCTGCTGAACAGCAGGCGCTCAACGATCAGCAGCGCATGGTGGCGTGGCAGGGTCGTCTGCCGAATCTGGTGTTGCCAGCTTATGGCGATGGTGGTCTGGAGCTCCGCGCTGCGGGCCACAAGGTGCTCGACGAAATGCGCGTGACCGCTGAGATCATGGACGACGTCTACGGTTGCACCGGCCACACCGATGCGGTCAACGCACAGGCTGAGAAGCTGGATAATCCGGACATGACGCCATCTGCGCAGATCCTGAAAGGTGTGAAGCAGAAAGGCTCTTACACCGGCTTTATTGCGGAGCTGTCTCAGAACCAGACCGATCATCTGAAAGCCATGCCGCTGTCATCAGAGCGCATGAAGTTCCAGGAAGCCATGGTGTCCCAATCCCGCGCTGCTTATGAGCAGGTTGAGGGCCAGCCGGGCGATCACAGCTTTGATCATTTCCTGGATTCTCAGAATAAAACCGACGTTCTGCCGCCAGAGTGCCTCGACGGTCAATAAACGGGTGCCTGTGCTGCAGATTTCGCCCTACACCGCTGAAGAACATAATGAGCTTGCCGCGCTATACGCAGACGTGGCAAGCCGCACCTTTGCCTACGACCACACACGCTTCATCCATGCAGATCAGTTTCAGAGCCTGATTGAAGACGAAGATGTCTGGGTGTTAAGGTGCGAGGGTGAGATCGTCGGCTTCATCGGCTATTACACGCCGGAGCACTTCCTGCATTCCCTCTACATCCGCTACACCCACCACAAACGTGGCTTTGGTCGTCAGGCCCTGCAGTTTCTGCTGGAGCACTACGGCTGCGCGCATGAGCTGAAGGTGGACCGGATCAATCAGTCCGCTTTGAAGTTTTATGAAGCGATGGGATATGCGGATGTGACAGCGGAGGCGGATGCACACCAAACCTGGCTGCGTTTGCGCTCACCTGCAAAGATCGCGCTGAAAGCCGCTGCAGCTATTGCGGTGGGAGACTAAGCCTCTCACCGGCAATAAATTTTGTAAATCAATGTGTTAAGATGGCATGCACAATGCTGGTAGGCGATCAATATGTGCTTTGATCGTCTGTTCAGCCAGAGCTCCATCTCCTGTCCGCACAGCGGTGATCAGCTGAGTGTGATCGTCCTGTACGCCTTCAGAGATGAAACCGGCACGGCGCATGGCTGCGCGGTAGCGGGTGCACTGGTCATGAAGCATGTGAAGGAAACGGCTTGCCCAACTGGAGCCGGCACCTTCCACCAGCGTCATATGAAACACGCGGTTGGCTTCTTCCCACTCATTCCAGAAATCACGCCGTGATGCCTGCCACGTGCGTTCAATCTCCTGCAATGCATGGTAAGCGTCCAGCACGCGGTCACGCCATTGTGCGTCGCCCTTTTCAACGGCGGTTCTCACCGTCGCGCTTTCCAAAAGGCGGCGCTGCTCAACGATATCCTGAAACTCTTTTTGAGAAAGTTCTGGAATATAAAATCCCTTGTGCGATTGAGTGGCAACAAGTCCCTGAGAAACCAGACGGGAAAGCGCTTCTCGTACAGGTGTTGGTCCAACATCAAAAGTGCTGCACATCTCGCGAATGCGCAGCTTACTGCCCGGCTCCAATTGGCCAGACAGGATTGCCGCCCGCAGGTGCGCATAGGCCCTGTCTATTAGAGAGGCGGATGACGGGACGTTTTGTGCAGTGACCGATGTTACGGCTCTTTCTAAGGTATCCTCTATTTTCAAAGTTATCTGCCTTACAATTATTATCTATGCAATTTGGCGTTTCTCTTCTTAGCTATGGAAACTAGGTCTTCAGCTTTGTTATCCGGCCAAGTTAAATTGCAATATGATCTGGCCAGTTTGTTCCCTCAATTGTAAAACAATATCTGAACTATAAAAGCAATGAAATTGCGTAGGTCTGACATAACTTTCCAATAAAACGAGCTCGTTTGATGGAAAAAGATGCTAGATTATCGATTATTTTTGCAAAATTTTTCATGTGCTTTCTTATTCATGCAGCATATGAATCGGACTTACTTAGAGTTCGTTGCGTTGAAGTAGAGTTTATCCGCTATTTTAATAAAATATTCTCAACTATACTCTGCTGGTTTTCTTCCCGCCATATAAACGGGAGAAACTATTAGCCGCAACTCCGCTCAAATCTCACAAATGCTTGCTCAATCCACCCTGTAAAAGGTGATAGATTGCTCAGTTTATCACTTCCTGACCTTGCTTCTGCTACGATGCAAGTTGGTAGGCGCGCCAACTGAGTTCAAATTGTGGAATCGGGTGAGAGATCAGTTTTCGCATGCATCTGCTTGAGAAATTCATTCATGAACAGACCTTCGCAGGGCGTTCCATAAAGCAATGTATTTCTGATTGCCCCGTTTCTCTAAAACCATGTCGGCGATAGAGGGAGCCGACAGGATTCCAATGCAAATGCTCCAGCCTTACTGGCAGCTGCAATTTGTCAGCAACCGCCAGGCAGTGTGCCAGTATTTTTGATCCAATCCCCTGCCTTTGAAAATCAGGAAACAGATAGAACTCACCAAATGTCGCGTGATCAGTCAAAATCTGGAAGGATACTGTTCCAAGGCGGTCACCTTCTTTTCTAATTTCGAAAAAAGGTTTCTCGTCATAGCGTTGTAAGTGCATCTGCCACTGAAAGTCTTCGTCCCAGCCCCAACGCGAAACGATGTAAGGTCCCATGGCAGCCCGCTTTGCTTCAAACGCGAACGCCTTGTCGCTTGCATTGGTTGTTAGCTTGGGAAATGTGTAGTGTGGTTTGAGCTCAGGAATATTCATAGGCAATTCAACGTTCTAAAAATTAGCAGTAAATGACTATGGAATTTGACCTTCTTCCAAAACATTGTCCAGTTGCTGGGGCCGTTTTCTTTCAGCTATGAGCTCAGTTTATCACCTCAGCTGCGCAAACTTATCCCCCCTGCTGTGAGCGGTGTTATATCTCGTGTTCAGAACAAGAGAATCAACGGGAGGGAGTGTGAGTCGGAGTGATCTGAGGGGCGAATATGTTTCTTCAGAAATAGAATGGTTGTTTCGTCGATTTTATGCACGCATCGTTTTGACGCCTCTGCATAAGTCCATCCTATTGAAATTACTGATGAAATTATCGGTAATCCGGTGAATGGTCACAGGAGTTAACGGGAGTTAACCAAAAAGGGATTGAACTGAACTACAGGTCAGTTACCCTTTCGACGCAAACACGGGCCATATGGGCGCACTTTCCGTTTGTAGATGACTAGAACCGTTTGAGGGCTAAACGAAGTGGAATACGGCAACAACACTCTTTTGCGCGAGGAAACTCCGTCTGAGAAGATCTCCCGTTATTCTCAGCTCCTTTCTGGCCAGCTGCACCGCTTAAGGCAAGAACTTTATCCGCCTGAAGCACACAAAGCTCTGCGCGCCTTTTCTTCCGTCGACGTTGCACGTCTTATCGGGGTTTCTGAAAGCACAATCCGCCAGTTGGATCTGGATGGAGAAGGCCCTACCCCGACCCGCCTCGCCAATGGCCGTCGCAGTTATACGCTGGAGCAAATCAACGCGATCCGCGAAGTGCTGGCTGCGCGCAAAAAAGGCGATGAAGCGGTCAATATCCTGCCGCACCGCCGTGAAGGCGAGAAGCTGCAGGTGATTTCCTGCGCCAACTTTAAAGGCGGCTCAGCAAAAACCACCACCAGCACCCACTTGGCGCATTATCTGGCCTTGCGCGGCTATCGCGTGCTCGCGATTGACCTTGATCCGCAGGCCTCTCTTTCTGCCATGTTTGGTGTGCAGCCAGAGTTTGACGTTGAGCCGAACTGCACCTTGTTTGGCGCCCTGCGTTATGATGAAGGTCGCCGTTCGTTGAACGAAGTGGTGCGCCCAACCTATTTTGACAATCTGGATCTTATCCCGGCCAACCTTGAGCTGGCTGAGTTTGAGCACATTGTGCCAACAGCGATCGCATCCGGTGCCTCTACAGGCGAGAACATCTTTTTCCGCCGTATTCGCAATGTCCTAGCTGAAGTTGATGATCGCTATGATGTTGTAGTAATCGACTGTCCGCCACAGCTTGGCTTCCTCACTCTGGGGGCTCTGTTTGCATCCACCGGATTGCTCATCACGCTGCACCCGCAGATGCTGGATCTTGCGAGCTGTAACCAGTTCCTTGGCATGAGCTCTGATCTGATGGCAGTGATTGAGAACAATGGCGGCGAAATGAACCTGGATTGGATGCGGTTCCTCGTGACGCGCCACAATCCAAACGACAGCCCGCAAACCCGCGTTGTTGGCTTGCTCCGCGCCTTGTTTGGTGAGGATGTGCTGACTGCGCCGGCGTTGGAATCCACTGCGGTTGCCAATGCGGGCCTTGAAAAGAAATCGCTTTATGAGCTGGAGCCGGGAGCCATTGGCCGCGAAACGCTGAAGCGTGCGCTTGAATCCATGGATTCCGTGAACCGGGAAATTGAAGATCTCCTCCGTGGCTCTTGGGGACGACCACTATGAACAAAGCTAAGGACCGGAAAAACGCACTCGATACGCTGTTTTCAGGCGGCGGCATGGCAGGCATGGTTGCAGATGCAACAGCCCCGCGCCCGCGCTTGTCTTCCGGAGCTATTGGCGCTGCCGAGATCAATCTGATCAAGGACGAACGCGACAGGCTGCGTGAAGAGCTGAAAACGCTGAACACACAAATGGCGTCTTCTGTGAACGTGGTTGAGCTGGATCCGGAACAGGTTCAGCCTTCTTTTGTGGCAGACCGCATGGAAGTTGCGTTTGACCCTGCCTTTGAAGCGCTTAAAGAATCCATTGCTGAAACCGGACAGCAGGTGCCTATTCTGGTGCGCCCTGCCCCTGGTGAAAGCGGTGTCTATCAGATCGCTTACGGCCACCGTCGTTGGAAGGCCTGTCGCGCGTTGGGCAAACCTGTCCGCGGTGTGATCAAAGAGCTTTCCGATGAAGAGCTGCTGGTTGCTCAGGGTCAGGAAAACCATGAGCGTAAAGACCTGAGTTTCATTGAAACCTGTCTCTTCGTTTATCGTCTGGCCCAGGATTATCCGCAGACGCTGATTGTGAAAGCGATCGGCAAAGACAAGTCACTCGTTTCCAAACTTCGCAAGCTGGCGGCAACCATGCCTGAGGAGTTTTTGCGCGTGATCGGTCCTGCTCCGAAGATCGGCCGCCCTAGGTGGGAGGAGATGGCCAGCTTCTTTGAAGATGGAAGACTGGCATCAAACCACGAGAAGGCAGTGACCTCACTGTTTGCTCTGGATTCCTTCACTGAGCTGCACAGTGATGAACGCTTCAGCGAAGTGCTGCAGTTATTGCAGGAAACACCTGCTGAGACAGAAGCAAGCTCTGCTCAGTCTGCGGGGGAAATCCCGGTCGCAGCGCATACGCGCAAAGCAAATAGTTCTGAATGGCTTGGAAACAAGCATGTGCTGGTCAAGCACACAGGCAAAGCAACCGTGTTTTCCGTTGATAGCAAAACGCAGAGCGATTTCAGCTCGTTTTTGCTGAAGGAACTGCCGGGGTTGATTGCCAAGTATGAAGAGACGAAGGGGGAGGATGCCTGATGGTGTAGCCCCTGAATGACGAAAGGCCCTGCTGACGGCAATCAGCAAGGCCCCAAAATCGTCGCCCAAGAGAGTAATAATACTCGTCGTGGACCATCTTTAGCACGATCATCCTACGACGAACGCACCCTGCGAATCAAGTAAGCAATGCTTTCTTGAAACCCTTTGTGGCGCATTTTTGCTTTTTCGGGCGCTCAATCCCCAATCTTACTTGGATAACACCTTGGGTTTTCCCTCGGTGAATGGGTTTGCTATGCAAAGCACCGGTGTTGCGTCCTTCCGCAAAATGACACCCGGCATGTTGGAAAGCCAGCGACTGGCTATGGCGAATGACATCGTCAAAACAACAAAGGCCGAGGTGGCAATCACTCTTAAAAAGGCAGCCCCAGCCATGGGGATTGACGGAACTGCCTATCATATTCTGGATATCCTGATCGGTCTGACACGAGCTGATGACTGGAAACAGGACCGCCGGCCGCTGGTGGCAATCTCTAACGAAAAGCTGGCAGAGTATGTGTGCCGTTCGACCCGTACTGTGATCCGCGCGCTCAAGCGGTTGGTTGAAGCGGGTATCCTTGCCTATCGTGACAGTTCCACGGGCCGACGCTTCATCTACCGCAATGATGCAAGTGGCGAGATCGATCGCGGGTATGGTTTTGACTTTTCACCGGCACGCCAGCGCGTTGCGGAAATCAAGCAGATTGGAGACGCCTTCCAGGCAAGACTGCGTGCTGAGCAAGAAGCGAAGCGGACCGTGAACCGGTTGTCCCGTGCAATTGTTGATGCTTGCCGTACTGGTCAGAGCGATGGAGTGGATTGTGAGATCTATTTTCAGGAACTGACAGTACTCATGGACACGCCAATGATGGTTGTGGAGCGCGCGGAAAAGATTTCTGAGCTCTATGAAGTTGTGATTGGTGATCTGGCTGCGGCACAAGTAGGGGAGACTCAAACAGCTGATAATTCAGATGAAACTACTGAAATGTCAGGCGACCATGACATTGTTGTCACCCCTTATAATATTACAACCCCTCTAACTCTCATAAATAGTAAACAACGGCAGCCATCTTACGATGGCTACTCAAACACTAACTTCGCTTCTAACGAAGCTCAGAATATTGCTCTTGAAAAAGACCAATCAAGCAAATTCTCTGCCAAATCCAGCGGTACAGCTCAACTGCAATCTCAGCAAGAAACCCAGATGGATAACGGTTTAAGTGAGCATTTATCGGCTATTTCCATTGGTTTGATCGACAGTGCAACGGCACAAACCCAGGAAATTCTGGGTATGCCCTTCTCCAGTTGGTTCGACTTGCTGCAAAGCGCCGAACAGTTGCGATTGGCCATCGGTTTGTCGGAGGATGGCTGGAAACAGGCGATCCTGACACTGGGCGAGAAAATGGCCGCCGCTGTTTTGGTGGTCACCGTTGAAAAGACCCTGCGCGATCCGGAAGGCATCTCCAGACCAGCTGGTTACTTCCGCGCCTGTGTTGACCGGGCAAAAGACGGTAAACTCGCCCTGCACAAATCACTTTACGGGCTGGCTCTCGCGTAAAGATCGGGAGCTTTTGTTTCCTGCGGCGTCGACAGATTGATCCGCAGGTGGGGCGTTGGGGTGCGGTTGATGAACTCGTCTTCGATCAGATCCAACATTTGGCGCTGGCCCGGAAAACTAACAAGTGCTTTTGCCTCGGGAAACGAGAACCACTGGAATGCATCGTGTTCTTCGTTGAGAGTGACAGGGGTATTACGCGAGACATGTGAGACAAAGACTGGAAGAATGGAGAACCTGTTCTGTTCAGGAACGTAAAAGCGGATATCTGCATCAGCAGACCAGAGGTCCTCGAGAATTATGCCGGTCTCTTCTTGTGCTTCGCGGATCATGGCTTGCCAGGCTGTTTCATCTCTTTCAATGCCTCCAGAAATCGGGCTCCAGGTATGAACAGGTGGTTTGGTGCGGCGCAATAGCAGAACCTGAGGTTCTTCAATAATCTTGTCAATCAGGAACACAGCCGCGGCATTACAGAAGATAGGAACTTTTGACATAATGGTTCTTCGAAAACATTCAAAAAGCCAGAGTAACTTTGGATCCTAATAATGCCAAGAGCGGTAATCCTGGCTCTATTCAATCTGCTGTTTCTTCAATACCGTTCGCTTCTGTATCCCGTCGTCCAGATAAGTCGATCCGAAGATGAGGGCTAGCTTTTCGCGCTATGAACTCTGCGTGTAGATATTCAAGAATGCGGCGCTGACCGGGAAAGCTGAACAGCTCCATAGCATCGTCGAATGAAAACCACTGATAGGCATCGTGCTCTTCATTGATGGTGATTGGCGTTTCGCTGGAAATGAAGGAAACGAACACGGGAAGTTTCTGGATGATGTTCTTTTCCGGAACATAGAATTCCTCGCAGAGATCTGCAGACCAGAGCTCATCAAGGAGCACGCCAGTCTCCTCTTTCACTTCCCGCAGTGCGGCTTCCCAACCGCTTTCATTCGGCTCGATTTTACCAGCGACCTGACACCACGCACCAAGCAGCGTATCGGCCCGGCGCATAAGCAGGACCTGCGGATTTTTTTCATCTAAATCGAGAAGAAAAACGGAGACACCGTTGGTGAGGACGGGAATATTGTTGGGATGCATAAGTAGCTCATAAAATAATTGATCCAATAGATAATGAGCATACTCAGAGAAAATTCAGATTCCAAGAGAGGCAAAAGGCAGGAGATCACCCCCCTGCCCTTTAAACTTACGTGTTTGAATGTGCGGTTGTCGTAGAGTTCTGTCCTTCATTGAAGAACTGCCCGCGAGTTCGATTGGCGTAGGAAACCAGAGCCAGCATCACCGGAACTTCAACCAGTACACCAACAATCGTTGCCAGGGCTGCACCTGATGTGACACCGAACAGGCTGATTGCTACAGCGACCGCCAACTCAAAGAAGTTGGAAGCGCCGATCATTGCACCCGGTGCTGCAACATTATGCGGCTGACGCCATTTCCTCATCCAGAAGTAAGTCACGTAGAAAATCAGCACGGTCTGGATCAACAGTGGGATCGCAATCAACACGATGTCTGCTGGAGACGCGATGATGTTGTTGGCCTGAAGGCCGAACAGAATGAACACGGTTCCAACCAGACCTGCGATAGAGAATGGTTTCATGCCAGCGCTGAAAGAAGAAAGGTGCTCTTTGTCTTTAAGCGCGATGCGGGTCAACCACCCTGCCCCCAATGGTAGCGCAACAAAGAGTGCGGTTGAAACGAGCAGAACATCCCACGGTACGATGATGTTTGACACATCCAGCAAGAACGCCGCGATCGGTGCAAATGCGAAGATCATGATCAAGTCATTGGTCGCGACCTGCGCAACGGTGTAACTTGCATTACCCTTTGTAAGATAAGACCAGACAAACACCATAGCGGTACACGGTGCGACGCCAAGCAAGATCATACCGGCGATGTACTGATCAGCAAGTTCAGCTGGGATGAACGGTGCAAACAGATGACGCATGAACAGCACGGACAGTGCTGCCATAGTAAACGGCTTGACCAGCCAGTTCATGGCAAGCGTTACGATCAGGCCTTTTGGTTTCACGAAGCAATTGCGAACTTCAGTGAATTCGACCTGTACCATCATTGGGTAGATCATCAACCAGATGAGAATGGCGATGACAAGGTTGATGCCACCTACCTGTAGATCCCCGATCGTCTGAAACAGACCCGGTTGAATGAGCCCCGCCCCTACTCCCAGTGCCATCGCAAGACCTACCCAGACTGAGAGGTAGCGTTCGAAAGTACCCATAATTTCTCCTGTCTATCGTCGATAGACGATGTACTCTGGCAAATTTTAGATCTTAAAGTTGCTCTCAAAAAGGTAGTTGAAGCTTTTCAGTTCGGCTCGGTTGACTGAGTAGCAAACGCGCGGACGCTGGACCTCTGCCAGTATGAAGCCTGCATCCTTAAGAATTCGAAGATGTTCGGACACGGTCGATTGTGCGAGTCCGATAGAGTTGACGAGATCACCACCGACGCAACCTGGTTGAGCTGCCATGATCTTGAGAAGGCGAACGCGCGCCGGGTGTGCTAGCGCTTTCGCTTGCAAGGCTAGTTTTTCTTCTTCCTCTTCATTCAGAGAAGTAGGTGCAAATTCGGTTACACAGGTGGTATCTGTCATCGTTGATTCCGTATATCGTCGATAAACGATATACTCTCGCATTGGATGCTTGGCAAGAGGTTTCTGTGTTGACAGCTGTCAACTTTTTCTGCGCCAAGTTGACAGCTATGGAGCCCCTCCCCTACTCGCCTTAACGGGCAGTTGAGTGATATTCAGGATTTGGTTGCATACCCGTTGCAGAGGCCATGCGATTGGACATGGAGAAGAATGCCGCGACCTCACAAATGTCCCAGATGTCTTCGTCGCTGAAACCTGCATCGCGAAGTTGCTGGCGATCCCCCTCCCCTATCTCTGAGGAGGACTTTGCCACCTTGGTTGCGAAGTCGAGCATGATCCGTTGCTTCTCGGTAAGATCGGCATAGCGATAGTTCATCACCATCGCTTCCCCCAGTTCAGGTTTGTTGGAGTACTCACGAACAGCAGCTCCATGAGCAACTTGACAGTACCAACAGGAGTTGATGGAAGACACGGTCACCGCAATCATCTCCCTCTCTAGTTTGGAGACGCCGGACTCCCCAAGCATCAGCTGATTGTACATCTGAGAAAAAGCACGGAGTTTGTCTGGTCGGTGTGCAAAGGCGATCAATACGTTTGGAATTAGCCCGAGCTTGCTTTGGCATTTCCCGAAAAGCTCTTGAATGTCATCGGGTAGTGGGTCTGGTAATGAAAGGTTTAGTGCTGTTGGATGCTTAAGGCTTGCGCTCTCAATCTTTGGAAAATCTGTTTCTGTCATAAATGGTCCCTCCTCCATTGCGTTAGATTACCTCTGAAAGGAGAGGCTGTCCTCACTACAAAAGGAGAGCAAAGAAAACCCACCTTCTGAGGCAAGAAGGTGGGTGAGTTTGGTGCTTGCTTGGGATTAAGCGTGGGCGGTGAGTTTTCTCTCTTTTCTCTTATTGGTGACGTGCACGTATCTATAAGCCTGCAGCAAAATGAGTGGCGTGAAATGGACCAGAGCCGGGCCGATTTTAAAGTCCAACAGGATCCAGTGAGCCAGCACTAACGCCGCGGCTGGATAAGCTAGTTTTTGAAGGCTCTTCCAACTTCTGCCGAATTTGGAGATGGACCAGTCATTGCTCGTGATCGTCAAAGGAATGAATATTAGTGAGGCAAGCCAGCCCGTCCAGATGCCGATTTTGACGAGATCTTCAAGGATGGGGCCAAGTGAACCTTTGTCGAGAAGATAGATGGCAAGGTGAAGCGCGGCGTAACAGCCAGCGGCAACACCAATGTAACGACGCCGTGCCAGCAGCCAACGCACCCAACGTTGCCCATTTGTCAGGAACATCAGTGGGGTGATCATCAAGCTGAGTATGAGAAAACGCGCTGCAAATTCTCCGGAAGGATGGAGCAGGTGCTCCAGTTTTTCGCCTTCACGAAGTAGCCCGCCAATGATGGGAAGTCCTGGCAGAGCTAGAATAAACCAGAATGTATACGGCGAGTTCCAAAGTGCGCGAAGGTAAGACATGATAGCCCGAGTGGTTTTGCAGTAAGTGGTGGTGCACACTGCTGATTTCGCGGTGTTGGGGTTACGTGGGAGATCAGCAGTGTGCGGTCGATTGCGACTGCGGTGTCCGCTTTCAACCTTGTTCAAACACTGGCCCAGTCCAACATTTTCAGCAAGGAATCAGATGTAACGAAATGTCGTCGAGCCCGGTAAGTGATATTAAACTGCGACTGCGGTAATCATCGAGTGACAGTTCAACCCTCTGAAACAACGTTGGTTTTCTATGCGCTGATAGATGGAAGCACAACTCCGTACAATATTGGTTCCATTTTGGCAGTTCTGAGTGATTACACTTTAACAAGAGTTGTGGCGATCCTGATGCAAACATTGTTGCAAATACCACCGCCTAGGGAGCGTGCTTTGCTGTCTTGGGGAAGGTGATAGTGCGGAACCTGCAGACAAGCAGCTTCTGAATGACTGTTGGGCAAGAAGCCTGAAGACGGAATGAGATCGAGAAAGGCCTCATCTGTTGCAGCCAACAATGGTTCTTACAGTGGCTGTTCCATCTTTCTGAGACACCCTGACCATGAGTTGTCAGCTGACAACATGATGCAAAACAGAGAGAACGGCGCTCTGATTTAGCAGCTCTGAGCGCCGATGAACCATCAATCTACAGGTTTAGACGAAGGACCTGAGACCGCTTTTGGTACTCTTCTTCATCAATTTCACCCTTCGCGAAACGTCTACTTAGGATGTCCAGTGCTTCGGAATTTGACGATTTTGGTTGCTCAGGTTCGGTCGTTTTTGCTGGGCTTGAACAGCCAAAGTAGCCATAGGAACGTGCGATCAGAAAGCCGGTTATGAGCAATAGTATGAGTACGATTGGGAACGGGAAGAAGTGGAATCCGTGCATTCCAGCCTGATGAAACATAGTGATCTCCTTGGTGTATATTAGGCATCACTACAATGGGGAGTGCAGCTTTCGGTTTCAAATTTCAATTGTAATCAACTGTCTCAGACCTGACAGACGTGGTGAAACCGTTACACTTTTATAAAAGTGGACAGCTGTCAACTTTTCAGTTGGCAGGTGATTTCCAAATTATCTCGAAACTACGAGGCCTCTGAAACAGGATAGAAGGTGGAGTTCGAGTACTATTCCGGCCAACGAAAGAGGTGCCAGAATGATCACAAAACTTCCTGAAAGTTCTGAGAATGTGCTCGGGTTTGAGGTCGATGGAAAGGTCGATATCACCGAAGAATTGAACCTGATTTCTCAGGTAGAAGAGGTGCTGGACAAGCATGCCAAGGTCAGCGTTCTGGTGATTTTGAATGAAAAAGCTCACTGGGGTATCGAGGCTGGATACGAAGATTTGAAGTGGGCGATGACCCATGCAAAGAGCTTTCACCGGATTGCAATTGTCTCTGATCGAAAGATCTGGGAGTGGCTTGTGGCGATGGATAGTCCCTTCGCAGCGATGCTTGGCATAGGCGAAAAGCACTTCGATATGGCAAATCTGGACAAGGCTTGGGAGTGGGTGAAGGAGTGATTTTTCTGCTCCGTCACCACTGGAAATTACCATGATCGAGACCTATCGAGGCGTCGTCTATCCCTATCAGTTGGACCACATGGGGCACATGAATGTGCAGTGGTACACGGAGAAATTTGACGAAGCCAACTGGCATCTGTTCTCTCTTGTCGGGCTAACTTCAGCATACTTCAGAGAGCATAATCGGGGCATGGCAGCGGTACAGCAAACCACGAAATACCACGCGGAAGCTTTGGCTGGAGATCTCCTTTTTTGCAGGTCCGGGCTGACGGATATTCATGAGAAGACGCTCTATATCCTGCATGAAATGTATAACGCGGAAACGCAAAAACTACTTGCAACGACGGAGCTGATTTGCGCTCATTTGGATCGGGAGGCTCGTCACGCCTGCCCATTTCCTCCAACCATCAAAGAGACTGCTGCGCCTCTGCTCATCAAGGAATGAGTAGGTCCTTGATGGTGTTTCAGGACGTGTTTTAGGTCCTATTTCAAGATCTAGGTCGCGACCTATCTTCCGAACTTCCATGGTTTCAGCAGGAAATCAAGGAGTTTGCAGATGGCAACCAGCAACGGCACAAAGATACTTATAGCGATCGCAGTGATAGCAGTCGCGGCATACGCGACGGTCTCAACGGGAAGCGAAAGCACTCAGACGCTCTCGTCTCAGCAGGTAGAAAAAGTCAGAATTACAGGTAGCAATTTGGGACTTCGGATTAACGGAGCAAGCAGTTCAGAGGGGCAGATCCAACTCGAAACCAGCGATGCCCGTGGATGTGATCTGACGGCTGAAGCGACCCATCAAGAAGATGGTAGCTTGGACATTCACTTCAAACGAAGAGGCTCCTGGCTCCTCGGTTGGTGTGACCCCTCAGCAGTTTTGAGACTGCCGAGACCTATGGATGTCAGCGTTGAAATGGATAAGTTGGCGGGTGACTTTGTGGGTCGGTTTGGAGAGTTTTCAGTCTCTGCCGATAAGTCTGTAATCTACTTCAAGGGAGATGTTTCCAGCTTCAATCTAGATGGTGAGATGGCAGCTGTCTATCTCAAATTCCCGGCGGATGTTCCTAAAGAGAACATCCGCATCAATGTCGAAAAGCTGATCTCCAACGTAGGTGTCATGCGTGGTTGGAGGCACGCCACAGATATCTTGCGAGAGATCTTTTAGGCTGGCTCAGTGACACCAGAAGTCCTGCTCTCTTTCCGCCAGGTGCTTGGGCTCTTTCCCGTCACACGTTGGAATTCGCGATTGAAGTTGGACTTGGTGGTGAAGCCAACTTCATAAATGATTGCGGTGATCGGAGTGTCTGTCGTCTCCAGAAGAAGACAGGCCTCCGCCACACGAAACCCGTTGGTATATTGAGGCAGGTTGATCTCCCGCACTGTGTTGACAGCTGTCGAAATCTGCCGGGCTGGGACACGCAGTTTCCGAGCCAGCTTGTCGAGAGACAGGTTCTCATCACGATAGAGATTTTCACTCCGCATCAGTTGGTCTAGCGCGTCCACCAGCTCAACTTGCTCCGGTGTGGCCGAGACCTTCTCCGCTTCAATCTGCACTACGGGTTGCTGCGCGACGGATGGCTTCCGGCTCATCAGAACCACAAGTGTGATCAGCGCAACCAGCATCACTAGGTTCGCGGTACCCACAATGGTCGCAGCATGGCTGCCTCGGTTCAGGGCGAAATCAGAGGCGACAGCCAGATCGACAAGAGCTGAGGTTGAGAACACTGCGCCGGCGATGAGCTGGGCTTGGCGTGCCGGGAACATCTGGTCGAGCGGCAGATGGCTGGTCCACTCCCATTGCTTCACGGTTGCTGACCTGAAGAAGAGCGCACCATATCCGAGATAGACGGCAACACTGGTTAAGTCGATCAGACTGGGAATGTTGAAGTTAGGCGCTACTACAAGAACGCCAAAAGAAGCCGCTGTTGCACCTGCTGTCCAGCCAATGGCCTTTCTAGAAAACCGGTTGGTGAGTTGCAGAAAGGAAAGCCAGGTCGTTGGGGGAAGCAGAAGTGCCAATCCAGCGGTTGACCATGATGGCAATCCACCCATGCCCCACTTGATGCCAAGAAGAACGGATTGCAGAGCATAGAGGCAGATCGTCACCAGAAGCATTGGTGGCAGTTTGCGTCCATACCCGGCAACAAGGCGAAGCAGGATGAAACACAGAAACAGTGCGGTGAAAAAGGGAAGGGGTAAGCTCGGCACGCGCCAACTCCGGTTGCTGACAATGCTCTATATCTAATCTGTCTGCTGGAGGAGCGAAAGAGTACCCCTTACATCTTTTAGCGGCAGAGCTTTCGGGCAACGTTCAGAACGAACATCCAGAGGATCGCCTGAGCCCAGACAATGCCGATCAACTCCCAACTGATTGCGGGAACGAGAAAGCCAGATCGACAGATGACAACTGCGAGCAACTGTGTCGTGATAATTGCCATGAGCAATTTAGCGGATGGGCGTGGTGCTTGCCAGAACCAGTGATCATGCCTGCAGACGAACAGGAGCAAATGTCCTGCCACAACCAGCTGCAGGAACATGACGCTCTGCAATTCTGCAGCTGGTACATCCAGCCAATGCCGCGCGGCCATCATGAGGATAAAATTCTCGACAACGGATATGAGTCCGAGCACAGTTGCCGTACGCAACATGTTTCCGAGTTGCCATTCCATCGGTGCAGGTGCGGCCTCGGTGTTGTCGTAGGCAATGGTGATGATCGGAATGTCATCGAGGAGTGCCAGCATAACAATCATGATGGCTGTCAAAGGCACCTCTTCCAGCAACAGCACGCTGGCGGAAACGAACACCATCAGGTTGATAGTCATCGCCACGCGGTAGTCCACGTAGCTGATCATGCGCGCGAAGATCTTGCGTGCTTCGATCACCGCGTCTGTAATGATGGAAAGACCCGGCAGCGTGAGGATCAGATCAGCTGCGGAACGGGCAGCATCTGTTGCGCCTGAAACAGCTATGCCCACGTCGGCCTGCTTTAAAGCGGGAGCATCGTTTACGCCGTCTCCTGTCATGGCAACGTAGTCGCCGGATTGCTGGAGCGCTTTTACGATGCCGTATTTGTGTTCCGGGAAGACACGGGCAAAGCCGTCTGCGTTGACGATCTCCTCGCGGATGTTGGCCGGCAGATTGTCCATGTCCTTGTTTTCGGAAAAGACCTGGCTTGCGCTTTCCAGTGATGTGCCCAGACCCAGCTGTCCTGCAATCTCCCTGCCGATGGCAACATCATCACCTGTCACCATCTTCACGGTGATGCCCGCATTCTGGGTTTCTTCAATCACCGCTTTGGAGTCATCGCGTGGCGGATCGTAGAGTGAGAGAATGCCCAGCAGTCGCAGCTCGTGTTGCTCGTTGGTTTTGGCGATACCGAGTGCGCGTAGTCCCTTCGCTGCGAACTCATGCACGGCTTTGCTGGCCGCAGCCTTTTCTTCAGGTGCGTTGGCACAGAGATCGATCACCACTTGAGGAGCACCTTTGATCACTTTGAATGCCCCGCGTGGTCCTGAGACGCCTGCCTCGGTTCTCTTGCTGACAGGATCAAACGGTGTGAAGGTGTTCTGCTTGTAGAGTTCCAGAATGCCCCGCTCTGCCTTGCTGACAATCAGGTGGTCGATCACGTCCTTCTCGATTGTGCTGGAGGCCAGCGCAGCCATCACCACCAGTTCTTTTTCACTCGCAGCATCAAACAGAACCGGCTCGCCCAAAGTGAGTTCGTTCTTGGTGAGTGTCCCCGTTTTGTCTGAGCACAGCACATTCACGCCTGCGAGTTCTTCAATGGCCTGCAGATGAGAGACGATGGCTTTCTTTTTGGAAAGAGTGAGTGCACCAAGGGCCATGGTGACAGAAAGTACGGCTGGCATGGCGACGGGGATTGAGGCGATGACCAGCACGAGCACCAGCTCGATGATGTCGAGAATGCTTTGTTGAAGATAGAGTTGTTTGACGATGATGAGCGCAGCAAGCAAAGCCGTACCGAGAATAAGGAACTTGCCGATGCCAAGAACACTTTTCTGGAAGTGCGAGATGTTACCAGCGGACTGAACGAGCTTGGCTGTGTTGCCGAAGAATGTATTGCCACCCGTCGCTGTCACCAGCGCCTGCATTGTGCCTTGTTTGATGATGGATCCTGAATAAGCCACATCCCCTACTTGTTTGTCGACTGGAAGAGACTCGCCTGTGAGTGCAGCCTGATCGACAGCAAGGTACGGCCCACTCTCCAAAATGCAGTCAGCGGGAATGATGTCTCCGTTTTCCAGATTGATGATGTCGCCGGGCACAATGTCGGTTGCGGGAATGTCAGCCCACTTCCCATCTCGCTTCACGCGTGCTTTCAACGCCATGGATGATTTCAGCGCTGCCAGTGCATCGGCGGCTTTGCTGCTTTGAACGAACTCGATGCCGGAGTTCAGAACCAGCATGAACAGGATGATGGTGAAATCGGCCCAGTGCTCAATGATTGCGGAAAGGATCGCTGCGATTTCGATGAGCCACGGGATTGGCCCCCAGAACGTCAGCAGCAGTTGGACCAGCTTGCTGGTTTTCTTCTCTTCCAGCGCATTGGGGCCGTACAGTTTCAGCCTGTTGGATGCGGTGGAACCTGTCAGCCCTTCAGGTGAGCTTTCCAGGCGTTTGAACTCATCAGCAAGATTGGGCTTATCCTGTTCAGCCATCAGGTCTTTCCATGCTCTGCACGTGCTTAACTGACCTATTCTCGCCAGAGCGTGTAAACGGATGATGAGAGAGCAGGGAGCTTCCGCAAACCGTGGTTTCCTGATTACGAAGCTGCTTGCTCAAATTTGGTGCGTCTTGAGTGCAGGGGAGGGGAGTTACACTAGCGTTGTGGTTGCGCTCACTGCGTTTCCGTAACATACTCATGAGTATGTTCTGATTTGGGAGGGAAATCATGCGTGCTGTTGTCTGTTCGGAATACGGTCCACCGGAAGCGTTGCGTGTTGAAGATGTTGAACGCAAAGAGCCAAAGAAAGGACAAGTGCGGATCGTAGTGGAAGCTGCTGGCGTCAACTTTCCGGATACACTGGTTATTGCGGGTAAGTATCAAATCAAGCCACCAATGCCATTCGTGCCAGGCGGGGAGGTCGCCGGTAGAATTGAAGTGGTTGGTGAAGGTGTGACGGACTTCGCGCCTGGTGACCCCGTCATGGCGCTTCTGCTGCAGCAGGGCGGATATGCCGAAGAGGTTGTGGTGGATGCATCTGCTGTTATGAAGCGGCCGGAAACCATGTCAGCGCAAGTCGCTGCTGGCTTTACGATGACATACGGCACATCTATGCACGCTCTGAAGCAACGGGCTCAGTTGCAGCCGGGAGAGACGCTGCTTGTACTTGGTGCTGGCGGTGGTGTTGGACTGACAGCGGTTGAAATTGGCAAGATTATGGGTGCCAAAGTGATTGCAGCCGCCAGTTCTGCTGAAAAGCTGGAAGCAGCGCGCAAAGCTGGGGCGGATGAGCTGATCAACTACTCCACGCAGGATCTGAGGGAGCGCCTGAAAGAGATTGTCGGCAAGGCAGGCGTTGATGTGGTTTATGATCCGGTTGGTGGTGATCTTTTTGAACAGGCGCTGAGATCGACAGCCTGGAACGGTCGCGCACTGGTTGTAGGCTTTGCTGCTGGCGATATCCCTTCGATCCCGACCAACCTGCCTTTGCTCAAAGGGTGCTCGGTCATGGGAGTGTTCTGGGGCGCGTTCCGTATGAGAGAGCCATCGAACGATCAGAATAACTTCTCAGAGCTGTTTAAATGGCTGCAGGAGGGCAAACTCAAGCCAACTGTTAGTAAGAGCTATTCGCTTGAAGAAGCGCCTCAGGCGCTTCGAGACTTGATGGAAAGGCGCGTGGTTGGCAAAGTTGTTCTGGAAACGGGGAGGACTTGACGATGCAACCCAGATTTGCAGGAGAAACAGCGCTGATCACAGGTGCAGGCAGCGGCATCGGGCGTGCAACCGCCATTCGGCTGGCCGAAGAAGGTGCTGCTGTTGCATTAGTGGACCGTAACGAGGAAGGGCTGGATGAAACCGCCTCACTGCTTCCTGAAGGCTGCCGGGCGCGCATTTACGTCGTGGATGTAGCTGATGAGGGGGCCGTTGAAACCTGCGTGGAGGCCGTTGAGAACACCTTTGGCGGCATCAGCATTCTTTGCAACAATGCCGGCGTTATCTGCGAAGGTTCTTGGGGCGGTAGCCATGAAGACTTCGGCGACTGGCTCAAGGTTTACGAGGTGAATGTACTGGGTGCGATGCTATTCACCAAGTACACCCGCGAACAGCTCAAAGCTTCTGGTCGTGGTTCAATTGTGAATACTGCGTCGGTTGCGGGGATTCGCGCTGGCGCAGGCGGAAATGCCTATAGCGCATCCAAAGCGGCGCTCATCAATTTCACGATGACATCGGCCTGTGATTTTGGTGAACATGGGGTGCGTGTGAATGCGGTTTGTCCCGGTCTCATCGAAACCGGCATGACAAAACCGGTGTTTGATCACGCCCGCAGTGTGGGCAAAGAGGACAAGCTCGGCTCTCGCGCAGAGCTGCGTCGACACGGCGATCCTGCTGAAGTTGCAGCGACAATTGCATTTCTTGCCAGTAAGGATGCCAGCTTCATTACGGGGCAGGCATTGGCCGTGGATGGGGGAAATACATCCTCTCTCAACATGCCTGGAATGAAGATCTGAAGAGTTGATTTGGTTAGCCAAAAAAGAGAGAGCCAGTCTGCAACACCGGGCAATGCTGTTGCGGACTGGCTCTCGCTGATCCAAAGGGGTGGACCAGATAACTGCGATTATGAAGTTACTTTAGAAATAATCACAAGTAGAAATACGGATTATTCAGTTAAAGACCCCGTCTTTTTAGCAGAAAGTCTATATGGTGAGCGCTATCACCGAGCATCTCTGTTAACACTCGGTCGCGTTTCATAAACAATCCGACATCAACTTCATCGGTCATACCGATTCCACCATGCATCTGCACCGCTTCTTCTGTCGCCAGTCGTGAAACCTTAGCAACCTTGGCTTTTGCTGCTCGAGTGAGCTCCTCTGCACTATCTGAGGTTGTATCTATCGATCTAAGCGCGGCAGAGATGAGAGATGCTGTTTCTTCGATCTGGCAGTAAAGGTCGGCCATTCTGTGCTGAAGTGCCTGAAACATGCCGATTGGAACACCAAATTGCTTGCGCTCATTCAGATAAGCTGTTGTGCGCTCTGCAACCTCTCTGGCAACTCCAAGTTGTTCTGAGGCAGAGATTGCTCGGCCAGACTGGAGCGTGGCTTCCAGCACCTCGGCACCTTTGTCGAGCGGGCAAAGCAGATCCTTGCCGTCCAGATGCAGGTTGGTGATCTGAATGTTCGCCGCATTGCGGCTGTCCAGCATGGCATTGCGCTCAACTTCTACTTCAGCAGCGCTTGGATCGACGAGGAAGAGGGCAGTCTCATCTCCGCTCTTTGCAACTACGATCAGGCGATCTGCATTGTAACCATCAAACACTGCGCGTTTTCTGGCGTTGAGGATGAAGCCGTTCCCATCTGGTTCTGCAGTTGCCTTGATGCGAGAAGGGTTGTGTTTTGCGCCTTCATCAATTGCCAGAGCCATGACAGCTTCGCCAGCCGCGATCTTCGGCCCCCATTCGCTCAGATGCTCGCCTCCTGCCTGACGCAGGGCTATTGCGCTCAAAACAGCGGTTGAGAGGAACGGAGATGCGGTGAGGTTGCGGCCCATTTCTTCCGCCACAAGGCCAGCTGCACGGTGACCGAAATCATAGCCACCAGCGTCTTCCGGCAGAAGCATGCCGAACCATCCCATCTCGGCCAGAGTTTTATGGAGCTCCTGATTGAAGCCGAGGGCTTCTTTCTGGTCACGCAGATCACGCAGCGCCTGTACTGGAGCGTTTTCTGACATGAAGCCAGCGGCGGAGTCCTTCAAAAGGGTTTCTTCAGAGCTGAAAAGTTCCATGTTTTCTCTCCTTAACCCAGTGATGGCAGACGCAGAACTGCCTTTGAAATGATGGAAAGCATGATCTCGGAGGTACCGCCCTCAATGCTGTTGCCCTTGGAGCGTAGCCAAGAAGCTGACTGATTGCCGATGCCGTTGTTCTCTTCTGGCCCAGACAGCGCTTCCAGCCCTCCAGCCTGTACAACGAGGCTCTGGCGGCGTTTGTTCAGTTCGGTGCCAAGATACTTTAGCTCCGCAGAACGAGCGCCCAGCTGGTTGCCAGCGCGGTGAAAGTCCTTTGCAGCAGCCAGATGTGCGGTCAGAGCCATCTCATCGATGAGGAAGTCGCCAATATCTGCACGAAGCAGCGGATCATCCAATCGGCCTGTTTCATCCAGACCAATCGATTCCACGGCGGTTTCATACAGCCCCGCAGAACCGCCAAAGATCGCATCCAGATTGCTGACCATCTCACGTTCGTGTGTCAGCAAGTACTTGGCGATTGTCCAGCCGTTGCCGCGCTCGTCGACCACGTTCTCCATAGGCACCTTCACTTCATCGAAGAAGGTTTCGCAGAACGGAGAACTGCCGGAAATCAAACGGATCGGCTTGGTGGAAACACCCTCGCTGGTCATATCAAACAGCAGGAACGAGATGCCCTTGTGCTTCTTCGCATCTGGTTCTGTACGCACCAGCGCAAAAATCCAGTCAGCTTTGTCAGCGTAGGACGTCCAGATCTTCTGGCCGGAGACGAGGAAGTGATCGCCCATGTCCACGCCCTTGGTTTGGACGGAGGCAAGATCGGAGCCTGAACCCGGTTCGGAGTAGCCCTGACACCAACGGATTTCACCGCGGGCGATCTTGGGTAAGTGCTGCAGTTTCTGCTCGTGGGAGCCGTATTTCAGCAATGCAGGGCCAAGCATCCAGATGCCGAAGCTTTCCAGCGGAGACATGGCGTCGATGCGCTTCATCTCTTCCTTGAGGATCTTGACTTCATCTCCGCTCAGACCGCCTCCGCCGTATTCTTTCGGCCAGCTTGGCACGGTCCAGCCGCGCTCGGCCATTCGCTCCAGCCACTTCTTTTGCGCTTCAGATTTGAAGGTCCAGTTGCGGCCACCCCAACAGATGTCTTCTTCGGTGGTGACAGCTTTTCGCATGTCCTGAGGGCAGTTCTCTTCCAGCCAAGCCCTTGTTTCCATGCGGAATTCATCAAGTGATGTCATTGCGTTCTCCCTGTTTTGGAGTGCAGATGCAAAGAAAAGGAGAGCCTTGGCTCTCCTGCCGTATCAGATTTTTTCCTGAGTGTGTTTGCGCAGCTCGGAGCGGCCAATGAAGTTGCGGTGCACGGCATCCGGTCCATCTGCAAAGCGTAAGGTTCGCAGGTTCATCCAGTTGTTTGCCAATGGGGTGTCCTGCGAAATGCCCTGACCGCCAAACATCTGCATGGCTTCGTCAGTGACCTTCAGAGACATTCGCGGCGCGACCACCTTGATCTGGCTGATCCAGAACGCAGCTTCACGGGCAGACGCATTATCCATCATCCATGCGGCTTTCAGGCAGAGGAGGCGGGCCTGCTCAATTTCCATACGGCATTCAGCGATGATGTCGAAGTTGGCACCCAGCTTGTAAAGCTGCTTACCGAAGGCCTCGCGATTGATAGAGCGCTTACACATCAGCTCAAGTGCTTGTTCTGCCTGCCCAATTGCACGCATACAGTGGTGGATGCGGCCCGGCCCAAGGCGATTTTGTGCAACTTCAAACCCGCGTCCTTCTTCCAGAAGCAGGTTCTCAACCGGTACACGCACATCCTCAAACCGCAAATGCAGGTGACCGTGTGGTGCATGGTCATGCCCAAACACCTGCATCGGGCGCAGCTTGGTGATGCCCGGCGTGTTGGCGTCCACCACGATCATGGAATGCTGCTGGTGCTTGTTTCCGTCTGTTGGGGTGTAAACCATGGTGATGTAAACAGCACAGCGTGGATCGCCCGCACCGGAAGACCACCATTTCTCGCCGTTCAGCACATAATGATCGCCATCACGCACGCAGGACATGCGGATGTTGGTGGCGTCAGAGGAGCCGTGATCCGGCTCTGTCATCAGATAGGCAGAGCGGATTTCGCCGTTGAGCATGCGTTTAAGCCATGTTTCCTTCATGGCGTCAGAACCATAGCGCTCAAACACTTCCATATTGCCGGTGTCTGGAGCGTTGCAGTTGAACACCTCTGGTGCGAGGGGGGACTTGCCCATCTCTTCTGCCAGATAAGCGTATTCAACGGTGCTGAGGCCATAACCACGCTCAGAGTCCGTCAGCCAGAAATTCCAGAGGCCTTTGGCGCGTGCGCTTGCCTTCAGGCCTTCCAGAATCTCTGTCTGCCGCGGAGTATGCTGCCAGCGGTCGCCCACGGGAATCTCATCGTGAAACTCATCTTCAAGGGGCATGATTTCATCGCGAACCATGGCGCGCACTTGTTCAATCAGCGGTGCCACACGTGTGCTCACCCCAAGGTCCATAGCTGGACGTTCGGCTAATAAAGTGTCGCTCATCAATGACCCTCCCAAGACATTTGAGCTCTTTTATCCCTTCGCCGCTGCGGGAAAAATCCGCTTAATATCAATAGGATGTGTGATCATGAGCTCCCACGCACAATCAGGATCCAAGGCTGGAGAGACAAAAGATATCTGCTAAAAATTTTGCTTTACAACTCTTGATATACGGAAACATACTAGTGAGTATGTTGTCAACTGCACGCGGCGAGGAGCACGCTTGACCATTGGTTTAAGGTTGCATCCCCCTAAATAATGGGTACCGGTTTTCGGTTGAGGATGCGCTACAGTCAGGTCACAGGAGATGCGGTGGCAGCTCGAAGAACACTATGGGAGGTAGGGTGTCTTCATGGGATATCTTGAGGAACTGTTTGGTGTTGCTGGCAAAACGGCGCTGGTGACAGGCGGTGGCACTGGCATTGGCCGCATGGTTGCAACAGCGCTGGCAGAAGGCGGAGCACGCGTCTTCATCTGCTCTCGCAAGCTGGATGTGGTTGAGACAACCGCGGAAAAAATCAATGCAAACCTGAAAGCCAACAATCCGGAAGCTGCCGGATCTGTTGAAGCATTTCAGGGGGATGTGGGCTCTGAGGAAGGTGTGCTTGCACTGGCTGAGGCAGTGCGTGAGCGGAGCCCGAAGCTGGACATTCTGGTCAACAACGCTGGCATCACCTGGGGCGAGCCACTGGGCTCTTTCCCATACTTCGCGTGGAAACGGGTGATGGATGTGAACGTGGCGGGCCTGTTCCATTTGACCCAAACGTTGCTGCCAGAACTGAAAGCCAGCGGGCGTCCGGAAGATCCGGCTCGTGTGATCAATCTCGGTTCCGTAATGGGTTCCACCCCAATCGGGGACGGCGCTTATTCTTACTCCGCGTCTAAAGCCGCAGTGCACCAGCTGACGCGTATTCTCGCCAAGGAGCTGGCGCATGAGCACATTACGTTCAATGGCTTCGCACCGGGGCCGTTCCAATCCAACATGACAGCGTTTGCGACGGATACGGACGAGAAAGCGGCTCATGTCGGCAAAGGTGTTCCTCTTGGGCGCATCGGCCACCCGGACGATATTGCAGGTGCAACACTGTTCCTGTGTGGCAAGGGCGGATCTTACGTCACGGGTGAGGTGATCCCACTGGATGGCGGCATTCACGTTGCCACTGGCACAAACCTGTTTGGATAGGGAGAAGCCCTGTGGAACTGACAGTAGAAGAACTAGAGGCCCGTGTTGGCCAGCAGATTGGCTTGTCTGACTGGGTGGAAGTGGATCAGGAGATGATCTCCACCTTCGGCAAACTGACGTTTGATGAGCAGTTCATCCATATGGATCCCGAGCGTGCTAAGGCGGAAACGCCTTTTGGAGGCACCATCGCCCATGGGTTCCTTACGCTTTCGCTCGCCAGCAAGTTTGCCATCGAATCTCTGCCGGATGTGAAAGGGCGGACCATGGGCATCAACTATGGTTTCAATAAAATCCGCTTTTTGCATCCCGTCGCCACTGGTAAACGCATTCGGGGACGTTTCACTCTGGATGGTCTGACCCGCAAGGGAGATGGACAGATCCTCCAGGAGTTTGGTCTTTCAATTGAGATTGAGGGTGTCGAAAGCCCTGCGTTGGTCGCACAATGGCTGACAATGACGTTTTTTGAGGAGGTAGCTGCATGACGCAGGACACGATGAATTTTGCCGGTCAGGTAGCGATAATCACAGGTGCCGGCGGTGGGCTTGGCCGTTTGTACGCGTTGGAGCTTGCTGCGCGCGGTGCTGCCGTGGTGGTGAACGATCTGGGCGGCTCGGTTGATGGCTCCGGCTCTTCCGCAACAGCGGCGGAGACGGTTGTTGAAGAGATCAAGGCAGCTGGTGGCAGAGCAATAGCGAATGCTGCAGATGTAACTGATGAAGCTGCGGTCAATGCGATGGTGGCAGAAGCTATTGAAGCCTTTGGCCGCGTTGACATTCTCATCAACAACGCTGGCATTCTGCGCGATAAGTCCTTTGCCAAAATGGAAATGGCCAATTGGAACAAGGTGGTAGATGTGCACCTCAATGGTGCGGCACTCTGCACCAAGGCTGTCTGGAACGTGATGAAAGAGCAAGGCTATGGTCGTATCATCATGACCACCTCTCCATCTGGTATCTATGGCAACTTCGGTCAGGCGAACTACGGCGCGGCAAAAGCAGGCCTGTGGGGCATGATGAACACGCTCGGCCTTGAAGGTGCAAAGAGCAACATTCACGTAAACTGCATCGCACCGTCTGCGGGCACGCGTATGACCGAAACCATCATGGATGCTGGCACGCTGAAGATGCTGGCGCCAGAAAACATCACACCCGCTGTTGTGTTCCTGTGCTCTCAGGCTGCGCCAACCCGCAAAGTGCTTGTAGCTGCTGCTGGCACCTACACACTGGCTGAAATGGTGGAAACGCAAGGCATTCATCTGGCGGAGGGTGATCGCACACCAGAGGCAATCGCTGCCAACTGGGGCCGGATTGCAGATCGCACGGATGCGGAGCCAGTCAATAGCGCCATGGAGGGTGTTGCCAAGCTGGTGAAGGCAATGGCCAACGCCTGATACAGAGCAAAGTGAGAGCCTGACTGTTCACGGGACGGAGGACCGTCAGGCTAGTGGATGTTTCATGGAGGAGGGGAGCCCATGACGAACGCCTTGCATACATTGGAAAAACCAGCGCTTCAGGCTTATCTGCAGCAACACGTGCCGGAGTTTGGTGAGCTTCTGGAAATTGAGAAGTTTCCGGGCGGGCAATCCAATCCGACCTACAAACTGGTGACCTCCGACAAGACTTACGTCATGCGCGCCAAGCCTCCGGGAAACCTGCTGAAGTCCGCACATATGGTGGATCGTGAGTATCAGGTGATGGCCGCGCTGGCAGACAGTGATGTGCCGGTGCCCAGGGTCTATCATCTGTCGGAGGATGATTCTCCAATTGGTACCATGTTCTTCGTTATGGAATACGTTGAGGGGCGTATCTTCTGGGACCCGGCATTGCCAGAGTGTTCAAACGAAGAGCGTATGGCGATCTTTGCGGAGATGAACCGCGTGCTTGCAGCGCTGCATGACGTTTCTCCCAATGCTGTTGGTTTGATGGACTACGGCAAGCCGGGCAACTACTTCGCGCGGCAAACGGGGCGCTGGATTAAGCAGTACAAGGCTTCCGAGACCGTCAGCATTCCAGCCATGAACCGCCTGATGGAGTGGCTGGAAGCCAATATGGTGGAAGATGATGGTTCTTCCTCTCTGGTTCACGGGGATTACCGGCTCGACAACCTGATCTTCCATCCCACAGAACCACGCATTGTTGCAGTGCTGGATTGGGAACTCTCCACTCTTGGCCATCCGCTGGCCGACCTTGCCTATCAGTGCATGCAGTGGCGCTTGCCGTCCTTCAAAGGCCTGCGCGGCCTTGCTGGACTGGACCGCGTTGCGCTCGGCATTCCGCTTGAAGAGGAGTACGTGCGCCAGTACTGTATGCGTCGAGGGCTCAACGAAATTGAGAACTGGGAGTTCTATCTGGCGTTCTCCATGTTCCGATTAGCGGCTATTATTCAAGGGGTTGTGGCGCGTGCAGAAGCGGGCAATGCCTCGAATCCCGAAGCTGCTGATATGATGCGCAAAGCCGTTCCTCTCATCGCCACCATGGCCTGTGAGGTGATTGGCGAACTGGTGGAGTAAGCAATGAAACGATCCGGGCGTTGTATGTGTGGGGCGGTATCTTACAAGATTGATGGCGACCCGGTGGTCACCGCGCAGTGCCACTGTGAAGAGTGCCGCAGAACCAGCGGAACCGGCCATTCAGTCGGCGCTATGTTCCGTGTGGATCAGGTAAACATCTCCGGCGACCTGGGAGAATATGTCTACACCTCCGCCAACGGTTCGCAGGTCACCAAAGCGTTCTGCCCAAACTGCGGAAGCCCAATCTATGGCCGCAACACTAACGCGCCAGATCACATGACGTTGCCACTCGGATCCATGGACAACGCTGAAGATCTGGAAGTGCAAGTCGTCATCTTCAACCGCGACAAGCAGCATTGGGACACTCTGCCAGAAACCACGGCGATTTTTGAAACTCAACCGGACTGGAAGCCTGAAAAGGCGTGAGGGCGTCTCTCAAAACAACAATGCCCGCCTAATTCGGGTTAGGCGGGCATGTTACGCAGAGCTCAGTTGAGGTGCTTACTTCTCAAAGTAGAGCTGCTGCGGGTATGCGAGGCCAACGCCGCGTAGCGCGTCGTCATGGACAAACCCCGCAGGGAAGTTCTTCAGATTGTTCTTGCGCACGTAGATTGCTGGTGTTTCGCCCACCAGTCCAATGTGCCAAACGTTCTTAGTGTGAACGTCAACCATCTGTTTTGCATAGGCATTTGCTTCTTCCAGACTTGTTGCAGTCTGTGCTGAATCCCAAGCCGCCCAAACATCGCGGATTGCGTGATCCTTCGGTGGCTCTTCACCGGACTTGCCGTTGGAGTACCACCAGTTGAAGTAGTTCTGCGCAAAGCCGCCGCGGCCCAGGAAACGAACCGGATCAGCGGTGATGACGGAAGAGCGATCGAACGTGTCAAGGATCATGTCGAAGTCTGCGGTTTCAACATGCTGCTGGAACAAAGTCCGGTCGATAATGCGGACCAGAACCTCGATGCCCATGTCCTGCCAGTAAGTTCGCACCACTTCCAGTAGCTCGCCCTGAATGTCCCAGCGGGTTTCCAGCACGAAGCTGAGGCGGCGGCCATCCGGCATCAGACGGAATCCATCGGAATCGCGTTCTGTCAGGCCGATCTCGTCGAGCAAAACAGCAGCCCGCTCTGGATCATACTCTGTCCAGCGGCTTTCAGCGGCTTCATCGTAGAATGGAGAACCAGAGATCGGAGAGGCCTGACGGGCTTCACCAAGGCCGGAGAACGCCAGCTCGTTGATGGTTTCGCGATCCACGGAGACGTTAAGCGCTTCGCGGAAGCGAATGTCCTCAAACAAAGCCTGTTTGGTTGCATCAGCTGAGTTCAGGTTCGGCATAATGGTCCAAGTCAGTGCTTTGGTCCATTTCTCAATGGTGTAGTCGCCCTTGGCTTCGTTCTCTTTGAGGAGCGTGAAGTCGGCCACGTTGATGTGGCGGTTCTGAAGGTCGATTTCGCCCTGAATGGCCATGAAGTTGATGGCTTCCGGGTCCTGGAACAGGCGGTGCTCGATCTGGTCAATGTAAGGAAGCTGATTTCCTTCTGCATCGACACCGTAATAGTAAGGGTTGCGCTCCATCACCACAGTGTCAGATGGTGGCGGTGTTTTCACGCGCCATGCGGTCAGGACCGGCATATCCGGGTTGAACCACCATGCCTGAATCTGGCCTTTGGAATCCCAAAGATCAGTCCATTTCTTAGCGCCATGCTTGGAAATGGCCGCGTCCAGCTTGGCTGGATCAGCGTAAGTTGGGTGATAGTCTTTGAGGTAGTGGAACGGCTCGATGAAGCCCGGACGATCAAGACCCGGACGACCGGTGCTCTCCTTAGCCAGAACGGTCAGGAACAGCGGGTATGGCTTCTCAAAGGAAACGGTGAATGTGTAATCGTCGGCGAAAGATAACTTCATTGGCACACCGTTGGAGGTGTACAGCGCCTTGATGGATGGCATCAGGTCTTCGTTGAGGAACACGTCCTCATACCAGAAGCGCACGTCACGAGTGGTGACAGGAGCGCCATCAGACCAGCGCAGGCCTTCGCGGATTTTGAAGGTGAACTCGCGGGCGTCTTCACTCACGGAGTATTCGCCGATCCAGCCCGGAACCAGAGACAGGTTCTTCTCGCCGTCCATGTAGGTTTCCACCACACGCTCTTCCATGAGCTTGGTTGGTCCCCAGCGGTCGCTTGGGCCTTTGAAGGCACGCTTTAGGACACCGCCATAGGTGCCGATGCTGTCGTAGACCGGGATGACGCGTGGATTTTTCGGCAGGCGCTCTTCAACCGGTGGCAATTGGCCGGCTTCGACCAGCTGCTTGAGCATTGGCGCCTCATTATAGGCCCAGCTATTGGCGGCCAAAAACGGCAGCGTCAAAGCAGCAATCGACGTGAGTGTAACGCTCTTCATCAAATTCTCCCCCCATCTCACGGCGGCTCACTCCTCAATGATCCAGCCATGAAATATTTATTGCGTGAGATCGGGAATCTCGACGCATTGCAATGTTTACGGGATGAGAATAAGTAGTTCCTCAGTGGTATATCAAAATATTACTATGAAAATATTTTAATAAATATCCTATTTTTTAGGTGGAATTACGATTCCTTGCTTGGAGAGCCTGATTTTGGACTGTTCTTCTTTAAGGAAAGAAGCAAGATCAAATTTTTGTGTTGCCCAAGCGTAAGTTTTACCTGCCGCCAAATGAATGCTGGTGTTACGCAATTCTTCGGGAAGAAACTTAGACTGCAAAGTAAACTCGCACGTTTTTTTTGCTTTTACAGAAAGGAAGGCAAGCACACCGTCACGCAGCACAGCGCTGACCAGATACCCGCCGTGGGCTGGCAGATTGAAGAATGAGGCATCTTTCCAACCTTGTGGGATTGCCGGGAACACGCGGATCTTACCGCCCCAGCTTTGTAGTAGCATGTCTATGGCCGCCGTTGCTCCTGTGAGAGGAACTTCCACCGTGGTCGCGTCAACTCCGGCGTGTTCATAATATTGTGTGTTGGTCAGATGCATGCGTCCGCCTGCACCCGTATCCAGAAACGCCCGCAAATACTCATGGGCAAGGTCGCCTTCGCCAATGGCGGCGTAGAGTGAAGCTGCACCGGTAAAGGAGTAGCCAACCAACTTCTCGTGCGGTTCATGAGGTGACTTTGAGAAGCTCTGCCAGTGATCGACAGACTTGCGAATACGTTCCTTCTCGCCCTCTTGATCCGCATTGCGCAGGTAAAACGGATAGGCCATCAGCAAGTGGCTGTAATGCCGGTGCGCGTCAGTTAGGCTAACATCCTGACCAATCAGATACCCAGTCTCCTCTGAGTAGGGATAGTCCACCAATCGCCCTAGAATCTCAGCGTATTCCAGCCTTTCTTCTGTGTCAGGCTCAAGGGCCAGATAGGTGGAGATTGCCCACTTCAGCACGGCAAGGTCATAGTTGCAATTGCGGGCAGATTTGTATTCTGGCGAGAACGTTTCTGGCAGATGGATTGAACCATCGGGTGAATAGATGAAATGATGCCGGTAGAACTGAATTCCCTTTTTCAAGAAGTGTTTAACGACTGTGTGAAGCGTATCCTGATCGTCTTCATATGAGGCTGAGAGCCACAGGTTATGGACGAGCCAGAGGAAGTTCCCAAGCGTGGCATCCTGCACGTTTTGTGTGTGGTAGGCCGTACCATCCGCAATGCCAGCACCTTCGGTGAAGGGTGCGATTGGCGTTGGTTTTGGTCCTGGTTGGCAGAAGTCCGCATTGGTGACGGTGTAAAGATTATAACCCCCTGTCTTTCCACCCATTTTTGCCAGTTGATGCTCATGTTCCTCTAACTGGCGAATGAGTGGTTTCATCAGATCAGAGCGATTGCCATACGCGCAGATCCAGTAGGTAAGCTGGGAGTTGAGATTGTGCCAGACGCCGGGCCACGGGGTTGTCGGATCAAACCAAACGCCTTGCAGATCAATCAGCGCACCATTCGGGCGGGTGAGGCAGCGGAGCTTGTAGAACTGGAAATCAACATAGGACTCAAGCTCCTCGTCCGGCAGTGAAATCAGCGTTCTGCTGGCGTACTCCGACCACTCGTCCTCATGGGATTGCCTTTGTGTTTCAAAGGGTTCGTTTAGTGCTGCCTGAAGGTTGGCGCGGGCAGCTTCCGCAAGTTGCTCGTTGTTGTAGCGATCGTACTCTATACAGCAGAAATGCCGGAGGCTTTGGTGATGCCGCTGAGTGGAAGTTGAAACGATCACCTCTCCAGCCTTCATACCACGCTCACGATAGGTCGTGCTTGTGTACGCGCCAATATCATCTGCGTAGGACCGAACGTCTGCTGGCTCAAACGGTCCGTTGTCGTGCGGGTGTGAGTTTCGGGTGCGGGAGGACTGCGGGTTTTCGATTGGATGATAGGTGAGTGTGGAACTAGTCACGACCTGCTTCACATCAAGGATGATGCTGTCGCTTAAAGCGTGGCAGAAGCAAGTGAGGGTGATGTCCTCCTCTTCCAGCTCCAACGTGCCTGAGAGGATGCCAGAGGCAAGATCAAGCCGTAACTCTACGCCTTTGATTATGCTGGAGAAGGTGAGTTTACAGTACCCGAGTGGTTTGCGGTGGGCCGTCACTTCGGGGTTCACGTTGTAGACATCCGCTCGTCCCAAAGCCAGCTGCAGCGTCCTGTCGTTTGTCTGGAACAGCATCACACCGACGAGCCCAGATCCGAGCAGAATGCTCTCCTGCTGTCGTTGTGGGAGAGCGTTGTAGAGCACCTTGTTCCTTCTGAGTTTGCCAAGCTGGGCGTCTCGGCTGATCTGTTCAATGTCACTCTGTTCCAGAAGGGGCATGCTCAATCCAAAATACAAACTGGCGAAATAGGTTTCGCCAGAGACTAGCGGAGTGTTTTGTCGCAGGGCAGCACAGTTTATTGAAAAATTTCAATGCCTAAGCTGCTGGGGCGGAATATCTTGAGATCTCGACAAACCGGCGAGAAAGCGGATGCTCAGGAGCAGCGAAGAACTCCTCCGTCGCCTTGTGTTCCACGATCCTGCCGCCATCCATGACCGCGATATCGTCTGCCAACTTTGCCAGGGTTTGCAGGTCGTGGGAGATGATGAGGATGCCCATGTTCATTTCTGCGCGCACCTTGCGCAGAAGGGATGTGATCTGCTCCTGAGTGACCAGATCCAGTGCGGAAAGCGGTTCATCCAACACCAGAAACTTGGGCTTCACGGCCAAAGCGCGTGCCAGTGCAATGCGTTGGCATTGTCCGCCAGAAAGCTGGTGGGGGCGTTTGGCGGCGCAGGTATCTTCCAGACCAACCATGTGGAGCAGCTCACGGGCCTGCCTTTGCCGCGCAGCTTTAGGCAGCTTATGGATGGCTTTCAGTGGCTCACAAATTAGGTCCAGCGCGCTCAGGAATGGGCTGAGTGCGGCCAGCGGGTCCTGCCACATGTAGTGGATGATATTTCCAGTTTTGCTGAGGTCGGGAAAGAAGATCTGGTTGTTGTGAAACAGGGCATCTTGCGGTGCGAGGATGATCCCTGTCATGGCCTTGGCCAGCGTAGATTTTCCGCAGCCCGAGCGCCCGACCAAGCCCGTGGCGCGCGAGGGATGCAGGGTCAGGCTGACTTCGGAGAGCACCTGATTGTCGCCATATGCAATGGAGAGATGTCTCGCTTCCATGGTCATAGTTGAAGCCTTTCCATAGCTCTTGTGATTTCGGCAGTGGCGCGGTGGCAGTCCGGCGCGACGGGTTGGTTTAGATCGCACGCGTCGACGATCCTGCCGGCATCCATCACCAGCACGGAGGTACAGGTTTGGCGAACAATGCGCAGGTCGTGGCTGACGAAGAGCAGAGCGGAACCGGTTTCCTGTTGGACAACATCGAGGGCCTGCAAGGTCTCATGCTCGGTGATAACATCAAGGCCGGTAGTTGGTTCATCGGCTATCAGGATGGTTGGCTTTAAAATCAAGGCCATAGCCATCATCATCCGCTGCTTCATGCCACCGCTGAGGGCATTGGGGTATTGCTTCAGGCAATGCTTGGGGAGAGAGACTGCTTCCAATGCCTGACAGATTGCATTGTGGGCGTCTTGCCCGAGCAGCGAGACGTTACCTGCGGTTTCCAATAGTTGTCTCTCAACGGTCAGGCTGGGGTGCAAGGCGTTGCCGGGGCTTTGGAAGATGCAGAAGATGCCCGTGCCTCTGATCCGCTGTTTCTCAGCCTGCTGCATCTGCAACAGGTCTTTGCCCTGAAAGCAGATCGAGCCTCTCGTTGCTTCAAGAGGAGCTCGCAATGCTCCGGTAATTGCGTGGCAAGTCAGAGACTTACCACAGCCAGATTTGCCTATAAGACCTAAGCGTTGGCTTTCAGTAAGCTCAAAGCTCACGCCTTCAACCAGTGGCTCGTTGTTCTGGGCAGCATTGGCAATACTGAGGTCTTGGACCTGAAGAAGGGGTGTTTCTACCATCTGTAGGGTTTCCTCTTGTCCAGCTGAAAACGGATGCCTTCACCCACCAGATTGAAGCTGAGAACGGCGAGGATGATGACAATGCCGGGTGCCAGCACCACGCTTGGACGCTCAGCAAAGAAAGGCCGTGCCTCGTTGAGCATCGCTCCCCATTCCGCAGCTGGTGGCTGTGCGCCGAAACCGAGGAAGCTGAGGGAGGAGAGCACCAATAGGAGGCCTGCCATCTCCAGCGAGAGGACCACGAGCAAAGGTGGCAAGATTTGCGGGAGGATGTGTTTTGCTATGATACTCAAAGGCTTCTGCCCGCATTGACGGGAGGCAAGCACGTATTCTTTGGAAGCAGCGTCCAGCGTGAGGGTTCGCACTAAACGCGCCAGACTTGGCCACCAAGCCAGAGCAACGCCGATGACGGCGGAGGTCAGAGATGCACCCAGATAGCCGATGATTGCGAGGGCAAACACCAGCATGGGAAACGCAAGGAAAATATCCGCAATCCGCATCAAAACCGCATCAACCCAGCCTTTGCAGAGGGCGGAGAGCAGGCCGACAGGCAGCGCGATAGCGAGGATAAGCCCGGCTGTTGTGAGCGCTGTGCCTAGAGAAAGTGCCGTGCCAGCCATCAGGCGGGAGAGGATACAGCGGCCCAGATGGTCTGTTCCAAGCGGATAGGTCAAGTTAGGTGCGCTGAGGCGGTGAAGCAGGTCAATCTGGTTGGGTGGGTGTGGGGCAAAAGCTTCTCCACCCAGAGCGAGAGTGATGAAGACGCATAGGAAGAGACCGCCCAGTAGAAACGTGGTTTTGCCTCTGAAGAGGTCTGTAACCCGCGAAAGAGGGAGGGATCTAGCACTCTCAACGTAAGCCATGGTCATCCTCCTTGAGTTGAGGCATGAGCCAGTGATTTGTTAGGTCTGCTAGGAAGTTCGCCAGAAAGAACACCAGTCCCATAAACAGCAGATACGCCTGCAAAATTGCGAAGTCCCGCTCTGCGATGGCCTGCAGAGCTAGTTGACCAAGCCCCGGCAAGTTGAAGATATTTTCGATAATTACCGAGCCGCCAAGCAGCGAGCCGAACGAGATGGCCCAGTTGGTGACGAGGGGCGGCAGAATGGATTTCAGCACATGGCGACCCAAAATTGCGCGGCGGGACAGACCCTTAGTGATGGCAAGACGAATGTAATCCTCGCTCATCACTGCAATGATCCGCTCTCTCACCAATCGGCTCATCACAGCGGCATTGCCAAGCGCCAGCGTAATAACGGGTAAGATCAGGTCCTGCGCATTGCCGAACTGAAGTAGCTTGAACCACCCAAGACCCAACGCAAACACTGCAAGCAGAAACAGCGCCAGCCAGAAGGATGGCACGGAGACCAGAAACATGGTCAGCACGTAAAGGCTGGTGGAGAGCGATGTGCGCTGCGAAACAGCCGTGACGGTGCCAAGCACCAGCGACAGAGTCAGTGAGCTGACGAAGGCCAGAACGGACAGTGTTGCTGTAATGGGCAAGTGCTCTTTAAACAGCTCCAGTACGGGTCGGCCCGACGCGATGGATGTGCCCAGATCCAAACGGAAGAGATCCATCAGCCAGATAAAATAACGTTGGATCAGTGGCTTATCGAGCCCGTACTCTGCGCGCAGGGCATCCACTTGCTCAGCAGAAAACGCCACGCCCAGACGGCGTAGTTCCATCTCGATCGGATCGCCGGGGGTGAGTCCGATGATCAGAAAACCAATCAGGGTCATGCCAAGCAGAGTTGGTATTCCCGAAAGCGTGCGCTTGAAAACAAACTGCTTCATTTGCTTATCTTTCGTGAAAAGGCAGCACAGAGCACCGCATTGCGATGGCCTGTGCTGCGCATCTCTTATTTGGTCTGAGTAACCTGACCGTAGTCGATCCAGTCAGCGTGCTCGAACATAGGAACCTTCAGGCCCGGACGGGACAGGTTGAAGTTCGGCACCATCAGGATTGGAATAGCAGCCAGTTTGGTCTGCACGATTTCGCGGTGCGCTTCTCGAACAAGTTCAATGACTTCTTCGCGGCTCTGCGCTTGACGGGCATTGTCCAGAATGGTGTCCAGCTTGCCACCCGGTGCGGTATACTGGTAGCCCCACGGGGTTTTGGAGTGGAACAGGTTGTACAGCAGGTAGGTTGGGTCTGCGTTGTTGTTGGAGGCAAACTCCATGTACAGATCCGCTTCACCGGTTGCCAGATAGGTATCGTCGTAAACGCCTGAATCATCTACCTGAACCAGCTCAATATCGATGCCGATAGTGCGGAACATCTGCTCTAGAAGCTCTGGCATAGGGCGAACGCTGGAAACGTTTGGATACGCCGCAACAAGGCGCAGCTTCAGTGCTTTGCCGTCTTTGTTGCGCATGCCATCACTGCCTTTGTTCCAGCCAGCTTCATCCAGCAAAGCCTCTGCTTTCTGGATGTTGTAGTCAAAGCCGTCGACGTGATCATCGCCAAGACCAAACATCCAGTTTGGCAAAATGCCTTTTGCAACAACACCTTTGCCGTTGAACAGCACCTGAGCGAGCTGCTCGCGGTTGATGGCGTAAGCCAGCGCTTCTCGGACGCGTTTGTCTTTCAGCGTGTCGTAAGGCGCCTTGCCGTGTAGGTTTGTCAGCAGAGCCACGTAACGGATCGGACGGGATTCGTGCACGACAACAGAACCGTCCTTTGGCAGGCTCAGCAGCATCTGAGGTGTCACCTCGGCTACGATGTCGACTTCCTTGTTCTGCAATGCCAGCAAACGAACCTGATCATCAGCAATGAAGTGATAGGTGATGTTCTCAACCTTTGGCTTCTCACCCCAGTAAGCATCATTGCGCTTCATGCTGATGGATTGCTTTGGTTGATAGTTGTCCAGCAGGTACGGGCCCGTTCCGATTGGATTATCTGCGCGGTCACCATGGATGGAGAACAAGGAGGCTCCACGGTGGGTCATGTTTTCGATGACGAGAGAAGAGTTGATCTCGGACTTGAAGGTGAAGGTATAAGGCCCGGTCTGGTCAAAGCTCTCCTGATCGATCTGCAGGAAGTCAGAGCGGCCCTGATCGTACAGCTTCAACGCGTCGATTGCGGCTTTTGCATCAAAGGTTTGTCCGTCATGGAACGTGATGCCTTCGCGCAGTTTGATGCTGTAGACGCCGTCTTTGTAGTCCCAGGTTTCAAACAGAACGCCCTGCGGAATGAAGTTTTCGTCTGGCTTTACAGCAGTTTCCACGATCTGCCCGGCTGGACGGCGGGTGGTGAAGTTGAACTTCTTCGGGTCCACGCTGTAGCGGTCTTTTTTCACTGCAATGCGCAGCTGCTGGATGTCTTCCGCGTGCACTGTGGAGACGCCAGAAACCAGAGCAGGAAGCGACGCTGCCAGAATACCGCTGATGCTAAGTAGTTGTTTGAACTTGTTCATTTCAATTCCAATCTTTGTCTGTAATCTTGCGAAAATCAGAGAAAGACCGGAGGCGCTCGCGGAGCATGGCTTCGCCGTGGAATTGTATAATGCCCCACCTCGTTGGGGGCGAAGACACGCTTCGGCTTTGCAGGTTCAAGGACGAAGATGCTCTGAGAAGCAGTATCAGGCGACTTCAGCGAAGCAAATGAAAACATACAGAACATATTGTTCTGATTATCTTTTTGCTTTTCGTCTTCATCAGAGGTCTCGATGAAAATCTGCTGAAGACCTTGCGATGTGCAGATCGTGATTTCAAAACCATCCGTACCGGCGCGCGGCATCATGCCGGGCGGCGCGATAAGCTGCAGGATCACAAACCATGTTGCGAGCCAGCAGACCAATACGGTTGTTGGTTTCAAAGCCAAGTGAGTGCACCTTGCGCTTGATGAGCCATCAGAGCCAACCTCAGCCACTGCTGAGATTGAGGGGATAAGCGAGTGGCAGGAGCATCGTCCTGCCGGTCCGATGCATGCAATTGTGGCACTGGCTTTTCTGCAAGCAGCCTGCAGAAAGCCTTTGGTTGCCATGGGTTTGCATGACGGAGCCAGAATGTCCTTTGAGAAAATAGCCCTTTTATGTCAGCATATTAGCCAAACTAAGAAAGGCCGGGACAAACCAAATTATGCTTGGACGGGAGGTGCTCTGGGCGCAGCGATGCGCACGGTCGTATCCGTAAGTGCAATACTTGTCGGAAGCGTAACCACATCAATAGGAAGGGGAGAAGCGTCGAACTCTGTGTGAGAGGAAGCGCTGAGTGCCTTGGCAACAACATTGCCGAACGCGCAATTGTCGTAGGCTTCCTGCTCTTCAGTTTGCTGGATTTCGTTGCCATGCTCGTCAAGGAGTACGGTTTGCATACCTTGCGCAGTGCAGATGACAATCTCAAAGCCGTCCTCTCCTCCGGAAACCATCATTCCGGGAGGTGCAACAAGCTGCATCAACACAAACAGTGCAGCTAATACAGTCGCTTTGGCTTTTGTCAGTTTCACAGCAAACTCTAGTGACGCTAAGTGCATTTCCGCCTTAGGCTAGTACAAAATACGTGTCAATGACTTTTACTTATCTCTCTTGTGACTCTATGAAAAAATTTTAGTGGGCAGTGATGCACTTTTGCTTGGCAGGCATAGGTAAGCGCCCAAGAAAATATCATGTTTTCATGGAGTTATTGCGCGCAAGAGGTGTAAAGACTACGGGAATAAACTGAGTACTGCTCAGATAGCGCTAAACCGCCGCAGCTTGGTAAGCTTGTGTTGCGTTGAGGAGCAGGGCGGATGGGTCGGAGGCGGTTTCAGGGTATTCCTGAACCTGCAGCAGAGACTGTAAGCCACTGACTTCGCTGGCTTTCTGCTCTTCGCCACCGCCAAGGTTCTTCTCACGAAGCTCGGTGTAGGCTTGTGCCAGGTTGGTTTGAGCCTGAGCTGCAACGGCCTGATCCTGACCGGATGGCTGTGCGGGTGCGAGGGCTGCTGCGATGACGGTGGTCAGCTTTGCGATGCTGGCTTCCGGGTCTCCGGAGATAGGTGCGGAGTCAATTGAGACTTCGCCGCCAATGGCATAGCTGTGGCCGTCGGGGCCGCGGGTTTCGGTGTAGCTTGGCGCGCCAGCGAATGCACCGCCGGCTGCTGCGTGGGCTTGCTCGTGAGCGCGAACTTCCGCGTCGCGGGTCTTAAGCTCTTGAACCTGCTCCTGTTCTCCTTCGGAAAGCTGTCCGTTTTCGTTCTTGGACTTTTCAGAGGAGGATGAGGCTGCAACCGGGTTGGCGGATAGGTCGCTGGTGATCGTGACCGAATCCTTCGGAACCGCATGCTCAATGGAAAAAGGCGTTGTTTCCTGCTGGTTTACGCGTGCAGGCTGGGCCGCGTTGTAAGACGCGGGGCGTGCAAGTCCAGCAAATGAAGAGCCAATTCCATCTATCATAGGTTGAACTTATACAAGTTACCGGTGCTTTTGGTAAAGGGTTTTCTGGTACACAATTTTGTTAGGTGTGCTACGGTTTTGCTTTGGGCGTATGCTGTAAACCTGTGTATCTAAAGGAAAGATTGCGCGGGGCTTGAGGGAATTCGGGAATGATTGAAGATTTGAGCCGGTCTCAGCAGGAGATATTGGATGCTGCTGCCGAGTGCTTCATGAAGATGGGGCCGGATGTGGCTTCCATTGATGATATCGCCGGTCTTCTGGGGTCCACGAAAGGCCGTGTCTACCACCATTTCCGCTCCAAGGGCGAACTGCTTTATGCGGTGCGCCTGCGCTCAGTTTCCCTGCTGATGGAACGGGTTAGCCCAATCGCCGCGCAGGATATTCCCCCACTGGAGAAGCTGCGCGCCATGTCGTTTGCCCATGTGCTGCGCATTCTCAAATTCCTGAGTTATCACCGTGTTGTCAGCGAAGACACGCGCATGTTCTTCCGTGGGTCGGCGAAACCGCATGAGAAGGAGATGATTGAGCAGATCATTGAAATGCGCCGCTCCTATGAGAACTTGTATCGTGCGGTGCTGACAGAGGGCATAGAAGCTGGCGTGTTCGCCAATCAGTCCGTCTCCATCACCTTGCATTCCATCATTATTTTGATGAACGGCCCATGCTTCTGGTACTCCCCGCGTCCCGAGCAAACCGACAAGGACGTTGAGGAAATTGCCCGCAGCGTGTCTGATCTGGTGCTGCGTGCTGTGGTGGCTGACCCGGCAGTGCTGGAAACGGCTTAGCGCCCGCTCCCAACGGGGATATCTCGTTTGCGTTGAAATGTGCGTTGGTTTGCGCGCTTTTGCGTTTTTCTGCGTTGCTGTGTTTTGGCGAGCCTCGCCAGCCCGTCGCGTCAGTCCGCGTGTAGATTTTCCAGCAGCGGACACTGCACATTGCCGCTTTCGCAATTTCCCATCAGCTCCTCCAGCGCCTTTTCCAGTTGGCGAAGGCTTTCGATTTTTTCACGCACAGATTCCAGATGTGCTTTGCTCATATCATGAGCGATTTTACAGTTTTCGTCCTGCTGCTCGCCGAGGCTGAGCAGCGCCTGTGCGTCTTTGATGGTGAAGCCCAGATCCCGGCAGCGTTTGATAAAGCGCAGGTGACCGATTTCCTTTTCGGAGTAGGCGCGGCGCCCATTATCCCCGCGGGCTGGTTTGGCAACGATGCCTTCGCGCTCGTAGTAGCGGATCGTTTCAATGGCAACGCCGCTGCGTTTTGAGGCTTCTCCAATCGCGAACATGTGAACTCTCCCGCCTTGATCCTGTAGCCACTACAGCATCTATAAGCCTGCGGCAGAACCTTCTCAACTGAACAAACGGATCTGCTAATGAAGACCTTTCTCAAAATGAGCTATGCGGGCTCGTTCACCTCGCTGGGTGTTGCCACTTGCTGTGTGCTGCCTATTGCGCTGATGCTGGCCGGGCTTGGCGGCAGCTGGTTGGCGGTGTTCGGCAAGATTGCGGCTGCAAGTTACTTCGTGCTGGTGGCGTCTTCCGTGTTGTTGATGCTGGCGTGGGGTGTTGCTGTGCACCGGGGCTCTGTGGCCCGCCTGAAAACACATTTACTGCTGAGCACCATCGTGACGGCTCTGGCATGGGCTATCGTGCTTAATGAAACCGTCATTAACGACCACCTGATCAGCCTGATGTGATGCCATGACCAAAACAGTTATGCTTGAAAGCACAGTGACTTGCCCGGATTGCGGCCACCGCGAAACCGAAGTGATGCCCACCGATGCCTGCCAATGGTTTTATGAGTGCAAAGGCTGCGGCACCCTGCTGAAACCTCTGCCCGGCGACTGCTGCGTATACTGCTCTTACGGCACCGTCCCTTGCCCACCAATCCAGCTGGATGAGGCGTGCTGCGGCTAGCCCTGACCGCAAAGCTTCCACATCGCGCAGGCTCAACGCAAATCGATGACAGGCCCAAACGGTGTAGCCGACGATACTGCGTGGAAAACGGTAGTCTTTCAGGCGCGGTAAAGCATCAAGATCAAACGTGGTTTTCACTTAACTCAACTCGCCAATTTCAACAAATTGACAAAGCCCTTACTACAACCACCCGCAGCGCATAACTTAAGCTGCTGCGTAATCGGGGAGCGGATCCACTTATAAAACGCGCTCACCTGTCCAAACAAACGGAACCACCTCACTTTAAGGCTGAGAGGTATTAAGGGAGTTGATAGTCAGGCTCCAAAGTTTTACGAGTTTTATGAACTCATCCAGTCTTTCCTCAAACATTTGGAAATCGAGTTCTGAGGCTGAAAATCTTGAGTTTAGAGCGGGTTGGTTATCGCCTTCAGTCATTGCAAGTGCTGCATTGCCGGTGCCTTTGCCGAGTAAATTGGCCTGAAGCAGGAGTTGATACCCAGTCAGGCGCTTATCTGTTTCAATATCAGGCAAATGAGCAAACAAGATCATTTCATCTTGTTTATTAGCGGCAATCGTAAGGATGAACTCCTCTTCAATATCAAGTGAACAAGTTCCGTCCTTATCTAATTTCAGATGTGGTAATCCAATTTTTTTGCCAAGATTGGTTATGAGTGTTTCGATGTTGCTCATGATGCTCCTCATAGCCTTGGGATCTAGAGCGTGTCGCGTTCATTAGCACTCAAGCTACATACTCTGACATAACTATCGGAGCGAATTCTTATCATTTCATTGAATCCCATCATATGGAACGTGCTCTAGGCTTTATCTTTGGCGTTTTCTGCCGCGTAGCTATGTTCATCAAAATAATTTACCGTCGCGTCGAGTGCATGGTCTTTTGCTCTCCCCAGAGCCTGGCCCGTTTCTGTTCCGTCATAAAGGCCAATAAAATCATTGAGGTCTGACACGTAGTCAGTTGGATTAGATGGATCGCCCTCTGGAGTGGTCTTTTCTAAGCCAAGATTAAGCTCTAACTCTCCATCCAGGTACTGTCCGGTCCATAGTGCCTCATGAATTGCATGTCCGCCGTCATAGGTCAGGAACATGGTGGTGAGGAGCATGTAATCTTTCGGGTCTGGCACTGTATTCTCATTATCGCTGTTCTCCATGAGGTGCTTTAAGAAAAACAGATTCAGGTTTGTTGAACCCGAGACACCGCTGGCAACCGGTATTCCGTGTTTTAGTGCTTTAAGCTGCGATTGCGACGGTTTTTCCAGCACCGGGATATTGCGTCGGGATGGATGCGTGCTTGGGACTTTAGTTTGGTCGTCTTCAAAGGTGACAGCGCCAGGCTGGTAATCGAGTGTAATTCCAGCCTGCAATTTATCTGATACTTCACTGGTGCCGAAAAGATGTCCTGGCGCTGTTCTGCGATTAGATTCTCGTTGTAACAACTGATAAGCTTTGTTCGCTTTATGTATAAAGCTGACCAGATCTTGTTCTCCCTCTTTTACTGGAGGGCGGTCTTCAGGCCATTGATTGGTGAGGATACTATTAAGGTTCACACAGAGCTTAACCGTTAACATTGGGACAGCGATGGCTTCGTAACCATTGGTCGTTGGAGCGCTCAGAAAATCTTGTAAATTTTTAAATGCGTCCTCTGCTGGGCAGTCTGCCAGTTTTTGTAGTTGCGGGCATTCAGTTATCCAAAACCTCTTATCGCGCTTCAGAGCCGACTGAAGATTTTTGGCAAGATCTTGCTGGACACGGGGTGTCTGTTCTGAAACTGTTTGGAGTGTGCCAAGCTTTGCTGTGTGTCCGGCATCTAAAACTGACTGCGGGGGATTGTGAACAAGGTCTGCAACCAGGTTGCTGTCAAGTACCCTTGAGTAAACGGCATCGTGTAGTCTTGTCAGGGGTTGCTCGTCTGATTTTCCCATCTGTACGGAAAATTCTATCGCCCGTGCTGCAAGTTCCTCAAGGCCGTTGTCTTTTAGCTCTTTTGCTGACTTGTATAATAAATCCCGTGTTTCCGGCACTGACAGCTGATGGCCAAGAATCTGTTTTCTTACAACTTCATCAACTTTGCCCAATGCGATAGATGCTGTTTGGTCTAGATCCGGATTTTGCATTTCTTTTTTTAGCAGAGAGAGAAAGTTCGTGGTGATTTCGCCAGGTGTGCGGGGAACTTCGCCCCCTTGTGCTGCGTTTTTTCTTCTCTGATCTTTGGGATACACGAAGTTGGTATGAACGTCTTTTAGTGAAAGAGCGACTGCTTCCTTCAGGACGGGATTGTCGGCGTTACTCAGAACATTGAGTGAACGGGTAATACTTGAAATGCCGTCGTCATCTGCATCTTCTGCCAATTTCATAACTTTGGATGTGATTTGCCTGGAAGCCTCTATAGGATCTTCTGGTACTGGCTTGCCTTCGAAGAAAACCTCCATGGTTAGTCTGGCTCCAAAGTCCTTGGCATCGTCGAAAAGATCATTTGCTTTTTTACGGTTTTTCCGGAGATCTCAGTTGGAGACTTAAGGGCCTTTTCAAGTAATTTCAGTGTTCGAATAGTGCTCCTTTTCGCTAAAAAATGATCAGTAACCTTTCCTGCTACATCTTGGGTGAAAACGGCATTAAGTTCATCCTTAAGTGCTGTCACGGTAGATTTGCTTTGAAGTGCCTCTTTTATCTCAAAGTCAAGCAGGCCTTCTGATGCCTGCTCAGTGCCATCAGTCTGCTCCTCGGGGAAATTAAGTTGGAGACTGCTATAAACTTTCTGAGCCCATGTCTGCTCTGCCGGAGTTATCTTACGTTTGGGCATATGGGGCTCCAGAGTTCATATCACTAAATATGCGATATATTATCTGGAGGTAATTTAGATACTCAGTTGTGTAGTTTTAGTGTAGTTAAATATCAAAATGAGTATATAGTTTTATTTTGTATTTCTTCTTAGTAACTTGATTATTATTGTAAAGCTACTTTTGAAGAAAGTGATCTGACCTCGGTCTCTTGTTTTACATGAGTGGCGTTGCTCGCTTGGGAGGGCTCGCTTAGGCTCTTGCTTGTTTGCCTTCGAGTGGTGTCAGATGCAGAAGTTGATCGTTACTGGTGCCAATGGCGCTGGCAAAAGCTTTGTGGCTGCTCGCCTAAGTGCGGCGAGGCCGGAGATTCCGCTGATTTCTTTTGACAAGATCAAGCTCACCAGTAATTGGCAACAGCGGCCAAGGGCTGACATTGAGCAGGATCTGGAGCAGGTTATTGCAAAGGAGGCTTGGATACTTGAGGGCGGCCCAAGTCTGCTTGATCAGGCTCTTCCTAAAGCTGATGCCATTATCTGGCTCGACCCACCTTTGGTTTTGCGGGCTTGGCGCTTGTTGGTTCGGCCTTGGCATAACCTTGGTAAGACACGGGCAGAACTTCCAGCCGGGAACTTTGACTGGCCCGCTCAGCAGTATCGGTTCGCGTTCCGCAGCCTTCGGAACAGTTCCACCTTTCAAAGCAAGATACTGGATCATCTGGAAAAAGTGAAAACTCAACGGATTTGGCACTGCCGTACTCGCGAAGATATTGAGATTGCCGTCAATAATTGGCGTCGTGCTGGAAAAGATACGCCTTAGTTCACTGTGAAGCATCCAACTCTCCTCTCACAACGGTGAGAGGAGGCCTGTGGTTTTAAGGGGCTCTCTGACAACATGATGAGGGAGCAAAATCCTATGAAGAGAACTGCTGTGAATCCATGGGCGTGGTCGCTGAAGCTGGGGTACAATCAGGCGGAAGTGATTGAGGGCACCAAACGGCAGGTGGTCTGCGCAGGCCAGACCTCCGTGGATGGTGAGGGAAACCCACAGCATCCCGGTGATATGCGCAGCCAGATTGCGCTTGCTCTGGATAATCTGGAGACTGTTCTCAGCGCTGTGGAGATGGGCCTCGCCAACATAACCCAGCTGCGGATTTACGCCACCGACGTGGATGAGGCCATGAAGCATTTTGATCTGCTCGGTGCCCGCTTTGGTCCGGTGCAGGCAGCGCCTCCTGTGACATTGCTTGGCGTTACGCGGCTCGCCATTCCCCCGCTGATGTTTGAGATTGAAGCCACCGCTGCGGATTGATCAACACCATCAGCTGCGCCTCGAAAGTCCATAGTTTCGAGGCGCTTAAGCTGTGCTATGCTCTACGCGATGGAGGCAGAGTAGCCTGCGCAGGAATTTGGGTGTGAGTGAGAGTTATGCGGCGGGCTGAGAGACTTTTCCGGTTGGTGAACGAGATGCGCACCCGTGGTGTCAGCCGGGCTAACGAGCTTGCCGAGCATCTTGAAGTCAGCATCAGCACCATCTACCGCGATATCGCCCATTTGCAGGCCTCGGGTATGCCCATTGAGGGGGAGGCCGGTGTTGGTTACCTGCTGAGGCCGGGGTTTGATCTGCCCAACACCACGTTTACCCATGACCAGATCGATGCGCTAGCCGTTGGCCTTGCCTTTGTTGAAAATACCGGCGATCCGGCCTTAGCGAGCGCAGCGCGGGAGGTCCGGGCGAAAATTCAGGCAGGCCTGCCAGCGCCGGAAGAACGCAAACTGGCCGATGCACCCTATTACAGCCTGCAAGGCAAGAACAGCGCGCCCGCTGATGTTGGGGTATTGCGTGAGGCAATCCGCAAGCAGCACGTGGTTGAGATAACCTACACAAATGCAGGTGGCAGCACCTCAACCCGCCGCCTGCGCCCACTGGTGATCTGGAACCTGACCGACGGCTGGATGTTCTCCGCCTGGTGCGAACTGCGCCAAGACTTCCGCACCTTCCGCTTCGACCGCATCGCCCTGCTCACCGTCACGGGCGAACACTTCATCGCCGACGAAGACACCAGCCTGACAGCCTTCATGGAACGGGAAGGGTGCGAGGAACAGATTTAGTCCTCAACCCGATCCTTCTCATAGGTCTTGGAGACCGGAAACTCCGGCAGCCAGTTTTCGCGGCGGGTGGTCCAGAGCTCATAGGTTGGGATCAGCTGGTTGGGCTCGTCCAAAATACCCAGATGGACCTCCACCTCGCCTTCGCTGGTGGAATAGACGGATGAGCCGCAGCGTGGGCAGAAGAAGCGGCCCTGATAGCTGCTGGTCTCACCTTCAACGCTCACAGCATCTTCCGGATAAATCGCCGAGGCATGAAACACTGCACCATGGTGCTTGCGACAGTCCATGCAGTGGCAAACCCCAACCCTGTCCGGCACCCCAGACGCCACAACCCGAACCGCCCCACACAAACAACTCCCCGTCATTTGTTTCATCTCAACACTCTCCCACAATCCGGCGGGCAGGGTACTGCGGAAATGTACAGCAGCCAACTACCCCCGTCTCATCGCCCATCTGACGATGAGGGTGGCTATGATCATTTCCAGCCAGGCGAGGGGGAGGGCTATGAGGATGACTTGGGTTGGGGCGAGGTTCATGTTCCAGAGGCCGAGCCAGAGGATGACGAAGACCGTGGCCCAGATTGCGCTGCCTGCGTAAAGTGCGTTGCGGTTGGTTGGGCCGAACCGCTCGAGCAGCACCCAACTGAGGCCGGTTGCAGCGAAAACAAGCACTGTGTCCCACAGGCCCCACACCATAAACACCGGCAGGTTCATTGGCGCGACATCATGGATTTGCGGCAGTGCGCTGCGCATGAGCGGCATCACAAAAGCAAAATAGCGAAACACTTCTGAAGCATTGATCCAGAGGAAGTTGAGCAACACGGCAAGCCAAAAGGCCCGTTTGGGGTTTGAAAGGGCAAGCGTGGTCATGGGGCGGTTATCCGTGTTCTGATTGTCTCTAAAAACTGGTTTGCACTTGTGCGTAGAAATTTGCCGTCTTTGGTGAGACGAGAGGTGGACCAGAGACCGTTGGTGAACACCACCAGCAATCCTGCGAGCATCTCCAGTTCCTCGGGAGGCACATCTGGCTTCTCGTTGTTCAACGCATTGAGGAAGCCCAGCTTCAGGCGGGTGTTGTGTGCGTCCACCTTGGCATGCACCTCAGTGTCGTGCGGGGCGACTTCGGTGGCGGAGTTGGCAACAAAGCAGCCGGGTCCGGGTAGGCCGGTTTCTTCTGCGCGGGTGATCTGAATTTCAAAGTAACTGGCAACTTGCTCCAGTGTCGCGTCGTCCTCTTCCACCTGTACGAATGCGGGGGAGACGACCAGATCCTGATAGCGCTGAAAGCAGGCCAGAAACATCTGCTTTTTTCCGCCAAATGCGCCGTAAATGGCGTGACGGGTGGCACCGGTTGATTTCACCAGATCATCCATGGAGGAGGCGTGGAAGCCGTTCTTCCAAAAATGTTCCAGTGCGCGGTCGGTTAAATCTTGTGTGCTGATATTGGCTTTTCTTGGCATGAATCAGCTTATATCAGAATGATCATTCTGAATCAAATGAGCCGCATTGATGCTGGTGCCTTTAGCCAACGCTGCCCGATCACTCGGCCTTCATCGCACCTGTGAGAAGTGGGGGGTGAAAAACGAAGGGCGATAAGGAAGAGGAATAGAATGCTGCTCTTGAAGAAGATTGTTGGTTGGCCTGCTGCAGTGCTGCTTGTGCTGGTGGTTGCGGCGTGTGGGTCCGTGGAAGATGACTATGAGATTGCGCGGTTTGATCGGCTGGGGGATGAGCTGGTGATGAATGGGGTGATCAGCACCTCCACACCGGATGACCTGCTGGTGGCGCTGCAAAAGTATCCGAAAATCAAGCGCATCGTGATGCTGGATGTGCCGGGGTCTGATGATGACTATGCCAATCTGGAAGCGGCCCGCATCGTGCATGAGCGCGGTCTGACAACCGTAATTCCTTCCAACGGCATCATCGCCTCTGGTGGAACGGATTTCTTCCTGGCAGGCAAAACCCGTGTTGTTGTGAAGGGCGCGCGCATTGGCGTGCATTCGTGGTCCTCTGATGAGTTCAGCGCGCTGGACCTGCCCAAGTCACACGAAGAGCACAACAAATACCTCAACTACTACAAGAGCATCGGCATCGATCCGCAGTTCTATTGGTACACGCTGGAAGCCGCCCCGCCAGAAGATGTGCATTGGATGACGGAAGCTGAAATGAAGCGCTACAGAGTTGGCACGCAGTATACGTCTGTGCTGTAAATCTGCATCGGGAGCCACGTGTCGGTGGCTCTCGTGTTTTATCTGTCTTGCGTCTCCCCCTGTTGCTTTTTAAGGATACTCCCCTGAGCAGAGGGAGTGTGGGATGACTGGAACAGATCTGCAAACCAAAGGCATGCTGTGTGATCCGGGTGATCACTTCGTTGGAGCCTATGAGGTGGAACGCAAATATGCGGTTGCCGACCTTGAGGTGATCCGCAGCCAGCTGGAAGCGCGCGGGGCGGTGCCCTTCACCCTTGGCAACACCGAGCAGGATATTTTCTACGATCTTGCCGACAGACGCCTTGCTCACAACGATCAGCAACACGTGCTGCGTATCATGCGTCCATCAGGCCGTGCGCTCTGGATCAGCAAGGGTCCGGGGCCGGACAATTGCGTTTCCATGGATCTGCCGGAGGCGGATCAGGCTCACAAGATGATCGTGTCTCTGGGCTTTGAGGAAGTCGAACGGTTTGAGAAGAACCGCGATATCTACTTCCTTGGCAAGTTCCACGTGACCCTCGATGACGTGCCCGGCCTTGGTCGCTTTATTGAGCTGGCGATCATGACAGATGATGCAGACAAGCTTGCTGAGTATGAGCGCGAGATTGCTGATCTGGCGGATACTTTCTCCCTGTCACCCGAAGCCCTGCAAACCCAATCCTACCGCGCAATGCAGCAGGCTTTGAAAGCCTAAGACATCGCGAAATATGGCGGTTTTGCCAGAAAATTACACTGCGGGTTCCGGAGCGAACTAGCGGAATCTGGATGCGCCTGCTTTATGCAACAGAAAAGTTGCATTTGGCTATGCAACGTAATTGTTGCATAAGGGCGTATGACTGCATCAGATGATCATCTTAACGCACTGTTCAAAGCACTTGGCGATCCCACACGGCGGCGCATAATTGACGAATTGTCCCGGCGTGACAGGCAATCGCTCTTCGAAATCCATACTCGGGTTTTACAGGAATACGGTGTCGACTTAACGAGGCAAGCCTTCTCGCGGCACCTTTCAGCATTAGAGGCAGCGGGCGTACTCACCATCGAGTGGCAGGGAACAACGAAGTTGCATTCGTTGAACACCAAGCCATTGGCGGAGTTGCGTTTCGGCTGGCTCTCTAGGTTTGGAGAGAATGAATGAAGATCTATGTCACAAGCGTCTTTGTCGATGATCAGCAAAAGGCGCTGGAGTTCTACACGGAGAAGCTCGGTTTTGAGACAAAACACGACATCCCTCTGGGCGAAAGCCGCTGGCTGACGGTTGTCAGCAAAGAAGATGAAAACAGCATCGAGCTGCTGCTGGAACCAAGCAGCCATCCGGCGGTTCCTCCCTTCAAAAAAGCGCTCGCGGCGGATGGCATTCCAGCGGCCTCTTTCAGCGTGGAAGATCTGGAGAAAGAGCACCAGCGCCTGCAAGATCTTGGCGTTACCTTTGTTCAGGCCCCAACTTCATTTGGTGAAGTAAAACTTGCAGTATTTGATGATACCTGCGGAAACCTGATCCAGCTGGTTCAGCTCGCCTGATTTCTGGTATTTGCGTGCCGCTGTAAATGGTTGTGGCAATCGCAAAACATCAAAGCCGCCAGAGCTTTAAGTAGGATAATGAGAATGGGCATCTGCCGGGCGCAAGGGGCTTTAAGGCTTCTGCGAACCTGTTCGGCTGCCCATTTTTGCCGTTTGACCCCACTTTTCTATGCGTAAAGGCTGAAAATATTCCCAAAGGTAATATTGGGGTTAAGTCAGGTTGTTTAGTTGATACTAAAAATATGCGCTAGGTATAAATGCATAATGAATTTAATTTTGGAATAGTTATGACTGGAATTTTAGATGCAATCAGAAGGGTCCTATTTGAATGACGGACATTTTCGCAAGTATTTTGATGCATCTGCCCCAATATACGTAAATAATGAAAATGTTTCCGCGATAATAAGTAATATAGAGTATAGCCAAGAGCTTCAGGTCAGAATTGCCAAAATACTTCCAAAGCGTGATTTTAGCGCTTGCTATACTTCCTTCAGAAACAAGGCATGTACAATATCAGGAAACTTTCTCCTGCAAGGTTCACTGGTTGCAACTGTAGCGGGTGTGGAGCAGTTCTCACTTAGTGCCGACAGAGCGAATCTAGTCAAATACGGACCGTCTACAACCAAGTTTCAGATTGCCCGTGGAACAGACCTGCAGATGCTCTCCTACTCCATTTCGGAGGAGTATCTGATGCGCGCGTTGGAGAAGGATCTGCCGGCGACTTTTTTGCCCTTTGTGAAAGAGGGGGACGAGGAGTTCAGCCTGCTGGAGTTTCGCCCCACACCTGAGATGCGGCGGCTGGTGCGCTCCGTCATCAGCAGCCCGCTGGTGGGTTCCATGCGCAGCCTTTTTATTGAAGGCGCGGTGCTGCAACTGATTGCCTTGAAGGCCAGCTTTCTCAGTAATCAGGTGTCCAGCAGTGGCAACCTGAATGAATACGAGGTCGCGAGCGTGCAACGGGCCTACAAGCTGCTGATGGGTAGCCTCAGCACGCCGCTGTCTTTGAGTGAGCTGGCGTACAAGGTGAACCTTGGCGAAAAACGCCTGAACAGCGGCTTCAAGCGAATTTTTGGTGGCACTGTGTTTGAGGTCTACCGCAATGAGCGGCTGGAGATTGCGCGCAAAACCATTGAGCAGAGCGATGCCTCGCTCTCCAAAATCGCGCAGCACATCGGCTACCGCCACTACAACAATTTCATCAGCGCATTCACGCGTCAGTTTGGCGTGTCTCCTGCAAAATACCGAAGGCACTCGCGGCATAACCAGAAAATGGAGTAGCCGCTCAACGACAAGTATAGGGGGTAGGTACATGGTGGAACTGGACTTTTTGAAAGAGGAAGGCTCCTCATTTTGTCAGGAGTTGGAAAGCCTGCAGCTTGCCTCCTGTCACCTGAACAACCTTGTTGAGGCACTCAACATCGTGCTGACCAACAGGCTGGAGCACACGCGGGAATACGACATGCTGCTGACCATCAATCAAGCCATTCTTGGCCACAATGATGAGCTGCAGCTCCGGTCCAACCGGGTTCTTGAGCTTCTCCAGCATCCCCACGCCGATTGACCTGATCGCAGCAGCACACCCCTGTGCCGGGTGGTGCGGAGAGGCCGTCAGCGGGCATATGGGCATCCCATCCTGCCTGCCCGCTGACACCCGCTTTTGCGAGATGAGGCAAAGCATTTGAAAAAGGATCGAGGCAATGACCCAGAACAACCCTCGGCAACAACAGCAACAGATTGAACCAAGTAGCATTCGTGTGCCCGGGCTGGTGGTGAGAGAGCAACCGCGCATCAATCGCATTCAGTTTATTTTTGATGAGCAGCCAAGCGAGGATATCTGCCGCATTCTGAAGAACCATGCCTTCCGCTGGTCTCGCCATGAGGATGCATGGCAGCGGCAGCTGAGCGTCACCAGCCGCAAGCTGGCCGTGAAGGTGCTGCTGGAAATTCAGGAACTGGCCAAAGCAAAGAGCGGCGCAGGTGTCGGTGAATAATATAATGCCATACTGAGTAATAAAGATTCATACTCGGTAATAAACTATCATACTGGAATGACGCCTGTTGACCTGTAGTTGCTTGTCAGCATCGTGCGCTTTTACCACTGAAGTGCGGACTCAGCTGCCAATCGCTGCAGTACAGAACTCAGGCCATTGAGAGTGGTTGCTGACACAAGGTCCAATCAGACGTTCGTCTGGTTCCCTAAAGTATTGATGTTGTCTGCATATAGATTCATCCGAGTACCTTGGTAGGCAATCTTTCGCAGATCTATACATTTACTCGTATTGTGTATTAAACACAGCAAATGCTACCCACAAGACCAATGTTGCACCAATTACGGCTACGATAGCGATGTGAACATCAAAAGCATAATTCAGAATAGTATTTACCCCTACCCAATCTGTAAAATAGATTGAGTCTGGACGACACAAATCCATGCCTTCCCAACCACGCGCATAACCGCCTGTGGCGGCGCAACTTACGTTTGCAGTAAACCAGAAAAGATCGCGATCAGGTATAGTTCCAGTCTTCAACCAACTTACGGCCTGATCAAAAATCGGCAAAAATATAAAGCTGACAGCAAACACCACAAGCGCAATTATCAAGACGTATACGCCTATCTCAATGGCATCTTCTCGTAATTTTTTTTTATCATCAATCATAGAACCCCGGCCCCACGAACTAATAGAATAAGAATTGCTGAAAGTAGCCTCCTAAATAGCGAAGCTAAGCGTTCCAGGGCACTGTTACAAGCAATCTTTGACGCTTGATGTTTGAGTAAAGCAAGAAGTATCCAACGAGCGATGATTACCTTACTTTGCAACATTCTGAACGAGATCAACATTCAGTTGAGCTTCTACTCTGACTGGGTTTGCCCTGAAGCAACGTAGATGTCCGCAACGGGCTCTTCAGTATGAATCTTTAATACTCGAAAAATAGCTATTGAGAGCATATATGCTGCAATCAGTATGTAACTTTATTTGCTGGCAGGTATCTCCTACCGGCTGGTTTGGGCAGCTTTAAGCGCTTGTCAGTATGATAGTTTATTACTCTTCTACAGCCGGGTAATCCGCGCCGCTTACTTCTGCTCTCCGGTTTCCACCCACCACTTGTGCATGGCGTGGAACATATCTGTCAGGGCGATGGCGCGCTCGGTTGCGGAGTATTCCACGCGCGGAGGCACCTCTGCGTATATCTTCCGCGACACCAAACCGTCCCGCTCCAGGGCACGAAGTTGGCTGGTCAGCATGGTCTGGGTTACCCCGTCAATCATCCGCCGCAGCTCGTTGAAGCGCTTGGTGCCCTTGAAAATCAAAATTTGCAGGACAATCAGTTTCCACTTGGCGCCGATGAGCTGAGCGATGTCCGGCATCGGGCAAAGCTCTTCAGTTTCAGTAGGTTGGCATTCCGGTTCAGTTGTTTTCTCTGCGATTATCATTGGGGACAAGTCCTCAATAGTATTGTTTTCCGTACTATCTACGAAAAAACTGCCTTCTTGCTCTATAATACCACAGGTCTATCTTTCTCCCCATAGCAAACGGGAGAAATAAGATGGTTTTATCATTGTACACGATCAGTGGAGCTCCTCGTGGCTGGCGGGTTTTATTGGGTCTCGCCTTTAAAGGACTTTCTGCTGACGTCATTTACTTAAAAGCCTCTGAAAAAGAACATAAGCAACCGGAATTCACGGTGCTCAACCCACGCGCAACCGTGCCCGTGCTGACCAGCGACCATGGTGTGCTGCGGGATTCCATCGCGATCCTTGCCTGGCTCGATCGCGCTTATCCTGAAAAGCCGCTGTTTGGACACTCGCCAGAGGCGGCTGCAGAGATTTGGCAGCTGACCATGGAATGCTGCGACTATCTGCGTGAAGCCAACCGGCAGCTGCTTGTGCCCGTGTTTGCCGGAGATGGCAGTCTGCCTCAGGTAGGCAGTGACGCGGCGAAGCAGTTGAACACCGCCGCTGAGCTCGCCCATGCAGAGTGTCGCTATCTGGAAGGCATCCTCTCCGATGGCAGGGCGTATCTGTGCGGTGATGAACCGAGCGCAGCAGATGCCATCGCGTTTCCTGAAGTCAGGCTCATCCAGCGGGCGGTGGAGACAAAGCCCGACCTGATGGCCTCACTCGGGTTCGGTTATCCGCCGGATCTCTACCCCTTTGTAGCGGCATGGAAAGCACGGCTGAACGAGGACCCGCGTGTAGACGCGACCATGCCAACCCATTGGCAAGCTCCGCAACCAGCGCATTAACAGGAGATGACTGCAATGAAACCGACACTGATTGCATCACGAGAAGACTGGCTTTCTGCCCGCAAAGCCTTGCTGGAGCAGGAAAAAGAACTGACCCGCAAAAAAGATGAGATCACCCGCCTCCGCCAATCCCTGCCATGGGTTCCGCTGGAAACATCCTATGTATTCCAGAGTGATAAGGATGAGGTATCCCTCGAAGATCTGTTTGCGGGGCGCGAGCAACTCATCATCTATCACTTCATGTTTGGCCCCAAATGGAAGGCGGGCTGCGTTAGCTGCTCGTTCTGGGCTGATGGCTTCAATGGCCTCGATCCGCATCTGGCCGCTCGGGATATCGCCTTTGCCGTGGTCTCCAGTGCGCCCATGTCCATGATCACGCCATTCAAAGAGCGGATGGACTGGGACTTCACCTGGGTCTCCTCAAATGGCACAGGGTTCAACCGAGACTTTGATGTGGGCTTTCCTGAGGATATGCCCGCAGACGAGCCCATCATCTACAACTTCCGCCAGTTGGAAAAAGCGCCTCATGATGAAATGCCGGGCGTCAGCGTGTTTGCGAAAGGGGAGGATGGCACGATCTATCACACCTACTCCGCCTATAGCCGCGGTCTCGACAGCACCAACGCGGCGTACACCTTAATGGACCTGACGCCGATGGGGCGCAACGAGCCGACCTCCGGCAACCCCATGGCATGGGTCCGCCACCACGACGCCTATTAGGCTCTGCGGTGCGTGCAGGCAAAGCCTCCTCTTTGTCTGCACGCCTCATAAGCTTGACAGCAGCGCATCCCCCCCCTCCATCATTTCTAAAATTTTAAATATTTGAGGCGGTTTGCTTTTATGAGGCCGCAACCAAACTGCTTTAAGCGATACCTGCGTGTTTAACCCAGTCAGTATCTGAGTTTTGAGCGAGACGCGTGCAAAGATTTGGGGTGAAGATGATTGAGATTCCAACACTTCTGGACGCGCAGACTGTTCAATCGGCTCGGTTGAAAACACGGGTTCTGTTTTCCGGTCCTGAGGATGGCGTGCCGATCATCTTCGTTCATGGCAACCTTTCTGCTGCCACATGGTTTGAGGAAACCATGCTGCGCCTGCCGAACATCTTCCGCGCCATCGCGCCAGACCTGCGCGGGTATGGCGGCGCTGATCCTGCGGCTCTGGTGGATGCCACCCGTGGCACCAAGGATTTCTCGGATGATCTGGCCGCGCTGATGGATGAGCTGAGCGTGAAAGCCGCGCATATGATGGGGCATTCCCTTGGCGGCGGTGTGCTCTGGCAGTTCCTTGCCGACTACCCACAGCGCGTGCTTTCTCTCACTCAGGTAAGCCCATCTTCTCCCTACGGTTTCGGCTGCTCTCGTGCCGATGGAACGCCGTGCTTTGAAGATGGTGCAGGCAGTGGCGCGGCAGCAGTAAACCCGGAGTTCGTGAAGCTGCTGATGTCGCAGGATACCAGCACAGACAGCGACTTTTCTCCGCGCAACATCCTGAACACGTTTGTCTGGAAACCACCCTTTCAGCCCAAGCGGCTCACCGACTATATGGCCACCGTTTTCGCCCAGCATACCGGCGATAAATCCTATCCGGGGGACGTGATCCCCTCCGCCAACTGGCCGGGCGTTGCGCCGGGCAACTTCGGCAGCATCAACGCACTCGCCCCCAACCGGCAAGCTGACCCGCTGGGTTTCTGCCGGGTTCCGGTGAAACCACCCGTGCTGTGGGTGCATGGGGCAGATGATCTGGTGGTCTCCGATGCCTCCATGTTCGATCTCGGCTCACTGGGCAAACTGGGCTTCCTGCCCAGCTGGCCGGGAGAAGCCGTCTTCCCGCCGCAGCCCATGGTCACCCAAACCTCCAACGCGCTCGACTTTTATGAGCAAACCGGCGGCACCACCGAGCGCCACACCATCCCCAACTGCGGCCACACCGCCTACATCGAAAAGCCCAAAGAGTTCGACCAAATCCTCCACGCCTTCCTCCAAAAACACGCCAGCGTTGCTGAGGCGGGGTGAGGTGGAGCAACTTATCTTTGTAAGAGAAACCAGAATGCACGCTCGGATTAGTTTCCATCTACGCTTCAGTTAATTACGAGAAATGCGATCTTTCTTGATAATTTTAAGAAGCAGGAAAATGCGAGTAGTTGGATTTTTGCTCGTGAGCGCGCTTGCGATGTTTACGGTTTTGAAATTGGCGTCCGCTGAGAACCCATCTCCAAACGCTCCAAGAGTGTACACGGTTCAGGTTTCTCCTGGCATTAAGGTCGTGACACGGATTACGCCGAATGGATGCGTAGCGTCCTTTTGGGCATTTTCAGCGTTTAGCCCGGAAGGTCGCGCCAAAAAAGCTGAAAAACATATACGATCTGAAATAAAGCCTTCCCAGATCAACTCAGAGCTAATGGCTGCTGTTGTCAGAAATCAAATTGAAGAAGTTGAGCGGCTGCTTGTGGCAGGAAGTGCTGTCAATGAAACGAATGCTGCTGGCTGTACTGCTCTGCAATGGGCAATTTCGTTTGGTCATTACGACATCTTTAAGCTTTTGCTTGCTTACGGAGCAGACGTAAACCAGCCTGACGCTGCAGGGCGGACACCAATGATGATCGCTGGGAGAAAACGCTCAGTTGCTATGGTGCAAGAGCTGATTTCCCGCGGTGTTGATGTGAATGTTGGCCAATCAGGTGGAGTCAATGAGAAAAGAACGACCGCTCTTCACTATGCTGCCGGTCACGAAGAAAACTCCAAAGTCATCGGGATCCTCATTAAGGCCGGCGCAAAAGTGAATGCAACCGAAGAACGCGGCAAAACCCCGTTGTTTTTCGCAGCTCAGACAGGTTCTTTAGACAATGTACGCACGCTCATTGAGGCAGGTGCCGACCGGTTGGTGACAGACCAACAAGGGAAGACAGCTTATGATGCTGCCAAAAGATTTGGGCGTAGCGAAGTTGCCGAGTGGCTTTTGTCTCAAAGATCCGCTTACTGACGAGAGCCTCTAATACCAGCAATGCCGGATCAACGAAGGCGGCGGTCAGGTTTGAATTGAAACTCAAAATAAGGAAGGCCCGAAACAGACTGGTACTCTGGTTCCGGGCCATCATTAAACTAACCTAACAACTGGGGCGGGGAGTTGAGGCTTCCCGCTCCTAGTCTCTCTAATATACCCTGTCTTCCCAATCCCTTCAAGAAATCTACCGGTCTTCCGCCCCTCCGGAATGTTGTTGGGAAGCAGCTAAATACCCTCGGCAAACTCTTCAAATTCGGGGCGGTCCCGCCAGGAGCCGTCTGGCCAGAGGGCTTTGAGGGCTTTGGCGATGGGATCGCTCCAGCCTTGTTTGCCCTGAGATTGGGCATCCAGAAGTTCGTCGCCGATCAGGCCGGGGCAGGCTTGTTCCAGCACCTCAATCAGTGCCTTGGCCTGTGCCAGATCTTTGGTGACTTTGGTTGCTGTATGCGTCCGCTTTTGTGAGAGGATGAGCTTGTGCACGGCGTAACGAGCCGGACGTGGCACGAACACGGGAATGCCTGCGCCATAAGGCAGAGCTGCGGGGGAGGCATCGTCGATCAGCCATGCCAGATACTGCAGGCTCATAGCGCCCGCATCCAACCCTTGCAGCTCCAGCGGTTGCTTTTCGCCGCGCTTGCGTGTTGGGGTGAGCAGATCCACCACAAAGCCGATGCCAGAGCGAAAACGTGAGGATTTAGCGCGCCCATCCAACTCTGGAATAGGCTCAAACGTTGGGTCTGCATCCTTCAGGATGGAGAGCATATCGATGCCTTCATCCGCTTTGATCGCCAGTGAAGCTGCCACCAGATCCGCATCGTCCGTCGCTAGTTGAGTAGAGGGCAGCGTGCAGCCCAACAGCAGCGGGTAGCATTGATAAGCCAGCGTGCCCACCAGAATGGCGCCATTGCGGAACAAACCATGATAGGCCATGGCATCCAGCACGCGCCCGGCATAACTGTGGGTGGAAAGCACGCCAACTTTGTTAAGCACGCTCAGGTCTTTACGGCGTGCACGGGCACGCTCGCTGGCCTGTTTGATCCGCTCCACTTTGGCCTGTGTTTCGGGCTGCAAAGCTGGCCCCACATAGAGGCTCTTGCGTCCGGCACCCACGGGCATTTTGACGAAGACGTTCTCAACATTCCCCTTCGCTTGCTGATAAACCGAGCCCCGAAGAGCCCTGCTGTCATCATGCGTTTTCTGAATGTAATCCGCAGCGAGGTTTTGATAAGCGAGAGGTAGATCTGTCATTGGGGTAGTATAGACAGTTTGATTTGAAAATGTCTATACCGTGATTGAATGCTCAGCGTAGCATGTCTGGAATCGATTTTCTCAAGTAACGCATTGCATGACTTATGAGAATTCATGTGATTAATGCATGTATTGTGATAGAATACCTGCACCTTTGATTGCGTTGTTTTCTTAGAAATAGGTTTCGTTATCAGGTTTGCTGCAGACTTTCAGTGAAAGAGCATGAGGCTATTCTGCAGACTCGGATTCGCCGAGATGTCCCGTTGTTTCCAGAAAGGGACAGAAACATGAATTCTGTTGGTTTAAATAATAGTAGTGTTCAGCTTTTTGAGACACAAACGCCTGCTGAGCGCCCAAGTTCGGCCTTAGCCTATTTTGAGGCGGATGAAAGCTTCAAGAGCTTTAGGGTCGACGCAGCTAAAGGTACCTTCGAGCCTGCGTCCCTAGATGAAGAATCTGCAAACAAGATTTATGCTGAGATTTTTGAGAGAGACTGGTCAGAAGAGAAGCTTATATTTGATGCTGCTGAGATCAGCATGGAGCTGATGCCTCTCCGCCTTGAGACTACTTTGATGAAGTCATATGCCGAAATGGCAAAGAGAACTGGTGACTATTCGGGTTTTGTTGACCAGCTTTCTAAGTTTCAGGAAAATGTTCTGGCAATCCTTGCGGATGGCATCGAGTTTAATCCTGACAACCCATATCTCGAAAATGATGAAATCCGCGAGAAGCTGGAGAGCATTCTTCCAGGTAGCACAGATGGTGAGCCGAACGATCAGACGAACATACTGAGCTGGGTCCTGAATGGGGATGCTGCGACTGAAGCAGGTATGGCAGGGATCAATGTTCTCACCTTTGATTTCTCAGAGTTGTTGGCTGGTGATACTGCTGATGTCGCTGTGAGCGTTCTAGCAGATGCATTTATCAACTGGAACGCTGCGCTTGAGGACGTTTACGACAGTATCGGTTCTGCTCGTGATGCTCAGATTGAGTTGCTATCCCAGCCAGAGGGGCCTGTTGATGCCGAAGTTGCTGCGGAAATTGAAAAAGACATAAACGTGGAGCAGGCGCGGGAGAAAGCACAGCACGTTCAGACTGAGCTCGCCAAACAGGTCTTCTCATTGGTCAACGCGACCTCCCCAAGCGCTCTCGCGTCCTTCAGCTTGTAAGATGCGTTGGACTGCGTTTGCCTCAAGCGAGCACAGTTCTGATGCTCTGAGGACGTTACAAAGAGTTGGTATAGATAGTCTTATTTGAAAATGTCTATACCGTGACTGAATGCTTGGCACAGTATGTCTGGAATCGATTTTCTCAAGTAACGCATTGCATGACTTACTAGAATTCATGTGATTGATGCATGTATTGTGATAGAATACCTGCACCTTTGATTACGTCGTTTTCTTAGAAATGGATTTCGTTATCAGGGTTGCTGCAGACTTTCGATGAAAGAGCATGAAGCTATTCTGCAGACTCGGATTAGCCGAGATGTCCCATTGTTTTCAGAAAGGGACAGAAACATGAATTCTGTTGGTTTAAATAATAGTATTGTTCAGCTTTTTGAGGCGCAAAACCCCACGCAGACACCCAACTCCTCTGCGGTTCAGCAAGATGCGGAGGAGGGCCTCAAGATTCTTCGAGAGAATGCAACAGGGATTGACTTTAAGCCTGTTGCAATAGGTGAAGGAACTTCGGATAGCCTGATTTCTGAAGAAACCAGAAATGTGCTGGCCGAGATGACGCTCAAGTATCATGCTGCGGAACTTCAGTTTGAGCTTGCTCCAGTTCGCGCTGCATTTACTGCGATGAACGCATCACTTGCGGAAAATAATGGAAACTATTCAGAGCTTGCTGATCAGCTCGAAAATTTTCAGGAAGGCGTCAACGGCCTGCTTGCGAATGGCATCGAGTTTAATCCAGCCAATCCCTTTCTCAAGGATGAAGAACTTCTCAACGCGCTGGTAGATATTCTGCCAGGTAGCACGGATGGTGAGCCAAACGACTTAACTGGCTTGCAGACTTGGGTTCTTCAGGGGGAAGCTGCTGAAAATGTAGGTTTAGCCGGGGTAAATATCCTTACCTTTGATTTCTCCGAGATGCTTGAGGGCGATGATGCTGAGAGCGTTGTAAGTGTTCTGGGAGAAGCCTTTACTAACTGGCAAGGTGCACTTGATCAGGCTTACAACAAGATTGGTACGATCCGCGATGAGAAGATTGCTGGGTTGTCTCAGCCAGCAGAATCTGCCGTCTCTGAGGCTGCCGCAAATGTTGAAAAAGACATGAACGTGGATCAGGCGCGGGAGAAAGCACAACTGACACAGTCTGAGCTCGCTAAGCAGGCCTTCTCTCTGGTCAACGCGACCTCTCCAAGCGCTCTGGCATCCTTCAGCTTGTAAGATGCGTTGGACTGCGCTTGCCTCAGGTGAGCGCAGTTCTGAAACCGCCGAGGGTTCTACAAAGGGTTGGTATAGACAGTTTGGTTTAAAAGTGTCTATACCAGTTCCTAGATGCTACTTCTCCCAGCACCACCCGCTGCATCGCATGTCATATCTACCTATGCTTGTAATTTCCTCTTAACTCGCCAAATATTATTTATGCGGTGAAGAGGGGGAGAGCTGGTGGAGAGCGATGGCGGAAAGAAGAGACCGAGTAAAACGCTTATTGTTACAGGTGTGCTTGGTTGGCTCCTCTTTATTGGGGAATGCATCTACGCCCTCACGCGCCTTCCTGTCCTAATAATACTGGCAGCAGGTGCTGGTTTCTTTGCTCTTGAGAAGACACTGGATGTCGTGCTTGGGCGCATTTTCCGAAGAAAACCCAAAGAGCAAATTCCTCATAATCGTCCGAAGGATTAGAACTCCACCTTTGAATGGCTGACGGGGCTTGTGAAGTTCTGCTAGGCTTCTCCGTGCATTTTAGGGGAGGGGATTATGGCAGTTCATTTTGAGGTTGAGGGGACGACGGCGATCATCACGCTGGATAGACCCGAGCGGCGCAATGCGGTGGATGGAGAGACGGCGCAGCTGCTGGTGGATGCCTTCACCCGTTTTGATCAGGATGATAGCCTTTCCGTTGCCGTGTTCACTGGATCTGAAGGCACATTCTGTGCAGGCGCTGACCTGAAAGCGATCTCCGAAGGTAACCTCAACATCCTGAAAGAAGAGGGCGATTTTGCCCCGATGGGTCCCTCCCGCATGCGACTTTCAAAGCCCGTGATTGCGGCCATTGAAGGTCATGCGGTGGCTGGCGGGCTGGAGCTGGCGCTTTGGGCGGATATGCGTGTGGCGGGAAAGTCGGCAGTGTTTGGCGTCTATTGTCGCCGGTTTGGAGTGCCGCTGATTGATATGGGCACCATTCGTCTTCCTCGCCTGATCGGCCAGTCCCGTGCCGCAGATATGATCCTGACAGGGCGCAGTGTGAGTGGGGAAGAAGCGGTTGCCTTTGGCCTCGTCAACCGGCTCGTGGAAGATGGTGAGGCGCTCGCTAAAGCAAAGGAGCTTGCCGCGCACATCGCGCAGTTTCCGCAAATGTGCATGCGCAGCGACCGGCTTTCCATGTTTGAGCAGTGGGACATGACAGAGGCTGAGGCCATCAAAAATGAAATGCGACGCGGCCTTTCGGTGATTTCCAGCGGAGAGACTGTTTCCGGTGCAACAGCTTTCAGCCACGGCAAAGGGCGCCATGGGGCTGGTGTGGAAAGCTGATGGGTCTTGAGCAAAAGTAAACGGGCACACTGCAATTTTGCGGGCTGAGCTAAGCCTGCTTACACCTAAACTCAAACAAGCATTACTTAACGGAAAGCGTTTCTCTTAGCATGACACAATATGTCTCTCAGGACCGATTGTGGGAGGAACGCCGTGCCTGCTCAACCTCAAAACCCCGCTGGTAATCAGGAAAACCTGCCGCCAGAGCAAGAGCAATGGCTGGATGCCGTGGAGCGTGCGCTGAATGTTCGTCTGGGTGAGATCCCGCCTCAGGGTGACAATGACGTCGAGCCTATGATTGTCGATGGGCCAGAGGAAGAGCGCGGCGAGTTTATGGCCATCGTTGAGGATGAAGAGCAGGAAAACATCGAGGAAGGCATCGAGCAGCGGGCAACGCATGATCAGCAGGGGCGTGTCATCGAAGAGCGCGGTGAGTTTCTGGCGCTTGGAGATGATGAGGATGAGCGCGATATTGAGCGGGGTGTAGAGCAACGTGGTGTAGATCTGCGGCAACCGGAAATCCCGTTTGAGGCCCCGCCTCCTTATGATCCTCCGCCACCTTATGAGGCGGGCGAGCAGGAGGATATGGAGGATGAGGAGTTTGAGGAACTGGAGCTGCCCGAGCATCGCGAGCTGCATCAACGTGATCCGCAGCCGGGTGATGGGGAGCATCAGCCTCGCGTTTACAATGAGATGCCACAGGCGGACAGCCCGATCCGTGTGGATCGTAAAAATGATGGCACCATGGTGATTGATCACAGGTCTGTGCCCGCAACCATCAAAGCAAGGCGTCAACGCCGGTTTGGCCAGCACGATAACGTGACTTATGAGCCAACACAGCACTCGATGAACATCGAAGGGCTGATCACTCCGCCAAATCGGGTCCGGCATGAGCGCCTGCAAAGTGTATTTGCCTCGGGGGCGACAGGCTACCTACAGAAGTTTCCAGATATCGAAGACTCTGTAATCAAGCGGTGCCATGCGATGAAGCAGAACGATGGTTCCTTATACTTTGTCGGTGCGGATCAGATTGTTCATGAGACCAAGATCCTCACTGCGCTCTCGTATTTTAAGGATGCGAAGGGTGCTGAGAACATCATCGAGTATCGCGGCTCAGGTATCTCGCAGTTTGGCGAACCATTCCTGATTATGGAAGAAATGAATGGTGGCACGCTGTCTAATCGCATTCCTGATGACCGTGGACTGGAAGAGCCGCAACTGAATGATTTTGCAAAAGGTGTCCTCTCTGGCATGGCGTTTTTGCAAAAACGGAACATCATCCATCAGGATTTGAAGCCGGACAATATTCTGTTTCGTGACAATGAGAGCACTGTACCGGTGATCAGTGACTTTGATACGGCCTCCGCGCATGAAGGTGTTGCGTCTGATCATGAAAATGGCCGTGATTTTGGCTATAAACGAGGCGGCTCTGCAGATATTCAGCCGCCGGAAGTTTATGATGAAAACGGCCAGAGGACAGGTAAAATTGACTCCTGGAACGGCGGGATCATGCTGTTGCAGGCGGCAGTTGGCAATCAGGGACGGGACCAGTTTCTTGCGCAAACTGAGGATTATAGAAAGCGCAACGGTCGGCGGGATCAGGAATTTTATGATGGCTTGCTTGATCAACGCATCGCCAATGTGCCGCCAAACATTCAGGCGGTGATCAAGGGACTGCTGAAGGTGGATCTCAACGAGCGCATGACTGCGGAACAGGCACTGGCGTTGATTGAGGATCAGCCGGAGGAGCAGCAGCAGTAGCTGCAATTCTCATGATTTTGGTAGGTCCGCTTACACGCTGTTTTGGCTGTTTGCTTTTCAGCGCATAGGCGAACAACGATACTTCCCTTCACGGCAGGCTGAGAAGAGGAGATCTCGAGTGGTTTGCAAGGCCGGTGAAGTTCCCGGAGGTGACAATGGCTGACTATGACCAGTGGCTCAACGCCGTCGCCAAAGTGCTCAGTATCGACCTTCCGCCGGATCCTTCCGGAGCGGGCGGCAGCGTGCGCGGTGAACCTCGCGAAACCCCTCCTGATGACAGCCCAATCAGAGTGCAGAGCAAGCCAGATGGCAGCATGGTGATTGAGCCAAGCTCTGTGCCCACCGCTTTCCAGCCCGGCAACACCAATGGTGGCAAACAACCTTATGGCAACATGTTCAGCATCTCTGAAGAGCATGCCGTGGATGTTACCGGTAAGGTGAGCCCCCCTATTACAGGCGGTGCGGCCAATGCCGAAAACGTGCTGTCCTACGATGCCTCCGGTGTGGTGCAGGACTATCCGCATATGGAAAATGCGGTGATCAAACGCCCCAATGCTTACGCTGCCGGACCGGATTCTCCGCCAACCTTTGTGGGTGCTGAACTGCTGGTGCATGAGGCCAAAATTCTCACTGCGCTTGGTGAGTTTGATGAGGCGCCGGGCAGCGAAAACATCCTGAAGCTGAAAGGCGCTGGCCTCACCGAGTTTGGCGAGCCTTTTGTCATTCGCGAGAAGCTGAATGGTGGCTCGCTGGATGATCGCCTGCCAGAAGACAAAGGCATGGATGAAGAGCCGCTGAATGATTTTGCTGGTGGCTTGCTTGCTGGCGTCGCGTTTCTTCAAAAGCGCAACATCTTCCATCAGGATTTAAGCACTGACACCATCCAGTTCCGTGAAGATGAAGACACCTCGCCGGTGATCACCAGCTTTGACTGTGCAACGGCGCATGAAGGCGTTGCTGCGGATTGTGAGGACGGCCAGCATTTTGAGCTGGAGATTGGTGGCACGCCCAACAACCAACCCCCTGAGCGTTTTGTTGATGGCGCGGAACTCTCCTCCAAAGTGGATTCCTGGGCAGGTGGCCTTGTGTTGGTGGCTGCAGCAGCAGGCAAGAACGCACAACAAGAGCTGATTGCAGAGCTGCAGGAGTTCCGCAGTGGCAGCAGCACTGACCAGTCCGAACTGGATGAAAAGCTGGAAGCACGGCTGAACGGTACGCCCGAAAACATCAAGGGTGCGATCAAAGGCCTGCTGAAGCTCTCACCAGAAGAGCGCCTTTCTGCAGAAGAAGCGCTTGGAGTTGTTGGCGAGCGTCCCGAATAGGCGGTTTGAAAATTTATTCCTGAAAGTAGTTACCTGAGGTCGGTCGTTAGATTATTCTTCTGTCAAAGGCCCCGATTGCGCTAAACGCTTTTATGCACTATGCCAAAGAAGCACGCATTTTTGAGGGCGTCTCGGGAGGGGATCATGACAACTGCTGCAGCCAACTGGATCGATCGGTTCCAAGGCCTTTCCAAACTGGAAAATCACATCAGAGAAATTCTGGTCAACCGCAGCACCATCGTTTCCGTTCCCGCTGGTACCGTCATCTTTGGCCCCGGTAAGGCCCCGGAAAACCTCCTGCTTTTGCTGTCGGGATCCGTTCGTGTCCAACAACTTTCTGAAGGTGGACGTGAAATCATTCTCTACCGCGTGCATGCAGGCGAAAGTTGCGTGCTGACGACGGCCTGCCTGCTGGCCTACGAAGATTACTCCGCAGAAGGCATAGCGGAAACGGACACACAGGCGGTCGCTATTCCGCGCATGGTGTTTGATGATCTCATTGCCCAATCCGAAACCTTCCGCCGTTTCGTGTTCTCCGCGTACTCCAAGCGCATCACGGACCTGTTTCTGGTGATTGAGGAAATCGCCTTCCAGCGCATGGATATCCGTCTCGCCCAGAAACTGCTGGAACTTGCTGGCAGCGGCACTCAGGTCGCCACCACCCACCAGCAAATGGCCGCCGAACTGGGCACCGCCCGCGAAGTCGTCTCCCGCCAACTGCGAGAATTCCAACGCCGCGACTGGATCACCCAATCCCGCGGCACCATCGAAATCATCGATCGCTCAGGACTGGAAGTTCTGGCAAAGGCGTGATCTGACGCTTAGCTCTTAAGAGAAACCCTCGGATCGCGGGCCATCCACTTTTGGAGATACTCTTTCTCTAGCTCATAATTATGATCTTGGTGTGCTTTGTCTATCTCGATATGATTGGTGTTTGTTGCAGTTTCAAAAAAGTCGAAACCATAAATATCTATCTGATCATATCCGCCAAGCTCTTCCAGTAGGCAAAGAAGCATAAAACCAGTACTTGTCTTTCCGGTTGTACGGGCAAGGAAACGTTTCAGCTCTGACTTTTGCATCAGATAGACGATGTCTGTATGCTTTGTCAGCCACTGAGGAAGAGAGAAACGACTGGTCGCGCGCGTCCAAATAATCCGCTGCACCTGCTTGCTGTAAACAAAGCTTTTGGGGACGCTCATACAGCTTGCAACCCAGGACAGTTTCTGGCCATGGCTGCTTGTGTGAGGGATTGCCCCACGGTTTAGCCTAATAACAAGGTCATGTGCGTCAATCTCCGAGCCGTATTGTTTTTGGCTCAAGGAACGAGCATTCCCGACAACAGCGATGCGTTTGCCTGCGATATCATCTTTTAGCTGTTGCTTCGAAGTGAAGTTATTAAAGAGCTTTACCCATAGCAGCCGGAAAAGGTGTTTGCGCTTTTCGAGTGAATTCGCCCGCCTTCGTTGACGATAGGCCCTTTTCAGATCTTGGCGTCCTTTTTGAGATAGTTGCCAAGTGACATAAAATTGCTGATCGTTTGTGGTACTCCGAAGGACTTCAACATAAGGAAAATGCTCTGCAAGTTTGTTGAGCCACCATGGCGCAGGGTGTACGGTACAGTGAGCGTTTGAACCGTCTGGGAGCAGCGTTGTGGCGTAGAGCGTTGGGATGTGAAAGATAACTTTGTCTGACTTCGCTCTGATGTCCTCAAGAACACGATCCAATTCACTTTCTGGCACATGTTCTAGTACATCGGTATTCAGAACAAGATCGAACTTACTCTGAGGACTGTTGGAATACTCTGGAATGGATGGATCGTAGCGATGTGGTTCGCTTTCAAGAAGCATCGCTACGTCGTCAACAAGCGAGCTTTTCCCGCAGCCATAATCGAGAATAGTTTTTGCCTGTGCGTCTGCAGCTAATGGCAAGATGATGTCCATCAGATAAGATGAGGACGTGCCGTATCCAGGGTTCGATCTATGAAGTTGAGCGTAAAGCTCGCGGTTTTTTACTGAAACTTCGGTCAACTGGAACCCCAACTGCTTTCTGGCCCACATTCCGGGTCACAGCGCGCGTTGCGCATGCACCCTTCGCCGCCATGCTAGCCAGAAAACGGATCTCTGAAACCTACGGATTGTTCTGGGATGGGCAGCTGGCATTATGAGTTGTAGGCATTTCGCGTTGATTTTTAAGGTGCTTCTACAAAAAGGCAGCGATTGGGGCGGAGTTTGGTGACTTCGTCACTGAAGCCTTCGCGAAGAAACGTTATCCGTTGAGCCACGTACCTGGAGGACGAGACTATGACGGCTAACGTTGGAACTATTGATCGCATTCTTCGTTTTATCATCGGTGTCGTGCTGATTGCACTGCCGCTGTCAACCACAATTTCTTTGTTTGCGCAGCCACTTTTCTTCTATGGCGCAATCATTGTCGGCATCGTAATGCTGCTGGTTTCCGTTGTGCGGATTTGCCCGCTCTACTCCATTTTCGGAATTAAAACCTGCCGCGTTTAAGCTTGCCCGCGGAGATCGCAAACTGATTTCCGACAAAAAATTATAATAAGAAAAGCTTAGGCGGCTGTGCAGGCGGTCGAACACGAAAACAACTTTGGTGCACGTACCATCGACCGCCACTGCGCACATGTTAACTTATTGAGGAAGTTATGACTAACTACCCCGTAAACATGGCTGTCGAGCCTGAAGTGAAGGCCTTTTTTGACCCGGCCACACACACGATCAGCTATGTTGTGAAAGACCCTGCCTCGTCGTCCGTTGCCATCGTGGATTCCGTCATGGATATCAACTACGCAGCGGGCCGCATCACCTATGACAATGCAGATGAAATTATCAAATACGTGCAGGACAACGACCTCTCAGTTGAGTGGTTGATTGAAACCCACGTTCATGCAGATCACCTTTCTGCTGCGCCTTACATTCAGCAAAAGCTGGGCGGTAAGATCGGCATTGGTGAGCACATCACTGTGGTTCAGGACACCTTTGGCAAGGTATTCAATGAAGGAACTGAATTCCAGCGCGATGGAAGCCAGTTTGACAAGCTGTTCAAGGACGGTGACAGCTATCAGATCGGCACCATGACCGCATTTGCCATTCATACGCCGGGCCACACACCAGCCTGTATGGTGCACGTGATCGGTAACGCTGCTTTTGCAGGTGACACCCTGTTTATGCCGGATGGTGGTTCTGCCCGTGCGGACTTCCCGGGCGGGGATGCTGCAACGCTTTATGACAGCATTCAGAAAGTACTGACACTGCCAGACGAAATGCGTCTGTTCATGTGCCACGACTACGGCCCCAATGGCCGTGACATCGCATGGGAAACCAGCGTTGGTGATGAGAAAGAGCACAACATCCATGTTGGCAAAGGCCATTCGCGCGAAGACTTCATCAAGTTCCGTACAGAACGTGATGCGCAGCTGGATGTGCCGAAACTGATCATTCCTTCCTTGCAGGTGAACATGCGTGCAGGTGAAGTGCCGACCGATGAGGACGGTGTTCCAATGCTTAAAGTGCCAGTCAACGCACTTTGATCTGATGATGTGAGGAGGGGAAACATCATGCATATCAAAAGTATCAGCTCATCACTTTCTGTCTGTCCGCAGATCACTGCGCAAGACGTTCAGAAGATTGCGGACCTGGGCTTCCGCAGTATCGTTTGTAACCGTCCGGATGGGGAAGGTGCAGACCAGCCGGTGTTTGACGAGATTGAAGCAGCGGCGAAAAAGCTGGGTTTGGAAACTCGCTATCTGCCGGTGATCTCCGGTAAGGTGTCTGATGAAGATGCCGATGCCTTTGGCAAGGCGATGAATGAAATTCCACGCCCTGTGCTGGCTTACTGCCGCACTGGCACGCGCTGTGCCACCCTTTGGTCTCTCAGTCAGGCTGAGACGATGACCGTGGCCGACATTCTGGCAGCGACCAAATCTGCTGGCTATGACATGGCAGGCGTTGTGCGCCGCATTGCCAATGGCGGCAGAACCCCGACAGATCGCGCGGATGCGTCCTATGACGTTGTGATTGTTGGTGGTGGGGCTGCGGGCATCGCCGTGGCAGCTAGCCTGAAATCCCGAAAGAGCGATCTTGATATCGCTGTTATTGATCCTGCTGATATTCATTATTATCAGCCGGGTTGGACCATGGTTGGCGGTGGCGTCTTCAAAGCCTCCCAGACCGCCAAAACCATGGGTTCCCTGATACCGCGAGGCGTGCACTGGCTCAAATCCGCGGTGGCCGCGTTTGAACCGCAGGACAATGCGGTCATTCTGGATGGCTGCCGTGTCGTGAAATACGATCGCCTTGTGGTGTGCCCCGGTCTGAAGCTGGACTGGCACAAGGTGGAAGGTCTTGTGTCCACGCTTGGCAAGCACGGCGTAACCTCCAACTACCGCTATGATCTGGCACCCTACACCTGGGAGCTGGTCAGCGGTATGAAAGAGGGCCGTGCGATCTTCACCCAGCCGCCGATGCCGATCAAATGTGCTGGTGCTCCGCAGAAGGCGCTTTATCTTTCAGGCGATTACTGGCGCAAGCAAGGTGTGTTGAAGAACATCGACATCCAGTTCCACAATGCTGGTGGTGTTCTGTTCGGCGTGAAGGAATACGTGCCTGCGCTGGAGAAGTACATCGATCTGTACGGCGCAAACCTCAACTTCTTCAACAATCTGGTTGCCATCGACGGGCCAGCGAAGAAAGCGTGGTTTGATGTGGCCAAGCCGGATACGCCGGTTGAGCGGGTGGAGGTGGACTTCGACATGATCCACGTCTGCCCACCACAGTCCGCACCGGATTTCATCCGTGTATCGCCACTGGCTGATGCGGCAGGCTGGGTGGATGTGGACCACATAACCCTGCGCCACAAGACCTACACCAACATCTGGTCACTGGGCGATGTCATGAACGCACCCAATGCAAAGACAGCTGCGGCTGCGCGCATGCAGGCACCGATTGTTGCAGAAAACCTTGTGGCCGATGTGGAAGGCAAGACATCATCTGCGCAGTACAACGGCTATGGCTCCTGCCCGCTGACAGTGGAACGCGGCAAAATCGTTCTGGCTGAGTTCGGGTATGGCGGCACCTTGCTGCCGAGCTTCCCAACATGGCTGTTGGATGGCACCAAACCAACCCGTGCTGCGTGGATCCTGAAAGAGCAGATCCTGCCACCGGTCTATTGGTGGGCGATGCTGCGCGGCAAGGAATGGATGATCAAGCCCGAGAAAGTTAGCGCTAGCTAAAATACGCATTGCGGCCTTTGCTGAATCAATATCATGTATCCGGGGGAGCTACTTCCCCGGATTAATCAAAAGCACTTTGAAGGCAGACCCATGTTTTCCTCGGCCTTTCGGCGATACCTGCCCGTTTTCGATTGGGGCAGAAACTATAATAAAGACAGTTTTTCCAATGACATGATTGCTGCAGTGATTGTGACGATCATGCTGATCCCGCAATCTCTTGCTTACGCCCTGCTTGCCGGTCTGCCGCCGGAAATGGGGCTCTACGCATCTATCCTTCCGATTATTCTCTACGCGATCTTCGGCACCAGCCGTGCTTTGGCCGTTGGCCCTGTGGCCGTTGTCTCCCTGATGACTGCTGCTGCCATTGGCCAGATTGCAGAAAGCGGAACAGCTGGTTACGCCATCGCCGCGTTGACGCTGGCCATGCTTTCTGGCGGCATTCTGCTGCTAATGGGCGTGTTCAAGCTCGGCTTTCTCGCCAACTTCCTCTCCCACCCAGTGATCGCAGGATTCATCACCGCCTCAGGTGTTCTGATCGCCAGCAGCCAGCTCAAGCATATTCTGGGCGTTGATGCCAAGGGGCATACGCTGGTGGAGATTGTGGTGTCCATCTTTGAGCATCTGGGCGAGGTTAATCTGGCTACGCTCCTGATTGGCGTGTCTGCCACGCTGTTCCTGTTCTGGGTGCGCAAGGGCATGAAACCGATGTTGCTGGAGATGGGGCTGAAGCCGCGTCTTGCGGATGTTCTCACCAAAGCTGGCCCGGTGGGCGCCGTTGTGGTGACAACCGCTGTTGTCTGGATTTTTGGGCTCGACCAGTCCGGCGTAAAGATCGTCGGTTCTGTGCCCCAAAGCCTGCCACCGCTGACCATGCCGAGCTTCTCCAGCGAGCTGATCAGCGCCCTGTTTGTGCCAGCTCTGCTCATTTCCATCATCGGCTTTGTTGAGTCCGTCTCTGTTGCTCAAACGCTGGCCGCCAAAAAGCGCCAGCGCATCGATCCGGATCAGGAGCTGATCGGCCTCGGCGCTGCCAACATCGGTGCGGCCTTCACGGGTGGTTATCCAGTAACCGGCGGGTTTGCCCGTTCTGTGGTGAACTTTGATGCAGGGGCGGAAACACCTGCAGCTGGTGCTTACACTGCGGTTGGCCTTGCTATCGCCGCTGTTTCTCTCACGCCTCTCATCTTCTTCCTACCCAAGGCAACATTGGCTGCAACCATCATTGTGGCTGTGCTGTCCTTGGTGGACTTCAGCATCCTCAAGCACAGCTGGAGCTACTCCAAGTCAGACTTCTCAGCGGTGGCGGCAACCATTCTGCTGACGCTTGGCTTTGGTGTTGAAACCGGTGTGTCTGCGGGTGTGATCCTGTCTATTGCGCTCTACCTCTACAAGACCTCGCGGCCTCACATTGCTGAGGTTGGGCTGGTGCCGGGGACTGAGCACTTCCGCAACATCAATCGGCATGAGGTGCTCACCAGCCCGCAGCTGCTGACCATCCGCATCGATGAGAGCCTCTACTTCGCCAACGCGCGTTTTCTGGAGGATTACATCTATGACCGCGCGGTGGATGATGACTGCCTCAAGCATGTGGTGCTGCAATGTTCTGCGGTGAATGAGGTGGACTTCAGCGCACTGGAGTCTCTGGAAGCCATCAACCATCGCCTGCAGGACGCAGGTATCCAGCTGCATCTTTCCGAGGTGAAAGGCCCGGTGATGGATCGTCTGCAACGCTCGCATTTTCTGGATGAGCTCTCTGGCCGGGTGTTCCTCTCGCAATATCAAGCGCAAGAGGAACTCGCTTCCGTCTGTACCCGCCAAACAGCTCAAGCTCCTGCCTGATTAACCCCCCTTATCAGGCAGTGCGAAGAGACCCCGTGGATCCCCTCCACGGGGTTTTTGTGTGATAAGGAGTAGGTATCTACGAGGAAGATCGATGGCATCTGAAGCAGAATTACTCTCCAGCCTATGTTTTCAAATTGCTCGCGTTTTGCATGAATCTCTCGTTGATCCTCAAGCAAAGGATGGTGCTGAAGATATATACGATTACGGTCAAGCACCTTACACGAGTGCTTGCTGGTTGTTGGTACGTTTTGATGTCCTTCAGGATGTCACCAACAACACGTTCAATGTCATTGTGCCTTTTGAAAAAATCAAAGAGCACCTCGATCTGGTCGATCCAGAAAAGCTCTTAAAAGAGAAAGACGAAATCTTCCGGATCTTTCTGCGCTGTATGCTGGATTATCGAGAGGATCTCTCCTCAGAACTAGATCCATTTGATGTTGCGACGATAATGGTGCCAACGATGGAGCTGTTAGTGCAGTGTGGCTATGCCGAAAAAATGCAGGATATGTACCGTTGGACGCCGGAAATCACGGATCATATGATTGCGGCACTCGAATGGGTTGAAGATCAAGGGCGTGCCTTTGCGCTTCGAGATGTAGATACGTCTATTAGGTGTGATGAAGTATGGTTTCGTATCACACCGTGGCATCAGCATTTTCTGGCTTTGAAGTGTGCCACAATGAGCGATGATCAGCTTTGGGATTACATTTACAAACGCCTGAGACCAGACCAGCTATGTTTCTTTGAGATCCCGGATGAAGAGCGATGCATACCACCTCGAAATCAAGATGAACTCGCTGCTGAACTGCGAGCGCGACTGGAAGAAGTAAGAGCACGCCAGCCGTTCTGGACGCGGCTCTAAGTTCAGTTAGGGATATTACCCGAATACCTCCCTTTGCCCACTTGCCGATCAGTCCTCCTGATTTATGCTGTGCAGCAAGATGTTAGGTGCGGATGGGCATGGGAAGCGGCTGTGGGGCGTAAGAGCTTAAAGGTAGAGAACACCAACCGGATCCTCGATGCTTTTGAGCGATGCATTGAGGCCTATGGCTTGCGCGGTGCGACGCTGGAAGTGGTTGCCAAACAGGCGGATATGGACCGGCGCATGGTGCTTCACTACGTCGGCAAGCGCGAGGCCTTGGTGGCGGCACTGGTGGAGCGGATTGTTGCCCGTTTTGAAGAAAACGCACTGGACTTTCTGCGGGATCAGCAAAGTGACGATCTGCAGGGCATTCTGCTGGAGTATCTGTTCAGCTCAGAGTTCAACACACATCCAAGCACGCGACTGGTCGCAGCTTTACTGCCAGAAGCGCTGCATGATGACCAGATCCGACCTGCGGTGAAATCCATCTACGATGCCTTCCACCAAAGCGTTGCGGGCTTCCTTCGTGAAATCGCACCGCAAGCAGACGAAAGCCGTTTGGAGCACACAGCATTCCAGATCATGTCACTTTCATTCGGTGGCGGCTGGATGACCAACATCGGCTTCCAGCCAGCTCTGACCGAGGCAAACAAGGCATTGGCGAAAACGCTGTTAGCCGACCTTGCCGCCTCTTGAGGTGTGATCAGTTCTCTTCCAGCTCTTCTATTTGCGGGACGATGTTGTTCTCTGCAACCCATTGATCAAACTCGCGCATTGTGTTCTTGAGCTCTTTGCCGACCATCATCACGTGATCGGAGTCCGGCAGAACCACAAGCTTACCGTTTTTCTTGTAGCGGTTGGCGGTGACGCGGGCTATGCGTGGGGCGACGACGCGGTCTTTGGCGCCGCCAATGATGAGGACAGGGACGGTGATAGCATCCACATCAACCCAGGATGACCGCTGCGGATCAAGGAACCAGAAGCCCATATCCATGTAGGCGCGGCCAGATTCCAGCTTGAGGGAGTAGAAGAACTCTTTCGCCTTCTCCTCAGTCTGCTCGTTGACCACAGACCAGCGGAACTCCTCCCAATGTGGGTAGAGCGGTTTGCGCCAGAAGCCCCATTGCAGGAAGTGCTTGTAAAACGTGCGCAGCATGGATGGGTAGAACGGGAACATACCCCAGGCTGGTGCGGGCGAAAGCAGCAGAAGGCCTTTGTTTTCAACGCGTGCAGCCACGAGCTGAGCCAATAGGCCACCCATGGAAACCCCGCCGATAATTGGCGGCTCATCCAGTGTTTTCACGAAGTCCACCAGATCATTCACATAGTCCAGCAGCCGCACTGTGCCGAGTTTGAGCGCCCCTTCCCAAACGGGTAGATCATGATATCGCAGAATAGGCGTGTGCACGGTGTAGCCGCGTGCTTCCAACTCTGCGCGCATCTCATCCCAGTTGCTGGCATGCCCCCATGTGCCATGGATGAGAACAATCTCTTTCTTAGCCATCTCTTCGCCCCTCCCAGTGCAAAGTTTATCCCATCAAGCTTAGCTTGTGCCCGTCCCAACAGGCAGAGCGATGCATAATAGATTCCCTATAATGGGAATTTATGCAGAAATGACGAGAAGGGTCAACAATACGCCAACTGATGCTAATGGTGCAGTCCGAGAGAATTGGCGGGTGTCGGGCATTGGTTGTGGCGGGGTAAGCTGATGCTGTTCAGCTGATTTCAGCGTTTGTGGCAGGCTTCATTCTCTATGAAAGATGGTGAGACTTCTCAGCTTCAAAAAGGAGCAGCGGGTTGGTTTTTACTGGCAACGCTTGGGGTTTCCTATGTGATTTCGGGTAGTTTTGCAGGGTGGAACTTTGGGTTCGCGGTGACAAGCTGGTTCGGCATGTTGATCGCCGTGGCGCTGATGGGGCTCATGTACTTCTGCCTTGTCCTGTGCCTTGCGGAGATGTCTGCGGCTTTGCCGAGTGCTGCAGGTGGTTACCGGATATCGCGGAAGGTCATGGGCGATACGGGAGGCTTTGCGACGGCGCTAGCGGTTTTGCTGGAATACTCCATTGCACCAGCGGCCATTGTGATCTTCATCGGCCAGTATCTTGAAGCGCTGCTAGGGATCAATGGACCTGTCGTCTACGCCGTGTTTTATCTTCTGTTCATCGGAGTGCATCTGCTTGGTGTTGGCGAAGCCCTTCGGTTCATGCTGGTGGTGACGGCCTTTGCGGTGCTTGCCATCGCGATCACTCTGATTACCCTCGGCCCACACTTCAGCCTTGCCAATTTAGTGGTTGCTGACAGCACGGAACCGGCACAACAGAACCTTCTCGCGTTTGATGCGGTGTCCGTTTGGGCGGCGTTTCCGTTTGCGATGTGGTTGTTTCTGGCTGTAGAAGGTGTACCGCTGGCAGCTGAGGAAGCCAAAGACCCTGCTGTGGATCTGCCGCGTGGGATTATCGGGGCCATGCTCTTTCTGCTGATCAGCGCGTTCTTGATTGTCGTGTTTGTCCCTGGCGCCGCGACCTCCGAAGAAGTCGGCTATTATGGCGCCCCACTGGTGGATGCAATAAAACACGTGCTGGGGGAAGATTCTGTTCTAGCAGATTTCGTCAATCTGGTTGGACTTGCCGGGCTGATTGCCTCCTTCTTCTCCATCATCTTTGGTTACAGCCGTCTGGTCTTTGCCATGTCGCGGGAAGGGTATCTGCCACGCTTCATGTCAGCGATCAGCTCGCGAAAAGTGCCACACTGGGCGCTGATCATTCCCGGCGTGATCGGGTTCATTTGCTCGTTGACGGGGAAGGGCGAGCTGATGATCAACATCGCGGTTATTGGTGCGACGCTCTCTTATGCGCTGCAAAGTGTCAGCTATATTTTGCTGAAGCGAAATCATGCTGATTTACATCGGCCTTACAACGCACCGGGCGGACAGAGGACGGCCTATGTCACGCTGGCACTCTCACTCTTAGCGCTCACTTCCTGCTTTGCGTATGACGTAGGCGCGGCCTTGATCGCGCTGGGGCTGATGGGGCTGGGTGTCGGCTATTACGTTGTGCTGGGCAGGCGGGCTTAGTGCGGGTTATGCCGTTGGCTTGGAACCGTAGAGCTTGATGGTTTTCACCTTCCCGGAAAGCTCGTTCACGGCCTTGGTCAGCATCACATCTTTGGAAAGATCCAGATGCTTGGAGAGTTCATCCAGAGCGATCGGCAACTCTTCCTCAATCAACTGCTTCAACGCAGCATCCTCATAAGTCATGCGGTCGAGTATTTTCAAGTCTGTGAGCCCAGCCTGATGAGCAAGCTCAAGATAATCTGCCTCTGACACGGCGCCTGAAATGCAGGCGGAGAGAAGGTCCTGATGCAAATGCATCCAGTCAGGCAGAGCCTCTGCAATCATGTCAGAAATCATGAGATGCCCACCGGGTTTGAGTACCCGATAACCTTCTGCAAATACTGCAGCTTTGTCGGCGGATAGGTTGATCACGCAGTTTGAGATGATCCAGTCTATGGAGCTGTCAGGGAAGGGGAGATCTTCTATAACACCCTGATGCAGTTCGATATTCTGGAGGCCGTGCTTGTCGCAATTGCTTCTGGCCTGCGCGATCATATCTTCACTGACATCGATGCCGATTACTTTGCCAGATGGCCCGGTTTTCTCTGCTGCAAGGATCAGGTCAAGCCCTGCACCAGATCCTAAATCCAGCACTGTCTCTCCCTCTTTAATCTGAGAAAATGCCAGTGGGTTGCCGCAACCAAAGCTGGAGCCAAGGAGGTCCTCGGAGATCTTCTGAGCATCGTAATCCGGCGCAAGAACCTGCTGAAAGGTGTTCCTGCCTTTCGTGTCTGCAAGCTTTTCCGCGTAGAAAGCTTCGATGCTTGCGACATGGGCTGATTTTGCTTTGTGGCCGGTCATAGCGTCACCTTCCTGATGAGGTGGTAACTCCGCTTTGGTTTGGTGCTCGGGTACTGAACTAATCTTAGTTTGCGCAATGGTGAGCGGGCAAATGCCAAGCAAAGTTAGGCAAAAGGAAGCGTTAAACGCTGATGAGATCTACTCGGGGAATGCACTAAGCAATTTGAGCGGGAGAGGATCGGGGGACGCGATGAAATTCCCGGCTTGATAGGCTCTTTCCAGCCTCTTCCTTACGAAGCAGCAGTGCGTGTCAGTCCGCGCAATCGGAGAGTTAGGCACTCCGATCGAAGCAAAGCCTGGTAAGGAGGTGGTACGTTAGATGAACCTTGCAATAAAGCTTAAGCTAAAGCTGAGCATGACAAGAGCCCGGAACCGACTGATCATCCTTTTCCGAGCTCTTATTAAAGTCGTCTAGCGACGGGAGTGGGGGGCGAGAGCCTCCCATTCCTATCTTCCTCAATATAAACCTCAAAGCTTAAGGCTTCAACCACGGGTCTTGGCAGGCAAAATCAGCCAGTTGTCTCGTCCGGCAGCAGCACTGCCATGCGTTTAGTGAACTCATCCCAGCTGCGGGTAAAGCCGATCAGGGAGTAGTTCAGCGCTAGCTTTTTGCGGTCGCTGGATTTGGTGACCACGATGGACATGGCTTTACCGCGTTTGAGGAAGTTGACGATGGCCTTGTTGGCGTTGAAGGCGGCCTCGCACCCGTCTGGCTGACAGGTGATCAGCTTTGCGTCGAACAAGGCATCATCATCGATACCAATCTGGATTCCACTGGGAATGTGAATTCCGAGCGGCAGCTTGAGAATTGCGGCGTAAACATCCTTATCAAGTTTGCGAAACATGATGGAGTTGATGAGAGCGCCGTTATCAAGCCGGATCTCAGCGTAGACTTCGCACAAGTCGCTGCTGCATTTGACAGACCAGTCCTCTTCATTGGAAGGCTCAGTGGTGCTGTACGCGCTTGCACCCTGAAAGAAAAAGAGAAGCGCAGCTGTCAGCAGGGTCCAGATCGGTTTCATGATCTACATCCTCGTTAGAAGGAGAAGCCCAGACCAGCGCCAGCAGTGACGTTGTTGCTGAAGTCTGTTGCCACAGATGCAGTGACGGCCATGTTTTCGGTTGGCAGGAAGGCAACCTTCAGAGCAGAAGCGCCTTTGCCTTTGAAGTGACCAAAACCGCCGGATACGGAGAAGCCATGCTTGCCGCCCTGAAGGACTGGCGCGTTTGCAATTGCAACTGCCATAGCCACACCGCTGCGCAGCTCATCAACATCGTTCTCCAGTGACACGATGCGATCAGTGTTGGAAGAGATGTTTGCAGCGTTTGTCGCGATGTTGGTGGTGTTTGTCGCGATGTTCTGCTCGTTCACACCAATGCGATCGGTGTTGGAAGAAATGTTTGCAGTGTTTGTCGCGATGTTTGACTCATTCACACCGATGCGGGAGGTATTAGACGCGATATTGGTGGTGTTGGTGGCGATGTTGGTTGTGTTCTGGTTGATGGAAGCCAGGTTGACTGCAATTGCATTCGCATTGGTTTTGATGTCGTCAACGTTGGTTTGGATGTTAGTTGCATTCAGCTCGTGTGCAGCTTTGTTTGAAGCGATTGCGGTTTTGTTGGTTGCAATATCGCTCAGGTTTGTGCTGATTGCAGACGCATTTGCGTCGATACGCAGCTTTTCTGCATTAAGCGCGCTCTGGTCAGCTTTGCCGTTGATCTTTGTTGCAAGTGCAGAGCTCAGATCCGACTCGTCAACGGAGTCGTTGATCTTCGCCTGAAGAGCACTGCTGAGGTCCGACTCATTAATATCACTTATGGTTGCAGTGATGCCGGTTGCTGTACCGGTCTGACCAGCAGTTGTTGAACCGCTTGCAGAGCCACTGGTGACGGAGCCACCGGTGGTGGTTACGGTGCCGTCAGATACGGTGATATTAGCGGCGTGAGCGGTGCTCATGCCTGCGATGAGGGCCACGGCAGCAGCGGAAAGCTTCAATGCGTTCATCTTCTTATGTCCTTTCAGATGGGTGTAGCTCGCGTGCGCGTCACCCGTTCCAAATTCTGTCAGGCACGGCGTGTCGCTTGCCGGTCTGAACTGAAGACGAGTTTATTAGTTCCGCAAAATCAATGACTTGCAGATGTTAAATGTTCTAATATTCTCGATTTCCCAGAAGCATATGGTGCTGGTATTTTACCGGAGTGTCAAAAAGCACTTGCGTGAAACTGAGGAGGTTCCCTAAGGATATGGGGAGTAACCCTAGGGTGAAATTATCAAGAAAAATTCAGGCAGATCTTGCAAAGGTTAATATTTGTAAACATTCACAAAATGGCTGGAAATGAGGTGACTCTGGGGTATTTTTCAGAAAATTCTGAGATGAGTGATTTTCTTATAATTTTAATTGATAAAATATGGGAATAGGTGTGAACAAGAAAAACCCCGCGGTTTCAAACCGCAGGGTTCTTGGATCTGAGCTGGTGACAGGCCCCGGATATCGCCACGTGCACTTGCACTTCACGCTTTGATGTCCAGTTCTGTTGCCAGAGCTGTTTGAGGTGTTTGACCGTAACCAATCAAACAACCGTGCTCTTAGTGACCTTCTTTCAGCAGGCTCAGATCAGGTAGCTTGTGTGCGATGCCTTTGTGGCAGTCGATACAGGTCTTCTCACCGGTTACGAGGAATTTCTCGTGCTGTTCAGAAGCCCTCACACTCTGACGTGTAAAGTCCATGGACTCTTCACTGTGACAGTTACGGCACTCGAGGGAGTCGTTGGCTTTGAAGCGAGCCCATTCATGGCTTGCAAGCTCAAGACGCTTGCTCTCGAATTTCTCTGGCGTGCTGATTGTGCCAAAGATTTTACCGTAAACTTCCTTGGATGCCTGAATCTTACGGGCAACCTTGGATGTCCAGTTATGAGGCACGTGACAATCAGGGCAAGTCGCACGCACACCAGACCGGTTGGTATAGTGAATGGTGGTCTTGAGTTCCTGATAAACAGTGTTTTCCATCTCGTGACAACCAATACAGAATTCTTCTGTGTTGGTGACCTCCAGGGCGGTGTTGAAACCACCCCAGAAGATGATGCCGGCGACAAACCCGCCAAGTGTCAGAAAGCCGAGGCTGTAATGGACACTAGGTTTGCTGATGATCTGCCAGAACCGTTTGATAATTGAAATCATGCCTGGCGCTCCTACTTCTTAGCTTCGCCTTTGAGCACTTCATCAACGTCAACGAATGTGTTCTCAACCAAAGGCTTAGATTCGGTCTGAGGCACGTGACACTGGGTGCAGAAGAAGCGGCGAGGGGATACAGACGCCAGGAACTGGTTATCACGGTTCATGAAGTGCGTGATAGAGATCATTGGAGCCTGAGACTGCTCAATCGCTTTACGGCTGTGGCAGGTCATGCATTTGTTCAGACGCTTATCGATCTGGTAGCCGTCGATCTTGTGCGGGATCAGAGGTGGCTGCTCAGGGTAGTTACGCACCTGACGTTCGTCGCTGTTTACGACTTTCGGGATACGCGGTGCGGCATCCTGAGTCAGGATGTCCGCGTTGCGCAGTTCGTTGATGGAGTCAGCTGCAAAAGAGCTTGCTCCACCGAGGACTGAAAGTGCAAAGAGGCTTGCTACAACAAGTTTCAGAAGTTTCATGGCGTACCTCACACGGCTACGATCTTGACCGCGCACTTCTTGAAGTCGGTCTGTTTAGAAAGTGGATCGGTTGCATCCAGTGTCACCTTGTTGATGAGCTGGCTTGCATCGAAGAACGGTACAAACACGAGGCCTTTTGGCGGCTTGTTACGGCCACGGGTCTCAATGCGGGTGGTGATTTCGCCACGGCGGGAGATCACGCGCACTTCAGAACCACGACGTAGGCCTTTTGCTTTCGCATCATCCGGGTGCATGTAGCACAGAGCGTCTGGAACTGCTTTGTACAGCTCAGGTACGCGCTGGGTCATGGTGCCGGTGTGCCAGTGTTCGATCACACGACCGGTGCAGAGCCAGAAATCGTACTCTTCATCAGGCATTTCCGGTGGTGCTTCGTAAGGCAGTGCGAAGATGCGAGCCTTACCGTCTTTATGACCGTAGAACTCGTAGCCTTTGCCCTTGCCAACGTACGGGTCAGAACCTTCGCGGAAGCGCCACTGGGTTTCTTTGCCGTTTACGACAGGCCAGCGCAGACCGCGCTCCTGATGGTATGTGTCGAAGTCTGCCAGATCGTGCGCTTTGCCGCGACCGAATGTGGCGTATTCTTCGAACAGGCCTTTCTGAATGTAGAAACCGAAGTCTTTTGCTTCCTGGTTCTCGTAATCAGGGTTCAGCTGAGACACTGGGAACTTGTCAACCTGGCCGTTTGCGAACAGGACGTCGAACAGTGTCTTACCGCGGTATTCTGGCGCTTTTTCAAGCAGTTCTTCAGGCCAAACGTCTTCAACTTTGAAGCGCTTGGAGAACTCAACGGTCTGCCAAAGGTCAGACTTTGCTTCACCCGGTGCGTTTACCAGCTGGTTCCAGAACTGGGTACGACGCTCAGCGTTACCGTATGCGCCTTCTTTTTCCACCCACATAGCGGTTGGGAGGATCAAGTCAGCAGCCATTGCAGAAACGGTTGGGTATGGATCAGAAACCACGACGAAGTTTTCTGGGTTTCTCCAACCTGGGTAGATTTCTTCAACAACGTTCGGGCCAGCCTGCATGTTGTTGGTGACCTGGGTCCAGTAGAAGTTCAGCTTGCCGTCTTTAAGCATACGGGACTGCAGAACAGCGTGGTAACCAGGCTTTGCAGGAATTGTGCCTTCTGGCAGTTTCCAGATTTTCTCTGCAATTTCACGGTGTTTAGGGTTCTTCACAACCATGTCTGCTGGCAGACGGTGTGCGAAGGTACCAACTTCACGTGCAGTACCACAAGCGGATGGCTGACCAGTCAGTGAGAATGGACCGCAACCTGGCTTGGAAATTTTACCGGTGAGCAGGTGGATGTTGTAGAACATCTGGTTGACCCAAACACCGCGTGTGTGCTGGTTCGCACCCATGGTCCAGAGGGACATAACCTTCTTGTTTGGATCAGCGTAAAGTTTCGCCAGTTCCAGCAAGCGGCTTGCAGGAACACCAGACATCTTCTCAGCGTATTCGAGAGTGTATGGCTTAACGAACTCAGCATACTCTTCGAAGGAGATCTCTTTAGAACCACCTGCTTTGTCTGCGTTTTTCGCAGCTTTCTGCAGTGGATGCTCAGGGCGCAGACCGTAACCGATGTCCTGGTTGCCAAGACGGAAGTTGGTGTGCTTGCTGACGAAGTCCATGTCCACGGCTTCGTTCTCGATGATGTAGTTTGCGATGAAGTTCGCAATCACGAGATCGGTCTGTGGGGTGAAGACCATTGGGATGTCAGCAAGGTCAAAGCTGCGGTGTTCGTAAGTGGACAGAACAGCAACTTTAACATCCGGGTTGGACAGACGACGGTCAGTCAGACGGGTCCACAGAACCGGGTGCATTTCTGCCATGTTGGAACCCCAGAGCACGAATGCGTCTGCGTTCTCAAAGTCGTCATAGCAGCCCATTGGCTCATCGATGCCGAAGGTACGCATGAATGCGCCCACAGCAGAGGCCATGCAGTGACGTGCGTTCGGGTCAATGGTGTTGGAGCGGAAGCCGGCTTTCCAGAGCTTTGCAGCTGCGTAGCCTTCCCAAACAGTCCACTGGCCTGAGCCGAACATGCCTACAGAGTAAGGGCCGTTCTTTTTGATCGCTTCTTTGGCTTTGTCAGCCATGATGTCGAAAGCTTCATCCCAGGATACTGGAGTGAACTCGCCTTCTTTGTCGTACTTGCCGTCTTTCTTACGCAGCAATGGCTGCTCAAGACGGTCCTTGCCGTACATGATCTTGGAAAGGAAGTAGCCTTTTACGCAGTTCAGACCGCGGTTAACCGGGCTTTTTGCGTCACCATGTGTTGCAACAACACGGCCGCCTTTGGTTGCCACCATGATGGAACAACCGGTGCCGCAGAAACGACAAGCAGCTTTAGACCATTTCAGGTCGGTTTTGCTGGAGTCGGTAACAAGGTTAGACGCTTGTGCCGGAAGGCTTGCCCCGGCCGCGGCTGCTGCAGCTGCAACGGCCTGCGCCTTGATGACAGCGCGTCTTGTTAGTTTAATCATGAGCAAGTCCCCTCGGGTTGAATGTCACCCTGATCAGAAATCACAATTGAATTGAGGTCGGTGGTGTCGGTCTGATGGAAAATGAGTGATGCGGTGATCACGTGATCCATTTTCTGGATCTCGGTCAGCGCATTGGCGATGTCGCGCTCGCTCGTGGTTTCCAACGTCACGATAATCTTTTCGGTGTCAGGCACATCCGCGATCTCAGCAGAAGGCATCTGTTCGATGGCCGCGCAAACCTGCTCCCGTTTTTCCGGGATTGCCTGAATCAGCACACTGGAAATGTGCCAGACCCCGGCAGGTTCTTCGCGCTCAACGGCTGTTGCATTACGCATTTGCTAAGCTTTCCTGGCTCGTGTTGCTTTGGTCGTTCAAACTGATGGCATCCACTGGGCAGGCCACGAGGCAAGCGCCGCAACCGCTGCACTGGTCTGCGTCCAGTTGGATCTGTCCTGCTGGTGGTGTGCGCAGGTCAAACCGGAGAGCTCTTGGGTCACAGCAGTCAGTGCAGGTCCGGCAGGAAACGCCTTTCTGCAGCAAGCAGGCCTCTTGCTTTAAGTCTGCTGTAAGTCTCCAGGGTGCTTCTGAAAGGTTGAAGAGACCGTCTTCAGGGCACGCTTTTGCGCACTCTTCACAAAATGTGCATTCGCCAACACCAGGTTTCAGAAATGGCCGGTTATCATCGCTGAACAGAATGCCTTCCGGGCAGGCTTTGACGCATTCAAAGCAACCGGTGCATTTGTCTTCAATCCGCTGCTCGCTGGTCCATGGCGGACGAAATGGGTTCGCCACTTCTGGTTTAGCGCTTAAACGGGTAAAGAATGCTCTGCGAGAAAGGTTGGCCACTGTCACCTCTTAGAATGATGGTGGGCCAAGCAGGATCTGCGACATCCAGATAAGGAAACCATATCCGGCAACCGCTGCAGTCATCAGAACTGGAGCCAGGACAACCGCCAGCAACAAGAATGCTGCGCGCTCGCGACCTTTGCTCACTTCTGGAGTGGTAGTCTGGGTGTTTTGGCTTATGCCAGCCATTTGCGTACTCCGGTCTAACAGCTGCTTTTGGCAGCTATTGATTGGAGCAGACACCGTTACGTTATACGTGCCCGCTCGTACGCGCAGGAACCTAGATGAATTGTAAAAAGCACAAATTGAGTGCAATCAATTTTGAATTAGTAGATTTTTTCTCTTTGATATTCCGCAATATATAAGTGCATGATGCATTTCTAATATATAATCTATATTAGTATATTCAAATATAGTGAGATTTAACCTTTGAGGAATCGCTAATATATACTTAGCGGCGAAATTCTGCGGATTCACAGTGGGTTAAATAGCAGATTTCGCAGGGTAAGTCCTTAACAAAAAACGGCCTCCGCTAGGGGAGGCCGTATCGTAAGGTTCATTTAAGCTTTTTCCAGAGGGAAACCCTCAGGTTTTATATCTCCGTTATTCTTTGGGGATTTTTCTAAAATCGCCTGCTTTTCCTCAGCCTCATGGGCCTCTTTTCGCTCCATTTGCGCATATTCCAATGCCTTATCGCGTTTGCCGAAGAAAAAGACGCGAATATCTTCCGCAATTGCGACAAGTACTGGAATCAGGATCAAAGTAATAAGCGTTCCGAAAATCTCCCCGTAAGCAAGGGAGACAGCAGCCGGGATCAGGTACATGGCCTGCTCGGAGGTTTCGCTCATCAGCGGCATCAGACCAGCAACGGTTGTCGCCGTTGTCAGGAAGATCGCCTGGAAGCGATCCATGCCACTGCGCTCCGTCGCCTCGATATGCTCGACACCCTCCTCACGCAGATGAAGGTAGTGAGTGACCATGACGAGGGAGTCGTTGACGATCACACCGATCAGCGCCAACAAGCCGAAGATGGACATCATGCTGAAGGGGATGCCGATGATGGCGTGGCCCAATATGGCCCCGACAACACCGAATGGCACCACAGACATAATGATCAGCGGCTTGAAGTAGGACTTCAATGGGATCGCCAACAGGACAAAGATGAGGAAACAGGTGATGATCAGGGCGCGGTTCATGTTGCCTTTCACTTCACCCATTTCCTCCAGTTCGCCACCCTGCTTAATTTTCACGCCGGGATACTTCTGTTGTAGTTGGGGCACAACGGAGGTGAAGATATCCTGACCGAGCTCTGCAGGAGCAACGATCTGTTTGTTGATGTCAGCTTCGATAGTGGCGACCTGATCGCCGTTTCTGCGGTACACGAACCCGGGCACATATCGTGCCTCGATGTTGGCGACAGATTGCAGGGTGACCCAATCCCCGTTTGCACTGCGCAAGCGGGATTGCAGCAGGTCTTCAATGGCGTCACGTGCGTCCAGTGTGTTCCGGACAATGACGCGGACCTCTGAGTTGCCACGTTGGATGCGCTGTGCCTCACCGCCACCAAACTGATTGGAAACCTGACTGGCGAGCCGCTCAGCGGTAAAACCGAGATGCCGTGCTTCAGGTTTTACGGTCAGGCGCAGTTCTGGTTGACCTGCCTTAAAGGTGTCACGCAGATTGCTGACGCCTGCACGTTTGCCTAGCTGTTCCATCAGCTCAGCACTTGCCAGCTTCAGTTGTTCTGCGTCTTCACCAAACAGACGGATCTTGAAACCACCACCGATCGCTTCAAAGCCCGAGAAGGTGAGTTTGGAAACACCTTCCAAAGTACCGGTGCGGTCCTGCCATTCGCGAAGAATGTCAGCAGTTTTTGCATCTCCGCGTTCTTTCAACGGGCGCAGCTCTGCGTAAATGGTCGCATTGGTGCTGTCTGAAACGATGCGGAAGATGTTCTGAATGACGCCACCCACGTCCGGCTGTTCCTCGGCATACCGCCGATCAACCGCATGGGCCATGTCTTCGATCAGCGTGATGTTGCTCTGTGTCAGATTGAACGGAGCCCGCGGATCCATCTCCATATTCACCACGATGTACTGTCCCGGAATTTCCGGGAAGAACACCGAATGGATCTTACCCTTCCACATGAGACCAAATACGAGCGCCGCCACAGCAATGAAGCCGACCAGAACAGCATAACGTTGACGGATCGCCCATTTGAGGGTTGGGAAGTAGATGGTGTCGCGGAACCAGAACAAGCCGCCACGCGCCACACCCTGCACCTTGCCCCAGGACCGGGAGAAGATGTTTTGCTTCTTCTCTTCCAACGAGATGTAAGCAAGGTGTGCTGGCAGAATGAACTTACTCTCAAACAGGGAGAACAGCAGCGCCAGAATAACAATGCCGGAGAAGCTGCCGAGGATCTTGCCCAGCTCACTCTTCATCAGCAGCATCGGGAAGAAGGCCGCCGTTGTTGTCAGCACACCGAAGATGGTGGCGACAGCGACTTTATGGACGCCTTCAGCCGTTCCCTTTAGCGGGTTCGCATAGCGCTTACGTTGTTCAAAAACGCTTTCCCCCACGACCACGGCATCATCCACGAGGATACCGAGGGCAATGATGAGGCCGAACGTGGTGATGTCGTTGAGCGAGTAGTCGATCCAGCCCGTGGTGGCCACAGCAAACGCACCAGCCAGCGAGATCGGGATCCCCATCGCAACCCAGAAGGCCAGCTTCATGTTGAGGAACAGCGACAACATCAGCAGCACAAGCGCCAGCCCCTGAAGGGCGTTGGAGCTGAGAAGGCTGAGACGATCCTCAATGTAATCACTGGAGTTGCCCCAGACATCCACCTTTACACCGCTTGGCAGTGTGCTGCGGAAGTCCGCGATGATGCTCTTCACATCCTCAGAGACATTAATAAGGTTGTCTTTGCGGCCAATCAGAACTTCCAGCCCGACAGACTCTTTGCCGTTGAAGCGGGCTTCCATATCAATGTCAGCAAACGCATCTTCTACCGTGGCGATATCGCCCAGAGTTGTCGTGGTACCATCTTCCCATTCGATGATCGGAATACGCTCGAAGTCGGCTTTATAATAGGCCTGACTGTCAGCGCGCAAAGAGATGTAGCCACCCTCGGTCTTCAGAGTGCCACCCGGGAAGTAAAGGGATGACGCGCGGATGCGGTTCATCACCTGCTCAGGCGTCAGGTTCAGGCGCTCAAGCGTGTACGGCTCCAGCCCGATCTTGATCTGCTCAGTTTGTAGGCCCCACTGTTTCAGGCGGGACACTTCCGGGCTGGCCAGCAGCTTGTTGCGCAGTTGGCGTGCAATGCGCTGCAAGGTTTTGAAATCAGCATCTCCATAGACCTGCACAAACATGGCAGGCATATCCATGCTCTCTTTTTCAATAACAGGCCGCTCCGCTTTCTTCGGCAGATTATAGATGCCGTCCACTTTCAGGCGAATGTCATCCAGCAGTGTGCTGAGTTTGGTGTCGCTGGTCTTCTTGACAGAGACAGTCGAGAGCCCCGGCTGCGAGAGTGAGCTGATGTGTTTGACACCGGCCAGCCCTTCAAGCGCCTTCTCCACCTTGCGCGTGATCTGCTTATCAACCTGCTCGGTGTAGCCATTGGGCAAGACAGTGGTGATCGTCACCGTATCCGCCGGCAGCTTTGGGAAGCCTTCAATGCGGATGTTCATAAGAGAGGACACCCCGACAAGCAGGATGAACGCCATAATGAGATTGGCAGCGACCGGATTTCGGATGAACCAGTTTGTGAGCCATGTCATGGGTTAGTGCCCCGCTGGTGTTGGGGCAACATGCTGACCCGGCAGGAATGCAGCCATTGGCAACTGAACAACGCGTTTTTCACCTAAATCGCGCAAAACGTCGGGCATATGAACGATGATGTCTGTGTCATCGCGGAAGATGACGTCAGCTTCAAAACGTTGCAGTTCGTCTTTGTTGTTCAGGAACCAGATGAAGCCTTCCTGTGTTAGCGCCGTTGCTGGCAGCTTCAGGCTGTCTTGAACGGTTCGGCTTTGCAGCTCCACGGTGACGAACTCACCTGGCAGAATGGAAGTCTCAGGTGTGTTGACCACCTCCAGAAACAGCTGATACCGGCGGGATTTAGGGTCAAGAAACCCACCTCCGCGCTGGATTTTGGCAAGGCCAACCATTTCCTTGCTGGAGTTATAGATCTTGGCCGGAAATTCCTGCCACGCCTTCTCCAGCAGGTCCCACTGGTCTTTATCCAGCGAAACGGTGATGTCCAGCTGCTCAGCGTCGAGCAGGGTGAAGAGTGTATCTCCCACTGAAATGCTCTGGCCGATGCTGACATGGCGCTTTGTCACAAAACCGCTGAATGGAGCTTTGATGGTGGTCGCGTTCACATCATACTGAGCGACTTTCACCTTCTGAATGGCAGCTTCCAGCGCTTTCTCAGCAACGCGTAACTCAGGAATATGCACGGCCATCTCCGGCGGCTCTTCCTGCGGGTTCACAGCACGCCAGTTTTTTAGCGCAAGAATGTGCTTGTTCTGCTTTTTCTTCAGATTGAACTCGGCAGTGGACTGCTGGTATCTGGCGTCTTCCAGCTGTGCTTCATAGGTGTGCTTTTCCAGCTGTGCCATGGCTTCGCCTTTGGCAACCTGCTTGCCTTCCAGTGCCTGGGGAGCAACTGAGAGCAATTTGCCGGAGACCTGCGCTTTCAGATCAGCAGTCCAGCGCGGGCGAACTTCTGCGAAAACAGAGATATGGCCGGTATTGTCGTTTGCTTGGGCCGTCACATAGCTGACAACCGGCAGCGCAACTTCTTTTTCTTCAATGTCGACATCACTTGTGTCTTCGAGCGAAAGAACATAGGTACCAACAGCTCCCAGCAGCACCAGTGCTGCTGACAACCACACAATCCGCTTGGACATTCAGTGCTCCTGAGCAATAGGTTAAATGAGGCAGATTTTAGAGTTTGTTGAAGGCCTATGAAATGACCGGTTATCGCTGAGTGAACGCCTCGTGATCACACAGATCTTGATTTATGAGACGAGTGTGTATCATAATGTTTATATGTGAGACAAGTGTGTCTCATAAAATGAGGGTAAAAATGTTGTTGCGTGATAAAAGGGCTGTTAAGTCCCGCAGTGCCCTGATTGAAGCTGGATTGGCCGAACTGCCTGTAAATCCAACGGCTTCTCTCACGGAAATAGCGGAGATTGCCGGAATTGGCCGTGCCACGCTTTACAGACACTTTGCTTCTCGTGAAGCGCTGATTGAGGAAATTCTGGCGGTCAGTTTTGATGATTTGGTCAACGCGTTGATGCCGATGGAGAACGAAAACCTCCGCGGCAAAAAAGCCATGCTGCGTGCCGTGGAACTAATGATGCCGCTGGCCAACAAGCTGCGCTTTCTCTCGACTTTCTGGGTGGAAGGGGAACGCGTCCTGAGCAAAGACCCTCGTTATGCGATGATGGAAAACGAGACAATTCTGGCCATTGAGCAGGCCAAGCAAGATGGTGACATCCGCAAAGACATGCCGACACGGTGGGTGATGAACACCTACGACATGCTCATCTTCACTGCGTGGGATATGAACGCCAGAGGAGAGGCGAGCATTGAGGAAGTCACGAGGTTGCTGACAACTACGTTCTTTGAAGGAGTGAGCCCTAAGTCCTGATGGCTCTGGCGAGCCGCTTCATGCGCTCACACATCATCAAGCCGCGCTTCTCTTTGCGGGGCGCGCTTGAACGGGCCGGTTGCCGTGGCAATCAGCTGGTTCTTCTCATCAAACAACTCTGCTTCAGCAAACAGGGTAGATTTGCCGCCACCAACCACTTTGCCTTTGGCCACCAACCGCTTGCAGATTGCCGGGGCGACGAAGTTGACGGTCAGAGACAGCGTCACAAACGGCTGCTTTCCTGTTGGATCGACAGAGGCACTGCATGAGGCTCCGCAGGCGTTGTCCAGCAACATGGTCACGATTGCTCCATGAACCACCCCACTGCGGTTGGCGTACTTCGCGTCGATATTCAACGCACAAATCGCCGTGCCTTCTTCTGGAAACAACTCCAGCTCATACCCAATAAACCGCTGAAACTCGGTCTCGTCGCGAATGGAAATGGATTTATCGGTATTGAATGAGTATGTCACAGCAGCCTAGTTCCCCTCAGGTCCTAGGCTTATCAGTAGCTTACTCTCTCTCAGAAATCCATTTGACCATCCGGCTACGGCATCAGGATTTCCATGCGTTTGTGGAACTCGTTCCAGTTGCGGGTGAAACCCATCAAAGAGTAGTTGAGGGCCAACTGCTTTCTGTCGCCTGCCTTGCGCACGAGGATGGACATTTTTTCACCGCGCTTGAGGAAGTCGACGACCGTCTGGTTTGCAGTAAAGGCAGCTTCGCAGCCATCCGGATTGCAGGTGATCAACTTGGCCTGAATAATAGCAGCCTGATCGATGCCGATGTTGATGCCACTCGGGATGTGAATGCCCAAAGGCAGCTTTACGATTCCAGCATATGTAGTCGCGCTGAGTTTGCGGAAGGCGATGTTGTTGAACAGCGTTCCGTTTTGCAGGCGGATCTCAGCATACATCTGGCATTGCTGCCTACTGCATTGCACGGACCATTCTTCTTTCGCTTGAGCGGCGGAAGGAGCGAGAAGACCCCCGCCATGGAAAACCATGGCGAAGGCGACACAGAGAAATGTGAGAAGTCGGCTCATTTGCCTCTCCTGCTAAATTAGAATGAGAAACCCAAACCAGCACCGGCCGCGACGTTGTCATCAAAGTCTGTTGCGACAGAAGCGGTGATTGCCATGTTGTCCATCGGCATGAACGCAGCTTTCATGGAACCCGCAGACTTGCCTTTGAAGTGACCAAAGCCGCCTGAGAGGGAGAGGCCGTTGTAGCCGCCTTGAATGATTGGCGCGTTGGCAATTGCGATCGCCATGGCGACACCTGCCTGCAGTTCATCGACATCTTCTTCCAATGAGACGATGCGGGAGCTGTTGTTAGCGATGGCGTCGCTGTTAGCAGTAATCCGCTCCGCATTGCTGTTCACAGCGGCAACAACGCTGTTGCGTGCTGTTCCGGTGAAGGTTGAGTTCAGATCAGCCAGTGAACCGACTTTTTCGTTCAGCTTGGTGACTGCAGATACCACTGTGGTGTCTGCAGGCGTTGGGGCCTGAAGGTCGCTTGGCAGTGTGCTGATGTCGCCGATTTTGGCATCAACGGCGTTGAAAGAAGCCAGAATACCGTTCGCCAGGCCTTCGCCATTCGCCAGCGCCTGAGCCGTTGCGCGGCCAGATGCATTGGCACCATTTGCTGTGGTGAATACGCTGTAGTCTTCATGCGGCTGTTGCTCTGTGGTGTAATCACCAACAGCGGTCCCAAGTGCAGCCAGATCTGCGGCCATATCTACCGGCAGAGCGCCACTGGTGAAGTCATCTGCTACCGGATCTGTCGGGGCATCCATGGTGATCTTTTCACCGGCAGCCGCTTTGGCTTCCACGTGATCCAGATAGGCTTTCCATTCGGTTTTGGCTGTCGTTCCGTCTTTCAGCGCACCTTCAATCGCGCGAACGTCTTCAACCGGCGTTCCAGTTGCATTTTTCAGCGGGTCTTTCACCGCATCAGAGATCGCTGCTGGGGCTGTTGTCTGGACGGTGCCGAACAGTTTTTCAAAGTCGTTGATGATTTGCTTGTTGTTGGCAATGTCTGTCGCGTTGCCGTTGATCTCGTTTGCAAAGATACGGTCTACATTCGCACTTTCGCCAATTTCGGTTTCCGTGGTCTCATCATAGGCCGTAGTAGCATTGTCTGAAGAGCCCGTGTAATGGGTCACCACATCGCTGCCGTCAGTGGTGATGGTAATTGTGCCCGCGTGTGCCATGCCTGCACTCGCCAATAACGCGATGAATGCACATGAGTATTTAAGATGAGTCATAGTATAAACCCTGTTTTAAGCAATAGAAACTGAGTTAAATACTGCCGCCAGAACCTGTTGAGTTGGCATGCAGAAATTGTTCTGTCGCGTCAGGCGAGCAGTTGGTGGTAAGCAATTTATGTTCGTGTGAAAGAAGCTCGTGATCAGCTGGCTTCATCATGTGCTTACTTATATTCTCAGGATCTGGCGAAGAATATTAGTGAAACAAAGCCAATATTATTTAGGGCTATTGTATTTAAGGAATAAGAAGCCCGAGATTTCCTGAATCTCAGTGGTATCATCTTGCGGGAAATCTACGCCTTCAAAGACTTTCCATCGTTTATGGTCCGCCTGAATCGAGGGGGTATAGCTGACAGTAGGCGACTTGGGATAACGCTGCTCAGAAAAAGCACGTGCGAGAAAATAAAAACCCCGCCTCATGGAGAGACGGGGCTTTTTGAGTGTGCGAGCGCCACATGAACATGTGCCCGATGTGGGGCCTATTATTGTTATTGTTCGTTCTTATTGTTTTTATTTGGCTCTAAATGGCTTCACCAATGGCAAAGCCGTCTAGATTAGTCGCCCGCAGGAAAGTTTTTCTGCACGTTGTCCAGATCAAGAACGGTCGGCAGAGAGGCCTCGTTGCCGAGGAACTGAATGGCGTGTGCGGAAGCCGCACGAGCCAGTTTGAAATGGTCTTCCCAAGTACCTTGAGGATCTGCCAGGTAGCCGTACACATAAGCGCCGTGGAAGGTATCACCCGCACCGTTGGTGTCGAGGACGCGTTCCTTTGGAACTTTCAGAGCAGGCAAGCGCTTGATTGGGCACTTGTCTTCGTACCACAGCAGGCCTTCTTCACCCTGTGTAACACCACCCACCTTCACGCCTTTGGCACGCAGGTATTCAAGGGTGTCTTCTGGTGATTTGCCGAGCTGCTCGCAGAACAGTTCGGAGACGATCGCTACATCAATGTAGTCGAGCAGCTCTTCGGTGTTCTCACGAACGGCACCACCATCCAGAGAGGTGAGGATACCGTGCTTACGGCATAGCTTTGCGTAGTGCAGAGCCGCATGTGGGATGTGACCATCCACGTGCAATGCCTGACAGCCAGCAAGGTTCAGTTCAGGGAACGGATGCAGGAAGTCGTTGTCACGGCAGCGTACGATGGCACGTTTGCCGTCTTTTGGCATGATGAAGGAAAGGGAGCTTTCCTTCACCTTGGCACCGTGGATCGGAATGGAATACTTGGCCGCCATATCGCGGAACATGCGGGACAGCCAATCATCTGCCATGGAGCACAGCAGATCTGGGGCGATGCCCAGTTTTGCGCAGACGAAGGCTGCAGTTACAGCGTTGCCACCAAAGCTGACAGCGTAATCCTGCGCAATTGCCTTTTCATCACCTTCCGGCATGGTTTCTGACAAAAAGGTCACGTCAATATAGGACTGGCCAATAAATAGCGCTTTCATCCTGTACTCCATTAAAGTCCGGGCCACACCCCCAACGTGTGGCCGGAGAGGTCATTCTTACTGCGCCAGAGATTTACCAGCGCTGCGAAGGTCGTCAAAGGCTTCTGTCAAACGAGTGATGATGCCTTGTTCACCTTCCCGCAGCAATTTGCGCGGATCGTAGACCTTCTTATAAGGTGTGCCGGTCTCTGGGTCGATCTGGTGTTTGAACGCATTTGGCGTTTCGAACACATAAGCGCCCGCTTTTTCAGAGAATGCGAACTGCGTGTCGGTGTCGATGTTCATTTTGAACACGCCATAGCCGAGGCTTTCCGCGATTTTCTCTTTTTCAGAGCCGGAACCACCGTGGAACACGAGTGGCAGTGGGTTTTCACCCAGGTTGTGGGTTTCGCGAACCAGTTTCTGGCTTTCACGAAGAATCTCAGGGCGCAGCTTCACATTGCCTGGCTTGTAAACGCCATGCACGTTGCCGAAGGAAGCAGCCACAGAGAAGTGACCCAGTGGGTTGAGGCGGTCGTACGCTTCCAGCACATCTTCTGGCTGGGTGTACAGTTTCGGGTTGTCTGCTCCGATGTCTTCATCAGAACCAACGCCATCTTCTTCACCACCGGTGCAGCCCAGTTCAATCTCAAGGCTCATCTGCAGTGGAGCCATGCGCTTCAGCAGGCGCTCACTTTCAGACAGGTTGTGTTCCAGAGTTTCCTCTGAAAGGTCCAGCATGTGAGAAGTAAAGAGTGGACGGCCATTCGCACGGAAGTAGTCTTCACCGTGCGAGATAAGCGCTTCCAGCCAAGGCACCAGTTTACGGTTTGCATGGTCTGTGTGCAGAACAACGCAAACACCGTAGTGTTTTGCCAGCAGGTGCACGTGTTGGGCTGCAGACACTGCGCCAAGAACACGGGCCTGGAAGCTATCCGGCATGCCTGCACCAGCGTAGAACTGTGCGCCGCCGTTTGAGAGCTGTACGATTACGTCGGATTTGTTGGCTGCCGCAGCTTCGAGCACTGCGTTGATTGAGTTGGTGCCAACTACGTTTACTGCTGGAAGAGCGTATTGCCCTTCGCGTGCTGCCTGAATGAGGGTTTTGTATTCTTCGCCAAAAATGACGCCTGGACGCAGCTTCGTCACCTTAAAGGTCTCCCGATCGCATGTTGAGTGAGTAAAAAGCGAAGCCCGGGAGGAGGGAACGCTGCAATATAACAGCTGGGAACGAGCTTCGCTTTTACTCATGTGGTTCGGTTGTTACGCACCAGCTAAAAGGGGGTATAGCTGGCTGTAAGGCCCCGAATGAGGCTTGCCGAGGGTGGCGGCAAACCTTGCAAGTGAAAAACTTTTCACCGGGTGCAAAAAGATTTGAATGGAAAGTGCATCGAAACGCGTTGGAATGAAATAAGTAGGAATACGTATATGATGCAGGCGCACTTCTGCGTGATTTGAGGAGATTATAACGATTTAAAATCCGCTCATATGACAAATCACAAAATGACTGAGGGGAATGTGCGGGTTAGTTGCAATATTATTTGTACCAAAGCGCTTTGGCGACACATATATCAGTATTACCTCAAGTAATAGGTATTGAACCCCATGACAGATTGTCGCCGAATATTGTGCGCTTTGGGGGAAAACCCGGGTGATTTTTCAGTTTCTCAGGCATTTTGCCGGAGCACTACAGAAAAACCACCCGAATTGACGATTAGGTCAACTTGGTGAGTCGCTTACTTTACTCGTTTGAACGACTCATATTCTCCACGTGTTTGCAGAGATAAAGTGACAGGGCTGTCAGTTCTGTTGCGCCAGAACCAACCATGGTTGCCATCAAATGCAGCCGTGAGCTCTCCCTCATCCTGCGGCACACCACGACCTTTCACGTAGGATATGGAGCGACCGCCTCCGTCACCGTGGGTGTCGTAATTCAAAACACTGCCGTTGGCTGTCCAACGATAGGTTGCTGTCTTGCCTGCCTTCATCACCAGCTTGATCTCAATGCCTTGACCCGGCTCCAACTGAACTGTGGCCTGATCGCTTTTGAGTGCAGGCGTTGGGGCTGGAGTGGGAGCCTGAACGACGGGAGTTGTCGCAACTGCCTGTGCCGGAGCTGTTGGCGTGTTTTCGGCGGGACGACGCGTGGTGGAAACACGCTCGCGCAGCTGTTGCTTCAGCATCACCTCAGCCAGCTTGCGTTCAATCTCATCAACGCGGTTGGTCAGTTCCGGCGAGTCAGCTGCTACGGGTTGATTGACGGTGGAAGGAGCAGAGGCTGTTGTTACTGCTGCATCGGCGGCGCTTTCTTCTGCCAGCTGGGTTTTGATCTCACCCATTTCCGTCAGGCCAAGTACGCGACCCATGCCAGTGGCGTCCACTCCATACTCGGAGGGCAAGATCACCACGACAAGAAGGACAAGGGCAGACAAAGCAGCAATGATGGTGGAGCGTTTCAACTGCGCGGAAGATGGCAGGTCAGAATGCTTGGGTGGAGTTGTGTTGTACATAGTGCCTCACATTAGAAAGATAGGATGAGGCCCGTGAGCTGGTATCCAACCAGCGCAAAGCCTGCTGTCATCATGGTGGTGTTCAGGGAGTAGGCGTAGCGCCAGAAAGTCTGCGTGCGCCGCCAATAACCCATAACGATGAGAATGCCGCTCAGCGCCAGTAACTGGCCCAGTTCGACACCCACATTGAAGGCCAGTAGGTTTGGCACCAATCCATCCGGCGAGATCTCATACTCGAGGATCTTGGTGGACAGGCCAAAGCCATGAAAGAACCCGAAGACCAGCGTGGTGAGGCGGGTGTTGGGTTGATACTTAAACCAGACCCGAAAAGCCCCCATGTTATCGAGCGCTTTGTAGACCACCGAAAAGCCGATGATGGCGTCGATGATGTAGGCGTTGATGCCGATGTTGAAGTAAACCCCAAGCAGCATCGTGGTGGAGTGGCCAATCGCGAACAGGCTCACATAAACGCCGATGTCTTTGGTCTTGTAGAGGAAGAACACGATCCCGAGCAGGAATAGGATGTGATCATACCCCGTGACCATATGTTTGGCCCCCAGATACATGAAGGGGATGATGTTGATCCCGGAGATCTCTTGAATGTAGCCCTTGTCACCGGTCGCAATGCCGTGGGCTGCTGCAGGCAACGTGATTACCAGCAGAAGAATGCAGGAAAGCAGAAGAAGACGCGTTAACGTCCACCGCTCAGCGCCTGCGCGCTGAAGATGTAAGTACATGGAAAATCCAACTGTAGTTTATGGGAATAGTGCTACAGAAGGAATGGACGGGGAGGACGTTCCAACCGTGAGGCAAGATCAAACCGCAGGCTTTTGACAGGCTGCGCGATGTGTATGCCAGTCACTGCTGAAATCACGAGGCGCGTGAAAACAGGCTCAGCGGGTGCTTCATGAGAGTGATCAGCGGAGTTATGCCCGTGCAGATGACCAGAGATTTGCAGATCATCCGCAAATTCTGCGTCGTGGCTATGGTCCACATCATGTTCATGCGCATCAGCGACTAGGTGCTGCTGATAGGTCGTCTGCGCAAGTGCATTCAAATCATGCGACGGTGTGGAACGACCCATGACAGAAAACACGAGCATCAAGGTGATGCACATGAGCAGGGCAGTTCTCAGCAATGTCACAAGACGAAACGGCATGCGGCAGTCGTTCAACTCTCAAACAATGAATAGCGCTGATTAGTCAGAGGACTATGGCAATACCATGGACTGAACTGCAGAAAAAGACCGGAAAGTTGAGTGGCTTGGAAAATGTCTGGTGTTGCGTTAGCTTGCAGCCATTGTTCAAAAATATTGCCAGTATGAAGTTATAGAGCCATGTCAAAGAATAAGAAAAACAAGAGCACCGAGATCAGCAAGTTTCTCAGTTTCGTGTTGAGGCACAAACCGCAGGAAATTGGACTGCAGCTGGACCCTGAAGGTTGGGCTAGTGTTGCTGAACTCATAGAGAAGGCCAGGCCTCAAGTTGACCTGACACCTGAAGTGATTGAGCAGATCGTGATTGAAAGCGATAAGCAGCGCTTTAAGTTGTCTGATGGCAAAACCCGTATTCGCGCCAATCAGGGGCACTCAGTTCAGGTTGATTTGAAGCTGAAACCAGTTGCTCCACCAGCAACTCTTTATCACGGCACCGCAGAGCGCAACTGGTCTGCTATTTCCGAGCAAGGTTTGAAACCGCAGGCCCGTCATCATGTACACCTTTCTCAAGATACGGAAACCGCCACCAAGGTTGGTCAACGACATGGTAAGCCTATTGTTCTGACAATCAATGCAGAGCAAATGCACCAAAAAGGTATCGAATTTTTCCTGTCCGACAATGGCGTGTGGCTGACTGAAGCTGTGTTGCCAGAGTTTATCTCGCGATAGGAGAGCTCACTCCTCCTGATACCCACCTTGACGAAGCCCCTTAGCATAAGGCCTATTACATGTTCTCGTCGCAGCTCAAAGAGTGTGTGATGCAATAAGAGCGCATGGGTTTAAGTGTGCCGGCAATCTTTCTCAGCAATGCAGCCGGAATCTTATGAGTAAACCGAATATCCTGATCTTCATGGTGGACCAGTTGAATGGGACCCTGTTTCCAGATGGCCCTGCCGAGTGGCTTCACACGCCGAACCTTAAAAAACTGGCGGAGCGCTCAACCCGCTTCCAGAATGCTTACACCGCCTCTCCACTTTGTGCACCGGGGCGGGCCTCGTTCATGTCCGGGCAGTTGCCGAGTGCGACCGGCGTTTATGACAATGCCGCAGAGTTTGTCTCATCTCTGCCAACCTATGCGCATCACCTCCGTCGTGCCGGATACCAGACGTGCCTGGCAGGTAAGATGCACTTTGTCGGGCCAGACCAGCTGCACGGGTTTGAGGAGCGGCTGACTACTGATGTTTATCCGCCTGATTTCGGTTGGACGCCGGACTATCGCAAGCCGGGTGAGAGGATTGACTGGTGGTACCACAACATGGGGTCGGTGACAGGCTCAGGTGTCGCCGAGATTACCAATCAGCTGGAATATGACGATGAGGTCGCCTATCACGCCACACGTAAGGTCTATGATCTGGCCCGAGGCAAGGATGAAAGACCTTGGTGTCTGACTGTCTCTTTCACGCATCCGCATGACCCTTATGTGGCGCGCAAGAAATATTGGGATCTCTATGAGGACTGTGAGCATCTGCTGCCGCAAGTTCCGGCCATGCCCTATGAAGAGCATGACAGCCATTCAAAGCGGATCTTCGATGCCAACGACTGGCGATCCTATGACATTACCGAGGAAGACATTCGCCGGTCACGCCGGGCTTACTTCGCCAATATCTCCTATATTGATGACAAGATCGGTGAGGTGATGACCGCGCTGGAAAGCACGCGGCAGGAGGCAATCATTCTGTTCGTCTCAGACCATGGAGATATGCTGGGCGAGCGCGGACTGTGGTTCAAAATGTCCTTCTTTGAGGGCTCTTCCCGTGTGCCCTTAATGATCTGCGCACCTCAGATGCAGCCGGGCCCGATCTCCACCCCTGTCAGCAATATCGATGTATGTCCAACCCTTTGCGATCTGGCAGGGATCAGCATGAAGGAGGTGATGCCGTGGACGACTGGAGAAACTCTAGTTGGGCTCGGCCAGGCGAAACAGCGGACCTCTCCTGTAGCCATGGAGTACGCTGCTGAAGCGTCTTATGCGCCTATGGTTTCTCTGCGCGAAGATCGCTGGAAGTTCAACAAATGCCTGCTGGATGAGGACCAGTTGTTCGATCTGGAAGCCGACCCGCATGAACTGCACAATCTGGCACAAGATCCTGAATACCAAGAGATTGCGGAGGAGTTCCGAAAGAAGGTCGCAGAGCGCTGGGATCTGAAACGCTTCGATGCCGATGTCCGCGCCAGTCAGGCCCGTCGATGGGTGGTCTACGAGGCTCTGCGCGAAGGCGGCTACTACCCTTGGGACTACCAACCCCTCCAAAAAGCCTCCGAACGCTACATGCGCAACCACATGGATCTGAACATACTGGAGGAAGCACAGCGATTCCCACGTGGGGAGTAGGCGAAGACGTTAGTCTTGTGCAAACATCCCCTTTAGCACCTCACTGACACGTTGGAAGTCCGGGTCCAAATCTGTTTCCAATGGAGCGATGGTGAAGTAGGTGCCTTTGCGTTTTTGGAAGCCGAAGGGGGCCCAGAGGCGGTTGTGTTTTATGGCTTCTGTCACAAGGGGGCGCGGGGCAATGGTAGGACCGAGGCCAGCTTCAGCGCCTTGAAGGACGAGATACATCTCGTCGAAGTACGTTGTGTTGGCCGCAGGTGCGAGCGTTGTGCCGCTTTCAGCCACCCAACTCTCCCAGATGTGGGGGCGGTCTTTAGGGATTAAGCAGTTGTAATTGGTGAGCGTTGCTGCTGGGTTCGGGCAGTCCGGCGAGAGCAGCAGTGGAGAGAGCACCAAACCAAACTCTTCATCGGCCAATTTGAAGACTGTATTCGGTACATCCGGTAGCTCTTCAACGCGCAGACTGAGGGAATAGGAGGCGTCCACTGTGCCGCGGTGGGTGTCATCAGCCACAAACTGCAAGGGTCTGTCTCCGATTACCGCCTGAATGAGATGTGCGTTTGGAATGATCACGCGTAGCAAGCTCGTGGACGGGGCTGCCAGCACGAAGGGCTTGCTGGAAAGATCATGAGAAAAGCTCTGCTCCGCCTGCCGTAAGAGCGCAAATGCACCTCGGGTTTCCTGAAACAGCTTTTCTCCAACGGGTGTCGGCAAATTTCTGCGAGAGACGCGGGTGAACAGCTTTGCGCCCAACTCGGCTTCCAGAGCTTTGATGTGTTTGCTGACGGCACCCTCCGTTACGCACAGCTCATCGGCTGCTGCAGCTATGTTTCCGCATCTCACCGTTGCTTCAAATGCGCGGAGAGAGGGCAGGCGTCCAAGTAGTTTCACTTTCCTAAAGCTCAAGTCATAACTCCAAAAATTCGATTATCAGGCAATTTATAGCAGCATAATACTCAACTCATAAAGAGTAGGAGGCGAACTTGAATAAGCTCTGGATCGACACGGATACCGCATCTGATGATGCTGTTGCACTGATGATTGCCCTGTCGCTGGCGCCAGAACGGGTGGCCGGTATCAGCACTGTGGCTGGCAACGTGCCGGTGCATATGTCTTCTCGCAATGCTGCCTACACTGCTCGGCTCTGTGAGTTTGAGATTCTGATCCACGAGGGCGCTGCAAGCCCGTTGTGCCGCACGCTGGAAACGGCGCAGCATATCCATGGTGAGGATGGCATGGGGGATATCGGGCTGGATTTAGGCAGCGCCGACCTTTCCGGCATCCCAGCAGCCGTCGTTTTGGTAGAAGCTGCGCGCCAACATCAAGGTAAGTTGGAGGTGGTCACTCTTGGCCCGCTTACCAACATCGCTCTAGCGCTGAAACTAGACCCGGAGTTTGCTTGCAATGTTGCCAAAATGACAATCATGGGCGGCACCAGTGATTGCTATGGCAACGTGACGCCGGTTTCTGAGTTCAACATCTGGGCTGATCCTGAAGCGGCGGATGTGGTCTTTCGCTCTGCTATTCTCAAGGTGATGGTGGGGTGGGACATCTCCCGCAAATACGCTGGGATCTCCAACACTGATGCTGAGGAACTGCTGGCTATCGGAACCTCTAAAGCAAAGGTCGCTGTGAACTCTCAAAAGGTATTGCGCGAGTTCTGTAGTTCAACCTCGGGCGTTGAAGGGTTTGATTTGCCTGACCCGATCACCATGGTAGCGGCATTGAACCCTTCTGTGATTACTGAGGTGAAGCCTTGCGCTGTCAGAGTGGTGTGTGGGGAAGGCCCGTCGCGTGGCCTGACGATCCTCAAAGACAGGCATTGCAATGATGAGCCAAAAACGACGCAGGTGGCGTTGACCGCTGACAGAACCATTTTCTGGCAAATGCTGCAGGAAGCTTTGAAATGACAAATATGTTGCGCTCAATGCCGAAGGTGGAGCTGCATACGCATATCGACTGCAGTCTCGACTACAAGACCGCCTCTCTCCTAAAGCCAGGCATGAGACTTGCTGAGTACAAAGAAGCGTTTGTTGCGCCTGAAAAGTGCAAGGATCTGGTGCAGTTTCTGCAGTGTATCGATCCAGCTTTGGCGCTGATGCAAACTAGGTTGGCCTTGCAGGTGAGTGTCGATGGTTTGATCCGTCAACTTGCAGCAGACAACGTGCTTTATGCAGAGATCCGCTTCGCCCCGCACTTGCACACTCGAAATGGTCTGCGGCCTGAAGAGGTGGTGGAAACGGTGCTTGCTCAGATGTTTGAGAGCAGTGAGCGGGAGGGTATCTATTGCCGACTGATTCTGTGCACTCTGCGCCATTTCTGCAAAGAACAGAGCTATGAAGTGGCCGATCTTGTCGCCCGTTATCAGACACAAGGTGTTGTCGCGTTGGATCTGGCAGCTGATGAAGCCAATTTCCCACTGGATGAGCACATTGCTGCGTTCCGCCGAGCCAACACGCTTGGCCTCAATGCCATCGCCCATGCTGGTGAAGCGCGCGGTGCTGATAGCGTTTTGGAGACACTGGAGAAACTCGGAGTCAGTCGTATCGGCCACGGCGTGCGTTCAGTAGAAGACCCACGTGTGCTGGAGAAACTGGTGAAAGATGGCATACATCTGGAGGTCTGCCCGAGCTGTAATGTCCAGACGGATATCTTCTTAGAACTGAAAGACCACAGTCTGGTGCAGTTGAAACAAGCTGGTGTGAAGTTCAGCCTCAACACAGACGCTCGCGCGACGACGGGTGTATCCCTGACGGAAGAGCATGAGCGCGTTGTACGCACCTTCGACTGGACTGAACAAGACCTTCTTACAAGTTCGCGAATGGCTCTCGATGCCAGCTTTGCTCCCGATGATATCAAGCAAAGCATTCATGAAAAGCTTGAAGCTTATGAAGCGGCATCGGTTGAGTGAGGGGCAACTCACGCTTCACTCAGTTCCAGCTTTTGCGTGGATGCAAGCACGGCATGTATTTGTAACAGAATGAGCCCGAAGCATCCGATCGCGAAAACAAACCAGTAATAGTTTGAGGCTGGGAAACCAACGATCAGCATGGAGAGCAGGAAGCCAAACAGGGTGCGCTGGATATACGTCAGGGAGCTGATGACAGAGAGATAACTGCCAAAAATATCCTTCTCAACCATGCTCATTACGTATGTTTTAAATGCAACACGGCTGGCTGATCCAGCAGCACCCAACACAAAGACACCAACAAGTATGGTTGGCATGGCTGGGAGAATGCTGATGGTAAGGAGTGCAACGGTGAAGATGGAGAGGCAAACTCTGATGGCCATTAAGGCTGACTGAGTAGTGATAAAACGGCTAATTAAGAATCCAGAAAGTGCAGCTCCCAGACCATAAGACATGGAGAGCTTGGCCAGCGCAGAAACATCTAGTTGAAGTACAGCGTTGAGGTAGATTGGGTGTACGATGTTGAGCATCATAACGCATACAAAAGAAACGCTATCGCAGACACCAAGCAGAATGAGATCTTTCCGCTTCAAGATCGTTCGGAACACACGACGTGAGACACGTGCACGAGCTGGCCTTTCCTGCTTCTTGTAGGGAATGAAGCAGAACATCAGTGCAGATATCACCATCAGGCCGCTGTTCAGTTGCAGCAGGAACTGGAAGTCGCTGCTCTTTACGGCGTAGATCATCAGCAGGCCTACCACGAATGTGGAGGCTTGCATTTCCACCTGCATCCAGCCGTTCACCTTTCCGCGTTCTTGCTCGTTAAACACCTCCTGAATGAAGGCAGACAGTGCGTTGTAAAAGAACAGGAAGAAGACCTGAGACGCGAAGTAAAACACGCTCAAACTGGCGATCTTCAGAAACGCATTGCCATAGGTGATTGAGGAAATCTGAAGAACCACAGCCATCACCACAATACACATCATCAACGTGGAGCGACGTGAGAATCTGTCGACGATCCTGCCGGAGATGGGGGCAAGAACGATGAGGATGGCAGTGGCATACGTTGCGGTGAAAGCAAGGACACGCTCACCCCCAAGAGACTCCGAAAGTTCCCAAGGCACAACGGTTAGCGCGATGCCCATCGCTATGGATGCGATGAAGTTCGAGAAGGCCAATACGATCAGTTTCATTACAATATCCCCCCGCATTGCAATGGATCATATTTAGAAAGTAAAATCTATCTTTATTTATTGCAACCTGTGCCAAACACTCAAATGTGATCGGAAAAATTGTTCTATTTTGCTCAATAGAACATGAGTTCGTGAACTGTTCAGCTTCAAGAAACCTATGGAGAGTATAGGCCGGTCTCCTCTATGCTTGGGGAGTGGAGTTGAGGATTTATCAAAATGGAACTTTGGATTCCGATCACGATCGCAGCGGCGTTTAGTCAGAACCTGCGGTCAGCGCTGCAGAAGCATCTGAAAGGCAAAATTGGAACGACCGGCGCGACTTTCATTCGCTTCGGATTCGGTTTTCCGATTGCCGTGCTTTATCTGGCGGTGATCCTCAAACTCACTGGCGAAGCAGTTCCGGATGTGGGGACGACCTTCTATTGGGCAGCTGCTTTGGGTGGCCTGGCGCAAATCTTCGGAACGTTTTTGCTGGTACACCTGTTCTCCTACCGCAACTTTGCAGTCGGCACGGCTTACTCCAAAACGGAGCCAGTTCAGGCGGCGATGTTTGGGTTCATCTTGCTGGGTGAGCAACTGACACCACTTGGCATTGGCGCGATTGTGCTTGGTATTATCGGCGTATTGTTCATCAGCTTTGGCAAGGAGCGCCCGTCAAGCTCGGTGGTTCTGTCCACGTTGATTGGCAAACCTGCCTTGATCGGGTTGGCGTCTGCAGCGTTCTTTGGTGCGTCCGCAGCATTCTATCGCACCGCTTCGCTCTCCGTTGAAGCAGAGTCATTCTTGTTGCAGGCAGCGTTTACACTGGTGTGTGTGACGGCGTTTCAAACTGCGGTCATGGGCAGCTGGATGACGGTGAGCTGTCCGGCTGAGCTGCGCGCAGCTATCAGAAACTGGAGGCTCTCCGGGCTGGTAGGGCTGGCGGGTATCGCGGGCTCCATTGGCTGGTTCACTGCGATGACATTGCAGCAGGTGGCTTACGTGCGCGCACTGGCTCAGATTGAACTGGTTTTCACTCTGGCCGCGTCCTGGATGTTCTTCCGCGAAAAGATCACGCCTGTCGAACTCGCAGGCTGTATTCTGGTCTCACTTGGTGGCATTGGGATTGTTATGGCAGCCAGCTAAGCTCAGCTGCCAATGCGCCCAACTGCGTTGCTTGGTTTGCCACTCTGGAAGTTCTCCATATGAGAGATCAGCTGATCCCATAGGGTCTGCATTGCCTCTTCAGAGGCCCATGCCACGTGTGGCGTGACGATCACATTTGGTCGGTCAAGAATACTGAGCAACGGGTTGTCGGCTTGGGGCGGTTCTGTGGTCAGAACGTCGAAGCCAGCTGCTGCGATTTGCTGTTTGTCGAGCGCTTGCACCAAAGCAGCCTCATCCACCAGACCACCACGAGAGGTGTTGATCAGGATCGGCTTTTGCTGCATGGCCTCAAACTCTGCGGTTGAGATCATACCGCGGGTTTCTGGTGTCAGTGGTGTGTGCAGGGAGATGACATCGCTGGTGGTGATGACCTCTTGCCAATCGGTATAGCCCGGACGAACTTCACTGGCGCCTTTGCGGTCTGCGAACACCACGTCCATGCCCAGTGCTTCACCGATGCGTGCAGTGCCTTTGCCCAGTGTGCCAGAGCCGATGATGCCGAGGCGGGAGCCAGCCAGATCTTTGATCGGATGATGGAAGAAGCAGAACTTACCAGACTTTTGCCATTCGCCGTTGATTACATCCTGCCGGTAGCCAACCAGTGAGCGGCGTAGAGCGAAGATCAGCGCGAAGGCCTGTTCTGGCACGGTGTTGACCGCGTAGCCGCGCACGTTGGAAACGACGATGCCCAGCTCATCACAGGTGGCGATGTCTACCTTGTCGTAGCCAGTTGCTGCAATGCAGACCAGCTTCAGGGCCGGCAGCTGTTTTAGTACATCTGCAGAAAGCGGAACCTTGTTGGTGATGCAGATCTGAACCTCTTGCAGCCGCTCCAGCACCTCGTCAGGGGAGGTGTTGTCGTATTCCACCCATTCATGCTCAAAAGATGGTTTGGAGATTTGGACGGTTGGTCCAATGGTGCTGCGGTCCAGAAAAGCAATCTTCATGTCGTTACCCAGAAAATGTTGGAAGCAATGCGTCGAAGATGGAGGATGGCTCTGCGGCTTCGTCGCTGTTGCCATTGCGGGCCTGGCCCCAATCGCTCAGGGCATTGAGCACCGGAATGAGCGACATGCCATCTTTGGTCAGCGAATATTCCACGCGCACCGGCACTTCGGCAAACACCTCACGGCGCACGATGAAGTGCTCTTCCAGCTCTCTTAGGGAGCGGGTGAGCATTCTGTCAGAGGCACCGGGCATCAGCTTCTTCAATTCGGAAAAACGCTTGGAGCCGGTTACGAGATGGTAGAGCAGGATTGGCTTCCACTTGCCACCGATAATAGCCACTGTGGCGGCGACTGCCTCTACTGAGCCGATGTGAGCTGTACTGTCACTTGTCATTTTTGCTTACACGCTTGTTCGTAGTACTCGTCATGCGGGTATGGCGCACGCTTTCAGTTGCTATATCAGGTTTTAATCAAAATCAATTGAAGTTTCATAGAGCTAGAGCCCTATGAGTTAAGACTAGCAGTTAGGCTTGCCCAAGGCTTACGCTTACTGGCTTTGTACTGGACACATCCGGCAGTTGCCGTCACAATCCGTGGCTTCGTCTATTTGATTTGAACTGGGTGATCCTTTGACAAACTATCCGGAACTCTTTGTGCTTCGTCACGGCCAGACAGAATGGAACGTGGCGGGCAAATTTCAGGGGCACCAGAATTCACCGCTCACAGATCTGGGTCGGGAGCAGGCACAGCTGCAAAACAAGCTGCTTTCAGGTGTTGAGGCGTTGCTCACCACGGCGTATGTCAGCCCGCAGTTGCGCACAGTGCATACCTCTGAAATCGCGCTGGATTCTGCCATTGAGAAGAAGCTGGATGACCGGCTGATGGAAATCAACTTCGGTGGTTGGGAAGGGCTGACCAAGCAGGAAGTGAAGAGCCGGGTAGGCGAGGACTATGAGAGTGGTCTCTGGCATTTCGCAAGCCCGCAGGGGGAGAGTTATGAGGCGATCTCAGGTCGCGTGCAGCATTTTCTGGAGGAGCTGACCGGCCCGGCTATCGTGGTCACACATGGCATCACTTCCATCGTGCTTCGTGGGCTTTATCTGGGCCTTAGTCAACTTGAGTTGCTTCAACTCCCCCGCAAGCAGGGCTGCATCTATCATCTCTCAGAAGGGTCTGAACGGGTGTTGGTCTGAGCGACAGCTGATCAGGCAGAGTTGAGCGTGGCAGCGAAATCAAAACTGTCGCGCTTGCTTTCCCAGTTCAGCACGTGCTTGGCATAGCTGGGGTCGTAGATGCGGTCGATTGATTGGGGAAGCGCCCAACCATGAGACTGAAACAGCTGCACAACCTCCGGCGCTCTGCGGGCTATGACGGCTGGTGCGTTGGTTTTTAGCTCCTGCGTATCCTCCGGGCGAAATGGTGTTTTGCCGGAGATGATGAAGCGGTCAAAGTTTTTGCCGTCATCACTGAGAGCGGCCACGTGGGCGGTGGCGACATCGCGTTTGTCGATCCCGCGATGCAGCCTGTAAGCCGCCATGAGCGCTGGCTCTTCCCCGAAGCAGCGTGACATACGCAGTGCTCTCACCTTGAAGTCAGAGCTTGCCAAAGGTGCCAAACACTCCTCAGCCTCCAGCTTGGTGCGGTGATAGATTGTACGGGGTTGCGGAACAGTCTGCTCGGTGATCCAGGCTGCTTCGTCTGCGGGTGTACTCGCATATCCATAAAGCGCTGTGGTGCTGGTAAAGATAAAACGCTCAACGCCCTCGGCACGTGCTGCTTTGGCCAAAGTGACCGTGCTTTCAACGTTGATGCGATGAAACTCTTCCTCTGAAAACGCACCCACGTGAGGGGCGTGCAGTGCGGCTGAGTGGATTACCGCGACAGCCCCCTGGCAGAGGCGTTGCATGGTGGAGCTATCAGAAATGTCGGCGATGCAGTTCGTGGCAGAACCGGCGATACGGTCAACACCGATAACGTCGTACGAGGGAGTGAGAGCAGAGACAATGGCGCACCCTATGCGGCCAGAACTTCCGGTTACGACGACTTTTTGCATTTCTGATGTTCCTTTGTTCAGCGCACCATCAGGTAGGCCCCGACAATGAGCAGGACAGCGGCGAGCAGGCGGGAGAGATCGATGGAGCGGATGGGCAGGTCAAAAAGGCCAAAGTGGTCAATCACCATGCCAGCGAGCAATTGCCCGACGATGATCAGCAGCACCGCAGAGGTGGCGCCCAGTTTCGGCAGGGTCTGCGTGATAGTGAGGTAGAGGATGAGGCCAAAGACACCGCTGGCCAGCATGTACCACGGGATGGTGCGCCACTCGCTGATCTGCTCTCCTTTGCGCGCAAACAGCAGCGCAAGTGATGCGACCAGGCCGCCTGCGTGAATGATAACGCTGGCTGCCGCACCGCCAATCCGTTGGCCCATAACGCCGCCCATGGGCGCCTGTACGCCAACGGCGACACCGCCGAGCAGACCGATAAAGCAAATCGCGAGTAATTCCAGCACAGACAGAGATCCGATTCTTCTTGAGATGAAAGCAGCAGCTTTCTTCTCTATCGGTCTCCATCTGCTCTGCCTATGCAGAAATGCTGATCAAACCCTATAGGTTCACTAAACTGCCGAAGCGGTTTGCTTGCCTGTTTTCCAGTCGGCCTGGTCTTGAAGGCTTGTTCAGATACCGGATGTTGGACTTCCGGCGTTCCTGAGCAGCTTTTATCTTCTTGCTCAGCTGAATGTGTATGATCTCCAACAGCAAGCCAAAGGCCATCGCAAAGTAGACGTACCCCTTGTTGATGTGGATCTCGAAGCCTTCTGCCATAAGAAGACCGCCAAGCAGAACAAGGAACAGCAGGGCCAGCGCTTTCAGGCCGGGGTGCTTTGTCACCAGCCGGTTGATCGCACCTGCCATCAGCACCATGAAAACCGCTGAGGCCAGAATAGCCGCAACCATGATGGGCAGGTCATCCGTCAGGCCAACGGCGGTGATCACCGAGTCCATGGAGAACACGGCGTCCATCGCCACGATCTGCAGCAGCACAACCGTCAGACCGTTTGCCAGGTGAGGGGCATGATCGGTCTCAGTCACCAGCAGAAGGTGCTTCAGCTCTGACACGCTCTTGGCCAGTAGGAAGGCACCACCGCTGATCAGGATCAGGTCTCGACCGCTGATATCAACGGTGCTGACCTGAAACAGTGAGTAGGTGAGCGACATCACCCAGCTGATGGAGAACACAAGACCCACACGGGCAAGCACGGCCAGACCGATACCAAGGTTTCGGGCAATTGCACGTTGATGCACGGGAAGGCGTTCACACAGAACGGAAATGAATACGACGTTGTCGACGCCCAAAATCAGCTCTAGTCCGAACAGGGTGAGAAAGATTAGCCAAACCTCTGGCTCAAGAAGAAGCTCTATCATCGGCAAGGCTCCTGTTGCAGGACCTCACCGGTGCACGGTCGACCACCAGAAGCGTCGTCCATTGTTTTTTGTACCTCGACAAAGGAAGATAGCGATCATGTGCTGGCCCATTGGCTATCACCTATTGCTTCACTCGCCAGCGCCGCGCATTTTGACGGAAATCCTATCAGTCATAAATAAGTGTAAATACGTAGTTGGCGACCGTAGAATTTTTGGTAATGAAGACCAGTGGTGAGTCAAACGACTGGCAATCTGCGAGAAGCATCGTTGGAATAGCACTATTCCGATTACGAAAAGACCAATGGAACCAACATGCAAGAGCTGCAACATAAGTTGATGGAGTACCTACGCCCGGATGTGACGCGAGTTGAGTTGGGCCGAAAAGCCTCTCTGCTCGATCAGGGGGAGGTGAGCCGGAAATTGCACTTTGTGGAAGCCGGATGTCTGCGTCTCTATTACGTTGACGAGGAGGGCGAAGACGTCACCCTGTTCTTCTTCATGGAAGGGGAAATGGTCGCGTCGTTTGAGAGCTTCCTAAACGCTGAAGCCAGTGAGTTCGGCATTGAAGCTGTGGTGCCGACAGTTGTTCAGGTGGTTGAAAAGGATTGCGTTTTCAAAGCGCTTGATGAAAACCCAGAGTTCCGCAATCTCACCTTTGATATTCTCATCGCTCGTTTGGCATCCTACCAGCGTCTGTTCCTCAACACGATCAGGTTCAGCCCGCAAAAGCGCTATGAGGAGCTGGTGAAGTCCAATCCCAAGCTCTTTGAAACAGTGCCTCAGCACTACATCGCGTCTTATCTGGGTGTCACGCCGGTTTCTCTCAGCCGCATTCGGAAAAAGTATGAAAGGCGTTAACAAAGGATAACGCGGTTTGCTGTTGCTCCAGTCTAGTTTTGCGAAAAAACAAGAGAGGAGCTAAATATGCGCGTCCTAATCGTCTTCAATCACCCTTATGAGGGCAGCTACTGCAACGCAGTGCTCGGTTCTGTCATGAAAGGGCTGCTCAGCAATGATCATGAGGTGGATCTGATCCATCTGGACAAGGATGAGTTTGATCCGGTGATGAGATCGAAAGATCTGAAAGCCTTCGTTTCTGCCAGAACCCAACCGCAACAATCCGCAGAGTTGCTGGACCCGCAAGTGCAGAACTACAAAGAGCGCCTGCAACGGGCTGAGCATATCATCTTCATCTTCCCAATCTGGTGGGAGCTGATGCCTGCGCTCACCAAAGGGTTCATCGACAAGGTGATCTTTCCCGGTATTGCCTATGACTACAACGAGCACGGCACCCGCATGCTCTGCAAACTCTCCGGCCTGCGCGGTATCACCATGATTACCACCATGAACACCCCAAGCATCGCCTATCGCCTGATCTTCGGCAATGCGATCAAGAAAGCTCTGCTGACCGGCACTTTCTGGAAGATGGGCGTGAAGAACCGCAACTGGATTAACCTGACTTACGTGAAGTTCTGCAAGGAAAGCAAACGTAAGAAATGGCTCTCTGAGATTCAACGCAGCATGGCCAAGCTTGCGTGATGGTATTGGGCCCGCCTCACGCGCGTTCGGGGTGCTATGTCGCATTGTGCAACCTGAGGTGAATCTTGGTATGATAGCCCTATAGTTTTGATTTTATTTTACGGAGGTAATTATGACTGCTCAGGAAACAAAGCTGCTTCTGGTGTGCGGAAAGATTGCCTCTGGTAAATCCACTTTGCTGGCTCATCTGGTGAAAGACCACCGTGCAGTGCTGATCAGTGAGGACCACTGGAACGCAACGCTCTTTCCCGATGAGCTGAAATCGCTGGAAGATTATGTCAAATATTCCGCCCGCGTACGGCAGGCGATTGGTCCGCACATCGTCAGCCTGCTTCAGCATGGTGTTTCCGTTGCGCTGGATTTTCCCGCCAACACGGTGCGCAATCGCAAATGGCTGAAGAGCTTGTTCGAAGCCGCCAACGTGGCCCACGAGCTGCATTATCTCTCCGTGCCTGATGAGGTGTGTAAAGAGCGTTTATGGGTGCGCAATGAGGCCGGCGAACATCAGTTTACGGTGAGCGAAGAGCAGTTTGAGCAGTTCACCAAATACTTTGAAGCGCCAACGGTTGATGAAGGCTTCAATGTGATTCTGCACGATTTTCAGGCTGCCTGATGAGAAGGCCCCTCAACGAGTGAGGGGCCAGTTTGCAAAAGCCGTTTTTGGGGTTGATTTTCCCTCCTGCCTCGTGGTGCTGGAGGGACGACTTTCACGTTGGTATTGGGGTGCTTAAACGGTCACTTCCAGTGCTGGCGCAGGTGTGGCCGGTGCCTTGCCCCAGCGCAGGGAAGCTTCAGCAATACGCTTGCCAAAGGATTCTGCCGTGCGGTGATCTGCATTCGGCGGTGCTACCTCTGGTCCTTCATCCACGTTGGCCTGCGCCATCATGCCCTGATACGCGCCGAGGCGGTTGATGGAATCTGCGGTGCTGGTGCTGGAGTTATTGCCCGGCTCATCGTTGGCACCCACCCAGACCATGCCATGCTGAGCAGCAAAAACGGACATCTGGATGATGGTGCTCTGCTTGTCACCCGCTGGGGAGGCGGAAATCGTAAAGCCCGCTGCCAGCTTGTTCTGCCATCCGCGGTGCATCCAGATCTGTCCCGTTGCATCCATGAACATCTTAAACGGCCCGCTGACAGAGCCCAGATAGGTTGGTGAGCCGAAGATGATGGCGTCTGCATTGTCCAGAATGGTGAAATCATTATTCAGTCCAGTGACATCCACCAAAACGCCATCCGCGCCTTCAATGGCATTGATGCCGTTTACAACGGATTTTGCCAGGGTCTCGGTGTGACCAAAACCGGAGTGATACGCAACAGCGACAGAAACTCTCTTATCCTGCATCTTTTGTTCCTTTGAAAGTGAGAGTGTGTGTTCTGCCGAAACATGAGGGGCTGGCTTAATGAATTCAAATGCATTAATTTAATGAGAACTATGCAGAAAATGAATTATTTGGGTCTCGATGGCCGCGCTCTGATGATGTTGAAGTTGATCCATGAAACCGGATCAGTGACGCAGGCTGCCCAGATGATGGGAGTGAACCAGTCCACCGTCAGTCATGGTTTGGAGCGTGTGCGCGGTCTTTTGGGAGATCCGCTGTTCGTCAAGGCTGGTCGCAATGTGGTGCCGACAGAGCGCATGGATGCGCTCATGCCCATGGTTGAAGAACTTCTGCATACGCTAGCGCTGATTGGAGAGCCTTCCAGCTTTGATCCGTCTACTGCGACCAACCGTTTCGTGATCGATTGCCGTGATGAAGACCATAATCTGCTGATCCCCTCTGTCATCAAGCGGCTACGCAAAGAAGCGCCCAACGTCACGCTCCGCTGCCGTCTGTCTCATCGTCATGAGGTGGCCTCACTGGTGGATGGAGAAGCCGACCTGCTGTTCACGCCGCTACCTCCGCCTGACTCCCATGAGTTCGTGGCGCAGACCTTGTTTGATGATGAGTTCGTGGTCTTTTACGACCCTATCACCCGCGATGCGCCGGATACGCTGGAGAAGTATGTCGCTGCCCCACACGCCAATATGCTCGTGACGGCTGATGAAGTGACGTTTATCGACCGTGCTTTGGCTGAGTTAGGCCACAAGCGGCAAACGGTTTACTCCGCCCCTAGCTTCAACGCCCTTGCTGCCACACTGCCGGGCACAGACCTGATCGCCACCATGCCCCGCAAGCTGATCTGCGGCGGCATAAAATCCGGCCTCGCCTCCTGTAAATGCCCAGTGCCTGTCGTTGACGTTGGCATCAGCGCCATCTGGCACATCCGCAACCGCACCTCCCCCGCCCACAAATGGTTCCGTGACCTCGTGGTCTCAGAAGCTCAGGTACGGTTTGGGAGTTAAGTTCTCCCACCATTCCTCCGAAACGTGCCCGGCCCCATGCCAAAGCGTTTTTTGAAGAGTTTGGAGAATGAGGGCAGGGAGTTGTAGCCGCAGCGGGTGGCGATTTCTTCGCTGCTGAGGTTGGTGTCGGTCAGCAGGCTGCGGGCGCGCATCAGACGCCAGTCGCGAACGTATTCCATGGGAGGCTTGCCAACGTGGCGGATGAAGTGGCGGGCAAAGCTGGCCCGTGACATGCCCGCGATTTCTGCAAGATGTGTGACTTGCCAGTTCTGTTCCGGCACACGGTGGATCTCCGTGATGGCGCGGGATAGGGACTTATCTCCCAAGGCAGCAATGAACCCAGCCTGTGCATCTTCGCTGGGGCGGGCGCTGAGTGTTCGCGTGCTTTGGATGACGATGGTCTCAATCAACCGGTTCAGGATCGCGCTGGATCCTTGTCCGTTGAAGTTAGCTTCCAGTGCAAGGAGTTTGAGAGTTGCAGCCAGCCAAGGCTCAGATCCCAGATCCTGTAGGCGAAGCCTCAAAGAGGCGGGTAGGCTGGAGAGAATGGGGTGATCCAGCTCCTCATCAAACCGGCAGAAACCGCAGAGCAGGGAGGTGATGTCAGCTCCTTCGCCAACATGCAGGCACCCATCGCGCAAGGCACCGCTTGCAAGCAGTTCACCCAGCCCAATCGAAGGTAAAACGGGGTCTGATTTGATCATCTGCGCCGCGCCATTGGGGATCAGCGCCACGTCGCCTTCCTCCAGAAACACCGGCGGCTCACCCTCCATGCAAAGCCAGCAGGACCCACGCAGGACAAGGTGAAACCGGATGCGTCGTTGCTCTGTCGGAATAGCGATGGAGAAGTCTCCGGCAAAGTGCGTTCTGAAGTAGGTATCACTTGAGATCCGCAGTCCGGTGAAGATCTCCGAGAGGATGTCGTTTCTATTCAGTTCCATGGTAATTGAGCGTTTTGAATAAAAAAGAGAGATGCATGGACATTATGTTGGCGGCGCGAACCTGTCAAAGCTTGGGTCACAAAAAGGAGTTTTCCATGAGCTTTGAAAGTGCCCTCGCCCTGATGGGCTTTGCGTTTGTTATGTCTATTTCACCTGGTCCGGGCAACTTCCTGCTGCTGGCCTCGGGTGCAAACTTCGGGTTCAGCCGGTCTTTGCCATTGGTGTTTGGCATCAGCCTCGGGTTTCTCTCCATGGTGTTTGGCGTCGGCGTTGGGCTTGGACAAGTGCTTGCTGAGTTCCCGGTGCTCTACACCGCATTACGGGTTGCTTGCGCTACTTATGTTTTGTGGCTGGCGCTCAAGATTGGCCGCAGCCGTGCGCTTGGGTCAGGGGAAACGGAAAAGATGGCAGAGCCCATCTCCTTTGTGCAGGCGTCTCTGTTTCAGTTGCTCAACCCCAAAGCATGGGCGGTTGCGCTGATTGTGACTGTTTCCTACACCAGCGCAGAGAGCTACATGACCAGCCTGTTGTTGCTCATTGCCGTCTTTGCCGTGGTGAACATTCCCAGCATCAGCGTATGGGCGCTTTCTGGCTCAGCCTTGCGAAACTTGCTCGCGAAAGGCAACCGGATTGCCGTGTTCAATATCGGCATGGCCCTGCTTTTGATCGCCAGCATGGCGCCCGTGCTACTGATGAACTAAACCATACTGAGAACTTTGTGCCCGAGAGACGACCATGAGCAACCTGACCACAATCGGCTTCACCAAAACCACCGCAGAAAACTTCTTCGGTCGCCTACGAGATGCGGGCGTGAAGAAGGTGATTGATGTGCGGCTGAACAACACCTCTCAGTTGGCTGGCTTTGCCGAGTCCAATGATCTCTCCTTCTTTCTGGAAGCCATTGGCGGCATAGGCTATGAGCATCAGCCCTTGCTGGCGCCGGATCAGGATATGTTCAAGGCCTTCAAAAAAGAAAAGGGTGACTGGACCATCTTCAAAGACCGGTTCATGGGCCTGCTTTCTGAGCGCAAAGTGGAGAGCAAGTTCAAGGCAGACATGTTCGATGACGCCTGCCTCCTATGCTCCGAAAACCTCCCCCACGAATGCCACCGCTCCCTCGTCGCCGACTACCTCAACAGCCGCTGGGGCGGAACACTGCAGGTGAAGCATTTGTGAGGTAAGGAATGCGAGCTGATTTGAGATTCTACTTATGCAGTTGTAGGTGCGGTGAAATGGGAATTGATTTCCTTGCATTGCAAACGATGAAGAAAATTTATCCAAAACTCCAAAAATAAAACTTGATTATATAACTCATGTTTTATAGTTAGAGGGCAGCCGCAAGCCAATACCTCTTTCTATAAACATCGGTAAAATAATGAAGTTCTCTCCAAAGATGGAGCAGGCTTGCAGCACCTTTGTGCTTGTCGCCTGCACCCTCTCTCTATCTGTGCATTCTGCTCAAGCTCAAATCAGTAAAACAAAAGACGGCGAAGATGCAGAAACGCTGGACCCGATTGTGGTGACGGGCTCCACGGACAACAAAGACACGATTGCTCAGTCTGAGATCAGCAGTGACCTTATTGATCGCACGCAGTCTGCTACGATCCCCGGTTTGCTTTCCAGCCTTCCCGGCATTGAGTTGATCGGTAACAGTCGTGTGCAAGGACAGTCCATAAACATAATGGGTTTTGGTGACTCTGAAGACATTGAAATCACTATTGATGGTGCTCAGAAGTCCTTTGAAAAATACCAGCAGGGTTCCGTCTTTATTGACCCTGAACTGCTGAAGGTCATCGATATCACCAAAGGCACCTTTTCTCCTGAAAAGTATGGTGCGTTTGGTGGTTCGGTTGAAATGACCACAAAAGCTGCTTCAGATATGCTGCGTGATGGTCTGTCTTATGGTGCCTTTGCTAAAGTCGGTTTTGCTTCCAATGGCAATGAACTGGTGAAATCCGCAGCAACCTATGCTCGTTCTGAAGAGCAGGGGTTTGAGATTTTGATCGCAGGTACCCATCGATCTAACGACGACTACTCTGTCGCTGGTAATGATGAAGAACTTGCGCTTTCTGCGGGCAACTTGTTGACCGGGCACTTTAAGGCGAGTCTTGAACGGGAAGATCACTTCTTCGAGTTGAGCGGAATCCATTCTTACAGTGATGATTATAAACCCTGGGCTGCTCGACGTGGTTTGATCACAGTATCGGACTGGTCTCTGAACAAGTACGGTTCTTTTGATGAGTACCTGAAAACGCAGGCCGTTGATCGTGAAATGAAAGACACGTCAATCAGTGGAACCTATGAGTACAATCCTGACAGTGATCTGATTGATCTGGAGTTTGAGGCGTCATACTCCAAAACTGCGCAGCACGACACACGCCGCGTCCCGGTTACTGACCCTGACTACAGTGCTGGCCTTTATGTTGGCGGTGACGACAGCACGTTGGATTACTCCATCTACAAGTTGGATCTCAAAAACACTTCTGTTTTCAACTGGGGTATTTTTGAAAACACATTGAAATACGGCGTGCAGCTGCGTCATGAAATTCGTGACAGCATGGCTTTCAAGAAGAGTTATGTTGGCCGGCCTGAATACAATGATGGCCGACTACAGCCCTACAACATCCCGAGTGGGACGCAGACAATTTGGTCTGCCTGGGGGGAATATACGCTCGGTTATGGTGCGCTGGAACTAACACCAGGCCTGCGCTACGACTACATTCACTCAAAGGGTGAAGCCAATCTGGCATCAAAGTATAACAACACGGCTATGAACCACGATTACGGCACTGTAGAGCGTTTCGGGTTCTCTCCAAGCATCAGCGCAGTTTACTCTCTCTCACCTAACATTAAACTCTTCGGGGATTATGCTTACAAGTTGCGCGCGCCGCTGATTGATGAGTTTTATGATGTTGGCAGCACCCGTGCCACAGCAACGCAGCTGCAAAATGAGCGTGTTTCTGCCAAGCGTATCGGTGTCGCTTCAACATTCAAAAATGTTTTGATTGAAAATGACACGGTTAAGGCACGTGTGGCAGTTTACCGAAACGATGTCTCCGATAACATCTACCGTCTCCTGAGTGAAAACTCGAAGAAATATGATGATCCGGTTCCAACCTATGGCAACCTCGCGGGTTACTATACTCAGGGTTTTGAAGCGGAGCTTTATTACGATAGCGAACGTTTCTTCGGCAGCATTGCTTTCTCCAGAATGCAGGGCAAGCATGATGGAACGTTGAAGGACGTTGATGCGTCAATTGATCAATATGTGTCTGAAGTCGCACCTACCAAGCTGGTCCTCAGCCTTGGCTATAAAGTGCCAGAAGCGGACATTGCGTTTGGTTGGAAAGGGCGTTTCGTCGATGAGCAGGTTAAAGTGCCCGACAATTACACCAGCCTTTACAGTCCGAGTAAGGGCTATGCCGTCCACGATGTGTTCCTGACATGGACACCGCAGGAAGGTCGGTTCGCAGGGCTGGAAGCCCGGGCATCTATTGAGAACCTGTTCAACAAAAACTACCGGCCTTACTTCGCTGACGGGGCTGCGCCAGATAAAGGCATAAACTTCAAAAGCTCGGTGAGCTACAAGTTCTAATCATTTGGAAAGCGGAGGTGTTGAGCCTCCGCTTTTTCGTTTGGGACTAAACCCCCACCGTTTCCCCCAGCATCACCTCTCGCGTAACCCCGATGTTCTCCAGAAACGTTGCATCGTGGCTGATCACCAGGAGGGCGCCGTTGTAGGTGGTGAGGGCGGATTCTATGGCTTCAATGGCGGTGAGGTCGAGGTGGTTGGTGGGTTCGTCCAGGATGAGCAGTTTGGGTGGTTGGGCGGCGCCCAGAACGCAGGCGAGGCCAGCGCGGAGCATCATGCCGCCGCTGAGGGTTTTAACCTGCTGTGTTGAGGCCTCTCCGCGGAAGAGAAAGCGGGCGAGGATAGCGCGGCAGGTGTTTTCATCCTGCTCCGGGTTCAACAGCCGGAAGTTCTCCAGCACTGAAAGCTCCGGGTCTAGAAGACTGACGTGTTGATCCAGCACGCGGGCAGAGGGATCGAGCTGACTGGTACCAGAGAGCTGTGGCAGGTTACCCACCAGCGTTTTCAGCAGGGTGGTTTTGCCAGAGCCATTGGCACCTTTGATGGCGACACGTTCTGGCCCGGTGATGACCATCGAAAAGTCCTGCAGCAGTGGACGGTCAACCGTGTAGCCGATGCTCAGGCTTTCAGCTGTCAGCACCCGTTGGCCATTGGCAATGCCGCAGGAGGCGATGGTGATGCTGAGGGGTTCCAAAACCTCAATCTTTTCTCGGGCAGCTTTGGATTGTTGCTCGGCGTCTTCCCGCAACCGGGTTGCCAAAACGGAGTTTTCGCCGAGTGTGTTTTCCGCCTTGTTGCGCATGGCATTGAGGAGGATCTTGGGCTGGTCACGCTTGGCACGGGCCCGGCGGCCGGCGCCATCCTTGCGGGCTTTACGTTCCGCCACACTCTGGATCTTGCGGTTCAGCTCTCCGATGCGCTTTTCAGCGGATGCTAGATCCTGCTCAGCGGCTGCCAGTTCAAGTGCTTTCTGCGCCTTGTAGAAGCTGTAGTTGCCACCAAAAACGGAAGTTCCCAGTGTGGTCAGCTCGACGATGCAATCCATCTGCTCCAGCAAGGCGCGGTCGTGGCTGATGATGATCGCGCCTTTACGCCACTTGGCAAGAAAAGCCCCGAGAGCCTCCCGCCCATCAGCGTCCAGATTGTTGGTGGGTTCATCAAGCAGCAGAAAGTCCGCATCGTGAAACTGGAGGGCTGCCAAGCGGCAACGGGTGATTTGACCGCCGGAAAGGGCTGTAAGGGGATGGTCCGCTGCGATTTCCAATCCCATTGAGGCAAGGGCTGTTTCCACCCGGCTTTCCAGCGTCCAGTCAGCCTGTGCCAGCTCTTCCATGCTGGCCGTGCCCGCTTCTGCCTTTTGCAGAATGTGCAGAGCATCGGTGATGCCAAACAGATCCGCCACTGTTTCCTGCGGTCCGCTTTGCAGCTGCTGCTTCAGCAGGCCTATGGAGCCGTTGACGGAAACTGAGCCAGACACAGGCGTAAGCGCACCGCTGATAAGGTTCAGCAGAGTTGTTTTGCCCGTTCCATTGCGACCGATCAGGCCGGTGCGGTGCGGAGCAAATTGAAGGTTGAGGTCAGAAAAAAGGGCTGTGCCGTCAGGAAGCGCCCAAGACATGTGGTTGAGGGAGATAGACAAAGGCATGGTGATGAACTTTCACAGAAACAGGGCAGGTCGAATAGATTGTCCTGTTCTTGTTCATCGCTTTATCTCCTCACGTCTTGAATGCCGCAAAGACTATGCGGTTTGCACGGGAAGTCAAGGCACATGCTGCGCTGCCCCTATCCACCCACATCCTGTGTTGCCTGCGTACCACGGCGTTGGAGGCTGAGGGCGAGCAGCAGGAGGAGGGAGATGAGGAGAACCATGGTGCCGGGGATGGCAGAGGCGGCGGAGAGTGTGAAGTTGGAAATCAGGGCGCCGGTCATCAGGCTGCCGAGAGGTGCGCCGCCTTCATCACCCAGATACATGACGCTGAGCACGCGAGATTTGTGGGTGGACGGCGCTTGCTCCTGCAAAATGGTGCGGCTCATGTTGAGGCAGATGCCACCGCCAATGCCCCAGAAGAAGATGCTGGCCAGGAAAGCCCAGTAAGGTGGAGAGATAGCCCAAAATAGTAGAGCAAAGCCGCCAAAGCTGTACCCCACAATGAGCAGAGGCACCGGGTTTCGGATGGCTCCCACTCTCAGCAGCAAACCGCTGGAGCAGGCACCGCCAATCATGAAGGTGGCAAAGGCCAGAGCAAATTCAAACCCAGTCGCCTGATAGGTATCCCGCAGGATGAGTGGCACCAGAACGGCGTAGGGTCCACCCAGAATAAGCCCTGCGGAGCTCATCAGAAGCACTGGTAATCTTAGTGTCTTGGAGGATAGCACCAGTCCGATCCCTTCCCGGATCTCATGAAAGATGCTGGGCCTGTCTGTTTTGGGCAAAGTCGAGGTGTCCGGCAAGCGCAGGCTGGTGATGATGCCTGTGAGAAAGAGGACACCAGACGCGGCGAGTAATGGGACAAGGCCGATCCAGTCAACCGTGCTGGCCAGAGCAAAGCCTGCAAGCGTAACGAGATAGAGCATGCCAACGGAGAGTGTTACACTGCGCCCGATGCTGTGGGAGGAGATGTGATTGAGCATGCCGTCCAGCGTCGGCTGGATGAAAGCCAGCATGCTGCCAGAGATCAGGGCAAAGAGGATCAGCTGTTCAAACCCAACCCAGCCAAGGTGCAACAGCAAAACCAAACCGAATACCGGCAGAGCATTGGCAATGTGCAGCAAAACCAACAGTCTGCGCTTGTTCAGGCGATCAGCGGCAGCACCAGCAAACAGCAGTACAAACAAGTTGGGCAGCATGGAAGCTGTCATAGCATAGCTGACCCGCTCCGGACTTTCGGCAAGGTAGACGGTGACGAGATAAGGAAACAGCACGCCCAGCATGGCGCGGGGAAACTGAAAGCTGGTGAGGCTGATCTGATAAAACAAAATAGCGCGTGAAAAGGGCATCGATAAAATCTCTGAAGTAATCTTCGAAGACTATCGGCTGATCTAATCCCTGTCTGCAAAACCCGGCTATTCAGCGAAATAAAGCAAGCCTGTTGCCCATGCGTCACGCATGATGGTGGGCGCTCTGCCGTGTCTTGGGGGTGGCAGAGCGCTGTCATCTTTCTAGATGCTGGATTCCACGGCGATCGTGAAGTTCGGCGGGATTACGTCCGTGCGGAGGTGTTTGATTTCCTGGTACTCAGGTGAGTTCCAGAATGTCATGAGGGCTTCCATGCTTGGGAAGCGGAAGAGCGTCAGCTGTGCGTTGGTGTTCCATACGCCTTCCAGATGCTCAAATGGCTGGTCCGGGCCACCAAAAACAATGCACTCGCCGCCTGCAGCTTCAATAAGCGGAACGGCTTTTTCACCGTAAGCATCAATTGAGCCATGGCCTTTCGGCATAAAGCTGCTGGCTACCATGTAGGCGGCTTTAGGTTCACTCATGTCATTTCTCCAGTCCTGTTCGGGGGAGGCAAAAGCGCTGAGTTGCGCCAGATTTGGGGGAACAGCCTCCACCCGCTTGTGATGAGATGACAACTGGGTACTTCCTCAAGTTAAGTTGGGGTCAAGCGCTTTTTCTGCGAAATGCACAAATTGGCTCAAAGTGTCGCAGCGTCTGCCTGCGACATCAGATTACAGCAGTTTAACTTGATCTTGCCGCAGTGTGTGCCTAGGGTGCGGGCATGTTTCGCGTATTGACCATTTTGCTGCTTGTGTTTGTAACGGCGCCCCATGCTTCCAGCATGCCGACGGCGCTGGCTGCACAGCAAACGGCGGATGCCCTGCAGATGGTGATGGTGCATGCGGAACAGTCTTCTCAGATGACCAATCAGGAAATGCCATGTTGCTGCTGTGAGGAAGATAGCGAAGCCACTGCCGCAGCTGTTGCCTGTATTGCCGCGATGGTTCTTGCGCCAGATGGTGCCGCACCTTCACCAGCGTACGCTGCCATGTCGATAGACGTGCCTGCGCAGAATGGGTTGCTGGCGGCGCACCAATCTTCCATAGACCGACCTCCGATCCAATGGGCTGCGTAAGCAGCACCCTTCTGTAACATCCTAAATTAAAAACAGAATCTGGATTGGATAGATAATGATCTCCAAAAAGAACCTGCTGGCTGGCGTTTTCGCAGCCGCTCTCACCACTGGTGCATTCTCCTTCGCGGCCCATGCAGAGGGCGACAAGGACCTGACCATCTACAAATCTCCTTACTGCGGATGCTGCTCCCAGTGGTCTGATGCGCTTGAGGATGCTGGCTTCAACGTCACGGTTCGCGATACGGAAGATCTGGACACCGTGAAGCGTCAGGTGGGCGTTCCGGAAAACATGCAGAGTTGCCACACAGCTGTGGTGGATGGCTATGTGATGGAAGGCCATGTGCCACTTGAAGCGGTTAAGCGCGTTCTGGCGGAACGCCCTGACATCAAGGGCCTGAGCGTACCGGGCATGCCAATGGGCTCTCTGGGCATGGGCGAGCCGGATGCGGACACCAACTACACCGTTTACACCCTGCCAAAAGCATCGGGCGGCCAGCCGACTGTTTATCAGCAGGTTTCCGGCAAATAACAGCACATTTGAGCGGGCAGGAGCGTTGTGCTTCTGCCTGTTTCACTGATTGATCCCCTCCAACAAATCCCAATGGAAATTGGGGAGATTGCGCTTGTCTCTGGCCTGACAGACTCTTCCAAAATCGCCAAATCACAAGGATGCGAATTATGGATGAGAACTGGCTCCCAACACTGCAAACCGCAACCCCGGAAGAGGGCTATGCTCTCGCCGTGAAACTGTCCCGTATGGCCATCAAATTCATGCAGCCGGACGCCGAAGTCCGCTCTGCCATGCGCCTCATGTACGAGTATGACTCTGAGGCCCTCATCGCCGCCTCGCAAACAGTCGCCGAACACTTCAGCACCATCGCAGCAGCCAACAACTACTGGAAATAAGCGCTGTCTGATGCCGGAAAACATCCCCGATGGCCCACCGCTTTCGGGGAGCGGCTGCGCTATGCGCCCACGAGAGCCGGAGACTTGAGCTCACACAGATTGCCGTCCGGGTCGGTGAAGGAAGCGATAGTGCCCCAATCGAAGACTTGTGCTTTCACATCGAGGCCTTTGGCGCGCAGAACGTTGATGGCCGCGTCGATATCATCCATGTTGAACCGCAGAACGCATGGATTCTGGCTGCGTGCCTTCTGCCCCTCACTGCCATGCCCGCCACGTTCCACCATCAGGTAGCCGCCAAACTGAAAGCTGACCAGCTCCTGCGCGCGTTCAATCACTGTGAGCCCCAGCGTACGCTTATAAAACGCCACGCAGGCCTCAAACCTCTCCGTAAACAAAATGATGCCATAGGCCTCGGTTAGCTGTGAAATGCCGGTGTCACTCATCTTCAAAATACCTTGCTCAAATGGAGTGCTGCGCTCGTGCAGCCTGGAAAAAGAGCCTTGATGCTAGGCAAGTAACCCGCATTGCGCAATGTGATGCTGGATGACTATTCCGATTCATGATCCTTCTTGGATTTTCTGAAAACAGTGTCTATCGGTCGACCCATTTTGGCAGACAATATGATGCGGACCGCTGTAAAAGGTGGAAGGAAAACACTCATAAAGTACAGTATGCTTTTGTATTTTGATGGGTCTGCTTCGCTTACAAAAAGATAATAGAATAACGCAGTTACTGCCCATAAAATAAGTTCTTCCCTATGGTACTTCCAGGACCCTTTCCAGTCGTATTTATCTACTTGCTTCATTCCGTCTCTCATCTTCAAAATTGCTTTGCTCAAATAAAACGCAACGCTCGTGCAGCATTAAAACATGGCAATCATGCTAGGCCAGTGATTGGTTCCCGGCAATATGGGCGTGAGCTGGCGGGCTTGGGAGAGGCCGCAGAGAAGCCCGCGCCTATTTGATTTTGTCGCCCACGAGCTTATCGAGATCTTCGAAGATTTCGTCCCACTGGTGCTCGGGCAGGGAGATTAGGCCGATGGACATGAGGGCCAGAAGTGCTTCGTTCAGCACGAAGAAGAACCGCTGATTTCGGCTGTCTTCTGCGTCTGTCTCAATAAAGCGCATGCGTTCGGCCAACCAGTCCTGAGAGAAACGGCGATACTCGGCGGAATCGCTCATCAGGATGAGCAGTGCTTTCGTGCGGTCGCTCTTTTCAAGGTGAACGTTTCTGGAGCCATGGAGAAAGGCTTTCAGTTCGCTGGTGCCTTCCGGCATTTCTTTGCGCGCCTTCTCAATGTACCAGTCGAAGTCTTTGCCCCAGCGCTCAAACAGGCCTTCCAGCAAGGCATCACGAGAGCCGAAGTTGGACTGGATGCCGCCTTTGGAAATCCCCGCCATCTCTGCAACGGAGCGAATGGAAAGCGCATGACCGCCGCGTTCTCGGATCACTTTTTCAGCCGCGTCAAGTAGTTGGTCTTTATCCAGTTTTTTATATCTAGCCACGTGTAACCATCGCTCAAACAGCCCAAACTTGATTTTGAGAGGATTATTAAGTACACATGTACTCATAAGCAGCTCTGCTGATTAGTATCAAGCGTGACCCTGGACAGCAAGGCTGCAACACATTCCCGAGAAATCCGCATAGGAAAGAACATGAATAAAATCGCGATATGCTTTCTGGGGTTGGCGTCCATCTCAAGCGTTCTTGGTATCGCTCTTGGCGGCATGGTGCTGGAAGGGGACTACGAGTTCATGCCTGTCCATGCTCATCTTCTGCTGTTGGGTTGGCTCAGCAATGGCATCTTTGGTTTGTACTACCGAACCTGCGGTGCCGTGCAGGCGAGATTGAGTGTCTGGGCGCACTTACTCCTGGCATTGGGAGCAACGGCGCTCATGCCAACCGGTCTGCTTCTGATCGATTCCGAAGACTACAACTGGGTTATCTGGTTTGGTGCCAGCTTTGCGTCCCTGTCTGCTGTGGCCTTCCTCTTCAACCTCATTCTTCTTGAGAAGGGTGACAAGCTGAACCATCAGGTGAAGCAGTATCTCCGTGCTGATCACGGATAAAACCTAGCCATCACAACAGGATAACAAATTCAAATCTTTGGTGTTTGTCGAAACATCACAAGACAACGCTTAAAATGCCACAATAGAGTACGGTCGTAATTAAAACTGACCAGACACCTTTGGGAGTCCGTCGTGGCAGGGAAAGCAAAAAGAAAATGGAGAACATGATAATGAACTCTCGAAAGGTAATCGCACCGCTTGCTTTGGCAACAGCGCTCAGCATCGGTACAGCTGGCAGCCTGCTTGCACAGGACGGCACAGCGCCAAGCCTGATCTTGTCTAACGGCCAGATCTACACCGCTTCGCCGGATAATCCGCATGCAGAGGCCGTGGCTATTCAGGACAACCGGATTGTGGCAGTCGGCTCGACAAAAGACATTCTGGCAATGGCCGGGCCAAACACTCAGCAGATTGATCTGAAGGGCAAGTTCGTGGTGCCGGGCCTGAATGACGCCCACTATCACTCCTTCTCCAACGCGCCGGTTGGTCACCAGATTGAGCTGCCATGGGAGCCAACCTGGGAGCAGGTGCTGGAAGCGGTTGAGAAAGCAACCAATGACGTGCCAGAGGGTACGTGGATCCTCGGTCTTGCTGGTGTTGATGTGATTGAGGACTTGAAGGCCGATCGCTTCTCGCTGGATAAAATCGCGCCAAATCATCCGGTTTATATCTCCACCTGGTTCAGCCATGGTGAGGTGATGAACACCAATGCCATGAACATCTTTGGCGTTGATGAAAACGCTCCGGACCCACTGGGCGGCTGGCATATTCGTGAAGCCGCTTCTGACAAGATCACCGGCAAGTTCCACGAGTACGTTCAGTGGCCGTAGCGCCGCAAACTGCTTGATCTGAACCTGTCTGATGAACAGATGATCCAGCTGCTGAAGGAGCAAACAGAGCAGCTGCTGAAATGGGGTGTAACCTCCATTCAGGATATGCCGATTGTGACACCTGAGCGTTACCTATGCCTGCTCAATGCCTCAGAAACGCCAATCCGCGTGCGCTACATGCGTATGCCGACCACTACGCCGGAAGCGCGTGACATCTCCGAGTCCGCAAATGTCGACAAGCACCCGTTTGGCAATGATCGCATCACCGCCAGCGGCACTAAGTGGTTTTTGGATGGTACGCCGATGGAGCGCGTTGCAGCCACTCGCAAAGACTATGCGGACAAGCCAGGTTGGAAAGGACGCATCTTCTTTGATGATGCTGAACAGCAGAAGATGCTGAGCAATCCTGAGGAATGGCGCGACCAACTGCTGCTTCATTGCCATGGCGACCGCTGTGCGGAAAACGTGATGGACAATATGGAAGCTGTCAGCAAAACCGGTTGGCCTGAAAAGCGCCTGCGCATTGAACATGGCGACGGCATTGTTGGTGACTTGATCCCACGCGCTGCCGAGCTGGGTATCATCGTTGTGCAGCAACCGCATCATCTGGTGCTCAAGGATATCTTCAACATCCGCTACGGCGAAGATACCGACTTCCTCAGACTGCGTTCTCTGATCGATGCTGGTATCCCGCTTGCTTTCGGCACGGAAGGTCTTGAAACCCCATATGCCGCGTTCCCTTACTCCATCAACCACCCGCTGGATCCGAATGAGTCCATCACACGGGCACAGGTGATTGATGCGTTCACCTCAGTCGCAGCGTTCGCTGAGATGGAAGAGGATGAAAAAGGGCAGATCAAGCCGGGTATGCTGGCGGATATTGCGGTTCTTTCTCAAAACCTTCTGGAGGCTCCGGCTGAGGAGTTGGAGAAAACAGAGAGCCTGCTCACTATCATCGACGGTGAAATTGTCTACGACGCTGGCAAACTCAACTAAACTTTCAATTGCGCTGCAGCTTTCTTCAGATAGGAGGCTGCAGTTTTTCGAGTTACTTCTATGAAAACCTATCTTTCTCTCGTGGCAGCTCTATTCGCAACTAGCACCCTGCCTGCCTCCGCTCAAAACCTTGAGACAAACCTCAATCTGGCTTTCACTGATACGCAGTTCTCCAAGAATGTATCGCCAGATTCCACCTCTTACCGTGTACAGGCCGGCGCGACGTACTATCTGACGCCGTTGGACTACGGGCAGGGGCCATACGCTCTTGCTGCCTTCTATGGCCGCAACTCAAGTGTCAGTGCCTCTTACAGTTTGGGCGAGTACAAGCCCAAAGGAGACGCGTTTGATCTGAATGCATTCACCTTGCGCGGAAATTACATCCATCAGGAAACAGGCTGGTTTGCTGATGCCAAATATTTGCAAACAGATCTGGACACCAGTTTTGATAGCAAAACCGTGCAGTATGGCGGTTCTGTCGGCAAATACTTTGCGCCGACGTCCATCGTATCTCTTAGCTTCATGCGCACTGAAGATGACATCAATGGTGACAGCTCGCGCTACACCCTCTCCAACTTCCACGCTCAGGAGATTGGGGAAGACCGGTTCTTTGATGCTGGGTTTGCTGTCAGTTATCTGGATCAGGAACGGGAAGATGACGGCTATCTGCTAGAGCTGGCCTCCACCTACTACCCCACCAAAAAGCTGGGCGTCGGATTACGTGGGGCTTATGCTCATGTGGGTGAAAAAGACGAGTTCACCTACGGCGCGACCTCCGAGTATTTCGTGAATGAAAACCTCGCGTTCAACGCCAGCTATACCCGTCTGGACAGCAAAGCAGATGGCTTCAGCATTGCGTCAAACGTCTTCCAGTTCGGCACAAAAGTACGCTTCTGAGTGAAAGCGTCCTGTCTCGCCCGCTGGCCTCCACTTGGGGAGCAGGGGCCAGCGGGTTGGTATGGCCTCAAAAGTGAGGCGCAAACTTTGCAATTAGCTTAGCGGTTTGAAGATGAAGCCATCGCCATCCTGAGTCACATGACCCATGCCGGGGTAGCTCAGGTGTGTGGCTGCCAGTGGAACGCCATCTGCTGCAAGGCGGGTGAGAAGCTCCTTTCGGGTTTTGGCGGCTTGCTGTGGATCGATGTCGAGGCCGTAAGTAATCTCGGGGTTCCTGAACTGCAAAACCTCCGAGATAATGGCATCGCCGATGATCCAGAGTTCCTTCCCGCCACCAGCAATGCGCAGACCGCTGTGTCCTGGTGTATGGCCGGGAAGCGGTACAAGTGTCAGGCCATCCCCTAGGTCTGTTTCACCCTGATAAGTCGTCACGCGATCTTTGATTGGGGCTGCGACCGCCTGGGCGACTTCGACGAGGGGTTTCATTTCATCCGGAACGCGTTCTGCCAGTGCGGGGTCTGTCCAGAATGTCCATTCAGCCTCTGCCATATGGATTTTTGCATTAGAGAACCCACCTGCATCTGGACCCAGTAATCCGCCAATATGGTCAGCATGCATGTGGGTGATGACGATGTCTGTGATTTCATCCTGCTTGATGCCCTGCGCGGCGAGCAGAGCGTCCAGCTTGCCGACATTCGGGTCTGTTTCAGCAAACACAACACCAGATCCCGTATCGACCAGTACCAGCCGTTTTCCTGTGCGGATCAACCACACATTGGCGCCAACAACCACCGGATCGCCCGCTGCTGCAAGGGTCTCAGCATTGGCATTTCCGAACCAGTTGTTGGGCAGGTTGAAGTAACCATCTGAGAAGGTGGAAAGCTCCAACCCACCAAGCTTCATGGTGGCGAGTTCACCTGCAAAACTGATTGGCGGCAGCATGGTGCTGGCAGCTGTGGCGGCCAAAGTCAGCATCACACTGCGGCGGGTCATTGTGTACGGGTTCATTTGGGTCTCCTGTTGGTTTCAAATTTTGATTGCAAGAATGGTGTCTGGGATCAGGAGGCGCGAGGCAGTCTGATCTGGTTCATGCCTCCATCCGCCTGCACATCAGCGCCGCGCATGAATGAGGATTCTGAAGAGGCAAGGAACACGGCGACGGCTGCCATTTCCTCTGGCTGCCCAACCCGCCCAGTAGGGAGCATGTTGCCGAAGGCCTCATTGGTGGCCTGCACCTGCTCATCTGTGAGCCCACCATTAGAAAGCGCTGGCGTATCAATAGGGCCGGGGCTGAGCACGTTGATGCGTGCACCAATCTCATAAAGATCCGGCGTTAGAGTACGGGCCAGAGAGCGGACTGCCGCTTTGGAGGCTGCATAGGCTGAGTAGCCCGCTGTGCCCATCTCACTGATGCAGGAGCCAACCAGAACTACAGAGGCCTCAGGTGCCAGAAGTGGCAGTGCGTACTGCACGGTGAAGAAGGCGCCTTTGAAGTTGACGTCAAACACCCGGTCCAGCTGTTCTGCGCCAGTTTCAATCAGTGGCGTAGCCGGGGCAACACCAGCATTGGCGAAGACAACATCAAGCCGACCGTAGACGTCTTTGACCTGTTCAAAGGCTTTACGCAGAGAGGGCAAATCGGCTACGTCACCGACAACGCCCATTGCATTTTTACCAATTTTGGCGACGGCCTGATCTACTTTCGCCTGCGTGCGGGCCAGAATGACGACGTTTGCGCCTTCAGCTGCGAAGGCTTTTGCGGTGGCTAGCCCAATTCCACTATTGCCTCCGGTGATGAAGGCAACCTTGTTAGCCAAACGATTGCTCATAAGAATTCTCCAGTGAGGTTCAGGGAGTATGCGACGCCACCAAAAGCGCATGCCTTTAGGCTCCGGCGCGACCAGAGTGCGGAGGAACCTCAACTCCGCCACGGGATGACTTAGGGGACGCCCCCTAAGTCGCTCATTGGAAGGGAAGGCGCGGTATCAGCTGTCCAGCGGTTGCATGAAGATGGCTTCGCGCAGAACTTGCCAGCGGCCGTCTTCGAAGCGCCATTCGATGTTGCAGAGCAGCTTCATTTCCTGATTGTTCATACCGCTGTGTTTACGGGTGAGAACGGACACGCCTGTGTCGCCGAGAATATGAAAATCATGCCACTCGGCCCACGTGTTCAGCTGGTGTTTGCCAGCATCCGCCTGCTTGCGGAAATGCTCGATAAACTCCTGCTTGTTGAAGGTGGTCACGGTGCTGTCCGGTGCAACAAGGGTGGTGTGGAAGTCATCGTGATAGATGCTCTGCAGCGCATCAATGTCGTAGTTGGTGGCGCGGTCGATCAGGTGGTCCATTGCAGCGCGGATTGCTTCCACTGTGTGCGTCGCCTTAGTCATTGCTTTGTCTTTCTTCGTGTTTTCGCGGTCATCAGGGTGAGATCAAGGGTTCTCAGCTCATGTGGTGGCTGAGTTGGATCGTCCTATGGGGCGTTGTGTTATGTGGGTTTTACGAGGTGCACGGTTACAGAAAACCGCTCAAAAAGCCTCAGATTTACTTAAACGTGCCGCGGATTGGATAGTTGTTCTCCGGGTTGCGGATGAACCCCAATCCACCAATCAGCGCCGTCAGATCTGGCCGAGTGAACGGCGCGTTGGAAATGTCCACGAGCTGCAGTTCCTGCTTGTCATTCACCACAAACAGACCGGGCTCGGCGAACGGGGAAGGCGCTTCCTGCGCAGACCGAGGCTGGGAGATGTAAAGGCCCAATTGCTGCATCTGCTCGATGCTCAGATCATACCCAACCGGGAACTCTAGCTGCACGTCAGCCAACTGGCGTTGTGCACGGTCCAGATTGTCTGCGGAAACCGCAAGCACTTCGATCTTCAGCTGGTGGAACTCACTCAGCATATCGTTGAGCTGCTTCAGATACCGGGTGCAAAGCGGGCAGTGGGCGCCGCGATACACCACAATCATTTGCCAGTCGAAGTCTGGTCCCGGCGTGCCGAGCGTCAGCTCACCACCCGCAACAGACTTGACGGACAGCTGCGGAAACACCTGTCCCGCGGCCAATGCTGTATGTTTCACAAAAGCCTCCTTGAGTTTTGTAATGAACGTTATTAAACTGGACTTCAAACAAGAGTCAATCGTTTTGTAATGGATGATACAAAATAAATGGGACGCCCAAGAAACTTCAATCGTGATGAAGCCCTGCAAGCCGCCATCAATGTGTTCTGGAAAAAAGGCTATGATGGAGCGTCCATGAAGGACCTCACCTCCGCCATGGGCATCAACAGCCCCAGCCTGTATTCGGTGTTCGGCGACAAGCATCAGCTCTATCTGGAGGCGATTGATCGCTACTCCAACGATGATGGCTGCGCACCTCTGGTGGCGTTTGAGAGTGAGCCGGATATCGAAAAGGCCGTGATCGCCTTTATGCGCTCCACCATCGATTACGCCAGCAACCACGAGAGCGGCAGCAAAGGCTGCTTCCTCGGCAACTGCGTTTCAACCACAGTGGGTCAGGTGGAAGGCACCACCGAGCGTCTTCAGGATGCCATCACCGGAGCGGATGAACGCCTTGCATCCCGGTTTGAGAAGGAAAAAGAGCGGGGCAACCTGCCCGCCGACTTCCCCTCCCTGGAACGCGCCCGCTTGATGCTCGACCTGCGCCAGGGCCAAGTCCTCCGCGCCCGCGCCGAACTGGATCAGGACACTACAGAGGCCGGACTGGCCTTCCGCGCGAAGATGATATTGGCGGTGTGAGGGGGGGGCTAAAGCGCTGCAGCGCGTTTCTTTGCTTGGTATCTCAGGTGCTTATCAAGAATACCGGGCAAGAAGATCATTGCGAGCACACAAAGTAGTGCTGATTGAATGAGCAAGCGGTACGGGGAGCCAAACTCGGCTTTCAGACCGGTTACTACTGCGAACAACTCAACACTGCCATGAACTGCGAGAAAAGAGCCCGCCAGTAGGATCAAAATAATCTTGGTTTTGTCTTTGATGAACTGAATATAGGCAATGTTTTGGAGGCGTGTGTCTTCTGGTTCACTAAACATCCAAAGTCGCGAAGAGAAGTAAAGAGCCCCGAAGAGAGATACTGTGGTGACAGCGATAGAAAGATACTCAGCAGGGCCTGTGAGATCTATCTGCAGTTTACCTGCGACAAACCCTAAGACAGCGAACAGCGCTTGCAGAGTGATATAGCAGAGAGAGAACTTCGCCACGAAACCGGCGAGAAAGATTGTACTGTTCTCAAGCATTCTGCAGTTTACTCTGGCGGCTGAAATGGCAACCAGATAATTGGGCAGCCGCTTTGCCCCCTTTTCAGTGATTTGCCAGCATCGAAAGGCACCGTTGGCTGTTAGCTCAGGTTCGACGTCAACCACCTTGGCCCACCCGCGCAGAGAAATCTCGCTCAGGAAACGATCTTTGGGAAAGCCCTTGGGAATGATCTGGCTCGCTGCCGGGTCCTCTATCATCGCACGCAAAGTTGCTTTGTCATGTCCGGACAAGGCTTCGTAGGAGGTGGGAGCGGCCTGATGTTTTTGCTCTGACCTGTTCAGTTCAATTTCCATGCTGTGTCTCTAAAACCGCCGAAAGCAGGTGATGAAAAAATCAGAGTTTTCGCTGATAAATGTTAGAGCGCACAGTTCTTTCGCGAAAGCTTCGGAAACTGAGGGTACGATTTTTGAAGTACTGCCTAATTGCATTTCAGGGGCTATGGTTGATAGCGGAATAAATATATATATTACAACACCTTACCGCATAACCGTGCCGTTACCGTTTTTGTGAAATTCTGCTGCTGATATACCTTTCTCTCCGGGCCAAAGAGTTCTTATGTTATCTGCAAAAAAGCCGTTCACGTTGCTGTTGTTTTTGTCTGTTTCTGCTTGTTCCAGTTATCAGTCAAAGCATGGGTTGTTTGATAGTCCCTCTCACAATCAGGCTGCAACCAATGAGGTTTCGTTAGAGCAAACGGGGCAGATGCCTGCTGCGTTTCGCAAGCTGGAGGAGCCGCCGAAATACTTCGCCGCTGCTGACCTTCTCTCCGTCCCTCTGGAAAGCGAGACCTACACCATCAGTGAGGACGCACCCAGCAATGGCCGGTTCGCGGTCTTTGCGATTAAAACCGAGGATGGTGCTTACACGGTGCAGGGCAGGCAGTTCATGGAGGATCATATCCACGAGCTGAACGCGCTGGCTGTTCTGCGTGAAAGAAACAAGGCAGTTGCCTTTGCCAAGAGTGCAGGCACTGCCGTTATCACGCCAATCAAGTCGGTCTACACAACGGTGACAGCCCCCGTCACCGCCGCCAAGAATGTGTATGGCAATGCCAAAGGCATGGTGAAATCGGTGCGCAAGGGCGTGGGCAAAGCGGCGACCTTTGTGAAAACACGCGGAAACATGCCGCAGGAAACGGCTGAGCGGGAAGAAGACGGCTTCATCAGCGGCTTCTTTGGCCGTCCGGATGCCATCCGCAAAATTGCCTTTGAAATGAAGGTGGACCCGTACACCCACTTCACCCCACTGCGGGATGAAATGACAGAGCTGGCCAACTATCACGCCGCTGGTCAGTTTGGCGTGGATCAGGGATTGGGCTTTGTGCCGGGCGTGGGCAGCATCATCATCAGCGGTCTGAAGACAGCAGATAGCCTGACGAAGAAGACGCTGCTGAAAGATCCGGAAGCGATGGCCGACATCAACCGGGAACGACTGGCGAAAGCAGGCATTGCCAAGGAAAGCACAGAACCGTTCTTGCTCAATGCGCACTTCACGCCAACGGAGAAAACCATCTTCACCGGCCTCGCCACAGAGGCGAAAGACCTTGAAGGTATTGATACTCTCATGAAGCACGCCTCTGGCGCGAAATCCCGCCCGCAAGCGTTTGCTGCGCTGATGCAGGTGGAGATGCTGGGCCGTCTGCATGAAAGCAGCAAGATCAAGAAGGTAGAAGTGCACCATGATGTGGTGGTGGCGTATCAGGCTGATAACACGGCGAACATCGTGCTGCCCTACGACTACCTGAGCTGGACCTCTTACAACGCCAAGACTATCTGGAAAGTGACCCGAAGCCTCGCGGCCAAGGATGTTAAGACCAGAGATGTCCGGTTTGTGCTGGCTGGCGACCTTTCCAAAAACAGCCGCAAAGCACTGGAAAGCCGCAGATGGGGCGTGAAGAGAAATCTGATCGCAGATCTGCTCTGACCTAAGCGGCTAGCGCCCCGCGCACAAATCCATCAAACGCGGTGATCCTTGGATTGCCGCGGTTGGAGGGATGGTAGAGCAGCCAGAGATCGGTCTGATAGATGGCAGGCTGCTCACCGACATTTCGCAGGCCATCCAGAAGCGTTGGTATGTCGGGCAAGATGCCGACGCCCAGACCACTGCGGATGCCCCCGGCAAGCATCGCCATGCTGTCATAGCGAAGCATGCTGGCCGGTGAGGGCACCTTTTCACGAAACCACTCGGTGGCCGGATGCGCCTGTAAGCTGTCACCGGGGATCAGCCATGTCAGCTCCTGAAAGTCCGGCAATCCATCTCCCAAAGTATCCAGATAGTGCGGCGCAGCCACCAGCTTGTAATCGATGGTGCCCAGCCTCATACCGATCATATCTTCCGGCGGTTGGCTGGTGGGGCGCAGGGCCACATCATAGCGGCGCTCGCTCAGGTTCTCGAAATTGTTGGTGACGTTGAACTCCAGCTGCAGGTTGGGGTGGGCCTCACGAAATGCTGCAAGGTGAGGGTGGATCACGCTTTGCAGCAGCAGGTCCGTGGTCGTCACCCGCAGCGGGCCAGAAAGCCCGGTGTCTTCACCGCCCAGCAAAGCGTCAGCTGCAGAAAGGCCTGCGTGGATCTGCTCGGCCTGTTCACACAGCGCCAGACCCAACGGCAGTGGCTTGAAACCGGCGCGGGAGCGGGTGAACAGCGGCTCACCCACCTTGGCCTCAATGCGCTTGATACCGCGAAACACAGAGGACGTGTCCTTGCCAAGCGCGAGAGCTGCGTTCTCCAGCGTTCGTTCGCGTGTCAGGTGCATAATCACCAGAAGATCGTCTGCGCTCAGTTTCATATGCATGTCCGCCCTTGTTCGCTGCAACTATGCATATTTCGCAGGATCAGGGCAATCGCTAGTCTCTGTCTCACATCAAAAGCGCATCGCTTTACGCTCATAAAAACAGAGAGTTACGAGGAATTTCCATGTTCAAGACAGCCCTGAAGGCCATTAGCGCCGCCGCCCTTATCGCCCTATCCACCGCCGCGTTTGCTGGGGGAGATGAAGACCACATGACCCAGCTGAAAGACATTGAGTGGACTCAGTTTGGCAACACACCACTGCACCTTTCCGTGCTGTGGGGCGACCGCGAGACTGGCCCATACGGTATGTATCTGAAGATCCCAGGTGGTTTCCACGTGGTTGAGCACGGCCACACCAACACCTATTATGCGGTCACCATTCAGGGCCAGTGGGAACACACCCGCGCTGGCAAGAAAGAAGTGCTGCCGGTTGGCTCCTTCGTGATGCAGCCGGGTGAAGAGTTCCACGACGATGCCTGCGTCGGCCCAAAAGACTGCATTCTGTTGGTCGTCCAAAACGGCAAAGGCGACGTCCTGCTGCCGCAGTAAGGCGGTCAGCTAAGCAAATGCTTGAGTTTCCGAAGAGAAATGGGGCCATTACGGCTCCATTTTTTTGCGCTTGGGGGAGGTGCGCAGCGCTCAGGTGAAACTACCGTAGCGGAGTGCTGAAGTCCTAAGGAAATCAGAGGCTTCAGGGCGGTCGGTTTGGTTATCTGTTGTATTCAAAGGGATTATTGTACATCCGCTGATATTTCATGCAGTATGGGTCTACGTAATAATGCGAGTAGGCCACGCTCCAAAAATAATTTTCCAAAAAATCGGCCCGTTTCTTCGCAGATAAATTCCTGCCGTCCTGCGGCAACGCCAGACATTTGTGAGAGTAACCTGATGGTTTCTGAAGAAAAAAGCAGCGAGCCGACCCCGTCAAAACGCCATAACGCGCCGTCGCTGGATGACAAATACACCCAGACCAGCGGGGTTGTGTTTCTCACCGGCAATCAGGCGCTGGTGCGCTTGCCGTTGCAGCAGCGCATGCGTGATGAGCTGGCGGGGTTAAATACGGGTGCTTTTATCTCCGGTTACCGCGGTTCTCCGCTGGGGCGTTACGACATGGAGCTGTGGCGGGCGCAGTTGCATCTGGATAAGCACAGCATCGTGTTCCAGCCGGGCGTGAATGAGGATCTGGCGGCAACGGCCATCTGGGGCTCACAGCACGTGGGCAACATGAAGATGCGCAACAAGGATGGCGTGGTCGGCTTCTGGTACGGCAAAACGCCGGGCGTGGACCGTTCTGGCGATGCGTTCCGCCATGCCAACTTTGCCGGCACGCACCCCAAGGGCGGTGTGGTGGCGCTGTGTGGGGATGACCATGCGGCCAAGTCCTCCACCGTGGCAGGCCAGTCGGATCATATGCTGATCGCGTCGGGTATGCCGGTGCTCTACCCCGCCAACCCGCAGGATATTCTGGACTACGGCATTCTGGCGGTGGAGATGAGCCGCTACAGCGGATGCTGGGTGGGCATGAAGCTGGTGACCGATGTGGTGGAGAGCGCCTCCAGCGTGGAGGTGGATCTGGATCGCATTGAGGTGGTGAAGCCGGACTTGAAAGACCCACAGGGCGGTGTCTGGATTCGCGAGATCGACCTGCCGGTGCAGCAGGAAAAGCGGTTGCTGGAAGAGAAAATTCCGCGTGCGTTGGCCTTTGCGCAGGCCAACAACATCAACCAGATCACCCATGATGCGCACGAGGCAGACGTGGGCATCATCGCCTCGGGCAAGTCTTACTCCGATCTGCGTCAGGCCATGAACGAGCTGGGGCTGACGTCCCTTGAAACGGAAAAGCGCCGCATCCGCATTCTCAAGATCGGCATGGTGTGGCCGCTGGACCCGAAGATTATCGAGAACTTCTCGAAGGGTCTCAAGAAAATCCTCGTGGTGGAAGAGAAGCGCCCCGTTGTTGAGGAGCAGCTGAAATCCACCCTGTTTGATGCGGATATATCGCTGAAGGTACAGGGCAAGGGCTTGCTGCCGAACTCCGGCGTGCTGGCAGCCAATCAGGTGGCTTCCGCCATTGCAGAGTTTCTGGAGGACGACGGGCTGAAGGCCAAAGTGCCGGTGCCGATCAAGCTGAAACCGGGGCCGGTGCGCCGTCCCTCGTTCTGTTCCGGTTGCCCGCACAACACCTCCACCAAAGTGCCCGATGGCAGCCGCGCATTGGCGGGTATTGGCTGCCACACCATTGCGTATTTCAACGACCCGGTGAAGACCAAAGCTCCCTCCCAAATGGGCGGTGAGGGTATGCACTGGGTGGGGCAAGCGCCATTTACCGATGAACCGCATGTGTTCGCCAACATGGGCGATGGCACTTACTTTCACTCCGGCTTTCTGGCCATGCGACAGGCCGTGGCCGCTGATGCAACCATGACCTACAAACTGCTGGTCAACGGCTTTGTTTCCATGACCGGCGGACAGCCGGTGGATGGCGAGCAGTCCGTGCCGCAGCTGATCACCGCTGCGCTCAATGAGGGTGTGAAGAAGGTGGTTGTGGTGACAGAGGATGTGGAGCGGGTGGAAGCCCAGTCCATTCCGGCGGGCGTTGAGGTGCACCACAGACGAGAGCTGGAAGCGGTGCAGCGGGATCTGCGCGAGATACAGGGCGTGACGGTGCTGATTTATGATCAGGCCTGCGCCACAGAGCGCCGCCGCCTGCGCAAGCGCGGCAAGTGGAAAGACCCGAAAGTTCGCACCTACATTCACCCGGAGATCTGCGAGGGCTGTGGTGATTGCGGTGAGAAGTCGGGCTGTCTTTCCATCGAGCCGCTAGAAACGCCTCTAGGTCGCAAACGGCAGATCAACCAGTCCAGCTGCAACAAGGATTTCTCCTGCGTTGAAGGCTTCTGCCCCAGCTTCGTGACCATTCATGGAGCGGAACCAAAGAAGGCGACCACACCTGCGGAGCGTCAGGTGGAGAGCGTGGGCGATGAGATTCTGGCGGAGCCAGACCTGCCTGCGATTGAAGGCTCCACTGGCCTGCTGGTGACGGGCATTGGTGGCACGGGCGTCGTCACCATTGGCGCGATCCTCTCCATGGCCGCGCATCTGGATGGCAGCCGTGTTTCTACCCTGGACCTGACGGGCCTTGCGCAAAAGTACGGGGCGGTGATGACGCATATGCGCATCGCCAAGTCCGCCGATGGCTTGCAAAGCGCCCGTCTGGCGGTTGGCGAAGCGGATGTGGTGATTGGCTGCGACTTGGTGGTGACGGCAGGTGACGAGACGCTGACAACCCTGCGCCAGGGTTCTGCTCAGGTGGTGGTGAACACGGAAGAAGTGCCGACCATCGACTTTTCCAAGAACCCGGACTGGGACATCAACACGCCCAACCTGCAGGCGCGGTTGCAAGAGGCGGTTGGTGACCGGCTGGCCTACTTCGACACCACACAGGCGGCGAAAGATCTCTGCGGTGATGCGGTGATGGCAAACATGATGTTGTTCGGCGCTGCATGGCAGCGTGGCCTCATTCCGGTGACGCTCGGCTCCATCCGTCAGGCCATTGAGCTAAACGGCGTTGCGCGTGACAAGAACTTCGAGGCCTTCAACTGGGGTCGCCTGATGGTGCTGGACCCGGAGCGTGTTGCCAAAGCACGGGCACCGGTTGCGCAGGTGGTGAAGCTGGATCGACCGCTTCCGCTGGAAGAGCTGATTGAGGACCGGGTGAACCGCCTGAAAGACTATCAGAGCGGTAGCCTTGGCAAACTTTACCGTCAGAGGCTGGTGGCGCTGAAAAAAGCCGGAGCGGGCGAACAGATACTTCGCACCGCCGCGACGCAATATTTCCGTCTTCTGGCGCATAAGGACGAGTTTGAGGTCGCCCGCCTGTTCACTCAGCCGCAGTTCAGGCAAAACCTGTCGGACAGCTTCGAGGGCGATCTGAATGTGCGCTTCCACATCGGCGGTGGTCCCTTTGCACGAAAGGACCGGGTGACCGGTCTACCAGTGAAGACCGAATTCGGGCCGTGGATGATGAAGTTATTCTCCCTCCTCTCCAGCCTGCGTGGTCTGCGCGGATCGTTCCTTGATCCGTTCCGCAACAATGAGGAGCGCGTTCTCGCAAATGAACTGCGCTCATCATATGAGGCGGACATGGATCTCGTCTGCACTCACCTTGCTGAGGCCGGAGAGAAAGCTGCACATGATCTTCTGAGCTGGCCGGTGAAAGTTCGCGGGTTTGGGCACGTGCGTGCGGGCAATGCAGAAAAAGCGTTGAAGCTGCGCGAGCGACGCAAAACAGCGCTTAGCAACGCACAAAACAACGCAAAACAGGAGAAGGTGCCTGCGTAAGGCTAACCTGCTGGATTGATTGGATAAAACGGGGTGGAGTTTTGAAACTTCGCTCCGTTTGCCTTAGTGGCTGAACATAGCAACGCAAAAACGGGCGGAAACATTACTCCCCCTTCAATCCCCGTTTGGAAGCCGGTGGAACGTGCAGCAGTTATCCCCCCAGTCCCAAATGACGCGGATCTGCGTCTTCGTAAGGCCGATGAAAGTTGGTCTCGTGATGAAGATGTAGGTACTATTGCTGCTGTATATTCGACTTTTTCAAAGATTAATTCCAAAATATGCATTATGCACTTATGGATAATCCCTAATAGTGGTTGTAGTTTTATTTTAGTACTGTCGAATAAATGGGTTCTATATCAGAGATAATATCTGACTTAAGCTTATCTATAACATGTATTGTGGGGCAATATCCAGTTAAATATTAACAAAACTATAATAATAGTGATTGTTGTATTTACGCAAGGAGAGCGGTAATCAACCTCCGGTGGTTGAATCCGGCGTCATATGAGTGGAAGATGGCGGAACCCATACTGAATTTTACAGTATGGCGAAGCAAAAAATGAAACTAAGTCATCGCATTGTCAGCGCATCCGCAGCGGTTCTTCTCGTTGCCTCATCCCTCGTAATTTCAATCGGGACATACCTCAGCATGCAAACCGCTGAGGAAGACAGCCGCGCTCTATTCAACTCGGTCGCCTCTGGTCTGGCCGTCACTGCGCAGGATCTTTTAAAAGAGTCGCAGGTTATTTCCACAACGCTTGCAAATACTTACGGCGCTGAGATCAGCACCGGAGAAGCATCCCGCACCAACATCGCCCAGATGACCGAAGCAGCTTTGCGCGGTACAACAGACATTCTCGGCATCGCCGTCTTCCTGCAACCGGATGTTGCAGGCAAGGACGCGGATTACATCGGCAAGAAGTACGCCTCTGATACAGGCCAGTTCGTTCCTTACTTCTATATGGAAAACGGCAGCGTCCAGTCCCTGACGGCAGACATTGGCCGTGCGGATGTTCAGCGCCGCATGCGCCGGGCCATGCAGCAGAAAAGCCAGTTCGTAACAGAGCCTTACACCTTTGATGTTGAAGGCAAGACCATCCTCTCCGCTTCCGTTCTGGACCCGATCCTGAACGCCCGCGGAGAGCCTGTTGGCGTGGTCGTGATCGACGTGGATTTCGACAAGCTGCAGGAGAAAATGAGCGCCGCGCACTTCTATGAGACAGGCCGTCTGGCCGTGGTCAGTGAAGGCGGTCTCTGGGTCAGCCACAGTGATCGCGACGTTCTGGGCAAGAAAGTACGTCCGGTGATCGAGACCATCATGAATGGCGTCCGCGAGAAGGCCAACGTGCAGGAAATCGGTGACCGCTTGTTTATTCTGGAGAAATTCCAGCTGGGTACGACCGATCAGTTCTGGTTTGCGGGCATGTCCGTCACCACGGATGAGCTGGGCGCAGGCGCGCGCTACACCCGCGATATGGCACTGATTGCAGCAGTGAGCTCCGGCCTTATCGGCTGTCTCATCCTGTGGTTCATAGGCAACTCCATTGCCCGCCCAATCGTCAATCTGACGCATAGGATGCAGTCTCTGGCAGATGGCAATGTGAAAGACGAAGTCCAGTATACAGACCGCTCTGATGAAATCGGCCAGATGGCTAACGCCTTGAAAGTGTTCGTCACTGCGGTTTCAGAACGCCAGACCTTGCAGTCTGAGGCGGAGAAGGAACATGAGCGTGAAGCCAACCGCCAGAAGGAAGCGGCCAAGCTGATCGAGGAGTTCTCCGGCACCGCAGAAACCGCTCTGGGTGTTATCCATAGCCGCTTTGACGAGCTGGAGCAGACCTCCAAAGAGCTGGCGAACATCGCCGAGAACACCAACGTTCAGACCACCGCGACTTCCGCCGCTTCAGAAGAAGCAACTGCCAACGTGCAGACTGTGGCCTCGGCTTCTGAGGAGCTCTCCACCTCCATTGAGGAGATTGCACAGCAGATCGCCCGCACCAACAAGGTGATCACACAGACCAACGATGCAGCACAGGCAACCAATGCCAAGGTGATGGATCTGGACGGCACGGCGCAGCGCATTGGCGAGGTGGTGAACCTCATTCAGGACATCGCCGAGCAAACCAACCTGCTGGCGCTCAACGCGACCATTGAAGCGGCTCGCGCCGGTGAGATGGGCAAGGGCTTTGCGGTTGTGGCAACGGAAGTGAAGGAGCTGGCGAGTCAGACCTCTAAGGCGACTGAAGAGATCTCCCAGCAGATTGCTGAGATTCAGGGCTCTTCCAAGGATGCTGTTGAAGCCATTCAGGAAATTACTTCCAGCATCCGGCAGGTCAACGAGTTCGCTTCCAACATCGCGGCCTCTGTGGAGCAGCAGGGCGCGGCCACAGCAGAGATCACCGAGAACGTGCATCAGGCTGCAACGGGCACACAGAACGTTTCTGAAAACATGGTGCTGGTGGCGCAAGCGGCTGAAAAGACCAACCAGTCCTCTGATCTGGTCTCCAAAACAGCGTCTTCCGTCCGCGAAGAAGTAATCGGCCTGCGCGAACAGATCGACGACTTCCTGTACAAGGTACAGTCCGTATAAGGCTGTAACTTAATGAGAAATCCGGCTGGCGAGGACCTGTGCTTTGCCAGCCTTTTTATGCAGGGAAGCAGGGCTTCATCTGCGGCATAAGATCAGCTTGCGGCCTCTTTGGCGAAATAGCCCGACTTCACAACACCTTCGGTTTCTGAGTGACCCGGAATGACGGTCGCAAACCCCTCGATGACCTGGCAGCTGAACTTTCTGAGTTCCACCATTTCCTCTGAGTTATAGAAGGTCAGAGCGGCCTCAAAACTCTCGAACTTGTACATCACCATATTCGTATAAGGGGTCGGATCCGCAAGGGCTTTCATCGGGCTTGCGACGATCAACTCACCGCCATATTTTTCGAGAATTGGCACGGATCTTGGGCCGAGTTCCTCAATGCGGGACCTGTCGATAATTTTGTAGTGGTGAAGAACATAACCAGCCATTTGAAAATCCTAAAATTATAGAGGGGGCAACGCGTACCTTACTTCGCCTGCTAAGCAAAACCGTTGTGCTTAGATCGTGCTGACGAGCACGCTGACCGTTTCTTCCAGCTCTTCCAGCGGAGTGCCACCGCGGACCATGACGCGCAGGCCGAAGTAGCCGGCGGCGAGCAGGTTGGCCTTTTGTTTTCGCAGGGCTTCGTCGCCTTTGTAAGGCTCGGAGACGGCGAGGGCGGTGTTGAACAGGTCTTGCGTGCTCTTGATGCCCTCCTGCGCATTCAGCTGGATTTGCGGATCATCATGGGCGTGTTCAATGGCGGAGTTGCACAGGAAGCAACCGCTGCGGTCGCCATTGCGCACTGGCTCCAGCACAGCCTCAAACAGATCCACAAAGCGCTGCTTTGCGTCCGGTGCCTTACAGATCACCTGTGCCAGATGGGTGATGTCCCGTTCGTGGTAAAGCTTCAGCGCCCGCGCATACATGGCGTCTTTATTGCCAAATTCCCGGTAGAGTGACTGCTTCTTCAGCTCGGTTATCCTCTCCAGATCCTGCATGGAGGTGCCGTGGTAGCCTTTTTCCCAAAAAGCTCTCTGTATTCTGTCCAACGCAGTTTTAGGGTCAAATTCCCGAGGTCTTGCCATCACTCTATTCCCGCTCACAACAATGTTACCGATCAGTCCGTAATTCATTATGGACACATCGGTCCGTAATACATATACCTAAGCGCACAGGCTGGCAAGACCCGCCACAACACACTGCCAAATTCAACACAGGAGGTTGATATGACTGATCTTACTCACGCGACTGCCACACAATCAGAAGACAATGCCGCCCTGGGTGCTTTGATCTCAGACATCGCGAAAAACGGAATCTTCGCGGCCCTTATTCTCGTGTTCCTCTGGTTTGGCGGAATGAAGTTTACGGCCTATGAGGCTGGAGCAATTCGCGGACTGGTTGAGAATTCTCCCTTTCTTGGATGGCTTTACACATTCCTGTCCGAAGGAGCTGTGTCCAAACTCATCGGACTTACTGAGCTGACCATCGCCGGGTTACTCGCTACTCGCTTCTTCGCTCCAAAGTTCGCGGTCTACGGCGCACTGGGCGCAATCGCGACATTCCTGGTGACCTTCAGCTTCTTCTTCTCCACGCCGGGCGTGTTCATTCCTGACACTGGCGTGCTGGCGATCTCTGTTATTCCGGGACAGTTCCTGCTGAAAGATATCGTCCTGCTGTTCGCATCCGTGTTCGCCCTGGGCAACGCCCTCAGTGCCACTTCAAAATAAAGATATACTCCTCACTGTGTACTGAAATGGGGGCGCCACCGGCGCCTCCATTGGGCTGTTTGCGGTTTGGTGATGGAAAAAGGGGAATTACTTCCCGCCGGTCTTCATTCTGCTACCCAGCACTTCCAGCGTAACCTCAATCAATGCAAAGAGTTTTTCGCGTGGGGTGCCGAATTTCACGAGTTCGTAGAGGCCCTCGAAAACCATAATAAAGTAGGCGGTCAGGATCTCGATGTCCTCGGGGTTCTTCAGCTCATCCTGACACTGAGTCAGTTTATCTCTGATCTGATCTTCCCAATCAAATTGCAGATTCTGAAACTCCGCCCAGAGGCTCTCGTCGACGTAGCCAAGGTCCACAAGTGTCGGCCAAAAAAGGCCTTTTTCGGCTTTCAGGTCATCACAGCACAGCTCGGTAAACTCCATCAGCACCCCTTGCAGCGCCGAGTACGCATCTGAATGCATCGCCATAACCGACTGCATTTGCTGGCTGTATTTGAGGTAGTACCACCGCAGCGCAGAGACCGCCAACTCCCGCTTCGACCCAAACGCAGCATTGAGCGTTTTCGTAGATACACCAACAGCTTCAGCCACATCGTCCATAGTGGCCGTTACTATTCCATTCCGCAAAAACACCCGGATGCTCGCATCAAACAGATTTTCGAGTTCGGGGATCGGAATGGCAGGATCAAATGGTTCGTCCGAGCTCATTTTGGAAATATAGATAAATCTCTATTCCCCTCAACAACGATGCTCGGCTTTAGAAAAAGAAACGCAAAGCCAATGGGCTAGATAAATTTCAATTTATGTCGATTGTGTTGAGTACCCGCGAGCGCTTTGCTCTTTGTGGCGGGTGTGCGGTGCCAGCTTTCAAATATTCAAAATGTAATTATCGTGATTTTGTTTTGAGGTATTATGTCTACCATAGATTGACTTAAGGTTATAATGCGTACGTAGGGTTATAATAATTCGGTATGAGCTAAGTATAGCACCCAATTTACTTGTGTTTGTTTGCGTCCAACTATCACAGTATGAGGCGGGAAGGGCATTTCAGGCAACTCGACCGACAGGTGGGAGCTTTTCGCATTCTGCGCTTCATGAAGTGAGTCAATTGGAGGTTCAGATATGTCTATCAAAACAGTCGTCACCCTTACCGACACAACTGGCGATCAGGTCGCAGCCCGCGTTGCCGTTGAACTCTCCAAACTGACAGATGCCTATCTGATTGGTGTGGTCCCAAACTACGAGACCTCCTACTACTTGTGCACGGCAGGGCCAATGCCACCTGACTATGAGCGGCGCTTGCAGGAGCAGTCCGCCGAGTTACTCAATAAGTCATTGGAAGGATTTGCAAAACACTTTGATGGATCTGGCGTGGAAGGCGAAACCCGCACCACCAACATCACTCTGGGAGGCACGTTTGACGAGCTGATGCATCTGGGCCGTTTGAGCGACGTCACCGTGATCCGTCAGGATGATCCCGCCAAGCCGGAACCCATGCGCTCTGCCATGATTGAGGCGATGGTGTTTGATACTGGTGTCGCGACACTTATTGTGCCGCATGCATATGAAAAAGCGTTCGCACCCAAGAACATCGCTGTGGCGTGGGATGGGTCCGGTCCTGCCTCCAACGCAGCGCATGCCTCCATGTCCATGCTACAGGCGGCAGACACCGTATCCGTTGTGATGATCACCCCGCACGACGAGCCAAAGCACTCAGAACTCACGGATATTCGCAATTACTTCGAGCGCCACGGCGTCAACATTCATCTGGAAGTGATGAGCAATGTCTCCGGTTCCGTGTCAGAAGCACTGCTCAGCACCGTTGACCGCCTCAATGCCGATATGCTGGTGATGGGCGGCTATGGTCACAGCCGTCTGGCCCAGTACCTGTTTGGCGGGGCAACGCGCAAGGTGCTGCATGATATGAAGATCCCGGTTCTGATGACCCATTAAGCGATCTGCAAAGGGGGCCTCCGGGCTCCCTTTTTTGCAAGTGCATTCCTTCTCAAAATTCCCAATGGTGTTTTCTACAGGCAATCTGGTGTGATTTTCCCAAAAGAACGCGGTTTGATTGCTTGCCTGCGGAAAACAAGTCAGTTTGGCGTCACCTTGTGCGGTCACCCTGCACCCTAACTGACGACATGGACTGCGCGTGCTGCTGCGCGCCCAATATTGGATATTGCACTGATGAAATTGAGAGAAACTGCCGGTTTAACAGGTCTTCTGGCAGTATTGATGTTGATTGCTTTGCCCGCTCAGGCTGCCGCATTTTCTACGGCACAAGCCAAGGCGGATTTCCTTCACGGTCTGTGGCACCCTCTGGGCGGGCTGGACCATATCCTCACCATGGTTGGCGTTGGTGTCTGGGCCGCGCTGGTACTGCACCAGAAGCGCCTGATCTGGCCACTGGTGTTCACGCTCGTCATGTTCATGGCGTTTTGGGCGCGCTACATGGGCGTTGTTGTGCCATATGTTGAGACCGGCATTCTGGCTTCTGTCATCGTGGTTGGCTTGCTTGTGGCGTTTGCTTTGAAACTGCCTGTGGTCGTGGGCGCGCTGATTGTTGGCGTGTTTGCGGTGTTCCACGGCGCAGCCCACGCTGTTGAGGCCAATGCGAGCAGCCTGCTGATTTACGCGCTCGGCTTCTCCGTTTCCACTTTCGCGCTGGGTCTGGCTGGTATCGGGCTTGGTTCATTGACCGAGTGGAACAGCGGCCGCATGTTCTTGCGTGCGCTTGGAGCCATCACAGCGCTTTTTGGCCTCTACCTGATGTTCGTGGCCTAGTGTCTCATTCGAGCGACAGTTTTTGAGGGATTGCCTCAGTTTTGAGGCTTTCCCTTCGCAAGCTCACTCAGTTCTGTTTAAGTCAAGGTGCGGTCTCAACCGCGCCTTTTTTATTGCTGATTTTTAAGTGTGATTGCGAGTTTCTATGAGTGATGACCGTTTGGTTATAGCGCCAGAAGTGGTGCGGAAAATGCTTGATGAGCAGTTTCCTGAATGGAAGGACCTGCCTCTCAGATGCGTTGAGAACGAGGGCTGGGACAACAAAACGTATCGTCTCGGCGATGAGCTGAAGGTGCGTCTGCCAAATGCAGCGGGTTATGTTCCGCAGGTTGAGAAGGAGTTTAAGTGGCTGCCAAAGCTGGCAAATCAGCTGCCCGTAGCCATTCCTGAGCCAGTCGCTCTCGGCAAACCCTCAGCAGATTATCCGTGGCCGTGGTCCGTTTATCGCTGGATTGAGGGTGAGACGGTTTCCGCTGCCACCATCAGCGACATGAACGTGTTTGCGAAAGATCTGGCAGGCTACCTCCACGCACTCTGGGCTGCGGACACGACTGGCGGGCCGGTCGCGGGGGACCATAACTTCCACCGCGGTGGTGATCTGAGCGTTTATGACGAAGAGACCCGCTTTTGTCTTGCTGGCGTGACGGGTGATATTGATGCCAAAGCCGCGCTGATGATCTGGGAGCGGGCTCTTCAGTCTAAATGGACAAAACCGGCCGTCTGGGTGCAAGGCGACCTCTCAACAGGAAACATCCTCATACGGAATGGCCGCCTCAGTGCTGTCATCGACTTCGGCTTATGCACCATTGGCGATCCCGCGTGTGACTTAGTTATCACCTGGAAGTTCTTCTCTGGCGCTAATCGGGAGCTGTTCAAAACCATGGTCGATATGGACCAACCTACCTGGCACCGCGCCATGGGCTGGACCCTCTGGAAAGCCATCCGCACCCTCTACTACGCCAAACAAGACAACATCCCAGAGGAGCAACAGGCCGCCAAAGCGGTGATTGAGGCCGTGCTATCTGACGCAAACCTCGCGGCCACAAAGACTTAAGCCCCATCCCCTAGACTGGCTTTCATCTTGTTCCCGGTATCAAGGATGAGCGGTGATGGAGAGGGACTTTGAGTTGTTGTTGACCCGGCGGATGTGGGAGGATCCGGTGTTTGCGGAGCTGGCGGAGAGGGATGCCGGGGCCGCACTGAAGCAGTTGGGCGTGGAGGTTGATCCTGCTGTTAACGTTCGGATCATTCAGCAGCGCGAGGATACTCTGTATCTGACCATTCCACCTGCCAAGCCGGAGGATGAGCTGAATGCGACGCTGGATCTGAACCAGATGGATCTGTGGTCCAGCGGGGATATGTTTGTCTGGCTGTCTTCGGTTTACAACAAGGTCAAGCTGCTCGGCATTCGCGCCTCCATCGCAAAAGGGAAGGGGGACGCATGAGCCAGCAGGACAATAACGCCTTCGCGGAGCAGGATTATCGTCGGATGATCAATGATCCTGATTATCGCCAGCGGTTGATTGAAGATCCGAAAGGAACCCTCTCAGAAACAACAGGTTACACGTTCCCAGAGGATGTGCGTGTGGAGGTGATTGAGCAGGAGCCGGATACCATCTGCATGATGATCCCCATCAGGCCGAAGGGGGATGAGGCGCAGATTGAGCAGGCGCTGCACAAGTCTGCCGAGCGCACGTTTGACCTGCTGTTTTCCTCGGGCATCGGCGGGTATTTCATTCCGAGCGATAAGCTGAAATGGGTGCTCCGCGATATGCGCCGCAGTTGGATCAGCAAGCTGGGGCTTAAGCTGTAAACCCCAGCAAATGCCTCAAATCAGTTCTTTAGGTTTGCCTGGTAGATTGATCTTAGATGCGGGATGAACTCGGTGCAGAAGATGATGGACGCTTCTTCTGGATCATAAAACGCGTTGGGCTCGCCGCAGCTGTCTACCTTTACGATCACTTCACTTGGCAAAGACATATCCTGCTCAAGGTTTTTGACTTCATCAGAAAGCACCTGATTGATCAGCTCAGCTTCTTTGCCGCTCCCTTCCCGGAAGACCAACGGGACGCCGGATTCCGGGGACATTTCGTCAAACACGGCACCCCAGCTGTTGGCAGCTTGCTCATACTCCACCGGGCACATCTGCGCGCGGTCTTCTGGCAGACCGAGATCATAAGCCAGATCCTCGCGCTTTTCTGGATCAGCACCGTAGAACAGGCAAATGTGGTTGTAATAGCGCTGCTGGTCTGGGCCATGCAGATCCCACCATGCCACTTCTTCAACGCCATCCGGGTCATTGATGTAGCCAAACGCGCTGTTGAAAGCGAGTTCCTGCGCGGCCTCTTCCTCATAGAGCCAGTCGATCATCATCACGGAGAGCACGTCTGCCGCGTCTTCTTCCTGCCCGAAGATCGGCACCTGCATCTTGTCGATCACAGCATGTCCGATCTCGTGATAGAAGATGGACAGGATGTTGGCTTCAACAAAGGCGTCCTCTGCTTCATCCGCCTGCGCGCCAAGAGGTGTGAGCAGTGAGACTGCACAGGTGGCAGCGAGAAGACGTGAACGAAGCATTGGCGAATATCCTCAATGGCATTTGAAAGTATATCTTATTCAAATGCCGTTTATAGGCAAGTTCGCCAAGCCTTTTGTGCTATGTGATACATCTGAGTTCAGCTAGCAGTGGAAGTTGAGCTTGTTGCCATCCAGATCCCGGCAGTAGGCTCCATAAAATGCCTCTCCGCGCGGGCCGGGAGGGCCTTCGTCTTTGCCTCCCAATTGCAGAGCAAGAGCATGCAGGTTTTCGACTGTTTCGCGGTCTTCCACCCGCAAAGCCACCATGGTGCCATTGCCGATGGAAGCTTCCTGCCCGTCGTAAGGTGTGTTGAGGACGATGAGTGGTTTGCCCTCGCCAAAGCTCCAGGCATAAAGCCGGTTGTTTTCAAAGACTCGTGTCGCACCCATCTTGCCCAAAATGGCATCATAGAAGGAGCAGGCGCGTTCAAGGTCATTGGTTCCCAATGTAATGTAGCCGATCATATGGTGTCTTGATCCTAATCGATTGCGATGAATTGCAGAGCGTTCAAAATCTGTAGAGGTTGGGGTTTCATTCCCTTGAGTAAACTACAGCGATAGCTCCAAGTAAATGCAGAAGAGCAAGAGGCTGATGCCCTTCGTCGCCCTAGGTGAAATACCTATTGCAATCGAGCGGGGTCGCTGGTTGTTTCGAATTATCTAATATACGTTGCACTCGGGATTTCTGTATGGGAGGCTACCTTCAGCGCGCTGTTTATGCTGCGTTTTCTGTGATTGTGCTACTTGCTCTGCATGTGGTGGCAGAACCTGTACACGCGCAGTCTGAGATGGTGCGTGTGGGCATCCTCTCTTATCGCGGCAGTCTGGAAACGCAGCGCACATGGGCGCCGACCATTGAGCATTTGCAGCGCGAGCTGCCTGACGTGGAGTTCTCCTATCTGCCTCTGACCCTTCAGCAAATTGCTGAGCAGGCAGAACAACTGGACTTCATCATCACCAATCCCGGCCACTCTTTTCAGCTGGAACGTATTGCGGGCGTCAGCCGCATCGCCAGTGCGCGCTCGCACGTGAATAAGAGCGAGATGCAGGATCTTGGCTCTGTCATCTTCACCCGTACTGACAGCGGCATTTCTACCCTGATGGACTTGAGGGGCGTTACTGCCGGGGTTGTCTCAACAGAAGCATTTGGTGGCTATCTGGCAGCTAAGCACAGCCTGCAAATGAGTCTTGGCAAGGAGGCTGAGCTGCAGGTGAAACCTCTGGGCTTTCCGCAGCAAACCGTGGTGGATGCGGTGGTGAATGGAGGCGTGCAAGTGGGCATTGTCCGCGCCTGCTTGCTGGAGAGCATGAGTGCCGCTGGCACGCTGGATAAATCCCAGATCCGCGTTCTTGGCCAGCAGTACGATCCGGAGTTTGCCTGCGCCAGAACCACAGAGCTTTATCCGGGCTGGGCCTTCTTGAAAGTTCCGGGCGTTTCACCGCAACTGGCAACACGCATCACGCAAGCCTTGCTTTCCATGCCGGATGGTGCGTGCACGGATGAATGGCTGGGCCATGCCAACTGGATTGCACCGGTTTCTTACGCCGCCGTAGAAAGGGTCTATCGTGATCTGGCGCTCTATCCCTACAACAAGGACTTGCGCCAAATCCTGAAGGATTGGGTGGAGCGCAACTACTTTTTGCTGGGCGTGGTGATCGTGCTCAGCGGCGCGTTTCTGCTGCATGTGGGGCATGTGGAGTTTCTGGTGCGCCGCCGCTCACAGCAGCTGGAAGCAGCGAGTGGCAAACTGGCCGACGCCTTGCAGCGCAACCTGATGCTGGAAAACGAGCTAGCCCACGCTGGCCGCGTTTCTTCCATGAACATCCTCGCCGGCAGTCTAGCTCATGATCTCAAGCAACCGCTTGGCGCCATCTCCACCTTCGCCCATAGTTTGCGGAAGCGGCTGGATCGGGGGACGGCGGATGAGGAGACCCTGCAAAAGCAGCTCACCCGCATATCCGAGCAAGCTAACCGGGCCTCTGACTTTATCAACTCCATGCGCAGCTTCCTCAATAAACAACCGGAAGCGCGCCGCCGGGTGGACCTGCGCGAGCTGGTGGATGAAACCGTGATGCTCATGCGCACCTTTGCCACCAAGCATGACTGCCAGCTGCACTGGGACCCACCCAAAGAGCCCGTGTTTGTCTGTTGTGATGATGTGCAATTGCGGCAGGTCATGGTGGTACTGCTGCAAAACGCGCTTGATGCCACAGTCGAGGCCGGACTTGAGGGCGGGGTGATCTCCATCCTGCTGGAAAGCTCCGCGGGCAGCTGCGCTTTGATGGTGTGCGATCAGGGCTCCGGCATTCCAAAAGAGCTGGAGGAGAAGGTGTTTGAGCCGTTCTTTTCCAGCAAAGGCAGTTTGGGTCTGGGGTTGGCCACAGCTCTGAGCATTGTCGACAGCCATGAAGGCGAGTTGACCCTGAGCCCTGCGCCACACGCGGGCACCTGCGCAACGGTGATGCTGCCACTGGCAGGCCCACAAACAGAGGGAAACCATGACACAACAACCCGCTAAACCGCTTTATGGACCAGAGGCCGAGCCTGTGATCATCATCATTGATGATGACGATGCCATGCGGGAAGCGCTGGTGTGCTTGGTGGAATCTGTTGGGCTCAAAGCCGTGGACTTTGAACGGGCCGATGACTTCCTGCAGTCTGACCTGCGCCCCTGTGTTGGCGTGATCATCACCGACATGCGCATCCCCGGCACCAGTGGCCTCGGTTTGCTGGAAAAACTGCGCGCCTCCGGCCAACATCTACCGGTCATCGTTATCTCAGCCTTCGCCAACCTGCGAGATGGTGTCCGCGCCATGAGCCTTGGTGCGGTGGATGTTTTAGAAAAACCGTTCGATGAGCAAAGCCTGCTCGACAAGCTGCAGGATCTGATTTCCGAAACGCGGGACCGGGCCAGCCAGTGCTGCCTGACTGCTCAGGCCAAAATGAAGGTCGACCGCCTCACCAACCGCGAACGTGAGGTAATGGGCTACCTCGCCCAGGGCCTGCAAAACAAAAGCATCGCCAATGCGTTGGGTCTCAGTGTCAAAACCGTAGAGATCCACCGCCACAACGTTCTCACTAAACTGGAAGTCCAGACCCTCGTCGACGTCTACCAACTCACCCAAAGCGCCGAGCGTGCCACGGGCTCTGGCCGGTGTTGTGGGGTGGAACCTTAAGACCATCCCCCAAACTTAACTCAAAATTTCAGGTTACCTTCAGGATCGCGTGGTGTTGTGTCGGCGTTACGAGGCGGCAACCAGGGTGCTGATGGCACTCCTGAAGCACAAGGCAAAGAATGAGTTGCTGCCATAAGAAGAACTGGCAGAAACTATGACTGATCAACAATATGTGCGCTCCGCCCGCATCCTTCACTGGCTGATGGCCCTTGGCTTTCTCTCCATGTGGACGACCGGATACATCATGAAGATGGACTCTCTGGAAGATACTCCGCTGGAAGAGAGCCTGTTTGATATTCACATTTCTCTGGGCGTGACCTTGTTGGGTCTGTTGCTGCTGCGCGTAGCCATTCGCCTGCTCAACAAGCCACCTGCACTGCCTGCTGGTCTGAGCTCTTGGGAGAAAATCGGCTCCCATCTGGGGCATCTGGGCCTTTATGTGCTGCCGCTGGTCACCATGCTGGTTGCGTGGGCGGAGGTTGATTTTGGCGGTCATGGTGTGAAGTGGTTCACCATCGCAATGCCAAAGATCTTCCCAACTATGGAAACCTTTGCAGGCATCAAACTGGAAGATGCCACAGCAACTGCGCACGAGCTGCTTGCATGGTCTTTGCTGGCACTGGTCGCCGTGCACGTGGCAGCTGTTCTCAAGCACAAATATTGGGATGGCCACGACGTGATGGGCCGCATGAGCCTGCTTGGCAAGAAGTAACAAGACGCGGGGGAGGGCTGGTCGCTGCCTATTGCCGAGGGCTTATTGGGGTAGGCCCTCGGTTTCCGCAGTTTCTCTGCCTAAGTCTGTTATGCTTTCCAAAACGGGAGGCTATCGATGACATCAGGCTGGGTTGTTCTGCTCAATGGAGCTCCAAGGGCGGGGAAGAGTTCTATTGTCTCCGGACTGCAAAGTTCCGGCGAAGAACACTGGATGAACCTCGGCGTGGATGTTGTCATCAAACACATGACACCGGACCAGCAGAAGCCGGGGATCGGGCTGAGGCCTGGTGGGGAGCGGCCTGATCTGGAGGACTTTGTTTTCCGCTCTTACAGCGCGCTTTACAAAAGCATCGCCGCACACGCCGCGCTTGGCATGAACGTGGTCGCTGATCTCGGCCACCACAACAGCTACGCCATGCTTGATGGCCATTGGGGACACTACCTGAAAGAGCTTGAGGGGCTGAGTGTGTTGATCGTCGGAGTGTTTTGCCCTCTCGATGAAATCATGCGGAGGAGGGCTGTAAGTGAGGGAGACTATCTCACTGCCACTACTCAAGGAGATATTCCGCTCCCCGTTCAACACTGGCAGGACGAAGTTCACGAACCCGGGATTTATGATCTTGAGCTGGACACGTCCATCCTGTCTCCAGAGCAATGCGCTGCGGAGATCCTCCGCACGATTGCCTCTGGCAGCAGGTTTGAGGCCAGAGACAAGCTTATTGCGTTGCTAGACTGAGGTGCTCAGCTTGCTGGTCGACGGAGGTGAGCCGGGGGATGATGGTGTCGGGCTTCAGCAGCGTTCCTGGTGCCAGCACTGAGTTTGCGCCGACTTTGCTCCGGTCTCCAATCAGAGACCCGAACTTGATTGCGCCTGTTGGCAGTTCTCGTCTGTTTTCAATGAGCTTGATCTCTTTTTCCGCCCACTCATTGCGATGGTTCGCGACCACAACGCCTGCTTCCAGATTGACATACTCGCCCAGAATGGAATCTCCGAGAAACCCAAGGTGGGCCAGCTTGGAGCCCTTCAGTAGGAAGCTGGACTTAACCTCGCAAAACGGCCCAACCGCACAGCCCTCACTCATGTAAACACCGCCACGCAGGTAGCTGCGGGAGGAGACAAAGGCACTCGGCCCAATGATCATCGGACCTTTCAGCGTTGCTCCATCTTCCACCGTTGCGCTTTCATGAATGGCGATCGTGTTAGTGATGCGGTAGCCATCCGTGAGCTGAGACAGCATCCCTTTGATGATATCAGCTGCGTTGCTGGTCAGCTCCCATGGTGAAGCGTCGATGCCAGCCAGTTCTGTTTGCTGCCAGTTGGCAAAGTAGTCGCTGAGCTGGATCATCAGGAGGCTCCTTTGGGCTTCATCTTCAGGACCAGCGCAGCGAGGAGCAGACCAATCATGAGGCCGTTGAGCAGGTGCCACATGAAGTGGGTGCCGAAGCTGATAGAAAAGCAGAGGGCGATGTCGATGGTTCGGAAGGCCAGCGAGATTACAAAGGTGGCTGCTGCAAACGTGATGTACGTGCGGGCAGGGTGTTTGCGCAGGTGCATCAGCACGGTTGCGACGAGTAGTGCGACGACCGCAGGCAGATACTGCATGGAACCGTTGAGAGGATCAGGTCCTGCCTCCAGACCTGTCACCACTGCACTTGAGCTGAACCAGAAGATGAGGGCAGTCAGGCCCACTGCAATGGCACTGGCGCGCAGCGTGCGAAACAGGTTTTCACCGGTCGCGCGATAGATCACCGTAATGATGTAGAATGCAACAAAGCTCCAGATCGGGATGACGTCTGCCAGCTCTGACCATGTGTTCGCAAATGTATGAAACAGGAATGAGCCAACGCCAATAGCCGCAGCCAGAGTGATAAGCACAAGTTCCGCTAGATCCGCGTTGCCTCGCCTGCGCACCAGATACAGAGCCACCAGTGCTGCAACGATAAAGCTGAGATTGCTCAGTGCGTTCAGTGGTTCATTCCAGAACCCCGGTGCGGTTCGCTCGCAGTAAAGATCGATGTAATCAGCAGGCAGCATGGTGAAACTCAAAGCAGGAGACGGACCGCAAGGTTAGATCAGGTGTTGCGCGGATTGTAGTGCGCAACTTGCGATACTCAAGGCATAATCATGGAAATGCCAGAGCCAGCCAGAACCAGATCAATCATGCGGTCATGCTGTTTGGAGCTGAGCTTGTTGAGGATCGCCTTGGCGGCATACGTACCAAGCGTAATAGACCCGCCCACCAACGCTCCGCCGATCAGAATATCCGTGCTCATCACATTCAGATAGCTGAAGGTTACGGCCTTGGAGCCAAACACGAACAGGGAGGCCGCCGCTTCCGTTGCAATCAACGCGCTTTTGACGAGGCCGAAGGAAGAAAATACCGCAAGGCTCAACGGGCCTGAGGAAGCAACAAGGCCGGTGAGAAACCCGATCAGCGTTCCGCCCAGCACAAGGTGGGCTGGTTTGGAGCCGATGTTTCTGGAGCGCAGCAGATAGCGCACGGGGATGAGCACGAGAAAGAACAGCCCAAGGATGGTGCTGCCAACGGATTCCGGTATGGCAATCAGCAGGTTCGCCCCAAGGGCTGCCATGGGAATGCTGGGCACGGCATAGAAAAACACGGCACGCCAGTTGATCTCACTGCACCACACAATCACGCGCCCGCAATTGGCGATCAGCGCCGCAATGGCCATGATGGGAATGGCCGCCTTGGTGCCAAACACAGCCACCAGAATAGGCAGCAGAATGATCGACGATCCTGTGCCAACAATGCCGGACAAAACGCCAGCAAACATGCCCGAAAGCGCGATGATCAATATGCTCAAATGAACCCCCAAATCGAATGGGAGCAACCTACGGGCAAATTGTGGTGAGACCAAACTTCTCTGCTTTTTTGCTGTGAAGAGCGGTTTACGAAATTGTCGATTGTTCTCTTCCCGCCCCATCTAGGGGAACTCCCCTAAACCGGCAGATAACCTCCCCAATATTTTTGTTGCTGGCCTCCCGGTAGCTTGGGAACAACCCAAACCGTGACACTCCGGGGGGAGACATGAATTCAAGACGTGAGTTCCTCAAACTGGCCATGGCAGGCTCAACGGCTGCGGTGGCGGCGCCGGCGGCCGCAAGTGCGCAGGCGAAACCCAAGCGCTGGGGCATGCTGGTGGATCTGCGCAAATGCATCGGCTGTCAGGCCTGCACCGTGGCCTGCACCATTGAAAACGATGTGCCGGAAGGCCAGCACCGCACAGCCGTGCCAGTCTATGAGCTGGATGGCCCGGATGGCCCGAGTCAGGCCGTGTTGCCGCGCTTGTGCAACCACTGCGACGAGCCGCCGTGCATTCCGGTGTGTCCGGTCAACGCCACCTTCAAAACCGATGAGGGTGCTGTGGTGGTGGATGCTGAGCAATGCGTGGCCTGCGGTTACTGCGTGCAGGCGTGCCCTTATGAAGCGCGCTTCATCAACCACAAAACCGGTGTTGCGGATAAGTGCACGTTCTGTGTGCATCGCACTTCTGTCGGTTTGCTGCCGGCCTGCGTTGAAACCTGCGTGGGCAACGCCCGTGTGTTTGGGGATCTGAACGATCCGGAAAGCGATATCCGCAAGCTGATGGCGCAGTATGAGACCAAGGGCCTGCGCCCTGAGTTCAAGACAGGACCAAACGTCTATTACATCGGGCTGGATGACAGGCTCGCCTCAACCGTTGCGGTTGGTGGCGGTGCCCGTGATTTGCGCCAAGGTCTTGAAACGCCTGCACATGGGGAGGTGTGAGTTATGCCTGCTGTCGATCTGATGTCTTTTGATCACGAAGCCGTCTGGCGGCCCTGGGCGGTCGCTTACTTCCTGCTGGTGGGCACAGGGGCAGGAGCTGCCTTGCTGCTGGCATATGCCCGTCTTGTGCGTGTTGCAGAAGCCAAAGGCGCTCTAATTGTCGCCGCCAGTTTTGCGCTCGCCTCTGGTTTGCCACTGCTTGCGGACCTGCACCAGCCTGCACGTTTTATGCACTTTTACAGCGGTGCTGCACCCGGATCCATCATGTGGTGGGGCAGCTGGTTCCTGCCGCTGTTCATCGGCTCTACTCTTCTGCTGGCGTTCATGACAGGCCGCCGTGGCAACGCGCCCATGTGTGCAGGTGAACGCACGCTGACCATGATTGTTGGCGTACTGGCCCTCTGCATACTGGGCTATACCGCCGGTGAAATGAGCGTGGTTGCTGCTCGGCCAGTCTGGAACACCCTCGGTTTCCCCGTGGTGCTTATTCTGACAGCTCTGATGAGCGGCGCCGGTGCCACCATGACCATTGACAGCCTCAATGGAGAAAAGGGCGAGGGCCGTTACATGTTGGTGGTCACAGGTGCTGCCACACTAGTTGCCTTTGGCCTTTGGATGCTGACCGATGCCAGCCTTTCAACACTGGCGGCAGACTATGCCCCTGTTGGCTTGCTCGGTGGCTTCATCATCGCAGGTGTTGTGTTGCCGGTCGCATTGGCTGTGAGCGCAAAGACCTCCTTGCTGCTGCGTGGTGTGAGTGGAGCGCTGGCCGTGTTCGGTGCACTGGCCTTCCGCTGGTCCACGTTCAACGGGGCGCAGCTGATGTCCAAAACCGAGACGGCGTTTTATGGCCATGAAGCCGCGCTTTCTCGCGATGCTCTGCAAGCCTTGGCCGGGTCCGCAGGCCTGCTGATCCTCAGCCTGATCTTTGTCACCCTTCTCATCAACCTGCTGGCCGTGCGCGCCAGCAAGCAAACTCAAGCCTAAGGAGAGCCAATTATGACTATTTCTCGCCGTGGTGTTCTTCAAGGCGCAACCGCTCTTGGCGCAGCTGGCGCTGCCTTCTGGGGCTTTGCTGAAACGGGCAAAAACTTCTATCAGGGCGTGCTGGGTACTGCGAAAGCCAAAGGCATTGCCGGTGGAGCTTTGCCACCGGAATACAAGGTAGACCCAGCCAGCGGAGAGGTGATCCTCAACCCAGATCAACGGGTTGGCTACACAATGTGCATGGGCTGCACCAGCGTTTGCGGCATCCGTGTGCGGGTGGACAAAGCCTCTGGCGATATTCTGCGCGCCACCGGCAACCCATACAGCCCACTCTCCACCAATCCACACATTCCGTATGATACGCCTATCAAAGACGCGATCACCGGCTTGTCTGCCTATGGCGAGCAGGGCCTTGCCGGACGCTCCACCGCCTGCGGTCGCGGTAATGCTGCCATTGCCAAGCAGAACAGCAAGGAGCGTATCCTCAAGCCGATGAAACGTGTTGGCGAGCGTGGCAGCGGCCAGTGGAAGGAAATCTCCTGGGACCAGCTGATTGAGGAAACCGTAGAGGGTGGTGATCTGTTTGGCGAAGGCCAAGTGGAAGGCCTGCGCGCCATCCGCGACCTGAAGACCCCGCTTGATCCGGAAAATCCAGAATACGGCCCAAAGGCCAACCAACTGGTGGTGATCCCGGTTTTCAAAAACGGTCGCCTGATGATGGCCGCTCGCTTCGCCAAAATGGCTTACGGCACCCGCAACTTCGTGGGGCACCGCTCTTACTGCGGCCTGTCCATGCGCGCTGGGTATGCGGCCATGCTGGACAACCTGAAAAAGCAGCCGCACCTGAAGCCGGACTATCGTCACGCTAAATACATGCTGTTCATTGGCACAGCCCCTGGCAATGCAGGCAATCCTTACAAACTGCAAGGCACACTGATGGGTGCTGCCCGTGGGCGTGATGGGGTGAAGTACGCGGTGGTGGACCCTGTGCTCACCAACTCTCAAAACCATGCGTTTGGCAAAGACAACACATGGGTTCCTATCAGACCGGGCACCGACGGAGCGCTGGTGATGGGCATGATCCGCTGGATCATGGAAAACGAACGATACGACGCCAAGTTTCTGGCTCAACCGTCCGGCGCAGCAGCAAAGGCGGCAGGGGAGGCCAGTTGGTCCAATGCAACGCATCTGGTCATTGATGACCCCGAGCACCCCAAAGGCGGCTCCTTCCTGCCGCAAGGAATGGTGACAGCTGATCTGGACGAAGATGCTCAAAAGGCACCTATGTGCCTGGATGCGGAGACGGGAGAGCTCTCTCCTGCAAAGGGCCGCCCTGCCACACTGTTCCATCAGGGAACCGTGAGACTTCTGGATGGCTCAACTGTGCCCGTAGCCACCAGCCTCAGCCTGCTGCGCCGGGAGGCACTGCGCAAAACACTCGCCGAATACTCTGCAGATTGCGGCGTGCCGGAAGAACGCATCATCTCTCTGGCCCGCGACTTCACCAGTGTTGGCAAACAGGCCGCAGCGGATTGCCACGGCGGCACCATGCACACCGCCGGGTTCTACACTGCCTACGCCATCGTCATGCTCAACGCCCTTGTCGGCAACCTCAACACCAAAGGTGGCACCACTGCCGGTGGCGGTCGCTTCAAAGATGTGCAGAAAGGCCTACGCTATAACCTGCTCGCCTTCCCCGGCAAGGTGAAGGTGAAGGGCGTAGACGCAGGCCGCGGTGGCTTCGCCTACGAGAAAACCAGCGAATTCAAACGACTGGTCGCAGAGGGCAAGAACCCATACCCTGCACAAGCTCCATGGCATTCCTTCACCCAGCCCATGGGCGCACAATGGCTCACCTCCGTGCTGGAAGGCTATCCCTACAAGGCCAAGGCGGTGATCACATGGTCCTCCAACCCCGTCTACGGTGTTGCGGGCATGGAAAACGACATTAAGGAGAAGATCAAAGACACCAAGCGCTTGCCGCTGTTCATCGCTATTGATCCATTCATCAACGAAACGTCACGCTTCGCCGATTACATCGTGCCGGACCGTGTGTTCTACGAGGCATGGGGCTGGGCTTCTGCCTGGGGCGGCGTGCCAACCAGGGTTTCCACGGCCCGCTGGCCGGTGGTGGATTGCCAGACCGGCACAACTCCGGATGGCCGACATATGGACATGGACAACTTCTTCATTGATGTGGCCAAACGCATGGGACTGCCGGGATTTGGTGACAAAGCCATTCCGGATGCTGACGGCAATCTGCACCCGCTGCACCGTTCTGAGGACTTCTGGCTGCGCGCCGGTGCCAACGTGGCGTTTGATGGCGGTGCTGTGCCGGAAAGTGATGACGCCGATATGGCTATCACCGGTGTGGATCGCATCCGTGCTGATCTGGAAAGCACCCTGAAGCCTGATGAGTGGCGCCGGGTGGCCTACGTTTACAACCGGGGTGGCCGCTATGAGGATGCGGCGAAAACCTACAAGGGAGAGACCTTTGCACGCTCCTACAAAAAGGGCATTCAGGTCTGGAACGAGACAGTAGGCATGGCGCGTAACTCCATGACCGGCAAAAAGTTTGTTGGCTGCCCTACATGGCAGGCGCCAAGTTTTGCCGATGGCACCAAGGTAGATAAAGCCTTCCCACCGGATCTATGGCCATTTCGCGTTGTCAGCACCAAATCCCAGCTGCGCTCTTCCAGCACCGGCGGCAATCCGTATCTGGATGATCTGAAGCTCTCCAACGCCATCGCTATCAACACAGTGGATGCAGAGCAGCTGTCCATCAAGACGGGCGACTGGATCAACGTGATCTCCCCAAGCAACCGCATCAGCGGGCAAGCGTTGGTTCGGCAAGGCATTGCACGGGGGGCCATCGGCATTGAGCACGGCTATGGCCACCGCGAGTTGGGCACGCGCACCCACAAGATCGGCAATGTCATTCTGGAAGGTCACTCAAACCGAGGCCTCGGCACCAACAGCAATGATCTGGGGTACACCGACCCAACAAGTCAACGTCCGGTCCTGCTCGCCGACCCCGTCGTCGGCAGCATAGCCCGCCAAGCTCTGCCTGCCCGCATTGAAAAGATGAGTTAGGGAAGGTTCACCATCCTGGATCAGCTCTCACCCTTGGAGCTAGTCCAGCCACAAAACTTGGAGCTGGCCACATAACAACAACCAAAGCGCCAGCTCCCCAACCCATCAGCCCCCGCCCCCCAGCGGTGCCTGATGCCAACACCAAACAGCCGAAGCCAAAGGCCTTCCAAACCGGTATGAGGCCACCACCCACCTAACACAGCTCCCGTTATGAAGACGGGAGCTGTTTTTTTGGGGGATTGAGTTGTAGCGATTCTCTGAATGGCACCAAAGCGGCCCTAAACGCTCGATATGCCTCTCTATTCAACGCCGATTTCTCATCACGATGCCACCCAACCATCCAATGAGCCCCAGTCTTCTCAATAGCTTAAATGCAAAACTCTGCCGCGATCACCCACAAAGGCCATCATCAGCTTCAGACAAGACACCTGAGTCAGACTGCCTCTAACTGTTTTGTGTAATCGGATTCAATTCAATGGATACTCATCTTCGATTTAGTGTGCTCAATCGCGACTTGCCGGCTGCAAAAGATCGAACTGCGAAAGATCCAGAAATTGCGCGCGAGATCCAGTATTACGAAGAAAACTTCAAGAACGTTGAGACCGTTGACGATCTTCTGAATGATTATCGCCTCTATAATTTTATGATGAAAACAATGGGCCTTGAAGACATGGCCTACGCAAAGGGCATGGTTCGTAAAGTGCTTGTAGAAGGCACGACAGATGAAAAAGCGCTGGCGAATACGCTAAACGATGCTCGTTTCAAGGAACTGGCCGAAGCATTTCCGTTTAATAAAGATGGTACCATCGAAGGTACATTCGATTGGACGAATGAGGCTTTGGATGAGAAAGTTGTTCGCTACACAAATGTACCGGGTGAGAAAGTTGAGGACATCGATCGACTTGCCGACTACTACCAGCAGAAGATGCAGCGAAATGTTGGTCTGACTGTTCAGCTTCTAGCAGATCCAGCTCTGTATAAAGTAGTTACGATAGCTTACGATATTCCTCAAGAGATCATTGATGGTCCCAAGGAAGAACGTATTGAATGGTTTGACAAAAACCTTGATCTCGATGAGATGAAAAAGCCTTCTGAACTTAAAGATGCAGTTGAGAAGTTTAAAGACGGGCTGGAGGCGCAGCGCGTTGAGAGCACTAAAAATATTGTCGAAAAGTACATTCAGGTCAGTTTTGAAGAAGATGAAGGTGAGCAGAATGAAGGCGTTCGACTAGCTCTCAACTTCCAAAGAACTGCAAAAGATATCACGGATGCCTATGAGATTCTCGGTTCACCAGCTCTTTATCAAGTTGTGAGAACTGTTCTTGGAATGCCTGAGGAGATGGTTGGAACGGATATCGACAACCAAGCCGCGGTGATAAACGAGAAGTTCGACGTCGAGAAGTTTAAAGATCCTGCTGAAGTCGACAAGTTCGTCAAGAAATTCGTCATCCTCTACGATGCACAAAATGGCATTGGCACGGCTCCATCCGTACAACTGTTTGCCAGCAATCCGGGCGTCGGAATTCCTGAGAACGTATTGACAGCCGTGAATGCGCTTAAGTTTGGCGGGTAGGTCAAACAGTAGCGGTGGGAACATCCACTTCCAAAACTGATAATTTCGTTTCCTAAGGCCGCTAACGATCGTTAGCGGCCTTGTGTTTTTCTTGGCCGATAGTTTTGTGTTGTCATAATCTGCTTTGAAGCCTGCCTCATCCCACTCCTCATTTTATTAAATATTCGCTCGATAGAGGGGGATTAGTGAAACACTATCTCATGGCGTAAGTGATATCCCGCACCTAGGAAATATAGTGCGCCAAGAGGTCTGTTATGGCTGGTTCTGATACCCCTTCCGGTTCAAATGAAGCTACTGGTACTCCAAAACAATCCGGTGATGTTGATGCGTGGGCGAATGCCATGCTTAAGGTTTGCAGCATCGACCCTTCTGAGGCTGGTGTTGAAGCTGTCCAACCGGTTGAGACTCCCACTTCTCCCCGCGATCTGAGAGATATTTCTCTGAACGCAATCAAGCAAGCCTTCAAGGATTTTGGTGCTATCACTGACAAGGCCCATCTTATTGTCGACCGTGAAGAGCTCAAAGTTTTCGAGAAGTTTGAGCAAGAGGCCAACGATTCTCTGCTGGACGCAGAACAGCTGTTCGACGGCAAGGATTATACTAAGATTGATTATACTGGGATTGATGACAGTCTTCAAAACGCTCACCGCAATATGGATGGGATGCGCGCAGCGCTTGAGCGTGGATCTTCAACTGCAAACAGAATAGATGGTTACGTACAGGAAGTCAGCGATCTGCTCAAAGAGGCTGGTACCTATTACAAGCAGCGTAATCAGATTCCGTATGAAGAGCAGCTTTCTGACCTTTTGAGCTATCAGACCATGGTCGAGACGTTTGGGCAGGAGGCCAAACTGTTTCTCTCTGAAAACCGTATTGCTGATGCCAAGACAGCCATCGAGCAGATGAAGACTGCAATTGGCAATATGCCCAAGTGCTTTGAAAAGCCGAAGAACGCCAAAAATGCGAAGAAAGCAAGCGCAGATGACGTCGAGTACGGTCTGGTTTCAAGAAATGCGCGCGCTATCCCGGATGATGATGCGTTTGGGGATGTATTTGAAGAAGAAATTGCACTTGCAGAGCGAACAGATGTGATTTTTGCTTTGAACCAGAAGGTGGAAGCAGACCATAAGCAGGATCAGTCTGGATGGTCAAAGAAGTCTGTGACCGAGTTTGCAGATGCTTATCAGTTGGCCAGGAATGCCTTGGATGGCGCCCAGGAAATGGCAACGTCAGATCTCTGGCTTGATTCAGATGTCAAAAAAGCCCTGCCGAAGATTGATAGTCTGATTGAAACTGCTCGAACCATGCACATGCGCATGAAGAAAGCTGGTTTGGCAGCGCAAGGACTTAATACGGCTGAAGCGGATGAAGTCATTGCGGCAGATAAAGAATCCCAAGGCGATGTCTTCGAAAACCGCCTTGCCAGACTGACGAGTGATCTTGATAGCCTGAGGACTGCCCTCAACACGAGCAATGCAAACTGGCGGCCGATTTGTCAGGATGTGAATGGGGCCGAGTTTGATGCAATCTATCAGGCCTCACTTGGGCACCATGAAAACGGAGTGGCCTGTGCGCAGGAGAGTAGAGACGATAAAGAGGCTCAATGTGAGCAGCTTCAGCAACTCGTCTCCCAGGTCAAGTCTGGTTTGACGCAGATGCAGCAGCTTTTTGCAAAAGCTCAGGAAACCCGCAAAACAGACATTTCTGAGATCAATGCCAGGGCAAAGGAATCTACTGAAAAGCTGCAGAGTCTGGTCAAGCGTCGGTCTGAGATTGAAGCGTGGAATGTGGACCTTAGCGCCTTTGATCAGGCAGGCACGTCAGCGGCAAAAGCATTGCAAGCTCTCAATGTTGCCGTAAAAGACAAAAGCGCGATCAGGGGAGCTGGTGAGTTGAGTGCGCTCAACAGCCATATTGCTGATCTGCAGGAAGCTTTTGATGCAGCTGCAATCGAGGTTGAACGCGTCGGCGCAGATATGAAGTTCCGCTTCAAGAACATCAAAAGTGTGTTTGCTAATCTGGCAGCGCGTAAAGAAGAGCTGAAAAAGAAGCCGAAGGAGTTTGCTGAGTTCTACAAGGCAAACAACGAAGCCTTTACGTTGATCACGCAGGATCAGGCGGTGTTGTCCAATCAGGATAAAAAGGCTGCTGATGATCTGTTGGCGGGTGTTGAAGTTGCACTCGGAAAAATGCGCAACTTGCTTGGTATGCCCGATGCCGGAGAAGGTGGCGTTCAAAATGATGCTTCAGGCCGCAGAGAAGAACTGCTGCAGGCTGTGAGAGACAGATTTAGCCAGTTGAAGCAACTTGAAAAATGGGCCAATGAAAACCCAGAGGTGGAAGGCCTCTGTGGAGATTTCGATGATACATATGCCGATGCTCAGGAGCATTCAGAGGTCTTCAACGTCGGCTTGATCGAGCTAGGCAATATGGATCCTAAAGTGGTCGAAAATGCCTTACGCGCCATTGATAGAGATCTGGATGATATGGACACGATCTTCCAGGCAGCCAAAGAGAAGATGGAGCAGCTCAAAGGCGCTGATGCTGTTGCAGACGAGCTCACTGAGAAGTCAGACCTTCTGGAACGCATCAGAGCTTACAATCCTGAGATCACCAAGTATCAGGACAAAACTGGCCAGTTTTTGGATTTGGGTGAGAAGAACTTCTTCAAAGGCACAATTGCCAACCTCAAAGAATGCCTGCTGACGGCCTCTGACTTCTATTACAAGGATGAGGATGCAAAAGGTGAAGCTGAGCTCGATAAGGTTGAGGTCTACTTTGAGAGCCTTGATGAGTCCCTTAAACAAGCTGCTACGACCCGGAGAGAAGTGAAAGAGTTTGAACATATCGTTGATATGGCGAAACAGTCACTGGCTGATCTGGAAGCTAAAGACGAGAACCTTAAAACCCGGCCACAGCGTAACACATTTGTGTTGAACAGCGCAGAGGTGAAAAAGCTGATAGGTGAGGTTGGAAAGCATATCGGCCAAGAGGATATCAAGCCGATCCGAGACATCATTCCGCAACTGCAGGCCGCCGTTCAGAAGATGGAAGAGGACTTTCCGAAATCCCGAAGTGAAAAGGTAAAGGCTGCTCTAGGCAAGAAGAGCAAAGGCACTTTCGAAGATGAGCTGGCTGCCATGCAACAGCGACAGGCGGAAGCTGAAGCGGAAAAAGCTGCTGAAGCCGAACGCCGTGCAGATTCTGATGAGCATTTGAGCGAAGAAGAAAAGCAAGCAAAGGCTATCAAAAAAGAAATCTTCGATATGGAGCAGATTGTCTATAAGGCCTGTGAGCTTATGGTTGGCCTGGACAAGAAGTTTGAAGCAGCACAAGAGGTCCTGAAAAAGAAGCAGAAAGCTGCAAAGAGCTCGAAGGAAAAACAGAAGCTTAAGAACGAGCATGAGCCTCTTACGCTGTACTACAACAACAGAGAAGCCTTTAAGGCACTTATCGTTGAGATCGGCGAGTTGCATCGTGCTCAAAAAATCGACGAAGCTTGGGCTCTTATTCCTAAGATCAAAGCCGCTGCTTTGAAGATGGAAGATGAGTATCCAAAAACCAGATCCGAAAAAGCAAAAGCCGCACTCGGCAAAAAGAAGAAGAAAGACTTCTTTGGCGATGATATCGAGCCCAAGGGCGGCAAGAAGAAGTAACTCTTAGATTCACGAAGAGGCGTAGCACCCTACGCCTCTTCCATGCGTTTCCTCAGGGCGTACCTGACGAGTTTGTCGGGTTTGGTAAGGAGGGATTTTAGGTGGCGACTTTTTGAGATTTCGCGTTGGAGGTTGTAGAGGATTTCAGCGCTCTCGGAATCCTGGATGCGCATGGCCTGATCGAAGAGCAGGCCGAAAGCTTGGCCCAGGTCTTTTTTGTTGAACTTTTCCTTGTGGTTGAGCAGAAAGGCTTTGATCTGCTCTATGTCCATGGAGTTCAGCGGTTTTCCGTCCACGAAGGCCTTTTTGTTGCAGTAGTAATCCTGCCGCGCTGACATCAGGCGCTCTCTCACCAATCGTTCATCAACAGCTTCCAGATCAAACTCATCGGCCATCTGGTCAACCGGGTCGCGGTGTCCGGCACGGCGTTGCTGTACGCTGATTTCTGCCAGCCGGGTGATGTAGAAGTGCTTCCAGAAACGGTTGGTCAGGTCGCGCTTATCCGGAAACCCGCGATAGGCCACAAGTCGTTCTGGCAGGTTGGCGAAGGAGTATCTGTCCTGCGCACGTAACCAGAGGTCATAGTCCTGACAGATGCTGAAGATTTCCCGATATCCACCAAGGTCAACCAGAGCTTTGCGGCGGATCATCATGGAGGGATGCACAAAGGTGTTTTGCCCGCGGTCCAGCTGCGCTTTTATCTCGAAATCGTCTTCGGGATATTCAAAGACCCCTTTGGTCTTGCCGCTTTCATTGATGTGGTCAGCGAAGGTCCCGAGGAAGGATATGTCTGGGTTTTCTTTCAGAAATTCGATTTGCTTTTCAAAGCGTTCGGGCATGCACAGGTCGTCGCCATCCATGCGGGCGATGTAAACACCGCTAGCCTGTGAGATGCCGAAGTTCAAAGCGCCTGCCATGCCAAAATGCGGTGAGTGCAGCAGTTTGAAGCGGTCATCGACGGACGCAATATCAGCGCACACATCCTCGGATCCGTCGGAGGAATGGTCATTCACCATGAGCACTTCGAAATGCGGGTAGCTTTGGTACTTTATGCTCTGCAAGGCGGGCAGCAGATACTTTCCGCAATTGTGAACCGGAAGAACGACACTGATCTCCACAATACCAACCTCATTGAGTGCTCGGGAATCTGGCAAAAGACATGCCGGGCAAATCTACCAGCTTCCGCAGTGGGTTTATTCTGGCAGATTTGCTTGGTTATTGAGCGAGGTATGATTTGTTCCGAGGGGGATAATGCGCAGGTTTAAACACCGACAATCTGTGGCTTTTTGCCAAGGCAGCCAGACAGGCTTTGCCAACTCTGAAAGCTCTCTTTAAGAGAGAGAAGGAGATTTGCGGCTTGCTGATTTGAGGCGAATGGAAATGCGCACCTTAAAAGAGATGTTTCTTGATCCGATCCTGAGCGTGAAGGATGCACTGGAGAACCTTTCTCCGGCCAAGCGCATCACACCGGAAATGATCGAGCTGCGCAACACCTCTGATGCGGATCTGCTCTTCAAGGTCTGGAACGGGAATGGTGAAGACCTTTCCATGTTCACCGATGGGTTCCTGTCGCTGGTCGGAAAAGAGGGGCTGCGCCGGTCTTTGGAGGATGCGTTGGCGGCTTACGGAGCAACGCAGGAAATCAGCAAAGAAACGCAAAAAAACGCATTTCTCGTCAAAACAACGCACTTTAACGTAACGGTGCTGCTGGAACGGGAAAGATCAGGTAAAATCAAAGGCTTGTTCATCAAGCCTGCGCTGTATCTGGTTGAGAATCTTGAAGACTGTCTGTCGCGCATGCAAGAAGTGGCGTCTTCGTCCAGTCTGCTGATCCGCAAAGATGGTGTAGAATTTTTCAGTAATGACGCTGACAAGCCGCTCGCGATTGGGCCTGCCTACAAACTGTTTGTGATGCAGGAACTGGTGCACCGTGTGAAAAGCGGTGAGTTGAAGTGGAACCAGAAAGTTCGGCTGGAAAGAGATCTGGAATCTCATCCGGTGAGCAGCCTTTACACCAAGATGAAAGGCGGATTGGTTACCTTGCAGGTAATTGCCCAGCATATGATGGCGGCATCAGACAACTCCGCTGCGGATGTTGCACTCAATCACATCGGTACTAAGTCTTTGGAAACACGTGAGGAACGGACGCCGTTTCTAACTTCGCGCCAATTCTATCAGCTCAAGGCAGACCGCAAACTGGCTGAGAAGTATGGGCAGGCAGATGCTGCTCAGAGACGGAAAATTCTGGAAAAGATCGAGGAACGTCCGCTGCCTGCGATTGAGGATGTAGCAGACCCTTATCTGACAGGCGTGGAATGGTACGCAAGTGCTGAGGAACTGTGCGATGTGATTGCCGATATCGCAGATGACAAGGCCATGCAGTTCAACCCGGGTCTGGCGGAAAAGACGGATTGGCAGCGGATTGCTTTCAAGGCGGGAAGTGAGATCGGTGTGCTCAATTTCACATATGATCTCAAAGGCTTGAATGGTACACACTGGCAGGTGGCACTGACGTGGAACCACGAGGATATCTTGCCGGAAGGTACGCTGCTTGGGCTCACCAACGCGCTGCTTCAGGAGCTGAAAAAGCTATAGTTTGTGCTGCACCATGTCTTCTGGCTGCATCAACTCAATGCGGTTGCCAAAGGGGTCGTGGGTGGTTTTTCTGATGTAGCCGATGAAGATAGCATCGTCGGAGACCTCATAGTCCGCGTCGCGCAGGCGCTGTGCCAGCTTGATGATATCATCCACCACAAAGGCCGGATGGCCGACCTTGTTGGCCACGAACGGGTCTTGCACGCTCAGGTGCAGATTGATGGAACCCACTGAAAACCAACCACCTGGCCGGTGCCGGATGCTCTCAGGTCGCTCAACTTCTTCAAAGCCCAACAGATCCACGTAAAATTCGCGGGCAAGTTTATCCCCCCCGGGCGCGATGGGAAGGTTGAAGTGTTGCAAACTGAGGATTGTCATGTGCGAAGGCTCCTGTGCCAAGGTGAGCTTGCTTGATAAACTCACCCTTTAACACACACAGGATATCGTGAGGTTTTCGAAAAGCGGAAGATTTTCCGTTTATTTATCAATGTCTAAAGAAGAAAATGGAATTCTCTTTTTAGTGGGTCGTCTCAGGCGTTATGCCGTTTTCTGCATCAGCTCAATACGGTTGCCAAATGGATCTTCGGTGAACTTGCGAATGTAGCCCGGCAGCGGTTTGTCGTCTTTCAAAACAGCACCAGCAGTGGCGAGACGATCAACGGTTTCCTGCAGGTTGTCCAACAGGAACGCTGGGTGGCCCTTCTTGCTTGGGGTGAACGGTTCTTCCACGCCCACATGCAGGTTAACGGCACCCGCAGTGAACCAAGCACCGCCACGTCCTTGTAAAGACGCGGGTTTTTCCACTTCGGTGAAACCTAGCAGGTTGATGAAGAAGGCGCGTGCTGCTACTTCCTGGCCTGTTGGCATGGTCATCTGAACGTGATCGAGTGCAATAATACCCATCAGCAATCTCCTCAATTATGGTTATGGAAAGCGCCACAACCACCCGGGAGGAGGCGGGCGCTATTTGAAAACGGGTGAACGTTTTTCTAGGAATGCGTTCAGGCCCTCAGTGTGATTTTCCGAGTTTCCAGCCCGACGCTGCATCTCCGCTTCGCGGACCAACTGGTCTTCCAGCGTGCTATCAGCAGATGCATGAATGAGGTGTTTGGTCATTGCATACGCCGATGTTGGGCCTTTTGCAAGTCCAGTTGCAATATCTAGTACTTCATCCTGAAGTTGATCGTCCTCAATGGCTTCCCAGATCAGCCCCCAATCCGCAGCTCGTTCGGCGGTTAGCGGCATACCGGTGAGCATCAGGCCCTTGGCCCGCACCTCACCAACCATGCGCGGCAGGTGGAAGGAGGCGCCTGCGCCGGGCACGAGGCCTAACCGACTGAATGCGTGAATGAATTTGGCACTCTTGGCGGCAAAAACCATGTCGCAGGCGAAGGCAAGGCCCGCACCTGCACCCGTCGCCACGCCGTTGACGGCACACAGAACCGGCTTCTCCATCTGGCGGATCGCATGAATGATGGGGCTGTAATGCTGGGTCAGCACATCTCCCAGATCCGGCTTCTCGCCAGTGCTGTCCGGCAGGATATCGTTGAGGTCCTGTCCGGTGCAGAAAGCGCGGCCAGAGCCGGTGAGGATAACGGTGCGCACCTCAGGGGTATCGTGGGCGTCCTTCAGTGCGGTGAGCAGCTCCTGACGCATTTCCGGGGTGAGGGCATTGAGTTTATCCGGGCGATTCAGGGTCAGCCTCAAAACACCGTCAAACTGTTCTTTTAAAAGAGTTTCCTGCGCCATTCTCTCTCACCCGTAGCCGTGCAAATGCAAAATCTGCGGGGATACTAGCGAATTGCCGAGGGCGCGCCCATAAGCCATTTGGTCTTACTGAGCAGCTTTTGCAGCTTCAACGATGTGTTGGATAAACGCACGCGTTCGTTTGGGCCGATGCTTGCGGGCAGGGGTGACGATGTACAGAGGTACCTGAGGGACTTCTAGCGTGGTTTTGAGGAGATGGAGCAGACCTTGCTCGACTTCCTGCTCGCAAAGAGAGAGCGGTAGCACAACAATGCAATCCCTTGATAATGCGAACTGTTTCGTCAAACGGAAGTTTGTTGTTTCTATGTAGTGATCTGGCGTTTTGCCCGCTGAGTACTCCGAGAGAAAACCGCCGGGGTCTAAAAGCGCGAAGGTACTGATGTTTTTTGCGGTGATGGTTTTCTGCGGTTTGCGGCAGAAAAGTCCAATGTGATCATAGGTGTAGCGCTGTGCTATCAGCGCGTCTTCACCCGGCTTGCGGGCGCGGATGGCCAGATCGAAATGCTCGGCGACCAGATCAACCGGACTGTCACTCATATCAACGTAGAACGACACCTTCGGATGCTTCTCAGTAAAGCTGCTGAGCAGGTGTTCTAATGTATGGGCAGGATAGTCTGTTGGAACAGAAAGGCGAATGTTTCCAGAGAGTTCGTCCTTCTCCAGCAAATCGCTTTCTGCCTGCTGCAAAGCCTCTAGAGCCGGCTCACATTGCTGCATAAACCGCTCGCCTTCCAACGTTAATGATACACGCCTTGTCGTGCGATGCAGCAGCTGAACGCCAAGCCGTTCCTCCAAAGCCTGAACACGGGCGGTAACCGTAGAGCGCGGAACATGAAGCTGTTCTGCTGCCTCCGCGAAGGAGTTCAAACGAGCGACTTCCACGAAGGTTTGCAGCTGAGTGATGTTTGTCATTATGCAATTCAATCGGATAATACAGGCAATATTATCTGAATACTCCAATCTTACTGGCTTTGCTAGGCCTATGCTCATTCTTGAGATAGGTGAGATGATGAACAGACGAAAGTTTCTTGGTTTCAGCGGGACTACAGCGCTGGTTTCTGCGGTTGGTTTGCCTGTATTAGCACACGCAAAGGCGCAATCGAAAGCCTCTGATGAAACGGAGGTAGCGCTTCAAATACAATGGCTTGGCGGTGCGACGATGCTCATCAGTTTTGATGGCGTGACGTTCCTAACTGATCCTGCATTTGGCATTGGCGAGCAGGCGATTGTGATGCCAAACCCTAATGAGATGTTTGATCTTGCCAAGGGGCCAAATCTCAAACCGCAACCCCGGTTCGGTGCGTTGCCTGCATTTGATCTTGGCACTGTTACAGCCACTCTGATCAGTCATTCGCATCCAGACCATTTTGATGCAGCCGCAGAAGTGCAGATTGCCTCTGACATGCCGATGATTGCGACGGATCATGATAAGCAAGAGCTTGCAAGCAAAGGGTTTTTGAACATATCCGTCTTGCTCTGGGGCGAGCAGGTGGTGTTTCCGACAAAGTCAGGTCAGATCACCATCACAGCGGTGGAAGCAAAACACTCCGAAAACCCCGAGATCCTGAAGATCCTCGGTCCAGGCAATGGATACTTCATGGAGTTTGAAGCCGGGGACTATCGCAAGACCGTATATTGGACGGGGGATACCTTCCCGGTAGATGATGTGATGGCTTCCGTGCAAGCCCTTGGAGAGATTGATGTTCTCATCCCGCATGTGGGTGGTGTGGGCACCACCGGCGCGCTCGGCAAGATTAGCATGGACGCTGAGGATGTGGTGAAGATGGTGGGCCGCCTCAAGCCAAAGGCCGTTCTGCCAATCCACCATTCCACGTTCGGGCTGTTTCTCGAACCTATCTGGAAGCTGGTGCAGGCCATGGACGGATATGCGTCAGATTTGGATCTGATCTCGGAAGGTAGTCATATTCTATACAAGTAGACGTAGATGTATGTGCGGTGACTATATTGTGTTGCCGCACATTTATATTAGTGGTCATGTGTTCATTCAGATGCCTGAAAGCAATTTGAAGATTTCACTCAGTGAAACTGATATGTATTCATATATGAATAAATGAGAATCTCTTGTTTCCCTCAGTTTGGTTGCCTAGGATCATTCGGATAATATTATTATTTGGAGGGGGAAATGAATATTATTAAGTCAATCGCGAGTATTGGTTCCATCGTCGGCGTTTCATTGCTGGCCGTATCTCAGCCGGTTTTCTCGGGTGAGGTGATGGACCGTGTCATGGAAACCAAGGTGATCCGCGTCGCAACCAACTCCGGCTATCCGCCTGCATCCTATCTCAACGCAGACGGCGTGTTTGAAGGCTATGACATTGATGTGTCTAAGGAAGTCGCCAAACGCATGGGCGCGAAAGCGGAGTTTCTGAACCCGGCGTGGGAGGCAATCACATCCGGCAAGTGGGGCGGGCGTTGGGAGATGTCCATCGGCTCCATGACGCCAACACCTGCGCGCGCAAAAGTGCTCGATTTTCCAGCCGTTTACTACTACACGCCAGCTGCATTTTACGTGCACAAAGACTCGTCCTACGAGACGCTGTCTGAGCTGAACGGCAAGCGTATTGGTGCTAGCACCGGCTCGACCTTTGAGTATTATCTGCAACATGAACTGGAGCTGGATCCGGCTTACTCGCCAGCTTTCGAGTTTGCAGTGACACCGGGCGAAGTCCGTACATATGAAGCCGATTCTAACGTTCTGGATGACCTGCGCTTAGGCGATGGCAAACGACTGGATGCTGGGATTACATCGGTTCCGACCATTCTGGAGGCGATCAAAGCGAACTACCCGATCCGCATTCTGGGTGAAGCTGTTTTCTTTGAGCCGCTGGCTGTTGTGACGTCTCGCGATGATCCTGAGTTCTCCAAGAAAGTTGGCGAAATCATTGAGGAAGTGCGGGCAGATGGCACGCTGGTGGAGCTGTCCAAGAAGTGGTTTGGTGCTGATCTTGTGACCACGTCGCACTGATCGGTTGTCCTATGACATTGCTCGTAAATCTGTTTAGTCATGCGCCTTCTCGGCGCCTGGCTTTCTTCGTGGTCCTGGCTGCTCTGCTTATGGCGTTTGATCTGAGCAGCGTGGGTCAGTACCTGTCGACATTGCTCAATCTGGATGTTGCGCCAGATACTGCCTCTGTGCTTGCTGCCTTTGCCATCTCAGCCGTGATCACGGCGGATGTGGTGTTCGTATCCAAATTACCCATGAAGGTGCAGGTGCCAATCTACTGGGCGCAGTTGCTGGCGCTGTTTCTGGGTTTCTTTTATTCGTTTGATCTGTCGTTTCCATTCATCATCGAGCGATTGCCGATCCTGCTTTACAAAGGGCTGTTCTACACGCTCTTCGTTTCGTTCGCGTCGATCATTTTTGCGAGCATTCTGGCATTTGTCGGAGCGTTGATGCGACTTTCCAATTCCGGTCCGGCCTATGCGATTTCAACGTTCTACGTCTCGTTCTTCCGCGGTACGCCATTGTTGTTGCAGGTCTATCTGATTTATCTCGGGCTGCCACAGCTTGGGATAACATTGGATGCGATCCCTTCGGGTATTCTTGCTCTGTCGCTAAGCTACGGGGCGTATATGACGGAGATCTTCCGGGCTGGCATTCAAGCTGTGCCACGGGAGCAATCTGAGGCAGCGGCTGCGCTTGGGTTGCAGCCATGGCAGACCATGTGGAAGGTGGTTCTGCCCCAAGCGATCCGCATCATCATTCCGCCGACCGGCAACAATTTCATCTCCATGCTGAAGGACAGTTCGCTGGTCTCTGCCATGGGCATCATGGAGCTCATGTATCTGGCGCGCACCCTTGGCCGCTCGGAGTTCAAACACTTCGAGATGCTCATCAGCGCGGCTTTGATTTACTGGGCCGTGAGTTTCGTGTTCGAGATGATACAGGCACGGCTGGAGAAGCGGTTTGCGACTTCGCAGAAGCGTGTCGGTTAGGAGGGGGAGGGAGGCCGCTCAGGCCTTCTTTCTGTCGCGCAACAGATCATGGCATTTGATCGCGCAGTAGTAGCCTATGGTGAAGAAGAGGCTCATGGAGAGCACTTGCAGATAGAACCGGTCAAACGTGTTCTTGTGCAGCATCAGGTTAAGCGCATGGCCTACGTAAACGCCGAACATCATCATGGAAATTGCGAAGATATGGATGAGTACCTTCGCGCTTTTCGTCCCCGCATGGCCTTTACAATGGTCAGCAAAAAAGCAGGTGACAATGCAGGCGAACACCATGATGAGGGTCATCCAGTTCAGATAAACCGCTGCAAGCGCAAGGCTGTTCATCTGCTGCATGGCAACGTCATGGTCAATGGAGAGGTCGATCTGGTGGCCGACGATCATGCCAAACCCGCCATAGACAAATCCACTCCAGAAGTAAGTGAAGAGATAGTCGGGCAGAACTGTTCGTTGCAGGCTGACCATGCCAACGAAGAATATGCTGAGAATGAACGCAACTTCAAAAACATGGAACGTGTCAGGCCGCGTAATCAGCGAGACAGCAATCAGCTGAAAGACAAGCATCATCCCATAGCCGACGGGGCTGGAAAGCAGAAAGTGGCTTAATGAAAAGCTGCGCATTCCTTTTGGCTTCCGCTCGTTGCTTGGGCTGATGCCGTCAATGTCAATCATCTGGTCTTTTCGGCTCTTTGATCCGCTACTGATTGTTGTTCCAGTCGTCTTTTTCTTTCAGATCACGAACAACCTTCACATGCTGCATCATGCCGCCATCTTCGTGATAGAGCAGGTGACAGTGTAACGGATATTTTCCGACGAAGTCTTTGAACCGCATGCGGAATTTTACATGCCCGTGAGGTGGAACCTGAATGGTATCAGCCCAGAAGGGGAGTTCCAGCGTGTAATCGAGAGGGTCATCGCCTTCAATCTCATAGACATACATGGGGTTCACATGGATATGGATTGGATGCGGAAACTCGCTTTCGTTCTCCAGCGTCCATTCTTCCACGGCGTCCAGCTCAACCCAATGGTTCACCACTTCACAGCCGCCAAACTGGCCATGGTCGATGGTCACGTTCACCCCTCGATAGTACTTCTCGGGATTATCCAGCGTGTTGGCCTGGAACGTGAGTGTGCGTTTATTGGTTACCTCTTCCGGACGGATCGGCTCAAGCAGTCCTCCGCGCAGGCTCTCTGGGAACGGAGGCGGTGTTGTGCGTTCGGCGGTTTCGGTTGGCATGTAGATCGCCGCACCAATCTCCTCACCACGTTCCACCTCAATCGCGAAGAGAGGTGGGTTGTTGTGGTACTTGTAGTGCGGAATGAACTGGTACTCGACCGAGTTGTTCTGCACGTAATAGAAGGCGCCCGGAGTGGCCCCCTCGCTGATTTTAAGCAGCACAGACGCGCGATTGGCCGGAGCGAGGCTCACACCACCCTGCCTGCGATAATTCTCTGTAGGGTTGCCGTCATAGCCGTAGATGAACATCTGCGCGAAGAACGGACACTCGAAGTTGATGGAAGATCGCGTTGTCGCATTCAGCAGGCGCAGGTTGATCAGCTCGCCCGGTTTCACCTTGATGATCGGGCAGTACTGGCTGTTGACGGTGATGTTGTATTCGCTGTTGGGGAACTTGGCGACCTGCTTCTGGTCTTCTACCTTGCCTTCCGCATCAACGGCGATGTTCTGGAACACCATGCAGTATTCCTTCACGCCCATCTCTTTCAGCTGATCATCAAACGGACCACGCACGATGATCATCCCCGCCATCCCGCTACCTACCTGAAGGGCTACAGAGCCGTGTTTGTGTGGGTGGTACCAGTAGACGCCGGGTGGATGGTCTGCGGGAATGTCGTACTCGTAGTGGTACTCCTCGCCGGGGCGAATGGTCATGCAAACGTTATCGCCGGGGGACTCAGGCGTCACATGCAGGCCATGGGTGTGGATGTTGTAGTTGTTGAAGCCGTAAGGGAAGTTGATGTCGTCCGGCTCGGTTTGATCCTGCTCAGGCAGTTTGTTGTGCGTGTGGATCTGCAGCTTGGAGCCGGGACGCACTTCGATCGTCGGACCAGTGAGCGTGTTGCCTGCTTCCTTGGTGATGTCGCTTGTGAAGACCCGTGTATGGGTAGGAACGTTGTGAGGCTTTTCGAAGCTGAAAACATTGTTGGTGTCGTATTCCACATCCAGCGTAACTTCCAGGTGCTTCTTGTCAGGGTCCATTACATAAGCTGGTGGGTTTTTGATAGGGCTCAGGAAGGAAAAGGGCTTCGCCTCACTCATGTAGCGGCTCCTCAGGTCGGGCAGCACTTGGGTGCTTGTTGTGGTTTTGCTTTAAACCTACTGAGGATGGAGGAGAGGTGGAATCTCTGCTTCGTATCGCGGTTAAAGTAACGTTAGGGTATTTGCTCGTTTCCAACGGGTGTTACGTTAAAACCCCAAACGCGCACTCCGTGCAGCTTTCTGAAGGGGGCAACTTGCCGTTGCTGAGAAGTAAATACCTGAATCAGAATCTCTTTCTCGGATTTAGAATGATTATTTGTTGTGGGAAGTCTACGTATTTCTTACCCAAGCGTGACCTATGTCAATTTGCCTAGAATATCACCACATCTGGTTGCAGTTCTGTGAAATTTCTACACACATCAACCTATTGATATATATAGTAAAAAACACCTCTTACGAGTGCCTCACAATAACTTGACGATGGTCAATGTGAGAGACGAAAGGGCGAGCTTACATAACGATGCCGGGTAAGGTTCGTCAGCATTGGAGTTTATGGTGTCGTTTAAATCAATTCTCCGTTTTTCGGCTAACGCCGCGCAGCAATGCGCAGCCAACGCCGTTGCTGTAGGTGCTCACAAGAAGTGCGCAGCGATTGATGGCCATAATCTGAATTCTATAAGTGTCATCAAAGACGAACGCCTGATTACTCCTTCGGGCATGTTCTATGTCTCCAACACCTTAAAAGACATCGGTTCGGCAACACTCCAGATCACCAGGGGAGCTCCCGTTGCTCCTCTATTTTCGCCAGTTTCGATTTGAGGAATGAGTTATGAGAGGCATTGGTAAGGTCAGTCTGATCGGCGCAGGACCGGGTGATCCGGACCTCCTCACAGTGAAAGCTCTGAAGCGTATTCAAGACGCTGAAGTTGTTGTTTATGATCGTCTGGTTTCTCAAGAAATTATGGATCTGGTTCCTCCTAAGACCGCGCTTTACCCAGTTGGGAAGAAGCCGAAGAGCCATCCAATTCCTCAAGAAGAAATCAACCAGTTGCTTGTTGATCTCGCCAAAGAAGGTAAGCGCGTTGTGCGCTTGAAAGGCGGAGATCCATTTATTTTTGGCCGCGGCAGCGAAGAAGCTGCTGAACTGGTCACAGCCGGTGTCGAATATGAAGTCGTACCGGGTATCACAGCTGCGCAAGGCTGTGCCTCAAGCCTCAACCTGCCACTCACGCATCGCGGTCTAGCAACGGGGCTGCGTTATGTAACCGGGCATTGCCAGAGAGATGTACCCCTCGATCTGGATTGGGCCAGCCTTGCGGACCCTAACACCACCCTTGTGATCTACATGGGCCTGGCCGCGATTGCGGAAATCTCCACCAAGCTGGTGGAGCATGGCATGCCAGCGGAAATGCCAGCGGTCGCGATCTCCAAGGGCACCACGTCGGAAGAACAGAAAGTGTTTGGCACACTCACCACAATTGGTGAGTTGGCCAAAGAAGCCAAGCTGCCAGCACCAACCCTGTTCATGATTGGTGATGTTGTGGGTCTGAAAGAAACTCTGGAACTGCCAGAAATCACCGGCAGTGAAGGAAACTGGGGTGAGAAAAGACCTCATCTGGAGGTAATCAATGGCTAGGACAGAGCGGATGGCGCAAAACCCGCTGCGTTCTTTTCTGAAGGCCGGGTTGCTGGCGCTTCCGTTACTGACTGGAGTGCCAGTTGGAGCTCTCGCCGATGAAGAGGCTCTCAAGATCATCGATCGCGAAAAGCTGACAGACTTTGTGCAGCAGGACTGCGGGTCCTGCCACGGTCTGACGCTTGAAGGCGGTCTGGGCGGGCCAATCCTTCCGGAAAATCTGGAACATATGGACGCTGATGTCATTCAGGAAGTGATCCTTGGTGGATTGCCGGGAACGGCGATGCCTCCATGGCGCGGCTTCCTCAACGAAACTGAAGCAGCCTTCATTGCTGAAGGTCTGAAAACAGGAGCATTCAAGTGAAGACGTTATTTGCTGCCGCAGCTTTAGGTGCGGGTCTTTTATTTGCTTCTGCAGCCAGTTCTGACGACCTGCGCGCCACGGGCGACCTGGGTCTGATCATCGAACGAGCCACAGGAACAGCCCTGATTGTTGAAAGCACAGACCGTACTGTGCTGGCGCAGGTGGAAGGGCTGGGCAACCTCTCGCACGCCTCCGTCGTGTATTCCCGTGATGAGCGTTATGCCTTTGTGTTTGGTCGTGATGGTGGCCTGTCCAAAGTGGACATGCTCACTGGCAAGCTCGTAGGTCGCGTCATGCAGGCTGGTAACTCCATCGGTGGAGCAATCTCCGATGATGGCAAACTGATCGCTGTTGCCAACTACAAGCCAGGTGGTGTGAACGTGTTTGACGCAGAAACTCTGGAGCTCGTCTCCGAAGTGCCTGCGATCTACGACGAAGAAGGCAACCAGTCCAAGACCATCGGTCTTGTGGACCTCCCGGGCCGTCGCTTTGCGTTCTCCCTTTGGGATGGTGAGCAAACTTGGATTCTTGATTACTCCAAGGGCCTGAAGCCTGAAGTTACCAAACTCACCGATATCGGCGTCTTCCCATATGATGCGCTGGTGACCGGTGATGGCCGCCACTACATCGTTGGCCTGTTTGGCGAAGATGGTCTGGCTCATGTGGACCTTTGGAAAGAGCCGCTGAAAGTAGAGCGCATCATGGACGGTTACGGCAAGGGTGAAGAGCCTCTGCCAGTCTACAAGATGCCTCACCTTGAAGGTTGGGCGAAAGCCAACGGCATGTTTGCACTGCCAGCAATTGGCCGCCACGAAGTGCTGTTCATGGATGAACGTGAGTTCACCGAAGTGGACCGTGTCGCCGTGCATGGCCAGCCAGTGTTCGCGATGGCGCGCCCTGACGGTCGCCAGATCTGGGTTAACTTTGCGCCCCCACATAACGACACCATTCAGGTGATCGACATTATGGACCGCAAGATCATCAAGACCCTGAAGCCAGGACCGGGCGTGCTGCACATGGAGTTCACTCCGCGCGGCGAGGAAGTCTGGATGTCCGTTCGCGACAAAAACGAGATCCACGTCTACGACACAACGGATTTCTCCCTGAAAGAGGTTCTGCCAGCGGAAAAACCAAGCGGCATCTTCTTTACTTCACGTGCACACCAGCTGGGGCTTTAAGTCCCGGCTTTCCCAGGGCGGCGGTGGCCGCCCGAGCGATTGGGGAGTTTGCGATATGAGCGCACAGCTGAGTGATATTGATCTCGTACTGGTGGACAAGTGGCAGCATAATTTCCCACTTGTTCCAAAGCCATTCAATCTCATAGCCCGGGAAACCGGGGTGGACGCCCTGGATGCGATCAGCAGTTACGAACGGTTGGTGGCAAATGGCGTTATCTCGCGCATTGGTGCTGTGCTGGCTCCGAACACAGTCAGCGCGAGTTGTCTGGCTGCGGTTTCTGCGCCTCCACACTTTGTGGAAACCGCGGCACAGATCATCAATGATGAGCCGGGGGTCAACCATAACTACCTGCGTGAAAATGACCTGAACATCTGGTTCGTGGTTGTTGAACGAGACCGGGCGACCCTGGAGGCTACACTTGACCGTATAGAACGGACCACCAATCTCGTGGTTCACGCTTTTCGGATGGAAAAGGCTTTCCACCTGGATCTGGGATTTTCTCTGACAGAGAAGCGGTTGGAAAAGAAAACCCCGGTGCTGCCACCTGTCGACATGTCAGTGCTGGAGCCGGGTGACATCGGTCTGCTGGAAAAACTTTCTGACGGCATTCCGCTTTCAGACCGCCCGTTCTTGCGCATTGCGTTGAAGCTGGGTCGTTCGGAAACATCCGTTCTGGAGCGCCTCAAGATACTGCAGGATGCTGGCATTATTCGCCGCTTCGGCGTTGTCGTGCGCCATCGCTCCATTGGTTACAAGGCCAATGCCATGTCTGTCTGGAACGTGCGCGATGAGCACATCGATGATGTCGGTGCCATGTTCTCTGCCGATCCGATGGTGAGTCTTTGCTATCAGCGCAACAGAGAGATGCCGCTCTGGCCATACAACCTTTACACCATGACCCACGCAAACAGCCGAGAAGAGGCGCTTGAGGTCATCAATCGGCTTTCCACCATGGCCACGCAGCATGTGATGAGCAGCGACGTGCTGTTCTCCACCAAGTGCTTTAAACAGCGTGGTGCCCGTCTTGCCTACAACGCTGGAGTAAGCGCATGAGCTCAGATATTGCTCATTTGAATGAACCGGCGCGGGTGCATCTGGATGATCTGGATCGCAAGCTGATCAATCGTCTGCAGGATGGCCTCCCGGTCGTCTCCGAGCCGTACGCGGCCGTCGCCGAAGAGCTGGGCATAGAGGAAGACGTGCTCCTGAAGCGCCTGCAATGGCTGCTTGAGACGCGCATCCTGACCCGTTTCGGTCCCATGTTCGATATTGCCCAGATGGGCGGTGCGTTCTGTCTGTGCGCGATGGCTGTGCCAGAAGAGCGCTACGATGAGGTGACCGAGCAGGTGAACTCGCTGAGCGAGGTGGCGCACAACTATGCCCGTGATCACGAACTGAACATGTGGTTCGTTCTGGCCACGGAAACCCCTGAAGAAATTGAGACTTGCGGGAAACGCATTGAGGAGCTGACAGGTATTCCTGTTCGGCTGTTCCCGAAAGAACGCGAGTTTTTCATTGAGTTTAAGGTCCCGGCATGAGCACGCATAATTTTGAAGAATTCTCTGAATTTGATCGTGCTTTGGTCGCAGCGCTGCAAGAAGGGTTGCCGCTGGTCTCCGAGCCTTATGCGCAGATTGCGAGCCAGCTTGGCGTTAGTGAAGAGCTGGTGCTGGAACGCGTTGCATCCATGAAAGAAAACGGTGCAATTCGTCGTATCGCAGCTGTGCCAAATCATCGCGCCCTGGGCATGCGTGCAAATGGAATGTCCGTCTGGAATATCGTTGATGAAGATGTTGAGCGTATTGGCCAAATTATGGGCGCGCTTGACTTCGTTTCCCACTGTTATCAGCGCCCCAGATGGATGCCCACATGGCCTTACAATGTGTTCGCCATGGTGCACGGAAAAACTCGCGAAGAGTGTCTGACTTTAGTCAAGGAAATAGAGGCTCTCGTGGGTTCATCATGCAAGGGACATGACGTCCTGTTTTCGACAAAAACCCTGAAAAAAACAGGACTTAGACTTCGTCGCAGAGGGGAGAGCCCGCGTGTTTCGTCTGACCCATTATCTCAAAGCTCTAGCGGATCCGTATCCACTTCCACCAGCGCGTAAACCTGCTGGACCGGTCGTAATCTGGAACCTGATCCGCCGTTGTAACCTGAAGTGCAAGCACTGTTACACAACCTCAGGCGATGTAGATTTTCCCGGCGAGCTTTCAACAGAGCAGGCCTATGAGGTTATTGATGACCTGAAAGGCTTCCGCGTACCGGTCATCATCTTCTCTGGTGGTGAGCCGCTTATGCGCCCGGATATGCTGGAGCTGTCGGCACATGCCAAGCAGCTCGGCTTCTATACCGCCCTGTCCACCAACGGCACGCTCATCGACAAAGAGATGGCGCGCAAGATCGGCACCATCGGTTACGACTACGTTGGCATTTCGCTGGATGGCATCGGCAAGGTGCATGATGACTTCCGCGGCATGGATGGCGCGTTTGACCTGTCCTTGCAGGCTGTTCGTCACCTGCGTGAGGAAAACGTGAAAGTTGGCCTGCGCTTTACGCTGACAGAAGACAACGCTGACATTCTGGATGACTATCTGGAGCTGTGCGATCGTGAGGAAGTAGACAAGATCTACCTGTCTCACCTGGTGTACGCAGGCCGTGGTAACAAGAACCGTGGTGAAGATGCGCACCTGAACGTGACCCGCAAAGCCATGACCCGCCTGATTGAAAAGGCTTGGGAAGATGTGCTGGCTGGAAGCTCCAAAGAGTACGTGACCGGCAACAACGATGCGGATGGCATCTTCCTGTTGCAATGGGTGCGTGAGAATATGCCGGAGAAAGCTGGCTATCTGAAAGATATGCTTGAGCGCTGGGGTGGCAACGCTTCTGGTGTAAACATCGGCAACATCGACAACACCGGCAAGGTGCATCCGGACAGCTTCTGGTGGCACTACACCATCGGCAACGTGAAAGAGCGCAAGTTCTCCGAGATCTGGCAGGATGTATCCGATCCTGTGATGGCGGGGCTGAAGCAGACACCGCGTCAGATCAAAGGCCGCTGTGGTTCTTGCCAGTACTTCAACATCTGTAACGGCAATACGCGTGTAAGAGCGCTGCAGCTGACCGGCGATCCTTGGGCGGAAGATCCATCCTGTTACCTGACGGATGAAGAGATCGGTCTGGAAGATACAAACCACCAGCGCGTTGAAACAACACCATTCCGGGGAGCTCGTCATGAAGCCAAACACGTTTATGCCTAAACTCGCCGGTGTTTTATTGGCAACCTGCATGCTGGCAGGTGCTGCTGAAGCGCGCGGTAAAAAACTGGAACTTTATCCGGTTTCCGATGCCACCAAAGGCACCTATCAGGAACTCTGTGCGGAATGCCACGGCGGTGACCGCCTCGGCGGCATTGGCCCGGCACTGTTGCCGGAAAGCCTGAAGCGTCTGCGTGCAAGTGCTGCGGCGTCTACCATTAAGGAAGGCCGCGTTCACACCCAGATGCCTGCGTTTGGTGATCAGCTGAACGATCAGCAGATCGCGGATCTGGTGAACATGATCAAAACCCCGCTCGGCGCAATGCCGGTTTGGGGTGAGAAGGAGATCATGGAGACACGGATCTTCAACGAGGACTACAAGCCCGTTGAAAAGCCAGTCTACGAGTCCGATCCGCTTAACTTGTTCGTGGTGGTGGAAACCGGCGATCACTACGCCACTGTCATGGATGGCGATACATTCGAGCCGCTGACACGCTTCAAAACCCAGTTTGCGCTGCATGGCGGTCCTAAGTTCACACCGGACGGTCACTACGTGTACTTCATGTCCCGAGATGGTTGGATCACGAAGTACGATATGTGGGCGCTGAAAGTGGTTGGCGAAGTGCGTGGCGGCATCAACTCCCGTAACATTGCGCTTTCACGCGATGGTAAGCACATCGCGCTGGCAAACTACCTGCCGCACTCATTAGTGATGCTGTCTGCTGAAGACCTGTCCGTTGAAAAGATCTTTGATGCAGAGTCACTAGGCGGTGAAACCACTCGCGTTTCCGCGGTTTATCAGGCTCCTGAACGTGACAGCTTTGTTGTCGCTATGAAGGATACACCTGAGGTTTGGGAAGTCTCAACCAATCCAAACGCAGATCCTGAGTTCAATGCTTACGTGGACTCCGAGAACTACGGCAAGGATGGTGCGAAACCAACTTCAGAAGGTCTGTTCGCTCTGCGTCGTATCCAAGTTGATGCGCCGATGGACGACTTCTTCTTCGACCAGTCCTACAAGCACCTGATGGGGTCTTCCCGTGATGGTAAGAGTGGTGTCGTGGTTGATATGGATGAAGGTTCCACCATCGCCAAGATCGACCTGCCAGGCTTCCCGCATCTGGGCTCCGGCATCAGTTGGGAGTGGGAAGGTAAGCCAGTGATGGTGACCCCGCACCTGCGTGAGAGCAAGATTTCTGTGATCGATATGTCCAACTGGTCCGTATTGAAGACACTCGATACGGCTGGACCGGGCTTCTTCATGCGATCCCACGAAAATTCCAAGTACGCTTGGGCGGACGTGTTCTTTGGTCCAAACAAGGATCAGATGTACGTGATCGATAAAGAAACGCTCGAGATCGTAAAGACGCTGAAACCGCTCCCGGGTAAAACCGCTGCTCATATTGAGTTTGACCGTGATGGCAGCCACGCCATTCTCTCCATCTGGGAGAATGACGGCATGATCATCATCTACGACGCGAAGACGCTTGAAGAAGTGAAGCGTATTCCAATGAGCAAGCCATCTGGAAAGTACAATGTCTGGAACAAGATCACCTTCTCCGCTGGTACAAGTCACTAGCGATCTGGCACTTGTTCTTGCTGCTCATGGCGATTTGGGCGGCAAGGGCGCCGACAATACACCAGGCCACGTGCGCCTGAAGAATGCTCTGGCGCCCTTACTGCCCGAACTGGATGTGGTGAGTGGGGTGATGAAAGGGACCCCACCGCTGCAGGAAGTGGTCGAAATCCTCCCGCACGAGCATGTGCTCGTGCTACCTCTCCTCTTAAGTAACGGCTACTTCTGCAAAACTGTCCTGCCTCGCAGATTGGGGCTGGACCCGGACCACCAACAACAGAAAGAAGGTGAATGGCAGAATCTGAACCGAAGTGGGCAGTACATCAAGCTGTTACCCCCTCTTGGTGTATTGCCTTTCCTACCTGATCTGGTTTCCGAAAGCATTCAAAGTACGCTGGCACCAAACAGCAAAAGTACCTTGATCAAACCGGACCTTGACCGGGAAGTGATGATTGTCGCCCACGGCTCCACGGTAGGGCCGGAATCACGGCTATGTGCACTTCAACTCAAGGATCAACTGGAAAGCCGTTACGGCTATAAAAACCTGCGTGTTGCGTTCCTCTCTGAGGAACCCTTTGTCGAAAAAGCCGTTCTCACGCTCTCTGAAGATGCGATTGTCGTTCCGCTGTTTGCTAGCGGTGGTCTGCATGGCCATGACGATATCGCTGAAATGATGAAGAGCGCACCTTCTGGCTGCAAACTTGCCCCCGTCATTGGCTGCGAACATGCACTGGCTCAACATATTGAGAGCTATTTGCATGAAACGGTACTGGTATCTGGCGCGAAACAACCCCTTGCAGCCTTAACCGGTAACACACCTCCAAAAGGTGGTGCGGATTGCGGGCGAAGAGTTTCCTAGAACTCTGAGTACGGCGCAATTTTGGCTTAAGGTTCAGGCAGATAAAACGCCTGAACCTCTCTGTGTGCTGCCTTCTTTATACAGCCATGTCTTTCTTGGAGAAGTACCAGTCTACATAGTCGTAGCCGGCGGACTGGCGATTTTTTGCTTCTTCAAGAGTTGCTGGGGGAGGCACGATAACCTGATCTCCCGGCTGCCAGTTTTCTGGAGTGGCGACCTTGTGTTCCTCTGAAGTTTGCAGCGCTTTTACCAGACGCAGGAACTCATCTACTGAGCGTCCGTTGGTCATTGGATAATACACCATTGCCCGCAACACACCCTCAGGATCGATGATGAACGTTGCTCTGACAGCTGATGTGTCGGAAGCGCCCGGCTGGATCATGCCATAGGCCTTAGCGACTTCCATGGAGAGATCGGCGATGATCGGAAACGGTACGTGCACGCCAAACTTCTCTTCGATGTTTCGCGCCCATGCGATGTGGGAGTAGTGGCTGTCAATGGAGAGACCCAGCAAGGCTGTGTTGAGTTTTGCAAAGTCATCTGCAGCGTTGGCGAAGGCTATAAATTCCGTGGTGCAAACCGGAGTGAAATCAGCTGGATGGGAGAAGAGGATCAACCATTGCCCTTTGTAATCACTCAATGATTTGACGCCATCGGTTGTCGGTGCGGTAAAATCTGGAGCTGGTCTGTTAAGCTGTGGCAGTGTGATCATGGTTTCTTCAGTCATTTATTTTCCTCAAACTCATTTGATTTGATAAATGCAAGTTAGCGATCTAAAATAATTAGTAAAATTGATTTATCGGAAAACAGTAATCTGGAAAATCTATGAGTCATCTCCCGAGTTTGCGGCAGTTAGAGTTTCTGGTTGCGTTGGTTGAAGAGCAGCATTTTGGTCGTGCAGCTGAGAAATGTAATGTCAGTCAGTCCGCATTAAGCACAGCTTTGAAAGAGCTGGAGCAGAACCTTGGTGTTCATCTGGCGGAACGAACCAAACGATCCGTGACCATCACGCCTCTGGGCAATGCGTTGGCAGATAGAGCGCGCCGCATTCTGCTTGATACAAGGGCTTTTGTAGACTTTGCTTCGGCAAATTCCAGGTTTCTGGCTGGTGATCTGAAACTAGGCGTCATCTCAACAGTTGGGCCATACCTTTTGCCCGGCATCATGCCGCACCTACGCAAGAAGTTTCCGGAGCTACGCCTGTTTATCAAAGAGGGAATGACCAGCGATCTGCTTTTAGCCCTGCAAAATGGATATCTGGATGCAGTGTTACTGGCTCTGCCATTTGAGATTGGCGATCTTGCTTATGAGACACTGTTTGAGGATGGATACAAGCTGGCCGTTGGCCCAGACCATCCGCTTGCAAAACTGAAGCATGCTGACGGGGCTGATCTGGAAGGCACCAGGATGATGCTGTTGGAAAAAGGGCATTGTTTACAACAGCATGCCCTTTCCGCATTTACTCCAATCGGACCTGTACAAGACAGCACCTTCGAAGCGACCAGCCTTTCCACATTGGTTGGTATGGTGGCAGAAGGGCTTGGAACAACGCTTCTGCCTGACATAGCAATCAAGGCCGGGCTGACCGACAAGTATGATCTTCATCTCGTTGATGTTGACAAGGCACTGCCAAGAAAAATCACGCTAACGTGGCGAAAAAGCTCACCACGTGGAGAGGAGCTAAAACAGCTCGGAGAATTCATAAAGCAAATCTACGAGGGGCAGGAGACCTGACCCGGAAACCAAAATCAAAAAGATGACTTCTCGCCTAACCGTGGCTTGAATGCATAACGACTGTGCGTTCCTGTTCTACCAGTGTGCGCAGAGCCTGAACGTTTGAAATGATAGCCCGGTTCTGTTTGACCTCAACGCCGTAGCTTTTCAGCTTCTGGAAGGCGCGGGACAGACTTTCCGGCTTCATTCCCAAACGACCAGCAATCAGAGCTTTATCGTAGGGCAGTACCAGTGTGCAGGAACCGGCAGGTTCGGAACTAAGGTTCAGAAGGAACTCAGCCACTCGCTGTGCACCGGTGTGTGTTTTCAGGCCCTCGATCTGCAGCACGAGCTGGTGCAGGTGCATGGACAGAGACGACATCATTGCCAGTGCGATGTTTGGATCAGCTGCAATAGATTTGGCCAAATGGGCAACAGGAATACAAAGCACAACACTATCGGTGACCGCTTCGCCGGAAGCTGGATAGTTTGAGTTTGTAAAGGCTGCTCCTTCTGCGAAGGTTTGCCCGCGGGTGAATACCCCTACAACGGCCTCATCGCCGCTGCTTGTCGCGCGAAAAACTTTGACCCATCCTTCCAGAACGATAAAAAACGCGTCTGCTTTATCATCCTGAAAAAATATCATCTCACCGCGCGAGACAGATTTCTTAGTGGCACCCCGAAGCAGCTGTTCTCTTGCCTCGGTACTCAACCGTTTAAGCAAGGGAATTTCAGCGAGCTTCTCCACTTCACTGCTAACTATAGTAGTAGACATTTTTACAGACCTCTCCCACGATCAGCACAATCGTACTGTTGCGTAGATGAAGGACGTTGATCTAACGCAAGTGTTTTTGCGCAATCGGCATCTTGGAGTTGTCCTCTTGAAAACAAATGGACCTAACGAAAATCAAGGAGCTAGAGAACTCATGGGATTAGGGTCCATTTAAGGTAAAGTTTTCGCGTCGTGGCGAAACTTGCCTTTTTGGCTCAAATATATGTTTAAAACTGTCTCCGGGAATATTTTTTGCCCGATGTTGACTGTGAAACAGAGCCTTCTCGATGGTGAAGACGCGTCCGGAATGGGAAACGGGCATCGGTTGCGTCTTCACCATCAAGTCCCTCAAGCAGCGCATATTTTCCGGAAATAGAGAGATGCAACGCACACGTGTTGTCCGTGCAACAGATGTGCAGGAGAGGGTGTGATGGGTGATCCTGCTGGCTTGACACTGCGCGCGATGAGCTTAACGTAAGAGCTCCTGAAGTGTCTCAGAGGAGTTTTGATGTCCCGGATCTGAGGGCTCGCAAAAAGAACCCCTATGCATGTTTCAAACCATAAGACCGCATGACTTCGCGCGGCTGCTTTCGCATGCCTTTAATTCTCCGAACATCATAGGCCGCTCAGCGGCATTCTTCAGGATATTCCAATGATCCGTAAATTTGAAACTCGTGACACCGAGGCCATTGTTGACGTCTGGCTGAAGGCCAGCAAGTACGCGCATACCTTTTTGAGTGATGCGTTCCTCGCAAATGAGACCAACAACATCCGCAATATGTACCTGCCATCTGCTGATACATGGGTGGTGGAAGCAGACGGGTCTGTCGTCGGTTTCATCTCATTGCTGGGCAATGAAGTGGGCGGACTGTTTGTGCATCCGGACTTTCACGGGCGCAAGCTCGGGAAGGCTCTGATGGATCAGGCTGTTTCTCTCCATAGCAGCGTAGAGCTGGAAGTCTTCAAGCATAATCCCATTGGCCGCCGCTTTTATGCGCGCTACGGCTTTGAGGAGATGCATGAAGCCTTTAGCGAAGAGACACAACAGCCCGTAATCCGGCTAAAATACTCGGCTTAACAACAAGAAACGAAGGAGAGGGCGTACAGCTCTCTCCGGTTCTAGCGTTTGGCTTTGCGTTCTCCAAAGAGCACAGAGAACACAAGGGCCATCACGATTGCCATGCCCACGTGGCCGACGAATGATGACTGGGTATAGGCGCCAAAGTCCATCATGAAGCTTCTGCCGATGAAGGGCGCAAGCATGCCCTGTGCGATGTACCAGAGCAGTACACCTGCCACGACACCGGCAATCAGGAACTTCAGTCTGGTCATCAGATGCACGGCCAGTATGGCCACAGGGAAGGCGATTGCACCCACTGAGAAATGGATTGCAAACGCTGCACTGTAGGGAATGGACAGCCCAAAGAGTTTGGATGTCAGTGCGATCACGAGATTGGCAGGTTCCAATACAGGCCCGAACAGGATTGGCGAGACGAACCACGCATATGCTTCAAAAGCGAGCTCGCCGACAACACCTGCCAACACGACGGCGGGCAGGAGAACTCTGAGAGAGTGGGAGTTGGCGGCTGACGACTGCAGGGGCATGGGTGATCCTTCGAAGGCTCATAGGGGAGTGGGGAGCTCTCCTGAAGGTGTGCCTTGAATAGGGCTGCTACAAGGCTGAAGCCTGCATCTCATCATCACAATAATTTCAGCAGTGCGCGAGCATCTGCGAGGTGTGGCAACACACCAATGCCAGAATCGGTGATTGTGCCATCGTCATGCATCAATGCAAGAAACTCAGGAAAAAAACCAGATTTCGGGTAATCTCAAACAAAATGCACATTGATCTGGACGCTGCGTCATTGTTTGCAACGCACCTGAAGATGTATACAAATGGAATAAGGTTTTAGTAAAAGCACGTATTAAGTGCATGACTTTACGAGGATGCATTTCTTGGGAGAGGTGGATCTCAAAAAAGGAGTTCAGCCAACGGAGATTTCGCAGCCTATTCCTCAGGCTGTGTTTTCTGTCGACGGTGTGGCTCCCGATGAGCGCTTCTCTCTCTGGAAAGAGAGCATTTCCTTCATGTTTCAGGTGGAAGCAGACCATGCCGTCAGGACGGATAATTTCACCGCTGAAGTTGATGCTCACATGTTCGGGCAAATTGTTCTGGCCCGGACAAAAAGCAGAAAACAATTCTGGGAACGGAGTGAACTGACCATCGCAAGAGATGGGATGGACCATTTCATGATCCAGTTATTTGAAACCGGCGACATGTTCTATGAGCATGACGGTACACAGCATTCTGTTGCACAAGATGGCCTTATCATTTTTGATTTAGCCAGGACGTCAAAATCCTGGACCAATACATTTTCAAACCTGTCCCTGATCATTCCCAGGGAGTTGCTTGAACCAAAACTGGTTTATCCAGATGGGCAGCATATGAGGAGATTGCCCGCCTCGCAGCCCATGGTTCAGCTTCTGTACAGTCATATTAAAACGCTGAAAGAGTTGTCGGATCAGCTCAGCCTGTCTCAGGCAGCTGACGTTAATCCGGCAACTCTCTCTCTTGTTGCTGCATGCCTTAACAGCACGGCTGATGGTGTTGTTATTTCAGATGCCAACAGTCATGCTGCGCAGATCATGCTGGCAAAACGTGCAATCAATGAAAACCTGTCGAACCCAGCGCTTACGCCTGAGGTGGTGGCCTCCAAGGCAGGCATTTCGCGGTCCAAACTCTATGAAATGTTCCGCAGCTATGGTGGGGTAAAGAGCTTCGTGCTGGAGCAGCGGCTGAAAGGCGCTATGATGGCCCTTATCAGCAACAGCAATGCTCACCGTTCCAATGCCGAAATCGCCTTTTCCTTCGGCTTTGCGTACGAGAGCACCTTTAGCCGTGCCTTCAAGAAGCGCTTTTCCATTACACCTACAGAAGCCCGGAACTCCGCAGGCGTTGCATGGACACACGCTGCCGACATGCCGGATATTGACCGGCGCTACGAAGACTGGGTCAAACGCCTGTAAGAGCAACAAAGGCGCCGTAGATATCTCCGGCGCCTTCCAGTTTTTTAAGCCACGGCCACGTCTTGTGGGCGGACGAACCAGCGTAGTTCTTCCACCTTTTCAGGCTGAACCACATTGTAGCGTTGTTCAGCACCGTGCGTGCGAAGCAGTTCGGCTTCTGCCGCTTCCATAGTCTCTGCCAGTGAGGGGCGATCAGACTTGGGCGCCGGGGCAGGCATCGCGGTGAAGTCGAGTGTGTCGAGGGATGCTGCCAGCTCGGCCTTGTGGTTCTGATAGCGCCAGACAGCGCCATTTGGATCAAACCGGTAGAACGGCAACAGCTTCCAACCGTGCTCTGCGACCAGCTCAATAGCGCGGACAAGGTACTCGAAGGTTTCCTCATCAATGAAGTAGTTGAAGTTGAGACGGATCCAACCCGGACGCAGGATCATGTGGCCTTCAACCAACTGTTCTTCCAGCGCCTTGCTGTAATGCATATCCATGCCCAGCAGAGCGTGACCATAAGGGCCAGCACAAGAACAGCCGCCACGCGCCTGAATACCGAACAGGTCGTTGAGCAACGCCACGATAAAGCTGTAGTGCAGGTCTTTGCCTTTGTGGGTGATCTTGAGCGAGGTGATAGACAGGCGCGGCGCCTCAGTGTTACCGAGGATCTCAATGTTCTCACATTTTGACCAACGCGCCACAGCTCTGGAAACAAAGCTCTCTTCCCGCCGATCAATCTCATCAGTTCCAACCGCTTGCTGAAGCTTGAACACGAGGCCTGCGCGCACAGATTCCACGATGGCGGGCGTTCCGCCTTCCTCCCTGCGCTCAGCATCAGCCACATAGCGGTGATCTTCCGGCGTTACGTACATCACGGTGCCACCACCCGGCATGGCTGGCACGCGGTTCTTCAGGATAGCATCGCTGACAATCAGTACACCCGGCGTGCCGGGTCCGCCGACAAACTTGTGTGGCGACAGGAAGATAGCGTCTTTGGAGCTATCTCCCTCTTCCGTCTCTTCGCCCGCCATATCAATGCCCACATATGGGCCTGCTGCCGCGTAATCCCAGAAGGACAAAGCGCCGTGTTTGTGAAGCAGGCGGGCAACGGTGTCAACGTCGGTTTTCACGCCGGTCACGTTGGAGGCTGCTGAGAAACTGCCGATTTTAAGGGGGCGATCTGCGTACTTGATCAGCTGCTTCTCAAGATCGTCCAGACAGACCTGTCCGCCCTCACAAAGCGGAATGGAAACCACGTCTGCGATACTCTCGCGCCATGGCAGCTCATTGGAATGATGCTCGTAAGGGCCGATGAAAACAACGGGGCGTTCTTCTGCTGGAATTTGCTGCTCAAACTTGTAGCGTGCGCTCAGGTCAGCAGGCAGTTTCAGGTTGAGAATGTCGATCAGCTTATGGATCGCAGAAGTTGCACCGGAACCGCAAAATATCACTGAATGATCGTCGTTTGCATTCACCGCAGAGCGGATTTGCTGGCGGGCTTGCTCGCGCAGAGCTGTGGTCTGCGCACCGGTGTAGGAGGTCTCTGTGTGAGTGTTGGCATAGTAGGGAAGCACGTGATCGCGGATGTAGTCCTCAATCATGCTCAGGGAACGTCCTGACGCTGTGTAATCCGCATAAACCAATGGCTTACGACCAAACGCTGTGGTGATGGCCGCGTCCTCACCGATCACCGAGTTTCTTATTTTATCGATCAAATTACACATGTTTGTCCCGCTCTTTTCTGCCGCCTCTTCAGTTTTTGGTTCTGATGAACCCTCTCCAAGTTCATCTGGTTTGCTGAAAAGATCTCATATAAGAAACTACATGCTATAGATAATAGTCAAGTTAGAAAATGATACTCTAAATGAGATAATATGTAGAATGATAATGGGTTTGCTCAAGCGGTAAATGAAGACCGTCAAAAACCCACCAAAAAACGTAATTTTGATAATTAAATTTTAATTGTATCTATGGATTCGCAGTGCGGTTTTGCGATATGTGAGTCGCGCAGAGGCCAAACAGGGCTGAAAAGTATCCCGGGTTATGCACAGCACCGGGTAATCTTTCATCGCGACGACATAGATATGCAACGCGAAGTTGAAAAAAATTTCACAAAAGAAAATATTATTCGAAATAATATGCAAAAAGTGAAAAATTGATCAATAGCGCCTTTACGTCATCTCTTACATCGAGAAAACTAGCGATGCATGCTGCAGAATTTCATTCGGGCATATCGCAAAAATAAACGTTCGCCTTGGCTCCTGGCTCTAACTGGGAGGGGAGTGGCGAATACGGATAAGATGAACTGTAACGGGGTTGATACATGTTCAATTTCTTTCCTCGATTTAACTTCTATTCGATCAACGTAAAATTCGGCACGTGGTGGGACGACGTCATCAACGGCACCGATGGCATTGATTGGGTCTGGGGTTTCAACGGTAACGATACCATCTCCACATATGCTGGAAATGACTGGATCCGTGCAGGTAAGGGCAATGACCTTATTTTTGCTGGTGAAGGTAATGACCGCATCAGCGCAGCTGGTGGCGACGATGTCATCCACGGTGGTGCAGGCAATGACAGCATCAATGGTGGTCGTGGTTTCGATACAGCCGTTTATGAAGGCTCAATCGACGATTACTCATTCCAGCAGCGTGGTCGTTGGTGGAACCCGAAGACCAAAGTCATCGCAAACGACGGCTCTGAAAAAGACACCTTGATGAATGTTGAGGCGGTCTACTTCCAGGCTGACGATTACACCTACTATCTGGATGGCCGCAACAACGAGATCCGCGCTGGCGAAGATGCTGTTGCATCCGGCGATGAAGGTCTGGTTATTGACGCAGCAACACTGCTGGAAAACGACAAGGATTATGACGGCGACACCCTGTCTATCACTGGCGTTTCCGCAACCAGCACATCTGGCGCTACTGTTTCTCTCGAGAACGGTCAGGTCTCTTATAACCCAGGCAACGTGTTTGACAGCCTGCGTGAAGGTGAGACCGCTGAAGATACCTTCACCTACACAGTTACCGACGGCAACGGCAGCACCAAAGACGTCACCGTGACTGTAACTGTGACAGGTTCCAACCAGGCTCCTGTTCTGTCTGTTGCTTCTGATGTTTCCATTGCGGAAAACACCACTGAAGTGGCAACTGCATCCGCAACCGATGTAGACAACACAGACCTGTCCTACTCCGTTTCCGGCACTGATGCAGATCTGTTCGAAATCGATGCTGAAACCGGCCAGCTGAGCTTCAAGACAGCACCTGACTTTGAAGCACCTGCAGATGCAGACGGCGATAACGTTTATCAGGTTGAGGTCACTGTAACCGACGCTGATGGCGGTACTGACATGAAGAGCGTTTCCGTCACTGTTGAAGACGAAAACGAAGTGACCCGTGATGTCATCGCGTTTGACATGGTGGATTCTCAGAGCGAAGGTCTGGTGAGCTTCACCAACAACGCGCCTGATTTCTCCAGCGTTGCTGATGGCTTTGGCAAGTTCACTGCAGACAGTGCACCGTTCTCACTGGTGGATTCCACCAATGGCGGCTTTGAGAATGACGTTCTGGGTATCATCGATGAATCCACCAACTCCGGTGAGTTCTTCGGCGTAACCGACAGCATCAACGGTGACAACGATGGTGAACTGACTGCGTCTTGGACCTTCAATATTGCTGGTTACAAAGATCTAGGTCTTTCTCTTGATCTTGGTGCAATGGGCGACTTTGAAGGTACAGACACCTTTGTGATCCGTTACTCCATCGATGGTGGCGAAGAGCAGGTTCTGTACTCCTTCACATCTGACAATGACGGCGCACAGACCTACACCCTTGCCAGCGGCAAGACTGTTGATCTGGATGATCCGCTCACCGATGCAGATGCAGGCATTGTGCTGACCAACCAGCTGCAGACCCTCGTGTCTGATCTGGAAGGCACTGGTTCTGAGCTGACTATCAGCATTGAAGGCAAGTCTGACGGCAGTTCTGAAGCATTCGCAATGCAGAACCTGAAGATCCTTGGCAACCCTGCAGTTGTGCGCGAAACCTTCGCGTTTGACATGGTAGACTCTCAGAACGATCGTCTGATCGAGTACACCAGCACTGCGCCAGACTTCTCCAGTGCTGCAGACGGCTTCGGCAAATACACTGCCGGTGATGCGCCGTTCTCCATGGTCGACTCCACCAATGGCAGCTTCGAGAATGACTCAATTGGCGTGATCGATGAAGCGACCAACACTGGTGAGTTCTTCGGCCTGGCTGATACCGTCAACAATGACAACCCAGATGGTGACCCGCTGGTCGCAACCTGGCGCTTCGACATTTCAGATTACAGCAACATCAGCCTGTCTCTGGATGCCGGTGCTATGGGTGACTTCGAGTCCGATGATGTTGTGACCATCCGTTACTCCATTGACGGCGGTGAAGAGCAGACCCTGTTCTCCTTCACATCTGACAATGATGGCGCACAGACCTACACCCTTGCCAGCGGTAAGACTGTTGATCTGAACGACCCGATGGTTGAAACCACATCCGGTCTGGTTCTCACCAACGAGTTGCAGACGCTGATGGCTGATCTGGAAGGTTCCGGCTCTGAACTGACCATCACCGTTGAAGGCTCAGCGAACGGCGGCGACGAAGCATTCGTGTTGCAGAACCTGAAGCTCGAAGGTGATACAACAGGTGGCGGTGGTACTTCCACAACCTACGCAATTGCGGCTGAAGCTGACTCCAAAGCTGAAGGCGACAGCGGCGTAACCTCCTTCGAGTTCACCGTGACCCGTGATGGTGATCTGTCTGAAGCTGGTACTGTTGACTTTGCTGTTGGCGGTGACGTTGATGCAGCTGATTTTGGTGGCACTCTGCCATCTGGCAGCATCGAGTTTGCAGCTGGCGAAACCACCAAGACCATCACAGTCAACATCACTGGTGATGAAACAACAGAACTGAGCGAAGCTCTGACCGTGACCTTGAGCAACCCAACCGGTGGCAAGATCACAACAAAGAGCGCAACCAGCACTGTTGAGAACGACGACACAGCGCCTACTCTCATCTCTACCATTCAGGGTGAAGGTGCAGAATCCGACATGGTTGGTGAGTTCGTTTACGTGAGCGCGCTTGTGACCCGCCTGACCAGCAATGGCTTCTACCTTCAGGAAGAAACCACTGACAGTGACGGTAACGCAGCAACCTCTGAAGGTATCTTCGTTTACACCGGCGCGGCTCCAACCGTTGCTGTTGGTGATGCAGTGTCCTTCGGCGGTACAGTTGCTGAATTCGGCGGCCAGACCCAGCTGACAAACATTGCTGATCTGAACGTTCTGTCTTCCGGTAACGAACTTCCAGAATACATGCAGGTGCTTCTGTCTCCGACAAACCAGCATAACCTGGAAGCTCTGGAAGGCATGCGCGTCAGCATTGCTTCCGGCACAGACGATGCTCTGACTGTCATCGAAAACTTCAATTTCGACCGCTACGGTCAGATTACAGTTTCCGCTGGCTCCCAGTATCAGGCAACTCACCTGTATGATCCGCAGGACGAGCTGGACCAGATCATCGAACATCAGGAAATGAACCAGAACAACCGCATCCTCATTGATGATGGTTCTTCTGAGCAGAACCCTGACGAGTTCACCTACGTTCCTGTGACCGCTGAAAACGGCGACAACGGTAACGGTTATCTCGACAAGGACGACGACTTCTCCGCTGGCGCAACTCTGCGTCTCGGCACGGAAATCGATGCTCCGATTGAGGGTGTTCTGACAGAAGGCTTCGACGGTCATACTCTTGTTGTTGACGGTCAGCTGTCCATCGACGAGAGCACCAACTCCGGTGCACGTCCTGAGCAGCCTGCTGATGTTGGCGGTGAACTGAAAGTGTCCAGCTTCAACGTGCTGAACTACTTCACCACCCTTGGCCAGCGCGGTGCGAGCACCGAGGCAGACCTTGCACGTCAGACTGACAAGATCGTCAAGGCAATGCTTGATATCGATGCGGATGTCTTTGGTCTTCAGGAACTGGAGAACAACGGCTTTGATGATGCATCTGCAATCAGCGCTCTTGTTGATGCCCTCAATGCAGAACTGACTGCTCAGGGCCGGACGGACGAGCTGTACACCTTCGTGAACCCGACTGATGGGGCTCCGATTGGCTCTGATGCGATCACCACTGGTATGATCTACCGTCCAAGCAAGCTGACTGTCATCGAGACAGAAACCTACACCTATCAGGAAACAAGTGCTGCTACGACTTACGCAATTGCGGACCGTCTGCAGGAGTTTGCTGATCGTTCATACGTAGGTGACTTCCAGCGTAACCGCCCAACCGTTGCAACCACCTTTGAGGATGCAAATGGTGAGCGCTTTACCCTTGCGGTCAACCACTACAAGTCCAAAGGTCCAAGCGGCCTGAGCGATCTGGTGGAAGACATTCAGGGCAAGCTGGATGCAGGTACCATTCCGGCAGCTGATGTTGCTCAGGTGCAGGCAGATCTTGATGCTCTGATCGCTGATCCAAACTACGATCAGGGTGACGGACAGGCGTTCTGGGCTCAGGCACGTGAAGATGCAGCAAAAGAGCTGCATGAGTGGCTGAGAACTGAGTACGCAGGTGCGGGTCTTGATCCGGACATCCTCGTGATCGGTGACTTGAACACCTACGGCAAAGGCGACTCCGTACAGGAACTGATCGAAGGCGGTGACATGACCGATCTTCTCTCTCAGTACCTGGGCGATGAAGCGTACAGCTTCGTGTTTGATGGTCAGCGCGGTTCTCTGGACCACGCTCTGGCATCCGACAGCCTTGCTGAACAGGTGACTGGTCTTGCTGAGTGGCACATCAACGCAGATGAGCCAGATCTACTCAGCTACAACAGCCGCTTCACCGACGCTGGTTTCTACAACGACGACCAGTACGGCGCTTCTGACCACGACCCACTCATCATCGGTCTGGACCTCAGCAGCCCAAGCGAAATGCTGGTTTAAGCAAAAAAGAAGGCCCTCGCAGGTACGCGAGGGCCTTTGCCTTAGATGAGCCAGTTTTCGGCAGTTAAGCTGTTATATTGACTGTTTCCCCCAGCCTGGTTTGAGAGCTCGTGAGATCTTTACGTCGGGCATCAATTACTTCAGCAAGATGCTCTGCTCTTTCCATATGCTCATCAATCATTGCCGTAGATGAGGTTTCGATCTCTCTCCAATAATCTATCGATTTGCCTTGCTTGTTTTCTTCAATATCTGACAGGAGCTGTTGAAGACGCCTCACTCCTGAAAGTCGATCCTCTTCGCTTGTGGGAACACCTTGATCTTGAACATAAGCACTGCCATCGGGCTTGAATGTATATATTTGATCTTCGAAGTATACAAAATGTTCTTCAGTTGAAGCGTTAATTCTTGTTCCTTGCTTGCTTAGCTCTTTTGTGATCCAGCTAACTTGCTCATCATTCAGCCTTACCGGAGCAACAGGCTCTGTGTTTACAAACTTCTGATAGTAATCAGCCCAAAAATTGTTAAATTTATCACGGACCAAAACGCTATGAGCTTTTAATTTTTCAAATCTAGAATTCATAGCAGCACTCAATGCTTCAGCGTGTTCATGCATTAGCGCTAATACCTCCGTCACTTCGTTGAATCCTGATGGAATTTGATCGCTTTCAACTGAGGCCTTCTCGCTCAGTTCTCTCAGTTCAGGACTGATTATAACAAGGTTTTCTTGAGGCTTGTGGACTGAAAGATCTATCGCTTTGGAGGTTAGAGATTTCGCATCTATCTGAGCGTTTTCAAGCCGCGTGCGTGTTGGCAAGTTCGTAGGTAGTTCAAGTCTGGAATTGCTGGTTACTACAGACATAATTTAAATCCTAAAACTATTATTTGATTATGTATGTAGGGCATAATAATTCCAAGTAATGTTAAAGCATATATGTGTGTCAATGAAATAAATTCATGATTTATGCATATTCGTGTAGGTTAGTGTTAGCTTTATTTACTGCGATAACTTGAGCTTTAATTTCATCTTGCAGTTTTGCGACTCCCAAAATCGGGGAGATAAAGATCGCGATGTTTGGTGGTAAGCTGGGAGCTCTTTGAGGGCGAAAGCAGCTGTGTTGTGCCAGCCAATGCATCGGACAAGATAGGCTTATCCGACTGAGGCAACAGCCTTGCCTTCAAACCGGAGGTGATGAGATGAGGTTATTCCCCATTTCACTCACGCTTAAAATGAAAAAGACCCGCAGCCGGCTGGTAATCGCGCTACGGGTCACTTTCAGCTTATAAGCAAAAGGGAGGGGACCTAAAGTTCCCTTCCTACTCCGGTATTTTAGTCCTCACGACTTCAAAAATCAATGAAGCCGCCCTCCGAGGAAATAAGGGTCCCTTACTTCTCCTTGAGCGCGTGAGCGATTTGGTCCTGGAGGGGTTTTACGAAGTAGGAGAGGACGGTGCGTTCGCCGGTTTGGATGAAGCCTTCGACGGGCATGCCTGGGACAAGGGTCTGGCCGTTCAGCTTTGGCATCTCGCTCTCCAGGATCTTGAGGCGGGCCAGATAGAACGGCTCGCCGGTGACCTCATCGCGGGTCAGGTCTGGAGAGACGTTGAGCACGGCAGCACCCAGCTCTGGCGTGGTACGCTGGTCGAAGGCGGCAAGGCGCACATAAGCGTCCTGTCCCACTTGCAGCTGGTCCACGTCGATTGGCTGCACCCGGCTTTCGATCACCAGTTCACTGTCTTCCGGCACCACCAGCATCAAGGTATCGCCCGGTGCGATCACGCCGCCCACCGTGTGAACTGCAAGCTGATGCACGTAGCCAGACTGCGGCGCGCGGATGTCGATGCGCTTCAGGCGATCCTGTGCAGCAACTTCCTGCTCTTCCAACTCAGCAATCTGGGAGCGGATAGTCTGCAGGTCAGAGAGCACCTTTTCAAGGAACTCCTCGTCCAGCTGCAGGATCTGCACGCGCTTTTCGCTGATGGCTTCCTTGGTCTGGGCGATCTGGGAGATCAGTCCGCCGCGATCACCGATCAGTTCAGCGCGCTCGCGTTTGATGGCAGTGACCTGAGAGGCGTTGATCAGGCGCTTTTCTAAAAGTGAGGAGAAGTCGCTGAGCTGCTGGGTGACAAGATCGATGCTTTCTGCCTTGGCATCGCGCTGCACCTGCAGGCCTTCAATCTGCTGCTCCAGCTGAGCGATCTGCTCGCCAAGCTGTTTCTTGCGGCCCTTGATGCCTTGCTGGCGGGCGTCAAACAGAGCCTGTTCGCCATCGAGAGCTGTGGCCGCGATCTCGTCAGTCTTGGCAAGCTCAACAAGAGTTTCCGGGAAGATCACACGCTGTTCGCGACGCCATTCGGCGGAAAGACGGGCCTCCTGAGCCTGCATCTGGTGCAGACGCTTGCGGGTGATGGCAAGGTTGGCTTTGACCACGGTCTCATCAAGACGGAACAGCACGTCACCGGCTTTGACCTCGTCGCCATCTTTGACGAGGATCTCACCGACAATGCCGCCTTCCTGATGCTGGACCTTCTTGGCCTGACCATCAACCGCGATGGAGCCGGAGGTGATCACCGCGCTGTTGATCTTGGCAACAGAGGCCCAGCCACCAAGGCCGAGAACCAGAACGCCCACAAGGGCGATGCCCCAGCGCAGATGTTTCTTACGAGAGGACTGAATGGAGGAAAGTGTTGTTTGCTCAGGCATGTGGCACCACGCTCAATGGTCCTGTTTTTGCAGCTGCTGGCGCTGGTTTAGCGCCGGGTGCCGGGGCACCGGCTGGTGCAGGCACGCCGGTTGGGGCGCTGATTTTTGGCAGGACTTCTTCTTTCGGGCCAAAGGCGGCCTGCTGGCCATCCTTTACAACAAGCAGCAGCTCAACGGCTGAGATCGCGCTTGGGCGGTGCGCCACAACAATCACGATGCTGCCGTTTTGACGCATCAGTTTGATGGCGCGGGTCAGCGCCGCTTCGCCTTCTGCATCCAGATTGGAGTTTGGCTCATCCAGCACAATCAGGAAGGGGCTGTCGTAAAGCGCGCGGGCCAGGCCAATGCGCTGGCGCTGGCCGGCAGAAAGCAGAGCACCGCCTTCGCCAACTTGCGTGTCATAGCCATCTGTCAGGCCGGTCACCAGCTCATGCACATTGGCAAGCTGAGCCGCTTCAAGAATTTTCTCGTCATTGCGCTCAGGGGCAAAGCGCGAGATATTTTCAGCAATGGTGCCGTCGAACAGTTCCACGTCCTGCGGCAGGTAGCCGATGGCGGTGCCAAGGCGGTCCTCAGACCACTGGCCCAGCTCGGCGCCATCAAGGCGCACGGAGCCGCGATGGATTGGCCATACGCCCACAAGCGCGCGCACCAGACTGGTCTTGCCGGACCCGGACGGGCCGATGATGCCCATGCCATCTCCGGCCTTGAGCTCAAAGTTGACGCCAGCCAATGTGACAGCACGCGCTCCTGGAGGAGCTGTTGCGATCTGCTGAACATTAAGGGTCTTACTTGGCAGAGGCAGCTCGGTTTCCGGTGCGCTTTCATCCAGACCTTCCAGCGCTTTTTCCAGACGGGCACGGGCCTGACGGGCGGCGATGAACACGCGCCACTGGCCAACGGCCTGTTCAACAGGAGACAGGGCGCGGGAGGTGATGATGGAAGCTGCAATCATAACACCCGGAGAGACTTCCTGAAGGATTGCCAGCCAGGCGCCAACAGCAAGAACGGCAGAGCCGAGCAGGAAGCGGAAGGCCTTGATGGCGGTGGCAAACAGGGAGGCGCGGTCACCGGCTTTGGTCTGGGCATCATAAAAACGGGCGTTGGCTTCATCCCACTTGTTGGTGAGCGTGGAGCTCATGCCAAGGGCGCGCACCACTTCCGCATTGCGGCGGGCGCCAGTGCGGGTGTTGCTGCGTTGAGCATTCTGCGCAGCCAGTTCTTTGGCAGGCGCACGGCTCATGAACTCGTTGGCAAGCACAAGAGACAGGATGATCACGGCCCCGGCCAGTGCCAGAATGCCAAGCCAGAAGTGGAGTACGAACACCAGACCCAGATAGATCGGCATCCATGGAATATCGAAGAGCGCGGCTGGACCCTGACCACCCCAGAACTGGCGCATGGTCTCCAGATCGCGGATCGGGTCGACGTTTTTGCCGGTATTGCCCATGCGTAGCGGCACGCGCAGGTTGGCGAGAAACGCGGTACGCGACAAGCGGGCGTCGATCTCCTGCGAGATACGCGACAGGCCGCGGGCACGAATGCCTTCCAGCAGGGCGAAGAACAGGTAGAGGATACCGGCGAAGCTGGCGATGATCACCAGTGTTGGAACACTGTGGCTGGCCAGAACCCGGTCATAGATCTGCAGCATGAACATTGGGCCTGTCAGCATCAAAAGGTTGATGACCAGACTTAAAACCCCAACGCCCGCATACCCGGACCGCGACGCACCAAACGCCTCAGATACCAGCGGGCGCTTAGGCTGCCCGTTCTTCGTTGTACTCATGGATACTCCCGAAACCACCTGACCCCAACTCAAGTGCGCAGCATATTCTGACATGGTTGGTCAGAGGCCTAGATGCTGCAAAACTCGTGGTTATGCCCCAATAAAATTTGAGGTGCCTATAGTATGTAAATCGCACACTATTTGAAAGGGCAAAGACACTAAAATTTTTTCATCCATTCAAATTGAGGCGAACACCGCAAACTTATGATTTAATTAAATAATTATGCAACCTGCCATAAGGGCAGGTTGCACGTTTTTTGGGAGCTTACACGAAGACGAAATCGTCTGCGTTGATGACGCTGGAATCAACACCGGAAAGGGTGATGGAGCCACCGTCATAGTTGATCACTGTGTCTGCACCAGTGTCCTGAATGGAGAGGTCTGCAAAGCTGTCTGCACCGCTTTCAAACTTCATGAAATCAAGGCCATTGGAGAAGTCGATGATCGTGTCTGCACCGCAGTTGATGTTGAACACGAAGGTGTCGCTGCCGGAACCGCCGGAGAGGGTGTCGTCACCGAGACCGCCTTCGAGGGTGTCGTTACCAGCATTGGCATAAAGGCCGTTGTCAGCATCGTTACCGATCAGCTCATCGTTACCTGAACCAGAATAAGCATTCTCGATCACGGTGTCGCGCATGATGGTCATGTTACCGGTCAGACCATTCACGTCAGAGTAAGTCTCTGCGACCAAAGAGATCTTCTGGTCAGCACGAACGGAGCTGAAGTTTATGCTGTCGTTGCCGCCATTGTCCATGATGGTGAACGTTGCCGGGTTCAGGTCGGCGATGTCATCGTAGTAACCGCCTGCGGTGGAGTTTTCACCGTAAACGGTGGAACCAGTGCGCAGATCGGTTGCTGTGCCGTACAGGTCCTGCATGGCAAGAATGTCTGCGATCATCGGAGTCACCACATAGGCGCGGCTTGCGTCCACGTTAGTGTTCTCCACCTGATCGAAGTAGGACATGATTGTCGCTTGCCAGGAGTCGTTGGAGTAGTGGTTGTCTACACCATAGGTGGCTGCACCATTGTAGTTGCCAGCGTGACCAAGGCCGAGGGCATGGCCGATTTCATGCACATAGGTCTGGAACGCATAACCATCCAGATCAGTGCCATAACGGGCAACCCAATCGGTGCTGACGTTTACGGTTGACGAAAGGATGGTGCTGCCGCGAGTGGTCGAGTTTGCGTAAGCGCCGCTGTCGTTGTCGTCAAATGTGATCTGAGCACCAGAGCTGACAGTGCGGAACTCAATGCCAGTGACCATTGTCCAGGCTTCGAGAGCTTTGGTTGCAAGCTCACGACCGGAAGAGTTCAGACCGTTGAGGTTCACGGTAAGGGACTCGCCTGGGCTCACGTCAAATGCGCGACGACCACGGCCTGTGCTGTTCCAGTATCCATCTGTCAGCTGAGCTGCAATCTGATCGTTGGTGAATGCGTTCGGATCGGTTGGTGGATCGGTTGGGCCGCCATCTGCATCAACAGAGATTCTGTAGTCGCCGCTGTAACGGTCGTTATAGGAAGCTGCGCCGATGTAGTAGGTGCCGGTGGTTGTTGCGGTGAAAGTGATTTCGGAGTTACGTCCGCTGCCACCGTCATCATCTTTAGCAATTTCGTTTGCGTTGGAATCGTAAAGGTACAGATATGTGTCGGAAACGCCCCCACTTCCGATACCATCCATAGAAATGGTGTAGGTTACCCCTGCCTGCACCTCGAGTTTGATTGCGTCTTTATCGCCGGAGAAACTCAAAGTTCCTTCAAAGGTATCTCCCGATGAAATGGAGTAAGGTGTTGATGTGCTGTAAGGCGCATCGCCACCTTCAATAACTCTGGCTTCCTCACCATGGTAATCTCTAAACATATTATCTCCCCTAGAGTAATAACAGTAGTAAACCATTTAAACGTATGAAACGTGCACTCGAAGGCAATATAGATTTTTGTCGGATTCACAGATGAAAGTAATATCAACACAATCAATAGTTGAAACCTTGACGAGTTTCAGGTGTGCAAATAGAATACGTGATATATTATTTCATGCTTAAAACATTTGATTTTTTCCGTAATTTCAATTCAATAACCTAATATAATTAGATAAAAACACTTTGCCGTCTGATAAAAAATTCTAAAAACTGACCAGTTGATCAAATAATTGTAGTATGTTTTTCTTGCGGTCTATTCTAATAAATAGATATTTAATACTTAATTTTATTTAGTGATTCTGCAACTTTAGATTTTCCGGAACTACGTAAAATCGATAGAAATTCACAGGGCCACCGGTGGATCTGAGTGGGGTTGACGGGGTAAGTCGGCACATTAACGGAGCTAATCCGGCAAAATGACCTTAAGGTAACTTGCGTTGCTGAAGCCAGCTAACAAAACACCCCGGTCAATTGGGCTTGACCAGGGTGAGTTGTGGGCAGGGTAATTTGCTACCCAGGGGAAATTTCTTTCCTGAATGGCTCAGAAAGGATTCTCCGCCCCTAAGGGCACTTTGTGAGTACGCGAACCCGAAAAAGTGCAGATGGAGGCGGGGCGGAGAGGGGTTTGCCTGTTTGCTGTGCGAATCTCCGGCCCGTCTAGGGGTGCGAGCCGGGGAAATGCATCAGAGGCTCGCCATGAACTCCTGGTTCAGATCAATGCCGAGACCCGGAGCAGTTGGTTTGGCAAAACCGCCGTCCACCAGTTCGGCTTCCGGAGTGACAAGATACTTACGCAGCTCTCCATCAGAGAACTCAGGATGCACGTACTCAAAGTATGGCGCATTGCCCACTGCGAACTGGTAATGGATCGCGGCAGCGGATGTGATGCCGGTCTTCCAGTTATGCGGCATCACCTGGACATTGTTGGCGGTTGCCATCTCGGTAATTCGGCGCAGCTCTGTCAGGCCGCCGCAGCGGTTATAGTCTGACTGCAGCAGGTGTACCTTGCCTTTGGTGATCCACTCTTCGGCTTCAAAGCGGGTGGTGCTCATCTCTGCGCCGCAAATGCGGGAGCGGGTGTTTTCTACCAGCTTGGCGTGACCGCTGAGATCGTCGTGCTGCAGCGTCGCCTCTGCGAAGTACAGCTCCAGATCCTCAATGGAGTTGAGCAGGCGTGCCACTTCGTACCAGTCGGTGAAACGGTAGAGATAGTCCACCATCATATCGGTGTCGTGACCCAAGATGCCACGCAGCTCGCGCAGGTAATAGGCGACTTCCTTGGTGCTCCAGTCTGCTTTGATCGGCACACAGACTTTCACCGCGCGGATGTTGTGGGCTTTGGCTTTCTCCAGCAGCGGCGCGTAACCTTTGATGGCCACGTCCAGAGACGCATCCACCGGAATGGCTGGATAGAGCGTCAGGTATGGATGGATCTTGTCCTTGTTGGTGCCGCCGAGCAGTTGGTACGCCGGGATGCCGAGTTGTTTGCCCGCAAGGTCGTAAAGGGCCATGTCGATGCCGGACAGGGCGAACATGCCCAGACCGCGCATGCCCTGCCACTGCGTGGCGTCATACATGGCATCCCAAATGGCGTTGATTTCGATAGGCAGGCGACCAATCGCTTTTTCAGTGATGTTGGTCAGCCATTTGTGTTCTGTTTCGATGTTGGCGTAGGCGAGGATCGCGTCAGGGGATCCGTCAGCTTCGCCAAGGCCGTAGACACCGTTTTCGTCGGTTACTTTGACGACAACCGTGTTCTGGCTCCAGTTGCTGGCCTGATAATTGACCGGAATGAATTCGATGGATTTGATGGGCGCAACAGCAGGATTGAGTGCCAGTGACATTTTTGTAGCTCCTGTAAGAAAGGCGCCAGTTTTGTAACTGGCGCCCTCGTGTGCTTTTTATTTTTTGCGCATTGGAAGTTCGACGCCGTTGGCAATGTCGCTCTTCAGTTCCTTGATGAAGGAAAGAGCCACGATGCCAAGGATGACGACCATCAACAATCCACCAACCACGGTAGAGATCTGGATGGTACCAAGGTCACCACCAATCAGGTTGATCACGATTGGAATGATGCCGAGGAACAGTGCCCATACAAGGCGGTTCCACAGGGCTGGGTCTGCACCATCTGGCAGTTCTTTGGTGGTCATCGCTGCAAGAGAGAAGGATGCCGCATCAAAGGTGGTTGCCATGAAGACGACTGCGGAAACGCAGAGGCCGATGATGAACAGGGTGCCCAGTGGCAGGTTCGCAAACATGTCGATGATCACGGTGAAGGAAGTCTGGCCGGAAGCCAGCGCTGCTGGTGCATCAAAGATGCCTGCGTCCAGAAGACCGATACCGTAGTTGCCGAAGATTGCGAAGAACACTGCGGTGCCGAGGGAACCGAACAGCAGGGTGCCCAGAACCATTTCGCGGATTGTACGGCCACGGGAGATCTTCGCGAAGAAGAGACCCTGGAACGGACCGTAGGAAACCCACCATGCCCAGTAGAAGATTGTCCAGTCAGACACAAAGGTGGAGTTCTCTGCGTATGGCTCCATATAGGTGCTCAGACGAACAAAGTTAGTGACCAGTGAACCAACTGAAGTGGTGAAGGACTTGATGGTGGTCAGGAAGTAGCCGCCGAAGAACAGCACGAACACCAGAAGACCAATCGCCAGGAAGATGTTGAAGTTGGAAAGCTTCGCCATGCCTTTTTTCAGGCCCAGTGCGGAGCTGATGGTGAACAGGCCAACAACGATTGCCAGTGCAGCAAGGTTCATTGCGGTGCCGTGTTCCAGACCCAGTACTTTGGAGATGCCGGCAGCAACAACAGGTGTACCCAGACCAAGGCTGGTCGCACTTGCAGTCACCAGACCGATCATGATGAAGATGTCGACCACGTTGCCCAGTGGGCCTTTAGCGCGTGTACCCAGAACACCCTTACAGGATTCTGAAACCTTCAGAACAGGGTCTTTGCGAACGTAGTAGTAGTAACCGATGGTGATGGAGCAGACAGAGTACAACGCCCAGGCACTTGGACCCCAGTGGAACATGCCGGTTGTGATGGCCCATTCCTTTGCCAGCTCGGTGCCTGGCTCAAGGCCAAGCGGTGGTGTGGACATGTAATAGATCCACTCACTGGCACCACCCCAGAGGATGCCGGCGCCAATGCCCGCACTGAAGATCATGGCGACCCATGAAATTGTGCTGTATTCCGGCTTTTCATCCGCCTCACCAAGGACGATGTTGCCGTATTTGCTGAATGAGACGGCCAGACAGAAGATCAGCGACAGGATCGCTGCCCACATGTAGAACGCGCCAAATTCATTGGTCAGATAGCTCTTCAGAGAAGAGATGAATGCTTTACCCGAACCCGGTGCAGCAATATCTGCTGCCAGAATGCCCATTGTCGGCAGAAGAACCGCAATGCCGCCGACGAAGAAGTTCGTCTTATCCAGTTGTAGTTTAGCCATGGATGCCCCCATTTATTATTCGAAGACGTAAGAAGCAAAGCTTGCTTCTTTCACTGCGTCCCAATCCATTTCCACGCCGAGCCCGTTGCCCGCCGGCGCGTGCACATATCCCTCTTTGTCTGTGCGGATTTGGGTCTTGCTCGCCAGTTCAAACGCCTCGTAAGGGTAGAACTGCTCGAAGAAGTTGCAGTTGTCGTGAGCCAGAGCGACATGCAGGTTGGCAGCCTGCGTAAGGGTGTACCCCATGCTCTGGATTTCCAGATTCTTGCTGTGGCCGGCCGCGATCGCGAAGCATTTGTTCAGTTGAGTAATGCCGCCGCAAACAGTTGCGTCCTGACGCACGTCTGACCACATCCCAGTGCTCAGTGCGTGCGTAACTTCCTGCAGTGTCAGCAGGCAGTTGCCATGGCTGGAAATTTCAAGATCCGTATTGGCGACGAGGCGCTGATAGGTCTTGAAGTCGTAGTCGGAAACTGGCGCTTCTAGCCATTCCCAGTTGTGGCGTTCCATCCACTTGGCCATTTTCATGGCTTGTTCAGGTGTATAGAAGCCCGCGGTATCCAGCATGAAACGGATGCCGGATGTGCCGTATTTAGCTTCAACAGCTTCCACCAGTGCCACGTCTTTGTCGTAGACGCAGTAGCAGTGCAGTTTGATTGCTGTGAAGCCGTGTTCAATGCAGTCGTCAATGTAAGGGAAGTATTCCTCTACAGTGTCGAACATTGGTGTGGAGGCGTAGGACTTGATTTTGGTCCGCGCGCCGCCAAGCAGCATGTAAAGCGGCATTCCGGCTTTCTTGCCTTTAATGTCCCATGCTGCAATGTCGATTGGAGACTTCGCTGGCAGTCCACCCCAGGTGCAGCGTGCTCCAAGCCAGTTGTTGAGCTCCTGAGTCATCAGCGGATTTTTGCCGATGAGACCCGGAACGATTGTGCGCAGAGATTCAATGATGCACCGATCAAAGAAGTTCTCTGTGTAGCTCATAGTTGCGCCCAGACCCTCGGTTCCGTCCTCGGTGAACAGGCGTACAATGTTGTTGGTGTACAGCAGAGGTTCCTGATTATCCGCCCAGGGAATAGGGGGCGCATTCTCATCAGCCAAAGCATAAAGCTCGACACGGCTAATTCTGCAGTCTTCCATTTTTAACTCCCAGAGTGCCTTGAGGCACCTTCCTTATTGCCCGACTTGTTACAGAGCACTGCCAGCCGCACGCATCGCCTCGCGCAACTCTTTTGTGTCTACGTCTCTGTAATTGATCGCTTTTTCGATTTTCTGTTTTGTCGCCACAGCCGCCGCATGGCCCAGCTCAAAGCACTGGGCAGTAACGCGGGCAGAAGCGAGGGCTTCATGTTCAGCACTCAGGCACCGTCCCGCGACAATCACGTTGTCCAGCTCCTTCGGCACCAGCGTGCCGTATGGAACCTCGTAGTAATCTTCCATCAGCCAGTGCAGTTTGCTCTTTTCACCGGCGTGCATTTCAATCGGCCAGGAGGATCGGACCACGCCATCCTCTGGCTTGTCACAGTTCGCAACATGGTCGTTGGTCAGAGTGTTTTCGCCGCTGATGGTCCGTGTCTGGCGAATACCCACTTCCGGTGGCATGTCAATCAGCTGGGATTCTTCGAAGCCTTTGATCTTGTCCTTGAAGAAGCGGTGATATTCGCGGGCCTGACGACGGCCATAGACTTCCGCGTATGTGAAGTCAGCAGGGTCCACCACGTTCAGCATGCGGTTGTCCTGACCTGCCAGACGGGTGCAGTTCATCAGGAATACGCCCTTCTGCGGGGTCGGGAACACCCAGACCTTGTTGCGAGGTGTGTCGTACTCTCTGCTTTCATAAGCAGTTTTCAGCTTATCCATCATGTCAGGTGGGCAGATGGTGTTCTGGCCGAAGTAATCGTAGAAATCGCTTTCCACCACGTCTGACAGACGGAAGATCATGGTTGGGTTCTGGATGGCACCATTATCGCCGAAGCTGTACGCACACCCCGCTTTCGTCACGAGAGCCGCATCTCCTGACGTATCAATGAATGCTTTTGCTTTGAGGAAGGTGCTGCCTGCTTTGGATTCCACACGGATCGCGGTGATCTCGTCTCCATCACGAACCACTTCGGTCATGTAGGTGTGGTAGAGGCACTGAACGCCGGATTCTTCAAGAAGGTCATCGGCCGCTTCCCGCCAGATCAGCGGATCAAAGGTCACCACGTGGGTATTGCCGTAGATTTGTGGAGGCGTTGCACCGCCTTTTGCCTGCAGGCGAGCACGAAACTCTTCTGCGAAACCGAAAACGATTTGCTTGGCGTCTTTGTTTTCGATGTCGTCCTGGGTGAGGAACAGACCGCAGATGGTACCTGAGAGGCCAGCGACCGCTCCGCCTCCACAAAACCCGTTTTTCTCGATGAGGATAGTTTTCAAGCCGTTGCGTGCACTCATAACAGCCGCTGCAACACCAGATGGTCCGCCACCACAAACAACAACATCTGCTTCAGCAAGAACAGGAGATGCGGTTTCTGCTAGGGCAGTCTCTTTCCAGTTTTTCATGGGTGCTTACCTTGTATGCCACGGTTTATGGCTGTTTGCTTTAGTTCTGAGTCCATGAGGACCGTTTGGGTAAACATATCCTCAAATCTGACATATTAGCAACCTTAAAAGCAAAATGAGGAGGCTGTGGCAATGGTAATAACCCTTAGAAATCGACGATTTTTGCCAAATATACGGCGCTGATATGGCAATTGAATCCGCCTGACATGCCAGTGAAATCATGCCAGTTTTAGACTATCAAAATGCGATAAAGCGCTCATTACTTTGGCTTTTTCAGTTTGTCTCAAATCTGCAAAGCGCAGCAACTGCCGGAATTCTATGTAGTTTTCGCGTGACAGAATGACACAATGCTGGCAGCTGATAGATTACGGTATGTAAGAGGCGTCCAGGGCTGACATGTCAGGAGATTGCCAAAGGGCCGATAAAGGCCTGTTTCACTGACATAGCAGGAAAAGAAAATAAGAGATTGCTGGCAAATCGGGAATGCACTGTGCTACACTGTGATACAACTGACGCAGAAATAACGCTTTTAAAACAGGGGGTAACCGTGCCTCACGAGAAAACGCAGGCGGAGCTTGCTCGCACGGAAATTGAGCGGAAACTGTTTTTCAACGAGCTTGATGTTTCAGCTCTGTACTCTGAAAACAAACTCGCCTCCCTGCTGGATCTGGGCAGAACGCCCGTCCGTGAAGCGCTGCAGGCGCTGGAGCAGGATGAGATGTTGGCCATTCATCCGCGCAAAGGCGTGCAGTTCCTCTCCATCACCGCAGAACAGCAGTTGCAGCTGCTGGAAGTGCGCAAGCAGATCGAGCCAATCTGCCTGAGATTTGCGGCTATGCGCGCCTCAACCGACCAGCGCCGCGAAATGCTGGCGCTTGGATCACTGATCGTGCAGAGCGCGAAGGATGAGGATGAGAAGTCGTTGCTTTCGAACCTGCAGGATATTCACCGCATCGTGACGGAAGCCACCAACAACCCATACTTCCACCATTCCCTTGCCCGCGTGCAAAGCCAGTCGCGCCGGTTCTGGTTTGCCAACAAAGACAAATCCGACAACCTGCTGTGCTCCCGCTTCCACGAGGCCATCATGCGCTCCGTTGCCATGGGCAATGAAGAGGAAGCCGTCAAGCAATCCGGTTTGTTGCTGGAACACCTCACCGAATCCGCCTTCAAGGCTCCCAAGTTCGGCTAGTCCAAGCCGTCAGCAAGCAGCAAACCACCAACGGGCGAGCCGCAAGGCAGCCCGTTTTTGTGTCTGAGCTCAGCAGCAAATTAATCCAGCCCTTCCACAATTACCGTCTCCACATCGGCAATCCCGCGCCGGAAATCTCTGGCGACTCTGTATTCGGGGGAGTTGTAGCAGGTCATGGCGGCGTCCATGCTTTCGAACTCGGCAATCACGTGGCGGTGGTGTTTTTCGCCTTCCATCTGCTCGGCCTTTTCACCGCGGGCCAGAATGGTGCCGCCATACTTGCGCAGTATGCTTGGGGCAGCCTCGGTGTAGAACCGGTAGGTCTCTGGATCCTTGATGTTGATGCGGGAAACCCAATACGCTTTTGCCATCTGTTTTCGTTCTCAAAGCACCATTTTGCATCTGCCTCCGGTCCATTCAAGCGACCAGAAAGAGCGCAGATCTGCATGTCTTTGCACAGTATAAAGCGGGCCTCTGAAACCAATCTTACTGGTTTTGGACCAATCAAAAATTCGGGTAAATCTGACGTTAGGGCGCTTTTCTAAAATGCGCTCAAATTCCGCAAAATGAAAAAATGCTCTTGATTAAACGGAAAGCTTTGCTAACCTGCTAACACGAATTAGCAATGGTTCGGCGCTGCATTTTCCGAGAGATTCAGGGGGCTGTCTCCCGAAGGGAATACCGGAACACTACAGCATCAGCCAAACACCGGAATCAGGGGGCAGAAGGTCTCTCTGCTTCTTCATAGTACATTTATTTGCGGCGGACTTCTGAGCTTTCTTCAACCCTGTCAGTCGTCAGAAAGTTTGCTTTGTCAGTCCGGCTTTGCCGGGCGTGTTGTGAGTGGGGGCTCAAGTGCTTAAAGGGATCAACCCGATCATTTTCCCGGAACTTTTAAAGATCCTGCACGAGATGGGGCATGGAGATGAGCTGGTACTCAGCGATGCGCATTTCCCGGCCTATTCCGTTTGCGACAAGGTGCTGCGCGCTGATGGGTGCGAAGCAACCGACCTTCTGCAAGCCATCATGCCTCTCTGGGAGTTGGATCAATACGACCCGGAGAACGTCATGATGATGGCCGCTGTAGAAGGCGATCAGCTGCCGGATGGACTGGTCGACGACTATCAGAACGCTTTGCCAGCAGGTGCGCAAATCACCTTTGTCGAGCGTTTTGCTTTCTATGAGAAGGCGAAGAAGGCGTACTGCGTGGTGGTAACAGGCACCACGCGAAAATATGGAAACGTCATCATCAAAAAGGGCGTGATCCAGGGCTAAAGCGCAGCTCTGCAAGTGGATCCGGTTTCGGATGGGACTGCGCGTGACATGAGACGGCGGTGATTGAGGCGTGGCTCGGGGAGGGGCCGTGTCATCAGTCAGGTAACAACCGGATGTCTCGGCCATATCATTTTGCTGATCTGCATACCGCAGCAACAGTTGGGATCTGTGCGTTCCCACTGAGGTGTGCATGCCAGCTCTGGGGGGAGAAAATAAATGAATACCATCGTCAGGATGACGGGTATTGAGAAGACGTTTCCGGGTGTGCACGCCCTTAAAAATGTGCAGTTTGATCTGCGTGCCGGTGAAGTTCACGCCCTGATGGGAGAGAACGGAGCAGGCAAATCCACCTTGATGAAAGTGCTTTCCGGTGTTTACACCCGTGACGGCGGCAGCATCGAAATCAACGGAAAAGCGGCTGACCCAAAAGGGCCGCGTGAAGCGCAGGAACTCGGAATAGGCATCATCCATCAGGAACTGAGTCTGATGAATGATCTGACGGCGGCACAGAACATCTTCATTGGTCGTGAGCCGCGCCTGCGATTTGGACGTCTTGATGAGGCCGCCCTCAACCAGAAGACCGCTGAGATCTTCAAGAGCATGGCGCTGGACCTGCGTCCTGATGTGCTTGTCGGCAACCTGACCATCGCCAAGCAGCAGATGGTGGAGATTGCCAAAGCGCTGTCCTACCGCTCACAAGTGTTGATCATGGATGAGCCAACAGCCGCGCTCAACGACAAGGAAATCGCCGAGCTGTTCACCATCATCCGCCGCCTGAAAGCGGAAGGCGTGGGCATCATCTACATCAGCCACAAAATGGACGAGCTCCAGCAGATCTCCGACCGCGTCACTGTTATGCGCGATGGCGAGTATGTGGGCACTGTTCCAGCTGCTGACACACCGGTCAACGAGATCATCTCCATGATGGTTGGTCGCGAAGTGAAGGACGAAGCCGTTGTGGTGCCAGACCTTTCTGCCGCAGACGTTGCGTTGGAAGTGAAGGGGCTGAACCGCGGCACGGAGATCCGCGATGTCAGTTTCTCGCTGAAAAAGGGCGAAATCCTCGGCTTTGCAGGCCTGATGGGCGCTGGTCGCACGGAAGTCGCTCGCGCAATCTTCGGCGCTGATCCGCTGGATTCCGGCGAGATCCGGGTGGATGGTCATCCCTGTAAGATCAACAGCCCGTCTGATGCGGTGCAGGTTGGCATTGGTTATCTGTCGGAGGATCGCAAACACTTCGGGCTAGCCACCGGCATGGATGTGCGGGCCAACGTGGCTATGGCCAGCATGGACCAGTTCTGTAATCGCTTTGGTGTGATGAATGAGGCTGGCATGGCAGAGGCCGCCGCCAAGTACATCAAGCAGCTGGAAATCAGAACGCCCTCCGACAAGCAGGAGCTCCAGTTCCTCTCCGGTGGCAACCAGCAAAAGGTGGTCATCGCCAAGTGGCTGCTGCGTGATTGCGACATTCTCATCTTCGATGAACCCACACGCGGCATCGACGTGGGAGCAAAATCCGAAATCTACAAGTTGTTGAACTCACTGGCAGAGCAGGGCTGCGCGATCATCGTCATCTCCTCCGAACTGCCGGAAGTGATGCGCCTCAGCCATCGCATCGCGGTGATGTGCGAAGGTCGCTTAACCGGCATTTTGCCCGGCGGCAGCTCAACAACCCAGGAAGACATTATGCGCCTCGCAACACAACGCGACCCGGCAGCGCAAATTGTGAGTGAAGTACAATGACAGACACCACCTTAACTCCGCAAAAGAACCTGATCGGTCGTTTTGTGAGCTCGGGCGCACACCAGAAGCTGCTCGCCTTCGCCAGCCTGATTGTCCTGCTTATCGGCTTTGGTCTGGCCTCGCCAAACTTCATGCAGATGTCCAACATGATCGCCATTTTACAGGCGACCTCGGTCAACGGTGTTCTGGCCATTGCCGCAACGCTCATCATCATCACCGGCGGTATTGATCTGTCCATCGGCACCATGATGACCTTCTGCGCCGTGATTGCCGGTGTGGTGCTCACCTATTGGGGCATGCCGCTGCCGCTGGGTGTGGCAGCTGCCATTGCCACCGGTGCTTTCTGCGGCCTGTGTTCCGGCACATTCGTTGCCAAGATGAAGGTGCCACCGTTCATTGCAACGCTTGGCATGATGCTGATCCTGAAGGGCCTGTCCCTCGTCATTTCCGGCACACGCCCAATCTACTTCAATGACACTCCGGGGTTTGACCTCATTTCCCGTGGGTCCGTCATTGGCGCCATCATTCCGGGTCTTCAGATCCCCAATGGTGTGCTGATCCTGTTCCTTGTTGCGATTGCAGCCTCTTACATTCTGGGACGAACTGTACTGGGCCGCTACACCTTCGCACTTGGGTCTAACGAGGAATCCGTGCGCCTGTCCGGCGTCAACACGGATGCCTGGAAGATGGGAATCTACGCGCTCGCAGGTGGGATCTGCGGCATCGCTGGCATTCTCATCGCATCCCGCCTCAACTCTGCACAGCCTGCGCTCGGTCTCGGTTACGAGCTGGAAGCCATTGCAGCTGTGGTGATTGGCGGAACGTCTCTTGCCGGAGGACGCGGCACCATCATGGGCACATTGATCGGAGCTCTGATCATGGCCGTGCTGACCAACGATCTGCGCGTGCTTTCCGTTGCTCAGGAATGGCAGACGGTTGTAACGGGCGGCATCATTATTCTGGCCGTCTATGCGGACATGGCCCGCAAGAAAAAAGCTCATGCATAAGATTGGTTGGGGCACCTTTGCCCCAGCTGCATATTTTTATCGGGAGGAAATACATATGTTTACAAGACGTACTCTGATTGGCGCATTGGCCTCAGCAACATTGCTTGCAACAAGCTCGCTTTCACTGGCAGCGGATAAGGTCTACATCCCGCTGATCTCCAAGGGCTTCCAGCACCAGTTCTGGCAGGCTGTGAAAGCAGGCGCTGACAACGCAGCCGCTGAGCTGAACGTTGAAATCACCTTTGAAGGCCCGGACAGCGAAGCCATGGTGGATCGACAGATCGACATGCTGGCCGCAGCACTGGCCAAGAACCCGGCAGCTATCGGCTTTGCCGCACTGGACAGTCAGGCCGCTATTCCGCTGCTGCGTCAGGCACAATCCTCTGGCATTCCGATCATTGCATTTGACAGCGGTGTCGACAGCGAAATCCCGCTGGCATTGGCTGCAACTGACAACGTGGCAGCCGCAAGCCTGGCCGCAGACAAAATGGCAGAGCTGATCGGCAAGAGCGGTAAAGTGGCCGTGGTCGCACACGACCAGACCAGCCGCACCGGCATCGACCGCCGTGATGGCTTTCTCAATCAGATGAAGAACTATCCGGAAATTGAAGTTGTGACCGTACAGTACGGTGGCGGTGACCAGCTGAAGTCCACCGAGCTGACCAAAGCGATCCTGACCGCAAACCCGGACATCAAAGGCATCTTCGGCACCAACGAAGGCTCTGCGATCGGTGTGGCCAACGGCGTGCGTGAAATGGGCAGCAAAGACGTTGTGATCATCGGTTACGATTCTGGCCGCGCCCAGAAAGACGCCGTCCGCAGCGGCCTGATGGCAGGCGCCATCACCCAGAACCCGGTTGGCATCGGCTATGAGACCGTCAAGGCAGCCTACATGGCCTCCAAAGGCGAAAAAGTCCCAGCCAACATCGACACCGGCTTCTACTACTACGACGCCTCCAACATGGACTCCCCAGAAATCGCAGCCGTCCTCTACGACTAAACCCCGCTGCGTTTCCCTAGCGAACAAAGAAAGGCCTCTCACCACGAGAGGCCTTTTTTCGTGCGTAGCGATTTCAAGTTGACACCTAAAGTTTGGACTTCCGAAACACCGCGGGGGTTGCGCCGGTCCAGCGTTTGAAGGCGACGGAGAAGGCGGCTTGATCGGCGAAGTCGAGGAGGAAGGCGACTTGAGCGATGCTGTCGGTTCCAAGCAGCAGGCGCTTGGCCAGATCGCAGCGTGCTGTTTCAACCAGTGACTTGAAGTTGGTGCCTTCCTCGGAAAGCTTGCGTGTCAGTGTGCGGCGGGTCATGCACAGTTCTTCGGCCACCTCATCCCCACTTGGCAAGTTGCCGGGCAACCGAGAGCGGACGAGCTCGATCACTTTGGCAGACATACCGGTCCGGCTTTTCGGCATCTGGCTGAGCCGTTCCTCGCCATGTTTGAGAAGGTGATCGCGCAAAGCGGCATCTGAAGTGGCTATCGGAAAATCGAAACCACCCTCTGGCAGCTGTATTCCGCTGGCCTTTTGTGCTGAAGAGACTTCGCATCCGGCCAATTCTGCCAGTGTTGCGCAGTGATCGGTGTCATCACACTCCAGCAGCACAGACATTTGCCCAAAACCGGGACCGGCAATCTGTTCCGTGCGTTTGAGCAGGCCAAACACCAGAAACTCTCGGTGCCTTGGAAACTGATGAGCGCCGATGATATCGCTCTTCAGGCATATGGTCGGGTGATGTTCATCGCCATCCAGCTCAAAACTCAGGTCAGGATCTTCCAGCGCATAGAAGCGCTGTGCGAACCGAAACACTTGCCCCACATTGTCACTAGCCTGCGCCAGATACGCCAATAATGTCTTTGCCCCCGGAGAGGCCAGACCAGCGCGGGCGGCGAAGGTTGGGTCTTGCAAGGCATCGCAGGCTGTTTCCAGTGCCGCAGCTTCGCGCTGCAGATCGACCCGTCCATTGGCATCCGTCAAAACGTTGGGTGCTACGCCGACAGCTTCGAGGATTTTATCAAAGCCCAAAGCGGCGGCGGGTTCTTGCCCATAAACCTGAGCTGCATGGCGCAATCGATAGGCGCTGATGCGTGTCATGGCGACTTCCACTCTGTTTGAGAGGGGCGCCTCAACGTTCTTTGCGTTGATTAGCCTCTCAAATGTCCAGAAATCAAAAACCGATGACCAGAACTCTAAAGAACGTCCTTTGCTCATACGTTAATTTACGAACATCAACAAACGGTGCTGCCTAGGACGGTAGCTTTCTAAACGAAGCAAAGGACATTCACCGTGAAGTCGATCATCCTTTCAAGCGTCATTGTAATGGGCGCATTCACCACCAAAGCCTCAGCGGCAGGCGGTGAACCACGCTGGTGGGTTCCACCAGGACAGTCTGACAGTTACTCCATTGTCAGCATTGTTGTTTTCTTTCTGGCCTTTCTTTTGGTCGTGCATCTTTACTCCCGCTTTGACCGCTATGCGGAACACAAAGCAAAGGGAACACCGCTTCGCACTACTGTGCCGGTGATGCTGACCGTGGCCCTTGCTTATGAAGTGATGCCAGCCTTGTCTCACTTCAGCATTCTGCTTCCAACTGCGCTGATCCTCACAGCAATCGCACGTGATTTCATGCTGTGGTGGAACCCGAAGATGCAGGAGGCGGAAAAATGATTGAGCTTCTTGTTACTTCTTTTCCCTTCGTCCTGCGGGTCTGGTACCTGCGCTGGAAGGGGATCCCGGTTACCCTGTACAACGTGCACTATGCCTTGGTTTTGTGGGTGTTCATGGCTCTCGCCGTCTTCTTTGCGGTGTTCTACTACTACCCAAAGTCGTTCACAGGCATCGTGCCCTTCAAAACGGTTCCGGTTGTTGCTGAAAACGGCGGAACAGTCACTGAAGTCTTCGTGACAGGTGGTGACCGCGTCAAAGTTGGCGACCCTCTGTTCAGCACGGAAAGTGCGATGGAGCAGGCCAAGGTTGATCATGCAAACCGCAAGATTGACGAAATCAGAAGCGCCATCAAAGCAGCGCATCTGGAAGTGGAAACAGCAGATGCAGCCTTGGATGCCGCCAAGACTGGCCTCAATCAGGCTGAAATGACACTGGCTGATCACGAAGAGCTTAAGATGAAAAACTCCGCAGCCTTCCAGCGTGCCCGATTGGAACGTGCCATCTCTCAGCGAGATACCAGCGTGGCTGATGTGAAAGCAGCAAAGGCAAAACTGGAAGCGGCAAAAGTGCAGGCGTACTCCACTCTTCCATCCCAGCTGGCAAGCGCAAAAGCTACTCTTGAGCAGGCCGAAATCGAACTGAAAAAGACACGAGTTTACAGTCTGGTAGATGGTGTGGTTGAGCAAGTTACCTTGCATGTTGGAGCACGAGCAGCTCAGGCCGCGATGGCCCCGGCGATGGTGATCATCCCAGACCGGACCCAGAAGGAAGGCTCCAGAGTGGTTGCAGGTTTCTCCCAGGTGTCCCGCACCGAACTTTACGAAGGCATGGCAGCTGAGATCGCTTGTGAGAGCAACTTCAACATCGCAATGTACCACACTGTTCTGCCTGCACGGATCACACGGATCCAGAAGTCAATCTCCGCCGGTCAGATGGCTCCCTCCGGAAGACTGATGGAACCGGGAGAACGCGCAAAACGTGGTCAGGTCGTCGCTCACCTCGATCTGGTTTACCCCGAACACCAGAAGTATCTGGTTCCTGGCAGCGGATGCATTGTGCAAGCCTATACAACAGACCTGAAAGGCGACATGGCAGGCGGTTTTACATCCCACGTGATCTCAGCCCTCGGCGTTATCAAAGCAGTCGGTCTGCGTGTCAAAGCATGGCTCGGCCTGGCGATGGGAATTGGTCTGGCAGGATCTGCTCACTAAGAGCAAGCAAGCTAACAAACTCAAAACAATCAAGTTTCTCCCGAAGACGGAAAGCAAACCGATCAAGCAGACATGGATCCGGACTGGTTCCGCTCGGGAGTATCACAGAAGAGAGCAGCCCCAACTGGCAATCTGAGCAACCCGTTCTCTTCATCAAAACCCACGGTCCCATACGAGAGGTTCTTTGCAGAGAACCCCAAAGAGCAGAGAGCCTCTCGGGACCACCCAAACAAAAAGAAGAAGAAAAATGAACGTTAAAGCCCTGACAATCGCAGCAGTCGCCCTCTCCGTTGGTTACACAGTTGATTATAACCCAAGACCGTCTCAGCCGGGCACCAAGTCCATCTCACCAATCTCCTTCAAGGTGAGCGAAGCCAATGCCCAGACGGCCTCACAAAACGCCGCTCGCCGGACAGCGCGCCGCACATCCCGCCGGGTTAACCGCCGCCACAACATCGCAGGCTGTACTCCATACAACGGCTACTACAACTGCGGCGGCACGTATTATCAGGCCATCACCGAAGACGGCAAAACAGTTTATGTGGTTGTAAATCCATAGGGGAGATTACCGTCCCTCCCTGATGTCCCACCGTCCTGATATCATGGAAGCCCAACCACAAAAGGCCTCTCACCACGAGAGGCCTTTTTTCGTGGGCGTAGAACGTTGAGGTGTCTTAAAACCAGCATGTTGCTCTCTTAGTTTCCAGCTTTGACAGGTTGAAAAACTCGGCTTTAGTATGCGTGGTGAGAGTTGATGGAGGGGTGTTGGAATGGTGGTGGATGATGTTGAAGGGCTTTGGGAGAGGCTTGAGGGGGAGGAACTTCGCGGGGTTTTTATTGGGCTGAACCGGGAACTGGTTGAGGAACTGGTTGTGGCCGCGCAGGTGCGTCGGGCTTCTGGTGAGAAGCTGAGCGCAATTGATGGGGAACTGGTTGCGATCAAAGGGAATATCGCACTGAAAGGGCGGGAGACGACGGCCGGATCGGTGGCGTATTCTACTGAAGTGGAGGATGAGCATGCGCTTGTGGTGCAGCGGGTGATTGAGGCGGGTGGCATCCCCATTGGCCCTGCCAATCTGGCTGAGTTTGCTTATACCGGCATCGGCCTCAATCCGCATTACGGCAATGCGCCCAATGGGTTGGACCGTGCGCGGGTGCCGGGCGGGTCTTCTTCCGGCAGTGCGGCGGCGATTTCCAATGGTGTCTGTGACTTAGCGATTGGCAGTGATACCTCCGGCTCAACGCGTGTGCCCGCTGCCTTTCAGGGCATCTGCGGGTATCGGGCGACCATGGGGCGCTATCCCATGGAAGGTGTTGTGCCGCTTGGGGCGAGCCTGGATGTGCTCGGCCCCATGGCGCGAACTGTTGAGGGCATCTGTGCGCTGGATGCGGTGATGTGCGGCAAGCATTCCACTCATGATACAACGGCAGAAGAACGTACGTTCCGCCTTGTTGTGCCGGATCTGGACGGGCTGGGCATTTCCACTGAGATCATGGAGATGTTTGAGCACAGCATCGATATGCTCTCGGCGGCGGGCATCCAGATCGTGCGGAGAGATCTGCGGCCAATCCTGAAAGCGCATTTGCTGTTTGCGGAGCATGGAACGCTGGTGAGCGTGGAAGCGCGGGAGCAGATTGCGCAGTATGTGGACGTCAGCAAGGATAAAATCGATCCGCAGATCAAAGCCCGTCTGGAGCGAGCCTTGCCTATGACGCCGAAGAAGCTGGCGTATTTGCGGCGGCAGCGGGCGGTGCTTCAGTCCGAGATTGAGGTGCAGTTGAAAGGTGACCTGCTGTTGATGCCGACAGTGCCGGATGTGCCGCCTCTGATCTCCGAAGTGGAGGAAAGCGTTGAGGCGTTTCAGGAAGCAAACGCCCTGGCCTTGCGGCTGACCATGATCACCGCGTTCCTCAACATGCCATCGCTGGCTCTGCCGGTTGATTTGGAAAAGCCATCGCACAGCATCTCCATTTGCGGGGCTGCCGCGCAGGATGAGCTGGTGCTGGCGGCAGGGTGTGCCGTGGAGCGCGTGCTGCGATAGCGTTGAAGCCATGCGCCTCCATGATCGGGCACTCTGCTTTCTCATGGAGGCGGTGGTTTGATTAGACCGTCGCTGTTTGGTCAGATGAGGCCCAAACTTCGACAGGATGCTCTGATCCATCGGAGACTTCATAGAAGGTCTCTGTGATCTGTCCATCAAGGGTCAGCTTGATGAGGGCGAAGCCGTAGGGGATGGCGTCATTTTGCAGGTAAGCTGTTGAATTTACTTGCTTAGGAGAGCTGAATTCAGCTAAAGGCTTCGGTGAAGAAGATGAGTTTGTTTTTGTCCAGATCTCTCACATAAGCGGAGAAGTAAGGGCCGCGTTGGTTTGGCTCGCCTTCGTCATTTCCGCCCAGTTCAATGGCCAGTTTGTGGAGCCGTTTGACTTCATCGGCAGAGCCCACCCCAAAGCCGACCATGGTGCCGTTTCCGTTTGTGGCGGGCTTGCCATCAATGGGCAGAGCGGTTGCGAAAGCGAACTCCTCGTTCTGCCAGTAGGTCAGCCTGTCTGTTTCGGCAATGCGTTTTGGCCCGGCTTGCTCAAAGAGGGAGTCATAGAATTTTGTAGAGGCGTCGCGGTCGTTGGTGCCTACTGTGAAATAACCAATTTTCATCCTGTGTTTCCTATGTGTTGTACTCAGGTCGCCTCGACTTTATTGACAAATAGGACATTTAATGTCCTATTTTTTCGATGGCGCGCACAAATTCAAATGGCAGATTGAGACGGATGGAATTGCTGGCTGTTCAGCTGAAGCAAGAGGAGCTTTGCACGGTCAAAGATCTGGCGCTTCAACATGGCGTCAGCGAGCGGACGATTACCCGAGACCTTCAGCTGATGCGGGAGCAGGGCTTGCCTATTGATGCGGATCGCGGTCGTGGCGGCGGCGTTCGTCTGGACCGCAACTGGGGTGTTGGCCGGATGAACCTGGCATACCCGGAAGCAGTCGACCTGCTGATCAGCATTGCAGTGGCCGAGCAGATGGACTCGCCCATGTTTCTGGCGAGCCTGGGGTCTGTCCGGCGGCAATTGGTGGCGTCATTCTCGCCGGAAAAGCGGCATAAGGTGAACCGGCTGAAGGCGCGCATTCTGATTGGTTCCACAGCCTCCACCTATGTGCAGCGGACGATCAACCCGCCGCCCAAGCATGTTGTGCAGGCGCTGCATCAGGCGTTCATTGATCAGGGTAGTTTGGTCATCAAGTACCAGCGTGAAGATCTGGCGGTGTCCAAACGTACCATCGAACCACACTACCTGATGCTCAACTATCCGGTTTGGTATGTGATCGCCTTTGACCATCTGAGGAACGGACCACGCACATTTCGGGCAGACCGGATTTTATCCGCTGACATGACTGGAGAGCATTTTCGTCTGTTACCGAAGGATGCGTTTCAGGAGACTTTGGACCGAAACGGTCTCCTGATATGATTGCCCTGTCATTTAACGTAGGAACGCTGATTTCGCGTAAAAAACGCAAAACTGCGCAAAATCGCGCAAGCTGTTCGTTCTGTCATGCATTCATGAGAAAATTTCCGTCTCAGAGCGATGGTAAGCTGATCCCCCTACTTGAAAGACCTCATATACTCGATAAAATCTCTCAGCAATTTTAAGCATTTGTCGTTCCAGAGGATGATCCATGAAACTATTACATTCCTGCGTGGCTGCTGCAGCACTTGTCGCGTTTTCATTCAGTGCTCAGGCAGAAACCCGTGTTACTTATAAGTCAGCAAAAACCTCATCCTCTTATTACCAGATGGCGGTTCAGATTGCCGAAGCGATGAAGGAAGCTTCTAACGGGGATATCATTGTCACCGTTGAAGAAAGTCAGGGTTCTGTTCAGAACGTGATGGAAGCCGCCGTTCGTCCTGGCAACTACGTTTTCACCACACCGCCTGTGCTGGTTAAGCTCGCTAAGGGCGGCAAGGCGATGTTTGAAAAACGCGCCAATCCAAAGTTCGGTGAAATCCGCGCGCTGTTCCCAATCCCGTCTCTGACCATGCACTTTGTGGTTGGCGAAGACAGCGGCATTGAGAGCTTTGCTGACATGAAGGGTAAGAAAATCCTTATCGGTAAAGGCTCCTTTGGCGCAAAAGAAGGCGCTAAGTACCTGAAACTGTTTGGCCTTGAAGGTCAGGTGGAACTGGCAGACGTGGAACTTTCCAACGCTGTGCCTGCGCTGAAAAACGGCCAGATCGATGGCTTCGTGACTGCAGGGTCTTACCCGGCACCAAACGTGATTGAAGCGGCTGCGGGTACTGGCGTGAATGTTCTGTCGCTTTCTGATGACCAGATCGCCCAGACCAAGCGCACCAAACTGATGATCCCGGCTGGTACTTATGCTGGTCAGGATGCTGATATCACAACAACCTCACTGCCAGTGGTGGCTTACACAACAACGCAGATGGATGACGATACCGCCTACGCGCTGACCAAGAGCTTCTGGGATCAGAAGGCAAAAATGGGCAAGGGCGCAGCATGGTGGAACGGCGTAGACAAGGATCTGCTGAGCAACGTCAGCGGCAAGATCCATCCGGGTGCGCTGAAGTTCTACGATGAAGTCGGTTACACCATTACTGACGCACAGCGCTAAGCGCATTCATTTCATCAAACATTCAGGCCCGGAGTACACTTCGGGCCTTTCTCTTTCTAGGTTATTTCGTTGAATAGAATTCACCGTTCCGTCTGGCTGGTGCTCGGTCTGGCCACCGTGCTGTTTCATCTGGGTCTGATCTTCTCCGGTCTGGTTCCCAACCTGGTCAGCCGTCCTTTGCATATGGCCTTGGCTCTGCCATGGGCGCTGATCCTGATGGCACGTAATCCCCTTGAGAAGGTGACGGGCTATGTGCTCACAGCCTTCGGTGTGTTTGCCGCTGGCTGGATTGCGTGGAACCACTCTGCTCTTGGTGATCAGTATGGCTATCTTATTGATGACTTTCAGGTTTATCTGGCGCTTGGCCTGCTGATCACGGTGCTGGAAATGGCGCGGCGTGCCATCGGTTGGCCGCTGCCGCTGGTGGCTTTGATCGCGCTGGCCTATGGCATGTTTGGTCAACATATCCCCGGTGAGTTTGGCTACGCTGGCGTTCCGCTGGAAAGTTTCCTCGGCACCATGACCATTGCCGAAGGGGGATTATGGGGCAAGCTGACGGGAGTATCTGTTGGTGTTGTCGCGATCTTCGTGATCTTCGGTGCGTTCCTCAATGCCGGTGAAGCAGGCGCTGGATTCATGAATGTGGCCGCTGCCGCCGCTGGCAAACTGAAAGGCGGAACGGCAAAAGTTTCAGTGATTTCATCGGCTTTGTTCGGGTCCATCTCCGGCTCTGCGTCTGCTAACGTGGCCTCTACTGGCGCGATTACGCTGCCTGCCATGACCAAGCTGGGCTACCCGCGCGCACTCGCTGCTGCAGTGGAAGCTGTGGCCTCCTCAGGGGGACAAATCATGCCGCCGCTCATGGGAGCAGGGGCGTTTGTCATGGTGGAGCTGACCGGCGTGCCGTACACCGGCATCATGGCCGCTGCGATTTTGCCAGCGTTTCTGTACTTCTTCGCGGTCTGGATGGGGATTAATGCCTTTGCCCGGCGCTATGACCTGAAGGGATTGGCGCCAGAAGATCAGCCGGACACGCGCTCGGTTATCATCACGTCGCTGTTCTTCCTTGTGCCGTTTACTGTGCTGCTCTGGGCCATGTTCGTGCTGGGTTATACCCCTCAGTATGCGGCGTGCCTGTCCATCATGGTGGCGGTGGCGCTTCTGCTGATCGACAAGAACTTCAAGCTGGACCTGCGGAAAATCGGTGCGCGCTATGAGCAAGCGCTGATGAACTCCGGCAAGCAGGTGGCGATGATCGCCTCGATTATCCTCTGTGCTTCCATCATCATCGGCACACTGGGCGTAACGGGACTTGGGGTGAAGATCACCTCACTTATCCTCTCCGGCTCCGGCGGCATGTTGTGGCCTGCGCTGCTGCTGACAGCTCTGGCCTGCATGGTATTAGGCATGGAAGTGCCAACAACGGCGGCCTATGTGATCTGCGTTTCCGTTGCTGGTCCAGCGCTGATTGATATCGGATTGGAACCGCTTCAGGCACATCTGTTCGTGTTCTGGTTCGCGCTCTTATCCACCATCACGCCTCCAGTTTGCGGGGCGGTGTTTATCGCCGCTGGCATGGTCAACGAGAATTGGCTGAAGGTGGCCTTGTTCGCCATGGCACTGGGGATTGGACTCTATCTTATCCCATTGGGAATGATAGCAAATCCGGCACTGATCACTCTGGTGAGTTCACCAGTCTGGTCGCTGCTGGCTACGGTGAAAGTGGGGCTTGCGCTCTCAGCGATTTCGTATGGTGTGATTGCACCGTTCTCGCCACTTATCCGCGGTGGGCTGATCGGTGGTGGCGGGGTACTGCTGTTTATCTGACCACAATAAAAAACAGGCGCTGCTCTGGGTGAACAGCGCCTGTAAGTTTGGTCTAACTCATTGACTACTCGGGAGACTAGGCGAACTGAGTTAGATTTGTGAGGTCCAGAACCTCATCAAAAACCTGCGGGGCAGCGCCCAAAACAGGATACGGGGCACTTGGGTTTTCAGCGACCGGAAATGGGAGAATTTTTCCGCCAGCTTCAGTGATAAGGCAGTATGCAGCCATGCAGTCCCAGGCAGACATGCGCGGCTCAACGTAGCCAACCAAGCGCCCCGCAGCGACCCATGCCAACATTAATGCACCGGAGCCATAACGAGTGTAGCTCACGCCTGCGGACATCAGGTCTTCGAACATTTTACCGACCTGCGCAGGTGCCACGCGATCATTCGCGCCCACACCCAGCATGCCGGTCTGCAGGTTAAATCGATCGGTCACCCGCACAGGGGAACCGTTGAGAGTGGTGCCTTTGCCGCGCAGGGCCGCAAAGCGCTCCTTGAGGACCGGAACATCAATGATGCCGATGGCAGCACCGTCTTTGTCGGTGACGGCGATGCACACGCACCATCCCGGTAAGCCATTGAGAAAAGGAGCAGTTCCGTCAATTGGATCGATGACCCAGGTGTAACCGGTTGTCCCTTCCACGAAGCCGAACTCCTCACCGAGCAAGGCATCCTCAGGGAAGTGCTCGGCGATCAGACCGCGGATTTTCTGCTCCACAGCCTTGTCAGCTTCTGAAACGACATCCTGAGGATGCCGCTTCGTGTCGATGTTCAGATCATCCCGATTGGCGAAGTGTTCAAGCGCGAGCGCTGCTGCTTCATCAGCCATTTTCTGGGCTGCATTAAAGCGTTTTTCCAGCTCTGCAGCTTGGTCTAGAACGGCATCTGTCAACATTACTTACCGCCAATCAGTGCAAGACCACGTGCATCAAAGTCGATGCCAACAGAGGTTCCGTTGCCGAGCAGTTCATCGGTGTTGTTGTCAATCACGAACAGCTGGCCGAGATCGCTGAGCACTTCGTACTGGAAGTGATCCCCCAGATAAGCCGCGCTCTTGATCTTGCCGGTCAGACCACCGTTCACTTCTTTGCTCAGCTTGATGGAGTTCGCACGCGCTGCCAGCTTACCCTTACCAACGCTATGGTTCCGGCTGCGCAGGTCAAAGCCTTTGCCACCAACAACAACATTCGCGGTGTCTGCGTTTACAGCGCTGATGTCACAGTCGAGAATGTTTGCTTCACCAATAAAGTCTGCGATGAACTCGGAAGCTGGGCTCTCATAGAGCTCGTATGGCGTGCCATCCTGCTCGATGATACCGTCGCGCATCACAACGATACGGTCGGAAACTGCAAGCGCTTCTTCCTGATCGTGAGTTACGTAAACAGCTGTGAAATCAAGGCGTTGCTGGATCTCCCGGATCTCGGTACGCACCAGACGGCGCAGGCGGGCGTCCAGGTTGGAGAGCGGCTCATCAAGTAGCAGAACCTGCGGCTCCAGAACGAGTGCGCGCGCCACAGCTACACGCTGCTGCTGACCACCGGAAAGCTCGGAAGGAAGACGCGGTGCCTTTTCCCGGAGGCCTACAAGGTCCAGCCCTTTCAGAGCCATCTCTTCTGCATCTTTGAAGCCACTGGACTCCAGACCGTACTTCACGTTCTCCAGCACAGTCATGTGCGGGAACAGAGCGTAGGACTGGAACACCATGGAAACGTCACGCTGGTTTGGTGGAAGACGGGTAACGTCATCCCCCCCAATCATGATGCGACCAGATGTTGGGGTCTCCAACCCTGCAATCATGCGCAGGGTTGTTGTCTTGCCACATCCGGATGGCCCCAGAAGGGTTACCAGCTGGCCCGGCTCAATAACCAGATTGAGATCCGGGATTGCAGTAAAGTCGCCGTAGTTTTTGCCGACATTTTCGAAGCGGACCTGACCAAATTTTGCATGTGTCATGCTGCGGCTTCCTTCAGTTTACCCTGAGCAGGAGATTTTTGAGTAGTTTCTGGACGACGGAGTTTTCTTTCACCAACCAGCAGCTGGAAGATGAGAATGACGGTGACCATCACGAAGATGAGGACGGAGCTGTAGGCAATCGCCACGCCGTATTCGCCGTTTTCAACCAGACCGACCACATAGGCCGTCGCCATGTTGTATTTTGCGCTCACAAGGAAAATGACCGCAGAGATGGATGTGATTGCACGCACGAAGCTGTACACCAGTGCCGCCTGAATGGCTGGACGCAGCAGCGGCAGGATCACTTTCTTCAGCGTGCGGGCACTGTTTGCACCCAGTGTCAGGGATGCTTCATCCAGGTTCTTATCTAGCTGGGACATCGCTGCCACACCGCCGCGCACACCCACTGGCATGTTACGGAATACGAAGCAGAAGATCAGGATCAGAGCTGTACCAGTCATCTGCAGCGGTGGCAGGTTGAACGCGAGGATGTAGCTGATACCAATCACGGTGCCCGGAATTGCGAAACTCATCATCAGGCCGAATTCAAAGGCGGATTTGCCTGGGAAGTCCTGACGAACAATGAGCCATGCGGACAGGATGCCAACTGCGGCAGTCAATGGAGCTGCTGCAAGAGCGATCCACATTGTGGTCCAGAAGCTGTTCCACGCAACACCGGTGAAGGCAAAGCCATTTTCGAACGAGATGGAGAATGCGGTGATGTAGTGCGCCAGCGTCACGCTGTGGTCCAGACCCCAGACTTTCACGAAGCCGCCGAACAGGATCAGGCCGTAAACAGCTACGGTGAACAGGCTCCACAGGGCAACGATTGTGCCGACTGGGATAGAGATACGCTTTGGCAGTTTCGCATAGCGGCCACCATCGCCCTTACCGGTTACAGTCGCGAAGTTACGCTTACCAAGCCACATACGCTGCGCAAAGAACGCGGAGAGTGTGAAGCCAAGCAGGATGATCGCCAGAACAGCTGCACGGGATGGATCACTCTGAGCACCAACAACCGCGAAGAAGATTTCAGTTGAGAGCACACCGCCGTTGCCGCCCAGAACCATCGGGTTACCGAAGTCAGCCATGGACTCGATGAAGCCGATTAGGAAGGCGTTTGCCAGACCCGGTGCCATCAGCGGCAGGGACACTTTGCGGAAGGTTCTCCAGCGGCCAGAACGCATGGTCTGACTTGCTTCTTCCAGTGACGGGCTGATGCCTTCAACAACGCCAACCAGAACGAGGAAGGAGATTGGAGTGAAGCTGAGCATCTGCGCAATCCAGATACCTGGTAGACCGTAAATCCAGCGGCCTAGCTCAAGTCCGGTTGCAGTTTCAATAGCTTCAGTTACAAAACCTGTACGGCCCAGCATCAGTGTCAGGGACAGACCAATCACGAAAGGAGGGGTGATGATTGGCAGAATGCTGAGGATGCGCAGACCTTTGCGGAATGGCATCTGCGTACGTGTCACGATCAGCGCGAAAGCAAGACCCAGCAGGGTAGAACCAGCAGCTGTCGCAAGTGCAAGGAACAGTGTGCGCCACGCGATACCGCAGGACTTGCCAGCCAGACAGCCGAGCGACCAGATCTGCGGATCAACGATGTTACGGGCCACACCATCTGTCGAGAAGTTGCCGCGGAAATCCTGAAAGGCACCGGCGAACATGGACAGAATTGGATAGAAAACAAAGGTCGCTACAAGCAGGATCAGAAGGGAGACGGCAGTCAGAACGATCGCGTCGCCTTTGAGAGCGCCCTTTTCAGCAAGACCAAATGAAATGAAAGTGGTGAATGTGAGAGCAAGAAGAACCGCACCGGCACCGAACGCAGGCTGACCATTTACCTGGCCAAACATTGCCTCCAGCACGCTCCAGTTCCAGCCGCGCAGGCCGATGGAGAGACCTTCCAGCACCATCCAGAACAAGCCCAGAGCACCGATTATGGCAATGGTTTTGCCACGGCGACCCGGCTTAGCCTTCAAGCGCAGATAACCTGCAGCACCAACAAGAACAAATACTGGGAGTAATTGCAGCTTTCCAAGGAAAAGCTGGAAAAAGCCCGGCCAATAGCGCTCTTTGCTCAGGAAATCCAGAACCCACTCGCCGCCAAAAAAGCCGCTGCGAATGTGGAACCAAGGCAATATAAACAACCCAAGGACGCCGCATATGAGTGCGAGGTCCAGCCGACGATTTTCATTTGTCATTTGGAAAGAACCAGATTTTTTGGGGAAACGGGGCAGGCTTCAGCCCGCCCCGATCTCAATCAGTTTGCAGCAGCGCCAACTTCCATGTCCCAGCGTGCCAGCAGGTTTCTGCGGCGGTCGCTGCTTCCGTATTCAGCAAAATCGTAGTCGATCAGACGTACGTTTTCGAGCTTAGGAGCTGCTTCTGGCTGAGTAGAACCCTTGTTGGATGGGATCTGGTAGGAACCAGTTTCAGCCATCAGGTTCTGTGCTTCTGGAGTGAGCACCCAATCGTAGAATACTTTTGCAGCATCTGGGTTTGGCGAACCATCGATGAGAGACATGGAGCCGATTTCATAACCGGTGCCTTCACATGGTGCGACAACCTCGATTGGGAAGCCTGCTTCTGCCTGCTTTACTGCGTCGTGCATGAACACGATGCCGAGGCCTGCTTCACCGCGGGCTGCAGCCTTAACAGGTGCGGAGCCAGACTTGGTGTACTGTGAAACGTTCTTGCCCAGAGCCAACAGGTATTCGAAGGCTTCTTCTTCATCCATCAGCTGAACGAGAGTAGCAAGCGCGGTGTAAGCAGTGCCGGAAGAGTTAGGATCTGCAATAGAGATCTCACCCTTCAGAGCAGGGTTGAGCAGGTCGGACCAGCACTTAGGACCTTCAATGCCCTTTTTCGCGAGGATCTCTTTGTTGTAGCCCCAGCCAAGTGCGCCGGAGTACACGCCTACAGTGCGGTAGCCGGAAGTTTCTGCCTGAGCAACAGCCCATGGAAGAAGTTCTTCAAGCATTGGCGACTTGTAAGCCACTGAGAGCTGATCGTTTGCTGCCTGCAGATGCGGATCACCGGTACCACCCCACCATACGTCCGTCTGCGGATTGCGAGCTTCTGCACGGATCTTTGCATAAGCTTCACCTGAAGAAAGACGGATCATGCTGACGTCAGTACCTGTCTTTTCTTCAAACTTTGCTGCGAGCTTTTCACAAAGTGCGTTGTCAGCAGAGCAGATCATGCTCAGTTCATCTGCTGAAGCTGCGCTTGCACCTGCACCCACAATAAGGGTTGCACCCAACAAAGCTGTCTTAATGGATTTCATAATAACTCCTCCCAAACACGTTGTGTACACGTGTACATAATATAGTCGGCTAAATTTTTGCAATGTCAACTTTATTCCAAGAAAGACTAATTTATTTTATGGATATTTCCTGATATGGAGATGCAACCGTGTACAAAAATCAGCGAAATTTGATGTCGGAAAAAGTGTCTTCAAGAAAGCAGCAGGTCAGGGCTGAGGACGTGGCGCGCCACGCAGGTGTCTCCCGTGTTTCAGTGTCCAGAACCTTCACTCCGGGGGCCAGTGTTTCCGCCGCTACACGCGCTAAGGTATTGAAATCCGCAGAAATACTAGGGTACCGCGTAAACCGCCTTGCAAGCAGCCTCAACCGCTCCGAGAGTGGCATCGTGGCGCTCATCGCTGCTGAGATTGATACGCCGCACCGCTCTGCGATGATCGCTGAACTCTCTGACAAGCTTCAGGCCGCTGGTAAGGTAACAATGCTTATCAACACCAGTGGATATGAGGAGCGTGTGAAGGATGCTTTGCTGCAAGCAATCAGTTTTCGCACAGAAGCAGCGATCATTTTGTCCGGTGCACCGGACCCTTCCTTAGCCGATACATGTTTTAGCAATGGCATGAAGCTGGTGCTGATCAACCGTGAGGAAGACTTCCCCGGTTCTTTGCAGATTGGGCCGGATAACAGGGCAGCTGGCAAGACCGCACTGAAGGCTCTTTTGCGTGCAGGATGCAAGCGAATCGCCCTTGCAATCTCGGCAAACGCTACCTGGAGCATCCTTGAACGCCAAAAAGGCTTTGTGGATGCAGCTGAAGAAGCTGGGGTTGAAGTTCTGAGCGAAGTAGGAGGGCTCACGTCCTATCAAGCCGGTCTGGAACTGGGCACTGCGCTGCTGGATAGAGAGGATCGTCCGGACGGTATTTTCTGTACCACTGACCTGATTGCCTGCGGTGTGATTGATGCTGCACGCCAACGGTTTGGCCTGCGCACGCCGGATGATCTATCTGTCATCGGCTTTGACGATATCGCGCAGGCAGAATGGGAAGGCTATGACCTGACCACCTTTGCGCAGCCGACGGATCAGATCATCGAGAAGTGTCTGGAATGGTGCACCACAGAGCAACCAGATACCGAGACGGTGAAACTGCCTGCCAAGTTTGTTTGGCGCAACAGCGTGCAGAAAGCACGCATCCCGTTGAAGTAGGAGAGATCAGGCTTGCGGTGCGAGCCTGACGTGCTCATAGGTTTCATAAAACTCAGCGAACATCTCCTGAATGCCTCGCACCGGAACCCCTAGGCTGTCGCGTTTGCTGAAGTCAAAGTGCGTCGGTGGCTCCGGGTCTTTGCCTAGCGGAGCAGGGAGTGCCTCCAGTGGCACGTACTCCGCAATCTCCTGATAAATCCGCGCCCAACTCCAGCTTCCGCTGAGCGCAAAGTGACGGCCTGCAGTCTTTGGGTTCTCCAGTGCAGCCAGGGACATCTTCGCCAGATCATCTGGTGAGGTCAGCGACATGGAGCCAGCCGGGACAGTGCTGTGCCAACCGGCTTTGCCGTGGCGCAGTTTTGCCAGAAAACTGAGAACATGGCCTTTCAGATGGGATGGCAGAAGCGGAGCTCCGACCATCATGCTTGGCAAAAACGTGCAGAGCCGCATGCCATGCTCTTCGGTGAAGGCTTCTGCGGTTGCCTCCATCACGGTCTTTTGGGCCTGAGCATACTTCTTCTGCTGGATCTGCATCTCAGCGTCAGAAATGTCTCTGTCCTCGTGCTTTTCAAAAGACGGTGTGGCTGGCTCTGCAGAAGCGGTGCTGGAGCAAAGAACAGCAGTCTTTGCCCCTTGTCTCTGTGCGGCTTTCAGGATGTTTAGGCAGGCTTGCTCAGCAGGGCGAATGATCTCGCTCATGCCGCGCTCACGATCTAGCTCAGCGGCAGGCGTTCCATCTGCTCCGTGTTTGAGTGTTGGAATGCAGGCGATGTACACGGCTTCAGCCTGCGTTAACGGGGCATCGAAGCTCTCAGGCTCTGAGGTGTCTGCCGAAAACAGGTGAAGCCGCTCTGCTGCGCCGGGCAAACGCATCAAGCCACTGACTTTATCGAGCTGGGAGATGTCGCGCAGGGTGCCGTTGACGCGGTAGCCGCGAGCAAGGGCTTCTTTGACCATATAGGCCCCGGCCAACCCGCTGGCGCCTGCTATGCAAATGGTTTTGACTTCCGCTTTCGACATCAAACCCTCCAGATCCAGCAGCCTCGCGGCTCTTGCTGAGCGGAACTGTGCCAGCACTACATTCTCATTGCACATAGGAAGTTCTGAGGCTGGGTATCAGAGGAGCTGAGGGCACGCCCTCAAGAAACCTGAGGAGAGCAATTCAAAGAAACAATTGGAATATCAGGCCTGATTTGAGGTCATCTGACCCCAGAAAAAGACACCGCGCGATGAGCTGGCTGAGCTGTACAACAACCTCCCCTAGGGTTCAGCAGACTCCGCAATGACGCCAATCGCGCGGGACCTCCATCATTTTGAAATGAATTTCTACAGAGAGGATATTTCCATGGTCACCAATGAGACTCCCGACAAAGCCCGCATTTTGATCGGTGCCAGCGCATCTCTGGATGCAACACTGCTGCCCAACTACCTACGAGAAATCAAGAATTCGATTGATTGCACGCTCACCGCCATGTTCACCCCCAATGCCATCAACTTTGTGAACATGGACAGCATCGCGCTGTTTGTGGATCGGGTGATTTGCGGTGATGATCCGAAGGACTGGGCGACAGACAAGCCAGGCCGAATTGCAGCGGAGCACGACATTCTCGCCGTCATGCCAGCCACTGCGAACACGCTCTCTGCCGTGGCGCATGGTTCTTCTCTGAACCGTCTTACCACAGTCATTCTGGCAGCGGAGTTTCCAGTGCTGTTCTTCCCGGTGATGGGCGGTCCAATGTGGAAGAAGGCCTCTGTGAAACGCAACGTGGCGCAGATCCGCGAGGATGGCTACGAGGTGTGTGATCCGGTATGGCGCGAGAATTTTGATCCGCATATGGGCAAGATCCACGGCCACCAGTCACTACCTGATCCTGAGGTGGTGGTGGAGCAGGTCAAAAAGCACCTGCCGCAGTATCAGGTGCGTAGAGAACTTGAGCTCAGTTAAGAGCTGGATGTGACCAACAAAAAGCCCGCCGTTCCGAAGAACGGCGGGCTTTCTCGTGATCCTGAAACTATCAGGGTGCGGAGGAAACAGGGGTTTCAACTGGTTTGAAAACCTTGGTTTGGATCCAAAACGCCACGTACATTCCCAATCCGAATGAGAAATGCGTCATCAGGCTCTTCAGTCGGGCGAAGTCCGGGTTTGGCCGGTTGGACGCCATGATGCCTGCGCCCAACGCTGGCTGCATGATGAAGAACGGAAACACAATCATGGCTACGCCAAACAGGATGGTCAGGATCAAAGACGGTTTCTGTAACTGACGTGTGCCGAAGATCATCACAAACGCGGCCACGAAGATGACACCGATGATGTAATGTGCTGTCCAGCCAATGGCGCTTTCTCCCGCAATGGGAGCGGCCCGGCGGATGCTTTCGTGCGTGAACTGCCCATCCAGCATATGCCCCATCCAGCGGCCCACGACCGAGAAGTTGCTCTGCGGGATGCCAAAAAGGCTATCTGCTGCTACGGCCCAGATATCCATGAAGAGCGTGGCGCCAATGCCAACAAAGAGAATGCGGAGTGCTAAACCTGTTCGATTTTCCATAGTACCTGTTCCTTTAGATCTGCGGGTGCTTTGCCGGAAGTGGCGCTTGCATGTGCTCCCTTTTCTGGGGTGATAAAAAAAGCAGGCCGCGAGGGGATTGGAGTGCGGCCTGCGAGTGCAAGCTAAGTCAGGAGGAGCTGACTTAGCGGCTGCTTGCACATTTGTTTGTTGTGTTGATTGGTTTCAGCGGTTGCAGAGCCGTTTCAGCCACATAGGAGCCGATCTGATAGCCCAGCATGTCGCCTACAGCGTTGGAACGGCGGTAGTGAACACCGCCCAGAACGCGGGACTCTGACTCTTCCTCTGCAAACTGCTGGAAGCTGACATAATCCTTGGAAAGGCCACCTTTGCCGTTGAAAGTGAAGGCCATTTCGCCATCGCCAAAGACGGATTCCAGAACCTCCTGAGCCGCGCTGCCACTGGTGCAGTGCTGGCATGGATATTCAGGATGCATCGGTGCAGGCACCAGCGAGCTCCACTCCACATTGGTCTTCAGAGTTGGATGCTTGTAGGTCTTGCCCAGTGCTTCCATAGCTGTCTGCGGGCGCCATAGCGCGTACTCATATTTTGCGTTGAAACCAGCCACCAGAGCGTCTGTCAACGCCAGGTTGAGAAGCGCGAGGGTGCGGGCTTCTTCCAGCATGGACAGATTACAGGACGCACTGCTTTTAAGTGCAATCTGGTTCCACGCACCGGAGCCGGATCCCGCATGAAGTTTGGCAATGAAGACGTTCTCTTCGTTGGTCTGTGTTTCCTTGCCACCCAGCTCAACCACTTCGCTCAAACCGCGCTGATACTGCATGCTGTCCAGCGCTGGCGGAGGTGGCACGCGGAAGTGAGTTGCGGATGCCAGAACAAACGGTGTCATCTCGCGGATCTTCGGAGCTACCATCTCGCGTGAGGAGGTGCGCTGATAGACGCCAGCTTCTGCTGGACCCGGAGTGTACTCGGTCGAGAAGTCGGCGTTGTCTGATGCACGCGCTGCCAGAATTTGCTCAGCAACAGCTTGCCCTAATGCCATGCCGGACTGTGGGTTCTTCAGGTTTGCGAGGCGTTGTTTAGCAGCGGCCAACAACTCGTCTTTGCGTTCTGGCATCAAGGTAGAGAGCACATGAACGGCAGCCTGGGTCACAGCTGCTTCAGCGGACGCATCCGGGTTGTTTGGGCCGGTGTAAGCATAAGGGGTGTAGATGCCTTCGACTGCGTTTGCTGCGTCGAACATGGCGGTGTGCAAGATAGCCAATGTGCGCTGACGTTTGGCGCCCGGCCATTTCTCAGCGTTGAACAGTTCAATGGCGGTGCCCTGCCAGTCGGCAGCCAGTTCTGCCTTGGCGGCTCCGCCGGTAATCACAAGCGCCAGAGCGCCGCTGTAAGCAATTGTCTTCAACCATGTAAATCGGGTGGTCATACTAAAACCTCGCAATTTGAAAACGGCTATAGCTAGGGATGGAAATTCGGTTTGCACAAATCGAAAGAATGGAAGGCGGGCCTCAGAATTTGTGTGGGCCCGCCTGCCGAGACCTAAAGAAATCCGAGCAGGTACCACCACATCAGATCGATGGGTACGAGTAGAAACAGACTGATGACAAACAGCGTCAGACACAGCTTGATCACGGCCTTCGGTGGCAGATTGCCAACCTGAATGGCGGCTACCAGTGGAGGGGCCTGAAACGGCAGGAACACGTTGGAAAACGCCATTACCTGCGTCATCAAAACGGTCTGCAAGGGAAGGCCGGTCGCCTCTGCCAGATCACCTGCAACCGGCGTCATCACAGCAGGCACACCGGGTAAGTTTGTTGCCATAGCAACCAGCGTTGACAGGCCGGTGAGGACGGAGAGGTTCCAGATTGGACTGTCTTCTGAGAAGCCTGCTTGTCCGCCAATGGTCTGAACAATTGCTTCTCCCAGACCGGCGACGGAGATCACCGCACCTAATCCCATAATACCTGCCACGAACATCAAAGAGCCGTAGCTGAGATCCTGATTGATGCAGGTTTTGGAGGTCAGCTTCGCATTCGGCCAGAAGCACGCCAGTGCTGCAGCTAGACCAACCCAGGCAGGACCAATCGGGTGCAGGCTATCTGTTAGCCAGAACAGCAGACACAGCGCCAGAATGATCATCAAGCGCCGCTCCTGAACACTAACCGGCGTTGCCTCCTCTGGATCCTCATGGGCATCTTCAGGCAGTTTGTCCGGGAAGAGGACCAGCGTCAGCCCGATCAGAATGAGGGACTTGAGGATACCCAGAACAGGGAAGTTCAGGCGCAGGTAGTCCCAATAGGAAATGCTGAGGTCATACAGGCTCTCACTCATCCCTGCGAGGATCATGTTGGGGGCGTTGGCCGGCAGGATTGTGAAGGCAGGCGCAAAGGTCGCGAATGCAGCTGCGCAGAGCATGCCAGTACGTCCGTTGGAGCCGGGTTTGAACCCGATCTGCGCGGCAAGGGCTGAGATCACTGGCAACAGGATCATGATGCGGCCAATGGAAGAGGGCACCACAAATGCCAGCGCCACACTGAAGGCCACGATGCTGGAGATCAGACCTGCATAACTGTTAAGCGGCAACCGCATCAGCAAAACTGCAGCCCGTTTATCAAGCTTGGTGTGCTTGATGGAGGCGCCGAGCACGAGGCCTGCAAACAACAGCCAGAAAGTGGAAGTTTGAAAGCCGGAGAACACCACATCCGGCGGCGCGATGCCTATGACGATTGCCACAAAGAAGAAGGCAAGTGCCGTCCAGTATTCCGGCACCACGCCCGTGGCCCAAAGGCCCAGACAGCCAACGGATAAGACCGCAGCAACAGTCATACCAGCGGGCAGGTAGGCGGAAGCGAGAAAGCCAGCAAGCGTTGCGGCAATGGCGACGCCAATGAACTGCCAGGTCTGCTTGTTGTTAAAGGGGGATTTGACGGTCTCCGGTGCAGGTTGAAGGCCGGAGGCCGGCTGCGGGTTGTGCTGGGTGTGATCTGTCATAGCGACCTGTGATTCTGAGTTAATCCTAATGAGGTGCCAGAACTATGTTTTTTGCCGCTGCCAATAATCCAATCGATTTATCAGAGGCATAGCCTCAGCATTTTCGAATATGCTGATCAAGGACGCCTCAGAAATTCTGAGGTAGGCTATCGGATAAATCGAATTTACTCGGATATCGTCACCAAGTATCGATCTGGTGTTGAGGCGGGCTTTGGCTTTGGGGGCGTTAAGTGTTTAATTTTGCAACCTATTACGGCTTCAAAAAATGAGTAATCAGCAAGAGATCTCTATGTCTTCCAGCATTTCCCTAAACCCGGTTGGTTTCATCCGAACTGGTTTTTCAGAGGTGCGCCAATGTCCAAAATCCAGCAGACGTAATCCTGACCAATGTCAGCTGGACATCTCCTCATCTTATGCGGATGCGCTTTTGAACATCACCATGGCCTCCCATCTGTGGGTGCTGTACTGGCTGCATCATTCTGACGGGACTGCTCTGATCCGGCGGCCTCGTGGAGATGAAGCTGCCCGTGGTGTTTTTGCCAGCCGTTCACCCAACCGACCCAACCCGATCGGGCTCAGTGCGGTTGAATTGATTAGACGGGACGGCAACGTTTTGACGGTGAGTGGAATGGATTGTGTTGATGGCACCCCCATTCTGGACCTGAAACCTTATGTCCCTATAGAAGACCACCAGCCAACCGCGCAGATTGCGTGGCAGCCATGATCAGGAACCTGAGGATGCGCATGTTGCCGTGCGTCCCGCTCAGAAAGTCTGAGACATGCACCTTATCCATCAACCCCTTGTGCGCGTTGCTGCCGCGACTCTCGCAGCTTTATTGCTGACTCTTGCAGCGGCCATGGCCGGACCCGTTGGCCAGCTGGTGATCACCGATGCCCGTGGCGACCGTGGTATGTTGGCGCCCTACATTCATGGCAAAAACGGCATCGGGTATCTTTACACTACCTACGTTTTTGACAGTCTGCTGAGCCAGAAGAAAGACGGGGATGTGACACCTGCTCTGGCCAAACGCTGGACTATTTCCCGCAACGGTCTCATTTGCGATATCTACATCGACTTGCGTGCCCATTGGCATGATGGAGAGCCGGTAACGGCAGAAGATGCTGCTTTCACCTTCAGCTATATGCAGGAACATCCTTATGTTTTTGCAGATGTAAGGAATGTGAAGGAGGCGAAAGTACTCTCTCACGACCACCTGCGTCTGCAGCTTAAAAAGCCGGATGCCGGGTTGCTGACCGGCATGCTGCTTTCCATGCCTGTCCTGCCCAAACATGTGTATGCAGATATTGCAGAACCGCAGCGCTTTGCGGAGCCAGAGGCTGTGATCGGGAGTGGTCCCTATAAGCTGGCGGACTACAACAAGGCACAGGGGCGCTATGTGTTGGAAGCGAACGCTGACTATTACCTCGGCACGCCTAAGTTCAAGCGCATCGCAATTGTGAAGATGGCAACGGACGCCGCGCTTCGGGCAGCCAAGGCCGAAGAGATTGATATTATCTCCTACCTGCCTCCAGAGCGGTTGGAACAAGCCAAAGAGAACGGCCTCAATGTCGTAAAGGCGTTTAGCAATCACTCTGTTCGCTTAGGCTTTAATCATGCAGGCCGGTTTGGAAATAAGAACCTACGTCACGCCATTGCCTATGCCATCAATCGGCCAGCACTGATCTCGACGGCTTATCAGGACACAGCAGACGTGGCCGATACCGGCTTCTTTCAGGAAGCATCACCTTGGCATTCTGATGATGTTCACCCGCCGTATGCCTTCAGTCCACGTAAGGCAGCAGATCTGCTAAGAGCGCAGGGTTGGGCCCGCGCAGAGGATCAGCTTTGGTACATCGATGGTGAGCAGGTTGTTTTGCGCGTGCTGGCCAGCAAGCGAGAGACCAAGGCGGCGAAGGTTCTGGCAGAGCAATTGGAGACGTTCGGCATCAAACTGGATGTGCGCATCATGGAGCGTGCGGCTTTGCAGGACAGTCTGAGCGAGGGCAACTATGATCTGGCGCTTTATGCGTCCAGTACTCTTGGTGATCCAAACGGCATTCTGCGCCGCGTTTTTGGGAAGAAGTGGGCCAGCGACAGATACTCCGGCAAAAAGCTGAGAGCGCTTGCGGATGCTCAATCCGTGGCGACCTCTCGCCAGCAGCGGCAGGATATTCTGAATGAGTTTCAGGAAGTCTACTCGCAGGAGCTGCCAGCCTATGCCATCGCCAACCCGTACATGGTGACAGCGTACAACGACAAGCTTTCCTCTCTTGAGTTCATGCCGGGCGGCGTTGCGATTGGCGTGCCTTCGGCTTTGCATAAATCCTATCTGGTTAACTGACCAGCTTGGTTCACCCAACGCCAGCTGCCTTTGTGCAGCTGGCAAAAGGCAAACATAAAACAGGTAGGCCGTTCTTGTGGTTCCCCCGATACTTATAAATCTTCTGTCCGGTCTTAGCGTCCGTTTGCTGGTGTTCTTCCTGTTGGTTATGCTCGTGTTTATTCTGCCGCGCTTGTTGCCGGGTGATCCTGTTGCAATCTTCCTGTCCTCCGACCTTTCGCGGGACTTGAGCGGAAGTGAAGCGGAAGAGTTGCGCTCCCAATTTGGTGTGGCTGGCGGCTGGCTTCAGCAATTGGGGGAGTACCTATCCAATCTGGTTGTCGGTGATTTGGGGTACTCCGTCCCCCATGCGGCTCCTGTCTCTCAACTGCTCAAAGCAGCGATCCCCTGGACACTGCTTTTGATTGCCTGCGCAGCGCCTCTGTTTTTGATTGCAGGAGCTGCCGGAGGAATCGAAGCAGGTAAAGCGCCGGGGGCTTTGTTTGATCGTGTCGCCACGGGCACTGTTACTGTAATTGCCAGTATTCCGCCTTTTACTGCTGCAGTCCTATTGCTGCTGGCCTTTGGCATATTGTGTCCGGTGTTGCCTGCAGGTGGAGCGGAGCCTCTGTTTCCCAGTGATAACCCTTTGCAGCGCGACTTTGATGTTGCCCGCCACGCCGTTCTACCCGTGCTGGCGCTGTCGCTGCATGAGGTGTCCCGCTTCTATTTTCTGGCGCGGGGTGAAGCGATCACGCTGTCTCAGCGGCCTTTCATCATCAATGCCTGTGGCCGCGGCATCAAAGGTTGGCGGCTGCGGATAGCCTACTACGGAAGAAGCCTGTTTCCGGTCTTTCTCGCACGTATGAGTGACTCGCTGACGGGGTTGTTTGGGGCAGTGTTGTTTGTTGAGATCGTCTTCTCTTATCCGGGCACAGGGCACCTGATCTATAACGCCATTTTGGACCGTGATTATGTGCTGTTGCAGGGGGCGGTGATTGTGATGGCGGGGCTTGTGCTGCTGCTCAACTGGATCATCGATGCAGTGGCAACAAGTCTGGCGCGGAGAGGATGAGCTGATGCTTGGTTACTGGTCTCCGATTACCCAAAGTGCAGGCTTTGTCTCCAAAGGCGCATTAGCTGCCTCCGTCATTTTGATGATGGCTGGCTTCACACTGTCGGAAAGCCTACCTGCTTACAAAACCAGCCCGGATGTGCTGCATCCTCCCAGCGCGGAATACTGGCTTGGTACCAACGGGATCGGGCAGGATGTGTTCATCGGTCTGGTGCGTGCCGCGCCTGTCACAATCTTCCTTGCCTTGGTGACAGCAACTGCTGCTCTGGCGCTGGCTTTGGCAGCCTCAAGTCTGGCGGCATTTGGTGGCCCGGCGGCGCGCGGTGCAGTTCTGCGCGTGGTGGATGTGCTGCAAGTGATCCCGTCCATTTTGTTACTGCTGCTTTTGGCGGCCTGGATACAGCCGGGGTTCCTTGGGCTTGTGGTGCTGCTCGCACTGACGGGATGGCATGAGGATGTTCGTGTGGCACTGCCGATCCTGCTGCGGGAACTGACACGCGAGAACGTGCATTTCGCACGGCGGATGGGCGCCAGTCGCACCTACTGTCTGCGTCATCACATCCTACCTGCCATTTGGCCTGCGATTGTGGGACTATTTTTACAAAATGTGCGACAGGCTGCTTTGAAAAGCGCCGGGTTTGGCTTCCTCGGCCTGACTGATCCACGCCTGCTCACGTGGGGCAGCATGATGCAGGATGCGATGGAGCATCTTTATACAGATGCCTGGGCATGGTTGCTTTTGCCCCCCGCAGGCGCGCTGTCTCTCTTTCTCATCGGGATCCTCATAATTGGTGAAGGGTACTCGCAAAGCGGCGGGCTCACCGGAAAGGAACAATATGATCCGGGTTGAGCAGCTGAATCTGTTTTTCGGAGAGCGTCCTTTATTGCAGGATGTATCCTTTGAGATTGGCCGAGGCCAGACGCTTGCGGTCATTGGTGAGCCGGGCGGTGGTAAGACGAGCCTTGCCCGATCGCTGATGGGATTGATCCAGGGGCGCAGACTGGCGGCGCAAGAAAAGCCGCTACCCTCCAACCATTTCAGCTGGAGCGGTGACGCGTGGCTTGGTGAGATGAACGTGCTGCGTTCTTCCCGCGCTCAACTGCAAGCGATGCGTGGGCGGTCGGCAGGCCTTATTGTGCAGGCACTTTCTGATGCCCTCAATCCGCACCTGACGGTACTGCAGCATGTGCAGGAGATGTTAAGGGCGCACGGCTTGAGTGAGAGGGATGCCCGCGAAGAATGCGTCATTGGAAACATTCCTGACAGGCTCTTGCCGCGCTATCCCACTGCCTTGAGTGGAGGCGAAATACAGCGGGTGCTGACCGTGCTTGCCTTAGCGAACTCTCCTGAATTTCTGATTATGGATGAACCAACAGCAGCGCTGGACAGCTTTAACCGGGAGATAGCGATCCGCTCCTTCCAAAACGGCTCTGAGCAGCGCTGTCAGATGTTGATCACCCATGACATCGAGCTGGCCCGACGTTTGGCCACCCATGTTGGTGTGTTGCGCAAAGGTAGGTTGACGGAGATTGGCCCCTCTGAAGACGTGTTAGACAGGCCGCGCAGCATTTACACGCAGCAGCTCCTCAAACTTCGCCGCAATGCCGGCAATCCGGTGCCATTGCCGATTTCTTCCAGCGGTGACAATCCCGCGTTGGAGGTACGTTCTGGCAATGGGTTGGTCATGGATAAGCTCAGCCATTCCATTGAGAACAGAGGGCTACTCTCCAAGATATCCGCCTTTGTGCCTGCAGGGAGTTGCCTTGCTATTCTGGGAGGCAGCGGAAGCGGGAAAACCACGCTGGCGCGATTGCTGAGTGGCTATGAGAAAGTGCAGGAAGGCTACGTTTACTGGCAGAACGGAACGGAGCGCGAAAAATCTGTCATCGCTTTGATCCCGCAACACCCTCACCGCGCTATGGCAAGCCACTTCTCGGTGTCTGATGTGCTGAAAGAAGCGCTGATGTTGTCTCGCGGAGATCAGGCAGAGGCGAACCGGCTGTTAGACCGGGTGGGGTTGCCGACAGATACCGATTTCCTCAACCGCAAAACGCGTGAGCTTTCTGGCGGTGAAGCACAGCGGCTGGTGATTGCCCGCGCACTCGCCACACGTCCTCAATGTCTAGTGGCAGATGAGCCCACATCCGCACTGGATATGCAGGCGCGCAGTCATGTACTGGAGATTTTGCGGGGTGTGATGCGCAATCGCAAAACGGCGCTGGTTCTCTTCACGCATGATCAGGCTGCTGCACGATCTCTTGCCGACAAAGTATGCCATCTGGAGCAGGGCTCTCTCATTTGCAGTGAGGCACCTGCAACGAATGTGGCGAGTTGAAAAGTGCCAGCACGCCGCTGAAATTGGCGTGCCGGGTTTGTCAGGCTGTGATGACTTCTGAGGCCTGGATGGTGCGCACACGATCTGACAACCAGTCGAGATCCGGATCAGCAATGCCCAGCTCTCGTAGATGATCCGCGGTGTTCCAGAGGTAATCGCAGTTAGGACCTTTCTCGCCCGCTGCTGTGGCGATGATTTGCGCCTGCTCCTCAGCGTTGAAGGAGCCGTACTGCTCATGCTCCCGGTTCACCACATAGGTCAGCGCCTCCACTTGCCGTCCATCTTGCAGCTGAAGTGTTGTGATGATCTCCCGGTAAGCCGGATTAAATAGTTCTCGTGCCCGCAAACCTTCCAGCACTTCTTCTTGTTTGTCCTGCGGGATGCCCAGGGCAACGCCGCTGCAATAGGATTCTGGTGCCGCATCAAGGGCAAGGACGAGGCCGTGATGGTCGAAGGTGCCGCGGTAGCGCAGGGAGCAAAGGCAGAACCTCCGCTTCCAGCCATCCAGACGCGCTGGCACCTGCTCAACAGGCTCAAAACCGGGGTGCCAGATGAGGGAGCCGTAGCCAAAGACCCAGAGAATGTTGGTCATTTCATTTCCCTTTCAGGGTTCAACGGAAAAGCAAAAAGGGCACCTTGTGAGGCGCCCTTTGGTATTCGTGGTCTGCCGGATCAATCCATGATCAACTGATAAGAGGCAACCAGACTGGTGTAAGGCGGCAAGAACACGGCCTTTGGCTCACCATTCAGCATGATCGTATCTTTGGCATCGAAGTGCAGATGGATCGGAAGCGGGCCAAGCCAGTTGTTGGAGATCTTGCCAATGCGGCTGCCCTTGGCGATCTTGTCCATCGGCTTTACCTGAAGTGTTTTCATATCCAGATGCACGTAACGATACAGTGTGCCGGTCGGGCTCTGGATGGTCACACCAAACCGGCCCACATGAGCCACGATGCCATCTTCGGCTGACACTGCCCAATGCTTGCTGGCTTCGCAAGATGCGGGGCGAATGTCCTGTCCCTGGTGACCACCTGAGGCACACAGCGGCAGATCAGCTTTGCGGAACTCACAGAAGTTATCGCGCCATGGATAAGAATAGTTGGCCGGATCACACTCAGACCCACCGTTGCCCTTGAACCCGCCGGGCGCATAAGCGTGGGAGTTGGCGTAGGCTGGCCCGGACTCCACCGGAAAGCGCATCTGCGGGAAGTAGATGGCGTGGCTGGCAACACCTTGACCGGTGTTTTCAATCAGATCTCCCGGCATCATGAAGCGGGATGTGTCGTCGGCCTGAGCGGAGAAGCTGAAAGCCAGTGCCAGACAAAGAGAGATAAAACGCATCATTGGGCCGCTCCATTCACGACAAGAAGGGTCTGAACGATACTGTTGAGGAACTCCGGCTTACGACACCGCACATCCTTGATTGGGTTGTCGCAGGTCAGGCGGATGGTGTAATGCGCGCCGTAGCGGTTGAGGTTGTAATCCGCACCGCTGCCGATGCTTTCATAAGCAACGGCCTGATGATGGCCAGTCAGATCCTCAGTTCCTGTCAGCACGGTGTGCGACCCCAGAATACTGACCTGCGCGCCTTCCAATGTGTAGAAGGCGACATAGGCTGAGTTCTGGTTGGCGAACTGTGGTGTTTCCATCTTGGCATCGCTGCCGAAAATCAGGACAGGCAGTTCAACGGTTCGCAGTGCTCCGTTGGCGGCGGCGACGAACTTTTCGACGGCTTCCGGATCACGTGCCAGCGACCGTTTTGCAGCAATCTTGGCGGCGGACCAGTCAATAGCAGTTGGCACCCGCTCTACGCCGTTTTTAGCGAGTGCAGGTGCTGTGGTTGTTGCTGCCAGAAGAGTGGCCGCAAGTGCGACTTTGGCAAATTCCATTAGTAACTCCTGTGAGCTCAAAGAAAGAGCAAAGCCCCGGCAATATCGGGGCCTGCCTGGTATCACGCTGTTTCCAGAATGCGCTCCTGCGGTGGCTCTGCTGCTTCTTTCGCAGCCTTGGCTTCCAGTCGTTTCATCTGGCTGATGATGTTGCGGCGGTGCATCTCTTCGGTGCCACCCACAGCGCAGAAGGCAAGTGCATCACGGAGGAAGGTGGAAACTTCGCCCTGATGGTAGCCTTTGGTGCCGTAAAGCTTGAGAAGATCAATCGCACTGCTGGTGATCGCCTCTGCGCCAACTAGTTTGGCGATAGAGCAAGTCATGCCTGCTTCTGGTGCGCCAGCCAGCAACTGTTGAAGCGCGCCATAGGCGGTCCACTTTGCAGCTTCTGCAGAGATGCGCATGTCAGTCAGCTTTTTCTGTACGTATTGGAACTCAAGCACCGGCACCTCAAAGGTCTGGCGCTGCTGCGCATAGCTCATGGCTGCTTTCAGCATTGGTTCCACCAGCCATGCAGACACAAGGCCGTAATACAGTCTGCCCAGAGACACGAAGGTGATGAGATTGCGCAGGCCCTTGCCGGGTACGCCTAGAAGGTCGCCATAGTGAAGTGGGATATTGTTGAACTTCATTGGCCCTGTTGGCAGATCCAAATTGCCGAGCTTCTGGTCGTATTCACCAACCTGAAGGCCTTGGGTACCAGCATCTAGCAGGATCAGCGAGATACCATCGCGGGCATGTCCATCCAGCTTGCACACCACGAGCGTAAAGTCCGCCACGGGTGCATGGGCGATGTTGTACTTGGCGCCGTTGAGCACGAAAGTCTCGTTCGGTCCCGGTGTCAGGACAGAGGATGTGGAGCGCACATCCGTGCCAGTGTCCGGGTCGGCAATCGCTGTTGCGCTTAGTTTGCCCTTCAGGATGCGGCCAAGATAATCCCTCTTCTGCGCTTCCGTTCCAAACAAGTTGAGCGCATGCACCATGCCCGCCTGCGCGATGACGGAAAGCAGAATGCCCGGCGTGCGCACGGAGGAAGCAAGCCCCTCCAGTGCTGCTGTAAAGTCCCACCAATCGGTGCCTTCACCGCCATATTCGGCAGGCACAATGATCTTCCAGAGACCGGCTTCTAAAAGCCGGTCCCAAGTGTCCTGATCAAAAGCCTGTCTGCCAGCATGCAGTGCGGAGTGGTCAACCTGGCTGCCAATTTGGGCATACTTTGCCCGCAGAGCCTGTTGACGTTCATTCCATTGTAGATCCATCAGAGATCTCCAGATTTCGAGAAAAGTGACAGATCTTATGCTGGCTGGTGCATGGTGACAGGTTCTTGAAGTTGAGCCACTGCAGCCTTGAAGTCATCCGGCACCGGATAGGTTGACTGCTTTTCGTAGTCGAACATCACGTGTGTGGAGGAGGCATTGGCGACGACACGGCCATCCGCATCATCCAGACGCATTTCGTGCTGCATTTCAAAGCTCTTGCCACCAAACTTGGTCACGCGGCTCAGCACCACCAGACGATCGCCATAGAGCGCCTGAGAAACGTAGTCACAGGAGGTCTTCACCATGATGTGTGGCAGCTTCTCAGACTTTGGCAGTTTGAGCAGATCATGCATGTACTCTAAGTAAGCGGACTGCATGTAATCGTAGTAGATCGGGCTGCTCACATGGCCCATAGAGTCAGTATCGCGGTAGCGGATTTCGATTGGTGTTTCATAAGCTTTCTGTGTCATGAAATTCCCTCCTGTTGGGGTTTTGAAATTCACTCGTAAACGATGGGTGGGAGGCCGGGGTGGCTTGTAACGGGCCGTGAATAGTGAAGCCCATGGGCACAGGACCGTGCTTTCTTAGGATTGTCAGAGAAAACTCGTTGGCGGCGCACAGCGTGGTGATGCAGCCATCCGCTTCGCCTCTGGCGCAGACAGCAGCTGCTTGTGCGTTGCTGGTGACGAACTTGCGCTCAATAGAGGCCGGGATCAGCTTTTCAGGTGCTGGGTGTGTGGCGCAGACCTTGGGTGTTTCGCCAGTAGAGGACGCTAGAACCATGTTGTCGGTGTTCATGATGAACACGTCCATCAGCTTCAGCTCGCCGATGTGTTCGTAAATGATGGAATGCAGATGGGGGTAGGCCACCACGCTCAGCAGAACGGATTTTCTGCATTTCGCGACGGCTTCTGCTGCCAGTTCCATCGTGGCATGAAGAAAGACCTCAGCATTCTTGCAATGGCGTGCAGCCCACCTCAGGGCAGCTCTCTCGCAGTTCGTGCCGGTGGGTCCAAGTGTGTGCACTTGTCGGACCCAATCAAAGGACAGTGGGGCTGTTCCTTTTGCCAAATATTCCGGTGTTTCAAGATGTGCATCCATAAATCCTCTGATCCTTCACCTGGAAAGAAAATCTGAAAAATGCCGGTTCAGGAGATGCGCTTAGCGCGGCCCCTGACAAACTGCGTTGGCTTGTCATTTTTGTTATGCGTGGGCAGAGAAAGAGCGTTCACAGACCCGGTCGAATCTGCGCTGTGTCACTGCCGGTTGTGAGGTAAGTTTCGTCCCTCGCGTCCAATAATATTTTTTCGTGTGGCCCTATGGAGCCGGAAAGGATTGCTAAGAACAAGATGAAAATACTGATGGCTTCCCTCAGGATAGATGAGGCACCCTTCAGCAAACTTTATCTCTGTTAAATTATTGATAATACAATGACTTGCACAAAAAGAAGGCATCGCAGAAAATGCGATACCTTCTGAACATCTTATGGATTTTGCGTTGCCTGAAGAGTGTGCAGCGTTAGGCTGTGACTGCTTCGCTGACCGCTTTGCGGCCCACACCATCATGAAGATCGAGCATGCGTTCGAACCACATCTGGACAGGGTCCGTTGCTGCAAAAAATGGATCTGCGCAACAGACGTTGCACCACTGCAGCGTGCCGAACAAAACATAGTCAGCATGCATGGCTTTCTCGCCGCCAAGCCAGTCTTGCGTCGCCAGCAGATCGCGCACCGGATTGAGCTTCTCCGGCAAGGTTGCCAGCTCTGCATCACGGTTAGCGTAGACGTCTTCCAGCGGCATTCCGAACCGCTTTTCACGTGCAGTACGGAAGTAAGCGCGGTCTGCATCACTCATGATGTTGTACATGTCCATCACAGCAATTACGGCCAATGTCGGGTGCAGAACTGTTTTGCAATAGCTCTCTACGAAACGCGAGAGCTGCAGGCCGCCGTCCCCTTCAAATAGGGTCGGCGTGTCTTTGTAAGTTGTTTCCAGATATTGCGCGATCTCGAAGCTGTCGCTGAGTAAAGTACCCTGATCGTTGAGCACGGGCACGCTGCTATAAGAACCGTCTTCGATACTGGAAATGTCGCCGAAGGAAACGGGCTTTAGGTCAAACGCGAGTCCCTTGTGCTTCAGGGACATGATGATCTTCCAGACATGCGGGGAATAGTGCTGCCCGGAGGCACCGCTGAGGCTGTATAGAATTCTTTGCATGTGGCTTCTCCCGATGAGAATTAAAATGAAAAATTCCTCAGTATTCCAGATTGTTGTAGTCTTTGACGCCAACTGGGGAGAGCAGCCATCCACCCAATCGGAAAGCAATGTGCAGCGGACTTCAGCCCAGAAGCTGGACTGAAGTCGTGCGTGTTTGTTTTCTTGAAAAGATCAGGAGGCGATTAGCGCCGCCTCTATGTTTTGGTCACCCTGAAACGGAATGCTTGTGCAGTTGTCCGTTGCCAGAATGGAGCGCACTGCCGCGATTACAGGATCGTCGATCCGGCAGGACAAATGCGCAAACAGCACGCGGGCTGATTTTTGCACCTGTGTCAGCAGAACGATATCGCCTTCCTGCTCTCGAGGGTTGGTTGAGTTGGCGTGTACAAGGCCAATGCCAACGCCGCTGGCGATCAAAGCACGGGTGACCCCCTCGTCATCCACGTTGATCACGCGTTTTGGCCGGATACCGTGCGTTTCCAACAGATCACGCGCCAACCGTCCGCAACAGGAGTTGCAGCTGGGGTAGATCCATGGCACGTCTTCCAACGTTTTCCAGTTGACCTCAGAAGCCGACGGCACAAGATTGGCAGGTGCAGCGAGGTAAACGCAGAAGTTGGAGATCTCCAGCGTGGAGAGATCGGAATCATCCTCGCCGGTTTCCGTATAAAACCCTGCATCCAGACTACCATTGCGGATGCCTTCCAGCACTTTGACAGAAGCCCGATGCTGGAGCTCCACCTCCACCTCTGGGAACTCCTGGGACATAGCCGCCAGAAGGTTGCTGACCACGCCGGTGCTGGAATTGCGGCCTGCGCCGAGTGAGAGTTGACCTGCAAGGCTGCCGCGCAGCCGGGAGGCTTCCTCCAGAAACTTCTGATGCCTGTCGAGCAGCTGATGGGCTTCGTTCAGCAAACGCTGCCCGTCTGGCGTCACCGCCATGCCTCTTGGGGTGCGCTGGAACAGGGTGAGTCCCAGCGTTTCTTCCATGTTTTTTATGTGCGCACTAACAGCCGGTTGGCTTCGAAAAAGCAGTTCAGAAGCTTTGGTGATGCTGCCCTCACGAGCAACCGTCACAAAGGTTTTGAGTTGATGAATGTCCATCCTTTTCCTTCCAATAAGAAAAGAGTCTCTTGAACGTATTCGGCTCTGAAAAGGACAATAACTGTGCTCAGCCGTTGGCTTTGGGCTAGTATGCTGGCTCCCGCTAAAAGGGTATGCCCTGTCATCAGCCTACGATAACTCTGCAGCTACACCAAGCCTACTTTCGGGGACGTGCTCCGAAACGGGTGAGGTTCCAGCTTCGCTGTGAGGAACCTGCAGGCAGATTGGGTGCCGGTTATTGTGAACGCGGATTGATTCCATCGCGATAAGTAAAATAAATTGTGGTGTTGATGAATATTTTGAGTGATTACCATCATCTACGCAGTTTTGTTTCCGTAATTTCGATTAGTGATTTTAATTTTATTATGTTCATCCATGTAAAAATCTATTTTTATGACTACATGAGATTTATCTATTTAATATGACAATACATGACTTCAGAATATTGTATAGATTCAAAGTGGAATATTGATGATCACTTAGAGTAATTCTAATTTATTCTTGAGTTTGTTAGGGCGATTTGCTCAAAAAAGTATCATGCATCTGACGAAATGACGGCTTTCGCAGCACACAACTGGCAATGTGTTTGCGGGCCTGTGTGATCTACTCAGAGATTATCCAAGGGCTTTGATAAGCCCGGCACATCTGTTGTTAGCGGATATGCATCGCCTGCATTTCAGCACTTAGCCAGTTGATGAAATCCCACACTTGAGCTGAGGGAATGGACGTTTCCGGCAGCACGAACTGGAAGGCCCGCTGGCAAGGGAGCGTTTCCCGGAATGGTTCGATGAGCGTGCCTGCATTCAGCGCGTCTATGACGTAAAGATCTCTAAGGATGGCAAAGCCACGCCCGGCAATGGCGCTTTGCAGGATCAGGTCGGTGTTGTTGAAGGTGAGTTGTGGGACCATCTGGCCGGAGAAGTCTGGCCAATAGGCTTCCAGATACTTCTGCCAGTGAAACGCCTCGTCTTCATGGATAAAGTCCGCCTCCGCGAACAGCTCAACGGGGGCCGAATGCGGGGCTATCGGCTCGCCTGCTAGTGCTGCCAGATAACTGGGCGCGCACACCACCCGCATCCGTTCCTGTGGCAGTGGGATGAGAGGGGAGGCCCCAAGATCCCCTTCCGTCTTCGGCAACAGGCGCAGAGCCACATCCAGTTTCTCCTCCGCGAAGTCAACGAAGCGGTTCGCAGCGCTGATGCGGATGGCCACGTTGGGATGCAGAGCGGAGAACTCGGCCAGACGTGGGACGAGCATAATGGAGGCCAAAGAGGGCGCGATGCCGATTGTCAGCTGTTTTCGCGCTGTCTGGCTGGCGAGCAGGTATGAGAGATTCTCTATACCATTGTTGATTGCAGAGACTTCCGAAAGAATATCCTGCACCAGTTCCGTCTGCTCCAGATTGCGTCCGTTCATGCGGAACAGTTTGACATCCCAACGCTCTTCTAACTGTTTGATATGATATGAAATAGTTGGCTGAGAGACGTTCAATTCCCGCGCAGCAGCAGAGATGGATTTGTGCCGAGCAACAGCATCCAGTGCGCGTAATTCCTGAAGGGTAGGGACGAAACGTCGGGAGATAGCCATGGGCTATATATAGAGTTTTTCTATACATGGATCAATCAGACTGATTTGTCTTGCTTTGAACCACACCTTTAAACTGCCCAAAATTTTGAAAATTGTCCGTCAGAATGACGAAATTGGGGGTTGGGATGTTTAAAAATACCGGAAAAGCCATCATTGGTGCTGCATTGTTTGTCTCTGCAAGCGTTGTTGGCCTGAGCGCGCAGGCTGGAGAGGCTCTGGACGCGATCATGAAGAACAAGACGCTGGTCGTAGGATCAAACTCCGATTATCGCCCGAACGCCTTCATGGGAGATGACAACCAGCTGCAGGGCTTCGACATTGACGTCTCCAAAGAGATCGCTAAGCGTCTTGGCGTGGACGTGCAGTTCGTTACCCCAGGCTGGGAAGTGATGACCGCCGGGCGCTGGCACGGCAGATGGCACATGGTGGTTGGCTCCATGACCCCAACCAAGGCCCGCGCGCAAGTGCTGGACTTCCCGGCTGTCTACTATTACACCCCGGCAGCGTTTGCGGTTCATAAGAACTCCAAAGCCACTTCACTGGCGGATCTGAACGGCAAGGTTATCGGTGTTGTAGGCTCCTCCACCTACCACAAATATCTGGAGCACAAGCTTGAGATTGATGCGGTTGGTGCGCCATCCTTTGAGTACGCTGTGACACCGGGTGAGATCAAACTTTACAGCGACATCAATGAGTTCGACGAGCTGTCCCTTGGTGACGGTGTGCGTCTGGACGCGCTGGCGCAGTCCGTTCCTGTCATTCAGCAGGCGATGAAGAAGGGCCTGCCGATCAAGCAGCTGGGTGATCCGATCTTCTACGAGCCACTGGCGATTGCAATCGACAAGGGCGACAAGGAACTCAACGACAAGCTGGCTGCTATCGTGGATGAGATGAAGAACGACGGCACATTGGCCGACCTCTCCAAGAAGTGGCACGGTGCGGATCTGGTAAGCGTTAAGTAAGACCATGATCACACTCACCAATGGTGCTTTCAGGCAGGGGCCAGCCCGCCTGAAAGCTGCAGCAACGCTCGGACTGCTGGCCTTCGTGCTGGCGTTTGCTCTGGCTTTCAATCAAGGCCTGATCGGCTCGTTCCTTCGCCCTGCAATGAGCGAGGAAACACTCTCCGGCTGGTGGGGGCGCTTTTCTGTATCCATGGTGATTTTCCTGGCAGTCTCAAGCCTCGGCTATCTGGTCCTGAGCCTGTCCCGCCGAGCACAGCTGATAACAGTCTGGCTGCTGCTGGCGACTGGGGCGTTGGGCTTCTTTCTCAGTTTTGAGCTGAGCTTTGAGTTCATCGGTAGAAAACTGCCCTTCCTGCTGGGTACGGGAGCCTTCACTACACTCTACGTCTCTGCCATTTCCATTTCGCTGGCCTTTGCGTTTGCGCTCATGGGCGCCACGGCGAAACTCTCAGGCATTGGCGTGATTGAAGGTGTGGGGGCGTTTTACACCTCCTACTTCCGCGGTGTGCCGCTGCTTGTGCAGCTCTTCCTGATCTACCTCGGCCTGCCACAGATTGGATACGTGATTTCGCCGGTGCCAGCCGCCATCATTGCGCTGTCGCTGGTGTACGGGGCTTACATGACTGAGATTTTCCGCTCTGGCATTCAGTCGATTTCTGTCGGTCAGTGGGAAGCTGCAGATGCGCTTGGATTGCAACGCCTGTTGACTTTCAGAAAAGTCATTCTGCCTCAAGCCATGCGGGTTATTGTGCCGCCGACGGGCAACCAGTTCATAGCCATGCTCAAGGATTCCTCGCTGGTTTCCGTGGTTGGGGTCTGGGACATTATGTTCATTGCCAGAACGCAGGGGCGATCTGACTTCAAGATTTTGGAGATGCTGATCACCGCCTCCATCATCTACTGGGTGATGTCCGTTATGTTGGAGTTTGTGCAACAGCGGATCGAAAACCATTACGCCAAATCGCTGAAGCGATAACTATACTTTCAATGATTTCAGAGCGCGACTGCGCAGATATTTAGTGCCCTGAAGGGATACGCTCATGACAAATAACAGTGGCATCACCACTCTGCCGAGTGCGGTTGCTGAAAAAAGACCTATTGTCGGCATCCTGGCGAATTCCTCCGAAGAGGCCGGTCTGACAACGCAGACCATCGACGACAAGTACCTGACTGCCGCCATGCAGGCCGTTGGAGCTGTCCCAGTCATCCTGCCAACACTGCTGAGTGACGCAGAACTGGCGCATGTCCTGTCACTGGTGGACGGCGTTATTCTGACAGGTGATGCCTCCAACATTCAGCCGTCTTATTACCGTTGCGGTGGTACGGTTGAGAGCCATGGCCCGTTTGATGACAAACGAGATCGAGCAGCCTTTGCGCTGATCCGTGCTACGTTTGCAAAGAACATCCCGCTGCTCGGCATCTGCCGCGGCATGCAGGAGATGAACGTGGCCTTTGGCGGCACGATCCGCAACGACCTTTATGAAAACGAAGCCTTCGCGCTGCACCGCCCCATCGACTACAAGCTGCCACCAAAGCAGCGGTACGGTGCAGCCCATCAGCTTTGCCTTGAAGAGAACGGGCTCCTTCGCGACATCCTGGGGGATGGCACCCACCACGTGAACTCACTGCATGAGCAGGCCGTGGACACGTTGGGGGAAGGCCTTATGCTGGATGCGACTTCTGAGGATGGGGTGATTGAAGCCTTTCATCATCCAGAGAAGGAGTTCTTCCTTGGCATTCAATGGCATGCGGAGTTCGAGGCGGTAAACAATCCGGTATCAACGCGCATTTTTGCAGCCTTTGCTGAGGTCATGCAATGCACAGAACGGGTGAAGGCTTTTCTGTAATTCCTGCGAATTCAAAGAGGATTGCATCAAAATACCTAGGAGAATTCGAACCAATCTCCACTAAGTCTCATCGGATCACCCAATTGTTCTGCTGAGTGGTTGAGACAGGGTTGTATCATTGTGAAAAGGTTCATTGACGAGTGGAAGGGCTATTTTGGGGACTTACCTCCCTACAGCCATTATCTCCGCAATGTGATGCCTGAAAGGTGGGTCAGGTTCCACGCCTTACCAGATGCCAAGCGCTATGCCGAGACACCGGAAGAAGAAGCGATCGTCTTCGACCGGGGCCGCATTCTGGGCAACCGGATCTTGAAGGAGGGGCAAAAATGCCTCTTCGTTGAGTACTTTCCCAACTTTGAAGAATACCCTTTGCCCTACAGCCATAAACTGCTTGATCAGTTCCGGCTGAAGTACTGGTTCAAATGGAAGTATGAGGAAGACCCCTTCGGTGAGCAGGAGACAATTGGCTTCTATGGAAATGAAGTCCGGTGGTTTCCTGAGGTCTATCGAGGCGCCTTTAAAGATGCAGCACATGATGACGAACGCTTCTTGCTGATGAACCGCGAGAGCTCGCGGATTCTGGCACCTTATGATGGCGGTTTTGACTGCTTCTTGCTGAATGAGGAAGAGGTGACACGCCTTAAGTCTGAGTTTGAAGAATGGCTTTCTCCCTGTAGCTCTGGTCTATAGTATTTCAAAGAGCTGCTGCACCATATGAGGGATGGGACTGATGAAATTTATTGAAGCCGGGGTGCTGAACGTTGCCTATATGGATGTGGGACCGAAATCAGGTGTTCCTGCCATCCTGCTCCACGGCTTTCCCTATGACGTGCACAGCTATGATGAAGTCTCCGTTATCCTCGCCAATCGCGGTTTCCGCTGCATCGTGCCTTACCTGCGCGGCTATGGTCCGACGCAATATCTTTCCCCTCAGACTCCTCGTTCAGGCCAACAAGGAGCGTTGGCGTTTGACCTGCGCTCGCTGATGGTAGCTCTTGAGATTCCGCAGGCGATCCTAGCCGGGTATGACTGGGGTGGCCGTGCAGCTTGCATCGCAGCGGCTCTGTGGCCGGAAAAGGTGAGGGGGCTGGTCAGTGGCGGTGTAGCCTACAACATCCAGAACATCCCGGCAGCCTATCGCCCAGCTTCGCCGGAAGATGAGCATCTGTGGTGGTATCAATACTACTTCCACACCGAGCGTGGGCGCAATGGTTTGGCTGAGAATAGGGAAGACCTAACACGGCTGCTCTGGCAGCAGTGGTCCCCGACCTGGGAGTTCTCCCGCCGCACGTTCCGTGAAACCTCCGAGAGCTTCGATAACCCGGATTTCGTGGATACGGTGATCCATTCTTACCGGCACCGCTTTGGCCTCGTAGAGGGCGATCCGGCCTATGAGAAGATTGAGGTTCTGCTGACTGCACAGCCCAAGATCAACGTACCAGCCATTGCTTTGCTTGGTGCAGATGACGGTGTAAGTCCGCCGCGCCAAAGCCGGGGGCATGAAACCAACTTCAATGGATACTATGATGCCCGTGTGATTGATGGCGTGGGCCACAATCTGCCTCAGGAAAGCCCGGAGGCGTTCGCGGCAGCGATAATTGAGATTGCAGACCGGACAGAGCCCTAAGCTTCGCCACAAGGGTGGGGAGAGAGGGATGGGCCTCTCTCCAATCGCTGGATCAGGCAGCTGATAAGGTCAGCGCGTCCAGCTCTTCAAACTGCAATCCAACATACTCTTCTGCCAAAGCCCTCTGCTGGGTCTCGTTTTGCAGCAGCAGCTCGTAGCTGTTCTGTTGGATCTTGGCATCAAAGCCATTCATCTCCGGGAATACATGCATCAGCTGTGTCATCCGCCAGGAGAAGTTCTCCGAGCTCCAGACCCGGCGCAGGGCCAGTTCTGAGTAGCGCTCCAGATGGGTCGAGCGATTGCTCTTGATCTGCTCAATCAACCCGCGTGAGAGATAGAACACATCAGAAGCTGCCAGATTGAGTCCTTTCGCGCCTGTTGGCGGCACGATATGCGCTGCATCTCCAGCAAGGAACATACGCCCGTACTGCATAGGCTCTGCCACGAAGCTGCGAAGCGGCGCGATGGACTTTTCGATGGAAGGGCCGGTGACAATCTCTGATGCGACTTCCGCCGGGAAGCGGGCCAGAAGCTCTTCCCAGAACCGCTCATCAGACCAGTCCATAACGCTGTCTGTCAACGGACACTGAATGTAATAGCGGCTCAGCAGCCGGTTGCGCTGTGAGGCAAGGGCGAAGCCGCGCTCATGATAGGCATAAACCAGATCCGGCAGCGGTGGCACTTCCGCCATGATACCCAGCCAACCAAACGGATAGGCACGCTCATAAGTGCGCAAGATGTCCGCTGGGATTGTCTTGCGGCTCACACCATGGAAGCCATCGCAACCTGCAATGTAATCACAGTCCAGACGATGCGTTTGCCCGTCTTTCACATAGGTCACATAAGGCGCGGCTGCTGTGACATCATGCAGGGCCACATCTGCAGCTTCGTTGATGACATTGCCGCCCGCTTTCTCACGTGCGTCATACAAATCTTCGGTGATGTCGGTCTGACCGTAGACCATCATCTCCTTGCCCGTCCATTTGTGCGTATCAATGAAATGGCTCGGGAAGCCCTGCCGCGTAATCCATGAGCCTTTTTTGCTCTTCCCGTTTTTGTCCATGCGTTCTGCCAAGCCGTAATCGCGCAGCAGCTGCACAGTGCCTGTTTCCAGCAGACCCGCCCGGATGCGGGAGAGCACATAATCCTTGGTGCGCTGTTCCAGAACAATGCTGTCGATGCCGTTTTCGCTCAGGATGTGAGAAAGTAATAAACCAGCCGGACCGCCGCCGATAATCGCAACCTGAGTACGATCTCTATGGTGGGTCATGAAAAATTCCTTAGGTTCAAAACATCTGTCAGGTCGCGGCAATTGGGATATGCGCTAAGTCAGAAGTAAAATGGATTGCGAATACACGTTTGAATAGTGCTCAGTGTTGCCGTTTATGATTGCTATGTAAAATTGATTTATCGGCAAAAATCATAGCGAAATTGCTATGTGAGCCTTTGGGAAATTGATGAGGTGCTCTCGATGTTAGTTTGACCTTTGAAGATGGCAAACATCATTGAGCCTTACCACTCTTGAGCAGCCATCTTCATCACGTTTTAAATGTGTAATGCTGCAGGGCTTGATGTCATACATAATGTTCTGCAGGTGGGTGTCACTTGAAAGACCAAGCCACCAGTTGATCATGTAAATGATCGAGTTTGCATGGCTAACAACCACTGCTCTCTCAATATTGGCCGCATCCAGATGGTTCATGTACTGCTCAACTCTGCTGTACAGCATCCTCCAACTTTCTCCGCCATCATACGGAATCCAATCAAAGATTGGCTGAGTTGGAGGAACTCGGATTTTATCGGCTTTAGCTTTAGGCAGATCCTTTGCTACCCCGTTGTTCAGCTCACGTAGTTCTGGGGTTTTGACGAGTGGGCCACCAGTTCTCGCGGCTATCCATTCACTCGTCTGAGATGCGCGCTTTAAGTCACTCGTAAAAATAGGAGCGGAAAGAAAGCGGGCATCCTCTGCCAGATACTCAGCCGTTCGCTTTGCCTGATCAATGCCATGAGGTGTTAGGGCGGTATCAGTCCAACCACCCACAACACCTTGCAGCAGATGCTCACTTTCGCCGTGTCTCAAAAGGATCAGTTCGTTTAACATATTGATCGTCGGTGGCTTAGCGAATTTTAAGAAAGCAGCTTTGGTAGCCAGAGGGTTAGGGCTGGGAAGCTGACTAGAATGGCGACGCGTACCAGTTCGGCTCCGAAGAAAGGTGCTACGCCTTTGAAGGTCTGGCTCATTGGCGTGTCTTTGGCCAGAGCCGAGATGACGAAGACGTTCATGCCCACTGGCGGCGTGATCAACCCGAGCTCGACGACAATCAGCGCCAGAATACCGAACCAGATTTTCAGGTCTTCCGTGCTCATGCCATACCCGGCGCCATCTGCGCTCTGATACATGCCGCCGTTCAGTTCCATCAGAACCGGCCAGAAGAACGGGATCACCAGCAACATCATGGACATGCTGTCCATCAGGCAGCCAAGTGCTATCAGAGCCAACAGGATCAGGAGCATCACCGTCATCGGCTCCAGACCAGACCCCGCAATCCAGGCAGCGGTCTCTTGCGGAAGGCCAATGCGAGACATGAAGATCTTGAGCAGTTCAGCACCGAGCAGGATCAGATAGATCATACCTGAAGTGGCTGCTGTCTCCTTCAGCGCTTCGATCATGTCTCCAAATGCCAGATTGCGCTGGAGCAGGCCGAACATCATCACGAGGAAAACACCAACCGCAGCAGCTGGTGTCGGATTATAGAAGCCGAAGTAGATGCCGCCGATGACAAGTCCGAAAACCGTCAGCACAGGCAGCACGCCGAGGGAGGCTGCGAGGAACTCTTCACGTGTTCCGGCACCGCCAGCAGGACCAGAGGAGGGGCTAACGAAAACGTAGAGCGCAATGACCGCCAAGAACAAAAGAACGGCCAAAATACCCGGAATAAACGCAGCAACGAACATAGTAACGATGTTCGCTTCCACGATCACCGCATAGATGATCAAAACAACGCTTGGTGGTATGAGAATGCCCAGAACTCCGCCAGCGGCGAGCGTTCCTGTCGCCAAAGCGCCTGAATAATTGTAACGCTTCAGCTCTGGCAGAGCCACTTTGCCCATGGTCGAGGCGGTCGCGAGCGAGGATCCGCAAACTGCACCAAACCCAGCACAGGAAGCAATGGCGGCCATTGCAGTACCGCCCTTCATCCAGCCCAGCCACGCATTGGCCGCTCTGAACAGAGACTGGCTCAAACCAGTTTTTGAGGCGAGCGCCCCCATCAGAATAAACAGCGGAATGACGGAAAGGTCGTAAATGGCGAACTGGCCATAAGCTAATGTTTTCAACTGGCTAAGCAGCAGCATCGGGCCGTTGATCAGCGCAATCCCAACCCCGCCGACAAGGATCATGGCGTAAGCAATCGGGATACGGATAACAATAAGGAACACCAAAATGGCGAGGGCGCCGAAGCCCATAAAAAGACTAGCCGCCATCAGGTTCTCCGGATCAGATCTCTGGAGTTTTCACTCAAGGTGATGATCGCGCCAACGCTCAGCAGGAAAAGCGAAATCAAAACAGGTACATACGCATACCAAACAGGGATCTGCAAAATTGCGGTGGTGTATTCGTATTCTCGTTGATCAGACATACCGTAGTACATGCGCCACAACAGTAGCAGCCCAAATCCAAACGCGATCACAGATGCGATCAATGCAAGAAGCGCCTTTAAACGCGGTCCTGCTTTGCTGGTAAAAATGTCCGCTGTGACATTGGCATCAGTGATCTGGCAGAACGGCAGGAAGGAAAAAACTGCGATAGCAACGCCGATCTCGGTGAGCTCAAAATCTCCGGGAAATGGAGCCGCCCACATATTGCCAAGGGTGGAGTAGATGTTGACTGCGACAACTGCCAGCAGAACCAAACCACCGGCAAGTGCCCATGCTACAATAAGTTTTTCGAAAGCACCGGCAATGCCGGTGCGTCCGAGTTTTTGAAAGGCGCCCATAGCTACTCGCTGTGCTTGGAAATCAATGCCTGTGCTTTTGCAACCATCGCGTTGCCATCAATGCCTTTTTTGGAAACTTCCGAGGTCCACTTTTCTACCACTGGAGCCAGAGCTTCTTTGAAGACAGCTGTTTCTTCGTCAGAAAGAGTGATGTGTTTGTTGCCTGACTTTACTGCGAGGCCGATGCCAAAGTCATCTGTCGCGCGCCAAACTTCACCAACCTTTGCCCACCACTCAGGACCAGACGCATCGCGGAAAGCTTTCTGAATGTCAGCAGGCAGGCCTTCCCAGCGGCCCTTGTTCATGGAAACCTGGAAGACAGAAGTACCAAAGCGTGCTTTGCCAGCACCTTCGATCTGGTATTCGGTCTGTTCCTGAATTTTCAGCGGTGGGATGATTTCCCAAGGAATGAACGCCGCGTCAATCACGCCCTTCTGCAGAGCAGTCGGTAGTTCAGGAACCGGCATTGCAGCTGGGGATGCGCCAAGCGCTTCAATCACCCATGCACCGGTGCGCGATGGCGTACGGATGCGCATGCCAGCCATATCTGCCGGGCTGCGCACTTCTTTATCACGTGTTTGCAAGCCATTACCCGCATGCACGTGCAGGAACATTACTTCAAGGCCTTTGTAGTCAGCCTTAAGATCGCTCTCAAACATGTCGTAGAGCGCAAGGTTTGCAGCGCGAGGGTCATCAAGGAAAACAAACGGGAGTTCCATCACTTCAGTGCGTGGGAACAGGCCAGGTGTGTAACCATTCAGGGTCCAGACCAGATCAACCACGCCGTCACGTGCTTGGTTCACCAGCTCAGGCGGGCGACCACCCAGTGACATGGATGGGTAGATCTCGATTTTGACCTGACCACCGGAGTTCTCTTCAACGGCCTTTGCCCATGGTTCCAGCATCTTGGTCTGTGCCGGTGCCTTCGGGCTTAGAAAATGGTGAAGCTTAAAAGTGTATTCTGCCGCGCCTGCCATGGAAACACTGGCAAGCAGAAGCGCTGTTGAAGCGCAAAGGCCTTTGAAATTACCAAACATAAGTATGTGACCCTCCTGAAGAATGGTCGAAACCAGACACGCCTTCCTGATCCTGCACTTGGGACAGTCTCAGCTCCCGAAGGCTGTCGAATTCTTAATCACGATCCGGATGATCCGCCAAGGGAATTCTTAGGAATCACCACTGTGAATTCGGAGAATTACATACACTTTTCAAAATGAATAATGAAAAATACCGTGCTTTTCATGCCGCAATGGGTATCAATATGTCCTCCGAAATGGCTTTCCTTCAGTAGGCTGGAGCGTGGGTTTCTTCCCGCTCGCTCAGGTCCATCAGAATCTCCGCAAAGCATTGAGCTGCACTGTCCAATGTCTCGCCTGCACGCATGTTGAGGCCGACTGATCCCACCGTAGCACGGGTATCGATGGGTAGTTCCACAAACTGGCCGCTCTCGATCTCTCGGGCAATCACGCCGCGGGAAATGATCCAGATTGCATTGTATTCCTGCGTGAATGCCCGACCGAAAGAGTCTGATACCGTTTCGATCGCCTGCTCTGGTTCTGGGATGCCATGTTCAATGAAGAGACGGTCCACGAAAGGGCGGATAATCGAGGCTGCGGAAGGCATTAGGACCGGAAAGGCATCCAGTTCGCTCACGCTGATTTGTGGCTTACCTGCTAGCGGATGGTTCTTGTCGACAGCAAACACCACACGCTCACGGTAATGCGGCTCAAACACCAATCCCTGCATGTTTTCAGGAGCGGGAAGGCGGCCCATAACCAGATCCAGCTCACCGTTTCGCAGTTGATCCAACAGAACGTGGTTCTCACCGGTCACGATATGCAGTCGATTCCGCAGGCCCGTATCAAGGAAAGCTTTGACGGCTTGTGGGATGAGCGAAGCAGCGACAGTTGGCAGCGCTCCGATGCGGACCATTGGCCCATCGCTATAGCTGAGCTGAGATAATGCATTGATGCCGTTACGGGCAGCCGCCAGACTGGTGCCTGCATGGCGCAGGAAAACCTCACCATAGTGGGTGATGCGAATGCCGCGCCCGTCTTTTTCAATCAACGGCTGGCCGCAGATTTCTTCCAGTTCACGAATAGTCCGCGTTACTGCGGGTTGGGTCAGGTGAAGAACCTCCGCAGCGCGGCTTACGCTGTTTTGGCGGGATACCTCAACAAAAGCTTCCAAATGCCTGAGCTTTAATCTGCGCAAGTTATTCATAACAATCTCAATATGATTAATCTGGATAATATCATTATTCATTTTGAAAAGGGCATGCAATTTATCCGTTTAGGGGGATGTGCATGCACTTCATAGACTTAAACGCGACCACGCTTCACTTCGAAAAGACCAGTTCAGACACGGCTGCTCCAGCGCTTGTTCTGATCAACTCATTGGGAACGGACTTTCGCATTTGGGATGAGTTTCTGCTTCATCTCGGGCATCAAGGCGAAGTCCTGACCTATGATAAACGAGGGCATGGTCTTTCTGGTGTTGGGGACGCGCGTTACTCCATTGATTTGCATATGCGAGATCTTGCTGCGCTTATGGACAGTCAGGGCATCAAGAATGCGGTGATTTGCGGTGTATCTGTAGGGGGAATGATCGCAATGGCGCTGCAGGCAGCCCGACCAGATTTGGTCAGAGGGCTCATCCTGTGTGATACCGCACCACGCATTGGTGACCCTCAGGGGTGGCAGGACCGCATCGACGCGATTGAGGCCAACGGGATGGAGGGGATCGCCGATGCGGTGATGTCCCGTTGGTTCTCAGCAGGCTTTCAAGAAGAGATGCCAGCTTCTGTCGCAGGTTATCGCAACCTGTTGTGCCGGACACCGGTGGATGGATACCTCGGCACTTGCGCGGCCATTCGTGATGCGGATCTGACATGCTCAGCAGCTCAGATCGACGTACCTGTTTTGTGCATCGCAGGGGAGGATGATCAGTCCACCCCACCAGAGCTGGTGGAAGAGATGGCAAACCTCATCCCGAACGCCAAGTTTGAGCGGGTACGCAACTGCGGACATTTGCCGAGCATTGAGCAACCTGAGTATCTGGCGCATCTGGTTCGGCAGGCAATCTCGCGTTGGCCGGGTAACGTTGATCAGCGTGAACAGCGTCAAACTGAAATCTACAAACAGGGAATGCAAACACGTCGCCGGGTGTTGGGGGACACACACGTGAATGCAGCTGAAGTACAAAAGAACAGTTTTGATGCGCCATTTCAGGAACTTATTACTGAAGCCGCATGGGGTCATGTATGGTCAAGGCACAACTGGACATTGCGAGAGAGGTCCATTGTAACTATTGCGCTTCTCGCTGCGTTAGGGCACCTAGATGAAGTAGCCATGCATGTGAGGGCTGCAAGAAACACCGGGGCAACACGGGAAGATATAAGCGAAGCTCTGCTGCACACCGCAATTTATGCTGGTGTGCCAGCCGCAAACAGCGCCATCAAAGTCGTAAAAAATGTGTTCGCGCAGCTTGATGCGTCAGGGGAGTGAGATGAGCAAGCCAACGACCAATGCTGGTCCGTTCTTTCCGCGAGATCGAAACTGGCACCCGCAGGCATTGTCGCCCAATTACAAGACGAGTGTGTTGCGGTCTCCGCAAAAAGCACTTCTGTCATTCGGAAATACAATCAGCGAAACCACAGGCCCTGTGTTCGGCCACAACATGCTTGGTGAGCTGGATCATGATCTGGTGTTGAACTACGCCAAGCCCGGTGAAAGTGCGTTGGGAGAACGCATCATCGTGCATGGCCACGTTCTGGATGAAGAAGCCAGGCCTGTGCCAAACGCGCTGGTGGAGGTGTGGCAGGCCAATGCAGGTGGTCGCTACCGTCACAAGAAAGACGGTTATCTGGCTCCGCTTGATCCGAACTTTGGTGGATGTGGCCGCGTCATCACGGATGAAAACGGATACTATGCCTTCCGCACTATTCGTCCAGGCCCATATCCGTGGCCAAACGGGGTAAATGACTGGCGTCCTTCGCACATTCATTTTTCTCTGTTCGGTTCCGGCTTTGCGCAGCGTCTGATCACGCAGATGTACTTTGAAGGTGATCCGCATATTCCGATGTGCCCGATTGTTCGAACCATCAATGATCCTGCGGCCATTGAGATGCTTGTTGCCAAGCTGGATATGAACCACACCGTGCCAATGGATGCACGCGCCTATCGATTTGATATTGTTCTGCGCGGACGTCGCTCGACCATGTTTGAGAACCGTATGGAGGGCAACTGATATGACGAAGCTGGAGTATCTGAAAGAAAGCCCAAGCCAGACTGCTGGCCCTTACGTTCACATTGGTTGCACCCCAAACTTCATTGGTAACACGGGGATCTTTAAGGAAGACCTTGGTGCCCGCATGGTGAATGAGCAGACCAACGGACAGCGTATCACCATTAAAGGTCGCGTGTTTGATGGAGCCGGCACACCACTAAAAGACGCCATGCTAGAGATCTGGCAGGCAGATAGTGAGGGCCTGTTCAACAGCCCTTCGGAAACATGTGGAGATGCAGATCCAAACTTTACAGGCTGGGGACGTCAGCCGGTAAATCTGGAAACTGGTGAGTTCTGTTTTGAGACTGTGAAACCGGGTTCTGTGCCGTTTCCTGATGGCAGAGCGCAAGCGCCGCATATCAACTTCTGGATCGTCGCGCGCGGGATAAACATCGGCCTCAACACGCGTATGTATTTTCCGGAAGAGGAAGAGGCTAATGCCGTTGATCCGGTTTTGGGACGAATTGAGCATCGCGTTCGCGTCCCAACGCTGATCGCCAAGCAATCAGGCGATACCTACACCTTTGATATTTACATTCAGGGTGAAAACGAAACCGTCTTCTTTGATATCTGATTGATAAATATGGCTGAATTTCTGTCTCTAAAAGATGCGGTCAGGAAATACCTCAAAAGCGGCGACATGGCCGCTTTTGAAGGTTTTACGCATCTCATCCCCCACGCTGCTGCCCATGAAGTCATCCGGCAAGGCATTGATGAACTCACCATCGTCCGCATGACACCGGATCTTATTTATGATCAGCTCATCGGTATGGGCTTGGTCAAAAAGATGATCTTCTCCTATGCGGGTAATCCGGGAGTTGGTTTGCTGCGCCGGGTGCGCGATTCAATCGAAAATGGCTGGCCGCGGTCCATTGAGATTGAAGAGCACTCCCATGCAGCCCTTGCCAATGCTTATGAAGCTGGTGCAGCAGGACTGCCATGTGCGGTCTTTCGTGGGTATTTGGGAACAGAACTTCAGCGCGTGAATCCGAACATCAGAAGCGTGACATGTCCCTTTACAGATGAAGAGCTGGCAGCCGTGCCATCCATTCGGCCAGATGTCGCTTTCATCCATGCCCTCAAAGCGGATCGCAAAGGCAATGTGCTGATCGAAGGGATTGTGGGTGTGCAGAAAGAAGCTGTTCTGGCGGCCACACATTCCATCGTGACGGTTGAAGAAGTGGTCGATGAGCTAGATACGCATATGAACGCTTGCATTCTGCCACACTGGACGGTCTCAGCCATATGCGAAGTGCCAGGTGGAGCGCATCCATCTTATGCGCAAGGATACTACGGCAGAGACAACAAGACTTACATCGACTGGGATCCGATTGCTGCAGATCGCGAAAAGTTCCAGGCGTGGATGGAAGAGCATGTGTTGAAGCAGGGGCCAGATGTGTTTGCTGGCCGCATCAAAGGGCTGGAGGTGACGTCATGACTGAGCAAGACTTTACCCCGGACGAGATGATGGCCATCGCCGCATCCCGTGCCTTGAGCAACACAGATGTTTGTTTTGTCGGTATTGGCCCTCCATCAGCCGCCTGCAACATCGCACGCCTCACGCATGCACCTGACATCACGTTGATCTACGAGAGCGGGACGATTGGTACTGCGCCAGATGTTCTCCCCCTTTCTATCGGTGATGGAGAACTCTGCGACACAGCGCTGACAACTGTCTCCGTAACCGAGATGTTCCGCTACTGGCTGCAGGGCGGAAAGATCACTGTCGGTTTTCTGGGGGCGGCACAGATTGATCGTTTCGCTAACATCAACACGACGGTGGTGGGTGACTACGACAATCCAACAGTGAGATTGCCGGGCGGTGGCGGTGCGCCAGAGATTGCGTCGTCCTCTCAGGAAATCTACGTCACCATGAAGCAAAGCAAGCGTGGTTTTGTTGAGAAACTGGACTTTTTTACCTCCTTCGGACACGGAGAGGGCGGTGACCACCGAGCACGTATGGGCATCCCGACAAAAGGCCCGACACTGCTGATTACAGACCTTGCCATCTGGAAAACTGATCCTGTTACCAAAGAGCTGACGGTGGTTTCCCTTCATCCGGGTACGACCAAAGAACGGGTGCAACAAACCGTGTCTTGGGCTGTACGTTTCAGTGATGATTTGCAAGAAACCCCTGTGCCGACTGAGGAGGAACTGTCTGTTCTGCGCGCATTGAAAGCGCGAACAGCGGTGGCACATGCGGGTAACAGAGTGGAGACGGCCTGATGTCAGAGGCATATATTTGCGATTATATTAGAACACCAATTGGTCGTTATGGGGGCGCACTGTCTTCTGTTCGGGCAGATGATCTGGGTGCTCTGCCAATCAAGGCACTGATGGAACGAAACCCTTCCGTAGATTGGGAAGCGGTTGATGAAGTGTATTACGGCTGTGCCAATCAGGCTGGCGAAGACAACCGCAACGTTGCGCGCATGGTTGCTCTGCTGGCGGGCCTGCCAGAAGCTGTTCCGGGCACGACACTGAACCGCCTGTGTGGCTCTGGCATGGATGCCGTGATTGCAGCGGCCCGTGCTATCAAAACAGGTGAGTGTGATCTGGTGATTGCAGGTGGCGTGGAGTCCATGTCTCGCGCACCTTTCGTCATGCCAAAGGCCACCACGCCGTTTTCTCGTGCAAACGAAGTGTTCGATACCACCATTGGTTGGCGCTTCGTGAATCCGAAGATGAAGAAGCAGTTCGGCATCGACAGCATGCCGGAGACTGGTGAAAATGTGGCCGAAGACTTTGGCATCTCCCGTGCGGATCAGGATGCATTCGCTGCCCGCTCTCAGGCAAAAGCTGCTGCAGCGCAGGAAAATGGCCGTCTTGCCAAAGAGATCATTGATGTAACGATCCCACAGCGCAAAGGTGATCCGATTATCGTCTCAACTGACGAACATCCACGTGCTGGGACTACTGCTGAGAAACTAGCAAAACTGCCAACGCCATTCCGTGAAAACGGCAGCGTCACTGCGGGCAATGCGTCCGGTGTAAATGATGGTGCAGCAGCATTGATTGTTGCGTCTGCTGAAGCGGTTAAGAAATACGGCCTCACGCCAATCGCACGTGTGCTTGGTGGGGCAACAGCAGGCGTATCTCCACGCATCATGGGTATTGGGCCTGCGCCTGCTGCAAAGAAGCTCTGCGCCCGCTTGGACCTGCAGCCATCCGATTTCGACATCATTGAGCTGAACGAAGCCTTTGCAAGTCAGGGCATCGCTGTCCTTCGCGAATTGGGCCTTGATGAAAGCGCTGAGCACATCAACCCGAATGGCGGTGCAATCGCATTGGGTCACCCACTTGGCATGTCTGGTGCGCGCATCACCGGTACCGCTGCTCTGGAGCTGAGCCTGCAAGGCAAAAAGCGCGCACTGGCGACCATGTGTATTGGCGTTGGTCAGGGCATCGCAATCGCACTCGAAAGGGACTGATGTGGTTGTGAGCCTCTTCACAGATCCGGTGTGGAGCGGATTGTTTGGAGATGAGGAGGTGCAAAATGCCTTCTCACTCAAAGCAACGCTGAACCACTATCTGGCTTATGAAGTGGCTCTCACCAATGCATTGAGCGCATATGCGCTCATTTCACCAGAGGCAAAAGAAGCTGTACTCAAAGGCTGTGAAGGTTTTGAGCCAGACCTTGCTGCATTGAAAGCGGGCGTTGCCAAAGATGGTCTGCCTGTTCCTGCATTTGTTGCACAGTTGCGTGCCCACATTGGTGAACCTGACGCTGCTGCATGCCATAAAACATCCACCAGTCAGGATGTTATGGACACGGCACTGGCTTTGGCCTTGAAACAAGTCTCACAAGTTCTGACTACTCGTCTGGCAGCAGTGATTGACGCACTCGAGACGCTGAAGTCAGCAAATGCCGATCATACACTTATGGGACGAACTCGTATGCAAGCTGCCCTGCCAATCACAGCAGGTGATCGCATTGTAACGTGGATCTCACCGCTGAGGCGTTATCAGCAGAAGCTGGAAGACGCTGCAAAAAAGGTTTCTATACTTCAGTATGGTGGCCCTGTTGGAACTTCCCCAATACAAGGTGTGCATGTCGAGGCCATTGCCTCGCAAATGGCGATTGAGTTGGATCTGGGAGTGCCCACTCAGTCATGGCACACGCAGCGAGATAATCTGAGTGATTATGCGAATGTGCTTTCCATGATTTCCGGTAGCCTCGGCAAGCTGGGTGCGGATGTCGCGCTGATGGCACAACAGGGTGTTGGTGAAATCAAACTTACTGGCGGAGGCAGCTCGTCGGCCATGGCTCACAAGCACAATCCAATCAATGCAGAGCTGTTGGTTACGCTGGCGCGCTACAACAGCACGCAAGTATCCGCCATGCATAGTGCGCTGGTGCATGAGCAGGAGCGTTCAGGTGCTGCGTGGGCTTTGGAATGGATGATCCTGCCCGGCATGTGCATGGCGACGGGAGCCGGTCTTCAGAGTGCATTAAAGCTGCTGAAACAAACAGAGTGGATTGGAACTCCCTTAAGTGATTAACTGCGCCAACTGAGTTTAGAGGGAGAACGAGAATGTCCAGTCGCAATGAAGCCATCCAACGGGCGGAAACCTACTTCGACAGCGGCGCATTCCTTAAAGACCTGGCACGATTAATCGCAATCCCTACTGAAAGCCAGGAACCACACTCTAAGCCCCAACTGATGCGTTACCTGAAAGAAGAGATGCGCCCTCTGCTCGAACGTCTCTGCTTCAAAACGCACATCTTCGACAATCCCAACCCAGCCGGTGGTCCTTTCCTCTATGGCGAGCGGATTGAAGACCCAAGCCTCCCTACAATCCTCACTTACGGCCATGGTGATGTGGTGCGTGGTCAAGCAGGCAACTGGATGGGTGGCAGAGATCCTTTCGTTCTGGAAGAAGATGGTGATCGCATTTATGGCCGTGGTACGGCTGATAACAAATGCCAGCACCTCATCAATCTGCAAGCTTTGGGCTGTTTGCTTCAGGAAAAGAAGCAACTGGGCTTTAATTGCAAAGTAATCATTGAAACCTCCGAGGAGACAGGTTCTGCTGGTCTTCAGGAGTTTTTCGAAGAACACAAGAGAATGCTGGCAGCTGATGTACTCATCGCTTCCGATGGTCCACGATTGCAAGCTGATACACCAACTGTTTTCACAGGTGCCCGAGGGGCACAGACCTTTACCTTGCAAGTAAACCTGCGTGATGGCGCAAATCACTCCGGTAACTGGGGTGGCCTGCTAGCCGATCCTGCTATCATCCTTGCCAATGCGATCTCCTGCATTGCTGATGCTCGGGGTCAGATCCAGATTCCGGGCTGGCGTCCAACCAGCCTGACGCCGGACATTCGTGAAGCGCTCAGTGAGCTGCCTATTGGGGATCCTCAAGGGCCGACAATTAGTGAGAACTGGGGTGAAGAAGGACTGACACCTGCTGAGCGTGTGTTCGGTTGGAACTCCTTTGCCGTATTGGCCATGAAAAGCGGCGTTCCGGAAGCCCCCGTCAACGCCATTGATGGCTACGCTTTCGCTGTCTGCCAACTGCGCTATGTGGTGGGAACGGACGTTCAAGGCCTTATCCCGGCACTGCGCGCTCACTTGGATGCGAATGGCTTCAAGGATGTTGAGATCAGACAAGAAGACCGTGGCTTCTTCCACGCAACCCGTCTTTCTCCGAACAATCCGTGGGTGAAAATGGTTTCTGCTTCCTTGGAAGAAACGAGCGGCAAGAAACCTCATGTGCTGCCAAACCTCGCAGGCTCATTGCCCAATGAGTGTTTTGCTGAAACTCTCGGAGTGCCAACAGTTTGGGTGCCACACTCCTATGCTGGATGCTCTCAGCATGCGCCTAACGAGCACATCCTCAAGCCCGTTGCGCGAGATGCGCTGCGCAATATGGTGGCTTTGTTCTGGGATATTTCAGAAAATGGAGCTCCCAACGAGTAGGTAAGAGGCAACGAAGAGCCTTAGAAGGCAATCAATGCTGCTAAAAGCGCTATGATTTAAGGAGCTTAGGAATTTCTGTTAAGTGGGCAGTGGAGAAATCAGATTTCTTTAAAAAAAATGCATTTGCCCGCTGGACAGGAGAAATCTGGCACCCTATAAGACGCTCACCTTCGCGGGACGGAAAACAAACCGCCCCAGCAGAATGTGCCCGGATAGCTCAGTTGGTAGAGCAGCGGATTGAAAATCCGCGTGTCGGTGGTTCGAATCCGCCTCCGGGCACCACTTATCTCCTTGAAATTGTTAGATAATAAACCGAGCATTCGCTCTGCTTGCTCAAGGTTTGACACTTTTTTCGGCATGGTTTGACACTTTTGCTCTAACTGCTTGCTGATGTGGCGCGGCGTGAGATTTTGCACCGATGGGCAAAATAACGTGCACAACGCCTCTTTTCTTTCCCTACAAAATTTGAGCGTTAGAAGAACAACAAAATAAGTCTTTCTAACGCCCGGTTTTGAAACCGTTTAAGATACTCTTTTAGGGCTTACGTTTTCTGCATTTGCGCCTCCGGCCAATGGCCGAATATCTCCACGACCCGGTGCCTGGAAAACTTCCGGGCCTTTCGCTCCATACTGAAACCAGCCAGCGAATATCTCGCCGGATATGTTCCGGCTTGTTAGAACTGCTCTGTCAGTGCAACCACTTCAGGCGGGCACTCCGGCCAGCTCGCATCCAACGTGAAGTTGATGTCTGGATCATCAGCAAGCTCAACAACCTTGGCCCGCATAGCGCCCACCCAATCCAGTGCAGCCTTTGTGCTGGTCAAAAGCGTAGCTTCATCTGCACTGCGATCTGAAGTGGATTTGCCAGCAATGGCAGCAGCCGCCGTTGCCATATTCATTTGGGTCTCAGCGCTGGCCTGCGCATAAATGCGCTTGCGACATTCATCTTTAATGGTTGTGAGACGGGCTCCTTTTTTAGCTCCATCAATGGCAGCTTGAGGCACGCCAGCAGCTTTCAAATCTACTTCACTCCAGGCAATAAACGATCGGCCTGCATGCTTCAGACTGAGGCTCTGGCCTTCAGGTTGCTCATAGTAATCTGACATGGTTTTACACTCGTGATAGAGGGTCAAAATAGGAATGTGGCAGAAGCTTAGGGCAGTTCATCAAGTGGGATGTTCATGACGTAGGAGGCTGGATTATCATTCCTGCTGATATGGTCTTTTAGACCTGCACCAGAGGCTGTCATGGCAGAGAAGAACACACCAACAGGCCCGAAATGTGCCAGAATGTGCCCTGCTGGAGTACCTTCACCAACCGTAGGTATGTGAATGTTTCCAAAGCGGAACGTCACGCCCTGATTGCCCGTGTGAACAGACGTCGAGCACGAGACAAGGGCCAAATAGGAACTTGAGGAAAGGCCAGCATGCTCTGGAGCAACTGTTGGCAACTTAAAATCCAAAAAGCAGAAATTGATATAACTTGAGCCATACCATCGGAAACCATTGAGTGCAGAGGATTCCTCTCCGCCACTGACATGGATGTAAGAGCCAAAAGTAATCTTGCGGTGATTATTCTCATCACCATACAGATTGATATGGCAATCTCTGGCAATGACTGGCTCGTTCATATGGTAATCACTCAGCAAATAGATAAAGCCTCTGCCATGACGGGGCACAAGATCAAAGGCTTTGCGAAGCGTCCTGAGCGGATTTTCCTGTGTTCCATCATTGCTATTGTCACCATTTACGGCATCCACGTAGAAGGTCCGGCGCAGGTCTGGCGCAACCTTCATAATCTCTTCAATCTGCTCATCATGTTTGGAGTACGTTTCCCGGACGGCTTGGGTGAGGTCTTTGGCGGATTGGATCACCTCATTCAGACGTTGTGTCAGGCTCATTTAAACTGATCCTTTCAATCGAATACTCTAAGAGTTGAAATTTTGGGGGAGACATTGAGTGCTTTGTTAAAGGCGCTCCTGAACCTCAAGACGACGTTGCAGCTCATCCCTGCTGGAACGGGCAATCCGCAGATCTCGGCGTAACTCACGGGAAATTTCTTGCTGTTGAAAGCTGTTCAACTGCAACGCAAGGATCGCAGAGGCAAACCCGGCAAATTCTTCTCCAAAGAAGAGTTGCAGGTCCACATCACCTGTCACTTCAACAACACCTTGTGGAAGCGCGGCAAGTGCCAGAACAAAGGAAAACGCAATCGGTACGCCAGGAGTGTACTGAGCCAAAGGCGTTTCTGGATTAGACCAGACAGCAAGCAAAGTGCCGTCCTCTAACAAGACGCCCAGCTCTGCCAGTGTGAACCCGCTGTCTCCGTCAATCTTGGCTGTGATCTCCATCTGAAAATCATCCAGATAGCGAGACCCAACAATCTCAACACGGGCTTTTTCTGATTTCAGGCTGTTCTCATTGCCCGTTGGCGTGTAGCGCGAGGTGCCGAAAGCAAGATGTGTGATCCTGGCATGAAGACCAGCATCTGACGCCTCAAAAATGGATCGCATACCAGCGCGCGTAAGTGTCGGATTAATGGCCTTAAGGCTCATATCAAAAGCTCTCCATGAAGTGAAAGAAAGGAATGCCCTCGCACAGTTGCCCCGCAGCCAAACACTGCCCCCATCTGCGGTAAAACCGGCTCAGCTGTTTTTGTCACGAACTCAATACCTCGTGCCATTACGCCGGTACTCAGAGTTGCTCCAGTCTCAGGAAGGACCATAGCGCCCGTGGGCTGTGTGTAGGCATTGGAACGGCCTGCTATCCCTAGATTGAGTGTGCTTTCAAACTCTGCTCCAAGCTCAAAGTTAGTGTCCTGGGACCAACGCTTGGTCGCGTCCACCATGGTTAGAGCGGCTCTTTGAACCTTCTCATTCAGCAGCACCGCTTCATCTTCAAAAAGATGCTCATTGGCGTAAACGGTCAGGTTATGGGTGTCGTGTGGGCCTTCCGGCTCTTGCTGCCACCAATGCTCGAAATGTGGGCGAATGCCGATCAAAGACAGGCCAAGAGCGACACCGTCATCAGTGCCTTTTTCTTCGTGCAACTCCCAGACTTGATCGATCAGGCGGCGTACGGCTTCTTCTGGCAGGCCGTCCTCACCGATGAACTTTTCCAGCGACCGGTCATGGATTGCCAGCGGCAGGGCTTCTGTCGAGATCTCACTGGAATCGCGCTGCATCAGAACAGAGAAGTCGAATTCAGCTGCCATCGCCTCAAACGCATCCAGAAAGGCACGAGAGCGTTGCTCGTTAATGCTGGACGAGATCAGGGTGTGAGGGAAACGGCGGTCAGTCATTGCTGCTCTCCGGTTGCAATATCACATCGCCAACCACTGCAAACTGGGTCTTCCCGAGCTGCCGAGAGCCTAGATTTGCCACATGCAAGTCCACGTCCACCACGCCTTCGACATGACGAACGGCAGGCGTTAAGGCGGATAATGCCAGATAGTCGCCTAGGCGCTGTGACCAGATGAGGCTCGCTTTACGAATGGCTTCCTCTGAGGCTGCACGGGCGGTTTCAAAGTCTCCGCTGGCCTTCAAAGGGCCGGTAATATGAACCGTCACTTGCTCGCCTGGATGGACGCTCAGCTCATCGCCTTGTGGGCGTTTGCTATCGGGGTCCAGATAAGTTTTAAGTTCCTCACAGAACTGAGCACTTGGCGCTCCGGAGGTCAGCAACACATAAAGCGCAATGTGGCCCGGTTCTGGCCGGATCACTTCTACGTCGGCAATGTCTGGCGAAAACGCACGGGCTTGCTGGCGGTAGCTTTCCTTCGGTCCAGCTTTGGAAATTCGGTCATGGGCTTTTGCCGCACGATAGAGCAATGAGCCATCGTCTTCTGATGTCGTGCCGCCATCACTGGCCGTTGTATTGGTCACGCTGACATCGGGGTAGCCCGCAGGCATTTGTGTGATCTGGCCGGGCAGCAATCCGTTTGCATCAGGTCCGGATAGTGTTGCAGTGGCGCGAGCCTTCAAAGAGACGTCGCCCGCCTTTAGAAACTGCTGATCGTCCAGAGCAAAAGAAAACTCCCCGGCGCTCACCTCAAGGCCTCGTGGCAAAACAAGGTCGGTGCTACGAGGGGCGTCGAGCGTGAAAGTCAGCTCTACCCGTGCGGGCTTTGATTTCAGGCGAAACGTGCCGTTGTTAGCGGCGGCCACGTCCAGTGAGTGATCCCTGGCAAACAGCAGCCAGCGCTTATCAGCGGCATCCTGCCCCTCTTTGCCGAGCAGTGACAAGCCATAGGCGAGCAGGTTAATGAGCAGCATCTCATAATGAGCGGGATAGAGCTTGCGCTGTGGTCCGTCCGGGTGGGTTTCCCACCACGCCACCAGCTTTTCCTTCCAGGCCTTGGCTGAGGTGGTGAAATGTTGCGGTGGGCCGCGACGGATCAACTCGCCTGTGGTCAGGGCTTTGATGAGGCTTACCATCACTCGGCCCTCATCAGATCAACATCTGTGCGCTGAATATCGGAAAGCACATCAGAGCGCGGACGCCAGAAAATGGACGCAGCGAAGTAAGCAAAGCCGAGCTGTTCAACAACTACGCGCTCAAGCAGAACACGCGGCTCCCACCGACTGATGCCTTCCCAGATCGCCTTGGAAATACCGGGAATAGCTTCTGCCGCGTTGCGGTCAATATAGGTCAGAGCATCGCAGAACTGCTCAGGCTCTGTAGGCACGGACAACTTCGGCGTCAGGCAGATAATACGAATGGCTTGGGCCAGATCATCAAGCCCCGCCACCGCCTCATTCCACGGCGCGTCATCGTTCTGCGCTAACTTAATCTGCCAATGGAGGGGATCCAAAACCATCGCCCGTAAACATCCTTGCCAAAACTTCCAGTTGTAGGCAAGCTATCGTGCGGGCGAGGATCAGGTTACGGAAGTGTTCCGCAGATAGGGCATTATAGGAATGAGTGATAAAGCAGAGCTGCTAGAGCCAAAGGTTTTTATTTCATATAATTGGACTGATGAAGCTCATAAAGAACGCGTCAGGGAATGGGCTGACCGCCTAATGGGTGATGGGGTTCATGTAATCCTTGATGTTTATGATCTTGAGCATGGGCATGATAAATACAAGTTCATGGAAAAAATGGTGGAAGACCCTACGATCACCCACGTTCTTTTGATTTGTGATAAAGAGTATGTTGAGAAGGCTAACGAAAGGCGGGCTGGTGTAGGAACTGAAGCTCTCATTGTTTCACAGGAAGTCTATAAAAAAGCAGCTCAATCTAAGTTTGTTCCAGTTTTCTGCGAGTATAACGAAGGCAATGAACCTTATTTGCCGATATTTATAGCCACTCGAATTGGATTTAATTTCACCTCACCAGAACAAGTAAATAGTGAATGGGAGAACCTTATCCGTTTCCTACATGGGAAACCGCGTTTTACAAAGCCTGCACTGGGTAAAAAACCAGCATATTTAACAGAAGAAACCGCAGTTCCGACGTCTGGAATCGCTGCAAAGTATAGAGCCCTCAAGCATGGGTTGATTGAAGGTAAACACTCCTCAGAGTTGTTACGAGACGACTTCTTTGACGCCTGTATTGAATATGCGGAAGACATGAGGATTTATGATGACCCTGATGTGGATGATTGGGGTGAGCGTATCATTTCAGATTATGAGAAACTAAAACCAGTGAGAAATTTTCTGGTCGATTGGCTCATGTTGGAAGGTAAGTTGAAGGTCCACGATGTTGCTTTTTCAGAGACCGTCATCAACATATTAGAGCGAGTTCGTGCTCTAAAATCGAGGCCAGAAGAGGTGACGAGGTGGAGTGAAGTTTGGTATGCGGCTCACGCCTTGTTTGTCTATGAAGTGTTTCTGTATTCAATCGCCGCGCTGATTAAAACAAACAACTTTCAGTGTGCGGCTAGTATTTTTGATGCTCACTTCGTACCCCCAGAAACAGATCAAAGATCAGGCCGAGAATTTGAGAGATTTGATACCTTTTTCAAAGGATCTGATTGGGACAACATACTAAATAAGGCCTTAGGAAGTAATTATTACTCGCCTGAAGCTGAGCTTATTAAGAGGCATGCAGATCGGAAGGATTTATCTTTCAAGGATGTGATGCAGGCGGATCTGGTGGTCTTTGTTAGCGCGAAGTTTCGCCCAGATTTGTGGTGGTATCCTCAAACCTTGTACTATGCTGAACGATATAGAGCATTTGATCTCTTCATTAGGGCAACACAAAGAAGCTATTTTGATAAGATCTCTGTCATGTTCGGAACCGCGAGCATAGACGATTTCAAGACGAGGTTATCGGAAACAGACTTGCTGGACTTAAACAAGTGGCACAGACTTTCATTAAGTTTCGAGAGGACCTTAAATATCGAGAAATTGGCTTCTAGTTAATTTTTTGCTCTCTAGACCACCACACCTGTCTGAGCAGGCCCCGGAGTTATATCCTTATGCTTATGCGTCTCACCCACTTCTTTTCCGTTGTGGGTGACACTATTTCCCTCCAGCATTGTGAGCAGAATAGAATTTAAGCCGAGCTCAGCCTTGGTGAGTTTCCCGCCAAGCTACCAGCTTTTCGTTGTAGGCAAGGTATCAGGCGGGCAAGGACCAGGTTACGGAAGTGTTCTGCTAAGAGGTGGAAGGGCAGTTACCAATCAATTGGGTATAGTGTAACATCAGTGAAATCATCATTAGGGAAATTGAGAGAAATAACTTTTTGCGGTTTCATGTCGTTATCAATTTCAACGATCATCGTAAAATCGGCGGTTACCTCCACTGTGGTATCGTTGGTGATCGTTTCGAAGGGCATTAAGCACTTTTCCTCGCTATCATAGATAGCGCCATCCCAGTCTGGATGAGAATATTCGGCGTCGACCTCTAGATCAGTTTTTCCAATGACGAAAATATGCTTTGTGTCTTCGGCTAAACGGTATACTTGAAGAGAATGAGCATTTGCGGGTCCAGTTCGTAATGGAATGATTTCACTGTCGGAAACTTCTGAATCATGAAAGTAATATTGGAAAATTTCCTCGGAAACTAAATTTTGGAAATCATCATTATCTTCCAAAAAATCGTCCAGGTGAATTTCTTCGTGTTCTAGAGCAAACTTGGTGAGAAATTCTTCTGGTGAGCCTACTAATTTAAACCGATCATCTCTGGCGCACGGTTCAATAAAGTCCTTGTCACTCGAAACGATATAGATCGGCGCCTCCTTCGAAGCCTTCTCCTTTAAAGCCTCGAAGATAAAGGCGTCTGGGAATTGGTCTTTTTTGCACCTTCCAGCGAAAAAACGCTCACTAAACGCATAGTCTCGTAAGACCGAAATTGGCTCCACTTTATTAACGCTGACAAATGATGGCTTGAATTTTCGCAATCCAGCTCTGAAGTCATTCATGCTGTCTGAAAAAATACGCTTTTTCATTTCTTCCATGTCGATTTTTTCAAACTCGACATTTAGGTATTTTTTGAACACAGCGCGAAATGCATTTTTGTTTGCATCTTTAAGATAGCCGAAATCATTTTGCGAGTGTTTCTTTGCAACTTCGATTTCAGTCAGGTCAGTAATGATTAGCTGAACTGCTCCAATTTTTGTAAGATTGAGAAGAACAGTAAATATTGGCTTGTCTAGACTCTTTCCAGAACTGATATAAACATTAGCATCTAAAAATACTTTTTTGACTTCGCTCATCGTTTTCCTACGACTATCTTTAGGATCCATAGTACATTCAGATATATACTTAAGCGTGTCAACTCGAATCCTCTAAACCACCACCCCTGTCTGAGCAGGCCCTGGTGCTACATCCTTATGCTTATGTGTTTCACCCACTTCTTTGCCATTGTGAGTGACGCTACCGCCCTCCATTTTTATGATGCCCTTCATCTCAATCAGATCCGCCTCAAAAATGATCTTAGGCGCACCTTTGACTCTCATTTCACCGCTGACTTTGTTGTAAAAAATCTCCAGAGGCCCAAATACTTCATGGACGATATTGGGATCATTTGAAGGTGGTGTGTCCTCATCAGACCAAACAGCCCCACCAATCACTCCATCCTCACCATAGGCATCCAAGAGGCACCAGACTTGCGTGCCAACTGCGGGCATATCATAACTCTTCTGCCCCTTAGTGTTGCGCTGGCTGACGGACAGCCAAGCGGAAATATTGCCATCTTCATCCTGGAACTCAACCTGAGCCCGTCCGTCTGCTCCGTGTTTCATTAGGGTGCCCCGTTTAAAGGGACTGGAGCTTTCGCCATCTGTAATTCGTGTCACAACTTTCTCTCTTCATCCTTCGAATGCGAAGTTAGTTTCAGGGCACAATCTTATTATTCCAGACAAAGCTAAGAATGAGACAGCTCGGTCTGCAGTAGTGGACTTGTCCCACTTTCTCGATTCATCTGCGACTACAAAACGGGCTTGCCGTTGAGCAATTTGCTGAAACGAAAGTGGGCAGTTGATTTGTTTTAGTTTCGTCGTTGCAATAACTTGGATTGTATTGAGGGAAGCAGCAACGGCGACTGAAAGGACTTGCATATTCTCTGCTTTCTGCAAGGCTGCTTGAGCAAATTTTCGAACTGAGTAGGTTTGACTGAAAGCGTTGTTACTGGTGAACAAGAGAAAAATCAGAACGACGATTAGTCTTCTGTGCATGGCGTTTACCCCTCTCTTTTGATCCAAACCTCGCGAAACTGTAGCTGATAAAATATTGCCCGGTTGCGAAGACATCGCATCCCCTAAAATGTTTGCCCAGCTGGCTTGGATAGATCCTGCACATCACCGCCAAACAGTTTGCTGGAGTCGCTTGATTTCCCGCTGCTCTTCTTCGATTTTAGGACTTTGCCATCCTTGCGGATCGCCTTGAGTTCAATCTGTGTCGTGTACTTGCCGCGTGAGATCTTGTGAATGGCTTTGTGCACCAGATAGATGGCGCCATACTTGCCAAAGGTTGCTCCCAGCTCCACCACTTGCCCTGCGACCAAAAGAGAGTCACCGACCAGCGTGAGCATTGCTGTCAACCCATCTTCATTGGCTTTGGCCAGTCGTGACTTAGCAATCTTTTTTGCTTCTTTTTCATCCTCAACACGCTCATCAATCGTAAGCGTATCGCCGCTCTTAACTGAGAGGTCCTGAACCTCGCCTTTGATAAGTTTGTTCTTCTGGCCATGGTGATAGGAGAGTTTGGCTTTGCCATAGGTCTGAGCGGTTTGGTCTTTGGCGCGCCAACTGATGATTTCAGTAGGAGCAGCCAACTCAAACACACGGATTGCCTCGCGCTTTTCCAGATCTTCGCGTTTGTAAAACACAAGCTGCTTGTCTTTGATGGCAAAGAAGTAGCCATAATCTTCTGCAAGACGTTTTAAAAACTGGAGATCACGTTCACGGCGCTGGCGTTTATATTGGAATGCGATGTCTTCAATCTTGCCGGAGATGCTGTAGCCAAGCCCCTTGGCAATCTCTTCAATCACCTTCTTGAGTGTGGTCTTCTCAAAGGCTTTGGACTTTTTGGTGCGCTGCTCGGAGCTGTAATAGGCTGATGTGGCTTTAAAACTTATGCGATCATTAAGCCTGGAACCTGAAGCTTCGGGCACATCCACCTCAAACTCACCGCAAGGCATGGGCGGGGACCCTTGATAGCCAATAGAGGCGATGACTTTATCGCCTTTTTCCGGTCGCCATGGACCTCGCCATAATCCGCTATCATCGCGCAAGGTGACTGCAACCTCATCCGCTTTGCCATGTAGATTATCTGTCCAGGCAAAATCAATCAGATGCGGGGCAAGGTCGTCTGCCACTTCCACACCGTTGATCTTGAGAGAAAGAAAAGGTTCGCGCAGATCCATAACCTAGCCCTTTACCGTGCCGCGCTTCCAAGGCGGCAGCAATTCGGTATCCAGCGGATTCTGCTCAATCACCGGAATGCGCAAGGTCAGGCGTGGGGGTAAGATTGCAGGGATCTTGGCGATCTCTTCAGGAAACAAGTGACGGTTCTCTTTCACCAGAAGATCCATCATTTCCGGGTCGCGGTAATAAGCCCACGCAATGGTATCCCAGCGCTCTCCGGGCTCGCTAACGTGCTCCAGATAATCACCGGTCGTTGTCACCATTACCGAAGCCTCTTAATCAATGGGTTCAGCAGGGCAACGGCGGCTCCGGCTATGCCGATGCCGCCAAGACTTAAGGCACTGCCAGGAATCTCCACCAGCTGAATAGTGGCAGAGATCCGCACAATGCGCCCGCTCTGGGTGGTTTTGTGAGTGGTACCTTTTATTTCCTTGATAAAGTAATGCTTGCCCAGAAACCCGCCGCCGCCTGGAATGAACGGCAAGATATTGCCAGCAACTTTAGCAGCCACCAGGCGAGCATACTCAGCTTCGGGGTTACAGAAGCTTTCATCAAAGAAGAAGGAGAACGAGCGTCGGTCTAAGGCTTCTCCGCCCTTTTGGGGCACTGGTTTGCCCCGTACCACCTTGTGCTCGTGGTAATCGTTGGCAAGGGTTTCTTCTGCAGCTGTGGGACCAGTCATCACGCTGGTGGTTCCCAGCTGAAAATCTCCAAGGCTGGCAAAAATCATCTAAAACTCAAGCCTCTCGTCATCTGCCATCTTTCGATGTATCAGCGCCACCAACTCATCCGCTTTGTCTTCAAGGATTTCCTCAATTTCTTCGCGGGTGATGGATGCTCCTGAACCTACCGTGATCTGGGGTGCATAAGTGACGGATATAGTTCCGCCAGAACCAGAAGCGCCTCCGGTTCTAGAACCACCCAATGCCTGAATGGCCTCAGTAGGCGGGCGAATAGCTTGTGGAGCAGAAGCGGCCAGAGATGGAGAAACTGTTGCTGTGCTCAACGTCGCCGCAGCCATGGTGGCAGCAGCGGCCTCGCGCATGGCTTTGACCATCGGCGCAGGTTTGATGGACCTGGCAATGGTCTCACCAAACTTGAGGCGGTGAATATCAGAAAGCGGTCCCATCTTTGCCGGAGAGGACGGCAGGTGATCGCGCAAGGTCTGAGTGACCCGGCGCATTTCTTCTACCAACAGATGAGCCCGCGAGCGCATCCCTTTGGCAATCGTCTCCATCATACGTTGGCCGTGATAGGCAAAGTCCACAGTGCCAAGCATATTGTCCACTTGGGCAATCGCCGCTTTGCTGGAAGCTTGAAGCGCTTCTACAGCAGCATTCGCTTTTTCAACCTCTGCCAGATTGGCTGGTGCCTGTTCCGGCTGTGTGAAACCAGCATGCCCCTCAAGCTGGCGAGAGAGCTCAACCATCTTTTGAGCATGGGTGGCGAACTTCCCCCCACCTGAGGCAATGGCTACCAGTTTTTGCTGATAGGTCTCGAGATTCATCTGACCGGCCTGCAAGGCTTCGGTGAGTGCCAGACCCTCTACAAAGTCTTCAGACCAGCCGTTTTCGGCCACTTCAGTCAACTGGTCAATAAAACGGTCAGCGCCTTCCGGGCCGGTTACTGCTGACCAGACTGACTTTGCCATATCGGCAAGGGACTTCAGAGTTTCTCCGACAGTGTTTGCAAGGGTTTCTCCGGCTTTGCCGATGGCATCAAAAATACCAGATAGCTTCTTCCAACCAGTATCTGCAAAGCCCGTGACCTTATCCCAGAAACGGGAGAAGGTATCTGTTGTGGGCAGCCATGAACCACTGAAGAACTTTTTGAAGCTTTGCTTGATCTTGTCAAAACTCGGCAGTTTCAGACTTGGAAACTTGGGCCACTTCCAACCTGTAAACGTGGCTTTGATCTGCGCCCACTTTGCAGAGATTTTGGCTTTAAGGTCTGTCCAGAATTTATCAAACCATGCAGTGATCTTGCCCCAGTTGGTGATGATCATTCCTAGGGGTGTCCACTTGAACAGCAGCTTCAACCCCTCCCATGTCGCAGAGGCCTTTTGCTTGATGCCCTCCCAAAGCTTGCCAAGCCAGCTCTTAATTGTGCTCCAGTTGGAAATGATGATGCCTAGAGGCGTCCAGGAGAATGCCTTCTTCAGGTAGTCCCAAAGAATGCCAGCTAACTGCTTTAGCCATTCCCAGGTATCGGCCAGCCATTTAGAGACCACGTCCCAATTGTCATAGATAAGCCAGGCGGCCACGGCCAGAATGGCGACCACTGCAACAACGGCTAAAATAGGCCAACCAATAGCAGCGATCCCACCTCCTAAAACGGCCAGTCCCATACCAAGCTGAACCAGACCGGTGACAATGCCCGCCAAGGTGGACAGTATTGGCAAGGCAATCAAAATCGCAATGAGGTTATTCCAGCCGCCCAGTTTGTCGGCCGCATAAGATAGCCACCCACCGACACTTTTTAGAACGCCCCAAAGGGCGACGCCAAAGGTCCAAAGGTTTTCCAGACCAATAATGATGTTGGTGCTGATATCTTCCGCCCACTTTTTGAGCGAGCCATCAGCCTTCATCTTATTGAGCTTGCTCAGGAAACCTTGCAGCTTTTCTTTTGCCCAATCGAACATCCCAGCTTCAGCGATCAACAAGCGAAAATCAAACCAGTGCTGGCGCATGTTGGACATCATGCCGTCCCAGGTCTTTGACATCTTATCAGATGCTCCAACAGCTCTCTGACCCATCATCTCAACTAGTTTGGAGATCGCTTTGCGGCCAAGTTTGCCGTCTGAGGCCATTTTCATGAGTTGGGCTGAAGACTTGCCAGTCGCTTTTGAAAGCATGTCCCAGACAGGAATACCGCGTTCAAGAAGCTGCATTGCTTCTTCGCCTTGTAGCTTGCCTTTAGTCCATGCTTGCCCAACGGCAAGAATGACGCCTTGAAGATACTCCCCATTACCGCCATTCATTGCCATGGTATCAGTCAACGCCTGAAGCGAACCATTTGTGGGATCAATCCCGAATGCCTTTAGCTTTGCATAAGATTCAATAACTTCGTTCGTCTCCAGAGGCGTGGAAACTGCAAAATCTCTCACCCAACTTAAAGCCCGTCGTCCTTTCTCTGCGGACCCTTCAAGTGCGTTTAGTTGGATTTGGTAATTTTCCATCTGGGCAGCTGGACCAATAGTGGCGCTCGCAGCACCACCCACCAATCCAGATGCACCCGCATAAAGCCCGGCACCAACGGCCAAACCGCGACCGATTTTTCCTGCACCACCCTTAATGAGCGCACCACCTGCGCGGATCTGCTTGGTTTTGGATTTTATCTTGTCTAGGGCACGGCCTAATCGCCCAACTTTGCGAACTGCTTCATTGGCTTTACCGACAAAGCGGCCCATAGCATCACGTGCACGGTTTGTTTGAGTGGCGGCGGCGCTAGATCCTTTTGCAATCGCTTCAGTGGCTCGGGCAGCTTTACCGGCTGCCTGAGCGGTTTTGCCCGTCGCTTTTTCTAGTTTTTGGGTGGCTTTGGCTTGTTTGCCCGCAGACTTAACCTGACCTTTTTGCAGCTTGTCCTGGGCTTTAAGCTGTTTTGCCATCAGCGTATTAAAACGCAGGAGCTTGCGCATCTTTTTTGATGCACGATCTTTAAACTCAGCGGTAATTCCAAGGCGCATAGCTGTTCCCCGTCATCACCGCCGAGAGGCAGCCTCGACGGCTTTGCGCTCAGCCTCGGCCCGCGCCTCATCCAGCGCTACCTGCTGGTCAAAGTGTGATAGGAATTCAACCTCTAGCAGGTCGTCGAGGTAACCGGGGGACCATCCCCGGTTGACCATGTAGGTGTGGCATTCAAGCGTTGACAGCGCTAAGCCGCTGCCGGGTTCTCGTTTCCCTCTTCGTCATCCTCAAACTCATCATCAGAGCCGCCGAAGATTTCGCCCATAAGATCATTGGCATCTTCCATGGGAATATAAGCCCGCCAATCCGCTTCAGAGAGTTTCTCGCCGTCAAAGGTGCAGACCTTGCAAATGTAAAGAATTTGCGCCTTACCGATCTTGTTTTTGGCCATGGCCAGAACTTGCGTCCAGGCACCATGCTTACGGAACTTTGGAAACTCGACTTAAACCTGCGTGAGGGGAAGCGTGAAAGTGTCGGAGCCCTGATTGGCATCCCGGTAAGCCTTCAGTTTGCCGATCACACCGGCATCTTTTTTAATCTCAGGTACTGCGGATTTTGGAGTGTCCTGGGTGTCCATGATGTGCCTCTTTCCAATTTCAGTGTTCAGTCGTTCAAAACGCAAAAAGCCCCCGCGCGGTTAAGCAACGGGGGCTTTGACGGTCGCGGTCTCTAGAGACCACTATGAGCTTATCGGCGCCACATCTCGCCGGAAGAGTTCCGCACGGAGCTGGCAAATACATCCACCTCAAACAGGGGCTTGTTACTGTCATGAATGCGCTGAACCAGACGCGAGATCGACATTTCATGTGTCGACTCTTCTGGATCGCCATTCTTGCTCTCGCCCAGTTCATGACCAAAGAAACGAACCTGTAAGATGGTAACCAGCGTATAAGACTTTTCCAGATCTGCCCCGTCCGTACTGTTCACATCCACATACTTGTGCGATTGGATAGTTCGGGTCTTTGTGGGATCCAGAAAGATTTCCTGAAGTTCTGGGTCCACGCTGCTCATGGTGATTTCACCAGTGAGTGCTTCCAGTGTTCTGGTAGGTGCTTTATAGACAGCCACCTGACCCAGTGTCTCAATGTCTACCGTCTTCCATTCGATTTTGGGCATTTTGAAAGACTTGGCGAGCCCGACAAGGGTGTTGTCTTCCAGATAGATATCTGAGTTAGTGATCTGCCCAAAGCGTCCGCGATAATCAGCCATGTATGATCCTTTCTAAAAACACTTAGGCCGCTTCGGACTGGGAAAGACCCAGCGCATCGCCCAGAAGGTTGATGTTGAGGGAGCGGCGCACGGTCAGGGTTTCCATGATGCCGGTTGGCGCAAACTCCAGTGTGTAGTGATACCAACCATCAGCTGCATAGGCTGTGCTCATCAGCTCCCTGTCGAAGGCAAAGCGGAAACCGGAAAGTTCGGGGTCTTTGCCACCTGTCTTGCCAATACCCCAGGCATTGATGGCATCTTCAATCTGTTCAATGCGGGCCAAAGAGCCGACACGATCTTTCTTCTCGTCAAGAAAGTGCAGCACCGCTTCGTCCAGGACGTCTTGAGTGTACTGAGCGTGAAAGAACGTCAGCATAGTGGTCTTAGTTGGATAGCCAGCATTGCGGTTGCCGGAAGTATGTGGACCTTTGCCAAAGCGCTCTTCAACGGAGATAATCCCGTTAGAGCGGGTGACCTGCGTATCACTGGAACCATCGCCGGGCACATAAAGTACTTCTTGCGCCGCACCCTCAATGCCCTTAATCGCCCGGTTGGAAGGGCTGTGTTGATAGCCGTACTCCATCACACTCATAAGTACGATGCCCATCAGGTAGGCGGAGTAATGATCCGGGATAACCTGACCAGCCTGTGCGGAAGTGTCATCCAGATTGACCGTTTCCATCATCGGCCAGCATAGGTTGACGCGGGTGTCATTGGTCTGGAAATCAAATGAACCACTCGGACCTCGCGCTTCCACCAGTTGCTGCAAGGTTACGCCATAAGGGGCATCCCAATAGCAGCGAGCGCGAATGCGTGCACAGATTGCCGCCATTTCAGCACGCACACCCGTGAGACCATCAAAGCCAGGAGCCCCGATATTCTTCGGGAACCAGCCAAAGCGCTGATAACAGGAGTAAGCCAGCTTCAACCCACTTGGGCGACCCATAGCATCAAAGGCACCAATGATATCAAGTGCGCCAACCTTACTTGGATCAGGCTTGTCTGCATCATCTTTATGGGCTGCCGGATCAAACACATTGATCACGCAGATGGTGCCAATGCCACGTGTTTTGGACTGCTTGAACATAGCCCGTAGCTTTTGCGGCAGCGTATAGCCATCTCGAAACGGACCAAAGTGCCTGGCAATATCCTTTTCGCGGCGGATGAGAATAGGCTTGTTGATGTACTTTGCCTGCTCTGCCGGGGTGTCATGCACCTCATGAATTGGCGCGGTCCCGACCAAAAAAGCTGTTGCTGCCTTAAGCTCACGAACCAGGACGCCGTCTTCATTGGCATCAACAATCTCAGGTCCAAAAATACGCTCAGCCATTGGACGCCTCCGTAGCTTCTTTCAGGATGCGACCGCAGACCCAAGCGGCAACAGTCGGATGATCGGTTGGCAGGGTGTAGGTTTTTCCGGGAAAGAACGTGCTTTCAAAGAAAGTCATTTGCTTTCCCTTTGCATTTTTGGCTTTCAGCTGGACCGACTGGACCGGGCCACTATAGACATAATCAGAAAACTCGGCGGGTGCCGATCCTTGAGCGCTCATGGCTCTAATCCTTCTGTCGTGAAATTGGGGGAACCGGACGGCGCGGTCCCTGATGATCAGAAATACTGCGGGCCTGACAGCGTACTTCCATTTGCCAGCGCCAAATGTTTGGCGCGTGCTCCACGAGATCCTCGCGTTCAAGCATGAGTGGGCTTGCCCCGGCTAAGGGGAAGTTCTGCAAGGCAGCTCGGCAGCGTTCCAGTACTGAATAGGCCCCATGCTCTCCTTCCAGAGAGGTTAGGCTCAATGCGATTGCAAACCGCATGATGCGCGATTGTGTGGTGTGATTCAGGTCGTTGTCGCTGGCGTAGCGTGCTCCCGAGTAGTGAACCAAAGCCGACATCTTGAAATTGGCAAGGTCGAACTCTTCCGGTTTGGAGGGAAAACCACCCACATAGGCAACAGAGGGTAGATAGAGCTTAAGGCGCTCAACAATCTGATCCTGAAGGTGCTCAATCTGCTTCATTGATAGCCCTCCAGGATCTTGTCCGCACAGCCTTCATCAAAAGAAGCTGAGATCCCACCAGTGACCGGCTCATTGCCGTTGCTCACGTCAAGTCCCAGATCCACACGGCCTGCTTGAACATCCTTTAGCCAAGACAAACAGTCCCGGTAACGGTTGCGGGTTTCTTCTTCGACTGCGTTGGAGTGATGACGCCGCTCGCGCAGGTAATAAATACCAAGATCAGAGACAACGCCCTTTAAGGCTTCCGGGGCATCAACGGGTTCAATGGTCTTCAGGGCAGCAAAGCGACCATAAAGATAACCGCCCGCCATAGCTTCAGCGCGGCCAAGTTGCACTTCCACACGGGAGCGGTCGATATGTCGTCCACCCGCAGAGTTCGGTCCGCCAATCCCGGCAACAGCAAGCAGATTGCTTTCTTCATGCCTTAAGATGAACTCATCAACCGTTAGGAAGCGCAGCTTTGCCATGGTCTCTAACGCTCCTATTTACTGAGCAGCAGTCATGGCAGCATGGGCTGCTTTGACTTCATCAGCAGAAACATCAAAGCCGGTGAGAAGCTCAACGGCCTTCACTTTGGGAGAGCCGTCTTTGTTAAAGTCCTTATCGGGATCAAGGGCGGAAATGACTTCAACGATCTTAGCTTTACGCTCTTCAGCAGAAAGCTTGATGGTCTCATCTGCCGCAGCCGGAGAGGTATCTTCAGGTTCACCCAACACACCAAGAGCCTGTAGGGTCTCGGCCTGAGCTTCTGTCATCTCAACAACATCGCTTTCAGTGTAACGCTTGCCGTTGTGTTTGAGCTTGGAGAGAACGGGGTAAAGTCTAGTTTCCGGATCCATAAGGAGCCTCCAATAATTTCGGATGAAAGGAAATGGGCGGGGCAGTGTCAGCCCCGCTTATGAAGTGTGCGGATCAGGCGTCTGGGGCGGTCGCATTCTGGATCAGGAAACCAGCACGCGAAGCGATGACCACCTCGCGCACTTCTTCTGCAGAGCGGATCAACTTGCCGCCATGAATACCCATATTGGCCGGAAGCGTACCGGCGACCTTCTTGCCGTGAACAGCGGTGAAACCAAAGGTCATGCCACCTGAGGTGTCAGCGGTGCGGTCTATGTACTGACCGCAAACGATGTTGTCCCAGACACGGGCCAGAACAGGATCCTCGCCAGGACGTTTGAGATTGACCCGGCTTTCGCCCACCAGGATGCGCTTGATCTCCAGAAGCTCTGCCACCTGGGCTTTGGTAGCGCGGCCCTGATCCCCGGAGTTGCCATGAATGGCCTTGACCACTTTGGGATGTTTGCGCAGATCGCGCCAAACCTTGAAGCCAAAGCCAAGCTGATTAGGCTTCACCCAGCAGGTTGACATCATGTCTTCCAGAATGGAGATCGGGTCACTGCCTGGATCAGAAAACAGATCTGAACCAGATAGAGCTTCAACATGGTCCGCATGATAATTGGTTGGATCGGAAACCAGTTTAGCGACACGGATTTCCCGGTCCAGATTGACAATGTTGGTGGCGCGTTCCGTGGCTTTGCCTTCCGGGTTCCACTTCTGCTTCTTTGCTTCTTCAATGGTCACATTGTCCAGTGGGATGTCGATACCATAAGCCTCAACAGATGCGTCCGTTTCTGTGCCTTCAATCTCCACCTGGTTCGGAGAAGACCGGCGACCGACGCGGGTATCGGGCACAGTGAAGTCACCTGCCTCATCATATTTGTGGTACTTGAAGCTGCGCGGGGTTGGTACGCGTGGCAGAACCTCGTCAGCAATCAGCGACACATCTGGGTTCTTATAGGCAATTGCAATTGCTGTGAGCGTCGGGCTCTCGGTAAACTGGTCCGTGGCAGACATTTAAGTCATCCTTGAAATGAAAAAAGAAAGAAACGAAGGAGGCTTAACCGGTGATGTAACCGGGCAGCACGTGCATATCGCCGACAACCCCTTCGGTTGCCGAGCACATGGCATGGCCTGCAATTGGGATGGTCACGCCGTCCGCTGGATCTGCCTTAATGGCTCGCCCATCAGCATCGCTGGTCAGCGGGTCACCGAAGGCAACCGTGCCGCCAAACTTAATCGGACGGATGTTGTCGAGATAAACATCCAGCCGCGCCTGGTCTTGAGCCCCGCGCACACCAGATGTGCCGAGAAGTTTATCGCCAACGCCCGCCCGCCTGACGTGCCCGTCTTTAGAGCCGGGTGCAATCAGACGGTATTGGTCTGTCTTGCCCTGACCGGTGTAGTTCTTGATGAGGCCGAACTCCTGCATCTCTTCTCTCCGTAAACAAAATCTAAGGGAAAGGGTTGAAGCGCCTTAGCCGTCCAGGCCGTGCTTTTTGCGTACCGCCGTCACAGCATCGGTAATGGAAACTTCCAGGCCCGCCTCGCGTTTGGACTGCTGGAACTCTACCGCTTCATGGGCGATAGCTTCCTCATCCAGATTTCCATCACCCGGAGGGTTGCCCAAATCGGTCTCACCAAACTCAACGATTTTTGGCTGTGTCTTGAGCAGGTCTTTGGTCAATTCCAGAAGCCCTTGAGTTTTGACGGCTCCACCATCGGCAAACTCAACAGAAGCAGTATCCTCATTTGCGAGGCCATCCAGCAGCGCAACCACACGGGATTTGTGGCTGGTTGCCAGTCGGCCTTCATTGATCAGACTTTCTGCAAAGTCTTCGTGCTCTTTGTGGCGGACTTCAGCTTCACGGGCTTCAAACTCCTGTTCGCGAGCCACAAGAGCAGCTTCGCGAGCTGCAAAGTCTGCATTGCCGGGTTTTTGGGGTGTCTTTGGATCGGGCACCGGTTCATCCTTTTTAGGGTCAGAAAATTCAGTTGAGACAGGGGCAGGCGTGGTTCCTGCATCATCGATCCAGCCAATTTCCCAATCAGGGATAGTTTTATCGGCGGTCTCTGCCCCATGCTCTTCGATGAGCCATTCGCGCAGGCGGCGAAACAATCCGGCCACGTCCTTAAAGGCGCGATCTCCAAATTCGATTGTGAGCGCATCGTCATCACCTTCGGAAAACTCAACGGGCTTCAGACCGGAGACCGCAGGTGCCGCCCCGCCTAGGAAACCCACGTGACGCGGGTAAAGGTCATCACCAGCCGGATTGGAGGTGCTGCCGGGCAGGAAAAAGCTCATAGAGATCTTCTTGTAGCGACCAGCACCCACCGCCTCACTGAATTCCGGGTCTAGATCGCCCACCTCAGCAATCAAGCGCTCTGAAGCATCATCATAAGAAAAGCTTTGCACCCAGCCATAAGCAGGATCGTTGGTCTTAGGGTGACCCACCACAACCGGTACCGGGTTGGCGCTGGCATCATAACGTTCAGCCAGCGCCTTTAGTTCGTCCCCGGTGATGGAAAATGAAGTTCCGCCCATGGAGTTGAATGTTCCAGGACGAAACACTTCAATCTGTTTGGTGGTTGCGCTCTGCTGCTTGCTCTTTGGCATGGAAGGCAGTCTCCAACGAGTGGTCTCAAGTTGAAGCCAGTTTCGCAGCTAAGATTAAAATGAGCGCCGGAAGCGCTTCCGCCGAAACTTTTTCATGGTCCGAGTACCGTTCAAATACAAACGGGATTGGCATCGGGTTTGCTGGCAATCCTACGTGAGATGAAGCCAGCACTGGCATAGACGGGGTAAAACCACCCAGCACGCGTTTCTAACGCGGCTCTAACGGGCCTTGTCGTTAAAATGGGTATGGTTGGCGCCAGAAGAGGGAGCAGCCGTCTCTATGCCGCTTTATTTAAGCCATGGCAAAATAGTCGTATTGGAGGAAAAATGGGTGAGATCAGCGACGCCGTTGAGGAGTGTTATTATGACCAGCTCCATCGCAGCAATGAAAGCGCTCAGATCAGTCATGCGATCAGCGCATTTAGCCACCAGATGCGCTCCCGGATGCTGGCCAATATCGGCAAGAAGCACGGCTGGGACAATCGGCACCAGTTCTCTGATGACGAGCTAAAGAAAAAACTGCTGGCCGCACTCATTGATGAGGATTGGGCCAGTGTCGGCAACTACGCCATGATGGCGAGGGGGCGGAAGTGAAAAGAAGTATGCGAATTCTGGTTTCTGAGTGAAGCAGCTTGGCCGTATGTCCTCAGAAAGTGATAATTGTCAGTCTCACTCAACGGGACTAACTTGAAAGTGAATGAACGCTGAGGTGACATATGGGGAAGAAAAAACCAGTAAATTTGAGCTCTGGTCTAACTTTTGAAGCAGCTGGAAAAGCAAACGCTTACTTCAAGAAAGTTCTAAATGATACACCCCTCGACCAAGCTGTTAGTCCCGACAATCTCTCAAATGTGTTAGCCTTGTACAAAGATTACTGCAATGCGGTTCCAGGACATGATGTGCCACATAAGCCTATCAATGTATTCCGTCGATGGAATAACGACGAAAGGCCAAATGGGTCTTACGTAACAACCTCCTGCTTCTACGTGCATTTTGACAATGGTGCAGAGAAAGCTTTCAGCTATTCAAAAGCGGTGAGTGCGATAGCTAATCATTTCGGCTAGAAAATTGTATTGCCAATATCTTACTTGAACGGGTGAGATCAGTTACCGCTTCGAAGTGCGCTATTATGACGAGCTCCTCCGCGCTAGTGAAAGTGCTCGCATCAGCCTAGCAATCAGTGCCTTCTGCCGCCAGATGCGTCCCCGCGTGCTTGCAATCATCGGTAAACAGCACGGTTGGGACTAGCGTCGGCAACTACATGATGGTGGCTAGTGGATGGTAAAAATCAGACTTTTAAAACTTAGAAGTGCAGATATGCAGTACTAACAAGCTTCGGCGTTAATCTATTAAATCGAAGTTATTCCAGAGCGCGCGCATACCGTTTTAATCGCTCTAATTTCCGTCGCGGATGAAGCTATATTAGCTACAACAAACTCTGTTGATTCCCCTGAGGAAACAAGCACTCCGATGTATGGTTTCATGCCAACATAACCGCCGTATGAGTTTTTGGCATTTACGTATCCACATACTGTGGTAACCGAAGTAGTTAGATCAACGGTAGCTTGCATAGGACCAAACTTGGCAGAATACGGGTCCTTCAAATTTTGAGCGACTGACTTTTCAACTGATTTACGCTGGGTTTCTGTTACTTCTTGGGGCACTCCGGGGGTAATGTTACTGGAAGGCTCTCCAGTTTGACAGGCACATAGAACGCAACTTCCGAATACAACCGATATTACCTGCTTCATAGTAGCATCTCCAGCTTTGCTATTGCAGGCTAAAAGGCGCGCGAAAGACTTTCAAGTTATTGAATTTCTAGGTCTCTGAACAATTTTTGATCCCCCCAACTCTTCACATCAAAAAACGATCATTTTGACGGTGTTACGTAGGGTAAAATAAAATATACAACTAACTTTACTAAATATTTATTATCCCCTAAGGTAAAGCGGCCTCGAAAAATAAACGAATCAAAAGGAGAGGTAATATGTCTAAGAAAAAAGCATTCGGCACTTGCCATATGTGCGGTCAAGAGAAAGAACTTTGTCGAGCACATCTTTATCCTGAATTTCTAAAACAATACTCAGGAACTAATCTTAAGAATGGTGATAATTTTCTAACTATAACTGTCGATAGAAAACGTGTTACTCCCTCACAAACCTTGGAGTATGATCAAAGTATTCTGTGCCATGCTTGTGACAATGATGTGCTCGGGACTTACGACACTGCGCTGAGTTTGGCGTTTAAAGACGTACAAGAAATAATTTCACAACATCAGCTCAATCCTAATGAGAAGCTGTCGTGCTCAATTACTCATTCAAACGAGAAAATTGCATTAGCATTGATCGCTAACTTATATAGGTTTTCGATTTCAAAACGCTGTCCTGGATTCAAGCTAGCAAAACGTTGGGAGGAAAGGTTTAAAGGATGGTGTAAGGCTCGATATCTTCCGGAGAATTTTGATTCTTATGTTGATATAAGAATTGTTGCAATTAGCAAGCATGAATGGAGCCTTGAGAACATTCTTATTGCTGAACCCATCATATCCAAAGTCACCCCTAATGTTGTCGTTATTGGTCAGCTGTTATTTGGCTTTTATGCAAAAATGACAATTAGGGAACTACCGTGGCCTTATCAGAGCAAAAAAGAGTTTCCTCGGTTACGAAAAAGCTGTTCTGAGAAAATTGACTTCCCGTTAGTCTCTTATGATGAGTTAGATCCAAATCTAGCATTAATCGCTGACAGTATTCGGGTACTTAACGAAAGACCGCCTCGAAAAAGCCGCCCAACGTCTCGCTGACCAATTCCTCATCCCTACGCCCAATGCCAATATATGGCCGTGCTGAGATCTCCAAGCTTGCAGATAAGAAGTACAGCTGGGATCACCCGCACATCAGAAAATGATTGCACTGGCTCAGCAAAGCTTGGGTCATTGCCTGCTCTTAGATCAAAACTTTGGTTCTTTGCGAAACTCTTGGCCGTCTATATCGAGCTCGTCTGCCGAAGCAGTTTTGCCGCTACCAACAATCTTCACCAGATTTTCTAGCCGCTTTTCCTCCCAAGTTGGTCGGGTTGCAGTCAAGAATATTATATCGCCGATTAATAGAAGTATGCCGAAGGTGAGTGAGTTTGAAAGAAGAAAGAAAAATGCACTGAAGCCTAGTACGCCTGCGCAAAACAGTTTTCTGGATATCTTTTCCTCCTCGCGCCCTGTAACTCCTTTTGTATAATTAGAATACGCACATGCGAGAAACTTGCCGGTTTCAGAATTAACTTCCCCTGCAACTGCAATTTTATCATTCTTATTGAGCACCCAAGCTTGCGAGATTGAAAGTTGAAACACTCCAGTTATCTCTTTCAGCTCGAACTGAACACATGTTCTCGAAATTGAGCGAAAGTTCTTTACGGTCCCGGTTATGATTTCTGGACCACGTTGTATGTTCCCCGTCGAAGTCATATGGACAGATCGATCGATTTGAGTAAGGGAGTGTTTTGGCCCATGATCACTAGACTAGGAGTGAACAATGGGGCAAAACACAAGGACCGCCAGCGCTGCAGCTGAGAAGGCGGTTAAAGACATCCGGCGCAAGACCCGAAAGCGCTATTCCACTGAAAACAAGATACGTATCGTTCTGGCTGGACTGCGTGGTGAGGACAGTATTGCCGAGTTGTGCCGACAAGAGGGCATCTCACAGGGGCTTTACTACAGCTGGTCGAAGGAGTTTCTGGAAGCCGGTAAGAAGCGACTTGCTGGTGATACGGCCCGTCAGGCCAGCACCGGTGAGGTCAAGGTGCTGCGCAAAGAAGCACGCGATCTCAAGGAGGTGGTCGCCGAACAAGCTCTGGAGCTGCGGCTTCTTAAAAAAAGCATGCTCGAGGATGGGGGAGACGACGAATGAGATATCCCGCCCACGAGAAGTTGGAGATTATTCGGCTGGTTGAAGGATCACATCAGCCAATCAAGCGCACGTTAGAGCTGCTGGGTATTCCACGCTCAACGTTCTATGTTTGGTATAACTGCTATCTGGAAGGCGGCGTTGAAGCGTTGGAGGACAGAGTTTCACGTCCCGCCAAGGTCTGGAACCGTATTCCCGATGAGATCAGATCACAGATTATCGAGATGGCGCTAGACGAGCCAGATTTGTCACCACGAGAGCTCGCGGTCCGCTTCACAGACACAAAAGGCTATTTTGTATCTGAAGCTTCTGTCTACCGACTACTGAAAGCGCAAGACCTGATTACCAGCCCGGCTTATGTCGTCATCAAGGCCGCAGACGAGTTCAAGGATAAGACAACAAAGCCGAACCAGCAGTGGCAGACCGATTTTACCTATTTCAAGATTATTGGTTGGGGTTGGTTCTATCTCTCAACTGTTCTCGACGATTACTCCCGTTACATCATTGCCTGGAAGCTGTGTTCCACTATGAAAGCCAAGGATGTAACCGATACCCTTCAACTGGCACTCGATGTCTCTGGATGCGAGCAGCCCAAGATACTCCATCGTCCACGGCTACTGTCCGATAACGGGAGCTCCTACATCTCTACCGACCTGGCTGAATGGTTGGAGGAGAAGCGTATGAAGCACAGATCGGGAACTTCGTCGATTACTACAATAATCATCGCTATCACGAGAGCCTAGGTAACGTGACACCAGCAGATGTTTATTTCGAGAGGGATAAGGCGATCTTACAAAACCGACAGATGATTAAACGCAGAACTCTTCAAAATCGTCGCTTGCGCTACCACGCTCAAGCCGCTTAACATCAACACGCAAAAGGGCCAGACACTCCACTATTCGAAAGCCAATCTTGTCCAATTGTCCTTGATGACGGACAGATTACGCTGGCATATCCCGGCAGATTAAGCAGGAAGGCAATAGTCTGATGTTTGTCCTTCTTGCTTCCATCGCGGTTGTCTATCTAGCGCTGAGCGTACAGTTCAACAGCTTCAGGACTCCGCTCATTGTTGTTGTTGGCTCTGTGCCACTGGCTTTGTCTGCAGCTCTTGTGTTTACTTTTTTGGGGTTCACCTCGGTGAACATTTACTCACAAATTGGAGTGATCACACTTGTTGGGCTGGTTGCCAAGAACGCAATTTTGATTGTTGAATTTGCAAACGTTCTTGTCGAGCAAGGAAAGGATCTGACAACAGCGATCATTGAATCTGCAAAGACCAGACTGCGCCCTGTTATCATGACGACAGCAGCGACAGTTTTAGGTCACTTTCCTCTGGTTCTTGTGACAGGGCCGGGTGCAGAAGCCCGCAACAGTATCGGGATAATTCTGGTGGCAGGTATGGTGATCGGTACGATGTTTACACTGATAACGCTGCCTTACATTTACCTGCTGTTCGCACCCAAACACTCAGCCTCGGTTGATGCTGAACGAAACGAGCAGGTCGCTGTTTAAGGCAAGCTGATGAAACTTTTAGGATGGGGTGTCGTTTCTGAACACTCCATCCAGATCATCCCAAACCTCGTCCCAATCATTTTCAGTAAGCGGTGTCAGTTGCATCGAATGAATGACAATCATCGCTTCGCTTACAAGCAGGCGGAGACGTTCAAGACGCTTTTGCTTGTCTTCAGAAGGTATCAAACTCAGCTTGTCCGCCATCCATTCATGAGAGGCTTCACGGTGCGCTTGTGTCTGCATGGTTAAAATCATCATGGCTGACATCTGCTGAGGTTGTTGCTTGTGCTGCAACCGGGAGGCTGCAAGAAAAACATCCAGATCACTGATGTCACTGCGTGCGCGAGAACGTACCTCTTGCTTGTAGCGCTCAAGGTCTTCATCCCACCTGTCAAACAGTGCATCAATCAGCTGAGCCCGCGTACCAAAGTTGGACTGTATCCCACCACGAGAAACCCCAGCTTCTGCTGCTACTGTGCCAATAGAAAGCGCGTGAGCCCCCTGGTTCTGAATAACCCTCTCAGCAGCATTCAGAAGTTCATTCTTATCAAGCTTTTGATACCGCGACATTCCAATCTCAACACACAGATTAAGCTTATACATTGCTCAATCTATATGTACCAGAATAAACCTTGAAGCAAAACTGTGAGGGAGAATATCTTCTTAGGTGATAACTTTTGATTGTAAAATTTACCTGGACTAAGAACTCCAAACAACATTGTAACTTTTGTCACTTAATCAATCTGCAGACGTTAAAGCGAGCTATCTACCGCTAGCTATGCAAAAAACTGCATTCGTTTCCAACTCTTCTTTCGTGATGTTTGGCAAAACGCTTTGTACTTTTCTTATGATGTCGGGCGTTAAGCGTTTTAGAACATTATCTGGAGAAGGTCGAAGTTCCCAAGTTTTGATTTTGAAAAATTCCTGTGTCAATCTTCGAAGCTCACCAACTCTTAGTTGATTAAGGTTAGTATGCAAGTAGTGGTCCTTGGGTAACTCCTCGACGATGTTAATATGGTTCCAGTCACTGAACTTTCTATGCTCAGGATTGCTGATATCTAAGATCGAAGGGTTATGAGGGGCCATGTGATGCCCACTCCAACCATAGAAGTTATGATGCAGAAAAATGAGTTTTCCGTTCTTTGCTAAAAGCTTCGCAATATCTGAAAATATATCTTTGATATCTAATAGATGTTCAGTAACATTGTGAAGGCAAACAACATCATATGTGTTCTGGCCAAGAAGCTCTTGTGTTGAAGTTTGTAGCAACTCAATACCTTCAATAGTATTTGCTATCTCTTGCGCTGACTTTGAGACTTCTACCCATTGCCTGATGCGCTTGTTGCGCATTCTTTTTTCATAAAGTGACATTGCAGGATCGATTCCAGTGTAGCTCTTCGCACCTGCACATAAATAGCCTAATGCATATCCACCAAAACCACACCCAACATCTAGTACACGCTTTCCTTTAACATATTGCTGAATTTTCTTAGGCCAAGTACAATAACCCAGCTCAACTGCCTTCTCGATTAACTCTGGTTCGAAGTCTTTAAGCGCTCGTTTTATGTTGCTGCTGTTATGGAAAAAAGCCACTTTAGCCTGTAACTCATGATTGTCCCAATCATTGGCTGGAACAATATTTTTCAAACTTCGTGCTGCTTTGGTCTTGGAAAGCTTTGATGATTCAAATGTATTAATGACTTTAAGAGCATTGCGAGCTTCCTCTTGCTGTTGCAGGCTGTTCACCTGTTGAAGTACCTTCAGAGCACGTTGATGTTTTGGATTTGTGTTTAAGGCGATTTTTAACTCATTCTCTGCTCGCTCAAAGTCACCATTCGCAATGTGAAGTAAGGCAGCAATTGTTCGCATGCCTGGATGCTGCGGATGCCTAGAAAGAAATGTCAGGCAATACCTCTCGCAGTTATCGAGTATACCTTTTCTCGACTCGACTTGGCAAAGAAAGAAAGCTGCTGGATGGTATGGGGTAGCATCTGCAATCGGACGCAGAAATTCTCTTGCTTTATCGATGTTACCATCGAGGGCTGCTTGTTTACCTAACTCGAAATTATCTAAGCTTGCATTCACTTTGACAGTCATCGGTATCCTCAATCAAGGTGCGATCGCTTTCATTATAGATGTATCAAAATTTATTATGGCATAAATCGACAGTTGCGAAGTTCTCGAATCGGTATTAATAACTCAACTATTGTGCATAAGTTGTAACATGCACAACTATAAAATTTAGGTGCATGAAATACATATGAAATTACTTCAGTTCTCCTCTCGGAAGGTTTAGCAAGTGAAGATATTTATTTTGGGCGGTGATGGGTTTTGCGGTTGGCCTACCGCCCTTCATCTAAGTAAACTTGGGCATGATGTTGTAATCATTGACAACTTATCACGTAGACGAATTGATTTGGAGCTAGGCGTTGAGTCGCTAACGCCAATCTGTAGGATCGATGATCGGATTAATGCTTGGTTTGAGGTTACTGGGCACGTTATTCGTTTCATTGAACTAGATGTTGCTCTTAACTTTAATGAGCTTACAAGCATATTGGTAGAAGAGAAACCCGACAGTATCGTACATTTCGCAGAGCAACGTGCGGCTCCTTACTCGATGAAAAACAGCCGTACGAAAAACTATACAACTTTCAATAATATATGTGGCACTCATAACGTTTTGAATGCAATAGTTGAAGTGCAACAAGATATTCACTTGGTGCACCTAGGCACAATGGGCGTTTATGGCTATGGCCACGAAGAACCTGTTCCGATACCAGAAGGATATCTGGAAGTCCAAATTAGAACATCTGATGACCGACAAATAACAGACTCAATTGTCTACCCACCTAATCCTGGTTCTGTGTACCATATGACCAAAACTATGGATGCTCAGATGTTCCAATACTATGCGAAGAATGACAATCTCCGCATAACTGACCTGCACCAAGGCATCGTGTGGGGCACTCAAACGCAGGATACAAGTTTAGACGACCGGCTGATCAATCGCTTCGATTATGATGGAGACTATGGAACGGTTCTTAACCGTTTTTTGATGCAAGCCGCTGTTGGTTTACCACTCACAGTTCATGGAACTGGCGGACAAACAAGAGCGTTTATTCATATCACTGATACCTGTAAATGCATTGAATATGCACTCATGAATCCTCCTTCCTCTGGAGCCCGACCAACAATTTTAAATCAAATGGCTGAGGCCCGCACTCTTTCTGATTTGGCGAATGATATTCAGCTAATAACTGGATGCGAAATAGATTACTTGCCAAATCCCCGAAATGAGGCAGAAGAGAATGACCTTGTGGTCAGGAATGACCAACTGCGGTCGTTTGGCTGGAAGCCTACCCTCATGGAAGATAGTCTGTTTTTGGAAGTCACTGAGATCACTCAGCGTTATCGCAATAGGGCTGATTACTCCAAAATCCAATGCGTTTCTTATTGGACCAAGCATACCCAAGAACAACAAACCATCAATCAGCTTTAAAGAGATTTCGAATAATGTTCGAACGTATCCTGATAACTGGTGGTTGTGGCTTTATTGGCTCGAACCTAATCAGAACATTAGCTTCCAAAATGATATCGCACGAGATCGTGGTTTTAGATAGTGAAGTCACTGGGAAAGTCAGTTCTCTAGAAGGCGTACCCCATCATTTTATCCGTGGAGACATTAGAGATCAACGTACTCTAGAAGACGCAATGAGCGGTGTTGACGCGGTAATACATTTAGCGGCTGATACGCGCGTGATGGATTCCATTGAAAACCCAACTTACAATTTTGACGTGAATGTAATAGGAACAATGAATGTTCTAGAGGCTATGCGCAAACACGGTATAAAGCGTCTTGTTAATGCTTCTACAGGAGGTGCAATTGTTGGAGATGCGCCTCAACCAGTTCATGAAAGCATGCCCGCTAATCCAGCTTCTCCTTATGGAGCTTCTAAAGCTGCTGCAGAAGCATATTGTTCAGCTTATTCAAAAAGTTACGGGATGGATATCGCTTCCTTGCGGTTTTCGAACGTCTATGGACCTCGTTCTGCTCACAAAGGGAGTGTTATAGCAACATTTATCAAATCTATTCTGAGAGATGAACAGTGTCATGTTTATGGCGACGGTAGTCAAACCAGAGACTATATCTTCGTCCAAGATCTCTGCTTTGGCATCTTTCAGGCTCTAAAGTCTGAGAAAAAAGGGACTTTCCAGCTCGGCAGCGGCAAGCCAACGTCCGTTAATCAGATTATCCAGATACTAAAAAGGGTTACTGGCCGAAATGAAACCTTAGAAGTTACATACAGTGACTTTAGAGCGGGCGAAGTCCTGCATAATTTCGCGGATATTACAAAAGCCAAAAGAGATCTAGGCTTTCAATCACAGACAAGCCTGGCCACAGGCATCAGAGAAACATGGGACTATTTTCAAAAGAACTCCAAAGTCTTGCTAAGCAACAAAGAGTACGGAGTATCCAGTTATGCAGGTTGATGCATTTGCAGTAGAGGGTTTTCCTAACTTAGCAAAGTACGCAGGTTACACATCTACAAGCAAACTTCGTGTGTGTATTGCCACGGAAGAGATCCTTGGACCAGTCCGAAACGGTGGTATCGCTTCAACATACTATCATTTGGCTAAAGGGTTGGCTGCACAGGGCCATGAAGTGCACGTTCTATACCTCAAAGGTGAAAGGGTAGAAAACGAAACGCCTCATCATTGGATTAAGCATTTTGCTGAGATTGATGTGACTCTTCATTATTTGCATCACACGGCAAAAACTATTATTGGCCCCTCTCAAAATTGGCAGTGCCGCTATGACGCAGCATACAGTTGGCTCAAAACACAAAAGAAATTTGATGTGGTCCATACATCAGAATGGAGAGGTGGCCTGATCTATGCGTTGATGGCCAAAAAGCTGGGGCTTGCATTCCAAGAAACACTTTTTATCGTTAAAACCTCTTCACCTCACCTTTGGAACCGCCACTATCAAATGCAACCCATTGCTAAACGAGACCTCTTGCCAGCGAGTTTTGCTGAGCAAAAGTGTGTAGAACTCGGCGATATTGTCATTGGCGGCAGCGCACATTTATTATGCTTCATGAGGCATGTTGGTTACCGACTACCATCAGCCACATTTGTGCAACCAAACATTCTAGATTTTTCGGAAATAAGTGTTGTCGATCAACGGCCCCCACGACAGGCTGGTGATAAGATTCACACTCAAGAACTGACGTTTTTCGGTCGGTTGGAGATGCGAAAAGGCATTGAGTTATTTTGTACAGCTCTTGACCTCTTAGAGCGAGAAGGTATTGCGCCCAAGGCCGTAAATTTTCTCGGCAAATACGGTGAAGCTCTCCCAAACCAAAATAATGAGAAAGTAGCTGACTTCATTAAACGAAAAGCAAAAAATTGGAGCTTTGAAGTCAACTGCATAACAGATCTCAATCAGCCAGAGGCACTCTCATTTCTTTGCTCTCGAGACATGATTGCTGTTATGCCATCGCTCATCGAAAACTCTACGATGGCTGTTTATGAAACACTTGAACACAATGTTCCTTTTATTGCGACAGATGTTGGTGGAACATCTGAACTTATTGACTCACAAGACCATTCCAGTTGTTTGATTGAACCAACTGCATTTCAGCTTGCAGACCGTTTGAAGCACGCTCTCGAAGATGGACATCAGATTCCGCGTGCTAGCTTTAGTAATCAAGAGAACTTGAAAACTTGGTACGGTTTTCATGCTTACCTTGGAGAAACATTCGGAAAAAAATCTGTAAATGACTCCCTAGCAAATCTGATAGATCCCTCACTGTTCAATGCTAAGCACCAACAAAAATCCATAATTGGGTACTTAGAAGTAATCGTTCTGTTGCGTGAAAATGAAAGCGCAATGGCATTCGTTACAAGCCTGTTAGCTGACCCTCCTGATACAGTAAGTGTTTTGATTACTGATCCAGCACTTGAAGACGTGGGTTTTGAAGTCGTCGAGTATTTACAGAATAGAGGCATAAGTTCCAAATTATGCAGGTTCATCGGCTTTCCGGCTGGTGAAGCGTTCAATCACACGATGGATGTGTCTGAAGCTGATGCTTGTATTTTGTGTGACGGTACAGCTGTTCATTTTGCCTCAGACTTTTGTGCCGATATACGCGTTGCGATCCAGCACCAACAAAACACACTCATTTCTAGCTTTGTAGAACTGCCAGACAACAAAATTATTATGCCGATCGGAAGCGATGTTGTATCCGAGGTGGTGTTTGGAAACTCAGTTGGTGCAAGTGTAGTCTGTGTTCCCAAGAAACTTATCAAGCAGTTGGGCGGGCTGCAGCCATATGACCTTCGCTTTGGGCTTTTACAAGAGTATGTGCTGCGAGCAAGCAAAGAACACGGCATTGACCTTTTAGTTATTCCGGAATGTCGATTAACAAGTCCATTTGAATTAGAAAACATAATTCAAAATAACGCACATGCTTCATACTTGCGCTCTATGTCTTTGATAGAAAACGACAATATCGCATATCGCAAGTTAGCTCTTTTACCTCACACCGGTAGTGGAAGCCTCAAGTTCCAATCCAAGTTATACCGGGATAAAAAACGAAGAGACGATGAGCCGGTTTGGCTCGTACATGCAGATAGATCTCGCAAGCTAGGAAATAGATGGTCCAAAGTTGCACTTGGATTGGATGAAAGTGCATCGAGAATACTCTGTGTAGCGATAGGCCCTGGGGAGCGTTTTCTATCGGTAAATGGAACAGAACAGCAAATGTCACTCCTCAGCCAGGCCGGTGAAACAACTTTGCATTTCTTCGATATTCCAAAAGATTGGCCAGAAGGCGAGCGGTACAATATCAAGTTTCATTTAGTAAATAAAGATAGAACACGTACTCAGTTTATTCGAGTTATCAAATTATCTACGAACGTTTTTGCGGCGGTCTCAGGCGGTGTAATCTTAGACCGAGATGCCGCCGAAAGCATGTTCAGCCGGCATGATGCTCTTTTTAAGATTCCAGGCATTGCTGCAAAAAAATTACAATCAAGCCTAGATATCGAAGAGCATAGAGTAACTGAGCCAGCAGCAAACCTGGATGTGGCAACTGCGCGTTTTCAAGAAAGACGGAGGCCATTTCTCTCAGTTGGTCGCGTTTTATCTAAGCTTAGACTTAAGAGAAAATTTCTTCGCTTACTCCGTGGTTATTCAGGGTCTCCAATTAAAGCATCTATACCGCCAAAGGAGCTTTTGGCCTTAAACCCAACCCATGTTGAAGGCTGGGCATGGGATAGAAGAGACACGTCAAAAAAAGTATCAGTTGTTTTGGAAGTCAACGGAGTTGTCTTGGCTGAAGCCAAAGCAGATCGTTATGCTGAGAGATTTGGTAGTAGAAACAAAAAGCTGGCTCAGCATGGCTTTATGTTGTTGGTTCCCGAAGAAGCAAGAGATGAAAGTGCCGAAGTCACAGTAAAAGTTAAAGAGGATGGCAGCATAGTTCGTAATGGTAAGCTAAAGTACCTTTCGGAAATGTTGGTTGCACAATGAGGAAGCCGCTTGGATGGTCGAACTACAGCAGGACATAAATGCGACTGCCCCAATGGCCAATAAACGCATTTGCATTATAACTGCTGATATCTTCGGACCAATTAAAAATGGGGGCATTGGCACCGCATATTTCCATTTGGCTGTGTTTTTAAAACGTATTGGGCACCACGTAACTATTTGCTTTGTGAATGGTCACGCTAAGAACCAGCAAAAAATGCGCGCCGCGCGCGATTTCTTTTCAGAGTATGACATTGAGTTTTCCGCTGTAGCTCCTCAGGTTCTTGCAAAAACTGAGATGGCTCAGACTATGGCGCCTCCGTATGCTGCCTATGAATGGTTGCGAGAGCACGAAAACCATTTTGATATGGTGCATGTTTCAGAATGGCGTGGTTTGGGTTACGTAGCGTTATTAGCTAAGAAACTTGGTATTGCATTCCTCAACCTACACTTCGTTGTCAAAGGCTCGTCTCCAACACTTTGGGCTGCGGAGGGAAACTCGCAGTTTCTGGAAGAATACCGTCAACTTGGTTGGGTTTTCATGGAACGAGAGAGCGTGGAAATGGCTGACACTCTCATCTGCGGCAGTCAACATCTTCTGAACTGGATGCATCGGAACCTTTATAAACTTCCTGCAAGAAGTTTTTACTGGCCCAACGTGTTTCTGGAAGATCTCAACAGCGTGACTAGAAAACAATACTCTCATGTGGGTGAATGGGTATTTTTTGGTCGATTAGAACCTCGCAAAGGCATTTTACTATTTGTCAATGCTCTCAATGCTCTGGCTGTAAAAGGTATTTCAATTCCGCCGATCACTTTCCTTGGTGGTTATTCTCATCGGTTTGATGCTAAAAAATTCATTCTGCAAAACAGCAAGAATTGGCGAACCAAAATCACATTCAAAACGAACTATAATGCTCTTCAAGCCGTCGAGTACTTAAGTGCCGAAGGGCGATTAGCAGTAATTCCGTCTTTGCTGGAAAATTCTCCATTGGCTGTTTACGAATGCTTAGCTGCGCGAGTTCCCTTTATTGCCGCAAATACAGGCGGGACACACGAACTAATCGAGGAAGTCTCTCGCGATGAAGTCCTGTTTGAGCCACACCATCTGTCGTTAGCAGACCGTCTTGAACGTTATACAAAACGCCTCCCTGCTCCAGCTGAGAAACATAACAGGTTAAAGAGATCGCTGGCAGTCTGGAGAGGATGGCACCAGCAAAGCCGCTCGACAGCAAAGACAGCCACAACTAGGAAAGACACGCACCCGCAGGTTAGCATCTGTATCACTCATTTTGAGAGACCCCATCTTCTAACTCAAGCTTTAGAAAGCATTGAACGACAGACCTATCGAAGCCTGGAGGTGATAGTCGTCGATGATGGTAGTCGTTCAAAGCTCGCACGTGAAACACTTCAGATCCTTGCTCAAAGATACAAGGATAAGTCATTAAGCATCCTTTATCAGGAGAATCGATACGTAGGGGCAGCACGGAATAAAGCTGCTCAAGTTGCAAAAGGCGACTATCTTCTATTCTTCGATGACGACAATATCATGATGCCTGAAATGGTAGAAAAGCTTGTGAATGCAGCAACTTTCGCGGATCTTGATTGCATAACTTGCAGCTCACTACGTTTTAGTGGTGATGGGGAACCTTATTCCCCCAACGGTAAACTGGGGACACAAATACGATTTGTAGGTCCTGCAAAGGCATGGGCGACGAGGGTGAATGTCGTTGGAGATGCAACATGTCTTGTTAAGAAGACCGTTTTCTCTGCTTCAGGAGGGTACTCTGAAGGATATCGAGTTGGAAAAGATGACATCGAGTTTTACAATCGACTAATCCTTGATCGGTGGAAAGTATCTTATTACCCTGATCCATTGTATTACTATCGACAAAGTTCAGACAGTATGAAGTTGAAAAATCAGAATAAGGAAGAAGCTGATTTTAAGCAGGTATTACCGTTTTCGAACAGTATGGATGTTGAAGATAAAAGCCTATTTTTACTACGGTCTGACGCATCGCAGCGCATAGGAAGTCAAAAAAATACGGCAAAAATGTCTTATAGGCCTGGGAAAATAAGTTCGGTAATACGAAAGGCACGTAATTTTGTTAGGGTAAAAATTTGAGACCTAGTAAACACTTTAGTAGCTCCACCCAAACAGATTTTCCATTGATCTGCGTAATGCGCGACGAAGCTGATGTCTTGCCAGCATTTCTACATCACTATCGTTCAATAGGAATTACTTGCTTTTACATTATTGATACAGGGAGTTCAGATGGTTCTTTGCAGTTTTTACATCAACAAGGTGATGTCCAACTCTATGAAAAAAATGGTGGCTACCCGCAAGCAAACGCTGGAGTTGATTGGGTCAATGAGATTGGCTGTAGGTACTGTAAGGATAAATGGACAACAGTTGTAGACGCGGATGAGTTTCTGCTACTTCCTCAACCAACAATGGATGGTACAACGAGCATTTTACAAAACGAGCTAGCATTTGCACTTTATGCTCCTTTGATAGACTTTTTTTGTGATGATCTTACAAGTGCGCCTAAATGTGCAATGGATCTAGATGAGCTCATTGCCAATACGCCCAACTATGTTCCCTTTTCCAAGTTTCATACAGGATCGTCGCTGGCTTTCCCCTTTTTCGAACTTCGCTCTTCAGTCAGAGCTGAGCTATCTGGCAAAAAGAACTATCTTGTAAGATCTTACAAGATACCTCTTGTTTACTGGCAATCAGACTTCCAATATCTTCGGTCAACGCACTTGTGTACCCCAGTTCCGTTAAGCGACACATGTGGCCATCTGCTTCACTTCAAGTATAGAGCAGGATTTGAGAAACGTCTTTTAAGAGAACTTGAAAACCCAGATCGCATGAATGCTGATGTGTATCGGATCTCAAAGGCAATCATCCGCAATCAAAAACTGCTTACGCAGCATACAAAGGTTCTCCGCAATAAAGACACATTCAAGGAGAGCGATTGGCTTTCCAATTTAGGCTTTACTGCAAAGTGGAAGGAAGTTAACCGCTCCAAAGCACATTACTTCAATCTTCTCACAGGTAAGAAAACTGCCACAGATAGTACATTAGAAGAAAACCTTGCACGCCTAACTAACTCACCAAGTTGGCGAATAACTAGACCCCTGCGATCACTTCTCTTTAGGCACGAATTGCTGCGTCATGAGCATTTCCCAGAACGTGCAAATTGTAAGCAAGCATCAGCTGAACAGACAATAGCCATTTATGAATCATTTTGGTGGTTGCTAACTGGCCTGATGAGACTACCGGTGGCATTACATCGCGCAGTACTCTGGTATAAACTTAGACAACGCAACATAAGCCCCGACTGACTTTACTCTATTGCAAACCTTTAATAATTTCACTATTTTTAGCTTTTGGTTCCAGAAATCGAGCGGGAATCTAAGACGGCCAATCCATCTACTCATCCATAGTGAATAGTAGTCACTGTTAATTGAAACGATAAATGACCAGTAGTTACATTCGCCATCTAGCTTAGCCAAATCAATCTGAGGTTGATGCTTCAACCTAAGGGAGACTGCTAAGCAGTTAAACTAGAGTCCGCAATTGGTCACACATCTCCACTACATGCAGTCTTCACAACGAGTTGTTTCAGCTTCGGCATGAATTAAACGAGTTTGTGGGCGGTAGCTTGCGTCTTTAGCCTCATGAGCATAAACGAGCAACAACATGAGGTAACACTCCATGAGAAACAGTATCCGTACTTTATGGAGAGTATCTGCTCTATCTCTCTTAATGTTTTCGTCAGCGGTAGCCCAACAGACGACTTTGGAGTTTGATGCAAAAGAGAGTGTTGGGATTTCCGTAGAAAGCAAAGCGCTTTACCCTGAAGGGCTGGAATATGATGCAAAGCGTGAGCGATTTTTACTTGGCTCAATAAGAAAAGGCGAAGTTATCGCACTTAACAAGGATGGGACAACAACTCGTCTGGTTGATGATGAACGCCTTCGTTCTGTTGTTGGAGTTCGCGTTGATGCAGAAAGAGGGCGATTGCTGGTCAACAGCTCTGACTATGGTGTCGCAACGCGCAGCGCTCCCTCAGATAAGTTCGCATCAGTGTCCTTGGGGATCTACGATTTAGCAACGGGCGCCCCTCTAAAGTTCATTGATTTGTCAGATCTCAAGCCTGCTGAGAAAAAGTTTGCAAATGACCTAACAGTCGATGCGGATGGCAATGCCTACATTACGGATAGCCTGGCTGCATCCATTTACAAAGTTACGCCATCTGGCAAAGCCAGCGTGTTTCTTTCCCATGAGAGGTTTCTTGGTGACGGGTTTAATTTGAACGGGATACAATATCATAAGAATGGATATCTTCTTGTGGCCAAGAAAAGTGATGGTTCGCTTTTCAAAGTCCCTCTGAATGATCCATCAGCCTTCACTGAAGTAGCATTGCCTCAGCCACTCATTGGTACCGATGGCCTCGTTTTGACTGGTCCTGATGAGCTTATCGCAATCACCAATCGTGCTTCTGGAATTGTCTCCAACACGGTGTTCCAACTCGTTTCTGATGATGACTGGAGCTCAGCATCCATAGGGCAAGCATTCAAAATGGGTGATGTTTACCCAACCACTGGAGTTGTCGTGAAAGGCAAGCTTTACGTCAATTATGGTCACCTGCATACGCTTGGTAGCGCCTTGAAAGAAGGTGATGAGCTCAGAGACACTTTTCACATTCAGCAAGTTGGGTCTGAGTGAAGAGCAAACACGATCTTTTCTGGAACTGACAGCTCTAAACCCACCAGATGGTGGGTTTAGTTTTTGGCTGTTGCTTAGACTGAACCTCTAGTACAGTAAAGCAAGCTTTGCGGCCAAATCTCTCGCTTTTGCATGCGCATCTTGCACGGAGGTCTTATGTCGTGTGTCATTAAACTCTTGGTATTCAGCTGCGACTTCAAACAGTTCATCAACCCCAAGATATCCTTTTAAGGTTCTAATATGCGGCATGAGATGGTTCCGACTTTCACGAATACCACCAGGCCCAAATCCGAACTCTCCTGAAGACGTGATCGCAACCAACTTTTTGCCAGATAAAATTGGCTCAATCGGATAATCACCACGAGCCAGGTCAAAGCTGAAAGTTTTGTTGATACGCATTACCTGATCAAACCAAGCCTTTAGAACAGCTGGCATGCCGTAATTGTACATCGGAGTAGACAGGACTATGATGTCGGCTTGCTCCAATTCAGCAATCAGGTTGTCTGACTGAGCAAGTAATGCATTTTGTGTGTCACTCCTGTTTTCTGGGGCAGTGAAAACCGCTGCTATCCAATCCTGAGTTATATGGTCCGGTGGATGTCTACCAACATCACGACAAATCACTGTGTCATTTGGTTTGTGCTGTTGCCACTCTTTCATGAAGGTTGCTGAGATGCTGCGGGAAATGGAGTTGTACTCCGGAACAATACTCTCGCTGCCCCGAATACTGGCATCAATTTGTAAAAGCGTTGTCATCAGAGACGTCTCCTTGTGTCTGCTTTTCTGGATTGTGGGGGCACCGGAAGTTATGCGAGTTCCTGCGAGAACAAGTGTGAAAGGTCTCCGACAAATGCGCGCTTAAGCTCACATTTCGTAAAGCGCCAGACACCATCCACTTTAGAAAAAGTATCAAAGTAATCCGCCGAGAAGATTGGCTTTAAGGGAAGGTCAGCTGTCTGCTGTACTACAAGGCCATAGCGTTTGCAGATTGCAATGCTGGCCTCCTTGTCAATCTCAAGCTGGATGTTGGTAGAGATGTGTCGGGTCTTAGGTGTCCCGTCCGGCTGGAGTAAAACAGTAGATAGAACACCTGCTAACAAGGCCTCTTTTCCTTGATGCATGTTGCCTTCCATGCCCCATTCCCCATTTTGCTGGCGGATAAACTCATCAAAATACTCACCTGAGTAGATAACCTGCAATGGAAAGTCATCGGCTTGCTGAATAACGACGATATATCGTTGGCACTCAGCTCTGCCAGCTTCTTCATCAACTCGTATGTCCAAGTTGGTGGTCATATGACGGGTGCGGGGTGTTCCGTCTTCGTACAAGATGACTCGCGTTAGAACCTGATCATACAGGTCCTTGCTGCTATGAACTGGCTCCGAGCCGTCAAAGTGCCAGCTTGCCTCTTTAAACAAGGCGGCGAACCCTTTGAGGTTCCCAGAATCCAGAGTGAAACTATATTGATTGATTAGTCTTTGAATTTGATCTTGCGACCGCATGGGACTGCCTCTGCCATTAGCTTTTGATCTCTCTCATGGAGACCAGAAGGTCAGGCTCAGTCCTACCTTGAGTACAAAATAAAGAACAACATCAGAGATTTCAGCTGACGGCTGAATGAGATTCAGGGCATCACTTACTTTTCAAAGAAACGCTGACCTATCGCGCTATCGCGAAACATATCTGCTTCATCCAGCAGCCAATCCTGAAACACCTGGACTTTCGCCCTGTTAGCTGAAGACTTGGGACAAACCAGATAATAGCTTTTGTTTTTGACAGAGTAATCGAATGGCGCAACCAAGCGTTCTTCTTCCAGGTCTCGTGCTGCTGCGATCAAACTAACCAAAGCAACCCCGTGTCCATCTCTGGCCGCTGAGATGCACATATGCTCTTCGGAAAACGTATTGACTGGTTTTTGTGGAGCAAACCTAAACCCTTGGCTCCTGAACCACCCCTCCCAGCTCGGGTCTTTGTCTGAAAATCCTGTCCACTCATACTGTATCAACTGGCCTTTCTGAAGCATTGATAGCTCTGGCGATGCAGGCAGATAATCTGGGGCACACACAGCTGAAACATAATCATCCAATATCCAGGCAGCGTGTAAGTCAACATGATCGGACTCGCCATATCGGATTGCCAGATCGATGTTGTCTTGTGGAAAGATAAGTAACTCATCGGAGCCCAGAACTTTCACAGCAATCAATGGGTTCTGCTCTGAAAATCGCTTGAGCCGTGGTACAAGCCAGTTTGAGGCAAAGGAGTTGGTGGTGGTAATTGTCAGTGTACCATCAAGGTCATCATTCAAGAGAGCCGCAGACCCGGCATTCAACTTCTCAAAAGCTTCTCGGATAAAAGGGGCGTAAATTTCCCCTTCTTTCGTTAGACGAAGAGATCGCGGCAGACGGTGGAACAACGCCACCCCAAAATGCTCTTCAAGGTTCTTGATCTGATGACTGATTGCCGTCGGCGTTACATGCAATTCCTCCGCCGCATCCTTAAAACTCAGACGCCGCACAACCACTTCAAACGCCTGTATGCTTTTTAAAGAAGGGATTTGAGGCATGGTTCGCTGAAACTCTGTTTGTGAGGCTTTGTTAGGAAATTAATAAATCTAAGATAGTTCAGAGTTTGGTCAAGAATTATGATTTGAAGCTAATCTTACTAATGCGTTTCTCTGAGTTCAAAAGGTTCGTTTACCAAATTTGAGTTGATCAATCGTTAGAATTTTACTGAGAGGGCCATTCTGGATTGGATAAGTTAGATTGTATGTTCAGTCCATTTGCCACTCTGGCGCTTACGGCATTCCACAACAATAAGCTGTGCATAGACTTCTATATGTTGACCGCCTCCTACGCAAATGCACTATATGAGCTATCTTGGTTCTTGCGGGGGTGACTCGCAAGCTAAGAGGGAAGCCGGTGAGATTCCGGGACTGCCCCCGCAACTGTAAGCAGCAAGCGGGCTCTCATTTATGCCACTGGATCGTATTCCGGGAAGGTAGAGAGCCTGTGCCAGAGCTGTGAAGTCAGGAGACCTGCCAAGGGACATTTTAACAACCACGGGCGGAGGGCCTGTTTGGGTTGCGGGCACGTTTGCGTTCCAGCGCAGCGTTGGCCTCTCATCCCCTGCCTCTTCGCCCATGCTACGGGGTTTGAAGCATGAGCATTACCGTATATTCCAAGCCTGCTTGCGTGCAGTGCACCGCTACCACTCGCGCGCTGGACAGCGCTGGAATCTCCTACGACGTGATTGACCTTTCTCAGGACACAGATGCTTTCGCTGCTGTACAGGAGCTTGGGTATCGCCAGGTCCCTGTTGTTGTTGCTGGCGACCAACACTGGGCTGGTTTTCGCCCAGATAAGATAAGCGCGCTCGCCTGATCTCGTGAGCGGGCTGGTCTACTTCTCAAGCCCATCCGGAAACACCCATCGCTTTGTTGAATGCCTCGGCCTATTGGCAGAGCGCATACCGTATCGTGCTTCTGAGCCTATGCCTCAGATGACGCATCCTTTTGTGCTGATTTCGCCAACTTATGCGGACGGCGAAGGGCGAGGGGCGGTGCACAAGCAGGTGATCCGATTTTTGAATGATGCGGCCAATCGAAACCTGCTGCGAGGTGTCATCGCCTCCGGCAACCGAAACTTTGGGGCGTTCTTCGCCCATGCAGGCACAATTATTGCCGCGAAATGCAACTGCCCTTGCCTTTACAAGTTTGAACTTGCTGGCACGGAAACAGACATTGCGCGGGTTCGTCAGGGGTTAGATTTATTTTGGAAACAACACTCTTAGAACAACCGGACAGCGGACAACAGGGTCTTGATTATCACGCGCTGAACGCCATGCTGAACCTCTATGACGCAGAGGGCAAAATTCAGTTTGACGCTGACCGCCAGGCTGCGCGTCAGTACTTTCTGGAACATGTGAACCAGAACACGGTGTTCTTCCATTCTCTGGAAGAGAAACTGTCTTATCTGGTACGCGAGAACTACTATGAAGCAGAGGTTCTGGACCAATATGACCCTGCTTTTGTGAAGGCCATTTTTGTGGCAGCTTATGAACGCAAGTTCCGCTTCCCAACGTTCCTTGGCGCTTTTAAGTTCTACACCAGCTATGCACTCAAGACATTTGATGGCAAACGCTATCTGGAGCGATACGAAGACCGTGTGGTGATGACTGCGCTGGCTCTGTCTCGCGGTGATGAAGACCTGGCTATGTGGATGATGGATGAAATCATCTCCAATCGGTTCCAGCCTGCGACCCCGACTTTTCTGAATGCAGGTAAGAAACAGCGCGGAGAGCTGATCTCCTGTTTCTTGCTTCGTTTGGAAGATAATATGGAGTCCATTGGTCGCTCCATCAACTCCGCCTTGCAGTTGTCTAAGCGTGGTGGCGGTGTCGCTTTGTTGCTGACCAATCTGCGTGAAGCTGGCGCCCCGATTAAGGGCGTTGAGAACCAGTCCTCTGGAGTGGTGCCTGTGATGAAGCTACTGGAAGACAGCTTCAGTTATGCCAATCAACTGGGCGCACGCCAGGGTGCTGGTGCGGTTTATCTGAATGCACACCACCCGGATATTCTGAGTTTCCTCGACACCAAACGCGAAAATGCAGATGAAAAGATCCGCATCAAGACCTTGTCTCTTGGCGTGGTTATTCCGGATATCACCTTCCAACTCGCCAAACAGAACGAAGAAATGTACCTGTTCTCGCCGCATGATGTTGAGAAGGTCTACGGCATACCATTCTCCGAAATCTCTGTGACAGAAAAATACCGGGAGATGGTCGATAACCCGAAGATCCGCAAGAAGAAGATGCGGGCCCGTGAGTTCTTCCAGTTGCTGGCAGAAATCCAGTTTGAGAGTGGCTACCCATACATTCTGTTTGAAGACACTGCAAATGCGGTTAATCCGGTGGCTGGCCGCATTAACATGTCCAACCTGTGCTCAGAGATCTTGCAGGTAAATGAGGCCAGCACTTTCAAGGATGATTTGTCCTATGCCCACCTTGGCTCTGACATCTCTTGCAATCTCGGTTCCCTCAATATCGCAAGGGCCATGGATGGCGGAGATCTGGGTTCGACCGTTGAAACAGCAATCCGCGCGTTAACAGCTGTTTCTGAAATGAGCGCTATCGTCTCCGTACCATCTGTGCGCCGTGGCAATGATGAAAGCCACGCCATCGGCCTTGGACAGATGAACCTGCATGGGTTCCTGGCACGTGAACTCATTCATTATGGCAGTCCGGAAGCTATCGACTTCACAAACATCTACTTCTGCATCGTGCTGTATCACTGCCTGCGCGCTTCAAATGCAATGGCTCGGGAACGTGGTGTTAGCTTCAAGGGGTTTGAAGACAGCCAATATGCTTCGGGAGCGTTCTTCGACAAATACGTTGAGAAGGATTGGCTTCCGGACACAGAGCGGGTTGTGGCTCTTTTTGAGAAGTTCGGCATTCATATTCCAACCCGTGCGGAATGGGTGGCTTTGAAAGATGCGGTGATGACGGACGGCTTGTTTAACCGCAACTTGCAAGCCGTGCCTCCAACCGGATCAATCAGTTACATCAACAACTCCACGTCCTCCATCCACCCCATCGTTTCCAAAATTGAGATCCGTAAAGAGGGGAAGATTGGCCGCGTTTACTACCCGGCACCGTTCATGAGCAATGACAATCTGGAGTACTATCGTGATGCCTACGAGATCGGACCAGAAGCATTGATCGATACGTATGCCGCCGCCACTCAGCACGTGGATCAAGGCTTATCGTTGACACTGTTCTTTCCGGACACAGCAACCACCCGCGATATCAATAAAGCCCAGATCTACGCATGGAAAAAGGGTATCAAAACAATCTACTACGTGCGCCTGCGCCAAATGGCACTGGAAGGCACTGAAGTTCAGGGCTGCGTGGCCTGTTCACTCTAAGATCTGAGGATTTCATATGACCTTACATAGCGCCATTCATCCAGTGACCAAAGCGGTGAACTGGAACCGGCTCCAGGACGACAAAGATCTTGAGATCTGGAACCGCCTGACCTCCAATTTTTGGCTGCCGGAAAAAGTTCCGTTGTCCAACGATGTGCAAAGTTGGGCTTCGCTCACTCCAGAAGAACAACAACTCACCATTCGCGTCTTTACTGGCCTGACGTTGCTGGATACCATTCAGAATACAGTTGGCGCTCCAGCACTCATGGCTGATGCTGTGACACCCCATGAGGAGGCAGTACTCACCAACATCGCCTTCATGGAAGCCGTCCACGCCCGCTCTTACTCTTCTGTCTTCTCCACCTTGTGCCGCACAGCTGAGGTGGATGATGCCTTCCGTTGGTCAGAAGAGAACGAGTTTCTGCAGGCTAAGTCCCGCTTGATCTTGGAGGAGTACAACGCGACCAGCAGTCCATTAAAGAAAAAGATCGCCAGCGTGTTTCTGGAGAGCTTTCTTTTCTATTCCGGCTTCTATCTACCGATGCATTGGTCCAGCCGAGCAAAGCTAACAAACACTGCAGACCTGATCCGTTTGATCATCCGCGATGAAGCGGTGCATGGGTACTATATCGGCTACAAGTTCCAGCGTGGTTTGGAGCGGTTGTCAGAGGCTGAGCGAACCGAGATCAAGGACTTCGCCTTCGCTCTGCTGTTTGACCTTTATGATCTTGAGACCAAATACACTGAGGATCTTTATGATCCGCTCGGTCTGACTGAGGATGTCAAACACTTCCTGCATTACAACGCCAACAAGGCTCTGCAAAATCTTGGCTTCGAGGGCCTATTCCCTGAAACAATCTGCCAGGTAAACCCGGCGATCATGGCCTCCCTCTCACCAAACGCCGACGAAAACCACGACTTCTTCTCCGGCTCCGGCTCCTCCTACGTCATCGGCAAAGCCGTTGCTACTGAGGATGAAGACTGGGATTTTTAGAAGGTAGTTTCTGACTGGACCAAACTAGTTTTGCGACACCTGCATTCTCTTTTAAATCAGGTGTCGCTCGATAACAGTTATCTCTTTATTGCCATCAGGCGCAAACCAAGATCACAAAACGCCTTTACTTGCTTCTTTCAGTTCGGCCAAAAGCGTTGTGTTTTGATAGCGGTCCAGTGAGAAATCATTGGCGTACTTGGGCTTCAGATCGTCTGCTACCCATTTTGCTACCAGATCAGCTGATGCGCAGGCGGCCATCGTACCGAAACCAGATAGGGCAGTGATCATGAATGCGCCTTTCTGAGCGCCGTTTTTACCCATAGGCCCAATCAACGGCCAGTTCTCCTCAGTCATTGTGTACCAGCCACCATAGTGGGTCATGCTTCTGGGAAGTTTGCCGTAATACGCCTTCAGTGATGGATTGAGCCGCGCAGCTCCTCTCAACACAATTTCTGGAAACTGATCGTTTAACTGAGGTTCCCAAGTAGCGTCTTGGGGCGTTTCGTTGAAAGCCCAGCCTAGTTTTAGCCAAGTACCATTGTCACCACCATCCGGTCGACAATGGATAGCTCCAGGCATCTGCTCCGTCAGCCATTTATACTCATCGTCGCTTGCCAACCATTCTTTTTCATCATCAGACCAGTCAATGAGTTGCTCGTCCAGATCGATAGAAAAAGGTAGTTCTCGAGGGATGACTCTTTCAACGTCCTCAAATGCTATCTTTTGCTGGAAGGTATTGTAAACAGGAAGCGCCTCGCCAATCATTTCGGCAACTTTGGCCGCAAAGGGACCTGCTGCATTGACTATTTTCTCAGTCTTGACCTGCACTAGGCCTTCACTTGTTTCAATCTCCAGAACATAGCCATCTTGTTGGTTGATTTGTCTGACCATCCCGGTAAGGCGCCGACCACCCTTTGATCTATAATTCTCCAGCATATACATCCCCATTTGCTGGCCGGAGATGTCTCCGCCGCGGCGGATATGCAAGACAGTCTGAATGTCTTCGGAAAAAGAAGGAAATGCCTTTCGGATAAGCTCTTGATTCTGAATTACGTCTACGCCATCGGGAGCGATCTCCCAATCTGGCTTTTCAGCAAACTGATAACCCGAACCTTCCGCCCTGGAATGGAAACGGATTAAGTCATCGCGTTTATTGTCGTACCCATAACGGACTTGATCTATCAAATCGTCTACTTGAGTGCGGCGTGTTGCTAAAGCATAGCCGCGTCTGTTCATATGTAAGCGGTTGTCGCTATCACGCGCAATTTTCTCCATCAAATCAATAGAATGATTGGTGAAGTCTACCATGCTGGGATGTGGCCACCAGTTGCGATAGTTCTCACCAGATTGAGCTGAGGTGAAAGCCATGGGTTGGCCTTGCTCAATTAGAAGTACGTTGGTGATGTTGTGCTGTTCGGCCAGATAGTAAGCAGTTGCGATACCGGCAACACCCGCGCCAATAATGGCGACCTCTGCTGAATGCTGTGTCATTTCTCTAGGTTCTTTTAGTCTTGACTATTTGATGCCGATTTCGGCGTACGGTTCATTCTTGTAGACACGGCTCATTTCCATGCGCGTCATGTCTAGTGACTGATAGGAGCCGGTGAGTGCGAGTTCTGCCAAGGCTCTGCCCACTGCAGGTGCATGCATTATGCCATGTCCGGAAAAGCCGCAGGCCGTAATGAGGTTCTCATGACCAGGTGAGTACTTCCCAATGATCATGTTCCCATCCAACAAGTTTTGTGCGTAATGTCCCGCCCAGCTTCGGTGCAGCTTGATGGCTTCGAACTTAGGCACAAGGCCGGCCATCATCGGCCAAATGACCTCTTCGAAATAGTTTGCGAAGAAACCGCTATAGATATCATCGACAAATCCTGGCTCAATATCAAAGCTTGGACGCCCGCCAGCAAATCCATCCCCCTCAGGTCTGAAGAACATGCCGCTTTCATCTTTGACTAAGGGAAGAGTTTCTAGTTCGTGAGCACATTTCCAGAAATGCTGAACACGACACATTGGCACCACGGGAAGAGATGAGCCCGTCATAGCTGCCAGTTTATTTGCCCAGGGGCCAGCGGTATTGATGAAATACTTACCTCCGACCGTAGACCCATCAGCCAAAGTGACTGTCTGTAACTTCGTTCTAGAACATTGGATGTTTGTCACACTGGAGCGAATGTAGGTGACCCCCAAGTGTTCCGCTGATCTTCGAAAACCTTGGAGCGCAGCATAAGGGTCAATCCAACCATCATCAGGGGTGTAACATGTGAGTGCAATATCTTCGCGATTGATGCTGGGAAATCTGCGGGCCGTTTCAGCTTTGTCCATAAGGTTCGCTTTTACTCCCATGGAGCTTTGCAAATCGACATTCTTGCGCAGTGTTTCTTCGCCATCTTTTCCTACAACAAAAAGATAACCTTGCTCACGAAAGCTGATGGACTGGATATCTGGTACGTCCGCCATAATACTTTCGAAGTTCTTGTAAAACTCAAGGCTATAAGTCGACATGGAGATATTTTCAGGCAGACTGAACTGCTGGCGAACTCCACCCGCACCCTGAGGGGTAGTGGCTTCTTTGTAGGATGGGTCAGGCTCTATTACTGCCACAGAGCCAGCTTGCCCACTGCGAGCCAGAAAGTAGGCTGCGGCAGACCCCATAATTCCGCCGCCCATGATGACGATGTCGTAGTTCATTTTTCTTGCTGAGTGCTCCGAAATGGAGGTCCCGGGTGGGCCTAATAATTGGTATTACGCATTTGATGTTGACAAAATCGTATACGTTTTGCAAGTTTCTAATACGTATTAATTCGGAGTATTTGATGAACTCAGCTCAAGAAGAGCTTGGCACTCCTATCAAGGCTGGTAGCGCTGCTGACCCAATCTATCGTGATTTGAAGTCCAAAATCATGAAGGGAACGCTCGAAGGCGGACTGCCGCTAAGACAAGACGAAATTGCTGCTGCACATGGAGTGAGCAAAATCCCCGTGCGTGAAGCCTTACGTCGTCTCGAGATTGAAGGATTAGTGGAGTTTCGCCCTCAAAGAGGTGCGATTGTCCGTAAGCTCTCTGCAGAAGATGTGCTGCAATTTATTGATATCAGACTGGCGCTTGAGTGCCGGGCGTTGGAGCTTGCAATTCCAAACATGATTGAGCGTGACTTGGAACGTGCAAGATCCCTGCTGGATGAGTATGCCGCAGAAACAGCCATTGAGCGTTGGTCTGATTTCAATTTGCAGTTCCATCGGCTTCTATACGAGCCTTGCGGAAATAAGCACCTACTGGCGATGATCTCCGACCTGGAGCAACGCATCGGCCCATACATGCGTTTGCAGGTGACGGAGGCCAGTGGCCTGGATCGCCCAATGCGTGAGCACCACGAAATGCTGGAAGCATGCGCTCGGGAAGACATTGAACGTGCAGTGAGTACGTTGCGAAAGCACATTCAAACTACGCAAAAAGAAGTCGCAGCCTACCTAAGACGGCGCGGTGCGTAATTCTGAAATGGGCCCATGGGAGGGGTCCTTGCATAAATGCAAAAATAATTATGAGGAGACGTCAATGAAAAATCTTTTCAAGATAACTGTTGCTGCTGGAGCTTTAGCTGCTGTTGCAACTGGGGCCATTGCGGCTGAGCGTAAGTTCGTAAACATTGGAACTGCTGGTATCGGTGGCGGTTATTACCCAACAGGCGGTTTCATTTGTAATGTTCTGAACAAAAGCCGCAAGACGCAAGAGCACAATATTCGTTGTACTGTCGAATCCACTGGTGGCTCGGTTGCAAACCTCCGTTCGATTCAGTCTGGAGAGATGGACGTCGCGATTGCACAGGCTGACTGGCAGTATCACTCTTCTAAGGGTTCATCGAAATTCGAAAAAGATGGTGCCAATGACAAACTGCGTTTCTTGTTTTCATTGCATTTGGACACTGCCCATCTAGTTGCCCGCAAAGATTCAGAGGCAAAAAACTTTGCTGACCTGAAAGGTAAAGTCGTGAACATCGGCAATGCAGGTTCTGGTACGGAAGCGACCATGAACTTTGCTTTGGGCCGTTATGAGACAAATGCTGAAGAATATTACGGTCAAGCAACACGTTTGACATCTCGTGAGCAGGCGCAAGCATTATGTGATGGCAAGATCGACGCGTTCTTTTACACAACAGGCATCACAGCTTCTTCAATTACAGAAGCCACAAACACCTGTGACGCAGAAGTGCTGAACTGGAATGATGATGTCACCGCAAAGATGATTGAAGAGTTCCCATATTATGGTGTTTCCGTCATCCCTGACGGCACGTATCGTGGTCAGGAAGGTGAACGAACAACTTGGGGCTTGCCTGCAACACTTGTTGCTTCTGCTGATGCGGATGAAGAAGTGATCTACAACATGGTCAAAGCAGTGTTCGACAACTTCGAAGACTTCAAAAAGCAATCCACCCTCTACATCGGCGTTACGCGCGAAGGTGCTGTAAAGAACGGTCGTTCCGTTCCATTCCATCCGGGCGCTGAGCGCTATTTCCGTGAAGTCGGCCTGATTAAGTAACGAGAACTTAGCTGAAAGCGAAATGCGAAAAAGAGACGGGCAATAACTGTTGTCCGTCTTTTTATCTAGTCCAGAGAGGGGCGAATGGACCAACAACACCAAAATGAACTGCAAGACTTGATTGCCGAGAATGATACAGGTGCACGTGATCCATCTGGCTTCGCAAAGTACCTCATTTTTGCAGTGGGCTTGTTGTGGCCTCTCTATCAGCTTTACATGGCATCACCATTGCCATTCTCGACAGGCATCGGACTCATTGATGATACACAGCAACGCGCTATTCATTTGGCATTTGCACTCTTTCTTGGGTTTGCGACTTTCCCGGCATTAGTCGCGTCACCACGCAAGTACATTCCATTTTATGATTGGCTCTTTGCAATTGTTGCCGCCTCTTGTTCTCTGTACATTGTTGTTTTTTATAGAGGTGTTGTCGAAGGGGCGGGAGGTATTCGCCCAACACAGGAACTGGTGATTTCACTTGTTGGTATTGGAATGCTTCTGGAACTTACCAGACGCGTTCTTGGTCTGTCGCTTGTAGTGGTCGCGCTAATTTTTTCTTCCTACGTGTTCCTGGGGCCGCTCTTGCCGGAATTGATTTCGCATCGAGGATTTAGTCTAAACCGGTACGTAGATCATATGTGGCTCACCACAGAGGGAGTTTTCGGTCTCCCACTCGGAGTCTCAAATTCATTTATCTTCCTTTTTGTGTTGTTTGGCGCTTTGCTAGATAAGGCAGGTGCAGGCAATTACTTCATCAAGCTGTCTTTTGCTCTGCTGGGACACCTAAGAGGCGGTCCGGCGAAAGCTGCAGTGGTTTCTTCTGCGCTGACCGGATTGATTTCAGGTTCTGCGATTGCCAACGTTGTAACGACTGGCACTTTTACTATCCCATTGATGAAACGGATTGGCTTTTCTGGCGAAAAAGCCGGTGCGATTGAAGTCTCGTCCTCCATCAACGGCCAGATCATGCCTCCAGTCATGGGAGCCGCTGCGTTCCTGATGACTGAGTTTGTTGGCATCACCTATTATGATGTGGTCTTGCATGCCTTCGTACCTGCGGTGATTAGCTACATCGGCTTGTTCTACATTGTGCATCTGGAAGCGGTGAAAGCCAACATGCCCGTGCTTGCCAAGCTTCATCAAAGTACACTTGGTCAGGCTCTTTGGAGCTTCTTGTTTGGTTTTGGAGCAATCGCCGTGGTTGCAGGGGCAGTATATGGCTTGGCAACTTTGCTAAAACTGCTCGCAGGGGCTGCAACTATACCAGTGGCTGCCCTAGTTGTGGCTGCCCTCTACATTATTCTCTTGAAGGTTGCAGCGCGTTACCCAGAACTTGAGATTGATGATCCCAATGCACCCCTCGTAACAATTCCGGAGTTGAAGCCAACTCTTATGGCTGGACTCTATTACATTATTCCGATTGGTGTGCTGATCTGGTGTTTGATGGTAGAGCGTCTTTCTCCAGGTCTATCGGTATCTTGGGCAATTGTTGTTATGATTGCCGTCATTCTGACACAGCGCCCATTGATGCAACACTTCAGAGCTCAGACCACAAACTCAGCAAAAGAGGCCTTTGCCAGAGGTTTCAATGATCTGCTGGATGGAATGACATCAGGTTCTCGCAACATGGTCGGCATTGCTATCGCGATGGCAGCAGCTGGCATTATTGTTGGTGTTGTCTCTCTCACCGGACTCGGCTTGCTCATGACGCAGATCATCGACGCAGTCTCCGGTGGGAATGTTGTCCTGATGCTGGTGTTTACGGCTGTGATGTGCGTAGTCCTCGGTATGGGGTTGCCAACGACAGCTAACTATATTGTAGTTGCAAGTGTCATGGCCCAGCCACTGGTGACACTGGCCGCACAGAATGGGCTTACTATTCCTCTGTTTGCTGTACACCTGTTCGTGTTTTACTTCGGTCTGATGTCTGGTACGACACCTCCGGTTGCTGTCGACGCGTTTGCTGGAGCTGCTGTTGCTCGTTCTGATCCAATGCGCACTTGTGTTCAATCGTTTTACTACAGCTTGCGCACAGCGATTTTGCCTTTCATCTTTGTCTTCAATCCGCAGATGCTTTTGATTGGTGTAGACAGTATTCCATACGCACTGCTCATCATCACCATGTCCACGGTTGCTATGTTGGTGTTTGCCGCTGCAACACAGGGATATTTCTTTGCAAAAAGCTACAAGTGGGAGTCGGCTGCACTCCTTTTGGTCGCGTTTACTCTGTTGCGGCCCGGCTTCTTGCTAGACACGGTCAAACCGCCGTTCGAAAACTTGAATCCCAACCAAATACTGCAAGTTACAGAAAATGCTGCAGACGGAGCCAATTTACGTCTTGTTGTAGAAGGGGAGAACTTCAGCGGCGACATTGTTCGAAAGGTTGTGGCCTTTCCGCTTGGAGAAATGGGACTTTCCGGTGAAGAGCGCTTAAGCCAGCAAACCGGCCTTATGATCCGTGAGGAGGGAGCACAAGTTTGGGTGGATGATGTCTCCTTCGATAGTCCAGCTCAGAAATGGGGCATAGACTTTGACTGGCAGGTGTTGGAGTTACATAAGCCAAACAATCGATTTGCAAAAGAGTGGTTCTATTTCCCGACACTGCTTGTTCTGGCTGGGCTTATCCTGTTTCAGTTACGTCGCAGAAAAAGCGCAAGAAAGCATGAGGCCTTGAGCTATGTATAAGGATATCCTTGTGCCTGTAGATCTTGACCATCCTGAAGCAAGTGAAAAAGCTGTTGGCACGGCCTGCCAAATGGCAAAAGACTATGGTGCGGTGCTACACTTTCTGAGTGTAGTACCGCCGGTTAGCCCGCTCATCGCTTCATACTTTCCAAAAAACTACAGGTCCAGCCTTAGCGCAGCTGCTAACGAGCGCTTGCACGCCTTTACTGCACAGTACGTTCGTAGTGATGACATCAAACGACAACATGTAATCGCTCACGGCTCTGTTTATGATGAAATTCTGCAGATGCGCGATCAACTTAACGCCGATCTCATCATCCTAACGTCTCATCGCCCGGAGCTGAAAGATTACCTCTTGGGCCCAAACACCGCCCGCATAGTCCGCCACGCCCCATGCTCAGTAATGGTCGTCCGGGAGGAGTAGTGAACTCATCTCACATCACCACATTCAGCTGAACGTTGTTGCTGTTCAGGATTTTTACTAGGTCGGTGGGTGGTTCTTTGTCGGTGAAGAGGGCGGTGACGTCTTTTATGTTGCCGAGTTCTACGGCGGCGGAGGTTGAGAACTTGGTGGCGTCGGCTGCGATGAAGGTGTTGCGGGCGGTGCTCATGACGGCCTGGACAATGGCAACCTCGTTGAAGTCATAGTCCAGCATTGTGCCGTCCGTATCGATTGAGCCGAGGCTGGTGATCAAGTAGTCAACGCGGAACTTCTTGACGAATTCCAGTGCTGTTGTGCCGATGATGCCGCTGTTGTTGCTGCGCAGTTTGCCGCCGGGAACCATCACATCAAAATCAGGTTTGCTATAAAGTACGTTGGCAACACGAAGGCTGTTGGTGATCACGCGCAGGCCACTGCGCTTGAGCAGGTGGTTGGCGATGATCTCTGTTGTTGAACCGATGGACACAAAGACAGTGCTGTTGTCAGAAATCGAACTTGCGATTGCTTCTGCAATTGCTTCTTTTTCTTCGGTTTCGGAAACCTGTCTGACTTCATAATCCAGGTTGACGACGCTGGAACATCTGCCAGCGCCACCATGATGCCGAATGAGCAGTTTTTGTGCTGCTAATCTCTTGATATCTCGACGGATAGTCTGAGCTGATACGTCCAGCGCGCTGGCAAGTTCTTCGACGCTGGCATAGCCTTTTTCATTGACGTAATTCACCAGTCGCTCGTGGCGCGGGTTTCCAATGATGACCGTATCAACCATAGAGGCCTCAAAATATCTGATCAGAAAACAACAAAAATGCGTATAGGACAGCTGATCACTCTGTCAAAACGAAAGCTCTGGCAGGTTTACCAGAGCATTTTTTCAGGCATCAGTCTTCAGGAATGCCTCAACACTGGCACGATCCGGGATTCCCTCCCGTCCGCCAAGACGTGTGCACTTGAGCGCGGCCACTGCACTGGAGAATGTAACGGCCTCTCTGGGCGCCATTTTCTCAGCAATTGCAACGGCAAAGGCACCGTGGAACACATCTCCTGCACCTGTGGTGTCTTTTACATCCACTTTGAAGCTAGCCTGGTGGCAGATCTCGTCTCCCTCCAGCCAGTAACATCCTTCGGAACCAACTGTAACATAGAGTTTAGCGTTTGTTTTCGTTTGCGCAATGCGCAACCCTGCCACAGGGTCATCAACCTGTGAGAATTTCGCCAGACCCGGCTCAGAGAAGGCAACATGATCGGCCAGTTCCACCAAATCCGTTATATCTTGGGGGGTTACGTCCCCATCAAGGACGGTAGGAACACCCGCTTTCTTCGCTTCCTTGAGGGCAAAAAGAGCGCCTTGATGCCAACGGACGTCGGCCAGAAGGGAGTTGTAGCACGCAAAATCAACTTTTTCGAGCCATCCGGTTTCAGGAGAGAGTTGGTCGCCTTGGTAATTTATGATCATTCGCTCACCGCGGTCATCCACCAAAACAGCCGAGAAGGATGAGCTGGCACCGGCAATCTGGTGGAGATGCTGAGTGTTGACATTGTAACCAGCCAACTCCTTGATCATGGTCGTGGCGACGTCATCAGTGCCTGCACGGCCTATGAAATCAACCGGATACCCAAGTTTACCTATGGCGACAGCGGCAGTCGCTGCAGGGCCTCCCCCAATCTCAAAGTAATCCGAAGCGACAAACTTACCTCCGGTGGTGGGCAATTGCTCGACTCTGAAAACACGGTCCAGAACTGTGATGCCAACGCACGCAATGACCATTTATCTCTCCGTTATTATACGCAGATTCTGATCAACTACAGCGAATATAGACCAGATATTGCGTGTTATTACTCATGTATGTACAAATTTATCACCAGAAAAGGACAAAAACAATCACAATGTGTTGTAATTTGCGCATCTTCAGTACTAAATGGACACAATGACAGTACTAACCATGATGAGGCACAGACATGGCAACAGTTGGATTTATCGGGTTGGGCCAGATGGGACAACCTATGGCGACGAACTTGGCCAAAGGTGGTCATACGCTGCGTGTTTATGATGTCAGCCCTGAGGCTGTTGCCTCCTTGGTTACCAAAGGCGCCGTTGCTGCGAGCAGTCCGGCAGAGGCTGCAGATGGGGCGGATTTTGTTGTAACCATGCTTCCAAACGGGGCGTTGGTTCGTGAAACTCTGATGGGTGAAAACGGTGTTGCGACAACGCTTTCCAAAGACGCGCTGGTGATTGATATGTCCACGGTGCATCCGCTGGAAACGGATGCGATGATTGCTGATATGGCGAAGCTTGGTTTTTCCATGATGGAAGCACCGGTCGGCCGAACGTCCGACCATGCGATTGCTGGTACTCTGCTGGTTCTGGCGGGTGGTACGAAAGAGCAGATTGCAAAAGCGCAGCCGCTCTTTGATCTGATGGGATCAGATATGGTGGATGCAGGTGGCCCGGGCAAGGGCATTCGTGTCAAGATCATCAACAACTACATGAGCATTGCGCTCAACACCCTCTCTGCAGAAGCGGTTGCTCTGTCAGAAGCCATTGGGCTTGAGTTTGATGCGGCCATGTCTGTCATGAGCGGAACGCCAGCAGGTAAAGGGCACTTCACCACCACGTGGCCAAATAAAGTGCTGGCTGGGGATCTGAGCCCCGCGTTCATGATTGACCATGCGCACAAGGATCTGGGTATTGCGCTGGATCTTGCCAATCAGGTGGGTGTGCCGATGCCAATGGGGGCAGCTTCCCGCGAAACCTACAATATAGCGCGCAGTGCAGGGCGAGGGCGTCAGGACTGGTCAGCTGTTCTGGAGCAATTGCGTGCGCTTTCAGGGCTTGAAACCAAAGCAAAGTAAAATCGGGAGATTCCAATGGAAGTCACTGTGGTTCCATTTGGTCAAGTGAACGGCAAAAGCGCAGATCTGATCACAATCACCAATAAGAATGGTCTTCAGGTTTCACTCACCAATTATGGCTGCATCGTCACATCGCTGATCGTTCCTGATCGCAATGGCAACAAGGATGATGTGGTGCTGGGATACGAGGCCCTGGAGAAGTATCTGGCGGGGCATCCGTTCTTTGGGGCAGTTGCCGGGCGGTGCGCAAACCGCATTCAGGATGGCAAGTTTACGCTGGATGGCGTGGCGTATCTGCTGGAAACCAATGAGCCGCCAACCGTGCAACACCTGCATGGTGGCAGCAAGGGTTTCGACAAGTATGTCTGGGGCTATGACATTGAAGAAAAAGCGGATGTTGTTCGTGTGCACCTGCATCGGGTGTCGCCAGATGGGGAATCTGGCTATCCGGGGACGCTGAGTGTTACTCACACCATCGCTCTGGATGATGTAAACCAGCTACACTTCAACTTCTGTGCCCATACCAGCAAGCCAACCATCCTCAATCTGGTGAACCACAGCTATTACAATCTGGCGGGGCACGACAAAGGCTCAGTCGAGAACCATGAACTGAAGCTGTTTGCGGATCATTATACGCCTGTTGCGGAGAACATGATCCCGACAGGGGAAGTGAAAAGCGTGGCAGGGTCAGGGCTGGACTTCCGTGAGGGGGCTGTCATCGGTCAGAATATGGATAAGCTCGATGGTCGCTGGATTGATCATAACTTCGTTCTGAACGGCGAGGGTCGAGGCAAATACAAGAAAGCGGCTGAGCTGTATGACCCAGCCTCGGGTCGTGTGATGGAAGTGGAGACAACGCAGCCTGCGATCCAGTTCTACAACGGTTTCAAGCTTTCCAATAAACCCTGGTTTGGGCGAAATGGCTATAAGTATGAGGCGTTTGGTGGGTTATGTCTGGAAACGCAGCACTTCCCGGATAGTCCGAACAAGCCGCACTTCCCCAGCATCCGGCTGGACCCGGAAGATGTCTATAAACAAAAGACGATCCATCGGTTCAGCACACGCTAATCATCTGCGCCAGTCGAGCGCCAGAGAAATACAATGACATTCGAAATCATCGTCGTTTCAGCGATCATAGCTCTGGGTAGCTTTACCCAGGGCCTCACAGGCTTCGGTCTGGCGCTTGTTTCAGTCCCCCTTCTGTCCCTTGCTATTGATGTGAAAGCTGCTGTTCCGGTAGCTGGCATCTTCGGCTGGTTGGTGACATTCCCGATCGTTTGGAAAATGCGCGCTCATGTCAGATGGAAGCCAGCTTTGCTGCTGTTTCTTGGCTCTTTGCCAGGGTCTTATCTGGGGGCGGACTTGCTCAAGCGGCTGCCTGCAGAAGCTATTCTGATCACCATGGGTGTCGTCCTCGTTGCCTCAAGCATCTACTCGTTCCTTTCCAGAGAGGCTTTGTTCAAAGAAGTTTCGAAACCGATCACTGTTGGAACCGGTTTCTTTTCAGGAGCTTTGGGCGCGAGTGTTGGTGAGCCGGGACCGCCGGTGATTGCTTACACTTCCATGCAGCCATGGACGGCAGATCAGGCCAAATCCACGCTCGTTTTCTTCTTTATGCTTCAGATGGTTGGGGCGATCACAGGCTTCTGGCTTCAGGGACTGCTCACCGATGTGGTGATTGGCCATGTGGTCAAAGCGCTGCCTGCATTCGTCATCGGCATGTCGCTTGGCATGTTTGGCTACCATCTGCTGCACACCTACAAAATTGACTATCACAAAATCATTCATGGACTGCTTTTGGTCATCGGACTGATGTTGATAGTCAAAAATCTACCAATTTGAACGAAATACCCTACGTAGCAATACGGTTGTGAGCAAAATTGGACATAAAAATGATCATTAATGTTGTTATTTGATCATATCTGTGAGAATTTACAGTCATAACCATAAATGGAAAGCGAAAATGCCAGCCACGGGTTCGGGTTTGGCATGAGGAGCCATCCAGCAGAACGTGGAATGACCCCGAGGACATAACAAATGCCTTACGTTTCAGGAAAAACAATGATCCAGCACGCTTGGGAGAACGGATACGCTATTGGCGCATTCAGTGCTCACAACGCGGAGTCCATTCGTGCGATCTTGACTGCAGCTGAAGAAGAACGCGCTCCGATCATGATCCAGGTTGGTCAGAAAGTGATCAACACGCTCGGCCTTTATCAGATGAAGGACATGATCGACACGTTCATGCGAGACATCACTGTGCCTGTCTGCATTCACCTGGATCACAGTCGCCAGTTTGAGCAGACAATGGAAGCCACTCGCGCAGGCTTTCAGTCGGTGATGTTTGATGGTTCTGGCTTTCCTTTCGAGGAAAACACTAAGACAACCAAAGCAGTAGCTGATGTTGCCCATGCTTTGGGCATTGGCTGCGAAGGTGAGATCGGCAAGATCGGCGGCACTGAAGATGACATCACCGTTGATGAAGCGGATGCCATGATCACCACAGTGGAAGAGGCGCAGGAGTTCGTCGAAAAGACCGGTGTGGACTATCTGGCGATCTCTGTCGGTACCGCGCACGGCGTGTACAAAAGCGAACCGAAGCTGGCCTTTGAGCGCATCAAGGAAATCAAGGAGCAAGTGAAGACGCCACTGGTTCTTCATGGTGGTTCTGGTGTGCCGGATGAGCAAGTTAAGAAGGCAGTTGAGCTAGGTGTTGCAAAGGTGAATGTAGATACTGAACTCCGCCAGGCCTTTACGCTGGGTGTGCAGGAAGTCTTTGCAAATGATCCTGAAGAGTTTCATCTGGCGCACTCACTCGGTCGCGGTGAGGAAGTCATGAAACAGAAAGTAAAAGAGAAGATTCGTGTCTTCGGGTCCAATGGAAAAGCCTAGATAACCTTCCAATGTGATTCCCGATGCTGCAACTCCTCCCGAGATGAGCAGCCAAGTGCCAGTCTGCCCCACAGACTGGCACTTCTTGTCTTAAGAGTATGTAAGAAAACGCTCAATTATGCCGTGTGTACCCTCCGTAAGCGCAGAAAACTGCGCATTTTAACGCAGACATATCACCGCATTGCTTGTTTTCTCCGCTGTCCTACTCTGAAAACTCCAGTTCCAAACACATGATCGTTCTTTGCGTCAAAAAATAACAGTGAACGTTGAAAAGTGGACAAAAATGTCAAATATCACAAAATAAATGAGCATAAAAGAAAAATAATGACCATTTATGTGGTATTACTCATGGTTAGTCACTAAGGTTCAAAGTAGTCTGTTTTTACAAGATAAGGGGGCTGGGGAGCCCTCGATAAAAAGGCCTGGGGGAGAGAGGTTTCAGACGCGGAAACGTCACTCTCGGCTAAATACAGTAGGGAGTTAATAATGTCCGTCGACACACCCCGTATTGGCATCGTCGCGCTCGGTCGTCCAACCTTTGATGTTCCCTATGCAGAAGAAATTCTCGCGCAAGCCTGGAAGAACCTCCAGACACTGGACGCTGAGTTTGTTGGTGAACCAAAGCTGCTGTTTGATGCGGACGCTGTCAAGGAAGTGATGCCAAAGCTTCAGGAAAAGCCGCTCGATATGCTTCTTCTGCTGCAGGTGACTTTCACCGACGCCACCATGACTGTTGAGCTTGGCAAAGCCATCGATGCGCCGCTCGTCATGTGGTCCTATCCGGAAGCAAGAACAGGTGGCCGTCTGCGCCTCAACTCATTCTGCGGTGTCAATCTGGCATCCCACGCTCTCAGCCGCAGCAACATCCGTCTCGATTATGTCCATGCAGCTGCTGAAAGTCCAAAAGCGATTGAAGAGCTGCGTTTGCTGGCGCGTGCCGGCGCAATCGTCAACCAGCTCAAAGGCTCAAAGCTCAAACTGGTTGGTGAGCATCCGGATGGGTTTGACGCCTGCAACTTCAATGAGCAGGAACTGGCAGACAGCTTTGGCATCAGTGTTGATCGTATTCCGGTGATCGACTTCATCGATCAGGTGAAGGAACTGCCGGATGAAGTCGCGGACGCACCTTATGAGCGGCGTGCAAAGGACTTTCCAAATCTGGCAGAGCTGGATCAGGAAGCCACCTGCAAAACACTCAAGGTTTATTCCAAGCTGCGCACCGAAGCAGATGAAAAAGATTATGCCGGTGTTGCAGTGCGCTGCTGGCCAGACTTCTTTACCGAATACGGATGTGCCGCGTGTGGTGCGTTGGCGCTCCTGAATGAAGACCGGACCCCAAGTGGCTGTGAAGCTGACATGATGGGTGTCGTGACATCTCTCACATTGCAGCACGCATCGGGCAATAGCGTGTTCAACACTGATCTTGTTGACGTGAATGTTGAAGATGACACGGTTGTGTTCTGGCATTGCGGGCAGGCGCCAATTGATATGGCCGATCGCGACCAGCCAGTGCAGGGAACGATCCATAGTAACCGCAAGCTGCCATTGCTTTCCGAGTTTGCTTTGAAGCCGGGGCGCATCACCATGGCGCGCTTCAGCCAGGGGCATGGCAAGCTGCGCCTCATACTGGCTGGTGGTGAAATGGTACGTGCTCCATTGGCGTTTTCTGGCACTGCTGGCACAGCAAAGCTGGACACACCGGTCAAAGACTTCATGGAAAAGATGATTGCTGAAGGGCTGGAGCATCACACTGCTCTGACTTACGGCGACCATCGTCCGGTTCTTCGAGCGCTTGCCAAGCGCCTCGGTATCGAGGTGGTCGAACTCACCTGATACCCGGAGCGTTCTGAAGCTGTCTTTGGCTCTCATGCTTCAGAGCGCTCTTTCCTCTCTTTGGGCAACTCTTAAGGCAAGGAAAGAGCATCATGCTTAAGGCGATCGAAAAAGGCCTCGCCGCCATCAACAATCCCATCGCCCGGGCAGGCGAGTATGTTGGTGGACTTTTCCTGGTCATCATGACCTCAATTGTGCTGCTGCAGGTTTTCTTCCGTTACATCCTCAACAGTCCCATCAGCTGGACGGATGAAGCCTCGCGCTTTCTGATGATTTACATGACGTATCTGGCGCTGCCGGTCATCTATCTGACAGGTAAAAATATCGCCATGACGTTTGTACTGGATGCAGTGGAGGGAACACGCATCGGGCATCTGCTGAAAGCCATCATTCATGTGATTGCGCTGGTTTTGTTCGCAGTCTGGATCAAGTTTGGCTGGGTGTTCTTTGGCACGGGTTCTGTCACCGCAGATAGTCTGCCGATCCCAATGTACGTGATCTACATCGCGCCGCCTGCGCTGCTGGCAATCACCTGCCTCGCGGCTTTGCAGAAGCTGGTAGGCGAGCTGGACCAGTTCATCCATTTCAACGCTAATAACAAAAGCGAAAACGCTTAGGCTCCAATACCTTAACGGGAGTGTGCAGGTATGGTCTCTCCGATCTTCCTTCTATATTTCTTGATCTTCTTGTTGATTGGTGCCCCGGTGCTTTTCGCGCTTGGTTTGTCTCCTGTGATTGCTCTGTTCCAGGACGACAAGGTTCTCTTCATCAACATGCTTTACCAGCGCCTTTACGCTGGTCTCGACAACTTCCTGCTGCTGGCGCTGCCGTTCTTTATGCTGGCGGGTGAATTCATGGTGAACGGTGGCATCACCACTCGCATCATCACCTTCTCACAAACCATGGTGCAGCACTTCCGTGGTGGTCTCGGTCACGTGGTGATCCTGGCTTCCACCCTGTTTGCAGCGCTGACTGGGTCTTCTGTGGCGGCAACCTCTGCGATTGGCAACATGCTGATCCCTGAGATGGAGCGTTACAAATATGACCGCACCTATGCGGCGGCTCTGACTGCAGCGGCAACAGTTCTGGGCACCATCATCCCACCAAGCGGTATCATGCTCATCTACGCTTTCGTGATGAACACCTCCGTGGCTGCGATGTTCATCGCAGGTGTGGTCCCTGGCATCATCTTCTGCATCGGCCTGATGATCATCAACCGCTGGCAGATCAAGAAGTATCCTGATGTTGAGCAGTTTGAACGGGCCAGCCGCAAAGAGCGCTGGAACAGCTTCTCCATGGCTTTCTTCCCGCTGCTTACACCTGTGATCATTCTGGGCGGTATCTACTCAGGTGTCTTCACGCCAACTGAAGCTGCTGCGGTGGCCGTGTTCTACGCGCTGATCCTGTCCGTGGTCGTGCTGAAAGTGCTCAAGCCTGCCAGCGTCTTCCCGATGTTCATGCGCATCGCTGTCAATGCAGCGGCAATTCTGATCATCGTGGCCGCGGCGAGCGGGTTTGCTTCAGCCATCTCTCTGTCCGGCATCGCGAAGGACATTACCTCCTTCTTCCTCGGTATCACCCGTGACCCTTACCTGCTGTTCTTCATCATCAACGTCTTCCTGTTCATCGTCGGCATGTTCCTCGATGCAGGTCCGGCAATCCTGATCTTCGCGCCAATTCTTGCGCCGATCATGACACAGGCAGGTATCGATCCGGTCCACTTCGGTGTGGTCATGTGCGCCAACCTTTCCATCGGTCTGGCAACACCGCCAATGGGTCTCGTTCTCTTCGTCGCCTCAAGTGTTTCCGGGGTGCCGTTGCAAAAGATCTCGAAAGCGATCCTACCGTTCCTAGCGATCGAGTTTGTGATCATCTTCCTGATTTCATTCTTCCCTGCGCTCGTCATCGGTTTCCCGAAACTGCTGGGCGTGATGTAGGCGAACCAACCCTTACCAACGTGCTGCAACGGGAGTGGGGCAGCAGACTTTAAAACTCATGTGGAGGAAAACATGAACTTTAAGAAAACAGCAATCGCATTGCTCAGCTCAGTTTTCATGGCTGCGGGTGCACAGGCGGCGGATTACACTCTGACTGCTCCGCACGTAACCAACCTTGACGGTTACAACCACCAGTCACTGCTCGTGTTTAAAAACTTTGTAGAATCCCGCTCCAATGGCGCGATCGAAGTCGAGATCTATCCGGGCGGTCAGCTTTGCGGCACAGCGAAAGAGTGTCTGGCAGGCGTTCAGAACGGTATGTTTGATTACTTCCAGACCACCATTCCGGAACTGGCAAACTACTGGTCTCCAGTGAGCGCATTCGACCTGCCATACATGCTGCGTGACGACCGCGTTGCCGAGTGTGTCTATGACAACGACGAGTTCCTTGCAGACGTTCGCGGCAACGTTCTTGGCAGAACCAATGATACTCTGCGCCTGATGATGGTATCCAACTCCGGCGGCTGGCGTAACATTGCGACCACTGACAAGCAGGTCAAAAATCCTGATGACGTAAAAGGCCTGAAACTGCGTACCGTTCCAGCTCCAATCCAGCAGGAACTGGTGAAACAGCTCGGTGCGGCGCCAACTCCAATCTCCTGGCCTGAAGTTTACACTGCCTTGTCTACCGGTGTTGTTGATGGCACCAAGAACGGCATCGTGGACATCACCATGATGAAGTTCCAGGAAAGCCTGAAGTACATCGCTCTGGATGGCCACGCTTACATGGGCGGCGTTTGGGTGATGAACAACGCCAAGTTCAACTCCATGCCAGAAGAACTGCGCAAAGTGGTGATTGATGGTGTAGCAGCTCAGAACCAGTATCTGCGCTCCTATCCAAAATGGCGTGAGTTCGCAGCGTTTGAGGAGTTCCGCGAAGCAGGTGGCACCATCTACACCCCAACCACAGAAGACCGTGCAGCATTCAAGGCAGCAACTGCTGGCGTGCGCGACTACTTCATCGAAAACAGCGACGCAGACGGCAAGGCTTGGCTGGAGCGCTTTGAAAATGAAATCAAAGCATGTGAAGCTAAGATCGATGCGTCCTACGCAGCTTCTCTGAAGTAAGACAAGAGGGCGCGGACCACATCATCCGCGCCCTTTTTCTATCCGTTCCAGATTTTCGATAGCCCGGTGCTGACAGACCGATCCGCCAGAACAGGCCGGTGTCGCACCAACTCCGCAGGCACTCACATGAACATTGTTAAACAAGAAAATGGCTTCACTGTTCTGCATAAAGACCGCACCGTTTTTACGCACAGCTTGGATAAACCGGCAATCTTTCTGGGAAGCGGTCAAGGCACCTTCGATATGTATCGTGGGAACTTTGACATCAAAGACTATGTCGAATCCCGCCTGCCAATGCGTGCTTTCAGGATTGATGAGGAAGCCGATAAGGCAAGCATCACACTTGGGGTTGATGGCGAGGACTACCTCACGCTGACCATTTATGAGACGGAAGAAGGCCGCCTGAAAGTGGACTTCAACAGCCTGAAAGATGAGGTGAACCGTTTCTGGATGCGCGTCCATGCAACACCGGAAGAGAAGGTCTACGGTTGCGGTGAGCAGCTGACCTACTTCAATCTGCGTGGCAAGAACTTCCCGCTCTGGACGTCTGAACCAGGCGTTGGCCGTAACAAGAACAACTACGTGACATGGCTGGCGGACACCAAGGATAAAGCGGGCGGTGATTACTACAACACCAACTACCCGCAGCCGACCTTTGTCTCCAACGACAAATACTTCTGCCACTTGCAGACAACAGCCTACGCGGACTTTGATTTCCGCCATGATGACTTCCATGAGCTGCAGGCCTGGAACATCCCAGACTATCTGCTGTTTGACCGGGAAGACAGCTTCACTGCGCTCGTCGGCAATATCTCTGATGTTTTCGGTACGCAGCCAGAACTGCCGGATTGGGTGCTGGATGGCGTGATCCTGGGCATTCAGGGCGGCACCGATATCACCCTCGAGAAGATCGAGCGGGCCAGAAAGGCGGGTGTCAAAGTCGCGGGTGTCTGGAACCAGGACTGGCAGGGCATCAAGATGACGTCCTTCGGCAAGCGCTTGCATTGGAACTGGGAATGGAGCCCTGAACTGTATCCGGGCCTTGATACCAAGATCCATGAGCTGAAAGAAGATGGCGTCCGCTTCCTCGGCTACATCAATCCGTATGTGCTGGAAGGTCAGTCCCTTTACAAAATCGCCAAGGAAAAAGGCTATCTGGCCACCAAGGCTGATGGTGGTGACTATCTAGTTGATTTCGGCGAGTTCTATTGTGGTGTGGTGGACTTCACCAATGATGAGGCCTGCGAATGGTACAAGGGCGTCATCAAGGAAAATCTGATCGGCTTTGGCCTTGATGGCTGGATGGCTGACTTCAGTGAGTACCTGCCAACCGACTGCACACTGTCTAATGGGCGTTCAGCTGAACTGGAGCATAACGACTGGCCACGCCGTTGGGCGAAGATCAACCACGAAGCCATTGAGGAATGCGGCAAGACCGATGACATCCTGTTCTTCATGCGGGCAGGTGGCACAGGCTTCCAGCGGTACTGCCATGTGCTTTGGGCGGGTGACCAATGCGTGGACTGGTGCCTTGAAGATGGTCTGGCCTCGGTCATTCCGGGTGCTCTGTCGGCTGGCCTGATGGGCAACGGTATCCACCACTCGGATGTGGGTGGTTACACCACTTTGCATGGTATGAAGCGCACCAAAGAGCTGATGATGCGTTGGATTGATTTCTGCGCATTCACGCCAATGATGCGCTCTCACGAAGGCAACCGTCCGGGTGACAATCACCAGTTCGACACAGATGATGAAACGCTCTTCCATCTGGGACGGATGTCCCGCGCATTCGTCAGCATGAAGCCTTACCTGAAAGCCGCGATTGCGGAAAACACAGAGGCAGGCATTCCGGTGATGCGCCCGCTGTTCATGCATTATGAGCAAGATGAAACGGCCTACGACATTCAGTTCCAATACCTGTTGGGCCGCGATGTGATGGTCGCACCGGTCTACAATAAAGAAGAGACTGAGTGGAAGCTGTACCTGCCAGAAGATGACTGGGTGCATGCGTGGTCGGGGCAGGCGTTCAAAGGTGGCTGGGTCACCGTGGATGCACCGCTTGGTGAGCCGCCTGTTTTCTATCGTAAATCCAGCGAATATTCAGACCTGTTTGCAGCTTTGCCTCAGGTCGCAAAAGCCTAATACTCTTCGGTTTTCGCAGGTTGCTTGGCCCGCGAAAACCACCCTCGGTGCGATGCCGATCACTGTCAAATTTCAACCTACCAAATGAAGAGGACGATATTCCGCAGGTATTCAGAGAACACGGAACTTGCACAATCTTGGCATGGGATGCGCCTTCGTTAATCAGATGCCTTCTGGCCCTGAGCAACAAGGTGAAATGTTGGAGAGTTTAAGTTCGTGAAGGCTCTTTAAACCAACGGAATAACCAGGTCCAGATTTGCTGCTCGGGAGTTAAGCAAAAACAATGAAGAAACTGATCAACCGCGTTGAAGATGTCGTTGCTGAACAGCTGGCTAGCATGCGTGCAGCACGACCGGAACTGAAGTTCTCCGAGGAGCCGCGCTACATCTGGAGGGAGGACAACACAGACAAAGTTTCCCTCATTTCTGGTGGTGGCAGCGGTCACGAACCCCTTCATGCTGGATACATCGGCAAAGGTATGCTGACAGCCGCTTGCCCGGGTGAAGTGTTCACATCTCCAACACCTGACCAGATGTACGAATGCGGTAAGGAGGTAAACAACGGCAAGGGCGTTCTGTTCTTCATCAAGAACTACACCGGCGACGTCCTCAATTTTGAATCTGCCGTTGAGCTTCTTCACTTTGATGACATCCCAGTGGGCTCTATCACCATTGATGATGATGTGGCCGTGAAAGACAGCCTCTACACAGCTGGCCGCCGTGGTGTAGGCGCCACCGTATTGATCGAGAAGATTGTGGGTGCTGCAGCTGAGGCTGGATATGATCTGGCCCAGTGTGAGGAACTGACGCTGCGCCTTAACAATCGGGCCCGTTCCTTTGGTGTTGCATTGTCTGCCTGCACAGTACCAGCCAACGGCAAGCCGTCTTTTGAACTGGCAGATAATGAAATCGAGTTTGGTGTCGGTATTCACGGGGAACCGGGTATCGAACGCCGCTCCTACAGCGACCTCAATACACTGGTTGAGCAGATGTGTGATGAGATCATCAACACACCGGCGTACACCCGCACCGTTCGTACATGGGACCGTGAGACAGGTGAATGGAAAGAGCAGGACATCACTACAGAAGAGTTCAAGCAGGGCGACCAGTTCATCGTGATGGTGAATGGTCTGGGCGGCACCACTCAGGGTGAGCTGTATGGCGTTTACGGCAAAATGGCAGAGTGCTTTGACAAAGCTGGCTACAAGCTGGCCCGTAACCTTGTCGGCAACTACTGCACCGCGCTGGATATGGGAGGCTTCTCCATCACCTTGCTGAAGGCTGACGAAGAAACTCTGAAGCTTTGGGATGTCCCGGTCAATGCACCAGCCTTGCGCTGGGGAGTTTAAGGATTACGGCTATGACAGTAAAAAAAGAACAACTCCTGGAATGGCTTAAAGACTGTGCCGCGGTGTTTGCCGAACAGCGTGATTACCTCACTCAGCTTGATGCAGACATTGGTGATGCTGACCATGGCATCAACATGAACCGCGGTTTTGAGAAGGTGCTGGAAAAGCTGCCAACTATGGATGCCATGTCCATTGAGATGATCCTCAAAACCACGGGCATGACACTCATGTCTTCCATTGGTGGAGCTTCTGGTCCGCTCTATGGAACGTTCTTCATTCGTGCAGCGGCCTCCGCAAAGGGCAAGGATGAGCTGGATCTGGCAGGCCTGACAGCTGTGCTGGAGGCTGGTGTTGCTGGCATCGTTGCACGCGGCAAGGCTGAACCGGGCGATAAAACCATGTGTGATGTCTGGTGGCCTGTGCTTGACGCGGCCAAAGCAGCTGAGAACCTGGAGGCTGCCTTGCTAGCCATGGTAGCTGCAGCAGATGCTGGCGTTGCCTCCACGGTTGATATGCGGGCAAAGAAGGGGCGTGCGAGCTATTTGGGTGAACGCTCCATCGGACATCAGGATGCTGGTGCAACCTCAACCATGTTCATGGTCAAAGCGCTCTCCCGCGCGGTCGTTGGGAGTTAAGCGAAGTGGTAGGCATCGTCGTTGTGTCTCACAGCGCCAAGCTGGCAGAAGGTGTTGCCGAGCTGGCGCAGCAGATGACACAGAACAAGTGTGCCCTTGCAGTGGCGGGCGGGATTGATGATCCCGCCAACCCAATCGGCACAGACCCCGTTCAAGTGATGACCGCCATCGAAACCGTAATGGATGACGATGGCGTTTTGGTTCTTATGGACCTTGGCAGTGCACTGCTGAGTGCCGAGATGGCTCTGGAGTTGCTCGGGGATGAAGTTGCATCCTCCGTCGAACTCTGCGCCGCTCCCATTGTGGAAGGCACCATGGCAGCTGCTGTTGCTGCTGGCTCTGGCTTGCCATTGACTGCCGTGAAAGAAGAAGCGCTTGGCGCGCTGAGTGCCAAGAAAAAGCATCTGGGTGTTGAAGAAGAGGTGGTCGTCACTGCGGCGCCTGAGGCCCCGGTTGGAGAGGAGCTTCGGTTCAGCTGGACTGTGCTTAATCCTCACGGCCTACACGCGCGCCCTGCGGCTGCTATTGTCGGTGCCCTTGCTGGTTTTGATGCTGTTCTTCAAATTGAAAAAGCAGAAGAACGCGCCAACGCCAAAAGCCTCAACGCCATTGCCGGTCTTTCCGTGCGCCGTGATGATGAAATCACATTTATTGCCCGTGGGGTACAGGCAGAACAAGCTATTGCGGCTTTCAAAGCTCTGGCTGAAGACGGGTTTGGTGAAGATGTAAGCGCAGAGCCTGTGGTTGCGGAAGCGGAACCAGCTTCTCCTCCCTTGCAAAGTGTTGAAGGTGCGATCGCAGGCCTTCCAGCGTCGCAAGGCATCGCCTTTGGTCGTGTTGTCTTCTTCCAATCTGTTATGCCAGCTGTGCCGGATCGGGCCTTTGCTGGTGTCGATGAAGAAAGCGACCGCCTGTTTGCAGCAATCGGTTCTATCGCCAGCGAAATGCAACGCAGCGCAAAGTCTGCGAAAGATGCAGACCAGTCCGGCATCTTCACCGCTCACGTTGCCATGCTGACGGATCCAGAACTGGAACCGAAACTGCGTGGTTACATAGCGGACGAAAACGCGATAGCCGAACAGGCTTGGATCTCGGTGATGTTTGAGCTCAAAGCCCAGTATGAAGCCGCTGACAGTGACTATATGCGCCAACGGGCTGTAGACATCTGGGACATCACGCGACAAGTCATGGTTCAGTTGACTGGATCGGAAGGTGAGGGCGCCTCTGTGCCTGCCAACTCAATCCTGATTGCTGAGGATCTGACGCCAACTGACACAGCGAAGCTGGATAAAGAACACGTACTCGGCATCTGCCTGACAGGTGGCGGCAAAACCTCTCACAGTGCGATCATCGCCAGAGCCATGGGCATCCCGGCGATTGTTCGAGCGGCTGGTGCGTTTGATCTGTTGGAAGATGGTCAGCAGGTCGTGCTTGATGGCTTTGAAGGCCTGCTCTGGACGGATCCTTCTGAAGAGATGGAAGCGGATCTGGTTGCTCAGCACGAAGCATGGAAAGCGGAACAGGCAGAAGCCGCATCTAAGGCCATGGAACCAGCCATCACGCTCGATGGTGTTCATTTCCCGGTACAAGCCAACATCGGTAGTTTTGAAGACGCTGAGAAAGCCGTTGCAGCAGGCGCAGAAGGCGTCGGCCTGATGCGGACGGAGTTTCTGTTTCAGTCACGCGCTGAGTTGCCGGATGAGCAATCTCAGTACGAAGAGTACAAGCGCATTGCAGCCGCCTTTGGAGATCATCCTATCACCATCCGCACGCTCGATGTTGGCGGGGATAAGCCACTGGAAAGCTACCCGGTGGAGGCGGAAGAGAACCCGTTTCTGGGGCATCGCGGGGTGCGAATGTGCCTTGCGGACAGGAAACTCTTTTCAACGCAAATTCGCGCACTCATTCGCGCAGCCGCTGAGCAGCCCAACATTCAGATGATGATCCCAATGATTTCAACGGTTTCTGAGTTGAAAGACTGCAAAAAACTGGTCGAGGAAGCGCGTGAAGAGCTCGGGCTTTCACATAGCAACGCACCGATGAACGTTGGGATCATGATTGAGGTGCCTTCTGCTGTGTTGGATGCGGATAACCTGGCAGCTGAGGCGGATTTCTTCTCCATCGGCACCAATGATCTGACCCAGTATGTGATGGCTGCTGATCGCGGAAATCCTAAGGTTTCTGAGTTGGTTGACTATACTCAGCCTGCAGTGCTCAGGGCCATCCGTATGACCTGCGAGGCGGGGAAACGCGCGGGGATACCCGTTAGTATGTGTGGTGAAATGGCAGGTGACACCCAGGTCACCGAGTTGCTGCTCAAAGCAGGTATCTCCAAGCTCTCAGCCAGCGCCTCACTGCTGCCGGCACTGAAAGAACAGATCAGACAAACCTCCCTGAGTTGATCTCATAAGTGTCGGATAACCATGCCCGCTTGCCCCTCGGCAAGCGGGTGTTTTGGCGTATCCAGCAGTCCACTGTACATTCGATATTTGATGGCTAATTTGATTTTATTATTACATTATGAGATTTTAATATGACAAATAATGTATATTTATGATCGTTTACGGATTTATCCGAATGGTATCTCCAAAAAGTGACACCTAGTATTTCACTGAATGAAGACGCTTGCAGGGTGCCCGTACACCCACTTCGGTACGCTCTGTCCGGGGATAAGCGGCAACCTCCAACAGTGAGATTACACCATGGACCAGATCATCATTTCTCCGAGCAAATACGTTCAGGGCGAAGACACCATCGCCAAAATCGGTGACTACATAAAACCCCTGGGCCAAAAAGCAGCTATCCTCGCTGACAGCTTCGTGACTGGCCTTGTTGGAGACACCGTCAAAAAGAGCTGTGCAGACGCTGGTATCGAACAGCGTATGGAAGAGTTTGGCGGTGAATGTTCCCGCGCCGAGGTCGATCGTCTGATGGAGATCTTCAAGGCAGAAGGCTCTGATGTAGTCGTCGGTATCGGTGGCGGTAAAACACTTGACACAGCCAAAGCCATTGGGTTTTATCAAAAAATTCCAGTGGTCGTAGTGCCAACCATCGCCTCAACTGATGCGCCAACCTCTGCGCTTGCGGTGATTTATACCCCTGAAGGTGAGTTCTCAGAGTATCTGTTGTTCCCATCCAATCCGAACCTGGTGATCATGGACACCAAGATCATCGCAGGGGCTCCGGTTCGCCTGCTGATCGCTGGTATCGGTGATGCGTTATCCACCTACTTTGAGGCCCGTGCCAATGGCCTTTCCGGCAAAGCCACCATGGCAGGCGGCCTCCCAACCAAAGCCGCTCAGGCCCTCGCCAAGCTCTGTTACGACACCCTACTGGCTGATGGTTACAAGGCCAAGGTCGCCGTTGAAAACGGAGTGTCTTCAACTGCAGTGAAAAACATCATTGAAGCCAATACCTTACTCTCCGGTCTCGGCTTCGAAAGCTCTGGTCTGGCTGCCGCTCACGCCATCCATAACGGCCTGACAAAACTGGAAGAATGCCATCACCTCTATCATGGCGAGAAAGTTGCTTTCGGTACATTGACCCAGCTGCTTCTTGAAAATGCACCAATGGAAGAAATCCAAGAAGTCCTCACCCTTTGCCGCTCCGTCGGCCTCCCAACCAACCTGTTCGACATGGGCGTCAAAGAACTGGACCACGCCAAACTCATGGAAGTCGCAGAAGCCTCCTGCGCAGAAGGCGAAACCATCCACAACATGCCTTTCTCCGTCACCCCAGAAATGGTCTACGCCGCCATGCTCTCCGCCCATCAGATCGGGCTGAAGTGAGCGTTAATTTGTGAATTTACTCGAGGCTGTCGCGTTTAGTTTCATCCTTGTCTTTGGATGGGGAGAAACAAACGCGACAGTCAGCTACAAACTATAAGTCTCTTAGAGATATGCCCATCAAACCGAAACCTTCACGCCTGTCTTAATCGGGTCCATTGAAACGAAGGTTTTGAATTTTTTGATGTTTCCGTTTTTGAAGAAGATGCGGCGGGTGAATTCTTCGTAAGCTGACATGCTTTCCACGACGACGACCAGTACGAAATCAATCTCTCCCGTAACATAGAAGCATTGCTGAACTTCCGGGGCATCACGGAAGTTTTGCTTGGCTGCGTCGATGTCGGTTGGCAGTTCGCTGACCAGTTCTACCTCAACAAAAATTGTGATTGGCAGTCCCACCATCGCTGGATCAACCACAGCAACATTGGCAGCAATAACACCTTCTGCTTCCATACGCCGAATGCGGCGCTGGACGGAGGGGGCGGACAGATTGACGGCCTCGCCAATTTTTTGCTGAGAGGTGCGGTTGTCTGCTTGTAGGATGCGCAAAATGGCGCGGTCATATGAGTCTAAAGGTGTCATGTGAAAGATTATTGCATATCAAGCGTCTATATTCAGCGCATTTTTCACATCTGATGAAGTATTAATTCAGATAATCAGTTGAACTGCAGCACGCTGCCTCTCGGGAGTACTCCATGACTGACTTTGCGCATCGTCTTCAGGCCCTTCGGCATGAGTTTCATCAAAATCCTGAGCTTGGCTTTCAGGAGGAGTGGACCAAGGCACGGATCGCGCGCCATCTGCGTGATCTGGGCATTGAAACCCACGAGAGCGTCGGTGTTGTTGGCGTGCTAAGAGCAGGTAACAGCCATAAAGCCATCGGCATACGGGCGGACTTTGATGCGCTGCCCATCACCGAGCTCAACGAGTTTGCACATCGGTCTCGCAATGAGGGCGTGATGCATGCCTGCGGCCATGATGGACACACCACCATGCTGCTGGGGGCTGCGGAGCTTCTGGCCAAATCTCCTGAGTTTGATGGAACGGTTGTACTCCTGTTCCAGCCTAATGAAGAGCATGGTTTAGGTGCGCAGGCCATGATTGACGAAGGTGTCTTGCAGAATTTTCCGATTGATGAGGTCTATGGTCTGCACAACCTGCCCGGCGAGCCTATTGGGCGGATATCTACCCGGGCAGGGGTGATCTGCTTCAGTGAAAGCCTGTTTGAGATTACGATCAATGGGCAGGGTGGACATGCCTCAATGCCTCAGGCCGGTCGCGAAACGATGACCCCAGCTGCCGAGTTGGTTCTGGCGCTTCAAACCATCGTTTCTCGAAAGCTACCGCCGTCCTCTGGCGCTGTCGTTTCAGTAACCGAGTTTATCACCGATGGTCAGCGCAACGTCCTGCCGGGTCACACGCTGCTGAAGGGGGAAGTGCGCGCTGCCTCTCCAGAACACCGAAAACAGGTCGAGACCCATCTGAGGCAGATCGCAGAAGGTATTGGTGTGAGCCATAGTCTCGATGTTTCAGTGGAATTCCGTACGGAGTTTATTGAAGCGATCAATGATGCCGATGCCGCTTCTCATGTGATTGAAGCTGCCAAAGCGATGGGGCTGGAGCATGACGGTGCCCGCCCTTCCATGACGTTTTCTGAGGACTTCGCAAACTTTGCCGCGCAAGTTCCTGGCTGTTTTCTTCTCATGGGAAACGGCACGGAAGGCGCCCATGCCAAACCTTTGCATGCAGCTGACTATGATTTCAACGATGAGCTTTTGGAGACGGGAGCTCGGTTCTGGGCTGAGTTGGCAAAGCAGCGTCTCCCAAAAGGTAAGTAAGCAGGAGTATCCCATGTCCAAAAGCATCTCATATACGCAGGGGTCTCCCGATTTCGGCCCGGCAGTACTCTCCGTTTTGCCTGAAACTGCTTTCGCTCAGGCAATTGCCGAGATCACTCAGTGGGAAGGGTATGCACCCAGCCCATTGTGTTCTTTACCGTCTTTGGCGCAGGAGATTGGGGTAGGGGCGATCCTCTACAAACATGAAGGTCCACGTTTTGGTCTTGGAAGCTTCAAGGCCTTAGGCGGTGCATATGCCGCATTGCGCGTGCTGCAACGAGAAGTGTCGCGCCGTATAGGGGAAGAGGTCTCCCTCTCAGATATTCGTAACGGGCACTACGCAGATCAGGTGAGCAGCATCACCTTAGCATCCGCAACCGATGGCAATCATGGGCGGTCCCTTGCCTGGGGATGTCAGAGATTTGGTGCGCCCTGCAAAATCTATATCCATGCGGAAGTCAGTCAGGGCCGTGAGCAAGCGATGCAGGAGCTGGGTGCAGAAGTCATTCGCATCGACGGCGATTATGATGCGTCCGTTGAAATGTGTCGGAGTGAAGCTGAGGCCGCTGGCTGGTTCGTGGTTTCTGACACATCCTGGCCCGGTTATACAGAGCCTCCGCGGGATGTTATGGCTGGCTATGGTGTCATGACCCACGAGATATTTAATGATCTCGAAAGCCCGCCAACTCATGTATTTTTGCAGGCCGGAGTAGGCGGCATGGCAGCTGCCGTTGCCGCTTCATTACGGCAGCACTGGAAGGATGAAGCCCCTAAAGTCTGCATTGTTGAACCGGACCTCGCCGCCTGTCTATTTGAGAGCGCAAAGCAGCGGCAGGCCGCATCTATTGAAATTGATGAAGAAACGATCATGGCAGGTCTGTCCTGCGGCGTTCCCTCTCCAATGGCCTGGGAAATCCTGAGAAGTGAATGCTCACATTTCCTCACCATCAGCGATGACCTGATCGCCCCAACAATGCGCCGCCTCGCACATCCCCTTGGCAATGATCCTGCCATTGAGGCAGGCGAAAGCGGCGTCGCTGGCCTCGCCGCAGTGATCGAAGCCTCCAAGGACCCGCAACTCTGCCATGAGCTAGGCCTTACCCCAGACTCCAGTATCCTCCTGATCGGCTCAGAAGGCGTCACCGACCCTGAAATCTACGCTCAGATCATGGAAGACAGCTAGATGTAGCTGTCTCCCTCTCAAACAGGCGTCACAACAGGCGTCTGTGAGACCGGGTCAGCATAGACGTTGGTTGCGATCTCATAAACGGAGCTGATTAGGGAGGGGCTGATCACATCGTGTGGGGTGCCTTCTGCGAAGAGGGCGCCGTTTCGCATGACGATGAGGTGGTCGGCGTAGCGAGAGGCCTGGGCGATGTCGTGAAGGACAACAACAACTGTGCGGCCCTGACTGTTGAGCTGCTGGAGCAGATCCAGCGTCTCGTACTGATAGCGGATATCCAGATAGCTGGTGGGTTCGTCCAGCATGATGTAGGGCGTATCCTGAGCCAGACACATGGCGATGAAAGCCCGCTGGCGCTGACCGCCGGAAAGGTCTTTCAAAGCGCGATCCTTGAAGCTGTAAAGCCCGGATGTGTGCAGGGCCTCTTCAACAATTTCGACATCACGGCGACTGCGAATGCCCAGTATGGACTGATGTGGAGCGCGGCCATAACCAACCAGCTGCTCAACGCTGATGCCAGTCGGCACAACCGGGCTTTGCGGAAGAAAAGCAATCTGCCGCGCAACGGTTTTGGCAGGCAGCCGATGGATCTCCTTCCCATCAACGGTGATGCTGCCCGTGTTGAGCTTGTTGATCTGCCCAATGGTCTTCAGCAGTGTGGACTTTCCGCAGCCGTTAGGGCCGATCAAAGCCGCATAACTGCCCTTCTGGATGGTCAGGTTGATGCTTTGAAGTGAAAACTCTTCGTAGCCGGAAGTCACGTTTGAAAGAACGATGCTCATGCGCTCTGTCCTTTTTGAGATCTGCTCATGATCCAGATGAAATAAGGAGCGCCCAGCATGGCGCTTAAGATACCTGCGGAAACCTCAATCGGCGGCGCAATGGCACGCCCGACAGCATCTGCCAGAACGACTAGCAAGGCGCCCACCAGCGCCGCGGTTGGCAACAACACGCGGTGTCTGCCACCAACCAGTGACCGGCTGATGTGAGGGGACATCAGGCCGATAAAGCCGATCACGCCCACAACACCCACCGAGATACTGGCCAGCAACGTGGCGACACCCAGCAGCAACAGCCGCATTTTGTTGGTGCTCTGGCCCAGACCGCGAGCTGTTTGGTCTCCCAGTTGTTGCAGATCCAGTTGATAAGACAGCACCATGGTCAGGCCGAGCAGACTGACAAGTGGCAGCCAGATAGAGTGCACATGCGCCCATGTGCGCGCCCACAAGGAGCCGGTCAGCCATACAAGCGGGTTGGAAATCTCCAGCGTGGCAGCAGTCACCAGCAGGTAATCAACGCCTGCATCACACACCATGCCCACCGCAATGCCCACCAGCGCAAGACGGGCAGGAGAGACCTGACGCAAATGGGCAGCAAACAGAACAATCACGGCAGCAACGATGCCACCCAAAGCAGCAGCCACGGGTAGGTAGGTGACGGGCATCTCAGGCAGGAACATGATCGTCCCCAAAGCGGCCAGCGCAGCACCAGAGTTGATGCCCATGATCTTAGGGCTCGCCAACGGATTTCGCACAATCGCCTGCACAATCACACCGGAAACTGCAAGGCTCGCACCGGCCATAAGGGCAATCAGAACCCGGGGCAGGCGAGACTTCCAGATGATGTAAGTCTGCTTTGGCCCTTCAAGATCAAACAGGCTGTTGATGATCACATCCAGCGGAATGCTGACAGCACCCAAGCCAAGGCTAACCATGCTGGCAGTGATGCAGGCAACGAACAGAACCAATTGAACGCGAAATGCTTTTGTGCTGCGATGGGTTTTAAAGTCCACCCGCCACTGTGGAGGCGCGGAGGCCTCAGCGAGCACGCTCATTAGTCAATCTCCTTGGCGGTGATGGTCAGGTAAAGGAAATAGGGTGCACCAATCAAAGCGGAGACCACGCCAACGGCTGTCTCCTCAGGAAAGTTGATCAGCTTGGAAACGCCATCTGCAACCAGCATCAGGGTCGCGCCGCACAGCATCACGGCGGGAACCAGAACACGGTGATCCGTTCCAAACCCGGCACGGCACAAATGCGGAATGATGAGACCCACGAACATCACAGGGCCAGCTACGGACACAGAAACGCCGGTCAAAATAGAAGCAAGCAGAATGCCGAACAGCAGGGTAAAACGTGGGTCTGAGCCAAGCCCTTTCGAGGCAGCTTCTCCAAGCGCCATCAGATTGAGCTTGTGAGACATGAAGAATGTCATCACGCCGCCAGCCAGACACCACGCCAGCAGAGGCGTGGCCTGCTTCCAGCGCACATCGGCAATGTCACCGGTTGTCCATTGAATAACGGAAAGCGCTAGTTCGTCATCCAGCGTAAACGTAAAGCGCACCAGCGCGAATGCGAAAGCACTGACAGCCACACCGGAGAGGATCAGGCGCAGAGCACTGAGCGTGCCCTTCAACCCACCCGCAAGCGTCAGGGTCAGGCCACCAGCAAAGGCAGCACCCAGCACAGCCATTGTGTCTATGTTGAAGATCACGAGGGAAGGGAACACCAGTCCGATGGCAATACCAAGGGCTGCGCCCTGGTTGATGCCGAGGATGGAGGGAGAAGAGAGCGGGTTGCGTGTTGTGGCCTGCAGCAGCAACCCGGCAAGGCCCAGATTTGCGCCAATCAACGCGGCAATCAGGGTGCGTGGGGCACGGATGTCCCAGATAATAGAAAGGCTTTGCTCATCCAGCTGCGCAGACAGCGCGCTCAGGATCTGATCAAAGCCGATATCTTGCCGGCCACCTGTGGCAAGGGACAGCGCCGCTCCTGCGAGCAGCGCCATCCCCATAAGGCTCCAGTACATGGCAGTCAATGGCATGTGCGGATCTTAGTTCTGAACTTGCTTCATGATTTCAAGCAGATCAGTGGCGGTCATCTCTGCAGCCACCATGCCGCGCAGACGAGACCACACATGTGCTTCCACATGGAACACACGGTTGTTCTTCACGGCGCTGATGTTTTCGTAAAGCGCTTCACCCTTCCAGCCATCAGCAAACGATGGTGTGGCATAGGGACCAAGAATGAGAATGTCCGGGTTGACCGCAGACAGCTGCTCCAGAGAGGTCTTCACATAGTTGGCTTCATAAACCGCACCATTGGTCGGCTTCATGCCGCTGGCAAATCCAAAGCCTTTCAGCAAAGAACCATTGTAGGACACAGGGGAGTGCAGCCACAGACCTTTGGCGTTCGCTACACCAAACTGGATTTTGTAATCGCCAGCATTTTTGAACTGCGCACCAATCTCCGCCATTTTGGCCTTGTGCGCCTCAACGCGGGCTTTCATCTCATCAGCTTTGCCAACAGCAGCACCAATGGCTTCCAGCTGCGCAATCGCGGATGGGTAGTCGCCGCCAAGGCTATCAAACACCACGGTTGGCGCAATTTCAGACAGGGTCTCATAGGCCGCAGTGTGACGGGTCTTATCAGCAATGATCAGATCCGGCCCAAGTGAGGCAATCACTTCAAGGCTTGGGGTCTTGCGTGTGCCAACAGAAACCCAATCATGACCAATCTTGTCGGTGTACGCGCTGATAATGCGATCACGCTTCTTGTCGTCCGCAACACCTGCCGGCGCCACACCAACAGCAGCCAATGCGTCCACAAAGCTGTACTCCAGCACAACAATGCGCTGTGGCTGATCAGGAACGGTGGTGGTGCCCAGCTCGTGTTTGACGTCCCGTGCAGAAGCACCAAAGGCAACAAGAGTGGAAAGGGCACCAGCAATGGCAGCGGCGAAAAGATTGGTTTTCATGAGCTTGACTTCTCAAAAGGATTAGCAAAAGCAACGGTTGTGTTCCGAGCTATTGTATACCTGATAATTATAGTCAAGTTTAAATAGGAGTTTTAACCTCATATTTATTCGTTAACGCAGGCATCCGGTGGATACCTGCGCAAAACCACTTAAGACGAAGGTTGCTCCGACAGCTCGTCCACTTCCATTTCCTTGGCCACTTCTTCGTCCGCCAGAATAATCGTTTGCGGTGTCGCCGTACGGGTTGGAGCCGAAGGAACAAACACACTCTTCTCACTCTCCGCCACAGCAGAACGCTGAGTGAGGCGCCATAAGGTGAAGGCAAGAATGAGCGCATGAGCCGCAAAGGTGGACATGAACAGGCCAATCGACCCGAACACGCTCATCAGCACACCACCCAGAAACGGCCCAATCATGGATCCCACACCCAGCATCAGCAACAAGCCACCACTGGTCTGCATGGCATCCCCCGCATCCGCGTGGTCATTCGCGTGCGCAACCAGCACAGGGTAGAAGGTGTAGATCGCTGCACCAAAAATCACAGCAGACGCAATGGCAATATTGGCGCTGCTGGTATCAGCAAACAGAAAGATACAGTCCGCTGCCAGCGCGACCATGGCAATCGCAATCACCACAAAGCGTCGATCCGTGCGGTCAGAGATCATGCCAATCGGCACCTGCGCAAACGCGCCTGCAAGAATGGAAGCACTCACAAACAGCGTGATACTGGCAATCGGCAAACCAACCTGACCACCATACACCGCCGCCAGCGTACCAAAGCTACCGTTGGAAACACCGGTCAGCGTAACAGCGACCACGGCCACCGGAGAGTTCCGCCACAGCCGTTTCAGATCCAACTTCACCTGCGCAAGTGGAGCTGGGGCAGGGGTGCGGGTGACCGCGGTAGGAATAAGCGCCACCACATAAAACATCGAGGCGATGACAAAGAATTCAAAGCCATCAATCGGTCCCATGGAAAGCACGACCTGACCAGCAGTGGTCGCAGCAAGGTTCACCATGGTGTAAGTGCCAAAGATCACGCCGCGATTACCCGGGTTGGAGCGTTCCGTCAGCCAGCTTTCAACGATCATCGCCGCACCAGCAAAGGCAAAGCCAGCCAGAGAGCGGAAAGCAACCCATGCAATCGGGTCAACCAGCAATGATGAGGCAAGCACAGAAAGACACGCCAGCGATGCCATCACCCCAAAGGCTCGGATATGGCCCGCCCGCTGCACGATCTTCGGCACGCTTAAGCAGCCGGTCACATAGCCAATCGCCCAGCCCGTACCAAGCAGACCGAGCGAGAGAGATGAGAACCCCTCAAACGTACCACGCAGAGGCAAATGCATGCCGGTTACACCACCGGCAAAAAACAGAAAGGCGGATCCCAGCAGCAAGGACGCAATGGGAAGCAGGAACTGGCGCATGGCAACTACTCAGAAAATGGGCAGGTATCCCTGAAAAGACGAAGCCCCGAAAATCACAGTAGACGATAGAACCACACCCCCACCCAAAACGCGACAGCTTTCTTCACACACCTCTGTTTGAGAACACCTTTTCCCAAAATCCCCAAACCTCCACGGAAACGCAGCGTAGGAAACGGGAAGATCATGAGAAGCTGATCTCGCTACCTGAGGGAAAACGTCCCATTTAAAGCGCTCTGCGTAGTTTCATGAAATGTGTGGTTACTGCAAATATAGCCGCCCGGTTTGTCAAATTGATACCAAAAGGGCACAGAGATTTGCCTCTTGCCTAAAAATTCTCCTCGCTATCGAAAAGAAACTGGAGACTCGTATAGCTCTCTGTTAGTTGTGCTGACGGAAAATGCCATTTTTAGGCGAATTTATTGTTATTTCAGGCTCAGGTATTTTCACTGAGCCCAATTGGTTGTTATGGACGCGCACTACGTAAAGTCAGAGCTAGCTTCGAAAAGAAGTATCTTCGCTCCTCTTAATGTTGGATCAACTGGGCTCATCGTGGTGATCCTGGCAATGCATCTGGTGATCTACACCGTGATCCCATCTATGTTTGCCAGCAATCTTCCTTTGGATGCGATTGAGTCATTGTATTGGGGGAACGAGTGGCAGCTCGGCTACTATAAACACCCGCCAATATCTGCGTGGATGATCGACATCATCGTGCAACTCTTCGGGCGTTCTGACTGGATTGTTTTCGCTGCATCACAGCTATGTACTCTTTTAGCTGTGCTGCCTGTGCTCTTGATCGTGGGAGAGCGATACGGTGCGAAAGCTGTCGGTTACTCGACACTTGCTGTTTTCCTCACTCATTTTACAACGCTGACCTCCGTTGAATACAACGTCAACATGGGCTTCTTGCCATTCTGGGGTTGGATGGTCTTCACGTTTGTAAAAGCAGAAGAGAAAGATAGCCTTCTCTGGTGGGGACTATTTGGACTTGTCAGTGCTGGGGGTATCTACGGAAAGTACATCGCCGGTGTGTTCCTGATGAGCGCAACACTTTGGGTTCTGCTGAAACGGCGGGACCTGTTGTTGCGACCGGGGCCATACTTTGCTGCCGCCATTTTCCTTCTCGCACTTACACCGCATCTGATTTGGTTGGTAAACTCAGATTTCCTGCCAATAGAGTATGCGATGAACCGTTCTGAGAGTGAGGGAACCGCGTGGTATCAGCACCTGTTGATGCCCCTCAAGTATCTCGTGGAGCTCATTTATTCTGTTGGGCCAATGTTGCTGGCGCTCGCAATCGGTGTTGGCTGGATGCGATTGAAGACTGGCTTTGGTCCCGGTTTGAAAACTTTAGCAGGGCGGGTTTGGTCCGATCCATTCCTGTTTGCTGTTGTTGGGCCTGTCGGTGTTATTGCAGCAATCTCGCTATTGCTTGGAGCAAACATCAAGACCGCGTGGTCAATCCCGCTTGGTATCGTGTTTGCGGGTCTTGTCGGTGTTGTTGCCAGCTCACTAGAGAAGGAAAACACCTCGTTCAAGGAACGCTTCCTGAGCGCATGGGCAGTCCTTTACGGCATCCTGCTCATTGTTCTCATTGGTATCTTCGTTCTCTCACCTTTCGTGAAAAACAAACCAGCGCGTATGCAGCATGATGGCCCGGCGCTGGCTCGCTTAGCAGAAGAGCATTGGTATCGCCACGAAACCGGGCCGTTTGAATACACCGTTGGCAGTCGCTGGCCGGGCGGAACAGTAGCTTGGTATGGAACGCACCGCTCATCACTTTTCGAAAAAGCAAACCTCAAAATAGCGCCTTGGGTTGATGTTGACGACCTCCGAAGCAAAGGTGCGATTTATGTCGATTACAAAGACCCCAAAACCAAGGTCGCTGGAATGTGCGTCACTGATCCGCAAAAGGTTCTTTGGCCCATGCCAAATGAGCGGACTTACAAAAAACACCCTGAGATCTGGATTGCCGTTTTGAAACCGGCAACTGGTCCAAATGCAGTTACATGTGAGGGAGAATAATCATGAGTGACACCACCCTCACACTTGCTGTGCCGGTTTTCAATGAAGCTGAATCCCTTGAGGTCTTTCATAAGCGTCTTGGAAAAGTTGCTGAACAGCTGATCGACCAGTTTGGTCTGACCGTAGAGATCCTCTACGTGGATGATGGCAGCTCTGATGGCAGCGTTGAGATAATGAACCGCCTGCCCAGTGCTCGTTTCAGCGTCAAAACAGTGTGCTTCAGCCGAAACTTCGGCAAGGAAGCCGCACTGGTCGCAGCGATTGAACGCTGCAAAAAAGGTGCAATTGTCTTCCTTGATAGCGATGGCCAGCACCCACCAGAAATGCTGCCGGAGTTTGTGAGACGCTGGAAGGAAGAAGGCAACGATGTTGTCTATGCAGTGCATAACAAACGACAGGATCACCCGATTAAACAGAAGCTGGTTGGGATCTTTTATCGGCTCATCAATGCTGGAAGCCGTTTTGAAATTCCTGCGAATGCTGCTGATTACAAACTTCTGTCGCCGCGCGCTTTAGAAGCATTGAAGGCTTGTCAGGAACGCATTCGTTTCTTCAAAGGCCTGTCCACTTGGATTGGGTTTAAGCAAAGCGCAATCGAGTATGAGCCGGAAGAGCGCATATCGGGTACCACGAAGTGGAACTTCCTGAAGTTGCTGAGCCTGTCTTCTGAAGGAGTTATTTCATTCTCAACGGTACCACTGCGGGCAACCATGTTCCTGGGTGTTGCCATCGCAATTCCATCATCGCTTTACGGATTTTGGATTGTTCTGTCTGCCCTCATTCTGGGTAATGATGTGCCGGGATACTCCTCGTTGTTCACCGCGACAGTGTTCCTCGGCGGATTGCAGCTCATCTTGCTGGGTGTCGTAGGTGAGTATGTTGGTCATATGCTGCGCGAAATTAAGCAGCGACCAATCTACATCATTGCGGAAGAAAGCAATCAACAAGCGAAAACGCCAGAGGCCGCTGATGCGCTTGGTGGCTGACGATTACGCTTACACTTCGGAAATCAGCAAAAGTATTTTGTGGCTCTTGGAGAACGACAAAATACAGGGCACGTCCTGCATGGTGGTCACGTCTGCGTGGCCAAAAGACGTTGCAGCCCTGAAGGAGTTGAGTGAGCGCAGACCTGACATTCAGATCGGGCTCCATATCACCCTGACAGGGGACTGGCTCAAACCATCCTCATTGGCATTGAACTGGAATGCTTTCCCGACAATGCCGCAGCTCTTGCTTAAATCGCATTTGCGTTTGCTGGATGCCGACTTGATCGAGAAAGAGATTGCTTCACAGATCGAGTTTTTCCGGCGTGATTTTGGCAGACTGCCGGATTTTGTTGATGGACATGAGCATGTACATCTGTTTCCGCAGATCAGAAATGCTTGCGTAAAAGCATTGTATGACGCCGGGTTTAAAGGCTGGGTTCGCCAGTGTGGTGGCCCACTGAAAGGTGTTCTCAAGCGCCCTTATCGCATCAAATCGCTGTTTTTAAACTACCTCAGCTGGTCGTTTAAACGTCAGGCTGATCGCTATGGGATTCGCTACAATAAAGACTTCGCAGGGATCTACGATTTCTCAATGAAGAGCGATTTCAGTGACCTTCTAGAGACATGGCGCCAAACTGGAACCGAAGACAGCGTTTGCATGTGTCACCCCGGACCTGCCAACTCTCAGTCCGATACCCCAGATCCAATCGCCGAGTCCCGAGAACGCGAAATGCGCATTCTGTCAGAAGCGCAATCCAGATAGCTATCCGGATTGGAACAAGCTGCTTTGATGAAGACGCCCCCACACAAACATTGAGCCATCCCCCTCAAACAGGGTAGGTATCGACCAAGCGCACCGTTTGTGGTGATTCATGAGACATGGGGGGATTGGGGTGATTTTGTTTCAGAAGGCTTCGGCGTTTTCGATGGAGCAGTTGCATCGGGTGATGGTTTCGGCGTTTTCCGATTATGTCATACAGATGAAAATGCCTCTGGCGGATTTTGAGAGGATGATCACCACGCGCGGGTTTGATCCTGAGTTGTCATGGGTGGCGGCTGAGGATGAGCAGCTGGTGGGCTTCTGGTTCATCGGCAAGCAGGCAGCTTACGCGGGCACGGTCTATGCCGTCTCAACTGGCACCGTGCCAGAGGCGCGTGGAAAGGGCATTGCCAGCAAGCTCTTTGCCAAGGTTGAAGAGCATGCTTTGAAAGCAGGTTACGGCAAAATCCAGCTGGAGGTGATCACCAGCAACACCGCGGCTGTCAAAGCCTACGAGAAGCTCGGCTTTGCAACTGAAAGACACTTCCAATGCTTCAGCCTGCAAAAGACTGCGTTTTCTGAACGACCAACCACTGCACAACCTGTCATCGCTTCATGGAGCGAGCTGGAGCCACAGGCCTCTGAACTCTGGCAAAAGCCGCCAAGCTGGCAGAACTCTGCTTTTGCGGTCTGTGCTCTGGGCGATGAGGCAGCCTCCTACAAGATTGAGCAGGATGGAAAGCTTGCTGCCTATATCACCTTCACCCGCAAAACCGGCTCTGTCATGCAGCTTGCTGTTGCGCCGGAGCATCGCGGTAACGGCTTTGCCTCAGCATTGATCGCCACAGCTTTCGCCAATGTAGAGAAGGAAGCGCTGACCTTCATCAACGTGGATGAAAGCGATGAGACCATCATGCAGGCCCTGCCAAAGCTGGGGGCAATAAAAAGGCTGCAGCAATATGAAATGCATAGGCCATTGCAAACCATGGCTGACCATGTTGAAGAGAACGAGCTGACCACGTCTTAAGCCGAGTATGATCCATGACCAAGCTGCACCGTTCTCTCTGGTTTTACCTCAGCTGGTTCATCGTGAGCTACACGGTGGTGCAGGTGGCGGTGACCCTGTTGGTCTTCCAATATGGCATCAAGCAGGCGGGCAACATGTTCATAGAACTTGGCCTGCCGGTAATCTTGACCAGCCTGATCTTTGTGCGAAATGAACACAAGGCACCAACTGGCGCGACTTATTGGGGGCTGTTTGTTGGCTCCCTTGCAGCCAGCCTTCCCATCTCCATGACCGTGCGGAGTTACCTGCTGGCAGGTGAGGGCGCTGTTGCTCCGGCCAGCCCGTTTCCCACGTTTGCGGGGGATGAGATGGGGCTGTTCTTCATCATTGATCTGGTGATCCGCGCACTGGCCTTTGGCATCGGCTACGGCTTTTTCGCCCGATTGCTGAGCGATGCACAAAACCGCTCGAAAGAGCCAAACTAGACCCTCCTGATCCAATCAAAATCTGAAAATCCATGGCTGGCGGAACCGTCCTCCGGCCTGCTTTGCTGTGCTTGCCTATGAGAATTTTTGCATAAATCTCATTTGCTTTGCACTTGCTAACACGAGTTAGCAGGTGTAGTTAGCAAAGGAGAAGAACAATCGCGAGTCGAAAAGGGAGGCCGCGTATGAAACAGACATGTTACGCTGGCATTGATGTCGGTTCTGCAAGCGCACGCGTCGGGCTCTTCAATGAAAAGGGCGAGAGGCTGGCCTTCGCGGTGCGGCCCATCAAGCAGTTTCATGGTCGGGCCAACTTCGTAGAACAGTCCTCATCAGACATCTGGCAGCAGATCTGCGCCGCCATGAAAGAGGCGATGGCCACCGCTGGTGTTTCTGCCGATGAAATCCGTTCGCTGGGCGTGGATGCCACCTGTTCGCTGGTCGCAGTCGGGCAGGGTGGTAGCCCGGTCTCCGTCTCTGAAAATGGCGAGGCTGATCAGGACATCATCATGTGGATGGACCATCGCGCTGCTGAAGAGACCACGGAGATCAACGCTACCGGGGATGAGGCACTCAAGTATGTTGGCGGCGAAGTTTCCATTGAAATGGAACTGCCCAAAATCCTCTGGCTCAAGAACCACTATCCGGACCGCTATGAGCGCACCGTACGTTTCTTTGATCTGGCAGACTATCTGGTCTGGCGGGCAACAAGTGCAGATGTAGCCAGCACCTGTACTCTGACCTGCAAGTGGAACTATCTGGCCCACGAAGGCCGCTTTGCTGAAGACATGTTGCAAGCGGTCGGCCTGCAGGATCTACCGGAAAAGGTGCCGCAAAAAGTGCTGGATCTGGGAGCGTCTGCTGGCGGACTGTCAGACCAAGCCGCAAAAGACCTTGGTCTAAACGTAGGCACACCGGTTGCTTCTGGCATCATTGATGCCCACGCAGGCGGTTTGGCGCTCATCGGAGCGGAGCCGGATGGCGGGCTTGCCATCATCAGCGGCACCTCCAACTGCCATATGATTGTCAACGAGAAACCAGTCATGGTGCCGGGCGTTTGGGGCCCATACTGGGGCGCCATGTTGCCGGGGTACTGGCTGGGCGAGGGCGGGCAGAGTGCTGCTGGTTCTCTGGTGGAATGGACTATCCAGCAGTCTGATGCCTATGACGAACTCAAAGCAGAAGCGGCGAAGCAGGGCCTGCACGAGATCGCACTCCTCAACAGCTGGGTGCAGGATCTGGAGGAGCGGGAAGCAAATCCAACCCGTGACCTTCATGTGCTCTCTGATCATCACGGCAATCGCTCACCACGCGCCAACCCACATGCAAAGGGCGTTGTCTCTGGCCTGACACTGGAAACAGGCCGGGATGCTCTGGCCCGCCTCTATCTGGCAACGCTTCAGGCCATTGCCTACGGCACGCGCCATATCATCGAGGAAATGACCAAGGCCGGGCACAGCATCACCAAGCTGTTCATGTGTGGCGGGGCCACCAAGAACCCGCTCTGGCTCAGGGAGTACGCCAACATCACAGGGCGGGAAATTCAGCTGGCGGAAGAAGAAGATGCCGTCACGCTGGGCGCTGCCATTCTGGGTGCTGTGGCCTGTGGTGACTTCAAGGACATTCCATCGGCCAGCGCAAAGCTGGTGCGTGTTGGCGGGCTCATCAAGCCAGAAAGCAGCACCGCTCAGTTCCACGCCGCCAAATATCAGGTCTACCTCAATCTTTACGACAACCATCAGCACCACAAGGCGCTCATGGAAAAAGCAATTTAAATATCAAAACAAGTTCAGGAGGACACCACGTGCTCAACCTGCCTCAGGCCCCAGCGCCTATCTCCGTAGCGGACAAGGAAATTCTTGTCGTCACCAACGCAGATCTTCGCGAAAGTGCCAACGTCACCTGTTGGCCCACCTATGAAGACTATGCGCAGCGGTTGGAAAAGAGCTGATCGCGCAAGGCTTCAAGATGAAGCGTGCCCATGAATATGATGCAGCGCGCGGTCACGGTTTCATCTCCTCGCAAAAAGAAGGCTCTGAGCTGTTTGCGAAGATCGATCCCGGAAGCCCCGCTCATCGTGCTGCTCACCGCATGGCAATACTCGCACCACATTGCGCCATCCCTTGCCAAGCACAAAGGCCCGATCCTGCTGCTCGCCAACTTTGACGGCACATGGCCGGGCTTGGTGGGCATGCTCTGTATGGCTGGCTCTCTCACCAGCTTGGGAGTGAATTATTCTCGCCTTTGGTCCCAGACCTTTGAAGATGACTTCTTCAAATCCGGTCTGGCCTCATGGCTCAAAGACGGCAAGCTCTCCCACGACACTTCATACCTTCAGGACGTTCCTGTAAACCATGCCGTCCTGCAGACACCAGCAGGGCAGGCCGGTCAGCAGGTTGGCGAGTACATCCTCAAGAACAAAGCGATCCTTGGCCTGTTCGATACCTTCTGCATGGGCATGATGAACGGCTACTTCCCGGTCAAAGCCCTCACAGACATCGGTATGCCGCTGGAAAGCCTCTCCCAGTCCGCTCTTCTGGTGGAAATGGAGAGGGTGCCTCAGTCCCTGCGTGAAGACTGCCTGAAGTTCTATGAGGACCGTGGCATGACCTTTATGTTCGGCAGCGATGATGCGACCGAACTCACCCGCGAGCAGGTGCTGGAACAATGCGCCATGATGATCGCCATGGCTCGCTTCACCACCCGCTTTGGCCTGTCTGCTGTTGGCGTCCAGTACCAGCAGGGCCTGAAAGACAGTTGTGCAGCCTCTGACTTTGCTGAAGGCGCCATTGGGTCCACTGAGCGCTTCCCGATCCCCGATGAAGACGGCTCCATCATCTGGGAAGGCAAGCCCATCCCATGTATCAACGAAGTAGACATGGGAACCGCCATTCCGCAGACCATGATGTGGCGCCTGCTGGATGCCATGGGCCTGCCTGCTGAAACCACACTACATGATGTGCGCTGGGGCAGCGAGTATGAAGGTACCTTCTATTGGGACTTCGAAATCTCCGGCTCCGTACCGTTTGAGCATCTCAAAGGCGGCCTTGCAGGCGCAACAGGCTATCGCCAGCCGGCCATGTACTTCCCGAAAGGCGGTTCCAGTATCGCAGGCCAGTGTAAGGCAGGGGCGTTCCTCTGGGCCCGCGCGCATTATGAGGGCACGCAGGTCATCATGCACATTGGCACCGGCCATGCGGTCGAGCTGCCGGAAGATGAGTTTGAACGTCGCCGCAAGGCAACCACCTATGAGTGGCCACTGATGAATTGCACACTGGACGGTGTGGGCCGTGATGATCTGATGGCAGGGCACCAGTCCAACCACATCACCGTGGCTTATGTGCCGGAAGATAAACTGCAGGATGTGCTGCAGGCCTTCGTGGCTCAGGCGCTCACGCAGGGCATCAACGTCAAAATCGCAGGCTCTGCGAAAGATCTGCTTTAATCCCAGCAAAACAGAGTTTGAGCATCCCGTGGTGCTCAAACTCACGCAAAAGCTGCGGGATATCCACGGACACCACCCCGCACCTGCCATATTCTGCTTGGCAATTTGAGGAAGGCTGACTACCACTCGACAGTTAAGCGTACCTACAAAAATCAGGGCGAGAAAGCACGCAATGGCCAAAAAGCCAGATGAAATTGCAAAGGCGCTGGGCGTCTCCATCACCACAGTGCGATTGGTGCTGGGCGGCAAGGCGGAAAAGTACCGCATCAGTAAAGCCACCCAAGCCCGCATTCGTGAGTATGTGGAAGAGCATGGTGTCAAATTCGACCTGACAGCCCGCAGTCTCAAGCTGAAACGCACCAACACCTTCGGCCTGATCATACCACGCCTCGCCAACCCGTTCTTCGCCAAGCTTTCCGAAGAACTGGAACACCGCTGCCGCGAAACCGGTTACCAGCTCATCATCAGCTGTTCCAACTCTGATGAGGAGACGGAAAAGGAACTGGCCAGCGGTCTTGTTCAGCGCAATGTGGATGGCCTGTTTGTTGTGTCCTCCACCTCTGGCAGCCAGCAACATCTGGTCAAAACCATTTCCAAGCCAATGGTGTTTCTGGATCGTGACTACGGCAACACCGATGCGCCCATCATCACCTCCAGCAACTTTGAGGGCGCTAAAGATCTCGCCGCCGCCATTGCCAAGCACGCAGACGGAGAGCCGGTCTACTTCCTCATCGGCGGCAGCAATCAGCCAACCATCACCGAGCGTACCCGCGGCTATCTGGAAGTCATGCCGCAAAATGCGGAGAAAGACTGGACCCTGCAATCTGCCCGCAACCGCACACAGGATGGCGAGCAGATGATGCTGCAGCTCTGGGAGAAGCTCGGCAAAGCCCCGCAGAACCTGATGGTGTCCTCTCTGCCTGTTCTGGAAGGCGCATTGGCCGTTCTGCGCGAAAAGCTGGGTCATATTCCACCTCAGCTGCGCCTGGCCACCTTCGATGACAACAAGATGCTGTCCTTCTTGCCTAATGAGATCTGGTCGGTCAAACAGAACGAGGCAGAATGGGCTGAGGCGGCGCTGGAAGCCATGACCCAGACCATGAGCAGCGAGCAGGCCCACAGCAAAACCATCGCCACGCGCCTGATCCACCGGCCCAAAGATCAGTAATCCGTCACTATTTGTGGCGGAAATGCGGCGGGGAATTATCCCTCTGAAAACCATAGAACCGGAAGAAGGTCCTCATTCCGCTACGTAACCGTTATATTCCTTAGGTATGTAGTGCAGGCAAATGCGCTAGTCTGCCTGCGGCTATGGTACTCTTTGGAGACGAACTCGGGCTTATCCCTGAAACGCACACCAGATTTCGGCTTATGGATACGCGCGAAAACGAACAGTTAGAGCATCATAGGATGCCCTGACCAGCTGGGAGCATGTAGATGGACACTATTGGGCCAATCCAAAATCGCGTAAGTCGTTTCTTCATTGATGTCGACGACCGAAATTGGGAGTCCGTCGAAGGTGTCATGACCAGCCGCGTGCATCTGGATTACTCCTCCTTCGGTGCAGGGGAACCCGTGGATTTGACACCAGCCGAAATCACAACAGCCTGGAAAGAGCTGCTGCCCGGTTTCGACCAGACCCACCACCAGATCGGCAATCCGCTCATTGAATCCAAAGAGCAAAAAGCCAACGTGAAAGTCCACGCCACCGCCACTCATTTCATAGATGGTGCAGAGGGTGGTGATCTTTGGGTGGTCTATGGTACCTACAACATCGCACTGGTGCATGAAGGCGGCACGTGGAAGATCAGCCGCATCCAGTTCAACTTCAAGTTCCAGGACGGCAACATGGATCTGCCGGTCATCGCGCAGGCCCGCGCTGACGCGAAAGCCAAAGCCGAGTAACAGGCAAACTGCAGGCACCAATTAGCTCTGGGCGAATGCTCGCAAGCCGCCTATAAATGCAGGGATGTTTTCGCCGGTACCGGCTCAGCAGGATCTGCATATGCTTTTGAATGCTCTCTCCAAATGCGTGCTCAGCGCTGCACTTCTCATGGTGGGCCTGAGCGCTGGCCCGTCTCTGGCTCAGGATAAATCTAGCAAATCGGAAAAGTTCTTCCCCGGCATCATCGGAGAAGATAACCGCGAGATCATCGACAGCTGGGATAAGCCGTGGAACGCCATTGGCCGCGTCAACGTCGCCGGGTTCCGCTCCCGTTCCATGTGCTCTGGCACCCTGATCTCCGACCGTATGGTCATCACCGCCGCCCATTGCCTTTACAACGCGCGCACCGGCAAAGCTCATGTGCCGTCCAAGATCAATTTCGTAGCAGGCGTGCGCCGAGATAAGTTTATCGCCCACACCACCGCCGCCTGCACCCATCTGCTGGATGGCTACGCCTTCACCAACCGCCCGACCCTGAAACACGCCGCAACTGATGTGGGTGTGATCATCCTCTCCAAACCGCTGGATGTGCCGCCAATGCCGGTCATCAGCAAAGCGCCGGAAGTGACGCAGAACCTTGACCTTACCAGCGCCGGATACGCCAGAGACCGCCCGTTCCTGCTCGCCGCAGATAAAAACTGCAAGCTCTACAAAGACCGCGGCAACCTCTGGCTCACCAGCTGCGACACCAACTATGGCGGCTCAGGCGGCCCCGTCATGGTGGAAGAAAACGGCCAACTCAAACTCACCGGCATCATGGTCGCCTCCGCCCAAAACAAATTCTCAATCGCCGTTCCAAAGAACGTCTGGGCCCACCTGCTTGAGAAAACCACCTGCGAGGGAAACTAAGCCGCAACCCGCTCCGCCAAATATCGCTCCCGCACATCGATGATACAGCGCTGTCTCGATGACTGACTTACCTCATGCGGGGCGAAGTCGGATTCGACGGCGTCCAGAAAGTCCACGGTCTGCCGCAGTAACCCAAGGTGCTCCTTTGAGAACTGGTGAGGCTGAGCCTCTGTCATTTTCTCAATAAACCGCACGCCAGCCTGTTTCTGGAAGATCGTGTCCGGCTGACCGTCACGGGTGCAGATACCATAGGTGCCGTTGAGAAAATGGCCCCAGGTGCGCTCTTCCAGATCGCCATCAAAAGCAGCCATCACATCAGGATGCAGTGCGTGCAGGCGCGCGCCCAGCTCTCCGGCAAGAAACGCCTCCTTGGCACTGCGGAAACGGGAGAAGAAGAATGCCTTAGCCGCTTGCTCCTGCGTCAGGCCAAAGCATTGCAGATCCTCAAACCAGCGCCGATGGCTCTTCAGGTGAAAGCGATAAAGCTCCCGTTCCTGATACTGCCCGAAGAAGGAAACACATAGCGAGCTGTTGGTGAAAAGATAGGAGGCAGCAGGCATCACCCGTCGCTCCAGCAGGCTCTGCCAGTCGGATGAAGAAAGACCAAGCAGATCAAGGAACACCTGTTCCTCATAAAACTCTGAGTAAAGATAGTTGAGCAGCACGATACGCTCCTGAAGCTTGAGATGGAAAACCCACCTCAAGCTCTAACCCACTTCACTTAAGCGATGTTTCGATAGAGATCGAACTAACTTACCCCGCCCGAACCTGGCTCAAAAATGCCTGCATCGCATCCTGCATCTGGTCCGACCGCTCTGACAGGTTGGCGATGGAATGATGGATCTCCTCCGAAAGCTCACCCGTTTTGCACGCAGACACTATCGCCGCACAGATCTGGGGCGGGGTGTCAGTCACTGTTTCTGCCTGTTTTCGGGGCTTGCCTAGTGGGCATCCAGCGCCCTGAGATACATACTTAGCCCTTGATGGTCACGGTAATCTGCGTCGGCAGGTTATTGCGATAGTCGATGTTAGTTGAAAAACTGCCCTGATCGTCATAGGGAAAGCCATAGACCAAACTGTTTATACTGACTCCGTTCGGATTGTCTCTGCTCCAGTTGCGGTGGAGGAAGCCTGAGTATTCATTACAGTGTGCCACATCAGATGAACCCATTCCGGGGTAAAACTCATGTGGGGCCACCTGTTTGACATCATCTGTATCCACAAACGGATGGGTCAGCGGTTGGCCTGTGTTGACCACTTCGCCAACCAAAACGAAGAAACCGAGTTGAGACTGCCTGTAAATGCGAGTGGCCTTGTAAAGGGCCTTTGGGTGTGGCAACCAACTCAGCTCGACCTGAGCTGCTTTGTGCAGAACAATGGTTTGAGGCACAGAAAGGGCCGTTACGGAGCCGTCATTGAGCACACCAGCCAGATAGTAGGTGTAAGTTCCCGCAGGAACGCACTTGTCCGCCGGACTTGTTTGCAGCGCCACCGGTTTCTTTGAGAATGCATAGTGAGTTGTATATTGCTGAGGGCCTACTGCATAAACATGCGCTTTCGCGATACCGCGATTCAGTGCAGAGACAATAATGTTCTGAATGTTGGCAAGTGCTCTGGAGGCCAGCAATCCGCCATTTGCCTGTGCAAGCGCATCAGGGTCAGTCAAAAAGGCAAAGGTGCCACTACAGCCAAACACCATTTCACTGGGTGAATAACCTGAGTTTTGCAGTTTTTCAGGTGCTGGTGGCAACGACCCTCCTGCAAACTGCTTTTTAAAAATCGGAGGCTCCGGGAGTATGTGAAGAGGTCCGGCATTCTCGTAGAAATAAGGGAAGTAGATGTTCAATACGGTTCCCTGAAACTCTCCTTTCTTTAATCCGGAAGCCTTAGAAAGCTGAGAATTGCTGTAGTTATTGGGGTCAACGGCATTTCCAACAAGTTGAAGTACCATATATTTCCGGCTACCATCTCCCCATTGCCAGGTCGCTGCGATATCTTGCTTCCTGTTTTTTCATCTACATACTTTTGGTCGGTGATTGCCTGTCCCTTGTTCGGCGATACGCAGTTGACGTGTCCTGTCCATAGCGTTCCGTGAGGAGATCCGTTTAACTGAGGAAACTGATAAAGAACAAAAGTCTCTGTCTCATAGTTTGTGAAGAAGTCCACGAGTGGCTGATCAAACCAGTTTGAAAGGGAGTTAAAGCTAAAGTCATTTACATGCGGGTGCTTAAACGGGTTTTCGTAGTGAACGCTGTCGTCCTTGTAGGTAAATCCGGGTTGTTTATTCCAGTCTGCAATACTTATGCTTTTCAGGAGTTTATAATCCGAGAGGTTCGCAGGAGCAGCGGGAACAGGGTCTCCCGTTCTGACAGCTGGCACTTCCGCACGGTAAATTTTTAGTCCTGTGGCACAGGAGTTGCGTGAATGATAGGCAGCAGGCTTGCCGCTTTGTTGCCAGCCAATTGAAATGGCATAGGCGTTTGCCTGTCCTTTTTTATCGAGAAGGAACCCGCCAAACACAGGAGGAGACACCGGGGTTTCACCGGTGTGGGATGTTTCTGCTACTGTGTAGAAATAGGATTTGTTCTCAAATGCATTTGGGGAGGATGGTGTCTGTAAGGCAGGGGCCGCGTATGATAAGGCATCGGGAGCAGTTTTGGGGCTTAACAGATCCTGTGGCGCAATCAGCTGTTTGTTTGTGACATCAAGGCATTGATGAAACTCAGATGACGGCTTGAACGTGCCCTTAAAGCGCTTGATCAGTTCCTCTTGAGTGAGCGGGATGCCCACGTTGCTGAGAGGGAAGGGAGCCGGGCTGCTCTCCACCGTAAACGGCAAACTCAGCTGATCGATGTTTGTTATATCGATATCTAATTGATCCGCCACATAGTTGATTTCAAACAGTCCGAACCTTTCACCTGAATTCGTGGTCGGGGAAGGCATGGCCGGTTCATTGCCTGTAACGGATATACCTTTGGTTTTACCATGAAACATCACCAGAACGCCTTTGGGCAGCGGCTGGCTATACGGAAGGTTGATAGTTACCGAAGATGAGCCGGAGATATCGGGGGTGTTGACACAGGCTGTGCAAAAACCGTTCTTTATTGCATTAAAGGAGTGGTAGCTCTTGCTTTGCGAATCCCAGTAGACCCAGCCATCCTCGTGCTTGCCATAGACCACATAAGAAAAATCACCTGCGGCTGTCCCGGCAGGTAAAGCAATGGTTATGGGAGGAAACTTTGAGGATGCAGAGGTCAAAGCAATATTTTCTTCAGGTCTTTCAGGTTGTGCGTTTCTGTTTTTACTCACGTGTGCCCCTCCTGCGCGACATGCTACAAAAACAAGTTATCCAGACGTATCTCAGCTTACTCTCACAATCCTCCGCGAGAGGTTAAACTGTGCCACCGGGTTCTTAGGGCGCATTTATGCGATGAAGGGGTCGTGGCCGGAGAACTTACCGGAATGGTCGCACAGCTTGCAGGGCAGCCATGCCTTGCGGAAAAAGTTCAGGGAAGGGCTGGCATTGCGCAGGCACATTCTGTAAGACCCAATCCGACAAAAGTTTCAGCAGATTTTGCGCCTGCACGATGTCCTTCAAAAGCTCCGGGAATTTTCGGACCGGAGTTTGCCGGAAAGGACACTCAGACCTGCGCGTCAGATGGATACCCTCAAATCTGCTTTAAAAGATCATGCAGGGGTTTGCCTGCAAAAGGAGGCTCTATGAGCACAGCAGGCACACAGGCCTATGAGGCACGCCGCACCTTCGCGATTATTTCTCACCCGGATGCGGGTAAAACCACACTCACCGAGAAGCTGCTTCTGGGTGGTGGCGCGATCCGTGCTGCGGGTCAGGTCCGCGCCCGTGGTGAACGCCGTCGTGCCCGTTCTGACTGGATGAAGATTGAGCAGGAACGCGGTATCTCCGTTTCAAGTTCCGTGATGACCTTCGAGCGTAACGGCATCATCTATAACTTGCTGGATACACCGGGCCACGAAGACTTCTCTGAAGACACCTACCGTACGCTGACAGCGGTGGACGCTGCAATCATGGTTATCGATGCTGCAAAAGGTATCGAGAGCCAGACCCGCAAGCTCTTTGAAGTTTGCCGCCTGCGCGATATTCCGATCATCACCTTCGTCAACAAGATCGACCGTGAAGGCCGTCACGCACTGGAAATCCTCGACGAGATTCAGGAAGCGCTGGCGCTGGACGTCACCCCGATGAGCTGGCCAGTGGGCATGGGCTCTGACTTCTTCGGCGTTTACGATCACATCGGCAACCGCTTCTTCACCTCTACTGAGGGCCGCGGCGGTCCGCTCGACACCATCAAAGACGTGAAGGGCCTCGAAGACCCTGAGCTGGTGGGTGAACTGTTCGACAACATCCGTGATGAGCTAGAAGAAAACGTGGAACTCGGTGGCGCAGGCTACTCTGAGTTCGATCAGGAAAGCTTCCTGGAAGGTCACCTGACACCCGTCTTCTTCGGTTCCGCTCTGCGTGATTACGGTATCGACCAGATCCTCGACTTTATCGCAGCCCACGCGCCGTCTCCGCACTCTCAGCCAGCTACCGGTGGCCGTACCATTGTGCCGGAAGAGAACAAAGTCACAGGCTTTGTGTTCAAGGTTCAGGCGAATATGGACCCGAAACACCGCGACCGCATCGCGTTTGTGCGCCTGTGCTCTGGCACCTTTAAGCGCGGCATGAAGCTCAAGCACGTGCGTGCAGGCAAGCCAATCACCGTATCCGCACCAATCTTCTTCTTTGCTGAAGAGCGTGAAATCGCGGAAAAAGCCTATCCGGGCGACGTGATCGGCGTGCCAAACCACGGCCAGCTGCGTGTGGGTGATACGCTCTCTGAGGGTGAAGAAATCCACGTCACCGGTCTGCCGGCGTTCGCGCCGGAAATCCTGCGCCGCGTGCGCCTGACAGATACCATGCGCGTCAAACAGATGCGCCGAGGTCTGGAAGATCTGGCAGAAGAAGGTCTGGTGCAGATTTTCAAACCAGCCATCGGCACCAACTGGATCGTCGGCGTGGTCGGCGTGCTCCAGCTGGACGTTGTGGTGGATCGCCTGAAAGCAGAATACCAGACAGAAATCGGCTTTGAGCCAGTCATGTACAACACCGCCCGCTGGGCAGAGTGCACAGACCCGCTCAAGCTGGACAAGTTCCTTGAGACCAACCGCGCACATGTGGCGCTGGACCGTGACGACAAGCCTGTTTACCTCTTCAAGAACGCTTGGGAAGTAAGCTATGTGGGCGAAAAGAACCCTGACATCAGCTTCCGCGAAACCCGCGAAATCGTGCACACCTCTTAAAGGCAGATCAGTCTCATGAAAGACCCGGCTCTCGATACGCTTCTTCTGCCTTTTGAAAACGGCAGTCTCGACTTCTTTGAAGATGGCAGTGCAGACCAGAAGGCTCTGTTCCTGCGCGCCCGCATGGGCTTTGCCATGAATGCCATGGACAAATCCCGCGTGGTCTGCCAGCAGACGTTCGCTGCAGACAAAGACAATCTGGAACGTGCAGGCTTCACTGTCACACCAGACGCCTCCGGTACTTATCCGCTGGTTATGGTTCTGCCTCCACGCCAGCGTGATGAGGCCCGTGCTCTCATGGCGCAGGCCGTCAAAAGTGCAGGTGAGGGCGGTATCGTCATCGCCGCCGTCTCCAACACCGAAGGCGCAAAGACAGCAGAAAGCGACCTGACCAAACTGGCAGGCAACGCTGGCAAGCTTTCTAAAAACAAATGCCGTGTGTTCTGGGCGGAAGTCTCAGCAGACACCATCAACCAGCAACTGCTGGACGAATGGAGCCAGTTGGATGCCCCACGTGAAATCCTCGATGGCCGTTTCATGAGCCGTCCGGGTGTCTTCGCATGGGACCACATCGACAAAGCCTCCCAGCTTCTGGTCAAAACTCTGCCGGACCGCTTGCCGGGCCGCGGCGCTGATCTGGGCGCTGGCTTCGGCTACCTGACCTCTGAAGTGGTCAAGGTGAACAAGGTCAAAGCGGTGGATCTGTATGAAGCTGAAAAGCGCGCGCTGGATCTGGCTGAAACCAACCTGAAGGGCAAGACAGGCGAAGTCGCCGTCGACTTTATCTGGCAGGACGTCACCAAGGGCCTCAACCGCGCGTATGACTTCATCGTCATGAACCCGCCATTCCACGCAGGTGGCAAGCAGGACCGTGCCGACATCGGACAGGGCTTCATCAAAGCCGCAGCCAAAGCCCTACGCCCGTCCGGCCACCTCTGGCTGGTCGCCAACCGCCATTTGCCATACGAAGCAACGCTGGACAAAGTCTTCGCGTCCTACGAGATCATGGCAGATCAGGGCGGCTACAAAGTCATCCGGGCCATCAAGGCAAATAAGTAAGGCGGTGAAAGTTGATCTGCGTGGATGTTTGAGATGAGCTTTAACTCAAGAATGCTCCACGCAGTCTCGTCATCCCCGACTTGATCGGGGATCCAGAATTCAATCAGGAGTGCAGCGCACAGCCTGATGATCTTGCATAAATCGTCTTTAAAGGGTGAAACGAGCATGAGACTTGTGAAGCTATTGGCAAATCTGGGATACGGCAGCCGCAAAGAAATGCAGGCTGCCATCCGCAATGGTTGGGTCACCGACAAAGACGGGAACGCGATCAAAGCCGACAGCAAGCTGCCTCATGATGAAATCCTGTTTGATGACGAGCCATTGGATCCGCCAGAAGGCTCCGTCATCCTGCTCAACAAGCCCCTCGGCTATACCTGTTCCATGAAAGATCGCGGGCGGCTGGTTTTCGACCTGCTGCCGGATCGCTACCGTGTCCGCAAGCCCGCTCTGTCCTTCGTCGGCAGACTGGACAAGGACACCACCGGCCTGCTGCTGTTCACCGATGACGGCAAGCTCCTGCACCGGATCATCTCGCCCAAGGCAGATGTTGCAAAGATCTACGAGGTTGAACTCGACCGGCCGATGACTGGCGGCGAAGGCGACCTGTTTGCCTCCGGTGAAATGATGCTAGAAAACGAGACCAATCCGCTCAAACCAGCAGAACTGGAAGTCCTGAGTGAAACCTCAGCGCGCCTCACCCTCCACGAAGGCCGTTACCACCAGGTCCGCCGCATGTTCGCCGCCACCGGCAACCACGTCACAACCCTCCACCGCGCCCAGCTCGGCGGCCTCACCCTGGACGGCGTCGAAGAGGGCACCTGGAAACTGCTTTCACAAGACGATATCGATAAGATCTTTGGTTAGTCGCAGATCTGTGTATGTATCAAATTACATTAGTTACTCATGGTTCTGTTTAAAGCTAAAAAGACTAAAAACAGCCAATGAAATGCTCCCTCCAGTAACTGCGTGAACCACGTAAATAACTATATAATTAAATATGGTGGGATCATCTAATATATGTTTATTGAGTGGGTAGTAACCGCCATAATAAAATGGAAATAGAAATCCAATAATAGAAGCAATAGCGGCTGTTATTATTGATTTATTGTCAAAGTCATAAATTTTTCGAAAGTTACACTTTGCGGAAACTATTGGAATAGCTACGGTCATAAAGAAAAACCACAAGGCAAAAAATATAAAAGCATATTGTTCAATAAACGGCATTGGATCAGGTGAGATGACTAAAAGGTATTGGGCAACCACGTAGGCGCAAGGTGGTATGAAAATGATACCTATGATACTCGCATATTGTAACCTTGTTTCCCACTTATTCATTTCTTGCTTTGCTTCCATGTGCCAATATCAAAGCTGATCATTGCAGCCCACTAGCACTGCCCTTCAGCATCCTTTTGTATCTGTGACGGGTGTCAATCCAACTGCCCCCAAAGGGTGCATTTGCGCGTAATGATTATCAGCGGCAGCACCAATAAACAATCTTGAGTTGTGCTTAAATTCTCGACTAAGGCACGAAGGTTTCACCGCCCAGCCTTCTCGCGCACCATGTCCAGATGCGCCAGAAACTTCTCCTCATAGGCCCAGGTGGAAAGCAGGTTGCCGAGCACCCTCTGGTTCGGTGTGCGCAGGCAGACCATGTAAAGCTGCGTGTCCAGTGCGGCCATCCACACCAGCGGAAACCACAGCAGCCAGCAGCTCATCTCGGCTAGCAGATAGCCCTCTGACTGGCTGTAGACCCAACTCGTAACCCAGTAGATCCCGATAGCATAAGCAAACGTCAGTGCCGTCATCAGCACGCCAGCCAGCAACCCCAGATACAGCCCCTTGCGCGCCCATAGCAGCAGGGACAGGTAGAAGCCCCACATCCTGCACAGGGTCAGGAGGCGATAGAACAACAGGCGCCTGAATATCCAGCCGAAGACCATGAACCTCTCGCGAACCAGCCAACACCACCGGAACCTAAGGCCACGCATCTTAACCCCGCGATAAACCGCAGGCGCAACTTGCGTACAACCGGCTTACGAAAGCGGCCGCACCGGAATGCAGATCACCACTTCATGTGGCCCCATCTCACCGGTCATGGAAGGGTACAGCTGGAAGCAGGGGATGTTCTCCGGCTCATAGCCGCTTAGAGGCAACCAGTCGCCGAACATATATTCCCACGCCGCCTGCGACTGATCATGGGTGATCACGAAGTGCCCGCAGGCATAACGCCCGCCGCCAACCACCATCTTGCCCACTTCACCTTCCACATCCGCTGGCCCGCGCAAAGTCAGGCAGGAGCTGAAGCGCATCAGCTCCGCATCCGTCACCTGCGGATCATCGTGAAACAGACACATCATCTCCGCCCCATGCGCCAGCCCCCGCGGCCCGGCCCACGCCATCAGCGTGCCAAACGCCTCGCCAAAAATCTCAGGCCGTTCCTGAAAGTTGCCGGTGCGCCGCACATAAGCCACCGTGCGCGGCTCCAGCTTGCCCACTTCCACCTTGTCGGCCACCAAACCAGACCGGGGCCGCTCCAAAAACATGGTCTCATTGGCCCGCGCCTCAACCGAGGCCGTTGCATCCCGCCGCCATTGGCTGGCAGGCATGCCAAACCGCGCCTGAAACGAGCGCGCAAAGGTGGAAGGGGAGGCAAAGCCCATATCCAGCGCCGCATCCGTAATGGAGATCGATGGGTTCTGCTTCAGCCGCCGCGCCGCCTTTTCAACCCGCAGGCGACTGGTGAACTGGTTTACCGTCTCCCCGGTCATAGCCCGGAAAATGCGGTGAAAGTGATAGGGAGAAAAACAGGCCGCATCCGCAATCTGCGCAAGAGAAAGCTCCTCGCAGATGTTGCGCTCAATATAATCCATCGCCCGGTTGATCCGCTGCGTATAGATATTCTTCTGCAAAGCCTCATGCCGCATAACCAGCCTCCCATGCCTGATGAAAACCTACAGCATTCCCTGTAAAAGCACAGGCAGTTTTTGGGGCTGGACTAATGAAAATACACGGCGAAAACAAACAGTAATACATAAAAGGCACAGCTCGCTTGGGAAGGAAAAAGCCCCACCACCCTAGGCCATGCCTCATCCACGGGCTTTGCAAATCTTGCTATGTTTGCATCCCACATGCAGCATCAACAGATGCTGGCCTGCGAATGCCACAACAGCACCGCAGACCAGCAGGGCACCCTTGGCGAGATGCGGGGTGTAAGTGCGTTTCACCTCAGGCACCAAAGCGTGTGACACGTGTGTATCAAACGCTCAAGCACAGTGATCCTGCACGAGACCTGCGCGATGGTCAGCCCATCACGATGATCGCATGATCACTAAAAAAGCCGATTGCCTGAGAGCGTCAGGAACCGGCTTTGTCTGGAAACGGCACTGTTGTGCTTTTGGGCTGCGGATGAGCGACCTGCTCCCGGGCGTACTCCTGAAAACTGCTGACAGCGTTCGAGGAGGAGTACGCCTCAAAAATATGTCCGCAGCTTTTTTGAAGCGCTTCCAGCCGGTCGCGGAAGGCATAGTGCAAAGTGAACAAAGCATCCCGCTCACAGCTGTCCTGCATCCGCTCGCTCAGCAACAGCTGTTGCATATAGGCAAGGTTCTGCAAATCAGATGCAGCGACGATCACTTCGTCAATTTCATTTTGGAAAGTATTTGTGGCGCGACATGCGCAGGCGGAACTGGTCATTTCAATGCCTCTTGTATCTGGCAGTTGAAGATCCGCGCGTCAGTCTAGCTTTCGACGACCCACTGGCGAGCGGGAGGTTCGAAACCTGATACAAGGCAGGCAGGCTTATTCCTTCCCGAAGGAAGTGTTGTATTCACCGTCCTCCCGCTCATAGCAAAGGGTTTGCGCACTTCCAGAAAAAAGGCACAAAAAATCCGCTAGTTACGGGAGCGGTTACCGCTTGTATTGAGGTTTCGACGCCTCACACATGAATGTGGAATGAAACACCCAACTTGTCAAATCGGCACTTCTGCCAAGGGTGTGGATTGGTGGAAGGCGGGGACTATTTCAACTGGAGATTGGCAAAGCAACAACCTCCCTCCGGTGTCATCCCGGCCCCCGAGCCGGGATCCATGATGAAGTTGGTCAAGCTGATAGCACTTCTGGTCTGATATCTTGCAAGCCAAAGTGTCATATTGCGCCTACACTTTATACTGGTAATTTTTAGTAATAAGTTTCTTTGATTGTATATTGGAGCATAGCGTGACGAAGTTTCTTCTTGTCGTTGATGAGAGTGGAGAAGCCGGCATCGAGAAAGTTCGTTCAGCGGATGGAGCAGGCCACGGAGCATCTCCTTATATGTCTCTAGGAGCGGCTCTTATTCCCTGTTCTCGCATCAATCAAATCCGCGAAGAACTTGAGCGTATCAAGACTGAGCTACAAGTCAAAGAACTGCATTGTCGCGACTTAAATCATCAAAGGAAGGTCTATTTTGCGCGTAAAGTTTCTGAGTTAGGTGTCCAATGTTTCGGCGTTCTATCATATAAACCTACTTTGAAGGGGTATACGGATAGCATCGAAGCAAAGGCACATAAGTTCTATAATAAATGCTGCAAGTACTTGTTGGAACGAGTTGGTGAAGCACTCATAGAGCATGGCATTTCGAGTGAAAATGTTCAGATTGTCTTTGAAGAAGGCAACTTTGAATATGAAAAGCTAAAGAACTTTGTTCGGGTATGTCAAAGAAAGCCGCTTCATGAAAATGCTAAATTTTTGAAGGCTATCGATCCAGATAAGTTAAGTGCAGTGGCTAAAAAAGACGAGAGCCTGTTGCAGATTGCTGATCTCGTCGCTCATGCTCTGTTCTCGACTGTAAATAAGTCTAAGCAGAATTTCAAAATCCCTGAGAGCCGATATCTGTATGAGTTAAGGCAAAGATTCTATGCGGATGAAGATGGCTTGATAATGGATAAGGGCATCAAGCTAATTCATAAAATTACGGACCTAGACCTCGATCCTGATATCGCTGAGTTTTACCAAACGTTGAGCAATAAGAAATAGATCGATGTTTCAATTATCACTTTGTTTGCAATACTGGATCCCGGCTCGGAGGCCGGGATGACGTCGGTGGGGAGGGGGCGCCAGAGCGTTGTTGACTGGCAATACTATCGCGTAGTGCTGAGGTGATGTGTTTGCGGTTCTCCCCCTAGGTCCCGCACAAGCGTAGCGCGATGCAGGACCTAGGGTGGCATGGCAGAGCCTCTCTGCTTTATTGCGTTCCCATAATTTCCAATGTGAGTTCGGTATCAGTTGGTGATCAGGCAGCGTCTGTGTTTGCGGCCCTAGGTCCCGGCTCGGGGGCCGGGATGACGTCAGAGGAGGGCGCGTGGATGATGTCAGTGGAGAGGTGATGTCGTGGGGAAGTTGCGTTGGAGCGGAGATGGTTGGCGACGTCATGGCGTTGTGGTGAGGTGATGCGATTGCGCGTTCCCCCCCCAGCCGTCATCCCGCACAAGCGCAGCGCGATGCGGGACCCAGGGTGGCACGGTGGAGCCTCTCTGCTTTATTGCGTTCCCACGCTCTTCAATGTGAGTGCAGCATCGGTTGGTGTTCAAGCAGCGTTTGTGTTTGTGGCCCTAGGTCCCGGCTCGGGGGCCGGGATGACGATAGAAGAGGGTGAGTGGATGATGTTGCTGGGGAGGTGATGTCTGAGGAGCGCGCGCGGATGATGCCGCTAGGGAGATGGCATTGGAGGGAGGAGAGCGCTAGGGTGTCATGACACTGGCGAAATGCGTGGTTCTGCTCCTCTCAATACACCACGACCTCCCAAAAACCATGGGCCAACCAACCCTCAGGATTTCCCATTTTTTAGCAGTCATTTGCAAAAATTGACCGTAAATATCAAAGAAACTGGGGCTACCGGTGCGGTCGAAGCGGTTGAAGGATCTGTTTAATCATCGGGTTGAGGTATTTCTCTTCAGCCAGATGATGCTCATGTTCGGGTCATTGATCCTGCCGGGACAGACGCTGGAAGCCCACGTGTTCAGCGCGTTTTACATCTTCAACATCGCCACCGGCATGCTGATCACCCTCAAGAAGACGCAGTTCTTCCGGCTGGTGGCTGTTCTGCTGGGCTGCTCGTTGGTGCTGGCGTTTCTGGATACGCCCATCTTCCCGACAATTGACCCGCTGGTTCCGCAGATCGCTATCTACTTTGCCTTTCATGCGGTGGTCGCCATTGTGCTGATTGACGAAATGCTGGTCACGCAGGAAGAGAACTACCGTGTCGTTCTGGGCGTGCTTAGTGGCTACATCTCCATCGGCATGGTCTCGTTCTTTCTCTTTATACTAATAGAGCACATGCACCCGGGCTCCTTCAAAGGCCTGCCCATTGAAAACATAGAGACCCGCTCGCAGGAAGAAGCGCTCATGTACGCCGCCTTCATCACCCTGATGACCATCGGCTACGGCGACATCGTGCCCTTAACGCCCATCGCCCGAAAAGCCGCCATGATTGTTGGGCTGGCAGGACAGTTCTACATGGTCGTGCTCACCGCAATCATTGTCGGAAAATTCCTGAAGTTCAGACAGCCGCGCAAGAAAGATTGAACAGCGGGACCGCCCACCGCAAACCAGCGCCTGCGGCCACTATCGAAATAAAGAGTGAAGGCGACCCATCTGATCCTGATTAAAGCTGAACGGGTTTCATCGGCAGTTATTAAGCGCAGCCTGTTTTAATTGCCGGGAAACACCTGAGCCAACCGGAAGGTCGCCCATGCCAATGTTCTCCATGGACAATATGCGCAAGCTGAAGAAGTTCAATTCTTTGGCCACCGGGAAATCATGGAAGATGTTTATCGCCTTCAACGCGGAGGCCATGTCTGACGGCGCGATTTCCAAAAAGAACAAGCAGCTCATTTCCCTCGCCGCCGCTCTTACCACCCAATGCCCGTATTGCATCGAGATCCACCGCGAGAACGCCAAGGTCTGTGGTGCCACCGATGCAGAGCTCGCCGAAGTGGTTTTCATCGCAGCGGCCATCCGCGCCAGCAGCGCTATCACCCATGGAACGCACCTGATTGACCACGACGAGTAAGCCCGTGCAGGGGGATAAGGTCTGATCGGGTACTACGTGACCGTTTCGGGAAGAACGCAGAATATCCCTGAAGAACGCAAATGAACGCACAAAACAACGCAAAGCAAAAAAGGCTCCGGATCGCTCCGAAGCCTCTTGAAATACTCTAGTGATAAGAGAGGGTTAACCCTCGTCGGCCAGCATCTCCAGCTCCAGCCACTCTTCTTCCAGCGCGCCAAGCTCTTCCTGAAACTTCCCAATCGCGTTCGTCACTTTATGAAAACGATCCGGATTGGCGGAAAACAGGTTCGGGTCTTCTAACTCCTTCTGAGCCTTGGCAATTTTCGCTTCCAGCTTTTCCATCTCACCCGGAATGGCTTTCAGACGGTGCGCCTGCGTGAAGTTGAGGCCAGACTTCTTATCCTCCTTCTTCGCAGCAGCTGGAGCAGGGGACTTATCCTCCTTTGCCGGCTTGTCGGCTTTGGCCGCTTTACGCGCCTGCACCCCTTCACCGCGCTGGCGCACCATGTCGGTGTAACCGCCCGCATACTCACCCCAGTTGCCGCTCTCATCTTCCATAGTGATCACGCTGGTACAAATGCGATCAAGGAAGTCACGGTCGTGGCTCACCAGCAGAACAGTGCCGGGATAATCAGAAATCAGCTCCTGCAGCAGGTCCAGCGTTTCAAGATCCAGATCGTTGGTCGGCTCATCGAGCACCATCAGGTTGGAAGGCGCAGCCAGCGCACGCGCCAGCAACAGGCGTCCCCGTTCCCCGCCCGAAAGCACACGCACAGGGGTGCGCGCTTGTTCCGGCTTGAACAGGAAGTCCTTGAGATAACTCATGACATGCTTGGAGGTGTCGCCCAGAATAACCATGTCCCCGCTACCACCTGTCATGGCGTTGACGAGCGTGTCATTCGGGTCAAGCTTCTCGCGCTTCTGGTCCAGCGTGATCATCTGCAGGTTGGCGCCAAGGCGCACAGTGCCCGTATCTGGAGCCAGCTCGCCGGTCAGCATTTTGAGCAAGGTGGTCTTGCCAGCACCGTTTGGCCCCACAAAGCCAATCCGGTCTCCGCGCAAAATGCGGGTGGAGAAGTTCTTGACGATCGGGCGCTCTTCGTAGGTCTTGCCGATGCCCTTGGCTTCAGAAACCAGCTTGCCGGAGATATCCCCCTCAGTGGCCGCCATCTTCACGGTGCCCTGCGGGCCTTTATGCTCCTTGCGCTTCTGACGCAGCTCAGCCAACTCCCGCACCCGGCGCATGTTCCGCTTACGACGCGCCGTCACGCCATAAACCATCCAATGCTCTTCCTGCCGGATCTTCTCGTTCAGCCTGGATTGCTCTTTTTCTTCCTCTTCAAAAACCTTGTCCCGCCACTCTTCAAACTTGGCAAACCCCTGGTCCATCCGGCGGGAGATCCCCCTGTCGATCCAGTAGGTTACGCGAGACAGGTTTTCCAGAAAACGACGGTCGTGTGAGATCAGAACAATGGCAGACTTCATCTGCTTCAGCTCAGATTCCAGCCATTCAATCACGGGAAGGTCCAGATGGTTGGTCGGCTCGTCCAGCAGCAAAATGTCCGGCTCCGGCGCCAACGCGCGCGCAATCGCAGCCCGTTTTGCCTCACCACCAGAAAGCGTCGCCGGATCTTCATCCCCGGTCAGGCCCAAAATCTCCAATAAGTATTTTGCCCGGTATTGATCATCGCCCGGCGCCAGTCCACCTTCAGCGTAGGCAAGCACGGTTGGGTACCCCGAAAGGTCAGGCTCTTGCGGCAGGTAGCGAATTGTCCTCCCTGGCTGCAAAAAGTACTCCCCCTTATCCGGCTCTGTGAGCCCGGCGGCAATTTTCAGCAGTGTCGACTTGCCAGACCCGTTCCGACCAACTAAGCAGATCCGCTCGCCTTCCCCGACTTGCAGCTCTGCACCCGAAAGAAGAGGGGTCGTCCCAAAGTTAAGGTGTATGTCTCGCACATGAAGAAGCGGTGGTGCCATTAAGCCAGTCTTTCCAGATTCCTGAAGCAGCGCATTTCAACGCTAGGAGTAGATTTGTTGGTAGTGCTCTACCACAAATGAGCCGAGGTTAAAGTTTTTTGCCACGCCTGTGAAAAAATGGGGGCGACAAACCTCGAGCGTCATAGTGACGCGATTGGAAAAGATTCAGCAACGGAACTTGAAATAAAAGTTCGCATTTGAGCTAAGTTTAGAAATAATACTTCCATAAACGTTTATTATTCAAATAAGAGATTAAAATAATCTCCGATTGCGAGGAAATTTTGATCCCTCGACACTTGCTATAATAACGCAACAGTGAAATGTTGCTGCGAACTGCCAGTCTCCAAATCTGGCGGAATGTAACTTGAGGAGAGGGGAGATCTGTATGATCAAGTCCATTCGTATGTCAGCGCTAGCTGCAGCTCTTGTAGCTGCTACTTCGCTATCTGCTGCGGCTGAAACCGTTTACAACCGTGGTAACTCCGCTGACCCGGAAACTCTTGACCAGCATAAGACATCTACTACCTACGAAGCTCACATCCTGCGTGATCTTTACGAAGGTCTTGTTGCTTACAACGCGAAGGGCGAAATCATCCCTGGCGCGGCGGCAAGCTGGACTGTTTCTGACGATGGTCTGACATACACATTCAAGATGCGTGACGACGCGAAATGGTCAAACGGCGACCCAGTTCTTGCTGGTGACTTCGTTTACTCTCTGCGCCGCATCATGAACCCAATGACCGGTGCGAAATACGCAAACGTTCTCTACCCAATCCTGAATTCCGAAGCCGTTAACAAAGGCGACATGGAAGGTGAGAAGCTCGGCGTTAAAGCAATTGATGACAAAACCCTTGAAATCAAGCTGCACGCTCCAACACCTTACTTCATCCAGCTTCTGGCGCACCAGTCCGGTCTCCCAGTACACCCTGCATCCGTTGAAAAGTATGGTTCTGACTTCGTTAAGCCAGAAAACATCGTAACCAACGGCGCATTCGTACTGTCCAGCTTCGTTCCTAACGATGCAGTGACCGCAGTTAAGAACCCACACTTCCATGATGCAGCAAACGTTGCTCTGGACAAAGTTAAGTTCTACCCAACTGAAGACCGTGGTGCAGCTCTTCGTCGCTTCCAGGCTGGCGAACTGGACACCAACAACGACGCTCCACTGGAGCAGATCGAGTTCATCCGTAGCGAGCTGGGCGACCAGTTCAAAGTAGCGCCTTACCTGGGCACCTACTACTACGCGCTGAACCACGAATCCGAAGCTATGAAAGACCCTGATGTACGTCAGGCTCTGTCCATGGCAATCGACCGTGAGTTCCTGGCAGAAGACATCTGGGGCGGCACCATGGTTGCTGCATACTCCCTCGTGCCTCCAGGAATCGACAACTACGGCGACCCAGCATACTCTTCCTGGGCAGAAACTGATCTGCTCGACCGTGAAGAAGAAGCTAAGAAAATTCTTGAGTCCAAAGGTTACAACGAGAGCAACCCTCTGAAGGTTGAAATCCGTTACAACACCTCTGAGAACCACAAGAACACTGCTGTTGCGATCGCAGACATGTGGAAGCCTCTTGGCGTTGAAGTGTCCATGCTGAACACTGACACCAAGACCCACTACGCACACCTGCGTGACCGTGGTGATTTCGACGTTGCTCGTGCAGGTTGGATCGGTGACTACTCCGACCCACAGAACTTCCTGTTCATGACTGAAAGCGACAACACCGGCTTCAACTACGCTCGCTACGAAAACCCTGAGTACGATGCACTCATGGACGAAGCAGCAGTAACTGTTGACCTTGAAAAGCGCGCAGAAATCCTGAAGAAAGCTGAAACTATCTTCATGCGTGACCTGCCATTCCTGCCTTTGATGTACTACGGCTCCAAGAACCTTGTTTCCGATAAGGTTTCTGGTTTCGAATCCAACCTGTTGGACGTGCATCCAAGCCGCTTCGTCAAGATTAACAAGTAATCTTTAACGCGACAGAAAATGCCAGTCATGCAGGATAGCTCATGGCTGGCATTTTTGTGAACTATCGGTAAATAAAAACGATAAACAACTGGAGAAGCAAGGCCCATGTTACGCTATGTCCTGAGCAGATTGCTCAGCGCGATACCGACCTTGTTCTTGATCATTACCATTTCCTTCTTCCTTATGCGCGTAGCGCCAGGTGGTCCGTTCGATCTGGAACGTCCACTGGAAGCAAAGGTCATGGAGAACCTGAACAAGATTTACAATTTGGACAAACCTCTTTGGGAACAGTACCTCATTTATCTCAAGAGCGTATTGTCCGGTGATTTTGGTCCAAGTTTCTTCTTCCGAGATTTCTCGATCAATGAACTTTTCGCCCAAAGTCTTCCAATCTCCATGCAGCTCGGTCTTTCCGCACTGGCTCTTGCCTTGGCTGTTGGTGGGTTTTTGGGGGTTATCGCAGCACTGCGCCAGAATAAAGGCGTCGACTACTCTGTGATGGCCGTTGCGACACTCGGGGTGACCATCCCGAACTTTGTTGTGGCACCAATTCTGACACTCATACTGGGTGTTCATTATGGCTGGCTTCCTGTTGGGGGCTGGGGCGGGGGCGCCTTCGTCAACATGGTTCTGCCTGTCGTAACACTGGCTCTTCCGCAGATTGCTGTTGTTGCACGCCTGACCCGTGGTTCCATGATCGAAGCACTGCGTTCCAACCACGTCCGTACTGCACGCGCCTATGGCCTGTCCGGATACACCGTCGTTGTCGTTCACGCTCTGCGTGGCGCGATCCTGCCGGTTGTTTCCTACCTCGGCCCTGCAGCTGCAGCTCTGCTGACTGGTTCCGTGGTGATCGAAACCATCTTCGGCATTCCGGGCATTGGACGTTACTTCGTACAGGGCGCTCTGAACCGTGACTACACACTCGTTATGGGTACTGTTGTGGTCGTCGCCTGTTTCGTCATTATCTTCAACCTCATCGTGGATCTGCTTTACGCAATGCTTGATCCTCGCGTGCGTTTTGACTGAGGACGTAGTTTATGAGTGTTACCTCCGACCAGCTGACAGAAGCCCCAAAAATGGGCCGCTCGCTGTGGGATGACGCCCGTGATCGTCTTCTCGCAAACAAAGCAGCAGTGACCTCTTTGATCGTGCTGGCAGTGATCACACTGCTGTCCATTATTGGCCCAATGTTGTCTCCGCACCCATATGATCAGGTTTATCGCGACTACGTGAAGACACCTGCGAGCCTGGAAGCCTATCCGAAACAGGATGAGATCCAGCCAGCTTTTGAGAAGATCGTAAAGCGTGCTCGTATGACCGTCGAAAGCTATGAGCTGACCGATGGCAAGGTGACTGCAACCGTAACATCCCGCCGTAAACTGGATGAACGGTACGCACGTTACTTTGACCGCTCTGACCTGTTCGAAAGTGCAGCAATCACCAACATCTCCGCTGACAAGAAGAGCGCAACTGTAACTGCTGATATTCAGTACATGCACTTCTACTTCGGCACCGATGCAAACGGTCGTGACATGCTCACCCGTACGTTGATTGCAGGTCGTGTGTCCCTGACCATCGGTCTGCTGGCAACCTTCGTTGCGATCAGCATCGGCGTATTCTGGGGTGCAGCTTCCGGTTACTTCGGCGGCAAAGTCGATCTGGTGATGATGCGTGTGGTAGACATCCTTTACTCACTGCCATTCATCTTCTTCGTGATCATGCTTGTTGTGTTCTTTGGACGTAACTTCATCTTGATGTTCATTGCCGTGGGCGCGGTGGAATGGCTGGATATGGCGCGTATTGTTCGCGGCCAGACCCTGTCCATCAAACGTCAGGAATACGTTCAGGCAGCAGAAGCTATGGGTGTTGAAGGTGGCGGTATTCTGAAGCGTCACATCATTCCAAACACTCTTGGCCCAGTGGTTGTTTACATGACCCTGCTGGTACCAAAAGTGATCCTGCTGGAAAGCTTCCTGTCCTTCCTGGGCCTTGGTGTTCAGGAACCAATGACCTCTTGGGGTGTGTTGATCTCCGAAGGTGCGCGTAACCTGCAAGGTGCAGCATGGATGCTGGTGTTCCCGGCAATCTTCCTCACCTCCACATTGTTCGCGCTGAACTTCATCGGCGACGGTCTGCGCGATGCGCTTGACCCTAAGGATCGATAAGAGGGCAGAATGAGCAAGATTAACGAAAACACTGTTCTCGAAATCGACAACCTGAAAGTCGATTTCGAAACCAACACCGGCATGGTTCACGCGGTTAAAGGCGTGAACATCCACGTGGATGCCGGCGAGACAGTCGCAATTGTGGGTGAGTCTGGTTCTGGTAAATCCCAGACCATGATGGCAGCCATGGGTCTGTTGGCAGGCAACGGTATCACTCATGGTGAAGTCCGTTACCGTGGCAACAACATCCTCGGCTCTTCCATTCGCAAGCTCAACAAGATCCGTGGTGCGAAAGTCACCATGATCTTCCAGGAGCCGATGACGTCTCTGGATCCGCTTTACACCATCGAGCGTCAGCTCTGTGAGCCAATGGTTGAGCACGGTGAGTACACCTGGGCAACTGCGAAGAAACGCGCGGTTGAACTGCTCGAACTCGTTGGCATCCCTGAGCCAGCTCGTAAGGTGAAAGCATACCCTTACGAGATGTCTGGCGGTCAGCGTCAGCGTGTCATGATCGCAATGGCGCTCGCAAACGATCCGGACATCCTGATCGCGGATGAGCCAACCACTGCGCTCGACGTGACCACGCAGGCTCAGATCCTTGAGCTGATGGCAGATCTTCAAAAACGCCTCGGCATGGCAGTTGTGTTCATCACCCACGATCTGGGTATCGTTGAGCGCATCTCTGACCGTGTGTACGTGATGAAGTCTGGTGAAGTAGTTGAAGAGGGCAACACCAAAGAGATCTTTGGTAACCCGCAACACGACTACACCAAGATGCTGTTGGACGCAGAGCCAACCGGTTCTAAAGCTGTTGTACCTGACAGCAACCCGATTGTTCTGGATGCAAAGGACGTGCGGGTTGAGTTTGAAACCGAAACAGGTTTCCTCAAGCCAAACCACGTTCTGCGCGCTGTAAACGACATTTCCATGGAAGTGCGTGAAGGCCAGACCCTCGGCATCGTGGGTGAATCCGGTTCCGGTAAGTCCACTCTGGGCCGTGCAGTCCTTCAGCTTCTGCCAACCGCAGGTGGTCGTGTGGTTTACCTCGGTAACGACATCACCGGTGCAACCAAAAAGAAGATGCAGCCGCTTCGTAAAGAAATGCAGCTGATCTTCCAGGATCCATTCGGTTCTCTGTCTCCACGTATGACCGTGGGCCAGATCATCACCGAAGGTCTGCTGGTGCATGAGCCTCAGCTCTCAGCGAAAGAGCGTGATCAGCGGGCGATCCAGGCGCTTGAAGAAGTGTCTATGGATCCGGCAATGCGCAACCGCTATCCACACGAGTTCTCTGGTGGTCAGCGTCAGCGTATTGCGATTGCACGCACCATGATCCTTAATCCGAAGCTTGTTGTGCTGGACGAACCAACCTCCGCGTTGGACCGTACCGTACAGAAGCAGGTGGTGGAGCTGCTGCGTAACCTGCAGAAAGAACATGGTCTGACCTATCTCTTCATCTCACACGATCTGGCAGTGGTTCGCGCCATGTCCGATACCGTGATGGTGATGCAGAAAGGTGAAGTGGTTGAAAAGGGATTGGCAGAAGAGATCTTCTCCAGCCCGAAAGAAGACTACACCAAAGAACTGCTTGCAGCGGCGGCTCTGAAGCCAGCATAAGCCAGGCAATCAGATCTTCTGAAATGAGAAAACCCCGGTGTTATGCGCCGGGGTTTTTTGCTTTGATGCTCTGAGGACTACCTCAGCAGCTTCAAAGACCCCACCAGAGAGCGCACTAGTTTGCTGGGACCGCAAAGCCCTATCCCATCGATCTTCTCGCTCTTAAGGGCCTGTGTCGGTACCAGCGCTTCATAGTCCGCGAATGTATGAATGGATCTTGCAAAGGCAGGAAAGACAACCAGTGTCATCTGATCAAGGCGTGCAGCAGACTTCTCCAGGACGACGCGCATCTGATCACTATTGGCCTGTAGAATGGGGACAGGCCGATCTGCACTGCTCTTGAAAGACGCACCATCACCGTCTGTGAGAGTGACACCACCAAGTCCTGCATTCTCAGTTCCGATCCCGATAGATATGGCACCTACAGTGTTGGCAAGTAAGCCAACTGGCAAATCTGGATCTACCACAACAGCCAGCCGCAAATCCTGCTCACCTCGCAATGGCTGCTTTTCGATTTGACTCATAAACATACTACCTCCTGTTCAGAGGATAGTATCTGGACGAGCAGAGGCGATCTGATCTATTTTGACCGGTAATGAGTTTCAAGTGGGTAGAGTCTACCAGTACTGGCGCCTAATTGGGTAGGGTTTACCTGAAATGGGGAATGTTGTTGGCGAAGAGCGAAATGCAAAAGCAAGCTGTTCAATTAGATGCCGCAGATAAGAAGATCCTGCGGGTTCTTCAGAAGGAAGGGCGTCTCTCCAACACAGAGCTCGCCGAAAAGGTTGGTATGTCCACATCGCCGTGCTGGAGGCGTGTCAGACGGCTGGAACAGGAAGGGGTGATCAGCGACTACTCAGCTCGGTTGGATCGCCGAACCCTCGGCTTTGGTGTGCTTGTCATTGTCACCATCCAGATTGATGCACACAATGTGGAACAAGCCGTCGAGTTTGAAGAAGCAGTGCTGAAGCTTGAGCAGGTCATCGCCTGCTATTCTGTCGGCGGCGGAGTGGACTTCGTGCTTCAGGTTGTCTGTGAGGACCTGGACGCTTATGCAGAGTTCTCCATGAATACTCTGCGGCGCTTGCCTGGCATCAAAGCTATGGAAAGTAACTTTGTGCTGAAGGAACTAAAACCGCTCACCGGATGGCCAATCTAAGCGCATGCTTGTCAGAAAGGCCATCCACTATGAGTTTTGCTTAAATCCCAGCGCGCTCCAGCACACTGATCCAGTTCTTGTGAGCAATCTTGGCGATGAGCTCTTCACCAAAATCAGCCTTACGGAATGTGTTGATCAGGTTGGGCAGGCCAGCCACATCCTTAATGTCCTTGGCAACCAGACAGCCGTCATAATCAGAGCCAAGAGCAACCCCGTCTTCGCCCAGTTTGTTGATCAGATAGTCCGCATGGCGCAGGATCACATCCAGTGGCATATCAGGATTGAGCTGACCGTCAGGACGCAGGAAGAATACGGCGAAGTTGATCCCCACCAGACCTTTGGATTCCGCAATCGCATCCAGCTGCTTGTCTGTCAGGTTACGGCTCATCGGACAGATCTTGAACACGTTAGAGTGGCTCGCCACGATAGGCTTGTCAGTGATCTTCGCCAGATCCCAGAAGCCTTTTTCGTTCAGGTGAGAAACGTCCAGCTGAATGCCGCGCTGATTACACTGACGCACCAGCTCCTTGCCAACTTCAGTCAGGCCTGGACCAATGTCTGGGCTATGCTCAAACTCCATCGGCACGCCGTAACCGAATATCGTCTCACGGCTCCACATAGGACCAATAGAGCGAAGCCCACGCTCGTAAAGCAGCTCAAGAGCCTCAAAGTCCTTATCGATGCACTCAGCCCCTTCAACATGAAGCACCATGGCCAGTTGATCTGCATCCATAGCCTCTTTGATAGCACCGGTAGACCGGCAGATCTTCACCGCACCGTCGCCCTTGGCTTCAAGGTCTTCGGCGATATCCAAAAGCTTCAGCGTATAGTCCAGCGCATCCTTCTGCGGCACCGTTTTGAAGTGTTCAGGGCTCTTAAAGTCGACCTCTTCACCTTCCTTCGGCTTGGCTCTGACAGATGGGGTGAACATGGCAAACAAACCACCGGCAAACCCGCCTTTACGCGCGCGCGGAAGATCAATGTGATCGTAGCTGGCCTCCTCAAAGAAACTGCGTTCCTTCGGCGTCTGAGACCGGCGCTCCAGTGAGAGGAGCGTATCGTTGTGGCCGTCAAAGACCGGAACAAGGTTCGGGGCAGTATCTGTCATGAAGAACTCCGGGAAAATGAAATATCATTATGAAAAATACCAATGCTGAAACACAGCTGGGATCTACGCAAACCCAGGGCTTCTGGCAGAAAGCTAGGTCACATTGGCGGAATTTGAAACTACACTGTTAAATATTAAACCCTTAAAATCAATAGGATCACTCCAACTTTCTGAGTGGTGTTGAGAGGGGAAGGCGCAATGGCGACAATTATCAGAGGCTCTGACTTTACGGCAGACAAGGCGTGGAGTGCACAGCTCATCGCCAACATGAACGGCATTACAACGCGCCTGCATTGGACCGATAAACCATACAAATGGCATATCAATGATGGGGAAGAGGTCTTCGTGGTTCTGGATGGTACAGTTGAGATGAAGTACCGGCAAGAGGGAGAAGAACTCTCTGCAATGATGCAGCCGGGAGATATCTTTTTTGCCGCTATCGGCACCGAACATGTCGCCCATCCGCAAGGCGAAGCGCGTGTGCTGGTGGTGGAGACGGAGGGAAGTGTCTGAACCAGCAGACAGGGAAGGGGCATGGCCCCTCCCGCAAAGGATCACTGGGTGTTAAGCCAGTCCGGGCAGGGCCACATCCACCATGATCATGGCAAAGTGACAGGCCGCAGCTGAAAGCACGAAACCATGCCAGATGGCGTTCTGGAATGGCAGGTTCTTCCAAATGTAAAACAGCGTCCCAACAGTGTAGAGACCACCACCGGTCACCAGCAGCGTAAAGCCTGCAACGGAAAGCTCGTTGTAAATCGGCACAACAGCAAAGAAGCCAACCCAGCCCATCGCCAGATAGATCGGCACCGCAAGCTTATCCAACTGCCGCATATGCAGGATCTTGATGGCGGCTCCCGCAATGGCGCAGACCCAGATACCTATCAGCATGGAGATACCAAGCCACCCACCCAGCACCATCAGGCACAGCGGCGTGTAAGTCCCTGCAATCAGGAAGTAAATCGCAGAGTGGTCCAGGCGGCGGAGCAGACCCAGCTTGTTGTCTTTTTCAAGGATGTTGTAGGTCGCAGAACAGATCAGCATGGCCAGCAGTGTGGCTGTGTAAACGTAAATGCTGATCTGGCGGGCATAGTCGTCAGCCGCCCACAAAACCATCACAAAGGCAGTGGTAGCAGCTGCGCCAAAGGCAATTCCCAAAACATGGATCACGCCATCAGCCACTTTTTCCGCGTAGGTCTCTATTCTCATGCGCAGGCTGTCCCCCCGAATGCACCCGAACTATGTTGAACTACATAATGCCGCCCTTAGCATCTCAACTCAACTGAAACTACTGTGCAAACTGGTCAATATATGGGCATTTGACAGAGCAGGGCGGGTTGCCCCTTGGAAATCGGGCATATCCAATTGCCTCCATCCTTCAGATGTGGCATTGGCTCTCAGGACTTTACTGCCAATATTGCGCTGGTCTGATGGCCGCACCGACCACTTGTGGGAAAGCAAAAGAACGCTACTGCGGGCTTTGCTATTTCCGCAAGAATCATGGATTTTGGTGCGCCTCCCAGCACTCCGATATTGCCGGAACCACGGTTAATCACTGCCTTGAAACGGCACAACAAGAGATTTTGAATGACGGTCAGCATCGAAATGGGTGTCACCCCCCATGGTACCTCCAGTGTTGTCGATCTTGAAGAATTGCTTGCCACGCGACTGCTCGTCCAGGGGAACTCCGGATCGGGTAAATCGCACTTGCTGCGTCGCCTTATGGAACAGAGCGCGCCTTGGGTTCAGCAGGTTGTGATCGACCCGGAAGGGGATTTCGTATCGCTGGCTGATGAGTTCGGGCATGTGGTGATTGAAGCGACCATGAACGATCGCGAACTCACCATGATCGCGGCCCGCGTGCGCCAGCACCGCATCTCTGTAGTGCTTAATCTGGAACATCTGGAGCCGGACAAACAGCTCAAAGCCGCCGCTGCTTTCATGAACGGCCTGTTCGATTCCGATCGCCAGTACTGGTATCCTGTCCTCGTCGTGGTGGATGAAGCGCAGCTCTTCGCGCCTTCTGCGTCAGGTGATTACGGAGAAGAAGCACGCCGCCTGTCCCTGATGGCCATGACCAACCTCATGTGTCGTGGCCGTAAGCGTGGTCTGGCAGGCATCATCGCAACCCAGCGTCTGGCGAAGTTGGCCAAGAACGTGGCTGCGGAAGCCTCCAACTTCCTGATGGGTCGTACCTTCCTCGATATCGACATGGCCCGCGCATCTGATTTGTTAGGTATGGACCGCCGTCAGGCAGAACAGTTCCGAAATTTGGAACGTGGACAGTTCATCTCCCTCGGCCCTGCCATGACCCGCCGACCGCAAAAAGTGGTGATCGGTGAAGTTGTCACCGGCAGCCGTGGTGGTTCTCCAAAGCTGATGCCAATGCCGAACCAGCCCGTTGAAACAGCGGCTGAACTGATCTTCACAGCGACAGAAAACGATCCGGTGCTGCACAACAACCGCGTGGCTGCGCCTTCCGCAAAGGATGTGATGTTGCAGCTCTCCCAAACCGCTGCCAGCAACATGCAGGCGCAGCATAAGGAAGTGGTTGAAGCCGAGCCAGAAGATCTCTTCAATCTGGAAGAGAAGAACCAGCAATATCAGGAAATCATCGGCAAAATCCTCGAAGACCCTGAAGCTGCTTTCGCGCCAGTTTCCCAGCTCTATCAGGACTTCCAGGTCCGTTGCCGTATTGAGCGCTTAAAGTCGCAGGATCTCGCCAAGTTCCGCAAACTCCTTTCCGTGGCCCGCGCAGGTGTCGATAAGAAGGAAGTCGAGGAAGGGGATTGGCAGCAGGCAGAAGTGATTGCAGGACAGCTGCCTGAAGAAATGCGCGGTGTATACCTTCTGCTGGCAAAAGCCGCGTTCGCAGATGAGCCATGCCCGGAAGATCTGGAGATTGCAAAAGCCTACGGCACCCGATCACCGGGCCGCGCCCGTTGGCTGCTCACCCATATGGAAGAGCAGGGCTTTATCATCTGTGCAAGTGATCTGCGCGGAAACCGTATTGTGACACTGCCGGATATCGGCAAGCAAACCGCAACGAAGTAAGCTGGGTCTAGCGGCCATCCGGCAAGGAATGGCCGCCCACCGGGCCTTCGACCTCATCAAAGAACGTGGTCTCAGTGCTGCGCGAGCATGTTGAGCACAAATGCGGTTTGGAGGGGAGAACATACTTCAGGCAGCACGCCTTGCGTCGGGGCGCATATTCTATCCGCCCTTCATGCTCACGTTGCCGCCAGACAACCCCGCCATTGATCTTCTTCCCAAGGCTCGCCAGATAAGCCCGCATGAGGCTGGCCACCTCAGTCGGCTTGGCCCCATGGCGACGCAGCACCAGAAACGGAGAGGTGATCGAGATGGCAACGGTGGAATAGAACACTGATGGTGCCACTTTCCGCCGCCCTAGCTCGCGGTGGAAGACCTGAATGATCTCCTCAAGGCAGATGGAAAGCGCAAACAGCTCCGCAGGCCCCTGATCCGGGTTCAGCTCAAAATCTTCTTCTGAAAGACGCGGATCAAAGAACACCTCAACCCACGGCCCTTTGCCATGCAGTACAAACCGCAGCTCATCAATGCGTGGAGCTCGCCCGGTCAGCAGATAGGTCACCGAGATCCGGTTGAGCAGTGTCTGACACATGGTCTTCAGCGCAAGACTGGCTGCAATTTTGGTGGTTGGTGCACCACGATCTTCCTTGATGAAGTCGATCATATGCTTGGCAACCAGAGCAAAGTTGCTGTCAAATCCAGAAAACTCTCGCAGTTCCGCTGCCACCACATGCTCGGTTGGCGCAGTGATTGCCCGCGCTGAAACCAGCTTGCCCCCATCAGGATGGGCCGCAGCAATCAGCCCAGCAAAGCGCGCAGGGATGCCCGCATGCTCGGAGGCAGGAATATCTGTAGGTGGAAGACCGGTAGACACAGCCAACGCAAACCTCTGGATGTACAATTGCGCTTTTGAGGCACCGGAAAAATCGGATTTAGGCAAAGAGCGCGATGGAACTTTTAGTTACGAGGCGTGCATGTCTGGCTGACAGGTGGCTGAACACGACACAACAACACTTTTGCGTTACTTAGCACAAAAACAAAGTCTACTAAAACAGTAGACTTTGCAGTCTGTGAGTAATGCACCTGTTATGTTGTAACGATCCTCTTGTCGAGGATCAGGCTTTGGCTTTTGTGAACCGTTTCTCCCAGGCGAACTTCTCCGCAATCCAGATGCCACCCAGCACCAGTGCCAAAGCCGCACCGTTGTAGAATGCAAACACTTCGCCCAGCAGAATAATCGCCATCACAGAGGCAAACACAGGCACTAGATTGACGAACACGCCCGCCCGGTTTGGCCCAATCAATTCCACGCCCCGCATATAGAAAATCTGTGCGAGGAAGGACGGACAGAAGGAGATGTAAAGAATAACCAGCCAGCCTTGGAATGTTGGCCACGCCAGCGTCTCCTGACTGTACTCAATCGCCAGCATCGGCACGGAAACCAAAGCCGCAACAAACGCCATCACCGCAAAAAAGGCGAGTGCAGGCACCTTGGGTCTGTTGCGCAGTGCAAGCGTATAGCCAGCATAAAACACGGCAGCCACCAGCATCAGAGCGTCACCCGGATTGATGTGCAGGTTCAACAGAACCTCAAGACTTCCCTGACTGGCCACAACAAAAACGCCCAGCAAGGTCAGCAAAATACCGATGAACTGGATCAGCGTCACTTTCGACCCAAACAGGAAGTAAGCCCCCACCACAACGATCATCGGAATAGAACCCTGCAAAATACCCATGTTCACCGCGGTGGTGTTGTGAGCAGCCAGATAGAACAAGCCATTAAAACCGGAAAAGCCGAAGGCAGCCATCAGGGCAATGCTGATCAGGTGAGGGCGGATCTGCGCCCATGAAGCCACAAGATCACGCCAAGCAATCATGCTCATCAGCCCGGCCACAATCGCCCATCTTAAAAACACGATCACCATGGGTGACACGTGTCCCACCGCAAGCTGACCCGCCACTGCGTTGCCGCTCCACATGAGAGTGGTCAACACCAGAAGCAGCATCGGTCTGCTGTAGAGGGAGCTAAGGATAGGCATGTAAACTCACTGTCAAAAGGCGGGTGGGAGTACCCGCAGGAAAGGTACAAACAGACTTCACCTTGCCCCAAATAAATGCAAGGCTATTTTCCGCAAGGGCTGTAGAGGTTTCGTCAAGTATGTACCAGCCTTCCATAGCTGCTTGCAAAACCAGCCGAAATACCACCAAAATCAAAGCCTTACCTATGAAATCTCAGCCAACCCAATCAATCACCTGTGTTTTGAGCAGTACGGTAACGAATTGATGCATTGAAACTTGAGATTGAATTTGCAAGGGTCTGGTCTGGAAAACTCAGCGGCAGGAAGTGACGGCATATCCTGCTAAAAATGACAAAACGAGGGGGACCCATGTCGCAAAGAGTAAGTGTTGCATCACTTCAGGTTTCACCGGAACTCTACAATTTCGTAGAGAAGGAGGCTCTTCCGGGCACCGGAGTGACATCCGACCAGTTTTGGGAAGGCTTCGCGCAGATCATCAAGGATCTGACACCACGCAACCGCGAACTGCTCCAGATCCGTGAAGACATCCAGACCAAGATCGACGACTGGCACAAAGCCAACCCGGACACGATTGATCTGGAAACCTACAAAACCTTCCTCAAAGAACTTGGCTACCTGCTGCCTGAAGGTGAAAGCTTCGACGTTGATACAGCCAACGTCGACCCGGAAATCGCAGAGATCGCCGGTCCTCAGCTCGTTGTGCCTGTCATGAATGCGCGCTACGCCCTCAACGCTGCCAATGCGCGTTGGGGTTCCCTGTATGATGCGCTTTACGGCACCGACGCCATGGGCTCCACCCCTCAGGCAGGCGGATACGACGAAGCGCGCGGCGCAGAAGTCATCGCCTATGCCCGCAAGAAGCTGGATGAGGCTCTGCCTCTGGATGAGGGCAGCTGGGCTGACGTCACCGAGTTTGCCATTATGGGTGGCTCACTGGCTCTGACGCTGGAAAACGGCGACATGGCAGGCCTGCAGGACCCACTCGGGTTTGTTGGCTATGCTGGTAACAAGGACGAGCCAAAGTCCATCCTGCTGCAGAAAAACGGCCTGCATTTTGATGTACTGTTTGACCGCTCCAGCCCGATCGGTGCAGCTGATAAAGCAGGCATCAGCGATATCATTCTGGAATCTGCCATCTCCACCATCATGGACTGCGAAGACTCTGTTGCAGCTGTAGACGGTGAAGACAAAGCACTGGCCTACTGTAACTGGCTGGGCCTGATGAATGGCGACCTGAAAGAAGAAGTTAGCAAAGGCGGCAAAACCTTCACCCGTGCCTTGAATGGTGACCGTCACTACACCGATGCGCAGGGCGATGCTCTGGCGCTGAAGGGCCGCTCCCTCATGCTGGTGCGGAACGTCGGTCATCTCATGACCAACCCGGCGATCCTTGATGAGGATGGCAATGAGGTCTTTGAAGGCATCATGGACGCTATGGTGACCTCCCTCTGCGCGATCCACGATATCGGCCTGCGTGAAGGTGCAACTGCCCGCAACATGAACTCCGTAACCGGCTCCGTTTACATCGTGAAGCCAAAGATGCACGGCCCGGAAGAAGTTGCTTTCGCGGACGAGCTGTTTGGCCGCGTGGAACATGTTTTGGAGCTGCCACGCAACACCTTGAAAATGGGTATCATGGATGAGGAACGCCGCACCACGGTCAACCTCAAAGAGTGCATCCGTGCCGCCAAGTCTCGTGTATGCTTCATCAACACCGGCTTCCTTGACCGCACTGGTGACGAGATCCACACCTCCATGGAAGCTGGCCCAATGATCCGCAAGGCGGACATGAAGCAGGCCACATGGATCAGCGCTTATGAGAACCACAATGTAGACACCGGCCTTGCCTGTGGTCTGCGTGAGCATGCGCAAATCGGCAAAGGCATGTGGGCCATGCCAGACCTGATGCACACCATGCTGGAGCAGAAGATCAGCCATCCAAAAGCGGGCGCTAACACCGCATGGGTGCCATCGCCAACCGCAGCAACCCTGCATGCCATGCACTACCATCAGGTCTGTGTACCAGCCGTTCAGGAAGAACTGTCGACCCGTGAACCTGCAAAGCTGGATGATATCCTGTCCATTCCGGTTGCCACCAATCCAAACTGGACACCGGAAGACATTCAGGCAGAAGTTGAGAACAACGCGCAAGGCATCCTTGGATACGTTGTGCGCTGGGTAGAGCACGGTGTCGGCTGCTCCAAAGTGCCGGACATCCATAATGTGGCTTTGATGGAAGACCGCGCAACCTGCCGCATCTCCTCGCAGCACATCGCCAACTGGCTGCACCACAATGTCTGCTCTGAAGAGCAGGTGCTGGAGATCATGAAGCGCATGGCTGCTGTGGTGGATGAGCAGAATGCAGGCGACCCGGCCTATCACAACATGGCGCCTGACTTTGACAACTCCGTCGCCTTCCAGGCTGCATGTGATCTGGTCTTCAAAGGCCGCATCCAGCCAAGCGGTTACACAGAACCAGTGCTGCATAAACGCCGCCTTGAAGCCAAGGCGAAGTTCGCCGCATCAGCCTGATAAACACCACCTGCGCAGTTCTGTAAGGCTGCGCAGGCTTCTTCCCTATATTGGCAGAGATTAGCTGTCAGCCTTGGGCGTAAGGTTTGTGAAGCCGCCAAAGTCTCCATTGCTCAGATTGATCGTGTCACTGTCAAAGTCAGTGCCATTGATCTTGACACTATCGCCTTGCAGGATGTTCCACTTCCTGCTCTTGCGAAATTTCTCATAATCCCGAAAGCCTGTGGATTGACTGAGCCACGTCAGCTCAACAAGACCATCTTTCAGTGCATGGTCGCTGACCAACCCATTCCCATAAACACCTATTCGATAAGGATCGCCTGCCTCCTTAAAGACGGACTGGATCGCCTGAAAATAGGGTTTGATGTAGTGGACATAGTCGTAATAAGAGGCATCGTAATCGACGGCAAAGTAGATGCCGGAGCCTTTGGGCTGTCTGATCACCTCCTGCGCAAGATGCAGCGCCTGATGTGCCTGCTGTGAGCCCGTCGCTCCGGTGAAGGACGAGGGCCTGTCGTTGCTATCCTCGTAAACGGTGATGATAGAAAGGCCCGCAGCAATCAGCTGCTGGGCCTCAGTTGGTTTCAGTTGCTTCCATTTGGAAAAGGAGTAGTAACGCCCAACGGCCTTATACCCTTTCTTGGCGATTGCATTCGCCAGCACTTCCACAATTGTAGCTGTATCAACGGCAGGTTCGGTCTTGATGCCTTTATCGTCAGTCATGGCTTCTCTGCTTCTTATTGTTATGCAGAGTGATGACGAACGTGAGAGAAGGGCCGTGAAAGCCCATCAGTTCCAATGGTTAGCGAAGTTATACGCTGCGCATGAAAGGATGGGCGGAGAGGTGGTTTACGCCTCAGTTGGAGCAGGAGGGAGTTGCAAAACTGCCAAAGCCACCATAGGAGCCTCGATTTAGATTAAGCGTGTCCTGATCGTACTGAGTACCGGCAATTGTCACATAGGGACCTTGCAGGATGTTCCAGTCACCAGACTCTTTGTATTCCTGATAGCCATAGTAACCGGTTGATTGAGAAAGCCACGTCAGCTTCGCAAGGCCATCATCTTTGGCACAGGAGCAAACGATTCCATTGCCATAAATACCGACATGATATGGGTAACCAAAGGAGGCAAACACCTCGTTGATCGCTCTCAGATATGGCCTGATGTAATGCGTGTAGTCGTAACTTGAGGCATCATAATCGACAGCAAAATAGATGCCGGTTTGCCGGGGCTGTTGGATAACTGCATCTGCCTGATAAAGCGCCCGCAACGCTTGCTGGTTTCCAATGTCAGCTGAGAAATAAGAGGGAGCATCATTGTTGTCTTCGTAGACTACAAAGATGTCCATATCTGCGGTGAAGAGCTCTGAAGCTTCGGATCTGGTCAGTTGTTTCCAGCTGTACCGGGAGTAATAACGCCCAACGGCTTTGTATCCGGCTTGTGCCAGTGTTGTGGCGGAAGTACCGGCATTTGAGGCTGTATCAAGTGCTGGGACTAAGAGTTTGGGGGAGATTTTATCTGTCATGTGCTCTGCTTTTTGTTGTTATGCAGAGCAGTGACGAAGCGGCCAGCAGACATGTGAGACAAAGCGTTCTGCTAGAGTAACAGAAGCTTTAATCTCACTTACAATGTATTGGGGGACAGAGCCCTTAAAGCGGAAGTCTCACAATAGCAATGAGACCTTTTTCTTCGCCGTTTTCAAGACGAATGGTACCACCCTGAGCATGGATGATGCTACGGGTGATCGCAAGGCCAAGCCCGATACCGCCGGTTTCCTCATTGCGGGATTCTTCAAGGCGCACGAATGGCTCAAACACATCTTCTAGCCGGTTCTGCGGAATGCCTGGGCCTCTGTCAGAGATCCGGATCTCAGCATGAGCTTCATCAACGCGGAAGCTCACCTCAGCTTCTTCACCATACCGGATCGCATTGCCGATCAGGTTCTGGAATGCACGCTTCAAGGCTATCGGACGACACTTCAGCACTACGCGGCTCTGCGCTTCCACATTCACATGGTTGCCCATGTCCTCCTGATCATTGGCGATGCTTTCCAGCAAACCACCCAGATCAACAGAGCGCAGTTCTTCCTGTTTGGAATCTTCGCGAGTAAAGGCAAGCGTTTCTTCCACCATCGCCTGCATTTCATCCAGCGTGGCGATCATGCGCTCGCGGTCTTCATCATCCTCAATGAACTCAGCACGGATCCGCAAAGAGGTGATCGGTGTGCGCAAGTCATGACTGATCGCCGCCAGCATACGGGTCCGGTCAGAGATGAAGCGTGTCAGTCGCTCCTGCATCTGATTGAAGGAGCGGGTCACAGCCCGCACCTCCGCAGGGCCAGCCTCTTTCAGCGGTTTGGCATCCGCACCACGCCCCAGATCATTAGCCGCAGTTTCCAGCGTCCTGAGCGGCTTGGTCAGGCGATAGACAGAGACCCAGACGATCAGAATGGTCAGCGCTGCCATGATAAAGATCGGTAGCATGATCGGCACAATGGAAGCTTTCGGCAGACGGAAGTTGCTCTCGATGTTCAGCCACTTGCCGTTCATCAGCTCAATAGCAGCAAACAGCTGCACGCCTTTGAGCGAGAACCAGCGATACTTCTTGAAGAAGTCATCCCGCCGGTCATGCATCGCCTGCATACTGCCATGCGGCGATCGCTCCCGTCCTTCCGGTGGAGGAGGACGCCCGTTATCACGAAACTTATCCTTGAAGTCCGGCTGCGCACGGTCATTGTAGACCACCGCAACGCGGGTCTGCCTGTCATGGTCCAGCCGGCGTTTCAGATAGTTGGCAAGCAACTCTTCCATACGCTCGTCACCACCGGTATCCGCCACAACGGGCGTATCACCTATGCTGAAGCGGGTCCGTGTGTTGGAAACAGTACGCAAAATCTGCTTTTGCAAACGGGGAGGGGTCGCCTCCAGCAGCTTGACCACATTGGCCGTCCGCCACAGTGCATTGTCACGGGCCAGATTAGCCAGTGCGAACTGACGTTCCCGGCCAAGCAGCACAAAGCTGACAACCTGCGAAAAGATCAGCGCAGCCAGCAGCAGCAGGATCAGCTGAGGTGCAAGGCGGCGAGGGATAAGGTATTTCAAAAACTTCATGCGGTGACTTCTTTGACTTCACCCGTAAAGGTGTAACCGCCCCCCCAGACAGTCTTGATCAATTCCGGATTCTTAGGATCAATCTCGATCTTGCGGCGCAAGCGAGAAACCTGATTGTCGATGGACCGGTCAAACACGCCCAGAGAACGGCCTGAGGTCAGGTCCAGCAGCTGCTCGCGGGAAAGAACCACACGAGGCCGCTTCAAAAACGCCAGCAACAATTGGAACTCACCGGAAGACAGCGGCACAGCAACCTGTTCCGGGTCAATGAGCTCACGGCGTGCTGTGTCCAGCATCCAGCCGTTGAACGCCAGTTTTTCAGTCTCAATTGGATCACGTTCCCGCGGCACACTGCTTGCACGGCGCAAAACAGCGCGGATACGGGCCAGCAGCTCACGCGGGTTGAAAGGCTTGGTCACATAGTCATCTGCCCCAATCTCAAGGCCGACAACACGGTCCGTGTCCTCAGCCATGGCGGTTAGCAGAATAACTGGGGCCTGATTGGTCTCCACCAGATGGCGGCACAGGGAAAGCCCGTCTTCACCCGGCATCATGATGTCCAGCACCACCAGATCTATGGAAGAGTTCTTGAGCACCTTGCGGGCAGCAGCAGCGCTTTCAGCCACAGTGGTACGCATATTATTCTTCGTCAGATACCGGGCAAGGCTCTCCCGGATATCACGATGATCGTCGACGATAAGAATATGTGCTGTACTTTGAGACATGCGTCCTCGCTTTGTGCCCCGCCTCTCATGCGCGGTGAGAAACAATAGACTATGGGATGCCTAACTTATGCCGCAATCCCAAAGCCAGCGAAAGTGGCTTGGCACTCAAAAATGTATCAAACTGTCACAACCCGATACTCTGGTAAATCCTGTGACAAAACAACGTGTTTTCTGGTGTAGTTTTGCGACAGATGCCTCCTACGTTGTGTTCATCGAAGCACACTCACACAAACCTTCCCCTCGTTTTAGGCTTTGATGATTAGGAGAACACGACATGATGAATTTTAAAACTATTTTGGCTGGTTCTGTAGCTGCAATCATTGCTGGTACCGCTCTGTCTCCTGCCATGGCTGCTCCGGGTTTCGGTGGTGGCTTCGGCAAGAAAATGTCTTCCCAGTTCTTTACAAATTTTGATGCAAACAAAGATGGCTCTGTCACTGCTGCCGAAATTGAAACCAAGCGCAAAGCTGACTTTGCAAAAGCAGACACCGCTGGCGACGGCGTGATCACCCTGGAAGAATGGAAAGTCTTCGCAGCAGATCGTGCAGCTGAGCGCAGCAAAGACCGCTCCGTCCGCATCTTCCAGCGCTTTGACGTCAATGGCGATGGTCAGGTCACCCGCGAAGAGTTCCTCGCGCAGGCTGAACGCATGACCGCGCGCATGGACAAGATGAAAAAGCGCATGGGCGACCGCATGGCCAAGATGCAGGACGGCAAAGGCGGTAAAGGCGGCTGGGGCGATGGCCCTCGTGACGGCAAACCAGGCAAGGATGGCTGGCAGAAAGGTCCACGTGATGGCAAGCAGGGCGACGGCATGCAAGGCAAAGGCAGCTGGGGCGATGGCCCACGCGAGCAGGGCATGATGGGCTTTGGCAAGCACGGTGGCAAAGGCATGCGCGGTGAAATGATGCGCGCAATGTTCGCCAAGGTGGATCTGGACAAGAACGGCAAGATCTCATCTGAAGAACTGGGCAAACTAGCCGACAAGCTCTTCGCAAACGGACCGGTTGATCTGGCAGGCTTCAGAACAATTGCCGCTGAGTTCAAAGAACCAATGTACGTCCGCTCCTTCCAGCGTCTGGATGCTGATGGCGATCTGAAAGTCACTCAGGAAGAGTTTTTCGCACCAACAGCAACCATGATGAAACGCATGGACCGCAACAACGACGGCGTCATCACATCAGCTGACTTCAAAAAGATGAAGAAGGATTGGCGCAAAGGTCAGAAGGACCGCAAAGGTGGCTACGGTCACGGTCATGGTCAGCGCGGTTAAGTCCACCCGCAGTTGACCAATAAAAAAGGCGGAGCCAACAGCTCCGCCTTTTCTTTTTCAACATGTATCAGCAAGATCAGCTGGTCGCTGGTTTGGTCTCTTGCATCTCAGCATCATAGTCTACCGCAACACCGTAATGCGGATCTTCCAGAACAGCGACTTCAACCATGCTGCCAGCCTTGTGCAGCAGGTCCTTACAGTCTGGAGACAGGTGACGCAGATGCAGCGTTTTGCCTGCCTGCTCATAACGGGTCGCCAGTGCATCAATCGCTGCCAGACCGGAATGGTCCACCACGCGGGAGTTGATGAAGTCGACAATCACATCATCCGGATCAGACTGAGGATCAAAGATTTCCTGGAAACCAGCCGCAGAACCGAAGAACAGCGGGCCTTCCAGCTTGTAGATCTTCCAGCCATCAGAGTTGGTTGTTGTCTGTGCATCAATACGCTTGGATGCGTTCCACGCATAAGCCAGCGCAGAAACAATCACGCCAACCACAACTGCCACAGCAAGGTCAGAGTACACGGTCACGCCGGTCACCAGCGCAATCACGATGGCGTCGGTCCGTGGGATCTTGTGCAGGATCTTGAAGGTGTTCCATGCAAAGGTGCCGATCACCACCATGAACATCACACCAACCAGCGCAGCCAGTGGGATCTGCTCAATCAGCGGAGCAGCGAACAGAATGAAGCTCAGCAGGAAAAGCGCTGCAGCAATACCTGCAAGACGGGTACGACCACCGGACTTCACGTTGATCATGGACTGACCGATCATCGCACAGCCACCCATGCCGCCGAAGAAGCCGGTCACAACGTTTGCAGCACCCTGTGCCACACACTCTTTGGAAGCACCGCCACGTGTACCAGTCATGTCAGCAACAAGGTTCAGCGTCAGAAGGCTCTCAATCAGACCAATCGCTGCCAGAATAACGGAGTATGGCAGGATGATCATGAAAGTTTCCATGGTCAGCGGAACCATTGGAATGTGAAACTCAGGCAGGCCACCGGCGATAGGAGCCAGATCACCCACGGTCTGCACATTCAGACCAAGGCCGATCACAATAGCAGAAACCACCAAAATACCAGCCAGAGGTGCAGGAATGACGTTGGTGATCTTTGGCAGGAACCAGATCACTGCCATGGTCAGAACCACAAGGCCAAGCATCAGCGCCATATCCATGCCAGCCAGCCAGCTGGTTGCGCCGGTTGTCGCATCAACAGTCTGGAACTGACCCATCTGGGCAAGGAAAATCACGATCGCAAGACCGTTCACAAAGCCTAGCATCACCGGATGCGGCACCATGCGGATAAACTTACCCCAGCGCATAATGCCAAAGAAAACCTGCAGAATGCCCATCAGCACAACAGCGGCAAACAGGTACTCAACACCGTGCTGCACAACAAGAGAAACCATCACAACAGCAAGTGCGCCGGTCGCGCCGGAAATCATGCCCGGACGGCCTCCGAACACAGCGGTGATGATGCCAACAATAAACGCTGCATAGAGACCAACAAGCGGCTCAACCTTTGCAACAAATGCGAATGCAACCGCTTCCGGCACCAGAGCAAGAGCAACGGTAAGACCAGAAAGCAGTTCTACTTTGACAGTATTGGCTGAAAAGCCGGGCTTTGCGGGCGCGAGCGCCTCCGTGGACGAATGCAAGGAGCACCTCCAATGGGGTTATCGGTACTTTTTTGAATACGGGGCGAATCCTAGGCACGCACTGTGAAGTCCGTGTGAAACCAAGTGTTTTCGGTCAAGGACAAGAGCTTACAAGCTAGGACACCGCTAAAATTTGAGCGGCTTTTGTCTCCCTTTTGACGCGCTTATAAGCGAAACCCGCCAAAAACACCAGTCCCCCCACACATAATAGCTATGCGCGAGGTGGGAGTTTGCGATCGGGACATCTCTTGCTATTTGCTGATAACCTCCCTGCGAGGTAGAGCAATTTTCCTTTGAAAATAACAGCTTAGTGATTCTCGACGGAACTTGATGGGACGGATTAACCAGCTTTGGAAACCATCTTAGCCATTGCAGCTTCCACCCGCCGTCATCCCGGGCGAAGCGCAGCGTAGACCCGGGACCTATAACCCCAGTATCAGAGATTGGCTAAGGCCTTAGTTAAACAGCGAGACAAGGGGGTATGGATCCCGGCTCGATGGCCGGGATGACACCGGCGCGAATGGCGGGTTGCTCAAAAAACTTATCCCCCTCTCTCAAAACCATGCCCATACTAAACCTATGCCTACGTAACGGGCTGCTGGCGGAGCGACCGTCAGTGTGTCGTAGGCTGGGCGGGGCTATCGGAAGAGGTAACGCAGCTTTCGGTGGTCCGGTGAACCGAACTTCAAACGTGGCCGCATGGTTTGAGGGGAAGGGCCCGGGAATATAGGGTATCACGCGGTGACGGGTGTTGATGCACCGGCAGGGCAACCTGCTTTTGCTGATGTGTCTGTCAAAGACGGAGGAACTGTTTGGGCAGGGAAACCTGACTGGACAAGCCATTGTCTTTCCGGGAAACCGGCTATCGTGCCTTATAGGCAAAAGAGGCGACGTTGTTCATCCAAAGAAAGCCCGGGCAAGGCGAGTAGCCAATGCCGAAGAAACATATCTAACAAGTAGCGCAGGTATTGCCTGCCGCCTTGCTCACCCCGATTAACTCGGGAACTCCAGCTTCAACACTGCCGGAAAAATCCGAGCGGTGCTACTGGTGTTTTCTCAGGCATACCAGCCTCATGGGTTCAGCCAGTTCATCTATTTTAGCTGAATTGCCGGTGCCTTTATGTGGAAATACGCAGAAAATGCATCTATTGCAGACTTTGCAGGATGCAGCCGGGCCGTTAGCTTGGCGTGATGCGATCCGCGGCATGTGAGGGAGAGACCTGATGAAACCAACAAACTCCATATTTACGGGACTGGAAACGACCGTCTTTGAGCGTATGTCCCGTCTGGCAATGGAGCATAAGGCCATCAATCTTGGCCAGGGGTTTCCTGATGTCGATGGCCCTCAGGATGTTCGGCAGGTTGCAGCCGATACACTTCTGGAAGGGCCAAACCAGTACCCGCCTATGCTAGGTGTGCCAGCTCTGAGACAGGCCGTCGCTGAGAACAACAAGCGCTTTTACGATCTGGATGTGGACTGGCAGACCGAAGTGCTCGTCACCTCCGGCGCCACCGAAGCGCTCGCTGACAGCATCTTCGCATTGGTTGAGCCGGGCGACGAAGTCATCCTCATCGAGCCGCTCTACGACTGTTATCTCTCACTGGTTAAACGGGCAGGCGCCACACCGGTTTTTGTCGAAGTCACCCCGCCAAGCTGGGAGCTGCGCGAAGACGAGCTGCGCAAGGCCTTCTCCAGCAAGACCAAAGCCATCCTGCTCAACAACCCTATGAACCCAAGCGCCAAGGTCTTCAGCAAAGACGAGCTGCAACTGATTGCAGACCTGTGCCTTGAGTTTGACTGCTACGCCATTTGCGACGAAGTTTATGAACACATCGTGTTTTCTGATGAGAAGCACACACCGCTTATGACCTTTCCGGGAATGCGTGATCGCTGCATCCGCATTGGCTCCGCAGGCAAAACGTTTTCTCTGACAGGCTGGAAAGTCGGTTACATCACTGCTGCTCCAAACCTGCTGGAACCAATCGCCAAAGCCCACCAGTTCGTCACCTTCACCACCCCACCAAACCTGCAAAAGGCAGTGGCCTACGGACTGAACAAGGATGACGACTACTACGTCTCTCTTGAAAGCGAGCTGAAAGCCAAACGCGACCTGATTTCAGGACCACTGGAAGACATGGGCTTCCGCGTTCTTCCATGCGAAGGCACATATTTCGTCACCTGCGATTTTGCGCCGCTTGGTTTCAAAGGGAATGACGTCGAGTTCTGCCAGAAGATGGTTGAGGAAGCCGGTGTCGCCGCCGTTCCGATCTCCGCCTTTTACGGCACTAAAGGCCCGCAAACCTTCGTTCGTTTCTGCTTCTGCAAAAAAGATGAGGTGCTGAACGAAGCCCTCGGCCGTCTGCAGGTATGGATGGGCGAAATGGCCGTCTCTTGAGGCTTTGAAACTGGGCAACACCAGCGAATGCCCGGTTAACGACCTGTGCAACAAGGGCAAAATCACAAATGTAGCTCTACCCTGAAAAATAGAGTATGCAGACATAAAGAGCCGGAGCGGACCTGCCACGCAAGGACGACAGCCCGCTACTGCGATCAATCATAGGGCCTGAGAGCCAATCCTTGGAAGTTTGAGTGAATGGATAATCCCGTACTCGTCGAAGTGACGCGAGGCAACACTGTCGAGAGCCGCCACCGTGGCTCAATCGCCATCGTTGATGCTGATGGCAAACTGGCGTTTGGTGCAGGTGATGTAGAGCAGGGCATCTTTGCGCGCTCCGCCATCAAAGCCCTTCAGGCAATCCCAATGGTGGAATCCGGTGCCGCAGAAGCTTTGAATTTTGACGATGCCGAACTGGCTCTGGCGTGCGCCTCCCACAACGGCGAAGACGTCCACGCCAAGTCTGCCCGCATGATGCTGTTCAAAGCTGGTCTGACTGAACAAGACCTCATGTGCGGCCCGCAATGGCCAAAGCACATGGATGATTGTGTCGAGATCGTCAAAACCGATGACAGCCCATGTCAGCTGCACAACAACTGCTCTGGTAAGCACGCTGGCTTCCTGGCAATGGCCAAAACCCTTGGCATCCCAACCGAAAACTACATCGACTTCGATCACCCGGTCCAGGCAGAAATCCGCAATGTGCTGGAGCAGATGAGCGGTGGAGTTCTGGCCCTGGATGTCTGCGGAACAGACGGTTGCTCTATCCCGACCTACGCTATGGACCAGCAGAAAACCGCTCTGGCATTCGCCCGCTTCGCAACCGGTGTTGGCCTTGACCCGATCCGCGCCAATGCAGCGGAAGTGCTGTATGAGGCCTGCGTAAACGAGCCTTACATGGTCGCCGGTAAGAACCGCTTCTGCACGGAGATCATGGACATCTTCAAAGGCCGCGTCTTCGTGAAAGTGGGCGCAGAAGGGGTCTTCTGTGCAGCCCTGCCGGAACTCGGCTTTGGTGTGACCCTGAAGTGTGAAGACGGTTCTGTACGTGGTGCGGAAGTCATGATGGCAGCCACCATCAGATCACTGCTGGGCCTCTCCGAGGAAGAAGAAAAAGGCCTGCGCACCTGGGAACATCAGCAGCTGAAGAACCGCCGCGATATCCTCGTCGGTGAAGTCCGCCCGGTTGCTGACTTCAAACGTCTGCTGAACACCATTTGATTTGGTAAGGGCAGGGAGGTTTCTTCCTGCCAGCTCCCTAAACTGGGCTTACAAGATTGTCTGTCACGCGAATGGAGCATGGCAGATCCTCCGCAGAAAACGCTAGATCACCACTGGCCTGCTCATCCCATTTAAAGCCTGCGATATTCACGGGGCAACCTGCAATGATATTCTGGGAAATGAGAGCACTCTGATCATCCGCTGCAAGGCTGATTGCAATGCCGATAGGAGCTGAGCGAATAGTGTTCTGAGCAGCAATCAGGTTACGCATATACGGCCCCCAGCCCAGATTAATGCCAATAATCCGCGCACCCTCCACCACGTTGCTGGTTACACTGGTATCGGCCTCAACCGCAATGCCAACACCAAAGGTCGGATTGTCCTTCTCATAAGGTCCCGCACCAGTGATGTCCCGCAGCACATTGTTGGAACACACGGCCAAACGCCCACCCTCGCGGAAGTTGGTTATGGAAATCCCATTGGCGGCTGTCTCAATCAGATTATTGCTGACAATAGCCCCCTGGAAGCCGAATTCCACAAATAAGGCCACTTCGCCTGAGCGGTGACAGGTGTTGCCAAGGATCTGGACATTAGACGCAGTATTAGCCCGGATTGCAGAGAACGTGCAGTCACTCACCTTGTTGCCGGAGAGGGTGACATTATCCGCGCGGAACACATTGATGCCGTTGCCGTTCTGCCCAGTCCCACCGCCACTGGCACGGATGTTGGAGACTTGGTTGCCCGATATGATCGACCCATCATGTCCCTCGGACCACCGATGCACCAGTATGCCGCCATTGCCACAATCCGAAACGATGTTCCCCTCGATGTGCAGTGCGCTAGCATTATAGCTGAGAAGAGCAACATCGCTGTGCGTATGAATATGGTTCCCGATGATGGACCCAGAGCACTGCTCCAGCACCACACCCGACTTGCTGCTCTTGGTTATCTCACAGGACGTCAGGCTGAGCCGTGCACACTGAGAGAACCACAACAGAGAGGAGGCCTCGTCAGAAAGCGGCTGATCACCGCCATCAAATATGAGGTCTTTGAGAGTAATGTCATCTGCCTGCACACCTTGCAGCAGCAAGCCGTGCCCATTGAACACCAGACGTGTATGACCGGATACACCGTGTAAGTTCAAACCACTGGGCAGCGAAAGCCCGGAGACCTGATAGTCGCCAGCACCCAGTTGAAGGATATGCCCTTGAGCAGCAGCATCAGTCATCGCCGCTTGCAGCTCTTCTGACACATCGTGTTGAAAAGAAGGAGCGGGGAACTCAACAACAGCTGGCTTTATGGGAGCGGCAGCCTGCGCCTCCTGTGCCGCAACGAGCGTTCCGGCACTAGCCACAACGCCAGCACCAAGCAGGGCACGTCTTGAAAGCTTCTCTTGATCTTCTGCCATCACGTCCCCCAGTGCTTGATCAGATCCCGAACAGGGCCGCCAATTTACTCGCCGCAGCCGTGGCTGGCAGATTGCCGGACTTCACTGCGCTCTCAACGTCCGGCAGTGCTGCTTTGATTTCCGGGTTCGCTTTCAGGGCAGTCTGTAGCTTCTCATTGAGCAGGCCCCACATCCACGCCAGTTGCTGTTCTGCGCGCTTGCTCTCCCAGTCACCACTGGCCTGCATCCGTTCTTTAAAAATACCTAACTGGCCCCACAAATCATCCAGCCCCTCATTGGCAAGGCCGGAGATAGTCAGAACGGGAGGTGACCAGTGCTTGGAACGCGGTGCCAGAATGTTAAGAGCAGCCCGATACTCGGAGGCTGCCGAACGTGCTCGTATCAACCCATCGCCTTCCGCCTTGTTCACGGCAATCAGGTCCGCAATCTCCAGCACGCCTTTCTTGATGCCCTGCAGCTCATCGCCAGCACCCGGCAACATCAGAACGAGAAAGAAATCAACCATCTGCGCAACGGTCGTCTCAGATTGCCCGATGCCCACAGTCTCAACGAGGATCACATCAAATCCGGCAGCTTCACACAAAAGCATGCTTTCACGGGTTTTGGCAGCAACACCACCCAGCGTGCCAGCAGACGGGGAAGGACGGATGTATGCATTACGATCAACAGCCAACTGCGCCATCCGGGTCTTGTCACCCAAAATGGAGCCGCCAGTACGCGTGGAGGAAGGATCAACTGCCAGTACAGCCACTTTGTGCCCGGCAGCTGTCAGGTTGGAGCCAAACGTATCGATGGTGGTGGACTTACCAACGCCCGGAACGCCGGTCACGCCAATACGAAATGCATTTCCGGTGGAGCCCATGACCTTGGTCAGCAGGGCTTCTGCTTGCTCCCGGTGGGCAGGCTTCTTGGATTCAACAAGCGTAATGCCGCGTGCAAGCGCTGCGCGCTGCCCATTCAGCAGCCGCTCGGCAAGATCATCAATGTTGTCTCTGGAAGAAGCAAGGCGTGCATTCATTCAAATAAGTCCGGTCAGAAGAATCTCTTCTGCCAACCTTGAACAGATGGCGCCCCTTTGCAAGTCAGCGACTTGGAGAAGTTGTGGGGCAGGGCTGAACCCTGCTCACACTTTAGTGCGTGTTCCCGAAAAGGAGTTTCCGGTTTTAGGAAAAGAAAACGCAGAGAAAAACGCGTTAGCGATAGGTAACTGCTGTACCGGTCGCAGTCACCATCAGCATGGAACCATTGCTGCCAACAGTCTCATAATCAATGTCGATACCGATCACAGCGTTTGCACCATAACGGGCCGCTTCCTCGGTCATCTCATGCAATGCAATCTGACGGGCTTTCTTCAGCTCATCCTCATAGGCGCCGGAACGACCACCGACAATATCGCGAATACCAGCGAACAGGTCTTTAAAAACGTTCGCACCCAGGATTGCTTCACCGTGAACAATGCCCTTGTAGTCGGAAATCTCTTTGCCCTCGATGGTGTTCGTGGTCGTAGTAAGCATATTTCATCCTCAAATGTGCGCTCCACCCTTGCGCAGAACACACGCCAAAAATCCCGATCCGCAGCAACAAGCCTAGATCGAAGTGCCCGAGCTCATAAACTTATGAGCGCTTAACTCATGTAGGAATGGATTAGGAGAATACCAGAGTTTGCAATGCTCGTTTCTCCAGATAACTTCCCAAAACTAAGAGATCTTCCCGGCTTTCTGATAGCTGATAAACTGCTCGGCATAGTCTGGATGCCAGCGGGAGAGAGCAGGGCGGTTTCCGATGATATCACCGGCTGCCCAGGAGACCCGGAGGTGATCGGTCTTTGAATCTACGGCGTTGTCAGGACACAGAACGTAAAAGTCGCCCTCAGCCATACGCTCAAGGAAGTAATCAACCGTCTGCTCACTGGTCCATGCATCTGCTGGTTTTTCCGGATACTGGGCGATATTGATGCCTGTATGAGTAAAGCCCGGCACGAACAGGTGAACTGAGATCGGGGCATTCGCCTCTCGCAGCTCATGGCTGAGCTGTTCACTGATGACTTTCACCCCGGCCTTGGTCGTGTTGTAAGCTGGATTACCGGGAGGTGTTGTGATCCCTTGTTTGGAGCCGGTGTTGATCACAACAGCTGGACGATTTGCCTCCAACATACGCGGTAGAAAAGCATGAACACCATAAATCACGCCAAACAGGTTCACGGAGAGGAGCTTCTTCCAGTTCTCCATCTCCCCCCAGCTTGAAGAAGGTATCTCGATCCCGGCATTGTTCATGAGAACGGCGATCTCACCAGTCTCAAAGGCTTTGTCCGCCAAAGCGTTCACTTGGCTCTCATTGGAAACATCCGTCGGAACGCCAATCACAGTGGCACCCTCAGACGCAAGAGAACGAACCTCATCAACTGCCGCGTCAAGTCGTGCACCGGGAAGATCTGCAAGCATCACGCCGAGCCCACGCTGAGCAAACCGAAGGGCGGCAACTTTGCCCACCCCACTTGCCGCACCTGTAACGACTGCCAAACCACCGAGTTCAAGAGCTTCTTTAAACATTGTTATTCGCCTGATGACTGGGAGTTCTGATATGGAAGGAGACCTGTTTCCTTCACCTCACCTATATGAGCTTGAAACATTAAGGGTTCATTGCAGCTTAGATTGCAGGCATTTGCCAGCTGGTCAGAGACAGCCGCCTAACATCGTGAGACCAGCGAATGATGAAGGAGAGAGCAGCAAATCTGTCTTGCCCATCCTCCTGTCGAGTAGCGCGGAAATAAAAAAGCGAAGGCGAGAACAAGCATCCCGCCTTCGCTAAACGCAATCATCAACTGCAGAGGTGATTACTCAGCAGCCTGCTGCGGCTCGTAGCCCAGCTTTTCGTTCAGTTCGTGGATCAACCCTTCAGCAGCTTCTGAGATCACGGTCCCCGGAGGGAAGATCGCAGAAGCGCCGGACGCATAAAGCTCATCATAGTCTTGCGGAGGCACAACACCGCCCACAACGATCATGATGTCCTCACGGCCTTCATCTGCCAGCGCCTTCTTAAGCGCAGGCACAAGGGTCAGGTGACCTGCAGCAAGGGAGGAAACGCCAACGATGTGCACATCGTTTTCAACCGCCTGACGAGCAGCTTCCTCAGGCGTCGCAAACAGCGGTCCAATGTCCACGTCAAAGCCAAGGTCAGCGAAGGCTGAGGCGATCACCTTCTGGCCGCGGTCGTGACCATCCTGTCCCATCTTGGCAACAAGAATACGCGGGCGGCGACCATCGTTTTCTTCAAACGTGTCAACCAGTTGCTCAATTTTGGAGATGCTCTCAGACATTTCACCAACCTCGCGCTTATAAACGCCAGCAATGGACTTGATTTCTGCCTTATGGCGACCAAACGCATTTTCCATGGCCAAAGACATTTCGCCAACAGAAGCCTTCACGCGGGCTGCTTTCACGCAAAGGTCCAGCAAGTTGCCTTCACCAGAACGAGCAGCATCTTCAAGAGCTTTCAAAGCTGCTTGTGTCTCGTCTTCATTGCGTTCTTCACGCAGGCGTTTCAGCTTCTTGATCTGCTTGTCGCGAACCTCTTCGTTGTCCACCTTGAGCACTTCAAGCTCATCTTCACGATCAGGACGGAACTTGTTCACGCCTACAACTGTCTGGTGTCTGCTATCGATGCGGGCCTGTGTTTTTGCAGCAGCTTCTTCAATACGAAGCTTCGGAATACCTTTTTCAATGGCCTTCGCCATACCGCCAAGGCTTTCGATTTCTTCGATATGCTTTAGGGCCTTGGCTGCCAGATCCGCAGTCAGGCGCTCAACGTAGTAGGAACCGCCCCATGGATCGATGGTTTTCGTCGTCCCACTTTCCTGCTGCAGGAACAGCTGCGTGTTACGTGCAATGCGCGCAGAAAAGTCAGTCGGCAGCGCCAGCGCTTCATCCAATGCGTTGGTATGCAGAGACTGCGTGTGCCCCTGTGTCGCTGCCATCGCCTCAACAGTGGTGCGGATGACATTGTTGAACACATCCTGCGCAGTCAACGACCAGCCGGAAGTCTGCGAGTGCGTGCGCAGAGACAGACTCTTTGGGTTCTTCGGCTGGAAGTTCTCCTGCATCAGCTTCGCCCAGATCAGGCGAGCAGCCCGCAGCTTGGCAACTTCCATAAAGAAGTTCATGCCAATCGCCCAGAAGAAGGAAAGGCGAGGGGCAAACGCATCAATATCAAGGCCAGCCGCCACACCTGCACGAGCGTACTCAATGCCGTCAGCAATCGTGAATGCCAGCTCCAGATCCGCCGTCGCACCCGCTTCCTGCATGTGGTAGCCGGAAATGGAGATGGAGTTGAACTTCGGCATGTTCTTCGAGGTGTAATCGAAGATATCCGAGATGATCCGCATGGATGGGGCAGGTGGGTAGATATAGGTGTTGCGAACCATGAACTCTTTCAGAATGTCATTCTGAATGGTTCCGGAAAGCTTCTCGGAAGAAACACCTTGCTCTTCTGCTGCCACGATATAGAGCGCCATCACCGGCAGCACTGCGCCGTTCATGGTCATGGATACGCTCATCTTGTCCAGCGGAATGCCGGAGAACAGCGTGCGCATATCATAGATGGAGTCAATGGCAACACCGGCCATGCCCACATCACCGGCAACACGCGGATGATCACTATCATACCCACGGTGGGTTGCCAGATCGAACGCGATGGAAAGACCCTTTTGACCGGCAGCCAGATTGCGGCGGTAGAAAGCATTGGAATCTTCAGCAGTCGAGAAACCAGCGTACTGGCGCACGGTCCATGGCTGCTGAACATACATGGTTGGATACGGCCCGCGCATGAAAGGCGGCAAACCCGGCCAAGTGTCCAGATACGTCAGGCCATCAAGATCCTGCGGACCATACGCTGGCTTCACCGCAATGCCTTCCGGCGTGTCCCAAGTCGCTTGCGTGTCAGTGGAAGCGGTGGCCGCGCTGTCTTTGTAATCAACCTGGGTGTAGTCAGGAAACAAGCTCATCAAATTGCCTCCACTTCATCAGCCAGCGAAACGCCAACCACTTCAAAACATGTCTTCAGTTCAGCAAGCATATCACAGCCTTGGTATATGGTCCCATCAAGGCCATTCTCGGTCAGTTCCGCCATCAGCTCCTTCGGGCGACCCGCCAGTGTCACACGCTTGGCGCCAGCTGCTTTAAGCTCTTTCAAAACAGCAACAGCCTGTTCTTCGTAAACTTTGTCAGAGGAACAGATACACGCAATCTTCGCATCGCTGATGCGGAAACAGGAGATCAGATCATCAAGGCTCTCAAAGTGCTTGCCACCACCGCTGATGAACCCGCCAGCAGCATAAAAGTTGCTGGTGAATGTTGAACGGGCGGTATGTTGAGCCACAGGGCCCAACGTTGCCAAGAACACCTTTGGTGAGTTCCCCTGAGTTTCCTTGAAGGCCTCTGCCTTGTCCCGGAGGCTTTCAAACGGTGTCGCCAGCCGTGTCAGCTTCAGGGCATGGCAATCATTGTCACCCAGCTGCTTACGGCTTGCCTGAATATCGACCAGCCCAGCACCATCACTCAGCGCTTTGGCAACAGCTTCTATCAACTGTCCATCAGGGCTTGGTTCCGGAAGGTCCTTACGGGTCGCGATCTCACCGATCTGATCCATATCTGCCTTCAGAACTTCCACATCTGCCTCGCCAAGGTTCGGGAAGGCGCTTGTGCCCGTCAGAGGGTGGCGTCCAGTGGCGACCAACTTATCCTCTTCCGCACGCGCTGCGGTAACATCAGCATAGATCAAACCAGATTGCAGAGCTTCAAGAACACCGCCTTCTTTCTCAATCTTCTGGAAGTAACCCCAGGCCGCATTGGCCAGCTCTTCTGTGCGCTCTTCAACAAGACCGCTACCGGCAGCTGGGTCACTCACCTGCGCCAGATTGCTTTCTTCCACCAGAATAAGCTGAGTGTTACGGGCAATACGACGCGCAAACGCATTTGGCAGACCAAGAGCGCTGGTGAATGGCAGCACGCTCACACTGTCAGCGCCGCCAATACCGGCTGCAAACGCAGCTACTGTGGTGCGCAGCATGTTCACCCATGGATCACGCTTGCTCATCATACGCCAGCTGGTCTCCATATGAAGGTGCAGCTTTTGGGATGGCATCTGCGCAGCATCCAGCAGTCGGGCCCACAGCTGACGCATTGCACGCGCTTTAACGATGGTACCAAACTGGTCCGCACTCGCACTCAGGCAGGCAGAAACGTGTTTGGGCAGGTCTTCTGCAGGAATGCCGCCCTTTTCCAGTATGCGCATGTAGTAAAGCAGGCTGGAAAGGGTTAGGCCCAGCTCCTGAACGCTATTGGCGCCCGTGTCGTGATAGCAACGGCCATCACCGCGAAGCAGGCTGCCCTGAATACCGTTGTTGCGAGCGTATCCCGCAAGGTCCTGAGCGCGCTGCTCAAGGCGCTCAAAGGAGTTGCGAACCCGACCGGAGCTGACAAATACACTGAGAGGATCAGAGACACCTTGAACAGTCAGTTGGTCAGAAGGAACGCCCAGCTGCTTGCAGGTTTCAACCAGCAAAGCAAGGGTCGCGCTGCCTTCATAGCCACATTCAAGGCGGAAATCGATGAGATCAGGCTTTACACCATCAAGCAGCTTCAGCATGTCATCAATACGCTGAACGCTCAGTCCACCGCCAAGAATACGCGGAGAAGCAGGCAAAACCAGCTCGATGCCATCAGCCCCGCCTTCCAGGTCTTCCAGCATCTGGGTGTTGGCCTCGGAAATGACGGGATGATCACTGCGTTGAATGATCTTCCAAGGGCGAGAGCTCTCCCTCAATTGCAATGGAGCGCTGTCGGTGCGTCCTTGGTATAGCGGCTTGTTCTCAAGGCCACCTGCAATTGGTGTGTTTAGTGCATCCAGAGCGGCGCCTTTAAGGGCACGCAGAGCAGATGCTTCCCAGTCACTTTGTGTTGCTTCTAGGAAATCGCTTGGAAAATCAATGTTTTGCATGTCCATCCCATGTCCTTCTGGTAACTTTATACGAAGGAACCTTTGATGGTTTCAAGCTATGCGTTAGGACGAGATTGGAAAACAACTGCCTCAAACACTGCGTAAATTGCAGAACTACTGATGTGACAAAGGCTGGATAGATTTCGCATTAGCTTAATTTATCCTAAACTTGTCGCAATTGACCCTAGGGCATGTAACGCTGTTACTATTGCCGAGAGCTAAGCAGTAGTTTCGTACTCTTACTATAGATTTTTCGGAATTACTGCCAATTAGCTCCTAGGTAAAACTGTTGGAGTAGTGAGTTTTATGGGGCAACAGTGGGGGCACTATTTACAGGTGCTCTGAATACTTAGAGGTTAGTTGATCTACCTCCGAAAATGAGAATGACGGTATTGCCGAGATTGCTGTAAGAACAAGTGGTCTGAGAGTAATACAAGCATACATGAGATGGTGACATCTTGTCAGCGCGAGGCAACTCTAAGAATTGCCCGCGACGAACAAAGACAGCGTTTAACAGGCGTGCGAACAACTACTCAATACGAGAGAACTGGCCAAGGCCATGCTCCGTAAAGTCGCCCTCCTGCGCTGAGCCGCCATTCAAGACTGAGAGTTTTCGAATTTACCTGCGCAAACAATGGGTTTGCGAAAGTGAGTTGGCATGCCTCCGGTATGTCAGGTGGGCAAGTGCGTCTTCAATCCGGCGACACAAGAGCGAGTGCTGCGCGGATAGAAACGGGAAGGCAGGGCAAATGAACGATACTTCAGATATCGAAGCAAAGGTAAAAGCGATTTCAGAAGCACGGGCAGCGAAACCCGTTCTGGACATTGTGGAGTCCTATCTAAGACGATTGGGTGCATCCCATATCCTCATCACAGGTCTTCCTATGCCAAACCGAACAATTGACAGTTTGGTTCATAGGTTCCGTTGGCCGGATGAGAGAAATGGCGGTGTTGAGCGGACAACCCTGAGCGCTGGTGATAGCGCTCTCATGCTCGGCCTGTCCGGCAACCGTCCGGTTGTCTGGTCAGTTTCCGGCACAGATACCGGTAACTCTGAGCTTTTTGCCGCAATAGGCGAGGGCGCTCGGGTCATGGTGATCCCGGTAGATGCGCTTCATCCATTCCAGGCAATGGTAGTCGGCGCTGGGCATCAGATCGCTGCTGAACCTTACGATCTGGCATCATTGGAAATAGTCTGCTCCGCAGCTTTCCGCCGTCTGTTTGAGCTGGGTGTAATCTCGGATCAAAGACCGGGCGATTTATCAGCCCGTGAGCGTCGTGTTCTAGAACTGACAGCGCTGGGCAAGACAGCCCATGAAATCGCTGAGCTTCTGGAGATTTCTCAAAGAACAGTTCACGCGCACTTACAGAACGCAAGCGCCAAGCTCAACGCATCCAACAAAACCCATACGGTGGTTGAAGCGTTGCGGTACGGTCAGATCAAAATCTGACAAAGCTTATCGTAAGCATAAGAAAAGCAGGCTCATTCCCGATGGGCCTGCTTCTTTGCGTTTTAGGCACTCAACTATCGAGCACCCAAAATCTTGATCCAATAGTAACAGTAACCACCTTGCTAGGTGATTTCAGCAAGCCCCGGCACACGGGCAACGATTTCATCCGTGAACTCCGGTCCGGCCTTTTCGCGAGTATACTCAACAGTCTCTTTAGCGACTTTCTGAATATCCTCAACAGTGAGCCCAAGGCTGGTCATTTCGTTCAAGGCAGCAAGCACACCAACACTGGCATTCATCTTACTGGCCAGACCGCCAAAGAGACCTTTGTTTTCGGTGGCTTCGTCGATGGCCAGAAAACCTTCTGCAGCTGGAAAGGCTTCCAGTAAGGTCTCGACTTCTTCTCTGGTGCTGTTCTTAGCAATGAAGTTCAGCATGATCCCTACAGCAGGTTCTACCTTTTCGGGATCTAACCCGGTTTTTTCGGTAATGCGATCAACAAGTATATGCATCGTGATCTCCAGTCCCCCAATAAATCTAATATAGTGACGATTGGGTCCAATGTTAGGGACAACGGAACAGGCTCGTTAGCATTGGGTGATTTCATAAGTTCGAAATCCGGGCCTAATCCCGTGTGTTTCCAAAAAGATTCTGCGTTGCTTGGCCTCTTGCGTGCCTTTGTTCTTCAAAGTATCGCCCACGCACCTTAAAAGAGTTTAACCGACCTGTTTAAACAGTCTGCCGAATTACAAGTGGTTACCAGGGCAAAGCCATAGCTTTGACTTTGGAAACTATGTTAGAGCTTCTTACAGCCTCATATCTACGCAGTGACCTGCGTACTATCCCATCCTACAGGTGATAAACACGAGCCTGCACTACAAAGGAATGAATCATGTCGAATCTCGACAAAGTCCTTGATCGTATTGATCAAAATTTGGATCAAAGTCTCGATCGGTTGTTTGAACTCCTGCGCATCAAGAGCATTTCTACCGATCTTGAATATAAGGGGGACTGCCGCGAAGCAGCTGAGTGGATGGCGCGTGAGCTGACTGCAATTGGCATTCCTTCTGAGGTCAGAGACACCACAGGCCATCCAATGGTCGTTGGTCACCGCGTAGCAGATGGCAAGCCGGGACCACACGTTTTGTTCTATGGCCACTATGATGTGCAGCCGGTTGATCCGATTGAACTCTGGAACGCTGACCCTTTTGATCCGCAGATCGTGACCCGCGAAGACGGCTCCAAAATGATCGTTGCCCGCGGAGCAAACGATGACAAAGGCCAGTTGATGACCTTTGTGGAAGCTGTCCGTGCCTGGGTTGAAGAAACCGGTGATGTTCCTATCAACATCTCCGTTCTGCTGGAAGGCGAGGAAGAGAGCGGCTCCCCATCTTTGCAGCCATTCTTGGACGCAAACAAGGAAGAGCTGTCCAAAGATCTGGCCCTCGTGTGTGACACCTCCATGTGGGACAAGGACACACCAGCGATCTCCGTTATGCTGCGTGGTCTGGTTGGCGAAGAAATCACTCTTAAAGGCCCAAGCAAAGACCTGCACTCCGGCATGTACGGCGGTGCTGCACGCAACCCGCTTCATGTACTGTCTGATATGATTGCTGGCCTTCGTGATGAAAACGGCAGCATCACACTGCCAGGCTTTTATGATGATGTTCCTGAACTGCCGGAAGATGTCAAAGAGATGTGGCAGAACCTCGGCTTCTCAACCGAAGAGTTCCTCGGCGGTATCGGTCTGAAGGATCTGGGCGGCGAAAAAGATCGCTCCGGTCTGGAGCAGATCTGGGCGCGTCCAACTTGCGAAGTAAACGGCCTTTGGGGCGGTTACACTGGCGCTGGCTTCAAAACAGTTATTCCTGCTGAAGCACACGCAAAAGTGTCTTTCCGTCTTGTTGGTGATCAGGATCCTGAGAAAATCAGAGAAGCATTCCGTTCTTATCTGAAGTCCAAAACACCAGCAGACTTTGAGCTGGAACTGCACCCACACGGCGGCGATCGTGCTCTGCGCATGGATTTTGATGCACCTGCTCTGGCAAAAGGCCGTGCGGCTCTGTCAGCTGAATGGGATAAACCAGCAGCACTGGTTGGCTGTGGTGGTTCCATTCCAATCGTGGGCAGCTTCAAACGCACTTTGGATATGGACAGCCTGCTCATCGGCTTTGGTCTGGACGAAGATCAGATCCACTCACCAAATGAGAAGTATGAGCTGAAGAGCTTCCACAAAGGCATCCGTTCCTGGGCGCGCGTTCTGGAAGAGCTGGCCAAGTAATCTGCTTTTGACCATTTTCAGCTCCGGACATCCTCTGTTCGGGGCTGATACCTCATAATTGAATATGTGTTTTGGGCTCGGCCGACTGGAGAATTGAAATGGCATCTATCTGCGTATTTTGCGGATCATCAATCGGGAAACGCCCGGAATATGAAGCAGCAGCGCGCCTGCTGGGTACCGAAATTGCTAAGCGTGGCAACCGTTTGGTCTATGGTGGTGCGGAAGTTGGCTTGATGGGCGTTGTTGCAAACGCAGCGCTGGAGGCGGGCGGAGAAGTAGTTGGTGTTCTGCCCGAAGCATTGGCTGCTAAAGAACTGGCGCACAGATCCCTAACAGACCTTCACATCGTCGGCTCCATGCATGAACGCAAGGCCATGATGGCAGACCTGTCAGACGCATTCGTCGCGCTGCCTGGTGGCATTGGTACCATGGAAGAACTCTTTGAGGTCTGGACATGGGGGCAGCTGGGTTATCACAACAAACCGTGCGGTCTATACAACGCAAACGGTTTTTATGGACGCATGCTGGCATTCCTAGACTTCATGGAGGAAGAAGCTTTCATGAAGAAAGCCCACCGCGATATGTTGTTGGTTGGCGACAATCCAACGCAACTTCTTGATCAGATTGAAAACTATCAGGCTCCGGTTAGTCACAAGTGGATCACCCGCGCTGAGACCTAAAAGCACAGTGATTGCAGGGCTGATCTTCGAGCGTTAGTCCTGCAAATATCTTGGCAAGCGTGAAGGTTCGTTGGTCAGATAAAGAGCACCCAACAAGAATGCAAAGCCGACGGCTTGCCCTATGCCCAGTGGCTCTGAAAACAGCAAGTAGCCAGTCAAAATGGCAAGGCCGAACTCGATAAAGCCAGTGGTGTAGGCTGTCTTGCGTCCAGAACGATCTGAGCTTCCATAAGCAAGCAAAAGCTGCGGCAACAAACCCGCAATCAACGCCAATCCCAAAATCGGCAATGTACTCGGAGCAGTGCTCACGCTCCGCCAAAGCTTCAATTCCACCAGCGCGAATGGAACAGCCGTCACAACAGCCCCGGCAAAGATGCAGGCGGCGATGGAAAGGGACGGCAGATAGCTTGGGGTTTTGCGGCTAACCAGTTGCAGGCCGCCATAACACAGCGGCCCAACCAGTCCGATTGCCACTGCAACAAAGTCTACGTCAGGCAAAGGTGTCGAAGCGATGATGATCAGCAGTGCACCAAACACCAATCCGAGTGTCAGCTTGTCACTGCCACGCAGTTTTGCCCCTCCAATAGCCCGCAAGATCACGAGCAGAGCAGGGTAGGAGAAGAATAGACTTGCTGCGAGATAAATCGGCAGAACACTCAGAGCATAAAAGTAACTCCATGCTCCCAGTCCCATGATCATCCCAAAAAGCACATACTGCCGGCTGCTTGGGCCGGATTTGAGCGCTTGAGGCAGATATGGAGCCAGCAATACTGCAGGGAGAATATAACGCAGAAGAACAGCAGCACCGGGAGAAATGCCAGCAGAAAAGCCGATCTTGGCAAAGTAGGGAATGCTGCCAAAGCAAACCGCGCCCAGACCCAAAGCAATCAGGCTCACAACTCTGTGGCCAGTGCCTCCACTTTTAAATCCATGAAACATGAAGTGTAAGTAACGTCGACTGCTTCTGCTTTTTCAAAACTGCTGGCCTTAAAGCCGCCACAAATATGAAACCTGAGGCAGCTAAGAGCAAGTTTATTTGCCAGACCAACAGTGTTTGAGTTCAGATGGCCACAGAAAACCGCATGGCATGCTTGATTATGCTAGCTGGAAGTCAGTTGCACTCAAGGTTTACCCCAGAGCAGGCAACCCGCTCAGATCTTTCAGAACTGCTGATGGAGAAAGGTCAGCATACTCATCAGGCATCTGTGAGCGATTGATCCAGACTGTACGCATGCCATACTTGGTGGCACCGGCAATATCCCAGCGGTTGCTGGACTGGAAGGAGATCGCTTCCGGATATAAACGGAAATGTGTTGTCACCAGATCATAGACGTCAGGGTGTGGCTTGTAGGTCTGTACTGGATCAACGGAGAAAACCTCGTCAAAACAATCCGTAATGCCTGCATTCTTAAGCGCACCGTCCATCATCTTCATAGGTGCGTTGGAAAGGATCGCCAGCTTGGAACCGCGCTCACGCAGATCCTTCAGCAACTGTGGAACTTCCGGATAGCAATCCAACTCCCAGTAAGCAGCCAGAAGCTCGTCGCGAGCACCTTTGTTGGCTTCAGGAACCAGCGCAAATGCAGTGTCCAGTGCCTGAACAGTCAACTCCCAGAAATCAACGTATTGCCCCATCAAAGAGCGGACCCAGGAATACTCCAGTTGCTTCTCACGCCAGATGGATGAGAGTTTTTTGCCTTCAGGACCCACGGCACCCATATGCTTTCTGGCGGCGGCATGCACGTCAAAAAGGGTTCCATAGGCATCAAAAACATAAACTGAGTGGCTCATCTCTGCTCTCCGGCTCCACACCAAGCGTCAAGATTGGCAAATTCCAATACCCCTAAGAAAGCGATGTGATAAGGTTTCGTCAAGGCATGGGAAATACGTGTTCCCTATGCTTTGGGTGCATAAATTTAACAATTGTCTCCTGAAAACAACATTTCACTCTCAAAACCCATGTTCACGCACAAAACAATTCCAGAATCTTTAGCCAGCTCTGCAGAAGGTTGCGGCAATCTCAAAAGTCCTTGAAACGTTAATGCGTTAAAACTGTGCAAAAGAACAATGAAGAGGCCTCACGCCCGCAAAATACAAGCTTGTCCCGGCTCGCAATGTAATTGCGTATTCTTGCCTGATATCTGGTTACAACGACATTTAGTTGCGTTTCAAGCTTAATTTTGCCGCCCACGATAACTCTTAGGACTTCCGTATTGGGCATGATGTCTGCACTCAGGTGCTTTGTCTTCTTTGTCGAGAGTATGGTTGACCCCATTTGAATTCTCAGGTCGACTGACAAAAGATAATAGGGCGGGGCCTGTTTGGCTCATAAGCCGACTTTTGAGGAGAGATTTATTATGGCCGAAATGTCGAAGACTCGTACATGGGTTGAAGGCAAATGGTACGAGGGAAATCCGCCACTGATCGGTCCTCGTACGCATTCTTTTTGGTTGGGCTCAAATGTATTTGATGGAGCCCGCGGTTTTGAAGGCGTCATGCCTGACCTTGATTTGCACTGCGCCCGCTTGAACCGTTCTGCTGTAAACCTCGGCATGAAGCCAACCATGCGCTTTGAAGAGATGGTTGAGCTCGCCACAGAGGGCATGAAGAAGTTTGAAGCGGATGAAGCTGTTTACATTCGTCCGATGTACTGGGCTGAAAATGATGGTCCGGGCATCATTGATGGCGATCCAGAGTCTACCCGTTTTTGCATGTGCCTGTTCGAAGCGCCGATGCCACCAAAAGGTGCGTCCAACAGTCTGACATTATCTCCATTCCGTCGGCCAACAATGGAGTCCATGCCAGTCAATGCAAAAGCAGGTTGTCTCTATCCAAACAATGCTCGTGCATCACGCGAAGCAAAGTCTCGCGGTTTTGATAATGCGATCATGCTGGATGCCCTCGGCAATGTTGCTGAACTGACCTCTGCGAACATTTTCATGGTCAAAGATGGTGAAGTGCTCACTCCTTACTGGAATGGCACCTTCCTGAATGGCATTACTCGTCAGCGTATCATCAAGCTGCTCAGCAGTGCGGGCTACAATGTCCATGAAACCACGCTGACCTATAAAGACTTCTATGAGGCGGACGAGATCTTCTCGACCGGTAACTACGGTAAAGTGGTTCCAGTCCATAAACTGGATGATCGCACTATGGATCACGGTCCGGTAGCTGCCAAAGCGAGAGAGCTTTACTGGGAGTTCGCACACGTCAAAGTGCCTGCTTAAACCAGAGCCCAAGAGCACTTTTTGAAGGGAGGCAATCGCCTCCCTTTTTTATGCGGGTGTAAAGCGCTTGATGGTCAGCAGCGTTGCGAGGATAAGAGCACCAGCTGCAACGAGAGAGGCGAGCATGAAATCGCCGTTGAGCTCGTAAAGGTAGCCTGCGAAACTTGGTCCGAACATTTGCCCAAGACCAAAAGCAGCTGTCATCAAGCCAACAATCTGGCGTGGGTTAGAGCTGGCAATCCGGCGTGCCTCGACCAATCCAATGGATGTAATCCCGACAAAGGTTCCCCCCAGCAGAATTGCAGCAGCAGAAAGACCTGCGATCGTAGGCATCAACACACTGAGTGCTACACCAACAGCTTCCAGCGTACACGCTACCGCAATCGCTCTGCCATAGCCGATGCGCACACCCAGCTTTTCCCAAAAGAAGACGGATGGGATCACTGCCAGACCAACCAGCAGCCAACCAAGTGACTTCATGGGAGCAAGCTCTGGCGTCAGGCTGGCCAATGCCCCAAGGAACGTTGCCGTGATGACATAACCGAAACCGAAACAGCCATATGCAAAGATCAGCCGCCAAGCGCTCAAGTTTAACGGTTTGGTTTTTCTTTTAGTTTGAACGGACTGCATCGAAGCTTGTGGTGGCACCTCTTTGCGAGGCGGCAGCAGAAAGGGAATGCAGAGCGAAAGAACCAGACTTAAAACCCCACTGGCAATCCAAAGCTGAGAGGATGTCTCTAAGTTCGTTCCAAGCCACTCAATCATGAGCGAAGAGCCTGCAATGCCAATCCCGACGCCGGTGAAATGGATCGGGAAGAGATGCAGACTGTGTTTCTCAGCAAGACGCTGCATAACAATATTCGCGACCAGAACAAACGCATAGGCACTTGCCAGACCCGCCAGAAAGCGGATCACAACAAACCAGTACACACCAAGGCTGAACGCCATAAGGAACGTGACAACAGTGCTGGTGATCAACGCCACCATGAAGATCCGGTAGGGACCACCGGGCAGGGGAGCGCGTGCGGCCATCAAAGCGCCAAGCAAGTAACCGAGATAATTGGAGGACGCTACGAACCCCGCATTCACCTCGTTCAAAGTGCCGTCCTGCAACATAAACGGGAGCACTGGCGTATAGACAAATCTTCCGATGCCCATGACGGCCGCCATGGCAAGGCAGCCGCCCACCGCTGAAAGGAACGCAAACTGGTCTTTTTCAGGACTGGTGGATGCTTTCATGAGTTTTTCGGAGGTATCTGTCACAAATTGATTCCTTATAACCCGCAGAAAACAGCCGTTTATAAGGCGAAAAAGCTCCTGCAATTCTCAACTTAGAAGTTCTACTTACAAAAAAACAAGAAAAATATTTGCAAATTATGCTCTTCCCCCGTTGCTCATACGCAAAAACATCACTATTTTGCACCATGAGTTGCAGCGCTGGTTGGTTGTAAAACTGAAAAGCACTGCGCCTAAAGTTTCCTTTCCCATGGAGGTATACCATGTCTTTTGCTCTTGAAGACCTGCCATACGCATACGACGCTCTGGCCCCTTACATGTCTGCTGAAACTCTCGAGTTCCACCACGACAAACACCATATGGCTTATGTAACCAACGGCAACAAGTTGCTCGAAGGTTCAGGTCTTGAAGGCAAAAGCCTCGAAGAGATCGTTAAAGAAAGCTACGGCACCAACGCTGGTCTGTTCAATAACGCTGGTCAGCACCTCAACCACCTTCACTTCTGGAAGTGGATGAAGCCAAATGGTGGCGGTTCTTCTCTCCCAGGCGTTCTGGCAAAGAAAGTTGACGAAGATCTCGGTGGTTTCGACAAGTTCCGCGCTGACTTCATCAACGCTGGTGTAACCCAGTTCGGTTCCGGTTGGGCATGGCTTGCAGTTAAAGACGGCAAGCTCGTAGTGATGAAAACCCCTAACGGCGAAAACCCAATCGTACACGGCGCAACCCCAATCCTTGGCTGCGACGTATGGGAACATTCTTACTACATTGATTACCGTAACGCGCGTCCTAAGTACCTGGAAGCGTTCGTTGATAACCTGATCAATTGGGAATACGTGGAAGAGCTGTACTCTGCAGCTGTTTAATCCCAAAGACAGATTATAATTAAGGCGGCCTCGTGCCGCCTTTTTTGTTTCGACTGCTTCGATTTTTTAAATTGTCACTATTGACAGTTTATTGATCGTTGCCTATCTCTATTCACGTCCGTTGAGTGAAAGCACATACCCATGCCGCGTCCGAGTGTTCAATCCGCCAGACTTAATGAGATCGTACAAGCAGCAGCAAAATGCGTTGCTCAATATGGTTTGGAAGGCGTGACGTTGGAACGCATTGCTGAAGAAACAGGACTGAAACGACCGCTTATCCGCCACCATGCGGGTAATCGGGAAGAGATAATAAACGCTGTTGTAACCCATGTTCTTGCAGGCTTTGCCGAAGTGACAACCATGTTCGCCAAAGCATTGCCTGAAAAACGTGGCTCTTACGCCGCTGTTGATCATCTGTTTGATGATCATGGCTATTCTGATCCAGCTGAGATGATGGTGTTCCAATCCATCGTGGCAGCTGCAGACAGGTTTCCGGCGGAATCAGAGGCTCTCCTGAAATGGGTGGGCGACTTTACAGCAGTTATAGTCGAGGCAATTAAACGAGACTTTCCTGAAGTAGAAACTGAAGCCGCCGAAACCGTTGCCCATGGCATCGTGGCGATCTACTTCAACGTTGATTCCTTGGCCCCATTAAAGCCGCCACATGAGTGGAGGCGATATGCAAAAAATGCAGCATTGCTGCTTCTGAGGTCCTTGGAAACGAATGCAAGCACTCAAAGAGCTACTTAGAACGATAATCAGCTACAGCAAGTGGCGAACCATTTTCGCTCTGATCCTGATTGCCGCCTCACTTTACTATGGCTGGCAATGGGTCTGGGGTGCGCTTTTCCTTCTCTGGACGTTTAGAGCGTGGCGGACCAATTCCGTCTATGTCGTCGAGACCCTCGCACGTGATGACCATCCGTTCCTGTTCTGGATCATCATCATCCTGTGGGCGACGCTATCGCTCTACCTCATCTTCGCAGATCTAATAATGATGCTAGGAGGCGTTCCCCATGTCTACTCATAGCAACGGTATGCCAGTCCTCCCGAAGGAGGCATACACCTCACAGGAGTGGTTTGATCGTGAGCAAGCACTGATCTTCTCTAAAACCTGGGCACTTGCTGGGTTTCAGGAAGATATCACAGAGCCGGGTCAATACATTTCAACTCAGGCAGGCCTGAACAACATCTTCATCGTGATGGGCAGAGACCACCGCCTGCGCGCGTTTCACAACATCTGCCGCCACAGGGGCACGCAGCTTCTGCGAGCAGAAGGAAAAGCGCAAAAGGCGATAACTTGTCCTTACCACGACTGGACTTATGACCTCGAAGGCAACCTGATCTCAGTGCCGGAGCAGGAAAAAGAGTTCCCCGGAATTGATCTGTCGTGCAACGGCCTGAAGAAAGCTTCGGTCGATATCTGGCGCGGCATGCTCTGGGTCCATCCAGATGAAAATGCACCGTCCATCGTCAACTGGTTTGGTGACGTGGAGCCATACCTTGCGCCTTATGATCCTGCAAGTCTGATTGAGACGGAGGAGGGATACTCAAAACACGAGATTAAGGCCAACTGGAAGATCATCGTCGAGAACTACATCGACGGCTATCATCTGGCTCACCTCCATTCTCACACCCTCAATATGTACGATCATTCTAAGATCGAGTGTGAGTTCATCGGTCCGCACTTTGCCTTCTGGGAGCCACTGGCTGACTTCTATGCAGCTGAGGTGGAAAAGGTAACCCCGATGCCCCTTATCCCGGGCATCCCGAAAGACAGGTTGGGTGCTTGGGTGCCAATGCTGTTTCCCGGCATTGGGCTGGGCGAATCTGAGAACTCTTGGTCTACCTTCCACATCACACCAGTAGCCCCAGACAGATCCATCGTCGAGATCCGCACGCGTTTCGCAAATGAGTCAACTTGGGCCTTCACGAAGGCGGCCATGGCCTCTGCATCGTTCTGGGATAAACATCTGGGAGCCAAATACAATGGTGACCCGAAGGTGGACCCGATGTCCTCCGGGGACTTCATGTTGGAAGATATCTATGCTTGCGAACAACAGCAAAAGTCATTGCAAAGCCCATACTTTGAGCATGGCCCGTCCTCTAAGCACGGCGAGAAGCCAGTGAGAGACCATCAGTCCGTGGTCGCCAAGTGGATGGAGAGCGATCAATGAGAAATGTTGTCTATCCGCTAAGGGTTTCTGAGATTATCTCAGAAACCAAACAGGCGAAAACCATCAGGTTTGACGTGCCGACTGAGCTGAGAGATGAGTTTCATTGGCAACCCGGTCAGCACATCACCATTGAGCTGGAAGCAAACGGTGAGAAGCTACGCCGCCCTTTCACGATCTCAGCAGCACAAGGCAATGGCAGGGCACTGCAAATTACAGTGAAGCCAAATCCGGATGGTATCGTCTCCAAGCACCTATGCTCTGCAGTAAAGGCTGGTCAGCAGCTCAATGTGATGCCACCGTTTGGAGGCTTTACGCTTGAGCCGCGTTCAGACCATCAGCGCACGCTCTACTTCTTTGCTGGTGGCAGTGGGATCACGCCTGTGATGGCAATGATTGAAGCTGCATTGGAAGACGAGCCCCGTTCAAAACTATACTTGCTCTACGCAAACCGCTCCGCTGACGACATCATCTTTAAAGAGCATCTGGAGAAGTTGACTGAGCGCTATCCATCTCAGCTTGAAGTCAGGCATATTCTCTCAAAACCGTCCATGTGGTCCATGTTCTCGCCCTGGAAATCAGGCCGGATCTCAAAGGATGTTATTCTGGAGTACCTTTCTGAATGCCGCCCGATTGCTCAAGACGCACAGTATTTCATTTGCGGTCCGGGCTCGATGAACAACGACGTCCGTGGTGCTCTACAGAACTGTGATGTCCCGGCTGATCGCATCCACGCAGAAAGCTTTGGTGGTGAAACGGGAGCTCAAACAGAGGTTGTGAGTGTTCCGGCACTGCTCAAGCTCGATTATTATGGAGAGGCTATTGAGCTGGAAGTCGCGGAAGGCCAGTCCATAATGAACGCAGTTCGCGCTGCAGGTTTGGAACCACCATACTCCTGCCAGTCCGGCATCTGTGGCGCATGTAAGGCACAGATCAAGAGCGGGTCCGTGCACATGCAGGCCAGAATGGCATTGGAAGACGCTGAGGTCGCCAAAGGTGCAATCCTGACCTGTCAGTCATATGCGACAACGCCAGAGTTATCTGTCAGTTTCAGATAGGTCAGGAACCGAAGAGCTTATCAAAGAAGCTTTTCTCGTAGCCCATTTGGCAACGAGAGGTGATGATCTGATCCAGAACCCCGTTCATCAGATAGAGGAAAGCTTCGCACTCGTTTTGAGTTGTGAAGCAAGCCTCTGTCGAAACGTTGTAAGGCTGGTTGTCACTCAAAACACGCCCACCTACATTTGCCTGCCAAACATTGGCAGCGCCATGCTCAGCAGTGGCGATCGAGCAGTCATATTGCGTGCCCTTTACGCGCGGCATGATCGGTCCAGTGCGAGGAATAAGCTGGCGTTCCAGATAGTTGGTGCTGGGTGGTTGGCTGCAGCTTACAAGAAAGAGAGACGCTGCAGCAAAGCAGGCGAGGGGGGCAATCGTCTTCATGTACTCAACGCTTTCGGGCCTTAACGGCCTCTTCTGTCAATGTTGTTTTAAAACCAGCTGAAAAGTCCTTTGTAATAGCCATGCTGGCAACTGGCACTGCGCGTGAGCTCCAAATAGCCACGCATAAAATTCAGATAAGCCTGACACTTCTCCATCGTCCTGAAGCACGCCACGCTGGAAATGTTCCGGCTCGGATCGCTGAAGTATCCTGTCACAAACGCCTGATAAACATTTTCAGCCCCATCCTCCTTCACCCGTATCCGACAGTCATACTGCGACCCATAAATCCGCGGCGCCGACCGCAGATCATTCGGGATCAAATGATTGAAAGGATACAGCTTGTTGTTGACCTGAGCGGATGTTTGCGCAGGTAGGAAGGCGAATAAGAGTAGAACGACAAGAACGGCACGCACAGGATGTTCCAGACTTTTATTGTTGTTTATGTCTTTAACATTGAGCGCCAAGAGGAGCTTTCACTCCCCATTAGACCTGCAAATTCTAGCTCTTTCTTGGTTCCGGCATTCCTAACAGAGCTTTTCGAACTGAGAACAAGGTTAAGGTAAACTTGCAGCGTTATTAAATAGAAAAAAGACGCCTCGCAGTGAGGCACCTTTTTGCTGAAAAACATGCTGTTCTTAAGCTTTGCCGGTCTGTTTCAGGGCAAAGGCATAAACCAGTGCGACCTCCTTCAGACGATCAAACCGACCGGAAGCACCGCCGTGGCCAGCGTCCATGTTGGTGCGCAGCATGGTGAGGCTGTCGTTGGTCTTCTTTTCGCGCAAAGTCGCGACCCACTTGGCTGGCTCCCAATAAGTCACGCGTGGGTCAGTCAAACCGCCAAGCGCGAAGATGGCTGGATAGTCTTTGGCGTCCACGTTGTCGATCGGTGAGTAGGACGCGATATAGCCATAAGCACTCTTATCGCGAATTGGGTCACCCCATTCCGGCCACTCAATCGGGGTCAATGGCAGAGTATCGTCCAGCATGGTTGTGAGCACATCCACGAACGGCACTTCAGCGATCATCGCAGCAAAAGCTTCTGGCGCCATGTTCGCACAGGCGCCCATCAGCATACCACCAGCAGACCCACCATGAGCAACGATTCGATCATGTGATGTGAAGCCTTCACTGGCAAGGAACTTGGCGGAGGCAATGAAATCATAGAAGGTGTTCTTCTTGAACTCACGGCGACCATTCTTGTACCAGGCATAACCCTTGTCTTTGCCACCACGGATGTGAGCGATAGCATACACAAAGCCGCGATCTACCAGAGACAACGCATTGGTTGAGAAGCTGGCCGGAATGGAAATGCCGTAGGAGCCATACCCGTAAAGCAGGCAAGGCGCGCTGCCATCCAGAACTGTAGATCGCTTATAAAGCAGGGACACCGGAACTAACGTTCCATCGTGGGACGGAGCCATCAGGCGGCGGGTGATGTACTCAGAAGCATCATGGCCGGAAGGCACTTCCTGACGTTTGCGCAGAATGCGATCACGTGTTGCAAGGTCATAATCATAAACCTCGCTTGGTGTGGTCATAGAAGAGTAGGTAAAGCGAATGGTGCTGGTGTCGTACTCAAAACCGCTTGCCATACCAAGGCTGTAAGCTTCCTCATCAAACTCGATCACATGAGAAATGCCATCGATGAAGCGATGTACCACAATACGCGGCAAGCCATCAACACGCTCCAGCCAGACCATGTAGTCTTTGTATACGTCATGAGACAGGATCAGACGGCCCGGCTTATGGGCGATCAGATCTACCCAATGTGATTTGCCCGGCATTGCGAGTTGCGCCACAAGAGGCACACTCACGATTTTGAAATCTTCCGCCTCACCAGCGTTGGTGAGGATCAACAGGCGATCACCATTGTCTTCAACGGAGTACTCAACACCGGTCTCACGCTCAGCCACCAGGGTAGGTTTTGCCAATGGATCATCAGCAGGGATCAGCCAGACCTCGGTAGTCTCATGGTCACCTGACCCAATGCAAATGAAGCGGCCAGACTGTGTTCGGCCAAGCCCAACGAAGAAGCTTGTATCCTTCTCTTCATAAACCAGCGCATCTTCGGAGCGTGGTGTACCAAGCTTGTGGCGGAAGAGCTTCGATGGGCGGTGGTTTGCATCTACCTCAACATAAAACAGATACTGGCCGTCTTTGGACCAGACACCACCAGCGCCGGTATCTGGAATGGTGTCTTCCAGATCTTCGCCAGTTGCGGTATCGCGGATCTTGAGGGTGTAGTATTCAGAGCCTTTATCGTCATAAGCCCAGGCTAGGTATTTGTGGTCGTCGCTGTGAGACGCGCCGCCAAACTTGAAGTAAGCTTTTCCTTCTGCCTCAAGGTCTCCGTCTACCAGCACGATAGGGTCGCTGCCATCGCGCTTGCTGCGGACGAACTTGGGATGCTGCCCGCCTTCAACAAACTTTGTGGCATAGGCGTACTCGCCATCAGGGGAAGGAACAGAGCTGTCGTCTTCCTTGATGCGTCCCTTCATTTCTGCAAACAGAGCTTTTTGCAGCTCTTCAGTATCTGCCATTTCGCTTGTTGTGTAAGCGTTCTCGGCTTCCAGATACGCGCGGATCTCTGGATCAAGTACCTCAGGATCGCGCATAACCTCTTGCCAGTTGTCAGCGCGCAGCCAGGCATAAGGCTCGTTGCGGGTAAAACCGTGATGGCTGGTTTCGTGAGTGCGCATCTGAGCGCGTGGTGGAACTAGTTTATTCATTATACCTGACTGAGTTTTCGCAAATGATTTTGAGATCTAAGCTCTGTTGGCTCTGCATTTTAAGTGAGAACTGACATAAAGCCAGTTCCCGATTAAAACTTATCCATCAGAAGATATGTGCCGTATCGAAGGTATAAATTTGAAGGCGAAGCTTTTTACACTGATTATTTTTATGCTCATATGTCTATCGATGTGGAGCTGATAATATTGTTTCAGTGTAAATTCAGTTGTTCTTCCACAGCTTCAAAACGTCGCTCTTTCGCTCCGCGACAACACCTATCTTAGATTTTATCAAAACTACTCGTCAGGTGTGAATGTCATCGAAGTACCATTCATGCAGTAGCGAAGTCCTGTTGGTGGCGGACCATCTGGGAAAACGTGTCCGAGATGTCCTCCACAACTTGCGCAGCAGATCTCCGTACGCACCATGCCCAGGGTCGTGTCTTTATGCTCGGTTACAACGTCAGGAGCGACTGCTTCAAAGAAGCTTGGCCAGCCGCAACCTGCATCAAATTTCGTGTCTGATTTGAATAACTTAGACCCACATGCGGAGCAGCTGTAAGTGCCGGTTTCAAAGGTGTTCCAATAAGGACCGGTAAACGCGCGTTCAGTTCCTTTCTCGCGTAAGATTCGAAACTGCTCTGGGGTCAGTTTTTCCCGCCATTCCGCCTCGGTCATGTCCTTAGGTGATTTTTTGTTAAACATGATAGAAATCCTTATTCAACGGGCTCAATGGTAGGGCCATGTTAAGTTTACCAAGACATAAACAAACAGCAGATGTCTAAAAGGCAAGTTACAAATAGGTGAGGTTAGAGTTTATTGAAACCTGACAAAACTAGAATGTGATGAACTTGCCCCGCATGGGTGGGCAGATTATGTCTTTGGAGTGGTCGGGGGAGCGTGTTTGGCAAATTCGACTCGGTCTTATAGGTTCAACCACGAAAATAATTCACGGAGTGCTACATGCCTTTATTCGGTGTCGAGGCAACGTTCTGGGCGTTATTAGGCCCGTTTGTTGCCGCTGCGCTTAGTCCCATTCTGGCAAAGACTCTGAAACACAATGCATCATGGCTTCTGGCTATTATCCCTGCATTGGCTTTCTTACAGTTTCTCTCATTCGTGCCGGGTCTTGCTGAAGGGCAAACCTACAAGGCAAGCTTGGAATGGGTTCCCACCTTTAACGTAAACTTCTCGATTTATCTGGATGGCCTGTCAGTCGTTTTCGCGCTTCTGATTTCAGGTATCGGCACATTCATTACGTTATACGCCGGTGGTTACCTGAAAGGGCATGAAAATCTTGGGCAGTTCCTGTCCTACTTGTTCCTGTTTATGGGTGCTATGCTTGGTGTTGTCGTGGCCGATAACGTCATCACGCTGTTCGTCTATTGGGAGCTGACGTCTATCACGTCGTTCCTGCTGATCGGTTTTGACCATCTGCGCCGTGCTTCGCGTCGTTCTGCTGTACAGGCGCTTGTTGTGACTGGCGGCGGTGGTCTTGCCCTGATGGCAGGTCTTATTCTTGCAGGCTATCAAGGCGGCAGCTTCGAGATGAGCGAACTGCTCAACTCAGGTGATGTGCTGCGCGAGAGCCCATATTACACCGCGATCTTTATTCTGGTCGTACTCGGTGCCTTCACGAAATCCGCTCAGTTCCCATTCCATTTCTGGCTTCCTAACGCAATGGAAGCGCCAACGCCTGTTTCCGCGTACTTGCACTCCGCGACCATGGTGAAAGCTGGCGTTTACCTGCTGATGCGCATGCATCCGGTTCTGGGAGGAACCGAACTTTGGATGACAGTTTTGCCAGTCTTTGGCGGTATCACATTGCTGGTTGGTACCATCCTCGGTATTCGCCAGACAGACCTCAAGCTTGTGTTGGCCTACACCACCGTTGCGTCTCTTGGTCTTCTGGTGATGCTGACTGGCACGTCTGATCAGATCGCAATTCAGGGTGCGGTTCTCTATCTGTTTGCGCACTCTCTCTTCAAAGGTTCGCTCTTCATGGTCGTTGGTACGGTGGACCATGAATCTGGCACGCGAGACCTGCACAGAGTAGGGGGACTGTTCTCTGCGATGCCGATCACAGGTACTGCTGCAGTTCTATCGGCCCTTTCTATGGCTGGTCTGCCCCCACTCATCGGCTTTGTTGCCAAGGAAGTCCTTTACGACGGCACCTGGTACACCACCAATGGCGGGTTATGGACAGCCTTCGCTGTGCTGGGTAACGCCATGATGTTTGCATTGGCCGCCACCGTTGCTATCAAACCGTTCTTCGGCGCTAAGTTGAAAACCCCCAAAGCTGCTCATGAAGGGACAGTTCTGCTGATTGCCGGTTCAATCACTCTGGCTGTTCTGGGCTTGGTGGCGGGTGCCTTTGTGGCTTCTGTGGGGCATCAGCTCTTATCGCCGATGACCTCAGCAATCCTTGGCCAACCGTTTGACAAGGAACTGCATCTGTTCCCAACCTACCTATCTCCAGCATTGTACTTGTCTGTGGCGACCATCGGCTTGGGTATTATCATCTTCATGTACATGGATCGTCTCCGTATCATCGTTGCTGATGTTCTGCGCACAATCGGATGGGGACCAGACAAAGGCTTCGATCAAGTTCTGGAAGCAATCATCCGCTTCGCAACGACACTGACACAAATGGTACAGACCGGGAGCATGGTCACCTACATGCGAGCCACGTTCACTGTGATCGCGTTGATGCTGTTTGTGCCAATGATCTTCACAGGCAACTGGCCAAAACTAGAAGGTTTAGGAAGTCTCCACGTTTATGAGTGGTTCATCGCAGCCATAGCCGTTATTGGTGTCTACGCAGTGTTGACCGCACGCTATCGGGTAACCGCGATCGTCCTGCTTGGTATTCAGGGGTTTGCAGTTGCGTTGATCTATCTGCTGTTTGGCGCGCCAGATCTATCTTTCACCCAGTTCATGGTTGAAACGCTCTCGGTGGTCATCCTCGCACTGGTCATGACACGACTGAATCTTAAGCCTACGGATGCCCGTTCGTCCCGCGGCAAGGCCTTTGACATCAGCATTGCTGTGTTGTGCGGTGCTGGCATCAGCATGCTTCTCATGTCTATTGTTCAGCTGCCATTTGATCCGACACTCTCTGAGTTCTTCACCCAGTACAGCCGCACGATTGCGCATGGCCGCAACATCGTGAACGTCATTCTCGTTGATTTCCGTGGTTTTGATACCATTGGTGAAATCTCCGTTGTGATGGTAACTGGCCTTGCAGTGCTTGCACTTATCAGAGTTCGTCCTAAATCAAATGGAAACTCGAATTCGGAGAAAAATCGCTAATGAATACGCTCATATTCAGAACGGTCGCTCCGTACCTTTCAGCACTGATGCTGTTGTTCTCCGTCTTTGTGCTGCTGCGGGGCCATAACGAGCCTGGCGGTGGTTTCATCGGTGGCCTCATCGCAGTTTCCGCATTCGCCATTTACGGTATCGCTTGTGGCGTGTCGGCTGTGCGTCGCGCTATGAAGTTCCATCCAATGTCCATTGCGGCATCCGGCCTGTTTCTGGCAGTCCTGTCTGTGTTGCCGAGCATCTTCTTCGGTCAGCCAGCCATGACCAGCCAATGGTTGGCACTACCATTCCTGGGCACGGTGATCGATCTGTCGACGCCGCTGTTCTTTGATATTGGCGTGTATCTGGTTGTTGTAGGAGCGATCTCCTCTATCGCTCTTTCTCTGGAAGAAAGGGCAGACTAATGGAAACGCTTTTTGCTGTACTTGTAGGCGTACTCTTCGCAGGTTCAATCTATCTGCTGCTCTCTCGCAAGCTGGTCAGAATCCTGCTGGGCATCGCTATTCTCGGTAATGCAGTGAACCTGTTGATTTTCACCGCAGGTCGACTGACACGAGATGTGCCGCCAATCATCCCGGTCCATAGCTATCTCCCCGTAGAAGCAACGGCGAACCCATTGCCTCAGGCATTGGTGCTCACTGCGATTGTGATTTCCTTCTCTTTCCTCGCGTTTTTTCTGGTCCTCGGGTATCGGGCCTATCAAGAGTTGGGAACAGATGATCTGCTGGAAATGCGCGTCGCGGAACCAAAAGAACACAATGAACCGCCGCTGGGGTACTAAGTAGATGGCTGCAACGAAAACTACAGTTGATATTACAGCGGCGATGGTGACCGAGGCAGTGCCGCTTGCAGATTGGCTTCTGGTTGCGCCAGTCCTGCTGACCATGGCAGGCGGTGCGATTTCTATCATCTTCCGCAAGAAACCTCAGACCCAGCCCTGGATCGCGATCTCGATCATTTCGCTGGTTATCCTCTCGAATATTGGCCTGCTGACCCATGTTCTGAACAATGGTGTTGTCACCATGGTCATGGGCAGCTGGTTGCCGCCATTCGGTATCGCGTTTACGGCTGATCCTCTCGGAGCTCTGCTTGCTCTGACAGCGTCTATCGCAACGCTGTGTGTTGCCGTCTTCGCGATGAACTCCATTGCAGAGAGTGAACGCCGATACGGTTTCTATCCGTTTTTGATGATGCTTCTGTGTGGTGTCACCGGCTCATTCCTGACAGGTGATATCTTCAACCTCTATGTCTGGTTCGAGGTGCTGTTGATCTCATCCTTCGGTATGCAGATCCTAGGCAATGAAAAAGTCCAGATCGACGGTGCTGTTAAATATGCCGTCCTGAACCTGATTGCCACCACCCTGTTCCTTGCCTCAACTGGCTTGCTATACGGCTTGGTCGGCACGCTGAACATGGCGGACATCGCAGGCAAGCTGAAAGCCTTTGATGGCTCAGGACCTGTTCTTGGCCTTGCTGCTCTCTACTTCCTTGCATTCGCAATGAAGGCAGCAGCATTCCCGGTCAACTTCTGGCTTCCTGCGTCTTACCACACACCGCGTCTAGTAGTGGCAGCGATCTTCGCTGGCCTTCTCACAAAGGTCGGTGTTTACGCATTGCTCAGAGTGATGGTGCTCCTGATGCCGGAAGGCCGTGATTGGCTTGCTACCCTGATTGGTCTGGTCGCAATCGCTACCATGCTGACAGGCTCTCTTGGCGCACTGGCTCAAACGGATATTCGCCGTTTGATGGCATACCTCGTGATCGCGGGTATCGGTGCAATGTTGGCTGGTATCGCAGTTGGTAACGAAGTAGCTGTATCTGGTGCGATCTTCTATTCCATGCACTCCGTGTTGATCATGACTGCGCTGTATCTTCTGGTCGCATTTATGTTCCAGATGAGTGGTACGTTCTCCCTGCGCGAAATCGGAGGGCTATACGTCCGCACACCGCTAGGAGCCGTCATTGGTTTGATCCTTCTGCTGGCAGTCGCAGGTTTGCCGCCGTTCTCAGGCTTTTGGGCGAAACTGTTGCTCGTAGCAGGTGCTTTAGAAGCAGATCGTGGCTGGGTTGCTGCCGGTATTCTGGTGTCCGGCCTGCTCACCACAATCGCAGTTGGTCGCCTCTGGATCTTCGCTTTCTGGCGGGGAGGGAACGAACATACCGTTGACGGTATTCAGGCCCTTCCAATCGTAGGAAGTGCAGAAGCCTCAGAAATCTCCTGGAGCATCTGGCTACCGTTGATCCTTCTGACGACACTTATTGTTCTGATTGGAATACTTCCGGAAAGCATGATGTCTGTAGCAGACTATGGAGCAAAAACGCTGATTGATCCGACAGCCTATATCGGTTCCGTATTTGGAGGTTCCCGATGAACAACAGGGTCTTTCTGATGAACCTGCTGCTCGCTGCAGCATGGGGTGCCGTCACAGGCTCATTTACGCCGCTCAACCTGATCTTCGGTTTTGTGCTCTCTAGTATCGCCTTGTTCCTGATCCGAGAGCAGATTGCATTCAGGGATTACTTCCAGCGCGGTGGGAAGGTCGTCATTCTCGCCGGCAGTTTCTTCAAGGAACTGGTGCTGTCTTCATGGCGTGTACTGATGATCGTCATCCGCCCGAAGATAAAACTACATCCGGGCATCATCGCTGTACCGCTATCAGTTACAGAGGACTTTGAGATTACTCTGCTGGCAAACATGGTCACGCTGACCCCGGGCACACTCTCGGTTGATGTCTCCGAAGATCGTAAAGTCCTGTTTGTACATTGCCTCAATGTGCCGGACCCGGAAGAAACGATTGATGGCATTAAGAACGGTTTTGAACGTCAGATTCTGGAGGCGTTTCGATGAGCGGATTTGAAGCTTTTGCAGCAGACTTTCTTTACGCCTGTGTGAGCATCGCGCTCTTTATACTGGGCCTGACGTTTCTGCTAATCGTGTATCGTATTATCAAAGGGCCTACGCTGCCTGACCGCATCGTGGGGCTAGATCTGCTGGTCGTCGTCGCAATCGGGCTGATTGCGACTGTGGGGGTAGGATCCACCTACACGCTTTACATCGACATTTCACTGGCTCTTGGCCTCGTTGGCTTCCTGGCAACTGTCGCGTTCGCGCGCTTCATTCTGAACCGCGGACAAGCCAAGGACTTCATCATTATGCAAGAGATCAAAGATTCTGAAAGGCTGGAGGAGCAGGAATGATGTCAGCAGTTATCTCCATCCTGACAGGGATCATGTTGATCATTGGTGCAATCTTTGCTGCAGGTGCGGCTCTTGGCATAAACCGCTTGCCGGATGTCTACACGCGCATGCACGCAGCGTCTAAGGCAGGTACGCTTGGCTCTGGTCTGATGGTCCTGGCATTGGGGTTATACTCTCAGCAATGGGATGACTTCATGCGCGCTGTGGCAACGGTCTGCTTCTTCCTGCTAACCGCACCAGTGTCCGCGCACCTCATCGCGCGGGCAGCTTATGTGGTTGGCTATAAGCCGTGTAAAGAGACCACAATTGATGAGCTGAGTGTGACGAAGAAGACAGCAGAGCCAGATGCTCCGCAATAATGTGTCAGCCTCAGCCAAGCTTTTTGCGTTTTAGTGCTGAGCGAAGATACAATATAATCGACAATGACCAGTAGGAAGGCGAAAAACTAGGAGTTGAAGTTTCAACTGCTTCGCCTTTCTAAAAGCCGATTACACAGTACAGTCACATTCTTTTGTCTGTACATTAGAACCCGCAGTTTATCTAGCTCACTTCTATAATTTCTCAAGTTTGTTAGAAGTCTGTAAGGTCCTTCTAAATCACAATGCACAAAAAACCATAGTAAATCTGATTTTTTTGACCGGATTTAACTTGTTATCCTTATTTCCTGTCTCTATAACAGCCCCCTATGGTTTTTGCTTGTTTAGAGTCGAATTTCGGCTGTGGTAAGTATGGATCTTATCTTTGATCTTCGGGTCGAAGTATTGGTTCAATAGTAAACAAGCACACGTATGAAATTTAGATCCACAAGATGACAGGTTTGAGATGAGCGAGATCCCTGCAGATAACAATTTGATGGAACTGACTGCTGATATCGTGTCAGCCTATGTTGGTAATAACACTGTGGCCTCCGCTGATTTGCCTGTGCTGATCAACGACGTTTACGTCGCTCTGCAGAAAACCAGCGGTGATCTTTCTGAGCCTGAGCCAGAGCCACTGAAGCCAGCTGTGCCGGTTAAGAAGTCTGTCACGAACGACTACATCATCTGCCTTGAAGATGGTAAGAAGTTTAAGTCCCTGAAGCGCCACCTGCGTACTCATTACGATATGACCCCTGAGGAATATCGTGAGAAATGGGGTCTTCCTTCTGACTACCCAATGGTTGCTCCTCATTACGCAGCAGCTCGTTCTGAGCTTGCTAAGAAAATGGGTCTCGGCCAGCAGCGTAAACGGGCTAAGTAATTTCGGGATATATCCTGAACGAAAACCAGCCTCATTCGGGGCTGGTTTTTTTTATTCCCCTTCCTTCATTTTTTATCCCCTCGTTATCGATGAATTCCCCTAAGGGTGCGTGCATTGTGTATATCGCCCTAGGTTGCTGAATGCTGCTTTCCGTAAAGGTAAAATTGGCTCATCGAACACTAGAGCTTAAGTTCTAATTTTACTGCGCTTGCCACAGTTGTGATTTCAAAATACCTGCAAGTCTCAAGAGTTAATTCAAAAATATAATTTGATAAGGTTTTAGGCAGCACGATTGTTGTGCCCAGGCAGCACGCTGAACCCACCTGATTTTACCAGTTGTTTAGAAAAATTTATGTTTTGAGGGCGCTCAGTCTCAATCTTATCCCCCCCGAGTATCGCTAGGGCAACAATCAATTGTTCTTTGACGATAACCAATCAGTTCATTGGAGTAATTAAATGCCAAGAATTTCTGAGGGGGAGAAAGACGAAATGTCCAGAAGTCCGCGTTTGGGATCTCCGGTTCATTCCGCCCTGCTGAACAAACCTTTATCAGCGGTGGACTGGATGGCAACAGGACGCGTCGCGCTTGCATTTGGATTAAAGCCCGAAGAACTCCATTCCGCATCTCGTGGTTATGCAAAAGCAGCAAGAGCCCGGCAAGTCTCCATGTACATCCTCCATGTCTGTATGGGCATGACGTTGTCTCAGGCTGCAGCAGCCTTTGGCCGAGACAGAACAACAGCAGCCCACGCCTGCAAGGTTGTTGAAGATTTGCGTGAAGATCCCAGATTCGACGCGGTTCTCTCTGAAATTGAAGGGCAACTATCCGCATCTGTCGCCAGTGCTCGTATGCACCCGGCCATAAACGCAGGAGGCCCGTCGGATGTCTTCACAGCCTGAAACTGAAATCCCTGAGAAAGAGCTGATAAACCTGTGCAGACGGCTCTCTGGGCCCAATAGAAGCTCCCTAAAGGCGGCTGTTGCCAAACCCACGCTAAATCATGCAATTGCCCTAAATCTTGTAATCAACCAAGAAGGTGGACCAAGGCTAACCAAACACGGGAAGCAATGGCTCAAGAAGACACTCAGCAATGGTGGGCTCGAAACACAATCTGCTCCAGTGCAAGTGAGGTGTGCTGATAGCCCTCTCGCCTGGCTTAAAAGCCGAAAAGACAAAGCGGGGAGGGCACACATTACAGAGCTGCAATATGAGGCTGGTGAGCGGCTGAGAGAAGACTTTACCTATGCCCAGTACTGGGGAACTGTTAAGTCCAACTGGCGAAGTGAACGAGTGCCCAAATCAACCTGCAAAGTCGATGACGTCAGCGACAGTGTTTATGATGCCAGAGAACGTGTCCAGAAAGCACTGGTAGCAGTGGGGCCGGAGCTGTCAGGCATTCTCATGGATGTTTGTTGCTTTCTCAAAGCACTCAAACACGTCGAAAGTGAGCGGCAATGGCCACAACGTACAGCAAAGGTGGTATTGGGATTAGCTCTGGACCGACTATCTAAGCACTATGGCCCCTCACGCCAACGCGCGGTCGGTCCTGAAAGCTCCCAAATAGCAAGTTGGTCAGCTCTTAGTTCAGAGCAAGTGCAGCAGACGCATCATCCTTGATACGCTGAACCATGGAGCTCAGGCCATTTGAGCGCTGTGGTGTAAGATGCTCTTTGAGGCCGATTTTGCTGAAGACATTCTCAATGTCGGTCTCAAGGATCTCTTTTGCGGGTACACCGGAGTATTGCGCAAGAACGATGGCAACCAAACCACGAACGATATGCGCATCGCTATCGCCTTTGTAAAACAGGATCGGGCCGTTATCTCCGTCTTCCTGAATGCGCTTGGAAAGCCACACCTGAGAGACACAACCATGAACGCGGTTTTCCTCACTGCGTTCATCATCGCTCAATGGCTCAAGTTCACGGCCAAGCTCGATGACATAGCGATAGCGGTCTTCCCAGTCTTCGAGGAATTCAAAGCCTTCTAGAATCTCAGCAATCGCAGTGGTCATAGTACTATTCTTTCACTCAGGGTTTTGCAGGCGTTTCTACCGCGCCAGTCTCTCTTGGGCAATACGATTAGATTCAAAATATAAAACAGCCCACACTCCAAACCAGAGTATGGGCCTCAATTTTCTCAAGAAAATGGCAGAAACCTCTAATTCCGACCGTAATAAAGCGGATTAGGCCTCGGTAGCGGCACCGCATGTGCAGGTGTCGCATAAGTTGGCTGACTGCCTGCAAACAAACTCTGCTCTTCAGCACTTAGCTGTGGTGTTGCATTGCCTGTCTGTCCTTGGCTTAACTGCCAGGGAATATCAAGATCCTCAGAGGTGAGCGCACCAGAGTGGACAGGTTCATCTGCAGCACTGTTCAGGCTTGGTAGAAGTTGACCTGCAGCAACTTCATCAAACGGAATCGCTTCAATGGCGTCCTGAGCGGAAGGCAGAGCTGCATACTGGGTTGGCTGAAGGCCTTCAGCGTCACTGTCGCTGAGATAGTTGTAGGTCAGCCGGGCTGCCTCCTTGGCTTTCAATCCAACGAGGGTGATGACTGAACTTCCCATCTCACAGGCGTTCGGGTTGCGATCACAAAAGCCACCCAGATCCTGCACAGTAGACTGCGCAGCTAGGTAGACCTGAACGATCCCGATGGAAGGCGCATCCTCGTCACTTCCGGTCCCAATAGGGAGCAGAAGGAGAACAAGTCCAATCCAAAATGTAGTTCTAAGCAAAAAGAACATTGGCTTCGCCCAAAGGTTTCAATCACGCCGAAAAGGCCGGCAACTTTTACATAGTCGCTTAACTTATTGAAACCATAGGGTTTACTCTCAAATATAACATATATTGTTCTCGATAAAATTGAATCAAATTTTATTTAAATTGAGAACCTACTGAGTTTTATGCGTATTTCTCGTCTACACAGACTTCGGGGAAGCTGAGATATAATTAACAGGCAGTAAATAAAATTTCCCGCTGGGGCAGCTCAGTTCACGCAAAGACAGCGGGATATGTCATTTGAAGTTCAACTTGCGCGGCTAATAAGCGTTTCTTTAAGCAAAACTTGATAGGAACAGAAGGACTGGAAAACCGAAACTCAGCCTAATTTAACCCAAGGTTTTATGATGGTTCTCGGTGGGCAGCGACCTATTCAAAGTGGACTTGTAAAGAGGAGGGCGATATCTCTAACTCCTCAGGAATACACCAGCTAGAATTGGTAGTTGCTGACAACTCGGGTAACACAAAAAAGCGTTGAAAGAGGTAGTGCTTAATGGTGGGGCGAAAGCCAAACGGCAAAAAAGCGAGAAAAGCTGTAGTTCCTGCGGGTGCTGCACAAGCTCAGCCAGATGGTGAGTACCAGATGCACGTGCACTACGATGAAGACGGCGTTTTTTATGAGAATGGCGAAGTTGACCATGCTGCCGTCGCGAATGCTGCCTCTAAAAAGTCGGCAGGCATGAGCAAGCTATCGACACTCATCCTGATGGCGTTTGTTGGTATGGCATCACTCATTGCAGTCAATGCTGCATTCCTGCAAGACACTAAGCACCCATCTCCATTCGTTGCAACGCGCGTCTCCGAAAGTCAGCTGGACAGTTCAGAGCTCGTCAGAGCGACGCAAAGGTTGAAGCAACAAGAGCTTGTGGCTGAAGTTCAAAAAGAACTCCGCCGTCTCGGTGTATATCCCGGCAGTCTGGATGGTCAGTTCGGTCCGGCGACGGAACGCGCCGTGCGTGCCTACCAAAGACAACGCGCCATGAATGAGACCGGTCAAGTAACGGAAGCTCTGCTTGCGCGCTTGACCATGGACTTTGATGCCTTCACGCCGTCCCCCAATTTGTCCGCTGCTGAAGGTGCTGAAATCCCTATTCCGCGTGCAAGTCCCGAGCAGATCCAGGCCTTAACGCAAGGCGGCTCTAATCTGACTCAAGTGTCAGGCCAGACCGATGTGATGACAGAGCGCATCAAAAAGCTTCAGCAAACTCTGGCTGACTTAGGATATGGTCCGCTCACGATTGACGGTATTCCTGGCGGACAGACCTCCTCCGCAATCGCAGCTTTTCAGCGTGATAATGCGTTGAAAGTGGATGGCCAGATGAGTGAAGCCTTGTTCTCCAAGCTCGCTGCAGTCAGTGGCACGCGAATTTAAGCAGCAGTTTCAAGAAGAAAGACAATCTGATGCGAGTAACCTCTGAGTTCTGGGTCGCAGCCTACACGCGCCGTTGTTTTGCAGAAGGTGCGTTCGCTGGTATTCGCCGCAAAGGTGCGCAGGAAGCTGGGGCCATCTTCATCATTGTTGATCGCTTGGATTCCACATATGACTTCTACGGTCCTGCGCCGCAGTCTTTCTTTGATGAAGAAAAGCCACTGGATCGGGAATTCGAATGCCTGATGGAAAAGGTATCCCGAGAGGATATTGAATCCAAGCTCACACGCGAAGAACGCATGGATCCTGACTTCTGGGTCGTTGAAGTGGAAGATAAGGAAGCACGCAGTTTCCTGTCACTACCGAAAGAGCCGGGGCCTGAGGATCTGTTCTCAGGCTTTTAGTGTTGCAAGCTCAGCATGATAATGAGAAGGCCGCGTCAAGGATGTGCCTTGCGCTTTAAGCTCGCGAACAACGGTCTCAGTTGCTTCGAAGATGCTGTGATAGCGTGGCTGACCAACGGCTCCACTCCAACTGCTGATCAGCTGTCGTGCAAGCTTTTTGTTTACACCAATGGCGGCTTTCTGCAGATCTCTCATGCGATCAGTGTCAACGAGTGTTCCCCAAAAACGCACAAGCAGCTGATCCAGCATACGGGAAGAAAACCCAAGCCCGACGAGCATAACTATAAATCCGTCAGGGTTCGTATGCGTACAGCACTGGTGCACCTGATCCGGTGTGAGTCGACAAGCATGGGCAAGTTGGCCAACCATGCTGGTGTGCCCGTACTTCAAACCGCGCAGACACAACTCAAAGCACTCTTCTTCTGAGAGGGGCCCAATAACGTCTGTTGAAGCGTCAGGATCTGTCAGGCTCTCTTTCAGATCCGCGAAGGAGGAAATCGGTGCCCTTTCCAGAAAGAGGTCTACCAGATCATCCTGAGCTTCATCTGCAGGTGTTGCAGGGTGCAGAGGAGTAACTTTGCTCTTGGAATTGAGAGCAACGTACTCTCCGATCATCTGGTCATGGTCATTTGCAAGTGCTTTCATCACGGCCTCCGGAGCATGAGAGATCGGGCACAACAGGTGCGCTACCTTCAGTCGACTGGCCGCAGAGACCGATGACAGGTGCTGCAGCGCTAACTCTTCATACATATGAGAGCTTGCATGAGAATGGCCGGTTTGAGCAAAAGCCTCTGTTGCTGCAATTAAGAGTTGAGACCTGTCTTCCATGAGTGAAGTAACCTGTATACGCAAAACAATTGATTCATCGATGTTTTTCGCTTCCGCCAGAAATACGGGGCGGCGCATATGACATCGAACAGAATTACTAGCTAAATTTAGGGGCAAATGCTTTACAGCTCATTAACTGAAACTCCGCTTAACTGGAGGCTGGAAGAACCAAGAGATTGACCGGTAAATGTGCCAGAGGACAAACGATGGGTACACTTCATGATCTAGTCACCGAGCGCTCACGAAGGCAGCCTTTGCAGATACGCCGCGCTTATGACCGACAGGCTTCATCTGCTCAGATCCATATCTTTCCCGGTGTCTACCAGATGCCGTCCGGGCTAGCCTGCCGCAAGCGGGTGGGCACTATTCGTGTTGTAGAAGAGCACTCGGAATACGAGAGGGACTAGCTTCTCACGTTTTTTGCCTGTATCTCCATTGCTGTTGGCAGTGGGAAATGAGTCATGGGCGAAATCGGGAAATCAGAATTGATGGGCAAGGGGGATAACTTTGCATATCTAATTCGTGATGCAGTTCGCTATGCAACACCAATGCGCCCCAAACGTGCCCTGGCGACTACTCTTCTGGTCCTGTCCTCAACCAGTCTGCTGCTGGGCGCATGTGCCAAACCTACTGGTGATTTTGGCCGGGCCAAACCAAACATCCTGCATGATCGTGTTGCTGAAGATTTGGGCATGCTCTACCGCTACTCCCAAAAGCAGGACGTCTCCAACCTCAATCTGACTGATCAAGAAAAAGAACTGCGGGACCGTGGTTGGACACTCGTGGTACCACCGGCTTCTGAGGATTGGATCGGAGCCAATAAAGCGCAGTTGCAACGGCAGGGGTTCTTGAATGATCCATATGCTGCGGTCAATCCATCCAACTACTACGTCTACCTGCGCTCAGATAAATACCGTTCCAGCGAGACACGTTATACCCGCTTGATCGATGACATGAAGTCCGATCAAAAGCTCTTGCTGCCGTTCTGCCAGATTGCGCGGCAGGTTCTTGTCAGCGACCATGAACGTCTGGAAGCTCTGAACCGCCAGCAAGACGTCAATCCGGAGTTTGCAACGGGCGTAAAGGCCCGGGTGCGGGAGAACAAGTCTTTCGTGGACTGGGTCCTGCGCGCCACCGGACGACGACTGCAAGCCTACCAGATCGCCATCAACGCACTGGAAGTGGAAACCCCATCAGCTCAGCAGATTTGGGACGCCAGCAAAGGCTACGAGCAGCTCCGCCGTACTTACGAAGAGTTACCGTCCAAATGCTACGCGGAAGTCAAAGGCAAGCAGGAGGAGGTCGAGCGTCCCTCCCGCATCTTTTCCGGCTGGGGACTGGAACGAGCTGCACCGCAGAAGTAGCCCTGCGGCTAAACCCTCGGCAAGTCTGAACAGGTCGCAGAGCGTAATGCCTCCGAGATCTGCGGCAGATACGCGTTGGACGGCACAAACGCGCGGAACAGGGCAAAGCCCTTCAGTTCATTCGTCTCAACCACAATCATCTCCTCAAGATCCTCAGGCGGGTTCTCACGCAGGATAGAGAGCTGCTGCGGTGTCAGCACCAGCATGCGCACAGCCTCGCCCTCAGAGGTCTTGTCGTTGAGGCTGTAAGTCACCTGTCCCTTTTCGTTAAACAGGCCGAGAGACCAGAACGGAGAGGGGGCATAGGTCCGAATGATCAGCGGGCCATTTTCAAGGGAATAACGGCAGATCGCATGGCGCATAGATGGATCAAGATCCGGCAGCGGCTCACTGCGTGGCAGGATCGGCGGCAACATCTGGAAGCTGCGATCCGCACCAAAATCACCAACACGTTCATAAGGGGAATGAGGAACATAAGCGGGCACGCTCAGAACGATCGCCACATGAATTATCCCCGCAACGAGCAAACCGCCAAAGCCCCATAGAATCCAGCGTGGGGAGATGTAAAGGTCCTGCAGTTTTTTCAGGAGGTCATTCATTTGCAGCTCACCAGTTCAACAGCAGGCATCACCGGAGCGCTCAAACCAGCACCCGTCGTATAGGGGATATCATAAAGCCGCATGGCAAACACCAGTCCGTTACTCCCCCCCGTTGGCAGCCAGTTGCCCGGACGCGCTTCAGGAGAAACCTGAATAGCAAACGCACCTGTATGATCCGTCAGGATGCCATGACTGTGCAGGGAAGCACGACCCGCATCTGTTGCAAGCAGCTCCAGAGCATTGTTCAGCGCGGTGATAGTCCAGAGCCGTGTGGCAGGCACTCTGCCAGCGATTCTGTAGTTACACTGGGGATCTAGCGCCCGTCCGCTGTCATCAAAAGCTGCGTAAAACGCAATGCCTTCACCGCTGCCAAGCGGAACACGGCCCGTCCGCGCAAAGATCGCCGTACTGTAAGGATCGCTGTCCACCGTGCCCGCATGCGGATGAGCCACCCATACGCCACTTTCCAACGCGCTGAACGGAGAGCCACGGTTCAGCGAAAGATACGCGCTGCCTATCCCCACAACCAGAGCGATGAGGATCGAGAACAAGAACGGCCCGAACGAGAAGAACGGCGCTTTATAAAGTAATGGCGAGATGTGAGGCCAAGGCTTTTGCCAGGAGGTTTCAGCATCATAAATCTGGGTGGTTTCCGGTTCAGGAACCGCCACCAAAGGCATGTGAGGGGTGTGTGTCATCGGGTATAAGTCACATCCGCCTGAGCGCCAGACCCCAGCTGAGCCTGCACGTTTGACTGAGAAATACTATTGAATGGAAGCGAACGCAGCCGTTCACCCAGCGCTTCCAGAACCTGCTGAGAGGTTCTGTTGAGCAGCTCCGGTGGGCCGGTCACTTCCACATCACTAAGGCCATTAGCAGCAATAACGTCCTTGCCCTCAGGCGGCTCCACACCGGGCATAGCTTTCAGCTCCAGCCCCTGATGCGCATACTTCATAAAGTTGCCCCAGGTCATGGCCGGAAGGCTACCACCGGTCATGCGGCGGGTGGAGGAGAAGTCGTCGTTGCCAAACCAGACTGCGGCGGCCAGATTGCCCGTGTACCCCACAAACCACGCATCACGATAAGCCTGAGTGGTGCCGGTCTTGCCCGCAGCCGTAATCCCCTCCAGCTGTGCACGGCGGCCTGTGCCGCGTTCCACCACGTTGACCAGCACATCATTCATCATGGCCACCTTCTCAAATGGCAGAATTCGTAAGGCAGGGCCTGCATCGCGGTCATGGTTGTAAAGCAGTTCGCCCTTGGAGTTGCGCAGCTCCAGCACAGCGTAGGGGTCAACCTTCTTCCCGCCAGCTCCGAAGGACGCATATGAGCTCGCCATGTCCAGAACCGTCACTTCAGAAACGCCAAGCGGCATCGCACGGGTAATTTTCAGCTCGCTGTTGATGCCCATCATGTAAGCAGTGGTCGCGATTTTATCGCGCCCGATGGCCTGTGCCAGACGAACCGGAATGGTGTTGATCGACTTGGTCAATGCCGTTTTCAGCGTCACTGGGCCAGCGTAACCGCGGGTGTAATTGCGCGGACTCCAGCCGCCAATACTGATCGGACGATCGGGGACAACACTCTCGCTCTCATACCCGTTCAGGAACGCTGCCATGTAAACGAACGGCTTGAACGAAGAGCCCGGCTGGCGCAGCGCATCCGTTGCACGGTTGAACTGGCTTTCATCATAATCACGGCCACCCACCATGGCGCGAACTGCACCTTCAGTGGTGATAGCTGCCAGTGCCGCTTCTTCCACGCCGTAACGATCGCTGTACTGTCGCAAAATGCTCTCGATCTGGCTGACGGCTTCGCGCTGGAAGCCCGGATCAAGAGTGGTGCGAACGGAAATAACCCTGTCATTACTGAGCTCTGGGTACTGCGCAGCAAGGTCTTTCACCTCTTCAAACGCCCAGTCGAGGAAATGGTCCGGTGCCTGGCTCTTTGTCCGGTCAACAGGCTCTGCCGGGTTGCGGCGAGCGCCAATAACTTGTCCCTCGGTCATGAAGCCAGCCTGCACGATATTCGTCAGTACCTCATTGGCACGGGCACGGGCAGACGGCAGGTTTTTATGCGGAGCGTATTTGGACGGCGCCTTGTAAAGCCCTGCAAGCATTGCAGCTTCTGCCAGAGAAATCTCGCGTACGTCCTTGCCGAAGTAAAATTCGGAAGCCGCTGCCACACCAAATGTCCCCGCGCCCATGTAAGCGCGGTCCAGATAAAGTTTGAGGATTTCTCGCTTCGTCAGGTTCATCTCAAGCCACAGGGCGAGATAAGCCTCTTTGATTTTGCGTTGTAATGTGCGTTCGTTTGAAAGGAACAGGTTTTTTGCGAGCTGCTGTGTAATTGACGAACCACCCTGCACAACAGAGCGGGCTTTCACGTTGGCAACCATGGCTCGGAAGGTACCAACGAAGTCAATTCCCAAGTGATCAAAAAACCGTCTGTCCTCGGTAGCAAGGGTGGCCTGGATCACGTGATCGGGAATTTCGTCCAGCGGAATTTTGTCGTTCAGTAAGATGCCGCGTTTGCCGAGCGGGTTTCCGAACCGATCAAAAAAGCTCACGGAGAAATCGGAGGTGGTTCTCCAGTCGGAGCGCTCGGTCGCCTTGAAGGCCGGTTGAGCGAAGGTGAGTACAATGAGGAAACCAAAGGCGCAGTAGGTCAGGCCTTCAGAAGCAAGGCCGGCGATGTATTTGGCTGGTCCGCGCAGCGAAAAGCGGCGCATGAAACCGGAGTACTCGCGAAAGAAAACGCCCAGAAACTGGGAGGTGTGCCACAAAGCAGAATCCAGCCAGGCATCGGTTGCAAGCATGCGCTGGGATAGATCCTGAAGGGTAAAAGAGCGCTCCTTACCCTTTTTTTTCACCTTTTCAGCAGAATTTTCCGTGACATTCTGCTTTTCGCTGTTATCAGAGTTCTCTTCCAAACTGATTACCCGTAGTACCGGTCACACCCCTGAATACGCAAGGGGGACAATGAACCAAACCGAAGAACTAAGCGCAGCGTATTTCCGAAATTTCGGAAAAGAAGACGCTTCAAAATGACCTACTCGCGATATTCCCATCGGAATTTTGCAATGAGAACGACATAAATGGTATCCGTAAACTCTGAGAGTCACCGCCCTTTCTGGCAGACCAAAACCCTTGATGAGATGACCCATGAAGAGTGGGAAAGCCTCTGTGATGGATGTGGACGCTGCTGCCTGAACAAGCTGGAAGATTGGGACACTGGCGCAATCTACTGGACAAACGTCGCGTGCACTCTGCTTGATGGAACCACATGTAGGTGCAAAAACTATGAACGGCGCTTCGACACCGTGCCAGACTGCGTTCAGCTTTCGCCGGAAACTGTAAGAACTTTGAAATGGTTACCGCCAACATGCGCGTATCGTCTAATCCGTGAGGGCAGGGACCTGTACTGGTGGCATCCGCTTGTCTCCAAAGATCCGCAGAGCGTGCATGACGCCGGAATCTCCGTAAAAGACAAAACCATCAGCGAAGATGGAATGGAGCCAGAAGAGTTCGAAAATTATCTCGTCGACTGGCCTGATGAGGAATATACCAGAGACTGATCCTGCAAAATACGTTTATTTTCAATTACTTCTCCACAGGGGAGAAGCGGGAATAAGTCGAAATTCAAAAACTGTAAAGCCAGCGCAGGGCCACATTGCTCTGCGCTTTTTTAAGTGTCCCATCAAAGCCTTACAGCTTTCTTTATTCAAAGTTGAACAAATTCGATCCTAACGTGAAACGGGGATAAGTGTCCATGCCTCTTTGGGTGGCTTCTCTTAGGAATATAATCTTGACAGCGCACCGCTGTTTTGATAGTGTTTTGGCATGCTAGAGAAAGTGTGAGTGACGCCGACGAGGCCTCTTACAGCTTTCTGATCGCACGACACTTTAAAGTTCTGACCAGCTGCTCCTTGTTTCAACGGGCGGCTTTTTTTGTGCCTGATTTTTATAGGAGGGGGAGATGGCAGAGGAACAGGAACCCCAAGAGGATGAAGAACAGGCAGCGCGGTTGCGCGTGCCTTTAGAGGTCTGGCAGGTGGTTCGCCGCATGGTGGAAGAGGAGGCGATTTCCATTGCTGATATCGCCCGCAAGACCGGCCTGCCAAGCAGCACCATCACCACCAAGATCAGACGGGAAGGGTGGTTGCGCAAGTGGGAGCTGGCCCAGCAACTGGCCAGCTCAGGAACAGAAGAGCGCAAACGCCTGATCGCCCGTCTCTATGCTGCCTTTGAGAAACAAGTGAGCGCGCTGGAAGCCAAACTGAAAAGGCTCAGCGGCGATCCGCAATCCGCAGCGGGTGAGATGGATGCCACCGCAAAGGCAATCACCAGCCTCGCCAAAACGCTGGATATGCTGATTGATTTGCAAGAGGCCCATGGCGCGGACAACACAGAAGAGGTGAGTGATGACCAGATGCGACAACAGCTTTCGCAGCGCATTGCAAGCTTGTGTGGCGCAGGGCAAACTTCATGAGTTCATCGCGTCTTTGAGCAAAGATGAACTGAGCTTTCTTCAATATAACTGGCAGGTCTTCGCCCACGCTCACCAACGCCCGCCAGAAGGCCACTGGGCCACATGGCTGCTCATGGGAGGCCGCGGCGCAGGCAAAACCAGAGCAGGGGCAGAATGGGTGCGAGGCAAGGCAGCGGGCGAGCCATGGGCAGGTCCGTCAGCGGGCAACATCGCACTTGTGGGGCAAACCTATGCAGATGTGCGGGAGGTGATGATCGAAGGCATTTCCGGTCTGCTCGCCGTGCATCCACCCAATCAAAAACCTCAGTGGAACCCATCACGCCGCCGTCTGGAGTGGCCTAACGGCGCTATTGCAAGAGCCTTCTCCTCTGAGGATCCAGAGGCCCTGCGCGGTCCGCAGTTCGATGCAGCCTGGTGTGATGAAGCGGGTAAATGGAGCAATGCAACGGAGACGTTCGACATGCTCCAGTTCGGCCTGCGCCTTGGCATGCAGCCACAACAACTGGTGACCACAACGCCCAAGTCTACCCCGCTGCTGAAAATGCTGCTGCAGGATCAGCGAGTGGTTGTGACAAAAGCGAGCACCAAGACCAACGCCGCCTTTCTGGCCGAAGCCTTCCTGCGGCAAATGGCAGAGCGCTACGGTGGAACTCGGCTCGGCAGGCAGGAGCTGGATGGTGAACTGATCGAAGATCGCGAAGACGCCTTGTTCGCCCGCAAATGGTTCGAGATGAACCGCGTCCGCCACGTGCCAGAACTGAAGCGTATCGTCGTTGCCATCGACCCGCCCGCCACATCAGGCAAGTCGGCAGACGCCTGCGGCATCATCGCAGCAGGCATAACGGAAGCAGCCGAGTTGTTCGTCTTGCGAGACAGAACCGCCCAGGGCTTGCGCCCTGCGGCATGGGCCGACCAGGCCATCCGGCTTTATCATGAACTGGAGGCTGACTGCCTGCTGGCGGAGGTCAATCAGGGCGGGGACATGGTACATGAGGTGATTGAAGGCGTGGATGCCAGCGTGCCCGTTAAGTCCGTCCACGCCACAAGAAGCAAACGCCGCAGAGCGGAACCCGTAGCCCTGCTTTATGAGCAGGGCCGCGTCCATCACTGCGGTGTGTTTCCGGAACTGGAAGATGAGCTGGCTGACTTTGGTGCTGGTGGGTTGAGCAACGGGAAATCACCGGACAGGCTCGATGCGCTGGTCTGGGCGATCACAGAACTGAACCGCCGCCCTACAGGCAAACCACGCCTGCGCAATCTTTAAAAACATCAATAGCATCAAAGGTTAGCTCGCAAACTTGAATCTGTTTGTGAGGATTAAGCCTGCGCGTGCTGCTGAAATGCGGGCGCCGATTTTCGGGACAAAGATCCACGAGACGCAAAGCTAAAGCAGTTTCTCAAGACAGGCTGAGCAGCCAGCTGCTTAAGCGATCTGATTACTTGAATCAAAACATTAAGTTAGAGCAAAAAGGACTCTGATCTCATGGGGTTACGCAGACTTCTTGAATCAGTTTTTTCACCAGCAGCGGAGCAGAAAGCATCACGGGCAAAATCCGTGGCCTTCATGCGGTTTGGTGAAGGGGCCGTCTGGACCCCACGCAACTATGAATCACTTATAAATCAAGGATATTTACGAAATACTATCGCCTACAGATGCGTCCGCCTTATTTCGGAAAGTGCAGCAAACATCTCCCTGACCATTAAGGTCGGCGATGCAGAGCTGGAAACGCATCCCCTGATGGATCTGCTGAATCAGCCCACACCCACTCAAACACGGCGCTCGTTCCTGGAGGAGCTCTACGGCTTCCTGCTGGTCTCCGGCAATGCTTATGTGGAGGCCGTGTCGCTGGAGGGCGAACCGCGTGAGCTGCATGCTCTGCGGCCAGATCGCATGAAGGTGCTGGTGGATGACGCAGGCTGGGTAGAGGCCTACGAGTATCAGGTGGCCGGTCGCAAAGTGGAACTGCGCAAGGGGACGGGCGATAAGATCGAGCCCGTCCTGCACATCAAGCTCTTCAACCCGCTCAACGATCACTACGGCTTTGCCCCCATCGAGGCGGCGCAGGTGGCGCTTGATATCCATAATGCTGCTGGTGATTGGAACAAATCTCTGCTGGACAACGCCGCTTGTCCAACAGGCGCGCTGGTCTATGGCGCAAGCGATGCCATGAACATGACGGACGATCAGTTCCACCGCCTCAAGGAAGAGCTGGAAAGCTCTTATCAGGGTGCCCGCAATGCAGGCCGTCCCATGCTTCTGGAAGGTGGGTTGGATTGGAAGCAGATGGGCATGTCGCCAAAGGACATGGACTTCATCGAGCTGAAAAACGTTGCCGCCCGAGAAATTGCGCTGGCCTTCGGCGTACCGCCCATGCTGCTCGGTATTCCGGGAGACAACACATACGCCAACTATCAGGAGGCCAACCGTGCGTTCTGGCGGCTGACAGTGGTGCCGCTCGCCGCTCGGGTTCTCTCTGAACTCTCCAACTGGCTTTCCGGTGCTTACGGTGAGCAGATCACCTTGGAGTTAGATTTGGATGCTGTCGAAGCGTTGGCACAGGAACGCAAAGCGCTGTGGGATCGTATCACCACCGCTGACTTCCTCAGCCGCGATGAAAAACGCATGGCCGTGGGTTACGGCGTGGAGGGCGCGGATGAGTGAGTTGATGACAGCGCTCGCCGCAAAAGGCGATCTTGCCCACGTGGTGCTCGGCGCTTGGGCAGGTACCTCTACCTCCATGCTTCTATGGGCACTGAAACAGGTCATCCGGTTCAATCGCCGCTTTGAGGAGTTCATGTGCGAACTGGAAAAACTCAACCAACTCCTGCGCATGGATGTCTGAATCATACGCGCAGTAATTATTGAGCTGACATAAACGGTTTGAGGGAAGCTCTTGACTCAAAATGACAAAGCAGCCGCAGCGCCGGAGGAGCGAAAACAACAGCTCACCGAGCGGCGCACAGAGCCGCCAGTGCAGACCTTTGCCACCTTCACGCAGGCCCTTGCCGGTGCACTGGCAGAGCGTCGTGCGGCGAAGGCAGAAGGCATCAACAGGACCAATAAAAACAACAACTGATAGTGCACTAAAGGAGGCAAGCAATTTGAACACAGATCACCCCATCGCCATTGAGGGTTATGCCAGCCGGTTCGAGCTGAGCGATCAGGGCGGGGATGTTATGCGCAAAGGTGCATTTCACACCACCTTGCAAAAGCAAAAGCTCTCAGATGTGAAAATGCTCTGGCAGCATGACCCAGCGCACCCCATCGGCAAGTGGCTGCACATACAGGAAGACAGCATCGGCCTCTTTGTCAAAGGGCTGCTCTATCCAGGTATCGCACAAGGGCGACAAGCCATCGCCATGGTGCAGGCGGGCATTTTGGATGGGCTGTCCATTGGCTTCAAAACCCGCCGAGCCCAGCGCAACAGCAAAACCGGCAGACGGGATGTGCTGGCAGTCGATCTCTGGGAGATCTCACTGGTCACATTCCCTCTACTGCCATCAGCCCGGCTGACCGTCGTCTCCTGACGATCCTTTTATTCTGAACCGACGAACTGTGGTGTCCGTTTGGCACTGCAGTTTTTTATTATCCAGCTCAAGGAAAATAATCCTATGAAAAACACATGCAATCCAGCATTGGAAACCAAAGACTTCGCCCGAGAAGCTGCAGGAAAATCAGCTGAGCCCATAATCTCAGGCTCTGCAACAGGACAGTTTGCTTCTTCCATGGAGCGTTCTGACAGCTTCGACCAGCTCAACCACGCTTATTCTGAGTACACCCAGACAAATGATATGCGTCTGGCCGAGCTGGAGCAGAAATCAGGATCAGACGTCCTGCTGGACGAAAAACTGGCCCGACTGGACGAGATCATCGATGGTCAGCTGCGCCATCTCAACGAACTTCAGCTCAAATCCCAGCGCCTGCCGCGATCTGTGCCGGGTGTAGCCAGTAGCCCAACGGCGGAGGTAGAACACAAATCTGCCTTTGAAACTTATATGCGCGAGGGGCAGGAAAGCCGCCTGAAAACGCTGGAACAGAAAGCCATGTCCTCTGGCACAGCCGCTGATGGCGGGTATCTGGTGCCGGAGCAGCTGGAAACAGACATCCTGCGCCGCATCACGGCTCTATCGCCCATCCGCTCAATCGCCTCCAACCGCAAAATCTCCGGTTCTTCTTATCGCCGCCCCATCGTCTCCGCCAATCCGGATGCAGACTGGGAAGGCGAAACCGATGCCCGCAGCACGCCAACCAACGCCATGAAGTTCGAAATGCGGGAAGTGAAGATCTTCGAGCTGTCGGCTCTGCCAGCGGTCACCCAGACCCTGCTGGATGATGCTGCCGTCAACATCGGTGAAATTCTGGCAGAAGAAGTGGAAACCGTCTTTGCGGAGAAAGAGTCTGCCGCCTTCATCAACGGCAATGGCACCAGCCAGCCCCAAGGCCTGCTCAAAGGCACCATCCACGGCTCATTGGATGATACAGGCCTTTCCATTGGCTCCATCAAGACCGGTGAGGCAGGTGCGTTTCCCTCCTCTAATGGCGGAGATCTGCTGATCTCGCTGATCTACGGCGTCAAAACCGCCATCCGCCGCAACGCCCGCTTCCTCTTCAACCGCAGAACGCAGGCCGCCATCCGCAAGCTGAAAGACGGGCAGGGCAACTACCTCTGGCAACCACCTGCATCCGCCGGCGCCGATCCAAGCCTCATGGGCTTTCCGGTCACAGAAGCAGAGCATATGCCGGATATGACAGCTGGCTCTGACCCTTACGCCATCGCATTTGGTGATTTCCACCGCGGCTACATGGTGGTGGACCGTGTCGGCATCTCTGTGCTGCGCGATCCATACACCAGTAAGCCGAACGTGCTGTTTTACATCACCAAACGCGTCGGCGGCGGCATCATGGATTTCGATGCCTACAAACTGCTGAACTTCAGCGCCTAACCAGCTTTCATCACAAAAGAGGAGGGGCCGCCGTGACGGCTATACTCACAGTGCCACCGGCTCTGGAGCCGGTTTCGCTCGCCCAGGCGCATGCACAGCTCAGGGTGTCACATACCCACGAGGATAATTTGATCGGGCGTCTGATCAAAGCTGCGCGGGAACAGGTGGAGACACTCACACGGCGGGCTCTCATTGAACAGGAATGGCGGCTGCTGCTGGATGACTTGCCACCAGACCGCCTGATCCGCCTGCCAGTCGCCCCGGTCGCGGAAATCCTGCAGGTCTACACCTATGACAAGGAAGGCAGCCAAAATCAGGTGCCTGCCTCGGATTATCAGGTGGACTTGGCAGGAAACCCCGCCCGCCTGCGCTTCAAGGCAGGAGCGGTTGGGCCATTGAGGGATCTCAACGGCATCGAGATCGACTTCAAGGCTGGCTACGGATCAGCGGCAACGTCTGTTCCTGCGGGTCTGCAAACCGCGATCCTGATGCTGGTCGGCTTCTGGTATGAGCGCCGCACCATGCTGGAAGAAACCCGCCTCACAGGCCTCATGCCCCACGGTTTTGAGGCTGCTCTGTCCCCCTACAAGGTCCTCAGAATATGAGAGCAGCAGGCACACTCAACGAGCCGCTGCTGTTACTCCGCCCTGAAACCACCAACGGCACAGACGGCTCCGTCACCCGAAGCTATCAGCAAGTCGCCATGGTCTGGGGGCAGGTGGAAGCTTCCACCAGCTCAGAGGCCACAACAGCAGGCCGCATCGCCAGTTCCTACCCACTCACCATCACCCTCCGCCGCCGCACAGATGTGGCAGAGGGCTGGCGCGTTGAGCGGGACGGGCTGAGCCTGAGGGTCAAAGCGATCCTTCCAAACTCAGAGCAAGATGCCTTCATGCAGATCCTCTGTGAGCAGGAGGAGGGCGATGATGGGGGAGCTTGAGTTCCGCAAAGCCCTGTTTCAGGCCATCCACGCCAAAGCATCGCTCAAACCTTATCTGGGCGATCCTCTACGTGTGTTTGACGGCGTACCACGAGGCGCAACGTTGCCCTACGCCACGTTGGAAGCCGTCACCACACAGCTGCTGACAGGTCATCTGGACGAGGGCAGCAGGCTCACCTGTTCCATCGGCATCTACTCCCGCCATCCGGACCGTGCCCAGACTCAGGAAATCCTGCAGATCTTCAACGAGCTGTTAGAGACAGGGATCACACCAGCAGCAGGTACGGATGCAGCAGGCCTGACCATGACCGAAACCAGCTGCCGCCGTCTGAGTGATGGCCGCACATGGTACGGGCGTATCAAATTCTCCGTCCTGCTGCAGCACTCAGATTAAAGCCAACACCTGAAAGGAAAACAGATGGTCGCACAGGCCGGAAAAGACCTGCTGTTGAAACTGGATACAGCAGGCACAGGCACCTTTGAAAGCGTGGCGGGCCTGCGCTCGCGGCGCCTCGCCCTCAACGCAAACCCTATCGATATCACCGATGCGGAAAGCACAGGCCGCTGGCGAGAGCTTCTGGCAGGCGCTTCCACCCGCCATGCATCGCTCTCTGGGAGTGGCTTGTTTCGCGATAAAGCCTCGGCAGAAAAAGTCCGCACCGCCTTTTTTGCCGCAGAGCTGCGGAACTGGCAGATCATCCTGCCCGGTTTTGGCACCCTGGAAGGCCCGTTCCACCTCTCCGCACTGGAGTATTCCGGCGACTACCGCTCCGAAGTCACCTTCGAGATTTCGCTGGAATCTGCCGGAGAACTCACCTTCACACCGCTGACCTGAGGAACACAATGTCATCGAAAACCTATAGCCGGGGCGCCAACCACAGACGCGGCGAAATCCTCGCAGAACTTGGCGGCCAAAAGCACATTCTGGTGCTCACACTCGGCGCACTGGCAGAGCTGGAAGACACACTCAACTGCACCTCCCTACAGCAGCTGACAGAGCGCTTCACATCAACTCAGTTAAAAGCCGCTGACATCATCAAAGTGCTGGGGGCAGGCCTGCGCGGAGGTGGCCTCATAATAGAGAATGAGGAAGTCGCTGAACTCTCGCACGAAGGCGGTGTAGCAGCCCTAGCTAAACTGGCAGGCGAACTGCTCGTTGCCACGTTCTCCCCGCAGCAGGCAGAGGCCACATCAAAGCAAGCTCAATCGTGAAACAGCAGAGTACCACCAACACCCTGCTGCCGTGGCATGAGCTGTTGCATAAAGCCTGCCGTGAGCTGGGCTGGTCGCCACACACATTCTGGCAGGCGACACCAAAAGAGCTGGAAATGGCCTTAAACCCACCGGGCAATCAGGCAGCGCGCACCCTTTCGCGTAGCACGCTGGAGGACCTGCTCCACCAGTTCCCCGATGAACAGGAACCATACCCTCATGACTGATAGTTTCAACGAACCGCTGAACGTGGAAGATGCCCGCGAGCTGGAAGCAACCATGCAGGAGGTCAACGCACTGGCCAAAGAGTTCTCCTCCGAACTCAGCAAAGGCCTGCAAACCGCTGTCACCTCTGGCAAGGATCTGCAATCCATCCTGTCACAAGTCGCGCTCAACCTCTCCAGCTCTGCCCTGAATAGTGCTTTAAAGCCACTGGAAAGCCTGCTTTCTGCCGGCATTTCATCAGCTACCGGCGGTGCAACTGGCATCACGCCCTTTGCAAAAGGCGGGGTGGTCTCCAGTCCCACCATGTTTGCAGCAGGCAGCACCGGATTGGGCCTGATGGGGGAGGCAGGCGCAGAGGCAATCCTGCCTTTACAGCGAGGCAGCGATGGCCGCCTTGGCGTTGCCATGAACGCAGGCAGCAATCAACCCAGCGTCACCATAAACGTGGCAACACAGGATGTGCGCAGCTTTGAAAGATCTCAGGGACAGATTGCGATGATAATGGCCCGCGCCACCGGACGGGGGCGACGCGGGCTATGACGTCGGCATTGAAGAGGAGGGACTCAAGGACCGACGTTGTTTTGCTACCGGACGGTGGTAGCAAACTTTTTGGAAAAAACCGTTGCTTTGCAAAGAGGGAGGAGCATGAACAACGGGCCTGCGCAAATCACGCAAACAACTTTCCCATGTCAAACCTATTAGATGCTTCGTTGGGGGGCAGCCTTGAGCCAAGTCAAACAGGAGGGGGAAATGCCACCAAGTTTTGTTGATGAATCATTCCCACTTGGAATTTCCCTAGGGGCTTCTGTCAGAGTAGAAAAACGCAGTCAGGTCACACGGTTACTCAATGGCGCCGAAACGCGGAACGCCATCTGGAAGGGAACGCAACGGCATTTTGATGTAGGCACCGGCTTGCGAAGCGCAGCAGACCTGCACCGCGTCCTCTCCTTCTTCGAAAAAGTAGGCGGTCGCCTGTGTGGATTCAGATTCCGTGACCCCATGGACCATAAATCCTGTGCATTTGATGGAACACCCTCTGCAACCGACGTCACCCTCGGCACCGGAGATGGCACCACCGCAGCGTTCCAGTTGATCAAACAGGTAGGTGCAGCTGGTGTGGAATGGCAGCGCAAGATCACCAAGCCAGTGGCCGGAACCCTCTCAGTCGCCGTTGATGGTCAACTGAAAACTGTCGGCAGTGACGTCCTGCTCAATCCGCTGACAGGCATTCTTCAGTTTCAGGCTGGCCACATTCCCACCAACCATCAGGTGGTTACCGCAGGCTTCCTGTTCGATACGCCAGCCCGTTTTGAGAGCGACCAATTGGAAATCAACCTCCTGCATTTTGAGGCCGGGCAGGTGCCATCCATCCCGCTTGTCGAACTCTTCAGCTAACTCAATCTCGCGAGTATCCTCATGTTCAACGCTGCTTTGAAAGAACACCTGAACGGTGAACGCACCACTGTGGCCTACTGCTGGCGACTAACAGCGTCTTCCGGCCTCAGCCTTGGCTTTACCACGCATGATCAACCCATCATGCTGCTCGGTAAAACATATGAGCCAGGGTTCGGGCTGGATGGGTCGCAGGCCATGGCCCAGTCAGATTTTCAGGCCGGACAGGAAGAAGCACTGGGCGTCCTCTCTTCAGAAAGCCTGAGCGAAAAAGATCTAGGTGCAGGCCTCTGGGACAGTGCAGAGGTCGAGGTCTATCTGGTTAATTGGCAGAACCCGGAGCAACACGAGCTTCTGCGTCGTGGCACGCTGGGCGAAGTCACGCGAGATACCAACGTTTTCCGCGCCGAGTTCCGTTCACTGGCCGCCAAACTCTCTGAGCCCAAAGGCCGACAACTCTCCCATCAATGTCACGCAGATCTGGGAGATCTCAAATGCGGGATTGATCTGAACACTGCCACCTATACGAGACAAGTCAATATCATCGGCAAGGACACTGCCAATCGGCTGATCATCGAAGGAAATGCCGACATCGCCACAGGCTGGTGGTCTTTCGGTAAACTCGTGTTCCAAACCGGCGCTTACGCCAATCATCCTTTACGCATAGCCAGCCACACCATTGAGCAGAGCAAACATAAGCTGACACTTTGGGCGCCGCTGGTGCTTGAGCAAACTTATCCCATCACAGCAAACATCTCTGCTGGTTGCGACAAAGGCTGGGGCACGTGTCAGGCAAAGTTCCAAAACGCCAACAGCTTCCGCGGCTTCCCGCACATGCCCGGCAATGACTTCATCCTCAAAGGCCCTGAAACTCAATCCGCCGCCAACAACGGCGAAAAGCTGGTGGGGTGAACATGCAGCAAAATCCGCAAGCACTCCTGCGAGAAGCCCGCTGCTGGATCGGCACCCCATACCAACATCAGGCCTCCCGGAAAGGAGCAGGGTGCGACTGTCTCGGCTTCATCCGCGGCCTCTACCGCTTCCTGCATGGCTCAGAGCCATCTGTCCCCGCTGATTATGCCCCGGAATGGGCGGAGCTGAAGGGAGAAGACCTGCTGCTCAAAGCTGCGCACCGATATCTCCACCAGGTGAAAGGCCCGCTGCATCAGCCAAAACCCACAGAGGTTATCGTGTTCCGCTGGGCGCCTCAAAGCCCATGCAAACACCTCGGCCTCATGAGCGACAAAAAACACTTCCTGCACGCCTATGAAGCGGTCGGCGTGGTTGAAAGCCCTCTGGTACCCATGTGGCGCAATAAGATTGCAGGGCATTTCTCATTTTTCCCAACTGATTGATCTGGAAAGGACAAAGCCATGGCAACAATGGTGCTCTCAAATGTTGGCGCAGCTGTTGGCAGTGCAATCGGAGGCCCCATTGGAGCCATAGCCGGACAAGCACTGGGCGCGTTGGGCGGCGCATGGATCGATCAGCAGATATTCGGACAAGACCGGGAGGTCTCCGTCGGCAAACTGGGCGATCTGCAACTGCAAACCGCCGCCGAAGGCGCCTCGCTGCCCTTTGTCTATGGCCGCGTCCGTGTAACCGGAAACATCATCTGGGCAACGCGTCTGGAAGAAGTGGTCTCCGAAGAAAAGCAGGGCGGCAAGTCAACAGGCTCTTCCACCACCGTGACCAGCCACAGCTACTTTGCCAACTTCGCCGTTGCCCTGTGCGAAGGCCCCATCACCACTGTTCGCCGCGTGTGGGCCAATGGCAAGCAGCTGGACACCTCTTCAATCAACATGCGCGTTTATCTGGGAGCTGAAGACCAACAGCCCGATCCGCTCATTGAGGCCAAGCAGGGCACAGCACCAGCTTATAAAGGAACCGCCTATGTTGTGTTTGAACGCCTGCCGCTGGCTGAGTTTGGCAATCGCATCCCGCAACTTTCCTTCGAGGTGCTCCGCTCCATTGAGCCACTGGAACAACAAATCAAAGCTGTCACGCTCATCCCCGGCGCAGGAGAGTTTGCCTATCATCCGCAGGAGATCATTGAAGAAATTTCCCCCGGCAACACCCGCAGTGTGAACCGACACGGTAAGGGTGAGGAAACCGATCTGGTCCGCTCTCTGGATGAGCTGCAGGCCCTGTGCCCCAACCTGAAAAGCGTGGCGCTGGTTGTCTCATGGTTTGGTGATGACCTGCGCGCCTCTCATTGCGCCATTCAGCCCAAAGTGACCTACCAGACCACCCAGCACCTGCCCGAAAACTGGAGTGTTGCAGGCCTGAACCGCTCCGAGGTGCCGGAGGTCTCCCGCATCAACGATAGACCAGCTTACGGTGGTACACCCTCAGACGCTTCCGTCACAGAAGCTATCAAGGAACTGAAGCGCCGGGGCCTCAAGGTCATGTTCTATCCATTCATCATGATGGACATCCCTGAAGATAACCAGCTGCCTGACCCCTACGGTGCCGCCAAGCAATCCAGCTACCCATGGCGCGGACGTATCACCTCAGATATCGCAGCAGGCCAGTCTGGAACGCCTCAGGGCACGAGCGCTGTCACCCCGCAGATAGATGCCTTTGTCGGCACTGGCAACGACTGGCGCATTCGCCGTTTCATCCTGCACTATGCCAATCTGGTTAAAGCGGCAGGCGGTGTGGAAGCCTTCCTTATCGGGTCAGAACTGCGCGGCCTCACCCAATGTTGGGCAGGGGGCGGCTCATTCCCTTTCGTGGATCACCTACAAGCATTGGCAGCTGAAGTCCGGCAGATCATCGGTGCTGAAACCAAACTCTCCTATGCCGCAGACTGGAGCGAGTACGCTAGCTATAGCCCACAATCCGGCGACCTGCGTTTCCCGCTCGACCCATTGTGGGGACATGCAGATATAGATTTCGTCGGCATCGACAACTATCTGCCACTCACGGACTTACGAGAGGAAGATAGCACCCAGTCCAGCTACGAGCTGAGTGAGGTGAGAGCAGGAGTAGCTTCAGGCGAATATTACGATTGGTACTACGCAAGCGATGAAGACCGTACTTCCAAAACCCGCAGCCCCATCACGGATGGCGCCCACAACAAACCGTGGGTGTTCCGACAGAAAGACCTGAAAAACTGGTGGCAAAACCAGCACTTCGAACGTGTTGGGAACAGCGAACAAGCAACGCCAACCCCATGGACACCGCAGTCCAAACCCATCTGGTTCACAGAGCTCGGCTTTCCTGCTGTCGATAAAGGCACCAATCAGCCCAATGTCTTTGTAGATCCCAAGTCCGCAGAAAGTGCTTTGCCGCACTTCTCCAATGGACAGCAGGACGACCTTGTCCAGCGCCGCGCTTTGGAAGCAAGCCTCAGCTATTGGGGCAAGGATCACCCCGACTGGCCTCAGGGCGACAACCCAACTTCAAGCCTGTATGCGGGGAACATGGTAGAGGCTGACAACACCTTCCTCTGGACATGGGACGCTCGTCCGTATCCCGAGTTCCCAACCTATGCCGATATCTGGGCAGACGGTCAAAATTGGCAGCTCGGCCACTGGCTCACAGGACGACTGGGAGCATTGTCTGCTTCTGGTCTCATCCGCGCCATGCGTGATGACTTCGGCCATACACAAGACCTCACTGAAATCGCAGAACTGGGAGAAACCATTGAAGGCCTGACCGTCTCCGGCCCAACTTCACTGCGATCTGCTCTCACACCCATCCTGCAATTGACTGGCGGCATTGCCGTTGATCGCGGCACCCATCTGGCGGTTCTCCCCAAATACGCGGCGACCGCACAAAACGGCAAACTAGGCCTTGGCGATCTTTTGGAGGCTGACGAAGGAGAGGAGGGATACAACTCCATAAACCGCAACGATGGCAGCGACTTACCCGCAGAGCTGCGCTTGCGGGGAATGGACCCCAACAACGACTTCGAAGCCCTTGTGGTGACATCCCGCCGATTGGAAGGCATGGACCGCCGCACCTCAACCCTTCAGCTCCCCATCACTACATCCTTGACGATGGCCCGAAAACTCGTCGACAAGATGCACCAGTCACTCTGGCTGGATCGCGAAACCCTCCAGTTCAAACTTGCCATGAACAACATTGATCTGAAACCGGGCGATATTATCGAGTTGCCGGGTGAGCTGTTGAAGGAAGGCAACACGGCAATCCAATGCCGCATCACCGAGGTCTCTTCAGGTGCTTATATGGATGTGCAAGCCATCCGGCTCCTTGGGGAACCAGCAGTCACCATCGCTTCCAGTCCGGACAACACTGCACAGCCATCCTTTAACGACACCACCTCAGGCCCGCCGATTGTCCGCGTTCTAGACTTACCCCGGTTCCACAGCGAAGGCCCTGATGACGGCAGCCCTATCATCGCTATTTACAACGGCAACTGGCCCAGCGCTTACCAAGTCTATGCTTCCAGTTCAGGAGAAGAGTTCACGCCTCTGATGCAAGTCTCAGAACCCGCTGTCATGGGCACATTGCAGGCACCACTTGAAAGCGGCCCATGTTGGCGTTGGGATACGGCCTCCGAAATCATCGTGAACCTCTATGGCGGGCAAATGCAAAGCCGCAAACTGCTGGATGTGCTGGCAGGAGCAAATGCCTGTGCAGTTCGCAAAGGTGATCAATGGGAGGTGATACAGTTCTGTAATGCAGAGCTGGTCGCACCCATGACCTACAAACTCAGCAAGTTGCTCAGAGGCCAGCTGGGCACCGAGCACCTTGTCGGGATCTCTGCTCCCACAAATGCTGAGTTCATCCTGCTCAATCAATCCCTGCCCAAGCTGCCATGGACCAGTGACAAGGCAGGCGTGGCGCTCTCATATCGTATAGTCCCAGCCGGGAAGCCATTGGGCTTCAAATGGGCGGTGAACCTGAGCCATGAAGGAGGGCAAACCGCACTGAAGCCCTTCGCCTCCGTTCACTTCAAAGCAACCGCTCAGGAGAACGACGATCTCGCTCTCAATTGGATACGCAGAACAAGGTGGGAAGGGGACAGTTGGGCCACGTCAGATATCCCGGTGCAGGAAGATAAACTAGCGTTTTCCCTCAAGATCTCGCACAAACCTGCGGGTGAAACGGACCAAGTCCTTCTGCAAACCTACGAAACCTCAACAGAACAGCTCGTTATTCCGAAAGCAGATCTGTTGCAGATGTTGGGGGCCGGAACACATGTTTTGACCTGCGAAGTTGTTCAAAAATCGACCAAATTCGGATTGGGGACAACTGCAGATTGCTTGGCAAGCGTAACACTTTAACAAGTGCTTTTACCGGATTATTTGCAAAGCAAGCCAAGAAACATCACAGACCCTAGAGAATCTGCTAGGTCTTTGTTTTGAAATAAATAACACCTCGTTCATGTGAGGTTCAGCCAGTGCCGGTTAGAAGACGCCTTATGAGACACCAACTCCACAACCTCTTATCTCGCTCATTGATGGCATTGGCTTTGGCGACAGCGGTCTTCACCTGGTCTGCACCTGCGCAGGCAGCGTGTTTGTCCTCCAGCCAGACCCGGCAAGCCGTCGCCAGCGGTCAGGCGCGCCCGCTCGGCTCCTTGCGGGTCAACGGGCAGATCCTTTCAGCCAAGCTGTGTGAGCGAGGCGGTGGGTTGGTCTATGTGCTCTCCGTGCTCAACAACGGCAATGTCTCACAAGTGACATTGGATGCACGAACAGGGCGCCGGTTGTAACTGCGCCGCGAAGAACTCTGGATAGAGATTTTTCTGCCCGAATTTGAACGAATTTAAACGGCGATATAAGCCTGAATGCTGGTGCGGGGTACCTCTTATGCGAATGTTGATCGTTGAAGATGATCGCGATTTGAACAGACAGCTATGCGAAGCGTTGGAAGACGCTGGCTACGTTGTCGACAAAGCATATGACGGCGAGGAAGGTCATTTCCTCGGCGATACCGAACCTTATGACGCTGTCATTCTGGATCTTGGCCTGCCGCAGATGGATGGCCTCAGTGTACTGGAACGCTGGCGTCGGGACGGTCACTCCATGCCAGTCCTCATCCTCACAGCCCGTGACCGCTGGAGTGATAAGGTCGCGGGCATTGATGCAGGCGCTGATGATTACGTTGCCAAGCCGTTCCATATGGAAGAAGTGCTGGCGCGGGTGAGGGCACTGGTCCGCCGTGCTGCCGGTCTGGCTTCCAACGAGATTTCAATCGGTGACATTGTTCTGGATACCAAAGCAGGCAAGGTGACGAAAAACGGCATGTCCGTGAAGCTCACCTCTCACGAGTTCCGCCTGCTGTCCTACCTCATGCACCACAAAGGCAGAGTGATCTCCAGAACCGAACTGGTCGAGCACCTCTATGATCAGGACTTTGATCGCGACTCTAACACCATCGAAGTGTTTGTAGGCCGCCTGCGCAAGAAGTTTGGCAGTTCGTTGATCGAGACCGTGCGTGGTCTGGGCTACAGGTTACAGGAAGAAGATGCCTGATAAGACCAGCCCAGACAGCAACCAGTCGCAAGCTTCCTTAAGTTGGAACGTGATCGGTTACATCCGCAAGAAGCAGCAGGCGTCATTAGCATGGCGTCTGATTTTTGTTGCTGGCTTGTGGGCGCTGGTCAGCTTGGTTGTTGCGGGTGCCATCCTCGTTGCTCTGTTCCGTGAAGCAGGTGAAAAGGCGCTCGATGAACGCCTTGAAGTGCATATGACAGCAATCGTCAGTGCGCTTGCTGCTGACGAGGCACAGAAATACTCCGCCCTGCGCCGCATCGGCGACCCACGCTTCTCTATGCCGCTTTCCGGTTGGTACTGGACGGTCCAGCGCAACGGCAAAGTCCTTTACGAAAGCGACTCGCTCTTTGGTGACACGCTCAGCTTAAAACCCATGAACGGTGAGCTGGCGTTGACACGTAACATTATCGGTCCCGCTGGCCGTGAGTTACGTGTGCTGCAAAAGCGTATCCAGTTTGGTGGACTTCAACCTGTCACAATTGCGGTGGCAGGCAGCACGAAAGAACTGGGTGAGAGCACGGCGTCCTTTGCTTGGCAGGCTGCGATCACCCTTGGCGTTCTGGGCCTTGGCCTCGTTGCTGCTATCTTCCTGCAGGTCCGCTTCGGCCTGCGTCCTCTGACAGAACTTCAGGAAAGTCTGGGCCGCGTCCGTCAGGGAAAAGAAGAGGAAGTTCAGGAAGATCTGCCAAAAGAGCTGAAACCGCTTGCCGTTGAACTCAACGCTTTAATCCATTCCAATCGAGAAGTCGTGGAACATTCCAGAACTCAGGTTGGAAATCTTGCTCATGCCCTGAAAACGCCTCTGTCTGTCATTACCAACGAAGCCCGAAGCTCAGATGAACCACTCGCTCTGAAGGTTTCCGAGCAGGCAGATATAATGAGGGGCCAAGTTCAGCACTATCTGGAAAAGGCACGTATGGCGGCACAGCGCCGTGTGATTGGTGTGTCCTGTGAAGCCGCTCCTGTGGTGACACGCATGGCACGGGCGATGGAGAAAATCCATCGTGACAAACAGCCAGAAATCACGGTCGATATGGATGAGACTCTGTTGTTCCGCGGTGAGCAGCAAGATCTGGAAGAAATCCTTGGGAATTTGTTGGATAACGCCTGCAAGTGGTGTGATAAAAAAGTGTCAGTGACGCTGAAAAACAACAATTCCTCTGCGTCACTTATCAGTCTGATCGTAGAAGACGACGGGCCGGGACTGGGTGCTGAAGAGAAAAAACGTGCGCTGCGCAGAGGTCAAAGGCTGGATGAGACCGTACCGGGAACAGGTTTGGGTTTGTCCATAATTGTTGACATTGCAGGGATTTACGGTGGTTCGTTTGAACTGGGCGATAGTGATTTAGGCGGCTTGAAAGCAATTGTGATCTTGCCGTCTCTGACAATCTGAACTGATTTGGGGCAGGGGTTGCATCTGTTTCAAACAGTACTGATAGTAAGTGTAACTGTGTTTTAAGGGGTTGCTCGAAGTAAGTGTTTTCAAGCTAATGGCGCTGCTTTGGTTTGAGGCCTCTGCCGAGAGACCTTGGAAAGGACAAAAGTTCCTTTCTGCAAAACTGATAAGTCGCAGAAGCGACAATGAGGATGCATGTTGGTGCGAAACTGGAAAAAACTGATGGTCTTGCCTGTAGTCGTTGGCGGTTTAGCTGGCTGCGCTACATCTGACCATGTCACCAGCGCGAGTGCCGATGATTCCTCCTCATCTATCTTCGGTTTCTGGTCTTCTGACAGTGAGCAGAACGCAGCGGCCCATGCTGCGATTGACAGTGCGACTGAAGGTCAGCTGAAACAGCTGCTCAGAAGCGGTGATCTGGACACCGTCTACAAAGCACAAAGCAAAGCCCTCAACGCATCCGATGCAGGCAACAAGGTTGTCTGGCGCAACCGATTCTCTGGCGCGCAGGGCACTGTGAAGTCCGGTCCAGTATATTACGTCAACGATCGTCGCTGCCGCGATTTCCAGCACACCATCGCTTATGATGAAAAAACGCAGGTAATCAAAGGCGCTGCGTGTAAAGATGGCGAACGCTGGGCTGCGCTGAACTAATCCAACTTCCCAAACCATATGCTTTTAGCTGAAGGAAACGCATCTTTCGCATGCGGAAAGTCGCGCTTATCAAGATTTGATTAAGCAATTCCGCCGATAGTTTTGATCAACTAATACAATTTTAGCGGTTGTTGTCTGCCAGAGCGCGTTTCCGAAAAGCAAGTTCGTTTTTGGAAGAAGAGGCGCTCAAACAAGAAACCAGAGCTCGTTAAGCGGATCTAGTGAGCTTTGAGGAACTGAGAGCCGGGCGTGTGTTTGTCCGGTCAGAGTAAAGCTGAGTACCAGAGAGATTTGGATGCACGAGGTCAACCATAAAGCATTGCAAATGGAGAAGGTGTTGAGCGCCTTGTCTCAGCCTGCTCTGCGGATGTTGGAACGGTCTGTCGAAGACTCGCTTCAATGCGGTAAATCTGTTCCCAACTCCGACCTCATGCTGCTCACCATTCGCCGATTGCTGGGCGAAGCCTCTTATATCCCTGAGCAAAAGCTGTCTCTTGATACGCCGCTCAAGCGCGCAATCCTAAGCCCATTGCAGCCGTTCCTGATCGTAACACCGCTCACCACGCCTCAACCGGGCCGCATTGATGCCTCTGTGATGGATACGCTCTGGGCTTACATGAGGCAGGAGTTGCTCTCCAGTGAGTTCAATGAGGCCGTCTCCGCTCTGGAAGAGCTGTGCCAGCATCAGGATCTGCCAGCCACGCACGAGACCATCCAAAAGGCAATCTCCACCTGCGCAGAAGGTTTGCGCTTAAGGCTGGTGGCTGCTGCTAAGAAAGAGCTGGAAACAGCGGATCAGGATATCCAGATCAAAACCAAGCTGCGCCGGAAGGTCGGCGGCCACGTCAACTTTGACTTCTTCCGGGATGCGCTGGTGATCCTTGAACGTGCGCCTGCCTGGGAAAAGGTGATGGTCCGCACGCCGCCATTTGCTGAAGATATCCTGACCATGTCTTCGGGAAGCGACCTGAAGAACATGCGCATCCATATCGAAGAGAACCGCAGCGAGGTAAACTACCTTGCCGCATTGGCGTTCCTTCGTCTCGATGAAGCCCCTGTTGAACTGATGAAACTTGCCCAGGCACTGGCCGCAGTACCAACACTGCGAGACGTCATGGGCACGCCCTACGCCGCCTTTGTCGAGTTTGCATTGTCATCACTGGAGCAGAGCGTGTCAGTTGTTGAGGGCTGGCGCTTGGAAGAAGAGGCCATCGTTGGCCTGCCAGAGGCTGCCAATGCCTGTCTGCTGCATTTTGAAGAGCTGGAAGAACTGAAAGGCTTTGACGCTTGCGATCAGTGGCAACAGCGCGCGGTTCAGCTAAAGAATCGTTTATGCCGATTGCTACGTGATGAAATCCGTAACTTGCCGTCTCTATTGGAAGAGGCAATCGCCTCCGAAACCAAGCCTGATCTGGCCGATTTGCTAGGTGGTTTCCGTTTTGAGCAGATTCAACGCTCATATCACAAATGTTTGAGGGGATTAAAACTCGCCAAGTTAGCCTCACAATATGCAGGTGTGCTTGGGTTGAACGAGTTGCAGAGCTCAACCAGAGATCATGTCGAACGCTTCATCGATCGCAATTCCGAGAAGCTATTGGCAGCTCCTAAAGAAGAGCAAAACGAGACCGAAAACCTTCCGAATTATGGCGAAATTTCGAGAAAATTGAGCCGTTTGATATCAATGAGCGAGATCTCATTGGAGCCGGAAGACACTGCGAACCTCATTCGCAGGCAGCGGACATATATGAAAGATGCGGCCTAACCCCTTAGTAGCGCCTGCGTCTTTTAGAAAATAAGTGCAACTTCATAGGTATTTTGTGGGTATATGGCTTGTGCGACTGCCCGTCGCAGGGGGGGAACTGTTGCCTTTCACATTTAGAACCTGTCTATTTAAGCCACTATGACATTCTGGTTAGTTCTCGCAATTTTGACGGCGGCGGTCGCATTGACCGTACTCGTTCCATTGGCTCGCTCTCCTAAGGTTCATCCTGATGAGCGCAATGATGAAGCTGTGTTTCGCGCCCAGCTCGAAGAAATACAAAAAGATCTCGAGCGCGGTGTCATCGCGCCGGACATGGCCGAAGCCGCCAAAATTGAAGTGTCGCGCCGCCTGTTGGCCGCACACAAGCAAAACGAGGGTGACGACCAGGAGGCTCCCTCCAAAATGCGCCTGCGCGCCGTGCAGCTAACAGCCGTTGTTCTGCTGCCTCTGGCTGCGCTAGGTATGTATTTACAATACGGTTCTCCGGAAATCCCAGACCAGCCACGGGCTGAGCGTTTGGCCGCGACAACCGGCGAGGCAGACCTTGAAGTTCTGATCGCAAGAACAGAAGATCACCTCAAAGAAAACCCAACAGACGGACAGGGCTGGGCAGTTATTGCACCTGTTTATATGCGTACCGGCCAGTTTGATAAAGCACGCCGCGCCTTTGCGCAGGCACTGAGTCAGTTCCCTGAGAACCTCGACCTGATGGTAGGTTGGGCTGAAGCAAGCATCTTTGCAAATGAAGGCCAGGTTTCAGAAGAAGTTGAAAAGGTTTTGCGCCGGATCAATCTCGCCAAGCCTGAAATGTTGCAACCCTACTACTATCTGGCAATGGCTATGGGTCAGAAGGGTCAGATAAACGAAGCGCTGGCCGCCTGGAATGCACTGCTCAAGACAGCAGATTCAAATGCTCCTTGGGTGGACGCTGCAAAGGCACAGCGTGACGAACTGATCGCAAGAGGTGCCGTGGTATCTGGTGAAGCAGAAGCGATCCCGGCACTTGAGCAGCCAGCAGGACCTTCTGCTGAAGAAGTTGAAGCGGCTGCGCAGATGAGTGCAGAAGATCGCAATGAGATGATCAGCCAGATGGTTATACAGCTGGACGAACGCCTGAACGAAGAGGGCGGTTCTGTCTCCGAATGGGGACGGCTGATACAGGCCCGCATTATCCTGGGTGAACAGGCTGAAGCTACAAAAGCGGTAGCTCGTGCCAAAGAGAACCTTAAGGATGATGCGAAAGCTCTGGAACAGATCGACCAGTTGGCCGCGAGCCTGAACTTGAGCCCTGCCGAATAAGGCAGGCGGCTACAGCATATCGCCGAAAAACGGCTACCGGTTTTTGGAAAATGATATGCTGAAACAAATAGTCAGCGCATCGAAAGATGCTCTGACGAGCTGCAAAACATGAACTGCCGAAAGGCACTACAGCGTATTCCCGAAAAGTGGGAACCGGTTTTCGGAAAAAGAATACGTATCGTTGGCAACGTATCTACGGAACTGCGAGTATGACACGTAAACAGAAGAGACTCGGGCTTATTGGTCTTGCAGGATTGGTGCTGGGGTCGGCAGTCGGCTTGGTTCTTTATGGACTTTCCAGCAGCGTGACCTATTTCCAGAGTCCAAGTGACATCGCTGAACAGCAAGTTGCAGTTGGGCAACGCATCCGTCTTGGCGGTCTGGTGGAAGATGACTCCGTTGACAAGAGCCGGGGTTCAGTCGTCCATTTCCGCGTAACTGACCAGGCCGAAGCTATTCCGGTTGCTTACAAAGGCATTCTGCCAGACTTGTTCCGCGAAGGGCAGGGCATCATCGCAGAAGGCTACATGGACGAGAAGGGTGTCTTTATTGCTGATACCGTTCTGGCCAAGCACGATGAAAGCTACATGCCGAAAGAGGTCTACGAGACCCTGAAGGAAGACGGCCACTGGATGGAAGAAGAGCAGGCTGCGGCTGAGCAGACTTCCAAAGTAAACTAAAAAACTACGAGAAACCGGCTCTGCCGAAAGAGCCGGTTATCCAGCGCCAAATGGATACTAGGATAACCTAATGATAATTGAACTTGGCCACTATGCGCTCATCCTGGCATTGGTCGTCGCGGCTGTTCAGTCGGTCTTTCCGGTGTGGGGTGCAGTTAAATCAGACCACCGTCTGATGGGTATGGCACCCGGCCTAGCCGTAATTATGTTCCTTTTGACTTGCGTTTCCTTTGGCGCATTGACTTGGGCGTACCTGACCTCCGACTTCTCGCTTCTGAACACCTATCAGAACTCCCACAGCGATAAGCCACTGATCTATAAGATCTCTGGCGTATGGGGCAACCACGAAGGTTCCATCCTTCTCTGGGTGCTTATTCTGGTGCTGTTCGGCGCATTGGTTGCAGTGTTCTCTAGCAACATCCCGCAGCGCCTGCGAGCAGCAACGCTCGGCGCGCAGGGCTGGGTATCCTTCGCATTCCTGCTATTCGTTATCGTCGCCTCCAACCCGTTCCAGCGCATCAGCCCGGCCCCGATGCAGGGCTCCGGCCTGAACCCAATGCTGCAGGACGTTGGTCTGGCGATCCACCCGCCAATCCTGTACGTGGGGTATGTGGGCTTCTCCATTGTCTTTGCGTTCGCAGCAGCTGCCCTTATCCTTGGCAAGCTTGATGCCGCTTGGGCGCGCTGGGTTCGTCCTTGGATCCTTGTAAGCTGGATCTTCCTGACCCTCGGCATCGCCATGGGCTCCTACTGGGCTTACTACGAACTCGGCTGGGGTGGCTGGTGGTTCTGGGATCCGGTCGAAAACGCATCCTTCATGCCTTGGCTCACCGGTACCGCACTTCTGCACTCCGCAATCGTGATGGAACGCCGCGATGCACTGAAGGTCTGGACTGTGTTCCTCGCTCTGCTGACATTCTCTTTGTCGCTGCTCGGCACCTTCCTCGTGCGTTCCGGAGTTCTCACCTCTGTACACGCATTCGCAGTTGATCCGGCGCGTGGCCTGTTCATCCTCGCGATCCTGCTGATCTTTGTGGGTGGGTCTCTCACTCTGTTCGCATGGCGCGCACCACTGCTGCGTCAGGGCGGCCTGTTTGCACCAATTAGCCGAGAAGGCTCTCTGGTCCTGAACAACCTGTTCCTCACCACAGCATGTGCGGCAGTCTTTGTGGGTACACTCTACCCACTCGTTCTGGAAGCGTTCTCCGGCGACAAGATCTCCGTAGGTGCACCATTCTTCAACCTGACATTCGGCCCGATCATGATCCCGGTCCTGATCCTGATGCCTTTCGGTCAGCTTCTGGCTTGGAAGCGCGGTGATGCATGGGGGGTATCTCAGCGCCTGACCACCGCGTTTGTATTGTCCATACTTGCGACTGTCGGTCTGGTCTGGTTCATGGGTGCCAGCACAACAAGCATCATGACAGCCTTTGGCTTCGGTCTTGCGTTCTGGGCAATCTTCGGCTCGCTCTGGGAAATCGTTGACCGTTCGCAGCTGTTCAAAATCGGCCTTGGTCGTGCCATGTCCCGTATCAAGGGCTTCACGCCAACCGTCTGGTCTACAGTTCTGGGTCATGCTGGTCTTGGCGTTACTGTCCTTGGTATCGTCACAACATTGGCCTTTGAATCTGAGCACGTAGAAGTGATGCATCCAGGTGAAACGCTGGAGCAAAATGGCTACCATATCACCTATGAAAAGAGCTGGACCCAGGACGGACCAAACTATCAGGAACTCGTGTCCCGCTACACGCTCCGTAATGGTGATACCGTTGTCGGCGTGATGGAACCATCCAAGCGCGCTTATGTTGCCAGCGGTATGCCAATGAGTGAAACCTCTATCGCAACCTTCGGCTTCTCTCAGGTTTACTTCGCAACAGGTGACTCTGACGAGAACGGTGGTATTGTGACACGTATCTACTTCAAGCCTCTGATCACGCTGATCTGGATCGGCACTCTGATCATGTCGCTTGGTGGCTGTATCGCACTCTTTGATCGTCGCTTGCGTGTTGGTGCTCCGGTATCTGCCCGCAAACGCAAGGGCAAAGCTGGCGGCGTTGCAACAGCTGCAGCACCGGCGGAGTAATGACCATGAAGATGAAGTTCATACTGGTTTTAATCTCGTCCATTCTTTTGGGCACACCGGCTGCGTTCGCCGTAAACCCGGACGAAGTTCTCAAGGATCCCGTTCTGGAAGAACGTGCCCGCGAGATTTCCAAGGAAGTGCGTTGTGTGGTCTGTCAGAACCAGTCCATCGACGACTCCAACGCTCAGCTTGCAAAAGATCTGCGCCTGTTGGTGCGTGAGCGTCTGGTGGAAGGGGATACCAATAAGGAAGTCATGGACTACCTCGTAGCGCGCTACGGTGAGTTCGTGCTCCTCAAGCCACGCTTTGCATTCCACACCATATTCCTGTGGGGTGGTGGACCTCTTGCACTTCTGATTGGCGGCTTCTTCCTGTGGCGTGCAGCCAAAAAGAAAAAGTACGCACCACTCAAAACCGAGACAGCCGGTGTCAAGCCGCTGTCGGACGAAGAGCAGGCAGAGCTTGATAAGCTCATGTCCTCCAAATAAGACATTTCAGGCAAAGCCCCGCAAACCTCGTTTGTGGGGCTCACGCTTAATCACATCTTCTTGCAACCAGTTGAATTGTAAAGACGCGTGTAAGCGCGCACTAGATACCTGTCTTTTAATATATATTCTGAATGTGCCAGCTGCGCAGAAACGACAGGAACAGTTCAAATGGCAAACGATCCCATTAAATTGGAATTTGAAGGCTCTCAAGGAGCGCATCTCGCTGCGCGTCTGGATAAACCAGAGGGAGAGCCCAAGGCGTATGCTCTGTTCGCTCACTGCTTTACGTGTTCCAAAGATCTTTCAGCTGCCCGCCGCATCGCATCTGCTCTGACCAAAGACGGCATCGCTGTCCTGCGCTTCGATTTCACTGGCCTCGGCAACAGTGGTGGTGACTTTGCTTCCACTAACTTCTCGTCGAACCTTCAAGATCTCATCCTCGCAGCCAATTATCTGCGTGATCATTTTGAAGCGCCCAAACTGCTTGTTGGCCACTCTTTGGGTGGTGCGGCAGTGCTTGCCGCTGCCTCTGAAGTTCCTGAGGTCAAAGCTGTTGCGACCATCGGTGCACCAGCCTCTGCAGATCACGTCATTCATAACTTCGGCGCGTCTCTTGATGAGATTAAAGAGAAGGGCGAAGCAACCGTACAGCTTGGTGAACGCCCGTTTAAGATTAAACGCCAGTTTATCGAAGATCTTGAAGCTCAGGATGTCCGCTCGCGCGTTGCTGTCCTGAAGAAAGCGGTACTTGTTCTCCATTCCCCAATCGATGCCACCGTTGGTATTGAAAATGCAGCGCAGATCTTTGAAGCGGCTAAGCACCCAAAATCATTCATCTCTTTGGATGATGCTGACCATCTGCTCTTCAAATACAAAGATGCAGATTACGCAGCGCGCGTGATTGCGGCTTGGGCCAGCCGTTATATGAAGGACTAAGAATGTCCAGATGGGAAGGCCTATGAAGTTTTCCCATCATTACAGAAGATTAATGTAGCAGATAGGTGTTTGTAAGGTTCGCTCTGTCATAGTCATCCTCAACGAAATGCAAAAGCCCCGTTTCCCCCAGTTGGGCTGAGATTGACTAAATGGAGTTGAGCCAAATGAAGTTGACCAAGAACGCAAGTTCCAACGTTGTTTCCCTGTCTGCTGCAAAAACTACTTCCAAACGTCGTTCCCGTCTTCTCAATGGTACAATGGCACTCGCAATTGCTGGTGCAATGGTTGCTCCCCTGACACTCGTCCCGGCAACCTCTCAGGCTGAACCTGTACGTGTTGACGTGCCTGCCATGCCAAACTTTGTTGGTCTGGTAGAAGCAGTGCAGCCAACCGTTGTATCTGTTCGGGTTCGCTCCGAAGTAAAAGAACACGACCGTCTGAGCGGCATTCCTCCAATGTTCCGCGATATGCCGGATGACCACCCACTGCAGAAATTCTTCCGTGAGTTCGGCGGTAAAGGTGGTGAGCAAAAGAAAAAAGCTCCACCACGCAAGCGCTTCGACCAGTCTCAGGGCTCCGGCTTCTTCATCTCTGATGATGGCTATGTTGTAACCAACGAGCACGTGGTTGAAGGCGGTACTGAGTTCACCATCGTCACCAGTGAAGGTGATGAGTTGGAAGCAACTCTGGTCGGTGCCGACAAACGCTCAGATCTGGCTCTCCTGAAAGTGGAAAGCGAAGAAAAATTCGAATACGTCGCTTTTGCTGATGATGCGCCATTGGTTGGTTCATGGGTTGTTGCAGTTGGTAACCCGTTCGGCTTGGGCGGCACTGTGACTGCTGGTATCGTATCTGCTCGTGGCCGTGACATCGGCGCAGGCATCTACGATGACTTCCTCCAGATTGATGCATCTGTGAACCGCGGTAACTCCGGTGGCCCTGCATTCAACGTGAAGGGTGAGGTCGTTGGTGTGAACTCAGCGATTGTCTCTCCAAGCGGTGGTAACGTAGGTATCGCATTTGCGATCCCAGCACAGACCGCCAAGAAGATCATTTCTGATCTGAAGGAAGATGGTGCAGTGACCCGCGGTTGGCTTGGTGTTCAGATCCAGCCAGTCACCAAGGACATTGCTGAATCTCTCGGCCTCGATAACGAAAACGGAACGCTGGTCGCTGAAGTGCAGGGGGATACACCTGCAAAAGCAGCAGGCTTCCAGGCTGGCGACATCATCCTGAAAGTAGATGGCGAAGAAGTGAATGGCCCACGTGAACTGGCAAAAGTCATTGCAGGCTACTCACCAAACACTGAAGTTGAGATTGAGTACTGGCGCGACGGTGAAATCAACACCGCGACTGTAAAGCTCGGCACCATTCCGGAAGAAAAGCAGCAGGCTTCTGCCAAGCAGAGCGAAGATGCCAACACCGCGCTGGTAGACAGCCTTGGTCTGGAACTGGCAACAGCTGAAGAAGCTGGTGTTGATGAAGAAGGCGTGGTTGTCACTAAGGTTGATCCGGATGGACCAGCAGCTGACAAAGGCCTCGCGCCAGGCGCAATCATCACCGAAGTTGCCAACGTAAAAGTTCAGTCACCAGCGGATGTTGCTGAGCAGGTTGAAAAAGCTCGTGAGCAAGGCCGCAAAGCAGTCCTGCTTCGTGTGACCCGCGGCGAGAACACTCTGTTCGTTGCGATCCCACTGGAGAAAGGTGACGAATAAGTCATCGATAAGAATGTGGATCACGGGAAACGCCCCCTCTCGTGATCCCTTATCGAAGCACTGAAAACTCTCACACGTGCCTCGATTGTTTGAGGGGCTGATAGCAAGAAAAGCCCTCAACTTGATGTCAGCCCCCAAAACCAATGCTGGAAGAAAAGGCAGAGACCTGACCATCTGCCAACTTCACCTATAAAACTTATGCAAATGCTGATGGTTGCCCCCAACAGCATTTGCATTTTTTTATCGTTTCCCTTCATTGTGAGGAAAACGACCAATGCCTTGCTCTGGGAAATGAAAAAATGAGAATCTTGATTATTGAAGATGATCGGGAAGCAGCAGATTATCTGCTCAAAGCACTGAAAGAAGCAGGGCACTCACCTGATCACGCAGACAATGGCGAAGATGGACTTGAGCTGGCAATCTCCAACACATGGGATGTGCTTGTCGTCGACCGCATGCTGCCAAAACGCGATGGCCTATCCATCATCGAAACACTTCGCGCCTCTGGCGATGAAACCCCGGTTTTGATCCTCTCAGCATTGTCACAGGTAGACGACCGCGTCACCGGACTGCGTGCCGGAGGTGACGATTACCTTCCAAAACCCTACGCTTTTTCTGAGCTGCTCGCCCGCGTTGAAGTGCTCAGCCGCCGCAAAGCTGGTCCTCAGGTGGAAACCAAATTGCAGGTCTCCGATCTGGTGCTGGACCGTCTCGCACACTCCGTCACCCGCGCAGGGCAGGAGATCGTGCTGCAGCCTCGCGAGTTCCGCCTGCTCGAATACCTTATGAAGCATGCCGGACAGGTGGTGACCCGCACCATGCTGCTTGAGAACGTCTGGGACTATCACTTTGATCCGCAGACCAATGTGATTGATGTTCACATCTCGAGGCTGCGGTCCAAAATCGACAAAGGCTTCGATTTCCCGTTGCTTCATACTGTTCGTGGTGCAGGATATTCCATCCGTGACAGCTCTAACTAGGATCCTCTCAACCACAGCCTTCAAGCTGGCAGCCATTTATCTGACGTCGTTTACGGCGCTCTCCGTGTTCCTGTTCATCTTCATCTCGCAGAACACAGATGATCTGATGAACAAACAGGTCGTGCAAACCGTTGATGCTGAGATTCAGGGCCTTGCTGAGCAATACGCCCAAAACGGTATCAATGGCCTTGTGGTTGGCGTAGAGCGTCGCGTCAGAAGCCCCAACTCCAATCTTTACCTCATTCTGGATTACTCCGGGAATGTCATCACCGGAAACATCGCCTACCTGCCTGAAAAGGTGCTGTCGGAGTCCGACGGCAGAATTCAGTTTGTCAGTTATACGCCACTTGGTCTTCCTGAAACGGATGAAAACAAAGCCAAGGCGATTGTGCGCATTTTTGAGCTGCCAGGCAATTTCAAGCTTTTGGTTGGGCGGGATCTGGAGGATCAGGTTCACCTGAAAAGCTTGCTGGGAGACGCCCTAACTCTCTGGCTCGTCGGCATGGTGGTGCTGGCTGGTATCACATGGTTCTTCCTCAACCGCCGTATCCTGAAACGCATCGACAACCTGTCCATGAGCTCCCGCCAGATTATGGAGGGTGACCTCGCTGGTCGTCTGGATGTAACTGGCAATGGCGATGAGTTCGACCGTCTGGCAAGCAACCTCAATGTGATGCTGGACCGCATTGAAGAGCTCATGAAGGGCCTGAAAGAAGTTTCCGATAACATCGCCCATGATCTCAAAACCCCTCTCACTCGCATGCGTGGCCGCGTTGAGGCTGCCCTACGCCGTGATCTCAATGCAAAAGAGGGGCGTGAGTGTCTCGAGGATACACTTGTTGAGACTGACGAGCTGATCAACACCTTCAACGCCCTTTTGCGTATCGCTCGTGTTGAAGCTGGCTCTACTGGCGCCCAACTGGAACCATTGCAGCTGAACACCATCGTCAATGATGTCTGTGAGCTGTATGAGCCTGTTGCCGAAGATGATGGTGTTGCCTTCTCAGTTTCAACAGAAGCTGAACCAACCATCGAAGGCGACCGCGAACTTCTGGCTCAGGCTTTGGCCAACCTGATTGAAAATGCCCTCAAATACGGTCGCCCAACCGAAGAGAATGTTAAACCCGCAATCAAAGTCGTACTGTCTGCGAACGATGAGCAAGCTATACTCAGCGTGGAAGACAACGGTGCAGGGATCGCGAAAGCTGATCGCGAGCGGGTGTGTAATCGGTTCGTCCGGCTCGACAGCTCTCGTCATGCACCGGGATCTGGGCTTGGATTGTCACTTATCAAGGCGGTGGTAATTCTCCATCATGGAGAATTGCAGTTAACATCGGCTGGTTCAGTAGATGATTCTGGAAGTGATGAGCAATCAGGCCTGTGCGCCCGGATTGTTCTGCCTCTGACAAAGGGGCAAAGAGGTGAGGGAGAGGGCAACGAAGCATGGGACAAGGCTCAGAAGAAGAACGCCACCAGCTAAAAAGCAGCATTCTGAAGCGCGAACATAGAGAAGGTGCACTAGCCCCTCTGTTTGAGCGCTTGGAACGCCAGCCCATTTGCGCAGATGATGATCTGGGCAACCGGCATTTGAAAGATTTGATTGAGAAGCTGGAACGCAAGGATCTCATTTCTGAGTTTGAACAGCTCTGTCAGGGCGCACCACACCTGCGCAGTTTCATCAAGGGCTTCATGGTCAACGCGCCTTTCCTGCGCGAAACCATGCTGCGTGATGTACAGCGCTTCCTGCGCATACTCAATACGCCACCGGAAGAGACCATCGCTATTCTCCTGCAGGATTGCTTGAACGCAAGACCTGAGAGTGAAGCTGAGCTCATGCAGTCCTTACGGCTGGCTAAGCAGGAACTGGCTCTAACTGTTGCGCTCGCCGATATCGCAGGCGCCTGGCCGTTGGAGAACGTCACCGGCGCTCTCACCAAGTTTGCTGATGCGTCTCTCACAGCCTGCTTGCGCTTCTGCCTGCGGGAGCTGGAAACGCGCGGAAAGTTCATTCCGGTTGACCATGAAGAGCCGGAAAAAGACGCTGGCTACTTCATCCTTGCTATGGGCAAGCACGGTGCTGGCGAGCTGAACTACTCCTCTGATATCGATCTGATCGTTCTGTATGACCCAGAGCGCAGTCGTCTCATTGGTGGAGCAGAAGCACCTGTTGAGTTCGTGCGCATCACCCGTCGCATTGTAAAGCTTATGAACGAGCGTACCGGCGATGGTTATGTGTTCCGCACCGATCTTCGTCTGCGTCCCGATCCGGGTGCCACACCGCTGGCGATTTCTGTCCCAGCTGCACTGGTCTATTACGAAAGCCTCGGCCAGAACTGGGAACGCGCAGCGCTCATCAAGGCACGGCCATGTGCGGGTGATATCGAGGCAGGCGAAATCTTCCTTGAAGAAATCCGCCCATTTGTCTGGCGCAAATATCTGGACTATGCCGCCATTTCAGACGTGCATTCCATCAAACGCCAGATCCACGCCCACAAAGGGTTCAGCAAGATCACTGTTGCCGGTCACAACGTGAAACTGGGCCGTGGTGGTATCCGTGAGGTTGAGTTCTTCGCCCAGACCCAGCAGCTCATTGCAGGTGGTCGAAACCCACAGCTCCGGGACCGTCGCACGCTCATCACATTGGAACGATTGGCCGACTGCGGCTGGATTGATCAATCCGCAGCTGAAGATATGGAAGCGGCCTATCGCTATCTGCGCGAAGTTGAACACCGCATTCAGATGATCAACGACGAGCAAACCCATATCTTGCCAAAAGATGATGAGGCTCTGGCACGCGTCTATCATCTGATGGGTATTCGTGGCCGCTCAGAGTTTGCAGATGAGATACGCAGTAAGTTCGAGTTGGTGCAAAAGCATTACTCAGGTCTGTTTGAGCACGAGCCAGATCTCGCACTCAACCTCGGCAATCTGGTCTTTACCGGAGATGACGAAGATCCGAACACGCTAGAAACTCTGATGCAGCTTGGCTTCCAGCGTCCGGTCGATGCAATCCGTACTATACGTCAATGGCACTACGGCAGATATCCGGCTGTGCGAGCGCCAAAGGCTCGTGAGCGCCTAACTGAGTTCACACCCATCCTGCTGGATGCGTTGGCGCGCACGGAGAATGCAGATCAGGCATTGCTCACGTTTGATGCCTTCCTTTCCAAGCTGCCCATGGGTGTTCAGCTCTTTGGTTTGCTCAAGTCCAATCCGCATCTGTTCAACCTGCTCACCATGGTCATGGGCAATGCACCACGCATGGCGGAGATCGTCTCCAAACGCGTCCACGTTCTGGACGCACTTCTGGATCCTGCCTTCTTTGGAGGGGCGCCAACGGCTGAACAGATCGAAAGTGCATTGGCTGTTACGCTTGATCAGGCTGGCTACTATGAAGAGGCACTGGATCGGGCCCGTATTTTCGTGCAAGAGCAGCAGTTCTTGCTCGGCCTGCGTCTGATCACAGGCACAATCACAGCTGCAGAGTTGGGGCAGGGACTGTCGACACTGGCAGATGCGGTCTTGTGTCAACTGCTGCCACGTGTCCAGCAAGAGCTGGAAGAGGCTCACGGCAAAATTCCGGGTGCAGAACTGGCTCTGGTTGCTATGGGCAAGCTGGGCGGTCAGGAGATCACCTGTGCCTCGGATCTTGATCTAATCCTGCTCTACGACTTCCCTGAGGATGTGGTGCAAAGCGATGGCAAACGTCCTCTGGCACCAAGTCAATACTACAGCCGCCTCACACAGCGCCTTGTCTCCGCTCTGACGGCGCCAACGGCAGAAGGTGTCCTCTATGAGGTAGACTTCCGATTGCGCCCATCAGGCAACTCAGGGCCGCTTGCAACGCGTTTTGTGTCCTTCAAGGACTATCAGTCCAACGATGCCTGGACGTGGGAACACATGGCGCTCACGCGCGCACGTGTCATCACCAGCTCCAGCCCTGAGTTTGCGATGCAGATCGACTGTGCAGTCTCCCAGCTGTTGCAGGAGAAGCGAGATCTGAAAAAGCTGGCCACCGATGTTTGTGATATGCGCGCGCGTATCCAAAAGGAAAAGCCTGCCAAGAGCCCTTGGCAGATCAAAGGTATTCCAGGTGGTCTTATCGACATTGAGTTCATCGCCCAGTTCCTCCAGCTGGCTCATGGTGTCGACCATCCAGAGATCCTTCAGACGCGAACGGAAGACGCTCTGCTTAAAGCGCGCGACTTTGGTGTGCTCCATGAAGAAGATGCCGACACGCTCATTCCGGCACTGCGTAACTATGGGGATCTGACACAAATCCTCAAGCTGGCGCAGACAGGTCACTTCGACCCCAAAACAGCGCCGGGCGGATTGCTTGATCTTCTGGTGAATGCGGGCGGCGAACCAGACTTCGAGCGCCTGACCATCTACATGCAGGAACAACAGATTATGGTCCGCAGAACATTCGAACACCTGATCGGCAAAGTCGAAGAAGCTGAGAAGACCAGCTGATCCTCCTGCAACAAGCAACAAAAAAGGCCGCTTCATGAGCGGCCTTTTCTTTGATCTGTAGAATGAACTCTTAAGCTGCGTTCAGTTTGCTGATGCCGGTGAGACGGCCCTTGTCGCGGCCCTTGGCTTTCAGAGGCAACTTGATGGTGACCTCAGTGCCTTTGCCAACCTCAGAGTCGATCTCCATGTACCCGCCATGCAACTCGCTGAGGGAGCGGGCGATCGCGAGGCCAAGGCCAGATCCTTTGTGGGTCTTGGTGAACTGGTTCTCAACTTGAACAAATGGCTTGGCGAGGCGATCGATATCCTTCTTCGCAATGCCGATACCGTTGTCGGTGATTTTGAGTTCAGCGAATGCACCCACTTTGCGGGCAGAGACGCGAACCTCACCATTCTCAGGCGTAAACTTCACAGAGTTAGCAAGCAGGTTGAGGAGGATCTGCTTCACAGCGCGGCGGTCAGCCTGCAGATGCATGTGCGGCAGGTTCTCGTTCACAACCTTGATGTTCTTCTCTGCAGCGGTTGCAGAAATGATCCGTGCTGCATCCTGAACAATCTGCTGGATCTGAACATCTTCAACGGAAAGCTCAATCCGGCCTGCTTCAATCTTAGACATATCCAGAATGTCATTGATCACGTTCAGCAGGTAGTTACCTGAGGAGTGAATGTCCTTGCAGTATTCCTTGTACTTGTCAGAACCCAGATCACCGAACATGCCCTGATCCATAATCTCGGAGAAACCGATGATCGCGTTCAAAGGCGTGCGCAGTTCGTGGGAGATATTGGCAAGGAACTCAGATTTCGCCTGGTTTGCATCTTCCGCGCGGGTCTTCTCATCCGCGTACTTCTCGGTCAGCTCCACAAGCTGCTGTGCCTGAAGTTCAAGTTTCTGACGTGACTGGCGCAGATCAGCAATAGTTGCCATGTGACCGCGCTCAGACTCCAGCAGTTTTTCTTCCTTACGCTTCAGTTCGGTAATATCGGTTCCGACGGAAACAAAGCCACCGTCTTTGGTGCGACGTTCAGAGACCTGAAGCCAACGGCCACCTTCCATTTCAACCTTGTAAGAGCTCTCCATATCGCTATCGATGTGGTCACCTTCCTCAGGCTCGGAGATGATTGGCTGGCTCGCAGAGGACATCACAGTTGCATAAGGCGTGCCTGCCTGAACAACATGATCTGGCAGTTGGTGCAGCTTGCGATAGTTGGAGTTGCACATCACCAGATGATTGTCCGCATCCCACAGAACAAATGCCTCAGAGATGTTTTCAATCGCATCACGCAGACGCAAATCAGCGGTGCGGCTCTGTTCTGCAAGCATCTTCTGCTCAGTCACATCCATGCAGATGCCGATCAGGTGTGGTTCATTGGTACCGGCATCAGTCTGGACTTCGGCACGCACACGCAACCAGACCCAGGAGCCATCGATGTGGCGCATACGCCATTGGCGGTCCACATTGCTCTTACCTGTGTCCAGTAGGCTCTTGGCAAGGTCATAGAGATCCACATCGTCAGGATGCGTCAGAGACTGGATCTCAGCAAAGCCCATAATGTCATTACGAGGATCCATGCCCAGCATCTCATAGAGCGAGGCAGACCAGAACACACGGCCACGGGAAAGATCCCAGTCGAACAAGCCACAACGACCACGGTTCAGCGCTGCATCTATGCGGGATCGGGTGGCTGCATAAATGCCATCAGCCTGCTGCGCACGGGTCGCCTGCGCAAAGTAGGCATAGATAATCACCAGCAGTACCATGGAGGTGGCTACGAAGATCGTTACATTGGCTGATAGCTCAGCGCGCCAGGAAGAGAAAATCGCGTCTTCCGGCTGCATGATCGCAACCATACCAAGCTTGTTTGGTAGATGATGGACAGTCGCGCGGGTGGCGTCCTTGGTGCCCTCGTTGATCGTTAAAACACCGGCGCGTTTGCCGAAGAAGGTCATTGGCTGAGTGTCACCAAGGAAACTGGTGATCTTCAGGCCTTCCATATCCGGACGGGTAGGGGCGCTGGCAACAATGGTGCCGTTCGGATCTGTCAAAAGAATTTGGCGGCTCTGACTGGTGGCCCGAGGGGGCAGGGCTTCAGAAAGGGCACGCTGTAAAGCAGAGGTAAGGCCGACGCTGCCTTTCTCTTGCTCGGAAACATCAATGCTGGCGGTCAGGGCAGTTGCAATAAGGGTGAGATCGTCCTGAGCCTTCTGGCTCACGCTCTCATAATTGTATGCAATCTCAAGTCCGCGGAAAATGGCGGTACATGCAATGAACACGATACAGAGCGCAGGAATAATTCTGCGCATCATCGGTTCAGTTGTCAGGAGACGTTGGTAGGCCGGTTGGGCAAGCAACTTGATATGCCCGGTCAGAGCATCTTTTTTGCCAGTCCGTTTGGTCGAATTCAAGAGTCGTCGAGCGGTCGCGCCCCCCGCAAAGGCTCGTGCCATGAATGCCCCCATGTGTCAGATTCCGCCGCAAATAATCCGGGTTGCAATTCACCCGAATCACATTCATTTGAATCTATCCGAATCAACTTGTCCAGAGTCTCAACACAAAAAAATGGTTAACGGCAGCACTTTTTGCTGCCGTTAATTTTCATAGGACTCTCAGAGACTTCGCGAGATGCAAAGTAGACTGTTTTAGTCTAGGCAGAGCTCAACTATTTCTTTCACATCAGTAGAGAGTTGCTGGTCTGCTGCAAGAATTCGCTTCAATGCGGCTTCTGCTTTTACTTTGCGTTCTGCATTCATATTCTTCCAGGTGCCAAAGCTTTTGGCCATTCTGGAAGCAACCTGAGGGTTAGTCTTATCCAATTGCAACGTGATTTCAGCAAGATAGTCATATCCTGAACCATCCGCAGCGTGGAAACCTCTGGTATTACCACCCAGGAAGCCACCAATTAGCGAGTAGATGCGGTTTGGATTATCCCAAGAAAATGCAGGATGTTCGGTAAGAGTACGTATCGCTGCAATCGCGTCTTCGCTTGGCGCACGAGCAGCTATGCTCAGCCATTTGTCCATTGCCAGCGCAGTGTCTTTGTGGCGCGCTTCAAATGCCTTCAGAGCATCCTGAGCTCCTGCAAGCTGCCAAATGACGAGAACGGTCAACGCACCCATGCGGTCTGTCATGTTATCTGCGTTATCGAAATGAGCTTTCGTCAGTACTGCACTTTCCTCAGTCTGTGCTGCGCCAAGATACGACAAGCAACGCAGCTTCAGAGCACGCTTACCAGCAGACTGCGCATCCGGGCTGAATGTGGCAGGCATCTCCATTGCATCATAAATGCGTTTGAAGGTGCCGTAGAGCGTCACACCAATCTCTTTAGAGAAGGCGTCACGTGCTTTGCCAATCGCGTCAGTGTCGACTTCCTTGCCGATTTCCAGTGCAATATCCTGCTCACTTGGCAGCATTAGGCCAAAGCCACGGAAGGCGTAATCGAGATTTTCATCCTCAGCCATGTGGCCCAGAGCTTCAATGAAGGCATCTTTACCCGCAGGCTCTTCACCAATAGTCAGCTCGATCAGCAGCTCTGTCATCAGTGTCTGAGTAGCCTGCCAACGATTGAATGGATCAATGTCGTGACGCATCAGGAAGATCTGATCTTCGCGGGAGAGGGTGCTTTCCAGCTTCACAGGCGCTGAAAACTCACGCAGCAAAGATGGAATAGGCTTGCTGCCGATGCCATGGAAGACAACGGTTTGTTTGTCTTCTATCAGATGCAACAGATCACCATCAACCTTCGCACCTTCAACATTGGTGTAGGCAAGGTCATCCCCATTTGGCCCAACAAGACCAAAGCGGATCGGAATGAAGAATGGTTTCTTCTCATCCTGACCCGGAGTTGCTGCGGTGTTCTGTTCCAACTCCAGAGTAAAGGTCTTTGCAGCTTCATCATAAGAGCCGCTCGCCTTCACAAACGGGGTGCCGGACTGGTGATACCAAAGGCTGAAGTGAGACAGATCCAGCTTGTTTGCATCTTCGAAACACTTGAGGAAGTCTTCGATGGTGGACGCATCTCCATCATGACGCTCGAAGTAAAGATCCATGCCCTTTCTGAAGCCATCCGCCCCCAGAATAGTCTTAATCATACGAACCAGCTCAGCGCCCTTGTCATAAACGGTCGCTGTATAGAAGTTGTTGATCTCTTTATACTCTGTCGGGCGAACAGGGTGTGAAAGCGGACCCTGATCCTCAGGGAACTGACGGGATTTCAGGCGGATCACATCAGCAATTCGCTTCACCGGACGAGAGCGCTCATCAGAAGAAAATTCCTGATCACGGAATACTGTCAGGCCTTCTTTCAGACATAGCTGGAACCATTCACGGCAGGTGATGCGATTACCGGTCCAGTTATGGAAATACTCGTGCGCAACAACAGTCTCGATTCCTTCGTAATCTGTGTCAGTTGCTGTGTCGCTGTCCGCCAGAATGAACTTGTCGTTGAAGATGTTAAGGCCCTTGTTCTCCATCGCCCCCATGTTGAACGCAGAAACAGCCACGATGTTGAACACATCCAGATCGTACTCGCGGCCAAATACCTTCTCGTCCCAACGCATGGAGCGGATCAAGCTGTCCATCGACCAGTCTGTACGATCCTCGTTGCCCTTCTCAACATAGATGTTCAGGTCAACAGGCTTGCCAGATGCCGTGGTGTACTTTTCTGAAGTACAGGCCAAATCACCCGCGACAAGAGCAAACAGATAAGCTGGTTTTGGATGCGGGTCATGCCAAACAGCAAAGTGACGATCTGTCCCTTCAATATCTCCAGCGTCCTGCGGATTGCCGTTACCCAACAGAATTGGGTTGGACGCCTTGTCAGCTTCAATGCGTGTGGTGAAGACGGAAAGAACGTCTGGGCGATCATAATAGTAGGTGATCCGGCGAAAGCCTTCGGCCTCACACTGGGTGCAGTAGATGCCCTGAGAAAGATAAAGACCTTCCAGCTTGGTGTTCGTTGTTGGATTGACCTTGGTCACCACTTCCAGCTTGAAAGTGTCTGCTGGTGGGGTGTGAACCACCAGCTTCTTCGGAGAAGCTTCATAAGCCTCCTCTGCCAGAGCCGCTCCATCAATCGCGATAGAAACAAGTGTGAGGTCATCACCATCCAGTTCAAGTGGAGCACCAGTCTCAGTGCCTTCGCGTCTGGAAAGGGTCAGTGTGGAGATAACTTCAGTCGCTTCTGGCTGAAGCTTGAAGACCAGAGAAACATTCTCAATGACGTAGGGTGTCTCTTTGTAGTCTTCCAGTTTGATGAGCTGAGCAGTCTCAGATCGCATGCCTGTTCTCCCAAGAGGTGTTGAAGCAGCTTCTTCGCCTCTTGGCGCAGCGCTTCCAAATTTTTATGTAGATCGGCGGTACCTTTGAAAACGGTTCCGGTCAAATGCAGGAAATGAAAACCACATCACTTTTGCACCCAAAAATCAAATAGGCAAGCAAGTGGAAGGACTGGAACGAGTTCATGACAGATCCTCGTAAGCACTATCCCAAAAAAACAGGTAGCACTGTGCTCCAGAAACAGATCTGCACAAAAAGACTGAGGTTGCTTCCGTGACGGCTCCCCTGGAAAACATAAGAGTATTGGAACTGGCGCGCATCTTGGCAGGCCCATGGATAGGGCAGACGCTCTCTGATCTGGGGGCAGATGTCATTAAGGTAGAAAGCCCGCGCGGCGACGATACCCGCACATGGGGCCCTCCGTTCATTGAGGAAAAGGGCGGCACAAAGAGCGCAGCCTACTTTCATGCTTGCAACCGCGGCAAGCGCTCCATCACGGCAGACTTCTCCAAATCAGAAGATCTTGAGCTGATTTATGATCTGGTGCGCCAGAGTGATGTGCTGATCGAAAACTTCAAGGTCGGAGGCCTCGCCAAATATGGTCTCGATTATGCCAGTCTAAAGAAGATCAATCCGAAACTGATCTATTGCTCCGTGACCGGCTTTGGTCAGGATGGTCCCTATGCTCATCGTGCAGGATATGACTTCATGATCCAGGGCATGGGCGGCATTATGGATCTGACCGGTTCAAAAGGCGGCGAGCCCCAAAAAGTTGGCGTGGCTTTTGCCGATATCTTCACTGGTCTTTATGGCGTCATTGGCATTCAGGCAGCCTTACGCCGCCGGGACCTGACCGGAGAAGGTGAATGGATCGACATGGCTCTGCTGGATGCGCAAGTGGGTGTTCTTGCAAATCAGGCCATGAACTACCTGAGCAGCGGCAATATTCCGACCCGCATGGGCAATGCCCATCCAAACATCGTTCCCTATCAAGTTTTTGAAGTGAAGGATGGTCACCTTATCGTGGCTGTCGGCAACGACTCTCAATTTGCCAACTTCTGCAAGATTCTCGGAGCGCCTGCTTTGGCGGAGGATGAGCGTTACGCCACAAACCCGTCTCGTGTGAAGCATCGTGAAGAATTAACAGAAAAGCTTCAGGCACTGGTGCTGACCTTCAGCCGAGATGATCTCCTGTCTAAAATGGAAGAACTTGGCGTTCCGGCTGGCCCGATCAATACAGTTGCTGATGTTTTACAAGATCAGCAAATTGAACACCGCCAGATGAAGGTCAAACTACCAACATCCTCTAAGGATCAGGGCGAGCAAACCTATGTGCGCACACCAATTCAGTTTACTAATTCTAAGCTGAAACTGGAGAAGGGCGCACCAGCTCTCGATGAGCATAGAAATGAGATATTGAGAGAATTAGGCAAAGAAGCAGTAGAATAAAGACTAGCTACACCATGTGCAGGAAGGCAGTTTGACCCTCGGTCCGGGGAGTGGTTTAACGGGCTGACATTCCTCACACAGGTGGGTCGCGGTTTGAAGCTTTGGAATAGGATCAGGCGTAAAGCAATCGGCATTCGGCGATGCTATTACAAGCTGTCATTGACGTGGTTGGTCAGTCTCACATTTGTGACCGTGGTAACGCTGTGCGGCGGTATCGTGCTGTACATGTCCGTTCACACCAACCTCAAGAACACCAGAAGCCTCATCGAAAAAGCGTCGATTATGTCGACCGAGTCGATCAACAACGCTCTGGCTGCTTACATGACGCCTGCGTTCTCCTCGGTTTATGCAATCAAGACATATGCTGAAGAGCAACCAACCGCGCAGAGTGCGATTTTTCGCGCCCGCCAAACCTTTCGGGGTGTGCTGTTTGGGGTAAAGAGTGTTGAAGGCTTGGTGCTTTCGCTTCCGAACGAAACTGTTTGGGGTTTGAAGCACGCCAAAAACCGACAAGACCTGGTTTCGTTTCATCCAGAACAGTCTCTCTTTGAATTTTCCAGAATGCAGGCCATCGACGCGGAAACTGATGAAGATCCGTTCTGGGGGGATTTTTATGCATCGGGAGAAGACCCATTTGCGACTGCGACAAGTGCAATTAGGTTTAATGGCGAGACTATTGGGTATGTTTCGGCGATCATAACGATGAAAGGGGTCGGCTCTGTTCTTGCTTCACGCGATGAAGATGGTGTGGGCAATGATATAGATGAAGAAGATGTCACCCGGTTTATTCTGACAGACAAGAACCGCGTACTGGCTTACTCCTCTCCGACCAACGAGCTGCAGCAACATAATTTGTTGGCTTTGACCTCAGAGTTCGGCGATCCGGTGCTAGCAAAACTGGAAACCAGCAAAAAACAGCCGTTCAGTCAGCGCGCACGTCAACGTGGTGTGGAGCTCCACCTTATCTACGATGGTGAGGATATGTACGTCCTCGTCATGCAGAAACTGATCTCTCCTGATGGAGAAGTTTATTATGTGGGCGAGTATCAGCTGGCCAACTCTCGTTATGATGAGTTCACTCGCCTGATCAATTCGGTCTTTGCAGGCGTTGCAGTTGTGTTTTTATCTGCGCTCGTTGCAATCTTCTTTGCCCGCCGCCTTGCATCTCCACTGAAAGGCATTGCTGCACGTGCGCAAAAGTTTGGGGCTCTGGAGTTCGAGCATCTGGATCCACTGCCACGCAGCCACATCCGCGAAGTGGACCAGATCACCTCTGCAATGAACGCAAGCACCAGCGGCTTGCAGGCCATGAGCCGGTACATACCCAAATCACTCTACGCCAAACTGATGGCGCTTGGCATTGACCGCGCCGCGAAGGCGAAAGAAGCTGAACTGACAATCCTGTTTACGGATATTGAGGGCTTCACCTCCATTTCCGAACACAGAAGCGCAGGTGAAGTGGCAAGCTTGCTCAACAACCACTTCAAGCTGCTTGTTTCTGCCGTCGAAGCTCATCAAGGCACCGTTGATAAGTTTGTCGGCGATGGCATGCTTGCATTCTGGGGTGCTCCAAATGAGATGGAAGACCATGCTCAGCGTGCCATTGCAGCAGCAGAAGATATGGCCCGCGCCATCCAGCAGGCTAATGAAGCTGCTCCGGAAAACGAAATCCACGTTCGCATTGCGATACACACAGGGCCAGTCATCGTGGGCAATGTGGGCGCCGTTGAACGCTGGAACTACACAATCGTTGGCGATGCAGTGAACGTCTGTAGCCGACTGCAAAGCCTCGGCGGCACCATCTCTACGGTGAAGGGGGCATGTGTCGTTCTGAGCGGAGAGACCGTTGAAAAGGCGGGGCATCCGGACAATGTGACCTATCGCGGCAGTCACGAAGTTCGGGGCCGCAAAGGCAAAGTCGAAGTCTGGCAGCTCAACTCCACCATATGCGACGAACAATAATTCCGGCATTGTCTTCTAGTTTAATTTAAGTGTGCTCCGAAACCCAACCTCATTGAAAGAAAGCCCTGTTCTAGTGTGAGAGCCGGGAAAGATCTTTCTCGCGCACGCAGCAGCTGGTCAATGAGGAAGGGACGCACGTGAACCTGCTTGACGTCAAAGGGTTGTCAGTAGAGTTTCGTGGAGACGAGGGGCGTCACGATGTTGTCCGCGATGTGTCCTTCAGCGTTCCGGAAAACAAATGCGTTGCTCTTGTAGGCGAGTCTGGTTCTGGCAAAACCGTCATCTCCAGAGCTGTTATGGGCATCCTCCCAGCCAAGTCTCGCATTACAGCAGGCCAGATCCTCTTTCGCGATAACCGCAAAAATGGCGACTTCGTAGACATTGCAAAGCTCCCACCCGCTGGGCCTGCCATGCGTGCTATCCGCGGCGACCAGATTGCAATGATCTTTCAGGAACCCATGGTCTCGCTCTCCCCGCTGCACACCATCGGAGATCAGATCGCAGAAGCAGCCAAACTGCATCGCTTTGTGGGCAGCAAAGAAGCGCTTGAACTGACCAAAGATATGTTGCGATTGGTGCACTTCCCGGAACCAGAACGTGCGATCCGTACATACCCTTTTGAATTGTCCGGTGGCTTGCGGCAACGCGCTCTGATCGCCATGGCCCTCATATGCCGCCCATCACTTCTCATCGCTGACGAACCAACCACAGCTCTGGACGTCACCATTCAGGCAGAGATCCTGAAACTGATCAAAGAGGTGCAAGCCGAGCTGAACATGACACTGCTCATGATCACCCATGACTTTGGTGTGGTCACCAACATGGCAGACGAAGTGGTCGTAGTTTACAACGGCGAGATCATGGAAAAGGGCAGTGTCGAAGACCTGTTCCTCACTCCCCAGCACCCATATCTGAAAGCGCTCCTAAACGCCGTTCCGTCTCTTTCCATGGAGCCCGAAGAGCGCCTTGTCCCCATCCGGCCAATCAAGCCTAGAACGCACACCTCAGATCTGCACCCACATCCTGTCGGCAAAGCGCATGCTTTCCGTGGAACCTCTCTGATTGAGTTGGAAGGCGTCAGCAAAACCTTCACTTTCAAGAACCTGCGCGGCAAAAAACGCAGAGGCATGACCACCGCGCTCGACAATGTCTCGCTAACCGTACGCAGAGGAGAATGCCTTGGCATCGTCGGTGAGTCCGGCTCAGGAAAAACAACTGCATCGCTGGCCATGCTGCGTGCATTTCCACTTACACGAGGCAAAATCACCTACACAACGGAAGAGGGTCCGCGTGACATTCAGGGGTTTAATGAGAAAGAACTCTTTCAATACCGCAAACGCGCGCAAATCATCTTTCAGGATCCGTTCTCTTCCCTCAATCCGAGGCGCACCCTCAACGAAATCCTGCAGGAGCCTCTTGTCATCCACCGCATGGGCGATAGCCTCAGTCAGGCAGCCCGTATTCGGGAACTGATTGATCTGGTGGGCCTGTCTCCCAGATACCTTCGCCGCTACCCGCACTCGTTCTCTGGCGGACAGCGACAACGCATTGGCATCGCCAGAGCGTTGGCCCTGAACCCGGAGTTCCTGATCTGTGATGAACCAACCTCCGCACTCGACGTGTCCGTTCAGGCGCAAATTCTGAACCTCCTCAAGGATCTGAAGGACGAACTCGGCCTCACTTACGTGTTCGTGAGCCATAACCTCGCAGTGGTTGACTACATCTCGGATCGCGTGGCCGTTATGTGTAAAGGCAAAGTAGTAGAAGTCGGTCCGACACGCCAAATCATAGACAACCCAATCCACCCCTATACAAAGGCGCTCCTTAAAGCCGTGCCGGAACCTTCTCTGGATCACAAACTGGACTTCGGATCACTGGAAGGAACAAGCAGCTCCGATCCAACCCAATGGCCAGCTCCTTATCGTATGCGCTACACAACGGTGCCATATCTGGTGGAGATGGAGACAGATCATTGGGTGTGTGCTCCCGGTATGGAGGCCATGCGTGACATCGTGGGATTGGGAGGCAGTCACATATGATCACCCGACGATTCCTGAACGCAGCGCTTGTCCTTGCAGCCCTTGCACTCCCATCTGCTTCCTTCGCTCTGGTTCTGAAAGAAACGCCCGGCATCCCTCCAGGCTTACCCCCTGTTGTCGACCGAGTTCCTAAAGAACCTCTCGTAACTTATCCCGAAGACATGGGCCGAGTCATCGGCGTTCAGGGTGGCTCTCTGCATACGCTGATCTCACGCCCCAAGGATGTTCGCCTGATCAACGTCTGGGGGTATGCGCGATTGGTCGGTTACAACGAAAACCTTGAGCTCAATCCGGACATTCTGGAAAGTGTCGACAATCACTATGACAAGGTCTTCACGTTGCACCTGCGGGAAGGCCACAAATGGTCTGACGGCAGCTCCTTCACTGCAGAAGATTTCCGCTTCTGGTTTGAAGATGTGGCCCTCAATGACGAACTCAACCCTATCGGCCTGCCGGGTTTTATGCTGGTGGATGGGGAGGGGCCGGAGTTCACGGTGATCGATGAAACCGCCGTCCGCTTCGAATGGCATGAGCCAAACCCACTGTTCCTGCAAGAACTTGCAAAGGCTCGCCCCCCATTCATCTATCGGCCTGCCGCCTACATGAAGCAGTTCCATGAGAAGTATGGAAACCCCGAATTCATCCGCCAGATCGCCCGCATAGAAAAAGTCCGTGGCTGGGCCCCTCTGTTTAATCGCATGGATGACATGTACGGTGCCTCCAATCCACATATCCCGACATTGCAGCCTTGGGTGCCGCGTACAGCCTCAGGTGAACGCCGTGCCGTGATGGAGCGCAATCCCTTCTTCCATCGTGTTGATAATGCTGGCCAGCAACTGCCCTACATCAACCGCATTATCATGGATGTGGTGGACGGCAAACTCATCCCGGCAAAGACACTGGCAGGAGAGAGCGACCTGCAGGCTCGCGGGCTGGGCTTTTCCGATATCTCGGTACTCAAACGCGGTGAGCAAACTCAGGATTACGACACACGTCTCTGGCTCAACTCCAAAGGCTCCGAAATTTCAATCCTACCCAACCTGAGCGTCAAAGACCCTGTCTGGCGCAAACTCATGCAAGACCGCAGATTCCGCCATGCGCTCTCTATGGGCATAGACCGTGAACTCATAAACAAAGTGCTTTATTTCGGTTTAGGTCGTGCTGGCAATGACACCGTGCTCAACATTTCTCCGCTCTTCCAACCGGACTTCCAGACTGCATGGGCTGAGTTTAATCCAGACCTTGCAAACCAACTGCTCGATGATATCGGCCTGACCGACAGGCGAGGAGACGGTGTTCGCCTTTTGGAAGATGGGCGCCCATTACAGCTCATCATCGAGATCACTGGTGAGAGTTCCGAGCAGGATGATGCTTTGGAGTTGGTTGCCGAAACATGGCAAGAGATTGGTGTCTCCGCTTTCATCCGCCCCAGCCAACGCGACACAATCCGTGCCCGCGCTCTATCAGGTGCTCTGATGATGTCCGTCTGGTCGGGATTTGAAAATGGCGTTCCGACGGCTGATATGCCTCCCGTAGACTACGCACCGACGCGAGAGGATTTTCTCTCTTGGGCACCATGGGGCAATTACTATGAAAGTGATGGTCACGCAGGTGTCAGACCAGACTGGCCGCCAGCCATCCGGCTGATCGAACTGTTTGATCAATGGCTCGTCAGCAGCAGCTTTGAAGAGCGGGATATGATCTGGGAGCAGATCCTCCAGATCCATGCAGACGAAACCATTCATATCGGTCTGGTCAACGGCGTCCGGCATCCGGTCGTTGTTAAGGGATTACTCAATGTACCTGAGATGGGCATCTATGGCTGGGATCCGGGAGCTCAGTTCGGTATTCATCGCATGGATCTCTTCTTCTTCAAGGACTTACTACCGGATGAAGACAGCTGAAAAAGCAAACTCAGGATGTAAGCTTAAGCGCCCGCTAATGGGGCTTCTCAAACCTGATTAGATTTTCTCAGAGAAAGCCAAGAGTGCTCCTTTACACTTCACCCACGAGTGGTGTGAGAGAAGAAAGGGAAGTGGGTGCTCAATTACATCCTGCGGCGGCTTTTGGTTATGATACCAACGCTTGCCGCCATCAGTTTCCTCATCTTCTTCATCATCGAGCTGCCAGAAGGAGATTATATCTCCAACCAAATCTCCATGCTTCGATCAACCGGAGAGAGCGCCTCCATTGGCAGACTGGAATTTCTCCGCAAAGAGTTCGCCTTAGATCGCCCCTTTGTAGAGCGCTACGGCATCTGGGTCGGTCTCTGGCCGGGACCAAACGGATTTGACGGGCTCATTCAGGGCAACTGGGGCTGGTCATTTGAGTACGATCAGCCAGTGGGAGAGGTCGTCGGCCCAACATTACCGCTCACAATTGCACTCAATCTTGCAACCATCCTCTTCATCTATTGCGTGGCTTTTCCAATTGGAATGTATTCGGCAACGCACCAATACTCCGTTGGCGACTATACCTTCACCCTTGTCGGATATCTCGGCCTCGCAACACCCAACTTCCTGCTCGCTCTCGTGCTTATGTATCTGGCCAACAGCTGGTTTGGCCTGACTGTCGGTGGTATCATGGAAGAGCGTTACATCGGTGAACCCATGAGCAGCGGCAAAGCCCTCTCCATTGTCGCTCACCTTGTCGTGCCGGTAATCGTCATCGGCACATCTGGCACAGCAGCGATGATCCGCCGCTTGCGCGCAAATCTTCTGGATGAGCTTTTCAAGCAGTATGTCACCACCGCCCGCTCCAAAGGCATGCGAGAAAGCAAGCTCCTTGTTAAGTACCCACTTCGTGTAGCCCTCAATCCATTCATCGCAGATATCGGCAATCTGATCCCGTCGCTGGTCTCAGGCTCTGTGATCGTTTCCGTCGTTCTGAACCTGCCAACAGTTGGTCCGGTTCTTTTGGGTGCTCTGCAATCGCAGGATCAGTTCCTTGCTGGGTTTATTCTGCTCTTTGTCTCCATCCTCACTCTCATCGGCATGCTGGTCTCTGATGTCCTGCTCGGCTACCTCGATCCACGCATTCGCCTCGGCAAAGAGGGGGTGAGACAATGAACCAGGGAGATCGCGGAGAAGACAAGGTAGAACACTACGTCAATCCTAAGGGCTTCGATCCCAAAGAAGTGGAGATTCTGACCAGAGAGCAGGAACGGTACTATCAGGCGCCGCAATGGAAAATCATCTGGTGGAAGTTCCGCAAACACAAGCTGGCTGTCGCGTCAGCCGTTGTGCTTTTCTTCTTCTATCTATGTGTGCCTTTTGCTGAAATCATTGCCCCTTACCCTGTCGCCAAACGAAACGTCGACTTTCTCTTCGCACCACCTCAGGCCATCCATCTGTTCCATGAGGGCAAACTTGTTGGTCCCTTCGTTTATGGGCTCAACCCTTCTGTAGATCTTGAGAACCTGAAGTGGGTCTACGAAACCGACACCACCAAAGTGCAGAAACTCCGCTTCTTTTGTGAGGGAGAGCCTTACAAATTCTGGGGCCTTTTCCCTGCTAAGTTTCACGTTGTCTGCCCTGCAAAAGACGGCACTCTTTTCATCGCTGGTACAGACAGACTAGGAAGGGATCAGTACTCCGGCCTTGTCTATGGAGCACGTCTGTCTCTCACCATCGGCCTTGTTGGGGTAAGTATATCTATGGTGCTGGGAGTGCTGCTGGGTGGCCTTGCCGGTTTCTTTGGTGGTTGGATCGACAGCTCCATCCAACGCGTCATCGAGATCATGCGATCGCTCCCTGAACTACCCCTCTGGATGGCTCTATCTGCGGCTTTGCCTATCACGTGGTCGCCCGTCTGGATCTACTTCGGCCTGACGGTCATCTTGGGGCTGTTGGATTGGCCGGGGCTGGCCCGTGCTGTCAGGTCCAAACTGCTTTCTTTGCGGGAGGAAGAGTACGCAAAAGCAGCTGCTCTCATGGGCGCTAGCCCAAGCCGCATCATCGTCAAACACCTGCTCCCAGGCTTCACCAGCCACCTGGTTGCATCGGCAACTCTGTCCGTTCCCGCAATGATATTGGGGGAAACAGCACTGTCCTTCCTCAATCTGGGCCTCAGGCGACCTGCGGTTTCGTGGGGCGTTCTGCTCAATGAAGCCCAGAATATCTCAGTGGTCACCATATATCCGTGGTTGATGGCACCGGTTGTTCCAATCATCATTGTAGTGCTTGCATTTAACTTCATGGGGGATGGGCTGCGCGATGCGGCGGACCCATACAAGTAATTGGAGCCTCGGGTGTCATGGAAGAGCAATCAGAGGACTGGGACCGCCAGTACAAGGAAGGCCGCTGGCATTTTCTCAATGACATCAAAGAAGCTGCCCGCTACGGCATTCTCTCCGCATGGCTGAGCCAGACTGAGGCGAGCCGAAACGTATTAGACGTGGGCTGCGGTGAAGCAATCTTGTATCACTATCTCAAAGCTTCAGGCCTGCAACACTATTGCGGTGTCGACCTGTCTGAAACTGCATTGAGCAAAGCCGAAGTAAACCCGGATGAGGCACAGCTGGTACAATCTGATCTGGAGAGTTTCTCTCTCAACACCGGACAGACGTTTACGGCGATTGTCTTCAATGAAGTGCTCTATTTCTGCGAAGATCCGGAGCAACAACTCAAACGATATGCGGAGTTTTTGGAGCCCGATGGTGTCATCGCAATCTCCATGTACACACCCGCTCGAGAGAAATCCGGTGCGCACAAATCTCTCCAAAAGGTTTGGGCTGAAACAGACAAAGCAACACATTGGCAAGTGCTGGATGATTTGGAACTGAACTCCCGCTCAAAGAACGTTGGCTGGAAGCTCCGCCTCGTCAAACCTGTCCGCTCGACAGACTAAAGTCACGTTTAGCCTCTTCGAGTAACTCCTGAGAACTGAGCCATGCTGCAGCGGGGTGGGCGGAGGTGATCTTGAAAAACACCTCCAAAAACTCAGAGCACCCTTCGCCATGATCCAGATGGTGGGTCAGCAACCCGATGGGCTCACTCGCATTGGTTTGCCGCCGGCAGAGTTGAAGGTCCAACCGCTTCCGTGCTGCGTCCCAACCGATAAAGCGCTTGTTCTTTTTCCATTTGATGATGTCCACGTGGCTTTGCAGGCGCGGCAATCGGCAATGGTTGATCCATGTGAACGCCGAGAGGCCATAATCACCTTGTTGCTGCAACAGTTGCACGGCGCGTGGAGCAATCCTGTTCCATGGCGGCACAAACAGCGGCACAAAGCGCTCAGCAAACAAGTCTTGTAGGACCTCTTTGCCTTCCAGAAGTTCTTTCTCCATTTCCAAAGCAGTCCGCCGCCAACCAAACTCACTGGCTTTCTCGCCGAGAGATTTATCCTGGTAGTTCTTATGCTGCCATCCATGATGAAGAACCTGAACAGTGTGTGTATCTGCCAGGCGCTGGGCCAAAGCCTCTGTCGCAAACCTAGGGATAACTGCAAGCGAAAGCGGAATAGTGAAACGCTCTGAAAAGCCAATCAACTCGTCCAGTTGGGGCGTAGGCGAAACAGCATCATCATCACGCCACCAGAACCTGACAATGCGCTCATGCTCCGCAAACCAATCCAGATGTCGCGTGAGTGCCTGCTCAAAATCCTCCTGATCCCTGTAGGTAGCTTTATCCTTTGAGGATTTGGGATCAACAACGGCAGCAGGGCTAGAGGTCACGAGAAATGTTCCTTTCCCAGATGATCCCAACTGTACTGTCCAAAGCCGTCTCCATACCAAGATCAGCAGCGAGTATTTGCGCCGAAATCTCCGCACCATTCAGCGCCACATGCAGATCAGGGGCGGGAAGACCAAGCGCTTTCTGAGCTGCCTGCGCAAGCGTGTTGGGGCTGAGGACCTTCTCCGGCACGGCCACCGCTCTGCGATGCTTCATCAGGCTGATGGCACGCTGTGTCTGTTCTGTCTCTGCTTCCTGTGCAAAGGGAACCAGCACAGACGGAATGCCTGCCCGCAGGATATCGACCACCGTGTTGTAGCCAGCTTGTGAAATGGAGAGTTTGGCGTTCTTCAAAAGAGCTGGGAAGTCCTTGCGCGCCCGCTCAATGATCAGCTCAGAGGACGAATGTCGCGAAAGCTGCTGAAACTCTGCTTCAGAAATGTCATGTCCCACCAGCACTCGCCACTTTGGCGTGGTGTTTGGGGGCATGTGGTTGGGAGCTGAAAGCGCAGCCCGCAGCAAAGCAGAGCCCACAGCTCCGCCACCGCAGGAAACAATCACTTCATCAGTCCCATCCGCTGAGGTCGCCTCTGTTGAGCGATCATCGCTGATGTAACCTGTGTACCGAACATGTGAGCTGACCCGATAAGCAAAGGGAAAGCTGTCGCCCAGTGTGATGAGCTGCGGATCGGAGTGGACAAGAATGCGGTCGTAAAAGGCCGTCGCCTGCGAGGCCATCCACTCTTCCTTCCAGGCCTCATCCTTGCGCACCAGAATATCGCGCACTGAACAGACCACCCACGGCGGAGACGATTTGGTGCCAGCACATTCCAGAAGCCGGGTCATTTCGGCAGCAAACATACGCCTGCCAAATGGGTAGGTCTCGGTAATCAGCAGATCGAAGTGCTCAGAAGAAAAGGCTGAGAGCGTCGCCGCAATACGCTTCTCCCACCAAGCTTCATCGATTGGATTGTTATGCTCGTCCAGCAACACATCAAACTTGGCGCTGGCTGCACGAACTGCAGGCAACTGCACCACAGACAGCCCACCACAGTCTAGTGTTGCAGGAATGCGGTTACCAGTGGCGAGCGTCACGGCAATGCCCTGCCGGACCAGCGCTTTCGCCAAAGCAACAGCCCGCACAATATGGCCAGAGCCGAGTAGATGCTGAACATGGATGAAGGCTTTCATCATCGGCCTCCGTGCACTCTCCGCTTAAACTGGTGATGTTCAAGAGCCGCATAGAGAACTTTGTCTAACCCTCTGGCACCAGCTTCCAGACTGTGGTTCTTGTGAATGTTCTCTATGGCGGCAAGGCCCATGTTCTCACGTTTATGCGGGTTTTTGATAAGCGACATCAGGTTCTGCGCCAATGCCGAGGCATCCCCCTCATCAGAAAGCAGACCGCTGGTGCCTTCCTCAACAATGTCAGGCACCCCAAATACACGACCACCAACAACAGGCAGCCCGCAAGATTGAGCTTCCAGAAACACAAAGCCGAAGGCTTCACGAATGGCGGGCCAGACGAACACGTCGTGAGAGCGATAAAGCCGCGGCATTTCCTGCCATGGGATCAAACCAACAAACTCAGTCCGTTCTGGATCAAACAGTGGCTCAATCTCACCGCGGGCAGGGCCGTCTCCAGCAATTGTCAATCGCCATGGCAGATCCGCAATCTGTTTCAGCGCAGCCGAAAGCACCATGTAAGAAAACTGCTTGTCCCCCTCACGCATCATGCCGGCACAGAGCAAGCGTATCTTCCCGTCCGCAGAGCCTTTGGTAACGCTGTGGCTGACTTCGAACTTCGCCGTCTCCAGAAAGGGCGGAAGCACTGTCAGAACATCATCATTCAACACCTCTTTCAGACATTGAGCATCTGCGTTGGTGAGTGCAACAACCTGATTAGCCTGCGCTAGGGCAGCATCGGCTGCATTAAACCCAAGCGCCCAGTTGCCGGCCTGCCGTTTAGGCGCGCGGCTTGCTTCCACCACCACATAAGGAATGTTGAACTTGGCGCAAAGGTAAGGGCCAATCCAGTCTGGAGCTTTGTGATAGAGATGATAGGTGAGAAACACATCCGGCACGTCACCACGCTCAATCCAGCGTTCCGCGATTGCCTTGGCTTCAGTGATCGCAAGCTCTTTCACTTCCCGCGTAACATCTTCGCCGCCCTCTGCCCGCCAACTGCGGAAAGTAGACGCCACACCTACCTCATGCCCTGCCAGCTGCAATGCCCGTACAATCAGACGACCCATGGTCCGGTCCCCCGAAGGCACAGGATGGTCGATTGGTTTCATGGGAGCGGTAAAGGCAACTTTCATGAGCAAGGCTCCAGGCTTCTCGAAAACTGTTCTTCCAGAAAATCCAGACCGGGCGAGGCACTGAAACGATCATGCACGCTGCGAAACGCGTTACTGCCAAGGCGTTCGCGCTCTGCGGGTTGTGTGATCAATGAGCATAGTGCTTCCGAAAGGGAGGACACATCTTCTGGAGGGCACAACACGCCAGTTTGCCCGCTCTCGATGATTTCAGGCAGCGCTGAGACCTCAGTTGAGACACAAGGCAGCGACATGGCTTGTGCTTCCATCACCACATTGGGCAATCCGTCCCGATCTCCAGATTTGGAGACACGGCAAGCCAGAGCAAAAATGTCTGCCTTTTTCATCTCGTCCAAAACCCGTGCCCGTGGTTGCGGGCCGAGCCATGAAATCCGGTCATCCAGACCAAGCTGCTTGCCAAGGTCCTCTAAAGATTGAGACAACTCACCTCCACCAACATGAGTGAAGTGCCAGTTCAACGCCTTGGGCAACTCACTGAATGCACGCAGCAAGGTATCGTAGCCCTTCTTGTCCACCAGACGCCCCACGGAAATGATCTGAACACTGTCTTTTCCTGTTCCGTCTCGCAGGGTGGCAGGACGCGGAGCCTCAGGAAATCCGCAAAAATCTAGACCATGATAAACAAGGCTGATCTTGTCAGGCTCTGCGCAAAGAGATTGCAGATACGAAAGGTTGGCTTTGGTGCAGGTCACCCCCCAAGCGGCATCTGCCAGCTTGGTCTTAAGCTCCCACGGCTCCGTGGTCCAGATGTCCTTCGCATGGGCGGAAAACGACCACTTGCGGCCAGAAAGCATGGCTGCATAGCGGGCGACTGTGCAGGGGCTGTGGAGGTAATGCGTGTGTATCCAGATGACGTCAGCGGGCAACTCATGAGCCATCACGCAAGCTTGCCCCCAACGGCGAAACCTCTCGGCATTCCTCTTGTGCTTCAGGTCGTTCTCAAAGCAAGCTCTGGCCGCAGCATAAGTCGGCTGCGTCTTTGCCCAGTCCAAAGCTCGCTTCACGCGTGGAGGGTCGTCTTTCAGATACTCCGTCAGATAGAGCACATCTGCCGTAATCTTCTTATGCACGTCATGCACATAAGGATCATACGGGTGACGTAAGGCGACTATGAGTTGTTCTACACCTCGCTCCTGCAAGCCATAGATCTCTTGCGCAATGAACGTTTCAGAAAGGCGCGGATACCCTTTGACCACGACTGCAATACGGCCTCTCTCCATCGCTACCCCGTCTTGCAAGTCAGTTTAGGATCTGCAGAAACATTCAATCTTTGCATCAAGGCCTGATCACTCATGCCAAGAATTTCAGCGGTTCTGAGATTGATTACATCAAGCCCGCCCAGGTAATTCTCTGAATGAGCGTGAGACGGTGGGGCAATAAACGGAAGGTTGGCGAGCGCCTTTACCATCAGTTCCACGCTTGGATAGGAGTCGATGGGCAGCATCTGCGCAAGGCCAAGCCGCTGGGCCTGCTCCGCACGAATAGCTTGCTCTCTACGTGGCACAACACGCGGCACCAGCAAGGCCGGATTGTCGAAGGAAAGAACCTCACAGAAAGTGTTGTACCCCCCCATGCCAATCACAGCCGTCGCATTGGCCATATAAGGCTCGATTTCCGGCGTAAAGCGCAGAATCTCAACATCGCGCAGATGCGAAGCACGAGTTGTAAAAGCCTCTACGTCCGCTTTACTCATGAATGGGCCAAGCACGATGAGAGCCGGGAAAAGAGGGCGCAACCGGGCTTCATACGCACGCATCACCCAATCCACCAGCTCAACGCCATCTCCGCCGCCACCGGGCGTTACCAGCACATACGGCGCACCATCAAACGGTGCTGTGAAGTCTTGAGCTGAACTTGGCATTGACCGGCGCAGATAGCCGGTAAACAGCGTCTTTTGCATCACAGACTGGTCAAAGCCAAGTCCATCCAGCGGGTTGTTCATCACGGATGGGCCGTAAACCCAGATCTCGTCATAAAGATCATTGAGGGCAGGGTAGGCTCGCTTGCGCAGCCATTCTTCCTTCAGCACCAGCGGATCATCCATCACATCGCGAAGCCCCAGCACCAAGCGTGTCTTCTGCCCTTTCAGGTACTGAAGCGTAGGCAGAACCTCACTGCGTAGCCCAAGAGGCTCTTTGTCGACAATGAAGATATCCGGCTTGAACACCTTTGCAGTGTGCTCGATGATTGATGAACGGATTGCGATCGTCTCGTTGATGTCCAGCTGCAGCGACAGCGAGGTGTACTCCCCACTACGCAGTTTGATCACTCCGGGTATGCGGACGAAATCAACGCGGGAGCGGAACTCAAAACTACCAATTATAGGGGATCCGGAAAGGATGAGGACGGACATTTCCGGAAAGGAACCAACCAGAGATTGAGCGATTGTCCGGCATCGCCGCAGGTGGCCAAGGCCAAAGGTGTCGTGGCTATAAATCAGAATTTTTGGCGTCATTACCGTCATGCGCTTCTTATTCCATCTGCTGCGCACAAACCTCAGCGTCAGATCATAGAAGTGGGGGAGGACCACCAGACAACAGCAAAACCAGTCCATCCGCTGATAGCGTCAGAACAGAACCCCAAAATCCAAGGGATGAAGAGGGTTTTGTGCCGTTTTTTTAAGATCTTGAAGCGTAAAGTTCCCTTGCGTCAGTTGAAGTGTAAATCGCATCGCCTCAGTTTGGGTTAGCCTGGCCTGAGCTTAATCGGAGTGGACATGGAAAAATCGCTTTTCCAATTCATCTGGAAGAACTCGGCCCGCTATCAAGTGGCGATTCTTCTAGTCACCTTATTGTCCTATCCGGTCAGTTACATCCTGCTGGATCTGCCTAAGACAATTACCAATGAAGCAATTCAGGGTAGCAATTTCCCGGTAGAGTTTTGGGGTGTCCAACTCGGGCAAATCGAGTACCTGGCGGTGCTTTGTATTTTGTTCTTGGTTCTTGTTGTCGTTAGCAACTGCATCAAACTCTACCTCAACATCTACAAGGGTAGACTGGGCGAGAGGATGCTACGCCAGTTGCGGTTTGAGCTGTTTCAGCGCGTACTCCGCTTCCGCCTGCCTCACTTTAAGAAGGTCAGCTCCGGCGAGATCATACCAATGATTACCGCTGAGGTCGAGGATGTAGGTGGTTTTGTTGGCGAGGCCTTCGCCCTGCCAGCCTATCAGGGCGGCATGTTGGTGGTGCAAGTCGGCTTCATTTTCATGCAGGATCCGCTGCTTGGTCTGGCTGCTATTTCGCTCTATCCGGTGCAGGGCTACATCATTCCCAAATTGCAGCAAAAGGTCGTGCGCCTGTCGCGCCAGCGTGTGAAGAATGTGCGCGTGATTGCCGACAAGGTTGGCGAGAGCATCTCTGGCATTTCAGAGATCCATAGCAACGACACCTCAGCGTGGCATTCTGCAGATCTTTCTGATCGGCTTTACCGCAACTTCCGCATTCGCTTCGATATCTATAATCGCAAGTATTTCATCAAGTTCGTCAATAACTTCATGAATCAGCTGACGCCGTTCTTCTTTTACTTCATTGGCGGTTATCTGGTCATCAAAGGCCAACTCAGCATTGGCGCGCTGATTGCGGTTATAGCAGCCTACAAGGATCTGGCGGGTCCCTGGAAAGAGCTGCTGGCGTACTACCAGATGACGGCAGATGTCTCAGTCAAATACCAGACCGTTGTTGAGAACTTTGATCCACCAGATCTATACGACAAGCAACGCCTCTTGGAAGACGAAACGCTACCGCTTTCCGGCCCGCTCACGCTCGATAAACTTGGCCTTTCGGGTGCGGGAACAGGGCAGGAGGTGCATGGCGTTTCACTTATTGTTGAACCGGGTAAACCTCTGGCGGTCACTGGCATAGATGGCTCTGGGCGGGCAGAGCTGCTGCAAATGGCAGCGGGCTTACTCAGTCCAACCTCTGGCTCGGTCAGTGTCAATCAAACCAGTTTTGAGAACATGTCAGAATCCACGCTGGGCCGGCAAATCGCCTATGTGGGCGGGCATCTTCATGTCTGGACGGGGACCATTCGTGACAACCTGTTTTACGGCCTGCGCCACAGACCGCAAGAGACCATCGACTACGAAGGCAGTGACTTGAAGAAGCGTCAGCGTCAGCTGCGGGAAGCGGAGATGACGCTCAATCCCTTCTTTGATCTCAAGGCGCGCTGGGAAGACTTTGATCAGGCAAACGCCACCTCCATGCAGGAGTTGGAGGAGCGAGCTCTGGAACTCTGTAAAGTCGCAGGCTTCTCGCGAGATCTCTATCTTCTGGGCGTGGAAACGGTCATCGATCAGCGTTACTGCGAGGAAGTGAACTGCGAACTGGTGCCAAACCTTCTCGCCGCACGCAAAGCCTTTTGCGAGAAGATTAAGGGCGATGCACGACTACAAAACCTGGTTGAGTTCTGGGATCCGGAAAAGTTCAACATGTCCGCCAATCTGGCGCAGAACCTGTTCTTTGCCAGCCCCAAAGAACACTTCATGACCATCGAACACGTACCAACCGATCCGCAGATCTCAGCCTTCCTCAAGCAAACCGGTTTTGATGTGCTTCTGAGCGACATCGGTCTCAAAATCGCAACGACCATGGTGGAGCTGTTTGCCGATGTCAGTGCAGACAGTGACCTGTTAAACAGATACTCCTTCATCAGCCGCGAAGATCTGCCAGAATTTGGTCGTATTGTGAATGAACAGAAAGGTGGCCAGCGCAGAAGACTGAAGGATGTTGACAGAGCGCGCCTCATTGCTCTCGCACTCAAACTCATCCCTGCCAAGCACCGTCTTGGTGTTCTGGATGATGAGATGCGGGACAAGATCGTCGCCGCCCGTGCCCAGTTTATTGAGAGTGTAGGCAAGGACAACGAGCGCTTTGAGTTCTTTGATCCAGAAACGTACCTGACTACGCTCAGCATTGAAGACAATCTGGTTTTTGGTCATGCAAGGCTGGACCGCCGCGATGCACGCCAGAAAATCCAGCAGGTTCTGCAGGAACTGGTTCGTGAGCGTGATCTCATCGTCCCGATCCGCCGTGCTGCCTTCGATTATCATGTGGGTGTGGCCGGTGCGAAGCTGTCCTCACACCAGCGCAGGTTGATATGTCTGGTCCGCGCATTGTTGAAAAACGCTCATATATATATTTTGGACGAGACAGCAAACAGCGCCAGCGCGACCGATAAAGAGCTGCGCACAGACCTTAAAAAGCTGATGTCAGATAAAATTTTCATGTTTGGAGTAAGTAATGAGACCGTCGCTGAGGAGTTTGAAACGGCGGTTCACCTAGAAAATGGGAGGGTTATCGAGAGATAGTCTTGGGAACTATGGTGAAACAAAGGCGAGATGGTGTGAGCTGTAACACAGATTGCTGGATTGAGTTCAGCTATGCTCATCAAGTTATTGGGAGGGAAATGTGACTATAGATGCTGAAGTCCAAGCTTTGAGCCGCGTCCCTCTCTTTGAAGGACTGGAACCGAGCAAACTTCGTCTCCTCGCGTTCATTAGTGATCGCATGGAGTTTCAGGACGGGGAACATTTGTGCCATCAGGGAGATGATGGCGACAGCGCATTTGTTGTCCTTTCTGGTGAAGTTGCTGTGTTTGTTGATGAAAATGAGGTTGCGCGGGTCGGACAATATGCCATCATTGGTGAGATTGCGATTTTGTGTGATGTACCAAGAACTGCCACGCTGCAGTCGGTTGGAACAACACATATCCTCGCAATATCTAAGGATGACTTTCTGAAACTCATCGCGGAGTTCCCGAAAGTCTCGTTGGAAATCATGCGTGTGTTGGCGTTGCGATTGGAAAAGACGACCAGAGAACTAGCGCAGGCTCGGCCTGCGTCCACTTGAAAGGCCAGATTACTTGAACGAGTTTTCTCTTAAAATTTGGGGTGTTCGCGGTTCAACAGCTGCTGCTGGTCCCGAAACTCTTAGATACGGCGGAGAAACAACCTGCTTTGAAATACGAGCGGGGGACGTTCTGTTGATGGTCGACTGTGGGTCTGGCGCACGCAATCTGGGCAAGGAAATGATGAGAGGCCCTCATCGCGACATTGACCTTCTCTTCACGCACACACACCTGGACCATATCTGTGGTCTGCCTTTCTTCGAGCCTGCTTACGATCCAAACTTCCGCATCCGGCTGACGGCAGGCCATTTCAGTGATCCCTGTGACCTGAAGGATATCATCTGCCGGATCATGTCCCCCCCTATTTTCCCGGTAGGAGCCAACACGTTATCTGCTGTTTCCTTTAAAAGTTTCAATGCAGGTGACACCCTGAAGAAAGACAATGGCCTGATAATCAAAACAGTTGCGCTAAACCATCCGGGCGGAGCCTGTGGCTACCGGATGGAGTACAATGGTAAGGCCATGTGCATCATCACAGATCACGAAATGGGGAGCGCTCATCACGACGCTGCTGTCCTAGATTTTATCCGTGATGCTGATGTTGTGATCCAGGATGGGATGTACACCTCAGCTGAATACCCTAAATATAAGGGTTGGGGACATTCCACATGGGAGCATGTGGTCGGAATATGCCAGCGCGCCAACGTGAAAACGCCCGTGATCTTTCATCACGATCCGCGGCGCACGGATGATGAACTGGACGAAATCGGTCTGGCTGCTCAACAGATGCATCCACGAGCTATCGTGGCCTCTGAGGGGATGGTCTTCAAACCATAAAGTTCACGCACCCGTCGCTCGCTGTTGATCTGATGAATTTGCGAGCAAACCAGCAACGCCAACTGAATGGCGTGACGGGAGAAAAGTGTGGCAGTTGGAAGTGGTCCAGAAAACTCCGATCCCTCAAAAAAACTCGGATCTGACAAAAAAACGAATGTGGACTTGAGCGAGAAATTCCACGGCATTTCCTACAAGAAAAAAGCTGAACCCTCCCTCTACCAGCAGATCAAACGCGGCGTCTTGGGCCCCAAAGCCCCGGAAGGGGATCTCCCACTGCGTGTCCGCCGCGAAGTTGCCCGCCAGGAAGCAGCGTCTGAACGCCTCATTGGTATCGTCCAGCTTGGCGTAATCATCTTCTTTGCGATCCTTTATGCGCTCGCCCCGCGCGCAGAAGGCACAATGGGCTTCAATTTTGTCCCCATCGCCTTTTCTTGCTACCTGGTCTTTACCCTCATCCGAATTTACGTCTCCTTCAAAACCATTCTGCCGGTTTGGTATCTGGTCCTCTCCATCATGGCAGACGTGGCGCTACTGGTTGGGCTGATTTTCTCCTTCCATATCCAATACGCCCAGCACCCGACCTTCTACCTCAAGGCCCCAACCTTGATGTACCTGTTCCTCTTTATCGCCTTGAGAGCACTGCGTTTTGACCCAAGATACGTGATCCTCACCGGTGTCTTCGGAGCGCTGGGATGGCTCGGACTGGTGTTCTACGCCCTTACATATCAAGGCGGTTCCACGCTCATCACCCGCAATTACATTGAGTATCTCACGGGCGAAGCTGTGCTTATCGGAGCGGAGCTGGATAAGCTGATCATCATCCTCTCGGTGACGGCGCTGCTCGCACTGTCCATCTTCAGAGCCCGCCGAACCTTCTTCTCCGCAATTCGCCAGAAGAATGCTGTGAAAGATTTGAGCCGCTTCTTCACCCCGGAAGTGGCCAGTTCCATTGTGGAATCTGAAAGCAGACTCAAAGCTGGTACTGGTGAAATCAGAGATGTGGCGGTCTTGCTGGTCGACATCAGATCCTTCACCAAGACTGCTGCAAAGTTGCCGCCAGAAACCACCATGCGCGTGCTCAGCCTCTACCAAAAGAAGGCTGCCAAAGCGATTTTGGGAGAGGGAGGCAAGATCGATAAGTTCCTCGGCGATGGCATCCTCGCCACCTTTGGCGCTGTCTCGGATACTGAAACTTACGCAGCCGATGCGTTGCGCGCAGGCGTTGAACTGGCCCACATTCTGGAAGAGGAAAGCGCTGATCTGGAAGCGGCCGGCTGGCCAATGAAGTTTGAGATCGGAGTCGGCGTGGCAGCAGGCCCAGTGAGTGTCGGAATTGTTGGGGTACGCGATCGTCTGGAGTTCACAGTGATCGGCGATGCCGTGAACCGTGCAGCTAAGCTGGAGGCCGCTAACAAAGTGCAGGGCACCCGGTTCCTGACGGATGGAGCGACTTATTCCATGGCCCTACGACAAGGGTATAAGGGAAATATGCTAGATTTAAAGTCCGAGTGTGTTGCAGGAATCACCGGAAAAGTAGACCTTGTGGCTTTGGCATGAGAATGATTTTCTCATGCCGGCCCGCATAACAGCATTTTGCAGCTTTCAAAGAATTTTGGCGGGAGCTTTGAAAGACGCGGGGCAAACAAAATGAATCGGGATGGGATTCCATGCAACTTAACAATGAAATTGCAGCCGTAGTAACTGGCGGCTCATCAGGTCTTGGCGCGGCAACCGCACGGAAATTGACCAGCCATGGCGTGAAAGTAACTCTTTTTGACGTGAACGAAGAAGCTGGTAATGCGCTTGCACAGGAAATCGGTGCTCAGTTCGTAAAAGTTGACGTCACCAGCGATGACAGCGTGAAAGCAGGTCTGGATGCAGCTGAAGCAGCGCACGGCCCAACGCGCATCCTCGTCAACTGCGCAGGTATCGCACCAGTTGCCAAAACCACGTCTCGTGGCGAGCCGCACCCGATGGATATGTTCCAGACGGTGATCAACGTAAACCTTGTTGGCACGTTCCGCTGTACATCGTTTGCTGCGACACGCATGGCAAACCTTGACCCGCTCACAGAAGACGGTGAGCGCGGTGTGGTTATCTCAACCGCATCTGTCGCAGCATTTGACGGCCAGATTGGTCAGGCAGCTTATGCAGCGTCTAAAGGCGGCATTGCAGCTTTGACACTGCCTGTTGCGCGTGATCTGTCCAAATCCGGCATCCGCGTAATGACCATTGCACCAGGCATCTTTGAAACCCCAATGCTGCGCGGTCTTTCTCAGGAAGTACAGGACTCTCTCGGTCAGCAGGTTCCATTCCCATCCCGTCTGGGTCGTGGTGATGAGTACGCACAGCTGGTTGAAGCAATCTGCACCAACCCAATGCTGAACGGCGAAACCATCCGTCTGGATGGCGCGATCCGCATGGCTCCGCGTTAAGTTTTCAAGGCCTGAGAGTGCTCAACTCTCAGGCCCGCTTTTTGTCTTTGAAGACAAAACCTACCTATAAGGTCTAATCCAAAGGTCGACTAAGTGCTTAGGCACGCACTCGTGCAGTGATATCTTAGTCCTGCTAAGTTCGTCAGATTGTAATTACAGATCTGATTCCTCGAGACCTTCATGGCGACCTATACCAGCTCCACTCCGCAGCAGTTTTTTGGCAAGCTTCCTGAGCAGACAGATGTTCTGATCATTGGCGGCGGCGTTATCGGCACCTGCACAGCCTACTGGCTGGCACAAAAGGGTGTGAACGTCACTCTCTGCGAAAAAGGCCGCGTTGCTGGCGAGCAGTCCAGCCGAAACTGGGGCTGGGTACGCCAGCAGGGCAGGGATGCTGCTGAGCTTCCAATTTCCATGGAAAGCAATCGGCTCTGGCAGCAATTGATGAAGGAAACGGGTGAGGATCTCGGTTTCCGCCAGCATGGTGTCTACTATCTGGCTGAGAAAGAAGAAGACCTTAAAGGCTATGAGAGTTTTCTGGAACTGGCCAAACAGCACCAGCTCGATACGCGGTTGCTGAGCAAAGATGAAATCTACGCTGAAATTCCGGGCAAACCAGGTAAATGGATTGGCGGTATGGTCACCCCAAGCGATGGCCGCGCAGAACCGTGGGTCGCCGTACCTGCCATCGGGCGAGCTGCTAAGCGCAATGGTGCTGTTATCGTTGAGGACTGCGCAGTCAGAACACTCGAGTTCGAAGGTGGTAAGCTAACCGGTGCTGTGACGGAGAAAGGAACGATCAAAGCGGACCGCGTGTTGATCGCAGCAGGTGCATGGTCATCTCTCTTCGCGCAAAACCTCGGCGTATCCATGCCACAGCTGTGCGTACGCGCAACCGTTGCGGCGACAAAGGCAGCGCCTGATCTTTTCAATGGTGATGCCGCAGACGGCACATTCGCGTTCCGCAAAAGAGTAGATGGCGGCTATACTCTAGCAGTGAGTGACATCCATGATCACTATATCGGCAAGGATTCCTTCCGCCACCTCTTCAAATGGCTTCCGGCAATCAAAGCATCTTTCAAAGGCATCACCTTTGGCATGAACGCGCCGAAGAACTATCCGGATGCCTGGAGCCACAAACGCCGTTGGACAGGAGATGAAATCACTCCGTTCGAAACCTGCCGTGTCCTGAATCCCGATCCTAGTCCAAGAGCTTTGAAGCGTATTCAGGAGCGTCTGGTCGATCGCTTCCCGCAGCTTAAAGATCTGCAGCTGGAAGAAAGTTGGGCTGGAATGATTGATGCTATGCCAGACTTTGTCCCAATCATGGATGAAGTGCCTACGCAACAAGGTGTCTTTATCGCAACCGGATTCTCCGGCCATGGCTTTGGTATCGGACCTGCAGCAGGCCGCGTCATGGCGGATATGTTGATGGGTAAACCAGCAGGGTATGACCTGACCCGCTTCCGTTACTCCCGTTTCTCCGATGGCTCCAAGATTGAGCTCGGACCGTTTATCTAAGTTTCTTGAGTTAGTGACGTGATTTATTCAGAAAAGACACCGCAGCAGTTCCATGATGAGCAGCCGCAGGAAACAGACGTGCTTATCATCGGTGGAGGCATCATTGGTGTCTGCACTGCCTACTATCTCGCAAAGAAAGGCGTCAGTGTTACCCTCTGCGAAAAGGGCCGCGTAGCGGGTGAGCAGTCCAGCCGCAACTGGGGCTGGATCCGCCAGCAAGGCCGGGATGAGCCAGAAATTCCTCTTTCCATCGAAGCGCGCCGCCTCTGGGCAGAGCTGAGCAAAGAAACTGGCGAAGATCTTGGCTACAGCGCAACGGGCGTCTACTACCTTGCTGAAAAGCATGAGGACCTGGAGAACTTCGAGAAGTTCGTCCAGCTAGGCAGGAAGTACGATCTCGACACCTGCATGATTTCAAGAGCACAGGTCCACGAAGACATCAAAGGCAAAGAAGGTCGCTGGATTGGTGGAATGCACACCGCCACTGATGGCCGGGCTGAACCCGGACAAGCGACACTGGGCATCGCCAAAGCCGCGCAACGCCTCGGAGCTGTCATCTGCGAAAACACAGCGGTCCGCACGCTGGTGAAGTCCGGGGGCAACGTTGTTGGTGCTGTAACAGAGCAAGGCGAGATCAAAGCAGGACAGGTGATATTGGCCGGTGGGGCGTGGTCCTCTCTGTTTGCAGCCAACGCAGGCATTAAGCTGCCACAGCTCTCTGTAGAGCTGACAGTGGCTGCAACCGAAGCGGTGCCGGATGTCTTCCCTGCCAATGCTTCTGACAACACCTTCGCCATGCGCCGCCGTCAGGATGGCGGTTACACGCTGGCTCTCAAGAACAACCAGACCCACCACATCGGCTTGGATTCCTTCCGCTTTCTGAAACAGTGGCTGCCAAACATGGCGGAGAACTTGAAGGGCACCAGCATCAAACCATGGTCACCGAAAAACTATCCGGACCACTGGATGCAAAAGCGCCGTTGGAACGGAGCTGATACAACACCATTTGAAGCCATGCGTGTCCTGAACTCCATGCCGGATCAAAAGGAACTCGCGGCGCTGACACATGCCCTCGCAGACCGGTTCCCGCAGCTCAAAGGAACCAAGCTCCAATCAGCTTGGGGCGGCCTCATTGATGCAATGCCCGACTTCCTGCCTGTGATTGATCAGGCACCTGCTCAGGAAAACCTGCACATTGTAACGGGCTTTTCTGGTCACGGATTTGGAATCGGTCCATCCATAGGGCGGCTTATGGCAGATGTGCTCACAGGAAAACTGGCGGGGCACGATCTCTCCAGTTTTGCCTTTAACCGCTTCTAAAACCAGGAAGACTTGAGGCGCCGGCAGACGACACCCGAGAAATGCTCAAGCGAACAGAAGGGGAGAGGCGTACCGGCGGGTACTCTTTTTCTCTTTAGTGGTGTAAGCTGAAGAAAAGTTGCCAAATTAGTCCGATAAAACTAACTATACCGCAACGCGTAGATAACATTTCGCCAGATTGGGGTTTTCAATGCCAAACTATCGTTCACGCACATCCACACACGGCCGCAACATGGCAGGCGCCAGAGGTCTGTGGCGTGCAACCGGTGTTAAGGAAGGTGACTTCGGCAAGCCGATTATTGCTGTCGTAAACTCCTTCACGCAGTTCGTGCCTGGCCACGTGCATTTGAAAGACCTCGGTCAGCTTGTCGCTCGTGAAATCGAACAGGCCGGCGGCATCGCAAAAGAGTTCAACACCATTGCAGTCGATGATGGCATTGCAATGGGCCACGATGGTATGCTCTACTCGCTGCCATCTCGTGAACTGATCGCCGACTCCGTGGAGTACATGGTCAACGCACACTGCGCTGATGCCATGGTCTGTATCTCCAACTGTGACAAGATCACTCCGGGCATGCTGATGGCGTCTTTGCGCCTTAACATCCCAACCGTGTTTGTGTCCGGTGGACCTATGGAAGCGGGCAAAGTAACGCTCGCAAACGGTGAAAAACGCAAAGTTGACCTTGTCGACGCAATGATCGCCGCAGCCGATGACAGTGTTTCTGACAGCGATGTTCAGAGCATCGAGCGCAGCGCATGCCCGACCTGTGGCTCCTGTTCTGGCATGTTCACCGCGAACTCCATGAACTGTCTGACTGAAGCTCTAGGCTTGTCGCTGCCGGGCAATGGGTCCACGCTTGCAACACACGCAGACCGTAAGCGCTTGTTCATCGAAGCAGGTCATCTGATCGTGGATCTGGCCAAGCGCTATTACGAACAGAACGACGAGAACGCTCTGCCGCGCAACATTGCAAACTTCAAAGCCTTTGAAAACGCAATGACAATGGACATTGCCATGGGCGGCTCCACCAACACGGTTCTGCACCTGCTTGCTGCTGCCCAGGAAGGTGAAATTGACTTCACCATGGACGACATCGATCGCCTCTCCCGTCAGGTGCCAGTCCTCTGTAAAGTCGCTCCTTCCGTTGAAAACGTTCATATGGAAGACGTCCACCGCGCCGGTGGTATCCTTGGCATTCTGGGCGAACTCGACCGCGCAGGCCTGATCGATACCTCCGTGAAATCCGTTCACGCGAAAGATATGGCAGAAGCACTGGAACGCTGGGACATCAAGCGCACGGACAGCGCAAGTGTTCGCGAGTTCTTCTCCGCAGCGCCGGGCGGGGTTCCAACTCAGGTCGCATTCTCTCAAAGCTCTCGCTATGAAGAAGGCGTTGATGATGATCGCGAAAACGGCGTCATCCGCTCCAAAGAACACGCTTATTCTCAGGACGGCGGCCTAGCTGTTCTCTTCGGTAACCTCGCTGAAGACGGCTGTATCGTTAAAACCGCAGGCGTTGACGAGAGCATTCTCAAATTTTCCGGTCCGGCTCGCATCTTTGAATCTCAGGATACAGCCGTAAGCGCAATCCTGACCGGCAAGGTGAAAGAGGGCGACATCGTTCTCATTCGCTACGAAGGTCCACGCGGTGGTCCGGGTATGCAGGAAATGCTGTACCCAACCAGTTACCTCAAGTCCAAAGGCCTCGGCAAAGCGTGTGCGCTGGTCACTGACGGTCGCTTCTCTGGTGGTTCTTCAGGCCTGTCCATCGGCCACGTATCTCCGGAAGCGGCAGAAGGCGGCAACATCGGTCTGCTGGAAGAAGGCGATATGATCGATATCGACATTCCAAACCGCAAGATCGAAATGCGTGTTTCTGATGAAGAACTTGCATCTCGCCGTACAGCAATGGAAGCCAAAGGCAAAGACGCTTGGAAGCCAGCTGAAAAGCGTACCCGTAAGGTCTCTACCGCGCTGAAAGCATACGCTGCTATGACAACCAGCGCAGCAAAAGGCGCGGTCCGCAAGGTCGACTAAGTGTAAAGCAGATCTGAATTATCAAAGCCCTGTGGAGTTCTGCTCCACGGGGCTTTTTCTTTAAGCTCAAAATTCGAGCGCTTAGTTCGGTGCGTTCACATACCGCAGGTAAGGTAGAACGGTTTTGACGGTGCCAAACTTGCTCTGAGCATCTTCTGTGGTGACGGCTGGTGGTACGATGACATCTTCACCAACGGTCCAGTCAGCAGGTGTTGCAACGCCTTTGGTGGACATCTGAAGCCCATCCAAAGCGCGAAGGATTTCTGCGAAGTTGCGACCAACGGTCATCGGATAGGTCATCATCAGCTTGACCTGTTTGTCTGGCCCGATGATGAAAACAGAGCGTACAGTGGCTGAATCTGCAGGTGTACGGCCATCGGGTAGAACGTATTCTGCAGGCAGCATGTCGAAGGCCTTTGCCATCTCAAGCCCTGCATCCGCCACGATCGCAAAATCAGGCTTGCTGCCACCAACGGCCTCAATGTCGACTTTCCACTTCTTGTGGTCCTCAACACCGTCAACAGAAACCCCGAGAACCTTGGTGTTACGTTTGGCCCATTCGTCACCCAATTGAGCTACTGCACCAAACTCAGTGGTACAAACCGGAGTGAAATCCTTGGGATGAGAGAAAATGATTGCCCAGCTGTCACCGACCCAATCGTGCAGATTGATCTCTCCATGATCAGTAGGAACGGTCAAATTAGGGATCGTATCGTTTATGCGCAAAACCATGACTTGTCCTCTTCTGATATGGCATCAGGACTGAGATAAGACTGCAATATGCCTTTTTTCGGCCCGCCATTATCTTCCTTCAGATTAGTTTTCCGCGAAACAATAGAGGCAAACTACAAGGACAGGCCATCATTGAGTTTTGGCAGAAGACCAACTGATTTGACAACTTGCGGATGAAAATCTAAGGCAGTCTATGGCTTGCAAAGGCATTGGATCGGCTAAACCAATGAAATCGCCGCTTAACAGGAGATGAGAATGATCACGCCAGTGGTGAAAATGATCAAAGTAAACTGCAGCCCGGAAAAGGCATTTGAGGTTTTCACTGGTGACTTTAGCAAATGGTGGCCGACACAAACCCATTCAGTCACAGCAATGAGCGGTGGAGAACTGCCGGATGTTTTCTGCGAGCAGAAAGAAGGCGGTAAGCTCTATGAAATTGCCCGAGATGGTACACGTCATGACTGGGGCACCATCAAGCTCTTTCAACCATCTAAAGCACTCTCAATCCTATGGCACATCAACAATCCTGAGAGTATGGCGACCTGTGTTGACATAACTTTTGAGAAGGATGGTGAAGGGACAAAAGTGGTCTTGAGCCACCATGACTGGGAGAAGCTCGGCGAAATCGGCTCGACAATGCGTGAGAGCTACAACAACGGCTGGGTAAGTGTGTTCGAGCATCACTTCAAAGACGCGTGCGATGCAAGCGCTGAGTAGCATGTAAAACCTCGCTGTCAGCTCCAGCGAGGTTTCTTACTAGTGACTATCCCCGCCAGCTCAACAATGCTTTTTCAGCTTTCCCGATCAACCAGCTCACGCAGAGCCCCAGAACGGAAAGCATAGCCACACCGACGATCAGCTGGTCGGTCGCAAACAAAGATCCTGCCATCAGCACATAGGCACCAATGCCGTACTCGGCACCGATCATTTCTGCTGCTACCAACAGGATGATGGCGATGCTGGCTGAAATGCGCGCGCCCGAAAGGATCGCGGGCAAGGCTCCCGGCAAGATGATCTTTCTGACAATAGAAAGCCAGCTCATCCCGAAAGACTGCCCCATACGGATCAACCCACGCTCCACATTATCAACGCCGCCATAGGTCGCGATAACAGTGGGGAAGAAGGTGCCAAACAAGATCGTTGCGACCTTAGAGCCCTCGCCAATGCCGAACCAGATGATGAAGAGCGGCAGTAAGGCGATCTTCGGAATAGGAAAGAAAGCTGATGTAAGAGGCAGTAAGCTGGCTCGTGCCAGTGAAAACAACCCAATCAGCAAGCCGACCAGAATGCCGAGCGCTGTTCCGATGCTCCACCCAAAGACCAGACGGTAAAGGCTGGTGCTCACATGCTTCCAAAGCAGGCCCGAGTTATAGAGGTCCATAAACGCCTGAAAGGCTTCAGAAGGTGCTGGCAACACAAGATTACTGATCAAACCAGTGCGGGAACCAAACTCCCAGAACAGCACCAGTGCAAGAAACACGAAGGGCGCAACAAAGCGGATGGGACGTGGCTTGAAACCACCTCCGCGAAACGGAACTTTTCTGCGATTGATCTGATCAGACATCAGCAAGCTCCCTGTCTGCTGCCAGAGCTTCTTCGCGCATCATGTGCCAGAGTTGCTGCTGAACATCTTCCAGCTCTGCTGCCCGTTCTCGCCGTTGTTCTAGTGGCATGTCAATCTGAACCACCTCCCGCACCTTTCCGGGGCGGCGCGAGAGTATGATCACCTTGTGTCCGAGACGCACAGCTTCAGCTAGATTGTGTGTCACATAACAAGCTGAGAACTTCTCCCGTGCCCACAAATCTACCAGATCATCCATCAGCAACTCTCGTGTCTGACTATCCAGAGCTGACAGTGGCTCGTCCATCAGCAAAAATGCCGGGCGTACGGCAAGGGCTCGTGCAATGGCCACACGCTGCTTCATCCCGCCAGAGAGTTGACGAGGAAGGGCATCATGAAACTCAGAAAGGTTGGTGCGTGCAAGCACATCTGCGATGATAGCTTCACGCTCTTTCTTAGGTAGCTTGTGATCCTCAAGCACAAGAGAGATGTTCCCAGCAACGGAACGCCAGGGCAGTAATGCGAAGTCCTGGAATATGTAGGTGAGAGGATTGAGGGAACCCTCAGGCACTTGCCCGGCAATGTAGGCAGCGCCTTGGCTCGGTTCTTCAAGCCCACCCATCAAACGCAGTAAGGTCGATTTACCACAGCCCGAAGGACCAATGATCACGGCAATCTCACCGGGCTCAAAAGTCAGATTGATGTCTTGGAGCACCTCAACAGAACCGTAGGAGTGCCTAAGATTTTCGATGGAAATTTGCATGTAATCCAACCGGATTATGGGGAAGGGGTATTGCCCGATAACGGCCAATACCCGTGTTGGATTAGAAGGTTTCGACGAACTTTGCGTCAACCAGCTTGTCGAGTGTTACGCCAGCTGGCACGAGCTTTTCACTCTTGAACCAGTTGAGCTGATCTTCAACACTCGCCATGTTCAGGGCAGCACCTTCATTCAGACGCATTGCGCCGTTGCGAATGGAAGGTGCAGCTTTCTCATAGGGGCGATCTGCATAAACGTACTTGTGAATAAGTTTCACCATGTCCTCTGCAGCAGCATCACCTGCGGATTTATCAACCAGAGCCGCATTGAAATCTGCCGCGCCCTTGGAGTAAGCGCCAAGGAAGGTTTTAACCAGCTCAGGATTGTTACTGGTGTTTTTCGTGGAGGTGAAAACTGTGGTCACCTGGTAGTTCGGCACATAGTCAGACACCTTACCGATCACTTCCACCTGAGGAGACTTTGCCAAGCCTTTGGCAATGTGCGGAACGATGGACCATGCATCGATCTGACCGCTCTTTAGCGCACCAATCACAGCCCCAACCTTCTGTAGAGGGCGGATTTTGATGTCTTTGCGGTCAAATCCTTCCTTGTCAGCAATCTTGTGCGCCATGTAGTGGAAGGAAGAACCGGCAGTGGTCACACCAAAGCTTTTGCCCTTCAGGCCTGCAGGTGTTTTCAGGCCAGCATCATACGCAGCTTTGGAAGCAAGGATCATCTGGCCATCAATGCCATCTTCTTCCTGCAGCGCCCCACCAATCACCTTCACAGCACCCTTGTCTGCAAGGCTGATAAGACCACCGGAAATCGCGGTAAGACCAAAATCAACGTCGCCAGATGCAATCGCAAGCGCCATTGGCTGCGCGGCCTGGAAGAACTTGAATTCTACGTCTAGACCAGCGTCTTTGAAGTAACCTCTTTCAAACGCAACAAAATTTGCGGCATGAGAAGTAAAGCGCAGGGCGCCAACGGTGATTTTCTCTTCTGCTGATGCTGTGGTCGCAAACGTTCCGGTCAGAACTGCTGCGCCCATCAAAACGCCGCTTAAAATACCGCGTACTTTCATCTCTATCCTCTTAAGTGAACGGTGAGAGCAAACTCTCGTCAATCAAAGCGTTTCCCGAAAAGTGGCAATCTGTTTTCGGGAAGTAACACGCAGGAATAAATCAAATGCAGTTGCCCGATCTTTACAAAAGACAACCGCGTCAACTAGTTCAATCGTGCATAGATTAATCATATAACGCAACCCGGCACACCTGAGACTTGCAATATTCTCAATCTGAATAGGTTCGCTCTCGCTAGTCTGCGCATTTATATGCCGCAAATTCGAGAAGACTTAGCCAAAGATGCTTCTAGGTTTCTTTCCGATAAATCATCTGCACAAAACTCTAGAAAAAAGGCCGGAAGTGATTGCTCATCTCCGGCCTCATAACGAGTCCAATTGATGAACTCAGTTTGATCTGTAATCAGCTTCAGCCCTTTGTAAGAAGCTTGGTCATCACATTCTCGATGATCTGATGGCCGCCATCCTGATCCAGCGACATAATGGATTCCGGGTGGAACTGAACGGCACCAATTGGCTCGCTCTTATGCTCTATCGCCATAATCACACCGTCTTTGGTCTCTGAGGTCACCTCAAAACACTCCGGCAGCTCATCACGCTTAGCAAACAGTGAGTGGTAACGGCCAACCGTCACAGGAGAACTTAGGCCATCAAACAGCACGGAGTTGTGCGTGAAGGAGATAAGAGATGGCTTTCCATGGACCGGCACATCAAGTTGATCAAGCTCACCACCAAATGCTTCTGTCAGCGCTTGCAGGCCAAGACAAACACCAAAGATTGGCAGCTTACGAGCACGTGCCCGTTCAATGGTTGCCGTGCAATCAAAGTCCTTTGGTGAGCCCGGACCAGGGGAGAGAACCACCAGATCTGGATTAACCCGATCAAACACCTCATCCAGCACCGGGCTACGATAGGTCACAACCTCAGCGCCAGTCTGACGGAAGTAGTTCGCAAGCGTATGAACGAAGCTGTCTTCATGATCCACGAGCAGGACCTTCTTGCCCTTACCAGGCTTGGCTTTGACCACTTCCTCTTCAGATTTCAAGGCGAGACCAGCTTCACGAACCGCAGCAATCATTGCGGATGCCTTCAGCTCGGTCTCGGCCTCTTCATCCTCAGGAATGCTATCATAGAGAAGTGTTGCACCTGCGCGGATCTGAGCGACACCCTCTTTAATGCGAACAGTGCGCAAGGTCAGGCCGGTGTTCATATCACCGTTAAACAGCACAGCACCAATGGCGCCGCCATACCATGCGCGCGGGCTCTTCTCATGATCTTCGATAAACTGCATAGCCCATCGCTTGGGCGCACCAGTCACAGTCACAGCCCATGTGTGGGAAAGGAAGGCATCCAGCGCATCCTTGCCGTCAAGCAGAGTACCTTCAATGTGGTCCACCGTATGGATCAGACGGGAGTACATCTCAATCTGACGACGCCCGATGACACGAACGGACTCAGGCACACAGATACGGCTCTTATCGTTGCGATCCACGTCTGAGCACATGGTCAGCTCTGCTTCATCCTTGGTGGAGTTCAGCAGTTTACGGATCTGCGCTTCATCCTCAATCGCGTTCTTGCCACGGCGGATGGTGCCGGAAATCGGACAGGTCTCAACACGGCGACCACCAGTTACACGCACATACATCTCGGGTGATGCACCAACGAGGTATTCAGCACTACCTAAGTTGATGAAGAACGAGTACGGAGATGGATTGATCTGCTGCAAACGTCGGGAAACAGCCGATGGCGGATTGGTACACGGCTCGTAGAAAACCTGACCCGGAACCGTTTCGAACAAATCTCCGCGCTTGAAGTAATCAACGGCAGAACGCACCAGATCAGCGTACTCACCCGGCTCATGATCACCACGGCCCGGTGTTTCAGTCGCTGGCTTATACGGAGTTTCTTCGCCATCACGCGGCAGACCATCTGTGGTCTTGGCGTTGAACTCAAAATCGTATTCCAGCACGTGAGCTTTGCGGCCATAGTGGTCAACGATCAGGATTTCATCCGGGAGAAACAGCACCATATCCCGCTGGTCATCAGGACGCTGCAGTTTCTGGTTTATCGGCTCAAACTGGAACGTCAGATCATAGCCGAACGCACCATAAAGGCCGAGCTGATCATCATCACAAGAAAACAGATCAACCAGCGTACGAACAACTGAAAAGGTCGACGGCTGACGGGAACGCTCTTCCTCAGAAAATGCGCGGTCCGGTGTCTTCACAGTCAGATCGATACGGTAATCATCGGCAGAAAACTCTGCGATATCTTCATGGCCTTCCAGAGCACCTGTAACAGCTGGCATAAGCACACAGCCACGCTCGTTCAGGGCCTGAATGGTGATCTTGCGGTCATTGGATTCGATCAGCAGCGGTGGATTGGCCAGAGCCATATCCCAGCGCGTGTAGCGGCCCGGATATTCGTAGGAAGAGGAGAGAACAGCACCGCGCTGCCGATCCAGTCTGTCCATCCATTCGCTTGTACCAGCGGAATAATCAGCATTGCGGCTTTTGCGGCGGATGATAACGCCGCCTTTGCTCTTATAAGTCCGTTCTGCCGTGATCGGCATGGTCAATCCTCCGGGTCGTGCACACCAGTTTCCGATGTTTGCGAGGCGGTAGATACAACAAAGCCGCCTGCAGGGAATGCGGCGGCTTGGAAATTACAGGTCTTCAAGACATGCGTGATCAGCCACCGTCACCGGCGCCACCACCACAGCATGTTTTGAGCTTGCATAGTCATCATGCGATTTTCATAACCTAAGGAGCGAATAGGTGCAACTCCTGAAACAAAATTGCACCCACCAATAAGCGAAAGACTACTTCACCCCTTCGTGAAGTAGCCTCGTTTAATCGCTACGCACAAGCGTGTTTGATTAGGCGATCGAGGAAGGCGTCGCACTTGTCGAGTTCGGATTTTTTGATGAACTCGTCTGGTTTATGCGCCTGTTCGATGTTGCCTGGGCCGCAAACGACGGTAGGAATATCAAGAATGTTCTGGATCAGACCAGCTTCGGTTCCATAAGCAACTTTGGCATGGTCGTTACGGCCTGCCAGTTTCTTCGCTAGAACGGTAACGTCTGCTTCCACTTCAGTGTCCAATCCTGGAATCTCAGAAAATGGAACGAACTCGATGTTGGCCTCAGGATAAACTTTGCGCATTTCAGGCAGAAGCTCTTCAAATGCATAGCGCTCAACTTCGTCCATACAGGTCTTGGTGCTTTCAGAAGGCAGCATGCGGAACTCAAAGATCACTTCACAATGCTCAGGCACAATGTTGAGAGCAGTGCCGCCTTTGATCACACCAGTGTGGGCGGTAGAGAAGGGCAGGTCATAAAGCGCATCGCTTGGACCAGCAGCCAACTTGCGAGCCATCTCTTCCAGTTTTGTCACCAGACGGGCACCGTAGTGCACTGCATTCACGCCGTGCGGGGCGAGGGAAGAGTGACAGGACAGACCAGTAAATACTGCGCGATATGAAGATTTGGATTTGTGCGCGACAACCACCTGCATTTCAGTTGGCTCACCAACAAAGCAAGCCTCAGCCTTGAAGTCATCACCGGCCAGTTTATGCAAAATAGGCTGAACACCAATACATCCAACTTCTTCATCATAAGAGAACATCAGATGGAATGGCTTCTTCAGAGGTGCTTTTAGCATTTCCGGCACTTTAGCCAGAGAGCAGGCAACAAAGCCCTTCATGTCACAGGAGCCACGGCCATAAAGCAAACCGTCCTGCTCACGAAGGGTGAATGGGTCGGTAGTCCAGTCCTGACCTGCGACCGGCACAACGTCTGTATGGCCTGAAAGAACATAACCATCTGGCCCATCACCACCAATCGTCGCAAACAAGCTCGCCTTCTCACCAGTCTCGTCTGGCAGAGTGAAGGAAGAGACCCCCAGATCAGTCAGATACTCTTCGATCCACTTAATCAGGGGGAGATTTGTTTTTGCGCTGACCGTGTCAAAGCTAACCAGCTTTGCAAGGACTTCTTGGCTTGTCATTGTCATGGAAATTTCTTTCGGGAAATCAGAATCGTGAAAACCGACTATAGAAAGAGAAATCCATTAGGAAAAGTACGTTTACGAGCTTTCGTTGATCTGCCCTTGCGTTGTTTCGCCTTTACCCCACAGCCAAGCGGCTCCGCGAACACCAGAACTGTCACCGTGTTTGGCCTTGCGGATATCGAAATCATACCCGTCGGAGAAAATGTAAGGACGCATTGCAGCTGGAAGATCCTTGTAGATCTCATCTACATTGGACATACCGCCAGCCAGCACAAAGCAATCTGGATCCAGTATGTTAGCAGCCATCGCCAGGGCGCGGCCCAAACGGCTCACATAACGCTGATAAGTACCCATGGCAGCTTCATCACCAGAGCGCATGAGCTCAATGATCTCGAGACCTTTTAAAGCCTTGCCTGTCGCGTTTTCATAATCCCATTGAAAGCCTGTGCCAGAGCAAAGCAGGTCGATCGTACCGTGGTGTCCGGTCCAGTTCAGCGGTCCCGGAAACTCCCCTTCCTGCATCCATGGAACAGTCACGTTGCCCCATTCGCCGCCAATACCGTTGGCCCCTTTATGTGGGCGGCCATTGATGGCAATGCCAGATCCGCAGCCGGTGCCGATGATCACGCCATGGACAACACCGCAACCAGCACCAGCACCATCAATGGCTTCGGAAACAGCCATGCAGTTGGCATCGTTCTGAATGCGGACTTCACGACCAAGAGCTTCACACAGATCTTTGTCGAGCGGCTTTCCATTCATCCATGTGGAGTTGGCGTTTTTGACCAGCCCTGTGCTTGGAGAGATGGAGCCTGGAATGCCGATGCCGACAGTGCCGGTCTCTCCGGTAGCTGCTTCGACATCTGCAACAAGTCCGACAACAGCCTCTACACAGCCTTGGTAATCATTCTTGGGTGTTGGAACACGCTTGCGAAACAGTTCTTCACCTTCGTTAGAAAGTGCCAGCGCTTCAATTTTGGTGCCACCCCAGTCAAGTCCAATTCGCATGTTCCAATCATTCCCCCGTTACATGCATATGAGGCCATGGCCTCTGCATTTATTGTTGTTCTCTGATTTAGTCGCGTCGCTGGGGCATTTCAAATGCGCCCGCGTCATCCCCATCCAGAGCATCCAGTTGTTTGCCGTAGCTCTTAAATTTTCGCAGTATCTCTTTCATCTCGGTTGGAGAAAGAGGCGCAGGTTCTCCTAGAACCAGCGCAGAAAGATATTGATCAGCCAATGCTTCCACTTCACCTGCAAGCCCAAATGCCTTGTTCAGTGATGGGCCATAAGCGATCTGTCCGTGATGGGCCAGCAAACAGGCTCGGCGATCTTCCAAAGCTACAATCATAGCGTCTGAGAGTGCTTTCGTGCCAAAGGTAGCGTAGTCCGCGCACTTGATTTCATCTCCACCCGCCACAGCGACCATATAATGAAACGCCGGGATGCCTCGGTTGTGGGTTGAAAGTGCAGTCGCACGCGGTGAATGGCTATGCACCACCGCCTCCGCAGCTTCATAAGTACGGTAGATATCCAAATGCATGCGCCATTCGGAAGAAGGCAGAAAGTCTCCGTAATAACCGCCTTCCAGATCCATAAAGACGATCTTCTCTATCTCCAGATCCTCATAGGGAACACCTGAAGGGGTAATCAGCATGCCATTGTTGCAGCGTGCACTGACATTGCCAGAGGTGCCATGTGTCAGACCAGTGCTTTGTAAAGCACGCGCCGTCTCAATGATTTCTCGGCGAAGCTGGTTTTCAGCTGTTGTCATAACACCTCTCCAGTGTGCTGCGGCCAAAACGTGAGCAAGGCTAGTGGCAACGGTTCATCTCAGGCAATAGCGCTCAATGCGTATCTTTGCTCTCTTCTTCTCTACGCCTGCGCAAAGCCTCATTGAGGTCAGGGGCAGCAGAAACAAGGATACGTGTATACGGATGCTTTGGGTTGGAGAAGACCTCTCCAGTTGGTCCTTCCTCAACGATCCGGCCGGCATTCATCACAATTACGCGGTCCGTAATCGCCTGCACGACGGAAAGATCGTGCGAGATGAACAGATACGCCATCCCGAGACGGTCACGAAGATCAGCAAACAGATCGAGGATCTGTGCGCGGATTGAAACATCCAACGCAGAGACTGGCTCATCAGCCACAATAAGGCTTGGATTGGTCACCAACGCCCGCGCGATAGCAATACGCTGGCGCTGTCCGCCTGAAAACTCATGTGGATACTTGTTTGCATCAGCGGATGTAAGCCCAACGCTCTCCAACACTTCGTGGACCCGTTTCCGGCGCTGCGTTCGAGACAGCTCCTTACGCATCAAGTGCAATGGCTCGCCCACCGTACGTTCAACGGTATGGCGTGGATCAAAGCTGCCATATGGATCCTGAAAGACTGCTTGAATACCAAGCTGAAGATCTTGTCGGTCCTTGCGAGAAACAGAGTAGGGGTCTTGTCCCAGAAACTGAATGTGTCCGCCATCAGGTGGCGTCAGGCCCAAGATGGTACGAGCTAATGTGGACTTGCCGCAGCCACTCTCGCCCACCAGCCCCATGCTCTGACGCGGAGCCACATGGAAGGACACATGTTGGACAGCACGGTGCCATTGCCGACGAGTGAAGAAGCTCGCGCGCGGAAGCGGATACTCGCGCAGCACATTGCTCACCTTTAAGAGCGGCTGTGTTACTTCATCAACCGGCTCTTGTCTTGGAACCGGCACGTGGTTAGAGGCCTCAAACAGCTTCTTGGAGTACGGATGGGAGAGATTGTCGAACAGCTCGCAGGTTGGGCCACGTTCAACAATCACACCATCCTTCATGATCGCTACATTGTCCGCCATATCCGCAACAACAGCCAGATCATGTGAGATGAGCAGCATTGCCATCTGCTCTTTCTTCACGATGTCCTTCAGCAATGTCAGGATCTGTGCCTGAACGGTCACGTCCAGTGCAGTTGTCGGCTCATCGGCGATAAGAACTTTTGGCTTACAAGCAATCGCGATTGCAATGACCACACGCTGGCGCTGACCACCGGAGAGCTGATGCGGGAAGCGATCAATCAATCCGTACTCGAGGCCAAGACCAACACGTTCCAGAACGTCAATGGTCTGTTCCATCGCTTCTTTGCGGGAAAGACCAAGGTGCCAGCGCAACCCTTCTGACACCTGTTCACCAATAGTGCGTGTTGGATTGAGGGCTGTCAGCGGCTCCTGAAACACCATTGAGATGTCTTTGCCACGAATGTGGGTCATCTCAGTATCGGTCGCGCGCGTGAGGTTCTTACCCTCAAACATCAGCTCACCGATCTGATTGGCACCTTCTGGCAGTAACTGCATAGCCGACAGCGCACTCATGGATTTGCCAGAACCGCTTTCTCCCACAAGGCCAAGAATTTTACCCTGCTCAAGTGAGAAGCTCACATTGCGCAGGATCGCCTTATCACCAATGGAAACACAAAGGTCCGTCGCGGAAAAGACAGAGGTCATGCCACTCTCCTCCGCATTTTGGGATCAAGTAGATCACGCAGGCCGTCACCCAACAGGTTGAAGCCAAGTACAGAAAAGATAATTGCAAAGCCCGGATAAAGTGCCAGTTGTGGTGCAAACGCGACCATGGTCTGCGCCTCATAGAGCATACGACCCCAACTCGCCATCGGCGGCTGTGTGCCCAGACCAAGATAAGAAAGTCCAGCTTCCGACAAAATCGCGAGCGACAGCTGAATGGTCGCCTGCACAATCAGCAGATTAGCGATATTCGGAATAACGTGCTCCAGCGTGATCAAAAAGGAGTTCTTGCCGGAAAGCCGGGCGGCAAGCAAAAACTCACGGCCTGAAAGGGATAGAGCACCACCTCTGGCCACACGTGCAAACACCGGAATATTGAAGATGCCAATTGCGATCACAGCGTTGATTGTACCTGGTCCAAAAATGGAGGTGATTAGTACGGCGGAAAGCAGGGAAGGGAACGCAAAGATCAGGTCATTGGTGCGCATAACCAGTTCTTCCAACAAACCTTTGCGTGCGGCTGCAAGCAGTCCTAACGGCACCCCAATCAGCATGCCAATACCAACGGCAATCAACGCCACAATGATGGAGGTACGCGCGCCCACCATCAGCATCGAAAAGATATCGCGGCCATATTGATCCGTTCCGAACCAGAACTCAGAGCTCATTGGCTTCAAGCGATTGGCGATGTTCAGAACATCGATCGCATAAGGCGTCCAGAAGATGGAGAGCACGCCAGCTATCAATATAACGATGGCAAGGAAGGCACCAATCAGGAAGGAGCGGCTATGCAGGGCCTTCCTCCAGATGGAGGTTTCATCATAGGTAGCAAGCGACGGGTAGCTTGGAAGTTCCTGATTCATACTCGTCGCCTCAATCTTGGATCAATGGCTGCATAGGCGATGTCGACGAGAAACGTCACAAAAATGGTAAGAGCAACAAGCAGCATCACACTGCTTTTCACAACAATGAGATCACGCTGAGTGATGCCTTGGAAAATCAGACGTCCAAGTCCCGGTAGATAGAACAAGTTCTCAATGATGACAGTACCTGCAATCAGGAAAGAGAATTGAAGGCCGAGAATGGTCAGTACCGGAATAAGAGCATTTCGCACACCATGGCGCCAAAGCGTTGCTTTGTTGGAAAGGCCTTTAGCGCGTGCGGTGCGGATATAATCCTCATGGAGCACATCCAGCAAAGCAGAACGCATCACACGAGCCAGAATGCTGGCCTGCGGCAAGGCCAAAGCCACAACAGGCAGGATCAGCGCTTGTAATGAGCCAAAGAAGCTCACCTCCCAACCGGGGAAGCCGCCCGATGGCAACACACGAAGCACAATCGCGAATACGTAAACTAAAAGAATAGCGATCCAGAAGTTCGGGATCGCAATACCAATCTGCGCTACAGACATGATGCCCGTATCAATGACCTTGCCATGATACCGGGCTGAATAAACGCCGATTGGGATTGCGATGATGGTAGAGAGGATCAGAGCACCGGTGGCCAGCGGAAGGCTAATCTGAATGCGCTCACCGATGAGTTCTGCAACTGGAACGGAGTATGTATAGCTGATCCCGAAATCTCCCTGCAGCATGCCAAGCACCCAATTGATATAGCGGGTGGTGACAGGTGCGTTCAGACCCAGTTCGGCACGCAGCGCTGCCAGCGTGTCGGGCTGTGCGTTCAGCCCAAGCATCACTTCTGCCGGATCACCGGGAATAACCTCAAGCACAACGAAGATTACGAGGCTTGCGGCCAATAGAGTTGTCAGTAAGCCTATGAGGCGAAGGAACGCGAACCAGAGCATTCGACAAATCCGCAAAACCAATCAAACTTGCGTCGCACAAGCAAATTGTACAATGAGAGAAAAGGGTTACCCCTAGAGTAACTATCGGTTTGAAATCGCTTAAACCAATTGGTCTGGAATAGCAATTGAGAAGGGCTGCGATTACGGTTGCAACCGCAGCCCTGTGCAAATATCTACGTGTATTTGCTAGGTGATTTTAGTTATTTGCCCAGTGAACCTGCGACAGGTCATTGCCCGGTGTCGGAGAGTTGCGCCAAAGCCCCTTCACATTGGCATTCCAAACACCTGACTTGGCCAGCTGGAACAGATACACATTCACCGCGTCGTCAGAGATGATCTGCTGAGCCTGTTTCAAAAGCTCATAACGCTTCTCTTCATCAACTATCACATTCAGCTCTTCAATCACGTTCTTGAAGGCGTCACTGTTGTAGTTGAAGTAGTACTTCTCCCGTGCATAGATACCAATATCCATTGGCTCAACATGAGAGACGATGGTGAAGTCGTAGTTCGTCTCTTTAAACACCTCAGAAAGCCATTGTGCCCATTCAACCGGAATGATCTTCAGGTCAATGCCAACTTTCTTCAGATCTGAAGCAATCAGTTCACCGCCACGGCGCGCATAAGTTGGCGGAGGCAGTTTCAGTGTCGCCCTGAAGCCATCAGCGTAACCGGCCTTGGCAAGCAGCTCTTTCGCTTTTGCTGGATCGTAAGGATACAACCCTGTCAGATCGTTATAGGCAGGATGGTGCGGCGCAAAGTGCGTGCCGATCGGAGTACCCAGACCAAACATCGCTCCATCAATCAGCGCCTGCTTGTTAATCGCATGAGAAATAGCCTGACGGACCAGCTTGTTCTTAAGCGGGCCACGAGTGTTGTTCATCGCAAGAATGGTTTCACCCTCTGTGGTCCCAATCGCAACTTCAAAGCGTGGATCAGCTTCAAACTGAGCAATAGTTTCTGGAGCAGAGAAAGTTGGGAACGCATCCAGATCGCCGGAGATCATGGCTGCAAAAGCAGCATTTGGATCAGAGATAAAGCGGAACGACGCCTTATCCAGCTGAGGCTGATCACCCCAATAGCCATCAAAGCGGGAAATGCGGATTTCCTGCCCCTTCATCCAGCGATCGAACTTGAATGGTCCGGTGCCAATCGGTTTCGTTTTGTTGCTCTCAGCTGATTTAGGAGAAACAATAACGGCGTCACCCCAAGCCAGATTATAAGCAAGATTGCCACTTGGCGTGGTGAGTTTGACATCAACGGTTTCCGGATCAATCACCACCACTTCATCAATCGCTGCAAACAAAGGCTTCTGGGCATTCACACTGCCTTCCGCCCGTGCGCGATCAATGGAAAATTTGACGTCCTCAGCTGAAAACGGTGTTCCGTCGTGGAAGACAACATCCTTTTCTAGGTGGAAGCGATAGGTCATTCCATCTTCGCTCACATCCCAGGATTTGGCGAGAGAAGGCTGAACGCTTCCATCAGGGCCGATACGTGTCAGACCCTGAAAGATGTTTTGATAAACCACTTCATCAATTGCAGCAGCTGCGCCTGCAGTCGCATCAAGATGAGGAGGTTCAAGTACCATTCCCAAAGACAGGGATGATTTGGCTTCAGCAGAACCGTGCGCACCTGTAAGTGCTGCAAGGACGAGGGCTGCGCCTCCAGCAAGGCAAAGCAGCCGACTTTTTAATGACTTTGCATGCATTCCATTCCGTCCCTTATACTTTAAGAGTGCACGTGATCAGACTGTGTTCTTGTTATTGGGCTTGCATCAGGCTCTGTAAGAAGAGAGTACGCCGCCAGTGCCATTACTTTTGCGCTGTCTACGAGATCCTCAATTCCAACAAATTCGTCCGGCCTGTGCGCCATCTCAAGTTTGCCTGGACCATACGCAATACAATCGTGCAAGTGGCCAAGCCGTGTTATGTGCTTCTGATCATATGTCCCCGGAGAGACCACATATGACGCATCCTTTTGAAGCACGTCTTTAATTCCGTCTGCGACCGCGCGCGCGACTGGGGAGTCTTTGTCGGCCATCACAGGCAGAACTTCAAGGAGATCCTTAAGTTCATATTCGAAATTTCTACGTGTTTTACGCAGATTTTCTAATATTTCAACTATCTCTTGTTTCACGTCCTCCAAAGGCTCTTCAATCAGAAAGCGACGATCCAGTACGATGCGGCAGCTATCCGCAACGCAAGGGGAGGGAAGACCGTCATGTCCTTCATCCTGCCCGCCATGTAACGAGTTGATATTTAAAGTAGATGATCGGGCGCCGGGAGGAATAACCGGCATTTGTGTTTGTTTTTTGCTGAGCGCAGGGTAAAGCTCGTCTTCAAGCACATTCAAAAATGCCCCCATGTGACGAATTGCGCTGTCTCCCAAGAACGGCATTGAGCCGTGGGCAATGGAGCCGCGAGTCTCGATCTCACTCCACCACACACCTCTGTGCCCGAGGCAAACCTGATCTTTATGCAGCGGTTCAGGGATGATCACATGATCAACGCGAGGCTTGGAGAAATATCCATGTCTGGCAAGGTAAGCCACGCCGCCAAGCCCACCTGACTCTTCATCAACGGTGCCTGAGATCTCAATAGCACCGCAAAACTCAGGAAAACACTCAATCAGGGTTTCTGCTGCGATAATGGAAGAAGCCAAACCGCCCTTCATATCGCAGGCCCCGCGCCCAAAGACCTTACCGTCTTTGACAACCCCGGCAAACGGATCAACCGTCCAGCCATATCCAACTTCAACCACATCAATGTGTGAGTTGAAATGAACGCAAGGCCCAGGGCCTCGTCCCTCATACCGACAGATGACATTGATGCGTGGATAACGATCAGAGTCGCCAGGGGTGCTTTCACCTCTGACATACTCAACCTGGAAGCCTTTGCGCCTCAAGCGTTCCCCAATGAACTCGGCGCAAGGCCGATAAGCCTCTCCGGGAGGATTGATAGTTGGAAACGCAATCAGATCTCGTGTCAGAGCCACAAGCTCCTCTACTTTGCTCTCGACAGATTGCCTGAGTTCATCCCGCATTGTCCCCCCAATCAAATGCTTAAATGAATTAACGAATATCGTGACCCGTCCCAAATCGACTGAATACCCCTGAAAAGTACTAGGTAAGTTGACGATAAAGAGACTGGTAAAATGCCTTAATTATTTTCGAGAGAATGTGTGGAACACTGAAACTCCACGTGTTTTGAGGGTTTTTGCCTGCACCTTCTGAGTTTACGAATAGTCTACTCGTTTGTTTGAAAGTGATCCTGAAAATATGACTGGCAATAGCATGAGCAAAATCACACCTGTGATTCTGTCGGGTGGGTTTGGATCTCGCCTCTGGCCTCTGTCCCGTAGAGAAAGGCCAAAACAATTCTTGCCAATCTTTTCAGGTCAAAGCCTCTTTCAAAAGACTTGTGAACGCGTCAGTTTCGAGCAGTTCCGCGCCCCTTTGGTTATTTCCAATCAAGATCATCGCTTTCTGATCGGTGAGCAAATGGCCGAACTTGGCATTGAGCCTCAGGCCATCGTGCTGGAGCCATGCGGCCGCAACACCGCAGCACCAGCGGCTCTTGCAGCTCTTATGGCGCTACAGACAGATGAAAACGCTATCGTATTGTTGCTGCCGTCAGACCATCTGGTCGCAGATGATAAAGAGTTTCTATGCGCTGTAGGAGCTGCGCATACTGCCGCTGATGCCGGGCAGATCGTGACCTTTGGTATTGAACCAAGCGAACCCAACACCGGCTACGGCTACATCAAGCTATGCGAGGGCAGTGAGTCTGTCCGCAAGGTCGATGCCTTTGTCGAAAAGCCGGACCTGGCAACCGCAGAGGAGTTCCTCAATGACGGCAACTACCTTTGGAACGCCGGCATCTTCATGTACTCAGCTGCTGCCATGCGCGATGCTTTCCAAAAGCATGCACCCGATATCTGGGAGCAGGTGGCCAAGGCCTCTGAGAATGCAAGGCACGATCTAGACTTCCTGAGACTGGAAGAAGAAGCCTTCGCGCAAGTACGCAATATCTCCTTTGACTATGCGATCATGGAAAATGAAGAGAATGTTGCCTGCGTTCCCACTGATCCGGGGTGGAGCGATCTGGGCTCATGGCCTGCAATCTGGGAGTCCATGGCAAAGAATGATGAGGGTAACTCCGCTTTGGGCGACGCGATCTTCGAACAGTCCAAAAATTGCCTCGTTTATTCTGAAGATGCCCTCGTCAGCGTTGTCGGCTTGGAAGATGTCATGGTCGTCAACACCAAGGACGCACTCCTCGTCGCCGCAAAAGATAAGGCGCAGGACGTGAAGAAGGTGGTGGAACAATTGGACAAGGCAAACCGGCCTGAAACTGTTCAACACCGCCGCGTTTATCGCCCATGGGGATGGAGCGAGCGTATCTCAGAAGGCGAGCGCTTTCGTGTGCAGTCCATGATGATCGAACCTGGCAAAGGCCTGACACTGCAGCGCCACATCCACCGTGCAGAGCACTGGGTTGTTGTGAGTGGAACGCTGGAAGTGACCATTGATGGGAAAGATGAGCTGATTTCAGAAAATCAGTCTGTCTTTGTCCCGCTTGGAGCAAGGCACAAACTACAAAATCCGGGAAAAATCCCGGTTCGCATGATCGAAGTCCAGTCCGGCGCATACATCGCCGAGGATGATATCCTGCGAGTATAACGTGAATTTGAAAACCGTTTGGTGGGTAACGAAACACATTCAAACGGAGTTTGATAAAAGCGTCACGTCTCTGCACTACCAGTGATCTGATGCTTACCTAGGAGAAAATATGTCAGTTAAACCGGTTTCAAAGCTAACGCCGAACACCTTGGCCTATGAAACGACACCGTTGGTCAAGCCAACCGGTTTTCGCGAGTACGATGCGCGCTGGCTCTTTGAAGAAGAGATCAACCTGAAGGGCATTCAGGCGCTGGGCGAGGGGCTCGGAACTCTCATTCATGAACTTGGTGTTCGCCCTGAGATCGTAACCGGTCATGACTTTCGCGGTTACTCTGCCTCAATCAAAATGGCCTTGATCACTGGTCTCATGTCAGCTGGCATCAAGGTGCATGACATTGGCCTCGCCATGTCTCCAATGGCTTACTACGCTCAGTTTGATCTGGATGTCCCATGCGTGGCGATGGTCACAGCCTCCCACAACGACAACGGCTGGACCGGCGTAAAAATGGGCGCAAACCGTCCGCTGACCTTTGGTCCGGAAGAAATGGGTCGCCTGAAGGAGATCGTTCTGGAAGGCAAAAGTGATCTGCGTGGTGGTGGTTCCTATGAGTATCACCCGGATCTGGCAGACCGCTACATTGCGGATCTGACGGAACGCGAGAAGCTGAAACGCCCGATCAAAGCGGTCGTGGCATGTGGTAACGGCACAGCAGGTGCATTCGCACCTCGTATTCTTGAAGCGCTGGGTGTGGATGTTATTCCACTGGACTGCGAGCTGGATCATACCTTCCCGAACTACAACCCGAATCCGGAAGATATGAAGATGCTTCATGCGATCCGCGACAAGGTGCTGGAAACCGGCGCTGAAGTTGGTCTGGGCTTTGACGGTGATGGTGACCGCTGCGGTGTGGTTGATAACGAAGGTGAAGAGATCTTCGCAGATAAAGTCGGCGTCATGCTCGCCCGCGATATCTCCGCGTTACATCCGGAAACTCAGTTCGTTGTGGATGTGAAGTCAACCGGTCTCTACCACACGGACCCGGTCCTCAAGGCCAATGGTGCGAAGACTGACTACTTCAAAACCGGTCACTCTTACATCAAACGCCGCGTGACTGAGCTTGGTGCGATCGCTGGCTTCGAAAAGTCCGGCCACTATTTCTTCAACCCACCAATTGGCCGTGGGTATGATGATGGTGTTGTCTCTGCAGTTGCTGTTCTGGACATGATGGACCGCAACCCGGATAAGACCATGGCTGATCTGCGCCGTGACCTGCCAAAGACCTGGGGCTCCCCAACCATGGCAGCAAAATGCGCAGATGAGATCAAGTACGATGTGGTTGATCGTGTTGTTGAGCGCTTCAAGTCTATGAAGGCGGAAGGCGCGAAAGTATCCGGTCATGACATTGATGACCTCATCACCGTAAACGGCGTTCGTGTTGTTTGTGATGACGGCACCTGGGGCCTTGTTCGCGCATCCTCCAACAAACCTGAACTGGTTGTTGTGGTGGAAAGCCCAGTTTCTGAAGAGCGCCTGCACGAGATGTTCAAAGCAATGGATTCAGTCCTGCGCGAAAATCCAGAGGTTGGTGACTACAACCAGACACTTGCTGAACTGGCCTAACGCCTAAACAGAATAAAGACGCTAAAAACGCCGGCCTTATGGGGCCGGCGTTTTTGTTATGGGACTACTTGCACAAGGGGTGGGAGATGGCTAGTAGCCTGCAAAGTAAAGCAGATCGACAATGTACTTGCGCACCGCTGGGCCATGCGGTTTCGGCAATCCAATGATCGCATCATAAAGGCGGATCTCACTGTCACAGAGTTGCTTATCTGTTGGGTCCGCAGCAAAAATACGGCTCAGTGACTCCATCGGATACACTTTCACAAGCGCGTCAAAAGCTGCGTTCACCGGAAGATACAAGTCCGTATCGGTGGGCTTATCTGTTGCCTGCCCAATCACACGGATTTTCTTCTTCAATGGCTCTGCCGGGTAATGAATGACAAGCCCGTCATCCTTGGCTTTCACTTGCGCATCTGCAAGTAGGCGGAAGAGAACCAGCCCTTCTTTGGTGCTTTCGCTTTCCACCTCTGTGTAGCTGTCCAGAAACGCGCCAGTCGACCCGGAAAAGACCTGCGCACAAATCAGCTCACCCTTGCTTTTGTTCAGCTTCAAGGTGAGGGCACGCTTGGCTTTCAGGACCTCGATGATTTTATCGTCATCAGCATACTTCAGAAGTGGCCGATACACCTGCAGGGCACGATAGAGCAAGTCATGCAAACTCTTGGCCAACACCCGCTCATCAGAGCCTGATTGAATCTCTTTCTCAATTTGACTCTGCAGGTCTTTGTAAAGACTCGGAAAATCTCCCTTGATCACGGGCAGAGAGGGAATGTCCGCGATAAGCGTATCCAGCACTTTGGGCTGGTCCTTACCATCGGCAGCCTGGCTTTCCCGCGTCAGATATCCGCCAAAATCAAAATAAAGCAAGGTTGCCACGATAGTGACAACAACCAAAGGAACGCCAACGTATTCCGCAAGCTTACCAATCATCTCATTTTGCCTTCAAGTTACAGTCCGGAGGGTATGCCGACTGTATATTATAAATTATCAAAAATGACAATTTATAATTTTAAAGGCTTGAAACCGATTCTAAATCAGTGTGTTACAGGTGGTTTCTAAAGAGATCTTTCTCTTGCTTTACCAGATCACTGATGAAATCCGAGACAGCTTTGATACGGCGCAGGTGTCGTGCGCTTTCATGGGTCACAAGATAGTAACTGCGCGAGATACGTCGTTCAGGCAACACAGGCACGAAGTCATCATTACCGTCCGCGATAAACCCGTGAAGGATGCCAATCCCACTGCCTGCACGTACGGCTTCCGTCTGCCCAAGAGCACTGGCGCACTCCAGACGCGACTGCCACTCCTTGGAGAACTCAGCTGAGTAGTTGAGGGAGGAGGCAAAGATCAGGTCGTCCACATATCCAATCAGGCGATGCTGCTTCAGCTCTTCTTCGGTCTGCGGCAGGCCATAGCGATCAGCATAGGTTCGGGAGGCATAAAGACCCAGCGAATAGTCTGTCAGTTTACGGCTCACCAACCGCCCATGTTCCGGTTGGCCCACTGTCACTGCCAGATCAGCCTCGCGCTTTGAAAGGGAGAAAGCGCGGTGGAGTGGAACCAACTGCAGTGTCAGATCGGGATAACGTTCATTGAGAGCCCCAAGGCGTGGCGCCAGAAATGCAACGCCAAAGCCATCAGGAGCACCAATGCGAACGGCACCGGATAGCTCCACATCCGTCCCGCCGATTTCAGCGCGAGCGGAAAGCATCTCCGTTTCCATGCTCTCAGCAAACTCAAAGAACCGCTCGCCTTCGCTGGTCAGAGCGCAGCCTGTGGTTCGGCGATCAATCAACTTAGCCTGCAATGCAGCCTCAAGCGCGGAGAGGCGGCGGGCAACAGTTGCATGGTTGAGGCCCAGCCTTTGAGCAGCTCCCAAAATCTGCCCGGAGCGTGCCACGGCAAGAAACACTCTTGCATCATCCCAGTTCATGATTTTTGATTGCTCCCATTCCAAGTGCTGTGCAGTTTGTTCTTTAATTTTCGCACAACGGTTTCGAATATTATCTCATTGATATGCGAAAAATATAGTTCATGCTAGGGGCATAAAGAAATTCGCTCGCAGACCTGTAAAACGCATGCGTTTGCGGGCCGCTAGAATAGACCTGGAGAGGGAGGACCTCATGGAAGAGATCGGTCATTTCATCAATGGACAGCGCGTTGCAGGCAAGTCTGGCCGCGCAGCTGACGTTTTCAACCCAGCAACCGGTGAAGTTACAGCAAAAGTTGCTCTGGCAACCACAGCTGAACTGCAGGAAGCAGTAGCGATCGCTGAAAAAGCGCAGGTAGGCTGGGCAAAAACCAACCCACAGCGCCGCGCTCGCGTAATGATGAAGTTCGTATCTCTGCTTCATCGCGACATGGACAAGCTGGCATCCAAGCTGTCCGCAGAACACGGCAAAACCTTCCCAGATGCGAAGGGCGACGTGATCCGTGGTCTCGAAGTTGCAGAGTTCTGCATCGGCGCACCGCACATGATGAAGGGTGAGTTCACCGAAGGCGCTGGTCCTGGCATCGACATGTACTCCATGCGTCAGCCACTAGGCGTTGTTGCGGGCATCACTCCATTCAACTTCCCTGCAATGATCCCGATGTGGAAGTTCTGTGTTGCGATCGCAGCTGGTAACTCCTTCATCCTCAAGCCATCCGAGCGTAACCCTTCCGTGCCTATGATGCTCGCTGAGCTGATGCAGGAAGCTGGTCTGCCAGACGGCGTTCTGAACGTTGTAAACGGCGACAAAGAAGCTGTAGACGCAATCCTTGATGATCCAATCATCCAGGCTGTTGGCTTCGTTGGTTCCACCGCGATTGCTGAGTACGTTTACACCCGCGGTACAGCTTCTGGTAAGCGCGTACAGTGCTTCGGCGGCGCGAAAAACCACATGCTCATCATGCCGGATGCTGATCTGGATCAGGCTGCTGACGCTCTGGTTGGTGCAGGCTTCGGTGCTGCTGGCGAACGCTGCATGGCGATCTCCGTTGCTGTTCCTGTTGGTCAGGAAACTGCAGACCGTCTCATCGAGAAGCTCATCCCACGCGTTGAAGCACTCAAGGTTGGCCCTTATACCGCTGGCGACGACGTAGACTTCGGTCCAGTCATCACCCCACAGGCACGTGACCGCATCCTCGGTCTGGTAAACTCCGGCGTAGAGCAGGGCGCAAAGCTTGTTGTAGACGGACGTGACTTCAAACTGCAGGGCTATGAAAACGGTAACTTCGTTGGTCCTTGCCTGTTCGATAACGCAACCAAAGACATGGACATCTACAAAGAAGAAATCTTTGGTCCTGTTCTGACTGTTGTGCGCGCAGAAAACTACGAAGAAGCTCTGAGCCTGCCAATGGATCACGAGTACGGCAACGGCACTGCGATCTTCACCCGTGACGGTGACACTGCACGTGACTTCGCAAGCCGCATCAATATCGGCATGGTCGGCATCAACGTGCCAATCCCTGTGCCGCTCGCTTACCACACCTTCGGCGGTTGGAAGCGTTCTGGCTTCGGTGATCTGAACCAGCACGGCCCAGACGGCTTCAAGTTCTACACCCGCACCAAGACAGTGACATCCCGCTGGCCTTCAGGTGTTAAAGAAGGTGCAGAATTCTCTATCCCAACAATGGGTTAAGCCTTCGGGACATAGATTTGGAAAAGGCGCTCTTCGGAGCGCCTTTTTTCATTCATGACTGCCAAGAGGATAAGCGCAGGGCGCAGCTCCCACAGCCCGGCAGGGCTCGTAATAAGCAATCTTGCTTGTACTGCCATCATCCCAGGTCAACTGAACTGCAAGGGCTTGCACAGTCCCACCTGGAAACTCGATGATGTAAGGCTGATGAATGCTCTGAGCTTCCACACGGAAGGGATACTCCGGATCGCAATCAGGAATAGGGAAGCTCTCATTGAGATCTTTGGAATCGATGGAATACTTAATTTCCTTCAGCCTGCAGCGCAGCGACATGATCGGTGCGAAGTTGACAATCTGCTTGCCATCCAGCGTCTGAAACGTGATCCAGCCCTGTGGTTGCAGGTCCTCCGCCATTGTCTGGAAAATCTCCAGCGGCGGAATCACATCACTGCGCTCGGCGGTAAAACCTTGCTTCTCGGAGGCAATGGATGCGGAGGTAAGGCCCAGGCCCCAAATTGCCGTCAGGAAAAGACGGCTAAAAGAGCGAAACATGGCAGGTTCTCTCCTTTTTGTTGTTATTCAGCAATATCAATTCGTTAGTTCGATGTAGGCTGAGATGTACAAGAGAACCCGGGGACCCTAGCGGAAAGCAGTTAATATTCCCGAAAATTCGGGAATCCATGAGCCATTTTGATTTTTATCGTGGCAGCTCTTCGGTAAAACCCCGTAAACCTCGGCAAAAGCAAGGCGCTCTGAGGCACCGTAGATCTCTCCATGCGCGCACCTGTGCGCTTATGTCCCATACTAAATGGGGGGTCTTCACCTCTGAGTTTATTGCGATTTATTAAAAAACTGGAGTAATTCTAACGAGCATGTTGCAGTGGAACACCGGACGGGTCGATTCCTTTGCACAAGCAAGTCTAGGCAATTGAAGAGTTTTTTCGGAAATTGCTGATTAGAGTTACAGGCAGATGCCCCGGCTAAGAGGGAACCGGACAAGCGGAATGACTGAAAACCTAGCAGATGTAACAGAGCTATCCGATGCTGAAGTTGCGGAGGTTAACGCCACCGCCAAGAAACGTGGACGCAAAAAGTCCGCGGGTCAGATCTGGCTTCAGGAAGCGGTTCGCCCGGAAATGAAACTGGTGAAGCGCGGCGCGTTGTTGCAAGGCCTCTCGGAACTCCTTTGGATTCCGCAGGCTGCACTTCTGGCTCTGGCAATTGCTGGCCTGATTGATCCACACGGACCAGGCCTCGATCCATTTTATGCAACAGCCTCCATTCTTATTCTGTCCGCCATCCGCCATGTGCTGAAGGTGAAGGGCGGCGAGATTGCTGTTCGCGCAGCCTCCAAGGCGCGCCACAGACTAGAAACCAGTCTGCTGAGCAATCTGACCAACCTGTCCCCGGCGACAGAACTTCCAGCAAGCGGGAAGGTGGCTTCCATTGCTGTCGACCATATTCAGGCCATTGGGCCTTACCTTGGTCGGTTCCTCCCTATTCAGGCACGCTTATCACTTGTTCCGCTACTTTTGGTCGCCTCAGTTGCCTATGTCAGCTGGTTTGCAGCGCTTTGCCTGTTGGTGTTTGGGCCTCTGGTCCCGGTCTTCATGGCAATTGTTGGTATCCGCGCGAAGAAAGCCAGCGATCAGCAACTTGGCGTTCTCGCCGATATGGGCGGCCTCCTTCTTGACCGCCTCAGAGGCATGGAAACCCTGCGCCTGTTCGGTGCTGTTAAGCGCTCCGAAGACGACATCCGTAAACTGGGTGGCGACTTCCGCACGTCCACCATGCGCGTTCTGCGCATCGCCTTTCTCTCCAGCACGGCGCTGGAGCTGTTCAGCGCTGCAGCCATCGCGATCACTGCGATCTACGTTGGTTACTCTCTGCTGGGCGACTGGAGCTTCGGCACCTATGGTTCTCCGCTGACACTGGCGGGTGGCCTGTTCGTGCTGATGATCGTCCCTGAGTACTTTGCACCGCTCCGCGCATTTGCTGCAGCCTATCATGACCGCGCGGCTGGCCTCGCAGCAGCGGATCATATTGTTGAACTGCAAAAGCAGCTGGAGAAGGACGGTCTGGAAGATATCATCGGAACAGGTATCGATGTCGTGCCGCTGCCGGAAACCGGCGCGCTGACAGTCAGAAGCCTCAGTGTCTCCCGCGGCCACCGTACGATCCTTGAGGACGTAAACCTGTCTTTGGGAGAGCCGGAACTGGTCGTTGTCAAAGGCCCAAGCGGTACCGGCAAATCCACTCTGATGGACTGCATCCTTGGCTTCCTGCCAGCAGATCAGGGCCAGATCGCATATGGCGGCCTGCCACTGACCTCATACGGCCTGACCAACTGGCAACAAGCCATCTCTGTCCTTTCCCAAAATCCTGAGCTGTTCCATGGCTCCCTGCGGGCTAACCTGCGTCGCGCGGATAAGTCCGCCGATGATGCAACGCTGACCGAAGCTCTGAAGCTGGCAGCCGTTGATGAGCTGCTCACCAAGATCCCGGATGGTCTGTCCGGTCAGATCGGTGAAGACGGCAAAGGCCTGTCTCTGGGCGAGCGCCGCCGTTTCGCACTGGCCCGCGCAGCTCTACGTAAAGACGCAAGACTGATCATCGCAGATGAGCCAACCGCTGATCTAGACGGTGCAACCGCACAGAAAGTTGTCGCAGCGCTGAAGAAGCTGGCACACAACAAGCCTGTTCTGGTCGCAACCCATGACCCACGTGTCTTCGGGTCTGCTGACCGTGTGCTGACCTTGAAAGAAGGCGTGCTGGTTGAAGTGAATGAGCGTGAAGGAGAAGAGCAATGAGATCGTCCCTTCGCATCATCTGGCTCCTGCAAAAGGAAGAGCCTTTAGCATTCTGGGGTGGCCTGTTTCTGGCCTTCCTTCCAGCTGCTGCTGGTATCGCACTGCTCGCTGTTTCCGGCTACTTCATCACAGCAACCGCCATCGCAGGCCTGTCTGCTGGTGCTATTGCGTTTAACAGCGCTGCTGCAAGTCATATTCGCTGGTATGCCGCCATTCGTATCTTCGGCCGCTATCTGGAACGGGTGATTACCCACGATGCGACCTTCCGCTTTTTGGCAAACCTACGCTCCGGCGTGTTCCGTGGTCTTGTTGCCCGCGAAAGCAACGGCACTTTAAGCCAACGTTCTGCAACCGCGCTCTCCCGCGTGGTGAGTGATGTGGACCAGCTCGATGGCCTGTTCCTGCGTCTTGTGGTTCCGCTTGCTTCTGCAACCATTATCACTGGCCTGACCCTCGTCATCCTCTGGCAGTATTCCCCAATGGCGTCCATCGCTCTGGGTGCGGTACAGGCAGCCGGGCTGACAGTTCTTGCAAAGTCCGGTGGACATCGCCAGAAAGCCCATGCACGCCGGCTCAATGCAGCCCGAGATGCCCTTCGGGTTCGTGTCTCTGATCTGGTGCGTGGTCGCCGTGATCTTTCTGTTTTCGGTGGTCTGGAACAACAGCGTCAGGCAGCTCTGAAAGCCGTCAACCAGCTGGATGATGCGCAAGAGCAGACCGAACTGACCGACATGCGCAATCAGGCCGTTGTCAGCACTATGAGCCAGGTAATGGTGGCTGTGACCTTCCTGTTCGCGGCCTACTCCTACCAGCAAGGCCAGATGGAGCTGAAACACATCGCTCTGTTTGCCTTCGTGGCACTCGCTCTGCCGGAACTGCTTATCTCCATCGCCAACAGCGCTGGCAGCTGGAGTAAGATGTCCGGTGCAGCTGACCGCGTCCGTTCTCTGCTCACAGTGGGGCAGGACAGCGAAGTTCTGCAAACGGCACGCAGCAACTCTGAGACACCTGTGTTTGAAGCGGGTAAAGATGCACTGAGCCTCAAGGATATCCAGTTTGCCTACACCTCAAAGGCTGCTGCTATTCTGGACAATGTTGACCTGGCTCTGTCAACCGGCAGCCGTACCGTGGTCATTGGCCCAAGTGGTGCTGGCAAATCCACTCTGGCAGCCATCGTGGCGCGCCTGCAAACTCCGCAGAATGGCTCCATCCAGATTGGCGGTGTTGAACTGAGCTGTCTTGCTGAAGATAAACTCCGCGCAACCCTTACTGTCGTCGGCCAGCGCACGCAGATCTTCCACAGCACCATCGCAGAAAACCTGCGTGTGGCTCGCGAAGACGCATCAGATGCCGAGCTCTGGGAAGCTCTGGCCCACGCTGGTTTGAAAGAGCTGGTAGAAGGCCGTCAGGAAAAACTGGAAACCCGCCTGGGTGAAGGTGGTCTTGGCCTGTCTGGTGGTGAAGGGCGCCGTCTGGCGCTCGCCCGTGCCTACCTGCGCAATCCTGAGATCTGGATTGCAGACGAGCTCACTGAAGGCCTCGACCATGCGACAGCTGATAAAGTGCTGGCTTCCTTCCGCGCCATGACACGTGGCAAGACCGTTCTTATGGTCTCCCACCGCGCCAGTGAGCTGGAAGGCGCAGATCGCGTGCTGATGCTGGATGAAGGCAAACTGATGGAAGTTGAGTTGCCTCTCTCTGACGAAATCAAAGGTCGCCTCCGCGACGATTAAAACAAACGCACTGGTGACGCCTGACGTTGCCAGTGCTTTGCCGCCGCATTCACGAAGCAGTGCGCCGATAAAAATCCATCTTCACACCACCTGCCGTATGCCCTGACTTGATGTGCTTGAGCGCGCGTACCGGTGCGCCATCCTCAAACAACTTCTTGCCCTTGCCCAGGATCACCGGGAAGGTCAGAAGCCGGAACTCATCAATCAGATCATGCTCCAGCAGCTGCTGAATAAGCCTCCAGCTCCCATGCACTTGCAAAAGTGGCCCATCCATCGCTTTCAATGTGCCAATCACCTCAGGCAGATCTCCATGGACACGCTGTGTGTTGACCCACCCCAGATCATCCTGCTGAGACGTCACCACATACTTCTGGGCTGAGTTGATCGCTTGTGTGGCGGGATCATCAGGGTCTGCCGTTTGCCAGAAGGCTGCAAACAGATCGTAAGTTTTGCGCCCATAAAGAAAGTCGTAGGGCAGGGACATGGCTTCAGCTTTTACGAGCTCCATCACCTCCAACCAATAGGGCTGAGCCCACCCACCAAGATCAAAGCCGTCAGAGCGATCCTCATCAGGATGGCTCGGCGCCTGCATGACACCATCAACGCTTTGGAAGGTCAGAATTGCAAGATCACGCATGACGTCTGGTCCCCGGGGCCATCTGAAGTGAGCTGAGTATGAAGATCGCCCATGGTGAAACTAAGAAGGGCGACGGAAGTTGAAACGTGCCTTTTAAAATCTATGCATAATACAGGGCGCGTCACGCCTTGCATCGATACCTGTAAAAAAGCGCAGCCCCAGATCTGAGGCCGCGCTTGAGTTCTCTTATGGATCACGAGGATCAATCAGCCTTAGGCGGCCATCTGATTGCCCGGTGTTTCATGATCGGTGTCACCGTTGTTGTACAGACTACCGAAGCGGTTGGAGAGGAAGTCATGCAGATTGATGCTTTCCTGTTTCACGAAGCCCTTCGCGTTCAGCTTGCCTTCCATCATCAGATCCAGCGTAGCGCAGATGCTGGCAGCGGTCGTGATCTGAATACCGCTCCAGTGCTTGCCCATGATCTCACGGTCGTTGACCACGTGAGAGTAGGACTTCTGCTGGAAACGGCCATCCTTCATACCGGTGGCAGTGATGAAGATGAGAACGCGATCCTGCATGGTCACCGGAATGGAATCTTCCATCACTTCTTTCAGCAGCTCGCGCTTGTTGATGAAGCCCAGATCCTTCAGCAGCAACTCCATGATGTCACGATGACCTGGGTAGCGGATGGAAAGGTAACGCAGGCTCTGCACTTTGCCCTTCAGCGTCTCAGACAATGAGCCCAGGCCGCCGGACGTGTTGAACGCCTCATAATCAACGCCGTCCAGCGAGAAGTGCTGCAATCCAGCCAGAGCTGGCACCTTGGTCAGTTCGCCATTTTCAATAGCAAGACATGGGTTGCAGTACTCATTGATCAGACCATCGGTGGACCAAGTCAGATTATACTTCAGCTTGTTGGTTGGATAACGGGGCAGGGCGCCCACGCGCAGATGCAGGTCTTCAAGACTGTCAAACTGCTTTGCCAGATCATAACCGGCAATGGAAACGAAACCGGGTGCGAGGCCGCATTGCGGAGCAAACGCCTTATTGACGCCTTCCGCAATTTTCTCCACTTCTGCAGTGCTGGCCACATCTTCGGTCAGGTCAAGATAATGACAGTCTGCATCTTTCGCGGCCTGCGCGATCACCGGTGTCAGGAAAAACGGTGCAGCGGAAATGACTGCCTTGCATCCTTTAAGAGCTTCCGTGAGTTTTCCCAGATCACTCACGTCCAGTGCTTCTGTTGTCACATGCGGCACGTCCAACGCTCCCAGCGCTTCCACACTCTGGTCCAGCATTTTGACCTGATAGTCACCTGAACCTTGCAACAGTGCAGCGATCATCCCACCGATCTTACCTGCACCCACAACAGCAACATGATGTCGGCTCATAAACCCCTCCAAGCTTGTTTCGATTGACGATAAGTCTACGTGAAAACACTGCCGGAGTTTACGGGGCAACTTGCCGAAATGACGCTTTATCTCGTTGAAGTGACGGTGATTATGTCATATTGACATTAAAAAAGTAAAAATGACGATCCAGGCGTGTAAGGCGCACACGATTCGCCTCGGTGAAAATACGCAGCTGAGGCCATTTAAATCACCTGGGCAAAATATACGAATGCGCAAGAGCTCTTACTTCTCAATGCTATAGGTGTTTTGAGGCATGAAAGGGCGCTGTCGTTCAAACTTTTTCGTCAGCACGATAGAAGAACGTGTGCGTTCCACACCCGGGATAGCAGCAATCTCATCCAGCACCGCATCCAGCTCTTCCAGACGATCCGGTTCCACAATCAGGCAGAGATCAAACTCGCCGGAGATGGTCAGGCAGCTGCGAATTTCAGGATAGGACTCCAGCTGGGCAATCAACTCGCGGGAGCGCTGCTGAGCCACAGAAAGCATCACAAGGGCCTGAACGCGCTTCTGATCCTGCTCATCTCCAAGGATGGCTGTGTAGCCGATAATGATCCCTTTGCGCTCAAGGCGGGCAATACGCTCCTGAACGGTGGAGCGGGCAACGTCCAGACGCCGCGCAATTGAAGAAACCGGTTCCCGGGCATTACCCTGTAAAATGGCAATCAGCTTGCGGTCCAGCTCATCCTTAATCTCGGCCATACAATGTCCTTCAAATTTTTGCGGCAATATAACAGTAATATCGTCAATTTGGCAGTGTGATCAGGTAAAACTAACAGCTAACAATGCGATCTGCCGACAAAACCTTTGAGATCAAAGGATAAACTCATATCCGATCTTCAGGTTTTCCCAAGGCTGCAGAAATCCCAAAAAGCCCGTTGCGCTCGAAAATATGTGACGTTATAAAGTAACAAATTTGAGTGTAATACTATAACGGATGGTTGTGGCACGTATGAAGCATCTCCTGAGTTCAATGAGCATTCTCGGCCTTCTTGCTGGAAGCGTATCCTTCCCGGCGTTGGCACAGGCCGAGGTCAAAGTGGTGGCGTCCATCAAGCCGATCCACTCTCTTGTGGCAAGCGTGATGAAAGGCGTGGGCACGCCTGATCTGGTCGTCGAAGGGGCAGGGTCTCCGCACACGTACAGCTTGCGTCCGTCAACAGCACGCAAGATTGCAAATGCCGACGTCGTGTTCTGGGTCGGCCCGCAGATGGAAAGTTTCCTTGAAACCCCGCTTGAGAACCTTGCAAACGATGCAACCATCGTAACGCTGAAAGATTCCCACGGTCTGACGCTTCTGAACTTCCGTGAAGGTGGCAACTTCGAAGGTCACGATCACGATGACCATGCGGGCGAAACTGCTGAAGAGCATGCAGAACACGCCGACGAAGCGCATGAAGAGCACGCTGATCACGATCATGAGAAGCATGAGGACCATGCCGATCATGACCATGAGAAGCACGAAGAGCATGCTGAGCATGACCACGAGAAGCACGAAGAACATGCTGATCATGAAAAGCATGAGGAACATGCTGAACATGCAGGTCATGACCACGGCGCAGAAGCTTTCGACATGCATATCTGGCTGTCTCCAACCAATGCAATCGCCATGCTGCATGAGATTGAAGAAACTCTCTCCAAGGCCGACCCTGCAAACGCTGCCAAGTATGCAGCCAATGCAAAGGCGGAAGCTGAAGAGATTTCCAAGGTTTCTGATGCTCTGAAAGCGGATCTCAAAGGTTATCAGAGCAAACCGTTCGTGGTGTTCCACGACGCGTACCGTTACTTCGAAGAGGAATACAACCTCAACGCAGTTGGCTCCGTGACTGTCAGCCCGGAAGTGCTGCCAGGTGCAAAGCGCCTGACTGAAGTGCGCGCAAAGCTGGAAAATCTGGGCGTGAGCTGCGTCTTCTCTGAAGCTCAGTTCAACCCAAGAATGGTTGCAGTACTGAAAGAGGGAACTGGCGTAAGCTCTGCTGAGCTTGATCCTCTGGGATCCACTCTGGACTCCGGTCCGCAGCTTTACACAGAGCTGCTGAAGCAGATGGGCTCCGCGTTCAACACCTGCCTCTCTGGCAACTCATAGGTTTTGAAATAACAAGAACAACAGGCAGACAGGCGGCTCCAAAACAATATGGGCTGCCTGTTTCGCTCACCCCCAAACTGGGGCCATGGGCTGCAAACGCACTCCTGAAAATCTTCTACCAGTTTTCATGAAGGGCCTGCGAGAAGATCAGGTGCATAGACGGGTGTGATCTCCCTGTGGGGGATTACATCGCACCTTCTTCTTCCAGCCTGTGGCTCCATCTTTCCAAAATGCCTTCCAGCGCCTCTCGGTCTTGCGGGTTCAGCACCTTCAGCATCTCCGCTTCTAACGCAAAATGCTTGGCGGCAGCTTCTTCCACCAGCGCGCGGCCCTTATCTGTCAGGTGGATCATCAGCGCACGGCGGTCTTCTGGATTAGGATTGCGGCACACCAGCCCCAGCTTCTCCAGCTTGTCTAACCGGCTGGTCATGGTGCCTGATGTCAGCATGCTGGATTTGGTGAGTTCGGTCGGGCGCAGCGCGTAGGGCTCGCCGCTCCGGCGCAAGGTTGCCAAAACATCAAAGTCACCCGTCGCCAGACCAAACTTGGCAAAGTTGGCCGAAAGATCCTTGTTGGTCTGCATGTTGATCCGCATCATCCGCGCCAGCACATACATCGGGCTGGCATCAACCTCAGGATACTCGCTCTTCCACTGGCGCACGACGCGTGCAACGTGATCACTCATGGTCACTCTCAATAATCTGGCTTGCAGCAATACAAAGGTATATTGCAGAGGAATTACTTGATATCAAGATACTTGACGGTTCTGCGTATATATCCTAAGCATCATGTAAATTAGTTTGAAATCAAAATAATTGAGGTCGAGATATTATGCTCGTTCAGCTGCGCACAGCGCTCACCCCCGCCATCTGGGGCACCACCTACGCTGTCACCACGCTGCTTCTGCCATCAGAAGATCCGGTCTGGATGGTCGTCTACCGCTTGCTACCCGCCGGCCTGCTGCTTCTTGCCTTTGCACCCGGAGTGCTGAAAGGCCAATGGGTGAAGCGGGCCATGATCATTGGTTTGACCAACCTTTCCATGATCTTCTTCGTATTCATCGCCGCCTTCCGCCTCCCAAGTGGCATGGCCGGAACACTCATGGCAACGCTGCCGCTACAGATCATCTTCTACATCTGGATACTGGACGGCAAAACGCCGGTCGCACGCCAGATGTTTGCCTCGCTCATTGGCCTGTTTGGCGTCGGCATGTTGCTGCTGGGAGCAGTGGAACTGGACTGGATCGGCATCGGCGCTGCACTCGCGGCCTGTTTGAGCACCTTCACCGGCGTGTATTTGAGCGGGAAGTGGGGCAGACCGGATGTCAGCATGGTGACGTACACCGGCTGGCACGTGACCCTCGGCGGTCTCTACGCCGTACCAATCGCCCTTATGCTGGAAGGGGCTGCCCCAGTACCAGACCTGAACATGGCGCTGGCATTCTTCTGGATCGGTATTTTGGGAATGGGCTGGGCTTCTGTGAACTGGCTTAACGGCATCGTCCAACTCAATCCCACAACCATCGGCTTCCTGTCACTGGTCAACCCTGTCTCAGCAGTGCTTTGCGGTCAGTTGTTGGTAGGCGAGGAGTTTGGCTGGCGCCAGTGGACTGGCATTGTCATCGTGCTGGGAAGTATCGTCTACGCCCTGAAGACTCCAAGCGCGGCGAAAGTTGCAACACAAACGAAAGATGCGGCGGCAACCAGCTAGAGTGCGTTCCGTTTGATTGAATTCAATCAAACGACAAGAATTCGCTCAAAATAAAGAAGTTAGAGTATGAGGCGTGAATGCAAATGAGCGCAACATGCTCTAAAGCGTTTTCCCGAAATTCGGATTCGGTTTTCGGGAAAGAAGACGTATCAACGTAAAGAAGAAAGGATTAGCGCAGGTAAGCGATGTAAGCGTCCTGCGCTTTTTGCATGGCCTCAACCTTGTCATTGACGTCACCTTTGCACACAACACCGTTGTGGTGCAGTTCCCACCGCCATGGCTTGCGGTGCGTATCGCCGTCTTCGCGATGCACGCGCATGCTCATTTCAGTACTAAGAACGCCCGTACCCACGCTGTGATCAGGGACATTTCTCCAAAGCTGACGCCACTGAAACTTCTTGGACATAGTAATTTAGCACCCGATGTTCTTCCTATGTTCTCATTGTGAAATGATTCCATTAAAATTCTCCTAACGGATGTTAAGGATTGGCCCTACAACCACGCAGAAACAGCCCAAACACGCGGTTTGGGCTGCCCAATTTTCATGAATTTTTCTGTTCTCAAACGGCCTGTTTTATAGAACAAAGCCTCTGGATGCAGATGCCTCTATCTGGAAGGCTTCGGTGCTTGCACCTTGCCATCCGGCATCACTTTACCCTTCGAGCCACCTTCCAGATCGAAGCGATAAGCGTCTCTGTTCACCGCATCGTCTTCCGCAGTTTCCAGCTTGGTCTCAAGCTGGTCGACAACCGTTTCGCTGGAAATCTCAAAGCCTTTACCTTTGATAGGCTCAGAGAATGGTTCTGTATAAAGATCAGAACCCCACTGCGGCTTCAGGCCGTGGTTGGCAGCACCCAGATTAACCTCAACGGCAGAGTGGTGCTCATCGCCAACCAGATATCCGGTGGCCAGCCAGCGCCCAAGTTCCTTCACCTGGTTATCAGCATTCGGACCTTCCAGACCCAGCTCTTTCATCACACCTTTGCCAAGTAGGCGAATGCCGGTGAGGAAGCGGTCTGTTGTACCGGACGGACCTGCCACCGTTGGCTTGTTGTGCATCTCGGCATCCTTGGCAAAGCCAGTGCCGTCTTTCACATCCCAGACAGAGAAGCCGGGCTGATGCTCAACAATCACCTTGTCGTCAGGCATATCGCCGCCTTTGACAGGCTTGCCTTCCTTGAACTGATAATCCTCACGGTCATGACGGTTGCGCGGATTGGTTCTTGCGAAGTTCTCCTCGCGCTCTGTCAGGCGCTTGTTCGCCTTCAAATCAGCAGCTGATGCCCAGGCACCGTCACCGCCTTTTTTACTGCGTTCACGATACTTTCGCTGGTTGGCCGTCAGGCTTTGTCCGGCAAGCGCGTCGTTTTGCGGAACCGGTCCATCAACTTGCTCGGAACCGGGCACTTCGCCGTAAAGCTCTGGATGCTCAGAAGCGTTCTGCTTGTTCTCGTTTCGGTAAGTGTAAAGCTTCAGCTCATCTGGATCAGCGTCGGATCTCGCATTGCGCGGGCGACCGAACTTGAAGCTCTTCAAGTACTCAATATCGATGATGTCCTTCATCTTCTCCTGAAGTTCAGGAGAGTTGTAGATTTTCTCCATGGCCTGCCGGAAAGCAGGGGAGTTGGACAGATCGAAGTAAGCGGTGCCTTTTTCACGGATCGTAATATCGTTGTCTTCCTTGCCCTTCTTGGCACTGTCGACAATCTTGGTGAAACCACCGGCACCCAGCTGTCCCACAACACCATATTTCGGGTTATCACCCGTATAAGCGTTCATGGCATCCAACGTGCCTTTCAGCTCGTCATCTCCCTCAAGGCGCGTGAACACGGTCACGATGCTCTTGATCAGGCTGTCAGCTGTCTTGTGAGCGGCCTTACTTTCAGAGGCGATCTGTGCGATCGACGCTTCAACGGCCTTGTTGTCGGCAACGGTGAGCTTGTCGTCTTTGGGGACGCTGGCTAGAATCTGCGCAGCCTGCTGCACATCATCAGGAAATTTGATGCTCAGCTCCTGAAAAACGCGTTTCGCCCAGCTCAGCTCGTCTTGATTTCCTGATCCCTCAGGTTGTTGTTGTGCTCCACCCAGCATAGACACACTCCTCAGAAAGATGACCATACGACTTCATCTCTGAACAATGTCGGGGGCGCATTGCATGGGCTTTAAAATAATCGATAAAATGTCTCGTGGCGTGTTCACAAAGTTCACGATGGTTATGCCAGCATTGTCATGTTGACACCGGTTTGATTAAAACTCGGCCCACCACCGTTTATAAGAGGTTCTCCAGCACCTTCCGCGAAGCACAAGGCGCAAGAGAACCATTTAGGCTTTAGCCGTGAGAAACAGCCATTTGCCGCTGCAGGCTTAACGGATGACGGTCTCTCACGATCTTGTTATTGCGCAAAATACTGCGGAGCTGACTTTAGGTAAGACCCATAGGCCTGCGCATTGGGGTAGGAGAACTGCTCAGCCAGCGGATTACTGCGCTTGCGCTTGGCAGCTCCAATGTCCTGCAGCAACTCATCAAAGTGCTTGAAGTGGAACGGAGCAGAACACAGCCCGCCATAAACCTGCGCCGCAGGCCGGTCATCCCGTCGCCAATCCAGCATCTCGTCAATGTTCTGACGCATCTGCGTGTCGGATGGCTGGTTGGCCAACTGCCCATCTGCATACCGCACCAGCCAGTTGGCGATCATCTCGGCTGAAAGCACCGTACAGAAGCTGGAGTTGAAGCCCACAAATCCCATCTCTGGCAGGTCAGGGTTCACAGAAAGACGGTAAGTGCGATATTGCCCGTCATCTTCAATCAGCTTGTTACGATACTCCTCTGCCAAGTATGGAATGCCCAGCTTCCAGCCAACGGCCAACACGGACACGTCGCAGCCAACCTTATCACCCGTCGTCAACACGGCCTGATCACCTTCATAATGATCAATGGTGCCCTGAACCGGCTTGATCTTGCCGCTCTTGAACCCCTCAAACAGACCGGGTGTAACGATGGGAATAGAGCAGGAGATGTCCTTCTCAATAGGCACCTTCGGCACCATATCCCACTTCTTCAGCCCCAACTGAAGCTTCAACAGCGTCTCAAGCCCGCGGAAGTTCGCCCAGATGAACGGCTTGGCCAGCGTAGCCATCGCCTTTTGCAATGGGTTTCGGCCCCAGCTGTTGAACTGCAGCTCCTGTGCCCGCATGTAAAGCAACCGCTTGAAGTTGATGCCGCCCACAAAGTAAGGCACCCGCCACACGGGCTCACGATACACCAATGTTACTTGTGACGCTCCATTTTGCGCCGCGTTCACCGCCACATCAGTCGCTGATTTAGAACCGCCCAGCACCACCACCCGTTTGCCTTGGGCACGGGAAGGATCAGTGTAGTCGGAGGAGTGCATAACAGCACCGCCCTGCGCCTCAAACGCCTCCTGTCCGGGATGACTAATGATGTTCTTCTCAGAAAACTGGCCCGTTGAAATAACAACAAAGTCAAAGTCTTCCTTGCGAACCTTGCCCGCTGCATCCAGTGTCAGTGTCCATCCCGGCTGTCCGTCCTCCCGCCGGTCCATGGAAAGCACCGAGGTGTTCAGCTGAAACAGCCGATGCAGCTTATGTTTGAGGGCGTAGGAATGCAGGTAGGCATGCACCTGCGGCCCTTTAGGCCATTCCGGATACTCATCGGGCATGGGCAGATCCGTATAGCAATACAGATCTTTTGGAGACTGCGTCTGCACCCCCGGATAGGATCTGGAAAGCTCCCAGACCCCACCGAAATCATGCGTGCGCTCATACCCGAACACCCGGTGCCCACGCTCGTCAAAGGCTTTCGCAGCCGCAAGACCGCTCACGCCGCCGCCAATGACAGCAACTTTCTTCTTCTTCACCATGTCAGCCACCCTTATTCAGCAGGTGGCGGAAGGAAGTCGACTTCATGAAGGGCAGAGATGCGCACAAGCTCTTCCGGATCTGTCACGCCGTCCAAAGCCTCAAACAGATCATAGAGCTTGCGGGAAGGGGCCACACCGAACACGCAGGTCGCTTCGTCGCCGGAACGGTTGAAGATCCCATGCGCAATTCCACGCGGCATTCTGATCGTATCTCCCGGGCTGGCTTTATGGCAGGCCTCTCCAAACTCCACCTCAAGCTCACCCGTCAGCACCGTGATCCATTCATCCTGTGTCGGATGAATATGCGGCGGCACAAATGTCCCGTCCGGTATGGCCGCATGCCAGATAAACACGTTTTCAGTCAGCACTTTAGGTGTGTATGTATGGCCAACAACATTCCAGCTGGTGTTGTCATTAATGCCTTCCCCCACAAGCGTCACACCCTGCAAAGCACCTTCTGGCGTCAAGACTTGATCAGACATAAATTCCCTCCTCCTCAATAGAATAAAGTGGCTGCTTAGCTCTGATTATTTATTTTGAAAATTTATCAATCTATCTTCGCATCTCTTCCGTCATGAATACATGGAAATACTAGGCATTCAGGCGATGCGAATTGAATTCATCTCGCATCTGCGAGATAACTATTTATCTGTTCTGGATAGATTCTTTTTTAAACTTAAAACAATGATATCTGCGAAGGTGAATATTTCAAGCTTAAAATTTTATGAGAAGGGCAAAAAGACCAGAAGGGGAGGAAAGAACGATAAATGCAAAAGGCACGTAACAAAGTCTAACCTGCGGAAATGATTGCGATTAGACACCGTGCGAATAGGGCATGCAAAACGGCCCCTAAATTTTTGCAGAGCCTTCTCAGAAGTGGGAAGACTCTGCAAAACGGAGAGGCAAGCTGTTAGATGCGGGACATTTCGTTCACGGTGAACTCATCAACAGCACCTTCTGTTGCCACCATATAAGCAGCCAGATGTGGTGCATTCATGTGCTCCTGCCACAGCTCACGGTTCTCCCAGTTCTCATAGAACATGAAGTGGCCAGGGTTTTCGTTGTCCACGTGCAGGTCATACTGCAGGCAGCCGGCTTCAGCGCGGGTGATATCAATCAGCTTTTCAAGCTCAACCTTCACAAGATCTTCTTTGCCTTTGGCTGCATGAATGTTTGCGACAATGGTCAGGGTCATGGGAGTGATCCTCTCTTTTGTTTTCGTCACAGAGAACCTATATAGTCGCTATACCAATAACAAGTACGCACAATTTTGGCCTATAGGTACAGATTGTATACTATGGTGAGACAATGACCGATAAGAACCAGCGTTTTGAAAACTATGACTGCAGTCAGGGCTGTCCGGTAGAAGCAGCCTTGGAGCTGATTGGCGGTAAATGGAAAGGTGTCATCCTCTTCCATCTGATGGAAGGCACCCAGCGCTTTGGCGAGCTGAAAAAGCAAGTGGGAACAGTCACACAGCGCATGCTGACCAAACAGTTGCGCGAGCTGGAAACAGATGGTCTCGTCTCAAGAAAAGTCTTCGCGGTCGTCCCACCTCACGTGGAGTACTCCCTCACACCCAAAGGAGAAACCCTCCGCCCAATCATCATGGCCCTGCGCGATTGGGGCGTAGAGCACGCCGTAAAAGAAGAAGCTGAAGCGTGATAAAACAAGAGCATCTCCACGTCATAAGACCGAGATGCTCACTGATGATCTGGTAAGAGCAGGAGGCAACAAGCCTTCATGCTCTAATGGTCGTCTCCAAACGGCCAGGAGAATGGCCAGAAAAACGGTCCAAGTCCAACAGTGCAGAAAAACAGGAAATACGCACCAACCATCCGCACCAGATCCAGCTTATAAAGCGCAAGCGCCGCCTCATAAAACACGTAGGCACTGAACACCATAAACCCAAGCCCGATCAGAACCCGAAGGCAGATGATCACCACCTCCTGCACCGACCGCCCCTGATCCGACTGCACCACACCACCCATATCTCAATCCCTCATCTTCATCCAAACCACTCCCCAAACCCTACCAGATCCCCCAGTCACTCACATCCCACATTGTTGTGTTGTAGGATGACTGAAATCAAACTGAGATCCTTTTACGTATATGGTTGTGACACATAATCTAGTGTCATGATTGTTTGCACTATTATTTCAACTAGAAATTGAAAAAAAATAGATGAATTGAACTAAGTTAATTCATGTAAGTTTTGTTTCAATAGTAATATACAATGCAATATGCATGTTGGGATTGTTTTCTTGATATAATAATATTTAATCGAGCTAATCTATAGATGTGATTATATTAATCTTATATAAATTGAGAATTAAATCATATTTGATGCCGGGCTTTCTTCGTGAAAGCGTCTCGGAAATTTTTTAGTTTTCTGAGGTTGGCATGTCTGATTCTGTTTCTTCCAATAATGCACCTGTCTTCGGTCCTGTTGAGGCGATTACCTCATCAGAGCTTTTGCTTGATGGGAATGGCTCGTTCCTAGACGGGTTTGGTACTGCTATTGCGGTGAATGCTGACGGCACTTTAGTTGTTGGTGCACCTAATGAGCTTGGACCAAGTAATGGTTCTGTTATGGTTCGCCAGCCTGACGGCCAAGGTGGTTATGTTGAAACGAAACTGAAGCTTCCAGCTGGCGCCACACCTGACAAGTTTGGTGCTTCCGTCGCGATCAACGATCAAGGTGTTGTTGTCGTCGGAGAAAAAGCCGATGGTGCGGGTGGTGCGCTATACGTTTATCTCCCGGATGAAAATGGCTCTTACGGAGAACCGGTCAAGCTAACCGATGCAAATACTGGTGTAGGTGCACTTGGAAGCTCTGTTGCGATAACAAACGATGGCGTAATCGTAACTGGCGCACCTTATTCTGCGAATAGCGAGATGCAACCTTCTGGCGTCGTTCAAGTTTTCAAACAAAATGCTGATGGAGAATACGTTCTTCAGCGCTTGGAAGCACCGGATGCAGCAGTTGGCGCACTCTTTGGGCAGTCCGTAAATACCAGCAATACTGGACTTCTGGTGGTCGGAGCTCCTGGTGATGATGATAACGGACAGCTGAGTGGAGCTGTTTATATTTATAAGGAAAATGCTGAAGGGCTTTATGATGCGCCGACTAAACTTCTGTTGCCAGATGGTGTCTCTGGTGATCAGTTTGGCAGCTCTGTAAGTGTTAATGATCAAGGTGTGATTGTTGTTGGTGCAAAAGGCGCCGATGCTGACCTCTTTGATACAGGCTCTGCATTTGTCTACATCCCGAATGAAGATGGAACATATGGTGATCCTATCGAGTTATCAGTAGACGACGCCACATTACTAGATAAAGCCGGCACCTCAATCGCGATTGGAAATGATGGTGTTATCGTTGTAGGAACCGCACCTAGTGTCAACACTGAGGGACTTGCACTCGTATTTACGCCAAATGGAGATGGTGGATATACTTCAACTAAACTTATCGCTCCTGATGCAGCTTCAGACGACGCTTTTGGTCGGAATGTATCTATTGGTGAAGATGGAACGATCTATATCGGTGCGCCAGGTAATGATGATGTTGCCTATGATGCAGGTTCAGTCTACGCTTTTAAACGGGATATTCTTGGAAACTATGTTCATCTTTCCAATGAATTAGCCCTTTTGGAGAGCACTGATAACTCAATAATTACAGACAGTTTAGAACTGGCATTTTCTGATGCGGATATAACCGATGCAGATCACAGCGCGACAGTTTCGTCCGTCAGTTTCACCGGTGTTGCTACCGGGCTTTCTTCTCTAAGTAACTCTGAGCTTACTGAACTGCTTAAGGTGACAGGTGTTACTTCTTCAGAAGGCAGTGTGGATGGCCGTATCAACCTGACATTCGAGGCAGCGTCAACAGTGTTTGACTATCTGGCTACAGATGAGCAGGTTAAACTTACCTTCACTGTAGAGCTTACAGATACAGCCGGCGGCACGGCTACACACCCTGTAGTTGTAACTGTCGTTGGCACCAATGATGCCCCAGTCGTATCAGATATTGCAGCATCTACTTCTGAGGACAGCCCTCTAGAGATTTCACCTGACTTTGTAGATCCTGACCATTCCGATACACATACAATTACATTTGATGCTGCGGAAACAGCCGGTGAAGTGACTTTGGTGGAAGGAAAGTTCCACTATGATCCGAACGGCCAGTTTGATGACTTAGGAGCAGGTGAGACTGCAACAGACACCTTCACCTACACCATCAATGATGGCAATGGCGGCGTGATCACCAAGACCGTGACGGTGACCATCAACGGCACCAATGACGCGCCGGTGGTCAACGACATCGATGTCACGATCGTTCAGAACAACAACGTGGTCATCATCAACGCTGACTTCACCGATGTGGATGTGAACGACACGCACATCATCACCATCGACAACAGCACCACAGTGGGTGTTGTGATCAACAATGGCGATGGCACATTCTCTTATGATTGTGGTGATGCGTTCATCCACCTAGGTGTCGGCGAGACTGCAACAGACACCTTCACCTACACCATCAATGATGGCAATGGCGGTGTGATCACCAAGACCGTGACGGTGACCATCAACGGCACCAATGACGCGCCGGTGGTTAACGACATCGATGTCACGATCATTCAGAACAACAACGTGGTCATCATCAACGCTGACTTCACCGATGTGGATGTGAACGACACGCACATCATCACCATCGACAACAGCACCACAGTGGGTGTTGTGATCAACAATGGCGATGGCACATTCTCTTATGATTGTGGTGATGCGTTCATCCACCTAGGTGTCGGCGAGACTGCAACAGACACCTTCACCTACACCATCAATGATGGCAATGGCGGTGTGATCACCAAGACCGTGACGGTGACCATCAACGGCACCAATGACGCGCCGGTGGTTAACGACATCGATGTCACGATCATTCAGAACAACAACGTGGTCATCATCAACGCTGACTTCACCGATGTGGATGTGAACGACACGCACATCATCACCATCGACAACAGCACCACAGTGGGTGTTGTGATCAACAAT